>NZ_JAHLQF010000001.1 GCF_018918285.1 Clostridium mobile
CATTAAAATTTCATACTTTTCTTCTGCTGTATATTTAGTTCTTCTGGACATAAAAATACTCCCCTTTCTAGTGACAGATTTTTATTTTTTAATCTGTCTACCTCAAGGGGAGCATATCATTTCTGAGTAATACGGTATTTTTATAAAATAATTTAGTTTTCAATAAATTGCGTCAATTCCATGTTGAATTTATCACGCTCTTCCCAGAACAATCCGTGACCACTATATTTAAACGGTACTAGTTTAGAGTTTTTAATTCCTCTATTTTGCACAATAGCTAACGGAAATAGAGAAACTTTGTCATGAATACCATGAAGAATTAAAGTGGGAACGCAAATTTTTCCTAGATCAGGAAATAAGCTTTCATCCCTAAGTGTGGTAGCAAGCGCAGCAGTTGACCAACCTGCTCCCTGTAGTCCTAATTGGAAGAACCAATCTGAGAAAGGGCATGTTGTATTTTGAAAGAAAAACATGTCTCCAAATCCTTGTAGCATTTTAGGGCGGTCAGTATATGTTCCCTGGATAAGTTTAGTTACCTCTTCCTTTGGCAATCCATATGGAAAATTTGGACGCCTAGTGAAACTAGGAGCGGCAGCAGCGAAAAGGGCGAGTTTGGATACACCATAACCATTATGGCGAGCCATATATCGAATTGCAATTGCTCCACCCACAGAATGTCCTGCAAGTGTAAAATCTTTTAGTTTTAGTGCTTCAACCACACATCTAACATCATCAGCCAATCTATTGTAGTCGTATCCTTCCCAAGGCTTATCGGAATTACCGAACCCTCTAATATCCATTCCGATGCATCGATATCCTTTTTTAGGAAGCTGATTAAATTGATATTCAAATAAATTGTGGTTTGCTGGCCAACCGTGTATAAACAAGATTGTTTTGTTGCCCTTAGGGTTAACATCTTCTACATAAATTTTTACGTCGGGTTCTACTTTAACATAGTATCCCATATAAATTTCTCCCTCATTAATAGAATTATATTCAATAATATGTTATGTACAAGCACATAAGATTGTGAATTGTAATATAGCCAATCTACCTCTGTTTATTGTAAGGGATAGGGCTATATTTTTTAAAGATTATGATGTAAAATTATAGATATAGAGGAGTAAAATAGGATAGAAATATAAAAATCATATATTATGTAGGGAGTTGGTAGTAAATGAAAAAAAACATTACATCAAAATGGTGGTTTTATATATTACTTTTAGGGGTTACATTTATGATACCACCATATAGTCAAATTAAAGTTTCACCAAATGAAATAAGTAATGTTATTTCTACTGCTTTAAGGTTTCCATTATCTAGTTCCATTAGCGCTTTATTCCCCATTGCAAAATTGTTATTATTATGTACTTTAATAGTTCCATTTTTAATAGGTGAAAAATCAGCACGTATTGTTGCAGCATATTCAATCTTATCCATGTTTTTGATAGGTATATTTCAAAGCATGGCAATGACAGAGGAATATGGATTTGTTTGGATTATTGGGAACACAATAATTATGAGTTTAGTTGGGGTATTTTGGATTAAGGAATTAATTAAACCTACTAATAATTTTGCACATAATAATTTAAACAAAGCAAGGTTATGGGTTCTTCCCTTGATGGTACTCTCTATACTATTTCCACTAAGTTTTACCCAAACAGGTGAACTAATATGGGATTTTAGTATTAAAAATATTATGTTGAATGAATCAGCAACAGCTTATTGCCTTGTAACACCTACAATATTAGGAATACTTATTTTGTTTTTCCCCAATATAAATATAGAATTATTTAGGGTTTCATCCTTTGTAGGGCTTATTTTTGGTATATTGAATTGTACTATATGGTTTGTATTCTCCCCAGAGTTGTATCTAATGGGAATACTTCATTTGCCGTTATTAATATTATCTTTATATGGCTGTGGTTTAAGCCTTACTTATAATAGAAATAGGAAACTACTATCGTCTGAAAAAATTTATTAGGGAGGATTTACATGAAATACGGATGGCTTGATGAATACTGCATTTCTAAAAAAGGAGCAGAAAAGGACTTAAAGGTAGAATGGAATGCGACAAGATACCTTATTGGTGGAAAAATGTTCGTTATGCAAGGTGGCGATAAAAATAAAAAAGCTATTATTACATTGAAATGTGAGCCAATGTTTGGCCAACTTTTAAGAGAGAAATATGAACATATTATTCCCGGATATTATATGAATAAGGAACACTGGAATTCAGTATATTTAGATGGAGATGTACCTGATGATATTTTAAAGCAAATGATAGATATGTCATATGAATTAGTATTAAATTCTTTAAGTAAGAAAAAGGTACGAGAAATTATGGAAGGAAATATGCTTGAATGAGAGAAAATATGAATTGGATTGAACAAATAAAAGAATATAAGCCTTACAATGAACAAGAGAAAAAGGATAAAGAAATAATTTTGTATTCTATAGATACTTTAGATAATATTCTAACTAGGGATAACGAGATTGCACATATAACAAGTTCAGCCTTTGTAGTAAATAAAACAAAAGATAAGGTATTGATGATACACCATAATATATATAATTCATGGTCATGGACAGGGGGCCACGCAGACGGTGAAGAAGATTTATTAGGAGTTGCAATTAGAGAAGTAAAAGAGGAAACAGGAATAGATAATGTTCATCCTGTTATAGAGGATATTTTTTCATTGGACATACTGCCTGTGTTGGGACATATGAAAAGAGGAAAATATGTATCTGCTCATTTACATTTATCAGTTGCTTATTTGCTTGAAGGGGATGAAAATGAATTATTGATAGTAAAAGCAGATGAAAATAGTGATGTTAAATGGATACCTATAGAAGAAGTGAATGCATATTCTAATGAACCTCATATGATAAAGTTATATAATAAATTAATATCAAAAATTAAATAGTTATAAAATTAACTTTGCAAAACACTTTGAGGAGAGAAGAAGATGGAAAAAATAATATACCAAGTAGATGCCTTTACAGAAGTTTTGTATGGAGGCAATCCTGCGGCCGTTGTACTAGATGCCAGAGGATTAAATGAAGAAGAAATGTTGAAGATTGCAAAAGAAATGAATTTATCAGAAACAGCATTTGTTTTTCCTTCGGATAATGATACTACAGAGTATACATTAAGATTTTTTACTACAACTGGAGAAGTAGATTTATGCGGACATGCTACTATCGCTTCCTTTTTTCTATTAGGTACAAAAGGATTAATACAAGGTAATAACAATGTAAAAGTTGTTAGACAAAAAACAAAGGCAGGTATATTACCTGTTGAATTATTTTTTAATAATAATAGAGTTCAAAGAGTGCTAATGACTCAAAAAAACCTGAATTTGTTTCGAAAATTAAAGAGAAGGATATTTTAGCTAAAATTATGGGAATTAGCATTGAGGACATTGGTATAGAAAATTTTGATGTTGTTCCAGAGATAGTTTCTACAGGATTAAAAGATATTATGTTACCAGTGAAAAGTTTGAAAGCATTAAAATCAATTTCTCCTAATAATCAAAAGCTAAAAGAGTATTGTGAGAATTTAGATGTAATAGGAGTACATGTTTTTACACTTGAAACAGAAGAGAAAGACTCAACAGTATCATGTAGAAATTTTGCTCCTTTAGTCGGGATTAATGAAGAATCGGCTACTAGAACATCAAATGGTGCAATGGGCGCATATCTTGTAAAAAATAATATTCTTAAATATGAAAATAACATAACTATAACATCAGAACAAGGACATTATATGGGCAGACCAAGCAAAATAATTATTAAAATAGAAGGAGCGAAAGAAAATTGTATTATTAAAGTAGGAGGAGCAGCCGTAATAACAATCGAAGGAAAGATTATATTATGAAAAATCAAAGAGCTATAAAAATGATGGAAATGCAGTGGTTTAACAGTTTTATTGGATAGATTGAAGAGTAATATTTGTAGTTTTATGCTTAATAACAGATGCATTTTCCTTTTTTAATCCTTACTACAAAAAGGATTTACATTATAGTAGACCAATGCATATAAAGGCAATATTAATTGGTATATTAATAGCTTTTATTATAGAACATAGCGGAGAGTTTATAAAATATTTAATTTAAATTAAAGAAAATTAAACGAAGAGATAAATTTGTAAGGGGGCAGGAGTAGTGATTTTCTTTCAAGGATTTTTGTTAGGACTAATGCTTCAATTATCTGTTGGTCCTGTATTCTTTGCTGTATTGCATAAATCTATAAATGAGGGTTTTTCAGAAGCGTTAAAAATGACCTTTGCAGTTGCATTAGTAGATGCATTTTATATTTGTATTTCCTTTACTGCAATTTCAACATTGTTTAAAGTTCAATACTTGCATAAAATAATAAGTATATTAGGAATGATAGTATTAATTTATTTTGGTTTAACTTATATAAGAAATGCGAATAAAAAATCAGATGCTTTTGAAAACAAGAATAAAAGTAATAGTTTTATTAATGGATTAAAATTAACACTAATTAATCCATTAACAATAGTATTTTGGTCAGGAACCTTTGCTTCACTTATAGCGGCAAATAAGCTTATAGGAATATTTAATATAGTTATATATTCTATTGGATGTGTGTCGGCAACAATCATATTTTTAGCAATAACTAGTTTGTCGGGCAAATACATTAAAAAATTTATAAATATTAAAGTTTTAAAATTAATTGACTATACAATAGGAATAATTTTAATTTATTTTGCTATAAAAATTGCTTTAAGATAGCGAAATATAAATATATTTATAATGTAAGATATAATCCAGAATATACAATCTACAACTCTAAAAGCATTTCATATTGATTAATGTAGTTATTAAAACCTGATTTGTATAAGAAGTTTTTTAATGTTGTAGATTGGTCATCCACATTAATGATAGAGATCTTATTAGATTCTGTGCTGCTTATTAAATTTGTTAAGATACTTTCTCCAACTCCTTTGCCTCTATGATTACTATCTACAGCTATTTGAGGAATATCTCCTGTTTTTTTATCAATAATACCATAGCCAACAATGGTATTGTTTAAGCTTACAATTGTATATGTAAATGAATCTGGTAGAGCCTTGATAGAATCAATGGAATTTTGCCAAGAAGGTGTAATCTCCCAAAATTTAATTAACTGATCCCAAATAGTTGAATCAATTTCATCAATATGCTCAACTTTATAAGTTGATAATGAGTTGTAGATATTCTTATCTAGCTGAAAACAGGAAAAAGTTCTTATGATTTTAAAGTCTTGTTTTTTATAAAGTTCTAAAGCTGCTATATTAGACTGAATTACTTCTAACAAATATTGTTTTATATTTCTTTGTTTTAAGAGTTTTAGCATATTGTCAAACATATTGCTTGTTACTCCTTGTTTTCTATACTCTGGAATAACACCTGTACCTAAATCATATATGCTTGCTTTACCATCCCAGTTTCTAAGTCCATTAAAAATAAAACCCACCAAAGCTTCATTTTTAAATGCACCTATGGAAAGTTCAGGAGAATAACCTTTTCTTTTAAGCATTTGTTTAAATTTATAAAGAGGCAAGTCTAATTTTACTTCATAATCAGAAAATGCATTTAAGAATGCTATATGCAATATTTTTATATCTATATTTTCTAAAGTTTTATAATTAAACATAGTTTATCTCCCTCATATCTCAACTTAATTTATATAGTAAATTATAACATTAATTTTTATAAAAAATGAAGAAAAAAATATAATTATATACATGTATTTACTTGAACCACAAACTATGCATAACTGATTAAAAGATATATATTTACTCTACTTAATAAAAAAGGAGAGATTTTTATGAGTAAAGTCTTAGTTTTTGGAGGAACTAGATTCTTTGGTAAGGATTTAGTAAAAACTCTTATAGATAATGAATATGATGTAACTATTGCCACGATATTATTTATGATAATATATGTTATAGCCCTAATGCAGCATTAACTGCATGTGACATTTTTAAGAGAAAAGTAGGTAAGTATATTTTTATATCTACATTGTCCGTTTATGATGAAGGTTTAAATCTACAAGAAGAAGAATTTAATCCATATAATTATGAAATTGAATATGGAGAAAGGGAAGATTTTACTTACAATGAAGGAAAAAGATTGGCAGAATCTATATTTTTTCAGAAGAAAATCATGGAAATATTATAGGAGCATTCAATGGGTTTCATAGATATACTTTAAGCAATGAAAGAGCTAGAGAATTAGGATTTCAATTTAAAGATATTCATAAAGAAGTTGAAATTGTTTTTGAAGAAGGATATAAAAATACCGTAAAATTCATTACTGAATAATACGGTATTTGAAAGAGACTTAACATTGGCATAATGATATATCATTAAAACTTACATATTCGCTTGGTCTTTTGTAATAAATGTTGCACAATCTGTTTCTTGTGTATTACTTGCATTTTTGGGCTGAACTTCTATCATTTCTGCTGAACAATGGTCACCAGACATATAATAGTGACAAGTATTAACAACACATTTGATTCCTTCATTAGGACGACTCATTTTCTCTGGTTTCATTTTAAGCACCTCCTGTATAAAAGTATTAATTACATATGATATTATCTGTAAAATTTAATTTTTTATACATCATCTTAACTTCACAATAAGTAACAATATAAGTAAAATAAGCATATATTATTTACGTATAAATAAATTTGGAGGAATTTCAATGCCAAAACATTCCCACAGTTACTCAGGTGCGACAACATACAATCAGGGACATATTCACCATTATGGAGGAGTTACTGATAAAGCTGAAAGTGGAGTACCTCATAACCATTGCATGAAAGGTGTTACAACTTTTAATGACGATCATGAGCATAGTTATGAGACAAAAACAGGTCCAGCAATCAATCTAGCTTGTGGATGTCATTATCATTGCTTTGAAACTAAGGTAACTTTTGTAGATGGTCATATTCACTATATAAGTGGTTATACAAGCGTTGATTAATTTAATATAATACTTAAACTTTAGAATAGCTGTCATATTAATTGGCAGCTATTTTTATATGTAATTATTCTATATTATGGATTATAATGTAACTAAAGCTCTTGACTAAAATGTTAAAACATACTTGAAAGCTAATAAAAGAGTTGTCAGAATTTATTAATGAGAAAGTTTGTTTAATAAAATTATAAAAAATTAAATAAGATGGGTTGTGGTATTTATTTCTAAATTATTTAAGTCTTACAAGGAAGTAATTTTAATTGCTTATTTGTTTAGCTTTTTAATTTTGATTAATCTTATTCGTACAATAATAAGAAGAAGAAAATGTGATAAAGTTCTCTTAAAAGTAAAGTATACTTTATCCATAAACGATATTGGAAAGATATTAGTAAGGACACTTCCTTCAATTTTTATGATTTTACTAATGATAATGGAATATGAAAATTTATTAGATTTTTATAGAATTATAAAATCAAGGGAAATGATCATTTCCTATTCTCCGCAAAGTTATTTAAAAGTAATGATTTCTATTGTTATACTTGTTATTTCACTATTATTAAGTCAAGTTTATAATGATATTTACAATAGAAAGGAACTAATTAAACTACATGAAGATGGAATCTATATATCAGGTATCTTTGATAAGTGGGAGAAAACAAAGTCCTTTAATTGGGTAGACAATAAACTAATTTTAAGGGTAGAAACAAAATTATTTTCATATAAATGGCTAATTAATAGAGAGGTTGAAGTTCCAAATGAAAATAAAGAACACATAAACAGAATAATAAAGAATCAGATCCACGGATAATATTTTAGATATAAGTAATGAGGTTGTATATATAATAAGGAGGATTAACGTATATGTCTATGAATAAAAAACATTTAGTAGAAAAACTAAGAAAAATAAAAGATGAAGGATATAAACTAGATAAGGAAGACAATGCATTTCAATTGGCATTGGAGATGTTAAATTACGTAGGAGATAATGACAGTGAATTAAGAGATGAATTAATATACTCTATTATGTCCAATTGGGTGGTAAATGATATATTTAACGCTGAGGAATTATATAAGATTTTAACAATAAGCTTGGATGAAAGGCATTTATTTTACAATATAGGAAGTATTGATGATTCAGTATTTACTCGAAGTTTTTCAATGCTAATAGTAGCAGTGGTTTTATATGCACATAGAAAAAATGGTTTTTTAACTAAGGAAGACTTAGATGGAGTAAAAGATAAATTAATCTACTACATGAAGGAGGAAAAGGATCTAAGAGGGTATATAGATGGAAAAGGATGGGCACATAGCGTTGCCCATGGAGCAGATGCCTTAGATGAGATGGTACAATGTACAGAAATAGGTAGAGAAGGCTTAATAGAAATTCTTAATATAATTCATGAAAAAGTAGTAGTAAACTATTATGTATATATTAATGATAAAGATGAGCGTATGATAACAGCGGTAATGAATGCATTAGAGAGAAAGATACTTACCGATTGTGAAATAATAAGTTGGATTAAGGGATTTAGACGAGATATAAAATTAAGGAAATATCCAGATGAAGATTACAATATTTACATGAATACTAAAAATTTTTTAAGAGGATTGTATTTTAGAATTCTTAAGGAGAATCAAATCAGTAAATATCTTAATGCAATAGAGAAAACATTGGAAGGTATAAGTACTTTTTAACTGAATGATTAACAGTTGATTATTAAATTCTTTGATTTGCATTGAGTATACATGACCTAGAGGAGAAAATCATAGTTTTAAAATTCACAAATTTCTTTAGAAATTTTAAAAAGATCAGTAGTTAAAGGGGGAAAAATATGAAAAAGCTATTAATAAGTATTTTGATTATTATACCATTAATATCTACAATTGGATGTGCACGAAAAGAAGTTTCTAATCAAAATGAAACAAAAGACTATAGATCTAAAACTGGAGTAACTGTAGAAGTAGATGAATTTAAAAGTGATAATTTTGGATTTTCACTTGTTTTCCCTGAAAGCTGGAAGGACAAATACAGAATTGTAGAAGATGATACAAGCGTTAAGGTTTACTTTAAACCAAAAGAAAAAGTAGAGGATGACATAGGAATGCTTTTTACTATAATTAAAAAGACAGAGGAATTAGATGAAACTATGTATGACTCAATCTATGGATGTGAAAAATATTATGAAATAAATGGTATAACTTATTTTTTAGGTGGTACAACAGACTTAGGGTTCTATGAAAACCATCCTGAAATAAATACTTTTCTAAATATGAAATCAGAAATATCTGAAATTCTAAACACACTTAAATATTAAAGAGTTATTAGTGATAAGTATAATTTTATATATCCAAATTTATTAATACTTTAATATAGGGAAAAGGGGAAGGAATATTGGAAAGAGTAAAATTTAAAAATTCTAGAAATTTAACTTTGATAGGAAATCTTTATCCATCTGTTTCTCCTTCGATAATTATAATGTGTCATGGATTTTTGTCTGATAAATATTCAAAAGGAAGGTTTGAGAGATTAGCAAAAGTACTCAATGAATCTGAATATAGTGTTTTAACCTTTGATTTTAGTGGTTGTGGAGAAAGTGACGATGATAGTTTAACTGTAGATAAAAGGGTTGATGATTTGAATTCAGCAATTGCATTTGCAAAGTCAAAAGGGTATAAAAAGATTGCTTTATATGGTCATAGCTTGGGTAGTCTTATTTGTCTAAAATGTTATACTCCAGAAATCATAACAATGGTATTATCGGGAGCCTTAACTGATTCAATGAAGTATGATTGGTATGAATTTTTTACAAAGGAACAAATGAAAGAATTAAAAGAAAAAGGATATATAACAGAATATTTATCTGAAGGAGTAAGAAAAGAAATTATAATTGATAAACAAATGCTTATGGATTTTGAATTGATCAATCAAAAAGAACTTTTAAAAGATATTAGCTGTCCTATTTTAATAATTCATGGTAATAATGATGAAGAAGAAAATCTTCTTTATAAGAGATCTAGAAATGGCATGTTACTGATTTCTAAGGATTCTAGGTTAGAGATTATTAATGGTGCCGATCATAGTTTTCTTGAACACTATGATACTTTGATTTACCTAGTTAATGGGTGGTTTTTAAAGCAAAATTTATAAGGAGAAAATGAAATTTAAATTTATTAAAATAAAAAATATATACATTAATCATATTTTGTGAAGGAGAAATTCATGAAAATAATTACACTTATAGAAAATATAAATAATGATTCAAAGGATTTACTTAATGAGCATGGATTATGTCTTTATATAGAGAAAGATAATAAACGTATACTTTTTGATACAGGTAGAACTGATGCATTTATTACCAACGCAAGAAAATTAGGACTTTCCTTAGAAGATATCGACATTGTAGTGATTTCTCATGGACACTGTGATCATGGAGGAGGGCTTTTATCATTTTTGAAAATAAACAATAAAGCGAAGATATATATGAAAAGAGAAGCTTCAAAAGATTATTATTTTCATTATATGTTTTTTAATAAAAGCGTTGGAATTGATAAAAAAGTGTTTGAGGAGTACTCTAATAGAATTAATTATATTGATAGTTTTAGTGAAATAGCTGAGGATGTTTATATTATTACAGATATAGATAAATGTTATAAGACCCCTAAAGGCAATAATTATTTATACTCTAGAGAAGAAGATAAACTAACCAAAGATAAATTTAAGCATGAATTAATTATGATTATAAAGGAGCAGGATGGAATATGTATATTTACAGGCTGTTCCCACAATGGTGCTGCCAATATGATACAAGCATCTAAGAATGCCTTTCCTAATGTAAATATTAAAGCTATCATAGGTGGTTTTCATCTAATTAAATTGCCAATAATAAAGTCATTAAGTGCTTCACAAGATGAGATTAACATAATTACAGAGAAGATTATTTCTGAGAATATAGAAAAAGTATATACAGGACATTGTACTGGAGAAAAAGCATACAAAACATTAAAGAGTATTTTAGGGGATAGGATAGAGTATATTAAAACAGGAACAATGGTATACATTTAAATAGAATTAATCTGTTTAGTGGAAGCTATTCAGCATATTAAAAGGAGAGTAAATATTATGTTTAATTGGAAGAAAAAAAACGAAGAAAAAGAGGATAACATTGTAGAAGAAGAAATAATAGAGGATGGATTTAGACCAACATATAATGTTGAGTTACTCTATGAGAAAATGCCTAATTTTTCTGCAGATGCGCTATTAAAAAAATTAAGAGAAAGCTGTGAGAATGTAGAAATACTAACTGAAACAAAAGATAAAGGTTTATTAGCATTTATTTTTGAAGACTATCTTGTGGAGTATAAAGATAATAAGAGGGTTCCAGCACAATGCATTATTGCTAAAACTGATAAAGTTATTGAATTGAAGTCTTTTGAAAGTAGTATTCAACAATCATGGGAATGGAGAGAAGCAGGAGAAGCAATTGAAAATTGTAAATACTCAATTTTAGTTTCGGATATGATGGCAGCAGGCTTAGAATATCAATCTAGATTAGAACTATTCCAGAAGTTTTTAGTTGCTATTTTAGAAGAGTTTCCTTGTAACGCAATTCATTGGGTCCCTAGTGGACAAATTGTTAATCCAATTAGCTATATTGAATCACAGAAGGATTCGTCAAATTTAGGGCATCTATATGGGGCTGTAAATGTGAGATTTTTCAATATTAGCAATGGATCTGAAAACGAAATGTTAATGGATACAGTGGGATTAGCAGCTCTTGGAATTCCAGATTTACAGTGTCACTTTATTGACTTAGATCCAGGAAAAATAGGATCTATTTTATATAATTATGCATATTACTTGTTTGAAAATGGAGATGTAATAGAAGATGGACATACTGTAGAAGGCACAGAACGGGGAGGAAAATGGAAATGTCAACATGAATTTTCTTTAGTAGAACCCCAAAGAATAGTAGTAGATATGAATCCTGGTAGGGAACATGCAGCAGGAAATAGAGCAGAGATTGAGTAATTGTAAAACCATTATAAAGATAAATAGAAACACATATATTAGGAGGATTATTATGTTTTTTAAAGGTAATAAAAATATAAAAGAAGAGTAAATAAAAATAGGTGATGAAAATAATTCTAATCAAAATGAGATAAGAATCAAGCAACCACCGGTTTTATTTCAAGAAACTCAACATTTAGTATCCAAAATTGAAGATATGTTGGGGCATAAGATGATCGTTTATTGGACATCAGAAAGAGGAGGAGTTTGTCAAAATGACGTATTAGCTCTCTATGAAATATTTAAAAAAATAGGTAAAAATGAGAAACTATCAATTTTTATTAAATCCGATGGAGGAGATGTGGAAGCAGCTTTAAGAATAGTAAATCTTATAAGGACTTATAGCAATAATGTTACTGCACTTATTCCATTAGAATGTGCTTCATCAGCCACAATGATTGCATTGGGTGCTAATGAAATTTCCATGGGACCTTTATCCTTTCTTACAGCAATAGATTCATCTATAATGCATAATTTAGCTCCTATAGATGAGCGTGACAATAGAAGAGTGAGAGTAAGTCAAGATGAGCTTTATAGAATTATTAAACTTTGGGACAATAATTCAAAAGAACATCATGGAAATCCTTATTCAGATATATTTAAATATGTTCACCCTCTTGTTATTGGAGCATTAGATAGATCTAGCTCTCTTTCCATTAAAATATGCAAGGAAATTTTGTCATATCACATGAATGATAAAGAAGAGTGTAACAGAATAAGCAATCATTTAAATGGAGATTATCCATCTCATGGTTATCCTATAACATCAAGAGAGGCAAAGTCTATAGGATTAAATATAACAAATCTTAGAGAGGATATTAATAATCTTTTATTGGAGTTAAATAAATGCTATTCTGAAATGGCTCAAAGAGCTTTAACGGATTATGATGAGTACAATTACCATGATAATGAGATATTAAATATTTTGGAAGCATCAGACATTCAAGTATTCTATCAAAATGATAAAGACTGGAATTACATAAAAGATGAAAGAAGATGGCAAGTTCTTAATGATGAGAGCTCATGGCGTAAAAGTGAAGTGGTAGATGGAAAAGTTCTTCATGATATATTCTACATAGCTTAAAAATATTATAAAGAATATATCTAAAATTATATTAAATTTATAAAATCAATAGATGTTTGTATAAAAATTTTAAAAAAGTTTTAATAATAAAGAGAATTAAATTCACCACTGGAAGGCAAAATATAAGAAATGAAATTAATAAGATGTTTAAAGTTTAATTTTAAAAAGTTAAGAAGGAGGCAGTCCAGTGAAAAGTGAAATTGATAGTAATATAAAAATCATCCCTTTAGGGGGACTTGGAGAAATTGGTAAAAATATAACAGCTATTGAATATAAAGATGAGATTATTGTTATAGATTGTGGTGTGTCCTTTCCCGATGAGGATATGTATGGTGTAGACTTAGTAATTCCTGATATATCCTATTTACTAGAAAATTCAAATAAGGTTAAAGGGATTTTTTTAACTCACGGTCATGAAGACCATATAGGATCTTTGCCCTATATTTTAAAACAGCTTAATGTACCTATTTATGGTACAAGATTGACATTAGGCATAGTTGAAAACAAACTAAAGGAACATGGTATGGACTCAGATTGTGAGCTTAACACGGTTGAGGTTGGAGATACCGTCAAAGCAGGAGAGCTAAATATAGAATTTATAAGAGTTACTCATAGTATAGCAGACTCATGTGCCATGGCAATTCACACACCAATAGGCGTAATATTGCATACAGGTGATTTTAAAATAGATTATACACCTATCGATGGATCAGTTATTGATTTAGAGCGAATTTCAAGTTTAGGCAAACAGGGAGTACTATTGCTTATGGCCGATAGTACTAATGTAGAACGTCCAGGGCATACAATTTCAGAAAGAGCTATAGGAGAAACTTTAACTAGAATATTCTCTAATGCTAGAGGAAGAGTTATTGTGGCCACCTTTGCTTCTAACATTCATAGAATGCAACAAATAATAGATGCATCTGTAAAGTATGGAAGAAAGGTAACCTTCAGCGGAAGGAGTATGGAAAATATATCACAGTTAGCTATGGAGTTAGGATATCTTCATATACCAGAAGGTGATATTATAACAGTAGATGAAATAAATAATTATCCTAATGAGCAAGTAACAATAATAACTACAGGAAGTCAGGGTGAACCTATGTCAGCCCTTGCAAGAATAGCTTTTTCTACTCATAGAAAAATTACCATTGAGCCAAAAGATTTGTTTATTATTTCAGCATCGCCGATCCCAGGAAACGAGAAATTAATATCTAGAGTAGTTAATCAGCTATATAAAAAAGGTGCGGACGTAATTTATGAAGATTTGGAAGAAGTGCACGTATCAGGTCATGCTTATCAAGAAGAGCTGAAATTAATTCATGCATTAGTTCACCCTAAGTTTTTCATGCCTGTTCATGGTGAATATAGACATTTGAGACATCATTCTAATTTAGCTAAAAAACTAGGTATGGAGGAATCAGATATATTTATTTTAGAAACAGGTGAAGTTTTAGAGTTATCTAGTGAAGAGGCTAAAATAGCAGGAAGAGTTCCTACAGGGTCTGTATTTGTAGATGGACTTGGGGTAGGTGATGTAGGAAATATAGTACTTAGGGATAGAAAACATCTAGCTCAGGACGGGATGATTACTATAGTTGCAACTATAGAAAGAGAATCTTATAATATTATAGCAGGTCCAGACATAATTACTAGAGGATTTGTCTATGCAAAAGAATCAGAGGATTTAATTAATGAATCAAAAGAAATTGTTAGAAGAGAGCTGGAGAACTGTTTAGACAATAGAATTATTGAATGGTATGTGTTAAAAGCTAATATGAAAAAATCTTTAGAAAAATTTTTGTATGAAAAAACAAAAAGAAGGCCAATTATACTTCCCATTATTATGGAAGTTTAAAATAACAGTAGCAATTTAGTTTAAGCTTAAGTTAGTCGCCATGGAATGTTAGTCCATAGGCGACTTTTTTATAGATTTTTAAAGTATTTTTAAGAATATAATCCTTAAAATAGTAAGCTTAATTATGGTATACTTTATTATTATATACTTCTTTAAAGAGTTATAATATAGGCATAATTAAGTAAAATCATAAAAAAGAAGGGGGAATATATTACATATGAATACAGATAAAATATTATTTATATTGATAATTATACTTATTATAAGTATTGTGGTATGCCTAATTAAAAAGGTAGCTAAGTTTATTATATTTGTTTTAGTAGCGCTTTTTGCTTTTATTGTAATAAAAGGAGTTATTGATGGGAAAGGCCCAATAGATATATTTAATTCAACAAAGGCTAATGCTATTTATACAAAACAGCTATATGACTATACAGGAAAGATAAAAAAATCAATCGATAATAGTTTAGAATCTATAGACAATAAATCATTCGAAAAGTTTAAAGGGGAAAATAAGAAACTCAACGGATATTTAAAAGAAGTTCTAAAATTACCTCATGAGGAAGAATTAAATTCTATTCATGAAAAATATTGTGATTATCTAAAAAACATAGTAAAGACTTCAAATGCTTTAGTAGAATCAGGAAAGTTTACAGAGGACACTTTAAAAGATATGGAAAGGGTTAAATTAAGTTTAACCAATTATTTAAAAGATTTAATGAGTATTCAAGAAAAAATTAAATAATTAAGTCACATCATGCACACAATAAAGGAAATGAAAATTTTTATTAGTGCATGGTGGTAAAAATGGAAAATGTAGGTTATAATTTATTAGCTCTTAAATCTTTACTTCTTAAAGTTTTGTTAGTATTAATCTGTATATTGTATTTTTTATTTCTATATATGGATCTGTTTAATGTAGGGATATTTATAGCATCTGATAGTATTAAATATATATGTACAATACTTTGTTTTATAATATCCCTTATGACAGGTAAGGATTCCTTTAATAGGAGAGATTTATTATTACTTCAAGGGGGACTTTTTTTTACTGTTCTTGCAGATTTATGTCTCCTTATCCGAGATTATTTTACTTTAGGAGTATTTTTCTTTTGCATAGTTCAAATACTTTACTCCATTAGATATAAATCTACTGAAGTTAAATTAACACTTTTAAGATTTATAACTATATCCTATATTACAATAATTGTATATTTAATGGTTAATTTTTGGATTATAGAATTTGATCTATTATTTGCAGCAGCATTTTTTTATTTATTATGTTTAATTATAAGTATCACAAGAGCTATAAAAGCTTGCAAAAACGACATATACCCATCTCCAAATAAATATATGATATTATTAGCTATGCTGCTTTTTCTATTAGGTGATATAAACGTAGGTCTATATAACATAACAAGATTAGTGAATTTATCAGGAGAGTTGCCTACACTATTACATAATACCTCAGGAATATTAATATGGATATTCTATCTTCCTTCTCAAGTATTACTTTCATTAAGTGGATACAGATTTTATTCTACTAGATAGTAGATAAAAGCTTATATCAAGTTGATATAAGCTAAAGCTGTTGCAGAGAATTATAATACTTTTATCTTAAGGTGTTTGGATTAAAATTTAGATTTTTTATAAGTGCATCAGTGTTTCCTTGAAATCTAAAAAAAATCATTCTATCTTTATCATCAAAAACCATTAAATATGGTTCTTCTTCTTGGGGGAATATTATAATCACCACATCAACAAAAGTATTAAGAAATTGATTTTGTATCATTATTGGATTTTCTACAGGAATTTTAATCATGTATCCTTTATCAGGAATAGGATTGAATTTAGAATATATACTTTCTATTCCTTCAATATAATTTTGAACTTCCTTTTGTATTGTAGGATTTGATGGAACTTTCATTATAACTTTTTCTTTACTTATATCAAAAATCTCAATATCTATATTTGTTTTAGCAGAAACATTTGATGATATTAATATAAACGTAATTAAAAGAACTACTACTTTTTTTAACATTGAGAATCACCTCATTTTTAATGTTCCCTAAAACAGCTTAGGTTATTTAAAATAAAGTGTTTTCATATGTATCCCTTGTCAAATAGTATTAGCAATAATAGCAATTGTTACTATAAGCTAATTGATTATAATAAACAATTACATTAGCATAATTGTTTATTATATGTAGGTATATTATAAGATAGATATTTATAATTTTAAAAATAAATGATATAATAATTGTTATTGGATAATAATTATTAAATTTGCATGGAGGAAAATATATGGAAAATAATGTAAATGAAGAACTAATGGATAAATTGAAAAAAGTATGTGTATGTAAAAATATAAATAGAGCTACTATTAAAAGTGCTATAAAATCAGGTGCAAGAACATTAGAACAGGTTAAAAGTGTTACAGGTGCAGGCACTGGTGCTTGTAAAGGACGTAGATGTTTACATGTAATTGAAGATTTATTAGAAGAGTATCATAGATCAAAATAAATAAAAAGACTCTCAGATTTTTAAGCTGAGAGTCTTTTGTTTTTGGAATATTATGGATAATAAACAATTGTTATACTATAAAATTTATTATACAATAATATTAAAATGGTAAAGCATAAGTATGTAATTCATTATATAAAATAGGAGGACAAAATGATTAAGACTATAATATTTGATTTAGGAAATGTACTATTAAACTTTAAACCTATAGAATACTTAAGCAGCAAGATCCCTGATGAAATTAAGGTTCAAGAAGTATACAAAGAAATATTTCTAAGTGAAGAGTGGATTTCTTGATAGGGGAGATATAACAGAGGAGGAAGCCATAGATAGAATATATAATAGAAGTTTAAATAATAAAAAATTAATCAAGCTTTGCATGGAAAATTGGTATGAATTGCTTACTCCTATAAAGGAGTCAGTGGAAATTTTAAAAGAAGTTAAGTTAAAAGGTTATAAAACATTAGCTCTATCTAATTTTCATTTGCTTGCATATGAAAATGTAATAAAAAAGTATAATTTTTTTCATTATTTTGATGGAGGCATAATTTCTTTTAAAGAAAATTTACTTAAGCCAGAAAATGAAATTTATGAAAAACTTATTATGAAATATAATATTGATCCAAAAGAAGCTATATTTATAGATGATACAAAAGATAACATAGAAAGTGCTAAAAAACTAGGATTTGAAACTATACTTTTTGATAATCCAATAAATTTACGAAATGAACTAATAAAATATAAAGTTTTAAATAGTTATTAACTGAAATTTAGTTTAGATTATCGTAAATGCTCTTTTGCAAATATGAATATTATAACTAACTATGTTATAATCAATTGGTGTAGTATTTTCTAAACAAAACTAAGCAAAGGAAGTGGAGTAAAATATGAAAAACAAAATTAAAGTATCATTAATACTATTATCTTTACTATTATCTTTTAATCTAGTTGCTTGTGGTAAAAACAATAAAAATAATGAAAAAAATAATAGTAAAGAAGTTGTAGAAGTTTCTACAGATAAAAAAGAAGATTCAAAACCTGAAGAAAAGAAAGAAGAGAATAAAAAAGAAACAAATAAAGAAACAAATGGAGAAAAGGAAGTAGTTTTATATTTTTCAGATGAAAATGCAGAGTATCTAGTTGGAGAAACTAGAAAAATTAACAATCCAACTCCTAAAGCTGTAGTAGAACAATTAATCATGGGACCAAAAGGATCAAAAATATTTGGAGTATTCCCTGAGAATACTAAAGTAATTGATATAGAAGTTAAAGATAAGATTGCTAAAGTAAATTTTACTAAAAATTTATCACAAGAGTTAAATGGAAATTACAGTAGTATAACATCATCACAATTAATGCTATATTCTTTAGCAAACACACTAATAACATATAAGGATTTTGGCATAGAAAAGGTTGAAATAGCTATAGAAGGAAAAAAAATAAATCTGTTTGGACCTATAGACATATCCTCACCAGTTGAACTAAATAAAGACATATTAAAATAATAAAAAAGGGGCTCCCTTAAAATAGTTAAAAAAATTATTTTAAGGTGTAGCCTCTCTTTTATTTAAAAAATTAGTTCAGACCTCAATTCCGTGAAAACCCACTATAAAAAATAGTAATCCATGGTATAATTTAGTTGTAAAGTTGTTGCACAACGGTAAAATAATACGAATTCATATATATTGTAAAATTTAATTTAAAAATAAAGCATTAATCATAAATAGGGGGTAGAACAATGAGATGTTCTTGGTGTAAAGATGATTTGCTCTATATAAAATATCATGATGAAGAATGGGGTGTACCAGTTTTAAATGATAGAAAACAGTTTGAATTTTTAGTATTGGAATCAGCTCAAGCAGGACTTAGTTGGATAACAATACTAAGAAAAAGAGAAAACTATAGAAAAGCATATTGTGATTTTGATCCTAGCGTAGTAGCAAATTTTGATGAGGAAAAAATTGAAGCTCTACTGGGGGATAAAGGACTAATTAGGAATGAAAGAAAAATAAGAGCTTCAATAAATAACGCTAAAAAATTTTTAGAGATTCAAAAAGAATTCGGGAGTTTCTGTGATTATATATGGAAGTTTGTTCAATATAAGCCAATAAATAATTTATGGACAAATGAGACAGAAGTACCTGCTAAAACTAAATTGTCTGAAGAGATAAGTAAGGATTTAAAAAGTAGGGGATTTAAGTTTTTAGGGCCAACAATAATATACTCCCATTTGCAAGCTACTGGATTGATAAATGATCATATTAAAGATTGTTTTAGATATGAGCAAGTGAAAGCGCTATAAATAAGAAATTAAATCATCTATAGGCTTTTAAAACGTGGATAAAATCATATTAATTAAAACACTGTAAACTTAAGTATAATATATTGTAATTTATATATCAATGGTTGCACAAAAATAAAATAATTTCTTTAGCAATATAGAGAGGAAGTTTGTGATTTAATGAAAAATTCTATAGATATTAAAGCATTGGACGAAAACTTGAACTTTTTTAATAAAATGTACGATATGCTGAGAATTGTTGACCCACTGAAGAAAAAGGTTATAAATCATTATGGAAAGAGAATTGAAGAAACAGGAGATGTTTGTTTTTCTTATTGGGATAAGGAAAATATTTGTGATAATTGTATCTCAATAAGAGCATATATAGAAAATGAAACCTTTATAAAGCTAGAACATACTACTGATAAATTATTTATGATTACAGCTATACCCATTGAAACAAAAGATAATACAATTGTTTTAGAATTATTTAAGGATACTACTGAATCAATGATAATAGGTAATGGAGAATATGAAAAAGGTTATAACTTAAAGGATACTTTAGTGGAAATGAATGATATGGTAGTAAAAGATTCTCTAACTAAAACTTTTAATCGTAGGTACATAAATGAAAGATTACCAGCAGATATTATAAAATCTATGGTTGAGGAAAAACCTTTATCAATAATAATATCTGATATTGATAATTTTAAATTAATTAATGATACATTTGGACATCAAATAGGTGATTTAGTTTTAAAAGAAATATCCGATACTTTGATAAGTTCCTTTCCACCTAACTTAGGATGGGCAGCGAGATATGGAGGAGATGAGTTCATAATATGTTTAAGCGACACAAAGAATCATGAGGCTTTTATTATTGCTGAAGAAGTTAGAAAGAATATTGAAGAAAAAATAATAAGAAATAAAGATGAAAAAATTAAATTATCCGTATCTTTTGGTGTCTTTACTATGCATAAAGAGAAATTTACCGCTGAAGAGATATTAAACTTCGCAGACCAAAATTTATACGAAGCAAAAAATAAAGGTGGAAACATTGTAATAAAATAATATTATATTTAACAATTATAATATACTATAGCAAATTACTACCTATATGAATAATATACTAATAAATGTAAAAAAGGTGAGTAGGTATGAAATTTGCGTTTAGAAGTTTGGATTTAAAAAAGAAAACAACTCAAAGAAAAGGTTTATTAGAAGGAGATACGTTTAAAGATGTTTTGAAATTCTCAAAACGATGGAGAAAAAAGCCTGGAAAAAACATTCTAAAAAGAATAAATAAGAAAACTAATAAAGATGTATTTAAGATGTTTAAGAAATTATTCAAGTAATAATGTATAGATTTTAATGATCTAAGTAGAATGTATAATGATTTTCATAAGTTTTAAATTAAAATGCTGATTTTGATGATAATAATTCAAGATCAGCATTTTAATTTATTGTTGTTATGAGGAATTCATTTTGAAAATTAATATGATATTGGTAATATCTATTAAATTGTTCTTGACAACTACATTCTACACTTGTAGAATGTAAATATATTCTACAAGTGTAGAGGAGATGGAAATATGAGTAATTTACCTAAAATATCTGATGCAGAATGGGAAGTTATGAAGCTATTATGGGATAAAGGTAATATAACTTCTAAAGAAATAGTTGAGGCATTAAAATCTACTACAAATTGGAGTAGCACTACCATTTATACTTTAATTAACAGATTAGTAAAGAAAAATGCAGTGGGGATTAAAGAGGGTACATCACCTTATATATGCTATCCTTTAGTTTCACAGGAGGAATTAAGAACTGAAGAAAGCAAGTCTTTTTTAAAAAAAGTTTTTGATGGATCATTAAATTTAATGTTAGTCAATTTTGTTAAAAATGAAAAATTATCTAATGAAGAAATAGAAGATTTAAAAAATATTCTTGAAAATAGGAAAGAATAAAGGAGAGAATTTTATGGAAGTGCTTACGAGTATTTTTAAAGGAATATTACTTTCATCAGCAATGTCAACTGTATTAGTTATAATTATTTTGTTTATGAAATTAATCTTTAAAAATAAATTTAGTGCTAATTGGCATTATTGTATATGGTTTCTGTTATTGTTGAGATTGATTATACCTTATGCACCTAAAAGTTCTTTTAGTATTTATAATACATTTAATTGGACTATAGAAAATTCAGCATTTGAAGAAGAAAACAATAACACTGTATATGAAAAAGTACGCATTTCAGAAGAAAATGTAGAAGATATAGGAGTAACTACAAAAGAAAATATATTAAAATATGAAAAGGAAATTAAGATCAAGGGCATAAAGTTTTATTGTGTGCTCCTATGGATTACGGGGGTTTTAACTATTGGAATATATACTATTGCTATAAATGTAAAGTTATATATAAGAGTTAAAAGAGAAGAGTATGAAGGAGAGGAATGGATACATATATTGCTTGATGATTGCAAACATAAAATGAATATAAGAAAGAGCATTCCTATAATAATATCTAATAATATATCTACACCTGCTCTTTTAGGATTAATTAAACCTAAGTTGTTGTTACCAAAGGATATATTAGATAATATTGGCTATGATCAATTGAGATATATAGTGTTTCATGAATTATCTCACTATAAAAGAAAGGATATATTTGTAAGATGGATAAATGTAATCCTAAAAATATCACATTGGTTTAATCCTGTGGTGTGGTATGGATTAAATAAAATGAGTGATGATTGTGAAATAGCTTGCGATGAAAAAGCGCTTTCTTATATAAAAAAAGAAGAGCATAAAGAATATGGATATGCTATTATCAATCTATTAGAGATGTATTCTACTCCTAAATGGATGATGGGAACAGCAGGAATGACCACAGGCAAAACTTTAGTAAAAAGGAGAATTGAAATGATTTCGAAATATAGAAAATCACCTTTTATTTGGAGAGTTGTAGCAATAGTAATGTTTACTATTATTGGAATTATAGGTTTAACTAATGGGGAGTTAAATAAAAAAGACAGTTTTATGATAATAGAAGATAAAAACAATACAGGAATTATAGTTACCCTTTCAGATAAAGAAATGGAGGGAAAGGAATATGAGGAGTTAATAGATCCTGAAGATATTAAAGGCATTGTTAACATTGCAGATATCACACATACCATGACTAATCTTAATAATGGAGGTGCAACAGCAATTTATCTTAATGATGAGAAGGTAAGTGAAATAAGCAAAATTAGTGTTGAAGGCATGTCTTTTGTTGTGAATAATAAAAGGATTAATCATCCCTTTATTATAAAAGCATTGGGAGATTCAGAAAATCTTAAAAGTTATCTAGAAGAGAATAATTATATGATAAATGTTTTTCAGCAAAGAGGTATAGGATTCAAAATAGAAACATCAGAGGATTTATAAGTAAATTTTGTCATTGTAATAAAAAATATCTTTTATTAATATACTATGGTGAATAAATAAAAAGAAGGTGTACCATGGTGAATATTTTTAAGGTGAAAGATAAAAAAAATATAGGTCTACTAATTTTAACTATTATCTTAACTGAAGGAGTAGGATTTTTATCTGGCTTTTTAGGTATGTACAATAAAGAAACTTATGAAAAGCTAATAAGGCCGTCATTTTCTCCACCAGTATGGGTTTTCCCGATAATTTGGGTAGTACTATACTTTCTTATGGCAGTAGCTTTTTTTAGAATATTGCTTAGAAGAAAAGAAGGTAAAAATATAAAAAAAGCTGTAACATATTATATTATTCAATTAGCGCTAAATTTTCTTTGGACTATTATTTTTTTTAGGTTCAATCTCTATGGATTAGCTTTCATCGAACTTTTGATATTGTTAGCTTTTATATTATTAACTACATTTGAGTTTTATAAACATGATAAGGTTTCTGCATTTTTAATGATTCCATATATCCTTTGGGTATCTTTTGCAGGGGTATTAAACTTCGCTATATGGGCATTAAATGAAATGTAGGCAATAAAAGAAATAAGGAGAGCTTCTATAGCACTCCTTATTTTAACAATCCCTAATTTAGAATTTTAAAAGCAGAAATTAGATCTGTATGCTCTGCGAAAATTTTAAAGCCTATCATCACAAGTATAATACCACCAATTAATTCTGCATTTCTTTTTAATAAACATCCAAATTTTTTGCCAAGATAAACTCCTATAAAACATACAATAAAAGTTATAACTCCAATAATCAATATGGATTGAAGAATTGATACTTGAAGAAAAGCGAAGCTAACTCCCACTGCTAATGCATCAATACTTGTTGCAATTGCAAGCATAACTAGGGTTTTATTACATAGTTCCACCTTTTCAGTTGGACAACTATCATCAGACTTTAATGTTTCATAAATCATTTTGCCTCCAATAAAAGCAAGAAGTAAGAAAGCAACCCAATGATCAAATTTTGTTATGTAATTTTCAAAATTTATACCTACTAACCATCCTAATAATGGCATTAGTCCTTGGAAAACACCAAAATAAGCAGCTATTTTTAAGGCATCCTTTATACGGACTTCCTGTAATGTAACACCGTTAGTTATAGAAACTGCAAAGGCATCCATGGATAATCCAAAGGCAATAAATAGAATAGTAAATAAATCCAATACAAACACACTCCTTATAGATTTTATATAATAAAAAAAGACACATGTATAACAAAAAGATGCTATACATGAGTCTCATTATTTAATGTAAGCCAGGCCTTAAAAAGCCAATATGTTGACTATACAACACAATTTACTGTGCCAATTACTCCCTCATAATTAAAAATATTCATTTCGTACAATGCATATTATAGTATGTTTTTATGATATTTACAATAGCTAAATGTTAAATATAAATGATATATGTTGAATTGTAAAAATTAAATTATAATATTAATTGATTATTTCTCATATAAACTTATTCATATGAATAATAATTAATGAGGTGATAATATGAGTACAATAACGAAATGTTTTTGTGGAAGTGGAAAAGAATATAATAAATGTCATAAAGAAATCAAAATAAATAGTAAGTTTGCTAAAACTTATAAGTTCTATAGAAAAATTGATAGCATAATGAATAAAAAAATAAATGAAAATTTACTTAACATTGTATGCAAAAAAGGATGTAGTGAATGTTGTTTTCATATTTTTTCAATATCAGAGGTTGAATTTTGTATAATCGTAGATTATATAACTAAACATTTTAATAAATTGCAATTAGAAGATATTATGAAAGAAAGCTTAGAAATTAGAGAAATTTTATATAAAGATCATCCTGATTATATGAATAGGTTAAATATAAATATTACGGGGATTAAACCAGAGGATTATATTTATTATGTTACGGATTCTCCAGGTAAGCTCAAGAAAGGATGTGCTTTATTAAACTCCAAAGATCAGTGTAGTATATATAAAGTTAGACCTTCAATATGTAGAACTCATGGAGTAGCATATTTTCATGAAAATTATACAAATATACTGTGTAGCAAATTAAAAGTTGATGATAGTAATAGGAGCAACTTTGTAGATCTAACGGATTATAGAGAAGAATATGATGGATTATATACATTTACTAATTCAAAGAATAATTCTACTGTAATAAGAAGAGTATATCCACTATTCTACTGGTTTTGCTTACTAGAAGATAAAGAGATGTCATTAAATCAATTTAAAAAAACTGAGGTATATAAAAAATATACTACTATAAGTGAAAGAGAGTTTCTAGATAATATGCATAATATTACATATTGATGGGAATTTTAAAAACTAAAGAGGTGATTTTATGCCCTATAGAGATTGGAAAATTACATTTGACAGGGATGAAAATATAGAAGAAAAGAAAAAAAAGAAAAAAGATAATAAAAATCAAGAGAATAATAAGAAAAAAATGAATACTTTAAAATAAATTTCCTCAATTACCTCCAATTAAATATAATAAAATAGTGGGTTTTTGCAAAAAATTATACTGCAAAACAAAATAAACAAAATAAAAATTTAAGGAGGTAACACTTATGGCAAACAGAAGTTCTAATAGAGTATTAGTTCCAGAAGCTAAACATGGATTAAATCAATTTAAAATGGAGGTAGCAACTGAATTGGGATTATCTAACTATGACTCCATGGATAAGGGTAACTTAACATCAAGACAAAATGGTTCAGTAGGTGGAGAAATGGTTAAAAGAATGGTAGAAGCTTACCAAAGAAACTTATAATAAAAATAAATAAAAAAGCTGCTCAAAATCAGTAAAACTGGCTTTGGGCAGTTTTTATTTATTTTTCTAATTTTCTTTTAAGAATAACTTGAAATATATTGGGTTTACCATGGTTTGAATTGATAAATTTGTATTCATACATAACCTTTTCCTCCTAATGATTTTAATTATACTATAGATATATATAATATTTGAAATAATAGTAAATATTACTCGTATAATAACAGATATTAATAATAAAGGAAATTATTATAATTAAGGGGACTAAAGGTGAAAATAAAATATTAGAGGAAGTTAAAAGGATATTAGAAAAGAAATACGAATAATAAGAAGATTTGTATAATTTTCAATAAAAATGTGTTATCATTATATAATAACATAGATAAAGGAGAATTAAAGTGAAAATTACAATTGTGTGTTTTATTGGAGATTATGCAATATGTAAAAATGAAGAAACAGGAGAAGTATTCAATATAAATTCAAAAGAGCTTAAAGATATTAAAGAAGGAGATAAAGTTTCTTTTGTTAATGGTAGTTATATAAAGGAGGAAAAAGAGAAGCAAATAGATTGGAATAAATGCTATATATATGATGACGTAATTATAGAAATGGATGATTTAACTAAGTAGTTTTAAAATAATTTGAATAAAAGACCTACCTTCATGAATATATATCAATGGAGGTGTTTATAAATGAAATTAGAAATTAATACTCAATTTGGACCTGAGCGTCATACTCTAAATAGTTATCAGAATAAAAAATTTAAGGAATGGTTTGAAAACCCAAACAGCCCTAATGTATTTACTTATTGGAAGGCCGGTTATAACTGGCACATAATAAAGCCTCAAATAATTAATTTAAAATATATTGAAGATTGATTTTTAGAATAATGCCCCTTTCAATGGATAAAATAATCCTATAGAAAGGGGTGTTTTATTATGCCAATAAAAGGTAAATTAAAAAATCAACAACTTAAAGCCATGGGCATAGATAGAGTAGATAATGGTGAAATAGAGCATAAAGAAGATAAAAAGAACATTAAGAATAGAAATAATAAAAAATAAAAAAGGAGGATATAGTATGGTTAAAGAAAAAGAAAAACTTCCTCATGCAAAAGCTTTTAAAAGGGCTAAAAAAATGTTGGATAATAGTAAAAGCATATCAGATGTTTTGCAGGAAACTGACTTAAATCATAAAGATGTATTAAAGATAAAAAACGAAGATAGGTAGCAATATAAAGAGAGTCATAATTATGATTCTCTTATTTTGTATAGTTTACATAACTCGAATTATGTAAACTATACAAAATGTAAACCGTAGTGACATTTATACTTTTAGATATTATGATAAAAACTTAAAGAAATAAAATTAAATTTTAATGAAGTAAAAAGGGGAGAATTCTATTTAGTGAGCATTAACGTATAAATCCTTATAAATTTATAATATGAAAATAATATTGTTTTATGCAATTATGACACGTATAATTAAATAGTTAGATTAAATTAAAAGCTAATTAGTTTAATGCAATATGGTAGGAATGAAAAATCTGTAGAGATTAGATACTTTTCAAAGGATTATAAAGAGTTTATAATATGAGCGGATTTAGGGTAGGATATGCTATAACTAATGATTAAGAATATTTTAAAATGTCACGCTATAATCCAATTTAATGAGGAAATGAGAGCATGTTTTGAAATAATGCAAAATATGCTTGAATTTATTATAAGTATATATGTATAATTAGTATATGTTAAGCTACAGGGAAATGGAAGGATGAATATTATGATTAAAAGTATGACTGGATTTGGAAGGGCAACTTATGATGACACCATCAGAAGCATTACAGTGGAAATTAAAAGTATAAATCATAGATATTGTGACTTAAACGTAAAAATGCCTAAGAGTCTTATATCTTTAGAAGAAAGAATTAGGAGTACAGTACAGGAAAAGATTCATAGAGGAAAAATAGATATATTTATTACTTTAAATACATATGATAAAAGAGACTTAAAACCAAGATTAAACAAGACATTAGCAGATAATTATTATGAATGTTTAAAAGAAATTAAAAATAGTTACGAAGTTTATAATGATATTTCAATATCCCTAATAGCTAGATTTCCTGAAGTAATTACTCTTCAGTATGAAGAAGATGATATAGAAGAACTCTGGACTTGTCTGTCAAATCCATTAAAAGAAGCATTAAACCTATTAATTCAAATGAGAGAGAGAGAAGGAGCAAAACTTAGAGATGATATTAAAGATAAATGTGATAGGATTACTGCTACTTTGGATATAATAAAAGAAAAATCCCCTATGGTTCCAATAATGTATAAAGAAAAATTAACATCACGAATTAATGAATTGTTGGAAGATGGAAAAATTGATGAAAGCAGAATAGCTATGGAAGTAGCGATTTTTGCAGATAAAGCTTGCATTGATGAAGAAATAGTTAGATTAAGCAGCCATTTAAAACAAGTGAAGGATACTTTAAATTTAAAAGATCCCGTAGGTAGAAAACTTGATTTTATAGTTCAAGAAATGAATAGAGAGGCTAACACAATTGCCTCAAAGGCAAACAATTTAGATATATCTAATTTAGCGTTAGAAATAAAAAATGATATTGAAAAAATTAGAGAACAAATTCAAAATATTGAATAATATAATATTTATGTAAATAGGAGGATTTCAATGAGTATTAAACTGATAAACATAGGGTTTGGAAATATTGTTTCAGCAAATAGACTTATAGCTATTGTAAGTCCTGAATCTGCACCAATAAAGAGAATAATTCAAGAAGCAAGAGATAGAGGGATGTTAATAGATGCTACATATGGTAGAAGGACTAGAGCTGTTATAATAACAGATAGCGATCATGTAATATTATCAGCTGTACAGCCTGAAACAGTTGCACATAGACTATCAGTTAAAGAAGATGATGAAGTTGAGGTTGAAGAGTAATGAATAAACCAGGTTTACTTATCGTTATTTCTGGACCATCTGGTACCGGAAAAGGTACAGTATGCAAGGCATTATTAGATAGAAATGATTTTTGGATATCTGTATCTTCTACTACTAGAAGGCCTAGAGTAGGTGAAGTGAATGGGGAAAGCTATTATTTTTTGTCAAAAGAAGAATTTCTTGATAAAATAAGTGAAAATGATTTCCTAGAATATGCAGAAGTGTATGGAAATTATTATGGAACCCCTAAATCAAAAGTTATAGAAATGATTGAAAGTGGCGAAGATGTAATATTAGAAATAGATATTCAAGGAGCTTTAAAAGTAAAAGAAAATTATCCTAATGGAGTATTTATATTTATACTTCCACCTTCAATGGAGGAATTAAAAAAGAGAATAACCAATAGAGGCACAGAAACAGAAGAATCTTTGATGACAAGATTTAAATGTGCTTATAAAGAAATAAATTATCTATCAAAATATAACTACGCAGTAGTTAATGATGAAGTAGAAGACGCAGTTAATAAAATAGAAAGTATAATATTAGCTGAAAAATGCAGAGTTGATAGAATAAAAAGTACAATATTAGATTCCAAGGAGGGACTTATACATGAACAACTCTATGATTAATCCATCAATTGTAGAATTATTAGAAAAAGTAGATAACAGGTACTCTTTAGTAGTAATGGCTTCTAAAAGAGCTAGACAGCTTATAAGCAATGAAGAACCTTTAATAGAAACTGAATTGAAAAAGCCTGTAACCGTTGCGATAAATGAAATACATTCTGGTGCAATAACTTATGAAACTCTTAAAGAAGGTATAAAATAAACATGGAAGATAAAAAAACTGTAGTTATTGGTGTTACTGGTGGAGTGGCTGTTTACAAAGCTTTAGATGTTATAAGCAGATTAAGAAAAAAAGACATTGAAGTTCATATAATTATGACTAAATCTGCCTGTGAGTTTGTTAACCCCCTTAGCTTTCAAAGCTTAAGTCAAAACATGGTTATTACAAACATGTTTGATGAACCAAAGCATTGGGAGATACAACATATTTCTTTAGCTAAAAAAGCAGACTTACTTGCAGTTATACCAGCTACTGCCAATATTATAGGTAAGGTTGCTAATGGTATAGCTGATGACATGCTTTCAACTACCATTATGGCGACAAGATCTACCGTGGTATTTGCACCAGCTATGAATACGAATATGTATACAAATTCGATTGTTCAAAACAATATTGAAAAATTAAAAGACCTTGGTTACAAGTTTATAGAACCTGAAGCAGGAAGATTAGCCTGTGGAGATACTGGTAAAGGCAAACTAGCTGATACAGAACTTATCGCAGAACATATAATTAGCATGTTATATCCTGTGAAGGATTTACAAGGAAAGAAAGTATTAGTTACAGCAGGACCAACACTAGCACCTATTGACCCAGTAAGATATATAACAAATAGATCTACAGGGAAAATGGGCTATGCAATAGCTGAAGAAGCAAGAGATAGAGGGGCAGAAGTAATTTTAATTTCAGGACCAACAAATTTGAAGGAACCTTTTGGAATAAAAATAATTCAAATAAATACCAATAAAGAAATGTATGATGAGGTATTAAAATATTATGATAATCAAGATATTGTAATTAAATCTGCTGCAGTAGCAGATTATAAACCTAAAAGTTACTCTGAAAAGAAAATAAAAAAATCAAGAGATGAATTCAACTTAGAATTCGTTCAAGATATGGATATATTAAAAAGTCTTGGTGAAGTTAAAAAGAAGCAAATCTTAGTTGGTTTTGCAGCTGAAAGTCATGATTTAATGGAAAATGCTCAATCTAAGTTAAAAAGAAAAAATTTAGATTTCATAGTTGCCAATGATATAACTGGTGAAGGTATTGGATTTGCTTCAGAGGATAACAAGGTTTCAATAATATGCCGAGATGGCAATATAATTGAAACTTCAAAGACTTCTAAAAGAAAAATAGCTAAGGAATTATTCGATGTTATATTAAAAAATATTAATAAATAGTAATTTTTAAAGGGGCAAATATTCGTGTAATGCGAAAAAAGCCTCTTTTATTTAGTATATTTAAATTTTAAAGGGTGATTGTGTGTTAAAATACGCCGGAATAGTAATTAACAGCAACTCGATTCAGCTGGATAGAATATTTACTTATTCTATTCCAGAAAAGTTTTTAGACAAAATTGAAATAGGTATGAGGGTGTACGTTCCTTTTGGACTAGGAAATAAAAAAATAGATGGTTTTGTCATAGAGTTGTATGACGAAATTGACACCTCTATGTCATTAAAAGCTATATCAAATATTGATTATAGCTTTCCAGTATTAAGAACTGAAGACATAAAACTTATTGATATAATGAGAGAAAAATATTTATGTACATACATGGAGTGTATAAAAACAATTTTTCCCTCGGCTCTATTCAAGGGAGTTAAAAACAAAAAAGAAAATTATTTATTTGTTGGAGAAGATTTAAATAATAAATTCTCTAAAGAGCCTTATGTAACTATATATGATGTAGTAAGGAAGAATAACGGCAAGTTAACAAGGAGTTTATTAAGCAATAAATTTAAACTTTCCCTTTCATCTATAAATACAATGATTAAACATGGATTTTTAATTAGTAAAGAAATAGTTGTAAATAGATATAACGATAGAGAATACAAAGCTTACACAAAGAAAGAATTAAATTTAAAGCAAAAAGAAACTATTGATTTTATATTAAATTCTGATAAGATAAATTATTTAATTCACGGGATCACCGGAAGTGGAAAAACTGAGATATATATGAATTTAGTAGAAGAAATGATCAATAAAAATAAGGAGTGTATTATTTTGGTTCCTGAGATTGCGTTAACTCCTCAAATGGTGGAGAGGTTTAAAGGTAGATTTGGAAAGGATATTACTGTATTTCACAGTAAGCTTTCTGATGGTGAAAAATATGATGAATGGCTTAGGGTTAAAAAAAGAAACGTTAAGGTGGCTATTGGCGCTAGGTCAGCTATATTTTTACCTTTTAATAACTTAGGGTTAATAGTAATCGATGAAGAACATGAGTCTAGTTATAAATCTGACAGCGATCCTAAATATAACGCTAGAGAAATAGCTGAGATGAAGAGTGAATTTTACAATTGCAAAATTGTTTTAGGAACAGCAACCCCTTCTATAGAGACTTATTATAGGTGTGAAAAAGGGGAAATTCAGCTCATAACCTTAGAAGAGAGAGCAGATGGTGCTAAATTACCGGATATATCTGTTGTTGATATGAGAGAAGAATTGCTAAATAATAACAAATCAATATTCAGTATAGAATTACTAAAGGGAATGGAAGAAGCACTAAGCAAGAAGGAACAAATTATATTATTTTTAAATAGAAGAGGATTTTCAACTTTTGTTTCTTGTAGAAAATGCGGTTATGTTTTTAAATGTAACCAGTGTGATATATCGTTGACTTATCATTTTTCAGAGGAATATTTACTTTGTCACTATTGTGGTAGTAAACAAAAAGTTAGTAAAGACTGTCCTAAATGTGGCAGTAAATATGTAAAATACTTTGGAGTAGGAACAGAAAAAATTGAACAGGAAGTAAAAAAGCTTTTTCCGGGCAGCAGGACATTAAGGATGGATTTTGATACTACTAGGAGAAAAAACTCCTATGAAGATATATATAACACTTTTAAAAATGGAAAAGCTGATATATTAATTGGTACTCAAATGATAGCAAAGGGATTGGATTTTAAAAATGTAACCTTAGTAGGTGTTATAGCTGCTGATTTATCATTAAATCTACCAGATTTTCGAGCATCTGAAAGAACATTTCAGCTAATAACACAAGTGTCTGGTAGAGCTGGAAGAGGAGAAAAGCATGGGAAAGTAGTAGTTCAAACTTATAATCCCGATAGTTACGCTATAAAATATTCAACTGAAAATAATTATAATTCTTTTTATAATGAAGAAATTAAAATCAGAGACCTTATGAATTATCCTCCATATGTAGAACTCATGTTAATAAACTTATCTAGCGAAAATGAGGATATATTAATAAAAAGTATACAAAATGTTGGCATAATTTTAAAAAATTTCTTTAAGAATAATGATAAAATAGAGCTATTAGGACCATGTCCTTGTGAAATATCTAGAATAAACAATAATTTTAGATGGCAAATAATTATAAAAGGAAATTTAACTAATGAGGAAAAAAAATATGTTAAAGAAAGAATTTATTCCTCTTTAAAAGATGTGTATAATAGTATTAGAGTTAGCATAGATGCTAACCCATTAAGCTTAATATAATATTTGGAGGTATAGTTATGGCATTAAGAAATGTAAGAAAATATGGAGAAGAAGTTTTAAGAAAAAAAAGTAGACCAGTAGAAAAGATAGATGATAGATTACAGGTATTATTAGATGATATGTTAGAAACAATGTACCATAACAATGGAGTAGGATTAGCAGCTCCACAGGTTGGAATTTTAAAAAGAGCTGTGGTAATAGATATAGGAGAAGGACCAGTATTTTTAATTAACCCTGAAATAATTGAAGAAGAAGGTTTTTGTGTTGATGAAGAAGGATGTTTAAGCATTCCAGGGGAAGCTGGAAGTGTAAAAAGACCTTATAGAGTAAAAGTCAAAGCTTTAAATAGAGCAGGAGAAGAAATAACAATTGAGGGAGAGGATTTTATGGCAAGGGCTTTATGCCATGAAATAGATCATTTAAATGGAATATTATTTGTAGACAAAATTATTGAAAGCGAGGAGTAATATCAATTATGAAGATAGTTTTCATGGGTACTCCAGATTTTGCAGTACCTTCTTTAAAAGCTTTAATTAATGAATTTGAAGTAGAAGCTGTATTTACACAACCAGATAGACGTAAAGGAAGAGGTAAAAAACTTGGAATGTCTCCAGTGAAAGAAATAGCCATACAGCATAATATTAAAGTTTTTCAACCAGAAAATTTAAAGAAAGATAATGAATGTATAGAAGAGTTAAGAAATATAAACCCAGATTTTATAATTGTAGTAGCTTATGGACAAATATTATCTAAAGAAATTTTAGATATACCTAAATATGGTTGTATTAACTTACATGCATCCATTCTTCCTCGATATAGAGGAGCTGCACCAATAAATTGGGCAATTATAAAAGGAGAAAAAGAAAGTGGAAATACCACTATGCTTATGGATGAAGGATTGGACACAGGAGATATGCTTTTAAAAAGCGTATACGAAATTAAAGAAGAAATGACCTACGGTGAACTTCATGATATGATCATGGAAGATGGAGGAGACCTTTTAATAAAGACTATAAAAGGACTATTAGAGGGAACAATAACAAGAGAAAAGCAAAAAGATGGGGACTCTTGTTATGCTCCTATGCTATCAAAGGAGACAGGACGCATAAATTGGAATTTAGATAATAGAAGTATAAATAATCTAATTAGAGGATTAAGTCCTTGGCCTTTAGCTTTTACAACATATAATGATGAAATTATGAAAATATATAAATGTAAATTAATAGATGAAAAATGTGATAATGAAGCAGGTTATATAATGGAAGTTTCTAATCAGGGTATAAAAGTAGCTACAGGTGAAGGCGCCTTATTAATACAGAAAATACAGTTCCCTTCTAAAAAGCCAATGTTAGTAGAAGAATATATAAGAGGAAACGAAATACAAAAGGGGACTATTTTGAAATAAAGGAGGAATTGTATGTTTTATTTTGATAGTACAATGATAATTTTATTACCAGCATTATTGATATCAGCTTGGGCTCAGATGAAAATAAGTTCAACTTATGAAAAATACTCTAGATTAAGAAGTTCTAACGGTTATACAGGTGCTCAAGTAGCTAGAAGATTATTAGATGGTCATGGTCTTCATGATGTTCCAATAGAAATTGTTCGTGGAAAACTTACTGATCATTATGATCCGAGAAGTAGAGTTATGAGACTCTCATCTGAGGTGTATCACGGCACATCAGTAGCAGCTATTGGAGTAGCTGCACATGAAACAGGTCATGCATTTCAACATGAAGAAAGGTACTCACCTTTAGTAATAAGAAACAGTATTGTACCTGTTGCAAATATAAGTTCAAGATTATCTTGGGTAATATTTTTCGTAGGTCTTGTTTTTTCAATACCAAGCCTATTAGAAGTGGGAATTTATTTATTCCTAGGGGTAGTAATATTTCAATTGATTACATTGCCAGTGGAATTTAATGCATCAAATAGAGCAATGAATGTTCTAGAAGGAACAGGAATACTTTATGGTGAAGAAGCAGATGGAGCAAGAAAAGTATTAAGAGCTGCTGCAATGACTTATGTAGCTGCTGCAATAACCGCAATTTCACAGTTATTAAGGTTAATTGCATTAAGTAATAGAAGAAGAGATTAATTTTAGAAAATGTATGGATTTTATCCATACAATTTTCTTTATTATATTGAAGAAATCGAGGTATAGTGATGACGGATAGCAGAAAAATAGCATTGAATATACTTTATGATGTTTTTTATAAAAACTCATATTCTAATATAGTATTAAATAATACTTTAAGTAAATATGACTTAAAAGATGTAGATAAAGGATTAATTACTGAAATTGTATACGGAACAATTAAATATAGATATTCTATAGATAGAATTTTAAGTAATTTTTTAAAAAATGATATAAATAAAACGGATAAGGAAATTTTAAATATTCTAAGAATTGGAATATATCAAATTAGATATTTAGATAAAGTACCTAATTTTGCAGCAGTTAATGAATGTGTAGAATTAGCAAAAGAAAAATCAAAAAAAGCCTCCGGCTTAGTAAATGGCGTCTTAAGAAATTATATAAGAAGAAAAGATGAGGATTTTTTCAAAGGAAATGAAATAGAAAGACTATGCTTTGAGTATTCTTTTCCTAAATGGATAGTGGATTTATTTTTGAAACAATATGGAACCGAATACACAAAAAAAATACTAGAAGGTTTAAATTGTAAACCTAATGTTACTGTAAGGGTAAATAATTTAAAAAGTAGCTACGAAGAAGTATGGGACATATTAGTAGAAAATAATTATAATGTAAAAGAGGGATACATATGTCCTGAAGCAATTGATATAATTAAAGGCAAAAGTATAGAAAATAATCCTTTATTTAAGAATGGATATGTTACTGTTCAGGATGAAAGTGCAATGCTTGTAGCACCTTCTATGGAGCTACAAGAAGATATGATTGTTTTAGACCTTTGTAGTGCTCCTGGAGGTAAAACCACTCATATTTCTGAGATAATGAATAATACCGGTAAAGTTATGGCTTTTGATTTACATAAAAATAAATTATCATTAATAAAGGACAACATGAATAGATTAGGAATAACAAATACTTCTTTAAATGTTATGGATGCTACTATATATAATGATGATTTAAAAGATATAGCTCATAGGGTTTTAATTGATGTACCTTGTTCTGGGCTAGGCATAATTAGGAAAAAACCTGAGATTAAATATACTAAACAAACTCAATCTTTAAAATCTCTAATAGAAATACAAAGAAAAATTTTAGCAAATGCTTCATCATATGTAAAAAAAGATGGTATTTTATTATATTCAACATGTACGTTAAATAAAGAAGAAAATGAAGAAAATATAAAATGGTTTTTAGAAAAATATAAAGAATTTAAAATAGAACCTATTTATTTTGGCAATACGTCAAATTTAATATATAATAATGGTCTTGTTACTGTACTGCCAAATGAAAATATGGATGGATTTTTTATTGCTAGACTAAGAAAACAACGGTAGGTGTATATATGGAAAATATATTAGATTATTCAATAGAAGAATTAAAAATTTGGCTAGTTAATAATGGAGAAAAAGGATTTAGAAGTAGTCAAATATTTGATTGGATTTATAAGGAAGTTTATGATTTTGATAATATGAAAAATTTATCTTCAAATGCTAAAGAATTATTAAAAAATAATTTTTATTTTAGCATACCTGAAGTGGTGAGAAAAATAGAATCCAAAGATGGAGGAACTATAAAATTTTTATTTAAATATAGTGACGGAAACATAATAGAATCCGTAGTAATGAAATATAAGCATGGTAATTCTATATGTGTGTCTACACAAATTGGATGTAGAATGGGTTGTAATTTTTGTGCATCAACTATCGGTGGAATGGTTAGGAATCTTACTCAAGGAGAGATTTTAGGGCAAATACTAAGAGCATCCTCAGAAATAAAGGAAAGAATTAGCAATATAGTAATGATGGGAAGTGGGGAACCACTAGATAATTTTGAGAATGTATTTAAATTTATAGAATTAGTAAATTCATCACAAGGACTAAATATAGGACAGCGACATATTACCTTGTCAACTTGTGGAATAGTGCCAAAAATAATAGATTTAGCTGATAAAAATATGCAAATAACTTTAGCTATATCTCTTCATGCTCCTAATGATGAATTGAGAAAAACTATGATGCCTATCTCAAATAAATATAAAATATGTGATATAATTGAAAGTTGTAAATATTATATAGAAAAGACCAATAGAAGAATAACCTTTGAATATGCTTTAGTAAAAGATGTGAACGATAGCGATAAACATGCAGAAGAACTTGGGGAACTTCTCAAAGGGATGCTTTGTCATGTTAATTTAATACCAGTAAATGAAATAAGAGAAAATAGCTTAAAAAAATCTTCTTCAGAAAATATTAAACGCTTTAGTAACATTCTATTGAAAAAAGGAATTGAAACTACAATTAGAAGAGAGATGGGGGCAGATATAAATGCTGCCTGCGGACAATTAAGGAGAAGTTATATAGAAGATAACAATATTTATAAAGGGGTGTAGTGCATGGTGGGCATATTGTCTGATATTGGAAATTATAGGAGCGTAAATGAGGACTCTGTTGGGCATTTTAAAAATGATAATTTTGCAATATATATAGTTGCAGATGGTATGGGTGGTCATAATGCTGGAGAAATAGCAAGCAAGTTAGCAGTAGATTCAATAATAGATTCGTTAAAAAAATTAGATTCTATTGAGGATGGAGGAAAGTTATTAGAAAGTTCTATAGAACATGCAAATAGTTTAATTTATAAACATTCAAGAGAGAAGTCCAATTTAAGTGGAATGGGTACTACAATTACTGCTTGTCTCGTTTATGGAGATGAGATGGTAATTGGAAACGTGGGAGATAGTAGATGTTATATAATTAATAAAGAAAATAATATAATAAAGATAACAAAAGATCATTCACTAGTACAACAACTGTTAGATGATGGGAGTATAACAGAGGAAGAGGCTGTGGTTCATCCTAATAAAAATATAATAACGAGAGCTCTAGGTACAAATCCTTCTATTTTAGTTGATATCTTCGTAATAAATTTAAAAGATATCAGAAAAGTACTACTGTGTACAGATGGATTAACTAATGATGTTACTCCTAATCAAATATATGATATAATTATGAAAAATAATTGTTGTGATGCAAGTAAATTGCTTGTAGAATTGAGTAAAGAAAAAGGCGGAAGAGATAATATATCAGTTATTGTATTCGAAGGAGAGTGTAAAGATGATAGATACTTTACTGGGAAATAGGTATAAACTATTAGAAAAAATAGGAGAGGGAGGCATGGCTGAAGTATATAAAGCTCAGTGCCAACTCCTTAATAGATATGTAGCTGTAAAAATTCTTAAAGATGAATTTTCAAGAGATAGTCAGTTCGTAGAAAAATTTAAAAGGGAAGCAACAGCAGCAGCTAGCCTTTCGCATAATAATATTGTAAATATATATGATGTAGGATCACAAGATGGTGTAAACTACATAGTAATGGAATATGTAAAAGGAAAAACATTAAAAGAAGTAATATTAGAAAGAGGAATCTTAAATAACGAAGATGCAGTGGATATAGCTATTCAAATAGGCAAAGCTTTAGAATGCGCCCATAGAAATAATATAATACACAGAGATATTAAACCTCATAATATACTTGTAACTGAAGAAGGTCTAGTGAAGGTGGCAGATTTTGGTATTGCCAAGGCAACAAATTCAGCAACAATAACAAATACTTCAAAAGTTATAGGATCAGCTCACTATTTTTCACCAGAACAGGCTAAGGGAAGCTTTGTTGACTTTAGAACGGATATATATTCTCTTGGTATAGTTATGTATGAAATGGTTACAGGAAAAGTACCTTATGATGCTGAAAGCCCAGTATCAGTAGCTTTAAAACATATTCAAGAAGAGGTTGTTCCTCCATGTAAGATAAATCCATCTCTTTCGGAAGGATTTAATAGTGTAATTTTAAAATCTATAGAAAAAGAAGCTATAAAGAGATATCAAAACATTGGAGATTTATTAGTAGATTTAAATAAAGTAAAAAATAATGAACCGGTAAATATTATATTAGGAAATCTTGATAATGATAGAACGAGAATTATGGATGCTGTAAATGTAGATGAGGAAGAAGAATATTTAGAGTATGATGAATTAGAAGATGAGGATGATTATCTACTACCAATCAGTAAGAATAAAAAAATGATAATTGCTATTACTTCTATAATTTTAATTTTAGTTGTAGGTTTTACATCTGGATATTTTTTATTCAACAAAGTTCTTAATAAATCACCTAATGATTCGAAAAAAAGTATAGCTGTTCCTAACATTATTGGACTTAAAGAAGATGAAGCAGAGAAAGCTATAGAAAAAGAAGGATTAGTTTTTCTAGTTGCTGGAACAGAGAGAAGTGATGAAGCAGAAGGAACAGTAATTAGAACCAGCCCTTCTGAAGGAACTCCAGTAAAACCAAATTCTGAGGTAAGGGTTATCATTAGTAGTGGAAAAAATGGTACAAATGTACCGGATTTAAGAGACATAGATGTAGAAGTGGCAAGAGATATGCTGAATAGATTAAATTTAAAATTAGGTGAACCAAGTTATAAATATGATGATACTGTACCTAAAAACTGTATAATAAGTCAAAGTCCAAGCAAAGATACCAGTGTTCAGCCTGGAACAGTTATAGAAGTTGTTGTTAGTAGTGGACCTGAAGTAAATTATGTGTCTGTCCCAAGTTTGAATGGAAAAACATTAGAAGAAGCTAGAGCTATATTAGCTGGATACAATTTAAAATTAGGAAAAGAAAATCCTGTTAGGACTAATGATGAAACTTTACATGGTAAGATATTTAAACAGAGTCCAGAAGTAGGTGCTCAAGTGAAAGAAGGTAGTATTATAGATATAAGCTACTATCATTTTGGTGATGGAGTTCCTGGTGAAAATCCTGGAGAAATAGCTGATAGCGGTGTAGATATTAATTATAATGAAAGTATGTTAGCTAATGCCATTAATGAGGATGTTACTACTGAAGATGCTAATATAAATAAATATAAAAACCAAAACAATAACAAAAATCATAATAATAAGAATAAAAATAATAGTTAAGTAGAAGAATCTTAATATAATCTAGGAGGTAACATGCAGGGATTAATCGTAAAAGGTATTGGTGGATTTTATTATGTTAAAGTTGAAAACGGAATAGTTGAGTGTAAGGCTAGAGGCAAATTTAGGCACGATGATCTTATTCCTATGGTAGGAGATAAAGTAGAGATATCAGCCACAGAAGGTAAAGGAACTATTGAAAGGATATGTGATCGATACAATGTGTTGCCTAGACCAGCTGTTGCTAATGTTACTCAAGCATTAGTTGTATTTTCACTAAAAAATCCCGATATAAATGAAGACTTGCTAAATAAATTTTTATTACTTTGCGACTATAGCAAGCTTAAATCAATAGTATGTTTTAATAAAATGGATTTAAGCAAAGATGAAAAAGAAGAGCAAGCTATAATAAATATGGTAAAAGACGCAGGGTATGAAGTTTTATTTCTTCAAGCTAAAACTGGCACAGGTATTGACCAAATAAAAGAAAAATTAAAAGATAATGTAACTGTACTCTGTGGTCCTTCCGGTGTTGGCAAGTCAACAATTTTAAATAATCTAGCAGGAAGAGAGCTTATGGAAATAGGTAATATAAGTGAAAAACTAAAAAGAGGAAAGCATACAACTAGGCATAGTGAATTAATAGAATTATGTGATGGGTATATTGTAGATACACCTGGATTTTCATCTTTAAGTAGTGATTTTATATCAAAAGAGGAGCTTCAATACTGTTTCCATGAGTTTAATGATTATTTAGGTGAATGTAAGTTTTCAAGCTGTGTTCATCATAAAGAACCTGGTTGTAATGTAAAAAAAGCAGTTGAAAATGGAAATATAAATAAGATGAGATATGATTTTTATATAAAAATGTTAGAAGAAAAATTAAAGGAGAGGATATACAAATGATTAAAATAGCCCCTTCAATACTTTCATCAGATTTTTCAAAACTGGGGGAGGAAGTTAAAAAGCTAGAAACTTATAAGGCTGACATAATTCATATCGATGTTATGGATGGAAGATTTGTGCCTAACATTACCTTTGGTATGCCTGTTATAAAGAGCATTAGAGGCTTAACAAGCCTCCCTTTTGATGTTCACCTGATGATTGAGGAGCCTAGCAGATATATTGAAGATCTTGCTAAAGTAGGTGCTGATATTATTACTGTACATTATGAAGCAGATAGACATATAGATAGAACAATAAATTATATTAAAAGTTTTGGAGTAAAGGCAGCGGTAGCATTAAATCCTGGAACTCCAGTAAGTGTAATCAAGGATTTAATTCCTTCTTTAGATATGGTTTTAATTATGTCCGTTAATCCAGGATTTGGAGGCCAAAATTTTATACCTTATGCATTAGAGAAAATAAAAGAACTAAATAAACTAAGAAATGAATTTAATAAAGATTTAATTATAGAAGTAGACGGTGGTATTGATGCTTCAAACATTAAGGAAGTAGTGGAAAGTGGTGCTAACTGGATTGTTGCAGGTTCAGCAGTGTTTAAAGGCGGCCATATAGAAGAAAATATAAGTAGATTAAAAGAGGCAGTAAAATGAAAACATTAATTGTCTCCGGAGGACAACCCCCATCACTTGAGCTATTAAATGAAGAACTAATAGATACAGATTATATAATTTGTGCAGATAAAGGTGGAGAAGTATTATATAAATATGGTATAGAACCTGATATTATATTAGGAGATTTTGATTCTATAGATAAAGATACTTTAAATTATTATAAAGAAAAACACATTATAGTAGATTCTTTTCCATCAGAGAAAGATTTTACTGACTCTTATGCTGCATTAGAAAAAGCCTTAGCTATAGGAAGCGATAAAATAGCATTTTTGGGATGCACAGGTAATAGATTAGATCACATATTAGGCAATCTAGGATTATTATACTGTTGTTTAGATAATGGAGTAGACTCTTATATTAAAGATGGTAACAATCTGATTAGATTAATAAATAAATCTTGTATAATTAAACCTAATGGCTATAATTATTTTTCATTGATTAGTTATGGAACCTCTGTCACTGGAATAACTCTTATAGGAGCTAAATATCCCTTAAATAACTATACATTAAAATTAGGAGAATGTTTAGGAATATCTAATGAATTTAATGAACCACAAGTTGAAGTACAATTTAAAGAAGGATTATTACTTTTAATACAAAGTAAAGAATAAGTTTAGTAACTTTTTTTAACAATACGCATATAATATTAACATAAGTATTCTTGAAGGGATAATAATGTAAAAAATGAAAAAGAAAGTTAAATCAAAATTGGGACTGATTATTGGTTCTATAGGTATGGGAATAGTAGTGACATTTATTATCCCTGTTTGGGGATGGATAATTGCCGTAGGTGTAGGACTAATATATCTTGGTTGGTGTTTGATTCAACAATACAAATAGTGGCGAGGTGGGTCTATGAAAATTGTGGCTATAAAGCTTCCTAAATTTTTATCTTCAATAATAAAGTTTATACTTAGAAAATAAAATAGTACTTAAAAATAAAAAAATGCAATTGAAATCAATTGCATTTTTTACTTATATAGCACGCTGAACCTTGCCAGAACGTAGGCATCTTGTACAAACATGTATAGTTTTAGGTGTTCCCTTAACTATTGCCTTTATTCTTTTTAGGTTTGGAGCCCAAGTTCTTTTTGACTGACGATGTGAGTGGCTATACTGAACTCCAGCTATTACGCCTTTTCCACAAACTTCACACTTTCTTGACATTGAAAACACCTCCTTTACAAATTGAGATGAATTAAACCTTCTCAATTCGGACGTATATTATTCTATCATAACTTGTATAATTTATGCAATAGTATTCTAGCATTTAATTCGATAATAGATTATAATTATCGTATATTTCCTTGAATAAATTCCATATTTAATATAAAATAGGTTTAAGGATTTAAGCATAAGGAGGGTTAACTATGATAGGAAACATTTCTAATAATTATGGATATATTAATTTCTCTGAAGAGGTATTAGGAAATATAGTTGGAGTATCTACTATGGAATGCTATGGTGTAGTTGGAATGGCATCTAAGAATGCTACTGACGGATTATGGGAATTGCTAAAAGGTGAAAATCTAAGCAAAGGTGTTAAAATAAACTCCAAAGATAATAAATTATTTATTGAGTTATATATAATAGTTGAATATGGCACAAAAATATCTGTCATAGCAAGCAATATAATTCAAAAAGTAAAATATACTGTAGAAAACTACACAGGATTAAAGGTTTCAAATATAACAGTGAATGTGCAAGGTGTGAGGGTCTAAGGAGGTAGCTAAAAATGGAACACTTAATGATTGATGGTCGTCATTTTTACAATATGATGATAAACGGAAGTAATAAGCTTGAGGAAAGTAAAGACTATGTTAATTCTTTAAATGTTTTTCCAGTGCCAGATGGTGACACTGGAACTAACATGTCAATGACATTTAAATCAGCAGTTTCTGAAATAAAAGGTATGGATAACGAACCTATAGGAGTTATTGCGAGAAGTCTTGCTAAAGGTGCTTTAATGGGAGCAAGAGGAAACTCAGGAGTAATATTATCTCAGATACTTAGAGGGATAGCAAAAGGATTAGAGGATAAAACTGAAGTTAATTCAGAAGAATTAGCTAATGCATTTTTAGAAGGTTCAAGGTCTGCATATAAAGCTGTTATGAGACCGACTGAAGGAACTATTTTGACTATTATAAAAGCTGCTGGAGAAGCTGCTGTTAAAAGTAAACATAAGGATATTAAAAATCTTATGGAAGAAGTGTGCTCTTATAGTCAAATAACTTTAGATAAGACACCTGAAATGCTACCTGTCCTCAAACAAGCTAAAGTTGTAGATGCTGGCGGAGCAGGATTGCTTATTATTTTAAAAGGAATGTATGAAGTGTTAGATAAAGATTTAAAGTCTTTATCTATAATTGACTCTACTAATGAGACTAATAGTGAATCTATAATTAAGGATTTTGGAGAACAAAATATAGAATTTGGATACTGCACAGAATTTTTTGTGGTATCAAATAATATTGATATAGATGAATTTAAAAATGATATATCACAACATGGTGATTCAATGTTAGTTGTAGGTGGAGAGGGATTAGTTAAAGTACATATCCATACTAATGATCCAGGATTAGTTTTATCTAAGGCGGTAAAACTAGGCTCTCTATCAAAAATTAAAATAGATAACATGAGAGAACAACATAAGCATATTATAGAGGAATCGGAAAATATTAAAGAGGAAACAAATGAAGAAAAGAAAGAATTTGCTTTCGTTTCTGTTGCATTAGGAGAAGGAATCAAAAATATTTTTAAGGATTTAGGTGTTGACTTTGTTATAGAAGGTGGTCAGACTATGAATCCTAGTACAGAGGATATTTTAAATGCTGTAAATAAAATAAATGCTGAAAACATATTTGTTTTACCAAATAACAAAAACATAATAATGGCAGCAACTCAGGCAGCAGAATTATCTGACAAAAAAGTTTTTGTAATACCTACAAAAACAATACCACAGGGAATTACTGCGATTACTACTTTTAATGGAGATATTGAAGCTGAACAAAATGTTAAAAACATGGAAGAGGCTATTTTAAATGTAGGGACTGGATCCATTACTTACGCTGTTAGAGATACAGAAATGGATGGAAAGGTTATTACAGAAGGAGATATAATAGGATTAATTGAGGGCAAAATAAAAGAGACTGGCAATGATATCTTTGATGTTTGCAAAAATTTGATTAAGTCTATGGTTAATGAAGATACTGAACTTATTACAATTTTCTACGGTGAAAATTGTAATGAAGAACAAGTTGTTGAATTTGTTAATGAGTTAGAAAGTGAGTACGAAGATTTAGACATTCAATGTTATAATGGAGAACAGCCTTTATATTATTTTATTTTCTCCGTAGAGTAAATAATGAACTTATATATACAATAAATTATCATCTATTATAAAAAAAGCCGTAGGGCTTTTTTTATTTAAGAGGAGAGTGTAACTGGAGTGATATTATGGATGTATATAGTAATGTTAGTTGCATAAAAGGTGTGGGACCTAAAACAAAGAAAGTTTTAGAGGATTGTAGTATTTATACTATAATGGATTTACTTCTATACTTTCCAAGGGACTATAAAGAATATAATAGCTGCAATAATTTTAATGAAGGAAAAGATAAAGAAGAGGTTATAGTTGCATGTAAAGCTATAGATATAAAAAAAGACATAAGGATACCTGGCGGAAAAACAATTACTACTATTATATTCACAGATGGGAATAATAATATAAAATGTAAATGGTTTAATCAGCCTTACATAAAGAACAGCTTTATGTTGAACAATGAATATGTTTTAAAGGGAAAGATAAATATATACAAAAATGAAAAAATGTTAACTAATCCTAAAGTTTTAAAAGAGCAACTTTGGGGAAATGAAAAAAACATAGAGCCTGTTTACCCTTTAAGAAATGGGATAACCAATTCTACATTCATAAAATTAATTAATGAGATATTAAAGAAAGTCGAAATAGAAGAAAACTTACCTGAATGGATAATAGATAAGCATAAATTTATATCTTTAAATGAAGCAATCAGAAATATACATTATCCTAAAGATAAATCAGCGTTGTTTGAAAGTAAAAAACGATTGAAATATCAAGAGCTTTTTACTTATTCTTTGAAAATAGCCATGTTAAAAAATATGAGAAATACTTCTAAAGGTATATCTTTTAACATATCAGATAGTTTAAAGAACCTAAAAGAAAAATTACCTTTTCAATTAACAGAGGCGCAAAACAGAGCTGTAAGAGAGATTTTAATTGATCAGAAGAAACCTGTAGTTATGAACAGATTAGTGCAAGGTGATGTAGGAAGTGGTAAAACAGTAGTTGGAATTATTTCTGCATTTAATATAATAATGAATGGCTATCAAGTGGCTTTTATGGCACCTACAGAAATATTAGCTAATCAACATTTTGAGGAAGCAAATAAGATTTTAGAAGGTTTTAACATTAATATAAAGCTATTATGTGGCAGTATAAGTGCAAAAGAAAAGGAAGCCATAAAGAGGGACTTAAAAGAGGGAAAAATACACATGATAATAGGTACTCATGCTCTTTTAGAAGATGATGTTGAGTTTGATAATCTAGGATTTATAATTACTGATGAACAGCATAGATTTGGTGTAATGCAGAGAAGTAAACTTATTAATAAAGGTGAAAACCCTGATACTTTAGTTATGACAGCTACACCAATACCTAGAACACTGGCTTTATATTTATATGGCGACTTAGAAGTCTCAATTATAGACCAACTACCGCCAGGAAGACAAAAAATTGATACATATTTTATAAAATCTAGCGAAAAAAATAGAGCTTATTCTTTTGCTATAAAAGAGATTAAAGAGGGGAGACAAGTTTATATTGTATGCCCTTTAGTAGAAGAAAATGAAAATTTAGAGTTAACTTCTGTAGAATATCTGCATGAGGAGTTAAATAATAAATATTTTAAAGATATACCCACAGCTATATTACATGGGAAAATGCCTTCCAAGGAAAAAAATAATATAATGAATAAATTTAAAAATGGTGAAATAAAGATTTTAATAGCTACAACGGTAATAGAAGTTGGAGTTAATATACCAAATGCTACTTTAATGATAGTGGAAAATGCAGAAAGATTTGGGTTAGCCCAGCTTCATCAATTAAGAGGTAGAGTAGGTAGAGGAAGTAAAAAATCCTATTGTATATTAATCGGAGAAGTTAAAAATCATATAACTAAAAAAAGAATGGAAACTATGGTAAAGAGCAATGATGGCTTTTTTATTGCGGATCAGGATTTTAAATTAAGAGGAAGTGGCGAAATCTTTGGTTTTAAGCAGCATGGCACAGAAGAGTTTTTATTATGTAACATAGTAGAGGATATTGAAGCTTTTAAACTAGCCCATGAAGATGCAAAATTAATATGGAAAAGTGAAAATTTATTAGATAAAAATATCATTAAATATATAATGAAAAGATTGGAAACTAATACAAGATATATATGTTTTAATTAATATTGCTTTTACTCTTAATAATTACATGTTTATTGTTTTATGATTCTGGTTAATATAATAGTACACCAAGGGTTTAGCACAAATAAAAATCGGAGGTGTTCGCCATGGGAGACGGAGCGAAAGCGAAATGGGAAATTAAAGAGGATATACCAGTAGTATAGGTTAGCTTCTCACTATGTTTAGTGAGAAGGATTTAAACTAATTAAGGTGTAGACAGAGTAATTTACCAGTGAATAGTTCTGTATTTAACCACATGGTAAATAGTTTTAAATAACTAGGATGAAAGGGAGGATGTATTCCTCCCTTTTGTCTTGTATAAAATATCTTTGTATTAACTATTTAAATATGCTAAAATATTATAAACAATAAATTAAAGACTTCAGGATTTTACACAAGGAGGAAAATATTATGAGAATAATTTCAGGTCTTGCTAAAGGAAGAAAACTACTATCACCAGAAGGAATGGGAACAAGGCCAACATTAGATAGAGTAAAAGAAAATATATTTAATATAATTCAGAATGATGTATATGATACTGTAGCTGTAGATTTATTTTCAGGAACAGGAAGTTTAGGATTAGAAGCAGTAAGTAGAGGGGCTAAAAAGTGCTATTTAATTGATAAAGGTGATGTAACTTTTAAGTACTTAAAAGAAAATGTTAAAAATTTAAATTTCGAAGATAAATGTGAATGTTTAAATATGAGTGCTTACGACGCATTAAAATTATTTTATGAAAAAGGAATTATATTTGATCTAATATTTATAGATCCTCCTTATTTAAAAAATATGATACCACCTGCAATTGAGGATATTGACAAAAATAATCTATTAAATAAAGATGGTTTAATAGTTACAAAAATAGATTCAAGTGAAGAAATATTTCTAGGAACAGATAATGTAAAGCTAACTGGCCATAGAAAATACGGTAATACAACAATTTGTTTTTATAGACACAAGGAGGACTAAAAATGAATATTGCAATTTACCCAGGTAGCTTTGACCCTATAACTAATGGACATTTAAATATAATAGAAAGAGCTGCCACAATATTTGATGAAGTTACAGTTGGCGTTTTAGTTAATCCAGATAAAAAAGGACTATTCTCCATAGAAGAAAGAGTTAAACTAATTGAGAGAGCTATTAAACATATACCTAATGTTAAAGTTAAAAGCTTTAGTGGTTTGTTAGTAGATTATATGAACGAAAATGATATAAAAGTGATAATTAAAGGTCTGAGAGCAATATCAGATTTTGAATACGAATTTCAAATGAGTTTGATGAATAAAAAATTAAGTCCAGATATAGAAACATTGTTTATGATGACTTGTACTCAATACTCATATTTGAGTTCATCATCAGTAAAGCAAGTTGCTGCTTTTGGAGGATGTATTAAAGATTTAGTGCCTGATGAAATAATTGAAGACATTATGCTAAAATTTCGCGGTAAGTAGGAGGTTATTATAAATGGATGTAATTAAATTATTAGATTATCTTGCAGATATTGTTGAAACTTCCTCTAAGGTTCCTATGACGGGGAAAGTTATGATAGATAAAAAAGAGGTTTTGGATGTTATAGATAAAATAACAACTCACTTACCTGGGGAGTTTAAAAAAGCTAAGTGGGTGTATGAGGAGAAGGAAAGAATTTTAAGTGAGGCTGTTAGAGAAGCTGAAACTTTAAAAAAAGAAAATATGGAATTATTAAAAAGGCAAATAGAAAATCATGATATTACTAGAGATGCTAAAATGAGAGCTGAAGAGATAGTATCTTCAGCCCAAAGAGACGCAAAGGTAATGAGACTAGGAGCAAGAGATTATGCTCATGAAGTTTTATGCCAGTTAGAGAGAGAACTTACTGAAAACAGCGATAAAATGTTAAACAATCTCCAAGTAGAGATGGGAAACTATTATAAAGCCATAACTTCTGACATTAATACTACTACTGAAATAATTAGAGAAAATATTAAAGAATTAAAAAATATGAACAAGTAATAAGCATTAAAGTTGCTTTCTAAATCTATAAATAATATTAGGTAATATTAATATAAATACTATTCCCAAAAATATAATTGAATTTATACTCTTTGAAGAAGCGGTGTTAAATGTTTCAAGATTTTTTGGAACAAGCATTAATTTATATAATATATAAGAACATATTGAGCCAAAAATTCCTTGAATTATCTTGTATTTACTATAGGTCCATAATGAAAAGCCATGCTTGCTCATAAATGAGCTACATTGCCAAATGATACAAAGTCCACTAAAACCTAATAGAAAACCGATAAAGAGTATTTTTACTCCACTATCTAAGTTAGTGGAAGCTATAATATTACATCCATTTGTCATTTCAACCATTCCGAAAGTTAGACCCTCTAATATTGAAGGGTAAATTTTAAATAGTGAGCTTAAATTTTTTAAAATAGTATTGATTACAATACTATTTTTTATTATGTTTGATATTATGGTAAAGATGATTATGAAACCACCAACAGAAAGAGAGGTATTTATTGAGTTCTCTACGGAATTTTTAAGTATATCACCAAAGTTTTTTACATCCTTATTATTGGTGAGGGCGTAATTTTCCTTCTTTATGTAATTAGGAGATTTTCTTTTAATAACAAGAGAGATAAAAAAACAGGAGAGATAATTACCTAATAATAATATATATCCTAATTTTTTATCATTTAACATAGCTACACCCACTGAACCAACTATAAATAATGGGCTAGCATTAGAAGCAATATTAAGCAATCTACTGCATGTTCTATAGTCGATTATTTTTCGTTCATATAGATCACAAGAATATTTTGCACCTAGAGGATACCCACATAATAAACTTACTAATAACGCAAAACTACTTTCTTTTGGCAGTCCTAAAGGATAGCATAATATTTTACCAAAAATTTTTGAATACAAATGAATCCCATTAAAGCTCATAATAATATTGGTTATTATTAAAAATGGAAATAGAGAAGGAAAAACTTTATAAAAAAACAGTTGGCTTCCTAACAAGGAGCCTTTTATACATATATTAGGATTAATTATAAAATTTATAATTATAAATGAGCATAATAAAATAATTAATATAGATTTATCTTTAAGTAAAAAGTATAGCAAGATAAAAGTTAGTATTAAGATGAGGTATATTAATAATATCAAAATAAAACTCCTTTAATACATGATTTATATTATATATATTTAAAGGAGCTTTATTTATTACACTAATATTAATCTAAGATTATAGGCATGTTTTTAAAGTCACTTAATGGATTACATGACTTATTAATAAGACTATAACATTTAGTCGCCTTTATATCTAAATAAAGAGTAGGGTTTATTTCTTTAGGTATTTTAGTATATAGGGGTATAGATGATTTCTTTTTCATTATTTTTAGAAGCTCACTACCCTTTTTGTTAAAACCAAGTATTCGAGCGTAAGGGCAAGGTTCTTGCCTAAGAAAATAAGTATCGATGGTATCAAAACCTATAAAGTACTGGCATAATATTCTACTTATTCTACTATAGGTATATCTCTTTGTTTTAATATTAAATATAGTATCCTCTAATGAATTATTTTCATTTAACGCTCGATAAATTCTATTATGTAGCCCTTCAGATACATCTGGTAAATTTTCTAATCCATTTTCTCCACTAAAATATTTATGTTTAATAAAATGTAACATATCTTCCTCAAAAGGAAAAGGATAGATTAAGTCCTTAAACTCCATTAAAAGGTTTAAAACATTTTTAGGCATATGATCTTCAAGTTTTTTTAAATCCTGAGAATTCTTAATATGGCTCCTTATGGAAGAAGCACTAGAAAATTCATATTGTAAATCCATAGAATTATAAGTTCCACCTTCTCTTTTAATAGTATAAGGGGTAATATTACTATTTATTTTCAATAAACTTTTACAATATTCTACTGCCAAAATATTATTAGAAGTATCCAATAAATTGTTAAATTGAAAACAATGTTTTTCTTCTTTGTTAAAATATGAGTGTAAAGCATTAGCTCTAGCTACAGGAAACGTGAATCCTTTATCTAAATTTTCTTTCAAATACTCTTTGAAAATTGTGGGCTCTTCCAATAAAACTTTTGCTATATTAGAAATCGGTTCTATATTTCCGGCCTCACTTCCAAAGCATATATTATTAATAATGCCAAGTGAATCTAGTAGAGTTACCCCTCCAAAAGAAAAAAATTCTGCTGAAGAAAGGCTGTATAACACAGGTAACTCAATTACCAAATCTACACCATTTAGCAATGCCATTTTCGCTCTAGTCCACTTGTCTACAAGTGCAGGAGTACCTCGTTGAACAAAGTTACCACTCATAACAGCTACTATGGCATCTGAAGAAGTCACTTTTTTAGATTTTTCTATATGATATAAATGTCCATTATGTAATGGGTTATATTCAACTATAATTCCGGTTATATTCAAATTTATTCCTCCATTCATAATATTTAAACTAATTTCTGCTAAGAATATTATAAATGATTTGTATTACTCATTTAAAGGATTGATATATTATTAACATTTTTATGGATATAAACTATACTTTTGAAAGAATATTGTGCAAATAATACGTACATAAAAAGCATTTATGTATAAAAAAATTTAATAATATACTTGAAAAGAGTACATAAAAAGTCTTATATTATATATGTGTGTAGTAATATTATAACCGAGAGGAGAATTTTTTAATGAAGTTAATGAATGAAATTTGGCAGAAGGCCAAAGCTAACAGAAAAAGAATAGTGCTTCCAGAAGGTGAGGAAGAAAGAAATATTAAAGCTTGTGAAATGATTACAAAAAATGGTCTTGCTGATGTAGTGTTAGTAGGAAATGAAGCTAACATAAAGAAAATGGCAAGTGATTTAGGAGTTAGTGTTGAAGGAGCTGAGATAATTGATCCTGCTACTTCTGAAAAAACAGGAGAATATGCAAAAGTTCTTTATGAACTTAGAAAAAATAAAGGTGTTACTTTAGAAAAAGCAGAAAAAATAATTCAAGATCCATTATATTTTGGAACTATGATGGTTAAACTAGAAGATGCTGATGGAATGGTTTCTGGTGCAATACATACAACAGGAGATTTACTAAGACCAGGGCTTCAAATAGTTAAAACAGCTCCAGGAACATCTGTTGTTTCAAGTACATTTATAATGTATGTTCCAGGATCTAATTATGGAAAAGAAGGTTTGCTTCTATTTGCAGACTGTGCTGTTAACCCAAACCCAAATGCAGAGGAATTAGCTTCAATTGCAATATCAACTGCAGAAACTGCTAAAAAGTTATGTGGAATGGATCCAAAAGTTGCAATGCTTTCATTCTCTACAATGGGTAGTGCAAAACACGAATTAGTTGACAAAGTAAAAACTGCAACAAATTTAGCAAAAGAACAAAGACCTGATTTAGATATTGATGGAGAGCTACAGTTAGATGCATCAATTGTACAGTCAGTAGCTAGCTTAAAAGCACCAAATAGCCCAGTTGCTGGAAAGGCTAACGTACTTGTTTTCCCTGACCTACAAGCTGGAAATATTGGATATAAATTAGTACAAAGATTTGCAAATGCAGAAGCTATAGGACCAATAACACAAGGTTTTGCTAAACCTATAAATGACTTATCAAGAGGTTGTAGTGCAGAAGATATCGTAAACGTTGTAGCTGTTACAGCTGTTCAGGCTCAATAATTGAAATAAATATTTTTGAAATCTGGAAGGAGAATAACAATTGAAAATATTAGTAATAAATTGCGGAAGTTCATCATTAAAATATCAATTAATAGATATGGTAAGTGAAAATGCACTTGCTAAAGGATTAGTAGAGAGAATAGGTATAGAAGGTTCAATACTTACTCAAAAGGCAAATGATGAAAAATACATAATAGAACAACCAATGAAGGATCATAAAGATGCTATAAAATTAGTTTTAGGCGCTTTAATTGATGAAAAACATGGAGTTATAAAAGATATGTCTGAAATTTCAGCAGTAGGACATAGAGTTGTTCATGGCGGAGAAAAATATGCAAGCTCTGTTTTAATTGATGATGAAGTTATGAAATCATTAGAAGATTGTGTAAAGCTAGCTCCATTACATAATCCACCAAATATAATAGGAATAAATGCATGCAAAGCTTTAATGCCAAACACTCCTATGGTTGCAGTATTTGATACAGCTTTCCATCAGACTATTCCAGAACATGCTTATATATACCCTATACCATATGAATTATATAAAAAACATGGAGTAAGAAGATATGGTTTCCACGGTACATCTCATAGATTTGTATCAATGATGGCAGCAGAACTTATGGAAAAAGATATAAAAGATTTAAAAACAATAACTTGTCACTTAGGAAATGGTGCAAGTATTTGTGCTGTTGACGGTGGAAAATCTGTAGCTACTAGTATGGGATTCACTCCTCTTGAAGGTATAGCTATGGGAACAAGATCCGGTAATATCGACCCAGCAATTATACCTTTCTTAATGAAAGAATTAAATATGTCCATTGATGAAGTTAATGATATGCTTAACAAAAAATCAGGTGTTTATGGAGTTTCAGGAGTAAGTAGTGACTTTAGAGATATAGAAGAAGCTGCTGAAAAAGGAGAACATAGATCTCAGTTAGCATTAGATATATTCCATAGCGGCGTTAAGAGCTTTATTGGATCATATGCAGCTGTAATGGGCGGAGTTGACTGCATTGTATTCACTGCAGGATTAGGAGAAAACTCAGCTACTAGTAGAGAAGAAATATGTAAGGGTCTAGAATTCTTAGGATTCAGTATAGACGAAAAGAAGAATAATGAAGGAAGAGGATTCTCTAAAATAATTAGCACTGAAGATTCGAAAGTAAAAGTTTATGTAATACCAACAGATGAAGAATTAATGATTGCTAGAGATACTAAAGAAATTGTGGAAAAATAAATAAATCTTGACTTTTAATCATCATCTTTATATAATAAATTGTGGCTATAGCATTGAGGTGAGTAATATGATAGTTGATTTATCCGATTTATTAAAAAGAAAAGTTATTAAAAAGGATATAGATATTACCATGGAGGAAAAGGGATTCTATGATGGTAGCGAATACATAGCATTTCTAAAGCCTGTTAAACTTAAAGGTGAATTTAATTTAATAGGAGATACAATAAACCTTAATGGTACTGTCACAACCACACTTGAACTTATATGTTCAAGATGCTTAGTTAAATTTGCTAAGAAAGTGGAAATTCCTATTGAGGAAAAATTATCTAAAGAGGAAAATAAAGATGATGATTACATCTTTATTGAAGGTGATGTTATTGACATTACTGAAATAATAGAGAATAATATTATTGTATCATTACCAATCAAAATGCTTTGTAATGAGAAATGTAAGGGTTTATGCCCAGATTGTGGAGTAAACCTTAATGATTCTGCATGTAATTGCGGTGAAAATAATATTGATCCACGATTAGCAAAGCTAAAAGATTTCTTTTCATCTAATTAAGGAGGTGTTTACTGTGGGAAATCCAGCGAGAAAAACTTCAAAATCTAAAAGAGATTCAAGAAGAGCTCAAACTTTTAAGTTAAGTGCACCAGGAATAGTAGAATGTCCTCAGTGTCACGAAATGAAGCTTGCACATAGAATATGTAAAAGCTGTGGATATTATAAAGGTAAAGAAGTTGTTTCAACTGAAAAATAAAGAAAGTCTTTAGACTTTCTTTTATTTTTTTAAACTACTTTGTATTGTAATTAGTAAAATTTTGATATATACTTTTGACCTAGAGAAGCATGATTTCTTTTGAGAGGATGTGAACCTTTATGATAATTGCAGTGGATGGCATGGGAGGAGACTTTGCACCAAGTGAAGTTGTTTTGGGTTGTGTGGAAGCTATAAAAGAATTTAATGACATAAAAATAATAATTACAGGAAATGAAGAATTAATTCTTAAAGAATTACATAAATATAAATACGACACAAATAAAATATCAGTTATAGATGCTAAAGAAGTTATAGATCCAAATGAACCTCCTGTTATGGCCATTAGAAGAAAAAAAGATTCGAGCTTAGTTAAAGCATTGAATTTAGTTAAACAAAAGGAAGCACATGGCATTATTTCAGCAGGAAGTACAGGAGCTTTTATGGCTGGAGCACTTTTTATAGTAGGAAGAATAAAAGGGATAGACAGACCTGCCTTAGCACCTGTTATGCCTGGTAAAAATGCTCCTTTTATGGTCATAGATGTGGGAGCTAACGCAGAGTGTAAGCCTAAGAATTTACTTCAATTTGCACTGATGGGTAAAATATATTTTGAAAAAATTTTAAAAGTTGAAAATCCGTCAGTTGGTTTAATAAACATAGGAACAGAAGAAGAAAAGGGAAATGAACTAACAAAAGCTACTTATTCATTACTTAAGGAATCAGGATTGAACTTTGTGGGCAATATAGAACCTAGAGAGATTCCTAAAGGGGATGTAAATGTTTTAGTTTGCGATGGATTTACTGGTAACACTGTTCTAAAAATGTTCGAAGGAACTGCAGCTACCTTATTTGATGTTTTAAAAGATGAAATAACAGGTTCAACTTTAGGTAAAGTTGGAGGATTATTATTAAAGCCTGCTTTTAAGAATATAAAGAAAAAATTCAATTATAAAGAGTATGGAGGAGCAGCATTTTTAGGAGTAGATGGTATATGTGTTAAAGCTCACGGCTCTTCTGATAGTTTGGCTTTTAAAAACGCAATAAAGCAATGCATAATTTTTCATAATAATAACATCCTAAATAATATTAAAGAAGAGATTATAAAGTCAAATCATATCCAAAATATTGACGCTATGGATATTATATAATATTATCTAAATATACGATTTTTCGGGGAGGTGAAATAATAATGATATTTAAAAAAGTTAAAAATATAATTTCTGAACAATTAGGAATAAGCTCAGAGGAAATTACAATGGACTCTTCATTTATAGATGATTTAGGAGCAGATTCACTAGATGTTGTTGAATTAATAATGGCACTAGAAACTGAATTTGATTTAGAAATACCAGATGAAGAGGCTGAAAAAATTTCCACAGTTGGTGATGTGGTAGATTACATAAAAGCTAATGTTGAAGAATAATTAAAAAATCCCCGTATTAAACGGGGATTTAAATTTATATTTGTTTATTATTGAATTAGTCATAAATTATTAATAATATGTCAAATTGAATAATAAACTCTGAAAAAGGAGTTAATAAAAATATGGACAAAAGACGACAAGTTAAAGAGATAGAATATAAATTAGGAGTTATTTTCAAAGACGAAAACTTACTCTTTACTGCTATAACCCATAGTTCCTATGCAAATCAAAAGAAGAATATTGAATTTAATGAGCGATTAGAATTTCTTGGAGACTCTGTATTACAGTTAGTAATCACAGAATACCTATACCTTAATTATTTAGATAAATCTGAAGGAGAGTTATCGAGAAAAAGAGCTTTGATAGTTTGTGAAAACTCACTGTTTGATATTGCTCAGAAGTGGCAATTAGGTAAATACATAAACATGAGTAAAGGCGAAGAGCTCACAGGTGGGCGAGAAAGGGTATCAATTTTAGCTGATTGTGTTGAGGCCATAATAGCTGCTATTTATCTCGATAGGGGAATAGATTTTGCAAAACCTTTTATACTATCTAATTTTAGAGCAATAATTGATAGAGCAATGAGTGATGAAATAGTATTAGATTATAAAACTAAGCTTCAAGAAAAATTACAGGAAAATGGTGAAATTAATATAAATTATAATTTAGTAAAATATGAGGGTCCTCCACATAGACGAAAGTTTTATACAGAAGTAATGATTGAAGATAAAATATTAGGAGCTGGCACTGGATACAGTAAAAAAGAATCTGAACAAAATGCAGCCAAAGAAGCAGTCAAAAATATGGAGGGAAAAAATGAATAAAAAACATTATATAATACCTATTTTCGTGCCTCACGAAGGTTGTCCACATAATTGCGTATTTTGCAACCAAAATGCTATAACAGGCAATGTAATTGAGGTAGACGAAAAATATGTTGAAGATATTATAAATACATATCTAGATACTATAGACACCAATAATTCAATTATCGAAGTTTCTTTCTTCGGAGGTACTTTTACAGCTATAGATATTAATAAGCAAAGAAAACTGTTAAGTGTAGCTAAAAAATATAAAGATATGGGCCGCATACAGTACATAAGGTTATCAACTAGACCGGATTATATAGATAGTACCATATTAGATAATTTAAAAAAATATAGTGTAGATATTATCGAATTAGGTGTTCAGTCCATGGATGATGAGGTATTAAAACATTCAGGGCGAGGACACACAGAAGATGATGTAATAAGAGCATCACAACTTATAAAAGAATATGGATTTACACTAGGTCATCAAATTATGCTAGGACTTCCAAGGGATAGTTTTAAAAAAGATATAGAAACTACAAAAAAAATAATAAATTTAAAACCAGAGTTATGTAGAATTTATCCTTCACTTGTAGTTAAGAATACCCCCATGGAGATTATGTATAGAGATAAAACTTATATACCATACACTTTAGAAGAAGGAGTAGAAATATCTAAAATTATATACGGAATGTTATTAGCTAATGGAATTAATGTTATAAGAGTTGGATTGCAGCCTACAGAGGAAATAAATGTTGGGAAAGAGATAGTAGAAGGACCATTTCACCCTGCTTTTAGAGAGTTAGTAGAAAGCAGTATACTCAACGATATGATATATGAATTTTTACTAGATAAAAAAGTTTTTTCAATAAAGATAGCCATAAATAATAAAAGCTTATCTAAGTTATATAGTAATAAAAAACAATATTATAAGGATATATTAAATAAATTAGAACTCCCTACAATGCAAGTAATTACAGATGAAAGTTTAGACAAAGACACATTAAAGATATGGTTAAATGGAGAAGAACATAGTATGTCGATTACTACATATATTTGGCAAAAATATAAAGAAGGAAATTTTAGAAATTTATAGAATTAAATACTATAGAATATATAAATTATATAAAATAACATTGTGTTTAATTTTTAATGTATTTATGGGGAGGAGTTATCTATGGAAATATTAAAGGTATCAGCTCAATCAGAACCAAAATCAGTAGCAGGTGCATTGGCTGCAGCCATTAAAGAAAAGAGTTCTGCTGAAATTCAAGCTGTAGGCGCAGGTGCTGTAAACCAAGCAGTAAAAGCAATTGCAATAACAAGAGGATTTGTAGCGCCAAATGGAATCGATTTAGTAGTTGTACCGGCATTTTCAGAAGTAAGTATTGAGGGGGAAGAAAGAACGGCTATTAAATTTATAGTAGAACCAAGATAATTTATATATGTATATAAAATAAAAACCGTGCTACAGCATGGTTTTTATTTTTGGATTGATATTTTTATGAGTATATTATAAACTTATATAATGTTAATTGAAATATATTTGAGGTGAGTTAAATGAAAAAACATAAAAGAGAAAAAATACAAAAAATAATGGTTTATATAGTTTTAGCTGCATTTATTTTAAGTTTAGTTCCTACTATGTTGATAAGATAGGGAGAGAGTGACAGTATGCAATTAAAATCAATTGAAATTAGAGGTTTTAAATCCTTTATTAATAAAACGGAATTAAACTTTAAAGAAGGTATAACTGCTATAGTAGGACCTAATGGCAGTGGGAAAAGCAATATATCTGATGCTATAAGATGGGTTTTAGGAGAACAAAGCGTTAAAACTCTAAGGGGAGGAAAGATGGAAGATGTAATCTTCGCTGGAACACAATTTAGAAAACCTTTAGGTTTAGCGCAAGTCTCCCTAACTTTAGATAATTCTAGTGGTGAATTGCCTTTAGATTATAATGATGTAACGGTATCTAGAAGAATATATCGCTCTGGTGATAGCGAATATTATATAAATAATACTCAATGTAGATTAAAAGATATACAAGAACTCTTTATGGATACAGGTATAGGAAAAGAAGGATACTCAATTATAGGACAAGGTAAGATAGATGCTATATTAAGCGGCAAGCCAGAAGAAAGACGATCTTTATTAGAGGAAGCAGCTGGTATAGTAAAATTTAAAAAAAGGAAAGAAGAAGGAGAAAAAAAGCTAGAAAATACAGAAGTAAATTTAACTAGAATAAAGGATATACTATCTACCTATGAAGAAAGATTAGAACCGTTAGAGATAGAAAGTGAAAAAGCCAAAACTTTTTTGAATCTAAGCAATGAATTAAAGTGCAAAGAAATAAATATAATAATGCACAGCTTAGATGCTGTCACTAAGGAGATTGATAGTGTATTATCTAATACAAATAAATTTAAAGAAGAACTTAATTTATTAGAATCAAAAGAACTTAATTATAAAAATGATATAAATAACTGGAATAAAAAATTAGAGGAATTGGATAGTTCAATTTCTAAAGAAAAAAACCAATACTATTTAAAAAAAGAAGAAGAAAATTCTTTGCTAAATGAAATAAATATTATACAAGAGAGAATAAACAATACAAAAATACTTATTGAAAGTTCAACAAAAGAAATAGATACAGTGGAAAAAAAGATACAGATCATTAAAGAAAGTAAAGATGAAGAAGAAACTAAAGCAAGTAATCTTCAACAGGATCAAAAAAAATTAAATGGGAGTATTGTAGAATATGAAACTCAGATAATTAACCTAAACTCATCTATTGAGGAAGGACTTGCAAATATAAAAAAATATAAAAGTGAGCAAATTGAAATATTAAGTTCTATTTCTAATGTTAATAATCAAATTTCAATAATTGAAAATAATATTGAGATTTTAAATAATAAAAAAGATAATCTAAAATCTTCTTATGAGAGTAGTATAAATTCATTAAAGATAAACAACAATACCGCAAAAATTATTGATGAAGAATTAGTAAAGAGTAGTGAGAAAATATCAGAATATGAAACTTTAATTAAAAAACATAAAAAAGAAATGGATAATTTTAAAGGTCTATTATCTGAGAATGAAAACAAGCTAAGAGTTTATAACAATAAGTATAATGGGTTGGAAGCAAATTATACTTTACTAACTAATCTTCAAAATTCCTATGAAGGATATAATAAATCTGTTAAAAGCATTATGGGACATATTAGTAAAGGAATAATTAAGGAAGCCTATGGAAATACTTTTGTTTTAGGTGAGATAATTGAAGTTGAAAAGAAATACGAAACGGCTATAGAGATAGCACTAGGAGCATCTATTTCTCATATAATAACTCCGGATGAAAAAATAAGTAGAATATTAATAGAGCATTTAAAGAAAAACAACTTAGGTAGAGCAACTTTTTTGCCATTAAATATTATTAAAGGTAGAAGTGTTAATCTAAAAAACAATGTGACTAATATAGAAGGATACTTAGGTATAGGAAGTCAGTTATTAAAATATAATAGTAAATTTAAAAACGCTATAGAATTTGCTTTAGGAAGAACTATCATATGTAATGACATGGATAGCGCTCTTAATATAGCGAAGGTTACTGATTATAGCTATAAAATTGTAACTTTATCTGGAGAAGTAATAAATGTAGGTGGATCTTTAACTGGTGGAAGCGTTTCAAAATCCAAAAACACCAGTGTTATAGGGAGAAAAAGAGAAATAGAAGAGATGAAGGAAAATATAGATAGTTTATCTATATCCATAAAAGAAACCCAGGATTTAATTGCAACTTATAGGGGAAATTTAAAAAAGCTTGATGAAGAATGTATGAACCTAAAAGATTTGATATATGGCGAGAATATTGAAGAAGCAAAATTAAAAGAGAAATTATCAAATATACAAAATGAAAATATAAAATTAAAAAACAGACTTGATGTATGGAATACAGAGGTTGAAAAAATAAAAGAAGATATAGAAAAAAATAAAAAATCTATAAATGAAAAAACACTTTACTTAACACAGCTAAAATCAAAAGAGGAAGAAAATTCAAATAGTATAGTGAACATGGAAGGTTCATTAAAAACTTTTGAAGAAAAAATAAACAATTTCAAAGATAAGCTAACAGAAGAAAAAATAAGAAAGGCTCAAATAGATGAAATAATAGCTGGTAAATTAAAAGAGCTAGTAAGATTAGATAAAGAGATAGATGAACTAAACTATAAGCATTTGCAATTAAAAGAGAACATAACTAAGGGAACTGATAATATTAATGAATACATAATAAAAATAGATAACAATAAATTAATGTGCAATACTATCGATAAGCTGTTAAAAGATTTAGAAGAAACTTATAAAGATAAAGAAATAGAAATAATAAAAACAAAAGACAATCTAAACGAAATACATAGTAGACTTGAAGAAAATTATATCTTAAAAAACAAAAAAGAAAATGAATATAATAGATTGCAGGTAAATTTAGCTAAATTAGAGAGTGAAAATAACAATCTAGTATTAAAGCTAAATGAAGAAATAGGTTTAACTTTAGATGAAGCATTAGATTTTAAACAAGATATTGAGGATATTTCTAGTTATAAGAAAAATATAAATGAACTAAAAAATAAAATCTCTTCTTTAGGAATGGTAAATGTAGGTGCTATAGAAGAATATAAGGAAATAAAAGAGAAATTTACTTTTTTAAATAGTCAAAAAGAAGATTTGACCAAAGCAAAAGAAGAATTGCTGATCCTAATTGAAGAATTGACAAACAATATGGAAAAAGTTTTCAATGATAATTTTAATATTTTAAGAAAATTGTTTGATGAAACTTTTAAAGAATTATTTAAAGGAGGCAGTGCGGATTTAATTCTATCCTCAGAGGATGTGCTAAATGGAAATATAGAGATAAATGTTCAACCACCAGGTAAAAAACTTCAGAATATAAACTTAATGTCTGGTGGTGAAAAAGTTTTATCTGCTATTGCCTTATTATTTGCAATACTTAAAATGAAACCTACACCTTTTTGTATATTAGATGAAATTGAGGCTGCACTAGATGATGCTAATGTTAAAAGATATGCAGACTTTTTAAGAGTGTTTTCTAGCAATGTTCAATTCATCGTCATTACCCATAGAAAAGGAACCATGGAAGCTAGCGATGTATTATATGGAGTTACTATGGAGGAAAAAGGTATTTCAAAAGTTATTTCAATAGATTTAAAGGAGAGTGCTGTATAATGTTCGGAGGATTTTTTAGTAAACTAAAAGAAGGATTGTCAAAGACTAAAGATAATTTTACAGATAAAATAAGCGAAATGTTAAATTTATATGTAACAATCGATGAAGAACTATTTGAGGAATTAGAAGAAATATTAATTACTTCAGACATAGGCGTAGAGACATCTTTAGAGATAATTGATAGATTAAAAGAAAAAATAAAGGAAAATAAAATAAAAGAAGTAAGCGAAGTAAAACCATGTTTAAAAGAAGTACTCATGGAAATGTTAGGCACTGAAAAGGGTACTGTAATACCTGAAAAAACTCCTGAAATACTACTTATTGTTGGAGTTAATGGTGTTGGAAAAACTACATCAATTGGAAAAATATCTAACAAACTTAAAAATGAAGGATATAAAGTTTTAATGGTTGCAGGGGATACCTTTAGAGCTGCAGCTATTGATCAACTTGAGGTATGGAGTAGAAGAGCTGGTGTAGATATAGTTAAACATCAAGAGGGATCTGACCCAGCAGCTGTAGTATATGATGGAATTCAGGCTGCTAAAGCTCGCGGAACTGATGTTTTAGTTTGTGACACAGCTGGAAGATTGCACAACAAAAAGAACTTAATGGACGAATTAGGTAAGATTAATAGAATAATTGAAAGAGAATACTCTAATGCAAATAAACATACTTATTTAGTTTTAGATGCAACTACGGGACAAAATGCTGTGCAACAGGCAAAGCAGTTCATGGAAGTATGCAAGATAGATGGAATAATATTGACTAAATTAGATGGAACAGCTAAAGGTGGAATAGTAATTTCAATTAAACACGCCTTAGATATTCCAGTAAAACTTATCGGAGTAGGGGAAGGACTAGAAGATTTACAGGAATTCAACCCAGTAGATTTTGTAGAAGCATTATTCTAAAAAAAATTAAGACTGTTAAGTAAAACTACTTGACAGTCTTTTTTTTATTTGTTATTATATAATTCGTCAGTATATGAAAAAGGAGTGAGCATGCAGATATAACTGCAGTTCCTATGGATGAACGAATTGAAATTTCAATATTATTGGATTTTTATGGTTCTATGCTCACAGATAAGCAAAGAGATATTATGAATCTTTATTATAATGAAGACTTTTCTCTCGCTGAAATATCAGAGCATACTAATACCAGTAGGCAAGCTATATACGACTTGATAAAAAGATGTAATAAAATATTAGTACAATACGAAAACAAGCTAAAATTAATGGAAAAATTCAATAAAATTAAGTTGAGTAAAGAAATTATTTTAGACAGATTAAAAGAAATAGATAAATCTTGTAGTGACATAAATGTATCAAAGAACATAAATGAAATTGTTAATGAAATAAATAATTTATAGGAGGATGGCCATGGCATTTGAAGGTTTAGCCTCTAAGCTTCAGGAAACTTTAAAAAAATTAAAAGGAAAAGGTAAGCTTTCTGAAAAAGATATTAAAGATGCTATGAGAGAAGTTCGATTAGCTCTCTTAGAAGCAGATGTTAACTACAAAATAGTTAAGGATTTTGTTAAAAGTGTAAGTGAGAAATGTCTTGGAAATGAAGTTATGGAAAGTCTGACCCCAGGGCAGCAAGTCATAAAAATAGTAAATGATGAGTTAGTAGCTCTTATGGGAAATACAGAAAGTGGACTTAATTTTTCCCAAAGCGGATTAACTGTGATTATGTTAGTAGGACTTCAAGGTGCTGGAAAGACTACCATGGCAGGCAAACTTGCTTTAGAATTGAAGAAAAAAAATAAGAAGCCTTTACTTGTAGCTTGCGATATTTACAGACCAGCGGCTATAAAACAATTACAGGTAGTTGGTAAACAAATAGATATCCCTGTATTTACGCTAGGTGATAAAGTTAATCCTGTAGATATTTCAAAAGCAGCTATGAAGCATGCCAAAGATAATAGTAATAATGTAGTTATTATAGATACAGCTGGTAGACTTCACATCGATGAACAACTTATGGATGAATTAAAGGGTATAAAGGAAAATATTAACCCTAATGAAATACTATTAGTTGTAGATTCAATGACAGGTCAAGATGCTGTAAATGTATCAGAAAGTTTTAATTCTCAACTGGATATAACAGGTGTTATTTTAACAAAGCTTGATGGTGATACTAGAGGAGGAGCTGCTTTATCCATAAAAGCAATGACTGGTAAGCCAATTAAGTTTGTAGGTGTGGGTGAAAAAATGAATGATTTCGAAGTGTTTCACCCTAATAGAATGGCATCAAGAATATTGGGTATGGGAGACGTGCTTACTTTAATAGAAAAAGCACAACAAGCCATAGATGAAAAAGAAGCTGAAAAACTTGGTGCTCGTATGATGAATCAAGAATTTAATCTTGAGGATTTTTTAGCAGCAATGCAGCAGATGAAAAAATTAGGACCTTTAAATAAACTTATGGAAATGGTTCCAGGTGTAAATGCAAAAGAACTTAAAGGTGTTGACTTTAGTCAAGGAGAGAAGGAATTAAAAAGAATAGAATCTATAATAAATTCTATGACATCAAAGGAAAGAAAAACTCCTTCTTTAATAAGTAGCTCTCCTTCAAGAAAAAAGAGAATAGCTAATGGTTCTGGAACTAGTATCCAACAAGTGAATAAGTTATTAAAGGACTTTGATGGTATGAAGAAAGTTATGAAGCAAATGAAAGGTATGGAAAAAAGCTTCATGAAGAAAAAAGGATTGTTTGGTAAATTACCATTCTAATATATTTTACACACTTTAAAGGAGGTGAAATACATGGCAGTTAAGATAAGATTAAAGAGAATGGGTGCTAAAAAAGCTCCTTTCTACAGAGTAATCGTAGCAGATTCAAGATCTCCTAGAGATGGAAGATTCATTGATGAAATTGGATACTATAACCCAACAACTGAGCCAGCTACAATCAAAATTGATGAAGAAAAAGCTGTTAAATGGGTACAAAATGGTGCTCAGCCTACAGATATAGTAAAGAAGCTTTTTACTAGAACTGGAATTAATGAAAAGCTTGCTAAGTAATACGGGGGTGTAATTCGTGAAAGAATTAGTGGAGATTATTGCTAAATCATTAGTTGATAACCCAGCAATGGTTCAAGTAAATGAAATTACTGGTGAACAGTCAATTATACTGGAACTAAAAGTTGCACCTGAAGATATGGGAAAAGTAATTGGTAAACAGGGAAGAATAGCTAAGGCTATAAGAACTGTTGTAAAAGCAGCAGCTATCAAAGAAAACAAAAGGGTAGTTGTAGAGATAATATAAAGAAAGAGTTAGGACTTACCTAACTCTTTTTTTAAAAAAGGGGAATAATAAGGATGAAGGAATTCTTAAGCATAGGACAAATAATTAATACTCATGGTTTAAAAGGTGAGTTGAAAGTATATCCTTTAACTGATGATATAAATAGATTTAAATTATTGCAAAATGTGTATATAAATAATGAAGAAATTTCAATAGAATGGTGTAAACTTCAAGTAGATAAGGTAATTCTTAAAATTAAAGGTGTAGATTCTATAGAAGAAGCAATGAAATTAAAAAATCAATATCTAGATGTAAAAAGAGAAGATGCAGTAGAACTTTCTGAAGGAAGCTACTTTATTGCTGACCTAATAGGATGTACTGTTTATGATGATCATAATAATAATCTAGGAGAAGTATATGATGTAATACAGACAAAAAATAATGATGTGTATTGGGTAAAGGGTAAAAAAGAATTATTAATCCCTGCTCTAAAAACTATTGTGGTTAATATAAATATTGAAGAAAAAATAATAATAATAAAACCAGTGGAAGAATGGCTATCAGAGTAGATATTTTAACGCTTTTTCCAGAGATGTTTTCAATATTTAACCACAGTATTTTAGGAAGAGCTATTGAAAAGGGAATAATAAATATTGATTTGCATAATATTAGAGATTATACACTAGATAAGCACAGGAAAGTAGATGACTATCCTTATGGCGGTGGAGCAGGTATGGTGATGTCTGCTCAACCAATTATAGATACTATAAATCATGTAAGAAGTCTAAATAAAGGTAAGGTTATTTTTTTAGGACCTAGAGGAAAGAAATTCAATCATGAATTAGCCTCTGAACTATCAAAGGAAGATGAATTAGTTTTCCTATGTGGTCATTATGAAGGTATAGATGAGAGAGCTTATAAATACATCGACATGGAGATATCATTAGGTGATTTTATACTTACCGGTGGAGAAATGGCTTGCATACCTGTAATTGATAGTATATGTAGACTTATACCGGGAGTACTAGGGAAAAATGAAAGCTTTATGGATGAATCCTTTTATGATGGATTGCTAGAGTATCCTCATTACACTAGACCAGAAAACTTTAGAGGGGAAAAAGTACCTAATGTTCTTCTTTCAGGCCATCATGATAACATAAAAAAATGGAGAAGAACTCAATCATTAATAATTACAAAAGAAAAAAGGCCAGATCTTTTTAAAAAATTAGCTTTAAGTGATGAAGATAAAAAACTTTTGCTAAATATTGAAAAAAATTTAGATATATAATGTTGAAAAACTTATTTATATATGATAGAATTATCTTCGTGCTAGTACGGGCGGTCCTCTGCTGTTTATACATCATGAACGTCAATTATATTTGAGGAGGGAATGCACAAATGTTAGAAGTAATAAAAGCAATTGAAGCAGAACAAATTAGAACTGACTTAGTAAAATTCAATGTAGGAGATACTGTAAAAGTACACGTAAGAATTAAAGAAGGAACAAGAGAAAGAGTTCAGATTTTCGAAGGTGTAGTTTTAAAGAGACAAAATGGTGGATTAAGAGAAACATTTACTGTAAGAAGAGTTGCTTCAGGAGTAGGTGTTGAAAGAACATTTCCAGTAAATGCTCCAACAGTTGAAAAAATAGAAGTTGTAAGAAGAGGTAAAGTAAGAAGAGCTAAGCTATTATATTTAAGAGATAGAGTAGGTAAGGCTGCAAAAGTAAAAGAAATATTAAAATAAAAACGGGGCTAGTATAGTCCCTTTTTTGTATATTTAGGTGGTGACTGTTAAATGGTAAAAGAATTAGTGGAATTAGGGAAATCTATACTTATGGCAATTATTGCAGCTTTTTTGATAATTACCTTTGTATTTGAAACTGTAAGTGTAGATGGATTATCTATGTATCCAACTCTTGATAACAAAGATAGGCTTATAGTAGAGAAGGTTACCTATTATTTTAGAAAGCCTAAGCCAGGTGATATTGTAGTAATAAAATATCCAGCTAATCCTAAAGAAAAATTTATTAAAAGAGTAATAGCTACAGGTGGAGATAAAATAAGAATTGAAAGTAATAAGGTTTACGTAAATGATAAGCCTTTAGAAGAAGATTATATTAATGAAGAAATAATGCAGGATTTTTATGAGGTTGCAGTACCTGAAAACACTATTTTTGTTATGGGTGACAATAGAAATAATAGTTTAGATAGTAGAAATCAAAAGGTTGGTTTCGTGAAATATAATATGGTAGTTGGTAAAGCTGCTCTAAGATTATATCCATTTAATAAATTTGGATTACTTAAATAAGCATCCAATTAAGAAAGGAACGATAGTTATGGCAATTAATTGGTTTCCAGGTCATATGGCCAAAACAAGAAGAGAAATAAAGGAAAGTTTAAAACTTGTTGATGCAGTAATAGAAATAAGAGATGCTAGAATTGTAAAATCCAGCGCCAATCCTGACGTAGACGAAATATGCGAAGGAAAACCAAGGATAATACTTTTAAACAAAAGTGATTTAAGTGAAAAAAAAGTAACTAATTCTTGGATAGAAGAATTAACTAAAGATAATATAAAAGTTTTAGAGGTAAATTGCATTACCGGCGAAGGTATAAAGAATATTAGAGGAGCTTTAAATGAACTTCTGAAAGAAAAACATGATAGACTTAAAAATAAAGGTTTAGTGAAAATTGTTGATAGAGTAATGGTAGTGGGTATACCTAATGTAGGAAAATCCTCTTTTATAAATAAAATGGCTAAAAATAATATAGCTAAAACTGGTGATAAACCAGGAGTAACTAAAAGTAAACAATGGATAAAAACAAATCAGAATATGGAACTAATGGATACTCCAGGAATACTGTGGCCTAAATTCGAAGATGAACTAGTTGGTCTCAATTTGGCTTTTACAGGAGCCATAAAGGACGAAATAATGGATATAGAAACTTTAGCTTTGAAATTAATTGAATTGTTACAAAGAGAATATCCTGAGAATTTAAAAGAAAGATATAAGCTTAAAGAATTATCTGATGAGGCTATAAAAAACATGGATGAAATAGGCAAAAAAAGAGGTGCTATGATTTCAGGTGGTGAAATTGATTATAACAGAGTAGCTACTATGCTATTAGATGAATTTAGAGGTGGAAAGATTGGCAAAATCTCTCTAGAAAAACCTTAAAATAGGATGTGTATTATATGTATATGTTTGATTTAGAAAACTCCTCTTCCTATAGTTACTCAAAGCTTAAGGAAGTTACTGCTGACTATATTGACAATTACCATAGAGAAAATAAAAGAGATTTACTTTATATATGCGATTTTATTAAAAATGATCAACGAAAAAATGTGCAAGGATTATATAAAAAAATAATTAAGACCATAGATGAAGACGAAAAAGAATTGGCTAGAATAAAGAAAATGTATAACTTCGATATATCATTTGGTGATTTTCAGTATATAGCTGGAGTTGATGAAGTTGGTAGAGGACCATTAGCGGGACCAATAGTAGCTGCAGCAGTAATATTGGACTTAAAAAACATAAATGACGATAATTTAATACTGGGTATTAAAGATTCAAAAAAATTAAGTTCCTGCAAAAGAGAGGAACTTTCTAAAATAATAAAAGAAAAAGCATTGTATTATAAAATTGTGGATTTAGATAATGAAACAATAGATCATAAAGGGATATCTTGGTGCAATAATGAGGTATTAAAAAAATCTGCTACTACTTTAGATATTAAACCTGATATTATACTTTCTGATGGATATGCGATAAAGAATGTAGATATAAGAAATGAATTTATAATAAAAGGAGATGACAAAAGCATATCTATTGCTTGTGCATCAATAATCGCAAAGGTGTATAGAGATAAGATAATGGAGGATTATGCTAAGATATATCCATATTACGGATTTGAAAGTAATATGGGATATGGTACTTCCGAGCATATCCAAGGGTTAAAAAAATATGGTCCTTCTCCTATACATAGGTTTTCTTTTATTAAAAATATTGTTTAAACTTGAAAAGCATCTTTTATTAATCTTATAGAAAAGTCATAGCTCTCATATTTCAATATTACTTCGACTACATCGAATCTAAAATTGAATCTATGGAGCTTTTTCTTTAATATATACATTTGAGCAGTTTTATATATTTTATATTGTTTAACGTAGTTTACAGCTTCTCCAGGACTACCATAAAAATCACTGCATCTTGTTTTTACTTCGATAAAGCTAATAAAATTTCCATCTTTTCCGATAATATCGATTTCACCAGTCTTACATCTAAAATTTTTTTCTAATATAATATATCCACTTTCAATTAAATAACTTTGAGCTAATTCCTCTCCTAAATTTCCTATCTTCTTTTTATAGGAATACATAAATACTCTCCTTTCTTTGAATAAGAAGACTTTCCATATACTATATTATAACCCATATAAAAGAATATTAAATTGTAAAAGCTTAAAATATTAAAATAGTTTAAATTTCATAAACATCATTATAAAAACTAGCTCAATTGTCAACAATTGAAATGAGGTGATGTCTATGGTTATTAATATTAATGGCGCTACATTAAATGGAATACACGGATACCCTGTTAGTGTTGAAATTCATATAAGCAGAGGATTGCCTTCTTTTAACATAGTAGGTATTGGTGGAGTAGCGGTAAAGGAATCTAAAGATAGAGTACGAGCAGCCATTCTAAACTCCGGTTTTGAATTTCCTTTAGGTAGAATAACAGTAAATTTAGCACCAGCAGATATAAAAAAAGAAGGTACATTATTAGATTTGCCTATAGCGATAGGAATATTGTGTGCAAGTAAACAAATCTACACAGATAATTTAGATAAGTATCTATTCATAGGTGAATTATCATTATTAGGTAAGTTAAGAGATGTAAAGGGAGCTCTTCCAATCGTTATAGAAGGCATTCAAAATAATATAAAGAAATACATAGTTCCTAAAGATAATAAAGATGAATGCTCCTTAGTAAAGGAAGCAAAAATTTATCCCTGTGATAGTTTAAATGATGCTATAAATACAATTAATGATGATAATATTAAACCCTACAAAATAGGTAAAATTAAAAATGACAATTCTCAATATAGAATAGATTTTTCAGAAGTAGTAGGTCAACATAGTGTAAAACGAGGAGTAGAAGTAGCCGCAGCTGGAAATCATAATTTAGTACTGTATGGACCACCAGGTACTGGTAAATCTATGATTGCTTATAGGATACCCACTATTTTGCCTGATATAACATATGAAGAGTCTCTAGAATGCACAAAAATCTATAGTGTATATGGGGATTTAGAGGAAGGACTAATATATAAAAGACCTTTTAGAACTCCTCATCATACAGCTACTAAAATTGCATTAATAGGCGGAGGTGCTAAATTAATGCCTGGAGAGATTTCATTGGCTCATAATGGAGTGTTATTTTTAGATGAAATGTTAGAGTTTAAAAAAGATGTATTAGAAGCGTTAAGACAACCTTTAGAAAATAGAAGCGTAACCATATCAAAATTTTCAGGCTCTACAAAATATCCAAGCAACTTTATGTTAGTCGGAGCTTTTAATACCTGCCCCTGCTCCAAAATTCAATGTACTTGTTCTGAATATGAGAAAAATAGATATCTAAAAAAACTATCTGGTCCTCTTTTAGATAGGATTGATTTGTTTTTACCTGTAGATTATGTAGAGCATAACCATATTATATCCACGGAAAAAACAAAAAAATCTAGAGACATTAAAAAAAGCATAGATAAGGCAAGAAAAATTCAATATGAAAGATTAAAAAAATATAATATAACTACTAATAGTGAAATGGATATGCCTTTAGTTAAAAGATATTGTACTTTAGAAAATGGTGCTGAGAAAATAATTAAGAAAATATACAATAAATATTCTCTAAGTACTAGAGCTTATACAAAAATTTTAAAGGTATCAAGGACTATAGCTGATTTAGATGAAAGAGATAGAATTTATGAGAGCGATTTAATCGAAGCACTACAATATAGAAAGTTTATAGAAGAAATTATTTAAGGAGGTTTTTTATGTGACAATCTATAATGTATGGTATTCTACTATTAAATTATCTAATAAGTTAAAACTTTATATATTAAAAAAGCTAGGTAGTACTGAGAAAATATATAACTATTGTAATTCAGATCAAAAAGTATTTGATGGTGAACTAGATGAAAATATTTTAAAGATAAAATTATTAAAGAGTTGGGATATATTAAAAATAAACACCTTAATTGATTTGGTAAAATATAATCATATTAAAGTAATTGATTACTTTAATCAATCATATCCTATTAAATTACAAAACTTAGAGGACGCACCTTCCATTCTCTATTATAAAGGAAATATTTCTAAACTAAATGCTCCTTCAGTAAGTATTGTAGGCTCACGAAAAGCTTCCTATTATGGAAGAAAAGTAACTGATATAGTGTGTAGAGAGCTAAGCAAAAAAGAAGTTAATATTATCAGTGGAATGGCTATGGGTATTGATGCTTTTGCTCATTGGGGAGCTTTAAAAAACAATGCCTATACTTGCGCTATATTAGGTTCTGGTATTGATGTAATATATCCAAAAATCAATAAAGATCTATATTATAAAATATTAGAAAAAGGATGTATTATATCTGAATATCCTCCTGGAACTAGACCCTATGCCTATAATTTCCCATTAAGAAATAGAATAATTAGTGGATTAGGAGATGTTTTAATCGTTATAGAAGCTTCAGAAAAAAGTGGAACTCTGATCACTGCTGGTTGCGCGCTAGAACAGGGTAAGGACGTATTAGCTGTACCAGGTTCCATATTTTGCGATACTAGCAAAGGAACTAATAAGCTCATAAAAGATGGAGCTTATCCATTAACGTCTATTGAAGATATTTTTCACTTAATCAATATGAATTATAATACTATAAATGAAAATGAAAGTACTGCTTTAAATATAGTTGAGAAAAAAATATACAATATATTATGTAGTGATCCTATACATATAGATGATTTGTATAAAATAACGAATATTGACATAAAGGAACTATATGAGGTATTATTTGAATTGCAACTTAAAAATCAAATAACTTGCCTTTCTGGTAATTATTATGTTAGAATTGCAAATAGTATTTAATATATTAATTTTCAAATTCTATGTTATATAAATTTAAATTAAGGATATAAATAATCTTATCAGAAATTAGTTGAATAGGGGGTGTATTCTGATATTATTTATCAGAGATTAAGATGGGACAAAAACTTGTTATAGTAGAATCACCAGCTAAAGCTAAAACTATCGGAAAATATTTAGGTAAAAATTTTATAGTAGAAGCCTCTATGGGTCACGTGAGAGACTTGCCCAAAAGTCAATTGGGTGTTGATATAGATAATAATTATGCTCCTAAATATATAACTATAAGAGGTAAAGGGGATTTATTAGAAAAGCTAAAAAAAGAAGCTAAAAAATGTGATGAAATATATTTAGCTACGGACCCAGATAGAGAAGGAGAAGCTATATCTTGGCATTTATTAAAAGCTTTAAAGATGGATGAAGGGAAAAAATGTAGAATAGTGTTTCATGAAATCACTAAAAATGCTATCAAAAATGCTATCAAAGAGCCAAGAGAAATAAATATAAACTTAGTCAATGCCCAACAAGCTAGAAGAGTGTTAGATAGATTAGTTGGGTATGAAATTAGCCCTATATTATGGAAGAAAGTAAAATGGGGATTAAGCGCAGGTAGAGTTCAATCTGTTGCTTTAAAATTATTATGCGATAGAGAGAGGGAAATAGAGAAATTTATCCCTAAGGAATATTGGAGTATAGAATGTAATTTAAAAAAGGAAAAAGATAAAGGAGCTTTCTTAGTTAAACTTTGGTCAAAGGATAATAAGAAAATAGAAATTAACAATAAAGAAGAAAATGATAAAATTATAAATGATTTGAACGATAAAGATTTTAAGGTTAAGAATATCAAAAAATCTACCAAAGCTAAGAATCCATTGCCTCCTTTTACCACTAGTACATTGCAGCAGGACGCTTATAGGAAATTAAACTTTACAACAAAGAGAACTATGTCTATTGCTCAACAGTTATATGAAGGAATTGATATAAAAGGACATGGTACTGTAGGTTTAATTACTTATATGAGAACAGACTCTTTAAGAATATCAAAAGAAGCTCAGGAAGCAGCTCAAAGCTATATAACAAATAACTTTGGAAAAGAATATATTCCAGAAGCGCCAAAAGAATATAAAAGTAAAAAGAATATACAAGACGCTCACGAAGCTGTAAGACCAACAAATATTGAAATTACTCCTAGTATAGCAAGAAATAGCTTAACGGATGAACAGTTTAAAATATATAGTTTGATTTGGAATAGATTCATAGCTTGCCAAATGGCTTCCTCTAAATTAAATACAATTACTATTGAAGTAGAAAATGGTCCTTATTTATTTAAAGCATCAGGTTCAACAGTAGTATTTGACGGTTTCATGAAAGTGTATGAATACTCTACTGATGATGAAAAAGAAAATATAAAGTTGCCGGAACTATCCATAGGTGAAAAGCTTATAAAAAAATCAATTGAAGGAAAACAGCATTTTACTCAACCTCCTGGTAGATTTTCTGAAGCTACTCTAGTTAAAACCTTAGAAGAAAACGGAATAGGAAGGCCGAGTACCTATGCTCCTATAATATCAACTTTATTAGAAAGAAAGTATATTGAAAGGGAAAAGAAAACCCTTAAATCTACAGAGTTAGGTTTTATAGTAAATGACATTATGGCTGAGTACTTTAAACCTATAGTAGATGTAGAGTTTACAGCTGAGATGGAAGATAAATTGGATAGTGTAGAGGAAGGATCTGAAGATTGGACTAAAATAGTTGGTGAATTCTTTAACCCTTTAAGAGATCTTATAGCTGTTGCTGAAAAAGAAGTTGCTAAAGTAACTATTGAAGATAAAGTAACTGACACTCAGTGCGAAAAATGTGGTAAATACATGGTGATTAAGCAAGGAAGATTCGGACAATTTTTAGCATGTCCTGGATATCCTGAATGTAAAAATACAAAAGCCATAGTTGAAGAAGTAGACGCTAAATGCCCTAAATGTGGTGGAAATATAGTTGTTAAAAAGAGTAAAAAGGGTAGAAAATTTTATGGATGTAGTAAATATCCAGAATGTACATTTGTAAGCTGGTTTGAGCCTGTTGATGAAAAGTGTTCTGTATGTAGCGGTAATATGGTAAAAAAATACAGTAAAGCTAAAGGAAATTATCTCGAATGTACAAATGAGGAGTGTAAAAACAAAGTTTATACTGAAGGAAACAATTAAGTTGAATTTTGTCGAATAAATGTTAATATTATATTAAAAATTACCCTAATATGGTTGAAATTTAATAATTAGTATGATATTATTATTAAATACAAGACAAACAATTCTAAATATTAAAAAAAGTCTTAAAAATCCTGATAATATAAAAGGACAATTTATTTTATTCGATTATAGATATCAGTTTATATTTAAATTTTAGAGGAGGAATTTTGAACATGTCATCGCTATTAACTAAAACAAGAAAACTAAATAAAATACTACAAAAGTCTGGTACTGAGCCAGTAGTATTTGACGATATATGTAAGCTTTTAAGTGATGTATTAAACTGTAATATATATATATTAAGTAAAAAAGGTAAAATCTTAGGATATGACCTATCTACAGGTTTCGAATGTAATGTGGTTAAAGATAGAGTTGTTGAGGAAATGAGATTCCCAGACTTTTATAACAATAAATTATTAAACGTTCATGAAACTTTATCAAACTTAACAAATAACGGTAAATGTGTGTTTGAAGAACACGGAGAATGTGCTATAGAAAATAAAAATACTACTATAGTACCTATAAATGGTAACAGAGAAAGATTAGGTACATTATTATTAGCTAGATTTGATGATCTATTTACAGATGATGATTTAATTTTAGCTGAATACAGCGCAACTATAATTGGAATGGAAATCTTGAGAGCAAAACAAGATGAAATAGAAGAAGAAGCAAGAAAGAAAGCAGTAGTTCAACTTGCTATAGGCACATTATCATATTCTGAATTAGAAGCTGTAGAACATATATTCAATGAATTAGACGGAACTGAAGGATTACTTGTTGCTTCTAAAATAGCTGATAAAGTAGGAATAACTAGATCAGTTATAGTAAATGCATTAAGAAAATTTGAAAGTGCTGGTGTTATAGAATCCAGATCCTTAGGTATGAAAGGAACACATATTAAAATTCTTAATGAAAAACTTTTAGAGGAATTGAAAAAAATTAAATAATTTCTAAAGCAGGATGCAATATATTTACATCCTGCTTATATATTGCTAAAAAACAATCCATTTATTAGGTTTTTTAAATATTTTTATTGAATAGAATAAATTCATATGATATACTACACTAGGTAAGAAAAATACACACATTACCTAATCTATGAATGGTGCCACATGGTAGTTTATAGATATGACGGTAATGGAGGTTAAAACCAAGGAGGTAAATTTTATGTCAGTAATATCAATGAAACAATTACTAGAAGCTGGTGTACATTTTGGACACCAAACAAGAAGATGGAACCCTAAGATGGCTCCATATATCTTTACAGAAAGAAACGGAATCTATATCATAGATTTACAGAAAACTGTAAAGAAAGTAGAAGAAGCTTACAACTTCATAAAAGAGGTTTCTGCTGAAGGAAAAGATGTTCTATTTGTTGGAACTAAAAAACAAGCTCAAGAAGCAATTCAAGAAGAAGCTGTAAGATCTAACATGCACTTTGTTAATAACAGATGGCTAGGTGGTATGTTAACTAACTTCTCAACAATAAAAGGAAGAATAAAAACTTTAGAAGAATTAGAACAAATGGAACAAGATGGAACATTTGACGTTCTTCCAAAGAAAGAAGTTACTAAACTTAAACTTGAAGAAGAAAAACTTGAAAAGAACTTAGGCGGAATCAAAAACATGGATTCTAGAAATGTTGGGGCTCTATTTGTAGTAGATCCAAGAAAAGAAAAAAATGCTATTTCAGAAGCTAAAATTTTAGGTATACCAGTAGTAGCTATTGTAGATACTAACTGTGATCCAGATGAAGTTGACTATGTAATTCCAGGAAATGACGATGCTATAAGAGCTGTTAAATTAATAACTGCAAAAATGGCTGACGCTGTTTTAGAAGGAAGACAAGGTGAACAATTAGCTGAGTAATAAAAAAGGTAGATGGATCTTGCGTCCATTTACCTTTTAACAAGTAAATAGAACAGGAGGAACTGATTATGATTACTGCACAAATGGTTAAGGAATTAAGAGAAAAGACCGGAGCAGGTATGATGGACTGTAAAAAAGCTTTATCCGAAAGCAACGGAGATATGGAAAAGGCTGTAGAAATATTAAGAGAAAAAGGTTTAGCAGCTGCAGCTAAAAAAGCTGGAAGAATTGCTGCTGAAGGTTTAGTTGAAACTTACATATCAGATGATAAGAGAAGTGGAGCTATAGTTGAAGTAAACTGCGAAACAGACTTTGTTGCTGCTAATGATGAATTTAAATTATTAGCTTCAAACATTGCAAAGCAGGCTCTTTTAACTAAAGCAACTACTGTTGAAGAGCTTGTAGAAGAAAAATACATAGCTGATGAAAGCACTACTATTAAAGATGCTCTTACAGCTTTAATAGCAAAATTAGGAGAAAATATGTCAATAAGAAGATTTAGTAACTTCGTTGTTGACAATGGTATAGTAGAAAGCTATATTCATGGTGCTGGAAGAATAGGCGTTCTTGTTAAATTAGAATGTGAAAAAGATAGCGAAATATTAACTGAAGTAGCTAAAGATGTTGCTATGCAAGTAGCAGCAGCTAATCCATCTTTCTTAAATAGAGACGCAGTTGACCATGATGTTTTAAACAAAGAAAGAGAAATATATAGAGTTCAAGCATTAAATGAAGGAAAACCAGAAAAAATCGTTGACAAAATGGTTGACGGAAGAATTGAAAAATACTATAAAGAAAACTGCTTAATAGAACAACTTTGGGTTAAAAATCCTGATTTAACAATAACAAAATACTTAAATGAAAAATCTAAAGAAGTTGGAGCAGAAATAACAGTAACTGGTTATGTGAGATTTGAAAGAGGCGAAGGAATAGAAAAGATAGAAGAAGACTTTGCTGAAGAAGTAAGAAAGCAGATGCAGCAATAGTACTGATAATTTAAAAGAGAACACCAGGTGTTCTCTTTTTTTAAAATACAAATCCATTCAATTTAGAAATTACTATGTAATTTTTAACATTTTGGAGGTATAATATATATGAATAATATTAAATTTAAAAGAATAATGTTAAAGCTTTCAGGAGAGGCTTTAGCTGGTGAAAAAGGATATGGAATTGATTTTGAGATTGTTACAGAAATAGCTAAACAAATAAAAGAACTAGTAGACATGGGAGTAGAAATAGGCGCAGTAGTAGGTGGCGGAAACATCTGGAGAGGACGAAATGGCGATGGCATGGATAGAACCACTGCTGACTATATGGGAATGTTAGCTACTTGTATAAACGCAATGGCTCTTCAAGACTCACTTGAGCAATTGGGTGTTAATACAAGAGTACAGACTGCTATAGAAATGAAAGAAGTAGCAGAGCCTTTTATAAGAAGACGTGCTATGAGGCATTTAGAAAAGGGAAGAGTGGTTATTTTTGCAGCTGGAACCGGTAACCCGTATTTTTCAACAGATACTACCGCAGCATTAAGAGCAGCAGAAATAGAAGCAGAAGTTATACTATTAGCTAAAAAGGTAGATGGTGTATATGATAAAGATCCTTATAAACATACTGATGCTAAAAAATTTGAAACATTAACTTATATTGATGTATTAGATAAAGGGCTTCAGGTAATGGATTCTACTGCCACATCTTTATGCATGGACAACAATATTCCTATTTTAGTATTTGGACTTGATTCTCCTGAAAATATTAAGAAAGCCGTAACTGGCGAAAAAATGGGGACACTAGTGTGTAAAGGATAAGGGAGGTTAATAGTATGTTAAAAGACATAATTAATAATGCAGATGAAAAAATGCAAAAGACTATAAATGTACTTAAAAAAGATTTAGCATCAATGAAAGCTGGAAGAGCTAATCCTGCTATGCTAGATAAGATTGAAGCTGAATATTATGGTACTATGACGCCTTTAAATCAATTGGGTAGTGTATCAGTTCCTGAACCAAGAATTTTACAAATTCAACCTTGGGATAAAGCGGCTATAAAAGCTATTGAAAAGGCTATTTTAAAATCAGATTTAGGGTTAAATCCATCAAGTGATGGTGTAGTTATTAGATTAATAATACCTGAACTAACAGAAGAGACAAGAAAAAATATTGTTAAAACTGTTAGGAAAACTGGTGAAGAAGCAAAAATTGCTATAAGAGCTGTAAGAAGAGATTGTAATGATAAATTAAAATCTCTAAAAAAGGAAGCTGATATTTCCGAAGATGATATTAAAAAAACAGAAGAAGAAATTCAAAAGAAAACCGATAATTTTGTTAAAGAAATAGATAAAATTCTAGATGTAAAAGAAAAAGAAATAATGTCTATTTAATACTTTTTAAAACCTGCGTTTTCCGCAGGTTTTGTTACTAAAGGAAGTTGGAGTGGAGAAATATATGTGGAACTTTTTTACTAAAAAAAATAATGTAAAAGATAGTAACCAATTAATTGATATGAATAACATTCCAAAGCATATAGGTATAATTATGGATGGCAATGGACGATGGGCTAAAGAAAAAAAGCTTCCAAGAAGTATGGGACATAAAGCTGGCGTTGAAACTATAAGGGAAATAGTAAAAGAATGTAATAGAATCGGTGTTAAATATTTAACCTTGTATGCTTTTTCCACGGAAAATTGGAAGAGACCTACTGAAGAAGTAAATGCTCTAATGAAATTGCTAGTGGAATATTTAAGTAAAGAAATAGATGAATTGCATAGAAATAATGTTATAGTCAATTCTATAGGAGATATAAATAAATTACCCCAAATATGTATAGATAAATTGAATGGTGCATACAACAAAACTAAGAACAATGATGGATTGATTCTTAATCTAGCTCTTAATTATGGTGGAAGAGATGAGATATTAAGAGGTATGAAATTATTATATAAAGATGTTCAAAGGGGTAAAATAAAAATTGAAAATATTGATGAAAATATATTTTCTAGATATTTATACACAAATGGTATACCAGATCCAGATTTAATAATACGACCTAGTGGTGAGCAAAGATTGAGTAATTTTTTGATATGGCAATGTGCTTATTCAGAATTTTGGTACTCAAATATAAAATGGCCTGATTTTAAAATAAAACATCTTCATAAAGCTATATACGACTACCAAAATAGAGATAGAAGATTTGGAGGAGTAAAAAGTGAACAGTAGATATTTAGGTGCATTAATATTGTCACCTTTATTAATTGTGCTATTTATTGGAGGTACTGCTTTAAAATATTTAGCCCTTATTCTCTCTTTAGTAGGAATGAGTGAATTTTATAAAGTAGTGAAAGAAAAAAATATTCATCCATTAAGCTATATTGGATACGCTATGTGTCTAATCTATTATGTATTTTTAAATTTAGATGTTAATCAATTATTTAATGTAATAACCATATCAGTAATGATATTATTAATTACTCCTATATTAAATAGAAAATATAATTTTATAGATGCATCAATAACTTTATTAGGATTTTTATATATAGCTGTATTCTTTAGCTTTATAGTTTTAGTAAGTAGAAAAGTCTACGGAAATTACTTGGTATGGACTATATTTATATCTTCCTGGGTATGCGATACTTCAGCTTATTATACGGGCAAGTATTTTGGAAAAAATAAATTATGTCCAGAGGTAAGCCCTAAAAAAACTGTAGAAGGTTCAATCGGTGGACTATTAGGAAGTAGCATTGCCTGCGGACTATTCGGTGTGTTTTTACAAGGAAAAGGAGTAAATATACCAATAATACACTTCTTTTTATTAGGAGCCATTTCTGGTATAGTAGTGCAATTTGGCGATTTAGTAGCATCTTCAATAAAAAGGTATTTAGGAGTAAAAGATTACAGTAATTTAATACCTGGACATGGAGGTATACTTGATAGATTTGATAGTATACTATTTGCTGCAATTATTGTATATTATTATTTTACATTAATAGTTTTAATATAAAAAACAACACTTAGAAGCTAAGCTCTAAGTGTTATTTTTTTACTAATATATGAGTTTATAGAGAATATACTATTAATATAGAAATTATAAGGGGATATATAATTGCAGGATGTACAAGAAAATATTAAAAAATTAATTTACTGTGGCATACTATTTATAACTTTTATTATTTTTATAAAAGTTATAAAAATTTATTTCAAACCTTTCTTTATTATTATATTTTTGTTAGTTTTATCAAGTCCAATTAACTCTTATTTAAGTAGATATAAAATAATTAATAATAAAGTGAGAGGCTTGTTTAGTATAGTCTTAGTTAATATTATAATCTTTGCTTTTATTCTATATTTAGGAAATTGGTTATTTGCTACTAAGGACGTTATAATTAATGGTGTTTTAAAATTATTATTAAGTATAAAAGAATTGCTTGAAAGTCTAAATATTAATTCTAATCTACTAAATGGAGAGTTAGAAGGATATTACTTAAAAATATTAAATTCTAATCTTCTAAAAAAAAGTGCAATCTATACTACAGATAGTATCATAAATTATTTTGTTGCCAATATAGTGGTTTACTTTATTTTGGTAGATAAATATGTTATATTTAATTGGACAAAAAAAATTATGAGTGAGTCAAAATTAAGTTTTTTAAAAAACATCTTTGCAGATGTTAAAAATATTATTAGAATTGAATTTTTAATAGTAATAGCTATAACCTTTGAAACAATAATAGGATTTATGATATTAAATATTGACAATTATTTTTTATTAGGAATTCTTTGTGGTATTTTAGATTTAATACCTTATGTGGGTACGATTTTAGTTTTTCTACCCTTAATATTATATAATATATCGATGAAAAATTTTTTTCTGGCTTTTGGCTTAATATTCCTATACATATTACTATTGATAAATAGGCAAATAATTGAGGCAAAACTTATGAGCAATAAGCTTAAGATTCACCCGTTGTATACTTTTTTGGCCTTCTACATAGGCTTTAGGGTCATGGGAGCCCTGAGTATAGTGATTATGCCATTATATTTAATTTTTTGCAAAAGTATACTAGAAGCATAGATGAGTTATTTATTTACAAAAGGAGATGTTTATTTGAAAAGATTAACTATATTAGGTGCTACTGGTTCTGTTGGAACCCAGGCATTAGATGTTATAAGAAAAACAAGAGAAGAACTTTCCCTAGTTGGTATTTCTGCTCATAGCAATTGGGAAAGTACAATACAAATAATCGAAGAATTTAATCCTAAATATGTAGCTATGACAGAGAAAAATGCTTTTGAGAAAATAATGAACTACTGTAAGGAAAATAACAAGAAAATAGAAGTACTTTGGGATATAGAGGGTCTAAATATAATCTCATCCTTGCCAGAAATAGATATTGTCTTAACTTCAGTAGTGGGTATGATTGGACTTCAGCCTACATTAAATGCAATAAAAGCCGGAAAGGATATAGCCTTGGCTAACAAAGAAACCTTAGTTGTAGGAGGACAGATAATAATAAATGAGGTTAAAAAGAATAATGTTAAGATTCTTCCAGTAGACTCAGAACATAGCGCCATCTTTCAATGTTTAGAAGGAAATTCAAAGGAGGAAGTGGATAAAATAATATTAACCGCTTCTGGAGGCCCTTTTAGAGGTAAAAAAATAGACGATCTTGAAAATGTTACTTTAGAACAGGCTTTAAAACATCCAAGATGGAATATGGGCAAAAAAATTTCTATAGATTCAGCTACATTAATGAATAAGGGTCTTGAAGTAATAGAGGCTCATTATCTTTTTGGAATAGATTATAAAGATATCCAAGTAGTAATACATCCTCAAAGTATAATACACTCTATGGTTCAATATGAAGACGGAAGTGTTATTTCTCAAATGGGCACTACTGACATGAGATTACCTATACAATATGCATTAAACTATCCAAAGAGAAGAAAAGCAGTTGGAGAAAAGCTTGATTTTTATAATCTAGAAAAATTAACTTTTGAAAAACCAGATTTAAATACATTTAAGCCTTTAAAATTAGCATATACAGCAGGGGAAAAAGGAGGTATCATGCCTACAATTTTGAATGCAGCAAATGAAGCTGCTGTTGATCTTTTTTTAAATAAAAAAATAAAATTTCTTGAAATAGGGAATATATTAGAAGAGGCAATGAATAAATTTTATAGCTGTGAGGCTTTGTCTATTGAAAGTATAATTGAGATGGATAAGAGAGTAAAAAATTATGTCTTTGATAGTTTTAAGCTTTAATTAAGGAGGAATAACTGTGAATTTTATTAATATATTAGGAGCTCTTTTGGCTTTTGGATTATTGGTAATGATCCATGAATTAGGACATTTTATTATGGCTAAACTTAATGGAGTAAAGGTTGAGGAATTTGCGATAGGAATGGGTCCTAAACTAGTTGGGTTTAAGAGTGGTGAAACCGCTTATAATATTAAACTATTACCTATAGGTGGATATGTTAAGATGCTTGGGGAAGATGGGGAAGATACCTCTGACGAAAGGGCCTTCTCAAACAAAAGTTCTTTACAAAAATTAAGCATAGTTGCAGCAGGTCCTATAATGAATTTAATTTTAGCGATTATCCTATTTAGTATAATTGGTGGAATAAAAGGATATCTTGTACCTGTAGTTAATAAAGTTGTACCTGATTTACCTGCACAAGTAGCTGGTATTCAAGAGGGAGATAAAATACTTAAAGTTAACAATAAAAAAATACTTACTTGGCAAGATTTTTACACTCAAGTTTATATGAATAAAGGTGAGGCAATAGATGTTACTGTTAAAAGGGGAAATGAGATTAAAACAACTAAAGTTACCCCTGTGAAAGATGAAAAAGAAAACAGGTACCTTGTTGGTGTATATCCTACAGAAATTACAAATCCAACAATTAAAGAATCTATTTCTTATGGTTTTGTGGAAACAAATTCATTAATTAGTCAAACCTTTGGATTTTTAGGTACTATATTTAAAGGTAAAGCTTCTTTAAATGATTTTGGTGGCCCTGTTACAATTATTAAAGTTTCAGGAGAAGCTGCTAAGGCAGGCTTTTTAAGTTTACTATACTTTGCTGCTTACTTAAGCGTGCAGTTAGGTATTTTTAATATAATACCATTTCCAGCTTTAGATGGTGGATGGATTACATTATTTTTAATAGAAATAATTACAGGGAAAAAATTTGATAATAACAAGGTTGGTGTAATTAATTATATAGGATTTGCCATTCTTATGTCATTGATGATATTAGTTACAATAAAAGATATTTTATATCCTATAACATTCTAGGAGTGATAAAATGAAAAGGAAAATTACTAAAAAAATACGAATAGGAAATATTTATATTGGGGGCGATGCCCCTATATCTATTCAGTCCATGACAAATACTGATACTAGGGACATAAAAAGCACTATAAATCAGATAAAAGAATTAGAAGAAGCAGGATGCGAAATAATACGTTGTGCTGTACCTGATATGGAAGCTTGTGAAGCTTTAAAGGATATAATAAAAAATATAAATATACCTCTAGTATCAGATATACATTTTGACTATAGATTAGCTTTAAAATCTATTGACAATGGAATAAGTAAACTCAGAATAAATCCTGGCAATATCGGGGATAAGCAGAGAATAGAAATGGTAGTAAAAAAGGCAAAGGAGCGAAATATACCTATTAGAATAGGAGTAAATTCTGGCTCTCTGGAAAAAAGATTATTGGTTAAATATGGGAAGGTTTGTCCGGAAGCATTAGTTGAAAGCGCTCTAGGACATGTAAAAATCTTAGAAGAATTTGATTTTGATAATATCGCATTGTCTATTAAATCTTCTAATGTTATAGAAATGATAGAAAGCTACAGGTTAATATCCCAAAAAACTAATTACCCGTTGCATCTTGGTGTTACAGAAGCTGGAACTCATTGGCGGGGAACTATTAAATCCAGTGTTGGTATAGGGACTCTTCTATCTGAAGGAATAGGAGATACAATAAGAGTTTCTCTAACTGGAAATCCTGTTGAGGAAATAAGAGTAGCAAAAGAAATATTAAAATCCTTAGGGCTATTAAAGGGAGGCATAGAATTTATATCTTGCCCAACCTGTGGGAGAACAGAAATTGATATTATAAAAATTGCAAATGAAGTGGAAAAAAGGATTGAAAACTTAAATAAAAACATAAAAATTGCTGTAATGGGATGTGTAGTAAATGGTCCTGGGGAAGCTAGAGATGCGGATATAGGTATAGCTGGCGGTAATGGTGAAGGATTAATATTTAAAAAGGGGGAGATAATTAAAAAAGTAAAAGAAGATCAACTCATTTATGAACTTATTAAAGAAATAGAAAAAATGTAAGGTGAAGAAAATGAATATAGATTTGGCTAAAATACTCCATGATGAAAATCCATCTTCACAAGATTTATTAAAAGATATTAAAATCTTAAAAATACAGTATTTAAAAAAAAGCAATAAATTAAAAGTAATACTTAAATCTTTTAATGAATTTAATAAAGACATGGAGACTCGTTTTAAAGAAATGCTTTATAAAAAATTCAATTTTTTTAACGATATAGAATTAGTTTTTTATAAAGATATCTCTAATGTAACTCTTAAAGATTTATGTAATAATTATTGGTGTGAACTCACAAATGCAGTAGTCACTCATGTACCTTTAGCAAAAGAATGTATGCTAAACGGTGATAAATCTGTCGAAGATAATATTCTAACCATAAGATATGGAAATGAATTTATCTATAATATGTTAAGGAATAAAAACTTTGAAGAGTTAACTTATAATATAATACGAGATATTTTTGGATTGGAGTGTAAGGTAAAGCTAGCTTATGAGGTTTCATGTAGTAATCAAGAATGTAATGAACTAGAAGAAGAAGAAATGTCCTTAATTAAAGAAATTATAAAAAACAGTACACCTAAGCTACAAAAAAATAAAGTTATATCTTTGGATAGACAAAAGAATGATGATAAAAATTCAAAAGGAGATAAAGATAGTAGTATTCTTTTAGGGAAAAATATTAATGAAGATTGGATTACTATTGATTGCATTGATGAACCAATGGGCATGGTAACAATTTGTGGAGATATATTTAAAAGAACTGTAATTGAAACTAAAACTGGTAGAAAAATTGTATCTATTTATGTTACAGATTATACTGGGTCCATTACAGTAAAAATATTTACTCGTCCAAAGGATGAGGAAAAAGTGTTAGAAGAAATAAAGGAAGGACTTTACTGCAAAATTCGAGGGGAAGCTATTTATGATAACTATGCAAGAGAAGTAGTTATTATGGCAAGAGACATTATAAAGCTTAATAAGATTATGAAAATGGATAATGCAGAAGAAAAAAGAGTTGAACTACATCTTCATACCAGAATGAGTGCTATGGATGCTATGACATCAGCGGCAAATTTAGTAGAAAGAGCGGCAAAGTGGGGCCATAGCGCTATTGCTATAACTGACCATGGAGTAGTTCAAGCATATCCTGAAGCTATGGATGCTGGTAAAAAACATAAGATTAAAATTTTATATGGTGTAGAAGCTTATCTGGTAGACGATGGAGTGCCTATTGTTATAGGCGGAGAAGGAAGAACTATCGACGATGAATTTGTTGTTTTTGATATAGAAACTACAGGATTTTCTAGCATAAATGATAAAATAATTGAAATTGGTGCTGTAAAGATAAAAAATGGACGAATAATAGATAGCTTTAGCAGTTTTGTCAATCCTAAAGTAACCATTCCATTAAAGATCGTGGAACTTACAAGTATAACTGATGAAATGGTTAAAGATGCAGAAGAGATTAGTGAAGTTTTACCTAGATTTTTAGAATTTGTAGGGGATACTGTTGTAGTTGCACATAACGCAAGTTTTGATGTTTCTTTTATAAAAAAGAATTGTAAGGACTTAGGTTTAACATTTAATAATCCTATAATGGATACGATCCCTCTTGCTAAATTTTTATATCCGGAACTAAAGAGATATAAATTAAATATAGTTGCAAAACATTTAGGGATAAGTTTAGAAAATCATCATAGAGCTGTGGATGACGCAAAGGCTACAGGAGAAATATTAGTTAAAAGTTTTGAAACTTTAAGTGAAAGAGAAATTTTTACCTTAGAAAACATAAATGAAGAATATTTTAAAAATATCGATGTTAAAACATTACCTACATATCATTTAATAATATTAGCTCAAAATATGACTGGATTAAAGAATCTTTATAAATTAATATCCCATTCTCATCTGGATCATTTTTATAAAAGACCTAGAATGCCAAAAAGCTTAATTCAAAAATATAAAGATGGTCTTATTATTGGCTCTGCTTGTGAAGCAGGGGAAATTTATAAAGAGATTCTTAAAGGTAAAAGTTATGATGAATTGAAAAATACAGTTGATTTCTATGATTATCTTGAAATTCAACCTCTAGAAAATAACTATTTCATGATAAGAAATGGTACAGTTAAAGATGTTGAAGAGTTAAAAAATATAAATAAAAAAATATGTGAGTTGGGAGAAAGATATAATAAACCAGTAGTTGCCACCTGCGATGTTCATTTTTTAAATCCTGAAGATGAAATTTATAGAAGAATTATAATGAATGGTCAAGGATATAGCGATGCAGACAACCAACCTCCACTATATTTTAGAACAACTGAAGAAATGCTAAAGGAATTTAATTATTTAGGTACAGAAAAGAGCTTTGAAGTAGTTGTAAAAAACACTAACAAGATTGCTGACTTAATTGAGGAAATAAAACCAATTCCTGATGAAACATTTCCTCCTAAAATAGAAGGCGCTGAAGAAGAAATTAGACAAATGACTTTAAATAAAACTCATGGCATTTATGGAGATGATTTGCCAGAAGTGGTGCAAAAAAGACTTGATAAAGAACTAAATTCCATAATAAATAATGGTTATGCAGTATTGTATTTAATAGCACATAAATTAGTTGATAAGTCTTATCAAGATGGATATTTAGTTGGGTCAAGAGGATCTGTAGGTTCCTCCTTTGTTGCTACAATGTCAGATATAACTGAGGTTAATGGATTACCTCCTCATTACGTATGCTCCAATTGTAAATACAGTGAGTTTATAACAGACGGTTCTATAAGCTCTGGTGCAGATTTGCCAGATAAAGATTGCCCAGAATGTGGAAACATACTGACAAAAGATGGTCATGACATACCTTTTGAAACTTTTCTAGGTTTTGAAGGAGATAAAGAACCAGACATAGATTTAAATTTCTCAGGTGAATATCAATCTGTAGTACATAAATATACAGAAGAATTATTTGGTAAGGGGCATGTTTTTAGAGCTGGGACAATAGGTACAATTGCAGAGAAAACTGCCTATGGCTTTGTTAGAAAATATCTAACTGAAAAAAACATCCATTCTAGCGGAGCTGAAATTGAAAGATTGACTTTAGGATGCACTGGCATAAAGAGAACTACTGGCCAGCATCCTGGTGGAGTTATGGTTGTTCCACAGGATAACGAAATATTTAATTTCTCTCCAATACAACGTCCAGCAGATGACAATAATACCGAAATAATAACCACTCACTTTGATTATCATTCTATAAGCGGTAGACTACTAAAGTTAGATATTTTAGGTCATGATGATCCTACTGTACTTAGAATGCTTCAAGATTTAACTGGACTAGATCCTAAAACAATACCTTTAGCGGATCCTAAAGTAATGAGTCTTTTCACATCTACTGAAGCTTTAGGAATTAGTAAAGAAGAATTGGGATGTGAAGTGGCCACATATGGACTTCCAGAGTTTGGTACTAAGTTTGTTAGGCAGATGTTGATCGACACTCAACCAAAAACTTTTTCAGATTTAGTGAGAATATCTGGACTTTCACACGGTACTGATGTTTGGCTTAATAATGCTCAATATTATATAAAAGAAGGCTATACTACCCTAAAAGATTGTATAGCTACAAGAGATGACATAATGGTATATCTAATATATAAAGGACTTCCACCTAAAACAGCTTTTAATATTATGGAAAAAGTAAGAAAAGGAAAGGGATTGTCCGAAGAACAAGAGCAAGTTATGAAAGAAAATGGAGTTCCAGAGTGGTATATAGAATCTTGTAAAAAAATAAAATACATGTTCCCTAAAGGTCATGCCGTTGCCTATGTTATGATGGCTGTTAGAATAGCTTATTTTAAAGTATATTATCCTAAAGAGTACTATGCTACCTATTTCTCTGTTAGGGCTGACGATTTTGATGCAGACATAATATTGAAAGGCATTGATTCTATGTTACGAAAAATGGAAGAGATTAATGCTATGGGAAATAACGCTACTCCTAAGGATAAAGGACTTTTAACTACCTTGGAGATTTGTCATGAAATGTACCTTAGAGGAATTAAATTTCTAGAAGCTGATTTATATAAATCTCATGCTGAGAAATTTATAATTGAAGATGATGGAATCAGAATTCCTTTAAGCGCTCTCACTGGGGTAGGAGTCAATGCTGCTAAAAACATAGTTGAGGGCATAAAGCTTGGAGAATTCATCTCAAAAGAGGATTTAAAAATCAGGGGTAAAGCTACAAGAACTGTAATAGAAGCTTTAGATAATCATGGCTGCCTTAAAGGCATGCCTGAAACCAATCAGCTGAGCTTATTTAACTTATAGAAATAACTAGCCCTTGAAATAAGGAATTTGTTGTGATACAATGGAAATTAGTAAGTTTGCAGATATATTTTGACTTGTAAGAGTGGGTATTAACCCGCTCTTTCTATTTGTATAAAACGCAACCATAGTTGCGTTTTTAAATTAATATATGAAAATTGTATTTAAATTGCTGTTTTACTACACAATATTATGTAAGGAGGGATCGTTATATGGAAAGAAGTTTATTTATAGATGAGTTAACAAATTTAATCCACCCTATAGTTGATAGATTAGGATATGAACTTTATTATTTAGAATATATAAAAGAAAATAGAGAAAATTACTTAAGAGTATATATAGATAAAGATGAAGGAATAACTTTAGAAGATTGTGAAAAGGTTAGCAGAGAAATTAGTGAAATGATGGATATTGAAGACCCAATATCAGAAGGTTATTATTTAGAACTTTCATCTCCGGGTATTGAAAGAGAGTTACATAACGATAACCACTTAAATAAGTATATTGACTATGAAGTTTCTGTAAAGCTTAAATCTTTATTTAATGGCAGCAAAAAATTTGACGGTGTTTTAAAAGAGTTTGATAAGGATACTATAAGTATTCAATTAGAGGATAACTTATTAGCTATACCTAGAGAAAAGATAAAAACTATTAATTTAAAAGTGGAGTTTTAAGGGAGGTTAATTTAATAATGAATGAAGAATTTGTGGAAGCACTTAAAGAGATAGTTAAAGAAAAGGGTATCAGTGAAGATTTAATATTTAATACTATTGAAGATGCTTTAGTCGCTGCCTATAAAAAGAATTATGCAAAACAAGGTGCCACAACTCAAAATGTGGCGGTTATCATGAATAGAGGAACTGGAGAAATTCAAGTATATTCTAAGAAAACAGTAGTTGAAGGTGTGGAAGATGAATTTAATGAAATTTCCTTAGAAGAAGCTAGAGAAATAGATCCAAGATACGAATTAGATGAAGTGGTAAACATAGAAGTAACTCCCAAGAAATTTGGAAGAGTTGCTGCACAAGCAGCAAAACAGGTAGTAATTCAGAGAATTAAAGAAGAAGAGAGAAGAATAGTTTATAATGAATTTATAGAAAAAGAATGTGACATTATAACTGGATCAGTAATAAGGAAGGATAAAACTAACGTTTTTGTTGATTTAGGCAAAATAGAAGCAGTACTTGGTCCTAATGAACAAATGTTGGGTGAAGCTTACAATTTCAACGAAAGATTAAAGCTATATATAGTTGAAGTAAAAAATACTACTAAGGGTGCGCAAGTAATAGTTTCTAGAACCCATCCTGGATTAGTTAAGAGGCTATTTGAATTAGAAGTACCTGAAATATATAATGGAATTGTAGAAATAAAAAGTATAGCTAGAGAAGCAGGCTCAAGAACAAAAATCGCTGTTCATTCTAACGATGAAGATGTAGACCCAATGGGTGCTTGTGTAGGTCCTAAGGGCATAAGAGTTCAAAATATCGTAAATGAACTTAAAAACGAAAAAATTGATATAATAAAATGGAGTAAGCTTCCAGATGAGTATATTGCAAATGCGTTAAGTCCAGCTAAAGTATTAGATGTTACAATTGATGAAGAAAATAAGTCAGCTAAAGTAGTGGTAGATGATAGTCAGCTATCCCTTGCCATAGGAAAAGAAGGTCAAAACGTAAGATTAGCTGCAAAACTTACAGGTTGGAAGATAGATATTAAAAGTTCTTCACAAGTCAATGGATAGATAACACTTTAAAAGGAAGGTGGGTTTATATGAGAGTTAAAAAAATACCTGAACGAATGTGTACCGGTTGTATGGAAATGAAGCCTAAAAAAGAACTTATAAGAATTGTACGAAATAAAGATGGTGAAGTTTCAGTAGATTTAACTGGTAAAAAACCTGGTAGAGGTGCTTATATATGCAAAGATGTAGAATGCCTTCAAAAATCTTTTAAGAGTAAAAAATTAGAAAGAAATCTCGAAACCACCATAAGTGAAGAAATATATAATAAGTTAAGGGAAGAGATAAATAATGAAGGATAAGTTTATTTCCTTTCTAGGAATAGCTAAAAAAGCTGGTAAATGTCTAGAGGGTTATAATAAATGTGAAGATTCCATAAAAAAAGGAAACTGTCATTTATTAATAGTATCACGAGAATCATCTGAAAATACGAAAGATAAGTTTAAAACTCTTTGTGATATTAGAAACACACCTATGATAATTTACTATAGCAAAGATGATTTATCCAATATATTAGGTAAAGAAGGAATAAATATCGTTGGAATAAGCGATTTATCTATTGCCAAAAGGTTAATGGATTTATGGAATGACATGAACATAAATTAGTTTCGGGGGTGAATGCTTTGTCAAAAATTAGAGTATACGAATTAGCAAAAGAACTAGGTATGTCTAGTAAAGATCTTATAAAACTATTACAAGATGAGTTTAGCATAGAAGTAAAAAACCATATGAGTGTTATTGAAGATGAAGATGCTCAACTTATAAAGGAATTATATGCTGAATCCGACAAAGAAAATAGTGATGATTCAGATGGTTCTGACAATATAGAAGAAAAATATGGTGAACTTCAAGAAGCAGAAATAAAAGCGAAGACAAAAGGTAGAAAAATAAAAACTAAATCACAAGATAGTACAGAAAATAGTAATGATAGTGATAACGCTGAAGACGAAATAGTATTAGAACTAGGAGATACTATAACTGTAAAAGAATTTGCAGATAGAATTGCTAAACCTTATTCAGAAGTAATAAAAGAGCTTATGTTTATGGGAGTAATGGCTGCACTAAACCAAGAAATAGATTTCGAAACAGCAGAAAAGCTGGGCGAAAAACTCGGTGTTCTTGTATCTAAAAAAGAAGAAGACTATTTAATTGAAGAGGTTTCTGGAGAAGAAGATGAGGATGATAATAAAGAAAAGAGACCTCCTGTAGTTACAGTTATGGGCCATGTTGACCATGGTAAAACTTCATTGTTAGATGCTATTAGAAAAGAAAAGGTAGCTTCATCAGAAGCGGGAGGCATAACACAGCACATTGGTGCTTATACAGTAGAAATCAAAGGTGAAAAAATAACTTTCTTAGATACACCTGGACATGAAGCTTTTACAGCAATGAGAGCAAGAGGTGCCCAGATTACTGATATAGTTATATTAGTTGTAGCTGCTGATGATGGTTTAATGCCTCAGACAAGAGAAGCCATAAACCATTGTAAGGCTGCAAATGTTCCAATGATTATTGCAATAAACAAAATGGATAAACCAACAGCTAATCCAGATAGAGTAAAACAACAATTAGCTGACGAGAATCTATTAGCTGAAGATTGGGGCGGAGATACTATAACAGTACCAGTTTCAGCACATACTAGAGAAGGTATAGATAATTTATTAGAAATGGTAATTTTAACTTCTGAAATGGAGGAGTTAAAAGCAAATTCTCATAGAAATGCTAAAGGAACTGTTATTGAAGCTAAACTTGATAAGGGTAGAGGACCAGTAGCCTCACTTTTAGTTCAAAACGGAACCTTAAATGTTGGAGACTCAATACTTGTAGGTACAACATACGGCAGAATAAGAGCTATGTTTGACGATAAGGGTAAGAGAATAAAATCAGCCGGTCCATCAATACCTGTTGAAATATTAGGATTGTCAGAAGTTCCTTCTGCTGGAGATAGATTTAATGAAGTAAAAGATGAAAAAACTGCAAGAGAAATGGCTGAAAAAAGAAAAGAAAAAACAAGAAGTGAATATTTACAATCCACTCATAAGGTTTCATTAGAAGACCTATATAGTCAAATTAAAGAAGGTAAAATAAAAGAATTAAATATAATTGTTAAAGCAGACGTACAAGGTTCTGTGGAAGCTGTTAAGCAATCCTTTGAAAAGCTATCAGCTGATGAAGTAAAGGTTAGGGTTATACATGGTGGTGTAGGAGCAATTACAGAAACTGATGTAACATTAGCTAATGCTTCTAACGCTATAATCATTGGATTTAACGTAAGACCAGATAATAATGCGATTGCTATAGCAGATAGAGAAAATGTTGAAATTAAAACTTATAGGGTTATTTATACTGCTATAGAAGATATTAAAGCTGCTATGATCGGTATGTTAGAGCCTGATTATAAAGAAGTAATCCTTGGAAGAGCTGAAGTTAGGCAAACTTACAAGGTCTCAAATGTTGGAACAGTTGCAGGTTGTTATGTATTAAATGGTAAAATACTAAGAAATGCAAGTGTAAGAGTGTTGAGAGAAGGAATAGTAATTTTTGAATCAGGACTTTCTTCATTGAAGAGATTTAAGGATGATGCTAAAGAAGTTGCCTCTGGATATGAATGTGGTATGATGATTGAAAAATTCAATGATATTAAAGAAGGCGACATCATAGAAGCTTATACTATGGAAGAAGTAAAAAAGCAGACCCTATAGTAGGAGGGATATTTTATGGCTAAACATAGATCTGGAAGAATTAACGAAGAAGTAAGAAAAGAAGTGTCTAGTATAATTCAATATGATATAAAAGACCCTAGAATGAATGCTATGGTTAGTATAACAAAAGTTAATGTAACTAAGGATTTAAGATATGCAAAAATATACGTTAGTATATTTGGAGATGATACAGAAAAGAAAAATACTCTTGAAGTATTAAAAAATTCTAGCGGTTTTATTAGAAGAGAAATAGGTCATAGAATTAACTTAAGATATACTCCAGAAATAATTTTTGAATTAGATAACTCCATCGAGCATGGTATGCATATTGATGCTATATTAGCTCAAATAAAGGAGAGGGAACATGATGATAATGAATAATATTTTAAAAATTATTAAAGAAAGTAAAAAAATTGCTATAAGCTTTCATACTTCTCCCGATGGGGACTCCTTAGGGAGTTCTCTTGGTCTTTTACAAGGAATTAGAAAGTTAAATAAATTTGCTTACATTCTCTGCAAAGAATCTATTCCTGATAACTTTACCTTTCTACCTTATAGCAATGAAGTTATAGAGTCTACTGGAAATGTTCTAGAAGGAACAGATTGTGTAATTGTTTTAGACTGTGGAAATACAGCAAGAATTAATGGTAATATTGAATTAGGTAGTAAAGAATATACAATAATTAATATTGACCACCATGTATCAAATGAACTCTATGGTCATTTGAATTATGTAGACACTAATTCTGCATGTATGGGAGAAATAGTTTATCAAATGCTTAAAGATCTGAGTATAGAAGTAGACAGGGATATTGCAACTTGTTTATATACATCCATACTAACAGATACAGGCTCTTTTAGATACTCAAATACTACCTCAGTGACTCATTCTATTGCAGGAGAGTTGATAAATACTGGTATTGATTTTAGTAGTATACATCGACTTGTATTTGATAGTAAGGCTTTTGATAGGTTCAAACTATATGGTATGGTATTCGATACAATGGAACTTATAAATAACCAGATATGCGTAATGACAGTTACAACAGACATGTTTACAAAACTTAATATAGATCCTGGGACAGATACCTCAGATATAGTTTCTTTCGGAAATAGCATTAAACCTGTTGAGATTACTATTCTCTTAAAAGAAAAAGAAAATGAGGTAAAAATAAGCTTAAGATCTAAATCAAAAATTGATGTTAGAAAGATTGCAGAATCCTTAGGAGGTGGAGGTCACATAAGAGCAGCTGGCGCCTCCATTAAAAATAAATCCTTAATAGAAGTAAAAAATATATTAATAGAATTAGCAGAAAATGAGTTGATGTAATGAACGGAGTTTTAAATATATTTAAGCCTTCTGGTATAACATCTTTTGATGTGGTTAGAATGGTGAAAAAAGCTGCGAACACAAAAAAAGTTGGTCATACAGGTACACTGGATCCAATGGCTTCTGGTGTACTCCCTATTTGTTTGGGAAATGCTACAAAAATTGTAGATTACATAATGAATGAAAGTAAAATTTATAAAAGCACTTTAAAGCTTGGAGTGGTTACAGATACCTATGATAAAGAAGGTAAAATATTAAAAGAAGAAACTGTAGACTTGGAACCAAAAATTGTAGAAGAGTGTATTAAATCTTTTCAAGGAAGTATAGATCAAGTTCCACCCATGTATTCTGCATTAAAAGTTAATGGTAAAAGACTTTATCAATTGGCTAGAGAAGGAATAGAAGTAGAAAGAAAAGCTAGAAAAATCAACATATATTCTATTGATATATTAAATATAGACTTACCTTATGTAACCTTTCAAGTACATTGCTCAAAAGGCACTTATATACGAAGTCTTTGCTATGATATTGGAGAAAAACTAGGTGTAGGTGCTTCCATGTGGGCCTTAGAAAGAGTTAAAACTGGCATTTTTAATATTAAAGATGCTCTGCATATAGATAACTTAAATAATCAAAATATAAATGAATACCTTGTACCTATAGATGAAGCATTAAGTAAATATGAAAGTATTACTATAGAAGAAGTTTATGAAAAATTACTGGTAAATGGAGTTCTTATAAAAGATAAGCGGATAATGGGAAATATAAAAAAAGATGTTATCTTAAGAGTTTATTCTGGTAATAAATTTATAGGTCTAGGTAGAAGAAGTGAAGAAGGATTTAAAATCTTGAAATTGCTTGTATAGGGGTAATGACTATGGATGTTATAGAAGATAATATGCTTAAGACATTTAAATGGAATACTTATATAGCTCTCGGCAGCTTTGACGGTTTACATTTAGGTCATAGTAAGCTTATAAATAAAGCTATAGAATTAGCTAAAAAAAACAGTGGTAAAAGTATGGTATATACTTTTAAAAACCATCCTTTATCAATTATAAATAAAGATTTAGTTCCAAAACTTTTGATGGATATAGACCAAAAGAAAAAAGTATTGAATAAAATGGGACTAGACTACTTAAATTTAGTGAATTTTGATGAAGAGTTTATGAAAATGTCTCCTGAGGAATTTATCTATAACATTGTAAGTAAATTTAATGCTAAGGGCATTGTAGTAGGCTTTAATTACAGATTTGGATATAAAAATTTAGGAGATGTGGATTTATTAAAGAAATTAAGCGAAAAATATAAATTTCAACTTCATGTTGTAAAACCAGTTAAATATAAAAAAGAATTAGTATCTAGTTCTCATATACGACATATTATCACTGATACCGGAGATATGGTAAAAGCTAAGATGATGCTAACAAGACCCTACTCCATATCAGGTACTGTAATTGTTGGAAAGCAGTTAGGGAGAGTTTTAGGATTTCCAACAATCAATTTAAGCTATGATAAAGGTTATATTACACCAAGAGGAGGTGTATACTTTACCTTGGTAGAATATGAGGGAAAGTTCTATAAGGGAGTAACTAATGTGGGATATAATCCTACAGTAGAAGATGGTAAGCTTGGTATAGAAACTCACATTATTGGTTTTAATAAAGAAATATACAGTGAAGATATAAGGCTTCATTTTATCCATAGAATAAGAGATGAAAAGAAATTTAATTCATTAGAAGAGTTAGCTCATAGAATAGGTGAAGATAAAAAATACGTAATTAAGCAAAATTTAGAATTAATTATAAAAAGTAATTTACAACTATAGTTATCTTTGTTATAATTACTTTTGTGAACCTTAATCTATGTTTGTTGAATGCCGGCTACATTCGTGGATTAGGGGGATATAACAATTGGAGGTGTATATAAATGGATAAGGCAAGAAAAGAAGAAATATTAAAAACTCATGCGAGACACGAAGGAGATACTGGATCACCAGAAGTTCAGATAGCTCTTTTAACAGAAAGAATAAATCATTTAAATGACCATTTAAAAACTCATAAGAAAGACTTCCACTCAAGAAGAGGTCTTCTAATGATAGTTGGTAAGAGAAGAGGTCTTTTAAATTACTTAATGAAGAAAGATATTGAAAGATATCGTTCAATTATCCAACAATTAGGATTAAGAAAATAGTTAATACTTAGAGCGGCTTAGACCGCTCTATTATTTTGAAACAAGTTATTACATTATACTGTATAAAATAATATAAAAATCAGGATAATAATAGTGTGTACTTTGAAGGGAGGTAAACTATGAGTCATATTCTTGAAACTACTGTTGCTGGAAGAACTCTAAAAGTTGAATTTGGAAAAGTTGGAGCACTTTCAGATTGCGCTATATTAGTAAGTTATGGCGAGACAGTAGTATTAATAAATGCAAATGCATCAAAACAACCACGAGAGGGGATAGATTTCTTTCCTCTTAGCGTAGAGTACGAAGAAAGATTGTACTCCGTAGGAAAAATACCAGGAGGGTTTATCAAAAGAGAAGGAAGGCCTTCTGAAAAAGCTATTCTTCATGCAAGAGCTATTGATAGACCATTAAGACCATTATTTCCAGATGGCTACAGAAATGATGTACAGATAGTTTGTACTGTTTTATCTGTAGAACAGGATAATCAACCAGACATATTAGCAATGAATGGGGCCTCTTTAGCATTATGCCTTTCAAGTATCCCATATGATAAGCCAGTAGCTACTGTTTCTGTGGGGCTAATTGATGGAAAGTTCATATTAAATCCAACTCTTAAAGAGAGAGAAGAAAGTGATTTAAATTTAACTGTTTGTGCTACAAAAGATAGAGTAATGATGATTGAAGCCGGATCCTATGAAATTGACGAAGAAGTAATGTACGATGCTATAATGTTTGCTTTTGAAGAATGTAAAAAAATTGTATCATTCCAAGAAAAGGCTATGGCTGAATTCGGTAAAGAAAAAATAGTTCCTGTACTTTATAAGGTAGATGAAACCCTAGAAAAAGAAGTAAGAGAATTTTCTTACCCAATGATAAAAGAAGCTATGTACATAACAGATAAAGATAAGAGAAATGATGCTATTGATAAAGTTAAGGAAACTATAAATGAACATTTCAGTGAAAAATATGCTGACGATCTTAAAGATGTTAGTGAAGTAGTATATACTCTTCAAAAAGAAATAGTTAGAAATATGATTTTAAGAGATAAAAGAAGACCTGACGAAAGAGCATTTAATCAAGTAAGAAATATAGACTGTGAAGTAGCACTTCTACCAAGAACTCATGGTACAGGTCTTTTTACAAGAGGACTAACTCAAGTTATGACTGTAGCTACAATTGGTCCATTAGCAGATGTTCAAATTTTAGATGGTTTAGGTGATGAAGAGTTTAAAAGATATATGCATCACTATAATTTCCCTTCCTATAGTGTAGGTGAAGTTAGACCACTAAGAGGACCAGGAAGAAGAGAAATCGGTCATGGCGCTCTAGCAGAGAAAGCTTTAGAACCACTAATGCCTTCAGAAGAAGAGTTCCCATATACAATTAGATTAGTTTCTGAAGTATTGAGTTCAAATGGTTCTACTTCTCAAGCAAGTGTATGTGGTAGTACATTAGCTCTTCTTGATGCAGGAGTTCCTATAAAAAGACCGGCTGCCGGAATAGCAATGGGACTTGTAACTAGCGAAGATTTATCAGAAGAAGAAATATTAACGGATATTCAAGGAATTGAAGATTTCTTTGGTGATATGGACTTTAAGGTTGCAGGTACTGAAAAGGGTATTACTGCAATTCAGGTAGATACAAAGATTGAAGGTTTATCAAATAATTGTATAAAAGTAACCTTAGAAGAAGCAAAGAAAGCTCGTATGCACATTTTAGGAAAAATAAAAGATTGTATACCTGAAGCTAGAAAAGAATTGTCACCTTATGCTCCAAGAGTCTACACTATGACAATTGATCCAGAAAAAATAAGAGATGTTATAGGTTCAGGCGGTAAAACTATAAATAAAATTATAGCTGAAACTGGAGTTAAAATTGACATAAAAGAAGATGGTACAATATATGTAATGTCTGAAGATAGTGTTGGAGCAGATAGAGCCCTTAAGATGATAGATGATTTAACAAAGGAAGTAGAAGTTGGTGAAATATATCTAGGAAAAGTTACTAGAATAACTAATTTTGGAGCCTTTGTAGAAATACTACCTGGCAAAGAAGGTTTAGTTCATATATCAAAACTTGATTTTACAAGAGTTAATAAAGTAGAAGATGTAGTATCTGTTGGTGATGAAATTTTAGTTAAGGTAACTGAAATAGATGAACAAGGCAGAGTTAATCTATCTAGAAAAGATGCTATTAAAAGAGACGAAGAAAGTAATGATGACAGCAAAAAACAATAGTGAAAAATAGAAGGGCTTTGCGCCTTTTTATTTTTTAACAAAATATAGCAATACTGGAGGAATATAATGTACGATATTATTGAAATCAGTAATGGTTTAAAAGTAGTATTAGAAAAAATTGACTATGTTAATTCAGTAAGTGTTGGTTTATGGGTAAAGAATGGTTCACGCAATGAAGATAAACAAAACAATGGAATTTCTCATTTCATTGAACATATGCTATTTAAAGGTACTGAAAAAAGAAGTGCAAAAGAAATTGCTGAGTCTATAGAAGATGTTGGAGGGCAAATTAACGCCTTTACTGCTAAGGAGTCTACTTGCTATTATGTAAAAATATTAGATTCCCATTTAGATTTAGCGTTAGATGTACTTTCTGATATGCTTTTTAATAGTAAATTCGCTGAAGAAGAAATAGAGAAAGAAAAAGGTGTAATAATTGAAGAGATAAACATGAATGAAGACTCACCAGAGGATGTGTTATTAGACTTACATAGTGAAGCTATATGGGGAGAAGATCCAATTGCATTTCCTATTTTAGGAAATGTGGAAACTGTAACCTCATTTACAAGAGAAATGCTAATGGATTATATTCAGTCTAGATATATACCTAAAAATTGTGTATTATCAATAGCAGGAAAGTTTGATGAAAAGGACATTATAAAGCTGGCAGAGTGTTATTTTGGTGATTGGAATTTCAAAAACAAAGATTTATCCGATTCTTCCTCTCCTAAAATACTAAATAGTCACCTATTTAAAGAAAAGCAAATTGAACAGCTGCACATTAGTTTGGGGCTTAATGGCTTGCCTTTAGGAAGTGATGACATTTATCCATTGTTATTTTTAAATAATCTTTTAGGTGGTGGAGCATCTTCTATATTGTTTCAAAAAATACGTGAAGAGATGGGTAGGTGCTACTCTATATACTCATACTTAAGCGCTTTTAAGAATACTGGAGTGGTGAGTATATATACGGGACTTAATCCAAAATATTCTCTAGAGGTTGTAAGTCTCATAAAAGAAGAATTATTTAAGTTCACTAAAATGGATATTTCTGATGAAAGAATTGTAAAGGGTAGAGAACAGTTAAAAGGAAGCTATATTCTAGGGCTCGAAAGTACTAGTAGTAGAATGTTTAACAACGGTAAATCTGTTCTATTTTTAAATAGAATTAACGAACCTAAAGTTATACTTAATAAAATTGATAATATAAATAGAGAAAAAATACATGATGTAATGGAAATAACTTTTAAAAAGGGAATTTTAAACTCAGCCTATGTAGGAGAAAATATTGACTTGAGTATAATGAAAAATATTATTGAAAATGACATATTCCCTTTTAACAATAAACCATCTTCCTTAATATAATAGTAATAAACCCTTAATATATTTCATATTATTCTATGAAATATATTAAGGAGGTTTTAATATGGACGAGGATATTAAATTATATAGCGATATGGAAAGATATGAGATAATAAACATAAATGATGGTGAAAAATACGATTATTTAGGAAATAATGATATTATTGTTGATGAAGAGGGAAATTTAAAATTACTAATCTTATCAGAACCTAACGTAAAATTAAGCTTTTTTAGTAAAAGCGATTTTATTGAGGTGCCATGGGAATACGTGAAAAAAATTGGTTCTAGGACCATAATAATAGATGTTGATGAGAGATCTCTTAAAAAAACCCGGATTTAAATTGGGAGGGATAATATGAAAATAATTGTTCAAAAATTCGGTGGAACCTCTGTTTCTACCCACGAAAGAAGATTGATGGTAATAAACAAAATAATAAAGGCTAAAGAGGAAGGATTTTTTCCAGTAGTAGTTGTTTCTGCTATGGGAAGAAAAGGTGAACCTTATGCCACAGATACTTTACTTTCACTGACAAGTAATAGGCTAAAGGAGAGAAATAAACTCTCTATTGATTTACTTATGGCCTGTGGTGAGATTATAAGCACAGTAGTTATGACAGATGAATTACTAGATAAAGGGGTAGATGCCATTCCTATGACTGGAGGACAGGCTGGCATAATAACTGACGATAATTATAACAGTGCCACAATGGTAGGCTTAGACCCAAATAAAATATTAAAAGCATTAGAAGAAGGAAAAGTGCCAATTATAGCTGGCTTTCAAGGTGTCAGCGAAAACGGATTTTTAACAACTTTAGGAAGAGGCGGCAGTGATGTTACAGCAGCACTTTTAGGTGTAGCTCTAAAAGCTGAGGGCGTAGAGATATATACAGATGTAGATGGAATAATGACCGCTGATCCAAGAATTGTATCTGATGCTTCTTTAATAAAAGAAATAAGTTATAATGAAGTATTTCAATTTGCAGACCAGGGTGCAAAGGTTATACATCCAAGGGCTGTAGAAATAGCAATGAAGGGAAATATCCCACTGATAATTAAAAATACACTTAGCAATTGCCAAGGTACTATAATTAATAACATTGGTGATTTAAACTTAAATAATATCATAACTGGAATAACTCATATGAGCAGCAGAGTTCAAATAAAAGTAGCTCTTAAAGATAATGAAAATAACGCTCATTACTATAGTTTGTTAAATATATTAGCTGAGGCCTCAATAAGTATAGATTTAATAAATGTTTTCCCAGAGGACAATATATTTACAATAGATGGTAGTGACTTCGATAAATTTAACGATATAATGAATAATTTAAATTTAAAATACTCTTATATAGATAATTGCAGTAAAGTAGCTATTATTGGAAGTAGAATGAGAGGAATACCTGGAGTAATGGCAAAAATATTAAAATGTTTAAATTTAGAAAATATTAAAGTACTTCAAACTGCAGATTCTCATACTACTATTTGGTGCTTAGTAGAAGGCCAATATACTGAAAAAGCTATAAATGCTCTTCACAAAGGTTTTAATTTGGGTCATCACTAATTTAAATAGGTATATTCTTTTTTCTTATGCACAAAATAACATTGTGCTAGGAGGGAAGAATATGATTAATGAAAAAATAGAACAAGATGAACAAAAAAACAATAAGGAATTGGATAATATTAAGGAGTTAGGTGCAATTAATATACCTAAACAAGATGATAAAATTCATATATTACCTATAATTGGTCAAATTGAGGGGCATATGGTGCTTCCAGCTCAAACAAAAAGTACAAAATATGAACACTTAATTCCTCAATTAGTTTCTATAGAAATGAATGATGCAATTGAAGGAGTGTTAATAATTCTAAATACTGTGGGCGGGGATGTAGAAGCTGGTCTGGCTATTGCTGAAATGATAAATACTTTGAGCAAACCAACGGTATCTTTAGTAGTTGGTGGAGGTCACTCTATAGGTGTGCCTTTAGCTACTTCAGCAAACTACTCTTTTATTTCGCCCTCTGCAACAATGATAGTTCATCCTATTAGAATGAACGGATTAATTATAGGAGTACCTCAAACCTTTGAGTATTTCGATAAAATGCAAGAGAGAATTACAGACTTTATTGTAAGAACTTCAAAAATTGAACGAGATTATTTAAAGAAGATCATGGTTAAGACTGATAATTTGTTAAATGATATGGGTACTATACTCATAGGAGAACAAGCAGTAGAGTGTGGTCTCATAGATCAAGTTGGCGGTTTGAGAGATGCTTTAGATAAGTTAGATATTCTAATAGAGGAAAAGAGTACAAAACAGCCATAGGTAACCCAACCTATGGTTTATTTATTTAACACTTGTGGACAAGCAATTAAAGGATAATTAAAATAGTTTGTAGAATAACTATTAATTTAGGAGGTGGTACATTGGGGAAGAGGAAAAAAAAGAAAAAAGATAGCTTTGACAATGATATAAAAGGAATTGTACTAATAACTATAGGAATACTTTCATTGGTCAGTGTATTTTCCCCCAAAGATTCAGGATATATAGGAAGAATTGCTAAGAAATTATTAATTGGAGTATTTGGATTAGGTTCTTATATATTCCCGTTTATAATAATATTTATAGGAGCTTGCTATATTCTTAATAAGAAAAAGCTTAAGTTCACAAAAAAGTTTTATGGAATAGTACTCTTTATAATAAATACGTTGATGTGTATACAAATGGCAGATATGAGTTTAACCAATGGTAGTTTAAGTATTAGTGAAGGAATTTCAAGTATATATAACTCTCAGTCAATAATTCATGGAGGAATTATTATATACCTAATCAGTCTACCACTGTATAAACTTTTCGGGAGGACAGGTTCCTTTATAATTTTTATATCCTTATATGCTATTTCTTTTGTATTAATTAGTAATGTTACTTTATCTTATATTGTAGATAGAGTAAAGTCAAAGCTACTAGAAGCAAAAAAGAAAAATGCGGAAATTATTGAAGAAGAATTAGAAATAGAAACTAAAGAATTATTAGCATATGATAGTAATAAGGAAGAAGACACAAAGAAAAATAATAGAATAAAAATAATAGATTTTATTAAATCCAGCAACATTGAAGATTCCTCAATAGATAAAGATGAGGAAACAAATCAAGAGGTAATAAATCAAGAAGAAAACAACAACATCAGTGAAGAGTTAGAAAAAGAAATTAATAAGGTAACCATTCCTATAGAATACAATTATCCTCCTTTAAATCTATTAAATCAGAATATATCAATTAAAATGAACAAGGGAGATAAAAAGGAGCTATTACATAGTGCAACTAAATTAGAAGAAACCCTTTCTAGTTTTGGTGTAGAAGCTAAAGTCATTCAAGTTACCAAAGGACCATCTGTTACAAGATTTGAGCTTCAACCAAGCCCAGGAATTAAAGTAAGTAAAATTGTAAATCTTTCAGATGATATTTCTTTAGGATTAGCGGCTTCGGGAGTAAGAATAGAAGCACCCATACCTGGAAAGTCAGCTGTTGGTATAGAAGTACCTAATAAAGATTTAAATCCTGTTTTCTTAAGAGAAGTTATTGAATCTGAGCAATATACTAACTTTAATAAAAACTTGGCTTTTGCCTTAGGTAAAGACATCGGGGGCAATAGTATAGTATGGGACTTAGCTAAAATGCCACACTTATTGATTGCCGGAGCTACCGGATCTGGTAAGAGTGTATGTATTAATACATTAATAATAAGCCTATTATATAAATATTCTCCTGAGAACGTAAAACTATTAATGGTAGACCCTAAAGTAGTTGAACTAAATGTTTATAATGGTATTCCTCATCTTCTAATACCGGTAGTTACGGACCCTAAAAAAGCTGCTGGAGCTTTAAATTGGGCTGTTACCGAGATGACTAGAAGATATAAGATATTTGCTGAAAATCATGTTAGAAATCTAGAAGGATATAATGAACTTTATGAAAAAGGTAAGATAACGGAAAAATTGCCTCTTATAGTAATAATAATCGATGAATTAGCAGATTTGATGATGGTATGTCCAAATGATATTGAGGATTACATAGGAAGATTAGCACAGATGGCTAGAGCCGCTGGTATGCATCTTGTAATTGCTACTCAAAGACCATCCGTAGATGTAATTACCGGCGTTATAAAGGCTAATATTCCGTCAAGAATATCCTTTGCTGTTTCTAGCCAGATCGATTCAAGAACAATTTTAGATATGTCTGGTGCAGAAAAGTTATTAGGAAAAGGAGACATGCTTTTCTATCCTACAGGTGAAGCTAAACCTATAAGGGTTCAAGGAGCATTTATTTCTGAAGAAGAGGTATCAAGAGTTGTGGATCACATTAAAAATGAGCAAGGAACTGCTGAGTATGAAGATAGTATAATTGAGCAAATTAATACATCTACAGAAATAAATGAGGAAGATAAAGATGAACTATTAGAAGAAGCTATAAAAATTGTTGTAGAAATGGAACAAGCATCTACTTCCTTATTGCAAAGAAAGCTAAGAATAGGATATAATAGAGCAGCTAGAATAATAGATCAACTAGAAGAAAGAAGCATTATATCTGGTAAAGATGGTAGTAAGCCAAGGCAAGTTTTAATAACTAAAGATGATATAGAATAAGGAGGAACACATATGGACAAATTAAAGTTTGGTGTAATTAGTTTAGGTTGCGATAAAAACAGAATCGATTCAGAAATATTTATAAATAAGTTATTAAAAAATAATACTCTTACAAATAACCCAAAGGAAGCGGACATAATTATAGTTAATACTTGTGGATTTATAGAGGATTCAAAGCAAGAATCTATTGACACCATATTAGAAATGGCTAACTTTAAAGAAGGTAATTGTAAAGCTTTAGTAGTAACTGGCTGTTTAAGTCAAAGATATGGAAAAGAACTCCAAGAGTTGCTTCCTGAGATTGATATTATGGTTGGTGTTAATGATTATGATAAGCTAGATCAATATATAAACAATTATTTAGAAAAAAACAATAAGGAAGCCTCTTGTAATTATAGTGATGATGCTATAAATGAAGGAGATAGAACTCTTTCCACTCCTGGTCATTATGCATATTTAAGAATAGCTGAGGGTTGTAGTAATCATTGTACTTATTGTATTATACCTAAGATAAGGGGTAAGTACAGAAGCAGAAAAATGGAAGCTATAATAGATGAAGCTAAAATTTTAGTGCAAAATGGAACTAAAGAAATAATATTAGTAGCGCAAGACACAACAAGATACGGTATCGACTTATATGGTAAAAAGATGTTAAGTGATCTTATAAATGAACTATCTAAAATAAATGAATTAGAATGGATTAGAGTTTTGTATTGCTATCCTGAAGAAATAGAAGAAGACTTAATTAAAACAATAGCTGAGAATGATAAAGTTTGTAAATACCTAGATATACCTATTCAGCACATAAGCAATAATATACTAAAAACCATGGGAAGAAGAGGAAGAAAAGAAGATATACTTAATACTATTAACTCCCTTAAAAACAAAGTAGATAATATATGTTTAAGAACATCACTTATAGTTGGATTTCCTGGAGAAACTACAGAAGACTTTGAAGAATTAATAGAACTTGTAAAGAATGTTAAATTTAATAATTTAGGAGTATTTAAATACTCACAGGAAGAAGACACTCCGGCAGCTTCTATGACAGATCAAATACCTGAGGAAATTAAAGAAACTAGACGTAATGAGATAATGGCTATTCAAAAAGAAATTTCTATGAATCTAAATAATAGTAAAATTGGAAAGATGTTTGATGTTGTGGTAGATGGTTTTGATGGAGAGTACTATATTGGAAGGAATTATGAAATGACTCCTCAAATAGATGGTGCAATTTATTTTAAATGTGATAAAATATTTAATATAGGTGAAATTGCACATGTAAAAATAATAGATAGCCTAGAATATGATTTAGTAGGAGTTGTATGCCATGAATCTTGCAAATAAACTTACTATAATAAGAATATTTTTAATCCCTATATTTTTGATTTTTATTGCCGTTAATGGTATCCCTTATGGTAAAACTATAGCTACAACTATTTTTATATTAGCTGCACTAACAGATAAGTTAGATGGGTACATAGCAAGAAGTAGAAACCAAATAACTAGATTTGGAAAGTTTATGGATCCTTTAGCAGATAAGCTATTAGTTACAGCTGCATTAGTTTCTTTGGTAGAACTTCAAGTGATTTCTACTTGGGTGGCTATGGTTATTATAGCTAGAGAATTTGCAGTAACAGGATTAAGGGCCGTAGCTGCAGCTGAAGGGATAGTTATAGCGGCTAGTCCTTGGGGAAAAGCTAAAACAGTAACACAAATTGTAGCAATTATAGTCTCACTACTTCCATTAAACAAAGAATTCTTTGACGTTATTAATGTATTAAAAATACCTCCTCACTATTTTGATATATTAGTAGCAGTAACTATGGGTATTGCTATAGTTATAACTATAGTTTCAGGCATAGATTACTTTGTAAAAAATAAGGAAGCTATAAAACCTGATAGATAGATTTTTCATAGTTTAAAAAGTTAAAAGTTGGTAATAATTAAAATAATAAGTTCCTAGCAATAGGAACTTTATTTATAAGTTGACCCTTATTAGAATGTATTGTATAATAATAATTAAGAACAAACGTTCGAATTTAGAAAGGATGGTGAGCCCTTTAAAGGGATATTTATGAATAATGAAAAATTAAAAGCGATAGAAGCTGCCATGGGGCAGATTGAAAAACAATTTGGTAAAGGCTCTATAATGAAATTAGGGGAACATAGCATATTAAATTTAGATGCTGTATCAACAGGATGTTTAGGAATGGACGTTGCTCTAGGTATAGGTGGAGTACCAAGAGGTAGAATTATTGAAATCTATGGACCTGAATCCTCTGGTAAAACTACTGTAGCATTGCATATATTAGCTGAAGCTCAAAAAGCTGGTGGAGCTGCTGCTTTTGTGGATGCTGAACATGCTTTAGATCCTTCATATGCAAAAAGACTAGGGGTGGATATAGACAACTTAATAGTTTCTCAGCCTGATACCGGAGAGCAAGCTTTAGAAATTACAGAAGCTCTAGTTAGATCAAATGCAGTTGATGTAATTGTTGTAGACTCTGTGGCAGCTTTAGTTCCAAAAGCAGAAATAGAAGGTGAAATGGGAGATGCACACGTAGGTTTACAGGCAAGACTGATGTCACAAGCATTGAGAAAACTTGCAGGTTCCATAAATAAATCAAAATGCGTTGCTATATTTATCAATCAATTAAGAGAAAAAGTTGGTATAATGTTTGGAAATCCTGAAACAACCCCTGGTGGAAGAGCTTTAAAATTCTATTCTAGTGTTAGACTAGATGTAAGAAGGATAGATTCAATAAAGCAAGGAGAAGATATATTAGGTAATAGAACAAGAGTTAAAATTACTAAAAATAAAGTAGCTCCTCCTTTTAAACAAGCAGAATTTGATATAATGTACAACGAAGGAATTTCAAGAACTGGAGATGTTTTAGATTTAGGAGTTAAAGAAGAATTTGTACAGAAAAGTGGTGCTTGGTTCTCATATAAAGATATAAGACTAGGTCAAGGAAGAGAAAATGCAAAGCAATTTTTAAAAGAGAACCCTCAAATTTTATTTGAAATTGAAAACTCTATAAGACAAAAATATGAATTGCCACTTGTTAAAGTAGAAGAGCCTGTTTCTGATAAAGAACCCGCTAAAAATAAAGTTGAAAAAGATAAATAAAATATCAACCTAATCATGTTATAGCAAGCATATTAAACTTGACATAATGTCAAAATTAATATAAAATAAAGACAAAATCTGGTTTAGCGAAAAAATCCATTTGAATAATATGACACCTTTCTATGCTTTTGTATTTAGGGACAATAGATAATGTAACAAGTAAAGCAAAGGAGGTGTTCATGTGAAACAATCACAACTTATTTTTCTTATAGCAATGGCTATTATACTTATTATTGCTATATATGTTAATTATTATATAAGAAAAAATGTATCAGCTGCAAAAATATCTAAGGCTGAAGAAGACGCTAAAAAATTATTAGAAGATGCAGAAAAATCTGCAGAAGCTAAAAAGAAAGAAGCTATTTTAGAAGCGAAAGAAGAAGTTCATAGATTAAGAAATGATTTAGAAAGAGAATCCAGAGATAGAAGAAATGAAGTACAAAGATTAGAAAGAAGATTGATTCAAAGGGAAGAGCTGCTTGATAAAAAGACTGATATGATTGAAAAGAAAGATGATAGTTTAAACAAAAAGCAGCAAGAACTTAACGAATTAGAATCCAGTATACAAGATTTGTATACTAAACAAAGAGAAGAATTAGAAAAATTGTCAGGTCTAACTTCTGATCAGGCTAAAGAAATACTTCTAGACGAAGTAAGTAAAGAAATTAAACATGAATCTGCTATGATCATAAAAGAAGTTGAGGCAAAAGCTAAAGAAGAAGCTGATAAAAAAGCAAGAGAAATAATTACATACGCTATTCAAAGATGTGCTGCTGACCATGTGGCTGAAACCACTGTTCATGTAGTAAGTCTTCCAAATGATGAAATGAAAGGGCGTATAATAGGTAGGGAAGGTAGAAATATCAGAACCCTAGAAACTCTAACCGGCGTTGATTTAATTATTGACGATACACCGGAAGCAGTTATACTTTCAGGATTTGATCCTATTCGAAGAGAGGTAGCTAGAATCGCTTTAGAAAAGTTGATTATGGATGGCCGTATTCACCCAGCAAGAATAGAAGAGATGGTTGAAAAGGCTAAAAAGGAAGTTGACAATGACATTAGGGAAGAAGGGGAACAGGCAACCTTCGAAACAGGTGTACATGGACTTCATAGTGAATTAATAAGATTGTTAGGTAGATTAAAATACAGAACAAGTTATGGTCAAAATATATTAAAGCATTCTATTGAAGTTGCTTATTTAGCTGGATTGATGGCATCTGAATTAGGAATTGATCCAACACTAGCTAAAAGGGCAGGTTTACTTCACGACATAGGAAAGGCTGTAGATCATGAAATAGAAGGTCCTCACGCCCTAATAGGTGCAGAGGTAGCCAAAAAATATCATGAATCTGCAATCGTAGTGAATGCAATAGCTGCACACCACGGTGACGTAGAATTCCAATCTCTAGAAGGCATACTAGTTCAAGCAGCAGACGCTATATCAGCTGCAAGACCTGGTGCAAGAAGGGAAACCTTAGAAGCATATATTAAGAGATTAGAGAAATTAGAAGAAATTGCAAATTCATATGAAGGCGTAGAAAAGTCATATGCCATTCAAGCGGGTAGAGAAATTAGAATAATAGTTAAACCAGACGAAATTGATGATGCTGAGTCAATCGAAATGGCAAGAAATATCGTGAAGAGAATTGAAAGCGAACTAGAATATCCTGGTCAAATTAAAATAAATGTTATAAGAGAGACTCGTGCTATTGAATATGCAAAATAAAATAATTAAATGATTTGGAAAATAAATCCTTTTGTTTTGTAAAAATTAGAAATTTTACAAAAATAAAAGGATTTTTTCATATTGTGTAGAATATTATAAATAATACCAATAATAATTAAAGTTAAAAATTAAAGTATAGTAGGAGGTTTATTATGGAAGTATTAAAAGTTTCAGCAAAATCAAGTCCAAACAAAGTTGCAGGTGCATTAGCAGGAGTTTTAAGAGAAAAAGGAGGAGCTGAAATTCAGGCTATTGGAGCTGGTGCTTTAAACCAAGCTATTAAATCTGTAGCAATAGCAAGAGGATTTGTAGCACCAAGTGGTATTGATTTAGTGTGTATACCAGCATTTACTGATATAGAGATTGATGGGGAAGAGAGAACAGCTATAAAATTAATTGTACAACCTAGATAAATATGTTTTTCGGGACTTGAGCAATCAAGTCCTTTTATTTTTGTAAAATATATGATACATTAATAGTTGTGACCATTTACAAAGGAGGAATAAACTTGAACTTAAAATCTTTAATAAGCTTAATGCGACCTAAACAATGGATTAAGAATAGTTTTGTCTTCGCAGCTTTGATTTTTTCTGGTAGCTTTATTAAAATAGATTTGTTACTGATTACCCTTAAAACCTTTATACTATTCTGTTTAATATCTTCTACTGTTTATATAATCAATGATTTAGTAGATATTGAAAAGGATAGGTTACATCCTCAAAAAAAATATAGACCTTTAGCTAGTGGCGAGATATCTAAAATGACTGCTATTCTGTTAGCTATAATTTTATTAGTATCTGTAATATGGTTATCTTATGATAACTTAAGTCTACTAAGCATTTTAATGGGTTATTTAGTATTGAATATTTTCTATTCATTTAAGCTTAAGAATGTAGTGATAATAGATGTTATGTCCATCACACTAGGATTTGTACTTAGAGTTGAAGCAGGCAGTGTTTCAACCAAAATACCTATATCTCCTTGGCTTCTATTATGTACTATATTATTGTCATTGTTTCTAGCCTTAAATAAGAGAAAGAGTGAAATAATTACATTAAAAAATGGTAGCAGTAGTCATAGAAAAATTCTTGAAGAGTACTCTATAGAACTAATAGATAATATGCTTACTATAGTAACGCCTTCAATACTAATTGCTTATTGCTTATACACTTTTAATTCAGTGCAACGTCAAAGTATGATGTTCACTATTCCATTTGTTCTTTATGGTATATTTAGATATCAATATTTAATGATTACTAAGAACTTAGGTGGTAAACCTGAAGATGTTTTTACAAAGGATATTCCCTTCTTAATAAATATTTTACTATGGATTATAAGTGTATTAACAATAATTTATTTTAAACTATAATGGAGGGGTATAAATGTTAGAAACTTTATATTATACAAATACTAAAAAGGATAAATCATATTTTTTTAAAATATCAGTTTTAGGAATTTTACTAAGCAGTTTATGGTGTATTTTTATTAAAGCTACTCCATTTTCCGATTTTGAATATTATTATAATTTAGCTGTTGAAATTTCTCAAGGTGGGGCTTGGGGGGATACATATACTTCCGTTGGATATCCAATAATCTTAGGAGGGATATTCAAGTTATTTGGAGCAAGTGTACGGAATGCACAAATATTTAATTTAATATTAACCTGTATAAATTATTTTCTAGTGTATAAAATTTTAGGAAGATTGTCTATAGAAGAAAAAACTAAAAAAATCATATTCACTGTTTTTGTATTTTTCCCATTAAATATTTACTATAGCATATTGGTGGGAACAGAAATCCTGTTTACTAATATAATTCTATGGTGTACTTATATATATCTATTAGACTTTAAGGGTAAATATTTAATTTTAGGTATACTTACCGCATTAAATACAATGGTAAAACCATTTTATATATTATATGCCTTTTTAATATTTGTAGTAAACTTAGTTTCTACAGGTAAGTTTATTGACTCATTTAAAAAAGCTTTTATAATATTTATAACATCAATTATACTATTATCTCCTTGGATCTATAGAAATAGTAAATTAACTGGTGAGCTTACTTGGGTTTCAAATAATGGTGGTATAGTACTATATATAAACAACAATTCACAAAATAATCATGGTACGTGGATGCCTGCAGAAGATGTAGAGAACTCTATAGTTAAAACAGAAGAATATATAAACTCAAATATGACTAAAAAGAATAAGATGTTAAGCAGCGCTGCTAAAGAATGGATAAAATCTCATCCTAAGGACTTTATAGAGTTAGGACTACTTAGACTAAAAGTTACTTATGCTGCTGCTGGAGACTCATATTATACTATGTACAATAGTGTTTTATCGGATAGCGCTAAGTATTATATATTTATGTTTTCTAGTGCAGTTAAAGCATTGATATTTTATCCAGGTATTTTATTTGTTTTAATATATAGTGTATATATACTATATTGTATTTTTACTAAAAATACCCGTTTAATTAATAAGTTTAGCTTATACTCACTGGTATTATTTTATATGATAACTTGTGTATATTTTCTTACAGAAGGACAACCAAGGTATTCATTTCCCTTAATTTTTACTATGACCTATTTATCTACATGTTTTTATCAAAAATTATTCTATATGTTAAAGAGAGGTTTTAGTTTATGATATGGCAAATCCTTATATCGGTTATATTAAGCTCTTTAGGTCAAGTATTAGTAAAATTAGGAGCAAGTAAATTAGATATAAATTTTTCTATAGATAAAATTATGTACACTTTTGTAAACATATTAAAAAATGTTCCTTTAATGGTGGGAATCATATCCTATGGAGTAAGCTTTCTTATTTGGATCAAAGTATTAAGTAAAGTGGAATTAAGTTATGCTTATCCAATGGTAAGCTTAGGCTATGTAATAGTGCTATTTTTCTCATATTTTTTATTTAAAGAAAATATAACTTATTTGAGAATAATAGGCATACTATTTATAATAGTTGGAGTAATTTTTGTATCTAGAAGCTAAATAAAATATGCAATAAACCCAGGATAAAAATTTCTATTTATCCTGGGTTTTATAATATTTTTAAAGAATAAATACAAAAAATGAATTACTTATAAAAATAAAATTGCATTTTTTACAACTTTTATGTATTATTTAATTATATTCATTTATTTACGGAGGTGCTAGTATGATATTATCTAGAAAGGGAGAAAATATATCTTCATCCATTACACTTGAAATTACTGCAAAGGCTAAAGCAATGAAGGCCAATGGCATTGATATTATAGGATTCGGAGCAGGAGAACCAGATTTTAATACTCCAGAAAACATACAGAATGCAGCAATAGAAGCTATGAAAAATGGTCTTACTAAATATACACCTGCTTCAGGTATTGATGAGTTAAAAGAAGCCATTATAGAAAAATTTAATAAAGAAAATAACTTAGAATATAATAAATCTCAAATTATAATATCCACTGGTGGTAAACAAGCATTAGCTAATTTATTTCTTGCCATATTAAATCCTGGTGATGAAGTTTTAGTTCCAACACCTTATTGGGTTAGCTATCCTGAATTGATTAAATTAGCCGATGCTAGACCTGTTTTTGTAGAAGGAGAAAAAGCTAACAGTTATAAGTATACTATAGATAATCTTAACAAAGTTATCACCAATAAGACGAAAGCTATTATTATAAATAGTCCTAATAATCCTACCGGAAATGTCTACACTAAAGATGAGCTAATAGAACTTGCTAATTTCTCAAAAGAGCATAATTTAATTATTATATCAGATGAAATGTATGAAAAACTCGTATATGACGGAGATAAGCATATAAGCATTGCTAGTTTAAATCAAGATGCTTTTGAAAGGACTATAGTTGTAAATGGTATGTCTAAATCTTATGCTATGACTGGTTGGAGAATAGGATATGCTGCTGGTAACGAAAAGATAATAAAAATAATGAGTAATATACAAAGTCATATGACTTCAAATCCAAATTCAATAGCTCAATACGCTTCTTTGGAAGCACTAAAAGGGGATCAGACTCCATTATATAATATGATAGAAGAGTTTAAAAAGAGAAGAGATTACGTAATAACAAGAATTGCACAAATTAATGAACTAGATTTAATTCCACCTAAAGGTGCCTTCTATGCTTTTATAGATATATCAAAATTAATTGGCAAATATATTGAAGGTGAAAAAATAAATGGTTCCTTAGATTTTTGTGATAAATTATTAACCATAGGTAAAGTTGCTGCTATTCCAGGTATAGCATTTGGATTGGATAATTATATAAGAATATCCTATGCAACTTCGATGGAAAACATTATAGTTGGTTTAGATAGATTAGAGGAGTTTATAGATAAACTTCAGGTTTAAAATATACCTAAATGATGCTATAATAAAATTATAATAAAGCTGTAAATATTAGCATGAATTATTAGGAGTGATATAAATTGGTTAGTAAAGAATTAATAGTAAATAGTTCTACTGGTTTGCACGCAAGACCAGCGACATTATTAGTTAAAAAAGCATCATCTTTTAAGTCTGATATATTTATGGAGTTCAATGGTAAGAGCGCTAACATTAAAAGTTTAATTGGCGTTTTATCATTAGCAGTAACAAAAGGCGGAAAAATAACTCTTTCTGCTTCTGGAGATGATGAAGTATTAGCATTAGAAGAAGTATCTAAATTAATTGAATCATTGCAATAATAAAAGGCTCTTTATGAGCCTTTTATTTATGTTACGATTTTGAGTATTTTTTCATCTTAAAGAGCAATAATAATAAGTACACTCCTGAAACTCCAACAAGTATATATATTATTCTTGATAAGAAGTTAGCAGGTTCTCCAAATATAGCACTAACTAAATTTAAATTAAATAATCCTAAAAATCCCCAATTAAGTGCACCAATTAGTACTAATATTAAAGCTATTTTGTCAAATAAATTAAACTTGTACATAATTTCCTCCCCATATCATATAATAATCTTCCTATTAGATTATATTAGTACTTAAATAAATATAGAACCCCATTGAAAACGAACTTTGATATGAAGAAAAATACAATTGTATCATACAATAAAAATGAATATGATATAATTATGTATTATGTGCGCTAGGAGGTTTTCTCATGAAAGAATTATACTATAGTCCATTAAGTAAAAGATATGCCTCAAAAGAAATGAGTTACATATTTTCTGAAGAAAAGAAGTTTAGAACTTGGAGAAAATTATGGTTTACTCTTGCAGAATGCGAAAAGGAGTTAGGTTTAAATATAACCGATGAGCAGCTTGAAGAGCTAAAGGCCAATATAGATAATATAAACTACAATATAGCAGAGGAAAAAGAAAAAGAAATAAGACATGATGTTATGAGTCATGTTTTCGCATATGGAGTACAATGCCCAAAGGCCAAAGGAATAATTCATCTAGGAGCTACAAGTTGTTTTGTAGGAGACAATACAGATTTGATAATAATGAAAGAAGCTCTAATTATAGTAAAGAAAAAAATTATAAATATAATCTTTGAGCTCTCTAAATTTGCTTTAAGGCATAAAAGTTTACCTACATTAGGATTCACCCATCTTCAACCAGCGCAACTTACAACCGTGGGTAAGAGAGCAACTCTTTGGATTCAAGATTTAATAATGGATGTAGAGCATATTAATTTTATTATAGATTCATTAAAATTAAGAGGTGTTAAAGGCACCACCGGAACACAAGCCAGTTTTATGGAGCTTTTTGATGGGGATGAAGATAAGGTTAAGGAATTAGATACTATGTTAACAAAGAAAATAGGGTTTGATAAACCTTTTTATGTAACAGGTCAAACCTATCCGAGAAAAGTTGATTCTTACATACTGGATACATTGTCTCAAATAGCCCAAAGTGCATATAAATTTAGTAATGATATAAGGCTTTTACAAAGCATGAAAGAGATAGAAGAACCTTTTGAAGAACAACAAGTTGGTTCTTCTGCCATGGCTTATAAAAGAAATCCTATGAGATGCGAAAGAATTAGCGCTTTGTCAAGATATATAATAGTAAACTCTTTAAACCCTGCTATTACAGCTTCTACTCAATGGTTTGAAAGGACCCTTGATGATTCTGCAAACAAAAGAATTGCGGTACCTGAGGGTTTTTTAGCCCTAGACGGTGTATTAAACCTATACTTGAATGTTTGTAGTAACTTAGTAGTTTATGAAAAAGTTATAAAATCGCACATTGAAAATGAACTACCTTTTATGGCCACTGAAAATATATTGATGGAAGCGGTTAAAAGAGGGGGAGACAGACAGGATTTACATGAGAAAATAAGGAAGCATTCTATGGAAGCTGCTAAAAGGGTTAAGATAGATGGATTAGATAATGATTTAATTAAGAGAATTATTGAAGATGGTAGTTTTAATTTAACAGAAGAAGAAATCATGAATCTAATTGATGGAGATAGATTTATAGGAAGAGCGCCAAATCAAGTAATAGACTTTATCAATGAAGTAGTGAATCCATTATTAAAGGAAAATAAAGATGTCCTTGGAGTAAAAGTATCTATTAACGTATAAATCTTTATATTTTTATATATCTTTTATACGAATTTATTATATTTGTATAATTTTTTATAATTTTTTTATCTTTTTAAAAGGAATTTTGTATAATAATATCGAATATTTATATTAGATAAATTTGAATTTAGTATACACTAACAGACACAACTTTTTTTAAAAATTTGGAGGTAGATCAAAAATGACAAAGGAAAATTTAAATCCTTTTGAAAATGTTCAATCAGTTATAAAAGAATCTTGTAAAAGTCTAGGACTAAGCGAAAATGTATATGAGCTCCTTAGAGAACCTATGAGAGTTCTAGAAGTAAATATACCCGTAAAAATGGATGATGGTTCTATAAAAGTATTTAAAGGCTTCAGATCTCAACATAACGATTCTTTAGGTCCAACTAAAGGGGGAATAAGGTTTCATCCAGGAGTAAACCTAGATGAAGTTAAAGCATTATCAACTTGGATGACATTTAAATGCGCTATAACAGGAATACCTTATGGTGGAGGAAAGGGCGGAATTATAGTTGACCCTAAAACTCTTTCCAAAGGTGAACTTGAGAAATTAAGCAGAGGATATGTTAAGGGTATTTATAAGTTAATAGGAGAAAAGGTTGATATTCCAGCACCTGATGTTAATACTAATGGTGAGATAATGGCCTGGATGGTAGATGAATACAATAAGTTAGTTGGATATAATTCTTGCGGTACTTTCACTGGTAAGCCATTAGAAATTGGCGGATCAGAAGGAAGAACAGAAGCAACAGGACTAGGAGTTGCCATAACAGCTAGAGAAGCGTTAAAGAAATTGAACATAGATATAAAAGAAAGAACAGTTGCCATACAAGGTTTCGGTAATGTAGGAAGTTATTCAGCTTTAAATATAGAAAGATTAGGCGCTAAAATAGTTAGTGTAGCTGAATGGAGCAGAGAGAAGGGGGCTTATGCAGTACATAATGAAGAAGGTATAAATATTGAAGAAGCATTAAAATATTTTAAAGAAAATGGAACTTTAATAAATTTACCTGGTACTAAAGAATTAAATATGAATGAATTCTGGGCTTTAAATGTAGATATTCTAGTTCCTGCAGCTCTAGAAAATTCAATTACATTAGATAATGTTGATTTAATAAAATCTAAGGTTATATGTGAAGGGGGAAATGGCCCAATAACACCCGAAGCTGATCGCAGATTATTTGAAAGGGGCATATTAGTAACTCCTGATATCTTAACTAATAGCGGCGGAGTTGTAGTTTCATATTTTGAATGGGTACAAAACTTATATGGATACTACTGGTCAGAAGAGGATGTTAAGAATAAAGAAGAAGAAACTTTAGTTAAAGCTTTCAATGAAGTTTGGCAATTAAAAGAAGAGCATAATGTACCTATGAGAAAAGCCGCCTATATGCATGCTATAAATAAACTAGCAATTGCTATGAAGTATAGAGGAATGCTTTAAGCGGTAAAAATTTTAAAAAAAGAATAGTTAAAGGGATTTTGCTATGCAAAGTCCCTTTTATTTTACTATTATTTTATCATCATTATTATTTCTTCTATTTTATTACTATGATTTCTTCCAATAACAACATTCATTCCTTTGATTTTCTTTTTCAATCTTTACTTTTAACTGATAAATAAAATTGTTCACATAGTTATTCCCAAAATGTGTAAGTTTAATAAATTAATAATTACCCACGTTAATATCAACAATTGTTAATTACATTAATTGGTATATTTATACAACTAATTCCATTCCAACTGTATCAATCAATATAGTCTGTATATAGATACAGATAATGGTAATTCACTCTGTGTTTGATATCTATTCTCAATTGATATATTAATTGACATAGGGGAGGAGATTTGACATGTTATATAGAATTTTATTATTATAACCCTGTTATTCTACATTTAATTATTTATAACATATATTTCGATTTTTAGCAACAAAATAAATTTTAAAATTCTTCAAATGTAGTTTTGCTAGATATACGAAAAGTAGAAATTTATATTTTTATATAAATGTATTATAATAAATTTGCTCAAAAAGAAGGATTTTGCCCCCTATTTATAGAATATTATATTCGCTAAATATACATTTAGCGAAGTTGTATGTATTTTTTACGTATTTTAAGGAGGTTTATATGAAATATAAGTTAAAAAGCATTTATGACCCATACCTACCAAGACAAGTTAATGATTTTTTAAACTATTTAGGTACTATCAAAGGAAAATCTATCAATACTATAAATGGTTATAAAATCGACTTAACCATGTTCTTTAGATTTTTAAAACTATATAGAGGCATGGTATCCGAAGACATTGAATTTGACTTAATTAAAATTAACGATATTGATGATGATTTCATAAGAGAGGTGAACCTTTCGGATTTGTATGCATTTTTAGCTTTTGCAGAAAATTATAGAGATAACGGAAGCTACGCTAGAGCTAGAAAAGTAGCCACATTGAGATCCTTCTTTAAGTATCTTAATGGAAAAGCAAGGATACTAGAAGAAAATCCAGCACTAGACTTAGAATCACCTAAAATCAATAAAAGAAACCCTATTTATCTCACCTTAGACGAAAGTAAGAAATTATTAAATGCGATTACAGGCAGGTATAAGGAAAGAGATTATTGTATTATCACCCTATTTTTAAATTGCGGATTGAGACTATCAGAGTTATGCGGAATCGATATCCCTAAAATTAAAGGTGACACCTTAACCGTAGTTGGTAAAGGAGATAAAGAAAGAACTATTTATCTAAATAAGGCATGTATAAAAGCTATTGACGATTACTTACAGGTTAGAAATAAGGATAATGATAAAATCAAAGATAAAGACGCCCTCTTTATAAGCAAAAACTATACAAGAATCAATAAGCGCTCTGTTGAAATGTTGGTAAAAAAATACGTTGAGAAAGCTGGATTGGATGATGAGAATTACACCCCTCACAAACTTAGGCATACAGCTGCTACTTTAATGTACAAATATGGGAATGTGGATATTAGAAGTTTACAACAGATATTAGGCCATGAAAATGTTTCTACTACTCAAATATACACTCATGTAGATAACGAAAGACTAAGAGAAGCAGTTAAATCTAATCCACTAAGCGAAGAATATTCAGATGAATAAAAATAAGAGGATTTCCCCTCTTATTTTTTCTTCTTATTATTTTCTTATTATTTTTATCAATCCAGGAAACTCTTCATAAGTATATTCTTCCCTTTTTATTTCATCTTCTAGAATTTCATTCAATCCATCTATATCATCAATAAATTCTACTTCTTCTGGCCCTTCTATACTTTCATCGCATACACTTTTAGATCCATAACTGTAATCTAAATTATTTAATTCATCCTCATCTTCAAATTCATCTTCAATAATTTCATCAATTTTAACACTTCTCATATCTTTTGACTCTTCTAAGCATTTGCCGCAGTTATCGCATGTTTTATTATTATCTAAATCACAAGTATAACACTCCCCACACTCATTGCATTGATTAGCATGATTAAATATACAGCATTTATTTGACATCTTTAGTAATCTCCTCTTTTATAATATTTACATTATGCAATTATATCAGAAGCTCATTCCAATTTCAACTAACATACGAGAACATAAGTTTGATATTTAATAATATATATGATATAATTCACTTATGATAGATTGTGAGGTGTTTTTATGATAAAACGGGATAAGCAAAGGGAAATATATGATTTTATAAAAGATCAGGTAAGAGAAAAAGGATATCCCCCTTCTGTTCGTGAAATCTGTGAAGCTGTAGGTTTAAAATCAACCTCTACTGTTCATGGTCATCTAAAAAGATTGGAGAAAAAGGGACTGTTGAGAAGAGACCCTACTAAGCCAAGAGCCATAGAATTAGTACATGATAATATCAATAAAAAAGAAATGCTTAATATACCAATCATAGGTACCGTTACTGCAGGGCAGCCAATACTTGCTGTGGAAAACATCGAAGATACCTTTGCATTACCTGTGAATTTTATAAATAGTAACAAGGACCTATTCATGCTAAAAATCCAAGGCGAAAGCATGATCGACGTTGGAATTATGGATGAAGACTGGGTTATTGTTGAAAAATCAGATTCTGCTGATAACGGAGAAATAATCGTAGCTTTAATCGAAAACGAAGCTACAGTAAAGAGATTTTATAAAGAAGATGGCTACATACGATTACAACCAGAAAATAAAAATATGCAACCTATATTAGTGAAAGACTGTAAAGTCATTGGAAAAATTGTAGGGTTGTTTAGAAAGTATTAAAGTATTAGTGAAGGTGACCTTGCGGGTCACCTTTTTTATTCATTGATTATTTTGTTTAACGCGATGAGAATACCTATTTTAGCATGATCAAAAGTTAATCCTCCTTGAAGATATGCTATATAAGGGTCTCTTATTGGAGCATCTGCAGATAACTCTATTGATGAACCTTGAACAAATGCACCAGCAGCCATAATTACTTGATCTTCATAACCAGGCATTTCCCACGGCTCACATTGTACGAAAGAATCTATAGGTGAACCCGCCTGTATGCCTTTACAGAATTTTATTAACTTTTCCTTATCATTGAACTTAACAGCTTGAATTATATCACTTCTCTTTTCGTTATATTTAGGTAACACTTCAAAGCCAGCTAGTTCCATTATTCTAGAACACAATATTGCACCTTTTACCGCTTCCATTGATATATGTGGTGCGAGGAATAATCCTTGGAATAACAGCCTCATAACACCAAAAGTAGAGCCACATTCCCCTCCTAAGCCTGGTGTAGTAAGTCTATAAGATGCCATTTCAACATACTCACTCTTCCCTACTATATATCCTCCAGTAGGAGCAATTCCACCACCTATATTTTTGATTAAAGATCCTGCCATAAGGTCTGCTCCAACATCAGTAGGTTCTAAAGTATCTGTAAATTCTCCGTAGCAATTATCCACAAAACATATTACGTCTTTTCTTATGCTTTTTACCCTTTCAATTACGTCCTTTATTTCACTTATCAACATTGAATTTCTCCAGCCATAGCCTGTAGATCTCTGTATATGTACTAATCTTATACTTTTATCTTCTCTTAATATTTCTTCCATGGAATCAAAATCTACTTTTCCGCCTTTAAGATCTATTTGTCTGTAGTTTATTCCGTAGTCCTTTAACGAACCCGTGTTGTCCTCCCCTGTTAAACCAATTATACTATGAAGAGTATCATAAGGCGATCCCGTTACCGCAAACATAGTATCTCCTGGCCTTAGATTTCCAAATAGTGCAGTACCTATAGCATGAGTACCGCTTACAAAGTGAGGCCTTACTAAAGCACTTTCACAATTAAACACCCTAGCATATACTTTATCTAATGAATCTCTACCTATATCAGCATATCCATATCCAGTAGAATTGGTGAAGTGAGAATCGCTTATTCTCTCTTTTTGTAAAGCATTAAGAACTTTTAATTGATTGTATTCTCTAATTTGATGATAGCTTTTAAACTCAACTTCTATATCTTCGAGAGCTTTATCGTATAGATCAATAACATTCTCTCCAATTTTATATAGATTTTTAAGTTGTTCTTTTGTTAAATCAAACATTTTATTAGAACCCTCCAGTTAACATTAATTACTTAAACATATTATCATATAAAAAAAGAATAGGCAAAATTTATTTGCCTACTCTTCTTGAAAATTATTAAATAATATCGGTCTATTAGGAGTAATCGTAGATACTGCATGTTTGTAAACCAACATCTGTTTGCCATTACAATCTAATATGATTGTAAAAGAATCAAACCCTCTTACAAATCCCTTTATTTGGTATCCATTAGTTAAATATATGATAACTTCGATTCTATTTTTTCTGGCTCCATTTAAAAATATATCCTGTAGGTTATTAACTGCTTTACTCATATGTATCACCCTCCATTAAATGATTATTATAAATATTCTATAAAGTATGCTAAAATCCTCTAAGTTTTATCATCTTGAATAGTTATTTATAATATATTCTATTATCTCCTCATCAGAATTAAAATCATCTTTATTAATCCAAATTGAATTTTCTGCCCTTCTAAACCATGTCAATTGTCTTTTAGCATAATTTCTACTGCCTTTTTTTATTAAGTAAACAGCTTCATCTAAAGATATCTTACCGTTAAGATAATAAAGTATTTCCTTATATCCAATGCCCTGCATAGATTGCATATACTCTGTACAACCCATATCTTTTAACTTTTTAACTTCATCAATAAGCCCTTGATTAAGCATAATATCTACTCTTTCATCAATTCTACTATAAAGCTTTTCTCTGTCCATAGTTAAAATAAAATATCGCAGGTTATAAGAACTCTTCTCTTCAATTTCTTCTTTTGAATATTCACTTATACTCTTTCCCGTTATCTTATATACTTCTAGAGCTCTAATAACTCTTTTAAGGTTATTGTAATGAATGTTATTATAAGAATACGGATCTATATCCTTTAATAAACTATGGACGTATTCTTTGCCTTTTTCCTCTGCTAACCCTTGTAGATACTCCCTATAATTTTCATCGCTTATCGCCTCTGTAAACTTGTAATCATGTATAATGGAATTTATATATAGCCCAGTTCCACCAACTAACATAGGCAACTTATTTTTATTGTATATATCATCAATGGCTCTTTCTGCATAATCTTTAAATTGGGAAGCATTGAAACTTTCATTTGGTTCAACCACATCTATCAAATAATGTTTAATTCCATCCATTTCATCTTCAGTTATCTTGGCAGAGCCAATATTCATATACTTGTATATTTGCATTGAATCAGCAGATATTATTTCACCATTAAGATGTTTTGCCAATTGTATAGATATATTGGTTTTTCCAACTGCAGTAGGGCCCGTTAGCACTAATAAATCTCTCATAGTATACCTCCCCCGCTATTGTATTCTTTTAAATCTCTTTTCTAACTCATTTAATGTAATTTTAATAATAGTTGGCCTACCATGAGGGCATGTAAAAGGTTCTTCTATGTATCTTAAATCTTCTAATAACCACTCCATTTCCTCCAAAGATAATTTGTCATTTGCCTTTACTGCGGCTTTACAAGCAAGTGTGGCTATTGAGTTATATTTTACTTCTACAGTTTCCCCACTTCCTAAATTCTTTATATTATCAATTATATCCATAAATAAGCTGTTTATTTCAGGTTTTCCCAAGATAAAAGGCACCTCTTTAATATTTATAGTATTATCTCCAAAAACTTCAATATTAAATCCAACTCTAGCAAACAAATCCTTATTTTCCTCATAACAAGTAAAGTCTTCGGGAGTTAATTCTAATACCACAGGAGATAGCAATAGTTGTGATTTTACAGTAGCATTAGAAATATTAAATTTATACTTTTCAAAAATAATTTTTTCATGGGCAGCATGTTGGTCTACAATAAACAGATCCTCTAAGCACTGAGCCAATATATATGAAGCATTAAACTGCCCAATAATTTTAAGTCTAGGGAATTTAGCTTCCCTTACAACCGTAACAGTAGATTCTTGTATTTCTTTTATTTCATCCATTCTGTTTATTTCGTTAAAATTTTTATTCTCTTCTATTTTATTGCTTAAAGTTGGAATAATCTCATCCATAACTATTTCTCTTTTGTCTAGATCTATAGGTAGTTGAATTTTTTCTACTACAGGAGCCTCATATTTATATCCTTCATACTTTGTGAATATATTTCCATTTTCCTTTACAACTTCATGATTATTGTTATTGCTATTATCTCTCTCTCCATAACTGACTTCTTCTATCTTATCTATACTATCTGCTTCAATATTAAACGTGTCTTTTAAACTCTCTTTTAGAGATTGATGAACGGTTTTAAATATTGTAGAAAATATGCTTCTATCATCTTTAAATTTTACTTCAGTTTTGGTTGGATGAACATTAACATCCACATATTCTGCATATATATCTAAAAATAAAACGAAAAAAGGAAACTTATTCACCGTTAAAAATGATTTAAATGCATTTTCTACAGCAGTTGTAATGGATTTGCTTTTTATATATCTTTTATTTACAAATATGCTTTGATTGTTTCTACTCCCCCTACTTATACTTTCATTACCTATATATCCATATACAGATGAAATATCTCCATGATATTCAAAGTAATTTACATTATCAACTACATTTTTGCCGTATATAGCCCTTATAACATTAAGCATATTACCGTCACCATATGTATTTACCACCATTTTATTGTTATTATAAAGTTTAAATCCTATATGAGGGTTTGCAAGAGCTAATCTTTGCACTATATCGGATATTAATGCTCCTTCCCTAGATACTGATTTCATAAACTTAAGTCTAGCTGGCACATTATAAAACAAATCTTCTACTTCAATAGTAGTTCCTACATTCATCCCTGTTTCTTTATTGGATACAATTCTTCCACCTTCTAAGCATATTTCTTTACCATAACTAAAATCTTCAACTCTACTCTTTAACAAAGTTTTAGATACGGATGAAATACTCGCTAAAGCTTCCCCCCTAAATCCCATGGTGCGTAAGGTGAAAATATCTTCAATATTGAAAATTTTACTTGTAGCATGGGGGATAAATGCCTTCTCTATGTCTTCAGGATATATACCATGACCATCATCGGTAATTCTTATAAACTTCAAACCACCCTCTTCAATTTCTATAGTTATATTCTTAGAATCTGCGTCAATACTATTCTCAACAAGTTCTTTTACTACAGAAAAAGGTCTTTCCACTACTTCACCAGCAGCTATTTTATTAAATGTATCCTGATCTAAAATATTTATCCTCTTCAAAACAATCCCCACCTTTTAAATGGATTTAGCTTTTTTTATTAATTCATATAATTTATTAAAACCTTCCATAGGAGTTATATTCATAATATCCATTGATACTATTTCTTTAATTAAATTATCCTTTTGAATATGAGTAAAATCTAGTTGTATGCTATCCAATGCCACTTCTTTACTTCCATCTTCATTTCTTATATCTTTACTATGTGCATCATTAATATATATATCTTTGCTATTTAAATCTTTACTATTTACATTTTCTTTACTTACATTTTCTTTACTTACATTTTCTTTACTTACATTTACTTTATCTATATTTTCTATTTTCAGGTCCATACTTTTATCTTTTTCTATAGAACTTAATATGTCCTTAGCTCTATTGATTACATCTTCTGGCAATCCTGCAAGTTTGGCAACTTCTATACCATAAGATTGATCCGCTCCCCCTCTTATGATTTTTCTTAAGAAAACTATTTCTTTCCCTACTTCCTTTACTGAAACAGAATAATTCTTTACTCCTGTTACCTTGCCTTCCAGTTGAGTTAATTCATGATAATGGGTTGCAAATAGGGTTTTACACTTTAAATTTGCATTCTTGCAGATATACTCAATTACAGCCCAGGCTATGCTAAGCCCATCAAAAGTACTAGTACCCCTTCCTACTTCATCAAGTAGTATTAAGCTTTTGTTAGTGGCATTGTTCAATATATTAGAAACCTCCCACATCTCAACCATAAAAGTACTCTTGCCAGAGGCTAAATCATCTGAAGCACCTATTCTTGTAAAGATTTTATCGCATAAAGAAATCTTTGCTTCTTTTGCCGGTACAAAGCTACCTACTTGTGCCATTATGGTTATTAAAGCCACTTGTCTCATATAAGTTGACTTTCCAGCCATATTAGGACCAGTTATAAGTATTAAAGAGTCATCTTTTGTATTTATAACTGTATCATTGGATACAAAGGCTCCTATTGGTATCATTTTTTCTATAACTGGGTGTCTACCTTCAACTATTTTAATTTCATCACCGTCATTTATTATAGGCTTATAGTAATTATTCTCTAATGCCACTGTAGCAAGAGAACTCAGACAATCTATTGTAGCAATAATATGTGCGGACTTCTTCATTCTTTCAACTTCTTTTTCTATGTTATCTCTTATGATTACAAATAAATTATACTCTAAGGAAATAAGCTTATCTTCTGCATGTAATATTTTATCTTCCATTTCCTTAAGTTCTGGCGTTATGTATCTTTCACAGTTTGCTAAAGTCTGTTTTCTTATATATCTATCCTCAGGTACAGAAGCTAAGTTGGTTTTTGTCACTTCGATATAATATCCAAACACTTTATTGTAACCAACCTTTAGAGATTTGATTCCCGTTATCTCTCTTTCCTTATTTTCTAATTGGGCTATCCACTCTTTACCATGAGCCTTCGCTTTCCTTAAGCTATCAACCTCTTCATCATATGCATCCTTAATTATATTCCCTTCTTTTAAGGATAAAGATGGACTATTATTTATAGCTCTTTCAAGCAAGTCGTATATATCATATAGTTCATCTAAGTTTTCCCACATACTTTTTAACAAAGGAGTATTAAAATTCATTAAAAGCTTTTTAATTCCAGGAATTTTTTCTAGTGAATTTTTTAAAGAGATAAGCTCTTTTGCATTTACATTTTTAGAGGATATCTTCCCTACTATTCTCTCTATATCATATATATCTTTTAAAGCTACTTTAATATCTTCATGAAGAGAGATATTATTTAGTAACTCTTCTACGCTATTTAATCTTCCCTCAATTTTCTCTCTATTGATAAGTGGTTGCTCTAACCATTTTCTAATTTGTCTTCCTCCCATAGCGGTACTAGTTTTATCCAATACCCATAATAGGGATCCTTTTTTCGATTTATCTCTAAGGGTTTCCGTTAACTCAAGATTTCTCTTGGAGTTTATATCTATAGATAAAAAGTCTACTATGCTATAATATTGAAATCTATTTATATTTGATAGAGAAGTTTTTTGAGTTTGAAATATGTACTTCAAAAGACAATTACTAACTTTAATAAGAGATACATCATAGTTATCCTTTATAAAATCCTCAAATTGATTCTCTAATAAATTCTCATCTTCAAAATAATCTTTATCAACCTTTGTGAATACCACATTAAATCTATTTCTAATACTTTCAATGATTTCATCATTACTATCTTCTAAAATCAATACTTCGCTAGGATTATATTTTGATATTTCATCAATAATAATATTTTCACTAAAAGTATGATCTGTACCATAAAATTCTCCAGTAGAAATATCACAAAAACATATGCCTACATGATTATTTTCTACATAAAAGCTCATTATATAGTTGTTTTTATTTTCATCTAAAAATGAAGGATCCGTATATGTTCCAGGAGTTACTATTTTGATTATATCCCTTTTAACAATACCCTTTGCTTGAGACGGGTCCTCTAACTGCTCACATATAGCTATCTTATATCCTTTGCTAATTAATCTACTTATATATGAATCTGCTGAATGATAGGGAATTCCACACATCGGTGCTCTCTCTTCTAATCCACAGTCCCTACCTGTTAATACCAACTCCAATTCTCTAGATGCAGTTTTAGCATCTTCAAAGAACATTTCGTAGAAGTCGCCAAGTCTAAAAAACAAAATACTATCTTTGCACTTTTCCTTAATTTCTAAATATTGTTGCATCATTGGAGTTAATGCCAAATTACTCATCCTCCTTTAAATTTATAAAAAAAGCTCTTTAAAGAGCTTTTTTATATTTCTTCTCCAGTTAATGAAAAAGAGTTAGATTTTACTATTTTCACTTCAATAAATTTACCTATATTACTCTTATCTCCATAGAAGTTAACTAGTTTACCCGTTCTAGTTCTTCCCATTAATCTGTCATCACTAGTTTTACTTTCCCCTTCTACTAAAATTTCAACAACTCTACCTTCATACTCTTTATTTTTTTTCTCAAATATTTTATTTACAGTGTCAATTAATCTATTAAATCTCTTATGCTTTACATCATCCGCTATCTGTTCTTCCATTTCATCTGCAGGTGTACCTTTCCTCTTAGAATAAATAAATGTAAATGCAGTATCGTACTCAACTTCTTTAATTAAGGATAGTGTTTCTTCAAAATCCTCTTCAGTTTCTCCTGGGAAGCCAACTATTATATCTGTAGATAAAGCTACACCTGGAATTCTTTCTTTTATTTTTTTAACTAATTCTAAATACTGCTCTCTATCATAAGATCTATTCATCTTTTTTAGAATTTTTGCTGAGCCAGATTGAACAGGTAGATGTATGTGCTCGCATAGTTTATCGCATTCACTAATAGCATCTATAACATCATCAGTCAAATCCTTTGGGTGAGATGTCATAAACCTAATTCTTTCTAAACCTTCTATTTCATTTAATCTCCTTAATAGTTGGCTAAAGCTTAATAATGGAACTAAATCTTTACCATAGGAGTTTACATTTTGACCTAACAGAGTAATTTCTTTATAACCTTTTTTTACTAGACTTTGAATTTCTTCTTCTATATCTTCAGGCTTTCTACTTCTTTCTCTTCCTCTTACGTAGGGAACTATACAATAAGTACAGAAATTATTACAACCATACATAATTGTAACAAAAGCCTTTACATCACTTTTTCTATCGATTGGAAGACCTTCTACAACGCCTTCCTCTTCATTCCATATTTCAATTATTGATTTACCTTCTTGTTTTGCTCTATTTAAATACTCTGGAAACTTGTGTGAGTTATGCGTTCCAAATATTATATCTACAAAAGGAAACTTCTTAATTATTCCTTCTGCCATACCCTCTTGTTGCATCATACAACCACATACAGCAATAATTAAATCAGGATTTTCCTTTTTTAATTTTTTTAGTGCTCCAAGGTTACCGTACACCTTTAATTCAGCATTTTCTCTAACACAACAAGTATTAAAGATTATTATATTCGCTTTTTCTTTATCTTCAGTATTTGAATATCCTATATTTCTTAACATACCAGATAACTTTTCTGAATCTTCTTCGTTCATCTGGCATCCCCAAGTCTCTATATAAAATAAACCTTTTTCCTTTTCCATATTGTTCACCTCATATTTAATTATAGTTTAACATTCATCATTATACTATATTATACATCATAATTGTATATATTTAATTCTATTTTGCTATTATAATATTTATATAGACCACAACATATTATTTTTTATCCTTAAGTGGCTCTTTCAATATTTTCTAATAAATATTAAAATGTTATATAATCGAAGTATTATAGTTATGGGAGTTGAATATTATGAATATATCAAAAAGAATAGATAACATGAAGTTTTCTGAAATACGTAAATTCATACCATTCGCAGATGAAGCTAAGGAAAGAGGAATAAAAGTACATCATTTAAATATTGGTCAGCCTGATATAAAGACACCTGAAGAATTTTTTCATGCAATAAATAATTTTAAAGAAAAAACTTTAAAATATGAAAACTCACATGGAATTAAAGAACTTATTTCCAGCTTCATAAAGTATTATAAATCAATTAATATAAACTTAGACAAAGATGATATACTCATTACTCATGGTGCAAGCGAAGGTATCTTGTTTGCATTGTTGACAATTTGTGACTACGGAGACGAAATAATATTACCTGAGCCATACTATACAAACTACAACAATATGGCTAAAATGGCTGGTGTAACTATTAAATCCTTTAGAACATATAGGGAAGATGGATTTCATCTTAAAAATAAAGAAGATATACTTAAAAACATTACCCCTAGAACAAAAGCTATGTTAATATGCAATCCTGGAAATCCTACTGGAGTTGTTTATACTGAAGAAGAAGTTAGATTGTTATGCGATATAGCAAAGGAAAAAGATCTATTTATTATAGTAGATGAGGTTTATAGGGAGTTTGTGTATGGCACTGAAAAATTCACTTCCTTTATGCATATGGAGAATGTATCAGATAGAGTAATCTTAGTAGATAGCATTTCAAAGAGATATAGTGCATGTGGAGCTAGAATAGGAATGTTAGTTTGTAGAAATAAAATTGTATCCAATGAATTTATGAAGCTCAGCCAAACTAGACTAAGTGTTTCAAGTATAGATCAAATAGGAGCGGCTAGTTTAATCGATGTTACTCCACAATATTTAATTGATGTAAATAAAGAATATGAAAAAAGAAGAGATGTATTGTATGAAGGACTTATCAGCATACCTGGTGTTAGTTGTGAAAAGCCATCTGGAGCATTTTATATAATAGTAAAGCTTCCTGTTAAAAATGCAGATCATTTTACAAAATGGTTATTAACGGATTTTAATCTTAATAACAAAACCGTAATGATTACCCCAGCGGCAGGTTTCTATGCTACTGAAGGCTTAGGACTTGATGAAGTTAGACTTTCATATTGTATTGATAGGGAAGATTTAAAGGAATCTGTAGAAATATTAAGAAGAGCCTTGGAAGAATATAAAAAAATATTTGATTAAATAAAAAAGATAGACATTTTCCTAATGGTCTATCTTTTTTAAATAATTATTTCCATTTTATAGTCTTCTTCTATAACTTTAAATCCACATTTTTTATATAGATTTAATGCTGTTTCATTGTTCCAGTCAACTTTTATTATTGCCTTTGTAAATTTATAATCTATTATTATATTTAATAAATAATTTATTAAAATTTCACCATAACCCTTGCCTCTATACTCCTTTAATATTCCAACATTTACAATCAGAGGTGTGGAATTATAAATTATAATTTGCCCATATCCTATATAAACTCCATCTACTATAATAAAGATTGCACCATCTGGAAAATAATACTCTTGATATTGATCATATACTATATCCTTTATTGTAAGTGGTTTTCTAGATTGATTTTTAAAGACTTCATTTTGTATAAAACATCTTATTTCTTCATCTTTTCCCCGTTGAAACACTTTAAACTTAACCTCTTTAGGTAAAAATGACTTTCTATTAAATATTAAATCACGTTCCATTTTTAGAGTTCCATTTTTCTTTTTAAATCCTACTTTTTCTAATAATTTTATATTATATCCATTATTGCTACACATTAAATGAGCTCTATCCTTTGGTCTAAAAACTTCTAATAACATCATAATATTAAATTCGTTGCATTCTTCTGGAATTAAATTCATGCTATTTATATAATAAAGAGAGTTACCCTCCTTGGTATTCCATATATATCCAATATATTTATTATTTTTTTTTATCATATATACACTTTTTCTTAATTGCATCTTCCCTATAATATTTTTAGCGTTATAGGAATAAAAAAAATCTTCGTTATGTTTATTAAAGTTTAATCTTAAACTGTTAAGAATTTGAAAATAAATTATATTTCTTTTAGTTAACATTTCGTATACACACATAAAACTTCCTCGTCTTGCATTAATCTATACTTATTAGTATAATTGGTAACAATATCATAGTCAATTAGCATTCCTCGTAACTATTTACATAGTTTATATAATCTTCCAAAAATATTTGTTGTAACTCATCAGACTTTATTAATTTATTAAGTTTATTCATATATTTGCTTTCACTCCATCCTTTCTTTTTTATATAACGCTTTTTACCTAATTTACAATATTTATGGGGAAAAGCTATCGTAGCTAACATAGCCTCTACTTCTCCTTTTGAAAGCTTATTAACCTCATTATAGGCTTCAATTAATTGTTTTGCTTTATCAAAATTCCAGGCGTAGGATTTCTTAAACATTAATCTTCTAATCAGCTTACCTAAATCATTTATATGCAAATCTATTATTATACTATCTAAATCAATAAGGTAGTATTCATCATCTTTTTTAATTATATTCTGATAGTAGAAACTATCATGACAAATTGTTTTGTTTTCACTAGATTTTTTGGATAACATATAGTAATCTGAGGCATTTAAGAAATGAAGGGTGGCTAATCCTCTAGCATAAAACCTATCAATGTAATTCCTATATACTATATCAAATTCGTTTTTTAATTTTCTTCTTTCAATTATATCTTTATAACTTTCTAAATTATTAAGATTTTTGTTGAATATTTTAGGCCAATTTCTAAGATTATTTTTAACTTTTAATTTTTTAGTCTCAATTTTTAAAGAAGTAATATGAAATTCAGCAAGTAGTTTTACGCAATTGCATGCCTCAGTTATATCGTTTAAATCACACTCTTCTCCATCTATCCATTCAGTTACATAATAAAAAGATTTTTTATATTTTTCAAATAGGTAGTTGTCTTTTGTCCTATAAAATTTAGCGGTATATGAAAATCCATGTTTGTCTAGTTCTTGAATTAAAATATTACTATTTATAGCTTTTCTTTTACTTCTTCTAATTTTCTTTAAACAAACCGGGCCTTTGTCTGTATATATTTTATAAGTATTTCTTACTCTTTCTATATCTTTAATATCCAAATTATAATTTTCCATTATTCTTTTTACGGTTTTTATTTCATGTCCAGTTAAATCATCTACATATTGAACTAATTTTCTATCCCCCATAATTCCCCTCCAATTATTATCTTATATATTATATTAATAATGGATGGGAATATTACCTAAAATAAGAGGGTAATATGTTATGTTCTATATATTTCATATCTTAAATTAGTGTATGCTATTATATGAACATAATTTATCAAAAATAAATGCATGTATTATTTTCATAATACACGCATTTATCTAAATTTATCCTTTGCTTCTATATATTATTAACCTCTTTAATACTTAAACCAATTTTTTTATTTTCTTTGTCTAAATCTAAGATCTTTGCCTTTATATTTTCTCCTATTTTAAGTACATCTTCTGCTTTCTCAACTCTTTTATGACTTATCTGTGATATATGAACTAAGCCATCTATACCTGGCTCTAGTTCAACAAAAGCTCCAAAGGAAGCAAAACGAACTATTTTACCAAGTACTATTGAACCTATTGGGTACTTTACATCTGCAGTACTCCATGGATCTTCCTTTAACTTTTTTAAACTTAAAGCTAATTTCTTGTTTTCTTTATCTAAATCTAAAATATATACTTTAAGCTTATCTCCAACTTTAAGCATTTGGGATGGAGATGATATTCTTCCCCAAGACATTTCTGTTACATGTAGAAGTCCATCTACACCCCCAATTTCTACAAAAGCTCCAAAATCAGTTAATCTTTTTACTTCTCCATCAACTACTGTATCTTTTTCTAATGAATTCCATGTTTCCTCTATTCTCTTATCTTGTATTTCTTTTAATATTTCTCTTCTTGAAGCTACTATTCTTGTATTATTCCTCTTTTCTTCAAACTCTAATATTTTAACGCTTAACTCTTTACCTACATAAGAATTTAAATCTTCAATATGGCTTAATTCTACATGGGAAGCTGGTAAGAAAGTTCTTATAATATCCTTATATAGTAATATCAATCCACCTTTTACTACTTCCTTTACTTTTCCTTTAATAATATCATTATTGTTAAAGGCTTCTTTTACTTCTTTATAAGCATTATCTCTGTTTAATTCTATTAAAGAAATTATTGGAGAATATTTTTCGGAACCTAATCTGATTATTTTTCCTGTAACTTTTTCTCCACTTTTTAATATGTTTGTTAAATCAGCATTTTCTTCCTTTGTAACTTCATCTAATGGAAGCAGTGCGTCAGATTTATAACCTATATTTACAAAAGCTTCTTTTGGATTGACGTGGATTATTTCACCTTCTAATATTTGGCCAACATGTATTTGAGCATTGTTTTTTTCCATAAATTCTAGCTGTTCATTGGTTTGCATTGAATTTTCTCCATTCATTTTATTAATAGCCTCCTTTATTATCCAATCAGGTGTGGATGCGCCAGCTGTAACACCTATTGTAGAATTATTATTTATAAATTTATCAGGTATTTCTCCTGCATTTTCAACATGTATGGTATTTACACAATTATTTTTACAAATCTCATATAACTTGGTAGTATTAGAACTATTTTTTCCTCCTATTACTATCATATTATCTACTGTTTTTGAAAGATTACCTGCTGCCATTTGTCTAATGCTAGTTGCACTACATATAGTATTAAATGCTAATATCTCCTTGCATTGTTTAATAACTATACTTAAAACCTGTTCCCAATGCTCGTTTTTTTCCGTAGTTTGTGATACAACGCAAATCTTTTTAGGGAGGTCTTTTAAATCACTTCCATCCTTTGAAATTATTGCCGTATTATTGCACCATCCGTTTATTCCAATTACCTCTGGATGGGAACTATCACCAACTATTAATATCTTATAACCTTTTTTATAATATTTCTCCACTTTTTTTTGTATATTGGAAACATAAGTACAGGTAGCATCAATTACTATTAATTTTTTATCATGTAACTTATTAAGAATATCTATGGATATACCATGGGAGCGTATAATCACTACATCCCCTTCTTTTAAATCTTTTATATGATCTAATTCTATAGGATATATATCTTTTTCTTTTAAATAATTTACTACATCGCCATTATGTATTAGCGGTCCTAATGTGTAAATTGGCTTGTTGTATTCCTTTTTTATATCTAATGCCATATCTACAGCTCTTTTAACACCATAACAAAATCCTGAGTTTTTAGAAAGAATTATATTCAAAATTAATCACCTACTACATCAATTGAATTTTCTATGTAATATGCCATCTTTTCAACTACTTCTTCAATAGTACAACTAGATGTATCTATCTCAATAGCATCTTCAGCTTTTTTTAATGGGTTTGCCTTCCTATTGGAGTCAATATAATCTCTTTTTATTATCTCTTGTAATATATTATCGTATTCCACATCTAGCTTCTTACCTATTAACTCTTTATACCTTCTTTGGGCTCTAACTTCTGGAGAAGCTGTAACATAAAATTTTACATTAGCCTGTGGTAGAACTACAGTTCCAATATCTCTGCCATCCATAATCACATCATATTTCTTTGATATATTCTTTTGAATCTCTACTAGTAGCTCTCTAACTTCAGGAACAGCAGCATAAAAAGAAACTTTATTACTTATATTTGGATTTCGTATTTCTTCACTAACGTCTTCTTCATTTATAATTAACCTATCTTTAAAGAAATAAAACTGCGAAGATTTTATTAAACTACAAAGACCTTCTACATCATCAGCAGAAATACCATTTCTTTGAGCTAATAATGTCACCCCTCTATACATAGATCCAGTATCTATATAGTTTAGATTAAATTTTTTTGATAGTATTTTTGCTATAGTACTCTTTCCTGCGCCTGCAGGACCATCCACCGCAATTGCTATACTCAATGTTAAACTCCCTTTCTAACTTTTAGATATTTTATAAAAATATATTCTATAAATAATATTAAAATCCTCTATTAATTATGATTAAATAGATCTGTCCTAAGTTTTTTTGCTTCTTTTAAATATACATAATTAATATTATCACTATTTCCATTCACTAATATAAGAAATCTTACACACAATGGTAGAGAATTTTCTACTTCCATTTCATTAAAATGCATTATTGCAACATTACTTAAATTATAATGCTCTCTTATAAATTTTCCAGGATAATCTTTTGTCACATCTTTTGTACAAGATATAAAAATTGAAACTATATCTTCGAGCTTTACATCATTTTTTTCAATTATCTCCTTAAATAACTCTAAGGATGAAACTTTGATTTCTTCTACAGTGTTTTCCTTTATAGTAGTAGCTCCTCTTATACTAAACATCATTTTTCACCTACCATACTTCCTGCAATATATCCTGTGGAAAAAGCTATTTGAATATTGTATCCTCCTGTATAGGCATCTACATCTAAAAGTTCACCAGTAAAATACAAATTATTTATTAATTTTGATTTCATCGTAGATGGATCTACCTCTTTAACATCTACTCCACCAGCTGTTACAATAGCTTCTGCGATAGGTCTCAATCCCTTCACTCTTAAAGTTAGATTTTGAAGGATATCTACAAGCCTTTTTCTTTCTTCTTTTGTTATTGAATTTACTTTCTTATTTTCAGGTATTTCAGAAAGTCTAATAATTATAGGAATTAACTTACTTGGTAATAGATCCTCTAATGAATTTTTAAAATCTTTATTTATATATTTTATAAAGTCCTTTTGTATTCTTCTATCTAATTCTTCACTACTTAATGCAGGTTTAAGATTAATTATTGCTTTAAATTTTTCTTTTTCATCTATAAACCTACTACCACTTAAAACTATAGGTCCGGATATTCCAAAATGGGTAAATAACATTTCTCCAAATTCATTAAAAACTTTCTTTCCTTTAGAGTTTTTTAATGTTAACTCTACATTTTTTAAAGAAAGGCCTTGAAGATCTTTTCCCCACTCTTCATATATTTCTATAGGAACTAAGGAAGGCTTTAGATGAGTAATTTTATGTCCAGCAATCTTAGCCAGTTCATGTCCTTTACCTGTAGAACCTGTCTGTGGGTAAGATACACCACCAGTAGCTAAAATGAAATAATCTCCTTTTATAACCTTTAAGTTTTTTGTCTTAATACCCGTAACTAAATGGTCTTTAATTATTATATCATCAACATCTTCACTAGTTAATATCTTTACTCTTTTTTTAATAAGCTCTTTCTCTAATGCTTTTATTATATCTGAGGATTTATCTGATTCTGGGAAAACTCTTTCTCCTCGTTCTACCTTCAGTTTCACTCCTAAACTTTCAAAAAAATTCATAACATCAATATTAGTATATGTATAAAGTGAACTATATAAGAATTCAGGATTCCCAGGAATATATTCAAAAAAATCACCAATGTCTTTCCCGTTAGTTACATTGCATCTACCTTTACCCGTAATAAATAATTTTTTGCCTAATTTTTCATTTTTTTCAACTAAAATAACCTCATGCTTATCTGCAGCTTGAATAGCTGCCATCATGCCTGCAGGTCCTCCGCCAATTACAATTACTTTTGCCACACTTTCTCCTCCTTTTTTGGAGTCATAATGAATAAAACGAACCCTATGGTTCGTTTAATCAACTCTATTTTCCCTATAGGAATATACTTCATAATCCTCCCAAATCTTTTCTAACTCAGTAAATGTAGAAGATATCTTTTCTTTCTCCCTTAATCCTACAGCGATAATCAATGCATTTATAACACTTAAAGGCGCTACTAATGAATCCACAAAGGACGCCATATTACTTTGAGCAATTAATGTATAATCAGCTCTCGCTGCTAAAGGTGATAATAAGCTATCCGTTATAGCAACAACTTCTGCTCCTCTATTTTTTGCATAATCCAAAGCTTCTATAGTTCTTGCTGCATATCTAGGAAATCCTATTCCGATAACTAAGTCCTCTTCAGACACATTTAACATATGTTCAAATATATCACTTACTCCATATCCAGTTACCTTAACATTATCAAGTATTAAATTTAGATAAAATCCTAAAAATTCTGCTATAGCAGTTGAACTTCTAAGTCCTACAATATATATTTTTCTTGCTCTAAAAATACTATTTACTACCTCATCGAAGGTTACATGATTAATTTTTTCTAATGTAGCCCTTATATTTTCCATATCAGATTTAAGCACACTCTTAAGAGCACTTTCCTGATTTATAAAATCATTTGACAACTCAATTCTTTGCACTGTTGTAAGTTTGTTTTTTATCAATTCTTGAAGTGCTTTCTGTAATTTAGGATAACCACTGAACCCTAATTCATTAGCAAATCTTACTACAGTAGATTCGCTCACCCCAACACTTGTACCTAACTTAGCAGCAGTCATAAATGCGGCTTTATCATAATGTTTTAATATATATTCTGCTATTAATTTTTGTCCTTTACTTAATCTAGGAAATTTCGTTTGAATCGTGCGCATCAAATCTTGCTTATTGTCTTCCATAAACATCCAATCCTTTCTTCATATTCCCTGAGAAATGCAATATTTATTTCATTTTACCATCTATTGACGAAATTATCAATGATTCTTTCAATTTATCATACTATTCTTTATATATTGTTATAGTATATCTATCCTTTTCTTACTAAATAAATATAAAATCTAAACCCTTTAAGGTTTTATTAAAAAAAATTTATTCAATATTTTTTAGATAGTCTATTTCTTCTTTATTTAGAAGTCGCCAATCTCCCTTTTTTAAATTTCCTAGTTCTATTTTACCTATAGAAACTCTTTTGAGTTTTATTACAGGATGACTTATTTTTTCACACATTTTTCTTATTTGTCTGTTTTTACCTTCATGTATAATAATTGATACCTCTGCATTCCCACTATCAATAGAAATAATTTCAATTTTAGCAGGAGCAGTTATATATCCACCTATATCTAGCCCACTTTTAAATCTCTCTATTTCTTCTCTAGTGGGTATCCCTTTAATAAGTGCAATATAAGTCTTTTCTTTCTCCACTCTTGGATGCATAATATTGTTGTAAACTTCTCCATCATTAGTAAGTAACAATAAACCTGAAGTATCATAGTCTAGCCTTCCAATAGGATATATTCTTTCTTCTACTTTTACTAAATCTAATACAGTTTCTCTTCCTTTTTCATCTTTTACAGTGCATATATAACCCTCAGGTTTATTTAATAATATATATACCTTTCTTTCTTCAGGCTTTATTACTAATCCTTCTACTTCTACTGTATCTTTATCACTTACTTTATAACCTAATTCATCAATTATTTTTCCATTTACTTTTACTTTACCTTTTAAAATTATTTCTTCACATTTTCTTCTAGAAGCCACTCCACATCTAGCCATAAATTTTTGTAGTCTTTCCTCCATTGGTTTACTCTCCTTTTATCCTAATGTTACATCTAATATCATCATTATTACAAATCCAAACAATAGCCCATAGGTAGCTATTCTTTCAAAGCCATGTTCATGAGTTTCAGGTATTATTTCATCACTAATTACAAATAACATTGCACCCGCAGCCAATGCTAATATAAATGGTAACATAGGTTTTGATATTTTAATCATCAACATTCCTATTATTCCTCCAATAGGTTCCACCAATCCAGTAAGTAAAGCTATATTAAAAGCTTTTCTATTAGAGTAATTTTCTCTCTTTAGTGCTAGGGCCACAGCTAATCCTTCAGGTATATTTTGAAGTCCTATACCTAATGCCAATGAAATTCCATCATATACATTTCCACTACCAAAACCAACTCCAACAGCTAATCCCTCAGGAAAGTTATGAATTGTTATTGCAATTATAAATAACCAGACCTTAGATAAAGAAGAACTCACACTTTTTTCCTTATCTCTAAATAAAAGATGCTCATGAGGAGCATATCTATCTATAAGGTCTAGCATTATCCCTCCTGATAATATTCCAGCAGAGGTAAGAATTACAGCATTCAATCCTCCTCCTCCATATTCTATTGAAGGAACAATTAAGCTAAAGCATGTGGCTGCAAGCATTACTCCTGCCGCAAATCCTAATAATCCATCTAAATGTTTATGAGATATCTCTTTTGTAAAAAATATTGGTAGAGCTCCTAAAGCAGTAGCCATACCAGCGAATATACAACCAATTAATCCAATAAATACTGTACTCACTACCATCATCCCCTTAATAATATGTTCATATAAACATTATACAGTATAAAAAGCATATGATGAACTATACATATGCTTCACTCTACTTCCCCTATTCTAATTTTTCTTGTATGTTTTGTATGACTCCATTCTTTGTCTTTTTTATATATTATACCTTGAATTGTTATAGGAATCCAAGTAAAAACATAAATGTTATACATAAGATATCTAATAAAAAGTTTTAAATATTGCCTCTTATTTGCCATATATAAAATAGACAATATGACCATTAATAGTAATAAACTGAAAATCATTTTGTTTATAAAGCTATTATCCATATCAAAGATATGGGAATATGTAGTTATGCTTAAAAAATAAAATATAAAAATTCCAAACATAAATTTTGAAATTTTTTTCTCAATAACCATTATTAAAGGATTAATAGCCATTTGAAAAATAACAATAATTTGTATTATAACAGGTGATAGTATAACACTCATTGAAAAAAGGTTATCATTGTAAGGGATAATAGCATCTAAAAATGTGATTATAGTAGAAAGTCCAAATAATAATATTACAAAAGGTTGTATAGTATAAAGTGCACAATCTAATGCAATAATATCCTTTTCTTTATATGCCTTATGTATTAACTTTAAAAAAAACCTAGAAGAAACATCAGCAAAGCCTTGCATCCACCTTTTCCTCTGCTTCCATGATTGCTTTAAAGTTAACGGCTTTTCGTCATATACTATGGCATTATGTGCCCACCCTACTTTATAATTATTTAATACTAGTTTGCAAGTAAATTCTAGATCCTCAGTAAGACAAGTAGATCCCCAGCCCAGCTCTTTTAAAATCTTTGTATGTACACAAAACCCTGTTCCGCCTATTTGATTTGACAGCTTTAAATTTTTTCTACCTAATTGAAACAATCTATTTGTATTCCAAAATGATACAGAATAAGATTGCGTTATCCAAGAATCATATGGATTTTTACTATCAATATATCCTTGAACTACCATATATCCTTCACTTAACTTATTATCCATTTCAAGCAAGAAGTTCTTTGATATTAAATTATCCGCATCAAATATGCATATACCATCATAATCGGTTTCCATAGTAAAAATTTTATTAAACATCCATTCTAGGGCATATCCTTTGCCTCTTTTTTTATTATTTTTTCTTTCAAATACATTTACCCCCAGAGATGTTGAAATACTAGCGGTATTATCTGTGCAATTATCCGCAATTATAAATATATCATATAATTCCTTTGGATAATTAAGAGATTTTAAACTCTCAATAGTGTTTTCTATTACTAACTCCTCATTGTAAGCTGCCACTACCATAGCAAATCTTTTTGTTGGACTGTCATATATTTTATTTTTATCAACCCCTGAAAATAGTCCAAACAATGAAATTACAAAATAATATGAAGCTATTAAAAAAACAGTTATTTGTGTTATAGCGGTTAAATAATATAATAAATCTTTCATTAAATCACTTCCAATTTTAGCATAATAAAATAAAAGGGAAACTTTACTTTAATGTAAAGTCCCCCTTATGATAAAGTGTAACCATTTTTTATTTTTTTATTATACTAAAATATATTTTCTCCATTATCATCTAAAATCTTGGATATATTTTCTACTTCATTGAACATAGATAGAATTTTTTTTGATAATTCTTCAGCTTCATAATAACTCTTTTCAGCTAAAATTTTATCCCTATTTTTAATGCAACTTATAGTCTTGTCTCCAATTTTATGAAAGTTTAAATGCACTTCTCCAATATCATCCCATATTTTTTTTATCTGGCTATGAGATGGTGTTACAGCATAGTAAAAATGTCCGAACCCACATTTATGACCATTTGTTTGTAGAGGTTGCACTTCCATGACATCCACCATATTTTTTAACTTTTCAATCCATTTTTTATGAGTTTCTACCGCAGCCTCTATAGCTATTATAAATTCCTTATTAGGTAATTTAAAGATTTTTTCCTTAGTAATTGTTCCTCCTAATATAGCTAATTTATTTATTTCTTCTTCAATATGATCTAATGAGCTAGTAAGATTATCTATGTTTAAGGATTCATTTTTAATGGAATCTGATACTTCTGTTAAAGTCGTTGTATCATCAATTATAGAATCCATAGTGGCAGTTATTTCTTCTGTAGAGGCATTTATTTCTTCTGAACTTGCAGAAAGCACATGCATACTAGATACCATGCTGTCAATGGATCCTTTGTTCTTTTGGAAAGATGACGCTACCGTATTAACCTTGTTATCCATCTTTTCTATGTAATCAATTGTGTGCTTAACGCTCTCGACACTTACTTCAGAAGCATCTTCTATGTCCTTCATTAAATCTTGCATAAACTTTAATTGATCTTTAGTATCCTCGGCAAGTTTTCTTACTTCTTCTGCAACAATAACAAAACCTCTACCACTTTCCCCTGCTCTTGCAGCTTCTATACTAGCATTAAGAGCTAATAGGTTTGTTTGTGCTGCTATGCTATCTATACCTGTTACTATTCCTTTCATACTTGTAACTATATTCATAAGGTTGTCTAAATTAGACTCCATAGTTTTTGAATTTTCATTTAATGTGCTATTAACCTGAAGAATTTCTTCTAAAACTAAATTATTGTTATCTAACTCTTTTGTAATTATATCAGTTTGATTTACTAAATTTGTTATTTCACTTGAATTTTCTGTCATAGAATCATTTATTTGATTCATACTAGCATTTGTTTGTTCAATAGCTGCCAATAGGTTTTCAGAAGAATCCTTAAGTTTTACAGAATACCTCTCTAAATTTTCAACTGAGTGAGTAAGTTCAACTTTAAATGAACTAGCTTCTGTTGTTGTTTTTAATAATCCTTTAATTAACTTATTAAAGTTTGTAGAGACTCTTCTGCAAGTACCTGTTATGTCTCCAATAAATTTTATTATTCTATTATCATTATTCTTAACTATATCTTCCATTGCATTAATATCATTTTTTTCATAACTAACTACTATTTTTTCAATTTCCTTATTACATCTACTAAATTTACGAAACATTATTAAACCTCCACAATAAATTAAGTTTAAAATTTACCTTCTATATACACTTCTTCCAAAGGTTTTCTGATTCCTGGTTCTTCTCTATTTATCAAATCTTCCGTTGGTAAAGTAGTTTTATCACCTAAATGACCGATTGCAACCACAGCTAATATATCATATTCTTTAGGTATATTTAAGGTTTCTCTCGCTAAATCTTTTTTGAAACCACCCATTGCATGAGTAATTAAACCTCTTTTCTCAGCTTCTAATGATAAATATCCCCAAGCAGTTCCTGCATCAAATTTACTCCAATAATTTTCTTTTCCATTAAGGTCAAAAATGTTTTTACTTAATATAATTATAAATGCCGACGCCTTATCAGCCCATAATCTATTGCTATCTACCAATATTCTTCTTGCCATATTTAAATGCTCATCCTTATACATCAATAAGAATTTCCATGGTTGTTCATTAAAACAAGATGGAGCATATCTAGCAGCCTCTATTAGTGGAAGTAAATCCTTTTTTGATAAACTTTCTTCTTTAAAAACTCTAGGTGACCATCTTTTCTTAATTTCTTCTAAGATATTGTAATTAAAAGATCTATTCATATCATAGCTTCACATCCTTTTATATTTTTATTGAAATATTTTCTAATAACACAATTTATTATACTACATTAATTTGTTAAATTGTACAGAAAAAACTAAGTTTACATTTTAACTCATATACATAATTTATATTATGTATACCAAACTATGATAAAAAAATATTAATTCACCGAATTACAATATTGGAATATATTAAAAATATAGACTCTCCGTATTTTCATTAACATATTAATAAAAAGGAGGGTTGATTATGGGACACAAACGTAGACATTGTTGTAAACATGATTGCTGTCATAAAAAATGTGACTGCTGTTGTAATAGTTGTAGTAGCCGTAAGTGCTGTGATGGATTTGGAGGCGGCAGCTTCTTTGGTGGATGCAACAATGGTATATTGCCATTAATTGCTTTAGCATTGATTTTTAATAAATGTTAGTTCAATAATAATAGAGGCTTTCCTTAAAAGGAAGCCTCTTAACATTTATATTGCCTTATTTTTAATTAATATTTTCACTATTAAAATTCCTAAGAAACCACCAATTAAAGCGGTAATAAGTTGAGGTATACCCATCATAACTCCAAGTTTTTCAGCAACTTTTCCTGGCAATCCTAAATTAAACAAATAAATTAATTTTTTTGCGGATAGAGATAAAAATAAGAATTTTAATACCGCTGAAATTGATAAAAATATATAATTATTTATGTCTTTATTTCCTTTTAATAATCCAAATGAAATAGTAAATATTGCGTTACCTACGGCTATAAAAGGTACAAATGGTCCCATAGGCCCAGGAAGTTGTCCAATTATCCAAGCTAACATAGGAGTTAAAGCACCTAATAAAACAGCCCAAGAAATTCCGCTACTAAACACAGAAATAATCAACGCTGCATTTACTATAGAACCTACGAAAATTTGACTAATCTGAGGATAGCTTCTCCCTAAAGCCTGAACGCCTATGGAAATTGCTAATAACAAAGCAGTTCTAACTAAGTTTTTAGATTTATTCATGATACATACCCCCTCATTATTTTTTAGTTATAGCAGATTTTACATTGATTCCTGTTATATTACCTAGTTTCCCTGTTAATGCACTAATTTCATCTGAGGTACCATCTACAATTAAAGAAATTACACTAATATCCCTTTCCCTATAAGGTATTCCCATACGTCCAACAATTATATGAGCATATTGATGTAGTATATCATTTACTTTAACTGAGCTCTCAAAGTTTTCAATTACGATCCCCACTACTCCAACTCTTTTATCCATTATAAAACCTCCTTAAAATAAAAAACCTCCCAGTTAAACTAGAAGGCTTATGTTACCAAAATTAATTATATGTAGGCACAATACTCCCCCCTCTTGTTTAGAACTTTCCTCACAATTAGGCTGATTTGTTAAATTAATTTTAAATCTATTCCCCTTTATCCGACCCTTCCAATAAAAGAGATAAAATTTTCGGTATGTAATTTAAATGTTTTTAAACATCTGGTATAGAGCGATGCCCTATTCCAATAACCACTTCATTTAAATGAAGCAACCCTATGCTCATAAAAATACAAACACTTAAATGCTCACCAGCTCTTGAAATCCCTATCTTTCCTCCAACATTCAAACCACTAGCCTTACTTAATACCTGTAAAATAGCTTCTCTAGTAGCACCAGCTACTGCTCCATCATGCACATGAGAATCTTTTATAACTCCACACCTTTTTGAAGCTACTAAGGCCCTTTCTACTATCTTTGGAATAGATGTATTAATATTTCCACCTATATCTACTGCTACAGTACTTATTCCTTTATTTTTAAAATTTTCTTCTAATTTTCTTTCTTCTTCTCTTGAGGATATTGCCATTTCTATTGCAGCTTTTGCAACATCTACACTACCAATTTTCACGATTTCACACCACCTCTATTCTTACTACATTATCATTGTATCATATTTACTTTTCTCTTAAAACCAAAATACATTAAAATACCATCCACACCCCATTGTAATGAGGTTATCCACCAAACATATGTTACTGGTTTCTTATAAATATAAATAAAATAATACATTAAGGGCATCCTTATAAACCATGCGGTAAAAGTAGAAATAATAAAAGGGGTTTTAGCATCTCCTAATCCCTTTAAGGCCCCAGAAAACACACTAGAGATTGCTATAAATGGCTGCTCTATAGCTCCTATTAAAAGACACATTCCAGTATAGTAGATCACCTCAACTTCTTCCTTATTAACAAATATTTTTGATAGTTCAAATGGAAATAGAAAAAATATCCCTGAAAATATTAAGCTAATTATGGCTGCAAATAGGCATGAATAGTAAGTATACTTTTTCGCCATTAAAATATTTCCCTCTCCTATCTTTATCCCTACAATGGTGGTTATAGCTATTCCTAAGCTTATACTAAGCATAAAAGATATAGCTTCTATTGTGTTTGCAATTTGATTTGCTGCAAAAGCTCTTGAGCCTAAAGATAAAATCATTCCAGTACAAATTAATCTACTGATACTATATGCTCCTTCTTCAAATATGCAAGATAGTCCTCCTCTTAAAAAATCAAATATTTTATATAGTCTAATTTTTTTATTAAAAATTAGACTATATTTATTCTCCCTTAAATGTTTTATTATAAAAAAAGCTCCTAAAATTTGCGATATCAATGTAGCTAAAGCTGGGCCTTTAATTCCTGTTGGTACTGCGAAAAGCTCTGATACAAGTAACAAATAAAAAGTTATTTTTGAAAAACATATGATTAATGAAATGATAAATGGCGTAATTGTATCTCCTACTCCTCGTAATATAGCATTTATAGTATGCACAAATATTCCTGGAATAAGAGTTAAGCTTATTATTTTTATATAAGATATTCCTAAAGCCATTACTTCTCCTTTTGCATTCATAAGGGATAAAATTTTACTGCCACCCTTATTCAATAATACACATAATACTATAGATAATATCATTCCCAAAAATACTCCTATAAAGGAATAATCTATTACTGATTGTCTATCTTTTTTTCCAAAACTTCTAGCAATGTACGAGGTTATGGCAATACATAAACCTGATGTTATAAATATAGCATAAATACTATCTATTAATTCATTACACAATGTAATAGCACTTACATATTCATTACCACCAAATCTTCCTATCATAATTAATTCAAAGGAATTTGCAAAATTATATACTATCATTTCTCCAATTACTGGTATGGATAGTATTATTATATCTTCAAATACTTCTTTTATTTTCATTTATTACACCAAATTATTACTATCAATAATGTATATTTATATTTTTTTATAATACAACCAATTTTAGATAAATAACTATAAATTTTACCTTTTTAATTATATGCAATTTGGGAAACACTATCTTTAGATTTAAGCTTAATTTTTTGGAGGTGGGCTAATCTTAATGAAGAAATATTTAAAAATAATTTTACCCTCTTCACTGTTATTATTATTTTCCTTACTAGTAGCCTTTAATTATAGCAATGATAAAATTGACAAAGAAGAGTACCTTCAAATCATAGAAAACATTTATAATGAACGTTCTGAGGTTTTTATTACTGGAGATTTAAATTCACTACCTCAATATTTCGATACTTCTCAAAAGTATGGAAAATGGGCTTTAGAAAATGAAATTAGAAGAGTAAAATATTTAAGGCATTGGAGTCATCAAAGAGGTATAGCCTTTACTGATATAAACTCCAAAATAATCTTAAATAAAGTTACTAAAACTGATAGCGGTGTTAAATTATCTTTAAAGGAAATATGTAAATTTAGTTATGTATATAAAGATGATCAAACACCTATAACTAATAACTTTGCCGTAGGTTTGCGACATAATGTTCATATAGTAAATAAAGATGATAAATGGATTATCCGTACAGACTGGTATACCGATTGTTTTGGCGATGCTTTAAAAGCCTATACTGGTGATTCAGTAGCAATGGATTTATCAGGAGAGAAAGTATATTCTCTTCCCAATTGTCCCAAAATCATAGATTACGATACCTCTAAAAAATATAATAGAAAAAATGCAGTGGAATATGCAGATAAGTATTCAGGAGCTTCTTTAGAGGAAGGTACAGATTATAAATACAATAAAAAATACAAAGATTTTAATGGCCTTGGAGGAGATTGCACAAATTATGTTTCTCAAGTTCTGGGGGATAAAGAAGCAGGAGGATTAAAATTTGATGGTACTTGGTATTGTAGTTATAACAAGTTTGGAGGCAGTGAAGGTAGCAAAGCATGGGTAAACGCAGATGCTTTTAGAAATTATTTAATATATAGCGGTAAGGGTACCTTAATAAAAAAAGGAACCTTTGAAAAATTAATTGCTCCTAATGAAACATCTCCTTGCGGCGCTGTTGGAAAACTAGAACCTGGAGATCTTGTGTGTTACGCATTAGGCAACAATATTGACCACTTTGCTGTAGTAACAGACTTTGATTCTCATGGATATCCACTTATAAATTCCCATACCACAGATAGATATCATGTGCCTTGGGATTTAGGCTGGGGAGATAAAAATGTTTATTTTCACTTAATACACATACGATAATTATGAAAGAGATGATACTATGAAACGTAAAGATATGAAATATAAAAAATTGTATTTTACTATAATTTTATTTAGCCTATGTATATTAATATCGGGATTTAATTATTATTATAATGATGGTGGTAAGGATGAACATGTAAATAAACCGGTATACTTAACCTTCGATGATGGCCCTACTTATGTGGTTACAAATAAGTTATTAGATATATTAAAGGAGCATGATGTTAAAGCCACCTTTTTTGTTGTAGGCAAGGAAATAGAAGACAAAGAAGATATACTTAAAAGAATTTATGATGAAGGCCATAGTATAGGTCTTCATACTTACTCCCATGATTTTAATAAGATATATAAAAGTGATGATATTTTCATTGAAGAGATGTTAAAAACACAAAAAAAAGTTAAAGAAATCACAGGATATACATCTAATATAATAAGATTCCCCGGGGGAAGCTCCAAGCATTTAAGCACAGAGCTTTTAGAAAAATTACACCAAAATAATTTTAAAATATATGATTGGAATGTTAACATATCTGATGGAGTAAACCCAAACTTGACAATTGATCAATTAGCATCTAATGCTAAAAAAAATAGTAAAAACTATTCCAGATTAATAATACTTATGCATTGCAACTTTAATAATAAAAACACTGCAAAAGCTCTTCCAAAAATAATAGAATACTATAAAGATTTAGGATATGAATTTGAAACTATAACTGAAGATACAAAAGAATATTACTATAAAATAAAAAAATAGGCAGTATTTCTGCCTATTTTGATTTCTTTTTAAATCCTTTCCCTTCCACTTCAGATACATCTAAAATAGATATAAATGCATTATTATCTATTTCTTTTGTAATATTTTTGATCTTTGGAATCTCAGCTAAGGGAACCACACAATACAATATCTTTCTTTTATTCTTAGTATAGGCCCCTTCTCCATAAAGAAAGGTAACTCCTCTTCCTAAGTTTCTCAATATCCAGTCACTTACCTCTTCCTCTTTTTCAGTTATAATTAAGATAAGTTTATCTCTATTGAATCCTTTAATTACTCTATCTATTACAAAAGATGTAATGTACATAGATACTAATGTGTATAACGCACTTTCAATACTAAATATAAAAGCTCCTATTGTAACTATTACGCAGTTAACAGAAAAACTTATATTTCCTATATCGAAGTTCTCATGTTTCTTTTTAATTACTGCCGCTACTATATCAAGTCCTCCACCAGAACCGTTATTACTAAATCCCATTCCAACTCCTAGACCATTTAAAACTCCACCATAAATACATAATAGTAAAGGATCATCAATTTTAATAAAACCTCTCATGGGCACCGTTAGTATTAACATAATAGATAAGGAAGTAGCTCCAATTATTGAATAAATAGTAAAACGCCTATCCATTTTTTTATAGCTTAAAACAAATAAAGGTATATTAAATGCGAAAACAAAATATCCTGAAGGTATTTTAAGTAAATATTCTAATATCAATGAAATACCAGAGACCCCACCACTTAATAAATTGGCATTGGCAATAAATAGGTTAATACCCACAGAAGAGAAAAATGTACCAAGTATAATGAAAAAAATGTTTTTCAAACTTCCTTTATTAAAATAATTTTCCAAGTTTAATCCCCCTTAAATACATTATAAATTTATAATAAAATACTTCTATATTTTTCTCATAAATGTAACCTCAATATATTTATTTCATATATTAATAATGTAAGTATTACTATTTGAAAGGTTTAATGTTTAAAAATGTTTAATTGTCCATATTTTACACCTAATAATTTTAGAAGTCTAGAAGAAACTTCTTATATTAGAATATTTCACGCTTCTCCTAATGCCCCTGCTGTAGATGTTTATCTTAATGATAGACTAGTTGCTAGGAATTTAAAATATAGAGATTTCACAGAATACCTTAAAGTTACACCTAATAACTATAATGTCAAAGTATACCCAACTGGTAATAGTACTACACCAATAATTAATACTAGCTTATCTGTGGGTAAAAATCAAATATTAACTGCTGCAGCTATAGGTCTTCTTGACAATATTAGTATTAAAGTAATTGAAGATCCTCCAGTGCCTATAGAGCAAGGCAGTGTAATGCTAAGGGTTGCTCATCTTTCTCCAGATGCTCCAAGGATAAATGCATCTTTAGCTAACGGTAACATTAAATTTGATAATGTAGACTATATGGAAGTTACAAATTACCAAAAAATAAGTCCAGGATTATACACAATGGAAGCAGAGGCTGCAGATACTGGAGATTTAGTCCTAATAGTTCCTAATATATTGCTAAGGTCAGATAAATTCTACACAATATATATAATTGGATTAGCTTCAGGTACACCGTCCCTCCAAGTAGTTATACCTTTGGATGGAAATAGTTATATAAAATTTTAGAAGTATAAGGAGGCACATATATAAAATGCCTCTTTATATTTTTTGGCTTTCCTTCACCATCTTTCACTTTTATATTAAATATATTGATTAGCTGCACAAGCCCAGTCCTTAATTATTTCCTTCATTTCATCTAATGCAATGGTGACATCGTTTTTTATTATTTTTTTATTTGATAGCTTCTTAATCTCTCCATGAGGATTTGTCAAAGAAAGATTATCTTCTTTACCTGTAAGTACCCATAAGGTTTTGAAATTTATGGGCTTTACTTTTAACTCTACTTCTCCTAGTCCATCCGTAAAATAAATAAGAAGATGGTTTCTTAATTTGTTTTCATAGATATACTGAAATACTGGTGAATAAGAGGTACCTCCTCTTGTATCTACTTTTGCCTTTATGTCTCTTAAATCCTTAACCTTATATATCCTCCTTATTCTATCATCACATTCTATAACAGTAATTTCACAAGGGTGATTTTTTACAATGGAAAATATCTCTACCATTATCTTCTTAATTTCTTCATCTGTAACACTTCCACTGATATCTATAGCCACTAATATTTGTATTACATGATTGGATAGCCTTCCTCTTAAATCCAACCTATCTGGCTGCCTTCTATTTTTTCTTGTTATAGTCTTCTTATATCCCACTGGAAGAGCCCCCATCATTTTTTTCAGATAAGCACTCCAAGATATTTCAGGTTTTTCATTAAGGTCTTTCAAGGCCTTTTCAACAGCATTAGGAATCTTACCTTTGCTAGCATTATTTGCTGTTTTTCTTGTTAACTCTTTTATTTCTTCAAAATTATAATCCTCTTTATTTTCTGTCCAAATATCATGAGTTTTCCAGATATCATATTCTTTTGAATATTTTATTTCAGACTTATCTCCCTCATTCTTTTTCTCTAAAATTTCAGGTCCTTTATCTCCACTTAGTTTGTTCATTGCCTTATTTAATTCCTCAGCATAATGCTCTGCATTTTTTTCATATTCTAAACTTGCCTTAAATGACCAGTTAATCATTTCAATAGTATATGACCAGGAGGGTAAATTTTTTATATATTGATTTATAGAAATATCTAAGACTGCATTAACTACAAAATCATTATATTTTTTTCTTAATTCTCTCCCCCTTACTATATGTCCAAACATTATATGATATACTTCATGCTTAATTAATGCCTTCATCTCTTCTAATCTGCATTCTAAGAATATTACAGGATTCACATGAAGGATAAAATGCGAAAGGGATGCTGTTGTGCCTAGAGGGGAAGCCATGTTAAAATCTAATCTTCTTTTCATTTGAATTATAAAAAGAGCAAAGAAATTATCTTCTCCCCTCATAAGAGAAAATGTACATAACTCTAATAGTTTATTAAAGTCATTTATAAATTTAGAACTGGGATTAGCTTCTTCCTCCCATGAATAGACTTCTTTTAATAACTCTTTTCTTATCAAATCAAATTTACTTTCTTTCATCTCCATCCCTCTAATCTTCTAATTCATTATATAGAGCAAAATAGCCTTCAACAAAAATTTCATCACCCATAAATTCTTTATATAAAGTGTCTTTAAAATTAAACTTTATTTCCTGCATAATACCCATTTTTAAATCTGCAGGATATAACTGAAGAAATTTAGAAAATATTTTAACTTCCCTATCTCTATATTGTAAATCTTTTAAATAAGTTAAAGCATTTTTTGAAGATAAATAAAGTCTTGAATGACTTTCTCCCTTTACTCTTCCTATAAGCTCTTCACTTAATTCTTCCTGTGCAAATATTTCTTCTGGAGAGATCAATGGATGTCTATTTTCCTGTAGATAATTAATAAAATCCTGTGCAATGGCACCACCTACATTACCTTTTACCACATTGTAAAATATTTTTGATGGATATTCTTCTTTATAGTTCGTATACACACTATAGGATTTCGATATTCTTTCCCAGCTTCTTGGTGTAGCCTTAATAGCTTCTTGTGAATATGGAGTATGCAAATATTCTGGGAAACTTGCAATAAACTGCAGTACATCTTCATGTATTTTTCCTTCCTCACTTACTCCCCATTGCATCCATGTCTTTACATCTGCTTCAAGCTCTACCCAAACAAATCTATCCTCTTGGGCCGGATCCATTTCTACTACTTGATAATCACTTTGAGAAAAGTTATCATATTTATTAGAAGGATTCATAGCTGCTATTACGTCTACTTCCTTAGGAAGAAAATATCCATTTATCTCTCTATTTAGTATAATATTCATTAGTTCTTGTTGGACAGCATGTTCACATCTATTTAATTCATCTATAAAAAGCAACACTTTTCTTTTTGGATGTTCTTTTATAGCATCTTCTATTTGTAACAACTTAGTATGAATTGCATAAACAGTTTTCTTTTCTTTCTTAACTAAGCCATCTATATTTTTTTCATACTCATCTACTGTAGGTAGCCCTCCAATTTCACCTTCTTTTAACAGGTTTCCATCGATGTTAACTAAAAAATATTTTTCTCTTTTACTCAATTCCCTAACTAAAGCAGTTTTCCCTATACCACTTTCTCCTATAATTAATGGAACAGCACCGCTCTTAATTACTAAATCTACTGTTAATAAAGCATCATTAAAATTCATATATATTACACTCCTTACATACCTAGTTTATAATCTAATAAAACAGTCTTAGCTTTCATACTTCCATATTTGTAAATAAAGCGAACCTTATCAAATTTAAATGCATCACACTCTATAAAATCTAATAAGAATTGATTATCTGCCTCTTCTTTACCTATCTCTTCTATTATAATTGGTTCTAATTCTTTTAATTTCTCTTCTTTAAGATATTTCGCCACTTTTACATTTACCTTAATATATTTATTAATTTTTTCATCTGTTATGTGAAGATATCTCATAGCCTCTTCATTGCTTCTTATACTTTCTAGCTCTGCCTCATCACAAGGATTGTCTATAAATTTTATAGAAGACCAGTCCTTTTTAACAGCAACCATTTGTATTTCGCAAGAAGGATTTTTTATAAACTTTATAGAATCAAAATCTTTTTCTACTGCTATCTTTTGAAGTTCTATATCGGGGTTTAAGGCAAATTGTATTGCCCATCCTTTTGACTCTATAGCCTTTTTTATTACATTATAGCTTTGGTCTTTAATATATCTTAAAGAATTCCATGCTTTTTCTACTACATATAAACACATATCTTCATTAGGGTTATGAATATATTCAATAGCCCATGGATTTTGCTTTAGTGCTTCCCACATAACATTTTCCGATGGATTCTCTACATATCGAATTAATACCCCATTGTTCTTTACTACAGCTAAAGCCATATCTTCAGTGACATTAGTTAGTGATTTAATATAATAAGGATCCTTTTTTAGTTTTTCTATAATCTCTTTTTCTTCCAAAGTCAACACCACCTTATTTTGCATATCTATATTGAATTTATATCTTTTTAGAAATTATTTCAACATTAAAATATTAGCATAAAAACAAAGAGAAGGACAGCTATCAGTAGTTATTACCACTTTAAGCTCCTTCTCTCAGCTTTTGATAATTGTTTTTATTTACTAGTAATTATTAATACATTAAAGTTATTAGAATAACCAAAAGCATAACACCAAAAATATATATTGAATAAGTTATACTACTTAGTTTATAGCCTGTTAAACTAAACTTCTTATTTAATAATTCTTTTAATTTTCCATCTACGTCATTTTCAAATTTGATTTCTACATTACCAATCTTTTTCATATTATCATTGATTAAATATATAAGTTTTATCAAACCTTCATCAAATACCTTTAAAACAAAGCTTAAAATTCTGAATATAAATTTAAATAAAGGGATATAAATATTTTTTTCTATGCTAAACCAGCTTAAAGTAGTATTTATATAAGTGATTTTCTTATCTGATACAACTCTTAAATGTTTTCTAATGAATAATATATAGACTAGTACACCTAACCCTATAGAAACAAATGAAGATTTAATATTTTCAATAGAATAAAAATCTATAGGAATTTCACCATAAATACCAAATGAAATTGAAGCTTTTTCTATTACTTTAATCACAAACTGAGGATTTACTCCTATAAATAATATCAATAAAGCCAAAATTACCATAGGTATAAATGTAGTTTTACTTATATATTTTTCCTTAGAGTATTTGTCTTCTCCTTCCATAAATATAGCAACAAATAACTTTAGCATATATGCCGTTGTAAATCCGCTACTAATTACAAAAATATATTCCCCTAATGTTAGCCATATACCTCCATATATATGCAAAGCTTCTGCTAATGCATGATGTAGTAAATTCTTACTTATGAAGCCATTAAATCCTGGCATTCCAATTATTCCACACAAGCCAATTAAGAATAAATATTTAAATATATTTTTATTTTTTCCAAATCCTAATATAGAATTAATATCCAACCGATGTAAACACATATATACTGCGCCAGCAGCTAAAAATAAAAGTACTTTATAAATTACATGATTTATTATATGGTATAGCGTTCCATAAAAAGCTATGGCTTTATGTTCTCCTAAAATGCCCATAAGTCCTATACCTACAAGTATATATCCCATTTGACTCATACTACTGTATGCAAGTGTCCTTTTTATATTTCTTTGAAATAGTGCTAGTAGTCCTCCAATAAACATAGTTGTAAAACCTAAGACTAATATTACAGAAGAAATATTAAAATCATCAGGAAACATATATCCAGTTGTTATCATTATTCCAAAAATACCTGTTTTAAGTAATATGCCTGATAGTATAGCACTGGCTGGTGCTGGTGCCGCGGGATGCGCCTTAGGTAACCAAATATGCAATGGTACGGCTCCAGCTTTAACTCCAAATCCAAATAAAATTAAAGATGCAATTAAATACTTTATATCTCCTATTTTACTTACAGCAATTTTAAGCTCTCCTAGCAGGAGGGTTTGAGTAAAATCATAAAGTAAAAACAATCCCATTAATAGAACTAATCCTCCTGCTACTGCCATAATTATATATGTGTCTCCAGCTTCATGTGAGGATTTCTCTTCTTCATGTATTATCAATGGGTACGATGTTAATGACATAATTTCAAAGAATGTAAATAGATTTAGCAAGTCCTCTGAAATAAAAACTCCCAAAGTGCTCCAATACGTTAACATGAAAAACACATAATATCTATTTTTATCCTTGTATGACTTCATATATGAAATAGAATACACTATAACCAAAAACCATATTAAAGTTGTTAACCATACAAAAATATATCTAAAAGCGTTTAATTTCAAGTAAAGTCCTGTTCCCATAATATTGGGTACTAATAAACGCATGTCCTCACTCAACACTTTAAGATACAGACTACTTACAAATATAAACATAATAAATGTAGAAAAAATATTAAATACATCTCTATAACTTTCTCTTATTCTACCAAGCAAATATGAAATAATCGTTGAAATCAATGGAAATAAAATTATAAATAGTAATGAATTTTCTCCAGTCAAAATTTCACCTTCCCTCTCTATTGTATTTAATATTTACATTAACTCTTTTGCTATTTCCTGTATAAAACTAAGAACTGGATTAGGGAATAGTCCAAGAATTACTGTTATTGTGGTTATACATATTATAGGGATAAGCATTTTTCTTGGAGCTTCATTAGTAATATGGGGATTCTCCTTCTCCCTTTTAAAAAAGGCCTCAGTTATTATTGGCAACAAATACATTGCAGTAAGCAGTGCACTAAATAGTAATATAGCTGGAAAAAGAATTTTGCCTTCCCCTAAACTTCCTTGAGCTAAAAACCATTTAGAAACAAAGCCATTTGTAGGTGGTATTCCTATAAGAGATATAGATGATATGGTAAAGCACCATAATGTTATTGGCATCTCTCTTCCAATACCTTTTATTTGGCTTATTTCTGTTTTTCCTCTAGTGTACATGATTGCCCCTACACAGAAAAATAAGGTGATTTTTATTACCGCATGATTTATTAAATGTAGCATTGCGCCTACAAAAGCATTTCTATTTACAAGAATTATTCCTAACAAAATATATCCCAATTGACTTATGGTGGAATATGCTAATCTTTTCTTAAGATTTTCTTGATGAAGGGCTAAAAACGACCCCATTAATATAGATATTATTATAAATATAGTTAAGTATTTTGTACTTTCATTATTTCTTATAAATTCAGCTCCATATATATAATAAACAGTTCTAACAAGGGCAAAAACACCTGATTTAACTACTGCTACAGCATGTAATAATGAACTTACTGGAGTTGGTGCTACCATAGCTTGCGGAAGCCATGAATGAAAAGGTACTAGGGCTGCCTTAACACTAAAACCTAGAAACATAGTTATAAAGCTTATAGTATATAGCTTTATATTTTCATTAGATAAATTATTTATTATGCCTTTAGGCAAAAATGATAAGTCTTTAGTTAAATTAAATAAAATAATCATTCCAAAAAGCACAAGGGTTGCTCCCGCAAATGAATAGATTAAATATTTTCTTCCACTATTTAAAGCTTCTTTTGTATCAGAATGTATTACTAATGGGAAAGTAGCTAAAGTTAATAATTCATAAAATAAATAAAGTGTTATTAAGTTACCTGAAAAGGCTATGCCTAATGTTACTCCTAAGGTAGTTAAAAAAAATGAAAAAAACCTATTTTCTTTTCCTTCATGTTTCATATATTCCATAGCATAAATAGTAGTAAATATCCATAAAATCGAAACCAATATAGCAAATAATATTGTAAGTTTATCTATTTTAAAATATATATCTAAGAATTCATTGAATACAAACAGATGTATTTTTTCTTTATTAAAATACTTAAAAACTATATAAACAAATATAAAATTTAAAGAAGTAATTATAAAAACAAATATATTTCTTTTTCTTCTGCTAAAATTACACAACCATATTAAAATAGCTGCTATAAAAGGAAAGATTATTGGTAATAAAACAATTATATTATTCAATATAGCTCCTCCTACACTAAACCAGTCTTAATTAAATCTATTATAGATTGAGATTTAACTCCTATATATATCATAGTTAAAATTAAAATTATTATTGGCAATAATTCTTTTAAGGGTTTTTCTTTACTTTTATATACCTTATTTTTTAAATTTTCTTCACCAAAAAAACCATTTATAGCAATTGGAAAATAGTATATTGCATTTAATAAGCTACTTAATAGTATTACCCCTATTAATATAATTTTGTTAGCTTCAATACTTGCTAAAGCTAAATACCATTTGGAAACAAAGCCAGGTAATACAGGAATTCCTATCATGGATAAAGATGCAATAAAGAACATCCCCAAAGTATAAGGCATCTCCCTACCAACACCTTTTAAATCCTCTAATTCTTTTAATCCCGTACTCTGAATAATTGAACCTGCACTTAAAAATAAAGCTCCTTTAGTTACTGCATGTCCTATAATATGAAATATAGCAATTGTAACCCCTAGCTCCGTACCCAATCCTATGGCAAAGAATATATATCCCATTTGAGCTACAGTAGAATATGCAATTACTTTTTTAATATTTTTCTGATATATTGCAAATATTGATCCAAAAATCATTCCTAAAGATCCCAATATCAATATAATATTTAATATTGGAAGATTATTAATTATCTCTTTTCCAAATACCTTATAGATAATTTTTATCAAAAACCATACATATCCTTTCAATACCAGTGATGACAATATGGCACTAGAAGATGTTGGCGCATTAGCATGAGCATCAGGAAGCCATGTGTGTAATGGAAACATAGCACTCTTAACACCTAATCCTATAGTAAATAATCCTAAGGTTATTGTAGTAATCCTAGTATATTGACTATAGTTTTTTATCATGCTCTCATGGATAAAAGTCATATTTAAATGCCCAGTGATTGAATATAAAAAAGCAATCCCCATAAGTACAAGACCGGATCCTAGGCAGCTCATTATTAAGTACTTAATTCCAGCTTTTATATTTTCTTTTTTATCCTTTATAACTACTATTCCACAGGAAGCTAAGTTACCTATTTCAATAAATACAAAGATATTAAATATATCATTTGAAAAAACTATCCCTAGAAGAGAACCTACTAAAATGTTTATTAAAAGATAGTATAGATTTATTTTTTCTTTGCTTATGTCATAATCTATATTGTAAATTGAATACCATATTACTATAGATGCCACAAAGGTAAAAAGCATACCTAACATACATTCAACTACACCTACATAAAATTCAATACCTATAGGTGCAGGAAAATGTCCTATTCTATAATAATATCCCCCCGTTTTTATTACATAATTTAATGTAACAAAATACATTAAAAAGCACGCTAAAAAAGATATGAGGCTAATTCCCTTAGAAATCTTTTCTTTTTTTATCACTGGCATTATAGTAGCCGTAATAAATAGTAATAACAGCGCAACTAATGGAAAGCTATCAATAGGCAAATCTACTCATCTCCTTTTTTTAATATTTCATCTAACTCTATTGTTCCATATTTCTCGTGAACTTTTATAGTTAATGCTAATGCAAAAGCCGTAGTGCTTACAGCTACTACAATGCCTGTAAGCATAAGAGAAGTAGGAATTGGGTTTATATATCTATCCACTCCCTTAAAAGACTCTACTATGATGGGTGCTTCTTTTCCAGCTATATAACCTTTTGATATAAAGAAAAGAAAAACTGATGTATCCATAATGTTTAGCCCAATAATTTTTTTTATTAGATTATTATTTAATAGTAATGTTACAAATCCTATTCCAAATAGTATTACTGAAGCAGTCTCATAATAGTTAATAAATAGCTTTTCCATTTTATATTTCACCTTCTTCAAATAAGCTATATAAAAAATATATAGTTATAGATACAATTATCCCTACTATAATATTTAAAGGAAGCAAAAATCCACCACTTAGTATATTCCCTGCCTTTCCTAAAGGTGGGCCTGGCCAATTTAAATCACTTCCTCCAGATATAAAACTATAGCCCTTTATAGTTCCATACATAATTAATGCAATTGACATGATCTTTACTAATTTACTATACTGAAATTTTTCTCTTGCTTTATCTTTTCCAAATACAATCCTATAAAGTATAAAACCTGTACCTAAAACCGTTCCCCCAGCAAATCCTCCTCCTGGACTTAAGTGGCCGTGTAAAATTATATAAATGCCAAAAAGGTGTATGAAAGGCAATATTGTTCTACTTACTTCTTTTAATATAATATCCTTCATTTTACCTCTCCTTTTACTCTTTATTCTTTTTTAAAACTACCAATACAGTTATTGCTGAAGTAAATAAAACACTGGCTTCAACAAAAGTATCAAATGCTCTATAGTCTAATATTATTCCAGTAACTATGTTAGTAGCCCCTGTGTCTTTAACAGCATTTTCTATATAATATTTTGAAACTTCATTATGAGTTGGTGGAGAACCTGCTCCAAACTGAGGTAATTCTATTACTCCAAGAAGAAGTATAAAGGTTATTCCAAAAGTAATAAGTACTGCATTTATCTTTCTCATTTCTTTTCTCCCTTTATTCTCTTTAATGTTAGAATAAACAATACTGTAGTAATACCAGCTCCAACGGCTGCCTCGGTTATTGCTAAATCTGGAGCATTTAGTTGTTGCCATAATATAGCCATAATTAAGCTATAAACCATAAAAACTATAATTGCTCCTAGGAGATCTTTTACATAAGAAACCATTATTGAAGATATTATTAAAAATAATAACATTATAACACTAAAGATTTTCATCCTTCTTTACTCCATCCTTTCTCTCAATAGACTTTATTCTTAAGTACTCAGCCTTGCCTATTAAATGAGTAGCGGTAGGATTTGTTATCCATATAAACCCAAGGACTAAAATTAATTTTAAACTTGTGAAATTAAACCCACTATTAATTATTAATCCAGTTAAACATAGCAAAGCTCCTAAAGTATCACATTTTGCTGCACTATGCACTCTTGTGAATACATCGGGGAACCTTAAAATACCTAATGTACCTACCATGAAGAAAAATAAACCTCCCAATGTAAATGCTGATACTAATAATATTTTAATCATCATTATCTCCTCCTAAGCTTTCTATATAGCGGGATATTATTATAGAAGCTATAAAACTAATTAAAGCATATACTAGCGCTACATCTATAAAATATGTTTCTTTAAGTATGAAGGAAATAGACGCTATGATAATTATTGTTTTAGTACTTATTACATTTATTGCAATAAGCCTATCTGCAGAAGTTGGGCCTTTAACCCCTCTGTATAGACATCCCAATATAGTTATTGATAAAAAAATAACGGAAAAAATCAATACTTTACTCATTTATAATTTCCTCAGCTTTCAAAAGAATATTCTCAAAAGAGGACTCCTTTAAATCTTTTATATTTTCCTCTTGAAGACAGTGAATAATTAATTTGTCATCATCCATAACCAGAGTTAATGTACCTGGAGTTAGCGTAATTGAATTTGCTAAAACCGTTTTCAATACATTCGATTGTATCTTTGTGTCTACTGTACATATATTTGGTGATATATTCATCTTAGGACTTAAAACTATTTTAGCCACATGTATATTAGATTTAAATATTTCTAAAATTAATGCACCTAAATACTTCAAAAAAATAGTTATTTTTTTAACATTAAAGGAGATTTTTTTACTGTTTTTTTCCATTGAGTCTCTGTTTAGATATTCATTAAATCTAAACACTAAGTAAGATATTATGAGTCCTATGCTTAATCTTTCTAATGTAATTGACTCACTTAGTATGATCCAAAATATAAAAAGAGATGTTATTTGCCAAAATTTCATGCTATTCTACCTCCTTTTTCATTATTATCTATAGATATAATATTATCAATTTCATTAAATTCCGTCTATATTTTTTATTTAATTTATAGTGAAATATTCAATACGCGGAATCTTCAAAATATTTCGCTATAAAAAAAGTAGTTTATATAAACATATAAACTACAAATTAAAAAACTATAATATTTCGCTAATTATTCCCCCACCAATTAAAATATCCTCTTGGTAGAACACTACAGATTGACCTTTTGTAATTGCTCTTTGGGGATTTATTAATTCAACTTTTACTTTTCCATCTTCAATTGGATATATTGTACCTTTATTTGACGTGGTAGAATATCTTACTTTTACTTCAACTTCTGTCGGCTTTTCTAATTTATCGAAAGCTATTAAATTTACTTCTTCAGCAATTAATCCCGTTCTGAATAAATCTTCATTTTCTCCTAGTATAACTTCATTATTTTTAGGATCTATATTCACTACATACATAGGCTTTCCAAGTGTAATACCTAATCCTTTTCTTTGACCTATGGTGTAATGAATTATACCTTTATGCTTTCCTAATATATTACCATGCTTATCTTTAAAATAGCCATCTTTTATTTCTTCTCCAATTTGTTTTTCTATAAATCTTCCGTAATCATCGTCTGGAATAAAACATATTTCCTCACTATCTTTTTTATCATGGACAGATAATCCAATTTCCTTACCTATAGCTCTAATTTCTTTCTTATTATAATCTCCGCAGGGTAGTAATGTATGCTCTAACTGAAATTGTGTAAAATTGTAAAGCACATAACTTTGGTCCTTTGTTAAATCTATACCCTTCTTTATTACATATCTGTCATTATGTTTTTCTATTTTAGCATAGTGACCTGTGGCTATGTAATCTGCCCCTAGATTTAAAGCTCTTTTTAAGAATGAATCAAATTTGATATGTTTATTACAAGCAATACATGGATTAGGAGTTCTTCCTTTTAAATATTCATCTACAAAATTAGTTATTATTTTTTCTTTAAACTCTTCCTTAAAGTTCATTACATAAAATGGTATTCCAAGCTTATAAGCAACTCTCCTTGCATCATTAACAGATGATAAGGAACAGCAACCGCCTTCTCTTTCCTCATACTCTTGGTCCTCATCCCAAATCTGCATTGTAACACCTATAACTTCATATCCTTCTTTCAATAATAAATGTGCTGCTACGGAACTATCAACTCCTCCACTCATAGCTAATACTACTCTTTTTTTCATTTTCTCACCGTCCTAATTCTATTAACTATATTATTTATTTGCTCACAAACATAATCTACATTTTCCTCAGTAGTGTTTTCACCTATAGTAAGTCTTATAGAGGATTTTGATAACTCTCTGCTAAGCCCCAAAGCTAGTAATACATGTGAAGGTTCCATAGACGTAGCTTGACATGCACTTCCGCTAGATACACATATACCTTCCCTATCCAAATTAAATACTAAATCTTCCCCATAAACTCCTCTAAAACCTAAGTTTATATTATTAGCTAATCTATGCTCACCTTCAGGACCGTTTAGAAAGGCTCCTTCTATTTCTAAAAGTTTTTCTATCATTCTATTACTTAAGAATGATAATCTTTCCACTTCATCTTTCATAGTATTCATAGATATTTCAACGGCTTTTCCAAAGCCAACAATAGAGGCTACATTCTCTGTGCCTCCTCTTTTTCCTCTCTCTTGCCCTCCTCCATGAAGTATATTATGAAGCTTTAACCCTTTTTTAACATATAAAGCTCCTACTCCTTTAGGACCATATATTTTATGAGAGGACATAGAAAGCATATCTATATTTGAATCTTTTACATCTATGGGGACTTTTCCCAAAGCCTGTACTGCATCACTATGAAAAGTTATATTCTTTTCATTACATATTTTCCCTATCTCTTTAATGTTTTGAATAGTTCCAATTTCATTATTTCCATATATTATAGATACCAATATTGTATCTTTGGTAATCGAATCTATTAATTGGTCTAAATTTACAAATCCCTCTCCATCTACAGGTAGATAAGTAACCTTAAACCCCTCTTCTTCTAAATATCTACAAGTACTTAATATTGCTTCATGCTCAATTTTTGTAGTGATAATATGATCACCTTTATTTTTATTAGCATAGGCAAATCCCTTTATAGCCCAATTATCAGCCTCAGTGGCTCCACTGGTAAAAAACACTTCATCGCTTTTACAATTAATTGCACTACTTATATTATCTCTAGAGCTTTCAATTGCCATTTTACTCCTAAGTCCTATTGAATATTGAGATGAGGGGTTCCCAAAGAACCCCTTCAAATAAGGCATCATTTCTTCTAATACCTCATCCTTTATAAAAGTAGTAGCTGCATAGTCCATATATATAATTTTGCTCATTTTAAATCACCTTTTTTTATTTAATCAAATACAGGTGTTGATAAATATCTCATACCTGTATCAGGTAGTATTACTACTATATTTTTTCCCTTATTCTCTTCTCTTATACCAACTTCCTTAGCTGCATGTAATGCTGCTCCTGAAGATATACCCACTAAAAGTCCTTCTAATGTTACTATTTCTTTAGTAATTTTAAAGGAATCTTCATTTGAAACTTTAATAATTTCATCAATTAGAGATGTGTCTAATATTGATGGAATAAATCCTGCACCTATACCTTGTATTTTATGTGGGCCTGGTTTACCTCCAGAAAGAATCGCTGAATCTTCTGGTTCCACTGCGATGATTTTTACATCTGGATTATTCTTTTTTAGCACTTTTCCTATTCCTGTTATAGTTCCACCAGTTCCTACTCCTGAAATAAGCACATCTACTTTTCCATCTAAATCTCTTAATATTTCTTCAGCAGTAGTCTTTTCATGAATAGATGGATTAGCTAAATTATCAAATTGTTGAGGAATAAATGAATTTGGTATTTCTTTTGCTAGTTCTTCTGCTTTTGCAATAGAACCTTTCATACCGTCTGCAGCTGGTGTTAATACTAATTCTGCTCCATATGCTTTTAATAACTTTCTTCTTTCTATACTCATAGATTCAGGCATAGTTAATATTATTTTATATCCTTTTGCCGCTGCTACTAATGCTAGACCTATTCCTGTATTTCCGCTAGTAGGTTCTATAATAACTGTATCCTTTTTTATAAGCCCTTGCTTTTCTCCTTCTTCTATCATTGCAAAAGCTATTCTATCTTTAATACTACTTCCTGGGTTAAAATACTCAACCTTACCTATTAAATTTGCTTTAACCTCATATTGTTTTTCAAATTTACCAAGTCTCAACATTGGTGTATTTCCTATAAGTTCTGTTAAATTATTATATACTCTCATAATGATCCTCCTTAAATTATATATTTATTATTCCTATCTGAATAGTATGCTTTGTTTTAAAATATTTACATGTATTATATATAATACATGTATTCTATTCCTTTACTTTTGTTATATTGCTCTACTAAATCTTCTAAAGTTATTAAATCAACTATTGAAGCTATGGAAATATTAAGCTTTTTCCATATGTTATCATAAATGCATTTTTCCAAGATATCATCTTTCATGCTTTCTTCCCAATCAACCACATCTAAATCCCCTTCTAATACTCTTAATATATCTCCTACGGTTATTTTAGATGGATGATTAGCCAAACTATATCCTCCTTGAGCGCCTTTTTTGCTGATTACCAATCCATTTTTTCTAAGAGCAGAAAAAATTTGCTCCAAATATTTTTCAGATATATTTTGTCTCTCAGAAATACTCTTCAGTGCTATGCTCTCACAAGATGTATATATGGCAATATCCATCATAGCCTTTAAACCATATCTGCCTTTAGTTGATATCTTCATATTCTACACCTCTTTTTCCTTTAATCCTATATATTTACTATGATTATATTATTTAAATAATATATTGTCAATATACTATTATATAAAATTTAAAAAACTGCCTTAAATTTTATAAAGGCAGTTCTTTGTGTTAAGAATTTAATATTTCTTTTTCCTTCTCTTCAATAAATTGATTAGTATATAAGTTGTAATAATAGCCTTTATTCTTCATTAATTCTTCATGGTTTCCCATTTCAACTATTTCACCTTTTTGTATCACTAATATTTTATCTGCAGACACTATAGTTGATAATCTATGAGCTATTATAAAACTAGTTCTTCCTTTTAAAACTTTATCAATTGCATCTTGAATAATTTTTTCACTTTCTGTATCAATAGATGATGTAGCTTCATCTAAAACAAATAATGATGGGTTTGATATAATTGCTCTAGCAAAAGAAATAAGTTGTTTTTCTCCTGTAGAAAGTTTATTTCCTCCCTCACCAACTTCAGTATTATATCCATTCTCCATTCTAATAATAAAATCATGGGCGTTTACTAATTGAGCTGCTTTCATAACCTCTTCATCCGTAGCATTTAGTTTTCCATATTTTATATTATCCTTTATAGTTCCGCTAAATAAATGAGGGCTTTGTAATACGTATCCTAAGTTTGATTGAAGCCATAAAATAGATCTTTCTCTATAATCAACTCCATCTATTAATACTTCTCCATCTGTAGGCTCATAGAATCTACAGAGTAAATTTACAATGGTACTTTTCCCTGAACCAGTCTCACCAACTAAAGCTATCTTCTCCCCTTTTTTTACTTGCAAATTAAAATTATCTAAAACCTTTTCTCCATCCTTATAAGCAAAGCTTATATCTTTGAATGTTATATCTCCATGGATAGGCTCCCAATTTTCATTTTTAGGATTAAATATATCGCCATATTTATTTATTATTTCTTCGCTATCCTGGATTTCTATTTTTTCTTCAATAAGAGATATTACCCTCTCTGCTGATGCCTGGGCATGTTGAAGCTCTGCTAAGGTAGTAGCCAGTTGTGTTATTGGCTCAAAAAATTGTATCGAATAGGCCAAGAACATTACTAAAGTACCATAACTTAATGTTTCTAAAAGTACTCCTTTACCACCATACCATAGAGCTAAACCTGTTCCAATGCTTCCTAAAGTTAATACTATAGGTAAAAATAAGGATGAAAATATAGCTGCTCTTAAAGAAGAACTTCTCATGTCTCCAGTGGTAACTTTAAATTCTTCTAAATTATCTAATTCAGTAACTAATGTTTTAGTAGTTTTCGCTCCTGTTATACACTCATTAAAGCCTGCTGTTATTTTAGAATTTATTTTTCTTACATCTCTATAGGAATCTAAAATTTTCCTTTGAAAATATATTCCAATTATTATAAGTGGCGGTACTACGCTTAAAGTAATTAATGTTAGTTTAACATTATGAATCATCATAATTATTACAAATCCAAACATCATAACCAAAGCCCATACCATATCAATTAGTCCCCAGGATACTATTTCACTTAATCTCATCACATCTGAAGTAACCCTAGAAATTATCCACCCTACTGAAGTTTTGTCATAATATGATAATGATAATTTTTGAAGCTTTTCAAAAGATATTCTCCTTATGTGATATGCAAGTCCTGTTTCTACTTTACCTGCAACATTTATAAATATTTTAATATTAATTGCTTGAATAATTATAATAACTAAATAGACTACTGCAAATTTTTTTAGTCCTAGCATATTATTATTTTCAACAAAAGTATCTATTGCATATTTATTGAGATATGGTACCAGTACATCTATACCTGCTACTGCACTCATAACCAAAGATAGTTTTATTAAACTCCCTTTAAATTCTATTACATAATTAAATAATTTTCTCCATAGACTAAAACTTAATTTATCACTCATTATCTCACCGCCATTTCGTTAACTTACTATTGTATCATTCCATTCATTTTCTATACTCTTTTGGATATCCCATATTCTCTTATATATTCCTTCTACCTTTATTAATTCATTATGACTGCCCATTTGAGCAATTTTACCCTTATCCAATACTATTATTTTATCTGAATCCATAATCGAGGATATTCTATGGGATATTATTATTGTGGTTACCCCTTTGCTTTTCTCTTTTAATGCTTCTTTAATTTTTCTGTCTGTTTCAGTATCTACAGCACTTAAGGAATCATCAAATATAAGTATTGGACTAGATTTAATCAATGTTCTTGCTATAGCAATTCTCTGTCTTTGTCCACCTGACAGGTTAACTCCCTTTTCACCTAACATAGTTTCATAACCTTTTTCAAAGCTTTCTATAACTTCATGAACAGAGGCATTCCTTGCACTGAATATCACTTCTTCTTTAGTAGCATCTTTCTTGGCAATCTTTATATTATCTTCAATATTTCTTGAGTAAAGATACGGCTCTTGAAGCACTGTACCAACGTTACTTCTAATCCACTTTTTGTTTATTTCTCTTAACTCTACTCCGTCAATTTTTATAGAACCACCATTATAATCGTAAAGCCTTCCTAACAGGTGAATTAAAGAGGATTTTCCGGAACCCGTTTGTCCAACTATAGCAACTTTTTCACCCTTATTTATTTTAAATGAAATACCATTTAAAATAGGCTGACCTTTGTCATATTCAAAATGCACATCTTTAAACTCTATATTGCCTAATATCTTAGGTTTCTTTTCTCCTTCTTTATCTTCCTCTACCTTTTCATTAAGTATTTGATATATTCTCTTTTTAGCTACAGTCATTTTCCCCATTTCAGATAGAATTCTTCCAAGTTGTCTTACAGGCCACAATAGCTTTATTTCATAATTAAGAAAAACTACCAATGTACCTAAACTTATATCTCCTATTAAAGTAAAATATATTCCAAATATTAAAACTGAAGCTATTTGAATCATACATAAGAAGTCAGATACACTCCAATAGGTACCTAGCAAACTGTAAAGCTTATACAATATGTTTTGGTATCTTTTATTTACATTATCAAATTTATCAATTTCATATTTTTCTCTTCCAAAGGCTCTAACTACTCTAACTCCCCAAAGATTTTCCTGAAGTACTGTGGTCATCTTCCCCTCTTCTTCATCTGCTTCATTAAATATGTCCTTGATTTTAGAAAAAAACATCAGTGAAAAACCAAAAATTATTGGCACTGTACTCATTGACACTAAGGTCATCTTAACATTTAATGAAAACATTACTATTAGAGAAAATACCAATATAAAAATCCCTCTTCCCATTTCCACTAATTGATTTGATAAAAATTTCCTTATAGTTTCTACGTCAGAAGTACATCTTTGTATAAGATCTCCCGCTTCTGTTTTCACGTGATAATCGTAAGGCAGATGTTGAATATGGTCATAAAGCTTATCCCTTAAGCTCTTTGCTATATTTTCAGAAGCTTTAGCAGACCATTTCCCTCTATAATATAAAAACAATCCCCTAACCAAAGTTAAAATTACTAGTGTTAAACCGCAAATCCATAGGTTTTTTTGTAAGTATGATATACCTCCTATTTTATTAATAAAATAATTAACTTTATTACTACTATTTACAGGTATATTCCCTATAACGTTATCAATAGTAACTTTAATAACTAAAGGTTCTAAAGTACCAATAAAGGTTGCAATAGCTACACATAGTATTGCTGCAGAATAGAGCAAAATATTTTTCTTCATTTTTGTCCCCCCCTTTTTTCTTAAACAAAAAAAGCCCAGGAGTATCCTAAGCTTTCACATCAAAACAATATATACATAATATAAAAGCCATAGAATACATAACCTATGGCTTAATTAACCAATTACAAAAATTTACATGTCCATAGGTCGTATTTTAAATATAAAATTATATCCATTACTCAATAAATTTATTAATAACATTAATACGACCTCCTTTACAAAATTTTCATAATATAATATTAGACCATTCTAAAAATTATTGCAAGCATTTTATTAATTATCTTAGAATTTAATTTTAAACAATTAATAAAAACCCCTAATGATTTAGGAGTTCTTATTAAATAAACCTATTTCTTCATTTTCAATCCATTCTTCTACTTGCCTTTGAGCTTCTTCTATGTTTTCACCAGTCCCTACCAATATGCCCGTAATTATAGATTTAGATAATAAATATTCTATGTTTAATCCCATATCCTTTTCTTGTACAGCTCTTTTCATTATAGCATTCATGCTATCTATATATTCACTATGGTTTAATACAGTTTCTCCTCTATAACAATTTTCTTCACTCTTTTTTTTACGCCCAACTTGTTTGCACAAATTCATTGTTAAAATATAATTATATTTTGTTGCATGTTTCATTTCATCTGTCAAAATTTCAAGAAGTATATCTCTTTGATATCTGTTAGGTAAGCCCATTCTTATGATTCTATATTTTTCAACAGCTGCTAATTCCCCAAATAAGGCACGTTTAATTCCTTCTACATAAGATTTAGGTTTAACAAACTTTTCGCAATCTGTACTTTCTATATCTTGTCCTGTGTAACATTTATAAATTTCTTTAAACCATTTTCTATGTTTTCTCTCATCATTTCTTATAGACATTATTATTTCTTTTTCTTCTTTTGTTGGAGCCATTTTTATTAAATAGTCATAGGTTAACTCATCATTTCGCTCATCTTGCACGGCTTCCTTTATTAAATCTAATGATTTACATAAATCCATTTTAGTAAAATCCATTCCATAATTCGAACAACAATAATGCATTCAATCCTCCAAAATAATATTACTAGACACAATATATTATATGTTCTAAATTTTGTTTTGACACAAAATTTAATTATAGAAAAGATTTTATATTTATGTCATAAATAAACATATTGCATAGTATATTATTATAGTTCAAAGTTTTAGGAGGTTATTTATGGATCCTTATATGATGAATATGTGTGAAATGTGCATGCACAAAGTATACTGCCCTACCATGATGAGAATGCAATCTATGAATATGTATCAGATGCCTATGGGAATGGAACAAATGCCCATGATGCAATACATGGATATGGATATGGACATGGAGGACACAATGGAAATGATGAACGATACGGACATTATGGGAGATATGGGCTTAATGAACCATGTGGGCATGAACGATGGCATAATGGATTACATGAGAACTGAGTATACTTCAAATGAAGCTGATGAAGTTAATGAAGATGTAGCTGCAAATGCTGATTTTATTACAGATGAAAATGACGATTTAGAATTTGCAAGAAAACACAAAGATCACTGGAAACATTGTAAATGTGATTGCGATGAAGTACTAGAAAAAATAGAAAGAAAGAATCCAGAAATATTTAGAAGTCTTATGATGTGTGGAGTGCCTTATTGTCACGCTAAAAAAATAGTAAGTAGAATTATATATTTAACAATAAAATATTGCCGAGATTAACAACATAAGGCTTAAGAATAAAACAGGCATAATACCTGTTTTATTCTTGTTTTATTCTGTAATTTTAGGATCTGCTTCATCTATTTTAGGATTGAATATTGGCGCCTCTCCTAATAGTTTTGAATTTTTTAGCTGAGTATTAATCTCACCTACTATAGCTTCTCTAAAATGATCTAACTCCTCCTGAGATAAGGAAGGTATTTGATTTAATAATAACTGGTCAAAGATTTTCTTCTTTTCCGTTCCTGTTTGAGGCATATATTTAAACTGCTGCTCAACTGCATAAAATATACTTTTGGCAATATTATAAGTGCCATTATATTGTTCTGCACCTATTTGCTTAATCAACATTTCTTTTTTCTTAGACAAATATGATACTAGTACGGTAATAAAATAACTTATTATCACTCCTAATATACTTAATATTCCTTGAACTAAAATATCCATAATACCACTTTGCAAAGTTTCCATATTCCCCCTCCATCACAATAATATTTTTGAACCCTTTGTTCTAGTGGTTAATATAATTCTATTTCCTTCTATTTCACTATCTTGAATTGTAATGTAATTATATTTATCAAGATGAATATCAATTCTTCCTTTTTCTTTTATAACTTGAATATAACCAATGCCTCCTGGTAGGGAATAAACCCCTGGCATAGAAGGGATACTGTAGTCTATATTAGGAACAGTTGGCTCATTCTTTTCAACAAAAGCGTACTGCCCAGTTAATCCCTTTATTATTGAATTTGCAATGCTCAAGGGATTATATTTATCACAGTCCTCTTTGTTATCACAAAAAAATGGTTCTACTAAAATAGATGGCATAGACGTATGTTTTAAAATATATAAATTTTCCCTTTTTACAGGTCCTCTATTTACATATCCTAACTTACTTATCTCTGAACATATTTTTTCGGCTAAGCCTTTGCCCGTTGGAGAAATATACTCAACCTCACATCCTTTAGCCCTATCTTTTTCAAAAGCATTTACATGCAATGAAACAAGTAGATCAACCTTATTACTGTTCGCCATGTTAACTCTATAGGCTAAGGATTGTGCTAAAGTCAAATTAGATTTGGTTGGGGTAACATTAATTATAGTATGTCCTAGCTTTTTTAGTCCTTCTATCACTAAAGGACCATATTCTCTTATAATTTTTTCTTCATTAAGATAACCAATAGATCCCCTATCATCACCTGTTCCATGACCCAAATCTATAGCAATTTTCATAACAAATTGCCTCCTTCAAATAAATGCTAATATATAATATACTGTAATGATTTTTTTGATAAAGATTAACATTATTAAAATTGCTACATATTATTATAATAAACAATTAATAGGAGTATATATGGAGACCTTTGAAAATACAAACTTATATTCAAGAACTTCAGCTGTGGAATATGCTAAAAAATATGCTTTAAATCCTAATCCTCAATATCGATATTTTTCTTTAAGCAATACTGGTGGCGATTGTGCTAACTTTGTTTCTCAGTGTTTAAGGGCTGGGGGAGCTCCTTTTATTTATAACAGAGAACATTCTTGGTGGTATAATAACATGAGCACTGGAAATGTAATGGATGATACTTGGTCTGTACCCTGGGCAGTAGCTCACTCCTTATATTGGCTTTTAAAAATAAATGATGAAAGTAATCTTAGCGGTGCTAAGGGAAGAGAAGTTTTCGATATTTCTTTATTAGATTTAGGTGACCTTGTGTTTTATGAAGATAGCAGTGGCTTAATATTTCATTCTGCAATAATAACGGGGTTTAGTGGCAATATCCCTCTTGTAAGCCACCATTCTTTCGAAGCTTTGAATATTTTTTATTATAATACTTGGCCAGCAAATAAAATTCATTTTTTAAAAATTCGTCTATGATTTGCTAATATATCCTAATCTAGTGCATCCATTGTTGAAATAAGGAATTTATTGTTTTCATCTGTTGGATTTTTACTAGGTGGAGCTAAAAAACAAGAAAAAATAGAATAGAGATAGTCTATTCTATTTTTATTTCTATATATTATCTCCTTTTGATAAAGTTTAAAAAATATTATATGATAATTATATTAATGAATTCTATACACATAGCTAAAATTGGAGGATTCTATGAATTATATTGATTTGACACATTCTATTAAAGATAACTTAATATCATATTCAAAGGAGGAAACTCCTCACGTATACCCTTTATCTACCATTGACCACAGCGGTTTTGAGGTAAATAAATTAATTATTACTACTCATACTTCCACCCATGTAGATGCACCTAAACATATCTTTGATGATGGAAATACTATTGATAAAGTATCTTTAGAAAGTTGTTTTGGAAAAGCTTTTATAATGGATTTTTCAAAATATAAAAATACAGTTATTTCCCTGGAAATTTTTTGTAAATATTATCAATATGAAGTTGATTATATTTTATTTTATACTGGTGCTGAAATATACTGGAACACTAATGAGTATTTAAATAATTATAAATATCCTTCTTTAGAACTTTGCAATCATCTAAGTAATTTACCTATTAAAGGTATAGGAATGGATACTATTTCTGTAGATGGCAATGAAAGTGAACTATTTGAAAACCACAGAGTTCTATTAAAAAACAATAAAATTATTATTGAAAATTTGAAAAATTTATCACTTTTAAAAGGTAAGCTATGTGCCATTTACATATTTCCATTAAAGGTTCACAGTGGAGATGGCGCTCCTGCTAGAGTTATAGCAAAAATATAGGTATATAAAAAATAAAAGAGGTTAGCCTAAGCTAGCCTCTTACATCTTATAGATTTCTTTCGTAAGCTTCTATCATTCTTTTAACCATTTCTCCGCCTACTGATCCATTTTGTCTTGAAGTTAAGTTTCCTTTATCCATGGATTCATAGTTTGATAATCCTAATTCAGTAGCTATTTCAGCTTTAAACTGATTTAATCCTCTTTTAGCTTCTGGAACTAATACTCTGTTTGATGAATAATTTGGCATAATGTTTCCCTCCTAATTTAATTTTTTTATTTTGTTTTGTAATATAAGTTTTACCCAATAGAACATTTATATGTTATGGAATTGAAGGAAACATTGGTAATACTTGATGTAATATATAAGCTTTGGATATAAAATATGCTTTAATAATTATTTAATTTTGATTTTAAACATTTTTCTTTTTCCTATAGTTACAATATCATTATTATTTAATATAATATCACTACAAACGGAGATAATATCGCCATTTAATTTAATTCCACCTTGTTTAATTAATCTTCTAACTTCACTGTTGGATGACACAAATCCTGATAATGCAATTGCTTCTATTAAATTTGTGTTTTTTTCTATTAAAATTTCTAAAATATCTTCAGGAATTTCATTTTTTTGATATAAATTTTTAAAATATTCCTCAGCAATCCTTGCCTCTTCTGCATCATGATATAATGTTACAATTTCTCTTGCCAATCTCATTTTCATATCTCTAGGATTAACTTCCTCTTTTTTCATTTCTTCTTTTATGTTATTTATCTCATCTGGATGAATATCTGTCGCCAGTTCAAAATATTTAATTATTAACTCATCGGGTAATTGCATAACTTTTATATACATATCTTTGGCACTTTCATATATACCAATATAATTTCCAAGACTTTTACTCATTTTCTCCTTTCCATCTAATCCTTCTAATATAGGCATAAATATGGCTATTTGACTCTCTTCATTAAATTCTTTTTGCAACGTTCTACCCATTAAAATATTAAACCTTTGATCTGTTCCACCCAACTCTATATCAGCCTTTATATGAATTGAATCATAGGCTTGCATCAGTGGGTAAAAGAACTCATGAATTCCTATACTTATTCCGTTATTAAGTCTATTTTTAAAGTCTTCTCTTTCTGTCATTCTTGCCACAGTACACTTAGATGCAAGCTCTATTACATCTCTAAAATTTAAATTCCCTAACCATTGGCTATTAAAAGTAAGCTTTGTTTTCTGTCTATTTAAAACCTTAAACACCTGATTTTCATAGGTTTTTGCATTCTCCATAACCTGCTCTTTTGTTAATTGTTTTCTCCCTTTAGACTTTCCAGTAGGATCACCAATCATCCCTGTAAAATCTCCTATTATTATTACTGCTTCATGTCCTAAGTCTTGTAATTGTTTTATCTTTCTTAAAACAACTGCATGCCCTAAATGTATGTCTGGTGCACTTGGGTCCAATCCTAACTTTACAATAAGAGGCCTTTTTTCTTTTTCACATTTTATTAATTTTTCCTTTAATTCATCTAAATTTATTATTTCATCTGCCCCTTTTTTAATAATCTTAATTTGCTCATCAATACTTACCATTATCTTACCTCCTATAATATTTAATAAAAATAAAAAACTCCCATCCTCGCAACTATGCAAGGATGAGAGTATACTCCCATGGTACCACCTTTATTTATTAATATGTCTCCATATCAACCTCTTCAAGTACTGTGCAAAATAAATGCATTATACTCTATCCTTATAACGGTGGAAGGTTTCCGTCAACAGCCTACAACTCTTTAAGAGCTTCGGTGTGATGCTCAGAGACGTATTCAGCATATCAATCTTTACTTCCTCACACCACCCGGAAGCTCTCTGTAAAAGAAATCGATATCTTACTCTTTCTCTTCAAAGCATTTTTTATCATTTTGTGTATTATACTAAATTTTTAGTTTTAAGTCAACTATAGTTTTATTAAATATTATTCACTTTCCCTCTTTTAAACACAATAGGAATAAGCTGAATTTTAAATTCTGCTTATTCCTATTTTTTATTTATATAATCATATGTTAAGTAATAACTTTGCAATGGAGAAATACACCATCAATGCACCAGCATCTACAATAGTAGTTATTAAAGGACTAGCCATTATAGCTGGGTCAACCTTTATTTTTTTAGCAACTATTGGTAATATCGCACCTACAATTTTAGCTAATACAACTGTAAATAATAGCGTTATACACACTGTTAAAGACACCATTAAATCTGTGCCTTGTAAATAATAAATCCTAAGAAAATTAACAAATGATAGTATTACACCAACAATTAAGCTTACACCTAACTCTTTCATTATAACTCTTAGGGTGTCCTTTTCATCAATTTCTCCTAATGCTAAACTTCTAATAACAAGTGTAGCTGACTGAGAACCTGAATTCCCGCCAGTATCCATTAGCATAGGTATAAAGAAGGTCAATACCACAACTGATTGTAATACATCTTCAAACTTTTTTAATATACCTCCAGTAAAGGTGGCAGACAACATAAGAATTATCAACCAAGTTAATCTATTCTTTGCTAAAGTCCACACTCCAGTCTCTAGATAAGCCTCTTCTGAAGGAGCCATAGCAGCCATCTTTTGAAAGTCTTCAGTATTTTCTTGATCAATTACATCAATTATATCATCAATAGTTATAATACCAGTTAATCTATCTTCCTTATCTACAACAGGAACAACGATTATATCATACTTTTTAAATATACCTGCTACGTATTCTTGGTCTTGATGAGTGTTTACATATACTACGTCCTTATTCATCACTTCTTCTACTCTAAGGTCATAATCGCTTAATATTAACTTTCTCAATGAAACTATTCCTTCTAATTTTCTATGACCATCAATAACATAACAATTATATATAGTTTCTTTATTGATTCCAGTAAATTTAATGTGTTCAATAGCTTCTCTTATAGTCATATCTTTCTTTAAATCAACATATTCTATTGTCATTAAACTTCCTGCTGAACTTTCAGGATAATTTAGAAATTCATTTATAAGCTTTCTTTCTTCTACATTAGAATTTTGCAATATTTTTTTTACTACTTTAGCAGGCATTTCTTCTAGTAAATCTATCATATCGTCAAAATAAAGCTCATCAATTATGTGTTTTATTTCTTTATCTGTAATTGAGTATATGATCTTTTCTTGAAATTCTGTATTTATATAGTTAAATACATCAACAGCTAAATCCTTTGGTAGCATTCTAAAGATCAATATAGCCTCAGATAAATCCAGGTTTTCTATTATTTCTCCAATGTGAACTGGGTTTAAATTAATTATTTTCTCCCTTACTTCAGTGTATTTTTTTTCAGAAATCAGTGCTAATATTTCTTCGATTTCCCATTTCATTTACATCAACTCCTATGCATCACCATACCTTTAGACGTTATGGCATATTTTCCTTTACTATTATTTAACGTACACCTATAGGGTCCAGGGTCAATATCCATAACTATCACCTTCTTTCTATTTTATAATTACATTATATTCAACACATCAAAATAAAACCTAGATTTTATTGCAATAAAGCCTAAGTTTTACTTATGATAATTTTACCACACAAGTATAAATAATTCAATTTATACAGTTATACAGGTTTGCAAATAATTTCTTTTATTTTTGTTTCCAAAATTGAGGAGGAATGAGAAGGCCTTATAATTATTGCGGTGTCTACACCTCTTTCAGTACCTCCCAAAGCAATTATATCTTCTCCATATGGAATTAATCCGCCATCCAAAGCCATAGTTGTAACTTCTACAGCTACCTTCACTCCCTGTCCAAACATTCTTAAAGTATGAGCAATTATTTCAATTGGAGATATTCCTCCAAACTTTTTAGATAAAGCCCTTTCTGCTCCAGATAATACATGTGTTGAAGTGTATAATTTAAAACCGTATCCTTCTAACTCTTTTTTACGTTCCTCTTTCATGTCTTGAATACCTGGAGTAGTAAAACCATTTACGTGAGTTACAACTATTACATTTAACCCACAATTTTTAAATAAAAGTGCAGTATCTCCTTCACAAGCGGGAATAACTATATGGTTAATTCCCCTTTCCTTCGCAACAGATAATGCTAATTCTACTGTCTTTTCTGTATTCTCTTCTCCTGAATTCTTAAAATACATAAGCATCCTCCTAATCTTATTACTTAAATTCATTATAGCTTTATCACATATGTTATTCAACTTATCTAGCCTCACTAATAAAAGGCTATAGTATAAAAACAACCCTTAGTAACTTGGGTTGTTTTCTACCTATAATTTAAAATATTCTATTTAAAAAGCTGGAACTACATTACCTTTATATTCTTCTTCAATAAACTTCTTTACTTCTGGAGATGTCAATGCTTTTGTTAATGCTTTTATATTTTCCTTTTCTTTGTCTTCTTTTCTTACTGCCAATACATTAGCATAGGGTGAATCTATTGCTTCTATTACTATGGCATCTTTTGTTGGGTTTAATTCAGCTTCGATAGCATAGTTTGCATTTATTACAGCAGCATCAACGTCATCTAGTACTCTTGGAAGTTGTGCAGCATCTAATTCTGTTATTTTTAAGTTCTTTTTATTTTCTGTAATATCTATCTTTGTTACAAGTTCCCCTTCTTTAACTTTGATTAAACCCGCATTTTCCAATACTCTCAAAGCTCTTGCTCCATTAGTTGGGTCATTAGGAATAGCAATTTCGGCTCCATCCTTTAGCTCTTTTACATCTTTGGTGCTCTTTGAATAAAGCCCCATTGGTTCTATATGAACTTTTGCAGTGTAATCTAATTCGTAGTTCTTTTCTGCAATTGTTTTATTTAAGAAAGGAATGTGTTGGAAAAAATTTGCATCTAATTCTTTTTCAGCTAAAGCTGTATTTGGTATTTGATAATCTGTAAATTCTACAATCTTTAGTTTGTACCCTTCTTTTTCTAACACTTTACCTGCTTCTTTTAATATTTCTGCATGAGGAACTGGAGTTGCCCCCACCACTATTTCCTTTTTACTTTCCTGTGTACCTGCTTTTCCTTGGGTGCTCTCTGCATTTTTTCCCCCAGAACATCCGATTAATCCTATTGATAATAAAGCTGTTGCTAATAAAACTGAAATTTTTTTCATTGTAAATCCTCCTTAAGAATTAAAATTTTATTTATTTAAATTTTTATAAACTAAATTACCAAAACTTTGTATTATTTGGACTAAGATTATTAATACTATGACAGTATAAATCATAACTTCTGTATTGAATCTATTGTATCCATAGCTTATAGCTACATGTCCTAGTCCTCCTCCACCTACAGCTCCAGCCATGGCAGAATAACCTATTAGATTTATTATTGTCAGTATTATTCCCCTTATTATGGAAGGAAAGGCTTCCTTTACCATTACCCTAAATAATATTTGAGTATTTGTAGCCCCAAAAGATTTAGCAGCTTCTATAAGACCCGGCTCAACTTCTTTTAATGCCGATTCTAATACTCTAGCTGCAAAAGGCGCTGCTCCTATTGTTAATGGAACTATTGCAGCAACTGTGCCAATACTTTTTCCAACCAATAATTTAGTTAAAGGTATTATAGCTATCATTAATATAATAAATGGAAAAGATCTTAAAATATTTATAAATAAATCTAGAATTCCATAAATAAATTTATTAGGTTTTAATCCTTTATCATCGGTAACTACCAGGACTATTGCTAAAATAAATCCAATAATAACAGCAAATATAGTGGAGTAACCAACCATAAATACAGTCTCCTTTAAGGCAGATATTAATATTTCTTTATACATGTTACATCTCCTCCCATCCTATAGATTTACTACTTAAATAACTGCATATTTTCTCTTTATACTCTTTATTCACATTTATTATTAAGCTTCCTAATACTTCTTGTCTAAAGTTCTCAAGTTTTCCCCAGACTATAGAAAAGTCTATATCTAATTCTCTAGCCATTGATGTTATTATTGAAGATTCACTAACTTCACCTGGGAAAAATATTTTTATATTTACTCCGTCATTAGGAAGTAATTCATCTCCTTCTAATAATCTTTTTAGCTCTCCTTCTGGTTTTAAAAATAATTCTTTTACAAGTCCACAAGTTTTTATTTCACCACCCTCTATCAATGCTACTTTATTGCAAATTTCTTTTATAACCTCCATTTGATGAGTTACTATAATTACAGTGATATTTAACTTTTCATTTATCTCTTTTAATAAAGATAGTATTGATTTAGTAGTTTCTGGATCTAAGGCAGAAGTGGCTTCATCACAAAGTAGTATTTTAGGTTCTAAAGTTAATGCTCTGGCTATGGCAACTCTCTGTTTTTGACCACCGCTTAATTCCCTTGGATAGCTACTTTTTTTATCCTTCAACCCAACTAAATTTAATAACTCAGTCACTCTTTCTTTTATATATTTTTTATCTTTGTTCCAAATTTTTAAAGGTAGAGCTATGTTATCAAAAACATTTGAAGTATTTAGCAAGTTAAAGTTTTGAAATATCATACCCATCTCTTTTCTAAATTCTCTCATTCTACCAGAAGTAAGTTCTTTTACTTCTTCTCCCATAACTTTTATACTTCCTTCGGTATATCCTTCTAAACCATTTAAACATCTTAATAAGGTAGATTTTCCTGCTCCACTTTTACCTATTATTCCAAATATTTCACCTTCGTTTATTTCTAAATTTACATCTTTTAATACTGCAATATCGTTATAATTTTTGCTTACTCCTTGTATTGCTATCATTTTAATCCCCCTTATGCATTAATAAAATAAACCTGAGGATATCCTCAGGTCTTAAGCCTATTTATCCTCATCTTCCGGCAATTGCCGCAGGATTTAGCACCTCGTATTTCTACAGGTTGCTGGGCTTCATAGGGCCAGTCCCTCCACCTCTCTTGATAAGATTTTATTCAATTAATAAAGCCTGAGGATATCCTCAGGCTAAAAACCTAGTCTCTTCCTCATCTTTCGGTATACACCGCAGGATTTAGCACCTTGTATTACTAAATAATACTGGTTGCTGGGCTTCACAGGGCCAGTCCCTCCACCTCTCTTGATAAGTATTATTATATTTTTTCTTGTTGTGACTATTATATTAGCATTGAAATCTATTGTCAATAGTAAAAATAAATATTTTTTTATAATTATTAAGATTTTTTTAAGGATTACTTAAAGTTAACTTTAAAAAGCCATGTTAGAATAATATTAATTGGTCATACTGATTAATATGATATTCTAAGGAGGACTTAGTTAATGAATGTGCTTGAAGTAGATAATTTATGTAAAAGATTAGGTAGTAAACCTATTATAAGGGGAGTTAGTTTTTCTGTGAAGGAAGGAGAAATTTTTGGATTTCTAGGGCCAAATGGAGCGGGTAAAACTACCACTATAAGAATGTTAGTGGGCTTAATACACCCTAATGAAGGCAGCATAAAGATAATGGGTAAAGATTTATCTAAAGAAAGAGAGGCTGCTCTTTCTCATATAGGTGCTGTAGTAGAAAATCCAGAATTATATGGATATCTTACTGGTAGGGAAAATCTAATGCAAATTGCAAGAATAAGAGGTATATCAAAAGAAAAAGTAGATGAAATCATTGATATAGTAGGTTTAAAAGATAGAATTGATGATAAAGTGAGAAAATATTCTCTCGGTATGAAGCAAAGACTGGGCATTGGAGCAGCGCTTCTGCCTGAACCTAAACTTCTTATATTAGATGAGCCTACTAACGGTTTAGACCCTAGTGGTATATTAGAATTTAGAAGTCTAATAAAGAATATTTGTCGTGAGAAAAAGACTTCGTTTTTCATTTCATCTCATATTCTAAGTGAAATTCAATTACTATGTCATAGAGTTGCTTTTATTAATAAAGGAATAATTCAATCCATAGAAAATACTAATGGGATGGGAGATAAAGCTTCTAAAGAAATAGTAATTATCACTACTAAGGAAATTGATAAATGTAATAAAACACTGAAAAATTTACAATTTGTCCATGATATAGAACTAGAAAACGATAATTTAGTGGTAAGTTTAAATAAGGACCATGCCCCTAAATTAATTAAAGAACTGGTATCCTCTGGTATAGAATTAGAAGAGGTTTATAAAAAACATAAAGGACTAGAACAAAGATATATGGAACTAATGGAGGGTGGGAAAAACTAATGTTTACATTGATATATAACGAAATAAGAAAACTAGTAAAAAGACCCAAAACTATAATAGTTTACATAGCTTTTATTGCTTTAATAGCAGTAGTATCTGTGGCTGGATATAAATCAGAACAAAGAAGAATTAAATCTAATACCCCTGAAGCCCAGCTTGAAATGTATACAAACTATAGAGAGTCTCTTTTAGACCAAAAAAATAATGCTCCTGAAGATGAAAAAGCAAGCATTGATTCAAACATTAAAGAAATTGAAAAAGAAATTATGGAGTTAGAAAGCCTAATAAAATCTGGTAAAAAGGAAAGAGATTGGAAGGCAGAACTTAGGACAAATATTGAAGCTATTGAAAAAGAATTAGCAAATTCAGATAATAAATCTACAGATAAACATAATCAGCAATTAGAGTTAAATAAATTAAAATATCTATATGATAATAATATAAACCCTCAAGAAGAATATGCTTTTAATGGATTTAATTTTCTTAAAACATTAGTAAATGATATATTAGGATCCTTGTTGTTGGTTATTGGAGTAATTCTCTTTGTTGCTGATATAGTATCTGGAGAGTGTACACCACCAACGCTAAAGTTTTTATTAATACAACCTGTATCCCGTGGTAAAGTATTATTGTCCAAGTTCATAGCGGTAACTATTTCAGCTATATTCCTAATTATTTCCTCAGAACTCATATTCTTTGTAATTATAGGACTGTTACTTGGCTTTGGTAATCCTAGTTTACCTGTTATTACTGGAACCTTGTATAAATTTGACTATAGTAAATTAGATATGTTTGGTAATCCTGCTTTTGTAGAACTAGCTAATAGTAGTAAGATGGTACCTGTATGGCAATATACTTTAAATATGCTATTAATGCAAACTTTATTTATAGTGGCTTGTGTGGCCTTTGCATTCTTAGTATCTTCTATTTTAAAAAGTAGTATGGCATCTATGACCTTGGGTATTATATCTGTTATCATGGCAACAATTTTATCTCAAGTAATTCCTGCTGTAATAAAAAGATCCCATTACTTATTTATAAGTTATGGAAATATATCTAACCTTTTTGATGGAAATTTAGCTCAAAGGTTGCAAAATCCATCTATCACTACCACATATGGAATAACTGTTTTACTTGTTTGGACAATAGTTTGTTATTTAATATCTCATTTCGTATTTACCAAAAGAGATATTTTAATATAATCAAAAGCTAATAAGAAAATACATTTATCACTAATCTAAGAAAAATAGATGCTTAAGTTAAGCATCTATTTCTCTTAGATTTTATTTACCATATTTTTTTAAATAAAAACTCTTCTTTTTTACTATATTATTAAGTGCATATATAAAATAGTCTATTTCATTGAAATTATTATAAACTCCAAAACTAACCCTTACCATGCCAGGTTTATTTTCATGTTCTCTTGATATTCTAATAACCTCTTCTGGACTTATATTTAACAATTTTTGAACATAAGGATGGGCGCAAAAACACCCACTTCTAACTCCTATTCCAAACTCATTAGATAATATCTTTGAAACAACTTCATGATATATTCCTTCCACATTAAAGGTTATTATAGATACATTTTCATTGCAATTTCTACAATATAGCTTCACTTGTGGCACTCGCTCCATGCGGCTCAATGTGTATTTCAGTAATTTATTTTCATAATCCTCTATATTTTTCATATTTAAATTTTTTAAAGTTTTAATGGCAGATGTAAGTGCTACAACTCCTAGTACATTAGGTGAACCAGATTCATCTTTTTCAGGAGTATCAAGCCATTTTACATAATCATGAGTTACCACATCTACAGTTCCCCCTCCAGAATAATCTGGTGGCAAATCTCCTAGCTCATCTTTAGGTCCAATTAATACACCTATCCCAAAGGGTGCATACATTTTATGAGCAGAAAACACCAAGTAGTCTATATGCTCTGGGGAATTAAAAGGTTTAATATCTACGGGAGCATGGGGAACTAATTGGGCTCCATCTACTAAAATTTTTGCACCATAGCTGTGAGCGATTTTAGCAATAGTATGAATTTGATTTTTATATCCTGTTACATTAGAAGCACCTGTAACCGCTACAAGCCTAACTTTTCCTTCATGTTTCTTTAAACTCTCTTCTAAGTGATCTAGACATAACCTACCATGACTATCTACTTTAACGTACTCTACTTTAAATTTTCTCCAAGGAAGATCATTAGAGTGATGTTCCATTTCCGTAGATAAAATAACATCATCCTTGTACTTACTATATAACATATTAGCTAGTTTATTAATTCCTTCTGTTGCATTCTTTATAAATATAATTGATGAATTATTTAAATCTGCACCTACAAACTTAGCTACAGCCTTTCTCCCATTTTCATAAAACTTAGTTGAAATTTGTGACTTATACCCCATTCCTCTGTGTATAGAGGAATAGTAGGGTAAAAAAGCTATTAAATCTTCAACAACATTTTTGAAAGCTGGAGTGGTAGCCGCATTATCTAAGTTCACATATCTTACTTTTCTCCCATCTGCTATAGGTACTAATGTCTTTTCTCCTACAACTAAATTATAATAATTGTACATAAATCTCCACTCCTAATAATTCTCTTTATATATACTATGAGAGTAGACAAAAATGAAACATTCTTTTTAATCTATTTTTTCACGTATTTATCAATTATAGCTCTTGTTACTATAAGATAAATAATTAAATTTCCCGGTGTGTTCAATATTCCAAATAATCCCCAAAGCCAATACTTTCTCTCCCCTCTTTTTTTCGCATCATTAAATATCCATAATCCTTGTAATAAAAGTATGGGGATCACTATAAATAAAAAAATTATGTGAAATTTACTTAACTTCATGATCTGTCCTCCCTTAGAAAAAGGTTTCTAGTTATAGGTAGTACTATAAGAGGGGCTAATATCATTATGGCTACTTGAAAATATATTATAAATTCTATTCCCCAAATAAAAGTTAAGCTGAACAATCCTAACAAAATCCCAAATGCTAAGAAAACGAAAATTAAGTTATCTTTTATTCTATTCCTTCTTTCTTTAATCTCCATGCCCTTTTTCACTATTTCTTCTATATTTAAACTTATATCAAAATTATCATTTGTTAAAATATCCATAAATTCTTTCATATTTTCAAAGTCTTTATTATTATTCATCTATTATCCCTCTTTCCTTCATTTTCTTTATCAAAGTTTTTATTGAATTATGAAGTCTAGATCTAACTGTACCCACGGGACATTTCATGATATTCGCTATTTCTTCATAAGTAAAATTGTAATAATGCTTTAAAATAAAAGTCGTTCTCTTCTCATAAGGCAGTTCCTGCAATATTTCTAAAGCCTGCTTTATTAAAATATTGTTTAAAACTTTATTTTCTAAATTATCTTTAGTAATTTCTATTTCCTCATTAAAAGATAGTATATTTTTATTTCTTCTTAACTTATCCCTATATAGATTTGTAGCAATAGTTATAAGCCAAGTGGAGAATCTATACTTAGGAGTAAATTTATCAATATTAACTATGGCCCTTAGCAAAGTTTCTTGTATAATATCCTTTGCTTCCTCTGTATTACCAGTAAGCTTTATTACATATCCCTTTAATATATTATAATTATTATTTATTAAGAGAGTCATAGCCTCCTTATCTCCAGCTTTAGCTGATTGTACCAAAGCTTTCTCTTCTACCAAATCTATCACCTGCCTAAGGGTTTATACTAATTTTTCATAAACAAAATTTCCCGTTATTTTATTAAATAAAATGTAATCTATAATATAAATTATTGTTCCTAATATTAGTAAAATACTATTAGTTAATAAAAAAACACCTGTTATTTGACCAACTAATAATAAAATTATAGGTAATACTATAAGTCCACTAACTTGTTGAGCTTCTTGGAATGTCTTAGATTTAGCTGAAATCAATACGGTAAAGGTAAGTCCAAGTAACGTAATTGCAGGCACTAAATAAAGTATTAATATAGTCCATTTTACATTTGGGAAAATAATTCTTCCAAAATATTTCCAACTTCCCAAATTTACTACTATACCAAATGCTAAAAAAGAGATTATAGTTATACAATATGAAGGTATAAACACCCCTAATACTTTACCTCTGAATAGTTCTTTTAAGCTTATAGGTGTATAAAATAAAGTTTCCAATGTTTTATGTTCCCTTTCTCCAACAAAGCTACTAGCTCCAATTATACTTGAGCACATAATTGGTATTAAAAGAAAAAATGCTGGAAAAATATAATCTATGGATGCTTTAATTATCCTTTGTTCTGTAGCAAGTTCTCCATAATTCAAAGGTAAAATTTCTAACAAACCTTTCATATCTTTTATAAGGCTAGAAGTATCTTTAGAAAAATTAACACCCATTAAAATTACGCTAGGCATTATAACAACCATTAATAAAGGTACTATTATCATGGGCAAGTATATTTGTTTTGATGAAAAAATTTCTTTTATATCCTTCTTTATTAAAGCAATTTCTTTATTACTCAATCTTATCCCCCCTTGTGTAAGCAAAATATAATTCTTCTAAACTACATATTGAATTTTTAACTTCATAAATTTTACCACCATTATTAATTACATTAGTTAATATTTGAGGAATTTCTTCCTCTGAATTTATTTCTCTTTTATATACACCACTGCTCTTTTCAGAAAATCCCAAGTTATTAGGAATATCATACCCTCTTATTATTAAATTATCTCCTATGTCTTTTTCTTTTGCTAATTTTTTAAAGCTTCCAAAACCTAATATTTTTCCCTTATTAATAAATCCATAGGTATCACATATATCCTCCGCATACCTTAATTGGTGAGTACACATAAATACAGTCGTACCGCTTTCATAAACCATATTCTTTATAAGTTCTGTTACATTTTGAGCAGTTTCAGGATCCAATCCTGAAGTTGGTTCATCTAAAAAAACTATTTTAGGGTTGTTAATTAAAGCAATAGCTAAACTTATTCTTTTTTTCATACCTGTACTATACTCTTTTACTTTCTTGTCTCTATGTTCATATAATCCTAATTTTTTTAGTATATCTTCTACTCTAGTTTTTAAAACCAAATAAGGCAAATCATGCAACTTTCCAAAAAACATTAGATTTTCTTTGCCAGATAAATTTTCATAGCATGCAGCTGTCTCAGTCATTACGCTGCAGATTTTATGGATTTCATGGGCTTCTTTTACTATGTCTTTTCCTAATATTTCTCCTCTCCCTGCAGTAGGTTTTAAAATACCATTTAAAATTCTTATAGTTGTGGTTTTACCAGAGCCATTAGGCCCTAAAAAACCTACTATAGACCCTTGTTCTACTGTAAAATTTATATTTTCAATAGCTTTATAAGTTCCATCATAAGTTTTAGTTAAATTTTCTACTACTATTCCTTTCATTCTATCACTCCTCACCCATTTAACGTTCTATGTACCAAAAAGTTCACTCAAAAAAATAACAAACTGCAGAATTTTACTGCAGTATTATTTTGAATATGTTTCTATTAATTTTTTCATTGTAGATACCGTTAGTATAGGTCTACTTCCCACCGAAACTTCACCTGCTAACATGATAGCATATACACCATTTTTCAAGAAATAATAAATATCACTCATTTCACTTAAAGTTGGTCTTATATTTTTTTTCATTGAATCCAATACATATGTAGCAATAATAATATTCTTATTATTGTCTTTTATTTGTTTTATTATATTTTCCTGAACTATAGGAATTTCTTCATAGTTTATCTCTGAAATCAAATCCCCTCTACCTATCATTACTCCGTCACTTTCACTCAATATCTCCTGAAAATTTTCTATTCCTTCTTTACTCTCTATCTTTGCCCATAATTTAACCTTTCTACCATTGGAGTTTTTATTTACAAATGTTCTAAATTCCTTCATATTTTCAGCATAACAGACATAGGAAAGGCATATTATATCTACTCCCCTATTCAATCCCCAGATTATATCCCTTTTATCTTTCGCTGTAAGTCCCATAAAGCTTCTATCCACACCTGGAGCGTTGACCCCTTTTTCTCTTCTAATCATTCCGCCCCTTTTTACAACAGTTTTAATGATGTCTTTATTATTATCTAAAACTTCAAACTCCATTGTACCATCTTTCATATAGATTGTTTTTGTAGATTTTAATAGTGAAAGATCTTTTCGAAATGAAAGTGGGACATAAAAAATCCTGTCTTCTATAATGTCTTTCCTTTCCTTATAGCTATTTTCACTGCAAAAATATACTGTGTCTCCAGCAAATACCTTATACTGATGGTGAAAACTTCTACTGACTCTAATTTTATTACCAGCTAAATCTTGAAGTATAGAAATATTTTTATATTTTTTTTGCGTATAATCTATTAAAGCTTCAGTATCCTTATAATTTATATGTGAAAAATTAAATCTTAAAATATCTGTACCTGCTTTTATAAGTTTATCTATGGAATCTATATTATTAACCTTTGGACCAATAGAACAAATAATCTTCATACAATACACATCCTATTCCATAATTTACATACAAATATACAATATCACACAACGTGCTATTTAGAAAGCCTTTCTTTTATTACATATCTATAAATAGTACTTATAAATATTTTTAATATACCATAAATGGGTACTATAACAAAGGCGGCTAGCGGCCCTCCAAAAGCTACAGCTCCTATTACTAAAAATATGTCTGTTAATGGATGTATATCCATAGTATAGCCCATGATAGCTGGCACTACTATTCTACCTTTCAAAGTCTGAACTATAAGAAAAGTAATCCCAAGCTTTATAAGCATTGTAAATCCAGTTGAAATTGCAATTATTGTAGGAATAATCATAGATATAAAAAATCCAATATAAGGAATAAAAGCTAAAATAAATGTGATTACTGAAAATAATAGTGCATTAGGCATATGTATTATTCTATAGCCTATGTATATCATTATACTAAGGGAAAATGCTACTTTACTCTGCCCTATTACATACCGCGATAAAACCACATGACTTTCCTCCAATATACTACTTACAATGTTTTTATATTTATAAGGAAATAAATTTATAAATCCATTTTTAAATTTATCTCCATCTTTTAATAGATAAAAAATTGTAATTAGTATTAAAAGAAGTTTTGAGAAACTATCCATAATGTATTTAAATCCTTTATATAAATTTTGCACTATATTTTGCATGTATTTATTTACAGATTCCATAAACATTTTATAAATATTACTTATATCTATATATTTGCCAACTTGGTCTAGCGCTTTATTAATATGACTATTTTTTTCTCCAATGTTTTTAAATTCATTTATTAGTCCATTCAATTCAGGAGTAATTAATTGAGTAAAATAAAAAAATATCCCTGATAAAATAAATATCCAAATTGTCAAAGTAAGCGCTGACGTTACAGAAGACTTTAATCCTTTCTTTTTAAAAACTTCATTTAATGGTCTAATTAGATAATAAAAAAATACAGAAATCAGTAAAGGACTAATAACTGCTTTTATTAAAATCTTCATTAATTTATATAAAATAGTTACCTTTGTAAAAAGAATTAAGCTTATAAAAACTAGATTTATTATTAAGAGATATTTTATTATTTTTTCTTCCACTACATAATCAATCCTTTATTATTTTTTAATATTATTTTTACCAAGGTGGTAAATAATATTAAAAATAATTAATATTCCTTTATACTGTATAAAACTTAAAGAACTTATCTTTCTTTTCTAACAACTCTTTGAAATTTCCTCTTTCAACTATATGTCCATTTTCCATATATATTATCTCATCATATAAACTTAATAATTCTTCACTCATTTTATGAGTAATGGTAATTAGTGTTAGATTCTCTATATTTAAAAGTTTACTTTCTATATCATAAGCTGTTTGCATATCTATAGCAGAAGTACCTTCATCTAATACAAGTATTGGTGTTTCTTGAATTAGAGCTCTAGCGATTGCAATTCTTTGTCTTTGTCCACCTGAAAGATTGCTACCATTTTCACCAACTAAAGAATTTAATCCATTACTTGTTTCATCTATAAATTTATTTGCACCACTTAAATTTAAAACATTATTTATCTGTTCTTCTGAAAACCCCTTATATAAACATATATTATCTTTTATAGTTTTATCAAACATGTACACATTTTGATGTATAATTGAAATCATTTCGTTTAACTGTTCTATATTTAAGTTCTTAATACTATTTCCATCAAATTTTATATCTCCGCTAAAATCAGAATAATATCCAAGCATTAGCTTTATTAAAGTAGATTTACCACATCCACTTTCCCCTACTATGGCATACTTCTTATTTTTATCTATACTTATGCTTATATCATTAATAACAGATTTTTCATTTCCATAATTAAAAGATAATTTTGAGACCTCTAAGTTATTATTAAAGTAAGGTTTATCTTTACCTATAAAATCATTATCTTTATAATTAGAAAAATCATCGATTCTTTCAATTATAGGTTTAACACTATTAAGTTTAGGAACATTACTCATTATCATTATTACTGGGTGTACAAAGGTACCCGAAAGTTGAACTATGGCAATAAGCATTCCCATGGTTAAGTTACCCTTTATAACTAAATATCCTGATAAAAATATAGCTACAAACTGTGTTCCCAATCCTAACATTTGAGATATTGATTCATTTATCACAAATATCTTATCAGCTTGAAACTTTGTGTTAGCTAAATTATTATTCTCCTCTTGAAACTCTTTAGTTATATTGTTTCTTAAATTATATGACCTTATAACGTCATATCCAGAAAATATATCTTTAATTTTAGAAGTAAAAAATGATAGTCTATTTGAAAGTTCTAATTGCTTACTTTCTAAAGCTTTTCCAAATATACTTGGTACTATAAAAATTAATAACATACTTATGAATATCCCTAATGTAACCAATGGACTTAAATATAATAAAAGAATAACTGTTACCACAAACATAACACTATATTGAAGAATTAAAAGTAATGGAACTATATAGTTCTCTTCTATCAATTTTATATCATTTGTTAATACGGAAATATAATCAGCTGTATTTTTAGAATTAAAATCCTTATAGTTTCTTCTAAGTATTCCCAAGAATGCTTTATTTCTTAGCATTTTCAATAAATTTCTGATGAACATTTTACTTAAAATATCATATATAAAATATAGTAATCCTATAAGAATACCGTATCCCACGGAATATATTAATATTCTTTTAAACCCCACCATGTTTCTACTAGTAACATAATCTATAGTGGTTTGAATAAATAAGGATAGCCCTACCATAGCTACTGATGATATTACGCTAAATATAACCGTTAATACTAATAGCAGTTTATTTTTTTTAATACATTCTTTCATAGCAATTCTCCTAACTTAAATTAATTTAATCATAATTACATATTCATATAATCATCTAATTAATTAGATGATTATCTAACTCATGTTCTTATTATATTCTCAAGTTAGATACTTGTCAAATAAATTAGACAACTTTATTATTCATGATTTATCTCAATAAAAAAATCTCCCAGCTATACTGAGAGATTTTTTATAATAATACACTATTTAATTCATCTATAAAATTTTTTAATCCTATTTTATTTAAGTGGTAGTATATCCTACCTTGTTTCTTTTCTACAACAACCATGCTACATTCTACTAAGGATGACATATGATATGAAACTGTAGCTGGAGTAAGCTTTAAGGCTTCAGCTATCTCCAAACTATACTTGGGGCCAACCTTTAAAAGTGATATTATTTCTAATTTGCTTTTATCACTTAAGGCTTTTAATTTTAAAACAAGTTCACCCTTGTTCCCCATGCAATTAATGCACTCTTGGGATATAAGCTCATATAATACTCCCATGAAATATGTATTTTTAAACTCAACTAATGAAGCACCAAATGCTAATGTAGGAATTACACTAATCTCATTATCATTATCCTTTATAATATTATTTAATATCTCACATTTATCTGAATTAACATATTTAATATAATTACTTAACAATTTAGACAATGGTTTCTCAATAACTTTATAAGCTTCATTATATGCATTTCTATTATCTTCTATTATCTTAATTAGAGATTTATAATACTTCTTAGGATCATTTAAAATAATCATTAACTTCCATTTAGTATTCTCTTTAAGATCTAGTCCTTTTAAAAACTCCATTATATTATTTAGTGTACTAATAGAATCTATAGTCTTTTCATCCTCAAACATCTCATTATAAACATCTAAAATTATAGATTTAAACTGATCATCTGTTATATTATCTAAGGAATATATTAAATCTTCATTGTTAATTAAAACAAAAGCAATTAACATAAAAATAGATGCATCATCTTCATCAAAAAAAAACACTTCATTTTCATTAATAATCTTATATTTATCAAAAGTTTTTATATATTTATCAATTACCTTAAAATTTTTCTTTATAATTAACTCTCCATTAACTCCATCATTGTTAAGTTCTTGTATTGCCGCATCAATAATTTCTTCGTAGTTATGACTCATATAAATCAATCCAAACATTTCATAAATGGGATTCAATTTATCAAGTATTTTAATTCCCATATTACTCCACTCCCATAAATTAGTTTATCAGAATATCCATATTATATCACAAAAATGAATTCAATAAGAATAGTATATATGAAAAAAGCTCCTGTATTTCATATATACAAGAGCTCTATTTATATATTTCAATATAATTTAAATTAATTTTTGATTCATAATATCCTTTAAATTCAATTTTTCAATTCTTTTCGCTATCTCTGCGTCATCTATAGAATAAAGTCCTACTTCTTTCATTCTCTTAAAATATTCAGCTCCTGCAAAGGTGTATCTTTTTCTTCTTCCTTCCTTTGTTTCCATTTGACTGTTTGCATAAGATATTATATCTCCTATAGCAGTAGCCTTTGGAAGAGTTAGTAAAGACATTCCTAAATGGTATCTTACTGCATTGTGTCCTGCTAAAGAACCAGTGCACATAGCTTCCGTATGGCCTACAAACAAACCTGATTTTTCACCTGCACAAAACAAATTATCTAAACCTTTAACCCTCATATCATCAGTTCTTTGTGCCACTGAAAGATATCTTATAGAATTTGCTTTACCTCCTGCATATGGATCAATATATTTAGCCTTTTCTAGTCCTTTTATTTTTCTTAATTTATCTAAAGGATAAAAAGGAGTCATTAATTTTATATGACCCGTATCTAAAAGTATTATATTTTCTGCAAATTCCCTTAAAGCATATTGTTGGCATACTTTAAGTTTTAATTTATCAATATTTATATCTTCTGGTGGTACTTTTAATACCACTGATCCTTTCTCCTCAATTTCTTTTAATAATTCTTCTCCTATACTTTCTTTGCAAAGCTTGCATGAACCGCTAAAAGCTCCGTAAACATCTTCCTCTCTCTCTCCTTGAAGATCTTCCGCACCTGCTCTAGCGCTAATACTTACCCTTGGTCCAAATGCCGGACACCTAAGTACGCACATGGAGCATCCATTTCCATATCTTAAACAATTACCCATAGGTCCTGTTGATCCAGTAGCTTCTATAAATACATCTCCTTTTACATAGGTACCATCGGAAAGATATATTCCTATTATTTTATTTTCATTCTTCTCTACATCTACAACTCTAGTCATAAAATTTAACTCTATTCCTAAGCTTGTTAAATGTTTCCTTACATCTGGCTCTATTTTATTTACATCATATAACCATGCATGACCATGTCCTGGGAACTCTATATTTCTATGTCTAGTATTACTATCTGTTATATTGATCAAATCTCCTGCGCCGAAGTTAATCAATTCTTCTGCTGCGGTATATCTTCCATTGTTTCTCATTATTCCTCCTACATTACCTAGGCCAATTAACATATCAGTCTTTTCGTATAAAATAACTTTTGCTCCAGCTTTTTTGGCTGTTATAGCTGCAGCACATCCTGACCAGCCTCCGCCAATTACAATAACCTTCATAGTAACTTTCTTCCCTCCAAAATATTTCTGGGATCTATTTGAAGCTTACAAGATCTTTCAATATTGAAATACTTGTTTTTTACACTACAACTTCCGCACACTCCTTCTCCGCAACACATTTTACCATTATTGCAGCAGGAAAATTCAACAGTTTCTCCTATTAAATTTAATACATTATAATTAACTATATCTGCTGCGGATGAATGTACTATATTAACCTTTTCACTCTTTAATATGGATATTAATATATTTTTGAACTCAGAAGGTATCTCTCCTTTTTCATTTATGACTGTAGTATCTATTACTTCACAATTATATTGTTCAATATAATTGTCAATAAATATTTTTTCATAAGGTTTACTATCAATTAGTACATATATCTTATTATTATTTGTATATAGTTTTTTTAATACTGGTACTATAGGAGCTTGACCTATACCTCTACTTATTACAACTGCAGTTCCATCTTTACTCTTATCTAAGTTCTTTAATCCTAATACTCCATTCCAATAGGGACCTTTTAACAAAATTTTTTCTCCTTCTTTTAAAAGATCTAGGTTTTTAGTCTTTACTCCTTTAACTTCAATGGCTAAAACTATTCTATTTTCCTCTATATTTACCTCCATAACAGAAATTGGAGTGGAAAAGAAATACTCACTATCTGGCTTTCTTAAAAATACGAAAGTTCCAGGGCTATTTAATTCTTTAGCTAATTTATGTGGAACGGATATTGTATAAAGCACTAAATCTTCATAAATATATTTTTTATTTAGCAAAACACACTGAATTTCACTTCTTCCATCTTTAGCTTTTTCTCCATTCCAAACAAATTCTTGATAAATGCATACTCCCTTCCAATTAATACAATCACAAAAATCTTTCCCTCTTAATTGTGAACACAAAAGACATTCTCCACTTTCTGCTAAATGGCAAGGACAGTATTCACTTCCTGCATCCATACAGTCTCTTACCTCATAGTTCATTAATAATCCTCCTGTCAATTACTAAACCTATAATACTAATTTATTTTATATTTACTATTTTGTTACTAAAAAATAGCAACTTAATTCTTTTTATAAATATCTCTCATACATCTTTATTAATCCTAAGTTTTTTCCTGGAGTGGACAATTTTATCCTAATTTCTAAACACAATATAAACATTTAAATTTTTTTCATATTTTTATCAAAAATGTTACTGACAATATCTCTCTTATACTTACATTTATCCTCTATAAACGCATGAATATATATATTTTAATAGTTCTGATTTACCTTTTTTTGTATGTTTTCTTTCCTTTTAATAATTAAATTAAGTATTTTATCAAACATTATTTTATTTAAGAAATCTAGCTTTAACACTCAGATTTCGCATATTGCGGACATTTTTTAAATATGATATACTCATTTTGTTAGTATTTTTTTAACATTCAAAAAATTTAATATTAATGGGGGGAAAATGTATGAGTAAAAAATTTGAATTGGGTTTAATTCCCAAAATTATAGTCGGCATTGCCTTAGGTGTAATTTTAGGTAAATTCTTTCCAGAAGCAATTATCCGCATTTTTGTTACTTTTAGTTCAATTTTTGGTAATTTCCTCGGATTTATAATTCCATTATTAATTCTTGGATTTGTTACTGCTGGTATCGCTGACCTAGGAACTGATGCTGGAAAATTACTTGGAATAACTGTTGGAATTTCTTATGTATTTACACTTATTTCAGGTGTATTCGCCTATTTATTAGGGAAAACACTATTACCAAAAATAATTACTGCTGATACTGCTGCTGCAATTGCTGAGGCTGGTGAGAGTCTATCTCCATTCTTTACCGTAGAAATGCCTCCACTAATGAGCGTAAATACATCTTTAGTTCTAGCTTTTCTTTTAGGACTAGGTATTTCAGCAGTTAAGAGTGAAATACTTAAGAAAGTTGCTTTTGACTTTCAAGCTATAATCACAAAAGTAATAGAAAACATTATAATACCTTTACTACCAGTCCATATCGTGGGTATATTTGCTAACATGACTAAAACCGGACAAGTTGCATCTGTATTCTCAGTATTTGGTAAGGTATTTATAATTGTAATTTGCGCACATATAGCAATTATAGTATTCCAATTTGCAATAGGTACAACCATAAGTAAAAAGAATTTATTTACTTGCTTAAAATTGCAATTACCTGGATATCTTACTGCTTTAGGAACTCAATCATCAGCTGCAACTATACCTGTAAACGTTGAATGTTCAGAAAAAATGGGTATCTCTAAGGGTATAAGAGACTTTGCTATTCCTCTTTGTGCTACTACACATATGTCAGGAAGTACAATTACATTATCAATATGTGCTATGTCCGTTATGATGTTAAACAATATGCCGGTTCAGTTTAGTAGCTTCTTCTATTTTGTAGCTATGCTTGGAATATCAATAGTTGCCGCTCCTGGAGTACCAGGTGGAGCAGTTATGGCTTCCTTAGGAGTTTTACAAAGTATATTAGGATTTAATGAAGCGATGTTAGGTTTAATGATAGCTTTATATATAGCTCAAGATAGCTTCGGAACAGCATGTAACGTTACAGGCGACCAAGCTGTAGCTATGATAGTAGATACAATTGATGGTGGTGCTTCTACTAAACAAGCTGCATCTATATAGTTAATCTAACTTATGATAATAAATAAAAAGTGACTTAGAAATCTAGGTCACTTTTATTTTTTTAACATAATTTTAGAGAATATTTTTATCGCAATAGGCATTACAGTAATTACAGTAACTAATCTCATTAGATGTAGTAACGCAACTTTAGATATATCAGCTCCATATGCTTCTGAAATTAAAGTCATATCTGTAATACCTCCTGGTGCACTGCTAAACAATGAGGTTATTAAATCAAGACCTGTAATCTTATGTATTATAAAACCTAATATAAGACTAAATAAAGTTAATCCTACTACTAATATAATAGCTGGAAATATTAAACTTTTTAATTGCTTCACACTGTCCATAGTAAAGTTTAGCCCAATCATACCACCTACTACTATTTGGCTTAACAACTTAAAGTTATATGGTATGTCTCCCTTTCCAGTGTATATATTATAAATAGCTACGGAAATCATAGCTCCAACTAAAGCTCCTGCTGGTATTTTAGCCTTAATGCCAATATAGCCCCCAAGTAATGCAATTACTAATGTATATATTATTTTCTCCAAGTTTATTCCCCCCTGTTTTAAACTATATATTCATTTTATCATTTCCTTTCCATATAACAAATATATTTGTAACACATTGTAAGTTAATTTCATATTTTTTAGTATGAAATATTATGGGGGGCTCAATTATGGCTATTACTTTAAACTCTTTACACTATATTTATTTGATGTTTATTATTGCTATATTTCTATTCATGATATTTAAAAAAGATATTACTATTTTATGTGTTGTAGGTATTTTCACATTAGGTATCTTCGCTACAAGCTCTTTATCATCTGCAATTACCGGTGTATTTAATAGTTTTGCTTTAGCAATAACGGAACTATTAGGTACTATTTTAATCATATCTTTAATTACCGCAATGGGTGTTATTTTGAATAAGACTGGTATAAATGAAACCATGGTACATCCTCTTACTAAACTAATGAGAACCCCAGCATTAGCATACTGGATAATAGGAATATCTATGATGATTATATCCTTATTTTTCTGGCCTTCACCAGCTATTGCTTTAATTGGAGCTATACTACTGCCTGCAGCTATTAAAGCTGGACTTCCTGCTCTTGGAGTTGCAGTTGCTATGAATTTATTTGGTCATGGTATAGCTTTATCCGGAGACTTTGTAATTCAAGGTGCTCCAAATCTTACAGCTGATGGTGCTGGCATTGCAGTTGGAGAGGTTTTATCAGCTTCCATACCTTTAGTTGCAGTAATGGGTATAGTTACTACAACAATTGCATTTTTTATGATAAAACGAGATATGAAGAACGGAAGTTTATCCTTAAATAAAAGTGATTATGATCTTAACGATTCTGATCGTGAATTCTATAACTTAATCAGTCCCAAATTAAGAAAAATCTTTTCTTTAATAATAATGATAATGTTTGCTTTTGATATTTTTCTTATGTATAAATTAAATCTTCAAGGTGGAGATGCTACTGCTTTAATAGGAGGCACCGCATTATCTATTTTAATATTAATAACAATCTTTGTTAGAAAAAAAGATGCATCATCTCTTGTTATTAACTATATTGTAGAAGGCTTTACCTTTGGATTTAAAGTTTTTGGTCCAGTTATACCTATAGCTGCATTTTTCTATCTTGGTGACTCTGGATTCATTAAAGTATTTGGTGAAGTTTTACCTAAGGGTTCTACAGGATTAGTTAATGATTTAGGAATATATCTTGCAAATTCCGTTCCATTAAACGCTCCAATAGGTGCCACTACTTTAACTACAGTTGGAATAATAACTGGGCTTGATGGATCAGGTTTCTCAGGGATCTCCTTAGCCGGATCTGTAGCTAAAATATTTGGAATTGCATTGGGAAGAGGTACTGCCACTTTAACAGCTTTAGGACAATTGGCTGGTATTTGGGTTGGAGGTGGAACCATAGTACCATGGGCTCTTATCCCTGTAGCAGCTATATGTAATGTTGACCCTTTTGAATTAGCGAGACGTAATTTTAAACCTGTGGCTATTGGATTGGTAATAACTACAATACTGGCCATGTTCTTAATTTAATCATTTAAGTATTGACCTCAAATATATGCTTCCAATATCTTTTAGGCATCATTTTTCTTTGAAATTTTGGATTAATTCTTTCTTCAATAGAGACGCTTAAAAAATACTCTTTCCACAGTTTATTATATAAATCATCCTTACACACTTGAGGAATGTCTTCTAAATTTATAGGACATAAAATCCATTCTTCCTTTGATTTAGAATATATTCCTCCAATATTTCTTTTTACATCATGTATAATAAAATCTTGATATCTAAATCTTTCTTTAAAATGTGGCATTATTAGTTCTAATATATTATAATCTGGTTCAATTGCACTATAGTATAATTCTTTTCCTAAATTTTGAAATCTAATAAAGCCCAGCATTCTATGTTTTTCAATTTCCACTTTTTTAATTATATTATATACATTGCTAACTATTGGATTATGCAAATGTATGTCTATATCTTTACCTACTTTAAACGCTAATTTAACATAATCTAATATTAAATTTTCTGCTCCTTCTACTTCCGACATATGAAGTAGAAATATATTATTTATAGATGAACTAGCTAATTTATTTTTCATAGCCCTATAAACCTTTTCGTATTTTTCTTTACTATCTTCAATTCTAATAATGTGATAAAGAAAATTATATGTATAATCTTTTTCTTTTATTATTTTTTCTGGTTTATATTTATTATAATAAGCTTCATAAATAACTGTTAAGAGCCCTTCAAAACTTCCATCATAAATATATACTACCATTTTATCACCTCATACATCCCCTAATAGCATCCTATGTTTTTCTAACTCAAATAATGATATTTGATGATAAGTATCCTTTGCTGTCCCATTCAGTATATAATTTTTTATACTTTCTTCATCAAATTTAATCTCACCAAAATACTTACCTTTACAAGTTACGAAATATTTAGCTCTTTTTAGCACCACACCTATTTTCTTTAAATCATCAAAGTCTATAGAGTGCACCTTTCTAATTTTAGTAATTTTATTAACTGATGTAACACCAACTCCTGGTATCCTCAGTAAATCTCTAGAGGAAGCTTTATTTATTTCTATAGGAAAAAACTCTAAATGATTTAAGGCCCATTGAGTTTTAGGATCAAAATCTAAACTTAAATTTTGATTTTTATCGTCTAAAATTTCTCCTGCAGAAAATCCATAAAACCTTAACAACCAATCAGCTTGATAAAGCCTATGTTCTCTTAATAATGGAGGGTTTTTAATTGATATTAACCTATTGTCTTTTGTTACTGGAACGAATGCAGAATAATAAACTCTCTTTAAATCATACTTGTTATATAAGTTTTCTGAGAGATTTAATATATCTTTGTCACTTTCTCTAGTTGCTCCTACAATAAGCTGAGTGCTCTGTCCAGCTGGAACAAAATTAGTAGAATTTTTATACTTAATTTTTTCTTCCTTGTTATTATGAATATGCTTATTAATGAAGGACATAGGTTTGATTATATTATTAATCTCCTTTTGAGGTGCTAATAATTTTAAACTATTATTACTTGGTAATTCAATATTCACACTTAATCTATCAACTAATTCCCCTAGTTTTTTTATTAATATTTCATCTGCTCCTGGTATTGCTTTCATATGTATATATCCATTAAACTTATAGACTTTTCTTAGCAAATAGGCTACCTTTAACAATAGCTCCATAGTATAATTGGGATTTCTATATATAGCTGAACTCAAAAATAACCCTTCTATGAAATTTCGCCTATAAAAATTTATTGTAATATCCACAATTTCTTCCGGTGTAAAAGCAGTTCTCTCAATATCGTTTGAAATTCTATTTATGCAATAAGCACAATCATAACAACAATAGTTCGTTAAAAGAATTTTTAATAAGGATATACATCTTCCATCCTGAGTAAAACTATGACATATTCCTGATGGATTAGCATTTCCTAGTCCTCCCTTCTTATTTTTTCTATTACCTCCACTAGAAGAACAGGACACATCGTATTTTGCTGCATCTGAAAGTATTCTAATCTTTTCCTTAATATCCATAACATCACCCTACAATATAATTATACTATAATTATATAGAACATACGTTCTATTGTAAAGTGATTTATATTTTAAAATAAATAAAAGCTCTAGAAATAGGTTTAAAACCTACTTTTAAAGCTCTTAACTTATGTTTATCATTATTTTATCATTTTATAATTTCATTATTTTATTTAAATAAATCCTTAAACATCTCTCCAATAGTAAAGCCTTCCTCAGTATCATTATACTGCTTTAATTCTTCTTCATATGGATTGCTTGCACTCTTGATACTTAGAGACATCTTTTGCGCCTCTTTATCTATATCTAATACCTTCACCTTAGCTTTGTCGCCAATCTTTAATACTTCTTCAGGCTTAAATATCCTTTCATCGGATATCTCACTCACATGAACTAAGCCTTCTATTCCACTAGTCAGCTCCACAATAGCTCCAAAATCTAATATCCTAACTACTTTTCCTTCTAAAACATCACCTATATTAAAATCTATATTTTCCCAAGGATTATCTTTTACATCTTTTAACGCTAAAGATATCCTGTTTTTACTCTTATCAGAGCTAATTATAAATACCTCTACCTCATCACCTACAGATACAACTTCTTCTGGCTTATTTACCCTTTTCCATGATAGATCATTTAAATGTATTAATCCTTCAACTCCACCTAAGTCAACAAAGGCTCCATATCTCATTAGCTTTGTTACTTTCCCTTTTCTTCTTTCTCCATCCTTTAGTGTATTCCAAAGTTTTTGTTTGTTTTTTTCTCTTTCTTCCATTTGAATTTCTTTGGCAGATAGTACAACTCTTTCTTTTTCCCTATCAAATTCAATTATTCTAACTTTTAATTCTTCTCCTATAAATGTAGATGTATCTTTTATAAATTCAATAGAAAGTTGTGATATAGGTATAAAAGCTCTAATTCCTTTTATATAAGTCAATGCTCCACCTTTCACACTCTCTTTAACCTTAACAGTAACTACATCTTTATTGTTATAACTTTTTTCTAGCTCATTCCAATTGCTTACTACATCTGCTCTCTTTTTTGACAGTAGTACATTTCCTTCCCCATCATTTATTTCTAATATGTACACAAGAATTTCTTCGCCAACTTTTAAGACTTCCTTTGGATTTATCTCTCCTTCAAAACTTAATTCCTCTTTAGGTATTATTCCATCAGACATATATCCTATGTTTACCAATACTTCATCATCATTTAATGATATTATTGTACCTTTAACAAGATCTCCCTTTCTAATTTTCTTCATAGATTTATCTATACTATCCATGAATTCTTCCATTGAAACATCCTTTTGTTCTTCCATACATATCTCTCCTATCTTATCTTAAAATTTCTCAATTGTTATTAAGTATATTATACCAAATTTTTATAAAATAAAAAGGAACCAATTTTTTGGTTCCTTAGCTTGTCTATTTTGCTTCTTCTAAAGCTTTATTAACAGCTTCTATAACTGCGTTACTTGATACAGTTGCTCCAGATATAGTATCAACACCTTCTGTTGACTGTTTTTTGATTATTTCAGGTATTAAATTATCTTGAACTCCATCGAATATTCCTTCAGTTTCTTCATGATCATTAACTTTAATGTCTTCAATTTTACCATCAGTAACTTGTACATTTACAGTTAAATCTCCATTATGTCCCTTTGTTGTTGCTTTATAATCTCCATCTTTAAAAGCTGCTTTGCTTCCACCACCGCAAGCTACTAATGTTAATCCTAATGCTGCTACCATAACTCCAGCTAAAAATCTTTTTTTCATTTTGTTACCTCCTAATATATATATACATAGACTATTTTACCATTGTTGCAGCATTTTTTCCAGCGATTTTTCCAAAAACTATTAGATCTGCTAAAGCATTTCCTCCTAGTCTGTTTCCGCCGTGTATTCCTCCTACTGCTTCTCCTATTGCATATAAACCTTTTATGGATTTCCCTGATTCATCTAATACTTCTGTATCTGTATTTATTTTCAATCCGCCCATAGTATGATGTACTGCTGGTTCCACTTCTATTGCATAGTATTTTCCATTTCCAAACTCTCTTGGCATATCTGGCCTTCCAAATTCAGCATCCTTCTTGCTCTTTACATATCCATTATAGTCTGAAACAGTCTTCTTCAATGCTGCTGAGTCCATATTCAATTTTTTAGCTAAATCCTCTGGTGAATCTCCAACAACTGCTAATTCCATTTCAATATATTTTTCTATAGCTTTTAAACTTTTTCTTACATTATCATCGAATAACAAGTAGGCTGTTTTTTCTTTTTGATCTAAAATTGCATTAGATACTACATCTCTTGTTCCAATTTCGTTTACAAATCTTTTCCCATCACGGTTTACTAATATCGCTCCATTACCTCTAACAGCTTCTGTTATCATAAACCCATTTTTAGGCACTACTGTTGGATGAGTTTGAATTTCTTCCATTTGAGTAAGTTGAGCACCTAATTTTTCAGCCATTAAAATTCCATCTCCAGTGGCTCCTGGATGGTTTGTGGTTCCAAATCCTTTTAATTTTTCATTGTATTTAACAAACATTTCTTCGCTACCACCGAATCCACCAGTTGCTATTATAACTGCTTTAGCATCTATTGTATATTCCTTACCTTCTTTATCTAAAGCTTTAACTCCTTTTATATTGCCTTTATCATCTTTTAAAATCTCTGTGGCTTTATTCATTGTTCTTATATCTATTTTCTTTGCTTCAGCTGCACTCTTTAAAGTTTTAACTATTTCAGATCCAACTGCTCCACCGCCTGTAGGTCTATGAGCTCTATTTTCACTAGCTCCTCCTAATCTTCCTACATCACTTAAGTCTGCTCCCAAATCTACTAACCATTCTACTGCTTCAGCTGATTTATCAGTAAGCAATTTAACCAACTCAGGCTCACCTTTATCGTATCCACCCTTCATGGTATCATTGTAAAACTTATCAACTGTATCATTTATGTTATTTTCCTTTTGGAATTTAGTTCCTGATGCATTTATACCACCAGTAGCTCTAAGAGTATTTCCTCCAACTATTGGCATCTTTTCTAAAACTACTACATTTGCCCCTTCATTTTTAGCTTCAACAGCTGCAGCTAGTCCAGCTCCACCTGCACCTATAATTACTATGTCTGTTTTTTCAGACTTAGCTCCTGTAGGCTTGCTGCCATTACCACATCCCGCCAATACTGTAGTAGTAATCAATGCTGCTGTTACTAATGACATTAATTTCTTAAATTTCATTAATATGCTCCTCTCTAGTTTCTTGATATGATTATTATATTGTTAAATTAATAACATATCAATATTTTATACATATTAATGTTTTTGTTCATTTTGTTCTCAAATTTACAAATTTATCTTGTACATATGTTTAGGTCTTCCTACTTTTCCGTATTCTAATTTTATGCTCAGTTTATTTTCTTTTGACATATATTCTAAATATCTTCTAAGGGTAATCCTTGCCATACCAAGATCTCCTGCAATTTCATCTGCAGTAAAATACTTATCTCCTCTTGTATTTATACAACTCCATATTTTAGAATAGGTAAATCTATTTAATCCTTTATCTAGCTCTTCTATAGAACCACTGTATTCTTTTTCCTCTTCTTCTTGAACAACATTGTTAATAAATTCATCAATAGTACTTTGTTCTATTAATTCAGTACTTCTTAATTTTTCATATCTTTCCCTATAACCTTTCATTGCCTCTTCAAATCTTTGGAAGGTAAAAGGTTTAATTAGATAATCTACTGCTCCATACATAAAAGCTTCTCTAACAGAATTTTTACTTTTGTCTGCAGTTATGAGTATTACATCACAATATATTTCATTTTTTCTTAAATATTTTAGAAAGTCCATTCCGTTTTCTCTGGGAATATAAATATCTAATAATATTAAATCTGGTTTATCTTTATTAATATAATCATATGCTTCTCCTAAACTTCCAACTGCTTTACTTAGAGTGAATCCCTCAATTTTCTTTAGAAATTTAGCATTTATTTCTCTAACCATAGGATCATCTTCTACTATCATTACTTTTATCATTATCCCTGCTTCCCTTCATTGGTATTTTAACTATAAAGCCGGCCCCGTCACAATTATAATAATTTATTGTTCCTTCTACTCTATCAAGAATATTTTTAATTATATGCATTCCATATCCTCTTTGTCCTTCTTTTGTAGAAGTGCCTCTATCAAATATTTTTTCTTTAATACCCTCATCTATACCTGACCCATTGTCTTCCACCATGATATTCAAAAATTTATCATCATTATATATATTAAACTTAACCACGCCGCTACCATCTATTTTTACCGCTTCTATGGCATTATCTATTAAGTTTCCTACAATTGATGCAAGGTCATCAGAATCTAATTTTTCCGGCAAAAAATCCAGCTTTGATTTATCAGATATTATGAACTGAACTTTTTCCTCTTCTGCCTTATTATATTTTGACAATAGCAACCCCTGTAAATGTGAATTGTTAATATCCTCATTTAATATTTCACTAATTTCATTTCTTTTATCTCCAATATCCGAAATATATTCAACCGCTTTATCGTATTCTTCTAGCTGTATTAATCCCGAAATTGTATGTAACTTATTCATAAATTCATGATTTTGAGCTCTTAAGGACCATAGTATTTTTTTTATACCTGTTAATTCCTCTGCTAGTTCTTTTACTTCCGTTAAATCTCTAAAATTAATAACTACCCCTAAAAATTCTTTATTATAATCCATAAGTGTATTATAATTGCATATAATATTTATATGGTTATTTATTCTATTTTCAACATTTTTTAAAGATATCTTCTTATCTAACACCTCTAATATAAAATGATCATTTATATAATTTAATATATTTTTCCCTAAATCCTCGCTGCTTAAAGATAACAATTCCGATGCCACATTATTATAACTGGTTATATTTCCTTTTGTATCAACAGCAATTATTCCTTCCTTTATACTTTCTAATATTGCCTGTTTTTCTCCTAATAAAACAGCTATTTCCTCTGGCTCTAAACCAAATATACTTTTTTTAATACTATAAGCTAGTAATGATGCACCAAGAGTTCCAATGGTTAATCCAATTATTAAAAAAGGTATAAATTTTGATAGTTTTTGATAGATTTCTTCATTTATATTTCCTATTAGTATACCTACTGAAACCGCTCCAACTTGAACACCATCTTTATATACGGGTGCAAATCCTCTTAATGAAGGTCCTAAGGTTCCCTCGGCTTCTGAAACATAACTTTCTCCTGCCGACAATACAAGTGCTTCATCTCCACCTACAAAGATTTTCCCTATATTCTCTTCATATGGATGAGAATACCTCACTCCGTTCATATCAAAAACTACTATAAATTGCACATTAGTTTTCAATCTCAATCTCTCTACATAATATTGTATCGGGCCATCACCATTTTTTTTGCCTAAATTGTCCTTAATCACATCTATTGTGGCTACGGTTTGAGCAAGTTTAATTACCTCTTTTGACCTTTCTTCCTTAATTAAATTTTTCATCTCTTTAAAAGAGAGGTATCCTGTTGATGTCATTACAATAAATAGTATTGCTGTTATATATAAGGTTATTTTGCTTTGAAGTTTCATGTATCCTCCTAAATTTTATAATTGACCATTAAAAATATTATTAAGTATTTGGTTCATCTCCTCCTTAGTTGGCTTTATAGGATTTGCTTTAGTGGATCCTTCCATTGAGTTATTTATTAATACTTGTAATTTGCTATTGAAATCCTCTTCTATAATCCCTGCCTCTTTAAAAGATTTAGGTATATTTAGTTCTCTATTTAAATTCACAACTTCTTTTATAAAATCTTTTTTCATAATCGCTTGAGCAAGTTTATTTAATTTATCATTAACTATTTTATCTCTACTATTGAATTTCAATACATAAGGTAATGCTATAGCATTTATTAGCCCATGACTTAAGTTAAATGCTGCTCCTATAGCATGGGATATTCCATGTGCCATACCTAATCCTACATTAACAAAAGCAAGTCCAGCCATGCATTGATAATAATGCATATTTTCACGACTCTCTTTGCTTCCAACCTTATATGATTCAGTAAGATTTTTAAATATTCCTTCAACTGCACCCTTTGATATAACTTCAGTAAATGGATCTAAATCATTATTAATATAGCATTCTACTGCATGAGTTAAAGCATCCATTCCTGTTTCAGCAACTATATGTTTTGGCATAGATAATGTTAAATTTCCATCTAATATTGCCACATCCGGAATAAAAGCATCGGTTTTCAATCCAATTTTTCTATTCTTTTCTTTAAATGTAAGTACAGCCGCCCTTGTAACTTCACTTGCCGTACCAGATGTAGACGGAATAAATATCATTTTTAATTTCTCTCTCTTTTTAGGGAGTTCTATAGATGATATTTGCTTTAAATCAATATCTGGATATTCAAATAATAAGGCCATTACCTTTGCTGCATCCATAGGTGATCCTCCACCTACCGCTACTAATACATCAGGATGAAATTCTTTCATTTTTTCTAATCCCCTTAATACGTCTTCCATAGTAGGATCACTTTTAATTCCGCTATGAACATAATAACTACATCCACCGTCCTCTAATATGCTTTGAATCTCATAAATTGCTCCATTGTTAAACATGGAGCTGCCTCCTGTTACTATAAATACTTTTAAATCCTTAAATCTACTAAGGTACTTAATTGATCCATCACCTATTATAATTTCTTCTCTACCTAAAATAAGATTTTTCATAATTTATATACCTCCATAATTTCATATACTTTTTAATTCCTTATTAATTCTAAAATGATAAAAAATAAAATATTTACTATTCTTAATTATTGTTTTAATAGAGTTTTTTGTATTAAAATAGTAATCGTTATATTTATTATATCACTAAGAACTACCATAAATACCATAGAACCTACCATAAAGCTACAGGTAACTATACAATTTTACTCCACAATATAAATATACAATAAAATAATAAAAAGCAGAAGTCAAAACCTCTGCTTAAGATTTATTTTTTATTTTTCATCATGATTTTATCAATTAAACCAACTTTATAATAATTTCCTGATTTTAGTGGTTCTTTATAAATTAGCTTATCCTCTTCAAATATATAAATACTTCCTATATTATCACCTTTATATATATTATGCTTTATATATTTAGGAGCTTTAATAACTGTTGAGTAACTCTTATCTTTTCTTATTGGTATTACAATATCATCGTCACATACTAAGCTTACTTTACTTTTTTCTTGTGGTGCTACACCAACTTTGTCTCCCTTGGAATAAAACTTTTTATATTCATAGTTATCCTTAACATAATTATTTATTTTAGCTGTATCGTTCCACCTATCTGATGAATTTAATACTACGATTATTACATCACTACCATTACATTCTACAGAGGTTACAAGACATTTCCCCGCACCTCCTGTATAACCTGTTTTCACACCATTGGCTTCAGGGATTTGCCAAAGTATCTTATTTATATTATGGTAACTTCTTGTAAATCCATAATTCTTCCCATCTACATCTTTTTCACTAACTATTTTATCAAAAAGAGGATGCCTTTTGCTTTCCGCAGTTAATATAGCCAAGTCGTAAGCTGTTGAATAATGCTCAGGATTGTCTAAACCATGAGGTGAATGAAAGTGAGTATCTATTAATCCTATTTTAGATGCATATTCATTCATTAGCTTAACAAATTCCTCTACTGTTCCACTTATTCCCTCTGCAATTGCTATAGCAGCATCATTTCCTGATCTTAGCATCAATCCATAAGTAAGCTCTCTAATTGTAATTTTCTCACCTTTTCTATAACCTACTATAGATCCTCTTATGGATGCTGCTCTGGAAGATATCTCAACTTCTTTATCTAAATCTCCATAATCCAAAGCTATTAATGCAGTAATAATTTTTGTTGTACTTGCCATAGGTATTATTATCTCTGAGTTTTTTTCTGCTAAGACAATTCTAGAATTACAGTCTAATGCTATATATGCCAAGGAATTTATCTTTTTAAAATCTTTATTTTTTTGATCTGCAGCATTATAAGCATATGCATTATTCCAACTTACTGAAAGTAAAAAAAAGAACATCAAACTGAAAGAAACAATAATTTTTTTAAATCTATTGTCCATTTTACCACCTCTTCCTCTGTTTATTATTTCCATATAGTTATTTTATTACTCATATAAATACTTCCATAACCTTTGTATAGTTTTTACTCCTGTGGTTATAATTATAAGGGATTAAATGGAGGCGTTAGCATGTTTAAACTATTGGTGTTTATTATATCTATATGCATTATTACTATTATCCCAATTCCTATAAAATTTTATTTATTTTATGATTTAAATATTCTAAAAATAAAGGTATTCGGCAAAAATATTAAAATGGATTCAAAAGAATTAGGTGAAAAAAGAAAAGAGCTAAAAATAATAAAAGAACAAAAAAAAATCACCTCAAGTGATATTAAAATAATTTTGCTTACTTTAAAGAGTAATAAATTAAAGCCCGCTTTAAAATTACAAACTAATTTAGTATACGGCTTGGATGATGCTGCAATAACTGCAATATTATTTGGTTTAATACATTCTATTTATCCTTTTGTAGAACATTCAATTACATCAATATTTAAAACTAAAGATATAAATTTTAATTTAACCCCTGAATTTAATAAAATCTTTTTAAATTTAGAACTAAAAGGAATAATTTATGTAAGTATAGTTAAAATTATCTATATATACATATTATTTAGGAAAAATTACAATAAAAAAACAAAAGATATAAAAGGAGGTATTGTATATGGATAATCATCCAATAGAAAACTTAATGAAAAGCACTATGGAAAATTTAAAAAACATGATAGATGTTAATACTATAGTTGGAGATCCAGTAGAAACTAAAGATGGATCTTTTATAATACCAATATCAAGAGTTTCCTTCGGCTTTGCTTCTGGAGGTAGTGAATTTAATCAATGTCTGTCAAAAGAAAACCATAAATATCCATTCGGTGGGGGTTCAGGGGCAGGGGTTACTTTAAAGCCGGTAGCCTTTTTAGTTCTAAAAAGTAATACTGCAAGACTGCTTCCTCTTGAAGCTAACAGTTCTTATGATAGAATAATCGATACCGTTCCACAGATAATGGAAATGTTCCAAGAATATGTTGGTAAAAATAAATGTGAAAAAAATTCCTCCTCAAATATAGAAGAATAAGGCTGCTCTTTTGAGTAGCCTTATTCTTCTTCATACATATTTAATACATCCTCTAAATTAGGCATTTGTTCTAAACTTTGAAGTCCAAAATTTTTCAAAAATTCTTCAGTAGTACTATAAAGTATAGGTCTACCTGGCACATCTAGCCTTCCACATTCTTTTATTAGTTTTTTTTCTACAAGAGTTTGTATAGCTCTATCACTTTTTACTCCTCTTATCTCATCAATATCTATTCTAGTTATAGGTTGTCTATAGGCGATTATCGCCAAAGATTCTAGTGCTGCCTGAGATAAAGATTGTCTAACATTGGTTTTCAATAATTTTTGAAGAAATGAGGAATTTTCTTTTTTTGTACATAGCTGAATACTATCATCTAACTCTAGCAACATTATTCCCCTATCTAAAGCCTCATAATTTTCCTTCATATTATTTATCAACTCTTTTGTAAAATTTATATTGCAATCTAATATATTACTCAATTCTCTTATTTTTAAAGGCTCACCACTAGCAAACAGCAGAGACTCAATTACAGAAATATACCTGCTTTTATAACAGTTACCTTCCACATCCATTTGATTTAAATTTACTTTATTCATCATCACTGCTCCTTTCTACGATTATTTCTAGAAAATTTCCTTCTTGTACTACTTTTACAGTTTTAAGTCTTATTAGTTCCAATAGTGCTAAGAAAGACACAACAATCTCTATTTTACAGCTGCACTCTTTTGCTATTTGATTAAAGGTGGTTCTTTTATTTCTTATAATAAAATCCTTAATTACAAGCATTTTATCTTCTATTTTATATTTATCTATAGGTATTTCTTTTGGTATAAGATCTATGTTTATTTTATTTGCATATATTCTTATAAGCTCATTATATAAATTATATAAATCTAACATAGTTATATTTTTAAAAATATTTTCCTCCTCAGAGGACTTTTCCTCTTCAATAACTTCAGGCTTTTTAGTAAACATAATCTCTTCTAAGGCCATTTTATCTCTAAAAAAAGCAGCAGATGCTTTAAATTTTTTATATTGAATTAATTTTTCTAATAGATCTTTTTCTGGATCTTTTTCTTCTAATGTCATGGCAGTTTCATCATTTGATTCCTTAGGCAATAATTCCTTTGACTTTATATTTATTAAGGTAGCAGCCATCAATATAAATTCTGATGTTATTTCTAAATCCATTTCCTTCATTGAATTTATATATTGTATATACTGATTTGTGATTTCTGAAACCCTTATGTTATATATATTAAGTTTATTTTCTTTTATCAAATGCAACAGTAAGTCAAAAGGACCTTCAAAATTTTCTATCTTTATATTTAACGTCATCTTTTATCTCTCCTAAATGTTTTTTCAAGTAATCTTTGTCCTCTTTTATACCAATACACAATTTAATTCTTTTAATCCATTCTATTATATCTCCAATTTCTTTTCCATTTATGTCACCTATGCTTCTTATATAGTTTCCATTAAAGGATAATTGAACATTTTTTAAATATTTTTCAAAGTTTATTATTTTATATTGTAATCTATTATTCCATGCTAAAATTATCCTGTAATAGCAAGATGTTTTCCCTAATAAATTATATATATTATAATTGTTTTTGTGAAGATGTAGACTACATTCAATATCCTCTTCATATAAATATTTGCTCATTGCTGTTTTTAATTCTTTATCCAATATAGAGTTCTTTATAAACATTTCTTTATCTTCTTTTTTATCCATGGCATAAAAAATATTTAGCATTTTTATATGTATATTATAAGAATCCTCAATGGGATTTATCTTACCTAATAAGTTATAATTTATCTTAAAAATATCTAGTTTATTTAGATGTAGCAAACATTCTATCATTTCATTTTCGTCTACTAGAGTAAAGTTATATCTTTCACTATATCTAATCCCTCTTAATATTCTTGTAGGATCTTCTAGGTAACTATCCTTATGTACTTTTTTTAATTCCTCTTTAAGTAAATCTTTTATACCAGAATGATTATCTATTATTTCGTCATTTAATAAATTATACGCAATAGCATTTAATGTAAAGTCTCTTCTGTAGAGATCCTCATGAATACTACTTGGTATAACTATTGGAAGAGAACCATAAAATACATAGCTCTCCTTTCTACATCTTATAATATCAACACTTTCTCCATTTTTAAAATGTAATGTAATTGTTATTTTGAAATATTGGAATTAATAGTATAGGCTTTATTATTTAACTTGTTGATTAACTTTACTTTCACTTTAAACTCCTTTTCAAAAAATATATGATAGCCATAGTAGACTATCATATATTTTATACTTATATTGCATTATTAAAAAGGTTTTTAAAATTAAACTTTAAATTATCTAAGAAACCTGCTTTTTTAATATCTCTATCACAATATATTTTAACTTTTCCAATCAACTTTTCATTTGAATATATTTCACAAACCCCTACTACTTCTCCTTTATTATAATGCTTCTTCTCTAAATTTACTACACACTTTTTAGTAATTTTGTCCTTATTTCCTCTTTCTACTATATGGTTAAAATCCTCTGATGCCTTTGCTATAAAATAATTTTGTTCATTCTTGCCTAACTGTACTTTTTCTACATTATCATCTTTAGTTAATACTTTTATACTTTCAAATTTAGAGAAACCATAATTCATTAGCATACTAGCATCTCTGTTTCTCACTTTATAAGTAGGAGCTCCCATTATAACCGCAAGCATTCTTACTCCATCTCTTACTGCTGTAGCAGATATACAATATTTGGCTTCATTTGTAAATCCAGTTTTAAGGCCATCACATCCTTTGAAAAATCTAACTAGTTTATTATGATTTACTAATCCTATTGGACTTTTTCTTCCCTCTGAAATTGTCTCCATATAGGTTCCTGTATATTTTAATACTTTAGGATGTTTAATGAGTTCCATTGACATTAGAGCTATATCATGAGCTGTAGTCTCATGTCCTGGAGCGGATAGCCCACTAGGGTTTTTAAATGTGGTATTTTTCATTCCTAGTTCCTGTGCTCTATCATTCATCATCTTTACAAAGGCCTCTTCACTACCTGCTATGTACTCAGCCATAGCTGTAGCAGCATCATTACCAGAAGCTATTGCTATTCCTTTTAGTATCTCTTCAACTGTTCTAATTTCTCCTGTGTCTAGTAACATACTGCTATTGCCATTTTTACCTTTATTCTTAGCCTCTTCACTTACTGTTATCTTATCTGTTAATTTTATCTTCCCTGAATCTATAGCCTCCATAGCAATGAGCATAGTCATAACTTTAGTAACAGATGCTGGTGCTAATTTTTCATGAGGATTTTTTTCGTATATTATTTTACCAGAAGTAGGCTCTATAAGTATTGCAGAAGATGCTTCTACATTTATTCCTTCACCTTCAGCTTTTACTTTTAATGGCAAATATGCACCTTGAACAGTTAAAAATGTAAATAAAGACAAAAGGCTAATTATCTTTTTAAATTTTATCTTCATAATTATCTCTCCTCCTTTCAAAAATATTTTTCCCAGCGTATTAAATTTTATCCGTAAAAAATAGATCAATAAAAAACCGCTTAGCTATTTAATAGCCAGCGGTAAAAATATTCCTATATTAATCCTGTTTAAATATTACAATTAGAAGCATTTTAAATTTTTCAGTTGCTAAAAGAGCATGAGGTACTCCTGAAGGCATTACAATAACTTCTCCCTTTTTTACATTGAAGATTTCATCTCCAACAGTTATCTGAGCTTCTCCATCTAAAATATGTACCATAGCATCACCAGAGGAAGAATGAGAACTTATTTCTTCATCTTTATCAAAGGCAAATAAAGTAACACTAGAAGCTTTCCCTTGAGATAAAGTTCTGCTTATTACCTTGCCCTCTCCATATTCAACTAAGCTCTCCATATTTAGCACTGTAGAAAACTCTATATTTTTAATTAAATTATTATTCATAAAATCACCCTCCAATATTTTCTATAATTAAAGTATAATATATTAAAATCCACAATTCGGTAACTTATGATACAGAATTAATTTATTTATATAATTCCCCATAATAATTTACTTAATACTTTAAATAAAAAATCAGTAATACTAACAGTACTACTGATTTTTATTTGAAACTACCTTACAATTCCATACACAAGAGGGATATCGTTGGAAAATTCAGAAGCTATTTCATAATTATTCAATATGCCGCCTACAACTTTTTCGCCTTTTTCTTTATCATTAGCATGAACATATGCTAATACGTCACCCTTATTAACTTGTTCTCCCCTTTTTTTAGCTAAAACTATGCCAACAGATAAATCAATTATATCTTCCTTAGTAGCCCTGCCTGCTCCTAATTCAGCTGCAATTATTCCAATTTTTTCAGCATGTATTTTTCTTATAAATCCATCTTTATCTGCTTTAACAGGAATAATGAACTCAGCTTTAGATAATTTTTCAGTATCATCTATACTGCTTTCATCGCCACCTTGAGCCTTTACAAATTCTTTAAGTTTTTCTAGAGCTCTGCCGCTCTTTACAGTCTCTATTAACATATCTCTAGCTTCTTTATCGTCCTTAGCCTTACCTGCCAATACTACCATATGAGAGCCTAAAGTTAGACAAAGTTCATATAAATCCTCCGGTCCCTCTCCCTTTAAAGTATCTATTGCTTCTTTTACCTCAAGGGCATTTCCTATTGCAAGGCCTAGTGGTTGATCCATATCTGAAATTACAGCTACAGTATTTCTTCCTACACTCTTTCCTATAGCCACCATTTCCTCTGCTAATTCAAAAGCGGACTCTTTATTTTTCATAAAAGCCCCTTCTCCTACTTTAACATCTAACACTATACAGTCTGCTCCTGAAGCTATTTTCTTGCTCATTATACTTGAAGCTATTAAACTTATATTATCAACGGTAGCTGTTACATCTCTTAATGCATAAATCTTTTTATCAGCAGGTGCTAAATTTCCTGTTTGCCCCCCTACTACTAGCTTTATTTTGTTTACATTCTCTATAAAGTCTTCCTCTGACATTTCTACAGAAAAACCCTTAAAAGCTTCTAGTTTATCTATGGTTCCACCAGTATGTCCAAGACCCCTACCAGACATCTTAGCTACAGGAATACCTAACGCTGCTACCATAGGGCCTAAAATTAAAGTAGTAGTATCACCTACGCCGCCTGTACTATGCTTATCCACTTTAATTCCATCTATGGCTGATAAATCTAATACATCCCCTGAGTGAGCCATGGCCATAGTTAGATCAGCTGTCTCTCTCTTATTCATTTTTTGAAAATAAATAGCCATGAGCAGAGCAGAAGCTTGATAATCCGGTATATTACTATTAGTGTAGTTTTCTATAAAGTAATTAATTTCTTCACTTGTGAGCTCTTCGCCATTTCTTTTCTTTAAAATAAGGTCATACATCCTCATATTAATCACCTCTTAGTTATATCTTCTTTATAGTCTCTTTTACTAAAGTAACAAATTTAATCTTAGCCTTATTCGCTGTTTCTACAACTTTTAAGTGGTCCAATGGTTCTAAATTATCTGCTAGAGCCATATCTGTAATACAGGATATGCCTAAAACCTTCATTCCCATATGGTTTGCAACTATAACTTCCGGAATTGTTGACATTCCTACAGCATCTCCGCCTAAAAGTCTTAGCATTCTAAGCTCCGATGGTGTTTCATAGTTGGGTCCTGATATCGCTATGTAAATCCCTTGTTGGACTTTTATATTTAAATCTCCCGCACACTTTTTAGCTAAGTTTACATACTCTTTACAGTATGCATTTGACATATCAGGAAATCTTGCTCCTAATTCTTCATAGTTTCTTCCTATAAGAGGATTATCTCCTATAAGATTAATATGATCTGTTATGATCATTAAATCCCCTGGCTCAAAGTTAGGATTCATTCCTCCCGCTGCATTGGATACTATAATATTCTTTATATCTAGGGCATTCATCAGCCTCACTGGAAATGTCACATCTTCCATGCAATAACCTTCATAATAGTGAAATCTTCCATTCAAAGCCAATACTTTTTTTCCCATTAAGTCACCAATTATAAGTTCTCCAGCATGACCAACTACTGTAGATATTGGGAAACCAGGTACATCTTCATATTTTATAGTTTTTTTATTCTCAATTTCTTCAGCTAAGCTTCCAAGTCCGGTGCCTAAAATAATACCAATATCAATTGAAGAATCCTCAATTGATCTTATATATTCTTTTGCTTTATTTATCTTGTCTAATAAATTCATGACTACCTTCCTTTCACTATATATTCTTTATAATTTCTCTTACTAGCGATGTAAAGGTACTTTTTACTTTATTTGAAGTTTCAATAACTTCTGAATGACAAAGTGGTTGATCTAAAATTCCTGCTGCCATATTTGTTATACAAGATATTCCTAATACTTTAAGTCCACAATGTTTAGCCACAAGCACATCTGGTACAGTAGACATTCCTACTGCATCTCCACCTAAAATTCTTACCATATTAACCTCAGCAGGTGTTTCGTAAGTAGGGCCTGTCATCATAACATATACACCTTTTTTAAGATTTACATTTAGTTTATTTCCAATGCTTTCAGCTAACTCTACTAAATCTTTGTCATATGCATTGCTTACATCAGGAAATCTCGGTCCAATTTTTTCGTCATTTTTTCCTATAAGAGGATTAGTAAAAGCAAAATTTATATGATCTGTAATTATCATTAAATCTCCAGGATTAAACTCCTTATTCACTCCTCCTGCTGCATTTGTTACGATCAACTTTTCAATACCCATATATTTCATGATATGAATTGGTAAAGCTAATACTTCCATTGGATGACCTTCATAGAAATGTATTCTACCTTGCATCATTACAACATCTTTACCTTCAAGTTTTCCAAAAACAAACTGTCCTGCATGACCTGCTACTGTTGACTTAGGCATATGCGGTATGTCTTCATATTTTACACAAATTTTTTCTTCTATTTCTTCTGCTAAATCTCCTAATCCTGACCCCAATATGATACCAATTTCCGGTATATATTTAACTTTATTTTTTACAAATTCCACACTTTCCATTATCTTTTCTAAGTTCATGTTTTTATCCTCCTTCTTGCTCGTTGATATTTATTATGCTCTTGGGTGGGTATTTTTATATACCTCTGCAATTTTACTTTTTTTAGATATTGTTGAATATATCTGAGTAGTTGTCATGTCACTATGACCCAAAAGTTCTTGTACGGATTTTATATCAGCTCCATTTTGTAATAAGTGAACTGCAAAGGAATGTCTTAGAGTATAGGAATTTATTTCTTTTTTTATTCCGGATAACTTTGCATATCCTTTTACTATCTTCCAAAATCCCTGTCTTGTCATTTTACTACTTTGTAAGTTTAAAAACAAGTAATCTAAATTATTTGAATTTAATGAAGATCTTATATTTAAATAATCATTTAAACAATTAACAGCATAAGAACCTATGGGAATTACCCTTTCTTTATTCTTGCTTCCTTTGCACTTAATATAACTTAACTTTAAATTAATATCAAATATAGTTATGTTTAAAAGTTCACTGACCTTTACGCCAGTTGCATACATAACCTCTAACATAGCCTTATCCCTTAAACCTTTTTCAGTGCTAACATCCGGTGCACTTAATAACTTGTCCACTTCTTCTATTGTCAATATTTTAGGGATATTCCTTGTAATCTTAGGAATTTCATAATTAATTATTGGGTTTTCGTCAACTATACCTTCTCTTTTTAAAAATTTATAAAAATTTCTTACGGATACTATATTTCTTACAATAGAAGAATTAGCTCTCTTATTTTTTTTCAGGTGTTGCACATAAGCCATTACTGTAATTTCATCTACTGATGATAATTCTTCATTTCTCTTATCAATAAAATCTTGGAATCTTTTTACATCTCTTATATAGGCATCTAATGTATTTTTGCTCAAATTCTTACTCAAAAGATTTTTATTATATTTATCTATTAATTTATCCATAAGCATTTCTCCTATTTGTAACAATTATTCTATAAATTAAACTATTCAACAAAAAATAAAAAATACCTTCACATTTTTAAAAATCCGTCAAAGATAACCAAATAATTATATATAATCATTCTGTTTTTAATTATTATATTATTAACTAAGATGCTATTATCATATACTATATTCTTACTAAAATAATTATAAAATATATTATCTAATACTTTTGGTAAAAAATCTCCAAAGAATAAGAGTATTGTAAAGGATTTTAATAAAAGTATTAAAAACTCTGTAGTATAATAACTATCTTTATTCATATATTACCTCCTAGTTTTATACTATAAAAAATTTCAATATATTTGGAGTAACATAAGCTTCAAAGAAAAATCCTATAACCATAACAAAAATTACAACTATGTAACATAAGGAATATGATACTATTCTACTAGCAAGAGTATCTCTATATCGTCTATTGGTTCTTTCCCTTAGAAAATGAAGTGAGAATTCCATAGAAATTGCTGAGGCAATCACTATACATGGTAAGTAGAATAGATTTTGTGGTAGAATTCCTAACAAAGATACAGCAATTCCTTTGCTACCTATACTATTTACTATAAAGCTAATGGTAAATCCCAAAGTATATCCTTTAACTATATTCATTAATAATATTAATGGTACTCCAATTATGGTCATACCAAAAAACCATATACATATCATAAACGGTATATTGTTACTAATTGTTTGAAATAATACTCTCTTATAGTCTACATTTTTATTTATTAAAAAATCAGTAAAACTACTTAAATAATTCGTAAGTTCACTTTTATAAACATCTCCCATATGCTTAACACTGTACATTCCAGATAAAATTCCCAAAAAAATGCAAGCTAAACTTATTATATAAAGTATATAGTTCTTGCTTATATGATTATTAATTCCATCAGTAATTTTTCTGGTTACCATATTTTTTCCCCCTTTGTTATCCATCTTTTTATAATTATGATTAATTCTATTAGTATATGATTAAATATTTTTTTGTTAAATAAAAATTATCCTATTTGTAAATAATACTTATGAGGTGATTTTAATGAATAAGATTAAAAGCAAAAAAATATTCGCTTTATTATTAACAACAGTTTTGACTTCAGGTATGATGGCTTGTGGTACTACAGGTGATCAAAACGGTACTCAACAGCCAAACACCAATCAACAACAAAATGCAGCAGAAAATCAAGTTTTACCTAATACAGATAATACTACAATGCAAAATGAACAAAATACAGCTGAATTAACTCAAAGAGCTGACAAAATTGCAAAGGAATTGACAACTATAAAAGGTATAAACAGCGCTAATGTCCTTATCTCTAATGAAAGAGCTTTAGTTGGAGTTAATTTGGATGAAAATGCAGAAGGTAATCTTACTAATGAACTAAAAACAGAAGTTGAAAAGAAGGTTAAGAGCACTGATCCTAAAATTCAAACCGTTGCAGTTTCAGCAGATGTGGATGTTGTTCAAAGAATTCAAAACATAGGAAAAGGAATAGGTGAAGGTAGACCTTTCTCTGAATTTGGTACTGAAATAGAGGAAATTTTTAGAAGAATTCTTCCTCAATAGTGGCAATATTAAATAGGGAAAGAAAACTTTTTAGTTTTCTTTCCCTATTTGACAATAAACCTTGAAGTTTTTCTAGTAATGGTTTTCTACAAATCTTCTGAATAATCCATACTAAGTGATGAATTGTCTTTATGTTTATTGATTATTTAAAATCTATATATTCTTCTTTTGAAGTATATATCTTTCTATTAATTTTTGAGTTAGCAGAAATTATCTTACCTCTTCTTATTGAGTACAATACTGGTTCTTGAAGTCTTATGGCATTAAACTCATCCTCTTGTGGAAAAATAATTAAATTAGCTTCTTTTCCTTCTTCTATTCCATACTTGTCTTCAATATTTAAAGTTTTTGCGCTATTTGTAGTAATTAAATCTATTGAATTTTTAATTTGATCATATCCCATAAGTTGACATACATGAAGTCCTAAAAATAAAACTTGAAGCATATTGCCATTTCCTAATGGATACCAAGGATCCATTATATCATCATGGCCGAAGCATACATTGATTCCATTCTCTAAAAATTCTTTCACTCTAGTAATTCCTCTTCTTTTTGGATAGGTATCAAATCTTCCTTGAAGATGGGTATTTACTAGTGGATTAGCTACAAAATTTATGTTTGACATCTTAAGTAATCTAAATAGTTTATAGGTATAAGCATTGTTATAGGAATGCATTGCAGTAGTGTGACTAGCTGTAACTTTTTTACCTATACCATATTCATATGCCCTAGTTGCTAGTACTTCAATAAACCTTGATTGTTCATCATCAATTTCATCACAATGAACATCAATCAATTTTCCGTACTTCATAGCTAACTTAAATATTTCGTCAATGGACTGCACTCCATACTCCCTTGTAAATTCAAAATGTGGTATGGCCCCTATAACATCTGCACCCATTTTTATAGATTCTTCTAACAGTTCTATTCCATTTGAATATGATAATATACCTTCTTGCGGAAATGCTACAATCTGAAGGTCAACCCATTCTTTCATCTCCTCTTTTACTTCCAGCATTGCTTTTAATGCAGTGAGTTTTGGATCAGTAACATCTACATGAGTTCTAACAAATTGTATTCCATTTGAAATTTGCCATTTCAGAGCCTTTTTAGCTCTATTTTTTACATCCTCTTCAGTTAAAAGTTCTTTTCTTTCAGCCCAACATTGGATTCCTTCGAAAAGAGTTCCACTTATGTTCCAACGTGGTTGTCCTGCAGTTAATGTAGCATCCAAATGCACGTGTGGTTCTATAAAAGGTGGAAGGGCAAGACCTCCCTTTCCATCAACTATCTCTCCCTCTTCCTTTTCATCTATTATATTTTGAGAAATGGATTTAATCTTATCTTCTTTTATTAATATATTATACAATCCTTCTTTATTTCTAAGTCTTACATTTTTAACTAACATATTTACCTCTACCTCCTCTACAATTATGCAGCAATTTTTTCCTTTTTCTCTTCATACTTAGTATTAGTCGCTTTATTAATAAGTACGAAGGATAATGCTCCTCCTATAACTCCATACAATGGCGTTATTCCTGGTATATACTTTGCCGCTAAAGTTCCTATTGCCCAGCTTATTATTGCTGTCCAATTAATATTTTTAAACTTAGTATTTTCTATGTGAGAATATTTTCTTTTATTTATTATAAAAAAGTCTGCAATTATTATTCCACCTATAGCTGGAATAGCTGAACTTAAGAATGTTAGCCATCCTACAAAATTATTGTATAACCACAATGCAAACACAGTTCCCAGTAATCCGTTAAATATAACTAGTTTATTTTTTGGCAACTTAGTTATATTAGAAAATCCTAATCCTGAGGAGTATATTGCATTATCGTTTGTCGTCCAAATGTTTAATCCCAATACTATAATTGCTGGTATTATAAGACCTTGTAAAAACATAACTTCAGATATATCTGATTTACCTGTGGCAGCAGCTCCCACTGCACCAAAAATAAACATTAAAGAATTACCTATAAAAAATGCTAATACAGTAGTAGACACTCCAATTTTTTTAGTTTTCGCAAATCTAGTAAAATCAGGTGTTAAGCTTCCACCACTTATAAAAGATCCAACACACATAGTTAAAGCTGTGGTAAATGCTAGTGTTTCCTTTGGTTGATAACTCAGAAATGCAGAGAACCCACCCATAGCATTTGTAGCTGTTATAGCTGAATAACTTCCTAAAACTACAATTGCAGGAACTGCTATTGTACTTATTATAGTTAAAGTTTTCATTCCAAAATATGCGCTAGAAGTCATTAAAATCCCAGATATTATAACTAAAAGATAAAGATTTATACCAGTTACTTTTGCTACTGGAAATGCAAACATTGCAACTCCTACACCGAACCATCCTATTTGTGTGGTGCCTAAAAGAAAAGATACTAAATATGAACCTTTTTCTCCAAAAGAATATTTAGAAAGAAGATGTGTTGAAAGACCTGTTTCACAGGATATATATGCTAAAGCCCCTGTGTAAGCTCCTAAAATTAAATTACCACATAATACAGCTAATAAAAATTTTTTTAATGTAAGGCCAGTTCCCAGTGTCCCTCCTGTCAACATACTTGCAGAGAAAAATGTAAATCCTAACATAACCACAAGCATTGATAAAAAACCTTTTTTATCACTTTCTGGAACTGCAGTAAGAGAAAAATCGTGATCTTTTTTTGAATTTGAATTTGTACTCATTTATTATTCCCCCATTCATATAATGTGGAACAACTAGCACAACAAAAAGGACTTTTGTCTTTTAACCGACAAAAGTCCATAAATACCCAGTAAAAAGTATATACTTTTCCCACTTGATACCTTTGTCAGCCTCACTGGACTGCATTAAAAGCACTAGTTATTCAATTCTTTTCAGATTATCTCATAAAAGTTTCTCAGTGTCAACATTAATTACCAACATTCTAATTTATATATATCTTATATAAAACTTATGCAACATTTTTAGCCTTTAGTAATATTCTACTTATTTTTTCAGTATCTAACTTCATTAACATAATCATAATGTCATCTATATCAACTAATTCTAAATTATTAACCATTCTTTCTACTTCATATGCATTTTTATGAAATTGCCCTGTAGTAATGATAATTCCTTTAATAGCACCAAACATTTGAACTGATCCTAGTAACCTTTGGGCTATTTCTCTGCCTAAAGCTAAATTACCCTTAGAATATCTCTTACATTCAATAAATATATCTCCTGCATTAGTTTTTAAAATTACATCTCTTCCATAATCATTACTATTTTGAGTTAAAACTACATTATATCCTTGTGCTTTATATAATTCTGCTACAAAGATTTCAAAACCTCTAGAACTTAGGCTATATAATATATTATAAATATTATCTGTTGTGTAACCTATTTTCTTTAAAGCATTTATATTTCTTATTGTTTTAACTGTATGATGTGTTGATTTGTATATGTTCCTATATATAAACTTGGCTATTCTAGATAATGTATAAAATAGATCAATAATAGTATCAAAAAATATTCTATCAGTTTTTGATAATGAAAATAAAGAATTTCTTCTATATCTTCTACTCAACATAATCACCTCAAAAATATTTTAAGCAAGATTTTAAAATAATATACACAATTGAGAATATATAACCATTAAAACCGTTGAGAAAATACCCTTATCTAAATCTTTATATTTTTACTTATCTCCATAAGTTTTTCTCTAGTATTCATTTCAGGATTCTCTAAAACAATATCTAATAAATAATTTAATATATCTCCTATTTGCTTACCTTGTTTAATGCCAATATTAATAAGGTCTTTGCCATTTATAGCTAAATCCTTTATAGTGAAGCATTCCTTCGTCTCAATAATTCTATTTAATTTTTCTTCAATATTAACTAATTTATCATATCTTTCTTTATAAAAGTCAAGGTTTTGAGCTTGCATATCTGCTATTTTTACTTTTAATAAATCCCTGAAACTTTCTTCTCCTATTAAATTTAATAGCTTTTTTATAGATTTTGCTCCACTAATCTCTCTGTCATGATATTTTATCAAAGTAACAACTTTCTCTATTATCTTATTATCATACTTCATTCTTTTTAATATCTGTTCAGCTTTAATTGCAGATACTTCATTATGATTATAAAAATGGTCAATACCTTGTTCATCAGTGGTTTTGCACTCAAACTTTCCTATGTCATGCAGCAACATAGTCAATTTTAAATGTAATTTTGATTCTATATTAATTGCAGAATATATGGAATGATCATAAACATCATAAATATGATATGGATTGTCTTGTTTTATTTCTGCGCAAACCTCTAATTCAGGCAATATGACTTTTAAAACTCCATGTTTATATAATCCAAAAAATATACTCATATTAGAAATTATAATCTTATTAAGTTCTTCTCTTATCCTTTCTATTGAGATATTTTTAAGATTCTCTTTTAATTCTAAAATTGCAGTTAATGTTTCTTCTTCAATGTTAAAACCTAATTGTCCTGCAAATCTATAGGCTCTCATAATCCTTAAGGCATCTTCAGAAAATCTATTATAAGGAATGCCAACGCAACGTATAACTTTTCCTTTTAGATCGTATAATCCACTAAAATAATCTATCAAACCTTCTTTTGAATTGTAAGCCATTGCATTGATTGTAAAATCTCTGCGTGCTAAATCTTCTTTTAAGCTCCTAGTGAAACTAACATTATCAGGATGCCTTCCATCTGAGTAAATTCCGTCTATTCTATAGGTGGTTATTTCAAAATTTTCATCATTTATTACAACTGTTACTGTTCCATGCTTTAATCCTGTTTCTATGACTTTGTACCCTAGGCTTCTAAATATATCTATAACCTCTTTAGGTAAAGCATTAGTGGTTATATCCCAATCATTTGGTGTTTTATCTAATAAACTATCTCTTACACATCCGCCTACTACATATGCCTCATATTTAAATTCATGCAAAATATCTACAGTGTATTGAACCCATTTAGGTATATGTATTTCTATATTCTTATAAATCATTTAAAATCACCTTCTTATTAATTTCTATAATCAAATCATTTATTTTACACACATCCCATTTTTAACAACCTAATTAAATGCATAGAGTGCTTTAGTAAATGTAATTCGTCTTTTTATTATTTCTATATATTGTAATATAACTCAAAAGCGACGTAAATTGAGTTTTACATCGCTTAATAAGAAAATTGTGTATTACCTTATTTATTATAAATAAACTTTACAATATGAATTTCATTAAATTATCTGTCTGCTCATCTTCACCCAATTTGAAAATATGTGTATCAAATTTTTCAAATCCTTGCTTTTCATAAAATTTTATCGCATTTATGTTGTTTTCCCATACACCTAACCAAATATAATTTAGATTGTTATCTCTTCCAATTTCTACAGATTTTTGTATTAACCTTTTACCGATATGCTTACTTTTATATTCTTGTAATACATAAATTCTTTGAACTTCTAATGTGTTATCATGCCCTGTCTCTGTTTGTGCTTTGTCAAAATTAAGTTTCATATATGAAACTACTTCTTCATTATTTTCGATTATATAAAATCTTGAACCATTATTTTTGATTTCACTCTCTAACCGTTCATAAGAAAAATTTTCTTTTAAATAATTTTCCATATCTTCTTTTGTATTCTCATTAGAAAATGTTTCATAGAATGTTTTCTCACTTATGTATTTAATTTTTTCTATATCTTCTAAACTACATTCTTTAATTAAAAAATTTTCCATAAATTTCATTCCTCAACTATATCTACATTTTAAATTTATTATATAATAAAATATAGAAATTTGCTATTATATAATTTAATGAGCCGTAATATCTTACATTTATCTTAGTAACTTAAATAATTTTCAATTTTTTATATCATCATTCTAAAAATACTATACACTAACAATATGGTAAAAATAAGAAATTGCATCACCCAAAAGAATATAAACATATAATAAGAGCCGTCAATCACGACGACTCAATAAGCTTATTTAATCTATAGGATCTTCAATTAGAGTAGCAAAAGTAAATTGATGTACATGCCCTCTATCAAGGGTAGTCGTACCATTAACAAAGTGGACATGCTTACCACCACCAACTGGTATAGCTGGTCCAGTTCTAGCTCCAACTTCATGTAGATGGCCTACAGCAAAATCTGAATTTCCTAATAACTGATGAACATGGCTATTGCCACTTGGTATGGCCTCGCTAGTAACTCCAGCAAAACGATGATTATGAGGTATTTCTTCAAAAATTGTAGTGCTGCCTAAATATTCGTGTACGTGAGTTTGACAGCTTTGCTCCTCTTCTCTTTTGCAATCAAAAACTTCATCAGGCACAGCAATCCCTCCCTTTGAAATAGACAAATCAAATGATCGTCGTATTTTATAATATGAACAAGCATTTAAAGGGTTACTATACACATAGAATTCTTTAAAGATGGGTAATGAAATTTTCATTAATAAAATTAAAATAAAAAACTCCCTAATCTTTCTTTCTAGGAGCTAAGCTTTATATTTCGTTATTTCCATTTTTTCATATTCGTAATACAACTCAAAAACGATGTGAGTTCAATCTTACATCGCTTAATAATAAAAATGCCAAATAACATGTAGAAATTACTTAATAAATTTATAGAAACAATCATGTTCGTTATAGTAATTTAAATTTATGATATAATCCGCTACTGTAGGATTCTTCAATTGGAACTGTGTATTTGTAATAATATCGCTTACAACCTGTCCAGAAAAAAACCATTGTAAATCATATTTGTGGGCGAAAACAGGATAAATCTCGGTATCTGCTTCTTCATCAACCCCGAGATGGTTATCTAAATAAACAATTGTATTCTCGTCAAATTTTTCTACATCTTTCTCAACATATAAAGCATGCATATCTAATAAATCTTTATTTACCATTAAAAGTTCCTCAATCTTTATAGCAGTTCTCATACATCTTTCATCTTCCATCTCAAACTTCCTTTCATTTTAAATAAGTAATCTTTACTTTGCAGTATTCTACTGTTCTGAACAATTTATAAACATTATTAAATAAATTATAATCTATTATATTTTTCCAAATCCTCAATGATTTCCTGTGCAAGTTCCCTTAATTCCGAATCTTCTTCCTTCTTCTGAAATTCTCTAATTATATTTATAACTTTATTGCTGTTAATTTGTGATAAGGCTGTTAAAGAGGCATATTTAATATCAAAATCTTCCTCACTTAAGAGGTCAACTAATGGTTCAATCAATTCTATTGATGGAAAAAGTGCTGCAATTTGAGTGTTCCAATATCTTACACTTCTCAAATCACTTTTCAATGCTGTACTTAAGTGTGGAATAACCTCACTATCATCAAATTTTCTGATAACATCCTCGATTAGTTGATAAACTCCAAAACCATCTCTTTCACCAAATGAATTTAAAAACAAAGGTACACATTCGGGAACTCTATTAAATAAGAATATCTTCATAACTTCATTATATCTATCTATTGTTTCTTTATCTAAATCCTTATCAGAAGGCATTGGTTGGTGATTTTTTAAGAACTTTAATGCTTCATCAATATTCATAAAAGGTATCCCTTTCTTATTTAGGGTCTTTCTCCCTTTTTATAGATTCTTTGTTTTGGAAATACCACTCCATAACATGGTCAGTTACTCTGTCGTATAAATCATCCTTTACATAGGGGTTTTCATACCCCCTAATTCTGTTTAAGTCATTTTTTATTTCAGTCAAAACTTCATCACTATACTTTCCCCAACTACTAAGTGTATTCCATATATATTCGCAAAACATTTCAAACCTGTCATCCCAATTTATATTTCCGTTATCTTGTGCTTCATATCTAAGTTTTTCTATCGCCCTCAGTAAATCACCCTGAACTGTATCTGCTTGACCACTTTTAGGTACATAATTATTCCAAATAAATTTTGCTTGTTCAAAGTATTTTATCTAAACTACTCCTTTGTTATTAGGTCAACATAGTTTACTATTACACCCTTTTAGGAGATTAGGAACTAATCAGAATAGCAATTTAATTACCCATTCAACCTTATGTCCCATATGTTCTCTTTGTCAAACTCTATTTCTAAAGCGTGGTCCAAGTATATTCTGTCACCACAATAGATTGTTGCACCATAATCATATTTATTATTGAATGTAATGTCTACTCTATATACTTCGATATCACCAAACCATGTTTCATACACTTTTTCACCAAGTTTATTTTCATAATATGACTTTAACACAGTTTCACAGGTACTAAACCAGTCTATGTAATATATTATATGATTTATTACCGATTCTAATTGAATACTATTGGCGACATATATATAGACTTCTTCTAAATCTCCATCCTTGATTAAATGGTTAAAGATTCTTATACTTGTATTTAAATTATAGCATATATACCTACTGTCACTCTCTTCATCATTCATAATGAAGTTGCTTATTTCAATCATGGTTAACTTCCCTTCTTAACAAAAACTAGTTCGTCATATCCTACAGAATTGTCTCAATCCTTATTAGGAAATATTATAGCAAATATTATACTAATATGAAATAAAGAGTTTGGTATTAAATATATTAAAGAATATAACTTAAAAGCGAACCAATATTACTTAGTTCGCTTTCGCTTTATTTTACTAATTTTAATTTTTCAATAGTAATTTAATTATTCTACAGCATTTAAATCACAATAAAATAATAATCTTTAACTAATCTATTCTAATAACATTTAGTTCCTAAATATTATTAGAATTAAATTTTTTTGTTACTTTGTCAAAAACATAAATACAGAATACTGCATATAGTGATGAAAATAGAAATATTAATAAAACAAATCCATACTGCCATGGTTTCAAATTTAGTCTACTCTTAAGAAATTGAGGTACTGTTTTCATTTGTGCTATTCTTAAAATTATTATATATACACCTATTTGCAAATGATAGGCTATTTTTTTTAATTTAGTTGTTTTTACCCTACTTTTAATAAATTCTGTTATTAATAAATAGATTATTGTAGATATTAATATCACATAACTTACATAATAAAAATAAATTGAACTTTCAGATGTAAGGCGTAAATCATTCAAATGAAATGGAATTATAAAATATTTATTTACATTATGAAATATTGCAAGACCTATACATATTAAGATAACAATTAACAAATAAAATTTTCTTTTCATATCATAAGTCACCTCTTCAACTTCAGCAATATTATTTATATTTTAACATATCGTTATTTTTTTCTCCATATTTTTTCATATTTTGTATACATTTTAATATTATGTTTTAAATGTATATATAAGTTGATATAGTAAGTATTCAACATTAATAGATTAAATTCCTCTAATTTTAAATGTAAAACTAAATACAATTATAAATTAATAAAAAATCTAAAAAACAAAAGATGTGATTTCCTTAAAGCACATCTTAAAATATTAGATTAGTGAATATAATATTAATTTATTCATACTTAGATAAAAATTCCCATAGAGCTTGTGAAATAATATCTTGTTGCTTTAACTCTTTATGACTATCTACAAAGGCGTTAAATCGATTTAAAACCTCATTATATACTTTTATATTTTTAACTTTAAGTTCCCCATCAAAATTTCTTATTTTTAATTCCTGAATCTCTATAATATTTTCTCTTAACTTTTCTTTTTCAATTAAATTTTTTAAATCATCCTTTAACTCAAAAACCATGTAAGTTCAACCTTACATCGCTTAATAAGAAGAATGTTCATCAAACACTATTGATTTTGCTTTACATTTTCATGTCTTTGTTTAGAAATAAAATCCAAAACGATACCAATCAGAATTAAGAAAATGAAAACAGTTCCCCATATTATCCAAGCATTATTTGTTCTCCCTCCACCTGGGTCTACACCATCAGTATTAAATATCATAGCAAGAATAAATCCACCCATATACCCTATAATAGTGGCTACTGGGATTATTCGATTTCCAAATATAGTAGCGATAACTATTATAGTAATACTTAATATAGCCAATAGATTTGGCCACTGTTTCATACCATGCATTTCAAAAAAAGAAAATCTGCATAGCCAATATGAGATACCAAGTAGTCCAATCATACTAATTCCCAACAGAATTTTGTTTTTTATATCCATTGGTTTCAACTATATCGACCTCCTATTTTATAAACAATCTTTATTTCACGTTTTATTACTATTATGCTACTACATTAACCTATTGTGCTAATTATTTTAACTGACACAATAGATTAAATAAATCAACTATTGCTTAAAATTAAATTTATTTTAGAGGTGTATATTCATAATATTCACTAAAGGATTTTTGGGTCATAACTCCTACTTCTCCATTTGATTTTATTACCTTATATTTTTGTCCCGAAGAAAATACACCTGATATATCTTCTAATGTATAGTTAATAGAGAATAAATTACTAGTTTTAAGTTTGTCTGTAAAAGTTTTACTCAAAAGCGAACCAATTAGTATTAGTTCGCTTTTAATCTTCTTCTATTTAATTGCATATGTTACTTTATATATTTCTTTATCCATATGGATGAACTTATTATTGTAGCACAGATAATTGATGTACATAATATTACAGCATTTAATGCATCTAGTCTCAACCAGTTTATAATTAATGCTATTGGGAAAAGGAAAATAAAAAATGTTATGAAAAAACATATTAAATATTCGATAAAATTATTCATACCCTCATCCCCTTTTTAATATTTTAGTACAAACTTATTTATTACTTATATTATTCCATATAATGTAATAAGTCAAGTGTATTAGGAATTATCTAATATGCAATGATAATAAGTCTATGCTGTAACATTTACAACTTCTGTTACTACTTCCTTTAGGTTACTTAATGCTGGCTACTTGTTCTAATTTATAAGTACCTACCATTATTAAACTAACCCATACATAATGTTTCTCCTATTCTCATCCCGGTATCCATTAATAGATGAAAGATACAATAATCTCTATGTCCATGAAACGTTGTCGTATCTATTGATCTAATAAGCTTTTTGAAGTCTTCATCTGTAATGTCTTCCTTTGGTCTTCTAGCAGCTTTAAACTGCCTTATTCTTGCTGTAGGACTTATTTTAATGTACTTACTCTCCAAGCAGAAGTTAAAAAATACTTTTATATTTCTAATATAATTATTTACAGTAGATATAGAAACTTTTTTATTATAATCTTTTCTTCGATGTGGAGTATTAATTTTTAAAGTACTTTCATCTGTTGTAACTGTATACTTACCTCTCTCCTTAATATAGTTAATATACTCTCGTAATATTTTCTCAGTTACTTTTGTTACATCTGTTATTTGTAACTCCTCTTCTAAATACTTAGAAAATAATCTTAAAGCTTGCTCATAACTCATCATAGTTTTTTTAGATAAATTTTTAGATTCACAATAAATCATAAACTCATCAATTAAAAAATTAAATTTTTTCATAAAAAATAGACCTCCTCCATTGTCCTATAAACGGAGAAAGTCTATTGCTATTTTTTTAGAAATTTATACATAAGTACCTGCGATTAGCCACATTTTCAGTTCGCTTTTCATACCGTTGGTTGCATTGAAATTCTGCTAACCCATTGATTTTACTAGATCTATACAACCCTATTTTTCAATCTTAATTTGTCGGCAACCATTGCTATAAACTCAGAATTAGTTGGTTTTCCTTTTCCATTATGTATTGTATAACCAAAAATTCTATTTATGGTATCTAATTGACCTCTTGACCAAGCTACTTCTATAGCATGCCTAATAGCTCTTTCTACACGACTTGCTGTAGTATTATACTTTTTAGCAATGGATGGATACAGCTCTTTGGTAACTGCAGACAATAGTTCCATATCATTTACAACCATAGTTATAGCTTCTCTAAGATACATATATCCTTTAATGTGTGCTGGAACTCCTATTTCATGTATTATATTAGTTATTTCCGCTTCTAAATCTATTGGTTCATTCCTATTCACTCTAATATTAGCTGGCTCAGAGACAGGAACAGTTCTCTTTACTTCATCACTAGATATCGTATTATTAAACATTTGTCTTATTCTCTTTGTAAATACATCCATGTCAAAAGGTTTAACTACATAATAGTCTGCACCCAATGTTATTGCTCTTTGAGTTATTTTGTCTTGACCAACGGCAGATAAAACTATTATTCTAGGCATTGGATTTATATTCATACCATTTAGTCTTTCTAAAACACCCAATCCATCTAAATGTGGCATAATTATATCTAATACTACTAAATCTGGTTTTTTCTCTTCTATTAGTTTTAAAGCTTCTATTCCGTCTTTTGCAACTCCCACAACAACTATATCCCTTTGATTGAGTAAGTAATCATTTAAAATATTACAAAACTCTTTGTTATCATCAGCAATTACTACAGTAATCTTTGAATGTTCCATAATTATACTCTCCTTTTCTAAATAAATTCCCATATCTTAGCAATTATAGAGTTCGACAAAGATTAAAGAAAATCCTTCTAAAACATGGAAAAAATTTATAAAAATAAAAAATAATAGATAGCATCATGGCTATCTATTTATTTTTATTTTAATATATCAGAATCCTTTATCATCCACTCTATATATATTCCATATCCTGTGTCTGGCTTATTTATCAATACATGTGTTACAGCGCCTACTATTTTATCATTTTGTATTATAGGACTTCCACTCATTCCTTGAACAATCCCACCTGTCTTTTCTAACAATTCTTTATCAGTTACCTTAATTATCATGCTTTTTGGACCTATAGTATTTTGAGGTAATAGTTTTTCTATGACTATATTATACATTTTGGGTTGCTTACCGTCAATTGTTGTTAATATCTGGGCTGGCCCTTCTTTAATTTCATCTCTTAAAGCAATTTTCATCTTCTTATTATATTTATTTTTTAATGACATATTACTAACTCCAAATATACCACATTCTGTATTCTTCTTTATATCACCTAAAACTACATCTTCATCGATAAATATACCTTTTAATTCTCCTGGAGTACCTTTTACTCCTTTTCTTACAGAAATTATTGAAGAATTAACTATTTCCCCTGAATTGATATTTAGCATAGTTCCTGTATCTGCATCGGTTATTGGATGCCCTAAAGCTGCAAATATTCCTGTTTTATCATCATAGAAAGTTAGAGTTCCCACTCCAGCTGTAGAATCTCTTATCCATAAACCTATTTTATAATTTCCATCTTTAGTTTTTGCCGGAATAATATTTTTAGTTAAAGTTTCCCCTCTTCTCTCTAATGTAACTACCAGAGGTTTTCCTTCACAACTATTGATTAATGAACTTGCTTTTTCGGAGTTTATTATTTCTTCATTATTGATTTTAATTATGCTATCTCCAATTTCAATACCAGCTACAGCTGCGGGACTATTAACTTTACCATTAGAGGTTTCTAAATCAGATAATGCAACAACTAAAACTCCTTTTGTATTTAATTTAACTCCTACTGGTTGCCCTCCTGGATATACAGATAATTCTTTAGGTACAGACTTTAATGAAACTGATTTAATCTTTAACAATCCTAAAATACTTACATCTATATTTCTATCCTTTGTTTCAAATCCTTTTGAAGCTTTTACGCTTTTATCTTCTACTAGCTTTATTATATTGTTTGATTTTAACATTTCACCTTCTCTAATAAACATAGTTGTTGGTATTTTAAAAGCTTTATAATAAGCACATGAAGATACTAACAGGACGGATATTATTAAACTATTAATTAATTTATATTTTCCCTTTTTTTTCATTATTGCACCTCCTGTTTCTATTAAACGTTTATGATTAAGTTGCCCTTTTAGAGTTTTTATTATGCTATAATTTCAATGCATAAATGGCATTGCTTACCTTAATGCTCTTATTTTATAAATCAAAAAAAATAAAAAAGATTACAATAACCTTTAGTATTGTAACCTTTTTATTTTAAATTATATCTGATTTTTTTTACTATCTGCTAATTTTACCATTTCTTCTGCATTTTTTAATGTTAATTCAGTTACCTCACTACCTCCAATCATTCTGGCTATCTCTTCTTTTTTTTCTTTTATAGATAACTTTTTGATTAGAGTATAAGTTTTATTTTCTAAAACTTCTTTAGCAACTAAATAATGATGATCTGATATGCAGGCGATTTGAGGTAAATGCGTCACGCAAAATACTTGATGTTTTGTTGAAATAGAATACATCTTTTCTCCAACACTTTGAGCAATTCTTCCGCTTATTCCTGTGTCTATTTCATCAAAAATTACTGATGGAATTTCATCTTTTCCCACAAATATACTCTTTAAAGCTAACATAATTCTAGCTAATTCTCCTCCTGAAACAATTTTTTCTAGAGGTTTCTCTGGCTCTCCAGGATTTGTGGATATTAAAAATTGAACTCTATTCATTCCATTTTCACTTAGATCATCTCTTAATTCTATTCCTACTTTAAAATTACTTTTTTCAAGTCCTATATAAATCAATTGATTTTTTACATCTTTTTCCAGCAATACAGCCTTTTGTTTTCTTATATTATGTATATCATTACCGTATATTTTCAGTTTTTCAATAATTTTTTCTTTTTTTTCATTTAGTTCTTCTATTATTTGTCCACTATTTACCAGTTCGTCATATTCCAATTTTATCTTATCTCTATAGCTTAATATTTCTTTAATATCTTCTCCATATTTTTTCTTTAATATTCCAATTTGATATAGCCTACTATTTATAACATTGAGTTCTTCTTCATCGTAATAAATAGAATCTTTAATATCTCTTACATTATGTACTTTTTCCTCAATATTATAATAAACTTCCTCTAATGCTTGAGATATTTCCTTTATCTTTTCCATATGCATTTCTACACTTCTTAAATCTCTTATTATATAATTAATAGTTTCTAAAATAGAACTATTTTCTCCTACTCCATTGTATAAGATTTCATATGTATAGCTTAATACTTTATTTATTTTCTCAGCATTTGAAAGAATTTTAAATCTTTCTTCTAATTCTTCCTCTTCATCAATCTTTAATTTAGCATTATCTATTTCATCTATCTGATATTTTAAAAAGTCTATTAACTTTTCCCTATCTCCATCTTTTCCCGAAAGTTCTTTTATTTTATCTTCTATTATTTTTAATTCACTATAAATACTTCTATATTTATTCATTAAATTGTTTAAATCTTCTCCCGCAAATGCATCTAGATAACTAATATGATTTACAGAATCTAATAAGTTTTGATTTTCATGTTGACCATGAATGTCTAATAAAGTCTGAGTTATAAGTTTTACATTAGTCAACAATATGGATCTTCCATTCACTTTTGTAATACTTTTACCTGTTTGAAATGTTTCTCTGCTTATAATTATCCAATCTTCATAATCAATTCCTTGCTTTATAAGCTCACTTTTAGTTTTTTCATTACTTAAAGTAAATATAGCTTCAACGAAGGTTTTATCTTTTCCAGTTCTTATTAAATCCTTATTGAACTTTCCGCCTAATACATAATTTATAGCATCAATTAAAATAGATTTACCTGCTCCAGTCTCACCCGTTAATACATTAAATCCCCTATCAAAAGAAATGCTTAAATCTTCAATTAAGGCAAAATTTTTAATATTTAACTGAAGAAGCACATTTTTACCCCCTATTCTTTAATCATTTTTTTCATCCTTTGGGTTATTACTACTGCTTGTTCTGGAGTTCTAGCCATAACAAATATATTATTATCCCCTGCTATTGTGCCTGCAATTCCTTCAAATCTTAAAGAATCTATAGCTTCTGCTGCTGCTGAGGCAGATCCTGATAATGTTTTTATAATTACAAAATTTGATACATTCTCTACGCTAACTACAGAATGAGCAAATATACTAACCAATTTATTAGATGGATAGTTTTCTGTATGATTAATTGTAGCATATTTATAATTACCATTAGAGGATAATACTTTAATTAACTTTAATTCCTTTATATCCCTAGATACAGTAGCTTGAGTAACATTCATTCCAGATTTTCTTAATTCATCTGCCAATTCCTCTTGCGTTTCAATATCCTTAGTAGATATTAGCTCTAATATTTTAGCATGACGAGTTACTTTCAAAATATATCACCTACTTATTTTTAATTATAGATGTAGTTTTTTTCTTAGTAAAGTAAAATAATCGTTTTGAAAACAGTTTAATTTAATAATTTTACATTTATAGGGTGATGGTTCAATGATAACATTTTCAATACTTTTTAAGTCAATAACCTCTTGCCCATCTACAACTAGATGAACGCTACCAAATTTCTTATCTATTTTTATATTTACAACACTATTTCCTTCCAGCACTATGCTTCTAATTCCTAAGGAGTGACTACATATTGGGGTCACACTTATAACATCCATGGTAGGATATATTATAGGTCCTCCCGCTGATAAAGAGTATGCTGTAGAACCTGTGGGAGTTGATACAATAACTCCATCTGAAACAAATGTAGTATAGTAATTATCATTTATATCTATTTTATATTTTGCTATTCTACCTGTTACATCTTTGGCTATAACAATATCATTCAATGCAATAAAAGGAATACCATCATTATGTACTCTACATTGAATCATTTTTCTTTCTTCAATTTCGTATTCCTCTTTTAAAAGAGTTTTTATTGCTAACTCTAAAAAAGAACTCTCAACTTCTGCTAAAAAACCTAAATGTCCAATGTTAATACCCAGAATTGGTACATTATATTTACCTAAATGCTTAGAAGCTTTAAGAATTGTTCCATCTCCGCCTAGTACTATAACTACATCCAATTCTGAAGTACTTTTATCTTCTAATCCTATAGAATCTTTAAATACTTTTATATTTAAGTCTTCGCAGTTACTTTTTAATATCTTTATTAATTTGTTTAATATATTACCTTCAATATCTTTACTTGTGTTTACATTAATACCGATGTTTCTCATAACTTACCTCTAATCTAAATTACTATGAGACATTTTCACCACTTCATCAATAAAATCTAAAGAAAAGTCATCTATATAGTCTTTATCTTTAGTAAAATAAATTAAGTACTCTATATTTCCCTCTGGGCCTTTTATAGGTGAATACTGAATTCCTTTTATTTTTAAGTTTAAATTCTTTACAAAATTAACTATCTTAAGTATTACCTCTTTATGAGTTTCTTTTTCTTTTACTACGCCTTTTTTTCCAACTTTATCTTTACCTGCTTCAAACTGAGGCTTTATTAGAGCTACCATTTCTCCTCTATCTCCTAAAATATTTATAGCTGCAGGAATTATTTTTTCTAAAGATATGAAAGAAACATCTATACTTCCAAAATCCACCTGTTCCCCCATATCTTCTGGAGTTACATATCTAAAGTTTGTTCTTTCCATGCAGATAACTCTCTCATCTACTCTTAATTTCCAAGCAAGTTGTCCGTAGCCCACGTCTATAGAGAATACTTTTTTAGCTCCATTTTGTAGCATGCAATCGGTAAATCCTCCAGTGGAAGCACCAATATCCATACATACTTTATCTAACAAATTTATATTAAAAGAATTTATAGCCTTTTCAAGTTTATAGCCTCCACGACTTACATAAGGCATTTCTTCCCCTTTAAATTCAATTTTTGCATCTTCTTTTATTTTTTCCCCGCATTTATCAATTCTAATTCCGTCTACAAATATTTCTCCTGCCATAATACTGGCTCTTGCCCTTTCTCTTGAAGAAAATAAGCCTCTTTCCAATAATATAACGTCTAGCCTATTTTTTTTATCAGCCATGTTTTGCTCCTTTTCTTATAAAACTTTTAATATACTTTGTATGATGCCATCTACATCAAGACCATGAATTTTGAATAATAAATCTACAGAACCGTGAGGAACAAATACATCCTTAAAACCTAAATTCACAACCTTATTATTTTTATTTAATCCATTTACAAAGCTTAATACAGTAGAACCAAATCCACCATTCAAAATATTATCCTCTAAAGTAATTATTTTTTTACCTTTATAGCATAAGTCTTTTAAGAGCTCTTCATCTAAAGGCTTTACAAAGACAGCATTAATTATTCCTACCTTTATTCCTGAATTCAATAATTTTTCCCTAACTAATAAGGCTTGATTTATCATTTTTCCTACTGCAATTATTACTATATCTCCATCTTCTTCTAATACTTCCCACTTGCCTTTTTTAAAATCTTTTAGAGAAGTATAGTTTATATTATTATCTCCACCTCTAGGATATCTTATAGCAACAGGAGAATTTTCTTTTAGTGCCCATCTTAGCATATATTCAATCTCATTAGCCCTTTTAGGCGCCATTATAGTCATATTAGGCATTTGACATAAATAAGATAAATCAAAGACTCCCTGATGAGTTTCTCCATCTCCTCCTACTAATCCAGCTCTATCTATGGCAAATATTACAGGTAAGTTTTGAATACAGACATCATGCAGAATTTGATCATACGCTCTTTGTAAAAAAGTTGAATATACTGCAAAAACAGGTTTTAAACCCTGTGATGCCATTCCTGCTGCTAAAGTTACAGCATGCTGTTCTGCTATCCCTACATCAAATAGTCTTTCTTTAAATTTATCTCCAAACTCTTTTAGACCAGTGCTATCTTTCATTGCAGCTGTTATAGCTACAACCTTTTTATTTTCTTTTCCAATTTTGACCATAGAATCGCCGAAAGCTTTTGAATAACTTAAAGATTTTCCGCCATTCATTTCCCCATTCTTACAATCAAAAGGACCTACTCCATGAAATTTGCCTGGATTGCATTCTGCAAAACTATATCCCTTACCTTTTTTAGTTATCACATGAATTAATACAGGCTCGTCAATTTCCCTAGCTTTTTTTAGTGTCCTACTTAATTCTTTTATATCATGACCATCTATAGGTCCAAAATATTTTATTCCCATATTCTCAAAAAGCATCCCTGGCACTACCATTTGTTTAATGCCATTTTTTATTCTTTCTAAGGTTTTAGCCATACCTTTTCCAATATTAGGTATTTTATTCAATACACTTTCCACATCTTGCTTTAGTCTATTATAACCTGGTTCTACCCTTAATCTCCCTAAATATTCAGATAATCCTCCTACATTCGGATCTATAGACATCTGATTATCGTTCAATATTATAATCATTTTGCTTTTTCTATCTCCAGCATCATTTAAGGCTTCAAGAGCCATTCCCCCAGTAAGAGCTCCATCACCAATAACGGCAACCACTTCAAAATTTTCTTTTTTTAAATCTCTAGCTCTAGCCATTCCGAGAGCTGCTGAAATTGAAGTACTGCTATGGCCAGTTTCAAAGTGGTCATAAGGACTCTCACTTCTCTTAGGAAAACCACTTAATCCACCATATTGTTTTAAAGTTTCAAATTGATTTTTTCTTCCAGTTAATATTTTGTGTACATAACTTTGATGTCCCACGTCCCATATTAACTTATCTTTATTAAAATCAAAAACATTGTATAAACTTAGGGTTAATTCTACAACTCCCAAGTTAGAAGCTAAATGTCCACCTGTTTTTGAAACATTCTGTATTAGAAAAGTTCTAATTTCCTTTGAAAATTGTTCTAATTCCTCTAGAGACATTTCTTTAACTTTATTTATATCAATTTTATTTATATCATCAAAATCATCTAATATTTTTCTCATGTTTATCTATCCTTTTTAATTATATAAACTATTTTTGAAACCTTATCTATAATAGTTTCACATTCATTCATAGCAAAACTTTTTCCTAATGCTTTACCTCCAATGGTAGCAGCTGCTATCAATGCACCGATTAATGCAGAAGTTATTGTCACATTAAGGTTTGGAAAGTTTTCAGTTACCTTACCTAAAATTAATACACCAACAGATCCGCTGACAATACCACATACGTCTCCTACAACATCGTTACAAAAATTAGAGACCTTATCCGCATTTCTAATAAGCTTCACAGCTATTTTAGCACCAGGAATTTTCTTGGCAGCTTTTGCATGGAATGGTTTTTCTTCAGCTGCTGTTACAGCTACTCCTATTATATCAAATATTATACCAATAAATATAATAATTATTAATATAATAAAAGCTACTAATATGTTAACATTTCTTAGTAGCACATCGGAAAGAAGATTTGCACTTCCTGATATTAATATTGTCCAAAAAATAATAGTTAAAACCCACCTATTGCTTTTATTAGTAATAGAGGATTTTTCCTCTTTTTTCTTTTCTTTATTGTTTTCTTTCTTCGGATAAATATCCAAAATCCTTCCCCCTAAATATTTTAGGGAAAAAGTGGTAGTATATTGAGTAAAACTTGCGGCTTAGGTCCAGTAGGATTTCCCAAAGAATAACCAAAACGTCGCCATTCTGACGGTTTCCCTTTAATATTCCCTCTGCTTTGTCACCAATAGCAGGACTGGATTACCACTTAGTCCGCACTGCAATCCTCAAGATACTTCACCATGGAACAGTCTAGGAGATTTCCTCGACAGTTAGGCATCCTCCTAGCCTCTTTTGCAATATGGGTTTCAGCAAGCAAAGCCTTAAAAACTTCGGCCAAAGTTTAAAGGTGATTTTACCTCTCCCCACACTACTCAAGGCAGGCTACACTGCACATAGCTTTTACACCACATTGCAGGTTTAATCCATTACCGTATAATAGGCGACTAACCTAAAACACAAATAGTGGTCTCCACGAAAGTAGGGTCAGTTGTCGCATGCCATTGCGGCCGCCCCATCTTCCTTACTCCCAGCACCAGCCCATAACTGGGCGTCATAAGCCAGCACAAGGAACTTCATCGATATGCCCTTTGACGGATTTTTAGCCCCGCCTTCAAAGGATACTTACCTGACTAGAATACTGCACCACATTTTCCCTTATTTTCTAATGTTATTTATATTAATTTCGTTACTATCATTTTAAATCTTGTCGATATTTCAACATTTTACATTATATAAATTCTAAAGTCAATGTCCTAATAATCTCTTTTAAGTAGAAACAAAGTTAAATTTTTTAAATTAGTTGTATCTGCGTTTATATTATTCAATAACGCTATACATTCTTCCGTTATGCTATTCATCATTTCCTTACATTTATCCAACCCATATATTTTTATAAAAGTTGTTTTGTTTTGATCGCTATCTTTGTTCACACTCTTTCCCAAAGTTGCTGTATTTCCAACTATATCTAAAATATCATCTTTAATTTGAAAAGCCAAGCCTAATTTTTCTCCATATTCCTTTAATATGTTTAATTCTCTTTCTTCTGCTTTCCCTAGTACTGCCCCAGATAATATTGCCCCTTTTATTAGCTCTCCTGTCTTTTTATTGTGAATGTAGTATAGTTCTTCTTCAGTTGCAGCTTTATTAGTGGATAATATATCTACCACCTGCCCCCCTATCATTCCTTCTACTCCTGATGATTTCCCTATTATACTGCCCGCCTTAAGCCAAGTTTCTCCCTTAACTAATGCTTCATTTAATATTATATTAAATGCCTCATTTAGCAAGCCATCTCCAGCTAAAAGAGCCATAGCTTCTCCAAAAACAATGTGATTCGTAGGCTTTCCTCTTCTCAAAGAATCATTATCCATACAAGGCAAATCATCGTGAATTAAAGAATAGGTATGTATCATTTCTAATGCACAAGCACAAGGAAGTATCTCTTCATAATTATCTTTATAAAGGGAGTATGTAAGAATCATTAAAATAGGTCTTATTCTTTTTCCTCCAACTTCTAAGCTATATCTCATAGATTCGTAAATAGTCTTATTAAAGTTTCCTTTATTATTAAAATAATCCGATAGCCATCTATCGATATCTTCCTTTAGCACTTCAATATTCATATTAAATCTCCTCCGTTTGGAAATCTTTTTCCCCATTTTCCGTTAGTATTCTAATTTTACCCTCAGCTTCATTTAAAACCTTATAGAGCTTATTACAAATATTTACTCCTTCTTCATATTTTTTCATGGAATCATCTAATGATAACTCCTCCTTATCCATGCTATCTACTATTGTTTCTAATTTTTCTAATAGGCTTTCATAACTTTCTAACTTTCTAGCCATTTGTCATCATCCTTTTTATTTTTATATTATATTCTTTTTACTCTGTACTTTTCACTTCCATTTTTCATAATTATTGTTATGCTTTTATCATCATTAATGAGATTTATATCACTTATTATCCTATTATTATCATCTTGAATTATAGAATAACCTTTGTTTAAAACATTAAGAGGATTATGTGCATTTAGTAATGCATTTATCTTGCCTAAGGTCTCTTTTCTTTTCTCTAAATCTAACCTCGCTCTTAAGTTTAATTTCTCCCTTAGTGATTCTATTTTTTTATATTCATTTACAATAGCTTTTTCCGGACTGTTATGTTCTAGAGTTCTTTTTAGCAATTCAATTTTATTGTACTTATTCTTTATATTATTAGTAATATAGTTATTAAGGCTTTTTATATTATATTCAATTGTGTTTTTAAAGTCTACCATATTAAATACAGCTATTTCAGCTGCTGCAGATGGAGTTGGAGCTCTTCTATCACTTACAAAGTCAGCTATAGTAAAATCTATTTCATGACCTATACCTGTTATTATAGGAACTTTAGATTTACTAATAGCTCTTCCTAATTCTTCATCATTAAAAGCCCATAATTCTTCTATAGAACCTCCTCCTCTAGCAAGTATAATCACATCAATATCCTTCATACTATTGAACTTATCAATGCCCTTTATTATCTCTTTGCTTGCTCCTATACCTTGAACTGCAGATGGATATATAATTAATTCAATTTTATCATTTCTTCTTTTAGTGACATTAATAATATCTCTAATTGCTGCTCCTGTAGGAGAGGTTATTACTCCAATTCTTTTAGAGTATCTAGGAATTGGCTTTTTATATTTTATATCAAACAAGCCCTCTCTCTCTAGCTTACTCTTTAACTTCTCAAATGAAATATATAGTTCTCCAAGTCCTTCACTTTGTATATCTTCACAATAAAGTTGATAAGTACCTTCTTTTGTATAAAGAGATACTCTTCCTTTTACTACAACTTGCATGCCATCTTCAGGTTTAAATTTTAAATTTTGAGCATAACTCCTAAACATTACACAATTAATCTTACTCAATGAATCTTTTAAAGAAAAGTAAGCATGTCCCGAAGAATGTAATTTAAAATTTGAAATTTCACCCTTTACTGAAGTATTATTTAAAATAAAATCATTATCTATTACCCTTTTTATATAATTGTTTACATCGGAAACAGATAAGGTTTTAATATTCATCTTCCAATCCCTCACATGTATTTTTAATAAGCATTATTGGAGTCATAGATCCTACACCACCTGGTACAGGTGTTATATGACTTGCTTTATTAATTGCATTTTCGTAATCAACATCTCCTACCATTTTTCCATTTACCACGTTAAAGCCTACATCTATAACTACAGCTCCATCTTTTATAAAATCCTCTTTTACAAATTTAGGCCTTCCTATAGCAGATATCAATATATCCGCTTCTTTACATATATCTTTAACATTTACTGTTTTTGAGTGGCATATAGTAACTGTAGCATCTTCATTTAACAGCAATTGTGCAATAGACTTTCCAACTATAATACTTCTACCTAAAACCACAGCTCGTTTTCCACTTATATCTATCCCCGTGCTTTTTATAAGTTCCATTATGCCTTGGGATGTACAAGGCACAAAACATTTTTCTCCCTTATAAAACTTACCCGCATTAATGTCTGTAAGTCCATCTACGTCTTTTAAATAACTAATTCTATTAACAATAACTTCTTCATCCAAATTATCTGGTAGAGGAAGTTGAATTATTATCCCATGGGTATTGCTGTCATTATTTAATCTATCTATAACTTCTAATATTTCATCTTGCGGAGTATTTTTATCTATAATTATTTTTTTATATTCAACTCCAATTTCCGTGCAAATTTTACTTTGATTATTCATATAGAAAATTGATCCTTTGTCATCTCCAATTAATATACTGGCAATACATAGTGGGCTCAATCTTTTTTCTACCCTTTCTTCTACTAATAATCTTAATCTTTCTTTATATTCTGCTGCAATTCTTTTTCCATCTATTGTGGCCCCCATTTATTTAACACTCCTTATTATTTTCTTTAGCTATATTATCTAAAACAGCATTTATAAATGCCGATGATTTGTCTTCACCATATTTTTTAGCCAATTCTACTCCTTCATTTATTGAAACCTTAATAGGAATATTCTCTTCAAATAATATTTCATAAGTAGATAATCTAAGTATAGCTAAATCCACTTTAGCTAATCTACTTATTTTCCAATTCTTCAAATTAGCTTCTATTTTCTTATCTAAGTTCTCTTTATTTTCTTCTATTCCCTTTAATACTTTAGTTAAATACTGAATATCTATATCTTCTAAATCCCAATTTTCTGGATCAATCTCTGCTTTTTCTTCCATCAGATCTATATCCTTTTCTTCCTCTATGTTAGCTTCCTTTAGGTTTTGGATTACTTCTAAATATGTTTCTTTTTTAATTATCATTTCAAATAGTAGTTTCATTGCTAATTCTCTTGTTTTTTTTCTATTCATCCTTTATCCTCCTAGTTAATGCTTATTATTAATTATTGTCAAACAATTCATAATTATACTGATTAATCACCAATATGGAAACACCCTCTGATATCAGAGGGCGGTTCTTATGCATTTTCTACTGCATCCGGTTCTTCATTTTTGTGAATAATTACGTTTTGAACATGTATGTTCACTGCTGAAACTGTTAAGCCAGTCATTGTCTCTACAGCTTTTTTAACATTTTCTTGAACCTTTAGAGCTGTATCTGGAATTTTCACTCCATATTCTACAACTACGTGAAGATCTATAGTAGCACTATTTTCTCCCACCGTAACCTTTACTCCTTTTGAAAGGTTCTTTTTTCCTGCTAAAATTTGTGTTATACCTCCTACAGGGCCAGCACTCATGCCTACAATTCCATTTATTTCTGTAGTAGCTAATGCTGCTATAACTCCAACTACTTCATCTGATATTCTCACTATTCCTAAATCCATTTCTTTTTTTACTGATTCTTCCATAGTCTATACCCCCTAGCTTTTTTCTTTTACTTCAATAAAAGCTTAATCTTAAGGTATATTATATCAAATAGATATATCTTTTACAATTACTATTCCATTTCTTGAATTTCTACATTTTTAATTTTTGTCTCACTGATAACCACGCTTTGTATTTCTTTTGTTTGTTTATCAGTAAGTTTTTCTTTAGCCTTTACTATAACTGTAGCTCTGTCATCATTTACTAAACAAACTACATCTTCATATCCTTTTGCCTGTAAATTAAGCTCTACTTTATTTTCATGAGTTGATGCCATTGACAGTGATACATATTGTTCAGCTGTCTTATCTCTTTGCTCTTGTGATATGTTCTTATCTTCCATTATAATCTTTAAATCTTGTAAGGTTTGAGCGTTTTTATTATCTCTAGCCATCTTTGCCTCTACAAAGTAATTTGAGTTTACTCCTACCTTATCTTTTTCATTATTCTTTAGTGATATTGCGCTTTTCTCTCCATCTCCTTGTACATACAATGGATTATTAAGTCTCGTAGCCAACAATCCCATACACACTATTAGTGCTGATAAGGTTACGATTATTGCCGCTTGTTTTTTATTCATAATTTATTCCCCCCATCTATCTTTCTACAAAATTATATGCTCAAAATTTAAAATATATACTACTTTTTCATAGGATAAACATTTACCTTATTCTCAGATATATTAAATAAATTTGTAACCGCTTTTCTTATCCTATACTCTGTAACTTTATCTTCTGCTCCCTCGGCAACTATTAATACTCCTGTTACCTTAGGCTTATTTTTTTTAACAATCAGAGGTTCGGTTTTATCTCCTTGTGTAGTCATAACTACAGTAGTACCACTGTTTTTTTGAGTTGTATTTCTTCTTCCTCCTTCATTGTCTATCTCTTCAGTGTTATTGGTTGAGTCATTCATATTAACTGCTGGTACATATTCTTCTCCACTAGAAAAATATATCATTACCTCTACCCTTCCCACTCCTTCTGTTTGTTGAAGTATATTTTTCAGTTCAAATTTAAGTTCTTTTTCTATTTCCTCTCCAGCTGGATCTTGAACTACTTCATCAACGCTCACTTCCTTATTATTATTATTATCATTTTGAATTAAATTACCTTTCATAGAACTAGCTGTTGTCTTAAATAAATTAGCAGTAAGCAATATAAGCACTCCCATAAGGAATACTATTATTAAATTCATAATATTTTTGTTTGCTAAAGGTTTATTTTCAATATTTTTTATTTTTTCTAAAATTTTTTTTAAATTCATAACGTACCTCCCTTTATAACTTGTAAACAGTAATTATACTTTCCTCCACTCTTAATTCTTTAGATAAATAAGACTTAATGTCATCGTGAAGCTTGTCTTTCTCTTTTTCCTCTAAGGTTTTTTCACCTACACTTACTTTTACCTTTTTTACTTTTTCAACTTTTCCATCCTTAATACCAATTTTTATATCTTTTATATTGAAATTATTATCCTCATCACTATACTCTGCTTGAATTTCTATCTTAGTGTTTAAAACCTTAAACTCATCTTTTAATTTATCTCCAATAATTTGTTCCAGATTCGTTTCAAAGTTTTTTATTGTATTTTTTAAACTTTCTTCCTTATATTTTTCAATTGAATCCACTTTTTCCTCGTCATATATTACTCTAGATATATTCTGACTATATACGCTTATATTAAAATTTTTATTAAAAATCTTAATTATTGGATTTATTAACACCGTCATTAATATTAGGCCTAATACAAATTTAGAATATTTTTTTAAACTATTATCTGGTAAAAGCATTTCTACCGCAGTTATAAATAATATTAAAGATGCTATATTTATAATCCACTCTTTTAAAATATCTATCATTTGTCTACCCCCCTATTGCCATCTTACCTGCTGTAGCAATTATAGAGATCATTATAAAAAACATTACCGATACACAAATAAGACAAGAAGTAATTAAAATCAGTGAATCCCCAGCAGAAGTTATACTATTAACCAATCTCTTTTCAGCAATAGGTTCAATTAATGCTGCAGTAATTTTATAAAGTAGAGCTGTCAATGCTATCTTAATTATAGGTAAAATAACTATGAGTATTAATACAATCAATCCAACACTACTCAAAGCATTTTTTAGTAATAGTGAATACCCTGCAACAGTTGATATAGCATCAGATAAACACTTTCCTACTATTGGCACAAAATTATCTACTGCATATTTTGCTGTTTTAGCTACTACTTGGTCCAAGGTTTTTGATGATATGCCTCTTACAGTCATAATTCCAATAAATATAGTCATCAATATTCCTTGCCCCCATAAGGCCACTTGATTCAATAATTTTGTTAGCTTTTCAATTTTAAATTCTTCTGTCATATTATTTACAAACTGAAGTACAAAAGTAGCTGAAATTAAAGGTATTAGTATGTTTGAAAATATTCTTGCACTTATATTTACTGCTCCTATTACCACTGGGTCCATAACTGCTGCTTCAGCTACTCCACCTATGCCTACTAGAAGCATTATTAGCACAGGAACTAAAGCTAGCATAAAGTCTGACATTCTCGTTATTGTTTCTCTTGCCAATTGTACACCTACATAAAAACTTCTAGACATAATAACAATTAATAATGCATAACAGGCAAAATAAGCTATGTTGGACAACTGCTCATTGCTAAAGGCCTTCTCTAAATTTGTTATCAATGCACAAACAATAGAAATTATTATTAAGGTAGTCATCAGCTTTAAAGAAACTATTAATTCTCTTAACATATATGTAGTTATTGCTTTAATAAATTTATTAACAGAAAATCCCCCTTCTCCTTTCTTCATATAGTTACTAACAAAAGATTTAGCATCCATATCTTTTAAAAGTTCATGTTCATTTTTCATGTTTGTTATGTAATCATATAATTGTTCAACCTCACTATTTTTTGTATTTTCTACAGGAGATGCTTGTACAACATAACCCTTTAAAGAAAAAATGCTTAAAAACACTATTGTAATAATGAAGTATCTTTTTAAATATTTTTTCATATCTCTCCCCTACATTATTTTCAAAATTGACTGTAAAACAGCCATTAAAATTGGAATAGCTAAGGCTAAAATCAATATTTTCCCGCCAAATTCAACCTTTGAAGCAATACTTGCCTGTCCTGCATCTCTACAAATCTCGCTGCAAAAGGAGGCCAAATATGATATTCCTAAAATTTTAAATACAGTAGTTAAGTAAACAAAGTCTATATTGGCCTTTAATGATAACTGTTGAAGCAAATTCATAATGGCTGTTATCTTATTCATCATAAATAGAAATATAATTATCCCGGCACATATACTTATCTGTATTGCTAATTCTTCTTTTTTACCATCCTTTATTACCAGAACAATAAATAATGCTGTAAAGGCAAAAGCCACTATTTTTACTATTTCCATATTATCCTCCTACAACTGGAACATGGTCTTAACAACGTTAAATAGTTTACTCACTAGATTAATCACCATCATAAGTATTATTAGCAATCCAGCTAAGTTTGTTATAACGGCGTACTCATCATATCCACTTGTTTTTAATATTTTATCTAATACCATAACTAGAATGCTCACTGCGCCTATTTTGAAAATTAAATTTACATCTAACATTTATATCCCCCTTTAAATGAATATAATCACTATCATCATCCCTATGGAAAAACCTAGAAATCTATACATTTTCACATTTTTTTTCATCAATATTTCTGCTTCCTCTATTTGATTTTTAATACTGTCTAAAGAAAGAGCAAATACCTTTTTTTGTCCTTCTATATCCGATTCTCCTAAACTTTTGCCTAAATTAAATAATATATTTGTATCTTCTTTTGTAAGATTTAATATGTCTTTCACCTCTTCATAGGCTTTTTGGAATCCATCATATACATTATTTACCTTATTCAAGTACAGTAACTTTGAAATGGATTCGAAAAAATTATTTATTGGATATACACTTTTTTTACTAATATTTAAGAATGCCTCCGGTAAGGGAGTATAGGTGTATACTATTTCATTTTGCAGCTGATAAATACATCTTTGCAGTTCCTTTAATTGATGTGTTCTTTTTTTAAAATTTCCTCCATATAAAATTCCACTCAAAGTGGTTGATATTATTACCATTAAACTACCAATTATTTTTAACATATTACCCCCTATAGATATGACTTTTTTTCTTAAAATCATAAATGTAATCTACAGTTCCTACGCCCTCTTTATTACTTAACACGATAGCTCTGCTAAAAATATTGTTTTCCATTATGTCTTTAAATACTTCTCTTGCATACAAATCTTCTATGCCATAACCATGTATAGTAGTAATTATAGAAACTCCAGAGTTCGCCGCTTTAATAATGCTATCCATATCTGGGATTGTCCCTATTTCATCACACATTATTACCTCTGGTGACATACTTCTTATCACCATCATAATTCCCTCACTTTTAGGACAACCGTCTAATACATCCGTCCTCAAACCTACATCTAGTTGAGGCATACCATTGTAACAGGATGATATTTCACTTCTTTCATCTATTACACATACTTTTTTTCCACTAAAATTTATATTTTTTATACCATTGGATATATTTCTTCCAAGATCTCTTAAGAGCGTAGTTTTCCCACACCTTGGAGGAGATATTATTATAGTATTTAATACTTCCCTTCCTTGAATAATGTAATTAAATATTTTATTAGAGCAACCTATTATTTCATTACATATTCTGATGTTTAAAGAAGCTACATCTTTTATTGTCTTTACGTTACCTCTTTCAATTACACAAGTTCCACATATGCCAACCCTATGACCGCCTCTAATAGTTATATAGCCTTGTCTTATTTCCTCATCATAAGCATATATAGAATAATTACTAATTCTTTGTAAAATAGCTTTAATATCTTCTAATGTAGCTATATAATTTGTGATAATCTCATCCTCTCCTAATTGTAAAATTGTCTTTTTCCCAGCCTTTATTCTTATTTCTTGGAGAAGCCCCATTTTTTCTAAATTTACTAATTTTATTATATTTTCTGGTAATATATTAATTATCTCTTTAGTGTTTATCATTTTTATCCTCCTTTCTTTCTTATTAAAAGGTATTTTAGAATTAAGAAAAATATGACATAGAAAATCAAAAAAATAAAAAAGAGCATCCTTTATATGGATACTCTTCTTTAAATAATTATTAACAATCACAATCTTCTTCACAGTCACAAGAATTTTCACTTAATAAGATATCTTTATGGCAACTTGGACAGGTTATACTTTCCTTACTTTGTAAGATATTTGAATCAACATATATGGTCTCTCCACAACTCTCACAGGTCATGTCGATAAAGTCATCAATATTTTCATAATCTTCATCATCGTATAATTCATCTTCTAATGAAGTTAAATCCTCATCTAACACATCTATGTATTCCTGCATATCTTTTTGTGCATCTTTAATTTCTTCCATTTCCTCGCCAATTTTTTGAAGAACACTTACCATTTCTTTTATTATTCTTCCTTCTTTACTTCCTTCATCTAGATCTAATCCATCTACCAATCCACTTAGATATGATATTTTTGAGTTAATTGAACTCATATTCTCACTCCCTTTTTATTATAATTAATAACGACATACAAATTATTGTATGCCGTTATCAAAACACGTTAATTATATTATTGACTAAACTCTTTCCATATATTCACCAGTTCTAGTATCTACTCTTATAACATCTCCTTCATTAACGAATAGTGGAACTGGAACAACCGCTCCTGTTTCAACAGTTGCTGGTTTTAAAACGTTAGTTGCAGTGTTACCCTTTGCACCTGGTTCGGTATGAGTAATTTGTAATTCAACAAAGTTTGGAGCTTCAACTGAGAAAGCTTCTCCTTTGTAAAATTTAATTACTGCAAACATATTTTCTTTTAAGAATTTTATTGCTTCTTCAACCTGTTCAAAGTTTAATGGAATTTGCTCAAAAGTTTCTTGGTCCATAAAGTAGTATAATTGACCATCTGTATATAAATATTGCATTTCTTTTCTTTCAATTACAGCTTCTTGAAGCTTATGAGTTGGGTTGAATGTTGTTTCTGTAACACCGCCAGAAATAACATTTTTCATCTTAGCTCTAACGAAAGCGGCTCCTTTTCCTGGTTTAACGTGTAAAAAGTCCACAACTGTGTAAACTTGTCCATCTAATTCAAATGTAGTTCCTTTTCTCAAATCTCCTGCTGATATCATATCTAAGAATCCCTCCAAAACAATTAATTCATTTATATTATAACCTTATTAGGTAAGATAATACTTGTTAAACTTATATTATTATTAAATTTTTTGGTGACTTTGAAAGAACTTCGTATCCCTCTTCAGTAACCAAAACTAAATCCTCAATTCTAACTCCAAACTCATTTGGAATATAAATTCCTGGTTCATCTGTAATCACCATTCCTGGTTTTAAAACATTAGATCCTGCTGGACTTATTCTAGGATTTTCATGCACTTCTCTGCCTACTCCATGACCAAGTCCATGGCCAAAATACTTTCCATATCCTTCTGATGTAATTATATCTCTTGCTACTTTGTCAATATCAGTTCCTGTAAGCCCAGGTTTTATTGACTTTAAAGCTTCTTCTTGTGCTTTTAAAACTGTGTTATATACATGAAGCATCTTTTCAGAAGCATTACCCATAACTAATGTTCTTGTCATATCTGAACAATAACCTTGGTAAACGCAACCAAAATCTAAAGTAACAAAGTCATTCATTCTAATAACTTTATCCGTTGGTTGACCATGAGGTAATGCTGATCTTTCACCAGATGCAACTATGGAAGGAAATGAAAGTGCTGATCCTCCATATCTCTTTAACCAATATTCAAGTTCTACGGCCACTTCCTTTTCTGATGTCCCTGGTCTTATAAATTGTAGTATTTTTTCAAAAGCTTTATCTGCAATAGATGCAGCTTTTTTTATACATTCTATTTCATTCTTATCCTTTATAACTCTAAGTTCTTCTACAATTCCTTCAAGAGGAATCATTTCGCAAGTAAAGTTTTCTTTGTATGTAACATAATTTTTATAGGTAATAATATTTTCTTCAAATCCTATTTTTTTTATGTTTAATTCTTCTATGGTATCTCTTAAAAAGTTTTCTATTTTGCCTTTATACTCTCTTATTTCCATTTCCTCAACTTCCTCTTTGGCCTGTTGAGTGTATCTTGAGTCTGTTATAAAAACTGACTTTTCTAATCCTATTATTGCATAGCTCTCATCACCAGTAAATCCTGATATATAGTTTCTATTGTGATCTCCTATCAATAATATTCCGTCTATTCCTTTAGATTTCATTGATTTTCTTAAATTATCAATTCTATTTTTATACATCTTTTCACCTCTATGTATCCTTAAGGCTTAATAACTTTATTAATATTATTAATTAATGCATGTATGGCCATAATATACCCATAATATCCAAAACCACTTATGACACCAATGCACCCTTCAGCTGTGATACTTTTTCTTCTATATTCCTCTCTACCATATATATTGCTTAAATGAACCTCAATAACAGGTATGTTAACACCTCTTATAGCATCTAAGATCGCTATACTGTAATGTGAATAAGCTCCAGGGTTTATTATAATTCCTGAATATTTATTTATACTTTCACCAATAACAGTAACTATCTCTCCTTCATAATTACTCTGAAAAAAGTCTAGATATATATTATTCTCTTTAGTGTTCTCTTTTATGATATTATTAATATCATCTAAAGTAAGATTACCATATATATCTTTCTCTCTTATTCCTAGTAAATTTAAATTAGGTCCATTTATTATCAATACCCTTGATGGTTGCACATTTAACAATCCCTCTCGATGAATTATTTATATAAACTGGAATACATTTGAACAATGATATTTTATCAAAACTTCTACTTATTTGCAAATAATATTGTATAATTATTTCATTTTATCTATAATTGATTTTACCACTTCATCCAATGATATATTATAATTATCTACCGTAAGTTTAGCCTTATTATAGATTGGAGATCTTATTTTATACAATTCTTTTAATTTTTCTTCCATATCTTCTACTAATAAAGGTCTTTCTGTTAAATTTCTCTTCATTAATTCTTCTATAGGCACTTTCAAAAAAACTGTTAATCCTAGGTTATTTAACACTTCCATGTTGTCATTATATATAGGAAAACCTCCTCCAGTAGAAATTATATGATTTTTATAGTTTTTTATTTCACAAAGTAAATCTCTTTCCAATATTCTAAAATATTTTTCGCCTTTTTCATTAAATATTTTTTTTATAGGTAGACCTATCCTTTTTTCTATTAACAGATCTGTATCTATAAAATTATACCCTGTTATTTTACTGAGTTTTTTTCCTAATGTAGTCTTTCCACATCCTGGCATACCAATTAATATGATGTTAATAATACCCTCTCCTCTATTTGCTATCCATATTATTATAATACCATATATTTTACTTCCTTTTCATGATATATTTTAGTAAGGAATAATTATTTTTGTATATAGTATACTCAGCAGATAATAAGTAAAATGAAATCACTAAGCACAAAATCCCTATAAAAAATGTATATGTAATTATAAATCCTTCTTTCTTTTTACACCAAAACATCTTTCATATTCCTTCCCACTCATAGTAATAATATTTATATATATAGTATTTTCTATATCATGCACCAAAAACTTTTTTACATTTAACATTATATTGTTAGTTGGCCCATAATTGCTTTTACCATAGGAGATTATAATTTTTCCTCTATTATATTTGATGTAATCACTAATTCCTTTTGTAACTATTTTTATTTCACTGCCACTTTTATCCTCTAATATTTCTATATGATCTCCTTCTCTTAACTTCTCTTCAATATAAATAAATGCTTGGTCTACATAAAGTTCTTCTTGTTGATAATTCATGTTTTTGCCATAGTTACACAACTGAAGAATTAAGTTTTTTCCTGTTAATGTGAATATTATTGTAAAAACACTTATATATACAATAACTTCAATTATTGAGAATGCCTTTTTCATAGAGCTTTCCATTCCTTCATAAATTTATATTCATATAGCTTATCTCCATGTATATACAATATTTTTATTTCATACACATGATTTTCATTCTCTTGTTTTACTATATCTAATAAAATATATGCCGTTTCATCTGTTGGTAATTCTAATTTACTTAAAGAATATAAACTACCTTCCTTTAAGCTTTTTACATTCATATCTTCTCCATAAAAGTAAACCGGTGAAATATTATTTATAGCTTCTATATCCTCTACACAGTTGTTATATTCTAGTATATTCTTCAGCCCCTCCAAAAAATATATAGAGTTTTTAAAATTCGAATTATAGTCTTTTAACCTTAGATAATTCATTGTTACCAATGATGATGAGATAAATAAAATTGTGAACAAAGATATGCTTATTGCTACTTCTATTAAAGAAAAAGCTCTCTTATTTGATTTGAACATGCCCAGTACCTACTGAAATAGTAATTTCTTGTTCTTCATTATTCCTGTCTCTATATTTTATAGTACATCCATCACTAGTTCTACCAAATCTATTTATATTTATCTCGCTATTTACAGCATTTACAAAAGTAAACTGAAATCCTTTAGGTAGTTTATATTCATTTAATTTTTTCATATTTGTATAAAACATTATAGTATTCTCCTTTTTAGAAAAATATACCCTTCCTAATGTATAATTTTCTCTACAATGTTGCTTACTAGCATTAACAAAGCTTAAAATTGAATTATTACAATTAATGACCTCTACATTATTAAATACTTTATTAAACCCAGCATAACTAAATCTAAATATCCCTAAAACTGCAATGAAAAATGTTACAGACAACATTAACTCAATTAATGTAAATCCCTTTTTAACCTTCCTATTCATTAATAGATTCTGCTTTAATAGATTCTACTTCTAACTCGTATCTATCTTTGTTCATATCAACGCTATAATTTTGGTCACCTATCTTAAACCTTATTACTGCATTATCATTAAAAGTATCCACAGTTACACCGTACTCCTCATCATTTCCTGTCATAATACCCATCAGTTCTTCAATATTCCCCTTTATCTTCTTCTCGTCAAACTTTCCATTTGACTCCGTATAACTAATCATTACCGTTGAATATAATTGTCTTGCAATATTATCAGCTTTTATATGGTTCGCTTTTGCACTATATCCCTTAAATCTTGGAATTAGCATACTCATAAATATAATCATTATAGACATCACCAATAATAATTCTATTAAAGTGAATCCCTTTTTCTTACTATTAATCTTAATGTTAATCAATTTTCAAACCTCCACAATTTATATTCCAATTAATGAATCCATCAAATTTACCATTGGAAATATAAAAGTAAAAACTAACACCCCAACCAGTAAAGACATTATCGTAATAATTATAGGTTCAATATATTTTGCTGCCCTAGAGAATGAGTATAAAACTTCCTCTTCCTCCATAGAGGATAATTTATATAGTATTTCTGGTAGCTCACCTTTTTCCTCCGCTGAAGAAATTAAGATAATATGTTTTTTATCTAATAAGCTATCCTTACTTAGGGATTTGCTGAAGCTTTCTCCTCTTAAAATATGTTTTTTAGACTTATCAAACATATTAATTAATAAAATACTGTTTAATGTATTAGAAGCTTTTTCTACAGAATCTACAATATTGATACCAGAATTCAACATAAATGCTAAAGCCAAAAACACCCTAGATATTTGAAGTTTTTTATAAATTTTCCCTATATAAGGTATCTTAAATATGAGCTTATGCAACAATTGGTTTCCCTTTTTAAATGAAATAATTAATAAATAAATAGATATGATAATAGCAGGTATTATAATATAAAGATTTTTATAAATTGATGTGATTACAAAGAAACATATTGATGTAACTTTAGGAATATCGATTTTAAATTCTTTTAACATGCTAATATATTGAGGTAAAATATAAACTACTAGAAATGATATGATTATATTAGTTACTATAAATAAAAATAATGGATAAATTAGTACCTTTCTAACTTCTTTTTTAATATCAAATTGTCTTTTATAGTAATGGCTTAATCTTTCTAAAGTTTTTGATAGTATTCCTGCTTCTTCCCCTACTCCTATCATCTCTATATAAAATTTAGGGTATATTTTTTCAAAATCCTTTAAAGCAGAATAAAAGCTTCCTCCTAAATATAGCTTATCCTTCATGGTTTTAAGGCTCACATTCATGTTAAACTGAAAATACTCTTGCATTAAATCAATGGCTGATGGCAAATTTAAACCTGCATTTAGTAGAGAGGATATTTCACTGCATAGAATATATAAATCTTTTTCATTAGTCTTTCTTTTTAGTCTTAGCTTATTTAGTCCTAACTTATTTAATATTATTACTCTTCCCTCCTATCTATAACTTGTTTACCTCTTCTAAGGAGGTTATACCTTTCTTAACCAAATCCATAGCTCTAACCTTCATAGATTTCATTCCAGATTTTATACTATAATTTCTAAGTGCACTAATGGAAAAATTATTAATTATTATATCCTTATGCCTTTCATCTATCTCCATTAGTTCATACACTAAAGTTCTGCCTAAATACCCTATATTGTCACAAATGTCACACCCTTTGCTTTTATATATTTTCACCTCTAAATCCATACTATTATCTTCTTCTTTACAATATGGACAAAGTGTTTTTATTAACCTTTGAGCTATAACAGCTTCAATTGAATCTACTACTAAATACTTAGGTATACCCATATCTATTAACCTTAATAAAGATGTGGCAGCATCTGGCGTGTGTATAGTTGACATGACTAAGTGACCTGTTATGGATGCTCTTACAGATATTTCAGCTGTTTCTTTATCTCTTATTTCTCCAACCATTATAACATCTGGATCTTGCCTTATTATGCTCTTCAGCCCTTTAGAAAAGGTAAGGCCTATTCTGTTATTTACATTTACCTGGTTAATTCCATCAATAGAATATTCAACAGGTTCTTCTAAAGTAATTATATTATTATTTTCATTATGTATTTCATTTAACATTCCATATAGAGTAGTTGTTTTTCCACTACCAGTAGGCCCAGTTATTAGTATCATCCCTTGGGAATAACTCAATAGTCTTTTTATTTTTATTCTTTCTTTATCATCAAAACCCAAGTTATCTAATTCTATAATCTTAAATGTGTTATATAGTATTCTAATAGATACTTTTTCTCCTTTTATAGTGGGCAATATGGATACTCTTATATCGTGAAGTTCTTCCTTAAATTTAAATTGGAATTTTCCTTCTTGAGGCATTCTCTTTTCGATAGTATCCATTTGTGACATTATTTTAATTCTTCCTACAACCCTCTCATATCCTTCCAAGGGCAATTTATGAATATCATATATACTTCCGTGAATCCTATATTTAATCATTACATAATCGCTACAAGGATCAATATGAATATCACTTGCACCCTTTTCCATAGCCTCTGTTAATATATGATCTATAAAAGCTATAGATGAAGATAGCATTTATTAACCCTCCTTTTATTATTTATTTCACATTATACCCCTTTGGAAAAATATTAAACAAATATACGCACTAAAGCATTGTAGAACTACCTATATATGTATTAAAATTATTTCTGCATAAAAAAAGCTATATCAAATAAAATTTGATGTAGCTTTTTAAAGTATCTGAAATAAAATAACTAGTCAATGATACGACGAATATTTTATTTCAGAATTAATTACTTCCTATTATTCTATATTTCGATGGATTTATTGATATTAAACTATTAGAGTTATCCTTAGGGTTATATTTGAAAACTTCATTATTTTGACCATCTAATCCTGTGTAGCCACAATAATATACTGAGCCTTCATCGTCCACTTTTAATCCTCCATAAGGATCTGCCTCTACAGGAAAATCAAAAGTTATCCTCTCAACTTTATTATTTTCTAAATTTATAGAATATAAAGCTGGAAGATCACTTCCTTTTTCTAATCCTATAATATACATAGCATTATTCATCTTATTATAAACTCCATCATATATTTCTTCTATAGACTCGCTTATTGAAATAATTTTATCGCTATCTCTTTCATAAAGATAAATAGTATTTTTGTTCAAATCTCTAGATAAAATCATTAAGTTATTTTCATAGGGTAAAAAATAAGTATAATATCCCTTAGGTAATTTTGTATATATCTCTTCTTTATTATCTTTAACATTATATTTATATATCGCAGTAGTCCTTGTTTCGTCACAAACACCATAGTATAATATTTCATCATCATTTATCCAATGAAATAAATTTCCCGAAACCAATACACTACTATTAAATTGGATTTTTTCTCTAGTATCAATTCCATATAAAGATAAACCCTCAGCGCTATCTAATGATTGGCTAGAATAACTCCTATAAGCAAGATTACCACCCTTAGGAGAGATTCTTAAATCTTTTGCATAATAAAATTCATTTATATTACTTACTTTATCGTTTTTTAATATGTTTATACTATTTTTTTTAATTTCGTTTTCATCATGCAATAATAAAATATATAAAGATGCATCTTTTTTGTATGCAATTTCTGATACATATTCTAAACTATCAACTTTAGCAAGGGAATTATTATTTATCTTATAAATATTAGATTTAACATCCTTGTTTTCCATAATTATTACATCATTAAATTTAAAATTAGTCACTGTAACTTTAGTCTCAAAATGTTCTTCATTTGTTCTGCTGCAGGATGACGCGGTAAGGGCTAATAACATAGTCATAACTAAGGAGATAAACTTATATATTGATGACATCTTATAAATTTACTTCTCCCTTATATACAATTTCTGCGGGTCCAGTCATCATTATACCATTAGATGTAATTTCTATAAAAAGAACTCCTCCCGGTAAGTCAACTTGAACCCTATTATCCACTAACCCTACCTTATTTGCAGCTATTACACTTGCACAACTGCCAGTACCACATGCAAGAGTTATACCCGCTCCTCTTTCCCATGTTTTTACCTTTATCCTATCTCTGCTTAATATTTCACAAAAATTAACATTTGTCCCCTGTGGAAATAAACTCAATTTTTCAATATGTCCACCTTCTAATATATCAAAATCCTCTATATTGCCAAATATAACAGTATGAGGTACCCCCATAAAAAGCGAGGTAATATCATAGATTTTTTCATTTACTTTTATAGATTTATTTATAACTTCTTCAGTACATAATACAGGTATTTGCTTGGGATCAAAAGAATGCATCCCCATATTTATAGTAATATCAGTAATTTCTCCACTTTTCAATCCTAATATTGCTTCTTTTATTCCATCTCCAGTTTCTATTTTAATTCTATCCCTATTGCAAATTCCTTCAATATATATATTTTTTGCAAGGCATCTTATCCCATTTCCGCACATTGAAGCATAAGAACCATCTGCATTAAAAATATCCATTTTTATATCAGCAACTTCACTACCACTTATTAGTATTAAACCGTCTCCTCCGATACCATAGTGCCTATCACATAATCTCTTAGCTATTTCTTCTCCTCTTTTCAATAAATTCTTATGGAAATCTTCAATAAGAATAAAATCGTTGCCATTTCCATGCATTTTTATAAATCTCATTTCTTCCCCTCCTAAACTCCAGAAATAGTTTACTATTTTAATACTGTAATATCAATAACAAATTCAACTTTATTTTAATTTTTTATAGTGTTATACTATTATTCATAATTATACTTGAAAGGATGATAGCTTTGGCATTAGACGGTATTTTTTTATATAGTATAGCAGAAGAATTAAAAAATTCAATTATAAATAGTAAAGTAGAAAAAATCAATCAACCTGAAAAAGATGAACTAGTATTATTGCTTAGAAAAGATAGATCTAATTATAAACTTCTTATAAGTGCTAGTCCTGTTTATCCTAGAATACATTTTACTAATATTACTAAGGAGAACCCACTTTCCCCTCCTATGTTTTGTATGCTTTTAAGAAAACACTTGAATAACTCTAGATTAGTAAATATACGCCAACTCAATGCTGATAGAGTGCTGTTTCTAGATTTTGAAAGCAAAGATGAGCTTGGTTTTAATAGTATCTATACTCTAGTAGTAGAGATAATGGGTAAGCATAGTAATATTACATTGATAAGGGAAAGAGATAATATTATAATGGATAGCATTAAACATGTCACTCCTAACATGAATAGTTTTAGATCTCTTTATCCTGGAATACCTTATGTATTTCCTCCAAGCTCAAATAAATTAAATCCTCTAAATTATAATTACGAAAGTTTATACAGCTTTGTATCAGAAAAAAACATTAAATTTGATAAAAATTTTCCTTCAAAGGTATTTGAAGGTATAAGCAGTCAATTTTCTAAAGAAATTTATTTTAGAATTATAAAAAACAATATAGAATTAAGTATTGATACATTACAAGAAATAAATAAAATCCTTTTAGAAATATTTAATCTTATAAAAATCAATAGCTTTTACTTTGCCTCTTATGAAAACTTAGATGGAAATAAGGATTTCTATTGTTTAAAATTATATAATTTAGAAGGATACTCTATAAAAGAATTCTCTACTCCTTCAGAATTAATAGATAGGTATTATGAGGATAAAGATAAAGGAGATAGGCTAAATAGCAGAACTTCTAACCTTCAAAGACTTATAAATAATAACTTAGATAGATGCTACAAAAAATTAAATTTACTTAATAATAATTTAGAAGAATGTAAAGAAAAAGAAAAATACAGAATGTATGGTGAACTGCTTACTGCAAATATTTATAATATAAAACCTGGAGACAGTGAGATAAATGTTTTAAATTATTATAGTGAAGATGAAGAATATATAAATATTTCATTAGATCCTCACAAAACACCTTCTCATAATATACAAAACTATTATAAAAAATATAATAAGCTAAAAAAATCTGAAGAAGTTTCTGTAAAACAAATTGAAGTCACAGAAGAAGAAGTAACATATCTTCAATCGGTTTTAACAAATATAGCTAATTTAGAAGACTATAAAGGTATAGATGAAATAAAAAAAGAGCTTATGGAAGCAGGGTATATTAAATTTAAAAGAGAGCTGAAAAAAAAGGATTCTATCAGCAAGCCAATGCATTTTCTTTCCTCAGAGGGCATAGATATATATGTTGGTAAAAACAATATTCAAAATGATTATTTAACATTGAAATTTGGAAATAAAAATGACATTTGGATGCATACAAAAAATATCCCCGGTTCCCATGTAGTTATAAAAACAACAAAAGAATTTACAAATAAAACTTTAGAGGAAGGAGCAAATCTTGCAGCATATTACAGTAAAGCAAAAGATTCCTCTAATGTTCCCGTGGACTATACTGAAATAAGAAATGTCCATAAACCAAATAGTTCTAAACCAGGCATGGTGATTTATTATACTAATAAAACTATATATATAACTCCTGAGGAACCAAAACTTGAGAGAGTAAATCATTGAGGATTCTGCTTAAGCAGAATCCTTTCTTTTATTTATCTTATTTAAATCTCAATCATTATAGGACAATGATCTGATCCCATCACATCTGTCAGTATTTTAGCATCCTTTATTAAATCTAACATATTATTCGATACAAAGAAGTAGTCTATTCTCCAACCTGTATTTCTTTCTCTAGCTTTAAATCTATAACTCCACCAACTGTATTCAACCTTATCTGGATATAAATATCTATAAACATCTGTATATCCATTTTCAATAAATTTATCAATCCAAGCTCTCTCAATTGGCAAAAATCCTGATGTCTTTTCATTTGCTTTTGCATTTTTTATATCCATCTCTGTATGAGCAGTATTATAATCTCCACATACTATTAGCTTTTTTCCTTCACTAACTAATGAATTACAATAATCCAGTATAGCATCATAAAAATCTAACTTGTATTGAAGTCTTTCTTCATTCATCTGCCCATTTGGAAAATATATATTGAGCAAAGTAAACTCTTTATACTCTGTTGTTAATATTCTACCCTCATTATTAAACTTTTCAATATGTATACCTTTTTCTACTTTTAGTGGTTCTGCTTTTGTGTAAGTAGCCACACCACTATATCCTTTTTTATCTGCAAAACTAAAGTAGGATTTATATTCTTCCATATTAACTAAATCATCTTTTAACTGTTCTTCTTGAATTTTTGTTTCTTGAATACAGAGTATATCTGGCTTTTCTTCTTCTATCCAACTATAAAAATTCTTCTTGGCTATTGCCCTTAATCCATTTACATTCCATGAATATATTCTCATTACTATCACCCTCTATATTATAAATTTTCATTAAAGTAAATTAATACTATTTGTTATTCCTATTTATATAAACATTCATAGCATATATAGCTTTATAGGCTAAAAATATAAATGCCATCTTTGCCATTATGGTAACGACAGAATCTATTACATCACATAGACTTAATAGTTGTACCATATTAATATTTCCTCCAATCCTAGGTTTACTATACTTTATATCTTTAATTATATATAAAACCAATAAAAAAAACAGTAGCTAAGCTACTGTTTTTCTGTTATTTTCATCTATATTCTCATCTTCTTCAGTTTTACTTTGTTTTGGTAGTGCTAAATTTAATATTATTCCAACTAAAGTTGCTAAAGCAACTCCTGCTATTTCAACTGGTGAACCATTCAATTCAAAGTTAATTCCTGCTCCACCTATTCCAAGAACTATTATAACTGAAGCTATTACAAGGTTTCTTTTCTTACTAAAATCTACTTTGTCCTCTACAAAAACTCTAAATCCTGAAGATGCGATTATACCAAACAGAAGAATGCTTACTCCTCCCATAACCGGCATAGGCATTGTTTCTATTATAGCTGATACAGGTCCTATAAAGGATAGTGCTATAGCTATTATTGCAGCACCTACAATTACCCATACGCTATAAACCTTAGTTATTGCCATAACTCCAATGTTTTCACCATAAGTAGTGTTTGGAGGACCTCCTGCAAAACCTGCAAACACAGTTGCTAATCCATCTCCAAGTATGGATCTGTGGAGACCTGGTTCCTTTGTAAAGTCTTTTCCTATAACATTGTTAGTTACATATACATGTCCAATATGCTCTGCTAATGTTACAAAAGCTACAGGTGCCATTAATATCATGGCATTTATATTGAACTTTGGTAACATAAAAGGTGGTAATTGAAAGAACTTTGCATTGGTAATTTTAGCTATACTTTCTGGTGGTATTACACCTAACATTAAAGCCGCTGAATATCCAGCAATCATTGATATGAGGATAGGAATAACCCCTAAAAATCCTTTGAAATACATTGTCCCAAATATACCAATACCTAAAGTTATCATTGATACTGTTATCCATGCCCATCTTGGTACATGCGCCATTGAAGGATCTATAAATCCTGAATTTAATCCTGCCCAATTAACTGCAACCCCTGCTAATCCTAATCCAATAACTAAGACAACAGATCCTACAACTACTGGTGGTAAAAGTTTGTTTAACCACTCTGTACCTGTTAAGCTTATTATATAAGCTACAATTACATAAACTAACCCTGCGGCAATTATACCTGACAGCATAGCATTAGGTCCAAAACTTGCAGATGCAACAGTCATAGGTGCTATAAATGCAAAGGATGACCCAACATATGCTGGAAGCTTAGCTTTAGTACACAAGGTATAGATTAAGGTTCCCACACCACTACAGAAAAGTGCCATTGACGGGCTCATCCCTGTTAGCATAGGTACTAAAATAGTTGCTCCTACCATAGCAAATAGATGTTGAAAACTTAGTGGTATTGTTTTACTAATGGGTAATTTTTCATTAACATCGACATAATTTTTCATATATTATTCCTCCCTTTTTAGTCTCACTGAACTAATTTAAAAGATTTTTGATTTCTATTTATATATTATATTTCATAAATCTTTACTGAGTCCACTCCATCAATTTCTTCTACTTCTACAGAAACTATTTCACTCTTTGATGTAGGTATGTTTTTGCCTACATAATCAGGCCTTATTGGTAACTCCCTATGACCTCTATCTACAAGTACTGCAAGCTGAATCATTTTAGGTCTTCCATTTTTAAATATTGCATCAATAGCAGCTCTTACAGTTCTTCCTGTGTAAATAACATCGTCTATTATTATTACATTTTTGTCCTTTACATTTACACCAATTTCTTCATCACTTACTTGTGGTTGCACATCAACACTGGTTAAATCATCTCTGTAAAGTGTGATATCTACACTTCCAACAGGCACATTTGATCCTTCAAAGTTTTCTATATTCTTTGATATTCTCTCAGCTAAAGGATATCCCCTTCTCTTCACACCAATCAGCACTATATCCTCTACACCTTTGTTTTTTTCAATTATCTCATGAGATATTCTTGTTAAAGCCCTTTTTATAGATTTGTCATCTAATATGGATGCTTTAAGTTTCATAAATTCTTCACCTCTCAACCATAAGCTTTTAATTAAATATAAAATTAAAGCCTTGACCCATAATAGAGTCAAGGCGTAAAATTCCAAACAATTATCTAATTACATCTCTCTTAATTAACGCCTTATAATCTCTCTGGATCATTTAAAGGAATTTTAATTTATTAAATCATATCATATTACAATGATGAATACAACTACTTTTGTAAAATATCTAATATTTTCTTAAAATACTCAGGTATGTCTGTATTAAACTCCATATATTCTCCCTTTGTGGGATGAATAAATCCTAATTTTTTAGCATGGAGCATTTGACCTTGTAAATTAAATTTTTGTTTTTTGTATCCATATACCGGATCACCTACCAATGGATGCCCTATGTAAGACATATGAACTCTTATTTGATGTGTTCTTCCTGTCTCTAATCTACATTCAACAAGGGTATTTGAATTATAACGTTCTAAGACCTTAAAATGCGTAACCGCCCTTCTTCCACCAGGAATTACAGAAATTTTTATTCTCTCCACAGGATGTCTTCCAAGTGGGGCATCTACAGTTCCCTCATCTTCTTTTATAACTCCTTCTACTAATGCAATATAAACTCTAGTCATGGTATGCTCTTTCAGTTGATAAGCCAATTTATTGTGAGCAATATCATTTTTAGCTACTACTAACACCCCTGAAGTATCCTTATCAATTCTATGTACTATCCCTGGCCTAGTTATTCCATTTATTCCTGATAGGTCTTTACAATGATGCATTAGTGCATTAACTAAGGTGCCATTATAATTACCTGGAGCTGGATGAACTACCATACCTTGTGGCTTATTAACTACTATGACGTCATTATCTTCATATAATATTTCTAAAGGTATTTCTTCGCCCTCTACATTCAAAGGAACTGACTTAGGAATATATGTGATAACTACATCTCCATCTTTTAATTTATAATTGCTTTTCTTTACCTTATCATTTACTTTTACTTCTTCTTTTTCAATGAGTCTTTGTATGAATGATCTTGATTTTCCATCTAAATGTTCTGCTAAAAACACATCTAATCTTACATTTTCGAAATCCTTATTTACCAAAAATTCCCGTATCTCCATAATTTTCTTCCTTTAATATAAAAAATATTAGTAAAATTGCACCGCATGTAACTAAAATATCAGCTACATTAAATGTGGGAAAATAATATTTATCTTTATAGTGAACTAGTATAAAATCTACCACATATTTATATTGTATTCTGTCAATAAGATTTCCTATGGCTCCACTTATCACCAAAGATAAACTAATTCTAAACAAAATACTTGCTGGCTTGTATTTAAATAAAAATATTATTAAACAAATTGTTATTATGGATGTAATACCCGTTAAAAAGAATAGTTTGTCTCTAAATATCCCAAAAGCAGCACCTGTATTTTCTAAATACGAAAACTGAAAAAAGTCCTTAATAATCACTATATCTGTTCCTGATGATAAGTTTTTAACAGCCCATAGCTTAGTAATCCTATCTATAACAATACCTAAAATTATAATTGCTATCTCCATTAGAACACCCCCACTTTTTATTTTAGCATCTGAAATAAAATAACTAGTCAATGATGCGACGAATATTTTGTGTCCGACAAGGAGATAGATTCAGTTGATAGTGGTGCTATCAACTATCAAGTTATTATTTTGAAGATGCCTTAAGCAACGATTTAAAAGCAAAAAGAGAAGGGGAATAGAATTCTGATTGCCAAAATTCTATCCTAACCTCTTTATTATTCACTAATATAAAGTATTTTTATATTGTTGATTGCTTATTCTCTCAATTGGTTCTACTACTCCGTCTTCTTCGTCTTCATAATATTCATCATATATCTTCTCTCTGTTATTATATCTACCTACCCCTTGATAGCTATCTTCTCCATCGAACCCTACTTCTCCTAAACGGTTAAAGCCTGTGTAAAACTCTTCTAAGGCCCTATTCTTAGGTGCAAAATCCCTTGTGTGTAAATTTTCATTTACCGGAGAGTTCACCTCTTTTTGACAATCCACACAATATTCAGCGTAAGGTATAAATTTTAATCTCTCTTCATTAATTTCTTTACCACATTTTTTACAGTTTCCATAACTTCCTTCTTCTATCATCTTCAACGCTGAATCTATCTTGTTTAATATGTTCATTTCATTTTCTTTAAGGGCCAATCCTCTTTCTTTGTCAAATAATTCAGTCGCTACGTCGGCAGGATGATTATCATAAACAGATAACTCATTGGACATTTCACTGTTAGAATTTATAGTCTCCGTATTTTTCATAAGCAACAATAAATCTTCTACATCTTTCTTTTCCTCCAGCAATCTCCTTTTATACATTTCCATATTTTTATTATTCATAATTATAGTTAACCCCTTTCTCCTCATGGATTTTTGTAACTATAATTATTTTTTCTTTAATCTCTTAAATTATTCTAACAAAGTCTTTAAAATAATCTATAGAATTAGGAAATGATATCTCACTACAACTCCAATTTTTTATTTTTGTCCTACCGTGATTTTTCATAGCTACACTTAAAAAGCTCATAGCGATCCTGTGATCATTATAGCTATCTAGATTTATATCTTTATGAAAATAACTATTTCCACCTTTAATTATTAGATTTCCAGAATCAAAATAAGCTTCTACACCGCACTCATTTAAATTGCTTATTATAGCCTCTATTCTATTGCTTTCTTTATACTTTAATTCTTCTACAGATTTTATTATAGTATCTCCCTGACTAAAAGCTGCTAGAACAGATAACATTGGTATTTCGTCGATTATATGTGGTATTTCTTCTTCTTCTATGATTACACCTTTTAAATTGCTGCTCTTAACTTCAACTGTACCAATCTCTTCATTGTTCATCACATCTTCAATGATATAATTTATATTGGCTCCCATTTTTATTAATATATCTAAATATCTTCTTCTTCTCTCATTTAGCAACAATTTTTCTATTTTTATAGAATTACCCTTGCCTAATAGAGCTAAAGAAATTAGAAACGCTGCTGAAGATATATCACCTGGCACAACAATATCCTTAGATTTTATGGAAGAATTTTTTATCTTTATAAGGTCATCTACAACATCTATATCCGCTCCAATGTATTTAAATAACCTTTCTGTATGATCTCTTGTAGGTAACTTTTCTTTTACAGCAGTAGTTCCATAGGATAAAAATCCTGAAATAAGTAGACAGGACTTAACCTGAGCAGAAGCTATAGGCATATTGTATGCAATTCCCTCTAAACCTTTGCTTTTCTTAAAAGTTAAAGGGAGATTGCCACTATTGCTAACTATATTGGCACCCATTTTTATTAATGGCATAGTTATTCTATCCATTGGTCTTTTGCTTAAAGAATTATCTCCTATTAATCTTCCTTCTATATTTAATGCTGATAATACTCCAGATAATAATCTTATAGTAGTCCCTGAATTTTTGCAGTTTAGTTCTTCTATTTTTTTATTAAAATTTTGATAACCTGGAGATTCTACATAGAGTATATCATCTATTTTTTTAATTTCCATACCTAGTTTAGTCATACAATTCAAAGTAACATTACAGTCTTTACTGTTAGGAAAATTAAAAATCTTATATTGTCCTTTGGGAAGTCCTCCAATTATAAGTGACCTATGGGCTATAGATTTATCTCCTGGCAAAATATAAGTGCCACTGACATTTTCTTTATATCCACCTAGAGTTAATACATCATCTATCATACTAATCTCTCCAGTAATAATGCTTTATCCATTATATCTTTTACAGTATCTATTGATACGGTTTGCCTTGCATCAGATACAGAGTTATCAGGGCTAATATGGCTTTCAATTATAAGTCCATCTGCTCCAGTAGCTATTGATGCTATGCTCATTTTAGGCACTAATTCTCTTAGTCCAGTACCATGACTTGGATCTACAATTACAGGTAGCCTATATTTATCTTTTATTACTGCTACACTATTTAAATCTAGTGTATTTCTAGTATAACTTTCAAAGGTTCTTATACCTCTTTCACATAAAACTACATTCATATTCCCTTCTGCCATGATGTATTCAGCTGCATATAACCATTCTGCTAAAGTTGCACTCATACCTCTTTTAAGCAAAATAGGCTTATCAGTTTTTCCTACTTCCTTTAAAAGACTATAATTATACATATTTCTAGACCCTATTTGAATCATATCAATGTATTCAATAGCTTTTTCTACATCTCTTGTATCCATTATTTCTGTGACAAAAGGCATATTAAACTCTTCACTTATTGCTTTTACAATCTTAAGTCCATCATCTTTAAGACCTTGAAAATCGTAAGGAGAAGTTCTAGGCTTAAATGCCCCTCCTCTTAAAATATGGACTCCGATATTTTTTAATTCTTTCCCTATTTTTCTCATAGTTTCGTAGTCTTCAATGGAGCAAGGACCAGATATAAAAACTTTTTCGGTTCCACCTATAACAACATCCCCTACTTTTACCTTTATCCTATCTCCACTTTTTAAATCTACCAATAAATCTTTCATTCAATTATCACCTACATAGTTTCTAACATGTTTTTAAGTATAGTTACTGAATTATTAACTGCAATAGGTTTAAATTTTTCATAGTCCATATGTGCACCGTTGTTAGCATTATCTGAAGCTGATCTAATAACTACGAAAGGAATATCATTTAAATAACATACCTGTGCCACACTTCCGCCTTCCATTTCACAAGCTAATGCAGAAAATTCTTCACTTAACCATTTAATTTTATCTGAGTCAGCTATAAATTGATCTCCAGTTACAATTCTTCCCACAAAGTACTTACAATTATTCATTTTCTCACAAGCTCTTTTTGATTTAAGTAATAGAGTTTCATCGCACTTAAAATCAAAAGTATCTAATCTTGGAATTTGCCCTCTCTTGTCTCCAAAAGCCGTTGAATCCATATCATGCTGAACTAAATTCTCTGCGATGATTACATCACCTGGATAAACATCTTCTCCTACGCCACCTGCAACTCCTACGTTTATGACAGCATCTACGTTAAAATCATCTATCAATATTTGGGTACATACTGCTGCATTCACTTTTCCTATACCACTTTTAACTATAACCACTTTATTATTCCAAAGCTCTCCATGGTTAAATTCCATGCCTGCCTTTACTAATTTTCTTTCTAATTTTAATTCTTTTAATAATGGTTCTACCTCTTCAATCATTGCACCAATTATTCCTATAGTCATTTCTATTCCCCCTTGTTTATACTATTATTTAAAGCACTATATAACTGCTCTTTGCTTACTTTTGTTCTTATTTTAGGATCTCCAATTTTATTAAGTAATACGAAATTTAAATCTTCATCATTTTTTTTATCATGATTAATAGAATACATAAATAATTTATAATTGTCAACTTTGTGTTTAGTAGGTAAATTAAGCTTATTTAAAACCTCTTCCACCTCTTTATAAATTCCTTTATCCAAAGCTAAAATATCTTCTGACAGTTTTAAAGCTACTAAGCTACCTAATGCCACAGCTTCTCCGTGACTCAAATCTCCATTAGAAGTAATCTCCAGTCCATGGCCCACGGTATGACCAAAATTTAAAATATTTCTTATTCCTAAATCCTTATAATCCTCTTCTATAATATCTTTTTTTATCTTTAAACAATTTTTAACTAAATAGAGCATCTTATCATTTTCTCTTTCTAAAATACCCTTTGAATTCTCTCTTAAATATGAAATCATTGTTCCCTCTTTAATAAGAGAATACTTAATTACCTCTCCTAATCCGTCAACAAATTGCTTCTTATCTAAGGTTTTTAAAAAGTTAGTGGATATATATACAAACTCTGGATTGTAAAAATTTCCTATTATGTTTTTTACACCATTAAAATTATATCCTACCTTTCCTCCTATACAGCTATCCACTTGTGATAAAAGAGTAGTAGGTATATTAATATATTTAATTCCCCTCATATAGGTAGAGGCAACAAATCCTCCTAAATCCCCAACTACTCCCCCACCTAATGCTATTAGGATACTGTTTCTATTGGCGTTTTTTTCTATTAAAAAAGAATATATATCCTTTACAGTATTATAATTCTTACTTTTTTCCCCATTATTAAAATAATAAATCTCTACTTTAAAAATATCCTTGAATTTTTCTATCTTATCTTTATATAATTCATAAACTTTGTCATCAGTTAATAAATAAAATCTAGCCTTATGCTTAATTTTATGCTCTTCTAAGACTTTAGATAATTTATCTAAATCATTATCAATATAAACTTTATATGGCTTTCCAGATAATATTTCTAACTCTTTCATAAAAACCTCCATTAGCTTACTTATTTACATATAAAAAATCTCACTCTGTGGTGAGCGAGACTTTATTCTTCAACAAAAAAATTCTTTATTTCTTCAAAACTATCATTTCTAATATCCTCGATTATATTTTCTTTTTCATCGAAGGATAATTCTTTATTTAAATCATCAATTTCTTTTTCCTTGGGCATTTCCAAATCAATTATGTTACCAATATTATACTTTTTCATAAAATCTTTTTCCATATCTTCAAACATTTCCATTTGAGATTGCATAAAATTCTTAAATTTGTTTTTAAATATAATAAATTCATTTTGCACTTTTTCATATTCATCATTTATCTTTATTACATCATCATGAGCTTTGTCTAATAGTTTTTTCGAAGTTTCATTAGCGCTTCTTATAATTAACTCAGCTTCTTGTTGTGCAGATTTCTTAGACTGATCTGCAGCATTTTGAGCTAGTAGTAATGTGTTTTGTATTGTCTCTTCCATTTTTCTATAATGATTTAAATTCTCTTCCATCAAACTTACTTTTTCCTTTGTTGCTGAGTTTTCTTTATATAAAGTTTCATAATTTTCTGCCACTTCTTCTAAAAACTCATCCACCTCATCCATATCATAACCCCTGAAGCCTTTTTTAAATTCTTTACCCGTAATGTCCATTGCAGTTATTTTCATGCCAAACACCTCATATTAAACAAATTTTTTAAAATTAACTTTCATTCTTCCACTACCTGTAAACCCATTTTCACCTATGTACTTAAACTTTCCATATCCCCTTATGGTAACTATGGAATCATTAGATAGAGTTTTATCTTTATCTTTTACAACTGAATAGTCTATTAGTACCTTACCACCTTCAATTAATTCTGTAGCCTTATTTCTAGATAAATTAGTTAAAGCGCTAACAATACAATCAATCCTATTAGAGGTTATATTTAAAAATAAATCTTTAAATTCAAAATCAGGTATTGCCTCTGTATAAACATCAACCACTTCCACATTGCAAGGGCAATTTCCTATTCCTTTTAAGTTTTCAATAATATATTTACTTAAATCTTCTTTAACAGGTAAATAGCAACTATGGTCTTTAATTATTAAATCTCCAAATTTTTCTCTCTTTAGTCCTAAAGACATTAAAGCTCCTAAATAGTCTCTATGATTTGGGGTTGAAAAGGAAGATAAATTTGTAATTCTTATTAAATTTAAAGGATAATACCATACTTCTTCAGGAGAGAATGCTAAAATCCTTCTCTCAGCTTCTTTAAAAATTCCATTGCTATAAACGTTTACTGGTAAAACTCCTCCTAATTGCTCTAACTTCTTCCAAACATTAGGGGGATAAAAATCTTCTGTATATATCCCCCTATTTGCTTTATTGGCTAAAATAATTTTATCATAAATATTTGAAATCCTGTTTTTGTCCTCATATTCTATAATATTTAGAAAATAAGCTTTATCTATCATATTTAAGCTTAGTTTATAATATTATAGATAATAATAGTTTTTCTAAAAGGTTAATCATAAGTAATGCAAAAACAGGTGAAAAGTCAATCATTAATCCAGGTAATAACCTTTCCTGAATTCTTCTGCCTGGAATCAATAGAGGTTCAGTAATTGTTCTTAAAATTTGAGTGAAATTATTATTCATAGGAATAAAAGATAATATAACATCGATAAGTATTGCCCATTCTACTATATTAAAGAAGTTAACTATAATCCTGTATGATATTCCTCTCATTATTTCCTCCCTAACTATTTAGTCCAAGCAAACAATCCTTTACTTGAAAGTTCACTTTTTAGTGTAGTATCAACTTCAACATTGGATGGTGACACTATGTATATGCCCCTTTCTACTTCCTCTAAGCTTCCAGCCAATGCATAGGTTGCACCGCTTATAAAATCTAATAATCTTTGAGCTGTTTTCTGTTCCAATGCTGTAGAATTCACAACAATAATTTTTCTATTTTTTAAATTATCGCAAATATCAACTACTTCATCATATGTGGAAGGTTTTACAATAACCACCTTTGCTGTAGCTGCTGTATGTATGCTAACAACTTTTCCTGGCTTTCTGCTTGATGAATGAACTATAGGTTCAAATTCCTCTTCACTTTCTTCCATTTCTTCCGCTTCTATATCTTCATCAAATTCATCATATTCATCTTCTAATTTTAGTAATCCCATCATTTTATTTAGTATACTTGACATTTTATCTCCTCCTATATGTTATAATCTCTCTTACCAAAAATACCTTCTCCTATTCTAACCATATTAGAGCCTTCTTCTATGGCTATTTTGTAATCTCCTGACATTCCCATGGAGAGGTATTTCATCTGCACATTCTCATAACTTTTTTCTTTTATTTTATCGAAGATTTTTTTCATATCTTTAAAGTATTTTCTACAGGATTCCTCATCCCCAATAGGTATTATAGCCATTAATCCTTTTACCATAACATTGCTGCAGTTCTTACAATTTTCTATCATATTTTCTAAATCTTCAATAAATATTCCAGTTTTGTTCTCTTCTTTTCCTATGTTTATTTGTATTAAAACTTCAGCCACTTTTTCTTGCTTTTCATATTGTCTTTGTATTTCCTCCAATAGCTTTACACTATCTAAGGAATGTATTAAATTAACTCTGCCAACAATATATTTAACTTTATTTCTTTGAAGATGTCCCAACAAATGCCAGTTTACATCTCTATGAGGAAAATTATCCATTTTATAAATTAGTTCCTGTACCTTATTTTCCCCAAAGTTTCTTACTCCAGAGTTATAAGCCTCTTTAATATCCTCCAGTGGCTTTGTCTTTGATACTGCAATTACTGTTATGTCTTCTCTTATGTCTTTGTAAACTTCTTTTATGTTCTCTGTAATTGTCAACTCCATCGCCCCTTAGACTATTATTCTATCTAATATTTTATTATTCTTCATAAATCATAAAATTCCTTCATATAATTATTCTTTTATTGGTTTACTATATTTATATTCTAATTTTCCTTGAAAAGCTGGTACTCTTACATTTTCTTCTTCTGTAACTTCTACTTGTATTTCCCTAAACATTAAAATTCTTAAATAATTTTCTTCAGCTAACATATAGCTTTTTAACGCTTCCTTATTTCCTATAACATTTATATAAAATGGAGCACTTATCTGGATTCCATTTATCCTTAAAAAAGCTCCATTACAGAAAATACCCGAAGAAGGAATTAATCTTATTCCATTAATAGAAATTGCCTCTGCACCAGCGCTGGCTAAATCATTCACTACATTTATCATATCCCTGTCATGTATCAGTCTTGATTCATATTCAAAAGGATCATTTACAAACTCAGTAGTAGCGTCCATTAATGTAATCTTAATTCCAGGACCTTCTAATTCTGAATACCCAATTAGTTCTTTGTTCTCAGTTAATTCATTATTTATTTCCTCAATTATTTTATCCCTATCAGCGATATTTTTTTCATAACTATATAGTTTATCTAAATACTTTAAATATTCCTTATTTAAGTTACTTACGTTGTTAACCAACTGATTTCTATAAGAATAAGCATCTTGATATTCCTTACTACTCAAAAAAACTATGCTACTTTCTCTCGTAAGACTTATATTCATAGATATAAGTACACCAATTATAATTGAAGCAATAAAAATAAATACACTAGCTTCGCTATTTCTCATATACACTCACCTCAGTTATGGGATTTAGCTTTTTCTATAAGCAATCTCCTTATAATAGCAAAGTTATCGAATATTCTCCCACCGAATACTATTACTGCTGCAATATATATGGGTACTCCTAACTTATCTCCAAGATAGGCTAGCGCAGCAGCTAACACTGAGTTACCAAAAAAACCTGATATAAAAATATCTGCTTGGAAATTTTTTGATAAAGTAGCTCTAATTGCTCCAAACACAGAATCCAAACAAGCCAATATGGCAACTGACATATAAGGAGAAAACTTTTCTGGAATATTAATATTCCATACTGCTCCTATCACTACTCCTATTATTAATCCTAAAAACGCAATCATTTTTTACCACCCCTGAATTAAAAGAATTTATTGTTGTTGCACTGGTTTCGCATATTCAAACTTAAATGATTTATTATATTTCTCTATTTTTATATTATCTGATGGCTCATACTTTACCTCAGATATTCCCTTAAAATCCGCAAAGGTTTCAGGGAAATCCAGCATTGCCTGGAGATTCTTTTTAGGCCCTATAGCCTTTATTACAATTCTCTTAGATGGAGATACTCTATCTTCTCCATTTATAGAAATACTGTTACCTGAAGTTCTAATACCAGACTTTCCTGTAATTCTAATATCGTTAATTGAGATAGCTTCTGCTCCTGCATATCTTAACTCATTAACTAAATAAACAAGATGCTTATCAGTTATTTTTGCATCTATATTTCCAAACAGTCCACTATTAGGAGTTAAATAAACTATTACACCTTCTCCCTCAACATCTGTGGTTCCCGTAGTAATTCTTGTATCCTCTAATTCCTTTAAAAGAGCTTTAGTTCTATCATCTTTCCCTGCAGCTGCTTCTTCATATTCTTTCAATTTTGCTTGAGTCTCATTAATCTTTTTATTTAGGCTTTCTTTTTCCTTCTTGTATTGTTCTATCTGAACAGTCATATCCGCAGTATTATACGGATTTACTCCCAACTGTTCTCTTCTATACAATACCTTAAACTGGTATGCCAGCATAAAACCTAGTATAGCGCAGACCATAGCCACGCTTACTTGTGAACTCCATTTACGCATAAGCCTTCCTCCTAATTCTCTATATAAACTACGGGATTGCCTTTAAAACTTACATCAATATATCCCTTAGCATTTTTCAACTCTTCTTTCTGTGATATTATATTAAAAGCTTTATTTAATTTTCCCTCTAGATTCTCTTCATTTCCAGCTCTAATAACAATATTTTTATACAAAAATTGTATATTGTTAATATCACTTATATCTACTTGAGCTATTTTGTAATTATCTTTTCTAGGACCAAGAAGACTACTTATGGTAGTTGCAGCCTTTAGTTTCCTCTCATCTTCCACTACAATATGCTCCCCTATTTGAGATTTTTCTATTTCAAATCCTTGAAGTTTTACTAAATTCATACCTTTAATATCTTTCCTTTTTTCTAAAACCACCCCATACTTATCAATTATAACATACCCGTCTGATGTTTTTCCATAGAATACTGCCTCTCTTTCATTAATTTGTATAACCACAGTACTAGGTAATTTTCTTGCAATTTTAACCTCCATTATGTATGGGTTATTTTTAATATCTTCTTTAGCTTTATCCATATTTAAATAGAAAATATTGTTACCTACTTGTATATTGGATAGTTCCTTTATTATCTCTGGTGAAATATTTTTATTACCTTGTATTTCAATATTTTTCACATTGAAAAATGGATGTTTTAAACATAAGGTAATAAGAGTAGAAATAAGAAAAAGAAAAAAAATGATGCTTTTTTTAAGAAATTTTTTTCTTCTTCTTTTCATTATAAGTTCATTTTTTTCCTTTCTGCGAAAAGGTATAACTTCTCCCATGTTTATCTCCACCTTTTTAATTATAGGATATAAATATATAATAACATTTTTAAAAGTTAATTTCATTAAATTTTATATTTAAATTTAATTTTAAATATAATTATAGCATTGCAGTACTGCAATGCTATTTCATTATATACTACTTTTATGTCTAGATATGTTCAATAATATACCCATTGCCGTCATATTTACAACCAAGGATGAGCCTCCATAACTTATAAAGGGTAATGGTACCCCCGTAACAGGTATAGATCCTGTTACAACAGCTATATTTATAAGAGCTTGAACTGCTATTACAGAAGTAATCCCTATAGCCAATAGAGTCCCATAGGTATCCTTTGCTTTTACAGCCGTTACAATTCCTCTCCATACAAAAAGTACGAATAGAACTATAATAAAAGTACACCCTATTAACCCTAACTCTTCACCTATTACTGCAAAAATAAAGTCATTATGCGGTTCTGGTATATAATAACATTTTTGTCTTGACTGACCAATACCTACTCCCCATATACCTCCTGAACCTAAAGCTAAAAAAGATTGTATTAATTGGTAGCCTGTATTCAAGGGGTCTACCCAAGGATTTCTATAAGAAAAAAATCTAGCTCTCCTAAAAGGCACCAATAGTATAGCTGCAGCACCAGCTAATATTACAGGAGTAACTACTATAAGAAGATGTATGAATTTTGCTCCTCCTACAAACAGTACGAAAAAAGTTACTGCCATAACCACCGTTGCAATACTTAAGTTTTTCTCAGCGTAAATCAATCCTGCGTAAAATACCGCTACCAAAAGATGTGGCAGCACACCTTTTGTGAAGCTTTTCATCTTTTCTCCTTTGGCATCGATGCTTTTTGCTAAATATGCAACTATCATATACTTAGCGATTTCAGAAGGTTGTATGTTTATTGGTCCTAATGCAATCCATCTTCTAGCACCATTTACCGCTGGGAAGGCAAAAACCACTAGTAGCAGTATAGTAGTTATTATCATAAGTAATTTTGTGTATCTTTTATAATAATGATAATCAATATTTATGGTTATTATCATAAATGCAATGCTTACTATAGCAAAAGCACCTTGTCTTTTTAAAAAGAACATGTCATCCCCATGCTTATAAAAAGCAAAGTAAGAGCTAGCACTATATACCATTATTATACCAATAGCAACCAAAAGCATAATTACGCAAAACAGAAAAAAATCTATACTTCCCATCTTCTTTTGGAGTTTTTTCATATTAACCTCCTACCAATTACTAAAAAGATAAAAATGCTATCATGCACAATATAACTGTTATAATCGAAAATACAGACACAACTTTTGTTTCATGCCATCCACTTAATTCAAAATGATGGTGAAGTGGACTCATTTTAAATACTCTTTTTCCCGTCAATTTAAAAGAAGTTACCTGTATAATTACTGATAAAACCTCCATTACATATATTCCGCCTACTATCACTATTAATAATGGCAATTTTAATATCATAGCCACAGCTGCTACAGCTCCACCTAGAGCCAAGGAACCCGTATCTCCCATAAAAACCTGGGCTGGAAAAGCATTATATCTTAAAAATCCTAATAATGCTCCAGCAACAACGCCACAGAATATTGATAAGGTATAGTATCCCATATTGTAACTCACTATTACAAAGAAAGTCATTACAAGAATAGTAACAGAAGTAGCAAGTCCATCAAGACCGTCCGTTAAATTTACCGCATTAGTTGTAGCTGTAAAATAGAAAATTATAAAAGGTATATAAAATATCCCTAAATCCAAAGATTTTCCTGTAAATGGTATTATTATTGAAGTTCCTATATCTGGATTATTAGCAGCATAATATGCGAATCCATAAGAAATAACCAGTAATAATATCATTTTCTGATATGCTCTAAGACCTAAATTTTTCTTATGTACTATCTTTAAAAAGTCATCTATAAACCCTATTGCTCCAAAGGCCAAAAATGCATATAAAGCAAACATAGCCTCATCACTAGGTTTTCTTACAAGTATTATCATAGAAATTATGGAAGATATAATAAATATTATTCCCCCCATAGTAGGAGTTCCAGCTTTTTTTTGATGACTTTTTGGCCCCTCTTCCCTTATACTTTGACCAAATTTTAGCTTATGAAGTATTGGAATTAATATTGGCCCTCCAATTATTGAAAAAAAGAATGCTACAAGTACTGAATATATTATTTTACTGTTCATTATATTAATGCTCCATTTTAGAGCAAAGTCACCTCCTTAAGCGTTTTTATTCTTTAGTTTTTAATTTTTTAATTATACCTTCAAATTTCATAGATCGTGATGCCTTAAACAATAAAACATCACCATATTTAATATGATCCCTTAAAAAATTAGCTGCTTCATCTTCACTATTAAAATTAAAAATTTCTTTTTTCTCACCCTTAGTTTCATTTACATATCCTTCTTCATAAGCTTTGTTAAATTCTCCAAGGGTAATTAAGACTTCTACTCCCTTTTCAGCCACATATTTTCCTACTTCTTTATGTGCATTATAAGCCTCATCACCTAATTCTTTCATTGTTCCTAAAACAGCTATTTTTCTTTCACCCTTAATATTTATTAAAACATCTATTCCTGCTTTCATAGAATCAGGGCTTGCATTATAGCAATCATTTATTATAGTATATTTTTCTTCTCTAATTATATCAAGTCTCATACCAGTAGTGCTTATATTTTTAAGTCCTTCTCTAATTTCTTTTAAGCTCATGCCCAAAACTCTTCCACAAGCTATACTTAGCAGTGCATTCCATACATTGTGCTTTCCTGGAAGATTGATTTCAATCTCCTCATTCTCTCCAGTCTTTTCTTCACACACTGTAAACAAAACATTGTCTTCATTTAGAATTATATGATTGGCATAATAATCTTCTTTATTATTAAAACCAGCTTTAATAATATTAAACTTATGGCTGTTTAAAGGACTCAATAAATCATTATCTCCATTTACAATAAGTACGTTATCTTCATGGAAAAAGTCAGCAATTTCTAATTTAGCTTTTAATATATTTTCTCTGGTTTTTAAATTCTCTATATGAGATATACCAACATTGGTAATTAGGGCTATATCTGGTCTTGCTGCTTTGCACATTCTATGAATTTCTCCTAAGTTATTCATACCAAATTCTAAAACTGCAACATCATAATCATTGTTTAATTTAAATATCATCAGTGGCAAGCCTATTTCATTGTTAAAATTACCTTCCGTTTTAAAAACCTTATATTTTGAACTAAGAGCAGCAGCAGTTAAATCTTTAGTGGAAGTTTTTCCAGTTGAACCTGTTATGCCTACTATTTTTATATTTAATTTACTTCTATAATATTCCGCTAAATCTAATAATGCTTTTCTAGTGTTTTCAACTTTTATTATTGAAGTATATTCTTTTATCTTCTCTTCATTAAACATAATTTCATCAATAATACATAAAGTAGCTCCTTTATCGCTTGCGTCATTTATATAACTATTGCCATTAAAATTTTCTCCTTTTAATGCGAAAAATATATTTCCTTTTTCAATCTTACGAGTATCTGTGGATACGCCGTTAAATTTAAAAGAATTACCCTCTTTAACTATTTTTCCATTAATAGCTTTAACTACTTCATCTATACTCAAAAACTCCAAATAAAAGACCCCTTCCCTTTTTAATAAAGCTCATCTATTATTTCTTTTATAACTTCTCTTTCATCAAAATGTATAGTCTTATCTTTTAATATTTGATAATCTTCATGGCCTTTTCCTGCCAGAACAATTACATCACCTTTTTTAGCCATTTCCATAGCCTTTTTAATCGCTTCTCTTCTATTCTCAACAATTATATAATTGTCTTTATCTAATCCAATTACTATATCCTCAATTATTTTTAATGGTTCTTCTTTTCTCGGATTATCTGAGGTTATTATAGATATATCACTTAGCTCTGTTCCTATTTTCCCCATTATAGGCCTTTTACCTTTATCTCTATCCCCACCGCAGCCAAAAATACTAATTAATCTTCCTTCGGTAAATTCTTTTACGGTTTTTAATATATTTTCTAGACCATCTGGAGTATGAGCGTAGTCAACAATCACATCATAACCTAAATCATAATTTTTAGTTACTATTTCACATCTTCCAGGTACTCCTGATAGATTTTCTAATCCTCTTTTAACTATATCTAAGGACATTCCTTCATTTAAGCAAGAAAGCATTGCACCTAATGCATTTGAAATATTATATCTTCCTGGTATATGAATATCTATATCTTCTCTTTGCCCTTTATAGTCTACTGAAAATTTTATACCTCTTGGATGCATTTCAATATTCTCTGCTCTTAAATCTCCTTCTCCTTCAATTGAATAAGTGTAACAAGAACTAGATAGGTCTTTTAATATGTTTATCCCATACTTATCATCTATATTAATTACAGATTTTTTACTATTTTTAAATAGTAAAAGTTTAGAGCTATAATAATTTTCAAAAGTCTTATGAAAGTCAAGGTGATCCTGAGTTAAATTAGTAAATATACCTTCCTCAAACTCTATTCCATATACTCTATCTAAATATAGAGAATGTGAAGATACCTCCATTACACAGTATTCAACCCCTTCATCCACCATATCTCTAAATAATTTATGAATTTCTAAAGATTCTGGTGTAGTTCTTTCAGTGTGAATTTTTTTATCTCCTATGTAGTTTGCAATAGTACCTAACAGTCCAACCTTGTAACCACCTTCTTCTAATATGGATTTTATCATAAAAGTTGATGTGGTTTTTCCATTTGTACCTGTAATTCCTATTATCTTTAGTTTATCTTTTGGATTACCATAATAATTAGATGAAAGTATAGCCATTGCCTTTCTTCCACTTTTAACTTTAACTATGGTGCAATTTTCTATTTCTTCTTCAATATCTTTGCTACAAATGATAGCTACTGCCCCTCTTTCAATAGCAGATTTAATATACTTATGTCCATCAGTGTTGTATCCTTCTATAGCAATAAATAGATCATTGTTCTGTATGTTTTGAGAATTATAATGTAGATTTGAAATATTTATATCTATATTTCCTTTTACCACTTCATATTCAATTCCATTTAATATTTCATTCAGCTTCATTTCTTCACCTCTTAAAACTACTATGTAAGTTTACAATACAACAGTGAACGGAAATGGCCGTTCACTGTAATATTACTCAATGACTTCTTCTAATTTTAGGTATATTGTAGTTCCTTTATTGACCTCTTGCCCTGCTTTTATGTTTTGATGATAGATCAATCCATTTCCTGAGTAATTTCCTTTAAGACCTATACTATTAAGAATTTGAGAAGCTCTTTCTGCAGTGTATCCTGTTAAACTAGGAACTGCTACTACTTTATTATAATTATCAGTACTTCCGGTGTAAAGTAATATTTTACTTCCTTCTTTTACATTATATCCAGGTTTTGGGTTTATATCCACAATATACTCACCTGTCTCATCAATTTTATAATCTAGACCGTGCTCTTTTAAAACCTTTAGCGCTTCATTTTTCTTTAATCCTCTTACTTCAGGTATTATCACATCTTTTTTAAGGCTTTCCGCAACTTTTTCTGGAGATGCATCGCTCTTTAATGATAAATAATTAAAAATATCATTAAATACTTGTTGCCCAACTGGCGCTGCTATCTGACCTCCATAATAGTTTGATGGATCAGGCTCATCTATAGACACAAGCAATGAAACTACGGGGTTATCTACCGGAGCCATTCCAGCAAAGGAAGATATATACTTACCCTGTCCATATTTACCTCCAACAGGTTTTTGAGCTGTACCTGTTTTCCCTCCAATTCTATATCCTTCTATAAAGGCTTTCTTACTTCCTCCTTCAGTTACAACCTTCTCTAAGAAACCTCTTAAAGTATTTGATGTTTCAGGAGTAATTACTTGCTTTTCTCCGTAATTATCAAATTTTTTATCTACAACATATTTATTAGTATTCTCATCATAATGAGAAACTTCTTTTAATAAGTGTGGCCTTATCCATTTTCCACCATTAATTGCTGCATTAAAAGCAGTCATATATTGCACTGTTGAAACAGTATTTGCCTGTCCAAAGGCTATAGTAGCTAAATCTATTTCAGCCATTTTGTCTGCTTTTTTTACTATACCTTTAGCTTCTCCTGGAAGGTCTATGCCCGTTGCTTGACCAAATCCATATTTACTTATGTATGAAGGTAATTTTTCTTTTCCTAATCTTCTTCCTAATTCTGCAAAACCAACATTGCAAGAATTTTTTATTATATCCTCAAGACTTTGAGTGCCGTGACCTCCATTATACCAGTTCCAGCATTTTATTGTCTGTTTTCCAATAGTAGTAAAGCCATTGCAGTGAAATTTTTCACCTGGTGGAGATATATTTTCATCAAGAGCTGCCGCCATAGTTAAAACTTTAAAGATAGATCCAGGTTCAAAAGTATCATTAACTGCTCTATTTCTCCATGCCGCTTGAAGCTCATCTCCAGTCTTACCTTCTATCCAAGGATTATTAGGATTATAATCAGGTTTGTTGACCATGGCTAATATTTCTCCATTACTAGGATTCATAACTATAATTGTAACTGCTTTAGCTTTGTTATCTTTTAACGCTTGATCAGCAGCTTTTTCTGCAAAATGTTGAATCATTTCATCTATTGTTAAAACAACATCTTTTCCATCCTCTGGTTCAGTAAATTCAGATATTACATATGGTAATTCACTAATTCTAGCGCTATCCATTTCAGCTATTCTAGTTCCTGGTTTTCCTGATAATATTGAATTGTAATACATTTCTATTCCAGTTAAACCATCTCCATCGGAGTTAGTATGTCCTAATACATGAGCTAAAAAATTATCGTTAGGATAATATCTCTTTGTATCTGCTGAAACTAATACTCCTCTTAAATCTAATTCCCTTACTTTATCTGCCATAGGTTTTTCTATTCTTCTTTTTAAAGTAGCAGAACCATATGGCAAACCACTAGGGAACTTCTTATTTATAATTTTCAAAACATCTTCCTGCTCCATCTCTAGCGCTTGAGCTAATTGTGCAGCTACTTCTTTATCAGTAATTTTTTTCTTTTCCATAGTTTGTCTTAAAGTATTTAAATCTAAGTCTACCCTGTAAACATTAGCACTTACAGCTAATTCATTACCATTTCTATCTAAAATCCTTCCTCTTTTAGCTGCTATTTTTACCTCACTAGTCCATTGATTAATAGCTAGTTTCTTATACTCTTTACCCTTATGTATCATCAAAAATCCAAGTCTGCCTATAAGAGCAATAAATAAAACAGATAATCCCAACAATATTACGAACATTCTTTTCTTTGCTTTAACTCTGTCTCTGTATACTTTTTTGTTCAAAATTATACCTCCGTTAAAATCTCTTGCTTACTTCTTCTTCCCATCCTCTCCTGCTTTCATCGCATCTTTTGTCATATCAACATATATAATATCTGCTTTTGTTGGTTTAACCATTTTTAACTTAGTTGTAGCTATTTCTTCAATGAAGCTTAAGTTATTGTACTTTAGAAGCTCTATCCTTAAATTTTCATTATCTTTATTTATATCACTTATTTTTTTGTTTAAGCCGTTCAATTCTCTCTGCATATTGTATATTTGGCCATATCTTCCTACTATGGTTACTCCTACTATAAATACAAGCGATATATTTCTTATAATTTTAAATTTATTCTTAAGTCTTTTATTTTTTTCTTCAATTAAGGCTTTTCTATCAGCATTTGTCTTTTCTTTCGTACCCTTTTTTACTTCTGGATACGAATTAGGAGCAAGCACGGTACTTCCGTTTATGTATTGATTTTTATCAGTTATTATCACTTTATTCACTCCCCTTTTTAATTAGAACATCTAATTATAGTTTTTCTCCCACTCTTAGTTTTGCACTTCTACTTCTTGGATTTATTTCAATCTCTTCTTTTGATGGTTCTATAGGCTTTCTACTTATTATCTTTAATTGAGGTACATTACCACATACGCATATAGGAAAATCTTTAGGGCAACTACAAAGATTTTCTAAATCTTTGTACTTATTTTTTATTATTCTATCTTCTAATGAATGAAATGTTATAATAGCTATTCTTCCACCTTTAGATAAATGTGCAACGCTGTCCTCTACAGCCTTGTTTAAAATATCTAATTCCCTATTAACTTCAATTCTTATGGCTTGAAATGTTCTTTTTGCTGGATGAGGCCCTTCCCTTCTAAACTTAGCAGGTATAGCTTCTTTAATTATTTCTGTTAATTCTCCTGTAGTTTTAATTTCCTGTGATTTTCTTTTCTCCACTATAAATTTAGCTATTCTCCTTGCAAATCTTTCCTCACCATAATCTCTAATTATTCTTTCTAAATCATTTTCCGAATAATTGTTTATAATATAGTAAGCATCCACCTCTCCTCTTCTATCCATTCTCATATCTAAAGGAGCATCCTTCATATAACTAAAACCTCTTTCTCCTCTATCTAATTGATAGGAAGAAACCCCTAAATCCATTAGTATACCATCCACTTTATCTATATTTAATTCATTTAATATAGAATCGATATTATAAAAATTATTATGTACATAAATTACATTTTCAAAATCTTTAAGCCTTTCCTTTGCAGCTCTTAAAGCATCCTCATCTTGATCGATACCAATCAAAGTACCTTCCTTTGATAATCTTTTTAGTATTTCAGATGAATGTCCTCCTCCACCTAATGTACAATCTACATATATTCCATTTTCTTTTATATTTAATCCTTCTAAACATTCATTTAATAATACTGATACATGATTAAATTCCATATATATTACTCCATTCTTAATTTATATTCCTAATTCACTCATTTTCTCCGCAATCTCATCGAAATCTATATTAGATTCATTATAGTCTTCCCATTTTTCTTTACTCCAAATTTCAATTCTATTTAATACACCTATACTTACTATTTCTTTTTGTATATTAGCATACTCTAAAAGACTTTGTGGTATTAGTGCCCTTCCTTGTTTATCTACTACTATTTCATTAGCTCCTGAGAAAAAGAATCTAGAAAAAGCTCTGGCATCTTTGCTTGTTAAAGGGAGTTTTTTTAATTTTTCTTCTAATATATACCATTCTTCCATAGGGTATATGTAGAGACATCCATCCAAACCTTTAGTTAAAATAAATTTATCACCTAGGTTTTCTCTAAACTTAGAGGGAACTATTATTCTATTTTTAGAATCAATTCCATGTATGTGCTCCCCTATAAACATTTTCACACCCCTATGAACTATTTTCCTCCACTTTAAACCACTTTTAACCACTATATGTACAATTCTATGATAAACCAAAAATTCCTTCTTTTAAAGTGCTTTTAATAAAGTTTTTAATAAAATTTTTAATAAAATACAATGGTAAAAAAATACAAAGCTATTCCACTACCTAAATCAGTGGAATAGCCTACCATAAAGTATATTAATAGGAATTATCTTGATTTTTTTCAAATGGAAATGGTCTAGGAGTTATCATATTATTGAAACTTAAAGAATTACCTAACTCTTGAACATTTTGAAGTATAGATATTTCACTTTCTTTATCTATTCCATCAAATTTTTTCTCTAACTTATTTATAAAATTCTTTCTATCATTTATATCTTTTAACGCCACAGGAATCGCTCCTTATCTACTCTAGGTTATTTATTACTCCTTTTTCCATCTTTAACATTACCTTTTTTATCTGAGAATGATTTAATCCCGTTCTCTCAACTATTTCTTCCATTCCTGTTCCTTCTTCTAATAATTCCTTAGCAAACTCTACAGAAGCTTCATGCTTACCTTTTTTCTTTCCCATTGCTATTCACTCCTTTCTTAGAGTTCAATAATATTTTGTTCATTTTATATTTTATTTATCCTCTATAGTTTTTCCCAACGATAAAAAGACTGTTAATAACACATGCTATCAACAGTCTTTTTCATTATTACTTTATTATTTTTTATAGAACTCTCTTATTTTTTCACATACATATTCTACTTCTTCATCTTTTATTTCAGGATATATTGGTAATGCAAGAATTTCTCCACACACTTTTTCAGCTACTGGGAAATCTCCCTTTTTATATCCTAAATAGCTAAAGCAATTTTGAAGATGTAATGGCATTGGATAGTAAATACTTGTTCCTATACCACTTTTCTTTAAGAATGCATTTAACTCATCTCTTTTTTCGCAAAGTATATTAAATACATAATAAACTGGCATTTGATCTCCCTTGATAACTGGAAGTTTTAATTCTTCTATGTCTTTTAATCTTTCTTTATAAATATTTGCTATTTCTTCTCTTCTCTTAATAGCGTCATTAATATATTTCATTTTTACAAGTAGTATAGCTGCCTGCATTGTATCTAATCTTGAATTATATCCTATGTAGTCATAATGATATTTTGCCTTAGCTCCATGAACTCTATATATTTTAGTTAGTTCCGCTAATTTATCATCATTTGTTATAACCATTCCTCCATCGCCATAAGCTCCTAAAGTTTTAGTTGGGAAGAATGAGAAAATCCCTATGTCTCCTATAGCTCCTGCATGTCTATAAGTATCTCCCTTTCCTTTCCATCTCATTCCAAAAGCTTCTGCAGCATCTTCTAACACAGATAGGTTATGTTTTTTTGAAATGTCCATTATATCATCCATATTAGCCATCTGGCAGAATAGATGAATTGGTAGCAATCCTACAGTATCTTTTGTAATTTTTTCTTCTATCTTTGTAGTATCTATGTTAAAAGTTTCAGGATCTATGTCCACAAACACTGGCTTCCCACCATATCTTGCTATACAAGATGTGGATGCTAGGAAAGTAAAGGGTGATGTTATAATCTCTTTTCCATTCTTATATCCTAATATGTCTGAAGTAAGAATCAATCCATCTGTTCCTGATGCTACTCCAATTGCATGCTTTGCTCCAGTAAAATCTTCTATTGATTTTTCAAAATCTTTAACTTCCTTCCCAAGAGTGGCTATTCCATCCTTAAGTACATTTTCAATGGCTTGTTGAAATTCTTCCCTCTTAGCTAAATATTCTCTTTGAGACGTATAAAAATTAACTTCCATAAATAATAATCCTCCTCTAAGTTATAATAACTCTTCTACAGCTTTTATAAGCTCTTTAATTAAATAATCAGCATCTTCTAATGCTAAAGTAGAATACACTGGTAAGCTTATTTCATTTTTGTATTGATTATAAGCATTTGGATAATCCTGAACATTATATCCTAAGTTTTTATAAAGACTTAACATAGGAACAGGTATAAAGTGTACATTAGTAGCTATATCCTTATCTGCTAAAGTTTGAATAACTTTATCTCTACTTTCTTCTTCAAAACCTTTTATTCTTAAAGGATATAGATGGTAACATGATTCCATTATATCATTTTTACTAAAAGGAGTAATAGCCCATTCTTTGTCTTTTAAATTATTATTATAAACTTCAAATACCTTCCTTCTATGATCTATCATGCTTTCATAGCGTTTCATCTGAACTACTCCAATAGCAGCCATAATATCTGTCATATTGCATTTAAATCCATCTGTTATTATATCATATTTCCATGCTCCTGCTTTCATCTTTGAAAGAGCATCTTTAGTCTGTCCGTGAAGAGCTGTTATTTTAAGTTCTCTATGCAAATCTTCTTTTCCTTTAAAATTATTGTCATTAAAGGTTATTCCTCCTCCTTCAGCAGTAGTTAAATTCTTTACTGCGTGAAAGGAAAATACGTGGAAGTCACATTGAGCACCTACTCTTTTTCCTTTATATGTGCCGCCATAAGAATGGGCTGAATCACATATAGTTATTATGTCTTCCCTTCCTATTCTCTTTAGCATATTTTTAAGCTTATCGTAGTCTAGTGGTATACCTGCATAATCCACTGGCATAATTACTTTTGTCTTAGGAGTTATAGCTTTTTCAATGGCATCTATATCGATTAAAAAATTATCCTTTTCTACATCAACAAAGGTTGGTTTTATACCTCTATGAACTATAACATTTGCAGTTGCTGTATAGGTATAAGGTGTAGTTATTACCTCATCTCCTTCTTTTATATCCAATACCTTTAATAATAACTCCATTCCAGCCGTTGCGCTATTAACCGCTACTGCATAATTAGATTGGCAGAATTTTTTCATAGATTCTTCAAACTCTAAAACTTTTGGTCCAGAAGTAATCCATCCTGATTCTAATACTTTTACTACTTCATCAATTTCCTCTCTAGTTATATCTGGTGGTGAAAAAGGTATCTTTTTTCCCATAATTAACACTCCTTTGTATTATAATAATATTTACTTTATAGCTTTAAAAAAGCCTGTATCCTTGTTTATGTATATACTGCCTTTTTCTTTTATTATTTTTTTCATCTTACCTTCTAGTTTATTAAATTTCTCTTTACTAAAATTGTTTTTTATATTACCTGGCATAGAAAATATGTAATCCATAAGAGCAGAACTTTCAGTAACCATTAAACTATCCTCATATCTATTTATTACAATATCCCTAAACCAGTTTTTAAGTATGTCCTCTCCATTTTCAAGTTGAAAATTTTCTGTACGAGTAAAGCCCTCCATGTTAAGTAGATTCTTATCCACCTGTGCTATGATATCTCTCATTTCCTTCATGTGGTTTTTTCCTACAGTAGAAGCATAAAATTGCCCACCAGTTTTTAATACTCTTTTTACCTCTGATAGAGCCTTATTTAGATCTCCTAAATGATACAACATATGATTGGCTATTACAATATCAAAGCTGCCATCACTATAGGGCAAATCATGAGCATCTACCACAGCAAAGTTAAACCTATTTTCCCATTTCTCTAAATTATTTCTCGTATCATTTAACATACCTTGGGAAAAATCCGTTAGAGTTATATTCCAGCTTTCATGTACTTTTTCAATATTTTTCAACCATAAACTTCCATCACCACAACCAAGTTCTAATATCTTAGCTCCTTTTGCTATATCAAGCTTAGTAAAATACCATGGCATCCATCCTTCTTTGTTACTGCTGAATTTTTCATGTATATTTATTCTAGCTCTTAGGTTCGAGGCATTTTTATACTGTTCAATCCACTTATTATCCATATTTATTAAATTAATTACATTTACAAACTTATCCCAATTTAGATTATCTTCTTTTTGCACCATAATGAGAGTTTCATCTATAGCTTTCAGTACATTGGACATATGATCAATTTTCTCTTCTATGATTTTTTTTTGAATATTAAGGGATTTTTTAAAGTCTTTATCATCTATATCATATTTCATAATATCCCCTATTTCTTCAAGAGATAAACCTATAAATTTTAATGTAAGGATTTTTTGAAGCCTACCGAAATTTTGCTTATTATAAAGTCTATATCCTAGCTCATTATAGTTAGAAGGCTTAAGCAAGTTTATCTTATCATAAAACCTTAAAGTTCTAATAGTAACCCCAGCCTTTTTAGCAAATTGGCCTACGGTATAGAGTTCTTCATCCTCCTTATACAAATTACTCACCTCTAATAATCATTTTAACCCATGACGTTAGGTAATGGTCAATAGTTTTTTGAATATTTTTATTAATTTTTTGTGAAATACATAAAAAAGAGAACATTTTACTGTCCTCTTTCCGCAGATTGTTTTTTAGTTGTTCTATTGCTGTTCTTAGCTGTTTCTCTAGTTATTGGTGTTTGATAATTGCTTTTTTCCATTCTAGCTTTTTTATTATCTGGTTGACTATCTTTTGGCATAAATATCTTTCCTTTCTTCTTGTTTTCATAATATATTATGCCAAATATAATTTTAATTAATTCATTGTAAAATTTTATCCTTTGTAATTCTTCAATCATAGAATTCATATCTCCCTTTACCAAGCTCTTTTGCTTTACACATGGCTATGTCTACTCTTTTTAACACATCTTCTACCTCATCTTCTTTATTAGGGAAAATTGTACTTCCTATACTTACGAACAAATATACATTTTTATCTTCCATAAGAATATTATTGTTCAACTTTTTTAATAAGACTTTACTGAATTCTTCTACTTCTTCTAAGTTCTTTACGTTTTTTTGCAATATTAAAAGTTCGTCTTCTCCAAATCTAAATACCTCTTTTTCTCCAGATATAATATTTTTTATTTCCAAAGATACCTTATTTAATACTTTATCCCCTGTAGAATAGTTTAATATTCCATTTATTCTTTTAAAGTTATCTATATCAATTAAATATAATGCACCTGCTTTATTTTCTTTTTTCAACTGACAAATAACTTCCTTCAATACTATAAAAAAGATCTTTCTATTGGGAAGATTGGTGAGTAAATCATGATATTCTAAATCATTTAATTTTTTCTCCATACAATATATATTTTTCTTGATATTAAATATTTTATATATAAAAAGCATGAGGAGGAGAATATAGCTTATATTTATCAAATAAAATTTATCAAACATTTTAAATCACTCTTTCAAGTTTTATTAAAAGTGAGTATTTTAATATATTATACTCATTATTCTCCTCACATGTTTCCCTATTAATTTCTAATATCATACTGATCTATTGGAAATTTATAAATTTTATTTAATGAGTGACTTTTTAAATAAGAATAAGTAATTATATAAAAAAACTAAGTACAATAGTGATGTCAAAACTCTGACTCTTACACTATGTACTCAGTTTTTCTAAATTCTATATTTTATATTTCAAATAATTTTAGTACCTACTAATTATAGAAAATCTTACTAAAACTAAATAAGATTAAAGATTTAAAATTAAACATTAAATCTAAAATTTACAACGTCTCCGTCTTGCATTACATATTCTTTTCCTTCTAGTCTATAATATCCTTTTTCTTTTGCTGCTGCCTCTGAACCACATTCTACTAGTTTATCATAGGATATAATTTCAGCTCTTATAAAACCTCTTTCAATATCTGTATGTATTTTACCTGCTGCTTGTGGTGCTTTAGTTCCTTGTTTAATAGTCCAAGCTCTTACCTCTTGAACTCCAGCAGTTAAATAACTCATTAATCCTAGTAGCTTATAACTAGATTGGATTAGTTTATAAAGTCCTGGTTCTTCAATTCCGTATTCTTTTAGCATCTCTGATTTTTCTTCTTCATCTAAAGTTGATAATTCCTCTTCTATTTTCGCACTGATAACTACAACTTCAGCATTTTCTTTATTTGCATATTCTTTAACTTTTTTTACATATTCATTTTCTGTATTTCCAGATATCATGTCTTCTTCTGAAACATTACATACATATAACACTGGTTTTGAAGTAATTAAAAAGAATCCTTTAACTAGTTCTTCTTCTTCCGCAGTTACTTCTAAGGTTCTAGCGGGCTTTTCCCCTTCAAGATGTGCTTTTATTCTTTCCATTAAAGCCATCTCATCTTTAGCTTTTTTATCTCCACTCTTTGCTAGCTTATTTGTTTTTTCTATTCTTCTTTCTAGCACCTCTAAATCAGATAATATAAGCTCAAGATTTATAACTTCTATATCTCTAACTGGATCTACAGAACCTTCTACATGCACTACATTTCCATCATCAAAGCATCTAACCACATGAACTATAGATTCTACTTCTCTAATGTGAGATAGGAACTTATTTCCTAATCCTTCACCTTTACTAGCACCTTTAACTAAACCTGCTATATCATAAAACTCTATAGTTGCATATATCTTTTTTTTCGTATTATATATTTTTTCTAATACATCTAATCTTTTATCTGGTACAGTAACTACACCTACATTAGGTTCTATAGTACAAAATGGGTAGTTAGCCGCTTCTGCTCCTGCACATGTAATGGCATTAAATAAAGTACTCTTACCCACATTTGGTAATCCAACAATTCCTAATTTCATATATGTACACAATCCTTTCATCACTTTAGTCAATTCCTTTTAAGATTATACTCTACTAATGGCTTTATTTCAACTAAAAACATTATAATATAAGTGCTTTTGTAGTATAATGTAGAATGTATTATCTCATATTCACTAGAAAGTATGGCAAAAATAAAAAATACATATTAATCCTGTATATTAGAATTGTAAATGTATAAAGGAAGGGATTTTACATAGAAAAATCCCTTCCTTTATTCTTAACTCTTAATTTATTATTTATTAAAAAAGCCCCATAACTTTTTTCTAAGCTTCTTTCTCAACTAAATAATTTATTCCCATCTCTTCAATAATTTTTTTACTTCTCTCTTTAGTGTTCCCTTTAATTATTTTATAAGGAACATTTTCAGCATCTAAAAATGATAGTATGGCATCATCTACTTTTTTAGCCATCTCTTCATCCTGCCACCTTACCTCATCTTGCTCATATCCAAATTCCCTTGGAACATAAAATATATACTCATATTTAGGCAAGTCCTTTATAGCAAGACAATAGAGATCTTTTAATATTTCTATTTCTTTTTCACTTCTTTTTTTAGAACCAAGCATAAACCTTCCATAAATATAAGGTACAAATGTAGCATAGTCTGTTATAGCATAATCATAACAATTTAACTGCTCTTCCCTCAAAGCTTGTCCTAAATATATTCCATATTGTTCAGCAATACTCTCTATCATACCTTTATCTCTTAAATATTCAGTACTATATTCAGTAGCGCACCCTACACTAAATCCCATGATCTTCATATCTACATATAACTGTTGAATAAGAGTGGTTTTGCCACATCTAGGCCCACCTAATATAGCTATTCTCTTAGTCATAATAACTCTCCTCTCACCGTCCAATGAAACATAGTTATTATAACAATTTAATGAACACCTTTCAACAGATATAGCTAAATTTCCTCTAATATCATACATCATAATTAAATTGTTTATTTTTTCATGTTAATTTGTACCCTCTTTATCTTTCCTTATTAATTTATTATTACTGGTGAATAATTTTTTCTTTTATATATGCTCATAATAAGTCCAATTGAAGATATATTTAACAACATAGATGTTCCTCCATAGCTTAGGAATGGACAATTTATATTCACTAGTGGAATTAAGTTTAAATTCATAAGTATATTCAAACTAAACTGTATTAAAAACAATGTGCCGAAAGACATTAAAATTAATTTTCCGTAGCTATCCTTAATAACCCTTGCAGTGGCAAACATACGGACTATAAAAAATACCACTAATGCCATAATAGCCAACGCAAATATCCATCCGAAAGTATATACAATATAAACAAATATAAAGTGCCCCTGAGGTTCTGGTAAAAGTTGTATGTTTGAATCTATACCGTTCCCCAAAAATCCAGATGATTTTATTAAACTGTCCATTAGATCATATATATATCCCATTCCATTAGGATCTTTATTTATAAAAGAAGTTATCCTGTTTATCATGTAAGAAAAATTATCAAATTGTATAATTATTCCCCCAATAAATATCATAAGTATTAAAGTAATATATTTCTTTGAAAATTTACTATTTATACATAACACCATAAATATGCAAGTATATATTATAAAGTCCATGCCAGAAGGTGTCAAAAATATTAATAATGATGGAATAGCATATATGGCTAGTAAACGAAATAAAATTTTATTATTCTTAGCTTTAACTTCTTCTAAAACTCCAGGTAACGATACACAAATCAAAAACAAAGACAGTTGAAGAGTACTTATAGTAATAGGTCCTATTGTTATAAATTTCTTTGCACCATTTATAGGTGGGAATAATAATTGTATTAATAATATTAAATTAGCTGCAAAAAATATCTTTCCACAATATTTTTTTATCTTTCTATAATCAAATATATAGAAAATTACAGCAAGTATAAATCCCATTATAGATGATACCACAGTTTTTACTGCCATGCCTTTGGTGAAATTATTAACATAACTGGCCATAAAGAACATTAAAAAAATGCCAAATAGGCACATTAAAATAGATGGAACTACTATACCCCACTCTAGTTTTCCTTTATGGATTTTATTTAATCTCTGACCAGTTTCTTCTGGACTTCCCATGGATTTAATAGCTTGTAAAATACTCTCCTCACTATTTAATCCTGTTTCTAAAGCATGTTCATAATTCTCTTCAATGTGAGATAAAATTTCATAAGTTATCTCCTGATGAACCTCTTTATTCTTAATTTCTTTAAGAAGTGAATCTATGTACTCTTTTATAACTTCAGAATCCATCAATTGCATACTATCCCCTCCCATAACACTCTATCTACGGCTCCCTTAAAAAACTTCCATTCTTCCTCTTTTTCTTTTAGATAACCTTTACCTTTTTCTGTAATTTTATAGTATTTTCTCTTTCTCCCATTTTCTCCTTCACTCCAAAAGGCTTCTACTACACCTTTCTCCTCTAGACCGTGTAAGATGGGATATAGCGTACCTTCTTTCAACATAAATGCTCCTGTAGATTTCATTTCTAATTCTTTGATTATTTGGTAACCATACATGGGAGTATCTTTTATTAAACTAAGAATTAAAGTTTCCGTACTCCCCTTTAATAATTCCTTATCAAATTTCAAAAAATCCCCTCCTATTTTTTAATAAAAATATACATAGGATTTCTATGCATAGATATCCTATGTATACTTTACTTTATTCTCTTGTTTTAGTCAATATTATTTTCCTTTTTTGCTGTACTTTTTCAATTCTTTTTCAATACATTCTATTATATCCTTATAAGTTATATCTTCGCTGCACATAAGGATAGTAACTGCATCTTCTATGGTTTTCATGGTATATATATGGAAATTTCCTTTATCAATTTCATCTTCAATTTCTGCATTTAAGACTAAATTATTTATATTAGAATATGGTATTATTACCCCTTTGTTTTTAATATTATCTAGTTTTCTACATACCTTAAAGAAACCTTCTATTTTTTCATTTACTCCACCTATAGGTTGAACTTCTCCTAATTGATTTATTGAACCAGTTACAGCTATATTGTTTTTTATCCCTATTTTGCTTAAGGAAGATAACATAGCTATAACCTCCGCCACAGAGGCACTATCTCCATCTATTTTGCCATAAACCTGTTCAAAGCTTAGATGAAAATCTACAGGAATTTTAGTATATCCACCTATCAACCTATTTATATACCCCTTTAAGATATTTATAGCTTTACTGTGAATTTTACCACTTAATTCACTATCCTTTTGAACATCTATAATATTCCCTTCTCCACTATAACAGTTACAAGTTATTCTTACTGGCTTTCCAAAGGAAAAATATCCTGCATCTAAAACAGTCAATCCATTAATTTCTCCAACTAATGTCTCATTGACATTTATCATTAGCTTCTTCTCTTCAAAAGATTCTAATATTTCTTTCTCAATCATATCTTCAGCATAAGCTATTTTGATTATATGTTTCTTTTCTATGGATTGAGCTTTTTCATTGATAGCTTCATTATTTGCTAATAAAATCACTCTCTCTATATCTTCAATGCTGAAGTATAATTTATTTTTATTTTCTGCTTTTCTTGAAAGATATTTTGCAATTTCCTTTTTTCCTTCATCTTCTAAAGATAATATATTGTTCTTTTTACATATTGTATCTATAATTTTTAAAAAAGAGGCTTTTGCTCTATTATCTATTTTAATATAAGGATTATACTGTGCTTTTATTTTAAAAATCTTCTTAAAATCTTCATCATGGTTATATAATATGTCATAAACCTCATAATCACCTATAAGTATTATCTTCTCCTTAATTTGTATTGGCTCTGGATGAATTCCGCTTAAAGATAAAAGTTCTAGATATCCCTTATTATAATCAATATCTACCTTTCCATTTATTAAAGCTTTTTTTAGATAATAATATGAAGATGGATTAGCTAATAAATTGTTCATTCTTAATATAAGGCACCCTTCGTTTGCCTTTAACATAGACCCTGCTTTTATTAAGCTCACATCTGTTACATAAACTCCATTTTTATTTTCATATTCGATATTGCCTAGTAGATTACTTAAATTAGGATCATCTTCATAAATGCATATTGGTTTTTTATTGTGACTGTTATCTACAATCACGTTTATTCCATATCTATATATTATATCTCCTATCTCTTCTTCATCTTCTTCATAGATCATTGAATAATTTTCTACTAGTTCTTTTTCAATATTTGAACATATATCTTCTAAATATTTGATTGCACATTCTTCTCCATTTAATTCTTTTTTAAAATCTTCTTTTGTTTCACGAAAACATTCTTCTAAGTATTCTTCCATTAATTTTTTAATGTTTTCTATCCCTTCTTCTTCACTATTTTTTATTTTGTCTAATATATTTTGAGCCTTTTCCTTTAACTGAAATACCTTCTTTATTATGTGATCCTTGTCTTCTTTTTCTAAAGATTCATACTCCTTTTCACTCATAGCATTACCATCTTCTTTTATTGGGATAAATGTAAATCCTCCACCAGTGAATTTAATGTCAAAACCGCTTTCCTCTGCGACTTTAACCATCTCACCTATTAATTCACTTCTATTTTTCTGTACTTTTTCTAGTAGCTTTTCTTTTTCCTTATTGTTAGAAGTATTATAAAAATCATAAATTTTTTGATAATAATTTTTTTGTATTTCCTCTAGATACTTTTTTAATATTTTACCCTTTCCATTAGATAAAAAAACTCCTTTAGGATTTCTTCCTTCTGTTCCAACAATATAGCATACATCTTTAGGCGGATTATTAGGTAAATTATCTTCAATATATCTAATCATTGTATTAAGTTTATCCCTTGAAAAATCATCTATTAAAAATATATTAAATCCTTCTTTATCAATTTCTAAAGCTCTCTTTATATCTTTATATACATCCTCATAGCCCAATAAATATTCTTCCTCATCCATAGCTTCAATGTCACTAAAATCAATGGAATATTTTATATTTCTTGTATTTAGTTCGCTCATTAATATCCCCCCTATTCAAACCATTAATATATTAATATTCTACTTATTGCTTTTTAGTAACATTTTTTTAATAATAGCTCAATATAAAAGGCATGTAATGTGCATAATGCCCATTACATGCCTTAATTATAATTCCTATTTGCTAAGATTTTTATTTTCACAAATTTGCACAGATGCTGAAGCTCCTACTCTTGAAGCTCCTGCTTCTATCATAGTCATTGCATCTTCATAAGTTCTAACTCCACCAGAAGCTTTAACTCCCATAGTAGTTCCCACTGTTTCTCTCATTAATTTCACATCTTCTGGAGTAGCTCCACCTGTAGAAAATCCAGTAGATGTCTTTACAAAGTCAGCTCCCACTTCCTTTGAAAGTTTACATGCCATTATTTTTTCTTCTTCTGTTAAAAGACAATTTTCTATAATTACTTTAGTTAATGCTTTTCCTTTAGCAGCCTTAACTACTTCCTCTATATCTCTTTTTACGTATTCGTAGTCCTTGTCCTTAAGTCTTCCAACATTTATAACCATATCTATCTCGTCAGCGCCATTATTTATTGCATCTTCAGTTTCGAAAACTTTTACAGCAGTTGTATTAGCTCCTAAAGGAAATCCGATAACAGTACAAACTTTAACATTACTTCCTTTTAACAAATCACTTGCAACTTTAACGTTACATGGATTAATACACACTGAGGCAAATTCATATTTTAAAGCTTCCTCACAAATTTGTTTAATTTTATCAATTCCAGTTTCAGGCTTTAATACTGTATGATCTATAAAAGACGCTAATTTAGTATTATTCATAATATAATATCCCTCCAATTGCACTTCACTTTAAACTTATTGTATAATACATATTAATACTTTACAACATATTCTATTTTTCTTACTATTTTCTTATGAAATTAGAGCAGTTTAATATGCTAAATAATATATGATTAAGAGGGTTAAACTATAATTGCAAAAACTAATATCTCCTTATTTTAAAATTGTAAATACTATGGTATAATATAGCTAATGCTACCAAATCAAATGCAAAGGAGTCACAGGTATATGGGATTTACAGATAAGTTAAATAAATACTATGCAGAAAATTATATAAAAAAATATGGGGATAGATTAGCTCAAATTCAAGGTAATGTAGTCTCCGTTAAAGTAGAAGAAAAATCCTTTTTGGGTATTCTTTATAGAATAACTGTTACACTATTAGTAAAGCCTGATAGGAGTAAAAATATAGTTAAATGTGTTTATAAAAAACGTAAATGGTTTAAAAAGATTGACTTTATGCAAATTAACCAAGGTAACTATGTATTAGTTCAAGGTTTAAAAGGTAAAAAGGGAAAAGAAAATAGAGAGCATATTGAAATAATGAACATACGAAATTTAACTACTAGAAAAGATTTAGTCCCTATTGAGGGTAAAGAACCAAAAGTTCAAAAAATAAAAACAAAATATAAGTAGAAAAACAGGTCATAGACCTGTTTTTATTATTTTATTTTCTTCTTTATCTTCTCTTATTCCATAAAAGTAGGTAAAGACTATTTATGAAAGCTATTACACTAGATAAAAATATCACTATGGACCATTGAGCTAAAGTTAGCGCCACGGTGTGGAATATTTTCTGTAAAAATGGTATATATAGTATGCTAAGTAGCATAGCTATTGAAACAATCACTGCTCCAACTAGATATGGATTTGTAAAAAGCTTGATTTCAAAAATAGAGTGCCTCTCCGATCTACATTCAAACACATGTATTAACTGTGACATTACTAGTGTACACAATGCTAAAGTTCTACAAGTCTTTAAATCCATATTATACCTATATCCCATAATAAATGCTCCAACAGTGCAAATACCTATTAATGTTCCTCTTATTAAAATCTTTTCCTTAAGTCCTCTTGCAAAAATACTCTCATCCTTAGGCCTTGGTCTTTGCTCCATAATATCTATATCTGCTGGGTCTATCCCTAAAGCCATGGCTGGTAGTCCGTCTGTAGCTAAATTTACAAATAGTATTTGAATAGGCAACATGGGTGTAGGAAGATTTAGTAAAGAAGCTAAGAACATAGTTAAAACTTCTCCTAAATTACAGGATAATAGATACCTAATAAACTTTCTAATGTTATCGTATATTACTCTTCCCTCTTCTATTGCAGATACGATTGTAGCAAAATTATCATCTAAAAGTATCATTGAAGATGCTTCTTTTGTTACATCTGTTCCTGAAATCCCCATAGAAATTCCTATGTCCGCTTCTTTTACTGCAGGAGCATCATTTACTCCATCTCCCGTCATAGCCACTATATTATTCTTACTTTTAAAAGCTTTAACGATTCTTAATTTATGATTTGGACTTACTCTTGCAAATACCTTTATATTATCTACTATATTAAATAGCTTTCTATCATCTAGTTTATCTAATTCCTCACCGGTTATAACTTCCTCTTCATTCTTTACTATTTCTAATTCTTTACCTATTGCAAAGGCAGTGTTTTTATGATCTCCAGTTATCATTACAGGTCTTATACCAGCCATTCTGCATTTAAATACTGCATCTTTAACTTCTTTTCTCGGTGGATCAATTATGCCAGCAACCCCTATTAAAGTCAAATCTTTTTCATCATACTCTACTGTATTACCTTTGAAATTAATATCTGGTTTATATGCAATTGCAATGCATCTTAAAGCTTTAAAAGACATAGACTCTACTGCTTTTAAAATTTTACTTTTATACATTGATGTAAATAACTTAGCATCTCCATCAATAATTATATATTTGCATCTATCTATAACTCTTTCAGGGGCACCTTTTAAATAAAGATTAGTATTTATTCCTTCTTTAATGGCTACTGACATCATTTTTCTTTCTGAAGTAAAAGGTTTTTCAGATATTCTCTTTCCCTTACTTGTCATACTTTTTATATCTTTAGTATCCTTAACAAATGCTTTAATAAGAGCTTTCTCTGTTGGATCCCCCGATAGTGACTTTTCTATTCTTCCTTCTCCATAATCAACATTACAATCACTACAGTATGTAACAGCTTTCTTTAAAAACATATTAGGAAACACTGAATCTTTTTCAACTCTATGGTAATTGTTATTATAAAATATCTCAGTTACTGTCATTTTATTTTCTGTTAGAGTTCCAGTTTTATCACTGCATATTACAGAAGTGCATCCTAAAGTTTCTACTGCTGGTAATCTTCTAATTAAGGCACTTTTCTTAAGCATTCTAGAAACTCCTAAGGCTAAGGCTACGGTTACAATGGCTGGTAACCCTTCTGGAATAGCTGCTACAGCTAAACTTACTCCCAATAAAAACATTTGATATTTATCATGACCTCTACTTATTCCCGTTATTGTTACAACAATGCAAATTCCTATACATAATACTACCAATACCTTTCCTAGAGCATCTAACTTCTCTTTTAGCGGTGATTTATCCTTTTCAATATCCTTTAGCATTCCTGCTATTTTTCCCATTTCAGTGCCCATACCCGTTGAAATTACCTTCCCCTTACCTCTTCCTGTAAGAGCTATGGTGCCCATAAATATATTGTCCTTATTTTTACTATTTTTATTAACTCCAACAGATTCTCCTGTAAGTAGGGATTCATCTAATATTAAAGAAAAATCTTCAACCAAAATACAATCTGCTGGTATTCTATCTCCGCTTTCAATAACAATTAAATCTCCTATTACTAAATTCTCTGCATTTATAACCTTTAGTACTCCATCTCTAATTACTTTTGCAGTTGGAGCTGCTAGACTATTTAATGCTTCTAAAGATTTTTCTGTTTTAAACTCTTGGATAAATCCTAAGATACCGTTCATTATTACTATAACTAATATAGTTATTGCATCTGCTTTCTCTCCCATAATACCAGAAATTAATGTGGCTATGATTAATACCCAAACCATAACATCATTAAATTGTTGGAGAAATATTCTTAAAGGCGAAACCTTTTCTTTGCTCTCCAATATATTAGGTCCATACTTTTTAAATCTTCTTTCCGCTTCTCTAGAGTCTAATCCAGAGTAAATTTCTTTTTCATTTATCATGATTTTCCCCCTTTGATAATAGCTAATAGTAATCACAATAAATATATGAAATAAAACATTAAAATATTATTTACTTTAAATTTATATATATCTTTGGTATTATTATCTAGATTAAGTGATTTTTAATTTCAAGAAGAACTTATCTAGGAATCTAGCTATGGGATAAACCTAGGATTAATTACATAAGAAGTTAAAAGGAGTGATTTTATAATGGAAAAAGTTTATATTAGCGGACATAAGCATCCAGACACAGATTCAATTTGTTCTGCTATAGCTTACGCCGAATTTAAAAATAGGACTACAAGCTTAAAAGCAATACCAATTAGACTTGGTGATTTAAATAGAGAAACTCAATTTGTACTAGACTATTTTGGAGTATCTTCTCCAGAATTTGTAGAAACAGTAAAGCCTCAAATTAAAGACTTAAAATTCGATATAATGCCTCCAATCCATCCCGAAACGTCACTTAAGATGGCTTGGTCATTAATGAAAAAACATGAAGTAAAAACCCTTACAGTGGTGGATGACAATGATAAATTAATTGGATTAGCATCCATTACCAATATAACTTCTACATATATGGATATATGGGATAATGCTATACTTTCAAAAAGTAATACCACTTTAGAAAATATAATGGAGACTCTTTCTGCTGAATATATTTATATGAGTAAAAGTGTAAAACCATTTACAGGAAAAATAGTAATTACAGCAATGCATCCAGATAATGCTCGAGAAATGATTGAAGAAGGTGATATTGTTATATGTGGAGATAGAGAAGATGCTCAGAAGATGACTCTAGAATGCAAAGCTTCACTTATGATAATTACAGGAAAAAATGAAGTTAGCGATAATATTTTAAAACAAGCGCAAGAAATAGGTTGTTCAATAATCATAACTCCTTATGATACTTTCACCGCAGCAAGATTGATTCCTCAAAGTATACCTGTAAAGTATGTTATGTCTCGTGAAAATTTAGTAATTTTCAATGAAGAAGATTTAATTGAAGATGCAAAAGATATTATGATAGAAACTAGATATAGAAGTTACCCTATTATAAATGGAGAAAATAAAGTACTGGGAAGCGTATCAAGATATCATCTTATTTCTAAAAATAAGAAAAAAATAATTTTAGTTGATCACAATGAAAAAGCTCAATCCGTTCCTGGGTTAGAAGATGCGGAAATACTAGAAATAATTGACCATCATAGAATTGGAGATATTCAAACGGGCTCACCAATCTACTTTAGAAATGAGCCTGTGGGTTGTACTGCTACAATTGTTTCTTCCATATTCTTTGAAAATGGCATAAGACCTTCTAAAAAAATAGCTGGAATTCTAGCTTCAGCCATTATTTCCGATACCTTATTATTTAAATCGCCAACATCTACAAATACAGATAAAATCATGTTAAAAAGATTAAGTGAAATAGCAGATATAGATGTAGATACTTTTGCTCAGGAGATGTTTAAAGCTGGTACCTCTCTACAAGGAAAAACTGTAGATGAAATATTCAATCAAGATTTTAAAATATTTAAAATGAGTTCTCTTAGAGTTGGCGTAGGTCAAATAATAACTATGGACAGAGAAGGCTTCGACTTAATAAAAGATGATATGGTAAGCTATATGGAAAATAAAACGGAAATGGAGAATTTTGATTTATTAGTGCTAATAGTTACAGACTTACTTAGAGATGGCTCTGAATTGTTAGCTACAGGAAAAGAAAAACATATAGTAGCCAAAGCATTTAACAAACAATTTGTTGGAAACAGTATTTATGCTCCTGGTGTTATGTCTAGAAAAAAACAAGTTATACCACCGTTGACAACAGCATCTACGGAAAATAATTAATATTTATGTAAAATTAGTAAACATATGGAAGTAGGGTACATATAATAATACTGATTAAATTATAGGAGGAGTTTTTATGTATTGTAAATATTTTTATCCTATTATGCCCTACTTTAGTCCTATGATGAATATGTATTATCCCAATGAACCTTATAATAATCAATATGAAATGGTGAGAATGGATGAGGAAGAAAATGAACCTTTTCATATAAAAATTAAAAAGGTTAGTATAGAAGAACTACAAGATTAGAATTAAAGGTAATCTCTTTGCATATTAATTAATAAATAGGTTAGTATGGAGGGATGAAAAAATGGGGGTAGGTTACTTATTTGGATGTTTATTAAGTTTGCTTTTATGGAAAATTGATAGACAGCATATATTTTATAAGCTAAATTTAAAAATCAAAAAAATGCTAAAGAAGGATTTTTTACTTACAATATTTTACTTACTATTCTTTGTATTGCTTTATTTTTTATATAAAGAAAATAATAACGAAGTTTTAAACTTTATAACTAGTTTTATAGTAATCGATATAAGTAATACAGAGAGAAAAAATCTTAAAAAGAGAGATAAGGTACATTTTTATGACTCAATTTCCCTTATATCTCGTTCCATTGTTTGTGGTTTTATAGCTCCAATTATATATATATTAGTATTTAATAATTATATAGCTCTAATATATACCTTGATCTATAACATAAGCTTACAAAATAACATTGTTTTATTTAATTTTTTATTTAATTTAATTACTATAATTCCTTCTTTTTTTGTTCAAGTTGTTCTATATATAATTTACATCTGCAGAAATAAAAAATTCTCCATAGACTTTAAAGGAGATTACTTAATTAATTTTTTTATGAAGCCCCTGCTAAATGTAGATATTTTAGCCGCTTATATAGAATCTGTTAATTTCTATTATTACTTTAACGATGACAATACAGACTATATAAAAAGCTATGGTGAATACACCAATAAAATAGATGATATTTGCATTAAAGACTATTTAAGCATAGCTTATAGCATTTGTATGATTTGTTTTGTGGCTTTTTTTATAACAATACGTAAATTTAGCTAGTTAAGAGTGAAGAGCAAATAAAAAGAATTGGGTGTTTATAAAAGTCTGTGTAAACCTTAAATTGGATATACTATATAAAAATATCCAAAGGAGGTCATAGACTTTTATTATGTTAAAGAAAGAATTATTTGCTAGTACTCTACAGGAAATGTTAGAAGCAGACTTGGATGAATATCATATTTTTTACCAACTAATACGTTACTACCAACTTCTAATGCTTATTTAACATATGCAACTCTTTCTTCCTCTGTAAACTTACGAGTAAATCTTTTAGACATAAATATAGACCCTCCTAACTCTTAATTTTATTTTATAATTCTAGAATTAATATGTCCATTCTAACTAGGGGCCTATAAGTTCTTCATTTTAACTTTTAACTCTTAACTCTTTTCAGTCAAACATGTACAACATTTTAATGGTATTTTTCTAAAATAAATTAAGAATTTCTAGATTTTGCTCAAATGCATAGGACACATTAGGTGCCATTTTCATAAGATCCCACTGATAGTGTTCCATTATAATATTTCATAGATTCATCAATCACAGATTTGAATTGAGCAAATGTCTCACATCGATTAGGATTCAGTTCATTCTTCATATGTTCAAAAAAAGATTCCTGAGAAGCATTATTCCAGCAATTGCCTTTTCCACACATTGATTGAATAAATCCTTTTGATTTTATTAATTTTTGAAATTTTCTACTTGTATAATGAACACCTTGACCTGAATGTAAGTAAACATCTTTTGAGATGATATAGGCTTAATTAGCTATTAAAAGATGTATCGTATCCGTTACAATGGATAATTCAAGTGATTCACTTAGTACATAAGACGGTATTTGACCTGTGCATCCATCCTTAATATTAGATAGATATGCAAACTTACTAGAATCATAATATATATAAGTAATATCTGTTAATAATACTTTGCCTGGTTTTCCTACAGAAAACTCTCGATTTACTTTGTTGCCTACGGCATAGTTTTATATTGAAATGCCTTTAGTATAAGTTCAAAATGCTGTTTGTCTTGATTTTCCTTTTGAATTCGATACTGTTCTCTTTGTATCCATGAATAATATCCTGAACGAGATATACTAGCCATTTCACACATATATTGTATATTCAAATAGCATGTCTTTTTTTGTCATTATCCTAATTATTTTCTATTTTTCTTCTGGTTTGATTTTAAATGTGACATCACCTGCCTTTCCAATCCTCGTAGTTCCCGCAGAAATGAATTTTATTGTTTTAGGTACTCATTTTGTTGCTTCAAACATATCAACTCTTCTTCTACAGTTTTTGAAACCCTAGTTCTATCAGAATTCCCTTTTCGTATATCTCTAACACCTTCTAAACGATTTACTTTTGAACGCCACCTTTCACTAGTTTCTCTTAACTTTGTGTCTACTTTATTGTACCATGTCCAAAGACATCTTCTCTTCTGTGTCTATCTTACAGGGCACAGTTTACCTCTTATGTTTTTGCCAAATATTATTTGTTATAAGTTTATTTACAGCCATATGGTATTAATTTTCCTTCAAATATATCAGTCAAATTTCGCGTTTTTATAGTCATTTATTTAATAAAATAATAATATATAATAAAATAAATGGAAATTTATATTGACATTTGTAAAAAATAGTTTAAAATTTAAATAAAGGATGAGGAGGGTTTTATATGAAATATTTATCAAAAAAAGCTATGAATCTATTTTTAATTATAGTATTATTTATAACTTTTATGTTCACAAAAGAGGTGAAAGCTTATTATAATGAGCCGAAGTTGAGCTTTAAAATTAATGCAATAGGTGATGCACAAAGAGAGTACGCTTTTAAGACGGAGATACTTACTTATCATATTAACAATATGCAAAAAGCTGAATTTTCAGGTCGTACATATGATGTAAATACTAAAGAAATTGTAATTGAAACTAATCATATTAATTTTATTGACCATTCAACTATACATGTAGATGGTAAATTTGTAGGTACGAGTGATGATGTTTTACTTGATATTAAACAAATAGGTAATAATTATTATCAAACCTTTGCTATTAAATATTTAACTCCAGGTAAACATCGTATTGAAGTGAGATCAGTACCAATTGGTACTACTGATCTTAAAATAGATTTCTGCTATGTAAATATCCCAGTATTTGAAGATGAAATGATACAAAAATCTATTGAGAATATAAATGCTGGAAATGGAAATATGAATGATTATGAAATAGTTGGAGTAAATCCTTTAACTATTCCTGATTTGAAACTATTGAATGATAAGGTTAAAGATAAATATCTAGTTGCAAAAAATGTTCAAGATATTATAAACAAAATAATAAACGAAATGAATGTAAATGATACGTTTATGAAAATAAATTCAGGAATAGCAACTTTAGATGATTATAAAATGATAGGAATAAAAGATATAAAAGCAAGTGACGTGAAAAAACTAAATGCAGCTATAAGAATGGAAATAAGTGTGAAAAAGGTTGATTTGACAGAAGATGAAATAAAATTAATTATAGAAGAATTACCGCAGAAAATAGAAAATTCATTTGATGTAATAAATTCAGGAACAGCAGTTTTAGATAATTATGAATTAATAGGGTTAACTGGTGTAACTGATGTTAATTTGGTTGATGTTAACGAAGCATTAAAAGGTAAAAATCATAGAACATTAAAGGACGTAAAGCCAGATGCAAATACAGTAATAGATTCACTAAGAATAATAAATTCAGGAACATTAGTGACTAGTTCTTATAAAAAATTAGGAATAAATACTGTAGCAGAAGATAATGCTAAAGCAGTAAGGGAAGCTATAAAGATTGCAAAAGATGAAAAGAAATCTAATTTAACAAAAGCTGAAATTAATCAAGTAATAGATAGCGTTTTGAAAAAAATAGAAAACTCATTTAATGCAATAAATTTAGGAACAGCAACTTTAAATGATTATGAATTAATAGGGTTAACTGGTGTAACTGATGTTAATTTGGTTGATGTTAACGAAGCATTAAAAGGTAAAAATTATAGAACATTAAAGGACGTAAAGCCAGATGCAAATACAGTAATAGATTCACTAAGAATAATAAATTCAGGAACATTAGTGACTAGTTCTTATAAAAAATTAGGAATAAATACTGTAGCAGAAGATAATGCTAAAGCAGTAAGGGAAGCTATAAAGATTGCAAAAGATGAAAAGAAATCTAATTTAACAAAAGCTGAAATTAATCAAGTAATAGATAGCGTTTTGAAAAAAATAGAAAACTCATTTAATGCAATAAATTTAGGAACAGCAACTTTAGATGATTATGAATTAATAGGGTTAACTGGTGTGACCGATATTAATTTAGTTGATGTTAATGAGGCTTTAAAAGGTAAAAATCACACAACATTAAGCAAAGTAAAGTCAGATGCAAATACAATAATAGATTCACTTAAAAGAATAAATGCAGGAACAACGACTCTTAGTTACTATAAAAAATTAGGGATAAATACTGTACAATCAAGTAATGCTAAAGCAGTAAGAGAAGCTATAAAAGCTGCAAGAAATATAAAAAAGGATGACTTAACAAAAGCTGAAATTAATCAAGTAATAAATAATCTTTAAAATAAAAATGATAATTAAATTTGCTAGATTATAGCTTGAGAAAATATAAAATATCAATAAAAAAGATTATAGAATTTTATATATTTTAAGACGGCGTTTATAAAAGTCTGTGACCTCCTTTGGATATACTATATAAAAATATCCAAAGGAGGTCACAGACTTTTATTATGTTAAAGAAAGAATTCTTAAGAGAATTTATCAGAGAAAATAACTTAACAAATGCGAGGGATTTACGACAAGCTCTTAAAGAATTGTCTGCTACTACTCTACAGGAAATATTAGAAACAGAGTTAGATGATCATTTGGGTTATTTTAAATATGACTACAAAAATAAAAGGACTAAAAATAGTAGGAATGGCAGTTCTCCTAAGAAAATAATTTCTGATTTTGGAGAAATAGATTTAGTAATTCCTAGAGATAGATTGGAAGCACAGAAAAGAATTTTGTAGTGATCTTAAATAGTGTATTTGGCTTCAACTGAAGAAACAGCTCTAATGGAATTAGAGAACTTAAAAGCTAAATGGAATGACTTATATTCCATAGCCATAAATTCGTTGGTAAATAACTAGGAAAACTTATCAACTTATTTTAGATATCCACTTGTCCATATCGGCACCCTACGGGCAAGCCAAAGGCTTTTTAATATCTGATGTATAAAATTTGAAAATAAGTATAAAATAGGGTTGTAGCTAAATAAGCTACAACCCTATTAATAAATAAATATAGTATATCCAAAGTTATAAAATAATGAGCTTTACACAAATTTATTTACAGACTCGAAGAATTTCATCCATAACTCTTCACTTTTAACTAATTATCCATTCTCAATTCTCAATTAAAAATTATCTTCCTCTTAAATTATTAACCATTCCCCACATTTCATCTGCAGCTTTAATTGTTCTTGAACCAAATTCAAATGCCCTTTGAGCTAATATCATTTCCGTCATTTCTTTACCAGCATCTACATTAGATCCCTCTACAAATCCTTGAAGTATGTTAGAATCTGAAATTACCGGATTAACCCCTTCTTTTGCCATATAAAGGTTATCTCCAACGGATAAAAAAGCATCATCTCCAATAGCATTATATACATTTACTCTTCCCACTTCTCTTAATCCTTCTCCAGTGGTTAAATCTTTAGTTTTAACATATAAAGAACCATCTTCCTTAATAACAAAGTTATCTTTTGTAAATTTGATTGGTTCATCACTTTCATAATCTTCTTCATATAATTCTACGGAAAGTTTGTTGCCATTTTTATCTATAATATCTCCATTGGTATCTACATTAAAGCTTCCTGATCTTATATATCTATATTCATTTTGAGGGTTCAACACTCTAAAATATCCTTCTCCATCTATAGCTAAATCTGTTTTTGCATTGGTCTGTAATAAATTACCCTGCTTTGTATCCCTTATCCAATTAGAGGTTCTCACTCCTGTACCATTAGTTAAATTTTTATTCTCTCCCCCATTTACAGGATACCCTCTCCTGTCTAATGTTTCGGACATAAGATCTTTAAAAGTTACATCCATTCTCTTATAACCTTCAGTATTTACATTAGATAAATTATTTGATATGGAGTCTAATTTATCCTGTTGAGCTGTCATTGCACTTCTACCATTCCAAAGTATTCTAAGCATTTATACCACCCTTACAATCAAATTATCTTATTGAACCTAATTCGTTTACTGCTTTACCTAAAGTTTCATCTAGTGATTGAATTACCTTTTGATTAGTTTCAAAATTTCTCATTACTGTCATCATTTCTACCATTTCTTTTATAACATTAACATTTGATTTCTCTAGATTATATTGTTTTATAGCAGTATTATTAGTTTCTCTTGCATTCTCTCCTGTATAAAGGTTGTCCCCAACCTTTTGTAATGATTTGTAATCTTCATTTACATTATTTTCTTGGCCAAAATCACAAGTGTAGAACCTATATGATGGTGATCCATCTACGTTTAATTTTCCTTCTCCATCTAATGCTAAATTATTGCTATTTACCCTTATTGGCTCAATTTGTTCTGTTTCTAAATTAATACCTAAAATATTGTCTCCACTACTATTCACTAAGTATCCTCTGCTATTTATATGAAAAGAACCATCTCTAGTATAGTATCTATTATTACCAATTCCATCATTTCTTTGAACAGTAAAAAATCCTCTACCTTCTATAGCAAAATCCGTAGCTTTATCAGTTTTTTCAAAGGAACCTTGAGTAAAATTGGTGTTTACATCATCAATTTTACTTCCTAAACTAATCTCTCCTAAATCTTGTCTGTAATTTTTTCCATTGACTACTTTGTCATAGTTATATAAAAGCACCCTATCAAATTCCTTAACAGATAATTCTTCTCCTTTAAATCCAACAGTATTAACATTTGATAAATTATTAGTGATTACATTCTGTTTTCCTTCCTGTGTTATCATACCTGAAACAGCTGTATAAATACCTCTTATCATTTGCTCACTTCCTTATCTATTATTACTTTCATTTCATGAGGATATTCCATTCCCATAGAACGGGCTCTCTTCTCAATTTCATATGGACTTAACTGATAGTTTATTTTTACTCCTGCCATAAGCATTGTAGTAAATACTATTCCAATACCTAAACCTAAGAGAAGTTTTTTATCACTTAAGAAATATATTAACTCCTTTATTTTAAATATAATTCTTTTATTAATAATAATTCCCCCTTGCCTATCTGGAGATGTTGTGCTACTTGGTCTAAGTCCATTCCTTTATCTATTAACTGCTTTACTTCATCTATTTTAACATTATTCTTCTCTTCGACCTTATTTTCCTCTATTTTCTCTTCTATTTTTTTTTCTGATCTTTCTTTTAGTTTTTCTTCATTTTTATCCTCTATTAATTTCTCTTCTTCTAGGTCTTCAATCTTTATACTCTTGCAGTTTATGCTTTCTTTTAAATCCTCTATTTCCATTTGAAGCTGTAATATAGTTTCTGCCATTTCCTTTCTTAAGTTGAGAATTTCAATTGAATAGTCATTAATATTTTCTTCTGCATTATCCATAGCCTTAGAAAAAGATTTCTTTTCTTTTTTTATGGCAATTACATTTATAGTTATTAAAAACAAACCAATAATTAATAGAAATATTGTCATACTATCACCTTATATTAATTTTCTATATTATACTTCAATCGTTTTAGTTCCCCTCTTAGATTTATTATAGCTCTACTATGAAGTTGGCAAACCCTTGATTCTGAGACACTTAAAATCTTTCCTATCTCTTTTAATGTTAATTTTTCATAATAGTAAAGAGACAGCACAGTCTTATCTTTTTCTTTTAAGTTCTCTAATGCCCTTTGTAAATATTCCAACATTTCTTTTTCCTCTAAATCTTTTTCAGGGCATGGACTTTTTTCATCCACAATAGTTCCTATTAATGGGATATCATCTTCTTCTGAAAATATTAAATCCTCTAAAGAAACTATGGATATATAGTTTATGTAATTTTCAATTTGAGATACTTCTTCCACTGTCATACCTAATTCTTCACTAATTTCTTTTATGTTAGGCTCTCTAAAATTTTTCTTTTGTAAGGTTTCGATTGCATAATTATATTTATTTAATTTGTCCATAGCTCCTTTTGATATGGGGCTAATTTTTCTTAATTCATCAATCATAGAACCTTTTATTCTGATTGATGCATAAGTCGAAAATTTCATTCCCTTACTTTTGTCAAATTTATTTATAGAATCCATAAGCCCAATCATTCCATAGCTAACTAAATCCTCAAACTCAATATATTTAGTTTTACCAATGATAATCCTAGAAGCTATATATTTTACAAGTGGTATATACTGTTTTACTATTTCTTCTCTCATTTCTGGGATTGCAACTGCACTCATAGCTAATACCCCCCTGGTCTATTTTTCCTATGCTCCCTCATAATTTGGAATAATAACCTAATTATTTTTTCTACGGTTTTATCATCCACATCTATAAATGAAACTCCACATATATATTTTTTATCTTCTTTTTCTACTCTTATTATTTTTCCTTTTACATGAACTTCTTCATCTTTTAGTAATAATGATATTGCTAATATATTTCCTACATGAAGCTCTTTATAGGTTGATAATTTCATGCCTCCTGCACTTACATCTAAAGTATAGCCGTCAAAAAACTCAATATCTCTACCTGTATCTATTACTGAACAACAGGCTTTTGATACTATTGATACTCTTACATGATTCCTTCTTTGAATTTTTACAAATTGTTTTGGATTGGCAATAAGAACCATCATAATTCTATCAATTTTTCTACCTGTAACCACAGTAGTGAATTTATAAACTCCTTTATGAGTGTAATACACCCCCTCTATTAGTTCACCTTTCTTTAGAGGTAAATATACCCCATCTCTTACTGGTATACTAATCCCTGCATAGCTATCTGAAATATCTTGGATATTACTTTTATATATACCATCCTCCATTAATATTTCAATTTTACTGTTTACTGAAAATTTAATATTATCCGTCATAATACCATCCCCTATGAAAAAATACTAAACAACTTTTTAAATAATCCTTGAGCTCCTGTTCCTTTTTTTTTATTTTTTTCTCCCAATATTTTAGTAGCAATATCATTTATCTCTTTTGATACTTCAGCATTAGGAAAGCTTATCACAAATGGTTTTTGTTTTCTAACTGCTTCGATAAGCTTTTTATCCTCAGATAGAGCTCCTAAATAATCTAATTTAATATCTAAAAATTTACTTACAGTATTGTTAAACTTATTATAAGTTCCCATACCTTCTTTAAAGCTCATTATTTTATTTATTACCACTTTTGCAGAGGTTTTTATCTTAAAATGGTTGATTACTTTTAATAAGCAATAGGCATCAGTAAGGGAAGTAGGTTCTGGGGTTGTTATTACAATGAGCTCTTCAGAACATGCTATAAACCCCAAAACATTCCTGCTGACTCCTGCTCCTGTATCCATAATAATATAGTCAAGATTCTCTAAGGAAGCGAGTTTTCTTAGAAACTTATCTCTCTTTTCTTTAGAAATATCTTCTATAGCTGTAAATCCAGAGCCTCCTGGTAATAATCTTACTCCATATGGTCCTTCAATTATTACATCTTCAATCTCCATATTGTTAAATATTACATCTTTAACATCATATTTAGGTAAGAATCCCATTAGTACATCATCATTTCCCATTCCAACGTCAGCATCAAAAATTAGAACTTTTTTCCCTCTCATTTGTAGAGCGATAGAAAGATTTACAACAAAATTACTCTTTCCAACCCCTCCCTTACCAGAGGTTACTGTAATTATTTTAGGTCCTTTACTACTTTGTTCTAATTCCTTTTCTTCTACTTCTTTTTCTTTTGCTTCTTTTGCTAATTTTCTTAGTGCTGCCGCTTGATCTAGCATATATTATCCTCTCCTAATATTAAATTAACTATTTCCTCTTTAGAAAGTGTCTTAAGATCATCAGGTACACTTTGTCCAATAGTGACATAACTTAAAGGTTTTTTAGCACTATCTAATATATTTAATATTGATCCATAAGATGTTGTTTCATCTAGTTTAGTTATTATAACATTATTAAATCCAAGGATTTTATAGCCTTCTACTATAGTGGTTATATCTTTATTTTTAATGGCAGCACTAATCACTAAGTGTATATTTTCTGTTTGTATTTTATCTATAAGCATTCTTAACTCAGATATTTGCATAGCATTTTTAGAACTTCTTCCTGTGGTATCGATTAATATGGTGTCAAAGTCTTTCATGGACTCTAGAGCTTCATCCATATCCTTTTGGGTAAATACTACTCTAAAAGGTATATTCATTATATCTGCATAGGTCTTTAGTTGTTCAACAGCTCCAATCCTGTAGGTATCAATTGTAATTAGCCCAACTTTCTTCTTTTGAACTAAAGCTAGACTTCCTGCTAGTTTAGCTATGGTTGTAGTTTTTCCTACTCCTGTAGGCCCTACTAAAACGATAATACCATCTGTGGAACTATTTGATATATGAATTTCATCCTTTAAAGCTTCTTTAACTTTTTCTATAGAATCAATATCATCTTCCATATTATTCACTTTGTTCATCAGCGATTTTATAATGCTATCACTTAAATCTGCCTTTTCTAATTTTATTTTAAGAGGATCTTTTTCTTCCTTTTCACCAGATGAATTACTTACAATTTTATTCATCATACTTTTCATCTCTTGAAGTTCTTTATATATGTCATCTTGATTATCATCTTTTAGATAGCTTAGCTTTTCATTTGTATTAGATTCCTCTCTATTTTTTTCTACTATCTTTTTTAAAATGTCTATTCCATTTTCCACTGGTTTTTTTTCTTCTTGTTCTTCTTTATTGCTATTATCAATAGCAGCTGTAACTTCAATTACCTTTTTCTGAAAAAATCCTAAAAGTCCAGGACGCTTTATCTTCCTTTGGCTAATAATTATAGCATCCTTTCCAAGTTCATATCTGATTCTAGTAAGTGCTTCATTCATGTTGTTTACAATATACTTCTTAATAACCATTTTATATTGTCACAACTCCTTCAGTTTTAATTTCTATATCATTTGGTATTTCATTTATGGAAAGTACATTTAAATTTGGGAAAATCATTTCTGTAAGCCTTCTAAATGCCGGTCTTATCTTAGGTGAAACCAAGACTACTGGCTGGTTCTCATAGAAGAATGTACTTTCTATTGTTTCTTTTAAAGAGTTTAAAATTTTCCCTGTAGTATCTGGATCAATAGCTGGGAAAGAACCTTGTATAGATCTTTGTATATTTTCCCCTATGAGTTCCTCAATATTAGGTGAAAGAGTAACAACATTTACTGCTCCCTGTTCATCAATTAATGGATTGCATATGCTTCTTCCTAATGCAAATCTTACATATTCAGTAAGAAGTTCTATATCTTTAGTAGTTCTAGAATTATCAGCTAAAGACTCCAGGATTGTTACCATGTCTTTAATTGAAACTCTCTCCTTTAATAGATTTTGAAGAACCTTTTGTATTTCTCCAATTGTCATTAAGTCTGGTATTAACTCTTCTACTACAGCGTTGTATTTTTCCTTAACTGAATCAATCACCATCTTAACTTCCTGTCTTCCAAGAAGCTGATAAGAGTTATTCTTTATTGTTTCAGTTAAGTGAGTAACCATAACCGTAGTAGGATCTACAACTGTTAGTCCCTTTATTTCTGCATCCTCTCTACTATCTTGGTTTATCCAAATAGCTGGGAGTCCAAAAGCAGGTTCTATAGCTTTAATTCCTTCTATACCATATTCTCCATTTGTTGGATCCATGCATAGCAACATATTTGGCATAAGCTCTCCCTTAGCTACGATTGTCCCTCTTATCTTTATAACATATTCATTAGTTCTTAATTGAAGATTATCTCTAATTCTTATAGGTTGTACGATTATACCCATTTCAATTGCACACTGTCTTCTTACAGAAGTGATTCTCTGTAATAAGTCTCCTCCTGAACCTTCATCAGCAAGGGGGATTAATCCATATCCTATTTCTATATCCATAGTTTCTACATTTATTAAACTCATTACATTTTCTGGTTCTTTGCTCTCTATTTCTGTTATTTCTATTTGCTCCTGCTCCATTTGTTCAATAATTTTTTCATTTTCATCCTTATATAGAAAATATGCTCCAACACCACTGGTTAATGATAGTATGAAAAATGGAATCTTAGGAAGCCCTGGTATTAAAAACAAACAGAATAATACTGCTGAAGCCATAGCTACTACCTTAGGAAAGGCAGTTAACTGTCTGCCGATTATATTACCAAAATTCTCATCACTTCCTGAGCGAGTAACTAAAATACCCGATGCTGTAGATATTAAAAGTGCAGGAATTTGGGAAACTAACCCGTCTCCAATGGTAAGCATGGTGAATTTCTTTGCTGCCTCACCAGCTGTCATTTCCATCATTAAGCTACCGATTATTATACCACCGGCAATATTTATAGCAGTTATAATTAATCCTGCTACAGCATCACCTTTTACAAATTTCGAAGCTCCATCCATGGCCCCATAAAAATCTGCTTCTTGCTGTAATTTTTTTCTTCTATCTCTAGCTCCATTTTCATCTATAAGACCTGAGTTTAAGTCAGCATCAATACTCATTTGTTTACCAGGCATCGCATCTAATGTGAATCTAGCAGAAACTTCTGCGACTCTTGAAGCACCGCTTGTAATTACCATAAACTGAACAATAATTATAATTAAAAATATTATAATTCCAACTACATAGTTACCTCCAATTACAAAGCTACCAAAAGCAGCAATTATTTCTCCACCATCTGCTTCCCCCAGTATCAATCTTGTGGAAGATAGATTTAATCCCAACCTAAAAAGAGTTGTAACCAATAATAGTGTGGGAAAAGATGAAAATTGCAATACTTCTGTGGTAAACATAGTGATAAGAAGTATAAGTACTGAAATAGTAATATTAACTGCAATCAAAACATCTAGCACTTTAGTAGGTAACGGTATAATCATCATCATAACTATAGCAATTACTCCAAAAGCTACTAGTACATCTATATTATTTTTTAAGTTTGCTCTTTTTCTTAAATTTTCCAAGAGAACACCGCCTTAACTATTTCATCTTCATAACTATTGCTAAAATTTCAGCTACCGCTTGATACATTTCTACAGGTATTTCACTATCTAATTCCACTTCATTATATATAAGCCTAGCTAATGGTTTATTTTCAATTATAGGAACATTACTTTCCTTAGCTTTTTCTTTTATCTTTAAGGCTACAAAATCTGTTCCTTTTGCCACTACTACTGGGGCTTTATTTTCCCCTTCTTTATATTTTATTGCAACGGAAATATGAGTTGGGTTGGTTATTACCACTGTTGCATCTGGAACAGCCTGCATCATTCTTCTCATAGCCATTTCCCTTTGTTTTTGTCTTATCTTCCCTTTTATTTGAGGATCCCCTTCCATTTGCTTGAACTCTTCTTTTATTTCTTGTTTAGTCATCTTCATTTCTTTCTTAAATTGGAATTTTTGAAATATAAAATCCGTTACGGCTATAGCTAACAAAACAAGAGTTACTTTAAAAAATATTTTAAGAGCTAAGTCTCCAAAGGCCTCTATCAATATGGGATATCTTAAGTTATATAAATTTACTATGTATATATAATTACTTTTAATAAATTTATATCCTACAAATCCAACTATAGTTACCACTAAAACGGCTTTAATTAATTCTACTACAGATCTCATTGAAAACATTTTCTTAAAGCCATTAATAGGATTTAACTTTTTTATATCTGGTTTTAAAGGTTCTTTAGTAAATATAAATCCAGTTTGAATAAAATTTGCAAAAATCCCCATTAACATTATAGGTACTACAATAGGAAGAATGGTTGTGGCCAATTTACCTAATATTATTATCAATATATTACCTAATGTTTGGTAGTTTAACTCCATATTTAAGAAGTCATTTAAAAAAGTAGTCATAACTCCTTTTAAATTCCCCACCACATATTCTCCTGCGAAGGATAGCACTAAAGTTGATATCAAAAGGGTTAATGCTAAGTTTACATCCTTACTTTTGGCTACTTGTCCCTTTTTCTTAGCTTCACTTAATTTATGTGGTGTGGCCTCCTCAGTTTTGTCATCTGAGGCGAAAATAAAAATGAATGGTATGGTTTTAAAAACAGATTGAAATAATTCCGGTATTTTTATAAAACTACTTTCTATTAAAGTAATAAAAATAGGTAATGCAAAAGTAAATGTAATTAATCCAACTAATATCTTCACCGGAAGCCCTAGTATCATTATGTTTAACTGTGGTACAGTCCTTGCCATAAGTCCTAAGGTTAATTCTGTTATTATAATTATCAATACTATTGGTATTGCTATTTTCAAACCTAAACTAAAAAAATCTATAAATATTTTTGTTATTAAACCTGATAAAGAATCTGAAAGTAAAGATTTCCCTAAAGAAACTGATTTATAACTTCCTATTAATTGATATATCAATACATGGTGTACATCTAAAATGAAAAACATTACTAAACTACACCAATAAAGCAACCTCTCCAACAAAGTCGAATTACTGTTTGTATTTGGATCAAGCATCGACATCATTGAAAAACCTACTTGCACGTCTATAAAATTTCCTGCCATCCTTACAGACATAAAGCATAATTCTGTTATGTATCCAAGTGTTAATCCTGTAATTATTTCATTTATTCCACTAGCTATAAAGGCAAACATATTATTTATATTATTTACCGAGTTATAATCTATTCCCGGTAGTATTATAAAGGATAAAATTAATACAAAACCTATTTTCACCATAGCTGGAGTACCTTTAGGGAAAAATACAGGTGTTACAGTAAAAAAAGTTATAAACCTTAAAAAAACCATTATTAACGCTGTATAGAATGCTATATTAATCAAAATAACACCTACTTACTAATTTAATGAACTATATTAGATATTATTTCAAATATCCTTTCAGTAAAACTAACCAATTGATGCAACATCCAGCTACCAGTCAACAATCCCACCAAAGCTATGGTGATAAGTTTAGGTACAAAGGTCAATGTTTGCTCCTGAATTTGAGTGGTAGCTTGAAATATACTAATTATCAACCCTACAACAATAGATGTTATAAGGATTGGAGCTGAAATCATTAATCCAGTGGTTATAGCATCCTTCATTATTCCTAGTACTAAATTTTCACTCATTTAACCACCTCATTTAAAGCTTAAAATTAAAGATTTTACTACTAAATACCATCCATCTACCATTACAAACAACAAGATTTTAAAAGGTAGAGAAACCATAACTGGTGGTAGCATAAACATACCCATGGACATAAGTACACTTGCAACAACTAAATCTACAATTAAGAATGGTATATACAGTAAAAATCCTATTTGAAAAGCAGTCTTTAATTCACTAGTTATAAATGCAGGAATTACAACATGTAATGGAGCATTATCCTTTGTAACTTCTTCTCCAACTTTTCCAATCTCTAAAAACAATTTTAAATCTTTTTGTCTCGTTTGTTTTAACATAAATTCTCTTAGAGGTTTTGCTCCCTCTTCAAAGGCCACCTCTTGGTTGATTTTATTTTCTAAAAAAGGTTTTATTGCCTTCGAGTTGATTTCATTATATACTGGGGCCATTATGAAAAAAGTTAGAAATAAAGCTAGTCCAATAATTACCTGATTGGGCGGCGATTGCTGCGTTCCCATAGCATTTCTTAAAAATCCTAATGTTACAATAATTCTTACAAAGCTAGTCATCATAATAATAATAGATGGAAGCAAAGTTAATATTGTAAGAAGGATCAAAAGCTTTATATTATCTACATAATTTTGAGGTGAAGAAGCACCATCTACAGATATATTAATTTTTGGTACTGGTATTTGTGCCGGAGCTGCAAATGCCTTAGTAGACATAGTTATTAATATGAAAAAAGTTGTCACTCCAACAATGTATAATAAAATTTTTTTCTTATGTTTCATAGTTTTTCTTCCTTTTTTCTTAATTTTTGCAAAACATTTATATCTACCTTGGAAGACTCCAATTTTTTCAATTCATCCTCTTCAAGTGGAAAAAGTATTTCTACTTTACCATTAGATGAGGATACGATGTAGCCTTTATCTCCAATTTTCACTGCAAGTATTGCATTATCCTTTGATAAAGGTAACCGATCAAGTATTTTCATATACCTACCGTTTTGGATGTTTTGTAGCTTATCTCCACCCATTTTTAATGAAGTATATATTAGCAGTAGTATAAAAGGCAAGAATATTAATATTTTTAATAAAGTAACTATAAATTGATAATCTCCATTCATACTTATACTTCCTTGCTATAAATTACTTATTATTGAACTAATATTTCTGTAAAATACACATTATCACATAATCCATTTTCAAACATAGGATTGATTTTGTTTAATAATTCAACTTTAATCTCTTCTGTTCCTTTGGTTGAAAAGTCATCATGTTTTTTTGCTCTTAAAACAGTATTTATGGAATCTAATATAACTGGCTTTTTCTTTTCTATTTCTTTTAACATTTTCTTATTATTAAATCCTAAGTGAATTTTAGCTTTTAAAAATCTCTTACTATCGGTATCTGAAAGATTTAATAAGAATTCTCCTAGATCATATGTATACTCTGAAACCGCCGGTTTATAAAAATTATTATTGTTATTCATATTAACATTAATATTAGGATTTTGAGCCATTTGAGAATTTCCTTTGGCATTTTTGTTTGATAAAAACATGTAGGTACCAAAAGCTCCTCCTCCTATTATTACAATTAGACATAAAACAATTAAAATTATTCTTATCTTATTATTAGTTGTTTCTAAACTCTTTTCGCTCATTTACCATCAGGCTTCCTTTCTAAAGAAACTATTACTATATTAACTCTTCTATTTTTAGCTCTATGTTCCTCGGTGTCATTAGGAGATATAGGCTTATACTCTCCATATCCTGCAGCTGTAAATTTATTAGGATCTTGCTTTTTAACTTCAACAAAATATCTTAAGACATTAACAGCTCTTGCTGTAGAAAGCTCCCAGTTAGAATCATACTTATAATTTTTTATTGGTATATTATCCGTATGACCTTCAACTATAACCGAATTAGGAAAACTTGCAATTAACTTATTAAGCTTTTCTAGTATTTGTATACTATCTTCTTTTATTTCAGCTCTTCCTGTCTCAAATAAAACACTATCTTTTAATTCAATTATTACACCACTGGAATCATTTTTTATTGTTACAGACCCTTGCAAATCATTTTTTTGAGCATAATCTCTTACTTTATCATAGAGTTCGTTATCTCTTCCCCCTGTTGCTGAACTAGTATCAATAGTTTCTCCTACAAGGGGCACATCTCCATTCTTCATATTAAAGTCAAATATGGTTTGTCCTGAACTTCCAGATAAAACACTTTGAAATGCAGATGCAATTTGTTGAAACTTTTCAGCATCAACACTAGAGAAAGAATAAAGCAATACAAAGAAGGTTAGTAGTAGGGTAACTGTATCTGCGTAGGTAGCCATCCATTCATTACCTCCACCTCCGCTGTCTCCGTTATTCCTTTTTCTTCTAGCCATTTTCTGCCACCCCTTCTTTAGATACAGTAACAGCATAGTTTGTTCTTTCTTCAGGTGATAAATAAGAAATCAATTTTTCTTCAACAATTCTTGGATTAACCCCTGATTGAATTGATAATATTCCTTCTAACATCATTTCTCTAATAGCTGCTTCTTCGTCACTCTTTAACGCTAAGTTAGCTGCCATTGGATTAAAAAATAAGTAGGCCATTAATGAACCATAAAAGGTTGTAACTAAGGCTTTAGCCATACCACTAGCTATCTGAGCTGAATCTGTTAAGCTTACAAGCATTTGAATAAGTCCTATTAATGTACCTGCCATACCAAAAGCTGGAGCATATCCTCCCCAAGATCTTAACATATCTGCTCCTATCTTATGCCTTCTTTCCATCTCAGATATCTCTAGTTCAAGGATGTCTTTAATAGTGTCTGGCTCAATTCCATCAACAACCATTTGTAAACCTTTTTTTAAAAATCCATCATTTATTTGGTTTATCTCATCTTCTAATGACAATAATCCTTCTCTTCTAGCTTTTCTAGATAATTCAGTAAATTGTCCTATTATATCTAAACTTGATTTTTCACTTTCTTTAAATGTTTGAACAAGTACCGTCTTTAGTTTTCTAAAATAACTTAAAGGATATGTTATAAGCATGGCACAAAAGGATCCACCAATAGTAATTAATATGGAAGCTACGTCAAAGAATGACTTTAGCTGTCCAAAATCGTATTCTGTAAGAGATTTCATACTCATAGCCCATAACATGGTAAAACATCCAACTACTATACCTATGCCTGTCAATGCGTCCCTCTTTTTCATCTTCTAGATGCCTCCTGTATATTCACTGTAAATATATTTCTTTTATATAAAGTAACTTTTTCTACAATAATTTCAATAGATTCTTTAACCAAATATTTTCTCCCATTAGTGAGAGTAATAAGACTCTCTGGTACACTTTCCATTTTTTCTATATGATCTGCATTTAATATAATTTTTTTATTATCAAGCCCTGTTACCTCAATCATAAACCCACCCCCTTTTTTAGGGAGAGTTAAGAGTTCTAAACTCTCAACCCTTAACTCTCAATTATTAACTAACTAAAATTATCTCTTCAAGTTTACTAGTTCTTGAAGTATTTCATCTCCTGTAGTAATAACTTTACCATTAGCTTGGAAAGCTCTACTTGCAACAATCATCTCTGTAAACTGTTCAGCTAAATCTACTCTGGACATTTCTAACATTGATTGATTAATGCTTCCATATCCCTTTTCATTGCTATTTTCAGCTCCAGCACCACTTCTAAAAACAGCTTGTCCTGAGTTTGCTGAGGATGAAAGTAAGTTTTTACCTTCCTTTGTTAAGCCAGCTGGATTTTTAAAGCTAGCCATTCCTATTTGACCAATTGCTCTCATACTCCCACCACTTAACGTTACTTTTATTACTCCATTTTTATCTACAGTAAAACTCTTAACTCTTTCTCCAGCTACTTCATCAGGAATAGCTAGTGGAACTAACTTATTAGTAGCCTTAATACCATCTTCTCCATTGACATCAGCTGCACTTTCTATTACTGGTCTACCATTTTCATCGTATGAAATAGTACTTCCATCAATTTCATATCCCATAACTCTGTATCCATCGGAAGTTACTAATTGACCAAATTCATCTAGGGTAAATGAACCATCTCTTGTATAGGATATTTCATAATCTCCTGCATTTTCATTTTCAGAGTCTATAGTTCCATCTTCTGTTACTTCTAGTCCTGCTTCATCTCCAGTCTTACCTTTAGCAACAACAAAATATCCATCTCCATCTATGGCAAAATCAAATGAATTACCAGTTGACTGCATGTTACCTTGTTCCATTATAGTGTCAATTCCTGCAACCTGAGTACCTAATCCAACTTGACTTGGATTTGTTCCTCCTGTGCTAGTTCCCGGGCCTGTAGCTTCTCTTAAATTTTGACTCAACATATCTTGAAATCTAATTCTTTGTGTCTTATATGCAGTGGTATTTACGTTAGCGATGTTGTTACCAATTACATCTAGTTTTGTTTGATTAGCTTTTAATCCACTTATACCTGAATACATTGATCTTAACATAATTTTATACCCTCCAAAATTCATTTATCTCGTCCTGCATCCTTCATTCAGCAGAACTAGGCCTCCCGAAGGTCCAGCCTCTATAATATTACTAAACTATCGATATTTGTGAATATATTTCCTTGGCTCTCATCTTTATTCATTGCTGTTATCACTGTTCTATTCTTTATACTAGCTACAAGGGCAACGTCTTTATATAAGATTACCCCTTCACTACATCCCTTTTCTTTTGCCTTATCTATACCTTCTCTTATTTTATTTAGATCATTTTGATTAAACTCAATGTTTCTTTCTAATAATCTTTGTTTAGCGTGATTAGATATGACAAAATCCGATTCTTTATTAATCTCATTTTGTAGAATTTCATTAAAGTTAACAGATCCATTTTGGCTATTAACTTTTTTTACATTATTTGAGATAGAATATGGTTGCAGCTCTTGAATATACTGCATTTTTCCATTTATAATTCTATAGCTCATACTTACTCAACCTTACTTTCCTAACCTTAATTTTCTGGTATTTCACCAGGTTCCTCTGGTTCACCCGGTTTTTCCGGTTCGCCTGGCTCCTCTGGCTCACCTGGTTCCTCCGGTTCCCCTGGCTCTTCTGGTGATTCGTTGACATTTATAATCTCAAGTATATCCTCAAGCATAAATTGATTAACTACTGCAACGGTTTCACCATCTTCGTTTTCCTCGTATCCAATTAACACATTAATTTTGATACTATTTCCATCTCTAGAAACACCAGTAATTTTACCCATATACAAGTTGCCATCTGAATCGAATCTATTTAACATTACACCCTTCCCTATTAGAGAGGTTGCTCCAACAAATCTCATGTTGCTATTTAAATTTGACATTTGTTCTATGGAAGCGAATTGTGCCATTTGCGTAACAAATTCAGTTCCATCTTTTGCATTCATTGGATCTTGATTTGATAATTCAGCAGCTAAAATTCTTAAGAAGGCATTCTTATCCATATCGTCCCCTGGTTTTCTAATAGGAGTCCCTCTAGCAGTTTTCGTACCTGTGTTAGCATTAACTCTTTCAGATATTGGTATATCTGATTCCTTTCCATCTTTTTTAAGGAAATTTCCTTTAGATGTTTGTGTGCCTGCTAGGGAATTGGGTTTTTGAGATATTAGTATGTCTGACATTCATTCTCCCTCCTAAGCTAAAGTATTTACATTTCTTAAATCTTCACTTATGTTTTCTAATATATCATCACCATCTAAAGAATCATCGATAGCACTCAAGGATGAATTTTTTCTTCCTTGATTATTCTGCTTTTCTCCATGACCTTTTCCCTCTCCCTTGAAGAAGGTAGTATCTTCATAAAGATTTAAAGCGAAGTTTTGAATTTTAATTTGTGAAGTTTCAAGCTTATTGGCTATGTCACTCATATTTGAGTTTATTAAGTTATATGCTTCTTTTGTATTAGCTGTAATGGAGGCCTTCATCTTTCCGTTTTCCATAGTTATGCTTATAACTACTTCACCTAATTCTTTAGGATTGATTTTTACAGTTAAATCTTTTAAATTACCAGTTTCCATGTATTTCACAGCTTTAACAATGTCACTAACCATAGTTTCTCTTCTTATCATAAGCTCTTCAATATTAAATTTTTCTGTTGAGATTTCTAAAGAATTTTTATTATTCGGCATTAAATTAATAAACTTAGATATTTTATCCTCTTCTTTATTATTTATAATACTGGATAATAATTTTTCTTCCTTACCTTGATGTTTATCATCATGTTTTGAAAACTGATCACTTTCATGATTTTTTCCCATTCTATAGCCATTCAGTACATTTACAGGTATTTCTTCCTTGATTATGTCAGGCTTAATTGGAGATTCATCATTCTTTACTATTTCTTCATTATTTATTCCATTCAATATTTCAGATTTTATCTTTTGAACTAAATTTACATCGGAAAATCCTTCTTCAGATTTTGAAGTAATAATTTTCTCTAAGTCACTTTCTACTTTTTTAACTAATTCATTTATTAAGGGTTTATTTTCTCCAAGTAATTCTCCATTAAATAATTCTTTATTATTTAATAGATTATTTAAAATAAAATCTACTTTTGAATTTTTATCGCTGGAACTTATAAACTCTTCTGTAATTACAGCATTTATAATTCCTTCAATCTTTTTAGCCATGGCCTCATGAGGCATGTCTACATTAGTTGTATCAAGCAAATACTGTAGTAACATTAATGATTCACTAATGCTTAAATCTTCAACTTCTAAATCTTTTAAACTCAATTCTTCCTTTAACTTTTCCGGATTAATTTTATCTATATTAGTAGATTGGCTATCCTTTGAATTCGCTGTCATCAAAGGCTCTTTAGTTTTTTTAGGAACATTCACCTTATTTTCTTTTTTCACTTCATTAAAGTCATTTAATACACTATTAAAATCCTTATTTTCCTTGTTGTCTGTTTTTTTATAAGGGGAATCATTTCCTTTAGAACTAGTTTTATTTAACATAATACTTAGACTATCTATCACTTAACTCACCTCCTTTCAAGTTTCTGAAAAATCCGTATAGAGCAAATTCGTCATTGCATTTTTGTTCAATTGCTTCTTGCTCCTTTAAATAATTTTGCCAAGATTTTTCTTTTAATATTTCTACTGTCTTCCTGTCCATTTGTTTTTGTTTCAACTCTACCCTAACATCATCTACTACCTTTATCTTCTTTTCTAAATCTGTAGTAGCAACATTAATTGAATTAGATAATGTGCTAAGATATTGTTGTCTCATCTTTCTTTCAATAGTTGTATCCTCTTGTTCAACTCTATTATGTTTTTTATAACTATTTTTTAAGTCATTTAATTTATTTTCAGCTTCAAATTTATCTTTTTGAACCTTTTGGAATGTTCTTTTGCATTCCTCTTCTTTATCTATCCTTATGTCTAGTAACTTTTGAAGTCTAAAACTATACTTTTTCATAAGCTCACCTTTTCATTAAGAATTAAACACATTTACAATTCTAGATACAGTATCTTTAAAAGTTGTATGTTCATTAATTCCTTGTTTTAAAAAGGAATTAATTTCATCGTTATATTCAATGGCTAAATCAATTTTTTTGTTGCTTCCTTTTACATATGCACCTATATTGATTAAATCTTCAGCTTCCTTATAAGTAGCTATTAAATCTCTTGCAATAGAAGCAGCACTCTTATGATCTTCATCAGCTATTTCAGACATAAGTCTACTAATACTACTTAATACATCTATAGATGGGTAATGATTTTTAGCAGCCAAAGCTCTAGATAAAACAATATGTCCATCTAAAATTCCTCTCACAGCATCCGCAATAGGTTCATTAAAATCATCCCCATCTACTAAGACTGTGTAAAAAGCTGTAATAGATCCCTTATCGGACATACCTGCCCTCTCCATTAATCTAGGAAGCATAGCAAATACAGAGGGAGTATATCCTTTTGTAGCCGGTGGTTCTCCAATAGCAAGTCCAACTTCTCTTTGAGCCATAGCAAATCTTGTTACTGAATCCATCATTAATATTACTTTTTTCCCCTGATCCCTAAAGTATTCTGCAATAGCCGTAGCTGTAAAAGCACCCTTAATTCTTACCAAAGCTGGCTTATCAGAGGTGGCACATACCACTACACTCTTTTTCATTCCTTCAGTCCCTAAATCTTTTTCAATAAAATCTAGAACTTCTCTTCCTCTTTCTCCGATTAAACATATTACATTCACATCTGCTTCAGCATATTTGGCAATCATACCAAGAGTGGTACTTTTCCCCACACCACTACCTGCAAATATACCTATTCTTTGCCCTTCACCGCAGGTTAAAAATCCATCAATTGCTCTAACTCCAGTGGAAATTACATCTTTAATTCTTCTTCTTTTTAGAGGATCAGGAGGTTCTTTATCCAAAGGATAGAACACTCCACCTCTTAACTCATCTTCAGTTAATGGCTCTCCTAATCCATCTAATATCTTTCCTAAGACTTCATCAGAACACCTTGCACTTAGAGGCTTTCCTGAAGGAACCACTCTACACCCTGGAGCAATCCCAGTTAGCTCACCTAGAGGCATTAATATAACATTATTTTCTTTAAACCCTACCACTTCACATACAATGGAAGCATTTTTTTCATTATATATAGTACATACTTCCCCTATAAAAGCCTTAATGCCTTCTACTTCAATGGTTAATCCAATGACTTTCTTTACTATTCCTTCTCTTTCGTAAAAGCTGCTTTCTTTTATTCTCTTTTTTATAGTCTTAAAGTCTAGCATTTCCATTCAAACACCTCAGATATTTCTCAATTTAACCATTGAGGATTTCCCCTATTTTTTCAAATATTGAGTCTTTATTTATATTTATCTTTCCATTATCTTTTTCAATGCAAACATTGCCTTCTTTTAACGAATCATCTTTAATTACAAATATATCTCCTCTAAAAGCATTATTTTCTTTCCATTTAGAAATATTTTTTTCCAATTCATCCTTATATGTACTGTTGCATCGAACAATCACGGTTTTAGAAGTTTTTACTTCATCTAATATCCCCATAACCATAGAATTCAGACCATCTTCTTCTTTAAATTCTTTAGCTATAATTGACTCAATAATCTCTTTTATTAACTTTTTTATTTCTATTTTTTTGTCTTTTAAATACTTAATATACTCTTCTTTTCCCGAATTAATTATTTCACTTGATGTACTTTGAGCATCCTTAATTAATTCTTCTCTTTCTTCATTAGCTTTTTTAATATTTTCCTCATATGCTAATTTATAAGCTTCATCATATCCTATTTTTCTGCCTTCTTCATAACCTTTTTCATAGGCCATAGGATATGCCTCTGCTTCTATTTTTTCAGCATCCTCATATGCTTTTGATAGAATTTGTTCACCTTGTCTTCTTGCATTTTCCAGCATTGATTTCGCTAGATTCTCATAGCTTTCTATAAACTCTTTTGCATTATCTTCTCTTTGTTTCTTTTCAATAATATCTGCAGTATTTATTGGTGGTGTATACTCTGTAACAATCTTTTTTTTACCGCTATTTATTACGGTGGTATTTTTTAATACCTTATTATATGATGATTGCATCTTCTCCACCTCTTGATATTACTATTTCTCCTGCTTCATCAAGTCTTCTTATAATACTTACTATTTTTTGTTGAGCTTTTTCAACATCCATGATTCTCACAGGCCCTAAGAATTCCATATCTTCCTTCAACGATGCAGCAGCTCTCTTTGATTGATTTCTGAATATTGTATTTGCTACTTCTTCTGAAGATCCTTTTAAGGCTAATGCTAATTCTTTTGTCTCTACTTCCCTTAAAACCCTTTGAATTGAAACATCGTCCAATGTAACAATATCTTCGAAAACAAACATTGATGCCTTAATCTTTTCAGCTAATTCAGCATTTTCTCTCTCTAGTGACTCTGTGATATTTCTTTCAGTTGTTCTATCAACTTGATTCAGTATGTCAACAATAGTAGGTACTCCTCCTATTGATTTCATTTCTGATCTTACAACTGAAGATAATTTGCCATCCAATACCTTTTCTATCTCTTTTACAACTATAGGGGAAGTATTATTCATAGTTGCAATTCTATGAGCAACTTCTCCTTGCAAATCCTCTGGCAGTTCTGATAATATTTGTCCTGATTTATCAGGCTGAAGATAACAAAGGATTAAAGCAATTGTTTGAGGATGTTCATTAGATATAATATTTAATAGCTGAGCAGCATCAGCCTTTCTTGCTATAGCAAAAGGTCTAAACTGCTGAGTAGCTTCTGTAACTTTATCTAAAATCTCTACTGCCCTTTGGCTACCTAAAGCTTTTGCAAGTAAGTTCCTTGCATATTCTATGCCACCTTCTGTCAAATAATCTTTTGCCTTGTTCATCTGAATAAATTCTTCTAATATTTTTTCCTTCTGCTCTGACTTTACAGCAGTAATATTAGCTATTTCATATGTTATTTTTTGTATTTCAGATTCTGGCAATTTTTTTATTATAGCGGCAGATGCTTCTGGCCCTAGTGTAATAAATAATATAGCTGCCTTTTGAACTCCAGTTAATTTACTTGAATCTCCACCTCTAGCCATATGCAATCACCTCTCATCCTCTGCCAACCAAGCCTTAATTATTTCTGCAACCTGCTCTGGCTTATCCGTAGCATATTTTCTAATTTGATTCTCTATATGTGACTTTTCATTTTCTACATCTAATTGTATCGGCTTAAACTTTGGTGTTTCTTCTATTGGTGCTTCATCATCCAATACTACATCGATTCCTTCTAATTCTATATCTTCATCCTTATTTTTTCTTCTTCTTATTACAATAAATATTATAAGTAGTAATAAGAGTAATCCTGCTATAATTCCTATAGTTGTATAAAGCTTCATATTCTTTGCTTTTTGCGCCTCTTTTTCCATATCTTCTATATCTGTATTAGTATTATCTTTAGAACCAGTGTCAAAAGGCAATCCTTCAACACTTATAAGATCTCCTCTATCTTTGCTTAATCCTACTGCTGATGATACAGCATTAGTTACAGAGGTTCTAGTTGCATTATCTAAAACTCCATCTAATATTACTGATACAGTAAGTCTTTCCACTGACCCTGGAGCTTTAATTAATTTATTATTTTCTTTTGATATCTCATAGTTTTTAGTGATTTCTTCATGAGTTGTAGTTCCATTGTCTACGTTATCTTCTGCCCTATTTCCCATATTATCATCTACAGGGCTTCCGCTATTAGGCCCTACATTATTGTCTGTAGTTTCTTTAATAGAATGTTCACTAACTACTACATTATTAGGGTCATATACTGTAGTTTCTTTTTCATGGGCGTCAAAGTTTAAATCAGCATTAACTTTAACTTTTACCCCATCTTTTCCATAAACCGCTTCCAGCATATTCATTACTTTGTTTTCTAAATTTTTTTCATATTCTCTCTCTAAGGCTTGTTACTTTTCAGCTGCCCCTGCCATATCTGGTTCTTCATCTTCATATAAATCCTTAGTAAGACTTCCATTAGTATCATTAATTTCAATGTTTTCTCTTGGTAGATTCTTAACGCTCCCTGAAACCAATGCTACAATTGCTTTAACTTGATCTTTTGATAGCTTTTTATATGGTTTAAGTTTTAATGTTACGGAAGCTTGAGCTGGAGTTTCATCTTTTATAAAGGCACTTCCTTCTGGTAAAACTAAATGAACTCTTGCATTTTCTATCTCTGGAAAACTCTTTATAGTTCTTTCTAATTCACCTTGTAATGCTCTTTGATAATTAATTTTCATCTCAGCATCTGTAGCTCCAAATTTGCTTTTATCCAATAATTCAAAGCCTTGACTACCATTATTCATGGGAACCTCTGACAATATTTCCATTCTTAAACTGTCAACTTTTTCACTAGGCACTAATATGGTATTACCTTCAACCTTAAAATCTTCTTTCTTTTCTTTTAGTTTATTGTAAACGGATCCCATGTCACTGTTATCTATGTTAGAAAATAAAACAGCATATTTTGTGCTAGTCAGAGTTATTCCTAAATAAATTAATGTACATATTATACCTGCAAATATTGCACCATAAGCTATCTTCTTTTTTTTGCTCAAATTGCCTAAAGTTTCTTTAAGTTTATTTACCCATTGGGATAGCTTGTTCATCTATAGCACTCCTTACTATAACTGCATTCTACTTAACTCCTGATATGCTTCTATTATTTTATTTCTAACTTGTACTGCCAATTCTAGGGACATTTTTGCTTCTTCAGCATTTATCATTACATTATGTATATTTGTCTCTTCCCCTTTTATAAAGGCTTCCGTTGACATTTCAGATTTAATCTGCTTATCATTTAAACTATCTAGCTGTTTCTTTAAAAGACCTGTGAAGCTTTTATCTTCTTCTATATTTTCAGTATCATTATTTTTATTTAAACTCATTCCCTCAAATATTTTAGGATTTGGAGTAAACTCATTTATTCTCATATTCTAGTACCTACCTTCCAATTTCTAAAGCTTTCATAAACATACTTTTTTCTGAATTAATAGTATCTACATTGGCTTCATAGGACCGTGTGGCTGCAATCATATCTGCCATTTCATTTAGAATATTAACATTAGGCATTAATACATATCCATCTTCTCCAGCGTCTGGATGAGATGGGTCATATACTCTTCTAAGCTCTGAGTTATCTTCTATAACCCCAACAGCTTTTACCCCAAGAAATTGTTCTTCTTTTTTCCCTGTTTTTTTATTTAATTCATTGGTCAAATTTTCTTGAAATATAGCTACCTTTCTTCTATAAGGCATCCCATCTTCTCCTCTTGTAGTTGAAACGTTTGCTATATTAGAAGCGATAGTATCCATTCTCAACCTTTCTGCTGAAAGTCCACTAGCGCTAATTCTCATGTTATTAAACGCTTTTATCACAGTTAACTCACCTCCGCTTATTTACCATTTATTATGTATCTTTTTGTTGAAAATCTACCATTTATCTGATTTATCAAAGCATTATACGTTAAAGTATTGGCTGCTTGATTTACTTTTTCCAAATCAATATTTACATTATTTCCATCTTGTCTCATACTTGATGTTTCATCTCTCTTAATTTCCATTTCACCTTCAGAGGAAGCTGTATTAATATGAGAGTTGCTTGTCTTTTTTAATTCTAACTTTTCAGAAACTTCTCTCAAATTTTCTTCAAAAACGACATAGTTCCTCTTGTAATTTGCCGTATTTACATTAGCCATGTTATTTGCTATAACTCGACTTCTCTCTGTTGAAACATCCAAAGCTTTTTTTATAAGATTGTAGTTCCTTTTGTCTATAGAACTGTCACCAATCTTCATTAATATCACCCTCCAATATAACATAAAATTTTCTTTTATTCCATATAATAGCCAGTAGATATAAATTTCTTCAAATAATGGTCTAAATCTATTATCTTTTACAATAATATACAAACCAAATTTTACATATTCATTATACAATATTTTCAATTTAAATTCTACATATATTTTAAATTATTTTAATTTATTTTATATTTTAATTAAACTTTTTATTTTATACTCTTATATGTGGACAAATCCCTGTACATTAGCAAGTTATATGTGGACAAATTGAGGTACATTCTTTATTAATTATATTTTACATTACCTAAATAAGCATAGTAAAGAAAATTTTAGGTATTTATCTAATAATATTCTGTTATTATGTAAAAAAAGAGAGATTGTCCAAATTTACGGACAATCTCTAATAAAATATTATCTACTTCTTACATTTTCTAATATCCTTAAAACCTCTTGAGGTAATTTATTTGATTGAACCATCATTGCATTACCTGCTTCCATCAATAATCCGGTTTTAGCGAACTCTATAATCTCTTCTGCTACATCAGCATCTCTAATGGAACTTTCCGCCTCTGTAACCCCCATTTCAAACTCACTTAAATTATCGTATTCACCTTCAAACATATTGTTAAGAGCACCATACTTACTTCTTACATCTACAAGCTTATTTGAAACTGCATCTAAAATTTCTAGTGAATTACCGATAAAATCATCACTTAATATATCTAAATTATCCTTTAGGTGTTGAAGTGTTTTTGTTGAATCTAGCTCCAGTTCTCCTGAAGCATTCTTCTTCATAACTCCTATTTTATCTGGAGATAAATCCACAAAAGGAATATCTATATTATCTCCTACTTTAGCTCCAATCTGCATCAATCTATCTTCATCCACATTCAATAATTTAGTTCCATTAAATTCTGTGTTATTAACTATGGTTTTAAAAGCCTCTATCATTTCATCCATTTCATTTTTAATTATTTTCTTGTCTTCATCACTGCCAGCATTACCAGATTGTATTGTAAGTTCTCTCATTCTTTGAGTTATTGAATTTAATGAATCTAGTCCACTATCCGCTGTTTGAAGCATACTAACACCATCTTGCAGATTCTTTTGAGCCATTTGCATGCTTCTTATTTGAATCCTCATTCTCTCACTTTTAGCTAGACCATATGGATCATCTCCGGCCTTTATTATTTTTTCACCTGTTGATATTCTAGATAATGCTTGGCTATTCTTCTTTGTATTCTTTACATATTCTCTAAATATATTTAATGATGGTATATTATGACTTAATCTCATTTTTATCACTCCATTGACGTATTTATTGTATATTTTATCGTAATTAAATGAGTATTCTTTAGGAAAAATATTTCAGAAATAGTCACTCTACTTCTACATTATATTTTGAGGGTTTCCTTCTATCCACTTTAATATATTTTCAAAAACTATTTTAGCCCTTCTAATCATAGCTTCCTTTGTAGCAAATCCCACATGAGGTGCAACCACTGTATTTGGAGTGTGTAGTAATGGATAATCTAATGGTAGAGGTGGCTCCATATCAAAAACATCAATACCAGCTCCAGCGATTTTCCCTTCCATTAAAGCTTTAGCTAAAGCCTCATTATCTATTATAGGGCCTCTGGCAGTATTTATTAAAATAGCACTTTCTTTCATTAAATCAATCTTTTCTTTATTAATTAAGCCTTTAGTATTTTCATTTAAAGGGACATGGATAGATACTATATCACTTTCAGATAAAACTTCCTCTAAAGTAGTTTGTCTGATATCCATTTCTTTTAGATTATCTTTAACAGATCTATTATAGGCTATAACATTACATCCAAAAGCTTTTCCTATTCTAGCAACTTTAAGTCCTATAGCTCCGGCCCCTACTATTCCTAATGTTTTTCCGCACAAATCTCTTTGTGAATATCCATCCTTATTTTTTCCTTCTCTAGTTCTCCCATCTAAAGGAACTATATTTCTTAATAATGAAAGAATTAATCCAAAAGTCAATTCAGCAACAGAGCTTGTGCTATATCCTGCTGAATTACAAACTAAAATATTTCTTTCTTTACAAGCCTCTAAATCTACATGGTCTACACCAGTGAAAGCTACAGATATTAATTTTAAATTATCCACTGATCTAATAACTTCTCCATTTAAAGGCATATTAGCTATTACCAATACATCTGCACCAGCAGCTCTTTCCTTTAGTTTTTCAATATCATCAACTCTATCATTATGTATCACCAGTTCATGTGCCTCACCTAATATGTTTCTAAAGGCAGAAACTATTTCTTCCTCCGCTAACCCTAAAGGTTCAAGTACAACTATTTTCATAATTCCATTCCTCCTACTCTAATATAATTTTTCTCTTTACTTATATAATAGTATTTAATGTAATGTATTTCAACTTGCAGAAAAAATGAATAAAACCCTTGCAAAGAATGCAAGGGTTCATTTTTATAAATTATTTAGCTTCTTCATCAGCTCTATTGTGCTCCATAAAGTTGATCTGTTCTGCTACTACTTGTGTGATATATCTTTTTTCGTCATTTGCATTTGTATAAGATCTTACGTTAATTCTACCTAAAATACTAACAAGCCTTCCTTTAGTTAAATTAGGAGCTAAACTCTCTGCAGATTTTCTCCAGTAAGAAACTGGTATGAAATCCGCTTCTCTTTCACCTTTATTGTTGACATAAGATCTTTGAACAGCTATGGTGAAATTTATTAACAAATTGCCTTCTTCTCCAATTTGTTTTAATTCACAATCTTTAGTAAGCCTACCAATTAATAAAACCTTATTCATTTTTCCACCTCTAACCTGTTTTTTTAATAATTATACCCATTATTAAAATTTATAATCAGTTATTTTAACATAAGGTGGATATTTTAGCTTCTCTTGGTTTTTTAGTTATTCTATTTGTAAGCTTTTGATAATTCTACATAGTTAAGGGCACTTTGGGTTAAGTTCATTTTTTCTTCCTCAGTAAGCTCTCTGATGACTTTTACCGGGGATCCCATACATAGTACACCATCTGGTATTATTTTACCTTGAGGGACTAAACTACCTGCGGCAACTAAGGTGTGTTTCCCGATTACAGCACCATCTAATACAATACTTCCCATACCGATTAAAGAATTATTACTTATTTTACATCCATGTAATATAGCGCCATGGCCTACAGTTACATTTTCTTCTATAATCAATGGATGATTTTTATCTACATGTAAAACACTATTGTCTTGTATGTTGGTATTTTTACCTATAACAATATTGTTAGTATCTCCTCTAACTACACTACCAAACCAAATATTAGCACACTCCTCTACAGTGACATCTCCAATTACGTCAGAAGTTTCAGCTACAAAACAACTGCTATGTATCCTAGGTTCTTTATCTTTAAATTTATTTATCAAAACAATTCCTCCTCTTAAGCACTAATATATATTATCAATTATATAAAATTAAACTTCCTACTTCAAACTATATTTAATCTATTGACTGACTAGGCTTCACTTTATCTCTATACAAAAAAAGAACCGATAAAGGGGGTTATCAGTTCTCTTTCTATATAGGGGCTTAAAATGATATTAAGTTGATGTGATTCATTAACCATTTTAATTATTAACAGTTTTTGTAAATTTTATACATAAAATTAATAATATTCTGATTTTTATTTTATTCTATAGGCTCTCCATTTAAATTTTCAAACTTAGGAGGATTTTTTTCATCTCTTTTTCTTATTCTATCTGGTGGCTTTATTCCATCATTTTTACCATCTTTTTGATGCTTATCTCCTTTAAATGATTTCATGAGCTATTCTCCTCTCAAAAATAATATAGTGCACTAATATTATTACATTTATTTTTGATTTTTATGCTTACAAGCATATTCCTTTTCATATTATAGTAGTTTTAAATTTCAACTGACTGAACCTGCTATATCACGTTTCATTATATTTCTTAAGCATATTTTATATATTATATAGCTTGTGGCAATGGTTATTATATAAGTTATAAATGTATTAATAAATATGTACTCAACTAAAAAATCTATTATTATATCTGTCATACTGATTTTAAATAAATGTCTAATAGCATTATCCGAAATTATAAAAATAATTAATTTATTATTGGGTTTAATGGCTATATAAGAAGCAAAAATACAAATAGAATATAAAATTATGAAAGAGGTAATGAAGATTATTAGTGTAGATACTATAGGTTCTTTTTTCATTTTATAATTAAAATAAAGAAAAAACTCTCCGTTAGATACCATAGCGTTTAAAAAAATTATTGTGCTCAATGAAATTATAAAACAAATAATCCCGTGTATTAAACATAGGTTATTAATCAATTCTTTTCTTTTAAACCCTAAAATTAAATAATGAAATAGATTTTTTATATAACTCCCAGTAAAGCCACAAATAGAAATAAAAAGTATAGTTGAAAAAACTATAGATAAAAACATGTTACCTTCTTTCGGTCTCACTTTTGATATCAAAGATATAGATATTAAAAATACATTTAACACTATAAAAACTAATCCAAAAACCATTTTGTTATCTGCCAATATCATCCTCATCAAGGCTTTGAATCTTATGTACCAATTTTTATTTATAATTTTCATAAAATCACCTTCCATATATTAGTCATACATCTATAATTCAACAATATAACCGATTAATATAATTGTCAAATAAAAAGAACAGTTCTAATCTTGTATAAGATTAGAACTGTTCCTAAATTTCAGTAAATTTTGATTAAACCGCTACATCTTTATAGGTTTTATTGTAATATGTGCCAATGGACTTCCATGATACATATATAACAAATACTCTTACCGGTAATTCAATTACATTCTTAATTATTCTAGGAATAATCAAAGCATATAGACCCTTACCTGTTATCATAGACAACCATAATGAGTTTAATCCAAGGTTAATAAAGATAACAACTATTGCTGTTGCAAGGGTAATATTAACTAAATTTTTAGACTTTTTGTGAAGGAATAAACCATAAACCATCCCTGAAAGAGCAGTACTTAGTGTGAATCCTGGAAAATAAGCACCTTTCGGGAAAATAGCCATACCCAATAAGTCTGCTACAGCTCCAGCAATGCCTCCCCATAAAGGCCCAAATAACATTCCTGTCAGAGCTAAAGGTAAAAATCCAAAACTAATCCTAATTATCGGGGTTTCGATGCCTAAAAATCTTGTAAGGACTACTTGTAACGCAATAAAGAAACTAATAAATATTAATTTTCGAGTTTTTGTCATATCCCCACCTCCTCTCCAAATATGCAATATTAATAATTGCCGTAGAGAAAGTATCACCCAACGTTAGCGGAATGCGGTAATTGCATCGCAAAACCTGAAAAAACTTTTGGCCTTTTCGTCTAGTGGCAACTTCCTGTCCAACTAGCACTTGACGCGCAAAACCTACTCTAACTAGCAAAATATTTAATTCTATTATATTACTTATTCCTAAAATCAACAATATGTATTATGAAATTATTTTTTTATTCAAAAATGTTGAATAATATTATATATTAATGATAGAATTATAAGATAAAGGTAAACTATAGAAGGGTGAGTTGAAAAATGTCAGAAATAATTCTTACACAATCCGCAAAAAAATTAATAGAAGATGAATTAGAGTACCTAAAGACAGTAAAAAGAGTGGAAATTAAAGCTGCTTTAAAAGCTGCCAGAGCCCAAGGAGATTTAAGCGAAAATGCCGATTATAGTGCCGCTAAAGATGATCAATCTTTAAATGAAACTAGAATATTGGACCTTGATGCTCAATTGAAAAATTCTGTTGTGGTAGAAACTTCCACAGAGGAAAATATATTTGATCTTAACAAAAAAGCTATTGTAAAATTCTATGATATAGAAGAAGAAGAAGAGGTAACCTTGGTAAGTTCCGTTGAATCTGATTTGCAAAATATGAAGATTAGCATAGAGTCACCCTTAGGCAAAGCTCTTTATAAGCTTGAGATAGGAAAAAGAGTAACTGTAAATTCTCCTGATGGATATTATGACGTAGAAGTAATAAAGATACTATAAAGGATCCATATTTATCTTATATGGATCCTTTAATATATTTTCTTATCAAAAGGCTCAGTATTTATATATAACTGGAATAGAGCTGCGGCATCCTTTTGACTTATCTTTCCATCTGACAACTTCCTGTATAAAATATACAGATTGGCATTCATTTCAGGATCGCTAAATTTTGTCTCTTTCATCTTTTTTTCAATTTTCTCGTTTAAAGTTAATGTATTATCCTTTAATACCTTTTCAATAATTTCTATTATTTCTTCAGCTTCTTTTACTACTTGTTTATCTTTTGATGTCAGTTTAATGGCCATAGCTCTTGATTGTATCTTTGTAAGAACTTCCTTATTAACTAGTAGCTTTTCCTCCATTGTGCACCTCCGCATCCTTATATTTCTATTATAGCATATTATTATAATAAAAAATATACTGAATTGCACTACAAGATAAACTTAATTTTCATCTTTTTTGTTAGAAACCCTGCCCATACCTTCTAACTGTGCTCTAAAATTATTTCTAAAATTCTGTAGATACTTTTCTCTTAGCTCCTTTTGTTCAATTTTCTCTTCTTCCGTTAATCCTTCTTCTTTATTTTTTTTATATAGATAATTTATTCTATTAATCATCTCTTCTATATTCATAAATAACCTCCAAATAATTTTATTGATTTTTAAACATTTTTAAATTATAACATAGGATTCTAATTACAACAACACTTCTACAATTTCACAAATGTAAAGCTATAAAATACCATAGCCTTATTCTCCTATATTCATCAGCAATTCTTCTGCTTTATTTATTTGCAAGGGGCGACTAAAATAATATCCCTGTATCCTGTCACATCTCATATCTTCTAATAGAAAAACTTGTTCCTCTTCTTCTACCCCCTCAGCAATAACCTCCATATTTATATTATGAGCTAGCTTAATTATGCCATGTGTTATGTCCTTATCTGAATTATTTTTCCCTATATTATCTATAAAGGATTTGTCAATTTTAATAGTACTTACAGGTAGGTTCTTTAAATAGTTAAACGAAGAATACCCTATTCCAAAATCATCAAGGGCAACCTTTATATTTAAATCTCTAAATTCTTGTAGTATTTTTATATTATTTTCTAGAGATTCCATTAATATAGTTTCAGTAATTTCAAACTCTAAATATTTTGGATCCACACCAGTGCGCTTAATTATTTTTTTTACCCTATCAGCAAAGCCTCTATTCTGTATTTGTACTGCAGAGATATTTATTGCTACTCTGCCTATATCGTAACCTTTATGTACCCATTGTACTATTTGCTTACATACTTTATTTATAATCCAGTCTCCTATGGATATAATAAGTCCTGTCTCTTCAGCAATTGGAATGAATTCTGCCGGTGATACCATACCAAATTCTTTACTATTCCACCTTAAAAGAGCTTCAAAGCCTACAATTTTTCTATTTTTAACATCTACTTGAGGTTGATAATGAATATCTAATTCCTCATTTTTTAGAGCAGTTCTTAATCCCTTTTCTATAGATATTTTTCTTTCTATTTCTTCTTTCATGTCTTCTGAAAAGAAACAATAGTTGTTCTTACCTATTTTTTTAGCCTTATACATAGCAGTATCAGCATATTTTAATAGGGTATTCACATCTGAGGAATCATCTGGGAAAACACTTGCCCCCATACTAACAGAAACATAAACACATTTATTATCTACAATCAAATTTTGATTAAGTTTTAAAATTACCTTTTCACAAAATTCAATTACTTCTTTGCATTGAGAATCACAAGGTAGATAAATAATAAATTCATCTCCTCCAATTCTTCCTATTGAGTTATTTCCACCTAGGTATAGTCTTAATATATCCGCTACCTTTTTTAAAAGTTTATCTCCATAGATATGTCCCAATGTATCATTTATTTTCTTAAAGTTATCTAAATCTAGAAACATTACTGCAATTTTACCACTGCTTTTCTCTTCTATGTTTTTATTTATGGTAGACTTAAGACTTTCCATAAAAGTATTTCTATTCGGTAAATCTGTTAATTGATCATAAGAAGCCATATATCTCATTTTTTCTTCTATTTTCTGTAGCTCATTATACTGCTCCCTCAATTCTCCCTCTGTAGCAGAAAGCTCTTCATAAACAGCCGAAAGTTCATCATAACTTTTCTGAAGCTTCTCTTCCATAATTTTATTTTTCCTTATATCCCTGGCTATGAATGAAATCCCTACTTTCCTTCCCATATCATCTATAATAGGGGATATAGTTATGGAAACATTTATTTTTTCACCACTTTTTTTAACCGTGATCCTCTCTATATTTTCAACTTCATTATTATTAATTTCTTTTTTAATAAACAAAGACCTTTCTTGGAGTTCATCCTCTGGTATCAGGATAGATATATTTTTTCCTATTATTTCTTCTCTTTTGTATCCAAATATCTTTTCTGCTCCCTTGTTCCAACTTATAATATTGTTATGTAAATCTTGACTAATAATAGCATCATCAGCATACTTAATAATAGCAGCTAATTTACCATTATCCTCTTCTAGCTTTGTAAGCTTATCTATTATTTCATTTTTGTTAAATATTTTAATCTGCAACTTTAATATTACAACTTCAAAAAAAATAAACATTAAACTTAATATTAAGCTCATCTTGTTTTCAACACTAATAATATTATATTTATAATCAAGAAATTGAAATATTATTAGTATAATTAATGATATTAAAACTTGCATTAATACATAGTTATTTATTCTCTTCTTGAATAATACTTTCATTCTCTCCTCCAGTAAATTGTTCCGTTTTTAGTTTTTTATTATACTTTATTATACATATCAATTCATTTTACTACAATATATTACAAAAATTTTACCCTATTACTATTTATTAGCGAAGTTTTTATAATTGTATAATGTATACAATTGTGGTATAATCTATATATCAATAAAATAGTATAATTTATTTAAGGAGAATAGGACATGCATCTAGAATCACTTATGGGAACATTAATACCTTTAGTAATTCATTTACTCGAGGCTATGGGTACATTTATTATAATCTTTGGTGCGGGAAAGGCTTTCTTTCAGTACATAAAAGCAGCGACAAAATCTGAAGAGAGATTGATTAACCCTTTAATAAAGATTGATCTAGCCAATGCTCTAGCCTTAGCTTTAGAATTTAAATTAGGTGGAGAGATATTAAAAACGGTTATAGTAAGAACCTTAGATGAAATGTATATTTTAGCTTCTATCGTTATATTAAGAGCGCTATTAACTTTTATGATTCATTGGGAGATTAAATCTGAATCTAAAGAACATACGGAAAAAAAGGACTAGCTTTATTAATGCTAGTCCTCTTTATTTTTAACTCGATTCACTTGAAATTTTTTTCTAGGCGAATTTTCACTCTACCCTTACTAATATATTAGATTTTTTATAGATTCTACATTTCCTTTAACATTACTATATAGCATCTCACTATATTTTGATAGTATATCATTTTTAACCATATTCATAACAGAACCAGCCATATCTATATCTTTTATACGTGAAAGGGAGGCTGTTATATTTTCGTTTGTATTAGAGGTATTGCTTAATGCATGCTGAAGATTGTTTGAATATGAGCCTATATTAACTCTAATTTCATTTATCTTTGTCAGTGCATCTTTTAGCCCTTGAATAGAATTTCCTGAGGATTCAGAAGTGATTAAATTGTCATCGTCAATAATTAAACTGTCTGTACTTAAGGAATATAACCTAATACCCATAGTAGTATATGGTTGATCTTTTACTTGTATTGTTAGAGTCTTATCTTCATTTAACAATTTTATACTATTAAATTCAGTATTCTCTGCTATGCTATCTATGGATTCTTTAAGTTGTTTAAATTCACTGTTTAAGCTTTCCCTATCGCTTTCTGTTAAGATTCCATTAGCCCCCTGTACAGCTAACTCCTTCATTCTATGGAGATGACTAGTTATATTATCTAAGGCTCCATCTGCTACTTGAAGCATAGATATACCGTCTTGTATGTTCCTTTGTGCCTGGGAAAGTCCCCTTACTTGTGCTTTAAAACTCTCACTAATGCTTAATCCTGCCGCATCATCTGCCGCTCTATTTATCCTTCTTCCCGAGGATATCTTCTCCAATACATTTTCTTTGTTTTTTCTAAAAGAATTAATTTTATTGCTAGATGAAAAAGTATATATATTATTAATTAACAATATTCCACCTCCTTGCTTATATATATTATCGTAATAATTGGAAATAAGTTTACAAATTTTCTGAATGCAAAAGGGGTGTTTCAAAATAATATTTCAAAACAACCCCTTTAAAGCTTATAGATTTTAAATTAGCCTCTAACATCTAAGTTTTGACCAATATTAGGATTTACTGATTTCTCAATCATTTCTGTCATGGCTTGAGCATTTTCTTTACCTTTGTTCATAGCCATTTTCATTAAGGCTAAAGAAGCTTGTTGCTTAACCTTACCTCCATTCATAGCGATGGATAATCCAGCTATATCCATATTAACACCTGCTTTCTTTATTAATTATTTTGATGCTATATTATTGTAATAAATTCATCGTAGGTATTGAATTTTCTCCACCTAAAACAGTCATAGCATTCAAAGATATTCCTTTGTTCTTTAAGTATTTTAAATTACTATTATTGAATAACACCAATGGCGATTTTGACAAAGCAGCATAAGCAGAGCCTGATAAGGCATCTGGAAAATTTTGTCCCGAAGCTAAATACACCTTGTTAAAATCTAAGTCCTTTTCAAATCTATCTAATAGTAAAAGATTTGTTTCATATCTATCCTTACCATAGATTCTCTCACTATCTATAGAAAGGCTATGTTCTAAGAAAGGAGTAATTATTTTTTCTCCTCCTACTATATAAGCTTTTTCTACCTCTTTCTCTTTTAAATATTCTATTATATCTTCTTTTAATCCAGCTTTTGAAGATAATATTATTGGTATACCCTTAGTAGCAGCTATAGAGGAAGCAGAAAGAGCATCAGGAAAATTTTCACCAGAGGTTATTATAACTTCCTTAAAGTCTCCAAAGTTTTTTAATATCTCTAATGAGGTTTCATACCTATCATTTCCCCAAATTCTTCTAGTTGTCATACCCATAGATTTTATTTTATTCTCTATATTTTGTGATATTGCACCTTGTCCGCCAACTATTATAGCATTACTAGGTTTTAATCTTTTCAATTCATTTTCTATACTTTTATCTATATAATTCTTTTCTATAAGCAATATTGGAGCATTATATTTTTTAGCATATGGTACTGCGCTTAAAGCATCTGGAAAGTTTTCGCCGGATACTAGAATAACATATTGGCTCTTCTCTCTCCATCCACTTTTGCTTATCTCACTGCTAGTAGCATACCTATTTTTTCCTTCTATTCTATTTGGTATATGAGCTATGCTCTTTTGAGGATTGTTTTTATCTATAGAAACTATATTAGAAGAAACTAAATTTCCATCCTTATCTTTAGCATTTACCTTTATTCTAAAGACATTTGACTTAATATTATCGCTATAAATAATTCCATCTTCTTTATATTTACCCGTTATAAAATCCCTTCCAATACTATCTGTAGTGGTTCTCTTTCCAAACCAGATATTTGGTAAATCTCCATCTTCAATTAAAGCTGTATACTCCATATTTTCTGTATTGTCGTCAACACTCTTTGTCCATTTAAATGTATATTTACCATCATTATAATCCTCTAAATACAAAAATGGAATTGTTCCCGGCTTACTATATTTAGGTTTGACCTTGGATATATTTAACCAATAGTCATATAATCCATTCACATTCCATGCATTTGGTATTTCTTCATTTTCTTGAGGGGATGAATTAAAACCTTCTAAATTACTATAAACACCTATGTTATTTTTAAGTCCATTTGTGTTGTCCCTAATATCTCTATAAACTATGCTGTTTTTTCCTGTAGGACTTCCAAAAAGTTGAACATAATCCTCAGCTGCTATTTCGCTTATAGCCCAGCTATGTTCTCCGTTCTCAACCTTTTTATAAGAGCCCAAATTTCTCACTTTATAATATCCTGTATCTTTACCATCTAATTCTTTATCTTCTCCCATCCAAGTATGGTATATGGTAAAGTGATGTCCGTATTCATGGGACAAAACCCTAGCTAGAGTAGTAAATTTTATATTTTTGCAACCATATATTTGAATATAATTATCTTTACTTATTGTATCCCCTGTGTAAAACCTATAGTACATACCCGTGGTATACTTCCCATAAGGATAGTCATCAATAAGCTCAATATGGGATAAATACTTTATTTCTTCCCCTATTGTATTATTTAAAAGTTCATCATATACCATTTTAAGCTTTTCTTGTGAGGAAAAAGCTTGAGTATAACTTCTTATCTCCACTCCATTTGCTCCCTTATAAGAACTTATAGGAGAAGCTGCTTCTACCTTATAATTCACAGAAATTACTATGAAAAATACAAATATAATATTATAAATTAAACTATATCTTTTCTTCAAACTCACCACTCCAAACATACTGCATTTATTAATAAATATCGTGCAAAATGTGGAAAAGTTTAATAAAAAATAGGAGGAATAGCTAATGAATCTAGCTATTCCTCCTATTATATATAACTCTTCAATAATGTTAATTTTCCTTTTATAATATATTTACCAAGGGTAGCTGGTATTAATATACTATCTCCTTTATTAATCTTTACTATAGTATCATCCTCTGAAATTATAGTTCCAAATCCATCTACACATGTAAAAATATGAAACTTACTTACATTGCTTTTTTCTTCAAGAATTTTATTAATTATATATTTTTCAATTGTAAAATATTTGATATGGCATAGAACTCCTTTAGAATATCCATTAAATTTATCTAATTGGTCCTCGCCTGTATTTATTGCTCTTAAGTTAAAATCAATAACATCTAAAGATTTTTCTACATGTATCTCTCTAGGTCTACCGTAATCGTATATCCTGTATGTTATATCGCTGTTCTGCTGAATTTCCGCTATTATAACCCCTTCACAAATAGAATGTACAAGACCGCTCTTTATAAGAAAACAATCCCCCTTCTTAACCTGAATCTTATTTAAATATTCCTCTGTTCTTCCTTCTTCAATTGCTTTTTTAAATGTTTCCTTATCACAATCTTTTGTACCTACTATTAAAAAAGCCTTTTCTTTTGCTTCTACTACATACCAAGCTTCAGTTTTTCCCATAGAATTTTCTACTCTTTTTGCATATTCATCATCAGGATGTACTTGAACAGATAATTTTTCTTTAGAGTTTATTAGCTTAACTAATAAAGGAAATTCCCCACCCTCAAAGTCTTGTCCTAATAGTTTTTTCCCATATTCTTTTATAAGTTCATCAAATCTCTTGCCCTTAAATTTCCCATTATCTACGATGCTCATACCATTAGGATGGCAAGCTATATCCCAGCTTTCACCTATGTTTCCCTCTGGCAAATCTTCTCTAAACTCTTCTAAATCTCTTCCACCCCATATTTTTTCATAGTATAAATTTTTAAATTTAATTGGATACATACACCGTCTCTCCTTATAATTAATAAGAGAAGTCCCTATAACATATCCATATTTTTTATATTAGTAATTTATTACCGCAATCATCTGCAAATAAAAAACTGCACTGCTCATTAAAGCTATTAGCTTTTTGAGCAGTGCAGGTGTATAAGTTAAAATACAGTTATTTTGTTATTTTAATTCAATTTTCCAATTTTATCTTCAACAATCTTTATCAGTTCATTACTTTTCACAAGTTCATAGCATTTTTTCATATCTAGATACATTTTTCTATCCTCGTATAAAGTATCTACATCTTTCCTTATCCTATCGTGAACCGCCCTTGTTGCCATTGCAAGTTTATCCTTTTCTCCAAAATCTATGCCTTGAGCTGATGTCATAAGCTCTATTGCTAGTACATTTCTCACATTCTCCAATATATCCCTTGCCTTTCTTGCAGAAATTGAACCCATACTAACATGATCCTCTTGATTTGCAGAAGTTGGTATAGAATCTATTGAAGCTGGATGAGCTAATACTTTATTTTCAGACACCAAAGCTGCAGCAGTGTATTGTGGAACCATAAAACCGCAATTCAATCCTCCCTTTTTAACTAAAAAGGCTGGCAAACCACTTAAACTAGGATTGATAAGTCTTTCAATTCTTCTTTCACTTATATTTCCTAATTCCGCTATAGCTATTCCTAAAAAATCAAAGACTAAAGCCATTGGCTGCCCATGAAAATTTCCTCCAGATATAACTTGTCTACTTTCAGCAAATATTAAAGGATTATCCGTAGCTGAGTTTATTTCAATATTTATTTTATCTATAATATAATCTATGGCATCCCTACTAGCTCCATGGACTTGTGGTACACACCTTAAAGTGTATGCATCTTGAATTTTCTTTTCTCCCTGTCTTGTAGTAGATTTACTGTTCTCTAAAATTTTTAACATGTTTTCTGCACATAGAATTTGCCCTTTATGGGGCCTAACCTTGTGTACTTTTTCATCATAGGCATCAACTATACCGTTTAAGGCTTCCATGGTCATGGCCGCTGCTATATCTGACACCTTAGTTAGCATTTTTCCATCATAGGCTGCCAACGCTCCCACTGCTGTAAGTACTTGAGTTCCATTTATTAAAGCCAATCCTTCTTTGGAAACCAGTTCAACTATATCTATACCAGCTTTTTTCATAGCTTCACTTCCATTAAGTCTTTCTCCTTTGTATATTGCCTCACCATCTCCAATCATAACTAATACCATATGAGCAAGTGGACATAAATCTCCGCTAGCTCCAACAGATCCCTTTTCTGGTATTATTGGATGTACTCCTTTATTTAACATTTCTATAAGCGTATTTAGTGTGCTCAATCTTATGCCAGAGTAACCTTTAGCTAGAGCATTTATTCTCAAAAGCATAGCTGCTCTTACAACATCTTCCCCATAGGGTTCTCCTACTCCACAGCAATCGCTTAAAATTAAATTCTTTTGTAATTCTTTAGTCTCTTCCTTTGATATTAAAACATCACTAAACAGACCAAACCCTGTAGTTATACCATAAATTACTTCCCCATTTTCCACCATATCATCTACTAATTCTCTTGACTTTTCAACTTCTTTTATTGATTCATCAGTGAGCTTAACTTCATAGTCTTCTCTAGCCACTTTAATAATATCTTTTATGGTTAAGCTATTTCCATCTATATAAACAACCTTCATAATGACTCCTCCTTTTTAAAGTTTAAAATTTAAAACATACTCACTCCAATGAGCCCAAATATAGATAGTGGAACTGTATAGTGTAAAAAGCTTGGTATACATGTATCCCATATGTGATCATGTTGTCCATCAATATTTAATCCCGATGTTGGTCCTAAAGTGGTATCTGAAGCTGGAGAGGATGCATCTCCTAAAGCCGCTGCTGTAGCAATGAGTAAAATCGTTGCTTTTGTACTAAAGCCAACTTTTAATGCCAATGGAACATAAATAGCTGCAATAATAGGAACTGTTCCAAAGGATGTACCTATTCCCATAGTAACCATTAATCCTGACAAAAGCATTACAATAGCTGCAATTACTTTACTTCCTCTCATCATTGCCGCTGCTGAATTAACTAAGGTTTCAATTCCTCCAGTTTCTCTAATTACAGCTGCATAACCAGAGGCCACTAACATAACAAAGGCTATAAATCCCATCATAACTATTCCACTATCCATTAACTCATCTATGGAAGACCATTTGATTACCTTTGTAGCTAACATAATTGCAATACCAAACATAGCACCTAATGGCAATGATCCAAATATAATTTGTACTACTAATGTTACTGCGCCAGCTATTAAAGATATATAATGCTCTTTTGTTACCTTTACATCTTTTTTTAATAAATCATCCAAGTCTTCATATTCCGCTTTAAATTCATCATCCATTTTATATTCTCTAGATTTTCTATAAGTAAAAATGGAGATAATAAAACCTGTCAACATTGCAAGGCCAGCAACCCAAGTGGATTTCCAAACCATATCAACGGTTATAGGCATGCCACTAGCAGTAACTTGCTCTTTCACTATTCCATGAAATATCAAACCATATCCTATTGGCAAAGTTAAATAAGGTGCTTTAAGTCCAAAAGCTAGAGCGCAAGATGCAGCTCTTCTATCCATTTTTATTGTGTTCATAAGTGGTATTAATGCTGGAATCAATATAGGAATAAAAGCGATATGCACTGGTATTACAGTTCCTGAAAGACAAGCAACTATAGCAAGTATAAATAATAGAATTGTTTTCTTTCCTTTTATGCCTTTTGCTATTTTTATAGATAGTATTTCAGCAGCTCCTGTTTTGTGTATAGCAGCTGCCAATCCCCCCAGTAGTATATAACTTAGCGCTGTTTCTGAATTCCCCCCCATGCCATCAATTAAAATACTTATCGTCTCACCCATTGGCATTCCAGCTACAGCACCACCTACTAAAGCCGCAATTATTAATGATAAAATAACGTTTAATTTTAATAAGCACAATACTATCATGGTAAGAACTGATAAAACTACAGGATTTGTAAACATAAAATACCCCCCTTTTATATATTAAATCCTAACTATAATTTTCCCTCTCTTTATAACTTTTTCTACCATGTTTCCCCCAAACTTATAAACCACATCTTCATAATTTGAGGTATTCCAAATTTGCATGTCCCCTAATTTCCCTACCTCTAAAGAACCTATTTCCTCTTCCATGGAAAGTGCATGAGCTCCACCTAAAGTAGCTGCTCTTAATGCCTCAGCGGGAGTCATACTATGTGCTCTACAGGCTAACATCATAACAAACTGCATGGATTCGCTCCAAGCACCTGGACAACAATTCGTTGCTAAAGCTATGGTCATTCCCTCTTCTATCATAGGTCTTGGATTAAAGGGTTTAGGGTGTTTTACTGAAAAATCTGTAACGGGAAGAAGCACTCCTGTAACCTTAGCTTTCGATAGTTTTTTTATTACTTCTCTAGGGGTATAATTTAAATGATCTGCTGATACAAAATTCATATGGGCCGCCAAATCTGAACCACCTATATAGGAATAAGCATCTGTGTGTATTCTAGGTTCAATACCTAAATCTCTTGCTCTTTTCAATATTTTTTCGCTCTCCTTAGCAGTGTAATATCCATCATCACACCACACGTCACAAAACTTTGCTAAATTTTTCTCTGCCACATAAGATATCATCTCTTCAGTTAAAATATCTATATATTTATCTTTAGAAACATCCTCTGGCCATCCGTGAGCTCCTAAAAAAGTAGATATTATGTCTATGGGCAAATTTTCATGCAAGACTTTATTAACCTTTAACATTTTTATTTCATGTTCTAAGCTCAATCCATAGCCGCTTTTACTCTCTACAGTGGTGGTTCCTGAACACATCATGTTGTAAATTCTTTTATATGCGCTTTCATAAAGTTCTTCCTCTGAGGAATCCCTTGTCATATTCACACTGACCATAATTCCTGTTTTTATGCCCATTTCCTCTAATATTTTACTATCCGTTATAGTAAGTTTAGTAACGTATTCTTTTACCCTTGACCCTCCAAAAACTAAATGTGTATGACAATCTACAAATCCTGGTGCAACTACTTTACCCTTGCAGTCAATGACTTCAGCTTTACTATAGTCAACTTTACTACATACCTCTTCCTTACTTCCTAAAGCTACTATTCTATCTTCCTTTACTGCTATCCATCCATCCTCTATTATTCCAACTAAGTCTTTAGCTTCTTTTCTGCAAGTTACTAATTGAGAGCAATTACTTAATACTAAATCCGCCTTTAATTTATTTTCTCTAGCATCCAGTTTCTATCACCTCTCTATTCCATAACTAAAAATAATAGAATCACTTGATAAATCAACTTGTACCTCTCCATCATGGAAAGGTACAAGTTTAGTATTTCTTAAAGTCTTAATATATCATTTTAAGTTTTATCTCGGTCTTTTACCATCTGGTCCAAAAGTTGCATCTGGTGTCCACCAAAGAGGAACTTTAATACTATCGGTAGTATATTTTCCTTTTCCTTCAGCAATGTCCCTTGCAGTTTCATAGCCAGCTTGAGCATGTCTTATAATACCTATTCCTGAGTCTGTAGTTAAGCATACATCTAATCTTATGGAAGCTTCCTCTGTTCCATCTGCAATCATTGTAACTCCAGTATGAACTGCTTCTCCCATGGAATAGTTAGCTTGAATTGCTATTAAATCACACATTCCTGCACAATTTAATAATCCATTTAAATATGGCCAGTCAGAAATTAAATCGCTGCCATCTTTCATATTTTCTGATTCAAAGGTTGGGTTAACTATGGAACCTGTGTCTAAATTATCCCTTGAAAAAGCTACCGGCCCTTTAATTTCCCCCTTCTTTATAAGCTCATTTATAGCTAAGCCAAATTTTCTACGCTGTCCAAATCCCATATAGCAAACTCTCGCTGGAAGAGCTTCTATTGGTAAACACTTACTTGCAAGTGTAATCCATCTTGTAACCAGTGGATCATCTTTAAACATCTCTAGAGCAAGTTCGTCTGTTCTCTTAAGATCTTCAGGATCTCCTGAAATACAAGTCCATCTAAATGGGCCACGACCTTCGCAGAATAGTGGTCTAATATATTCAGACACGAACCCTGGAATTCTGAATGCTTCCTTATCTTCCATTCCAGCATCACGACATTCTTTTCTAATGCTTGTTCCATATTCAAATACTTCAACGCCTTTTGCATAGTAAGCGTTCATGGCTTTAAGGTGTTTTACCATGGATTCCCTTGCCTTTTCTAGATATAACTCACGATCCTTTTCTCTTAATTCATCTGCTTCTTCTGGGGTATATCCCGATGGAATATAGGAGATTGGATCATGACATGGACACATTTCACTTATAATATCTGGCATAAACCCTTTATTGTATGCATCCCAGAAAAGGTCCGCTGCATTTCCAACTACTCCAATGGATAAAGGCTCTTTTTTATCTGCTGCTTTTTTAGCCATATCAATAGCTTCGTCTAATGAGTAAACCATTGTATCCATATAATCTTTTTCAATACGTCTCTTAATAACTTTCTCGTCTGCGTCAATTACTATTGCAACTCCACCGTGCATCTTCATTGCCCAGCTCTGATTTCCTCCCATTCCTCCTGCTCCTGCTGTGAAATAAATTCTACCTTCTAAATCATTATCAAATTTTTTCAAAGCTATAGCAGACAAGGTTTCAAAGGTTCCTTCTATAACCCCTTGAGTGCCTATGTATTCCCAAGGAGCAGCTGTATATTGAGCGAACATAGTTAAGTTTTTATCTTGAAGGTCATAGAAAGTAGGCCAATCTGCCTTCATAATATTTGTAGTAGCCATTACAACACGTGGTGCTAGTTTATGAGTTTTAAAAATTGCCACTGGCATACCTGATTGCACAACTAAAGTTTCATTATCTTCTAACTCTTTTAAGGATTTCACTATAGCATGATAAGACTCCCAGTTTCTTGCACATTTCCCATTGCCACCATAAATAATAAGCTCTTCAGGCTTTTCTGCATTTTCCATATTATTTTCTAACATTCTCAAAATAGTCTCTTGCTTCCACCCTTTACATCTTAACGTAGATCCTCTCTGAGCTTTAACTGAGTATAATATTTCTGGTTTTCCCATAATACATGCCTCCTTGAATTTTTATTATTTACTTATATTTAATAAGCAATTACCGTGCCAACTTGCTTTTATATAATTACTAATATTCATGAACTCCTCAATACCTTGATTTTATTCAGTTAAAGTTCATAGGAAGTTAAAATCCAACATAAACTAATTCTCACTTTGTTATGCTTCATTAAGTTCAATGCATAAAACTTATGCATTATTTCCATAATATTACTATTAATCAAAGGCAAAAAAATATTATAAGTGCATAAAATTTATACACCTTAAAGTTATAATCTACACACTTATAATTTAAAAATCTATTAACTTATAAAAACTCTACTTTTCAATATTTAACTTTTTCATCCTATAGTCAAGACTTTGTCTTATTATTCCTAATTCATTAGCGCTCTTTGTTATGTTCCACCTATTTTTTTCTAAGGTATCTAATATGATATTTTTCTCTATAGCTCTTAAAAAATTGGGTAAGTCCTTTGTGGTATATTCATTTGAGTTTAATATATCCATTGATAAGTTGCCAAGCATCCTGTTTTTTATGTATTTAGGTATGTGATTTAAATTTAACGCCTCTTCCTCATCATCTACTCTAACTAAAGCATTTTCTACAAAGTGACTGAGCTCTCTTACATTGCCATTCCATCTATAGTTGATCATGATTTCCTTAAGTTCTTTTGAAAAGGTCTTAACTTTTTTATGAAGTAACCTATTATATTTTCTTATATAGAATTCTCCTATGGATATAATATCCTCTGATCTTTCCCTAAGAGGTGGTATGTATAAAAAGAGGCCTGATATTCTATAAAAAAGGTCTAATCTTAATCTTTTTTCTTCAATGAGTTTTTCTGGTTCTTCATTTATCGCTGTGATTACACGACAAGATACTGGAATTGTACTGGAGCTTCCTAGTCTTCTAACTACCTTTTCTTGCAAAACTCTTAAAAGCTTAGATTGCATGGATATGGGCATTGAGTTTAATTCGTCTAAAAAAAGAGTTCCACCTCTGGCTTCTTCAAAAAGACCACTTTGAGTTAGTGCTCCAGTATATGCTCCCTTTGTGGTTCCAAATAATATTCCTTCTAGTAAATTTTCAGGAATTGCTGCACAGTTTATAGCTACAAAAGGTTCTTCTTTGTTTTTACCAAAATTATGTATGCTTTGGGCAAAGACCTCTTTACCAGTGCCAGTTTCCCCCACAATTAATATATTATTATCTAAAAGAGAAATGGTTTGAGCTTCTTTGATTACCTTCTTTGTAATTTCACTGCTCCCCATAATATCTGTAAAAGTATATATAGTTCCATTTTTTCTATACTTCTTTGATTTACTGTCATTCTCCCCTTGGCTAAATAATTCTCTTTTTAATTCCACTGTCTCCATTAATAGATTTTGAAGGCTTGTCTCATTTTTGCAGATAGAATAAACTGCTATAGTCTCTCCATTTTTTACTATTGGATGTGTGCTGTAAGATACATATTTAGGTATGCCCTTTTTAAATACATGTGCTCTGTATCTATGGATTATTGAGGTTTTACTTTTATATACATTTCTATGCTCAGCTAATTCTGGATTGTTTTCTGGATTGTATTCATAAACTTCCCATAAATATTTATTGAGAACTTCATGAGAAGAAAGCTCTTCTAACTTTTCTTGAGATTTATTATATAAAACAACCTTTCCTTCACAATCACTTACTACAATTCCATCATTTATGGAATTTATTATTTCTTCTAAGCAATATAGCTTTGTATCTTTATCATTAAAATTAGTTATTTCATTTATGTATAATATAAATATTTCTTCTTTATCTATAAATTTAGCTCTCATGGTATAAACTTTATTTAAAGGAATTTTTATTGATATTTCTTCATTAATAATGTTATTTATGCTGTAGTTAAATATTTGATAAAAATACTTTTCTAATATATTTTCCTCACCACAAATTCCTTCTAGGACACCATTACTCCATAATATTTTTTCACTTATATCTAGTATTGCAATTCCTAAAACAAAATCTTTTAATAAATCCCCAATCCACTTTATATTCATAAAATACCCCACTTTCCAAAGCTTTTATTATATTCTATTATACTATGCGGTTTTTATATTTTCTCTATAATAAGTAAAATTTTACCATAAATTTAATAGGTGTTTAATTAAACTATAATATGAATTAAAATATTTTATTAAAGGATTCAAGAATTTTCTGACCTATGACGATATATATAATATAAAAGAATATAATTTATGAAATGGGTGTTAAAAACATGGGAAAAATAATTTTAGATAATTTGATTAATAAAGTTGAAGACATGCCTATTTTACCTGATAGAATAAGTAAAATAATATCTCTTACTGAAGACCCTGATTCCACAATAAAGGATTTAGAAAAGGAAATATTGATGGATCAAAGTCTTACATCAGAAATATTAAAATTAGCCAATTCCACCTATTATGGTTATGCTAGAAGCATTTCTACGGTGTCAGAGGCTACTGTGCTTTTAGGCTCTCAAGCAATAAAAAGCTTAGTCCTTGCCTCTGCTGTAAGCCAATTTCTTATAAAAGAATTGCCAGATGGGTATGGTCTAGAAAAATACGCCCTATGGAATCAATCTCAAAGCTGTGCTATAATATCCAGATTTATAGCTAAAAAACTAAAATATCCAAAAGCAGAAGAGGCTTATATATCAGGCCTTTTAAGGGATATAGGTAAAACCATATTAAATTATTATGTAGCTAAAGAGTATGGAACCATAATAAACAAAGTAGAAAAGGAAGGTAAAACCTTTATAGAAGCGGAAGAAGAAACCCTAGGATTTAACCATGGAGAAATAGGAGCTAAAGTAGCACAAAAATGGAACTTCCCTTTAGCTTTAGTAGAAAGCATTCTCTACCACCACTCCCCTGAATTATCAGAAACAGACCCCAAATTAGTTTCCATAGTTCACATAGCCGATTCAATAACAATGATGTTAGGTGTAGGTCTTGGAAATGATGGATTATCCTATAACTTTTCAGAATTTGCCCTTAAAACACTTAACCTAGATGGAGAAGCTATTGAAAAGATAATCTATGAGGCTACAGATTATTTAAATGATAGAGATAGTTTTAATATAGTAGTGAGTTGATGGCACCAATATATAAAAGCCGCTAAAATATATAGCGGCTTTTAATTATTTTAATAATTGTGAATACCTATTTAAAGCAAGTGAATACTTACCACACAAACTATAACATTCTAATGCTTGTTCCTTAAGACCTAGAACTTCATAAATAATACCCATGTTATAACATGGTAAATAAGTTGTAATACCCTCCATCTTACCCTTGGTGAATTTTGTACACCTTGAAAAACTATCTACTGCTAAAGAAAACTTAGCATTGTTCATATATATTAGCCCCATTAAGAAATATAAATCTGGAGCATCATAGTATTTACTAAACTTTTCTAAAGACAGTGCTTCCTTATATTTACCACTATTTATTAATGCATACCCATAAGTTTCAATAAGATCTATGACATATTCTAATCTATAATCTAAATCATATTTTAATGCATTTTCAAAATAAGTAACAGCTTGATCATAATCTTTTAACATATAGTAAGATTTTCCTAACTGATAATGGATATAAGAATCATCATTATTATCTTTTAATGCATTATTTAATAAATCAATATTTCTTTTTAATTTATTTGTCTTATTTACAACTTCCTTAGTATATCCTATATGTTCCGATGATATATCAATATCCTTTGTTTCATAATGTTCATCATTTTTCATTTTAATTTGTTCATGAATTATACCATAATACTGAAAATAATTTTTATTAAATAATCTATTTACTCTCTCAAAATATTTCTTTTCACCTGCTGAATCTTCTATTATGTTAATTATTTCAATCCTACCGACTTTTTTCTCATTGTCAGGGTTATTTATAAACTCTAAAAGAATATCTCTATCAAATATTTTTATATATTCATCAGCATCCAATATTAATACCCAATCGTTAGATGCTTTTGATATTGAAAAGTTTCTTGCTTTTGAAAAATCATCACACCAATCAAAATCAAAGATTCTATCTGTATATTTTAATGAAATTTCTTTAGTTTTATCCGTAGAGCCTGTATCAACTATTATTATTTCATCTACAAATTCCTTTGCATTATTTAGACACTTATCCAAACTTTCTTCTTCATTTTTTACTATAAGACATAAAGTAAGCATAATATTCACACCTTTTTGTATTTATTCCCATTCTAAAAATATAATTATGGATTTTGATAATGGTTTACTAAGAAGATTATCATTGAGCTATAGAAGCTAATATAGTTATTACATTTTTGTAATTCTAAGACGTTATAATATATTTAAACATATTACATATTTTATATCTCAATTCTATTTATACATTATCTAAATACGTTATAGATACTACATGCCTTTCAGGTATAATATTTCAGAGTCAATTTTACTGGTATTGTTTAAATACTAGAAAAGATGGGAATTTAGGAAAAAAACATGTCGATTTTGGAGGCATTATGCATTTATTATTTGCACATTCAATAAACTCATCTTTTGCTACTGGATATGTTTCGATTAGTACATCATTTTTGTCTATATCATGATTCTTTAATGTACAATCTAATATATATTTAAGTTTTCCAGTATCAAAAATACGAAAAGCCTGTGAAATAATTTGCGTATTTAAACGATAAATATCATTATTCCAAAACGCATCAGAATTTAATTCTATAAGATTTACAACAAAGCTATCTTCATTGTATTTTATACGTATTTTACCTTTAGACAAAGGTATTTCTAGTGGTAATACTTCAAATCTATTATAAATAAACCCTTTAGCTTTCTCGAATAATTGTGCATCAACATTTGAGATAATACGATGAATTGGCAAGATTTTTAAATATTCAAAGCTAATCAAACATGATAAAACTGAATTTTTAAACTTAGATAAAGATGTAGTATATAGACGATGATGTCCATCTGCAACATATAGCTTATCAGTCTCTAAAAATTCATTTAATATATTCTTTGCCTTTTCACCACAATATACATAAATCTCTATATCATCTAATATAAAATACTTCTCATATTTTTTCTCTTCAATATATGATGAATAATCAATCTTTTTATTGTGCCCTAATAATATTGGTGCAGTTTCACAATTATAACCATGTAAATTACTTAACATGCCTTGAACTGTATCTGGTAAAACTAATTCATGACATTTAACATTACCATCATCATACTCTTCAATAGGAATATCGCATATGATGCCATAAATGTTTTTATATTTAAATATATATATTACATCATTAAAATTTTCAATTTGTTGGTCATTTAAAATCTCTTTTTCTTTTTTTGTTAAAAAAAGTGTTCTTTCATCTAAATTTATTTTATTATTTTTAATATTAGCTAAATTAATAAATTCAGAATCATATATTTTCCCACTAACATTTATATATGATTTTTTTATTGTATTAATTCTCATATAATTTACCACCCTTTAAATTAGTTATGGCAATTTTCATAACCATTCTTAACTATATTTTTAAATTTTATACCATTTTTATAAAATTTTCTATTTTTCTTAACTATAATAAAAAATTATATCTTCCACTGAACTTAATCCATAATTCTTAGGTAGTGATAAGTATTTTAAATCTTTCCCTTCAAACTTATTATTAACATAATATTCAACTTCAGCAATCTTTTCAAACCATATGAGAACTTTATCTATATTAGGTGTATCTAAACCAACAACATCACAAAAGCCTTTAATAATACAAAGGCCATAAGGGAAGTCCTCTAAAAAATATCGTGAATTAAAATCAGGAATATATCCTCTTTGTGTTTTTATCATTGGTGCTTTTATTCCTTTAAATGGAATAATATTATTTATCTTTTTCGTCATTTCTTCTGGTGTTCCCGATTCATAATGTTCTTTTAAAGATTTAACACCAGTTAAATTAAGTCCGCTTATACTTTTACACAGCAGCTGTAACTCTTCATCACAAGCAATCAACATTTTTGAAGCCTCATCATTCCATTCTTCATAAAAATCTATTACTTCATCCCAGAATAGCCCTTCTTTATAATGATAAAACATTGTATAAAGCCTTGTAGTATGAAGAATTGAATTTGATGGTGTAAGTGTGACATTAAGATAATTAGGTAATGGATTACATTTAATTTTCATTATATTTTCTAATTTCATACAAATACTTTCTGTCTGGTCTACCGGTATTGCAGCTATATGAAGTTCATTTTTTTTCCCAAGATCATACACTGATTTACCATACTCCTTTATTCTAGAAATCCCATGCACTCGCTGAAATCCAAATAATATACATCCAATCTCTAAAAGTTCCTTGCAATAAAACTCACTTCCACCACTCCCCGGCATCACACCTATCCAAGTCCTTGATTTAATAAATGATTTTATCTTCCCAATTATTTTAGGAAAAACTTGTGAAGGAAGTGTAGAAATAATAATATCTGCATCCCCTATTACATCTTCAGGATTATCTGATATGATATCAATCTTACCTTTATATTTAACAGTATTATCATTACTGCAAACTTCAATTTCATGACTCCATTTATGTGGATTTGACGTAAATAATCTAACTGATAAATCTTTATTTGAACCAATATCTCCAAGTAATAAAGTTCCTACGTTCCCGCCACCTAGAATACATATATTAAGTTTTTTGTCTTTAAAATACTTTGAAGGTCTTACTCTTTTTAATCTCATTGTAAAACACTCCTTATAGCCTGAATCAATTTATCATTGTCTTCTGGTCTTTTAACAGCTACCCTAATAAACTGGCCATTAAAACCTTTTTTAGTAGATAAATCTTTTATAAAGATTCCGTATTCATTTAATAATATCTTCGTTAATTCTTTAGCTGTATGCTTTCCACGCACTTCGCATAATACATAATTTGCTTGTGTTGGTACTACTCTTAAATTTTTAATTTCTGAAAGCTTTTCAACGTACTCTTTTCGAACCTTTTTAAATTCATTTATAGCATTATTATAATCGCTTTTATACTTTTCAAATATCTGCATATAAAACTCAGCAAAGGAATTAATATTCCAAATACCAACATCTTTTTTAATAAAATTAATAATATCTAATTCATTAGAAGCCAATACACCTAAGCGAAGTCCAGGTACACCAAAAGATTTTGAAATACTTTTTAATACTATTAATTTAGGATATTTTTGCAATATATCTTCATCAATAAGTGTTGCTGCTTCCTCTTTATCAACAAAATCAACAAATGACTCATCCACAATAAAAGTAATTCTTTTTTCTTGTGCCCACTCTGCAATCTTAAGAACATCTTTCTTTTCTATATAATTACCTGATGGATTATCAGGATTAATCAATAGTAAAGTAGAAATATCCTTATTATCATAAAAGCTTATCAAATCATTAGCCGAATAAGCATAATTATCATTATTAGGATAATAAGCCACAATATCCCCAGAATTTTTTCTATTTGGATACTCTTCAAACGTAGGTAGAATAATACCTATTTTACCTTCAAGTTTCTCCATCAATGATTTTATAAGCTCAGCTGCACCATTTCCTACAACTATTTGATTTTTGTGTATACCAAAATACTTAGCTGCTAGCAAGCTATTAACTCCCATCCCTGATGGATAATCACAAATCAATCGTTCAAAATTAGCCTTTATCTCATCTAACAATTTTGTTGTTGGATAAAATGGATTTACTAAATAACAAAAATCTATTAAATTTGGATACCTCCAGTACCCACCATATCTACTTTGAATTCTAGTTAGTTTGTCTTCCTTAGATGTTGTAAAAATTGATTCTGCTATATCAAGATCCTGTATGTCATCTATTTCATACCATGATTCATCACCCAAAGTTGCAGCTTTTATCTCTGGTTTGTCCAATAATGTTATAACTTTTAACACTTGTTCGTAGTATTCATTATTACCAAGAGCTTTGCTATATGCTTCCAAGAAAGGTACATAGTGTGTATTGGAAAATTCCTTGCTAAATTTATAAATATTAACTGTTTTGTAGTAACTTTCAATATCACAGAATCTAAATTGTTTTTTATCCAAAAAATTCTTAATATTATTATTTTCATCTATAGTAACGACGGTACCATCCATCCAACTTTCATATTTCGCCACTAAGGCTAGGCTAGGATATGGATCTTCAATTATCTTTTTTAATACAGAATCTTCAAATATCAAGTCTGATTCAAGTAACAGCGTATCCTCTTTTAATAGATAGTTTTTTGCTAAGTAAAGAGAATATATATTATTAGTTTTATAGTAAATTTCATTATTCACGTAGTTAATTGGAGTACGAACATTTAGAGTTTCTATATATTCTTGTAGCTCTTTTCCCTTGTATCCAACAACAATTGTTATATTAGACAGACTTAATTTATCTAATTGTGATAACATTCTTTCAATCATGGTAACACCATTTACTTTCACCATGCACTTTGTATTATCATTTGTCAATTCTTTTAATCGCTTTCCCATTCCTGCTGCTAGAATTATGGCTTGCATGTTTTTATCCTCCTTCATATTGTATATATTAGAGCTTGTTGAATCCTTAAATCATCAATTTGCCTAACTTTTTAGTTGTTAATCTTTAATGCTCTTATATTTCTAAAAATTACTCTTTCTTCAATAATCGATTTTATTCTTTAATGCTATTTTCTTTATTGTTCTATACACTTCTTCTCCACAAGTTCCATATGTATTTGCATAAACTTTAGAAGCTATTCCTTTACGATTTTTAGATAATGGATCATCTCCATTATTAATCCTTTCAATAAGCTCGTACCAAGGTTCTTTTTTATTGTAAAAATAGTAAAAAACATTTGGTGGAATTACTGATCCTTCAGGCATTTTCTCATCCAAAAAAATTATTTTCTTTTCAGTAAGCAAATAACTTCCCAGTAATGATCCATTCCCTGATATCAAAACATCTGCAGCATTTAAAGCATATAAGTAATTATCAGTTTCATCTAATATAACATTATTATAAAGACCATTTCTATGCTTTATATGGTATTCTGTTAACTTATTATAATACTTTAACAGTTGAGGTATATATCTCATTATTGAGATTTTAGTAAGAGGGTGAGGACGCCAAATTAAGGCGGTATTCTTATTTATATTTGTTATATTCAATATATTTGTTATTTCCTCTATTTTTGAGAAAGGATCATTAATAAAATACAAACAACCAGTATCTAAAAGGTATACGGTTTTACCATCTAACTTTTCTTTCCATTCAATTGGATATGCCTTATTTTCTTTTAAATTATTAACCATAGAATCAATTTTAGGTGATCCAAGTGTCATAAGCTTTGACTTTGGTATACCATCTTTTATCGCAGATTTTTCTACAAAATCACCAACTAAAATAATTTTATCTACGTTCTTTATAGCTGGCATCATATATGTTGCATGTTTCCCATAAGGCGGAAAAAATGACGCAATATGATATGGTACATATACAAGCATATGTGTATATTTTTTAAGATTAAATGTAAAATATCCTTCATAAACACGAGTTATAGTATTATATTGGTCATATATATTATGTACAAAAACAATATCTGGTTTTTCATTTTCAATATTATATTTACTATAATGGATAATTGGAATATTCTTAGGAAATCGTTCTCCCTCATAAGTTGGTATAACTTTGTCTTTGGAAAGTTGATGATAAGGAATTGGTACCACTTTAACTTCACAATTTTCGTCTTTTGCAAAAGCTTCATATATTGTTTCTAAACTATCCCACATAGAGACTTTATAAGGAAAAAAAACCACCTTTAGTTTATTATTATTTTCTATTATAGTATTTTTAATAATTTCCTCTTTACTTTCTTTAATTCCTAATTCTTGTAGCATTGTATAAGCAATGTTTTCTTGATTTTCATTGTTAGAATTCAGAAGTGCTTTTTTATAATGTTTTATAGCTAGTTCATTTTCCCCATTACACTGATATAAATAAGAAAGATTATAAATTAAATCAAAATTTTCTCCACTTATCTCAATACCTTTCTTTAAAACTCTTTCCGCTTCTTTCATATCTCCTTCCATCATAGCTATAACACCCTTAATGGAATAAATATCTTTATCATTTGGAACCAAATTATCATATTCTTCTACTACTTTTTTTGCCTCTTCTAATTCATTCTTATTTACAAGAGCTTCTATAGCTTTTTTTATATTATTTTTATGTTGTTCCATATCCAATATATAACCACTCCTAAAAGCAAATTTTTTTGCTAGTTTATTTTACATTTTAAAAATATTCTTCTATAACTTTATTAACTCTCCTAGCTTCTCCATATAATATAATCTCTTTTAAACATTCTATAGCTTCTTCCTTATAATTAAATTTTATAAGTAAATTAAATTTTAACATCATTAAATCAAAATCAAATTTTACTAAGGATAGTGCTTCTTCAACAGTATCATAGGCTTCCTGATATTTTTCTTTATTTAATAATCCTTTTATGCTTTCAATTAAACTAGGTATTAAAGCCTTAATATCTTTATTTACAGGTTCCTCTAAATTCTCTGTTAATATTTCTATATATTTTGTATAAGATTTCTCTAAATTTATAATATCTTTTATAGATTTTATATAACTCATAGTGTCTTCATACTTATATTGTAATGCTTTTTTTAGTTGTAATATAAATCTATCCTCATCTGTAAGCATCCATATATTGTTTTCTATTAAATTACTATTATAAGTTTTTATAATACAGTAATATTTGTTTGCCACATAATTCAAAAATATTTCTTCGTTATCCTCTTTAGGTAGATTTCCACTTAACAATAGTACTTTTTCCATAATGGTTCTAATAGATATAGTAGCTAATTCCATTGATTTAAATTTTTCTAAGCCTTTCAACATAATAGAATTAAAATCATAATAATTAGCACATAAATATATTAATATATTTTCTATTTTATTTTTCCCATAAACTATAAGATTTTCAATTTCATTAATATCGTATTTTAAAATATAATATATATAAATTGCATAAGGTATCTTATTTTCATTAGTTATTTTTTTGACTTTCTGTATTAACTCTTTATCAAGACCATCATTTTCTTTAAAATATTTAACTATAGAAACAATTTCCTTTAAATTTCCTTCTGATAGGTTTTCACTAAGTTTTATTAAATCCTCTAATAGAACTTCTTTATGTATATAAAATAATATGTTTTCATAATTATATTTATCAATAAGTTCATCTAAACTCGAAACTTTATTCCATACTTTGCCTTGTACTATAATCTTAAGTATTATACGGACTTTTTCTTTTAATATATTTTTATCTTCTATTTTAAATATTATATTTAAAGCTTTATCATAAGAATTATTATTATAATAGCTTAAAGCTAAATTATAAAGTACATTATTTTTTAAACCTCTTTTAGTAATAGATAAAGTAGCATTATAAATCATTGAATTATTCTTTAGTTTTTCATAGCAATTTAAATATTCATTATAGCCTTCTATAGCTTCTTCATATTTACCTAAGTTGTAACAAGCCTCTCCCTTATAAAAATAAAAGTCTATAAAATTCTCACATTGTAGACCTTCCTCTACTTTTTCTAAGAGCAACCTATATTCTTTTAATCCATATAGAAGAGAACAATATTTGTCTAATACATATATATATTTTCCTATTTCTTTCTTACATTTGGCATAAGCCATTTCTATGTATTTTAACGCTTCTTTTGAATCTTTGTGCATACTATAAGACGCTGATATTTGATAAATTATATATATATTATCTGGATCTTTTTTTGTTTCTTTCATTAACAAACTTAAATTTCTTTTAAATTTATATTCCATTAATTTACAATCCCTATTATCATAACCATAATGAATAAATCTTATATTAGTATTTATTAAAGGATATTTAAATTGAGGTTGTTCATGAATACTTCCTAAATAATTTATGGTTCCTCTTTTAAAAATTCTAATTAAAGGAGATATAGCTCCATTATTTATTGAATTTTCCACATCTCTGTTAAAATTAATTATTTTAATAATTCCAGCATTGTACTTATTACTTTTTTTATTTTTAATTAACTTTGCTAATTCCTTCACATCATAAAGAACTTCATCTGCATCCACTACTAATATCCAATCACCACTACAATAATTTATAGAAATATTTCTCATATCCCCAAAATTATTATTCCATTTATGAAAATATATTTTATTTGTATACTTTTTAGCAATCTCTACAGTATTATCTGTAGAACCTGTATCTACAATAACTATTTCGCTCTCTATATATTCCTGCAATTTTTTTAAAGGCTTTAATGTATTTTCAATATACTTTTCTTCATTCTTAACTATCATAGCTATGCTTAGCTTCATTTATTTCATTCCCTTCACGATGTATCTATGATATATATCGTGTTTAATTTGTTTAACTTTAAATATAAAAAAGCATAAGAGTCAGAAGTATTCTGATTCTTATGCTTTTTATTTTAAATGTATTAAGGAAACTCAGACTATGTCTGAGTAAGAGATTCACGAAATTTAGCTAAAGCCAAATTGATTCACTGCTTATCTTAATAACTGAAGAACTCCTTGTGGTGCTTGGTTAGCTTGTGCAAGCATAGCTTGAGCAGCCTGTTGAAGAATGTTATTCTTTGAGAAGTTCATCATTTCTTTAGCCATATCTACATCTCTAACTCTTGATTCTGCTGCTTGTAAGTTCTCTGAAGAGTTATCCAAGTTAGCTATAGTATGTTCCAATCTATTTTGGTTAGCTCCAAGTTTTGCTCTTTGTTTTGAAACTAAGTTTAAAGCATTATCTATAGTTCCAATTTGAGCACTTATACTAGCCGCATTAGTTCCACTTATATCAATACCAGTTATACTTAATCCAGTTGTAGTCATATCGTCAATCGCTAAAGTCATCATTTGGCCAGCATTTGCTCCAATTTGGAAATTAACAGCGTTTGTACCTGCTAAACTTCCATTTAATAATTCTTTAGTGTTAAATTGAGTTTGAGTTGCTATTCTATCTATTTCAGTTTTTAATTCTTTTATTTCTTCTTGTAAATTATCTCTGTCTACTGTTACGTTAGTATCGTTAGCAGATTGTACAGTTAATTCTCTCATTCTTTGAAGAATTGAGTGAGTTTCAGTTAAAGCACCTTCTGCTGTTTGGATTAAAGAAATACCATCTTGAGCGTTTCTTGAAGCTTGGTTAAGACCTCTGATTTGTCCTCTCATTTTTTCTGAGATTGCAAGTCCTGCTGCGTCATCTCCAGCTCTGTTTATTCTTAAACCTGAGCTTAATTTTTCCATTGCCTTAGCACTATTACCAGTGTTTATTCCCATTTGTCTGTGAGCGTTCATAGCGTTTAAATTGTGATTAATAATCATTTTTATACCCTCCTTGAAATTATGTTCCACTTCCCTGTGAAACCCTAGTTTATTTTATTTTAAAAATTATCTTTATAAGATATATACCACCTTCATGGCCACTCAGGCAGTATATCTTCCTTACACTTTATATATCGTAATAATTAAAATGTACTTTATAGTTTTTTTATAAAATTATTTAAAAGATATTAAGTTTTATATTTTTTTACTGAAAATTAGAGCATTTGAGCTTCTATGATTATAACCATTATTGGCTTTTCTAGTAACCTTCAATTCTCCTAGCTCATTTCTTAATTCTTCTTTTTTATCCTTAATTATTTTTTCTAATTCTTTATTATTTTCTATTATTTTTAATTTATTGCATATATCTATAAATTCTTCTTTGGAATAATCTATACTCTCAATAAAATCTATTATTTTCTGTCTATCATCCATAAGACTATCTATAGAATCTATATTTCCCTCTTTAATATCGCTAATGATTTCTAGAGTTAGTTTATTAAACTTAACTAAACTTTCCCTAAGTTCATTCATAAATTATTTTCCCCTTTATTGTCCTCCAAACTGTTGTGCCATCCAAGCAGCTTGTGAATTATATTTATTCATTACTTTTTCTAATGTAGCAAACTGTCTATAAAGTTGCTTTTCCTTCTCCTTCATTTTGTCACTTAGATTTTTTATCATAATATCTTTTCTATGTAGTTGGTCTGGTAAATTATTGCTTCCAATTACTCCATAAATACTATTGTCTTCCTGCTTATTAGCATAATCTGTCAGAATACCTTTACCTAAAGTTACTCCTGGCAACCCTGCATAGTCCTTTATTATAGTATTTATTCTTTGAAATATTCCAGATTCATTATAAGCTTGCTTTTTCTCTTCAGAAGTTTTAGGATTACTAATTGAAGGCATTTTATTAAAAAGATTCATAATATCTTCAGGATTTTCCATTAAGATCTTCTTTAATGTCTCTTCTCCTCCCGGGCCAAATTCAATCTGTCCTGATTTAGTAGTATCACTACTAGTATCTAATCCTGTTTGTTTTCTACCAAAGCTAATATTACTTCCTTCTACTTTATCATAGAAAACTCCCCTTAGATCACTTAACATTTTTTCTAAATTACTATCATTTCTGAGCGCACCTTTTTTAGCTCTTTCCTCCCAAGCCTTTATATCGTCGTCTTTCATTTCTTTTTTTTGCTCTTCTGTTAACGGCTTGTAGTCATAGTCTTTTTTCTCTTTTAATTTACCGCTTATTTTTTCTATAAGAGCATTATACTTATCCATAAAGCCTTTTATTCTATCAAAAGTTTGATCTACATTCTTTGATATATTAATATTTGTTTCTCCCTTTTCAGTTAGCTTGTAAGTAATCCCATCAATAGTAAAATTGTTAGAATCCCTTTCAACTTTAACCTTTGCGCTACTTCCTGGAGCAGTAATTTCTGCTATGGAATTTTTACCTTCATCAATAGTACTTACATCAAATACTTTGTTGTCCCCACCTATAGCAATAACTACACCTTCACCAGTTTTTTTAGTTTCTATTGAAATTTCTTGACTTAGTTCACTAAAGGAAACATTTATATAATCAGACAACTTTTCTGTCTTCCCATCAACTTCAAAAGAACTATTTTTTATGCTGCTTACTAAATCTTTTACAGTAGCTTTACTTTTATCAAGCTTTTCAACATCTACTGTAAACTCCTTCCCGTCTACAGTTATAGTGAAATTTTTATCTATTCCTAATTCTGATAATTTAGTATCGTTAGTAACATTTTTATTAGAACCATCAGTATATTGCAATTTTCCGCTAACAGTAGCTCCTTTAGCCATTTGTATTACGTCTACTATATAATTTCCCTCAATTGCTCCCTGTCCAGCAGTAATATTGGCTGAAACACCGCTATTAACTTTAGCTATATAATCAAAATAGTTTTTATTATTTATTAGGCTATCTTTACTTGTAGAACTAAAATAAGTATTTTGAAGATCTTTAACATCCTTTATAATATCTTTATACATTTCCTGTTTCCAAGCTATTATCTGTTTATCTTGCTTAACCTTATCTATTTTAGCTTGTTGTCCCATAAGCATTTTTTTTATCATATCATCTGTATCCATACCAGTAGCTAGTCCAGGTAATCTAAGACCGCCTCCACTTATACCACTTACCATGATTTATACCTCCTTTTTTTAAGATGTTTAGATTTGTAAATATCTAATCATCTATCTAACTTTTATCTCGTAGTTTTGCTGATTTTATATGCCTCTTCCCAAGTATCTCTTACCTCTTCTATGAGAGGTATTACTTCATCCATTATAGCTACATCTTTTTTAATGTTTGCATCTACTAATCTTTGTATTATAAATTCATATATTTGAACTAAAGATCCCCCCCAACTTCCGGCTCTTTCAACATCTAAACTTGCAACCAACTCATAGAATATATTTTCAGTTTTTATTATATTTTCGTGAGCTTTTTTTACATCCTTTTCTACTATTGCATTTTTTGCTATTTTAGAAAACTTTACTGCTCCATCTAGTAGCATTAATAGTAATTGTTCCTTTGAAGCAAAATTTACACTATTATTTTTATAAGCATTATATGCATTGCTAGCGTACATACGCTCTACACCTACCTTTTTGTGTCTAAAAATCTTCCACTAGAAAATTGCTTTTCTTCCGCCTTATATTTAACCGCTTCTACATCTACTTCTTCTACCTTTTCAGCTTCAACTGAAATTATTTTTACTTTTTTCTTTTTCTTACTATATTTTTTTAATTGCTCAGAAAAATCCTTTTCTTCCCTCTTCTCTTGTGCATCCTTATCTATCTTTATATCCTTTTTCCTATGGACTATGCCTTCTTTTGTTGACTCTTCAACTCTTTGTCTTATCTCAGTATCAATTTTATTAAGCCTATATTCCATAGAAACACCTTCCTTATTATAGTAACTTTTAATGATATATACTGTGCCGTATGCATTTGAGCAAAATTTAGAAGTTCTTAATTTAGTTTAGAAAATTTCCGTTAAAATGCTGCGCATGTTTGAGCAAGCGAGTTTGCCAGCATTAGGAAGTTTTATAAAATAAATTCTAGAAATTCTTATTGAGGCGAAAGCTACACAAACAGTATATATCCATTAAACCCTCTCATCCATAAACACCCCTGCTAATTCACAGAGCTTGTCTACCATATCTATAATCTTTTTAGGTGGTATTTCTTTTACTATTTCTTTTGTATTTTTGTCCATTATTCTTACAATAATATTATTAGTTTTACCATATACCTCATATTCTAAATAAGTGGATTTATCATTAAAGGTTTTATTTAAGGTATCCACTGCTTTTTTAAGATCATCTTCCTGTATTTTTATATTATCTCCTATCACTTCAGCTTGTCCAACGCTGCCATTACCTTTGTCAAAAAACATGATTTCATTATATATAGCATTTTTATCAAAGTTAATCTGTCCTCCCTGACTTACTAACTTTACATCCATGTTATTACACCCCTTTTGAAAATAAACACTATTTTTTTATATTTTTAAGCAGTGAGATATCTACTTCAACTGCATTTCTATTTTCCTGTTCTACTTCCTTATAAAGTTCTTTTCTTAATATATTCACATTTTTAGGTGCTTCTATAGCTAATCTTACTGAACCATCTTCAATTTTTACCACTGTAATCTCTATGTCATCCCCTATGAGTAAGGATTCACCTTTTTTTCTCCCTATAACTAACATTACTTTTCCTCCTGAAAAATTGGGTGTTTTATTTTATATTCATCGTTCTCTAATATTATTTGTTCCCCAATCTTCTCTTTTATATTTATAATTATAGGAGCTCTTAAGTTAGTAGTTATCATCTTATAATCGGAGTTAATTGTTACTGTGGTAATAACTAATATATCTTCTGGAGAATTCACTTTTAAATTTTTTATCATTTCCTCTGGTAGTTGAAATTCATAATCTTTGCATACATTAAATGGAGATACTACCGCAAGTCCAATATCTTCCTCTTCTATAGAATGCAATATGTTAAAAATTCTTTCTCCTTCAACGGGAAAAATAATGAACTTTTTTAAATCTGAAAACCCTGGTAACCCTTTAGGAAATAATACTACATCTTCTTCTTTATATTCTAGAATTCCATGATGCTTTGTGCTAAATTTCATAATTTTCCCTCCACATTTTTTTATCGTCTAAAAATCTAATCATCCAAATATCTAAAAAATTAATAATCTAGTACACTATCTAATATAATCCATAAGCGTAGGTTGAAGTACTCTTGCGCTAGTTTGCAATGATGCCATATAAACCATTTGAGCTGTAGCATATTCCATAATCTTTTCTGTAACATTTACGTCCTCTGTTTCAGATAAAATTTCTGTTATATTAAAGTTTTCCTCTGTATTTCTTTCTTTGGCGCCATCCATTGTATTTTGTTTAGCACCTACTTGAGAACGTACTTTTAGTATATTATTAGCAATTTCATCTATAGCCTCTAAGTCTTCTCCAGTTAACTTTTTTACTCCATTTTCATCATCTAAATGTCTAATGATATTTTCAAATATGTCCCTTACATCTCTATTTACTCCCTTACTATCTGTAAAAGTTAGTATCTCTGAGGCTGTTACATTGTACTCTACCCTTACTCCTTGGGATATTTCTGTAACTAATTTTTCGTTGATTAAATCTAGTTCATTTCCTGATACATCCTTACCTTTTAAATCTTTTAGGTCTTCTATATCCGAAGTACCTGATAGAGTTATAGGATTTTTATCATCTAAATTTGTAAATTTTATATTAGTTTCATCCCCTGATTCAATCATTTCTACAGATAACTTTCCTTCTAGAGCTGTTCCTTTAAGCTTATCGTTAATATTTTTCACTAGCTCTTTTGAAGTTTTTATATCATCGTCTAAGGTTATAGAAACTTTTTCTCCTTTATAATCAAAGGTTATCTCTTTTCCCTTCCATTCCTCTGCCTTGCTTATCTTAGCAGTAGTTGGCTCTTGAAGGGTTTCTCCTTCCCTTCCTTTGTAAACTAATTTAGTATTTCCATCTGCTATAGCTGAAAATGTATATTTATTTTTTGGAACATTTCCTTCTCCATCTTCTATGGAAAATTTCATTCCATCTCCTAGATCAAAGCTTCCGTCCCCATTTGCAAGTATTACTGACTCTTCTCCATTTATTTTTACACTTAACTCTATTACTTTATTAGTGGAAGTATCTATTTTTCCAACGGTTATTTCATAATCTTTATTTTCAGTTCCTGTAAACTTTCCAACCACTTTACCTTCTTCAGGAATTTTTCCATCTTCTGCTGCAACGCTTTGAACATCTGTAGTAGCTGGGCCCTTTATTATTCCTACAGGTTTTGCTGAAACTCTCGTACCTGAAAATATGTATTTACCGTCGAAATTTCCATTTAGAGTTTGAGCAAACTGTCCTATTATTTCATTTACTTCATCTTTTACTTTTTTTCTTTCATCTATACTATAGGATCCGTTACCTGCAGACATCAAAAGATCTCTAACCCTTTTGATTTGGTTCCCAAGCTGATTTAGTGATGTATCTGTCTGATCTAACCAATTTTTAGTATCTTTTATATTGCTATTGTACTGCTTATTTGTGTTGATGTCAGTATGTAACTGCATAGCTCTGGAAGCTCTTAAAGGATCATCGGAAGGCCTCCTAATTAATTTACCAGAACTTAATTGCATTTGAAGAATTCTTAAATTACTCATATTGGTTCTCATATCTGATAAAAAGTTAGTAGCTAACATTTTATTTGTAACTCTCAATTATATTACCTCCTTTTTTCAAGATTTTTAGATAATGAAGAAATTACTTTAAGAGAATTTCAACCATATCTAAAAATCTTCAATTCTCAACTCTCAATTAAACTAACGTTTAAGTCCATTTACTATTACATCCAAAAGTTCATCCACTGTGGCGATTATCTTAGCATTTGCTTGGTAGGCATGTTGGAATTGAATCATATTGGTCATTTCTTCATCTAAGGATACTCCTGATACTGCATATTTTGATTCCTGAAATCCCATTAATCTAATGTACTGTTTTTCCACTATTCTTTTAGATTCTAATGCTTGGTTTCCTAATTCATTTATCATACCTTTAAAGTAATTGTCTGGTTTTGAACCTCCAGTGTTCCCCTTTAGCACGAGTACTCCTAGTTCATCATCCATAATCAACCCATTGCCAAGCTCATTTATAAAGCTTTCCCTATTATGCTTTCCTTTGCCATCTAAAACCATGTTTTGTATTTGCGTCAATTTATCTCTTAATCCTGAAATGGCTAGGGCTCTATTTCCATCTCCCTCTCCACCAATTTCTTTTCCAGCATTTATTAACATTACATCTTTAAGTATATCCGGATTAACGCATATGTTTTCTGCAGTTATATCTTCTTCTTTACCATCTTTATTCACAAAGAAAAGTAGTTCGTCTTCATAATTACCTGCACTTTGTGAATGTATAGCATTTACAGTAAAAGCCAAGGATCTTGCTAATTTATTTAATTTTTCTGTATACGCATCTATATCATCTTGTACGGACATATAACCACTTAGTTCCCCATTGCTTGGTGTAAAAGTGGATAAATCATCAATACTTCCGCTTTCCCCTATGGGTTTTCCTTCTTTATTTACAGCCTCTCCATTTTTATTTGTCCATATAACCCTACATTGTCTTAACTGATCTAGTTTTTCTGCTGCTGATAGTTTATCATCATCAGATACTTCAATTTCCATTTCTACCCTGTTTTTACCTGAGGTCATATCGCCGTTTTTATAATATACTATTTTATATGTACCTGGCTGTCCATCTTTAACATTTTCTCCTGGTACTATTTCACTTACATATGCAAACTTTAACACATCATCTGGATTAACTTTTTGAACTATATTTAAGCCTCCTGGAGGCTGAGCGTTAGGATCGCTTTTCGTACTTATGTCTAGCCCGTTTGAGCCTCTTTTTTCTATTTTTATGCCAAATTTTGAACTAAGTTCATCTATAAGCAAGTCCCTTCTGTCCATTAAATCATTAGGTGTTTGTCCCATAAAACTTATTTCAGCTATTTCTTTATTTAATTCATTAATTTCATCTAGCATGTGATTTACATTAACAACCGTATCTTTAATAGACTCTTGAGCATTTTCTTTAAGTTTTTGCAACTGGTTATAAATACGATTTAATTCATTCGCCAAGGCTTTTGACTGTTCCGCTACACCTGTTTTAGCATTAGATGTGTTTGCTTGCTTTGAAAGTTCGTGCCATGCATCGAAGAATTTTCCTATAAGATTAGATACTCCTGTATCCGTAGGTTCGTTGAATATGTTTTCTAATTCTCTTAAAAACTTATCCCTTCCACTATATTGTCCTAAAGTACCTAACTCTTCTCTCACTTGATAATCTATAAAGGTATCTCTTACCCTATTAATTTGAGATACAATGGAACCTGTTCCCATCTGCCCTACTGATCCAGCACTGTTCATTCCTGGGGTAGAAAAAGGTCTTCTTGTTTGCATTTCAGCCCTCTGTCTTGAATACCCCTCTGTATTTGCATTTGCAATATTATGTGATGTTACATCAATTGCTTTTTGATGTGTAAAAATACCACTTTTACCTATGTTTAAAGTTCCGAATAAACCTGACAAAATCTTTACCTCCAAACTTTATACAATCAACAGTTAACTTTTACTGTTGATTGCTTATTATTAATCAATAAAACTATTTCATCTTTCCATAAGCTCCATAAGTCTTTGCACTTCTATCGGGGTTTAGTATCTGAAGCATCTTTGTAGCATACCCTAACCCTTGCCTTATAAGAGCTTCGTTTAGCTCTTTTTGGGTTTTAAGTTCTTCTACAAGACCTCTTATCTTTCTATAGTTGTTTTCAACTTCGCTATCCCCCAGTTCTTCAACTATTTCAAGCATACCTCTTCCCTTAGTTAAGTTTCTTCTTTCCATCTCCCATTTAGCTATTTCAACATTGAGATTTTGTATTTCTTGAACAACAGCCTCCATCTTGAAGACTTCATTCTTTGCAATATATTCATGCTGCTTCTCTAAAGCCACTAACAATTTTTCTAAAAATTTTGTTTCTTCTAGGATTATATTATTTAATTTTTCTTTCAAAGCTCCCCCCACCTTATTTATAGCTTTCTTTTCATTTCTTCTAAAATTCCTTGAGCTATAAGCTTTTCCTCTACATTATAAGTTCCTTTATCTATTTCTTCTTTTAGTTTTTCTATTCTTTCATTGGAACTTATTGATTTAAAGTCTAAACTAAAATTAATTAGGCTTTTTCCTAATCTGGATATTTGTAATGAATCTTTACTTTTTTGATTTTCTACTTCTTTCATATCTACCCTTTTTTTATTATCTCCATAGGAACTTAAAATTTTGTTAGTGCTTACTCCATTAATTTTCATGTAATACACTCCTTAATCAATCCTACATATTTCCATATTTATATTATCGATAATAATAAATATTTGTTTATAGGTAAATTTAACTATTTTATTTGTTAAAATGAAAACAACGGCCTAAAAAAGCCGTTATTATATTACTTTCCAAGAGATCTTATTTTCTCTTCATTGCTTATAATATTAGTGATTCTAACACCAAAGTTTTCGTCTACTACGACAACTTCACCATAAGCAACTCTTTTACCGTTTACTAATATTTCTACAGGCTCCTCTGCTAATCTATCTAACTCTATTAATGAACCTGTGCCTAAATTTAATATTTCTCTTATGTTTAATTTTGTTCTTCCTAACACTACGGATATTTCAAGTGGTACATCCATAATTAAGTCTATATTGCTAGGCAATGGTGCTGATTTTTGAGGCTGAGTTAATGGTTGAAAAACTGCCTGCTGAACCTCTATAGGTTTTTCATTACCTATGGCAACTGGGGCGATTATTTCATCATTATCATGTGAATAATCCTCTTGAAAACTTTTAGTATCATGTCCACTATGATTACCATAGCTAGCATCTTGTGGTATTTCTTTATCATCCATATCTGTAGGCTCCTCATTACCCATCATTATTGAAACTATTTTTCTTGCAGTTTTTATTGGTAATAACTGCATAATATTACTATCTACTAAAGTTCCTATGTTTAAACTAAAGGAAACTTTAACTATAGGTTCATCTTCACTTAGCTGGTTAGAAAGTGGTGATGTTAAATCATCCCATATCCTAGATACAGGAGGTGAAATGTTGACCTCTCTTCCAAACATGGTTGCCATAGAAGTAGCTGCCGAACCTATCATTTGATTCATAGCTTCAGATACTGCACTTTCTTCAAGCTCTGAAAGAGATGTTGCATTCTCTAATTTACCATCTCCTCCCATCATAAGGTTTGCTACTACTGCAGCATCTGTTACCTTCATAACTAGGAGATTTTCTCCAACAATTCCACTAGTATATTTTACTTCTAAAGCTACATTTGGCACTTCAAAGGTATCTTTTAAATCACTTAAAGTCGTTACTGTTACTACAGGAGTGGTAATATTAACCTGCTGGTTAATGATAGTGGATAGGGCTGTCGATGCTGATCCCATAGATATATTACCTATTTCACCTAATAAGTCTTTATCTAGGTCAGTAAGTTCTATTTCTACTTGTTTACCATCCTCCTCTTCAGCATTACCTCCACCACCTAGTAGTAAATCTATTTCTTCCTGTGAAAGAAATCCATTATTCATACTTTTCCACATCCTTATCTATCATATCTAGCACCTGTACACCAACTTTTTTACCCATTAATCCAGGTTTTCCATAGCAGTATAATTCATCTTCTACCATTACTTTAGCAGGGCTGTCAGTGGCTTCTCTTAAAACTAATACATCTTCCTCGGCAAGTTTTAAGAAGTCACTTACGGTAATTTTTGTTGTTCCTAATACTGTAATTAATTCTGTAGTCACTATATTCAATCTGTCTCTTAGTTTCATCTTTGAATCTTTTAAGGAATTTTCATCTGATTCTTGGAACCAATACTTAACTACAAAATTTTCTAATACTTTTTCTATGCTCAAATAAGGTATACAAATATTTATAAATGAGCTTATCTTGCCAATTTCTACAGAAAAAGTTATTAAAGCTACAGGTTCATTTGGCGCTAAAGTTTGGTTTAAAGCAGGATTTGTTTCTATGCCTTCGATTTCAGGGTGTACTTGTAAAATGTCTTCCCATGCTAATTTTAGATTTGATATTAGTCCATCATTTATATGTCTTATAATATTTTTATCTATATCTGTAAATTCTCTTGTTTTATATCTACCATGCCCACTTCCCCCCATAAGTATATCGATAGATTCATACACAAATTGAGGATTTGTTTCAAATAAAATTGATCCACTCAAAGGAGGCATTTTAAAAACTGTCAGTATAGTTGGATTTGGTATAGAGTGAATAAACTCTTCATATGTTATCTGTTGAACAGACTCTATATTCACTTTAACATTAGACCTTAACTGAGCAGTAAGATAGTTTGATATAATTCTAGCATAATTATCATGTATCAACTCTAAAGTTCTAATATGATCTTTAGAAAACTTTTGTGGATTCCTAAAATCATAAGGTTTAACTCTTTGCTTGTCCTCATCTTTAGGCATCTCTTCTGGAGTTAATTCACCAGAGGATAGAGCTGCTAAAAGTGAGTCAATTTCATTTTGCGATAAAACTTCTGGCATACCTTTCCCTCATTTCTTACTGGTTTAAAAGGAGTCTATCAATATCAACTAAAGTTACTATCCTATCTTTAAAATTAATTACTCCTTTTACATATGCCTTTCTTCTGACGTCATCAAGCTTTTCAATTAGGCTCTCTTCTACATCTAAAACTTCATCAACTTGATCAACAGTAATACCTAACATTTCTTCTTCTATGTTTAGTATTATTATATTGTTCTGCTCTTTTTCTCCCTTGTCAATATCTAAAAGGAGGTTTATATCTAAAAGGGAAATTACATTACCTCTTAAATTAATAAGACCTTTTATATAATATGGCGCATTAGGCACCTTTGTAATTTCCATAGTGTCATTTATACTTTGAACTTTATCAGTTTCTACTGCAAATTGTTCATTCTTTAATCTAAAAATAACTACCTGCACTTTAATCACCTCATTCAATTAGATTTTTAGGTGTTTAGATTTGTAGATATTGATAAAATTCCTACGGAATCTTTATATTTTATAAATTCCGCGGGAATTTTAACTTTATCTAGTATCTAGGACATCTACCTATCTAGTCATCTTAAAAACTAGCAGGCTAGTTTTTAGCCTACTACTTTTTTGATAGCTTCAAGTACTCTATCAGATTGGAATGGTTTAACTATAAAATCTTTAGCTCCCGCTTTTATAGCATCCATAACCATTGTCTGTTGTCCCATTGCAGAACACATTACAATTTTTGCAGAAGGATCCATTGCCTTTATTTCTTTAACAGCTTGTATTCCATCCATGTCCGGCATAGTTATATCCATAGTAACCACGTCTGGTCTTTCTTTTTTATAAAGTTCTACTGCCTTTATACCATTACTGGCTTCTCCAATAACTTCATATCCATTTTTTTCTAAAATGTCCTTAATCATCATTCTCATAAAAGCAGCGTCATCAACGATTAATACTTTTGCCATAATATTCCCTCCAAATTACATTACTCCAATTGAATTTAATATTCTTTCTAATGATCCGGGCATAGGTATATAATAAAAATGCCCGCTTATTTTTGTATTATCTTGTAAAAATAAAGTTTCCATATCCAGTACAAATTCATCGAATTGTCCGGATTCAATAAAGGTTGTTGATAAAATAGCACCCAACATATCATAAGTCACAGCTGGTACTGATGGTATTATAGTTAAATTGGTAAATCTAGCAATGGCATTCATGAAGGCAGCTGATATTATATTTCCTACCTCCGATATAACAGAATGTCCCATTTCACTTAAATCATCCTCTTTAACTCCAGTTAGCACTTCGATCATGTTAATTGCCGTTTCTTTCTCAAAAACAAACAAAATATTTCCTGGTGTATCTCCTAAAACTCTTATCAATACGCCAAATACTATCTCTTCTCCAGCAATACCTGAAAATATTTCATCGAAAGGTAGAATGTTAATGTGAGGCACTGTCATGTCTATTTTTTTACTTAGTAATTGTGATAAAGCTGTAGCTGCATTACCAGCGCCTATATTTCCCACTTCTCTTATTGCATCTAACTGTAATGGTGTAAAGTTCTCATAAGACATATTTATCCTCCTTAAACTAAAGCGGCAACATCAAGGATTAGAGTTACCAATCCATCTCCTAGGATAGTTGCTCCAATATATTCCCTCATTCCTTGAAGTGTCTTACCTAAAGGTTTAATAACTATTTCTTGTTGACCTAGAAGTGAGTCTACCATAAGTCCTACATTCTTTCCTCCAACCTTAACAATAACTATATACTTCTTTTCCTGTGTTTCTGTTTCTAAATTTAATTTATTACTTAATCTAACAAGCGGAATAACATTTTCATTATATATTATTACCTCTTTATTGTTTGTTCTCTTTACTAGACTTTCATCAAAATCTATAACCCTGTCAATATACCCTAAGGATATTGCCATAGTCTCTGACCCTACTTTCACAAGTAAAGCTTGTATAATTTGAAGGGTTAGAGGTAGTCTTATAATAAAGGAGGAACCCTTTCCTCTTTCACTTGTTACCTCTACTGTACCTCCTAATGATGAAATCTTTGTCTTAACTACATCCATACCAACACCTCTACCTGAGATATCAGTAACTTGTTCATTAGTACTAAAACCTTGCATGAAAATTAGGTTTATTATATCATTATCAGACATACCATCAGTGCTAATTCCTAATCTTTCGGCCTTAGCCTTAACTTTTTCTACATTGATTCCATCACCATCATCTTCAACCTTAATAACAGCCTTTGTACCTTCTTGATAAGCAATTAATCTTATCTTTCCTACAGGGTCTTTACCTTTCTTAGTTCTCTCTTCTTTAGATTCAATTCCATGATCCGCAGAATTTCTTATTAAATGTATCAAAGGTTCCCCTATTTCATCAATTACAGTTCTATCTAACTCAGTATCTTGTCCTTGAATTATTAACTCCATGTCTTTCTCTAATTCTACAGAAAGATCTCTTACCATCCTAGGAAATCTATTAAATACTACATCTAAAGGTAACATTCTTATCTTCATTACTAAATCCTGAAGATCTGAAGTAGTTCTTGCTACTTGTTCTAATGTTTCATTTAGGTCTGTAAGTTTATGATTAATACTTATCTGCTCTAATCTTGTTCTATTAATAACAAGTTCAGATACCATGTTCATAAACTTATCTAGCCTATCTAGATCCACTCTAACAGATTGGTGTTGTTTCCTATGAGAAGAATCTTTATCTCTTGTTGGAGCTTTATTTTCTTTTACCTTAACTTCTTTAACAACACTCTGACTCGGCTGTTCTATTTTCTTTGCTTGTATTTCTTGGACTTTAATTTCTTCTTCCTGCTTTTTAATTTTTTCTGCCCTTACATTTACATTATCGATAATAACTTTATCAACTTCAGATATATTCATTAAAGAACTAAATATTTCTTCTTTTTTTCTAGTGGTAATATATACCAAAGAGATGTCCAAGTCAAAATTTTCGCTTTCTATATCCTCTGTACTGGGTACAGATTTAATTATTTCACCATAATCCTCTAAACTTTTAAAGATCAAAAAAGCTCTAGCTGATTTTAAAAGAGTGTTTTCATTTAATGCAATACTTATGTTATAGCAATCAAAACCTCTATCTTGTGCTTGCTTTATAACATTTATATCATATTCATTTAGATTAACGCCATTATTTTCTTCAGATTCAATTTCATCTATTTCTTCAGCCTCTGATACATTGTCAAGTTCTCTTATGCCTTCTAGTTCTTCTATTATATTTTTGATTGAAGTTTCTTCTTCATTACCTTCTGATATATTATTTACCATTTGTTCTAAGGTATCTAGACATTTGAATAATACCGTAACAACCTTTTGTGTAACCTTAAGCTCCCCATCTCTAAATTCTGAAAGAACATCTTCCATTTTATGAGTTAATTCTGCCATTTGGTTAAATCCCATTGTTGCGGCCATACCCTTTATTGTGTGAGCAACTCTGAATATCTCGTTTAATTTATCAATATCTTCAGGCTCTTGCTCTAACTGTAATAAGGATTCATTTAAAGTTTGAAGATTGTCCATTGACTCTTCTAAAAACATTGACATATATTGTGATGTATCCATATTTTACCCTCCTTAAACCTTCCTATATATAAAGGTTGAAGCCTTATCAAAACCAAACTCTTTGTAGTTATATATACTTTCAGTAGCTCCAACAAATAACAAGCCATCCTTTTTCAAGGAATGATGAAACTTTTTATATATTTCATCTTTAATATCTTGATTGAAATATATAACTACATTTCTACATACTATTAAATCAAAATCATTTTCATATCTATCTAGTATTAAATCATGTCTCTTAAAAGTTACCATGCTTTTTATTTTTTTATCAATTACATAATACTCTCCTTGTTTGTTAAAGTATTTATTTAATTGATCTTTACTAATGTTTTTTATCTCTGCCTCAGAATATTCTCCCTTTTTTGCTCTTTCTAGTATACCATTATCAATATCTGTAGCAACAATAGTATGTCTTCCTCCTGGAGCAAGATCCTCTAATATCATAGCTATAGAATATGGCTCTGCACCAATAGAGCATGCAGCACTCCATATTTTTAAATTTCTATTGTTTGGAAGCAGTTCTTCTTTGATTTTTTTCTTTAGATCGTTAAAAATATCCGGATTTCTAAAAAACTCTGTTACATTAATAGTTATAAAGTCTAAAAATTTTTCTCTTTGTTGCTGGTCTTCTTTTAATAATTTTATATATTCATCTACAGAATTCACACCAACTCTAGACATTAAACTTAATATTCTTCTATGTAATTGAGTAGGCTTATAAGCCTTTAAGTCAATTCTAAACTCTTTGTAAACCCACTCTTTAAAATATTCCAAATCCATAGCTACCTCCAACCTTCTTTAACCAGTCTTACTATTTCTCGTGAAACACTATTTAAAGGCAGCACTATATCTACCATTCCAGTTTCAAAGGCTGCTTTGGGCATTCCGTATATGGTGGCTGTTGACTTATCCTCGGATATAGTTATACCACCCTTTTCCTTTACTTTCACTGTTCCATCTGCTCCATCCTTACCCATTCCTGTAAGAACAACGCTTAAAAGCCTATCCCTGTAAACATTAGAAGCTGATATAAATAGTTTGTCCGCTGCAGGCCTTACTCCCCATATGGCTGGATCAGTATTCAAATATATTTTCTTATCTACTCCAACCTCCATATGGTAGCCTCCTGGAGCTACATATACTACATTTTTTTCTACAGTCATTCCTTCTTTAGCTTCTACTACGGTTAAATTACTATTTCCATTTAATCTATCTGCAAAAGCCTTTGTAAAAGTGGCTGGCATATGTTGCACAACAAATATAGGTACATCTAAATCACCTGGTAAATTTGTAATAACTGAATGTAATGCTTTAGGACCACCTGTAGAAGCTCCTATAACCACTGCTTCAATTTTATTAGGTGAGGATTTTCTTTCCTTTAACTTTTTTTCTGCTAGTGATTCTTTTTCAATAGCAATTACTACTTCATTAGAATATTTCTTTATATCGTTCTCATCACAGCCAAATTCACATTTTTGATATGCTAGGTTTATTTTTGTTATAAGGTCGTCTTTAACTTTATCTATATCCAATGAAATAGATCCTGAAGGCTTGGGTATAAAGTCAAAAGCACCATTTTCTAAACACTCCATAGTTAGCTCTGAGGATTTTCTAGAAAAACTACTTAATACCACAACTGGAATAACAATTCCTTTATCTTTTAATTGTTTTAGTGCTGTAATTCCATCCATGATAGGCATTTCTACATCTAATGTGATTACATCCGGTGTAAACCTCTCTAGCTTTTGCAATAAGTCTTTTCCATTTCTTGCTATGTCCATTACTTCCATGTTTGGCTGACTATTTATCATATCTGAGATAATCTTTCTCATCAACGCTGAATCATCAACTACAAGAACTTTAATTTTCTTCAAAGACTATCAACTCCATTACAATTCTTTTATTCCTAATCCAACTGTCTTTATTTCAACAATGCCATTTAAAAGATTTAATATCATGGTTCTTCCTTTATTGCCTCCCACATCTTCTCCCATTATTGGAATACATAGTTCATCTAATTTCTTTTTAACTGCAACTGCATTCCTATTGCCTATATCCATAACTAAATTTTTATCTGAGAAGTTAAACATGGAAGCACCACCTGCTATCTTAGCTTTTAAATTTCTTTTATTCGCTCCCTTTTGCTCCATTTTTTCAATCAATATGGGAATACCTAAATCTGCAAATTTTAGAGGGTTGGTTACGTTAGAAAATAAAGTACTATCTGGCAGCATTATATGAAGTAGGCCACCTACAGCATTTGTTTTATCATATAACGCAATACCAATACATGATCCTAACCCTACTGTTATAATTTTATCTGGAGATTCACCAACATCTAAATCCGCAATACCCACTCTATATTCTTTTACATCCATAGTATGCACCTTTCATAAATTATTTTGAAATTAAATCTTTCTCTTCTTCTGTCAATATGGAGCTCAGTTTAAGGAATATAATTATTTTTTTATCTATCTTTATAAGGCCTTTTATATATCTTCTTGATATTCCACCTACAATTTCTGGAGCCTCTTCTATATTATCTAAATTTACATCTCTAACTTCTGATACAACATCCACAACTATACCAAATTTTTGTTCCTCTTGTTTTGCCACTATTACTTTTTCATCTTTTTTTGATGCCTTTAAAGGTAAATTAAATTTTTTAGAAAGAGATATTACCGGTAATATGTTTCCTTCATAATTTATAACTCCTTCTAAAAAATTTGGTGAATCAGGTAGCTTAGTGGGCTCTTCAAACCCAAGAATTCTCTCTACTTCCATTATATCTGTAGCATAGTATTCGTCATTTATACTAAAAATTAAAATTTTAACTTCTTTCCCTGACATATTTATCCTCCTACAATATTAATCTATCTACTGTTAGATCTCCTTTATCATCGAGATATGCATGAACATCTTTGCAAGGTATCTCAAGCATGTACTCTCTTTGTCCTACTATAAATAAAGTATTCTGATAGGCCACCTTAGCCCATATATGTCCACTTTCTCCTACCACAAGCTTGGTAGTAACACCTCCTACACTACCAACAATGCCACATTTAATTTCATCTTTTGACTTTAGCATTCCTCCTCTAACTATGCTATTTTCTCTAGTGAAACATATTTTATTGTTGGCATATATGTCTGAAATATATGAACCTTTACCATTTATATAAACGTTCCCTGTACTATTTATTTTAGAATCTTGACAATAATTTATCTGTACATTCACAGGAATTGCTAATTTTTCTTTTAGTAAGCTAATCTTATAATTAAACTTGTTTTTAATATCTTCTAGCTCCCTATAATCTTTAATACTTATGGGTGCTAGTCCTAAAAATTTTCCTTTAATAATAGGAATTAAAGTATCCTCTCCATCCCTATCTTCATTTAGCTTTATATCCTTCATTATTTGAAAACAAAGTCTTGGTAATTTATTAAATTTATTTTCGATGAGAATTTTGATTATTTCTCCATCTTTTGTATTCCTATACATTATATCGTACTTTTTTATCTCTTCCGTAGCTTTAATTATACTTTCTATAGTATTTGTCATTTCTGTTAACTTATCTATATAGTTAAGCTTGGCTACATCCTCTCCTCCACCGATTATTTGGGAAGATATTATGTTACCATTTATGGTTATATCTCCTTTTCCGTTAATCAAAGCCCTATCTGTATCCTTCATTATAGAAATAGAATTGTCCGCTAATACTTCCATACCTTCTTTGACACTTCCATATATAACTATATCTCCAATGAATTTAATATTTCCTGTATTTAAATCTACATGTGACCTTACTTCATGTAATTTATAAACATAAAATACATTATTTTTAGTAGATGGTTTACCTTCTAAAGTAGCTACTACAGTGTTATCGTCTTTTAATATACATCCCTCTCCTACTTTTAGATAAACTTTTCTTCCGGGTTTATGCCTTAAAACCTTTCCAAATACATCCTTACCATCTTTTCCTAGACTACCTTCTTTTCTAATACCTATTACATCATTTTCATTAACAGATTTTATTGAACAAATATTTCTAAAATCAACTTTTCCTTGGTCATCTTCCATTATCTTAACCAAGTTTCCATCTAAGGGGAATCTATATTCTATAGTATCATCTTTTCCATCTACAGGAACATCTCCCCTAGCTATCAGTATATTAGTACATTTTTTTTCTACATTATTTTTTATATTCTCCTCTATTATACCATAAATTATTCCCATTTTTGATAATTCTTCTAATATTTCATGTAAATTGTATAAAGGTGGCATTGACTCGTCAATTATTTCTTTATCTAGATAAATTTCATGTGAACTTTTAACATCTTCTAGCTTATAAGTTCTTTTCGGTATATAATCTATACTCATATATGCTTCAATTTTGTTTTCACTTGTAGTAATAGATAAATTTCTTTTAGGAATTTCTTCTTCAAAACTAACCTCAATTAAAGAATGTTCATATACCTTAGCTTTGTCTTTTACTATGGTGTCGTCGATTTTTAAAGTCATGCCTTCAATAGGCATGATACAAGCAGGGCTTCCACCTTCTTTAGGATTAGTAACTATAATATTATTATCCTCCACCTTAACCTCACCGTTAAGCTCTATTAAGTTCTCATCCTCTTCTTCCACTATAACTGCAATAATTGCTTCTTTTTTAAAAAAACGACTCTTTTCTTTTAATACTTTATATTCAATTTCTTCTTTTTTTATATTTAAAACTTTACTTGCCTCTTCTAAACATTCATCAATAGTACTACCTTTAAATAAGGTTTTCACATCCACCATCCCCCTACCATTTAAAAAATTTATCGTATTATCCCCTCTATACCTTGATAGCAATATTTAATTTACTTTATAATTTAATTTTATATTCTATATAATTTTTTACAATACGGTTATATTCATCCATAATTTTCTTAGTTATTACATTTTCTGATGAATTTAATATGATTCCATTTACATCTTTTACAGGAAGTACATCAAAAGGAGTGCTTGTTAAGAACATTCCATCAACTTCGTATATTTCTTTTTCCTCTATCATTTTTTCTTCAACTTCCATGTTCATATTGTTACATATTTCTAATACAATGCTTCTTTTAGTACCTGGCAAAACTGCTTTTAAGGGTGTTGTTATTATGTTATCTCCTTTTACCATGAATACATTAGACTTACTTCCTTCTGTTATATATCCATTTCTATCAACTAAAAGAGCTTCAAATATATTCTTTTCTTTCATAAACTTATCTAAATCCATTCTAAAATTAACATTTAAAACCTTTGCATTAGGATTTTCTCTTTCCCTATTATATGTACATATAGAAACCCCTTCTTTAAAATCTTCATCTGTAGGAAAGTTTTTTTCTTCAAAGAATGCTACAAATATCTTTTTATCAAAGTTTAATACGAACTTTAAGCTACCTTCCTCTTCTCTGTTATTTTTTATTAATTTATTCAGCGCCTCTTCTATCCACTGGTTTTCTACCCATATATCTACCTTTATAAGTTTTGCTGAATTATGCAGTCTATTCATGTGTCTTTCTAAAAAAAGAGGAATGCCTTCTTTAACTTTTATAACTTCATATAGACATTTACCTTCTTTTAATATGCTATCATCAAAAAATCCAATTTCTTTGATCTCATCATTAATAATAAAATATTTATTTTTCAACATTTGCCCCCTCCTATTTCCATTTTAATATTTGAATTTCTGTATGTCCTTTTTTATAATTTATCAATCTCGGATTTCCTACCAATTTAAATAAAGGCAAGTCAGATAAGGAATCAGAAAACATGTAAGAATTTTTAAAATCTACTTCTATATTCTCTTCTTTTAAATATTCCATCAATCTATTTACTTTTTCTTCACCTTTGCAGTTTTTTCCTTCAATTTTTCCATAATACTTTCCATCCTTGGAAACAAACCTGGTTCCAATAATTTTGTCTACATAAGGAATATTGTAGAATTCAAAGAGATAAAACTCTGCAGAAGCTGATATTAAATATATCTTATACCCTTTCTCTTTAAAGTCTTTCATAATTTCAATTGCATCTTTATAAAGTATTCTGCTTACTCTTTCATTATAAAATTCTTTTACTAATTTACTCATCTCTTTTTCATCTATAGACTCTATGAATGATATAAAATTTTCCTTTGCCTTTCCTGCATCATATATTTTGAAAATATAAAAAAAACCTGCTTTCATACTCCTAGGCAAATATTTAATCAGTTTAGGCTTTCTCTTTAACACAAACATATAAAACTCAGTTAAAGTTTCTCTTTTAGTTAATGTAAAATCTATGTCAAATATAGCTAATTTAACTTTTTCTTTTACCAAATTTATGTCCTCCTATATACTATTATATATTTTATTATATATCATTTCTTAAATTTTACTATAAAAAATAAGAAAAACCTGTAATTCTTGCATATGCTAGCCAAAATCTATCAAATAAAAATAGGGTAAATAATATTTTTTTATTATTTACCCTACTTCATTTTTAAAATTATTCTTCTATGTTTGTTAGAGTTTGATAGTAGTTAGTTACTTCATCAAATTCTTCATCTTCTGGAACTACTAACTCACTATTTTCCTCATCTCCAACAACTTTAAATAAATATACTGAACCATCTTCTGGATTTTGTACTAGCACATATTCATTATCCTTATACTCAAATCCGTCTACAACTTCACAAGTCACTGTGTTGCCATTTTCGTCTTCTAAATCAACTAGAAGCGCTTCATGATCATGACCTTCGCAGCCGCAACCACAACCATGATCTGATTCCTCACAACCACAAGTTGATTCTTCACAACCGCAATCAAATAATTCGTCTTTATCCATATATATATACCTCCTTTTAGGTTATGGTATAATTGTACCCCTAAATTGGTTTTTTTAAAAGGCTTTTTTAAAAAATGCTTGGTATTTTTTTAGTAAATATGAGAAATAAATAAAGAAAAGTAAAAAGGAGACCAAAGGTCTCCTTTTCTTATAATTTATTCTTTGTTATTAAAACTCTAAAATAAATTATTTAGTTAATCTTACGTAGCTTTCGTATCTTTCTTTTGCATCTTCTTCAGTCTTAGCAAATAAACCGTCTGCTACTTCTGGGAATGCTTTCTTTAATGAAGCATATCTTACTTCGCCCATTAAGAAGTCTTGGAATTTATCCCAATTTGGTTCTTTTGAGTCAAGAACAAATGGATTCTTTCCTTCTTCTTTAAGTGTTGGGTTGAATCTGTACATCTGCCAGTATCCACACTCAACTGCTCTCTTCTGTTCAGTTTGGCTTGCTCCCATACCGATCTTTAATCCTTGGTTGATACATGGAGCATATCCGATAACTAATGATGGACCATCATATGCTTCTGCTTCTTGGATAGCTTTTAATGTCTGATTCTTATCAGCACCCATAGCTATTTGAGCAACATATACATATCCATAGCTCATAGCCATCATTCCAAGGTCTTTCTTCTTAGTTCTCTTACCTGATGCAGCAAATTTAGCTATTGCAGCAGTTGGAGTTGATTTTGAAGCCTGACCTCCTGTATTTGAGTAAACTTCTGTATCAAATACGAATATGTTGATATCTTCTCCGCTTGCAAGAACGTGGTCAACTCCACCGTATCCGATGTCATATGCCCATCCGTCTCCACCAAAGATCCATTGTGATTGTTTCACTAAGAAATCTTTGTGTGCGTACATATCTTTTATTGCTTCGTTATTGTCTTTTTCAGCTTCTAATAATGGAAGAAGTGCAGCAGTAGCTTTCTTTGAACCTTCTCCATTCTTGAAGTTTTCTACCCAGCTTTGTAAAGCAGCTTTTAATTCTTCGCTTACATTAGCAGTTAGAGCTTCTTTAGCTTTATCAGCTAATCTTTCTCTTATTTGGTTAGCACCAAAAGCCATACCTAATCCGAATTCAGCGTTGTCTTCGAATAAGGAGTTAGCCCAAGCTGGTCCTTGACCTTTTTCGTTTGTTGTGTATGGAGTTGATGGAGCTGAACCTGCCCAGATTGATGTACAACCAGTAGCATTAGCTATCATCATTCTATCTCCAAATAATTGAGTTATTAATCTAGCATAAGAAGCTTCTCCACAACCAGCACAAGCTCCGTTGAACTCAAGAAGTGGTTGTTCGAACTGACTACCTTTTACAGTCATCTTGTTCATTGGATTTTCTTTCTTGCTTAATTTTAAAGCATATTCCCAATTTTCTTGTTCTGCTAACTGAGTTCCAGTTGGCTTCATGATAAGAGCTTTTCCTGGTGCTGGACAAATATCAGCACAGTTTCCACATCCTGTACAGTCAAGTGGAGTAACTGTAATTCTGTATTTTAATCCTGCAAATCCTGGGCCACCCTTAGCTTCTAACATGTTAAATCCTTCTGGAGCATTAGTAGCTTCTTCTTCATTCATTAAGAATGGTCTAATTACTGAGTGAGGACATACATATGAACATTGGTTACATTGTATACACTTGTCAGCTTGCCATTCTGGTACGTTAACAGCTATTCCTCTCTTTTCATAAGCAGCTGTTCCCTGTGGTAATGTACCATCTTCTATTCCGTTAAATGCAGATACAGGTAGTGAATCTCCTTCTTGTCTGTTTATAACGTCAACTATATTCTTTATGAATTCTGGTCTGTTTTCTTGTGGTTCTACATATCCTTCAGTTGTTGTCTTCCATGATTCTGGAATTACAACTTCATGTATTGCAGTTGTACCTTGATCTATTGCAGCTTGGTTCATGCTAACAACTTTTTCACCTTTTTTACCGTATGAAGCAACAACTGCGTCCTTTAAGTACTTAGTAGCATCTTCAACAGGGATAATGTTAGCTATTTTGAAGAATGCAGATTGCATTATCATGTTAATTCTTCCACCAAGACCTACTTCTTGAGCTATCTTAACAGCATCGATTGTGTAGAATTTGATGTTGTTATTAGCAATGTAGTTTTTCATTGCTGCTGGTAACTGAGCATCTAATTCTCCATCGTTCCAGATACAGTTAAGTAAGAATGAACCATTCTTCTTTAATCCTTTTGTAACATCATATTTATGAACGTATGCTTGGTTATGACAAGCAACGAAATCTGCTTTGTTTATTAAGTATGGGCTCTTAATTGGAGATTTACCAAATCTTAAGTGGGATACAGTTATACCACCAGATTTCTTTGAGTCATATGCAAAGTATGCTTGAGCATACATATCTGTATGGTCTCCTATGATCTTTATAGCACTCTTGTTAGCACCAACAGTACCGTCTGATCCAAGACCCCAGAATTTACATGCAGTAGTTCCAGCTGGAGTTGTATCAACATCTTCTCCCATTGGAAGTGATGTATTAGTTACGTCATCAACTATACCAACTGTAAATCCATCTCTTGGAGTTTCAGCCTTTAAGTTTTCAAATACTGAAATCATATGTCCAGGAACTGTATCTTTTGATCCTAGTCCATATCTTCCACCAACTATAACTGGTTTTAATTCTGAGTTATAGAATGCGGATTTAACATCTAAATATAATGGTTCTCCAATTGAACCTGGTTCTTTTGTTCTATCAAGAACAGCTATCTTCTTAACAGTTTTTGGCATAGCCTTGAAGAAGTGTTCTAATGAGAATGGTCTATAAAGATGAACTTTTATTAAACCAACTTTTTCTCCTTGTGCCATTAAGTAATCTATAGTTTCTTCGATACAATCACAAACTGATCCCATAGCTACGATTACTCTTTCAGCATCTTCTGATCCATAGTAGTTAAATAATTTATAATCTCTTCCTGTTAATTTGTTGATTTCATTCATGTAATATTCAACAGCTTCAGGAATTGTATCATAGAATTTGTTACAAGCTTCTTTACCCTGGAAGAATATATCTGGGTTCTGAGCTGTACCTCTAGTTACTGGATGATTTGGGTTTAAAGCTTTTGCTCTAAATCTGTTAACAGCATCCATGTCAACTAATTTTTCTAATTCATCATATTCTAATACTTCTATCTTCTGTACTTCGTGTGAAGTTCTAAATCCATCAAAGAAACTTAAGAATGGAATGCTTGTCTTAATAGTTGCTAAGTGTGCAACTGCTGCTAAATCCATTACTTCTTGAACACTGCTTTCAGCAAGCATAGCAAATCCAGTTTGTCTTGCAGCCATAACGTCGGAGTGATCTCCAAATATATTTAACGCATGAGTTGCAATTGCTCTCGCACTCACGTGGAATACAGTTGGTAAAAGTTCTCCAGCGATTTTGTACATGTTAGGAATCATAAGTAATAATCCCTGTGATGCAGTGTAGGTAGTAGTTAAAGCTCCAGCCTGTAATGATCCGTGAACTGCACCAGCAGCACCTGCTTCTGACTGCATTTCAACTAATTTTACAGTCTGACCAAAAATATTTTTCTTACCCTGAGCAGCCCATTCATCAACATGTTCTGCCATTGGGGATGAAGGAGTAATAGGGTAAATAGCTGCTACATCAGTAAAAGCATAGGATATATATCCAGCAGCTGTATTACCATCCATAGTCTTCATTCTTCTCATTAAAAATTCCCTTCTTTCTATATATTTTTGATTTATTTTATGTTTAAAAATAAACTTTAAACAACATAAAATAATGCATACAAATATCATTCTAGAAGAATAGTATTATTGCATTATATTATAAACAGGTTTGTCTTAAAATTAACAATGTTTATATAACAGTCAATATATATTATACATAACAATGCAAAGAAAAAACATATAAAATAATTTTTATTTTTTTTATTTAAACCTTTGCAAAGTTATTATAACATAATTTTTTCATTATTGTACACTTTTTTTAATTTTTTTAACTAAATAAATTATTTTTCAACATAATGTGTCATTATGTTGAATATTGAAAATATTCTTAATTATTATTTTAACAATCAAATACGTACCTTTATAAATTTATAAAGGTACGTATTTATTATGAATATCCATTCATTGTATATCTTGGTATTCCTTACCGTTATTTACCTAATAATTCACCTAAAGCTTTAGCCTTTTTTATTTCTTCTTCCTTAGGTGATTCTTGAACAGCTAATTTTCCTACTATATTAAATCCATATTCAATCATTAACTTCTCCCAGTCAACCATAAATTGACCTTCATCCCATCCGTAAGAACCAAATAATACTGTTGGTTTATTTTCCATATTTAATTCTTTAAAATTCTTTAAAAAAGATGCCATTTCCTCTTGCTCAATTCTGTTATTATCCATAGATGGACTTCCAAAGGCTACTGCATCTGCCTTTGTAACATCTTCAACTTTAGCATAGTGCACATGTTTTATTAAAACTTCTGCTCCTAAATGCTCTGCTCCTGCTTTTATATTTTCAGCTAGTACTTCTACATTACCACCGCTGCTCCAGTATATAACAGAAATTTTTTTCATAATATATCCCCGCTTTCTTAATTTAATTATGTTTTACTAATAATTAATATTTGATAATATTTTATCTATACTTATATATTATAGTAAATTACACTTATTTTCAATAAGACATGGGGATAAATGTAAATTTTTCTATATTTGCACCTTTTCTATCAACTTTATAATATTGTTTACTCCATTTTGAACTGGGCTTTTTCCCATATTTGTTATATACTTTTCCTTATTTCTATATAAGTTATTGATATCTTTTAATAATCTATCTTCTGTTATCTCTTCTTCTTGCATAACTAAGCTATATCCACTTTTTCTAAAGGATTCTGCATTTAAAATTTGGTCTCCTCTACTAGATTTCCTTGATAGGGGTATAAGTAGATTTGGTTTCTTTAAAGCTAATAATTCAAATATTACATTTGCTCCTGCACGGGATATTACTAAATCTGCTCCATTCATAAAATGAGGTAATTCTTCTTTTACATATTCAAACTGCCTATATCCCTTTTTGTTTATTAAATTATTATCTATATTACCTTTTCCGCATATATGAATTATATTATAAGTTAATAATAGCTTATCGATTATAGCTCTTATAGAATCATTGATAACTTTAGAACCTAGGCTTCCTCCAATTATAAGTATTACAGGCTTATCATCGCTAAATTTACATATCTTCATAGCTTCTTCTCTGTTACCTTTAAACAATTCTTCTCTTATAGGAGTACCAGTTAATACCCCTTTATTTGCTTTTATATTCTTTAAAGATTCAGGAAATGTAACACATATTTTTGTGCAATAAGGTATTGAAAGCTTATTTGCAAGACCTGGTGTCATATCAGATTCATGAGCTATAACTGGAACCTTGTTTAAACGTGCTCCTATTACTACCGGTACAGCTACAAATCCTCCTTTTGAAAAAACCACATCTGGCTTTTCTTTTTTTATTATATCTTTTGCCTGCCATACACCCTTTAAAACTCTAAATGGATCTGTGAAATTTTTTAAATCAAAATATCTTCTCAATTTTCCGCTGGATATAGTATGATATTTTATTTTTTCACCTAGGATTATATTTTTCTCAATTCCTTCTTGTGTTCCTATATATTGAATTTCATAACCTAACTCTTTTAATTTAGGTATTAAGGCTAAGTTTGGAGTTACATGTCCTGCTGTTCCACCGCCAGTAAGTATAATTTTCTTCTTACTCAATTTATCTACCACCCTTATTCTTCATTCTTCATTCTTCATTCTCAATTGTCAACTATCAATTATTAATTGTTACTCATTAATCATTACTTTTACTTAATTACTTATTACTTAATTACTTAATTACTTATTGATTAAATAATCGTAACTATATTTTATATTATTCCAATATACCTGTCCAATGTTATATATTTTAATAAAATTAACATACTTTTCATTGCTATGTACAATCTACTATGTTATGTATAATCTACTATCCGACCCTGTAATATGCTAATATATTTTAGATAAAAAAGGTTAATATAATAGTACAAAATTAAAAAAGGAGGTATGAACCATGGCAAGTAGAAATAGAGTATTAGTACCAGAAGCTAGAGAAGGGCTTGACAGATTTAAAATGGAAGCTGCAAGAGAAGTTGGTGTTAACTTAACAGAAGGCTATAATGGAGATCTTACTTCCAGACAAAATGGATCTGTTGGTGGACAGATGGTTAAAAGAATGGTAGAAGCTTATCAGAAAAATTTAATAAAATAGTCTAATACCAAATATAACTATTGAATATCTTTTTAGGCATATAGGTAAACCTATATGCCTAAAATCTATTAATATATATCTGACATTTCTATAGTCAATAAATCATCAAAGCTTTCATGAATAGTTACAAGCTGTTTCTCACTACTGTTTACATTAGAATATCTATCAAACTCCAATATAAACTCTGAGCCCATATTTTTTTTACTGTTAACCACTATACTTCCATCCATTTTCTCAACAAACTTTTTTACAACGGTTAGACCTAATCCTAATCCTTCTGCTCTTCTGGTTAATCCATTGTCTAGTTGCAGATACCTATTAAATATACTATTTAGTTGGCCTTCTTGTATTCCAACGCCTTCATCTTTCACATAAATTCTAAATTTATCTTGCATTAATACTAAATCTACATATATATTTTTGTTTTCTGGTGTATATTTAATAGCGTTAGATAGAAGATTTAATAGTATTCTTATATACTTTTCTTTATCTATTATTACGTCATACTCTTCTTTATTAGTATCAAAAATTATATTTATTCCTTTTTGCCTAGCATAGTAATCAACAGAATTCACTACAAACTCACTTTCCATTACTATATCAAAATTTTCATTATTAATTTTCATTAGTCCTGCATCAGCAGATGAAATATCCATAACATTATTGGTCAATTTTAATAATCTACTACAATTTTGTTTAATTCTATCCAAGGTTCTATCAACATTATATGTGAATTCATCTTTGTATATATCATAGGCAAGTTGTAGTGCAGAATTAATAATTGTTAGAGGAGTTCTAAGTTCATGGGATATAATTGTAAAAAATTCATCCTTTAACTTGTTTATCTTCTCTAACTCTTTATTTACAGTTATCTCCTCAGTAATGTCAATTATGTGTATGTAAATTCTTTTATGATTATCCTTATACATAAAAGGAGTTATTTTAAATTTATAATATTTTTCTTTACCTTGGCTTTGTTTCACATGATAGGGAGATATAATAACTTCCTTATCATAATTACCTGAATGAAAAACTCCATTTATCAGTTCATCTTCTATAGCTTTAGGAGAAATTTCATTAATACCTTTTCCAATTATATCCTCTTCAGTGCAATCTAATTCTAATACTTCCTCTACAAATTCAACACCTAAATTATTTATAAGACTTACCCTTAGTTCTGGATAGTCCACAACTATAACAGGTAAATTTAAATTACTTAGCACCTTTTCAATAAATTTTGATTGATTTTCAGCAATTAATTTATTTACTTTCTCATCAGTTACATCTTTTATTGATATAACGGTATAGAGTAATTCTCCATCCCCTTTTATGATTGGATTAGTGTTGATTTCAATATATTTAATTCTATTGGACTTTTTTTCCTCTAGATTTAAAATCAAATTTTTTATGGGCGACTTTTCTTCATAGAAAGTATGAAAATAATTATACACATCTACATCAGAATTATTACATGAAATATTATATTTTTTTATAATATTTTGATAATCAAGTAATTCAATTTGTTTTAATTCTAATATATTGCAAGCAGATTTATTGCACAAATTAATCCTAAAATTATTATCTACAACAAAAATACCTTCTGATATGTTATTTATTACATCCTTTAAATGCATTAAATGTTGTTTTTCTCTCTCTCTTAAGATTTCTATAATATCACACTTTGTTTTAAATTCCATTGAAAGAGCCACATATTTTTCAATCTCTTCTTTGTTCTTTATTACATCTCTATAATAATCACTTATATCTGCAATAATACAAATACCGCCTATTGCTTTATTATTTTTATGTATTAAAAAGCTAGAAGAAAGTATGTATTTTTTTCCACAATCCTGTTTTAAAGTTAGAACTTCTCCAATTACATTTTTCTCTTCTCTAATAGTTCTATTTACAAGATAATCATCAAGAAATACTTTTTTCCCATCATTATCGTATAAATTAAACATTTTTGATAACTCAAATATATTCTTTACATTATTATCATTGTATAATGCAAGAGTTTTTCTTCCCTCTTTATTTATATAATTTATATTTCCTTCTAAATCATATAAAAATGTAAAGGATGGAAATACTTCAATTATACTTTCATAATCTAAATACATTTCATCATGCACTTCATTAGCAAAAATTTGAACTGTATCATCTACAATTGAAATATTTATATCTAATTTCTTTCCGCAAGATAGTCTATAACCTCTTAAATATTCTTCTTTCCTATTGCTTTTACAATAGTTAATTTTTTCTAATAATTCTTCCGTCAATATTGTTTTAGCATATTCCCCTTTTAAACACTCCTGCGAAATCTTAAATGCTTTTCTCATTTTATCGTTCATATATTTTATTATTAGATTATCATCTTCCAGTACCATTGCACCAAATGGTACTTTGTTCAAAAATGTATACATTATAAATCCCCCAGACTAATTGACACAAATATCATAATATAATATATATTATATTTATTACATATTACTTATACAAGCCCTTTATTAAATATTTGGTAAATATACAAATAGTTACAAGAGATTAGTTACTAAATCTATAATCAATTATTCTAAGCTGAGTACTGATATATCCATTATATTCATTTATATATGGATAAAATATGAAGTCCATTTTCAATCCCACAGGATTATTCATTATTTCTAAATAATTATTTCCATACCTTTCTTTCAGTTCCTCTTCAAATTCTTGTCCTCTTCCAAAGCATAATCCATCTATCTTATTAAAACTTCCTTCAATTCTAATGCAAAATTTAATAGTGTTTCTATCTTTACCTAATATAATTATCCTATCTAGTAAAACATTTTTTTCTGCAAATACTGGTGAACTATTACCTTTCCCAAAAGGCTCTAAAATCTGTAGCTTTTCCACCAAAGAAATAGATATTTGCCTTAAAGATAGTCTTTTATCTATTGATATTTTAGGTATAAAATCCTCTGGAGCAAGATCACAATTTTCATTTAATGTTAGACTTAGTTCTTTTATTCTTTCTTGTTGCAATGTGAGACCTGCTGCCATTGGGTGTCCTCCGAACCTATCTAATAATTCTTTGCATTTTAAAAGCTCTTCAAACATATTATATCCTTCAATAGATCTACCAGAGCCCTTTACTCCCTCCTTACCCTTAGTCAATATAATTGTTGGCATATTGTACTTCTCTTTAATTCTTCCTGCTACTATACCAGCAATACTTTCATGGACATTTTCTTCATATAGTACGAGCACCTTTTGACTTTTATAGTCTCCTGACTCTATAATATCTTCTATGCTTTCTACACTTTCAGCTGTTATGTCTTGTCTTTCCATATTTAGTTGATGTAACTTCTTCCCTAGATTCTCTGCTTTGCATTCATCTTCTGTTAAAAGCAATTCTACTGATAATTCAGCAGTTTCTAATCTTCCTGTAGCATTTATGCAAGGTCCTATTATAAATCCTATATGGTACGAAGCTAAATCCTTTCCTTCTAACCCTGTCACTTTAATCAAAGACCTAAGTCCTAAATTATTTGTATTTTTTATAATAGGTAGTCCATTTTTTACAATTATTCTATTTTCATCAATTAAATCTACCACATCACATATAGTACCTATTGCAGCAAACTGTAAAAATGGATATACTTCTTTATCGTCTATGTTCATGGTTGAATATAGGGCTTGAGCGAATTTAAATGCTATCCCTGCTCCACATAAAAGTTTAAAAGGATATGTACAATCTTCTCTTTTAGGATTTATAACCGCATTAGCTTCTGGTAATATGTACTCTCTTTCTCCTTCATCATTCTCCACAAAAGTTAATTCATGATGGTCAGTAATTACTACTTCCATTCCTAATTCCACTGCTAGTTTAACTTGTTCTATTGCTGATATTCCATTATCACAACTTATTATTATTTCTACTCCATCTTCTTTTAATTTTTTTATTCTTTCTGTATTCATACCATAACCTTCGCTCTCTCTATGAGGTATATGATATGTAATATTTGCACCACATCTTTTTAATGCACTATAAAGAATTACTGTGGAGGTTACTCCATCTGCATCATAATCTCCATATACGGCTATCTTTTTTCCTTCTTCTATTCCCCTTTTTATTATATCTACACCTTTGTCCATGTCTTTCATTAAAAATGGGTCATATAGCTCCTTTAATGAAGCATTGACAAATCTATCTATATCATAGGGTGTTTTTATCCCTCTATTTATTAATATGGTTAAAACTACTTTATCTATATTTGTAATTTTATAAAGTTCATCTATATCCACGCTGTTACACTTCAACATCCATCTACTTTTCAAGTTCATCACCTCTATACCATTATATATCATTTTCCAGTGAATTAAAAATACGTTGTAATACAAAAGGTGCTGTCACACCTAGAAATATTTCTATTGTGAGACAGCACCTTTTATTAATTTATCATGTTTTTAATATTTACTAATTTGTCTTTTAATTTATTAATGCCTATTTGTACACTCTCTAATTTAGTGAGTTCATTAACAGCATCAATATCCATATTTTCTAAGTCTTTTAATGCCTTTTCAATTTTATTTAAATCTCCAGATTCCATTGCACTTTTTAGACTTCTAAAATAATATTTACAATCACTTGTCATTTTAATAACTTTATCTACATTTTTAATTTCAATATCTATAACATTTATATATTCCAATGAAAATGTTTCTAATCCATTTAAATTTCCTAAAGTGGATATTTCATTTTTAATATTTACTAACTTTTCTTTATAGTCTTCTAAGGAAATGATGCAATCATTATATATATTTATAAGCTGTTCCAAAGCTTCAATAAATGTATTAGGGTCTTCTAATTTCCCAAAAACTTCTTCCAATGAAATACTATTAAATAAATTAACAATATCATTTGAAGCACTTGTATTTTCACTAGTATATTTATCGCAATACTCTATTAATTTATTAATATAATCTCTTTCTTCTTTTGTGGTATTTTCTTTTCCTTTTAATGAGTATTCTACTAAAAAATCTATAGAACCAGAACCTCCAAGTAGAAATATATTTTTATAACTCCTGTCATTTAAAAACTCCCTTTGTTTAGTTATATCTTGTCCATTAGTTAATATTATTGGAGCATCAAATTTTGCAGCTAAGGCACTTCCTGATAATGCATCTGGAAAATTGGAACCATTAGCCAGTATAGCAGTGTCAGTATCTAAATTAAATCGGTTACATACTTTTAAGGAAGTATCATATCTATCTGCTCCCGCTAGTTTTATTATTTTACTATTATCCAAAGAAGGAATTAAGGTTTTTATTTCGCTAATAACTTTATCTCCTACAGAAGCATGTCCACCTATTATATATACTTCACTTGGTTCAATATTCTTAATCATACTTTTACCCTCCGGGGATAAACTAGAGTTTGATGTCATTATTATAGGATAACCTTTTGAAGCTGCGATGCTAGAAACACTTAAAGCATCTGCAAATCCATAAGCATTAACTACAACTACAGGAGTATGTTTTTCTACATTCATAAAATTTACAATATGTTTATTTGTGTCAAATCTATCTTTTCCACCAAGTCTCACAAAGTTCTTATAACCTTGACTCTTCATGTTATTTATAAACTCTTCATTCACGGATCCTTGTCCGCCTAATATGTATACCGTTCCGTTCTTATCTAAATGACTATTTATGTATTCTATGGAATCCTTTCTTTCATTTGATGTGTTCCCTACTAATAATATTGGTGCATTTAATTTCTTAGATAATACGCTTCCTGCTAAAGCATCTGGAAAATTCTTCCCACTTGCTACTATTACATTATTCGTAGTTTCATCATTAAATTTGTTTGAAATACTAGCTGATGTCTTATATCTGTCCATTCCATACAATCTTTTAACATTGTAAGTATCTTGTGCATAAGCCGTACCTACAAAACCAAATGTAAAAATAGTTGCAACGACTAAACTAAATATTTTTTTCACAATACCACACTCCTACTTATTTTGTAATATTATCCTATCATATTCACAAAAAATTAACATTATGAAACTATTGGATTACATGGAATATCTATCAACATATGATGAATACTCAGTATATATGTTGTGAATAAAACTCTTCTTTTCATCAAAACATAAGTATTGGAGGCGATGTTATGAAGATTTTTTTAAACAATCAATATGACAAATTAATACATTATCTTATAGTTTATCCTTGTCACTTTGAAATAATAGACCCAGGAAATCCATTTAAAGGAAAAATAGATTATCCTCTCATGTACTCTCAATATAATAACTTTGTAAATACACTGATAAACAACGATGTAAAAATACAGTTTTTAGATGTGATCGATAGCCCATCACAGGTCTTTACAAGAGATATAGGTTTTGTGGTAAAAGATTTATTATTTATATCTAAAATGAAGAGCCCCGAAAGAGTAAATGAACCAGATTCTCTAAGGGCTTTTGCAAAAAAATACAATTTAAAAACCTACGAAATGAAACACAATATAGAAGGCGGAGATGTAATACTTCATGATGATGTTATGTTTGTAGGCATGAGTAGAAGAAGTACTTTAGAAGCTTGTCATGAAGTACAAGAAGTCCTAGATAAGTTGAATATTTCTGTAAAGGTAGTGCCTATAAATTTCGATAACAAAAAGCTCCATCTTGATTGCGTATTTAATCCTGTTGATAAGGATACTTGTGTTTTATCAAGTTACGTTTATGATGTGGATAAAATAAAACCTTACTTTAAAACAATAATAAATATAGAAGATGAGGATGCTGATCAACTTGGTTCAAACTTTATACGTATAGGTAATAAAACTATACTGACCAGCAACGAAAATGTGAGAGATATATTAAGAGAACATGGATTTACTGCCATATACTGCGATTATAGTGAAGTAATCAAAGCTGGAGGTAGTTTTACATGTAGCACTCTTCCTATTTTAAGAGAATAGTTTTTATTATTTAAAGTTTGACTGATATTCCTTTAAAGGTTAAAATTATTTAAAAGACTGCTAGGAAAGGTTGTGTTACTTTGGATAAATTACTTTTTGGAATATCAGGTCTTCCTATAGGAGAAGGTTCATCAAAATTTACATATAAAAGCGGAATAGAGTATTTAAAGAGTATAGATTTAGATTCTATGGAACTACCCTTTGTACGCTCTGTAAACATTACAGATAAAAATAAAGATGAGGTATTAAAAAGCAAATTAAATAATAACTTTTATCTTTCAGCCCACGGCTCCTATTTTATTAATTTAAATGCAGTGGACGAGGAAAAGGTAGACAAATCCTTAGAACGAATAATCAAAGGTGCTGAAGGATTAAAAAAAGTTGAAGGAAAAAGCCTTGTATTTCATCCTGGCTTTTATTTAGAAAGCTCAAAGGAAGATACCTTTAATAAGATAAAAGAAAATCTCTTGAGACTTCCTGACATAGGGGTGGAGTATAGATTAGAAACCACAGGAAAAGGTACTCAATTTGGCTCCCTTGAAGAAATAGTTGGTTTATGCAAGGAAGTTGAGACTTGCAAACCTTGTATAGATTTTTCTCATCTTCATGCTAGATATAATGGTGCTCTAAAAAATTATGATGACTTTGCAAACATATTACAATATATTAAAGATGAGTTAGGATATGAAGCTTTAGAAGACATGCATATCCACATCTCTGGCATTAACTACGGTGAAAAAGGAGAAAAAAATCACCTACCATTCTTAGAAAGTGATTTTAACTATACCGCTTGTATGGAAGCTTTTAAATCCTTTGATATAAAAGGTTGTGTTGTTTGTGAAAGCCCAATACTAGAAAAGGATGCTCTATTGCTTAAAGAATATTACTTGTCTTTATAGAAAAATTGTAACCTTTTCTTAATGAGCTTAATTAGGTGTCTGTAAAGATATAATTACAAAACACAACAGAAGTTAAAAAATCATTATAGTTTTTACAAGTAAAAAATGCTATATAATGCTTATTATGCTGTCTCGCTGCAATAAAAACTTCTAAAATTTATTTTATAAAAATCTCTAATGCTGACAAGCTCCCTTTGGTCAAACATGTACAGCATTTTAACGGTATTTTAAAAAATAAATTAAGAATTTCTAGATTTTGCTCAAATGCATATATCACATTACATAGCATTTTTAAGTTTTAGATAATAATTAAGTAATCACAATATGTATAATAATCAATATTTGAAAATATATCTGTAAGATTTATAATTGTGAAACTAATCTGTAACAACATAAATGGAAAATACATTTGTAAAATATAAAAGAGCTAAGCATGTAGTGAAATAACGACTTTTTCTGGAGTGGCTTCACTACGTGCTTAGCTCTCTATTTGATAAACTAAACCACCTTTGAATAAAATTACAATTATAGAAAACAATTTACCACAATATATATCTGAAAATACATTTGTAAAACATAGAAGAACTTATGTATCTCAGTTCCTCTTTTTCGACACTTAATTATTTTAAAATTGCAATTTTCCATAGGTCGCAATTTTATTAAGTCAAAATCTGTACTATTAACTTCTAAACAACTGTATTAATTTTTTAGAAGCTTCCTTTATATCTTTTTTATGTAAAATGGCTGATATTACAGCTAGTCCATTTATCCCCTTATCTTTAAGCTCAGCAACATTATTTTCGTTAATTCCACCAATAGCTACTATAGGTATAGATACCCCTTCTCTTATTTTAGCTAATTCTTCAAAGGATACATTTTTAGCGTCTTTTTTTGTACTTGTTCCAAACATAGCTCCTACGCCTAAGTAATCTGCTCCATCTTTTTCTGCTTTTTTTGCTTCTTCTAAAGTTCTAGCAGATACTCCAAGAATTTTTTCTTTCCCAATTATCTTTCTCACAATTGAAGCTTCCATATCACTTTGTCCAACATGAACTCCAGTAGCATCTACTGCTAAAGCTATGTCTAATCTGTCATTTATGATTAGTGGGACATTGTATTTATCCGTTATTTTTTTTATCTCTGATGCTATTTCATAAAATTCTCTAGTGCTTATATCTTTCTCCCTAAGCTGCACTAATGTAGCGCCACCTAAAATGCTCTCTTCTACTGCCTTTTCTAAGCTTGTATCTAATAACATATCTCTGTCTGTTACTAGATACAGTGTATAATCTATTTTATATTTCACAGTTAATCTTACTCCTTTCCATAATAATTTTTGCATCTAATTTACTTATACTATCTATTAAAGCTACCCTAAAAGAACTAGTTCCTAAATCCTTAGTTTTTTCATGGGCTATTTCTCCTGCGATACCCATAGATAATATTCCGGCTAATGTTCCTAAAAAATAATCATCATTAGCACCACAGAAACATCCTATTAGCGAAGTACACATGCAACCAGTACCAGTAACTTTTGATAAAGTTTTGTGTCCATTAGCTACAAAGTAGGTTTGATTTTCAAAACTGATAGAATCAACCTCTCCAGTTATAGCTATTACCGCTCCTAATTCTTCTGACAAAGTTTCTCCTAGTATCTTCTTTTCTTTAATAACTAGATTTTTTTCTTCTGTTACCTCTTCTGCATCTACACCTTTTGTATTAGATTTTATACCTGCTATATTTTTGATTTCAGAGATATTTCCTCTTATTACTGAAAATTTTATTTCTTCAATAAGCTTTTTAGCAATTTCTGTCCTATAAGCTGTAGCTCCAACCCCAACAGGATCTAAAATTACAGGAATTTTTAATTTATTGGCTTTTTTCCCTGCTAGTATCATTGAATTTACAGTTCTACTATTTAAGGTTCCAATGTTTATCACTAACGCCGAGGCAATAGCTACCATATCCTCTACTTCTTTTTCATCATCTGCCATAACTGGGGATCCTCCAAGGGCCAGTACAATATTAGCACAATCATTTACTGTTACGTAATTAGTAATATGATGTACTAATGGTGTTTTGTTTCTAACTTCTGTTAATGCTTCTCCAACTTTATTTAAAATGCTCATTTTAAAACCTCCATTTTTTAGAGAATTCTTTAATTGATTGTGCATTTTCCACTGTCAACTATAAATTATTAATTATTAATTATAATTTATTAGTTAAATTAACCCTGCCTTTTTATAAAGTGTATAAAAGTGATTTGTTGGCCCTACTCCTTTACCTATATCTAATGAATGCTCTATGGCTATGGTTATATATTCTTTAGATTTCTTAATTGATTCCTCCATGGAATATCCTAAAGCTAAATTGGAAGCTATAGCTGAAGATAAAGTGCAGCCAGTACCATGAGTATTTTTGGTGTTAATTTTTTTACCATCAAAGGATTTAATTTTCTCTCCATCGTATAGTATGTCTACAGCATCATCCTTTAAATGTCCTCCCTTTATCAGCACATATTTAGGTCCCATCTTACATATGAATTTAGCTACTTTCTCCATATCTTCACTATTTTCTATCTTATCTATATTTAATCTATCCTGCTCTGGTAATATCTCATTATAGGTTTTAACTATTACCTCAGCTTCTGGCAAGTTAGGTGTTACTACTGTAGCTAGTGGAAGCAGCTTAGTAACCAACGCCATTTTTGATTCTGGCTTTAAAAGATCATATCCACTTTTAGATATCATAACTGGATCTATCACTATATTTTTAGGTTTATACTCTTTTAATTTTTCGCTTATTATTTCAATAGTATCGATTAGAGATACCATACCTATTTTTAAAGCATCTACTTCAATATCTGTAAAAATAGCATCAATTTGTGCTCCTATTATATCCCTATCTACATCTTGTACTGCAAAAACCCCTTGAGTATTTTGTGCTGTTATTGCAGTTATAACACTCATTCCAAATACCCCATGAGCTGACATAGTTTTTAAATCAGCCTGAATTCCAGCTCCACCAGAATTATCTGACCCAGCAATAGTCAATACTTTTTTCATTGTTAATCCTCCTTGTAATTAATAATGAATTACTAATAATAAATGAAACTTTCATAATAACTTTCTAAATGTTAAATTGTAAAAATTTTGATATAACCAATTCTAAACTTTATTAAATTTTTTCAAAAATAAATTATGAGAAAAGATTTTCAAAATAGAAAAGGCAATTATAGCTCCTCCCAAACTACTTATAAGAAATGGGGCTACATAAAATAATGCAGCTATTTTTTTACCTAATATAAATTTTGCTATGGGATAAGATATTAATGCTCCAATTATACCTGTTCCAACAACCTCCCCTGTAAGAGCATTCATAATGTTTCCTCTTTTTTCATATAGCATACCAGCTAAGTATGCTCCTATCATACTTCCAGGAAAAGCAAGTAAAGAACCTGTCCCTAAAATATTTCTTAATAAAGAAATACAAAAAGCAATAGCTACACTGTAGCGAGGTCCTAGTAATACTCCGGCTAATACATTTATTGAATGCTGTACCGGAAAACATTTTGCTACTCCTACTGGTATGTAAATCATTGTCCCAGTAAAAACTCCTATAGCTATTAGCAATGCTGAAAATGTGAGTTTTTTAGTATTCATTATTCTTACTCCTCTCTTAAAATGAATTTACAAAAATAAAAAAGGTACAAACCATCGTAAAGTTTGTACCTTAAATTGCACTATAATACAATATAATTCAACTCCCTACGCTGGTATTAACCAGATCAGGTTTAAGGGTCAAAGAATTTCGTTCTTAATCTCAGCTAGCAAAACTAGCACCCCCGTGACTGTGGATTTATTAAATTTTATTGCATAATATAATATTAATATATAAGTTTAACAAGGTCAAGGGTATACACTAGAGGAGGAAATATGCTATGAAAATAGGTTATGCTTGTATCCCTATGGGTATAAATGCTAAAACTACTAGGAGTTTTATAATCAGAAATTTTACATATGATAGGTTTTATACCTGTGTAAAAGAAAATCTTTCTGATTTAGAAAAAATATTAAAATATAATATAGATAATAAAATCTATATGTTTAGAATAAGTTCAGACATTATACCATTTGGAAGTCATGAAATTAATGATATAGATTGGTGGAATATTTTTAATGAGGAGTTATCTAATATAGGAAAGTATATAGGTAATAATGATATAAGAGTTTCAATGCACCCTGGCCAATACACTGTGTTAAATTCCCTCTCTGAAGATATAGTAAATAGAAGTATTAAAGATATTGAGTATCATACTATGTTTTTAGATTCTTTAGGTGTAAATTACAGTAATAAAATAGTACTACATATGGGTGGAGCTTACGGTGATAAAAAGCTTTCTATGGAAAGATTCAAAAACAATTTTAAAAGACTTTCTACTTCTGCTCAAAAAAGATTAGTATTAGAAAATGATGAAAGAATATTTAATATAGATGAAGTAATTATGATATGTGAAAGTATAAATATTCCTACAGTTTTTGATAATCTCCATAATAAGTTTAATCCTGGAGCTAATGATGATATAAATATTATACTTAAAAATGTAGCTAAAACATGGAAGAAAGAAGATGGTAATATTAAAATTCACTATTCCGATGGTGATGAAAGCAAGAAACATGGAGCGCATTCACAACATGTAAACACTGAAAATTTTATAAACTATTATAACAAAGTAAAAAACTTCCCAGTAGACATAATGCTTGAAGTTAAAGATAAGGAATTATCTGCAATAAAATGTATCAATTCATTAAATTTATCAGATAAATCTTCTTTAAGATATGAGCAATGGGCAAAATATAAATATTCGGTAATGGAAAAAGACTATTCTCTTTATAAAGAATGCAGTAAAATAATTAATTCTTCACGTCCTTTAGTAGATTTTTATAAGACAGTGGATAGGTCTCTATCTTTACCTTATAACAAAGATAATTTCAAAAATACCATTTACCATACTTGGGGATATTTAAAGGATAAAGTATCTGATAAAGAAAAGGATTCATTTTTTAAAGTCTTTGAAGAATTTAAAGATCTTCAAAAGGCAAAAAATTTAATACAAAGGCTATGTAAAAAATATAATGTAGAATATCTATTGCAATCTTATTATTTTATTATATAGATGGATTATGACGCATTGAAATTATAATTATGTTTAACAAATATATTTTCACAGTTGTAAGTTTCTACGACGATAATTTATTTTCTCAAATAGAAAGTTAAGTACGTAGTGAAGCCGCTCCAATAAAAAATCGCTATTTCACTACATACTTAACTTTTTTAGATTTAACAAATATATTTTCAAATATAAATTATTATACATATTGTGAATACTTGTTTATCTTTATCTTATAAAATTTGAAAAATGCTATGTAATGTGCCCGATGCATTTGAGCGAAGGCTATAGTTAGTTTTACGTCCCAATCTTTATTTAAGATAATATTTGTATTGTTGGATTATTGAATACCTTATGGACTACTGTATATATAAACTCACTATCAATATTATTAGTGCTTTCAACTTCCTCATAAACTTTATTGTATGATCCATACATCAACTGATAACAGGTTAAATCCTTCGCCAACTGAATTGATTTTTCAAGTCTTAATTCTCTTTTTAATTTAATACTCTTAAAGGCATTTTTTATTTCATCTTTAGTAAATAAATCACTACAATTTTTAACCTTTTCAATAGAGCTATTAATTATTTCTATGGCTTTATCAACTTTATCTTTAGAAGTACCTAAGTGAATTGAAAATAATTTTATTCCCCTCTCGTTTTTAATAGAACTTCCTACCTCATAGGCAAGGGCATTTTTAGTTCTTATGTTATTATATAAAATACTGCTAGTACCTACACCAAAAAAATGGTTAAATATTTCTAAAGCTTTAATTTCTTCGTCATTTAAGTGGTGAAGGGGATAGGTAACCATAATTTTAGCTCCATTAATATCTTCTCTTACCTTAGAGAATAATCCTGGATTATTTTCTTCGTATAATTTTATGTGGTTTATTTTTTCAATGTCACCCATATCTTCTTTTCTAAAATCTTTAAATAATCTAGAAACTATCTCTATAACTTCATCATAGTCTAAAGAAGTAACAACGGTTATGACCATATTATCTGGTCTATAAAATTCATTATAAAAACTTTTAATATGGTCTAATGTAATTGAAGATACACTGTCTTCAGTGCCTATGATTAAATTTTTTATTCTCCTAGTATTGAAAGCATTATATAACAATTCATCTTCACAAGATTGATAGACATCATCTTTCCATTCTTTCAACTCTTCTTTTATTATAGCTATTTCTTCATTAAATCCATTCACAGGGAAAGTTGGATTTATCAATATATCTGAGAACAAATCCAATCCAACCTGAAAATCTTCAGATAAGGATGTCCCATAATATACTACATAAGGGTAATTTGTCATGGCATTTTGAAAGCCAAATATTTGGTCACATAGCCTATTGATTTCATCTTCGCTTCTATGTTTTGTTTCTTTAAAAACCATATGCTCTACTGCATGAGCTATGCCTAAAGGATATCCTTCCTCCTCTAAAGCTCCAGCATTAAAACCAATGCAAAAAGATGTTATATCTCCTTCTATAGGTTTATATATTAATTTTATACCATTTTCTAATACAATACTCTTCATGTTTGTCCCCTTTAATTATTTGTCAAAAGCATATCTTCTTTTAATTGATTTACTTCTTTTGTTGTTGCAAAATTTTCCAATATTCTGAAAGAAAAATCTAAAGCTGTTGAGGGTCCTCTACTTGTTATTATATTATCCCATTGTACAACTTTTTCTGTTACATATACACTTTCACTGAATTCATTTTCAAAGGATGGATAAGATGTTATTTCCTTTCCTTTTAATACACCCGCTTCTTGCAATATTATTGGTGCAGCACAAATTGCAGCTATTATCTTTTCTTCTCTATCATATTTTTTTATTAATTCAATAACTCTATAGTCATCTTTAAGGTTTGAAGCTCCTGGCATTCCCCCTGGAAGCACTACTCCATCATAAGTGTTTATTTTTATGTGATCCAGTTTAACATCGCATTTTACATATATATTATGTGTTCCTCTTACCATATCTTCTTCATCCATGGAGCAAAGATGACATATTACTCCGCCTCTTCTTAGTACATCCACTACTGTCAAAGCTTCTATCTCTTCAAATCCGTCAGCCAACAAAACTAGTACTCTTTTCATAACTTGCCCTCCTCTTTCCTTTATGAAATAAAAAATCACTTAAGACAATTATGTAAGAATATTTTTACAATGTCAATTATTATTGTATTTTTGCATCTATATGGTATAATATCATAGTAAACTACTCAACATTAAGGAGTGATTTAATGAATCAAGTTGGATATGTTACATCAATTAACGGAGATAAAGTTAACGTTATATTTAAAAGAATGTCTGGATGTGGAGATAATTGTTCTACTTGTTCTGGCCACTGTGAATCTCCTCCATTAATCTTAGATATGGATAATATGATATCTGCTAAACCCGGAGACGTAGTAGAAGTTGTTATGGAAGACGATACTTTCTTTAAACTTACTTTTTTTGCTTATGCGCTTCCTTTAATGTTGATGCTTTTAGGAATTGCTGTAGGCTATTTTTTAACTAAAAGTGAACTAGTATCAGCTTTTTCAGGTTTAGGATTTCTAGCAGTGTCCTATGGAATATTAAGAATTGTTAATAATAAACATAAAAAAGAACGTAAAGAAACAGTTTCAATTGTTAGAATTATTCCTGCAGAAGAATTAAAGAAGGCAGGATGGGAAGTTTAAGTTGAGAGTGGACATACAGTTATATATTTATATAGTATCATTAAAGGGTTCTGCCCTGAACTTGGAGTGCAAAAGGCTGTTAGTAAACAAATTACTGACAGCCTTTTTAATTTCATTTTTACACTCTCAGCTATAATTTATTCAATGAGCAATTTATTTAGCCCATCCCATTGATCTCTTAACCGCTTCTCTCCAACCTTCTACTAAATCTCTTCTCTTCTCTCCATCCATTGTAGATTCGAAAGTTCTTGAGATAGCCCAGTTTTGAGATACATCATTTTTATCCTTCCAATATCCTACCGCTAGTCCAGCAAGGTATGCAGCTCCTAGTGCTGTAGTTTCTATAACTTCAGGTCTTTCAACTGGAACTCCTAAAACATCTGACTGGAATTGCATTAAGAAGTTATTAGCACAAGCACCTCCGTCTACCTTTAAAGCTTTAAGTTCTATTCCTGAATCTTCTTCCATAGCAGCTAATACATCATATGTCTGATAGGCCATGGATTCAAGAGCCGCTCTAATTAAATGTTCTTTTTTAGCTCCTCTTGTAAGTCCTACTACAGTTCCTCTTGCATATGCGTCCCAATATGGTGCTCCCATACCAACGAAAGCTGGTACTAAGTAAACTCCATTAGTATCTTCAACAGTAGCTGCATATTTTTCTGAATCTGCAGAGCTTTCAAGCATCTTTAATTCATCTCTTAACCATTGAATAACCGCTCCCCCTATGAATATACTTCCTTCTAAAGCATATTCAACCTTTCCATCTATTCCAACAGCTATAGTTGTAAGTAAGCCATTCTTAGATTCTACAGCTTTCTCTCCAGTATTCATAAGTAAGAAACATCCTGTACCATAGGTATTTTTTGCTGTTCCTTCTTGGAAACAAGTTTGTCCAAATAAGGCTGCCTGCTGATCTCCTGCATCTCCTGCTATTGGAATTGGCTCACCAAATAATGCTGAACTAGTCTCACCATATACGCAGCTTGAAGGCTTAACTTCTGGCAACATTGATGCTGGTATGTTCAATTCCTTTAATAATTCTTCATCCCATTTTAAATCATGTATATTATAAATCATAGTTCTTGATGCATTTGTATAATCAGTTACGTGAGCCTTGCCCTTAGTCAAGTTCCATATCAACCAAGTATCCACGTTACCAAATATTAAATTTCCCTTTTCAGCCTCTTCTCTTGCTCCTGGAACGTTATCTAGTATCCATTTAATTTTAGTGCCCGAGAAATACGCGTCTACAACCAATCCAGTTTTCTTTCTTACATCTTCTTCTAATCCTTTAGCCTTTAATTCATCGCAAATTGGAGCAGTTCTTCTGCACTGCCAAACTATAGCGTTATATACAGGAATTCCTGTTCTCTTATCCCAAACTATTGTAGTTTCTCTTTGATTTGTTATTCCTATAGCTGCTATATCTTTTGCCTCTATATTAGCCTTTGCCATAGCTTCTGCTGCAACACTAAATTGAGTAGCCCATATTTCCATTGGATCATGCTCAACCCAGCCACCCTTAGGATATATCTGAGTAAATTCTTTTTGTGCTACACTCACTGTTAATCCCTTTTCGTTAAATATGATACATCTTGAACTGGTTGTCCCCTGATCTAGTGCCATTATAAATCTCGACATTTTAATACCCCCATTTTATATATTTGTTTATGTTTAGGCATCTAAAATAAATATTGAAAGATGCCATAATATATAAAGAGAACCATAGTTAAGAAAGCCATTTAGGCTTAATTAATATGGCTCTCTTATTCTCCGCCCTATTAAATGATATTCACTTGTCACTCTATAAATTCCATAATTTTTTGCAATTTGTAGAAATATCTATAGCACCAGCTGCTAACGAGTTCATTGCATCTTTTTTAGTTTTTATAAGTCCCCCTGCTATAATAGGCATACCTATTTCTTTTTCCATGTTTGCAATTATATTTGACGCAACTCCTGGCATAACCTCTACTGCATTAGGAGAGGCATCATGAATGCTTTTTATACCCTTTTCTAGAAATAAGGAATCTATAATAAAAATCCTTTGAATACTGTATAGTCCTAATTGTTTTGCGTATTTTATATTGCTTGTTTTAGTAGTGATTATTCCCCTAGGATTAGCATTTTCTTTTATAAATTCAATGCCTGAAAAATCCCCCTTTAAACCCTCTATCATATCTAAGTGTATAAAGGGAAGCTTTTTATTTTCCTCTAATTTTTTGCATATAGACCCTATATTAATTATATTTCCATAGAGAATGAAAACTATTAAAGCTTTACTTTTTATAACCTCTTCTAAATCATCATCATTTCTTAATGCTGCAATTATAGGATTTTCTATAAGTAATTCTTTAATATTACCCATACTCATTCCCCTTTACGCTTTTTTCCCTAGCTTCATTTCTTCCAATAGTTCCTTAACTTCTCTAATATTTTTTCCAATGCTTATTTCAACAGCTCCTGTAATTGCACCTTCTACTAAAGGAGTATCAACTATTTCAATTTTATGTTTTTTCTCCTCTTCTAAAAATTCTAATGCCATTTCTGCATTCATTAATGCACTACCTAAATCAAATAATATTACTATACCATCCTCTGAATATACTTCTTCTATAGCAGCTGTTATAAGATCTATGTCAGTACCAATTCTTCCGTCCTTAGTGCCTGCCGCTACAGATATGTTTACTTCTGGAGCCATTTGAAGTGCTAACTCCTTAAGCCCCTCTCCTATTTTAAAACTATGTGATATTAATACCATACCTACCATAATAAACTCACCTCTAATTATCTTTTGCTAAAAAATCATAAATTTCATTTAACATTAAATAACAGGAAGTAGCGCCGGGGTCCTGATGACCTAAGCTTCTTTCTCCTAAGTAACTTGCTCTACCCTTAGTTGCAATTATTCCTTTTGTGTACTCCACTCCCTTTAATGCTTCATCTCTCATATTTTCTAGTATAACCATACTATCTAGATTTTCTTCTTTACCACGAATTAAAGCTTCTAATGCTGGCTCTAGTGAATCAATGATTGTCTTTTCACCTCTTCTACTCTTCCCTCTCATTTTTATACCTTCTACTGCATTTCTTAATATATTTATAAAATCTTCCATATCTACTTCCTCTTTATTTGCGGCAACTGCTCCTTTCATAAAAGCAGTGCCATATATAGGACCTGCCGCTCCTCCCACATTAGATACCAAAGTTAGTCCTACTGTTTTTAGTACATCTCCCACATTATTTGCTTTAATTCCATTTAATTTTTCCCTTACAGCTTTAAATCCTTTTGCCATATTAATTCCATGATCTGCATCTCCTATAGCTGAATCTAACTCTGTTAAATATTCTATGTTTTTTTCCATAACATCAGCAATATTGTTTATAAGCTGTATAGTTTGTCCAACGTTTATTGACATGGTAATTCCCCCTTTATTTTTAGTTGAGAGTGCAAAGTTAAAAGTGAATAGCAATAGTGTAGGAATTTCATCCATAACTTTTTATTCTTCACTCTTAACTTTTCACCACCTCTCAACCTATAAAATCATTTGAAATCTTATTATATGGATTTAAAGGCTGGTGTATCTGCTGGAGCATCCAATAATTCCTTTAGCTCTTCATCTAATTTTAGTAGCGTTACTGAGCAACCAGCCATTTCCAATGAAGTCATGTATTCACCCACAAAGGTTTTATATATTTTTATTTCCTTTTCTTTTAATATCTTATCTACTTTATTATTCACAATAAATAATTCCATTAATGGTGTAGAGCCTAAACCATTAACCATGATTGCTACTTCATCACCTTTTTGTAGTTTCATATCTTCTAATATTTTAGAAACTAGATGTTCTGTTACCTCATCAGCAGATTTTAAACTTTCCTTGTGAGTACCAGGCTCTCCATGTATACCCATGCCTATCTCCATTTCATTTTCCTCAAGTGTGAAGGTAGGTTTACCAGCTGCCGGTACAATACAAGGTGTTAATGCCATTCCCATACTTCTTACATTTTCTATTACCTTTTCACCAATTCTCTTTACTTCTCCTAGATCTGCACCCTTTTCAGCTAGAGCACCTGCTATTTTGTGCACAAAAATTGTACCTGCAATTCCTCTTCTACCTGTAGTATAGGTGCTATTTTCCACCGCCACGTCATCATTTACTACTACATAATCTACTTCTATTCCCTCTGCCTCAGCCATATCCTTTGCCATTTCAAAATTCATTACATCTCCACTATAATTTTTTATTATCAGCAAGACACCTTTGTCTCCTGCTACAGCCTTAATTCCTTCATATACCTGATCTGGAGTTGGTGATGTAAATACTGCTCCTGCTACAGCCGCGTCTAGCATCCCTCCTCCTACAAATCCACCATGAGCTGGTTCATGTCCACTTCCACCACCACTCACCAATGCCACTTTATCTTTTATAGGAGAGTTTTTTCTTACTAAAATATTTCCTTCTTCTAGTTTTCTAATGTAACTTGGATACGCTACTACCATACCATTAAGCATTTCCTCAACAATATAGTCCACATTGTTTATTAACTTTTTCATCCTTATTCCCCCTTAAATTTATAAATCATCAATTATTAAAATAACCCTTTGAATATTATGGCTGCTAATAATCCACCTACGATAGGTCCTAGAACTGGTATCCAAGAATACTCCCAATCTGAATCTCTTTTTTTAGGTATAGGTAATAATGCATGTGCTATTCTTGGTCCTAAATCTCTTGCTGGATTTATTGCATATCCTGTTGTTCCACCTAAGGATACCCCTATAACTAATATTAATAAACCTACATATAATGTTCCTACTCCATCTGCAGTTTTTTGCAGTCCTAATCCAAGTATACCAAAAACAAGTACGAATGTACCTATAACTTCTGATACAAAGTTTGTTGCCTTATTTCTTATAGCTGGTCCAGTACAAAATACTGCTAATTTAGCGTCTGCATCATCTGTAGCATCCCAATGTGGTAAATACATAAGATAAACTAATGTTGCACCTATAATTGCTCCTATAAATTGTGCAATTATATATGGCAACACTTGGCTACCAGGGAATTTTCCTATTGCCGCTAATGCTATTGTTAAAGCAGGATTAAAGTGAGCTCCACTGAAACTTCCAAATATGAATGCTGGAACAGCAACTGCTATAGCCCATCCTGTAGCTATAACCATTAAACCAGAATTGTTACCCTTAGTTTTACCTAATACACAGTTAGCAACAACACCATCACCCAAAAGAATTAGTAACATGGTTCCAATTACTTCAGCCATAAAACTTGTCATAATAAATCCCCCCATAAATCTGATTAGGGATATATAACCGGTTATTTCCCTTATATATATTATATTCTATTTTTTACATATAATTACTTACTTGATCAGCAACATGCTTAAAATTTATAAATATAATTTTAGCAAATAACAGAAGCTTACAGATATCTTCCAACCATATCCATATTTTCATATCTTCTTCATAACTTTTGTATAATATTAAGTTATGTATTGCAATTATATATATTGATAAATAAGCATTGGAGGAATTATAGATGAAATATACTATAAGAAAAAAATTATTTCTTGCCTTTGGGGTTACATTGTTTCTCATGTTTTTATTATCTGCAGTAAGTTTATATGATATAAATCAAATAAATCATAATGTGGAAAATATGTATCATCAAGCAACGGCAGTTAATTACATAAAAGATGCTCAACTTTATATTGCTGAAGTTCAGATAGCTGAAAAAGATGTGTTGTTATCTTCAAGTTTAGAAGAGAAAAAAGAACATATAATGCATGTAGATGAAGCTTTTGATGATGGCATCATTAAAAATCTTAATGAGTATAAAAAATTATCTCATATCAATGATAATAATAGAATAGATTTATTACTTGAAAATATTAATATAGCTAGAAAACAGCAAAAAGATATTATAGATAAAAGTATGAACAATAAAACTAAAGAGGCTCTGGCGCTTTCAAAGGAGAATTTCCAACTATTCCAAAGTATTGAAAATGAGATAAATACTATAGCTATTAATAATGTTCAAGAGTCAAAGCAAAAATATGAAGCCAGTATAACTATATATTATAATATAATAGAATCTGTTTTAGCATTCTCTATAATTGCTCTAATTGTAAGTATCACTTTAACAATTACTATGTCTTCTTCTATTATAAAACCACTGCAAAAGAGCATATACTTTGCCCAAAACTTAGCTAATGGAGATTTAACTGATAATTTAAATATAAAAACAAAAGATGAATTAGGTATATTGATAGATGCATTAAACAATACCGGAGCCAAACTTAAAGATATTGTATCCAGAATCAAATCAACATCTATGGAGGTTAATTTAGGTAGTGACCAGCTTGCATTAGCTATGGAGAACACAAATATATCAACAAATGAAATTGGTGAAAAAATTATAAATTCTACAGACAGCATACAAAAGATTACTACCACTATAAAAGAAACAAACAGCAATATAAAATCCATATCATTAAGTTCAAGCAAAGTTTCTCGTCTTGCAAATGAAGCAAAGGATAATTCATTTATTGAAGAGCAAATAGCGGTTATAGAAGAGATTACTTCAACATCTGAAACTCTTTCTTCAATGACCGAAAATTTAAATTCCATGGTAAAATATTTTAAAGTAGAAATATAAATAACAAAAGCCTTATGACTTTTTAAATTCATAAGGCTTTTCACAGTAATAATTAACTATATTAAAAGTATTCCATCATTCTGATTTTACAACGCTCTCATCCTCATTGCTACAGCAACTTCCTTTTTTATTTTTACCAAACATCATTGGCAACATAAAAATCATCATTAAAGGACATATAAATGGCGCTATTATTCCTAGCATACCAGCCGCTTTTGGGCTAAATCTCGCTATAAGCGGTAAAGATAGTATAATAACTATAGGCAATCCACAACAAAGAATCATGTGTAACATATGTTTAAATGAACTATGTTTACGAGCTTCCCCATTTTCTTTATTATCTCCATGACATTTCATAAACATTCCTCCAATATATTCTTTAATTTAAAAGTAATTACTTTTAATTACATTTTATATTGTTTATATAAAGATTATATGAAGAGATGCAAAATGGAAGATTTATTTAGTATGTTTGAGCATCTATGTCTTTATCTTTATTTCCTTCAATTGTGACAATAATATTATTAGGGAGACATACAATACTCTGGTATCCTTTATTTATCCACCCTGTATCTGAACAAATAGCATTTGGACAAATTTCCTTACTCATCTCTAGCATTCTTACTCTTCCATTCTTCACTTCAACATATCCTACATTTTCGTTAAAACTAAAATCATAAATTTCACTTGTATCTTTATTATTTAATGGAATAGTTTTTTCTACTTTACCATCAACCTTAATAATAATGCTGCTATTCTCATTATCGGATTTTATTAGCATTAAAAACCCCATTGGTAAAATACTTAATAATAAAAAAACTATTATAATTATCTTATCTAATTTTTTCATTTTTACTATTTTCATTGCAAACCTTCATCACTTTCAATATGCTAAAATATAATATTTATGGATTACTTAAATGTTCCTAAAGGATTTAAAATGAAAAGTATAATATAAATGGCTGCTCCAGTGTATATAGTTGCATTAAACCCAAATTTCATAGAAATGACTACAGCTAATATTGAGCCTAGTACAGAAAAAATTCCATTTACTCCATACATAAGTGGAACTATATTCTCTTGTTTTTTAACATTACATAATTTTTGTATTCCTGAAGGAAAAGCCATACCCATTAGAAGTCCCATAGGAAATAAGTTAAAAAACACTACAAAGAATTTATATGTTGTATCCCAATCCCTTGTTAGATTTAAAATAGTATTTAAACCTAGTTGATTTACTATAATCATAATTCCTGCTGCTAGGATATAGTAAGGTGACTTGGCAGTTAGCTTGTTTACTATTCTAGTTCCGCTAATAAAGCTTCCCACACCGCTACTAACTAATAAGCTAAATAGAACAAAACTAAAAGCTATAGATGAACTCCCAAAATACAAAACCATCTTTTGTATTAATGGAATTTCAACTAACATAAATGCCATTCCTAATGCCGCAAAATAAATAGATGCTTTTTCATGATCTCTTTTAGTTATAAATCTTTTCTTTATAGATTGATAAATAATTAAAATTGCAACTATTATCAAAATCATTACTTCAGGAACAAACTTTGAGTAGTTATAAAAAAATGGACTATTATCATTAATAGGTTTAGAATTGAAGTCTATTTTGTCTATAAGCTGTTTATAGTTGATTTCTCCAGTTTTTAAAGATTTATATGGTTCCATTTCACTTCCGGTATAATGAATCATATCTCTATTTTGTAAATTAGCAGTATTTAATATTGAATCAATTTCTTCCTGACTAAATGGTACATCTTTAAACATTACCAAAGGCATGACTACTTTGTTCCCATGAACCTCACTTTCAGCTTCAGTTATACCATTTATTATCACAAAGTGATTAGTAACATCTTTTTCTTTTACTCCTCTATCCATCAATACTTTAATTCCTGTATTCACTACTTTCATCAGGTCTTTTCTATCATGAAGCATAAAGGTTAATTTTCCATTATCAGATAAATGATCAAAATATTGATTAAATGCTTCCTGTGTAAATATATAGTATTCTGCTAAAGAATACATAGTATTTTCCACAGAATTTGTCATTACCATTGATAAATATATATTGTCATACTTCTCTTTACTATTCTCTATAAAATATCTTCCATCTTGATTATATAAATTAACCCCTGGATAGTTATATATATCACCACTAAATTCTTTAAACTTATTTACAGCTGTTATGGTTGACGGGTTTATTTCTACTGCATCAACTTTTTTACTTCCTCCAAGTAAGGCAAAAAGTACATCTTTACCACCACCGGAGCCTATGACAAGGGATTTTTCATTTTTGCCAAATGAAAAGGCAATGGAATTAACCTCAGATTTTAAATTTTGTACTGATTTCAAATTTCCATCAAACTTTACAATTGGAGCAGTTGCTCCCCCATCAGTAACTATAAGCTTTTCATTTTTATCTTTAATATCAATTACATCTGTTTTAGATATAGCATCCCACTTTGAAAATGAAATTTCAGCATTCTCCTTTGAGTTATTTAACCTTCCTATTACTGTTGCAGGGCTTGTATAGTATGAATAAAATCTTTTTTCTATAGAATCAAATAAATTATTGTTTAAAGATAACAAACTCATTATTACCAATAGGCTAGAAGATAAAATGATAGCTTGTCTTTTTTTATAAAAACTACTTATTAATATGGCTGAAATTATCATTACAATACTTACTACAACGACACTTTTTAAAAATCCAAAGGAATTCATAAGCTTTATAATTAATAAACTGCCTATTGCTGCTCCAAATAGATCCATTAAATAAAGCTTACCACTATATTTAGACCTTTCCTTAAATATAATAGAGGTTATTACTCCTCCTAAAATAAAAGGAAAAAGTGATGCTGGCATATATATTAAATATGTTGGAACAAAAGGAAATAAATACATTATTGATATAGATACAATAAAGCTTATAGGAAGCAAAACTGAGGAAAATACCAAAATATTTTCTACATCCTTCCTCATCTGTAATGCCCTATAAGCTAATATCCCTCCAAGTCCGCTTCCTAGTATTGCAAAAGATACCACTACAAAAACCAAATTATAAGTTAAAATAACTGAAAATAATCTAGTAAGTAATGTTTCATATGTGAAAAGCGACATTGTAGTAAAAAATATTGCAAAATATAGAAGCCACGTATACCTAGGTTCTTTTATTGTTTTAATGTTTTTTGCCACAATTGGTCCCCCTAATTATTTAATAACTTGTATTATATTTTTTAAAAAAAGAGCTTTGATAAAGACTTTGTTTTACCAAAGCTCTTTTTTTCTAAGTCATTATCTACATATCTTTTAATTTATTTATTTTTATCGTTAACTTTATTATTTGTATTGTTTGTTTTATTTAAATCGCAACAATCAAGTTTACTATCACCAAAAGTTTTACTATTTTCATCTGCAATCTTTTTTATAAAATCCTTTAAAAATTTTTTCATAATGTCTTCCCCCCCCAAAATTTATTTTTGAATAATCTTTTCTAAAATATCTATTATCTCAGTTATTTTTTCTTCACCCTTCTCTTCTTTAACAGCATCTTTTACACAATGGTGTATATGCTGCTTTAAAATTAGCATGTTTGCCTTCTTTAGAAGAGCTTGTGATGAAATAATTTGATTAGATATATCAACACAATATCGTTCTTCTTCTATCATTTTTATAATGCCTTCAATTTGTCCTTTTGCAGTTTTTAATAACATTAACGCTTTTGTTCTCTCTTGATTCATTACTTCCCTCCTTCACTTCTTTCCCTACACCCATGGGAGGGGATAGGGAGCAAAAAAATTATTTAATTTTTCCTCCCATATGTTTTAGTTATCTATAAATATATAATAACCAAATCTTATGAATACTATATGAAGAAATAAAAGTTTTTAAATATTTTTTATTTCTTCATGATCTTAAAAGTATTAATTGTAAATTAATAAGTATTATATCAATGTACTTTAAAGATATTATGAAGATTTATTAATGTACTTTAGTAGTAACTATATAAAATTTATAAAAATAAGAGACAGAAGCCCGTCTCTTTATCTTTGTATTCGTATCTATTCATTCTAGACTATCTTTTTTCTTGTATTGAGTAAATCTACAAAGGCTTCAAGCCTAGTTAAATATCCCGCTTCTCCAGTCATTTCATCTAATACTAGCTTAAGTATAGGCATGTTATGGTTCTTTTCCACTGTAGGTAAAATACTTTGAGCCACTATTTCTGGCATACAAGTAAAAGGAAGAAGATGAATTACTCCATCGTAATTACTTTTACTATATAAAATTGTTTCTCCTACTGTGTGTCTTGCATGGCCTCCAATTTCTAGATTAATATAAGGAGCTGCTGCTTTGTGTATTTCCTTCTTTTTAGATTTTACAAAAGGCAGAAAATCAATTTGTTCTTTTAAAAATCTACCAGTGGTTACAGCCATATCTACTTCTACTCCCAGGTTTCCAAGCTTCTTTACTATATTAAAATTGATAAAGGGCTCAACTACGGTGTAAATTTCCCCAACAATTCCTATCTTTAAACATTCTTTATTCTTATTAATAGGAATACTCTTTAGCTCATCAATATAGTTTTCAATAAGCTTAGAAGTCTCATCACAGCCCTTTACTTTATAAATTTCTTCTTCAAATCTATCATATAAATGATCTACAGAACCCTTGTTAATTTCTCTAGGCCTTACTTTAAGTGCAAGCTCATCTAATGTTTCAATTTTATAGATTAAATCCACACCCTTTTTAAATAAAGATATTAACTTAAAATAACTAGCATTTCCAGAAACCCTCTTTAGTTGTTCTAAAAAGGTTTTTATTCTTTCTGGAGAGTTTAGTTGCTTTACACAAATTAATTCAATATCATAGCCTAGATCTTTCAATATAAGCTTATGTAATGTGTTATAAAAACCAATTCTACAAGCATCACAACCTCCCCACATAAATAAGGTATCCGCTCCCATTGCAATACTTTCTATATAATTACCTAAGGTTATTTTAAAAGGAATACATATTTGTTCTGGTGAATTTTTAGTGCCAATTTCTAACGTAGTTTTACTGCACTTTGGAGGACAAATCACTTCTACTCCTAAATCTTCAAAAACTCCTTTTAATCCTGCATATAAATTACCCATGTGCGGAAAGGTTATTTTCATAATTATCCCTCCATTTAATCATATCAATAAAAGCTTCAATTCTTGTATTTATTCCTGCTTCACCACTGTGTTCATCTAATGTTAAGAGCATAAAAGGAATATTGCTTTGATTTCTTATAGTTTTTTCAACAATATCTACCACAACAGAATCTATACCACAAGCAAAGGTAGATATATATATTATTCCATCCACTTTTTTTGAATTTATGGCATGTATAGTGCTCCCTATAAGCTTTCTTGCAAAAGTCCAATAAAGCTCATCTTCAAAGGTGTTAGCTTGCTCATTTATATCAACTTCATCAATCATATCAGGAGTAAATATATCAATTCCTATGTCTTTTATTTTTTCTATAACTCCCATATTAAGATAAATATCGTATAAATGATAAGGGTGACCTAGTATAAGAACGCTTTTCTTTTTATTTCTTGGATCTTTACATGTTTTTAATAGCTCTTTGTGACTTTTATAATTTGTTAGTGCTTTATAATAAGCCTTTATAATCTGCTTTTCGTCACTGCAAAAATATCTTCCAACTTCTAAAATTATGCTCTTTAAACTTCTCTTAGATTTTAAAAAATCTATCTCTGTATCAATTATGGTTGGTAAATCTTTGAGAGAATATTTTATCATTTCTGGAAGACCGCAAAACTTAGGACATATAAATTCTCCATTTTCAACACTCTTTAATCTTGGAATAAATATATAGTCAACCTTATTTTTTAGGCTAAGTACATGGCCATGAAATAACTTAACAGGAATACAAGCTTCATCTACAGCATTCCTAATACCTTCATTTAAAATTTCTTTATTTGTGGGGTCTGATATAACTACCTCCACTCCTAACTCCTTAAAAAAGCACACCCACAAAGGATAATACTCATAATATAATAACCCCCTGGGAATACCTACTTTTTTTATCATAAATTACCTCATAATAAGCAAAACTGTTTATATTATTAACATTAGTTTTATGTAATATACAAGGAGGCACCAAATGACTAAAAAACAATATCTATACTATTAATTAGTAACACCTTGAAAATTTATAAATATAATTTTTATGCGAATACTAATTTTGAATAATTTTAATTGTCTGTATAATTAAAAAGTACTTAAATATCTTTTAATTATGGTATATAATTTTCTATCGTACTATAATTAAATCGTTATATGAATTTTTATATTTTATAATTAAGGGGGTCATAGATTTGAATATTGATGTCATTGGAGTTCCAATGTTTTATGGTAGCGACATAGAAGGTGTGGAATTTGGACCGCAAAAGCTGAGAGAAAAAAATATTTATGGAGTTTTAAGTAAATACCATAAAATTTATGACTTAGGCGATGTAAATGTTCCTGAGGAAAATGTCTCAAATAAGTTTTTTTATCATCCTAAAATGAAATATTTAAAACCTATAATCGAAGTAAATACAGATTTAGCAGATAAGGTGTATACCTCCTTAAATTCTGGAAAATTTCCTCTTGTACTTGGTGGTGATCATTCACTCGGTTTAGGAAGTATTTCTGGGGTAAGCAAATATTATAAAGATTTTGCTGTTATTTGGGTTGATGCTCATGGAGATATTAATTCTTATTTAACCTCTCCTAGCGGAAATGTTCATGGAATGCCATTAGCCGCTGCTATGGGAATTGGATATGAAGATTTAACAAATTTATATTTCCACGGAACAAAAATCAAGCCTCAAAATGTATTTATAATTGGAGCAAGGGATTTAGATGCAGGAGAATCAGACCTTATTAAAGAGAAAAAGTTGGATGTATACTCCACCTCAAGACTTCATGAAGATGGGATTACTTCAATAATTGATGATATATTGACTAAAATAAATAGACTTAATATTAAAGCCATACATTTAAGCTTTGATATTGATTGTATCGATTCAGATTACGTACCTGGAACTGGTACACCTGTGAAAAATGGAATGACTGTAGGAGAAGCTAAGACCCTTTTAAAGTCATTAGCTGAAACAAATCTTATAAAATCCATGGACTTTGTTGAATTAAATCCAAGGTTAGATAAGGAAGATGAAACTGCTGATTTATGTATAGACTTAATTGACTGGACATTTAGATATATAAAATAATATATTTATAAAAACTGCTGTAGTTAAACAGCAGTTTTTATTTTATTTTACTTCATTCTTACTCTTACCTGTTTTCTCAAATTCACTTAAACTCTCTAGTGAATATTCCACCATGTTATCTACAGCTTCATCAGTATAAAATGCATAGTGAGGTGTGAATAACACATTTGGAAATTTTAAAAGTCTTACTAAAACATCATCTTCAAGTATAGAATTTCTGTGATCACTATGGAATATACCAACTTCATTTTCATAAACATCCGTTGCAAGGCCACCAATTTTCCCAGATTCAAGGCCTCCTATAAGATCCTCTGCATTCATTAATCCACCACGGGCAGTATTCACTATTATTACTCCATCTTTCATTTTAGCTATGCTCTCCTTATTGATTAAGTGATAGTTTTCCGGAGTTAAAGGACAGTGTAGGGATATTATATCAGATTTAGCAAATAGCTCATCTAAATTTTTATATTCAATATATTTTTTAGCTTCTTCATTTTCATATAGGTCATATCCAATTAATTTACCACTAAAGCCTGAAAAAGCTTTGATGGTAGCCAAACCTATTCTACCTGTGCCAATAAATCCTATAGTCTTATTTCTAAGCTCACTACCCATAAGACCAGACAGCCCAAAGTTTTGAACATCTACACGGCGTATAGCCTGTTGAATGTTTCTGAGGACACATAATGTTATTCCAACTGCAAATTCTGAAACCGCATTTGGAGAATAGGCTGGTACATTAGAAACTTTTATATCATATTTTTTAGCTGTTTCTAAATCTATATTATTTACACCTGCGGAACGACTGGCTAAATATTTTACTCCAAGTTTTGCAATAGCTTCTATTCCTTCTTTATTAGCCTTACAATTTCCTAGTATACTAACTCCATAAAAACCTTCTGCCAAATGAGCATTATGTGGTCCAAAGGACTCTTTTATCAAAGTAACATTATGATTATATATTTTAGAATATTCTTCAAAACTGGCTATTTCATCTGGCCGTACAGCATAAGCTATTACTTTCATATTAATCTCTCCTATTCAAACTTTAGTTTATAGTCTTCTGGCTTTACTAACTTAACTACTTTAGTAAATACATAGTTAAATACAAAGCCTAATAGTATAGGTATAATAACAAATATTAATGTCACCATCATAATATTTGTTACCGACCATCCACCACTCATTAAATTTAATGCATTAATTGGTCCTATTAATCCTGATATGCCGAAGCCAGCACTCATTGGCGTTCCAGGTATATTAAACATTCCAGCTAAAGCTCCTAATACTGCTGCATTACAAACAATTGGTATTATCATCTTAGGTTTCTTTATAAAATTAGCCATTTGCATTTTAGGTGATCCTAAAAAGTGTGCTACTGAAGTACCCACAGAATTGGATTTCCATCCTGATATGGACAATCCAAATCCTGCTGCAACAATTCCTAAATTTGCTGCTCCAGAAGCAATTCCTGATAGGGAAATTGCTGTAGCAACACCCACTGTAGAGATTGGTGATACAATTAATAATGCAAAAGCAATTGCTGTTAAAATACCCATTAGTATTGGTTGCAGTAGTGTAAAGTTTTGTATTATCCTACCAATCCACTCTGTGATTAACTTAATATATGGTAATGTAAATAATCCTAAAGCTCCTGCTACTGTAATTACAATGGTGGGAACTAGCAGTATGGTATATGCCTTTAATTTAGAACCTAATAATAGTACTATTACTACTGCTATCGCTGCTGTTATACCAGCATTTATTACATCACCAGTTCCAGTAAATGCAAATACCCCTTTCTCTCCAGCCATGGATACTCCAGAACCTACTACCGTTGCGATTCCTATTGATGCGGTCTGTATTGGAGTAAATCCAAATTGCATTGCTACTGTTACTCCAATAACCATAGGTAGCATTCTTGCCGCTAAGTTTGTCATATCTATAATTAATTTAGCACCAGGAAATACAGGCGATAGTGCTTTAGCTAATTCTCCAAGTAAAGCTCCTGGAACTAGTGCAACAACTATACCTATGCTTAACCCCGCAAGAACTTTATTGAAGAAATTTCCACCTGACACTTTTCCATTATTTTTTGACATTCGCATATTCCTCCTTCAGCTTATTGCATATTTTGTCGCATTTTATATTTTACTAGAAACTATTTTGTAACATTAACCATTTAAAATAATTTTTTATAAACTTTACAGGTGCTCAAATATCCTGTAAATAACAACTCTATTTTAAATATAAGTATTTATTATAGAGATTGCTTAATTTTAGATAATCTTCATAGAGTTTTAATAATATTATTTCTTTATACAAGTCATTTATTCTAACTATAAAAATAAAAAAAAGATCAGCCTAATTAGCTGATCTTTATCTTATCTATAAAATCTTCAAAAACTACTAGCATTATATTATTTCCTCTTCCTGCTCTATTTTGAGATTTAATATTATCTATAATTATCTTTTCCTCATTCTTTTTCTTTGAAATTAAATGTAGTTGTTTATATTCTTCTTTTCTTAAAAAAGCAAATGCTACATTATCGTCCTCTTTTAGACTTATACCTGTAACTCCTGAAGCAATCCTTCCCATAAGACTTACGCTGGAGGATAGAAATCTTATACACATGGCTTTTTCAGTTATTATAATTATATCTTCTTCTTCCTCCTTAGAATACTGTACTGATACTAATGAATCTTTTTCCCATTTAAATTTATATCCTTGACATAAGAAGTTTTCTCCCTTAAATTCGCTTAAAGCTGTCTTTTTTACTAAGCCACTTTTAGTAAAGAAATATACGTATCCCTCTTCCTCATCCTTAATGGAAATTATATTTAATATTTCACTTTTATCAATTTCCAATAAATCTTCAAGACTTATTCCCTTATCACTTAAGTTTTCTAACATAAATGAAGGTATAGATACCACTTTTCCATCTTTAAAGAATATAAGCAATTTACTACTTGAATCTGTGTTCAATGTGAGATGAAAGCCTTTTTCTAATTTATTGCCTTTCTTAATATCTCCAAATTTATTCCACAATATTTTAAAGCTATTAAATACCCCTTCTTTTACAAAGCTAGCCTCTATTACTTCATCTTTTTCACTAATAGAAAATAATTGAATTGGAAGTATGTTTCTATCTACACTTTCTAATGAAGGTTCTTCTATTGTAAATTCAAAGCCTATTTTAGTTAATATTTTAATAAAAGCCTCTTCTCTATCTCTTGAAACTAAGTCAACTTTTATTAATTCTTCACCTTGCTTTAATTTAGATGCAACTAGCTTAGTATAGCTAGTAATATATTTATCTAGCCCTGTTTTCTTTATAGCACCCTTTGAGGTTATGAATATAATATCCTTTTGACAAGAGAAATCTTCTATAGAATAAGCATTGATTATCCTTTCTTCTTCAAGATCTAATCCCTTTATAATATAATCTATTCTCTCTCCTCTTTCCCTCCATCTCATTTCAGGTATATCTACCACTTTTATTTGGTACATATTCCCCGTGTTTGTAAATAGAGCTAAGGTATCTTTAGTGTTGGAGTTTAGTAAAAATTTATTATAATCTCCTTCTCTATAATCGATCTCTTCAACATCAGTATTGGAACGATTATAAGTTTTTTGAGATATTCTCTTTACAAAGCCTTCATTAGACATAGTTATTACAACTTCTTCTTCTATAATCAATTCCTCTATATCTATTTTGGCTTCATCATCATCTTCTACTATTTCAGTTCTTCTATTGTCACCATATTTATCTTTAATTTCATTTATTTCTTCTTTTATTACCTTTAGCAATTCTTTTTCACTTTGTAATATTTTGTTTAGCTTATTTATTTGTCTTTCAAGTTCCCTATATTCTTTTTCAAAGGCTTTAATCTCAAGTCCTGTAAGTCTATATAACATAAGCTCTAATATAGCATCGCTTTGAATTTCTGTAAATCCAAACTTATTTATAAGATTTTGCCTAGCATCTTTTTTTGATTTAGAACTTCTTATTGTCTCTATTATCTGATCCATTATACCTATAGCTTTGATAAAACCTTCTACTATGTGAAATCTTCTTTCTGCTATTTCTAATTCTCTCAAAGTTCTTTTCGTTACTACATCTTTTTGATGTTCAACATAGTGGTGAATTATAGTCTTAAGACCCATAGTTTCAGGTTTTCCTTCAGCTAAAGCAACCATATTAAATGATAGATTGCATTGTAGCTCAGTTTTTTTATATAAATATTTTAAAATCTTTTCCCCTATTTCTTCATCTACGGATTTTTTTAATTCAATAACAGCCCTTATACCAGTTCTATCAGACTCATCTCTTATATCGCTGATTCCCTCAAGGGATTTTGCATGTCTTTTATCTGCTGTCATTTCAGAAATGGTCTGTAATATTCTAGCCTTATTTCGTCTGTATGGAAATTCAGTTATGACAATACCTAGTCTTCCATTTTCAAGTTTCTCTAAAGAAGCTTTTGCTCTTAAAGTAACCTTTCCTGATCCTGTCTCATAAGCGGATAAAAGTGAATTCTTACCTATTAAAATACCCCCTGTAGGTAAATCAGGTCCTTTAATATGTTTCATCATATCTTTAGTGCTTATGCTACTATCATCTATATAAGCTAAAGTAGCATCTATAACCTCTCCAAGATTGTGAGGCGGTATATTAGTTGTAAGCCCTACCGCTATTCCAAAAGCACCATTTACTAAAAGATTTGGGTATCTAGCAGGAAGCACTGCTGGTTCCTTTTCTGAAGATGAGTAGTTATCCACCATGTTTACTACATCTTTTTCAATATCTCTAGTTAGTTCTAAAGCAATAGGAGTAAGTCTTGCTTCTGTATAACGCATAGCTGCAGCACTATCTCCATCTACGCTTCCCCAATTTCCATGTCCATCTATTAATGGCATTCTAGTTGAGAAATCCTGAGCTAATATTACCATGGCATCATAAACAGATGAATCTCCATGAGGGTGGTATTTACCTAGAATATCCCCTACGATTCTTGCAGATTTATAATATGGTTTATCTGGAAAGGCAGACAACTTATACGCACCGTATATAATCCTTCTATGAACTGGCTTTAATCCATCTCTCACGTCCGGCAGAGCTCTATCTTTTGCAACCTCTACTGCATAAGGAAGATAATTATCCGGCATAGCTTCTTCAATTGGTATATTAATTATATTTTTATCTTCTGGTATATTATTTTTTTTAGACATTTAAACACCTCTCTAGACTTAAATAGGTTAAAACTCTCCGTATTTATACATGTAGTTTTTTCTAGGCTCAACAACATCTCCCATAAGTAAAGATACCATTTTTTCTGCCTTTGCAGCATCTTCTATGGTTATTCTTTGTAATGTTCTACTTTCTGGGTTCAAAGTAGTTTGCCAAAGTTGATCAGGATTCATTTCACCTAACCCTTTATATCTTTGAATTAAAAACCCTTTTCCGATTTCCTTCTTTGCACTATCTAATTCTTCATCACTATAGGCATATTTAATTACTTCTTTTCCTTTAACATCTTTATATACCTTATACAAAGGTGGTGATGCAATATACAGATGTCCATTTGTAATCAATGGCCTCATATACCTATAAATATATGTCATCCACAAGGTACGAATATGATATCCATCCACATCCGCATCTGATAGAATAATTACTTTATCATACTTTAAATCTTCTTCGTTATAATTATCAAGAACTCCAGTACCAATAGCAGTATTAAATATTTTTAGTTCCTCACTGCTCAACACATTCTCTAGTTTTTGTTTTTCTGTATTCATTATTTTACCCTTTGAAGGCATTATGGTCTGAAATCTTCTATCCCTTGCTTGTTTGGCAGATCCTCCAGCGGAATCTCCTTCCACTACTATAAATTCACAAGACTTAGCATCTCTTAGGGTACAAACAGCTATTTTACCAGCAAGAGGTGCTGTACCTTTTCCTATCTTTTTCTTTTCAGCTTCATTTATTTTTTTAATTTTTTCTCTTCTCGCCGCCGCTTCCATTGCATTGTTTATCAACAATGTAGCAGTATCTTTATTATCCTCAATCCATTCAGATAGTCTTGTATATGCTAAATCATTCATCATAGCATAAGCTTCATTATTTCCTAATTTTGTTTTAGTCTGACCTTCGAATATAGGATTAGTTAACTTTATTCTTATTATGGCAGTCATACCTTCCCTAAGGTCATCCCCTTCAAATTCCTTATCCTTTTCCTTTAAAATATTTAGCTTTTTAGCCCATTCTTTAAAAGCCCTAGTCATACCTGTCTTGAAGCCTGTTTCATGGGTTCCTGATTCCGTGGTTGGGATATTATTTACGTAGCTTGCAATATGCTCTGTAGTTGAATCTGTAAATTGAATACACACTTCCCCATACATACTAATTCCATTTACTTCTCTTTCTCCATCAAAAAGTATTGGAGGATTGTGTAATACGGTTTTACTTTCGTTTAAATAATCTATAAAATCTAAAAGTCCCCTCTCAGAGTGGTATTCTTTTGTTATAGGTTCTTCTTTTCTATTATCTATTAAAACTAAAGTTATTCCTTTATTTTGAAATGCTAATTCTTGAAGTCTCTCATCAATTATGTCAAATTTAAAATCTATTGTTGAGAAAACTTCTTTATCTGGTAAAAACGTGACTTTAGTACCAGTTTCTTTTGTCTTTCCTACTACCTCTAACTTTGTTACTGCTGTTCCTGGCATGCTTTTTTTTAAAGATTGGTCATAGGAATATTCAAATCTTTGCCTATATATATTTCCATTTTGTTTTATTTCAACTTCTAACCATTCAGACAAGGCATTAACTACTGATGCACCTACACCATGAAGCCCTCCAGATGTTTTATAATTAGAATTATTAAATTTACCACCTGTATGTAGTTCAGTAAACACCATCTCTACTCCAGACTTTTTCTTTGTAGGGTGTATTCCTGTAGGTATTCCTCTACCATTATCCTGTACAGTAACGGTCTTATCTTTATTTAAACTAATAATAGCTCTATCTCCATAACCATTGGTTATCTCATCTATAGCATTATCTAATATTTCCCATATGCAGTGATGTAAACCTTTGCTACCTGTAGAGCCTATGTACATTCCTGGTCTTACACGTACTGGCTCTAACTTTTCTAAGGAAGTTAATGCAGTTACATCGTATATAGAGTCCATCTGCAAATCTTTATCCATATTTCTCCTCCTAACTGCTAATATATCACAAATTAAAATTATAGCAGAAATAACCTGCAAAAACAAATGTTCTTATTTAGTTAAACATTGAAATTTAATGGTGGAAAATTATTATTTTAAAAAATTATTAGAAATTAAAAAGGTTTCTGGCGTTAGCACAAAAACCTTTAATCATTTAGATTTTTACTGACAAAATCAATTATTTATTATCCACTTTCCACTGTTAATTAAATAATTGAACACCAACTTAATAAACCTTAAATTTATTTTTATTCTCTATTCTTTTTACAAATCATTTGCTTTTTTGAAAAAAAACGTAGATGAAATGGTTGCAAAAATTATAAAAACTAAAGGAATAATAAATTTAGCAGAATTAAATTTAAATATATTCCTCCCCATAATTGAATAGCATAAAGTTTCAGGCATTACTCCAATAAGAGATGCTAAAATAAAATCTCTATATTTTATTTTACTAAGTCCACAGGTATAGCTTAGTGGATCATAAGGTAACACTGGAGGAAGTCTTAATAAAAGCAATATTTTAAATCCATTTTTCTCAATATTGGCATTTATATTAGCAGCTCTTCCTTTTAGCATCTGACTTATTTTGGATTGTCCAAAAAATCTAGCTATTGAAAAAGCTACTGTACCAGATAAGAAGAATCCTATCATGCTTAGCATAAATCCTTTAATAGGCCCAAATAGCATTCCACCAATTACTGAAAATATAGCTGCCGGTACACAAACTAAAAGTGGCTTTAATAAACACATAATTAAAAAGCATACTACAGCAAATTTACCATAAGTAGATATATAGTCTGCTAAATCATCAATTTTTATATTTCTTATGTCTATATGGAATATTTTTATTGTATAAAAAGCTAACATTATAATGATGATAATAAGGGCAATTTTTAATATAGTCTTTTTATTTTTCATATTTTTTCTCCTACATTATGGAAATATTTTTAATATTACTACTATCATACAACAAATAAACACTTTATTCAAATTTAAACTTTTACTGTAAGATATTCTAATAACGCAAGTATTGATATTAATATTGTTAATAAATATATAAATATTATAATAAAAACTAGTGTATAAACTTTTATACACTAGTTTTTATTATTTATAATTTTTTAACTATTTTGCTAGATTCTTTAAAGCTTAAATTTCTTATTATTTTTCTCACTTTTAATATAGAGGATGGGCTCATGCTAAACTCCTCTAGTCCCATTCCTAAAAGTAACGGAATTAAATCCTCCCTTCCTGCCATCTCTCCACACATTCCTACCCATATTCCTTCTCTATGTCCATTTTCTATTACTAATTTTATTAACCTAAGTACTGCTAAATTATTAAAATCATAAAGGTATGAAACTTTTTCATTCATCCTATCCACTGCCATAGTATATTGTATAAGGTCATTTGTTCCGATGCTAAAAAAATCTACTTCTTTTGCTAAAATATCAGAAATAATAGCTGCAGATGGAACTTCAATCATTATGCCTACCTCTAAATTCTCATCATATTCTAAGCCTTCTTCCTTCAACTCATTTTTGCACTCTTTTAAAATTTTTTTACTCTCTAAAAGTTCCTCTAAATTGCATATCATAGGGAACATAATCTTTAAGTTTCCATACTTAGAAGCTCTTAATAGAGCTCTTAACTGAGTTTTAAAAATATCCTTTCTATCTAAACATAACCTTATAGCTCTATATCCCAAAAATGGATTTAACTCTTCTTTAATTGGTAAATATGATAGTTTTTTATCTCCTCCGATGTCTAGAGTTCTAATTACTACAGGCTTTCCATTTAGCTTCTCAACTACACTTTTATATGCTAAAAATTGTTCTTCTTCATTAGGCAAAACTTCCTTTTCCATGTACAAAAACTCGGTTCTAAAAAGTCCTATACCTTCTCCTCCATTTTCGATTATGCTATCCACTTCTTCTACGGATCCTATATTTCCTGCTACTTCTACTTTTTTAAAATCTAAAGTAATACTTTCTAAATCCTTATACTTTAATAGTTCTATTTTATCTTCCATATATCGTTCTATCTTTTCTCTATAGTTTTTTAAAGTTTTCTCATCAGGATTTAATATAACTACGCCTTCATTTCCATCTATTATTAAAACATCTCCATTTTTTATTTTATCCAATAAATTGTGTACACCCAATATCGCAGGAATTCCTAAAGTTCTAGCTATTATTGCTGAATGAGATGTAACTCCTCCTGTCTCCGTAACAAAACCTAACACCTTATTTTTATCCATTTGAGCAGTTTGAGAGGGTGTAATATCTTTTGATATTATTATGCTTTCTTCTTTAATGTTGTTTACACCTTCCTCGACTTGTCCATTTAATATTCTTAACATCCTTTTAGTAACGTCTTTTATATCTACAATTCTTTCCTTTAAATACTCATCTTCTATTCCTTCAAATATTTCTACTAACTCATCACATACAGTCTTTAAAGCATATTCAGCATTTATATTTTCCTTTAATATCTTTTCACTAACTGTTCCAATAAGCTCTGGATCATCTAGCATAGTCAAATGAGCCTCAAATATTTCACCTTCATTTTCAGTAAAATTTTTAATAGTGGATTCTATTAATTCTTCTAATTCTTTTTTTGCTTTCTCTACAGCCTTATTAAATCTTTCTTCCTCTAAACTACTATCTTCTATTTTAATTTTTAAAGGTTTAAAATCATACTCTTTTATCACAAATGCTTTGCCTATAGCTATTCCTGATGACGCTTTTATACCTTTTAACATAAAAAATCCTCCCAAATATTATTAGTTTCATCAAATAAATATGTAAAGATATTACATATATTATATCATTAAAAATTTCCAGTTCATAGGGAATTCATTAGTAAGTATCATTAAATTAAATTTATATTAAAGTAATAAAAAATATTAAGTTGCTAAAACTAAGAAGGATAGATAAAAGATAAGGGGATGATTTTATGAAAGCTGGCAAGACATGGTGGATTTTAATAACTACCCTACTTATAGGAGCTGTAGCACTTTACGGCTCATTTTATCTTCAAGTTTCAAAATGGGATAATAAAATGTATCCAAATACTTTAATAAATGGTATTGATGTATCTGGTAAAACAAAAGAAGAGGCTAAAGAAATTTTAGAGAATCATTTAAAAGAAATAGAAAATATAAATATAAGAATTAAAGCTGGAAATAAAATTTATAATCTTAATTTATCTGATGGTAAAACAAACTCTTTAGACAGCGTATTAAATAATGCTTTAGCTTATAGTAAAGACCTTAATATATATAGTAAATATAAGACAATTAAAAATCCTAATAAAAGAGAATACGATGTTTTATTAAACTATAAAGGTAATATGGATAAAATAATAGAGAAAATAAATAAGGATGTAAGTAAAGCACCTGTAGATGCATACATTAAATCCATCTCCTCTGGAAAACCAGTAATATCTAAAGACATACCAGGCGAAAAGCTAGACAAGGAGGATTTAATAAACAAAATTAATTCAACCCTTAAAGAAAATACAAAAGATAGTGAAATTATAGCAAAAATAAAACAATATGAAGCTAATATTACAGAAAAAAAATTGCAGCAAATTGACTCCTTGATATCATCTTTCTCTACTAATCTGGGAGGCTCTCCTCCAGGCAGAGTTAAAAATATACATCTAGGTACTAGTTTTATTAATGGTACTCTATTAATGCCAGAAAATAGTTTTAGCTTCAATGATAAAGTGGGCAAAATCTCTGTAGAAAGAGGATTTGTAGAAGCTCCAGTTATAATAAAAAATCGTTTAGAAAAAGGTATCGGCGGAGGTATTTGTCAAGTTTCTACAACTCTATATAATGCTATTACTACCTCAAATATAAAACCCATTGAAAGAAAAAACCATTCCATACCTCCAGCTTATATAGATCCAGGTTTTGATGCAACTGTTAGTGAGAATTCTATAGACTATAAATTTAAAAACACATTACCTTATCCACTATATATTGAAGGCATTGCAAATGAAGAGAAGATAACGTTTAATATTTATTCTAACTCCTCATTAAACAAAGTAAAATATAAGTTAATCAATGAAATTTACGATAAAACAGAGCCAAAAACTATATACGAAGATGATCCTACTCTTCCTAAAGGTACGGTGAAGAAAGTTCAATCTGCTAAACCCGGCTGTAAAGTAAATGTGTATTTAATTGGACATAAAGACGGAAAAGAAGTGTCAAAGGAACTCATATCAAAAGATATTTATAAACCTTCAGATGAAGTAATAAAAAGAGGGACTAAATAGAAAGCATAACTTTTATCATTGATGATAATAATATTTTTGAAAGAATATTATTTTAAAGGAGGCTATTATGAATACTAGAGATTCTATTAAAGTAAATTCAAATACAAAAAAAAGACCTATAGAACAACACGATACAGCAGCATGGGCGAATATAGAATACTTAAAACCTGTTTCTCAAGTTTCTGTGCCTAGTGAAGTAGAAATGTTTAATGCTAAAGAGTGGGTAGATTCAAATCAAAAATAAATTTCAAATAAAACCTTGTTTTAAACGAGGTTTTATTTTTTTAATATTCAATATCCTAGTTTTAAAAATCTATTTTCTTATGATAAAATATTAATATATGCATTTATAAGTAGGAGGACTTCAAAATTATGAAAATAGGTATGAGAAATATAAAAACCTCTATATCTGTAGTTCTATGTGTAATATTATTTGAACTTTTAAATAGAGAATATCCATTTTACGCCTGTATAGCTGCTGTTGTAACTCTACAAAGCTCAATTTCTGACTCTTTTAAAGCTGGGCAAAACAGACTTATAGGAACTGCTATAGGTGCTACAGTAGGTTTAATTTTTTCCTATCTACCTCAATTTAATTTTTGGGTGCATGCTGTTTACATTGGATTAGGAATATGCATGGTTATTTATCTTTGTAATATATTTAATAAAAATGATTCAATATCCATATCTTGCATTGTATTTTCTGCTATAATGACTAACCTAAAAGGTGTTCCTTCATACATATATGTAATAAATAGAACAGTTGATACCTGCATTGGAATAATAATATCAATTTTAGTAAATAAATACTTTAATTTTAAATTTTTCAATAAATTTAAATAAAATATAAATATGGTAAGGTGATTAATTTGAATAAAATATTTAATGTTGGCCTAATTGGCTATAGTTCTGGCGGGAGAATTTATAATGGTCCAATAATATCAAGTATTAACGGCTTTAATATACTAAAAATATTTGAAAGAAAAGATCATAATATTCATCATGCTCGAAATAATTTTCCTAAAGCCACAATAGTATCAAATTTAGAGGATATATTAGAAGACCCCAATATAGATTTAGTAATTATAGCTACACCAACTCCTCTTCATTATTCATTAGCACATAAGTCTCTTTCACATCATAAACATACCATCGTGGAAAAACCCTTTACTATAACAACTGTTGAAAGTAATGATTTAATAAAATTAAGCAAGGAAAATAACAAACTATTATCTGTTCATCATAACAGAACTTGGGACAGTGATTTTTTAACAGTTAAAGATATAATAGAGAAAAAGTTATTGGGTAAATTAGTGAAATATGAATGTAATTTTAATAGATTTAGACCTGAAATAGTTTCAAATACTTGGAAAGAATCTCCCTCTCCAGGTTCTGGAGTACTTTATGATTTAAGCTCTCATTTAATTCATCAATCCATATATCTTTTCGGACTTCCTGAGTATATTACAGCAAATATATATATTGAACGAGAAGGCGGAAAAGCCCCAGATAGTTTTCATATAAAACTTCAATACCCGGATCTGAATGTATATCTTAATTCCAGCATGCTTGTAAGAGGAGAGCTTCCTAAGTTTACTCTTTTAGGGGATAAAGGCTCCTTTATAAAATATGGTGTAGATCCTCAAGAAGAATTCTTAAAGAAGGGACTTCTTCCTAATCTCCAAGATAACTGGGGAAGAGAAAATGAAAATATATGGGGAAACATAAATACAGACATCAATGGAACCCATATCATTGGGAAGGTTGAAAGTAAGTTAGGTGACTATAGGAAATACTATGAAAATATTTATAATACTCTTTTAGGTAAAGAAAAGCTAATAATCTCACCAGAACAAGGGAGAGATGTGATTAGAATTATCGAATTGGCTATTGAAAGTGATATGAATAAATCTTCATTACCTTATACACCTTAAATATATTAGAGTATGCAACTAATTAGATGAGCCCCAGGAGTGCCAATTTACTTCTTCTGGGGCTTGCTATTCTCAGATTTTCTACAGAAAATCAAGCTTTATTATTTCAAATTGGCTATAAACTCATCTGTAAGTCTTACGATTTCATCAGTTTGGTCTCGATAAATAATATGAGAACCTTCAAGTATAACATAGGATGCGCTATCTCCCAAACGCTTTAAGTGGTCTTCTTCAAACTCCATACTTCCTATATACTCAAATGTCTTTTTCATATCCTCATCTGTAAGTGGTACCACCTTTTCCGTTGTTTGTTTAGCTATAATTTTTAGCACAGGAATATCCTCTGGAAATGGTAAATCTTTAACTTCTCTCACACAATTATACAAGTTTTCAATCTGCTCAATTTTTGTATCATTTATAGCGTAGTCTATATGTTTTTTATAATCCTCTATTTCCTTTTGCGTATAACCGTTTTCCGCCATTAGCAGGTTTCCTGGAGTCCTCTTTATTAGTAATGGTAGCAAACCTATTTGTTGCAAAAATTTCCCAATATTATCATAAGGCACAATCATCTCTTTTGGCATTTCCTCCATTGTAAATGCTGTTGAGGTGGTATCGAGCAAAATCATGCCTTTAACTTCTTCTGGATATTTTGTAGCGTAATATTCGCTATAAATACCTGATATTGAGTGTGGCATTAATATATAAGGAGGTTTAAACCCTGCCTTATGAAGGGAAGTTCTGATTTCCTTCATATAATTTTCACAAGTACGTGGCTTGTCTGTTTCACCACTAAATCCAACCCCAAAATATTCTACCGTCACGACTGTATATTTTTTACTTAAGTTACGCATAAGAGGAGCAAAGTCCGCTGATGGCAGAGGCATCCCAAAGCCTGCTAAAAGTACGATAGTCTCCTCCCCATTACCCATGGAATAAACGTGCATATTTTCACTATCTACTTCAACCATTTTACCATAAGGTTTTACTTCCTCTAGCTGGTTTTTGTAATAAGTATTATGCAACGTGAAACCTGTAAGCATAGCTAGTACTATCAAACCCACAATAATACCTATAATCCAAAGAATTATTTTACCTATTTTTTTAATTTTTGTTTTCATTATTTTCTCCTTTCACTTTTTCTCCCTTCATCCCGTTCTCCTTTTATTGCTTTTAGCTTTTCTACCATGCTTTGAAAACTACATTCATCAGCAAGTTGAGAAAAAGCAGGATTATTAACTACTAAATCTACCACATTTTGCTTAATTGTTTTTTCATTTTTAACAAGTCCTGCCCCTAAATCTAATTTATTCAGCCAATCACCAAGTGAATCAAAAAAATTATCGCCGTGGGGCGTCAACTGATAAATATTACTTGTGGCGAGCTCTGTGTATTTTTGCAACATATTAAGACTTTTTTCTGAATTACCTTGCACTATATACCCTTGTGCAGCCACTATATAGAGCTCCATAATAACAGTAGGAAGAAGCTGTTTTACATTAAAGGTTTCCTCTACTGCCAATGCGCGATTTAATATTTCCTCATATCTTTTTGGCTCATCGATACACATTGCAAGATATAAGGGAAAAACACTGAATAAGCCTATAACATATTGATATATTCCTATTTGCAATGTGGATTTTGCTTCATCTGTTTTTCCTGACATTTTATAAGCAGAAGCAAGAAGTGCTTCTACAGGGAGCAGGGGCTTGTTCATAGCTTCAAGTAATTCCATGGCAGATTGTGGATCCCTAATAGTAATATAGCAAAACGCTTCCATATATTGTGCCTGTTTGATAAGCTCTACATCTCCGCTTTCCTTTTTTACTCGAACAAAAAGCTCTTTTGCTTCCAAGATCAAGGCAGTGGTTTTTTCTGTATCTTTTGCCAAATCACTGTGGAAGAGTATCAAAACCCCCATTTGCAATAGAAGAGGAAGGCAAGCATAATATTTTTTGATGATATCCCTACAGTTGTTTAAAACCTCATCATAGGGTTTTGATGTAAAATCCGCGGATAATTTATGATAAAGCTTGCAAATATCCTCTCTTGACATTTGCGGCTCGTATCCCATTAAATCATCTATACTAATGTTAAAGTAAGCCGCAAGTTGCGGTAGAAAAGTAATATCTGGGTAACTTTGTCCCGTTTCCCATTTAGAAACGGAAGCCTTTGAAACACCAATATATTTTGCCAGTTCCTCTTGAGTAATGCATTTTTCTTTTCTCTTATCTACAAGTGTTCTAGCAATATTTATTTCTTTCATTTCATCACCTCTACTGCTCTCTTATTTTAATTATACTTACTGTGGTTAAAGAACTCAAAGGATTTACAGTTGACTTTGATTGACAAAATCAACTGTAAAGAAACATGGAATATTTATAATCTTTTATTCCATTAGTGAGTAGATATTTATTACAACTTCACAAGGATATTCCCTAGGAAATAACAAAAGAAAAAAGCACAGGATATTTGAAGATATCCTGTGCTAATCCAACAGTTTTTATCAAAAGTTTTCTGATAGCTTTTTATATACTTCATATCTATGTTTAGCATGTTTTTCTGATTCATTAAACATTTCCTCTGCAATTTCTGGGAATACATTTGCTAATGAAGTATATCTTATTTCTCCTCTTATAAAATCTTGGAAAGATCCTTTTGGTTCTTTAGACTCCAGTATAAACGCATTCTTTCCTTCTTCTTTAAGTTTAGGATTGTATTTATATAAATGCCAATATCCAGTTTCAACAGCTTTCTTACTTTCCATAATACTTGTTCCCATACCTGTTTTAATGCCGTGGTTAATACATGGAGCATAAGCTATTATTAATGAAGGTCCTTTATACTCCTCTGCTTCTTTTATTACTTTAATTGTTTGAGGCATATTAGCTCCTATAGATATTTGAGCCACATACACATAACCGTAACTCATAGCCATGAGACCAAGATCCTTCTTCCTTATCTTCTTTCCTGCTGCAGCAAATTTAGCCACCGCTGCAGTTGGTGTTGATTTTGACATCTGGCCACCTGTATTTGAATATACTTCTGTATCTAAAACTAAAATATTTACGTCATCTCCTGAAGCCAATACATGGTCTAACCCACCATATCCAATGTCATAGGCCCAACCATCTCCTCCAATTATCCATACTGATTTCTTAACTAAGTAGTCTTTGTTATTCATTATTTCCTTGTATATAGGATCTTTCATGTAATCTACTTTCTTCAATGCATTTACAACTTTTTCTGATGAAGACTTTGATTTATCACCATCATTCATATTATCAATCCATTCAGCAAAAGCTTCTTTAATTTCCTCATCTATATCTTTATTTAAAGCTTCATCCATAAGTAAGGCTAATCTTTCCCTTATTTGTTTAATGCCTAGGTACATGCCGTATCCATATTCCGCATTATCTTCAAATAGGGAGTTTGCCCAAGCTGGTCCTTGACCTTTTTCATTTGTAGTATATGGTACTGAAGGTGCACTTCCTCCCCAAATTGAAGAACAACCTGTAGCATTAGCTATCATCATTCTATCTCCATATAGTTGGGTTATCAACCTAACGTAAGGAGTTTCTCCACAACCTGGACATGCTCCATTAAATTCTAAAAGCGGCTTATTGTATTGGCTACCCTTAACAGTATAAATATCTTGAACATTATGCTTTTCACGTAATGTTATAGCAAAATCCCAATTGTCCCCTTCCATTTCTATTTCCTGTTCAGCTGGTTTCATAATTAACGCCTTACCTGGTGCTGGACAAACATCCGCACAGTTGCCGCATCCAGTACAATCAAGAGGACTTATTTGAATTCTATATTGATAGTCTTCTAATCCTTTACCTACTGCTTTCTTAGTCTTAAAGGTTGATGGGGCTTTATTTACTTCTTCTTCAGTAAGCAAGAATGGCCTTACTGTAGCATGAGGACAAATATAAGAGCATTGATTACACTGTATACATTTATCAATTTGCCATTCTGGTACAAGTACTGCGATGCCTCTCTTTTCATAGGCTGTTGTACCTAATGGGAAAGAACCATCTTCTCTTCCTAGGAAAGCACTTACAGGTAATTCGTCTCCTTCCATTCTTGCCATAGGAATTTGAATGTTTTTAACAAACTCTGGAATATCTTTTTCTAAGTCTTTTTCTATTTCTACGCTACTCCATGAACTTGGCACGGATACCTTAACTAATCCTTCTACTCCTTTATCTACAGCAGATTTGTTCATTTCTACGATTTTTTCACCTTTTCTGCCATAAGTAGTTTCTATAGAGTCTTTTAAGTATTTTACTGCATCTTCTATTGAAATAACTTTAGATAACTTAAAGAAGGCTGCTTGCATTACCATATTTATTCTTCCACCAAGTCCTATGTTTCTTGCAATGTTTACAGCATCTATTGTATAAAAGTTAATGTTATTATCTGCAATATATTTCTTTATAGAAGCTGGCAATTTTTCATCTAGTTCATCTTCCTTCCAAGGGCAGTTAAGTAGGAAAGTACCTCCTTTTTTAAGCCCTTTTAAAAGGTCATAATTATATAAGAAAGACCTGTTGTGACAAGCAATATAATCAGAATTATAAACCAAATAAGATGACCTTATAGGCTTACTTCCAAATCTTAAATGGGATACTGTAGTTCCTCCTGATTTTTTACTATCATAAGAAAAATATGCTTGTGCATATAAATCTGTTTTATCTCCAATGATTTTTACTGCAGTTTTATTTGCTCCTACAGTACCGTCAGAGCCTAGACCCCAAAACTTACAATTTATTGTTCCTTCTGGAGTTGTATCAACAAATTTTTCCGTAGATAATGATGTATAAGTAACATCATCTGTAATTCCTATTGTAAAATGGTCTTTAGGATTATCGCTCTTTAAATTTTCAAATACTGCAATTATTTCTGAAGGTCTTGTATCTTTTGATCCTAAACCGTATCTTCCACCTACTATTAAAGGTCTATTTTCTTTTTTATAAAATAAATTTGATACATCAAGACAAAGTGGCTCAGCTAAAGAACCTGGCTCTTTAGTTCTATCTAAAACCGCTATTCTTTCTACGGTTTTTGGTAACACTTTAAAGAAATACTCTTCTGAGAAAGGTCTGTACAGGTGCACCTTTATAAAGCCTACCTTTTCACCTTGCTTTAATAGATAATCTACCGTTTCCTCTAATGTGTCACATACTGATCCCATAGCAACAATTATATGCTTTGCATCTTCAGCACCATAATAATCAAAGGGATGATATTCCCTGCCTGTTATATTTTTTATCATTCCCATATAATCTTCTACTATATCTGGAATTGCATTATAAAACTTATTTGATACTTCTCTCCCTTGGAAATATATATCAGGGTTTTGAGCGGTCCCTCTTAATACTGGTCTTTCAGGATTTAAAGAATTATTTTTAAATTCATTTAAAGAATTATAATCTACAATCTTTGTTACATCTTCATAATCTATAACCTCTATTTTTTGGTATTCATGAGAAGTTCTAAAACCGTCAAAAAAATGTAAAAACGGAATTCTAGATTTTATTGATGATAGATGTGAAATAAATCCTAAATCCATAACTTCCTGCACATTAGAAGACGCAAGTAATGCAAATCCTGTTTGCCTACAAGCCATGACGTCTTGGTGGTCACCAAATATAGATAATGCATGAGCAGCTATAGCACGAGCACTAACATGAAACACTCCCGGTAACAATTCTCCAGATATTTTATACATATTAGGTATCATAAGAAGTAATCCTTGAGAAGCCGTATATGTAGTAGTTAAAGCACCTGCCGCTAAGGAACCATGGACTGCTCCAGCAGCACCAGCCTCTGATTGCATTTCTACTACTTTAACTCTTTGACCAAATATATTTTTCTTACCGTGTGCTGACCACTCGTCTACTCCTTCTGCCATTGGGGTAGATGGAGTAATAGGGAATATAGCTGCAACCTCTGTAAAAGCATAGGAAGCATAAGCTGCTGCACCATTTCCATCCATTGTTTTTGTTATCTTTTTCATAAATTACCCTCCTTATATATGTTAACCATATATAAGTTATTATTATATTAATACCTATGTTTTATGTATTAACTGCATATTAATAGATAGGAATATTAGAACCACTTAGTTATGAGATAAATCATAATTTATAAGTTAAAATTTAAAATATATAGCCTGCAAAAGCAAACTTTTGCAGGCTATTCTTTTAACCCTCGTATCCATCGTATCCATCGTTCTCAGTTTCAAAAATGCTATCATTTATTGCTTGACTCTCTATAGTCTGAACCATATTACTGCTACTAAATTGTCCTTTAGATTTGTGTCCCTTTTGGTTATAATTCTTTCTATTTTCGCTTTTTACTTCCTCTCTACTTTTCACTTGAATTCCTCCTCAAAGTTATTGATTATAGACTTATATTTCCCTCATAAACTGTTCTTTATCCTAGTATAATAAAAGGGATTTGATAATAAATATCAAATCCCTTTATATCTAATTAAGAAATAGCAATTATTTGATTTGTGTTAAATAATGCAACTGCACCTGTTTGAGATTTAAGAGATGACCTTAATAATAATATATGATTTCTATTGAGTTTAGTTATAGATATCTATAGTTTCCTTTATACCTTCTTCCATAAGCTTTTCATCTATACTTCCGTATCTATACATGCTCTTTAGTACAATTTCTTGTCTCTTTTTTGCCTTTGTATAATATTTGCTAGGTTCATAACTACTTGGAGCCTGAGTTAACCCTGCTAACATTGCACATTCTCCTAAACTTAACTTCCAAACTTCTTTATTAAAATATTTTTTACTAGCCTCTGCTACTCCATAGGAATTTGCTCCATAATATACTACATTCAAATACATCTCCAATATTTCATCCTTACTATACTTATCCTCTATTTTTAATGCTAATCCCAATTCTTTTATCTTTCTTATATAAGATTTTTCATTAGTTAGAAATAAATTTTTTGCTAATTGTTGTGTTATGGTACTTCCACCTTCTTTAATTTCCCCTTCTTTTAAATTAACAACAGCGGCTCTTCCAATAGATCTTATATCAAAACCTCCATGAGTATAAAATCTTCTATCTTCCACAGCAATTGTTGCATTCTTAAGATATTCAGGTATTTTATCTATTCTAGTATAATTAGGCATATTACTAGATAACTTTTCTATTAAGTCATCTTGCATAGAAAAGTTATTATTGCTGAAGTTTAAAAAATATATATTATAGGAAAATACAATAATAAGTATTAATACAATTATTTTTTTTATTTTTCTCATACATAACTCACCTTTTTTATAAATCTATACTTATATATTATAAAAAAGTACAGGATTTCACCATATTTTTATCTTACAAAAGCTATGTTTATTATTACATAATTGTAATAATTCCAATATATAAATAAAAACCCACAATCCACCAAAATAAGTGATTGTAGGTCTTTTATATTATGCCTCATTAACTTCATAATCAAATGTATCGTCCTCATCTTCTATATCTAATCCTCTTTTTACAAAGAATATTCCCGTTAGTCCCGATATTATATCCGATAATGGATAAGCAATCCAAGCTCCTAGGGTTCCAAACATCTGCATTAATATCAATAATAAAGGTATAAATACAACTATTTGCCTAAATATAGATAATAAGAATGATGATTTAGCTTCTCCCATTGCTTGATAGTAGTATATTGCAACATAATACACACTTACTATCGGGAATACTAAAATTACAATTCTAAATATTTTTGCTGCATCATATAATATTGCACTTTCATTTACAAATAAGCTCATTATATTTTGGGAGAATATAAACATTCCTACCCAACAAATAAGGGATGAGATTACAGCAATCTTTATTGTACTAATTACCACATCTTTAACCTTCTTATAGTCTTCTCTACCAAAATTGAACGCCGCTATAGGTTGCATAGCTGAACTTATTCCAATCAATGTTATGAACAAGAACATTGACACTCTAGTTACTAAACCAAAAATAATTACTGATTCTTCTCCACCATAAGTTAATAGTAGATTATTTAGTATAAATGCCACTATGGCATCAGAAATTTCTATTATAAAGGTTGAAAATCCAACACTTACTATCGATCCTACAATTGCTTTTTCTAAAGTAAATTGAAATTTAAGATTAAATCTAGTTCTTACTTTTTTATTAAAATAATAATAAGCATATACAAAGGAACCCATTTGTGATACTACAGTAGCAATAGCAGCTCCTTTTACTCCCATATTAAAGTGAACTACTAAAATATAGTCTATAATAATATTAGCTATAGCACCTAAAGAGGTGGCTTTTAAGTTTATTCTTGTATCTCCTAAGGCAGTCATTATATGGCAATAAACAACAGTTAAACACTGAAATATACCACCAAATATTACTATAGAAATGTAGTCTTTCGCATAAGGAAATATACTACGACTTGCTCCTAAATTTAAGATTATTTTATCCCTAAATATATAAATGAAAAATGTTAAGGCTAAAATTATTGAAATGATCAAACTAATAGAATTCGTTATTGAATTTTTAATTTCTTCTTCATTCTTTTCTCCTAAGTGTCTAGCAACGGATGTATATACACCTACTGCTACCATAAGACCTAATGCTATTATCAACCTTTGTATAGGGAAAGCTACTGTTAAACCTCCAACTGCCATAGGACCAATAGTTCTTCCTACATAAAGGGTGTCTACCATATTATATAATTCTCCTACTAGCAAAGATATAATAGACGGTACTGCAAATTTTAACAACAATTTATTAGTACTTTTTTCATAAAAAATACTACTACTACTATTCATAAAAATCCTCCTCGATTTAAATTAATATATAATGCTTTAAGAGCCACACCCTCATTTCTACTTTCACCTTCTTTTCTAAGTCTTATAATATAAGTATACATACTTTTTGTACAACCTTCATTCATCAATCTACCTAGTATAAAGTATAACTTTAAGTATTTCTGTAGATTGTTTTTTTCTGTAAATATAAAAAAAGCACCTTGTTAAAAGTGCTTTTGTACTTTTTGCAGTATAATTAGTACCGCTCCATATCCCTCAACTTTTGCAACTATATTATAAATAGGACTTTTTCTGCTATAGGACAGGCCTATATAGGGATTGCTTGTAGTTTTAAAAAGATTTATTTCATCATAATTTATCTGCTTTGGCTTACCCATGCTTACCCAATTGTTATAAGCAGAACCCTTTTTCTCATTAATTTCATATTTTATAACCTTATAATCGCAAGGTAATCCTTCAAAGTTTATTGAATATTTATTTTCTATAGTACTTTTGTCCTTTTTGAAGTTATAATAAATATTATCTAAGTTTTCTTCCTTCAAATTATCCTTAATGGTATATAAAAGTATTTGAATCTCTTCGTCTTTTTCAGTTATTATATATCCTTCACCTTTTGATAGTACGTTATCTCCTAATTTAGATAAAAAATAGTAAGCGTAATAGGAAGGTTTTTTTATACCCTGTATATTAACTAATCCATTACATCCAAAAAACACTTCGTTATCTATAATTTCCTCACTATTAAATTCATCTATGATATAAAAATTATTATTTGTAAATTTATTATCTAAGTTTCTTTGTATTAAATATGGGAGCATAAATGGACTATCATGAATTTTATTATAACTAGGTTTTTTAATATCTTCTTCTACTACCTCTAAACCGTAATCTATTAAATACTTTTTCAACTTATCTTTGCTTTCATCATCCATATTGTGATCTAAATAAAACTTCCATTTTTCTAATTCATAACTACTATAGATGTCCTCGAAATAGTCTAAAAATGAATAAAATGCTACGGAATAGTCTTCTATATATATGGCAGGTCTTAAGTCCATATCCAGTAAAGATTGAATGACTTCTTTTATTTCCCCCCAATAATAGAATTTCCTATTTTCTTTTGAAATAACATCCTTTAATAAAACGTAGGAAAAATTGATATCCTCTTTCATTCTCTTTAATATTTTTTTATTTTTTTCTTTAAACAATTTACTTACGCTACCTAATACAAATAAACTCTCCCAAGGCTTATCTAAAGTTTCTTCTGATGATAATACCACATCTATCCTATTTATCTTTCCTTCATAATTGAATCTTAGATAGTCTTGTAAATAGTAAGAAACCTCTTCTAAGGCTTCCTTTATAGGATAAGCAGTAAATTTTTTCATCTGCATAAATTTTTCTTCATCAACCTTGTATTTTTTTCTATATTGCATCGGAGTGCACTTATAGTGTTTTTTAAAATGTTTATTAAAATATCTAGTATGAGAAAAACCTAAGTCTTCTGATATCTCTGATATTGTTTTATCCGTATCTAATAATAATTTTATAGCTTCTTCAACTCTAGTTAGATTTAGAAAATCATTGAAGCTATAGCCTACAGTGTTTTTCATACTATAAGAAAGATAGTGAGAACTTAAGTACTCTCTTCGCGCAATATCTTGTAAGCTTATTTTATTATTATAGTTTGAATATATATATTTAATTATTCTGTCGTATCTCTCAAATTGCTCCTCATTTTCTTTTAAGCTCTCTTCATCATATATTAAATAATGAAAGTTATTTATAAGATGATATAAAATATCAACTAAGGTATCCTCAATTACATCTTCATAATCTTCTCCCCTTTGAGCTATTTCACAAAGAAGTATACTCAAATAGCTTCTTAACTCTTCATATTTGGCATGCTTTTGAACATCCTTTGCTGAGGACTCCGTATAGAAAAACATATTTTCTATATTATAATATTTATTAAAAAATGAGGTGTCAATTTGAAATATAAGTATTCTATTGTCCTTATCTACACTGGTAATACTGTGCGCTTCATCAAAGTTTATGATTTCTAGTTCGCCTTCATTTATTATATGAGTTTCTGTTTCAATATTTATTTTAATCCTACCTTTTAGGCAATATATTATTTCCATACAATCGTGCCAATGAATAGGATATTCAATAATATTAATATAAGATACATTTATAGGTATATTAGATAAAAAGTCTACATACTCTCTTCTCATAATTTCCCCTCTTTTAGTATTTCCATCTATAGTGGCCATCTACTTTTAAATTTTTATAATTATAAAGAGTTTCTCTGGCATGGGGATAGTAATTATGGATAATATACGGCACTCCATTCCTATCCCTTTTATCAGAAACTATAACCACATGTTCATATGGCTTATACATAATAATTATATCACCGGGTTGCCACTGCTTTAAATTTTCTACATCTCCTGGTATTATTTCATTAGTCAAACTTTCTGCATTGTTCTTAAAAAACACATCTTGATTAGGAACTCTTCTAAAATCTATATTGGGCTCTGGCTTTCCTTGAACTCTCCAATATAGTTTTGTGTTATTTTTAATATCTTCATCTATAAGCTCTTTCAAGTTTACTTCTATACTTTTAAAAGCTCTCCATATAACATCAGTACACACGCCTTCTGAATCTGGAGGGTAACCTCCATTATAATATGCATCTACATATTTAGTTTTATTCTTAGCCTCTTCTCTGGCACCTTTTACAATATCTAAAGAATCTGGTATACCATTGTTATTTCTATCTACTTTAGAATATTCTTCAGGTACAACTACCCTTTTTCCTAGCATTTGTTCTATTTTAATAATTAATTTTTGTACATCATAATCCGCAGTTCTTAAAAGTAAGAATCCAAAAATCAATAAAAATATTGGTATTAATAAAAATACTCTTTTCTTACTTCTTTTCATAAATTACCTCTTAATTATTAAATTTTAATAATAGTTTTTCTAAATAAGTTCTTATTATAGCCATAATTGGTACTCCAAGTATCATTCCTACAGGACCATACAGTCCCCCGCCTAATGTTACGGCAAATATTACAGCAAAGGGTTTTAATCCTACCTTGTTCCCTATAAGTTTAGGATCTAAATACCATCCATCAAATTGCTGGAGAAGGAATAAAAAGATCAATACTACTAGTGCTCGTATTGGACTAAAGAATAGGTTAATAATACTAGCTACTACCATTCCTATAAAAGGTCCAAAATAAGGTATCATATTAGTTATTCCAACTATTAAAGCTATTAGCAATGCGTATGGAGACTTTATAATATACAAGCCAACTAAAGCCATTATTCCTATAATTGTGGAGTCTATAGCCTTAGTTCCAATATAAACTCCTATCATGTTGTGTAAATTAGAAATAAACTCCAAGGCTTTACCTGCATTTTTCTTCCCTAAGATGGCATGCAAAATTTTTCTTGTCGTTTCTAAAATACTTTCCTTGTCCGCCAAAATATAAATAGAAATAATAAAACCAAAAACCCATTTTACAAAGTAGTTTGTAAAAGATACCGTTTTGGATAAGAAGGAATTTAATATACTTGCAAAAATACTGCTGCCCTTTGATATTATAAAATCAGTTTTTAATTCTATATTACCTGTAGAATAAAGTATATTTTGTATCCTTTCATCTTTAATTAGTGTATCAAAATAATTTTCAGCTATTTTAGTAAATTCAGGTATGTGTTTAATTATATCCATTACACTATTTATGATTCTAGGCATTAAATAAGATGAAAAAATCCCTAACATTAAAACTATGGTTATATAGGTTATTAAAATACTCTTCCCTCTAGTAAGCTTGAACCTTTTTTCTAGAAAACTCATCAATGGATTTAATACGTAAGCTATGATAAAAGCATATATAAAGGGAGATATTATGTTGAAAATTCTATTAACCCATGTAAAAAACAGTTCATAGTTGTCTACAATTTTAATTGATATCATTATAGTTATAACTATTTTTATTATATCTAGATACTTTATTTTGTCTTCTTTAAACAGCTGCACCTATACTCCTCCTTGTGGTATTCATATGTTTTCTAAATTATAACACTTATTACCACGAGAGACCATTAACAATTTATTAAATTTTAATGGTCATATCATGAAATTAATAGCTGCATATTTTATACTAAAATATAGTTAATCATATTGTTTAAAAAGATTATATATTATATTTTCCAATATATTTGGAACTAATGAAAATGAATATGATATATTAACCCTTTCAGAATGTTTGTGGAAGTCCTTACCGAAGCCACCTAGAACCACTGAAGGAATATTTAACTGTGATAGCTCTCTAACTGGCATATAATAACACTCGTTTATCCCGATGATATTAGAAACAATATTACTTAAATTATTTAAATCTTCTACTCCTGTATAACTCATATCACATAACCCCATATAGTAATGATCTAGTTCTATATCTGTTTTCAACTCTTCTTTTGAAAATCTGACCCCATCTTCAATAACCTTTAGTAAAATTTCGTCTTCTTTTTTAGATAAACTTAAGTGTTTATTAGGATAATATGGTGGAGCAAATCCAATTATTATACAAGGAGCTTTGTCACTATACTGAAGATAGGTTTCTTTCATTATATTAATAGCTATGGTTTGCAAATCTTTCTTTTCTTCTCTCCAAAGCTTAATTTTCTCTTTAATAAACTCTTCGAATTTTTCTCCTTTTTCCTTCAAAACCTCTTCATATACTTCTCCAAAATTTAAAACCCTAGGTTCAATTTTTTCTCTAATATTATTACTTTTTGAAATAACATTGTACTTTTCAATATTTTCTTCAACAATATTAATAGCATTATCAAATGCCTGATAAGCCAATTTTTCTAGTTTGTCCATTAAGTCATCTACAGATAAATTTAATGTTAATATATTATAATAAGAGGCAGCCATTAAAGGAGTTTGAACTGAGTATAGTTCCTTTAAATCTGTAGACTTTAAACATATAGGTGGTGGAGTTATATCTCCTCTGTCCTCATCACAAAAATCTGGGTTTAATTCCAATAATCTATTTAATTCTGAAGCTAAAAGATTAGGGTTTAAACCTGTATAGGATTCATAAACATGAGTTTCTTTTCCTACAAATAAGAATAAAGGCATTACTTTCCCTGATGTACCTAGATATATCCTTTTCTTCTCTTCTCCCACTTCCTTAGGTATACAGCATTCTGTAACAAAAAGACCTATATATTCTAAGAAATACTGCTTTTTTAATGTCAATAGATGAGGAATGGCTCCTAACATTCCTTCAGAGTTGCTTTCTTCTCCTGGTACTGCTAAAAATAATAAATTTCCTTCAAAATCATCCCTCTTTGAGAGTTCTCTTAATATTTCTATACCTAAAGAAAGTCCAAATTTCATATCAGCAGTACCTCTTCCGAATAGCCAGTCCCCCGATTTTAAATCCTTCAATGCTTCCTCACTTAATGGAAGTTCATCAATTTTTTTCATTAATTCTAAAGGTTTAAAAGCTAAATCCTTTAAATGTCCATAATCTTCTACATCTACCACGTCTAAATGTCCAGTTAATACTATGGTATTTTTAGATGGTTTTGAGCTGCAAAATAAAGCGCTTACAAAATGCCTTTTTAAAGGATCCCCTTCTATTTGCAATATCTGAAGTTTTTCTTCATTATTATTAAAGTAATCTATTTCACTTATAATATCATATATTTTATTAGCAGTGAGATTCTCATCCTCAGTTCCGGATATTCCCCTCACTTCTACTAATTTTAAAAGTGTGTCCATTATTTTATCTTTTATATTCATACATATACCTCCAAATTATAAATAAGTATATTGTTGATTAGTCATAAACATTTTATATGTTTCAAGGCTAGTTGTCTATAATTTTTCGATCAAATCCTGGGAATTAACATTAAACTTGGAATTATATGGAATATTATATTCATCACCATTTCATTTTCCTATTAAATCTAGCAATTTAAAATGATTCTTCATTATTTGTTATATATGTGTTAGTAAAATAACTAAATAAATTTCTATATTTATTAACTATAACTATAATTATTTTCTTAGAAAAACTAAAAATTCATAGGAAACATGGAAATTAAGTAGATTATATGCATTTTATATGATATTATAGTTCTGTTTGCGCAAATTTATGACAATTTTATAGTAAAGGATGAGTGTAAATTGAATAAGAAGACCGTGAAAGAAGTGCTATCCATAGCTCTCCCTGCAGTAGGTGAAATGTTCCTTTATATGATGGTTTGGGTTTTTGATACAATGATGGTAGGTAAATATGGTGGACAAGTTGCCGTAAGCACTGTAGGACTTTGTTCTGAAATAATGACAGGAATTGTAAACATTTTTATTGTTTTAGGTGTCTGTGTAGGCGCTGTATCCTTAGTTTCTAGAAATTTGGGGGCAAATAAGTTTGATTTAGCAGAGGAATATGCTTCACTTTCTCTTGTTATAGGTATTATATTATCTTTAGTAATTTCTAGCTCTGCTTTTGTATTTGCACCTAAAATTTTATCTTTCGCTGGAGCTAAAAACCAAGTATTAAATATGGGAGTAATATATTTAAAAATAACTTCCATAGGTTTATTTTTTAATATGATTATGAACGTTCTAAACTCTATATTAAGAGGAACCAAAAACACTAAAACTCCACTAATTGCTGCTGCAATCATTAATGTTATAAACATATTTCTAGATTGGGCTATGATATTTGGTAAGGCAGGTTTCCCTGAATTAGGAGTTAAAGGCGCAGCAATAGCCACTTCCTTCTCCCATATAATAGGTTTTTTATTTATTTTTATATATACTTTTAAATATTCTAAAATAAAACCTAGATTTAAATACATAAAAGATATGTCCTTAATAAAATTAAAAAGTCTAGTTAAACTAGCCATTCCCTCTTCTTTACAAGAAGCAGCCTATAGCTTAGCTAGAATATGGGGAATTTTTATGGTGATGGGTTTAGGAGAAACCGCTTTTGCAGCAAATCAAATAGCTACTACTATTGAATCCATTTCTTATATGCCCGGAACGGGGTTTGGAGTAGCTTGTACCGCATTAGTTGGACATAAAATAGGTGAGAAAAATTTCAAAGAAGCTAATGAATATGCTCATACCTGCGCTATTTTAGGGCTTATTTTTATGGGACTTTGTTCCATTATGTTTTTAATATTCCCTAAATTTATAGTTTCATTATTCATTAGTACGAGTGAAGTTGAAGTTATAAAACTAGGTGCTCTATGTCTTATGATAGGTGCTGTGGAGCAGCCTTTTATGGCCTTATATTTAGTTTACGGCGGAGCTTTAAAGGGAGCTGGAGATACCAAAACTCCATTCTATATTGCCCTTATCGCCGCTTGGGCAATTAGGATTCCATTAATGTTATATTTCATAGGATACTTAAAAGTAGATATATACTACAATTGGTGGATTACAGGCGCTCAATGGGCCTTCCAAGGACTTGGAATATATATGCTCTTTAAGAAAAGATTTTTAAAGTATGCTAATAATCATGACAAAGCAATTAGTCTTAGCGCTTAATAGAAAAATTACAATACAAAGCTAGTTATATCGAAAAGATAATTCAGGTATCTAAAATTAGTTTTTCATTTATAAGTTTCCATAAAAATAATTTAGATTCCGAAATAGAGAGCTAAGTACATAGTGACGTCGCTTCAAAAAAAGGCACTTTTTCACTATATGCTTAGCTCTTTTTAATCTATCCTCCTAAATAGGTTTTCTTTACATTTTCATCTTTTAGAAGATCACAGCCTTTTCCCTCTAAAGCTATCTTTCCTGTTTGAATAACATAAGCTCTATTAGCTACTGATAATGCCATATTGGCATTTTGCTCAACTAGAAGCACGGTTGTTCCAGACTTATTAATATCTTGTATTGTTGAAAATATTTCATCTACCATAATAGGTGCAAGCCCCATAGATGGTTCATCAAGAAGTATTAATTTAGGTCTTAACATTAAAGCTCTTCCCATAGCAAGCATTTGTTGTTCCCCACCACTTAAAGTACCTGCCATCTGAGTTCTTCTTTCTTTTAACCTTGGAAATTTTTCAAATATTTTCTCGTAATCTCCTCTGATTTCTGATTTATCTTTTCTTATAAAAGCCCCCATCTCTAAATTTTCCATAACAGACATATTAGCGAAGATCCTTCTTCCTTCTGGAACATGAGCTATTCCCATTTTTACTATATCTGACGCTGAACTACCTGTTATATCCTTATCTATATATTTTATAGCCCCCTCTTTTGGTTTTACTATACCTGATATTGTTTTAAGCATTGATGTTTTGCCAGCCCCATTGGCACCTATCAAAGTTACTATTTCCCCTTCTTTTACTTCTATTGATAAGTCCTTTAATGCATGAATTGCCCCGTAATATACGTTAATTTTATCAAGCTTTAACATGCTGCATTCCTCCCAAGATAGGCTTCTATAACCCTTGGATTATTTATAACGGATTGCGGCTCCCCTTCAGCTATTAAAGTTCCATAATCAAGTACAGATAGTTTATTACATATATTCATTACTAAGGACATATCATGTTCAATTAAAATAATTGTGAGTTCATAATTACTTTTTATCCATCTTATTAATTCCATAAGCTCTCTTGTTTCATTTGGATTCATTCCAGCTGCTGGTTCATCTAATAGTAAAAGGCTTGGTTTTGAAGCAAGAGCTCTTACAATCTCTAAGCGTCTTTGTTCTCCATAAGGTAAATTTTTAGCAAGTTCATCTTTTTTGTGATCTAAGCCAAATTTCTTTAAAAGTTCTAAGGCCTCATTATAAACTCTCTTTTCTTCCTTATAAAAAGAAGGAAGTTTAAAAAAGCTAGCCAAAAGTCCATATTTAATATTTTTATGAAAACCTAGAGTTACATTTTCAATAACAGTCATGTTTTTAAACAATCTTATATTTTGAAAAGTTCTTGCTATACCATAATCAGTTATTTTATACGGCTTTAAGTTATTAAGATGTGAATCCTCAAAACAAATCTTCCCGCTAGTTGGAGTATACATACCAGTTAATAGATTGAAAAAGGTAGTTTTTCCCGCTCCATTTGGACCTATGAGTCCTACAATGTCCCCCTTATCAATCATCATATTAATATTAGTTACGGCTTTTATACCCCCAAAACTTTTTGATAAATTATCAATTGTTAATACTGCCATTTAATTTTCCTCCTTTCTTAAATAATTTTCCCTTACCTTCATATTTTCCTAAAAGACCTTCAGGTCTATATACCATAATTAAAAATAATATTACCGAATAAATTACCATTCTAAGCTCAGGAATGTTTTGAAGGAATAAAGATATTATAGAAAGTGCAACGGCTCCAGCAACAGAACCTGCAATGCTTCCCATTCCCCCGAAAACTACTATAACCAAAATATCTACAGATTTCATAAATCCAAAATTATTTGGCTTTATGAAGTAGAAGTAGTTTGCATAAAGAGCTCCTGCTATACCTGCAAAGAATGCTCCTATTACAAAAGCAAGCACCTTGTACAAAGTAGTATTTATTCCCATGGCTTCTGCTGCTATTTCATCTTCTCTAATGGATATACAAGCTCTTCCCGCATAGGAATTTATAAAGTTCTTTATTAAGACAATGGTTCCTACCACCGCAAAATAAATCCAAGTCCAGGTAGTATACTGAGGTATATCATTTAATCCACTAGCTCCTCCTACATAATCAAAGTTCAGTAAAATTATTCTTACAATTTCACTAAAGCCTAAGGTAGCTATAGCAAGGTAATCTCCTTTTAACCTTAATGTAGGTATTCCTATCAATAGGCCTGCGAAGGCTGCACATATTGCAGCTATAATTACTGAGATAAAAAATGGATAATTTAGTTTTGTGGTCATAATTGCTGATACATAGGCTCCAACAGCCATAAAAGCTGCATGTCCTAATGAAAATTGCCCCGTGTATCCTGTTATTAAGTTTAAGCTAACAGCAAGTATAATATTAATTCCAATTAGCACTAAGTTTAATAATATATATGAATCTATAACTCCAGCACTTATAAGTCCTTGAGATAATACATATAGTGCAATTATTGAAATAAAACTTATTATATTTTTTTTACTAAACCAATTCAAAGTATCCCCCCCTATACCTTTTCCTTTACATTTTTACCTAAAAGCCCATTAGGTTTTATTATTAAAACTATAATTAATATGGCAAATGCAACTGCATCCTTATATAGTGAATTTCCATAGGCACTGACCATTGTTTCTGTCAATCCTAAAAACATTCCGCCAAACATTGCACCAGGGATGACGCCGATTCCTCCTATAACTGCTGCTACAAAGGCTTTGAGTCCCGGTAACATACCCATTAGAGGATCTATTGAATTGTAATATACTCCAACTAAAACTCCTGCGGCCCCTGCAAGAGCTGAACCAATTGCAAAAGTATATGATATTGTGTTGTCCACATTTATTCCCATAAGTTGTGCTGCTTCTCTATCGTGAGATACAGCCCTCATAGCTTTACCTACTTTAGTCTTATGAATGATATATTGAAGTAATATCATTAGTAAAACTGTTATTACTACTATATAGACATCTTTGGTATTCAATAATACTTTCCCACTAAATAAGCTTATTTGTTTTCCTTTTAAAACTTCTGGGAAAGTTCTTGTTTCCGCTGATACAAAATACATTGTTCCGTATTGTAAAAATAACGATACACTTATGGCTGTTATAAGAGCAGCTATCCTTGTAGAATTTCTAATAGGTTTATAAGCTACTTTTTCTATAATAACTCCAATTAAGGAACATGCTAACATAGATATAAGAAGTGCCGGTATAAAGCTCATATGAAAAATTGATGTCATTGCAAATCCTACATAAGCTCCTAACATGTATACATCACCATGAGCAAAATTTATTAGATTTATAATTCCATAAACCATAGTATATCCTAGTGCAATAAGCCCATATATACTTCCAAGGGAAACTCCATTAATTAACTGCTGCAAAAACTTCTCCATTGAATCACTTCCTTTTCTTAAAATTGAAGGGGTAGGAGGGGAAACATCCCCTCTTTATACTAAATTTTATGGTTCTTGCTTCTTTAAGAAAGTTGGTTCCCCATCCTTTACTTCTAATATTGTTATAGATTTTACTGGGTTGTGGTTACTATCAATGGAGAAGGAACCAGTTATTCCTTTGAAATCTTTTGTTGATGCAAGTGCATCTTTTAATTTTTCTTTATCTGCTTCTCCAGCTCTCTTTAATCCATCGGCTACAAAATAGGCAAGATCATATCCTAAAGCATTAAAAGCATCTGGTTCTTTGTTGTATTCCTTTTTAAAAGCATCTTTAAATTTTACAACTTCTTCACTAGTATCTTTTGATGAATAGTGATTTGTATAATAAACTTTATTTAAAGCTTCTTTTCCTGCAAGTTCTAATAACTTTGGAGAATCGTATCCGTCTCCACCAAGAATCGGAACATTTAATCCTAATTCTCTTGCCTGTTTAACAATTAGTCCTACTTCTTCATAATATCCTGGTAAATATAATAAATCTGGATTTGAGTTTTTAATATTTGTTAAAACTGCTTTAAAATCCTTATCTTTACTCTGATAAGCCTGTTCTGTTACAATCTTTCCTCCTAAGCTTGTATAGGTTTCTTTAAAACTTTTAGTAAGACCTTTACTATAGTCACTTGTAGTGTCCATAAGAATAGCCGCATTCATAAGCTTAAGATCCTGAGCTGCAAAGTTTGCAAGTATTACTCCTTGGAAAGAGTCACTAAAACAAGTCTTAAATATATATTCTCTTACCTTCCCATTACTATCTACAGTAACATCATCAGCTGTTGATGAAGCTGAAATTAACGGAACCTTGTTTTGTGTAGCTTGAGGAATTGCCGCTTTAACACTACCAGATGTTGCAGGTCCTAAAATTGCTACAACCTTATCTCTAGTTGCCAGCTTAGATGCCACATTGGCAGATTCTGCTGTGTCTGATTTATTATCTGCTTTTATGAGTTCAACTTTCTTTCCTAAAACTCCACCGGCTTCGTTCATTTCTTTAAACGCAAGTTCAATTCCTGCAACCAAGCTTTGTCCATATGTGGCAACTTCATTTGAAAGTTCATAATTTAATCCTAATTTTATAGTATCTCCTTTATCTCCACTTTTTTTATCTCCACTTCCACTACATCCTGCAAATAAGGATGCTGTCATTAACAACGCCATAAATAATGATAATTTTTTATTCATAATATTTCTCCTCTCTTCTTATACAATTCTTTCTTCTCTTAATCAAAATATCTATAATATCATCTTCATCCAGACCACTGACTAGCCCCAACAGAATCGCCCCCTTTTCATTGTTGTATAAAAAAAAGCCTCTATATGTATGACAATACATATAGAGGCGTATTCTTCGCTGTACCACTCTAATTCGTTACTGTTTTATAACAGTAACCTCATTTAAGGTTCTTTAAGTAAACCCTGCACTATAACGTAATGCAAAACGGTAATGACCTACTATTATTTCAGCCACACAATTCAGGAGTGAGCATTATATATCTATTAGCACTAGGCTTCCACCATCCCCAGCTCTCTTTAACTAATTTTCAGATATTTTTCTTTCCATCATCATTGTTAAAATTTTTAATTATATGTGTATGTTAAAATGGATTATATATCTATGCATAAATATAATTTCTTGGTAATAATTTCACACTGCAAAAATTATTATATACACTGTAGCACACTGAAATATAAAGGTCAACAGACTTTTTTAATGTTCTATTATTATAATTATTGAACTGTTAATTGCATCTATATACATAAATAATTAAACAAAAACTTTCTTCAATCCGGATTTTTGCAAGTTTTCCTTCTTCGCTTGTTGCAGTTTTTTCACTGGCGAATGTTAAATTTCCTCATAACTTTCAAATTTAAATAGAATTTGAGTTAATTATCTATTGAAATTGATTACATCTGATCATTTTGATAAATTTACTTCATAAAATCTAATTAAAGTGTATTTATTAATTTACGAAAATGAAAGTTGAATTATATAAAATCATATGTTCTTATTGAGAATACATTTGTTTTTGACGAAATTTTTCTTGCATATTTCCTTATCAAGTCAAATTTATGTAATGTTTTCACTATTAATCTCCCCATAGTTTTGTGATGTTCTTGAAGTTGTGTACGTTCTATGCATTGGAAATGCTAGATTTGCTAAAATGAAACTTATCTATCATAAATTTTAGGTAAATTTATAAAAAGCTAATATTTTTTAAAAGTTTTTTACTTGATTAGATATTTAGTATGTATTTTAATCAATAAAAATCTGTAAAATATAAATGTGAGAACAATTTAGGGATACGACAAATAAAAATGTTATATAATGCTTCTTATGCTGTCTCGCTTCAATAAGAACTTCTAAAATTTATTTTATAAAATAAAGCTCCCTAATGCTGACAAACTCCCTTCGGTCAAACATGTGCAGCATCTTAACGGCATCTTTTTAAAATAAATCAAGAATTTCTAAATTTTGCTCAAACGCATAGTCCACATTACATAGCATTTTTAAGTTTTAGATAATGAAATTTTAAAAATCAATGTTTGAGAGACTAATTTGAAAATATATTTGTAAAACATAAAGGAACTGAGGTGCATAGTTGGAGGAGCGCCTTTTTTTGAAGCGACGTCACTATGTACCTCAGTTCCTAATTTGGAATACCCATTTATTTTTGTAGAAATTTATAAATGTGAACATAATTTATATATACGACAAATAAAAATGTTACATAATGCTTCTTATGATGTCTCGCTTTAATAAGAACTTCTAAGATTTTTAATCAAAAAACTTCCTAGCAATATTAACCCCTTCTTTTGCATTCTTAGCATAGAAGTCAGCATTTATCATATTAGCATATTCTTCGTTTAACACAGCTCCACCCACCATAACCTTGCAGTTAGCATCATTCTCTTTTAAATGTCTAATTGTCTCCTCCATGCTTTTTACTGTAGTAGTCATAAGTGCACTTAAACCAACTAATTTAATATCATTTTTTAATACAACTTCTAAAATTTCTTCTTTATCCACATCTTTTCCTAAGTCAATGATATTGAAGCCATAGTTCTCTAAAAGAGTTTTAACTATATTTTTACCTATATCATGTACATCACCTTTTACCGTAGCAAGCAAAATTGTACCTTTACTTATTTCATTTTTGTCTTCAAGAATAATTTTTTCCTTTATAGCCTGAAAGGCTTTTTTTACAGTTTCTGCTGATTGAATAAGCTGAGGTAAAAATATCTCTCCCTTTTCATATTTTTCTCCTACTATATCTAAAGCTGGTATTAAAAAACTTTCTACTATCTCTAATTCTTCCTTTTCATCAAGTAATTTTTTTGTAACAGAATAAGCTTCATCTTTAATACCATTTACTATAATGTCTTTTAAATTTTTTTCTACCTTTTTAATATTTTTAGTTTCACTTACTATTTCAGAGTAATTACTTATATATTTTTCTCCGTTAACATCCTCATTATTTAACACTTTAAAAGCATTTATAGAATCAATCATATCTTCTTTATTTGGATTTATTATTGGTAAATCCAATCCTGCATAAAGAGCCATATTTAAAAAACTCCTATTTAAAAGCTCTCTATTAGGCAATCCAAAGGATACATTAGAAACTCCTAATGTAGTTTTTACCCCTAGTTTTTCTTTTACCATTGTTAATGCCTTTAATGTTTCTAGCACTTCCTTTTGTTGAGCTGATGCAGTTAGGGTTAGACAATCAATAATTATATCTTCCTTTTTTATACCATATTCTAAAGCTCTATTAACAATTTTCTCTGCAACTTTAAATCTTTCATCCGCAGTTTTTGGTATTCCTTTTTCATCAAAGGTTAATCCAACTACCATGGCACCATATTTTTTTACTAGCGGCAATACTTTAGTTAAGGATTTCTCTTCACCATTCACTGAATTCACTATAGGCTTTCCATTATATATTCTAAGCCCCTTTTCTATTACCTTAGGGTCGCTAGAGTCTATTTGAAGTGGAACATCTGTTACGCTTTGTATTTCTTTTATAACCTTAACCATCATCTCTTCGCCATTTATTTCTGGGAGACCTACGTTAATGTCTAAGATATCTGCCCCGTCCTCTATCTGACTTATCCCTTCTTTTAAAACATAGTCCATGTCACCCTTTTTTAGAGCTTCTTTTAATAGTTTTTTTCCTGTGGGGTTTATTTTTTCTCCTATAATTTTAACGCCATCTATGAAAACAGACTTTGAAGGAGTGCATATACCTGAAAATGATTGTACCTCTCTCTTATTTACCTCTTTACCTCTAAGAAGCTTTGACAATTCTTCTATAAAAGTATCATCAGTACCACAGCAACCACCTACTATACTTACTCCTTTTTCTACCATAGATTCTGCAGCTCTACAAAACTCTTTTGGAGTAATTTTATATAAGGTCTTACCACATTGTACTACAGGGAGCCCTGCATTAGGCTGTATCATTACAGGTATATTAGAATATTTTAATATTTCTTCTACTATAGCTTGAAGCTCAATTGGCCCAAGAGAACAATTTACACCTAAAGCATCTACTCCAAGCCCTTCTAATGTCATAACCATGGAAGAAATGGTGCAACCTGTAAAGGTTCTTCTATCCTTTTCAAAGGTCATAGTACAGAAAACTGGAAGATTGGAGTTTTCCTTAGCTGCAAGTATGGCTGCCTTGGCTTCATGAAGATCTGACATGGTTTCTATAAGAATTAAGTCTACTCCGTATTTTACTCCAGCAATAATTTGATTTTTAAATATATTGTAGGATTCTTCAAAGCTTAAAGTACCCATGGGCTCTAAAAGTTCACCTATTGGTCCAATATCTAAAGCTAATAAAACTTCACTATCTCCTATGGCTTCCTTTCCATTATCTACAGCAGCTTTTATTATCTCTTCAATAGAATATTTAGCATCTTTAAGTTTTTTCTCATTACATCCAAAGGTGTTAGTAGTTATAATATCTGCCCCTGCATAAATATATTTCTTGTGTATATCTATAATGGTATCTTTTTTTTCAATATTTAAAATTTCAGGAATTTCTCCCCTCTTAAGATCACTTTTTTGGAGCATAGTCCCCATAGCTCCATCAAATATTAAAAGCTTTTTCCCTAGCATTTCTTTAACCTTCACAACTCTCACCAATCCTTCTATAAGGACAATTGCCATAGCTAGAACAGCTTTGACAATCTCTTTTTTTAATTTTTGTCCCCTTTTGTATTATTCCTATTATGGCTGTTACAGACTTTTTCGGTGTTAACATATTACCCTCAGAAGAGGAAATACCAATGTTTTTAAATGCATCTATTAGATTTAATAAGTCTTTTTGTATATCCAGCCCTAAATCCCCATATCCTGGACTATACCTCCAAGTAATGTCCCCACTTTGGGAGCAATATTCTTTTTTTATCAGCTTTTCTATAAAGCCGCATCCTTCTTCAATAAAAGCAGTAGCCACTGCATTCATTATCAAAGCCTTAAACATATCAACTTTTTGATAATAATTTATTTTTTTATCTACCTCTACCCCTAAAGTAGCCCCCATTATTACGCACTTATTTGATTCCTTTAAATGGGATTTTATATCTTCTCCCTTTAATATAGTTCCGCAGTCCTTTAATAATACTCCATCTTCTTTAATTTCTATATCAAATATATCGTATATAAATCTAAATCTTACTATGTCTTTTAATTCTTCTCTTATCTTATATAATTCCTTCTTAATATCTTCTCCACTATTATTTCCAGCTCCTAAATACCTTAATATTTCTTTTTCATCACCTATAAAATCATAGTCAATCATTAATTATCACCATATATATTTAAGTTAAATCCTTTTTTTAATACATACTTTGCGTATTCTTTAGCTCCAAATAAGGATAAATCCCTATAGTTTCCACACTGTAAATCATTAGCCGCTGGAACTTCTTCTGCCACTATAATCTTCTTCAAAGATTCTTCTAAAGCTTTTTTTATTTCTAAAGCTTCCCTATCTCCCCACAAAGTTAAATAAAACCCTGTTCTACAGCCCATTGGTGATAAGTCTATTATCCCTTCTAAATCTTCTCTTAAATATCCAGCAAGTAAATGTTCTAATGCATGGATGGCTCCTGTTGGCATATCTTCTTTGTTTGGTTGAGTGAATCTTAGGTCAAATTTTGTTACAGAGTCACCTTTTTCTCCATTTAATACAGTGCATTTCCTTACATAAGGTGCTACAACTTTTCTATGATCTAATTGGAAACTTTCAACTTTTTTCATAATATTTCCTCCTAAGTTTTGCTTTATTCATTTATAGATTTTATTATAGAATTTACATTTTCTAAAATTTTCTTTGCCACATATGGATTATTCATGGTATAAAGATGTATTCCTCTAACTCCACTAGAGAGTAAATCTACTATTTGCTCTACTGCATAAGCTATACCAGCATCTCTTAAAGCTTCTTTACTATGTTCATATTTACTAATTATTTTTATAAACTTTTCTGGTATAGTAGCTCCACACAATTTACTAATAGTTTGAATTTGTCTTTTATTTATTACAGGCATAATTCCCGCTTCAATCGGCACATTAATTCTTGCTTTAGTAATTCTGTCTAAATAATTATAAAAAATATTGTTATCTAAAAACAACTGCGTTATTAAATAATCTACTCCACAATCTACTTTTTCTTTTAATCTTATTATATCATCATGTAGATTTTCACATTGAAAATGTCCTTCTGGATAACAAGCTGCTGCTATACCAAAATCTACTTTTTCTTTAAGATAACCTATTAACTCATAAGCGTATTTAAAGTCTCCTTTCGTTTCTCCGCTTTCAGGAATATCTCCCCTTAAAGCTAGTATGTTTCTTACATTATTTTCATTTAGCTTATTAATTATTTCATCTAAATTATCTTTGGTTGAATTTATACAAGTAAGATGTGAAAGAGATTCAACACCATATTTATTTTTTATTAGTGAAGAAACCTCAACAGTTTTATTATCCCTAACACTTCCTCCTGCACCATAAGTGACACTTATGTAATCCCCACCTAAACTACTTATTTCTTCTAGTGTATCATATATTTTTTCTATTGGGGTATCCCCCTTTGGCGGAAAAATTTCAAATGAAAAAATCACTTTCTTATTATTAAAACTATCTATAATCTTCATTAACATTGACCTCCTTTAATCACCTAATGTATTGCATAACTTTTGGCATGGACCATAAGCATCCTTTGATATTTTGTAGTTCATTAATAATTAGAAATAAATAAAATAGCCTAAAGGTATTCCTTTAGGCTATAAATTTCGAACACCCTTATCTTCCAGCTTACGCTGCAGGATTTAGCACCTTGTATGATTTCCATACGGTTGCCGGGTTTCATAGGGCCAGTCCCTCCACCACTCTTGATAAGTTCTATTAAATTATTCTAATTATATTATAAATTTTTAGAAATGTAAATAAATTATTTAGTTAATTATTACTAATCATTATTTCAATCTGATCCTTTGTTACAGGCTTGCTAAAATAATACCCCTGGACTAAGTTACAATTTAATGCCTTTAGAACAGATACCTGTTCCTCCCTTTCCACTCCTTCTGCTACAACTTTCATATTCATTGCATGAGCTAACTTTATTATACCTCTTATTACAGCTTTCCCATCTTCATTACTAGGTATTATATCTACAAAAGATTTATCAATTTTTAATATGTTAACAGGCAACATAGCTAAATAGCTTAAAGAAGAATATCCCGTACCAAAATCATCTAAAGCTATAGTAAATCCTAAGTCCTTTAACTCATTTAATATTTTCACACAATGATCTACATTGCTCATAAGTATGCGTTCCGTTATCTCTAATTGTATATTCTTAGGTGAAACTTTTGTCTTATCTACCAAACTCTTCATTTTTTCAATAAAATCTATTTCTTCTAATTGTTTAGCAGAAATATTAATAGCGACTTTATGAAAATTATAGCCTCTTAACGCCCATTCCTTTACTTGATAAAATATACTTTCTAGTACCCAATCTCCCAATTCTATAATAGTATCTGTTTCTTCGGCAATTGGTATAAATTCTCCAGGTGATATCCATCCATACTTCTTGCTCTTCCATCTAATTAAAGCTTCCAATCCTATAATTTTGTTTAATTTTAAATCTAATTGAGGCTGATAATAAATACTGAGTTCCTCTTCATTAAGCCCTTCTTTTAGCATTTTTTCTATTTCTGATTTTCTAACTATTTCATCCTCCATGGTAGGATGAAAAAAAATATATTTATTCTTACCCATCACTTTTCCTTTGTACATTGCAGTATCAGCAGCCCTTATCAAGTAATATAATTCCTTGCCATTATCAGGATAAATAGATATACCCATGCTAGCAGAACTATATAAAACTCTCTCCTCTATATTAAAAGGAGTTTTAAATATATTTTTTATTTCCTCACAAAATTCAACAACCTGATTTGTATCACTTATATCATATAAAATTATCAAAAATTCATCCCCAGCAGTTCTAGAAATACTAATATTATCATTAGCCAAATTTTTAAATCGATTAGCTACATCTATTAAAAATTCATCTCCATAATTATGTCCTAATGTATCGTTTATCTTTTTAAAATCATCTAAATCTAAAAATATAATAGCAATTTTTTTATTCTTTAAGTTATCATCAATAAATTTTTCATTAAATTCTTTTATAAGTAAATACTTATTAGGCAAATCTGTTAAGAAATCATAGTATGCCATACGAGTTATATCTTCTTCCTTTTCTCTTATCTCTTCCTGTAATTTTTTTAATTCTTCTATATTTTGATTTTTATTAAATATTTTTATTTCTATTATCAATAAAATTATTGCAAAAAATAAACTCATAAACGTATTTGTTATAACTTTTTTAATTAAGTACTTTTTATAGCTGTTATTTCTACTTATATTAAGTGTCCATTGCATATTTTTAATTTGAATTTTTTCATTATGATGGTAATCATCATAATTATTACCTATAGTAAAAAATTCCGCACCCTTTGCATCAAATAATCTAATACTATATTTATTCAATATATTCTCCGGTATATGTTTCATAAGAAACTTATTTAAATCCACTACTAAAACAAAAAATCCATTAAATACGTTTTCATTAAAAATGGGATATCTTATTACCATTCCTTTAGTCTTATAATCTAAATATTTTAATTCATATGGATCATTTATAATTACTTTCTTTTCATTTATGGCATCCTTTACATACTTCTCAACATCTTTTCTATCCTTTAGAGACCTTCCTAAAGTACCTTCATTACCTTCTAAGGGATACACCATATCCGTTATTGTCTCTTCATTTTTATGTTGGATATATAGAATATCTGGAAAATTATCTAAATAGTACTTTGATAGTGTATCAAATTTTTCTTTGCTAATATTGCCATCTAAGTCCGTGTTATAATCTGAAGCCATTAAAATAGATATATTAACATTTATAGCATCTTCAAGTTTATGGGACAGATCTTTTGCAATTAAGCTTAAATTTTCTTTATATTTCTCCATTCTATGGTTATAATATTTAAATTGAAAAAAACATATAAAAATCAAGAATATGAGTAGCTGAAATATTATTATGTTTCTAAATCTCTCAAACCCTTCTTCTATCTTCATGATATTTAATATCTCCTTAAAAATAAAATTAAGAGAAATTATGATTATCTTACATTACCAAATAATACAAAAAATATTCATATATAGCTAATCATCTTAATTATATACAAATTAACATTTCTATACAATATTTTTGCAATAATTACATTTATCGATTTTTTACCGAAATATAAAAAGCACTTTAATTCACTTAAATGAATTAAAGTGCTTCTATTTTCTATTTCTGTGATGCCCAATCTGCTGGATATGTTACATATATAAATCTGGCATAGTTTGGAACTGAGAATTGTATTTTACTTCCTTTAGGAATTAATATAATCTCTCCTGCATCAGCAGATATCTTTCTTCCATCTATTATTATATCCAAATGCCCTTCAATAATATAATCTATTTCATCATAGTTGAGAGTCCAATCAAAGGTAGTTTCTCTCATCTCCATCATGCCACAACCTAATCTTGGACTTTCTTCTAATGTAAATAAGTCCTTTGTATAAACTACATCCTTAGGGTTACCTGTGTCTAATCTATTTTCTTCAGTAACCTTTACTGTAGGAAGTTTTATTGAGGTAATTCCACTAATGTCTTTATGCCTTTGAAAATCTACTTCATCTTTACTACCTAGTTTTTCTTCAATTATCTTTCTAATTAATTCTTCAAGCATTTGTGGATTCATGTTTTCCATTTGCTTCTCCTCCCTTCGTTTTATCTAAAACCTTATTTGCTATAATCATAGCTACAAATACAGCAGCAACACCACCAACAAGCTTACCAACTATCATAGGAAAAATCATATTTTTTGCAACCCCTGCAACAAAACCTAAGTGATCTCCAAATACGAATGCTCCAGATACAGCAAAAGCAACGTTAATAATTTTCCCTCTGTCATCCATATTTTTCATCATTCCAAACATTGGAATATTGTTTGCTAAACTAGCTACTAAACCAGCTGCTGAAATATCATTCATTCCTAAAACTTTACCTAAAGCTAAAAGCGGCTTATTGAATACTTTAGTTATTATGTAAACCATTGGGAAAGCTCCTGCCAGTACTACAGCTATATCTCCAACTACTGCAATCCCTTCTGAAATTGGTGCCATTCCTGGTATTATAACTATTCCAGTAAGCTTTTCAACTACAGCAGCTGCTAAACCTATTGTGATTACTATAATTATAAATCTTCCAAAATAAGTAAATCCTTTTATCATCTTTTCAGGTATTTTCCATAATCCTAGGGCTATTAGTACTGCAAATAGTATAATTGGCACTAAATTTTTTAATATCATCATTATTGGAAAACCAGCAACTAATCCTCCCACTAATGCTCCAATAGGAATTGTAATTATTCCTGCTAATACTCCTGTTGCTAAAAATCTATGATCTTCTTTTTCAATTATTCCAAGAGCTACTGGAATAGTAAATACTATTGTAGGTCCCATCATAGCTCCTAAGATTGCTCCTGCAAATAAACCTGCTTCTGGAGTTTGAGCAAGTTGAACTGCCAATGAAAATCCTCCCATATCGCAAGCAAGAAGCGTTGTAGCAAACATAGCTGGGTCAGCACCTAAGGCACTATATATTGGAACTACAATTGGCTTTAGAATATTTGCTAGTACTGGTGCTAAACAAATAACTCCTACCATAGCTAATGTTAATGATCCCATTGCCATAAAACCTTCTTCAAAGGCGGCTCCTAAACCAAATTTATTATCAAGGCATTTATCTATAGCACCTAAAACCATAAAAACAACCATTGCGTAAATGATAATTTCATTAATACCCATTCTTCAATCTCCTTTCAATTAAAACAAATTAGATAATATAAGTTCGTCTGGTGAAGGAATTACAGAAGTTTGTATTATTTTCTTTTCTTCTATTTCTCCTCTAGCTTTTCTAATGGAATCTTCTACATCGCTAACTGCTCCAGAAATTATGAAAACTAATTTTCCACCTAAGGTATTTGCAATCTGTAATTTGGCTAACTGGACATTTGAAGACTTCAATATCTTGTTTAAGGCTTTCATACCACTACAAACATTTACAGTCTCAACTATACCTATTGCATTAAATTTTTCTTTTATGTATTTGCTCTTCAAGCCTTCAATAATACTTGGGTGCACTGCATTTATAATGAAATTATCTACTATATACTCTCCAGCAGCATCAACTCCACAAGTTACTGCTTCTTCAATTTCTCCTTCATTTCCACTAAGTACTACTAAAAACTTACCTACACAAATGGTTCTAAAGAAAGCTACATCTACTGTAGCTCTCTTAACCATGAGATCCGATACCTCTATACCTTTGCTAATACTTCTAAACTCTATGGCTCCTATACTTTTATTCATCTTCCACCTCTATAGAATCTACAATACCAATAATAACAGAATCTACTGGTACATCCTTTGATTCTAATGAAACTCTTGCAGATCCGCCTCTAGTAATGAGAACTAAATCTCCAGTCCCTGCTCCTACATTATCTACTGCTACAAAAAGTTCATCTTTTTCTTTATGTTTATTTATTAAGAGTTTAACTATTAGGAATTTCTGCCCATTTAATTTTTCATCTTTTTTAGTAGCCCAAAGGTTACCAACCACTCTTCCTATTATCATGTTATCCCTCACTAAACTCGTTTTATATTTAACTTTTGAATTCTTATAAAATCATTAGCCAAAGGTGTTATTATGCTCTTTTTATCAATAATAACTTCCTTCATATCCTTTTTGTAAAGCTTTCTTAAATCCGATTCTACAATGAGTTTTTTATTTCTTAATTCAAGACTCTTTTCAGAACAACTTTCATACTTTTCTGATATTTCTTCTTTTACAATATTATTCTTCCCTATATCCTTGAATTGTTTTATTTCCTTAAGAGAATCTATAAATTCTACTCCATAATCCTTGAGTTTTTCTTCAAATTCTACATATTTATTATAAAGAATCTTTGGTGCAGTCTTTGAATATCTTTTGTATTCAACACCACTATTAATCACAAAAACTTTTTTACCCTTCATAATCATTTTTAAAATAAAACGTTCTTCATTAGAAACATTCATTCCATTAGCCAAATTTGCTAATCCCCTTAAGCAAAGCTTTGAAACTACTACGGTATCACAGTCCTTTATTCCATCTTCATAGCTATATATGTCATACTCTTTAACTAGCTCTTCTTTATATTTCTCTAGAGAATCTTCCCACAAAACTACAAGTTTTTTCTTTTCATTAAATATTTCTTCAGTTCTGTTTTCTAATTTCTTATATACTTCTTCGACAATTAAATTTACAAGTCTTTCAAAATCCATGAATTCACCTCCTAAAAGGTTACTTTATTATTTTGCCCAAAGTTCCCTTACTAAAACCACAAGCATTAGCTTCGTCATAATCTATATGCATATAAGTTTGGAAGTTTGGACTTACTCTTATTACTACATCATCAAATATCAAGGGTCTATCCCCAAATATTTGGACTTTTACTTTTTCTTTATCTCTTACCCCAAACTTTTCTGCATCCTCTGGAGTGATGTGCACATGTCTTTTAGCTACAATAACTCCTTGTTTTATTTTTACTGCACTATTTTCAGAAATTATTATTATAGGTGGAGTTTCTTCGATATTTCCACTTTCTCTGACTGGTGCTTTAATGCCTAAAATTAGGGCATCTGTTTGAGATATTTCAACTTGAGTATGCTTTCTTTCTGGTCCCAAAATCACTACATTAGAAATAGACCCTTTAGGTCCAACAATTGTTACTCTCTCTTTACAAGCAAACTGTCCTGGTTGTGACAAATCCTTTGTTTTGGTAAGATTATATCCTTCTCCAAAGAGAGCCTCTAAAGTTTCTTTATTTACATGGACATGTCTTCCTGATGCTTCTACTTCTATAAAGGCTTCTTTTCTTACTCTTTTAATTACTTCGTCTATCAATTCTTCTAGTAATAGATTGTCCATAGAGCTCCTCCCTCTTTATTTATATTTTCCTGTCCTAACTTTAAACATCATAATCCAAAATAATGAGGATAATCTATTTAATCCTCTTATTAAATCTTCTCTTTCTACATCACCGTATTCATTTTTGAAAGCTGAAAAAGCTGTTAACTCCGTTTCCCTGGTTAAACTTCTACAACTGTTCAAAGCAACAACAACCTCTCCCATATCATGGTCTGGAAGAAAATGTCCAATTCCAAAATATTTTTGAGGATTATGAGATCTTTCTCTAAGCTCTTCTGCTGTCATACCCTGTAAGAGAAATCCTTCTAATTTTTCATTTAGCACTTCACATCTTATAATATTTCTTACAAAGTCTAATATCTCTTGCAAATCATTTACAATTTTAGTCATACCAAGCTTTGAACAAATAATTTGTGTTTCTAATATCTTAGATTCAAGGGAGTCTATTTTTCCTCTAAGTATAATTCTCTTATGGTCCTTAAAAACAAGAACATTTCCATAAAGATGCGTCATATGCTCTGGCTTATCTTCTAAATAACCACCATATATTGTTTTAAATTTGTAATTATTCTCTTTAATAATTACCTTTTCTTCCTCTACTTCTTTAAGTTCTTCTTCACCATCAACATATTTAAGCTGTATGTTGTTATCACTTAAAAATGACTTAGCTGAAGGTGTTACTATTTCTCCCTTTAACACTTTTAATTCTTTGATTTCCTTAACATCTTTTCCTTTTAAGCGTCTTCTAATTTCACTTTCCGTAATAACACTCATGTACTCACATCCCTTATTAGATGTAGGAGATGTGTCTTATTTTGACACATCTCTCTATAACTTTATTATTCCTGTGTTTTTGGAAGAATAGCATCTACTTCAAAGTGTGGTCTTGGTATTACGTGTACTGATACTAATTCTCCTACTCTTTCAGCAGCAGCTGCTCCTGCATCTGTAGCTGCTTTAACAGCTCCAACGTCTCCTCTTACCATAACAGTAACAAGTCCGCCACCTACATGTTCTTTTCCTACTAGAGTAACATTTGCAGCCTTAACCATAGCATCTGCTGCTTCAATTGCTCCTACTAACCCTTTAGTTTCAATCATTCCTAATGCATTTGTATTTGCCATAATAAAATCCTCCTTAAATTTCATTTACTTAATTTTTTAGTTGTTGAAGTATTCTTTTTACCAATTCATCTATAAGCTCTTCTTTATCAGTTTTAGAACCAAAAGTTTCTATAGATGATACTGGTTTTTCATTGCCTGTTAATTCTTCAACCTCCCTAACTCCATAAGCCACTCTTCTTATATTCAAAAGATTAAATGGTCCAATGTTATCTGAAGTAGAACTTCCTCCAATAGCACCACAACCTAAAGTTAAAGCAGGCATTAAGTTAGTAGTTGCTCCAATACCTCCTAGAGCACCTGGAGTGTTTATAAGCATTCTTGACACTGGTTTTCTTAATGCAAACTCTCTTATTATTTTCTCATTTTCTGAGTGAATTATAAGAGTGTGACCAGCACCTTCATTATTTAATATTTCTATGCACTTTTCACAAGCGCTTTCCCAATCCTTCTCTGTATAGAATGCAAGTATTGGAGCAAGCTTTTCTCTTGAGTATGGAACAGTATTGCCAACCCTTGTTTCTGCGGCAACTAGAGCCCTTGTTCCTTCTGGAATACTTAAGCTTGCAAGATTAGCTATAGCCTCTACACTCTTTCCAACTATCTGTGGATTCATGGTTCCATTAGCTCTCATTATAAATTTTTCAAGCTTTTTAGCTTCTTCATCAGTTAAAAAGTAAGCTCCTTGTTTTTTAAGCTCTTTAATTACTTCTTCTTTGATGCATTCTTCAACTACTACAGATTGCTCAGAAGCACATATTGTTCCATTATCGAAAGTTTTAGAATCTAGTATTCTCTTAACTGCTAAAGGAATATTAGCGCTTCTTTCAATAAATGCTGGACCATTTCCAGGACCTACTCCAATGGCTGGAGTACCAGATGAGTATGCAGCTTTAACCATAGCTGAACCGCCGGTAGCAAGGATTAATGCTATATCATTATGTTTCATTAGCACATCTGTACCTTCCATCGTTGGAACTGTCATGCAAGCTATAGCACCATCTGGGCATCCTGCCGCTTTAGCAGCTTCGGAAATAATTTTTACAGTTTCAAGTATACAATTCTTAGCATTTGGATGAGGTGAAAAAACTATAGCATTTGCTGATTTTATAGATATCATAGCTTTATATATAGCTGTAGATGTTGGATTTGTTGAAGGTATTAGTCCTGCAACCACTCCAACTGGAACTGCCACTTCTATAATTTTATTCACTTCATCATCTTCTAATATACCTACTGTCTTCATATCTTTGATAGCATTGTAAACTATTTTAGAAGCAAAAGTATTTTTCACTATTTTATCTTGCCATTTTCCAAATCCGGTTTCTTCGTTGGCCATTCTAGCTAATTTTTCTGCATTCTCAAATCCTGCATCAGCAATAGCCTTTACTATTTTGTCAATCTGTGATTGACTCATCTGCGCTAGCACTCTTTGGGCTTCTTTAGCTTTTTTTATTAAATTTCTAACCTCTTGTACTGAAACCAAATCTTTATCTAGAAGCTCCATTAATTATCACCCTTTCTGTAAAAATTTAATATTTGTTTTATTAGTTCATCCTTTTTTCCAAACTTAATCTGTTTATTTGTCATAGTAGGTAATTTTAATTCCCTAGCTAATTTTCTTAAATCTTCAACCTTCATTTCTAAAAGTTCATCTTCTTTATATTCATTCTTTGACTTTTCGGATTCTTTTAAATCATCTATTTTATTTGTATTCATTCTATTTACATTTATTTCTTCTATATCTACTTCTTCTTTATTTTCTATGACTTGAATTTCTTCTTTATCTATTTGTTTTTTTTCTTCCTTAACTGATTCTTGATTTTTACTTTTTAAATCTTTATTTTTATTAGAATGATTTTCATCCTTCTTTTCATTCATCTTAGGAAGTATCTTTAAAGTCTCCTCATGTAACCTTGGAATAACGTGAGAAGTTAGGAATACTCCTAGTGCTTCTACAGATGCCACTCCGGCATCTACAGCAGCTTTAACCGCATCTACATCTCCAGTAAGCTTCACTGTAACTATTCCTCCCTTAACCTTTTCCAAACCCATGAGATTTACATTAGCAGCTTTAAGTGCAGAGTCAGCAGCCTCTATAGCTCCAAGCAAACCTTTAACCTCTATTAATCCTAGTGATTTATACATATTTATTCCTTAAAATTAATAGTTAATTGGGTTTTCCGCTACAAATTGCACTGCTGCTGCAAATGCGTCACAAGCAGCTTTAGCAGCTGATTGACTTCCTGTTAATAATCCCCCACCAAAGTTAGTTTCTGATGGTGGTCCGAAAAAGGCTACCATCTTAACATCTGCCGCTTTTAATGCTGCATCTAATGCGTACATAGCTTCAAGGGGTGGAGCTATTAAATAAGCTAACGGCTCTCCCTCTTTTATTCCAGCTAGCTCGGATAAATATGAACCTGTTCTTGATACAGTGTGAGCAAAATATGGTATTGTATTGTCATCATTAGCACTTGTAAAATGTGCTCCATTTTCTATGAAATCAACGGCAGCATTTAATCCGCTTCTTACTTCTTCTGGGTTAGGTCCTGCAAGTATTCCTATAACTTCTCCTGCAAGTTTTGTTGAAGCATTAGCTGAACCAGCATACATTGATCTTGCATAAACAACATCTACATCAGCTGCTTTAGTAGCTTCATCAAGCGCAGTATAAGTTACGTCATCTATATCAGCAGTAATTAGTCCTAAGCTTTTATGGCGTGATTTTAATTCAAATTTTTCAGCTAAGTCTGGGCTTACGTTTGAAATAACCTTAACACTTAACACTGTAGCACGAATTGCTTCATTCTTCACTTTAAGTTCCTCCTATACTATAATCTCAAATCTATACCAGATGCTTTTTTATCAAGCATAAACTTTATAAGTTCAGCTATATGAGCGCCAGCTTCAACAGGCGGTGTACCACCTTTATGTATATTGGAAACAACCGTTCTCTTTGCTTCTGGCATATTTACTGTTGGCTTATATGCAATGTAAGCACTCATAGATTCAGCTGTAACCAATCCTGGTCTTTCTCCCACAAGTAAACATATTACCTCTGCTCCAGTAGCTTCGCCTATAACGTCCATTGCTGGAACTCTGCAATGTTTTACAAAGATAACTTCAGGTGTATCTATTCCATAAACCTTTAAACCTTGCTTTAAAGCTGGTAATATATCTCCAAGGTTTGCTTCAATAGCAGAAGAGCTTAATCCATCTCCTACCACTATCTGAACTTTTGCATTTTTTCTAAAATTATCTTTTAAGAACTTAACTGTATCTTCTGTAAATTTTCTTCCTAAATCTGGACGAGTTATATACTCATCTTTGTCTTTGCACAATGTAGCAATAGGTACTAAATTGTTTTCTTTTATATATTCTTCATTTACATATGAGAACACCGCATCCTGAGCAGCAGCATGGTCAGCTCTAAATCTAAGAGAGGTTTCAGTTTTATATCTTGGACCTGCTCTCCATATTCCAATTCTTGCTGGTGTTTTTTCTTTCATTTTTAAATAGCCTTCTCTATCCTCTGGCTCTGGAACTAAAAGTTGTTTTTTTATTTCAATTTCTGTTATGTCATCTAAAATTCCATCTTCTACATTCAATATTTCTACGGATCTTTTAATAGTTTTTTCAACAGCATCTTCATTGCCTTTATTTATCATTTCCGTCAACAATTTTTCAACCATTGATTTTAATTCTTTTTCATTAACCACTCTATATCCCTCCCTATTTCAAGAATACTGATGCGTCTCCTGCTTTTTTAGTAAGCTTTCCATTATGATAGAATCCCATTTTTTCTAACCATAATTCAAATTCCTCTATTGGCTTTAATTTTAATAAATCTCTTAATGCAGCAGTTTCATGATATCCTGTGCATTGATAGTTAAGCATTACGTCATCACCATGTGGAATTCCCATAAAATAGTTGCATCCAGCTGCTGAAAGTAATACTGATAAGTTTTCAATATCATTTTGGTCAGCTTTCATATGATTTGTATAACAAGCATCACAACCCATAGATATTCCTGTTAGTTTACCCATAAAGTGATCCTCTAATCCTGCTCTTATAACCTGTTTGGAATCATAGAGAAATTCTGGTCCTATGAATCCTACCACTGTATTAACTATAAAAGGTTCATATCTCTTACCAAATCCATAACATCTTGCTTCCATTGTAACCTGATCAACATTATGATGAGATTCAGATGAAAGTTCGGAACCTTGACCTGTTTCAAAATACATTACGTTTGGACCTTCTCCTGTACCTTCTTTTAGTGCTAAATCTCTAGCTTCATCAAGCATACTTGCTGAAATTCCAAAAGCTTCATTTGCCTTTTGTGAACCAGCTATGGATTGGAATATAAGATCTGTAGGAGCTCCCTTTCTGATAGCTTCCATCTGTGTGGTTACGTGAGCAAGCACACAAATTTGAGTTGGTATTTCCCACTTTCTCTTAAATTCATCAAATCTTTTTAGAACTCTTGACACACTTTCAACAGAATCATCAACTGGATTTAATCCTATTACAGCGTCTCCTACTCCATAAGTTAAACCTTCCATTAATGATGCTGTAATTCCATCTGGATCATCTGTTGGATGGTTTGGTTGGAGTCTTGCTGATAAAGTCCCTTCTTTTCCTATAGTTGTGTTACAATGAGCTGTAATTCTTATTTTTCTTGCCCCGTAAATAAGGTCCAGATTTGACATTAATTTTGCAACGGCAGCTACCATTTCTGAGGTTAAACCTCTTGATATTCTCTTTATATCAGCACCTGTTGTATTTTCGTTTAAAATCCACTCCCTAAGTTCTGATACAGTCCAATTCCTAATTTCATTGTAGATTTTTTCATTAACTGAATCTTGAATTATTCTTGTTACTTCATCCTTTTCATAAGGCACTGCTGGATTATTTCTTAAATCTGCTAATGTAAGATTTGATAAAACAACTTTTGCTGCTACCCTCTCCTCTGCAGATTCAGCTGCAAGCCCTGCTAGCTTATCACCGGATTTCTCCTCATTTGCCTTACCTAATACTTCATTGATGGTATTAAATTGATAAACGCGTCCAAATAATTTCGTTTTTAAAATCACGTTAATCCTCCCTCCATTTAGTTAAATACTAATGTTTTTATTACTACTGGTAATACTTTACCTTCAGCTATAGGCTTACCTATATCGATATAATCTCCATTTTCCACTTTGATACCATCGATACAAATAACATCCTTTTTAAGCTGAAAAGCAGAGTATAATGCATGACCGAGAACCTTTGCCATATCATTTTCTACTATTATTATTATTGGAAGTTCTCTTTTTATTAACTCTTCCATGCCTTCAACAAAACCTTTAGCATATGCCTGTATTTCATTAAAGGATGGATTTTTCTTGCCATTTATTGCTATGGCAACCCTTTGAAGGTCATTTTCTACCTTGAACCAATTAAGCTTTTCTTTTATAGATTTTTTTAATGCATCACTTCCCCCTTTTTCATCTTCCTCGGAAAGTTTTAATATAGGAAGATTTTTTATAGGAAAATGATCTGTTGTATATGTGATTGTGCTTCCACTAATTTCAGTTGTATGAGAGCCAGCTCCCACCACTGTAGCTCTAATAGTCTCTAGTGGTTTTACAACTTTAAGCTTCTTGCACATATCTGACTTTGCAATTGCTTCTCCTAGTAGTATACCTATATCGCCATATTGAAAATAATCATCTACTTCTCCTTGATGATATATATAATCTGCTACTCCCCCAGAGAAGGAAATACATTCTATCTTCTCATTTAAACTTATGGATTTATTTGTCACTATAAGATCAAATAATGAAGTCTTTTCTTTGACTCCTACACTTTGTTCTAGTAAACTTACCATTTCATCTATAATTGGGGAAAGTTTTTCAATAGTTACCTTATCTCCAATTTTTATATCAAAATTCTTTTCTACAATTATAGTTTGAATTTTTGGTGCAATATATTCTATTTCTTTTGTATTTTTATTAATTTTTATAAGTCTTCCTCCGATGTCAAGGCAACCAGTTTCTTTTACATCTCCTCTTGAGAAAAGAGCTAGATTGCTAGTTCCTCCTCCAATATCTATATTTACTACGGAAACAGAGTGCTCTTTTGAATAAATATGAGCTCCCGCTCCCTTGCCAGCTATTATACTCTCTAAGTCTGGCCCTGCTGTAGCTACAACAAAATCTCCTGCAAATCCGCTTAAGGAATGTAAAACTTCATTAGCATTATTTTTTCTTGCAGTTTCTCCTGTTATAATTACTGCACCAGTTTTTATATCTTCTTTTTTTATATTTGCTTTTTCATATTCTTTATGTACTATATTTTTTATTTCTTCTGCATCTATTTCATCCTTTGATATTAGAGGCGTAAAATAAACTTCACTTTTATAAACTATTTGCTTATCTACTATGGTGATCCTAGGCACCGTAAAGTTTGAGGCCATGTTTTCTACTATAAGCTTTGAAAATATCAGTTGAGTGGTACTAGTACCTATATCAATTCCAATACTTAATAATTCCTCTCTTATGAGAATCACCTCCAAAAAAAAGCTTAAAGCTATATAAAGATTAGAAAAATCTTTATAACAACTTTAAGCCTCTTTGCTTAAATAAAACTACCTCATTGTAGCTATATATTCATTTAAATAAAGGGAAATCAAGTATAACCTTTGTACCTTTTCCATCTGAGTATATATTGATATTCCCTATAAGTTTATCCTTAACATAACTTTTAACTATGGACAACCCAAGACTATCAATATTTTCTTCCTCAACATTGAAGCCTTTCCCATTATCAATTACAGCTATTATTTTATAATCCTCATCACCCTCAATAAGAATTTCTATTTCACCTTCTGTCATATCTTCAAAGGCATGGTCATAGCAATTTTGGATAAGTTCATTTATTATTAACGCTATTGCTGTAGCTCTATCACTATCAATATAGAAATCCTCTCCAACAAGATTTATCTCAATTTGCTTAGACGCATTATTAAAACATCTTTTTATGTTTAACATGATAGAATTAATTACATTAGTGATACTTATAAGATCAGATATCTGCTTTGATAAAATTTCATGGGTAGCCGCAATAGCCAATATTCTACTAACACTTTCTTGAAGGTTAATCTTCGCCTCTTCTGAAGTGCATCTTCTACTCTGTATTCTTAAGAGGGAAGCCACTGTTTGAAGATTATTTTTAACTCTATGGTGAATCTCTCTTATAGCTACGGATTTTGAAATAATTTCTGCTTCCTTATTTTTTATTTCAGTTATGTCACTTATTATCATAGCTAATTTCAAGTCTCTTTCCTTCATAATTATTTTTTTTATAACAAAATAATATTTTCCTACTTTTACTTCGTTTTTCTCAGATTGTTCCACAATATTTCCATCATAACTATATACCACTTGATCAAAAGTAGTATTATCCAATGATAAATTATCATAGTGAATACCTTGTATATCATCCATATACCCAATATTGCTATAGTAAGTGTCTGCCTTTACATTTTTAATTCTTAAGAATCCTTCTTTATCAAAAATTAAAATGGCATCCCCTAAATTATTGTTTATTATTTGATTTGAATTTATCGCAGTCATAAATTGATGAGAAATATTTTTTTGTTTTAATGGAGATAAATTACCTATACTAAATTCTTCTTTTATTTCATCACTTATATCCTTCTCAACTATTATAACTCCTACTACTTTTTTCTCATTAGTTATAGGAAAAACCTTCTGCTTAACAAACCTATCTTCTTGAGTCATGGCCCTAATGTCCCTAGAGGGGACTCCAGTTTTTAAAGTTCTCAAAGCTCCTGGTTCATTTTTTCTTAAAGCTTTTTCTCCTACTACTGAAGAGTTATATACAGATTTTCCACTAGAAGGTTTCGCTTCGCATACTACTATGGCTATATCATTGTCTCTAGACATAACGTCTATAAAAACATCGCTTTCATAAAATTCAGCCATAATCTCTAAAGATTTAGAAACCTCCATTACCTTCTTTATATCTAAATCTGTTAGATCTGTGTACTTTTTGCAAAGAGCATAAATAGTTGCACTATTATTCATAGTTTATAAGTATTGTCTGAGCAATGTCAGCCATAGAACATCTTTTGTCCATGCTCAGTTTTCTTATCCTTTTATAAGCTTCATCTTCTGAAATTTTTAATTCTAGCATAAGCATGCCCTTTGCTTTCTCTACTGCTTTTCTCTCATCAAATTTTTTATTTAATTTTTCTAAATCATCTTTTAGATTCCTAAAGTCCTCTACTCTAGCTAAACACATTTCTAAGGTTGAAATTAATGATTTTTCATCTAAGGGTTTTACTAAATACCCAAAGGCCCCTACGCTTTTGGCCTTTTCTATATATTCTGCATCACTAAATGCCGTTAAAAGGAGAATTCCTCCCGCTAAATTTTCACTCATTATCTTCTTGCTTGCTTTTAATCCATCTAGTACAGGCATTTGAATGTCCATTAGCACTATATCTGGACGATGTTTTTTACAAGCTTCAATTGCGTCAAATCCATCTGCAGCTTCTCCTACCACACTGTAGCCTTCTGCTTGAAGGATATCTTTAATATCCATTCTAGTAATAGGTTCATCATCGACTATTACAATCTTCTTATTCATAATATTAATTTTCACCTCAGCTATTTTATCTTAAATAATTGAGCATATCTTCTATACCAATATTTTTTACTGAAGAAACTTCAAATATTTTTGTAGCACCTGCTGCTTCTAGTTGTTCCCTTGCTCTTTTAACCTGTTCCTTATCTTTGGCTAAATCTATTTTTGTAATTATTCCTATAACTTCTTTAGAAAATATTGATGCAAAGTTTGGAGGTATATACCCTTCCTCCTGAGTACAGTCATATACTAATGCTATAACATCAGCTTCTGCTGCAGTTATAATCAGTGCTCTATAATAAACTCTATTTTCTATATATTCTCCAGGTGTGTCTATAATATTATCATAAAATTCAACCGCTTGGGTCTTTTTATATTCTAAATCTGTTTTATTCATCATCTGAGATAATGTGGTTTTTCCGCTTCCAGTTTTTCCAATAAAAATTACCTTTTTCATATTTTCACCTTTGTTAAGTCCTAGTTATTTTCGCTGATGAAAAATTCAGAAGATTTTGAAGCACATTAACCACTTCTTTTAAAGCTGATTCCACAGAAGATACATCACCTGTTAATACTACTGATCCACTAAATCTATCTACAAAACCAAGTGCAATGCCCGCTGATTTAGTTGCTACATCAGCTGCAATTATAGATGCTTCACTTGGAGTTATAGTGAGTATTCCAATAGCATCCCTTCTATCTGTCACCAATCCTAATTTTTTATATATATCCTCATTAGGATTAGCAATTATATGAGCGAGAGTTACTTGTTTACCTGGAACATATTCTTGAATCATCCTCTGCTTTTCTTCATTCATATAATCAACCTACTTCACATTTAAAATAATAAAAGCTCCTTAAAAATAAAGTTTTATTTTTAAGAAGCTTCTTTGCTTACTAACAATAGACACACCATTGTATCTATTTTCAGTATATAGTCTTCTTAAAACATTGTCAATATATTTATATTTTAATTTTATCAATTATTTGAATAATGTCTTTTTTACTAGGAGCTTTAGGATTTGCTTCAGTACAGCCATCTTTTAATGCTGCTTCTCCTATTCCTTCTTTAAACTCTTCTATTTTGGATAACTCTATATTACACTCTCTTAAGGTAATAGGCATTTTCATATGCTTTTGCATTTTTTTTATTTCATTTATCAAACTTCTAACCGCTGATCTTGTGGTAGAAGATGGAAAACCTAATATTTTAGATAACTTAGCATATTTAAGAGCAGCTCTACTATATTCATTGCTTCCAAAACCATTAATTTCAGCATTATATTCTATTATATGGGGAAGAAGGATAGAATTTGTTCTACCATGTGGAATATGTAATTTACCTCCTATTGCATGGGCAATACCATGGTTTAGTCCTAATCCTGCTGCATTAAAGGCTAATCCTGCAAGACATGAAGCATTATGCATCTTTTCTCTAGCTTCAGTATCCTCTCCATTTTCATATGCTCTTATTAAATATTTGAATACCAAAGAAGCTGCTTTTTCAGCAAGAGCATCAGAAAAATCAGAAGCATTTGTAGATACATATGCTTCCAAAGCATGGGTCAATACGTCCATTCCTGTGTCTGCAGTAATAAAATTTGGCACACTTTTAACCATATTGGGATCAAGTATAGCAATATCAGGCAAAAGATCTTGAGAAACTAAAGGATATTTTGTTCCTTTACTCTTATCTGTGATTACAGAAAAAGATGTAACTTCTGAACCTGTTCCACTAGTAGTAGGTATAGCTATAAATTCCATATCCTTACTACTTACTATTTTCTTTGAAAAATCCATTATCGCCTTAGCAGCATCTATAGCAGATCCTCCACCTAGTGCTATAAGTACATCTGGATTTATTTTCCCCATATATTCAATTCCTTGTACAACGGTTTCAATGGGTGGATCAGGAACTATATCTGAAAATATTTCATATTGAGCATCTTTGAGTCTTTCTGTAATAAAATTTATAGCTCCTGATTTAACCATAAAAGGGTCTGTAATTATAAGAACTTTTTTATTCTTTATTTCAGAAAGCATATTTAAGGAATTTTCCCCAAAATAAATTTTGGTTTTAATTTCGAAACTATTCACGTTATCTCTCCTCTCTTAAAATACTTATATTAGCTAAAGGTAAAAATTATAACAAAAAGCTCCACAGGTAAATTACCCATGGAGCTCCTATGCTCATATTACACTTCATTGTGCTTAATTATAATATACTATTGTGAAATTTCATTGTCAACAATTATTACTAATCTGCCTGACCTTTTGATGATAGATATATAATATCTCCTAGCTGACATTGAAGTATACTATAAATAGCACCTAAGAATGCTCCCTGGAAATTTGAGATAATATAAAAGTTAATAATGATAATATAACCAATATTAAAATTTCTACTCTAATTACAGATACATTAAATAAATTTATTATACTCATACTATTTCATTTCCTAAAGCAACTTATAACTGCTACAAACAATCAAAATTCACTAAGAAGAGTATAGCTACTTAGCTATACTCTTCTCATTTTATGTATGTTTTACAAAATATCCTTATAAATTTTTGGATGTGGATCATAACACATCATTGAAGAATCATCATAAAGTTTTGGATGCGGATCATAAGACATCATTAGAGAATCGTCATAAAGTTTTGGATGTGGGTCGTAACATATTATTGATGAATCTTTATAAATTTTTGGATGTGGATCATAACACATTATTGAAGAATTATTTTTGTTTGACCCTAATTGTTTCGCTATTACATTGTTAATACTAACTGTGCCTATGGATATTAAACTTATAGTTAAAATCAAAGCCACGACTTTTTTTCTTTTAACCATTTTATCCCCCCTAAATTTGTTTTATTATATATAATATACTATAAATTCCTTAAATAGTAAATAAATTAATTTACTTTGTGGATTTATGTATTATAATATATATAATATTCAGAATTTAGGAGGGGTCAAAATGGAACTTACAGATATAACTCAATACGAATTTACACTCAAAACTACAATTAATAATATCAATAGCATATTTGCTAATGAAAATTATAATTTTTATATAATAGAAGATTCTGTGCTTAAAAAAGATCTCTCTCATATAAATGATATTTTTGATAACCTTATAAATTTATTAACAAATTATAAGGAAAATTTACATACAAATTTTGTGGATGTAGCAGAAAATATAGAGGGTTTTTTAATAAACGTAGATTATGATATGTTAGACAAGAAGATAATTCTATATGACAAAATAGGTGATATGTTTAGGGCAAGGAAAGATTATTATTTAGCTTATACTTATTATATAAAAACCTTTGAAAATTATTATAACTCCTTTAATGAAGCTGGGTTTTTAAAAATATTAGCTAAGATATCCTATTGTTGTATTATGTTAAATAAATATAAAGAAAGTATACATTTTGGAAATATACTTTATTCTTATATTAATAATGGTAGAATTTCTAAAAAGTTATGTTTTAATGTATTATTTAACAATGCGTTAGCTTATAAAAAACTTAATTTATTTGATCAATCATTAAAAGAAATTGAATATATAGAAAAAAATTTGCCACCAGAAAATTTAATAGATACGGCTGATTTAATAGTACTAAAATCAAATTGCCTTAAAGAAAAAGGGAATCATAATGAAGCTATAAAGCTAAATTCATATTTACTATCAATTTTACCTAACTCTGAGAAAGAAATTAAATTAACATCTATAATTAATTTATTAGAACTCTATTCAGCAATTAAAGACACTGAAAATATAGAAAAATGTTTAGACAAATATTCATATATAATAGATAATTATAAACCTTTAAATACTTATGAATATATTGATAAATATTCTCCTGAAATTTATCATGGACTTGGAGTAGCTTATATCTGCATAGGAACATATGAGCTTGCTGTAAAATATTTTAATAATGCTATAGATAGAGGAATGTTCTATAGAAATAATATAATAATTAATAACTCTTTAGATAATTTATTTGATATCTATTCAAATCCTGACAATAATTTAGATATAAATATACTTAAATATAAGTTATTAGAATTATTATCAATTAACACAATTTCAATAGATACTTCAATACTGTTAAGGTTTATCAATTATTACAATGAACAAAAGAGCATAAGTGAAGTAAGAAATTTATTAAAACTTACGTTATGTAGATAAAAAGAAAATTGTGACGCATTGAAAATTATAATTTAAAATAATTAATTATATATATTTTTTCAAATTTAGGTTATGACAAATTAGTTTTCAATTATAAATTTTTACGGCAATAATTAAGTATCTAAAATAAAGAGCTAAGTACGTAGTGAAGTCGCTATTTCACTACATACTTAGCTCTTTTATATTTTACAAATATATTTTGAAATTTATACTATGACAAATTAGTGTCTCAAATATTTGTCTTTATAATTTCATTGTGAAAAGCTTGAAGAATGCTATGTAATATGCTCTATGCATTTGAGCGAGATTTAGAAATTCTTAATTTATTTTAGGAAAGTATCGTTAAAATGCTGTACATGTTTAACTGAAAGGAGTTTGTCAGCATTAGGGACTTTTGTAAAATAAATTTTAGAAGTTTCTATTGCAGCGAAGGCTACAGAAACATTGCATAGCATTTTGGATTTATTGTAGTCATAAAATTTTATGAGACTTAAAAGTTTTGTCTCAATTTCTATTTATTAAACCACAAATCTATAAAAGAAATACCCCAACATATGCTAGACTATCCTCAGAATAATTAAATTTAAGTCCACAGGAAGTTAACAATGTTCCTAAGTTTATTCCATAAGCTTCTGCAGAAGATATGGCCTTTTGTGGATAATAACACTTTTCTTCCTTTAGATACGCACAGCTTGGACATATTTTACATGGCCCAGCTCCCATAGGTAATATATTAGATATTTTATGTTTGTCCTTTAAATGCTCAGTTAATCTTCTAGTAAAATCATTGTGCATATCTCTGATTTTATCCGTTTCATTTCTATCTTTTATATTTTTTACAGGATAAATTGTTTGATAAACAATGCCCTTATCAAAATTCATAACCTCTAATTTTAACTTTTCTATATCTCCAACACCTGGAGGACACATCCAGTTCGTCCCGTAATTGCCACAACGATTTTCTTCACAGTATTCTCTAAATTTATCTGAGAATTCTAGTTCCTTGGTGTTGAAAGTCTTTGCATATTTTGCACCAAAATTTAGAATATCTTCAATAACTACTTCTAAATTTATTTTATCCATTTAATGCTCATCTCCTTAAAAATACAGTCTAAATTAATTATATAGCAATTTTTACTTTTTTACTAATTCTACACATACAATTTCAGGTCTATTAAAAAGTCTTTGGGGAAAAAGGCTATTGCCTAATCCTCTACTTACTACCATATTAGTATTTTTCGCATTATGTATACCTTTATGATACTTAGGAAAAAAACCTTGGTTGGGAGCTATTATTCCACCTAAAAATGGAATATTTATTTGTCCTCCATGGGCATGTCCTGCAAATACTAAATCTATGTCCTTTTCCACATAAAGATTGAATAACTCTGGTCTATGACAAAGCAATACATTAAAAACATCTTCTTTTTTTATTTTCTCTATCTCCTCTTTGACAATATTATAATCTTTATATTTTTCTCTATATCCAATTGTATTAAATGATGGATCATCCACACCTAAAATAAATATTTCTTGTTCCCTTCTCCTTATGGATATGGATTCATTTCTCAATACAATTACTCCCTTTTCCTTTAACTTTACTTCCAAGGATGAAAATTTATTAGACCATCCTTCATGATTCCCTGTCACATAGTATATTGGAGCTATATCTTTAATTTCATGGATCAATAACATTGCTTTTTCTTCATTGTAATTCCTTCTATCTATGAAATCCCCAGTTATGACTATAATATCTGGTTGTTCTTTATTTATTTTGTTTATAATTTGTTTATTATTCTTACCAAAAACTTTACTGTGTAAATCAGATAGATGTAATATCTTAATATTATTAAATTCTTTTGGAATTTTTCTACTCTTTATCTTATGTTTTGTTATAACTATACTATTATTTTGAAGATATAGTGTTAAACTCATTAATATAATTATTAATAATGTCAGAATTATTTTCTCCATATAAACTTTCCTCCATCTTCTTATTATATAATATTTAATACCTCAATCCTAATCCTCTATTTGTTTTAGTATTTTAATATCTAGTTTTTCTAATTTCTTATACAAGGTTGTCCTATGAATTCCTAATTCCTTCGCTACTTTAGATATCTTATAATCATTTTCCATTAAGGCCTCAATAATTATATCTTTTTCAAATTCTTTTAATATTAAATCTAAATTATTTTTATTAGAATCAATGACCATGCTACTATCTACTGTCAGCAAATTGGAAGGAAGATGCTTTATCCCTATTACATCTTTATCTGCTATAACATAAGCACTTTCAATAACATTTTTTAGCTCTCTAATATTGCCAGGCCATCTATGACTTAATAATAACTCTCTAGCCCTTTGAGAAATAATGGTATTAGTTTTATATTTTTTATTTAACTTTTTTAGAAAGCTATTAATAAACAAATCTATATCTTCTTTTCTTTGTCTTAATGGGGGTATTTTTATATTTATTACATTTAATCTATAGTATAAATCTTCTCTGAATTTCTTTTCTTTTATTAACTTTCTTAAGTCCTGATGTGTAGCTGCGATGACCCTTACATCAATTGGTATAGGCTTATCCCCTCCAACTCTTTCAATTTCATTTTCTTGCAAAACCCTTAAAAGTTTAGCTTGCATATGTAAAGGCATGTCTCCAATCTCATCTAAAAAAATTGTACCTTTATTAGCTAGTTGAAATTTTCCCTTTTTTCCACCTCTTTTTGCTCCTGTAAAAGATCCTTCTTCATAACCAAAGAGCTCAGATTCTAAGAGTTCATGTGGTATAGCAGCACAATTTATGGTGATTAACGGCTTATCCTTTCTAGACGATGCATAATGTATAGCATTAGCAAAAACCTCTTTTCCCGTTCCAGTTTCACCATTTATTAATACTGATAAAGTACTGCTGGATGCTTTTTTAGCTAATTTTAAAGTCTCCAAAAAACATTCACTATTACCTAATATTTTATTAAAAGCAAATTTACTCTCTCCCAATCTTTGCAACTCATCTTTATAATATTTAATTTCTTTATCTTGTTTAATCAATTTTTGAGCTAACTTCATTGTATGAAGCCTAAATTTAACTTGGGCTACTGCCGCAATAACTTCTCCATTCTTTTTAACTGGTGCTCTTGTTACGAATAAGAATTTATCTCCTTTATAGGTTCTTTCTCCAATGAGGTCATGAATCATATCTACCTCTTTTATACCTTTCTCAGCAATTTGAGGCATTTTAGTATTTGGTATAAATTCACTTATATGATGCCCTATAGCCCTTTCCTTTGTGGTTTCTAAAAATGAACAATAGGCATTATTTATTTCTAATATAGTTCCATTGGTTGAGGTAACTACGAACCCATCCTCTGTCATATCTAAAATTTCTTCAAAAATAAGTTTATAATTCTCTGCATCGTTAATTATATTATTAAACTTATTCATACCATCAGTTTCTCTCCTTTAATTACTATTTAAGTAATATTATACCATATATTTAAAGCTTTATTGGTACAATAATTGCTCTAATATATACAAAACTAAAATTCAGGAGGTAAATATAAATGGATTTAAAAAACATATTACTAGAAGAAAAAAATTCAATATTAACCTTAACTTTTAATAGACCCAAATCTCTTAATGCTTTAAATAATGAAACATTGTTGGAATTAGAAAAAGTAATTCAATATGCAAAAGAAAAACCAGAAATTAAAGGAGTAATACTAACTGGTGGTAATGGAAAAGCTTTTGTCGCAGGGGCTGACATTCTTCAAATGCTCCCTTATAAATCTGAAGAAGGCAGAGATTACGCCTCTTTTGCTCAAAAAGTATTTAATGATATAGAAAATTTAGAAAAACCTGTAATTGCTGCAGTTAATGGGTACGCTTTAGGTGGTGGATGTGAACTTGCCCTTAGTTGTGATATAAGAATTGCTTCTACTAACGCCTCATTTGGACAACCTGAGGTAAATCTAGGTGTAATACCTTGCTTTGGAGGCACTCAACGACTAACTAGATTAGTTGGTGTAGGTATGGCTAAAGAACTAATTTTTACTGGACGATTTGTTAAGGCGGATGAAGCTAAAGCTATAGGATTAGTAAACAAAATAGTATCCCCTGAAGAACTGCTACAAGATGCTTTAACTATGATGGAAAATATTATATGCAAAGCTCCCCTAGCCATAAAGTATTCAAAAATTGCTATTGATAGAGGTAAGGAAATGGATTTGCTTAATGGACTTGAGCTAGAAAAAGACTTAGCTGCACTATGCTTTGCTTCTGAAGACAAAGAAGAAGGTATGAAAGCCTTCGTAGAAAAAAGAACTCCTTCTTTTAAAAATAAATAAACATTAGATTAAAAAGCTGTAGAAACTTTTCTACAGCTTTTTAATCTTCTATTGATTTTCCATCTAAATTTTTTAATAAACCTAAGTGCAATAAAGCTTTAACAATCATTGTAGAAAAATTTCTACACATTATAAATATCTATACAGCTAATTTAAGGATTTTATTACTATACCCATCCTGCAATTACCATTTCCCCCCTATTTATTAATACTTTTTATAAGTCAATAAGGTTATGGCATGGATAATGCTATATAGAATCATAGAACTTCATATCACAAATTGTTATATATTTAACGATCCATGTCAAGAGGTATAGGTTCAAAGCACCTCTTGAAAGAAATTATATAAAACAAGGAGGGTATTAAATGTTAAGTATTTTAGGGTTATTTCTAGGATTAGGGCTATTAGCTTTTCTTATTATGAGGGGCTACCACATTATCATAATAGCCATTTTATGTTCAGCTATAGTTGCTATTACAGGACAATTAAATCTTTATAATGCCATAACTGATACATATATGGCAGGATTTGTATCTTTCTTCAAATCTTATTTTCCTTTATTTTTGGTTGGTACTATATTTGGTAAATTCATGGAGGAAACAGGTGCCGCTGCATCCATAGCTCATTTAATAGTTTCAAAACTTGGAAAAGATAAGGCTGTCCTTGCTGTAACTTTAGCTTGTGGTATTTTAGCTTACGGTGGAGTTAGTGTGTTCGTTGTTGGTTTTACCGTTTACCCTATAGCCCTAATGCTTTTTAAAGAGGCTAATCTCCCGCGTAGATTCATACCAGGTACAATTATCTTCGGGTCTATAACTTTTGCTATGACTTGTCCTGGTACTCCTCAAATTCATAATATTATTCCTGTTAAATTTTTAAACACAACGCCCATGGCAGGAACTACTGTAGGATTTATAACTGCTGTTATCATGCTAGTGATTGGACAAATTTGGTTGGAAAAAATGATTAAAACGGCTGTTAACAATGGAGAACACTTCGTCTCCAGAGACACAGATAATATAAAATCTAATGAAGATAAGGGACTACCTCCTGGACTCCTAGCATTGTTACCTTTGATTAGCTCAATAATACTTTTAAACGCATTCAATTTCAAGGTAGAAGTAGCGGTTCTATGCGGTAATATTATAGGAATTATTATTTTAAATAAATATGTAGAATGGAAAAAACTTTGTGATGATTTTGGTAAAGCTTCTGTTTCCGCTGTAAATGCCATAGCTAATACTTGTGCTGTTGTTGGCTTTGGTTCAGTAGTAAAAGCTGTTCCAGCTTTCACAATTTTAGTTGATGCTATAGTAAAAATACCTGGCCCTCCACTGGTTGGAGCTGCTATTGGAGTTTGTTTAATAGCAGGTATAACAGGTTCTGCTTCTGGTGGCATGGGAATTGCTGTACCATTGTTATCACCTATTTTCTTAGCCAAGGGAGTTGCTCCTGATGCTCTTCATAGAATTTTAGCTATAGCCGCTGGAGGATTAGATTCCCTACCCCACAATGGTTATGTAGTAACTACACTAAACGGTATTTGTGGAGAATCTCATAAAGATGGATACGGGCCAGTGTTTTGGCTTACAGTTGTTCTACCAATTATAGCAACGGGATTTGCAATCTTATTATTTACATTATTTCCAAACTTACCGTAAAACATAAATATTTATAAATATAAGGAGGATTTGTATGTGTAAAATAATTTCATCTAAAGCTGCTATTGATTTAATTAAAGATAGTCAAACCTTGGCTATTGGAGGATTTGTTGGCTTTACCATTCCTGAAGAGCTTTTAGTTGCACTTAAAGCAAAATATTTAAGCGAGAAAAAGCCAAATAATCTATCAATTTTCTATTGTGCAGGTATAGGGGATGGCAAAGAAAGAGGATTAAATCATCTTGCTTATGAAGGTTTAATTGGGAAGCTTTATTGCGGTCATATTGGACTAGCACCTAAATTAGGAGCTCTAGTTTCCAAAAACCAATTTCCAGCGTATACAGTTCCTCAAGGAGTTACAGTTCATCTATTACGTGCCATTGCAGGTAAAAAACCTGGAGTATTAACTCATATTGGTTTAAAAACCTTTGCGGACCCAAGGATAGAAGGTTGCTGTGCAAATGAATTAGCGAAAAAAGATTCTATAGTAGATCTTATATCAATTAGAGGAAAAGATTATCTCTTATATAAGTCATTTCCTATTGATGTATGCTTTATTAAAGCAACTACAGCGGACACCCATGGAAGCTTAACTTTCGAAAATGAAGCAGTATTTGCAGACCAGCTTTCTATGGCTGAAGCCACTAAAAATTCCGGTGGAATTGTTATAGCCCAAGTAGAAAGAGTTACAGAATACGGAACTCTAGATCCTCATAGAGTTAGAGTCCATAGTCACCTAGTAGATTATGTAGTAGTAGGCAAACCAGAAAATTGTCCTCAATCTTTCTTATACCAAAACTTTGTTCCTGAATGGACAGGACAAATAAAAAGACCTTTAGATAGCCTCGAAGCAATGGATTTAAATGAACGAAAGGTTTGTGGTAGACGAAGTATTTTAGAAATAAAGAAAAACATGTTAGTAAACTTAGGAATTGGAGTACCTGAAGCCATTGCCGCTGTTGCTGGAGAAGAAGGAATTGCAAATAAATTTACATTAACCATTGAATCTGGAGTAATGGGTGGTGTTCCTGCTTCTGGTCTTGGCATAGGTGCCACATATAATCCTGAAGCTATTCATGAACAAGGATTTATATTTGATTTATACGATGGTGGAGGAATAGACGTAGCTTGCTTAGGCGCAGCTGAAATTGATAAAAAAGGTAATGTAAATGTTAGCAAATTCGGCGGTAGAGTGGTGGGCCCAGGAGGATTTGTGAATATATCTCAAAGCACAAAAAAAGTTATCTTCTGTGGAACCTTTACAGCTAAAGGATTAGAAACCAATATTAAAGATGGTAAATTAGAAATATTACAAGAAGGTAAAAGCAAGAAGTTTAAAAATCAGGTAGAGCAAATTACCTTTAGTGCTGAATATGCAAACGAATCTGGCCAAAATGTTTTATATGTTACAGAAAGAGCTGTATTCAAACTAACCAACGAAGGACTTATGTTAATAGAAATCGCTCCAGGAATAGATTTAGAAAAAGACATATTGGCTAATATGGAATTTAAGCCATTAATATCAGAAGACTTAAAAGAGATGGATGAAAGAATTTTCAAAGAAGAAATAATGAAAATTATTATTTAAAGTTACTACTTGAAATTATTATTAAATTTAAGGAGGTCCTATAAATGAAATTTGATTTTACCAGAGAACATCTCATGGTTAGACAAGCAATTAAAGAGTTTGTTGATAATGAAATATCCCCTATAAGTGCAGATATTGATAAAACTCAAAGGTTTCCACGAGAAATCTTTGAAAAACTAGGTAAATTCGGTTTTTGCGCTATAGGTTTCCCTAAAGAATATGATGGTGCTGAGGGAGATGAAATATCTAAAACTATAGTACTAGAAGAAATCGCTAAAAAAAGCGGCTCTATTTCTGCTATATTATCAGTTCATTATCTTCCTGTTAATTTAATATTTAAATTTGGTACAGAAGCTCAAAGGAAAAAATATTTACCTAAAATGGTACGCGGTCAATGGTTAGGAGCCTTTGCTTTAACTGAGCCTAACGCTGGGTCCGATGCCTCTAATGTACAAACTACTGCTGTATTATATGAAGATGAGTATATATTAAATGGAACAAAATGCTTTATTACAAATGGTGGAGAAGCAGATGTTTACGTGATTCTTGCTATGACTGATAAAAGTAAAGGAACCAGAGGAATGTCAGCTTTCCTAGTAGAAAAAGATACTCCTGGATTTACCATAGGAAAAATAGAAGATAAAATGGGTATTCGAGCTTCCTCTACTGCAGAATTAATTCTTGAAAATGTTAAAATACCTAAAGAAAACCTACTTGGAAAAATTGGAGAGGGTTTTAAAATTGCAATGGTGGGACTAGATGGCGGAAGAATAGGAATTTCCGCTCAGTCTTTAGGTATTGCTGAAGGAGCTATGGAAGAAACAATAAAATATCTTAAAGAACGAGCTCAATTTGGTAAGCCATTAATTAAATTTCAAGGTTTGCAATGGTATTTAGCAGAGATGGAGGCAAAAATAGATGCCTCAAGGCTTCTTGTTTATAAGGTATCCTACTTAAAAGACTCCGGTAAACCATTTACTAAAGAAGCTGCTGTGGCAAAACTATTTGCTTCAGAGACCGCTATGTTTGTAACCCATAAAGCAGTTCAACTCCATGGAGGATATGGATTTATGACAGATTATCCATTAGAAAGAATGATGAGAGATGCTAAAATAACGGAAATATACGAGGGAACTTCCGAAGTAATGAAAATTGTTATTGCCAGTCAAATCATTAAATAAAAATTTGTTAAGGAGGACAAATCAATGAAAATAATAGTTTGTATAAAGCAAGTTCCAGACACTAATGAAGTGAAAATCAATCATGAAACTGGAACCTTAATTAGAGATGGAGTGCCTAGTATAATAAATCCCGACGATAAATACGCTTTAGAAGAAGCTTTACGTATAAAAGACAATTTTGATAAGGTACATGTTACTGTATTAACCATGGGACCACCTCAGGCTGAACTAGCTTTAAAGGAAGCTATTGCAATGGGTGCAGATGAAGCCATTCTATTAACTGATAGAGCCTTCGCTGGTTCCGACACTTGGGCAACGGCAACTATTTTAAGTGCTGCTATTAATAAAATAGCAGACTATGACATAATATTCTGCGGTAGGCAAGCAATTGATGGAGATACAGCGCAGGTCGGTCCAGAGCTGGCTGAATTTTTAGACCTACCTCAAATTACTTATGTAAATAAACTAGAAATTAATAAAGATGAAAATGAAGTTGTAGTCCATAGAGCTGTAGAAGATGGCTACTATACTATAAAATCTAATATGCCAATTTTATTAACAGCAATTAAGGGATTAAATGAGCCTAGATACATGTCTACTTGGGGCATATTCCAAGGCATTCCTAATGCCCCTATAAAAAAGTGGTCTTTAGATGATTTAGTTATAGACACTACACAAATTGGATTAAAGGGTTCTCCTACAAATGTATTCAAAACCTTTGTACCTGTACGTAAATTTGAGGGAGAGAGGATTACTGGCTCTACAAATAAAGAAATAGCAGATAATTTAATCTCAAAATTAAAAACCATTCAAATATTATAAGGAGGCAGATCATATGACAAAGGCAAAAGTAAATACTGGAATTGATATAAATGATTACAAAGACATTTGGATTATTGCTGAACAAAGAGAAGGTGAAATTCACCCTGTTTCATTAGAACTTTTAGGAATTGGTAGAGAATTAGCTGATAAACTAAATGTGGAGCTTACAGCAATACTTTTGGGAGATAATTTAGATGTGACTGCTAATGAACTAATTAAATATGGTGCCAATAGAGTTATGTTAAACAAGCATAAGTTACTTCACACTTATACTACTGATTTATATACTAAAGTTATAGCTGATTTAATATTTGAAAGAAGGCCTGAAGCAGTGTTGATTGGTGCCACTACTATAGGGAGAGATTTGGCGCCAAGATTGGCTGCAAGAGTTGGAACTGGTCTTACTGCTGATTGTACAAAGTTAGATATAGATAAAACCGATGGTAAAATACTTCAAACTCGCCCTGCTTTCGGAGGAAATTTAATGGCAACAATAGTATGCAAAAACAATAGACCACAAATGTCTACCATAAGACCAGGTGTTATGAAAAAATTACCTTATGATTCAAAAAGAAAAGGATGGGTAGAAACATTAACTCCTAACTTAAGGGAAGAAGACATAAAAGCTAAAGTTATTGAAATAATTAAAGAAGCAAAAAAAAGGGTTAGCTTAACTGATGCAGAAATAATAATATCTGGTGGTAGAGGTCTTGGAAATAAAGAAGGCTTTGAATTGATAGAAAAATTAGCAAATAAACTAGGAGGCGTTGTAGGATCATCTAGAGCTGCTGTGGATAATGAATGGATACATCCATCTCATCAAGTAGGTCAAACAGGTACTACAGTAAGACCTAAATTATATATTGCTTGCGGTATTTCTGGAGCTATTCAGCACTTAGCTGGCATGAGTGAATCAGAATGTATAGTTGCCATAAACAAAAATCCTGACGCGCCAATATTTAAAATTGCTAATTATAGCATCGTTGGTGATGTATATGATATTATACCTGAAATAATAAACTCTCTGGATATTTAAGAGATAATTCTATAATATATAATTTTTTAAATATAAAAAATTTGTAATATATTTATTATTTTCAATATATATTGTAGAATTAAATTATAAATATTTAACTTGGAGGGATAATTATGGCATATACTATAGAATTGATAAAAAAAGAGGATCAAAAAACAAGTTGCTGGTCTGGAGGAACTACAACTCAACTAGCAATATATCCTCCTTCTTCTGAATATGGAAAGCTTAATTTTAAATGGAGACTAAGCTCTGCAAAAGTTGAGGTTGAAGAATCTACCTTTACAAATTTGCCAGGTATTTGGCGACATATAATGGTAATAGAAGGAAAATTAAAACTAAATCACGAAGGACATCATAACATAAGTCTTAACCCCTTTGAAAAAGATAGTTTTAGCGGAGATTGGACTACTAAAAGCTATGGTAAAGTTACAGACTTTAATCTAATGCTCAATAAAGATTGCTCTGGAGATATATATCCTATAATGTTAAATAAAAATCTCAGCTTTACAATTAATTCAGACTCATCTACTACTGAAGCATTATATTGTGTCCAAGGACCTATAGAGATAATTACAAATAAAGATGACAAAATAGCATTAAATGCAGGAGACCTTCTGCTTATAAATAAAGAAAAAGAAGATCTTGAAATAGAATTGAATAGTAAAAATGAAGATTCTATAGTAATTAGAGTATGCATAAATTACTAATAAACTGAGTAAGAAACTATAAAAAGGGATAATTCCTAAAAAGAAATTATCCCTTTTTAAATTAAGATATTTTAAACTGTCTAGCTGTATTTATCAAGTTATCTTTTCCTTGATTTAAGGAAGACACTTCCTTTAATATGCTCTCTGTAGCTGCAGCAATTTCCTCAGTATTCTGTGCAATATTGGAAGTACTATTTGCCCCTTCATCCGCTGCTGAAGCTACATTATTAATTACTTCTACAACGCTTTTTACTGAAGATAGCAATTCTTCAGAGGTGGCACTAAAATCTTCTGATATTTGATTATAATATGAAGCATCTTTGCTATATTCATCACATACTTTAGTAGTATTATTGTATACCTCATCCATATCCTTATCCATGAACTGAAGAACTTCTTGAGAATTAATTTTAAGGTTTTCAACAGCATTCAATACAATTCCTGTTGTATCTTGTATTTCTTTTGCCCTCTTTTTTGATTCCTCTGCAAGCTCTCTTATTTCTTCTGCAACTACAGCAAATCCCCTTCCTGATTCTCCTGCTCTTGCTGCTTCTATAGCAGCATTTAATGCAAGCAAGTTTGTCTGAGAAGTAATCTGTAAAATTGCATCCGTTAAAAGTTTTATTTGTTCAATAGATTTAGAGTCTCTTATGGACTTTTCCATTTTATTATTGATGTTTTCTTTTAATTCATGAGCTAGTTGCTGAGATTTCATTACCTCTTCCTTTAACTTACTAGCTTTATCTAATATATTAATGGAACTTATAGCTCCTTCTTCAGCTTTTAATGCTATTTTCTCAATTGCCTTTTCAATTTCTTGAGATGTAGCACTCATCTCCTCAGCAGAAGCTCCTGTCTCTTCCATACTAGCGGATAGTTCTTCCGCGGCTGCTGATGTGTTATGTACCTTATAATTAAGTGTATCCATGTTTAAACTTATGTTTTCAACTGATTTCCCTGTATACTCTGATTGTTCTAATACATTTTTTATAATTTCTTTTATAGAAATATTCATTTTTTCTACAGCCTTAGTCACATCACCTATCTCGTCTTTTCTTCCTATTAGTTTTTCTGAGACACTTCCACTAAAATCTCCTGTAGATAATTTATTTAAGTAAACAATGGTATCCCTTAATGGTTTTACCAATGAATCTGATATAATTTTTGTTAAAAACATTCCTATAATAAATATAACAATTAGAACTGTGGTAATAATCTTTACAGATGACTCATATTTATCTTGGCTAAAATTTTTAAAATCACTAGCTTCTCGAACATTATAATTTGATAAATCTACTAAAGCATTTTGATAAGTTTCAATTATTTCACTTAGGGAATTAAACTTTTTTATAGCTTCTTCAGATTTTCCCTCTAAAGCTAATGATATAACCTCTTCCCTTTTTGTCCTGTATTCACTTAAGTCTTTCTCCATATTCTCTACTATTTTATTTTCTTCTTCACTATCCATTCCTACTTCTTTAAATCTCTCTATGTCCTTATCAAATCTTCCTACTCTTATTTTTAAGTCGTTCATTATCTTTTCTTGTTCAGAAGAATTTCCAGCTGATAGTATAAGCTTCATTATATCTCCTTCTATGGCCCTAGCTTGAGCTCTAGAATCATTTATAATCTCTACACTAATTAGGTTTTTTTCATAAAGTTCTTCAAGGTAATTATTTGTATTTTTATTGAAATATAATCCTACTACTCCCATAATGCATAAAAAAATAAGCATATTTATAGCTAGAAGTCGTAGTTTATTTCTAACTTTTAAATTATTAATCATATAGATCCCCCCTTCGCGTTATAAAGTTATCTTTATATAATCCTTATATTTCATATTTTTATTAAGTATATTTTTAATCGATTCTACAAATATTTTCATAATGGAACAAAAAAATGGTTTATTTTGCTATTACATAAAAATATATATTATTTAACATGAATTGTCAATGAGGATATACTTAATATAAAAAATTTTAGAATACTCTATTGATTTTTTTTGATAGCATGATATACTTATAAAATAACACATACTAAACATATAGGTATTATATATTTAAACTTTTATCGAACAATTTTTAAGATTTTTTGAGAAAGAAAGGTGATTATATGAATTATATATTCTTTATAACCCTATTGTTATTTTTGTATTTTTTAAAGAAGAAAAAGGTTAGCTTTGGCAATAGAGTTCTCATCGCCATGGTTCTAGGAACTATAGCTGGAGTAATTTTTAAAGGCAACGTACAGTCTATTGAGATTTTAGGAAAAGCATATGTGAATTTAATTAAAATGTTAGTTATACCTCTTGTTGTATCTACTGTAATATCTAGTGTTACCTCTTTAGAAGATCCTAATAGGCTTAAAAAGGTAGGCACAAAAACCATATCCTGGTTATTAATTACTACAGCGGCGGCATGTGTAGTTGGAATAATAGTATCTCTAATAATAAATCCAGCTGCTGGAATGAGCTTTGTAAAAGACCCTAGTTTTGAAGCTAGAGAAATTCCTGGCATAGCTAGTGTAATTCTTGATATGGTTCCATCTAATCCTGTTGCAGAAATGGCTAATGGTAAAATAATACCAGTTATCATATTCTCACTACTGGTTGGAGTAGCTATAACTATTGAAGGAGCAAAGAATGCTTCTGTAGTAAAACCAGTAAAAGATTTCTTTAACGGTTTTTCACAGATTATGTTTAGAATCACAAAAATAGTTCTTAAGCTTACTCCTTATGGAGTCCTAGGACTTATGGCTTCTGTTTCTTCTAAATATGGATTAAGCACTATTTTATCCCTTGGCAAATTGGTTATTGCAGTTTATTTAGCTTGTATTTTACAAGTAGTATTAGTTCATGGAGGACTTTTAGCCTTTGTAGCTAAGGTAAATCCCATTAAATTTTTCAAAAAAATATATCCTGCTCAAGTTGTAGCTTTTACTACAAGAAGTAGTTATGGCACATTACCAGTGACCATAAAATGCTTGACTGATAGAGTGAAAGTTTCTGATAAGATTGCAAGCTTTGTTGCTCCTATGGGTGCTACTATGGGTATGAACGGTTGTGGCGGCATATATCCAGTTATTGTAGCTATGTTTGTGGCAGAAATGTTTAATATTCCAATGAATTTTTATAGCTATATAGTATTAGTTTTAGTGACTACAATCGCTTCCATTGGTACCGCAGGGGTACCTGGAACAGCATCAATTATGGCTACAGTAGTTCTAGCAAGTATGGGACTTCCTATTGAAGGGATTGCAATGGTTATTGGTATAGACACAATTTTAGATATGGCTAGAACTGCAACTAATGTTACCGGTTCTTCTGTAGTAGCATTATTAGTCGCCACTTCAGAGAGCGAGTTTAACAGAGAAGAGTTTAATCTTGATGAAGATGATAAATTAGAACTAAGTGCATAAAATTAATATATATAATTAATATAAATAAAAAAGTATGTGATGCTTACTTTTAGCATTACATACTTTTTTATTGCTTATAAAAATATTATTTAATAATACCTTGTGCTATAGTTTTATATTTTAATAATGATATTTTTATTTGCCATTTATAAATTTAATTTATGCCACTTGCTATAACCTTTGCTTGCCAACTATTTTTTCTATAAATAGCAAATCCGTATAAACATACTATTAAATTACTAAAGCTCATAGAAAACCATATGCCTGAAGGTCCTATTGTGGTAAAATATTTAAACATTAGTATCATAGGCAATCTAACAAACCAAAGACGTCCAATCTCCATGGCCATAGAGTATTTAGTGTGACCTGAACCTTGGAAAATCCCCTGAAGCACACTAAATATTCCCATAAGAGGCATTGAAAAAGAAATATATTGAAGATAAGTAATACCTTGTGATATAACTTCTTGACTATCTCTAGATTGTATAAAAAAATTAATTATCTCTTTATCTTTCCAAATCAAAAACACACATCCAACTATTGAAAATGAAACAGTAAGCTTTAGGGATTTTATAAAAGCTTCCTTTACTCTGTCTATTTGGTTACAGCCTAAGTTTTGGCCAACAATGGAAGTTAATGCTGATCCGACTCCCATAGCTGGTTGCATTATAAGGGATGTGATCCTATTAACCATTCCAAAAGCAGCAATTGTTGCATTTCCATAAGATACTATAAAGCTATTTAAAACTATAAATCCTAAAGCTGACCCAGATTGTCCAATTGAAGAGGGCAATGCTACATCTACTATACTTTTTATTATATCTTTATTAAACTTAAAATTTTTAAAATTTGGCTTAATTCTAGTAGAAGAATTCATCAGTACATATAACCCGGCAATAGCAAGTATAGCTTTGGATAGTAATGTGGCTATAGCAGCTCCTGCTATTCCCATATTAAATGTAAATATAAAAATAGGATCTAGTACAACATTAATTACGGCACTTATAGCGCTTAATATAGTTGGGGTTACTGTATTCCCTTGGGCATTCATAATTGAGTTAAAGTTAAAAAACAGAAAAGTAAACGGCATATCTAAGAAAGTAATTTTTAAATATATATTACTATACTCCCCTAATGCACCTGTTCCTCCCATCAATTTAATAACAAAAGGACTGACAATATACCCTATTATTGCAAAGCAGATAGAACATATTAGAGACATCACTATAAGCTGGCTTGCATATTTATTCGCTTCTTTATATTTTGATGCACCGATCAATTGAGATAATAGCGACGTACCAGCGATAGAAAGCCCTATCCCTAGAGATATAAATAAAAAGTTTACTGGCCATACAAAAGAAATAGCCCCAAATTGAACAGAGCCTAATTTGCTAACCCAAACTCCATCTGCTAGATTATAAAGTGTTTGAATTAAATTGTTAATCATAATTGGCAAAGATAATGTAATAATTAATTTGTACATATCTCCATTAAGCATTAGATTCTTTCTTTCCTTAACTTCCATCGGCTCCACCCTGTCATAATAAATTTTAATTTCATAGCATATTTCATTATATCATTAAATAATTAGCCCCTTTATATTCTACAATTTTATTATAAAATTATATTTTCAATATTAAACTTTATTAAACTTTATTCCAATTGTAATTAGCATATGTAAAAGTTGATTATTTTATATTATTTGTCCTTATAAGTTGTAAAGCATCCTTAGCTGTTATTTCAGATAAGATCTCTAGTTTATCGATATATTTTAATATCCCTTCACTTATTTGTATTCTTGTAGATGAATTTTTTATTTTTTCTATTAGCTCTTTTACCTTAGAAGTTTCGATTTTATAATCAAAAATTGATAACACCTTTAAACTAAATAAACTTAAGAAAATATCTTCCCCATTTTTCCACTCTTCATAGGTATTTACGTTTGCAAGAATAATCTTTACTGTATTATCTATTATATTGTTGATATTTTTCATATTACCATCGTAAATAAAACTGATATTGTCAACTTTTACAAAGCATGCTGCTAACTCTTTCATTATTGAGTTTACTATCTCTTCCCCTTCTTCTTTCTCAAAAAATAAATATATTTTCTTAAAACTTTTATTGTTATAGAATACATTTTTAAAGTATTTTATGAAACTTTCAAAATCCTCTGCATTGTTCCCAAGCTCTATCTCAAAGAGTATTTTAAAAAATAAATTCCATTGAAAATCTTTATTTAATGAAGATAAAATTTTTCCACCCACTATTTCTGAAAACTGGTCATCAAATATTACTTCTCTTTCTAATTGTATTTTGTTGTGGAAGCTAATCTGGTCCTTATCTATATCGTTTAATCTAGAAAATGTATTTATTAATGTATTATTGTACTCTTGTATATTTTCTGCATTGTTTGTTCTAAAAATATATTGCATTATTGCATCGCAGGAGTTTTTAAAATCAACTACAAAACCAATACTCTCTCTCATCCTAGCTGAAAAAATATCATAAATTATTTTTGATAATACACCCTCCAGATTCTTTTTTCTAGTTTCTGAATCTGTGGAGCTAATTTTATTAAATTGATCGTAGATGATGAGAAGTTGATTATCAATCATAGATAAATTTTTCTTAACAGACCACATCATCTCCTTTAAAAATTTATCTCGTAATATATAATTGTTGTTTTTGTATATTACTTTATGTTCAATTTCTCCCCAAAATATATTTACAAGAGATTTTATTTGCAGCTCAAAATTTATACATTTATCTCTTAAAATAAAAACTCCATCGACTCTATAAATTTCAAAACCATTTCGTTGTTCTTGAGGTTGTTTGCCATTTAAATCTAACTTTATATTCTTATTTTTATCATTGTAAAAATATCCATCTTCAGATTTTACATTAAAATATTCCTTTAAAACTTTATATATATTATTTTCATCCTCAACAAATCTGCATTCAATTCTAACTCCTATTAAATCTGAAAGATTTAACAATAATTCTTCTGCTGAAGAGTATTTTTTATAGTATTGGTTTCTGATAATCTTTTCTCTTAAGCTTGAAGAGGACTTTACCCTTGTAGTTATATTTAAGAATCCTTCATTATTCTCTTCTAATATTTTTTCAAAATATAGCTCAATTTCTTTAGATCCAATTTCCAATTCATCATATAATTTATCAAAATTTCTTATAACTTCATTTATATAGTTAAACATTTCTAATTCCATAAAAACACTCCTTAAAAACTTATATACCTTGATTATACTATAAAATGCTAATTTCAGCCTTTTTTTATTCATATTATTTTTAAATTCTATTTACTATAAATATATTTAAAAGTAAAAAAATTGAATAAAGATTTTATTGACTATATAAATGAAATCCATAGTAAATTTATAAATTAAATAGCACACTAAAAAACTGCAGCTAAATTGTATAAAACGAACTTAGCTGCAATCTCTATTTAAAAACTAAAACTTTATTTACTAGTTTACATTAGAATCCTTATATGTGCAATTATAGGCTTTAGATCTCCATAATTATTGGAAGAATAATAGGTCTTCTTCTAGTCTTACTATATAAAAAAGCACTTAAAGTATCTTTAATATTAGATTTTATGACAAACCATTCAGTGATTTTATTTTCCATACAGTTATCCAACTCTTGCATTACTACTTTTTTTGCTTCATTTATCAACTCTTCCGATTCTTTTACATAAATAAAACCTCTAGTAATTATGTCCGGTCCTGCAATAATAGAAAAAGACTCCTTTTCTATAGTTACTACTACCGTTAAAATTCCATCCTGTGCTAAATATCTTCTATCTCTTAATACTATATTACCTACATCCCCTACTCCTAAACCATCTACCATAATAGCACCTGATCGTACTTTACCTGAAGCTCTTGCGCTTTTTCTAGTTAGTTCTAGTATTTGTCCAGTTTCTAATATAAAAATATTAGAAGGATTCATACCTAATTTTTCAGCTATAATAGCGTGCTGTCTTAGATGTCTATACTCTCCGTGAACTGGCATAAAAAACTTAGGTTTAACTAAAGTATGTATTAATTTAAGTTCTTCTTGACAAGCATGACCAGATGCATGAATCTCCTCTAGAGTATGGTATACTACATCAGCACCTTTTTTAAATAAATCATCTATTAATCTTGATACAAATTTTTCATTTCCTGGAATTGGAGATGCAGAAATAATTACTAAATCACCATGTTTAATTCCTATCTTTTTATGGGTTCCAGATGAAATCCTAGCTAATGCCGACATTGGTTCTCCCTGGCTTCCTGTTGTTATTATTGTTACTCTTTCATCAGGATATTTATCAATCTCATCTACACTAATTATTTGATCTTTTGGCAAATCCATATATCCCAGTTCCATAGCAACGCTAGATATATTCTCCATACTCCTTCCACTAAAGGCAACTTTTCTTCCAAACATTAAAGAAGAATTGATAATTTGCTGTATTCTATGAATATTAGAAGCAAAAGAAGCAACTATAACTCTACCTTTTGCCTTGCTAAAAACATTATTCAAATTTTCTCCAATAATTTTCTCAGAAATAGTATATCCTTTGCGCTCTGCATTAGTACTGTCCGCCATAAGAAGAAGCACTCTTTCTTTTCCTAGTTTAGCAAAACGTTCAAGGTCTATAACATTACCGTCAATAGGAGTATAATCTATTTTAAAATCTCCAGTGTGAACTATAATTCCTTGTGGTGTATATATGGCAAGAGCACACGAGTCTGCAATACTATGACTAGTTCTTATAAACTCAACTTTAAAGTTTTTAGTATTAATTTTTTCTCCATGTTTAACTACAAAAAGAGTACAATCAGAAAGTATATTATGTTCTTTTAATTTATTTTCTAGTAATCCTAAAGTTAATTTCGTTCCATATACTGGTACATTTAACTGTTTTAATACATATGGTAACGCACCAATATGATCTTCATGTCCATGAGTTAGTACAAATCCTTTTACCTTCTCACTATTATCTATTAAGTATGATATATCGGGTATTACTAAATCAACACCATACATCTCCATTTCAGGGAAAGCTATACCGCAGTCTATAACAATTATTTCATCATCGTATTCTATAGCTGTAATATTTTTTCCTACTTCCCCTAATCCACCTAATGGTATAATTTTTAACTTATTTAGATTTTTATTTGAATTTTTATTTGAACTTTTGTTTGAATTCTTATTTATCATTTTATTCCCTTTCTATTTTTAAATTTTTTATAACTATAACCTTTTATAACTATAACCTTATTAACAATCAAGTAAACTTTTATCTCATAGCTAACTAGTCCTAATACACCCATCCCCTTTTAGGTAAAATTATGAAACTAAGATTCACTTGATATTTTTTCACTGCGTTTCAATGTTTCTATAAATTCCGTAAGATCGCTTTTCTTTATTCTCCAATGTCGTCCAATTTTGAAAGCAGGTATTTTTCCTTCTTGAACTAATTTGTAAGTAGTGACTTCACTAATCTTTAAATACTCTGCTACTTCAGTAATTGTCATAATTTCATCTGTCTTGTGACTTTCATCTATCATTTTTTTCTCCTTTTCTAAAATTAAACCCCTAATTAATAAGCTACTTATTAATTATATATAACCTATTATAATCTATTAGCTTACATTATGCACTATATCACTCAATTATATTCAGTTTTATTTAATATAATTATTTTATAAATAATTATAATCGATTATATTATACTACGTTGTATTTAAAATAGGTATTCTTATGCTACATCAATTATATTAAATGCAAGTTATCCTTATAATCATTTTACTAATATTCTGCTTCCTATCGTAAAACAGAATATATCTTTTATAAAGAAGTAATCAATAAAAAAATATTATGTTATTTCATAGTTAATAATGGTAATAAGTATAGTTTATTGAAAGGAGTCGCATTATGGAAAAGTTAGCTGTAAAAAACAATTTAGAAGATGAAGTAAAGACTCTAATAAAAGCTGGTAAAGAACTCAAGGCGAAGCTCATATAGGTATGTACGAAATAGAAGAGTCTGAAGAGAGCATATTTAAATTTAATAGAAATATATGATATGTCTGCATGTTTCGATAAATATATTTATTATTGCGATAAACTTATTAAATCAGATAAAATACTATTGAAATATAATTAACTATATCAATTATTGATATGGTGTTTTATTTTTATTTGATATTCAATGAATCACTACTGAGCTAAAATCCTCATCTGAGCTAAATTCTACCTATAAGATTTATGATTTGTAAGGTTCTTTAGCTAATTCTTGAAGTCTTTTTTTATCTAAAATTATTATTGAGTCTTCTTCTTTTTTGATAATATTTTTATCTACCAGCTTTTTTATTGTTCTTAATAAGTGTCTATAACTAGCTCCTAGCAAGTCAGCTATTTCTGTTAATTTATCAATATAAATTATTGTCTCATAACTATCTTTTATTTCTAAAGACATAGCTAAAATATAACTAGCCAACCTATTTTCTAAAGGATACAGTATGTTAACAGAACTAAAAATTGTGTAATTAAGAAATTTCTCACTCAACTTCTTGCACAAAAATCTTATAAAATTAATATCATTATAGGTTTTATCTTTAATTATACTTAATGGAATTGCAATACAAATTGTTTCAGTAATAGCTTGGATATTGCATCTTGTAATATCGTCTTCAAAAAATTCTGCATCTCCTATTATATTTAATGGCTCATAAAAGTGAAATAACAATACCCTTCCATTTTCAACAATAGTATATACTTTAATTTTTCCCTCTACTAGAAAATAAAAGTACTCTATTCGTTCTCCCTTTCTTAAGATATTTTCTCCTTCATCAAAAGAGATTAATTGCATATGTTCCTTTATATCTATTTGAAAAAGATTATCCATTTCATATTTTTTTATATAATGTTCTAGTTGGTTTTTATCCTCTAATATTTTCATCGGTTAATCCTCCATCTTTGTTATATAAAAATATCAGCACAAATATAACATATAATATTATCCTATGATATCTTTATAATATCACTATTTTGCAGCTAATATAAATCTCTTTTTAACCTTAGATGGAATATTGGCCTGTCCTTTTACATCATATTTAAATTATTCTTTCTAGTTTATAGATAATAAGTTTTTTAATATCCTAAACTTTCATCTATAATAATGACCTTTATTCTATCCTTTAAAAAATCGAATTGTCTTTTAATGACAACATGAGTATTACATATTCTATCCTGAGATTGACAATCTACGCAATATCCAAGCTTAACACATGGAGTGTCTTTATTCAGACGTTTAGCATCTATAGGGGCTGCTATATTCTTAATTCTATTCTCTGCTTCTTCTAAATCCTTAACTATCTTGTTCTTTCCTGCAACAATTATTACTTGCTTTGGTCCAAAAATCATCGGAGCTACTCTAGCCCCATATCCATCCACATTATATAGTTCTCCTTTTTCTGTTATTGCATTGACACTACATAAGAAAGTATCCGCACTAAAACATTGTGTGTATAATTTATTTTTATCCTCCATACTTAATCCTTCTTCATATTTATCTAAAAAAACATAATCACCATTTCTTAATAAGTTAATAATTCCTGTCTCAAACAGCGTCATAGAATCTCCAACTCCTACAAGAGAACTGTGTGGAATTAATTCTTTTATTTTTTCTATCAATTCTTCCTTAGTTTTTATATAGAAGCCTTTCATATTATTCTTCTCTAAATTTTTCAAAAGTCTATTAATTTTTAAATCTTGATGCCATTGTACATTTTTATCCATTTTTTTCTCCTTTTCATCAAGTGATTCTTAGCTTCAGATGGAGTTTGCTTAAAAGAAATACTTACTCCAACTGAAGGTTATTAAGAGAGTTCTTAGAAGCTTCGCTTCTTAGAAATCCTTATCCTTTAGGGGAAGAACTTATCCAGGGACGTAGCATCCGTTATGCACAGCATAAGAACTCTAAATTGCTGAAGCTCAAGAGTTCTAATATCTCTCTTATTATTAAATATTTTAGTTGATTGATTTTTAATCTTATTATATATAAAAATGATGTTAAACAATATGACATGTGTCATATGATTTAACATCACTACTCTTTGTTTAGTATAATTAAATATCACATTGTTCAATTTCTATAGCATAAGCTCCGCAATTTTCACATACCATTATCATTACAATGAAACTATTATCAATTTTTCCTAGTTTTAATAGTTGAGAAAATGATGTGTCTTCGTATTCTTTAGATATGCTGCTAATTACATATTTATTATCTTTGGTAAATATGTAAAAGTGATATTCTAAAAAATTAAAATACTTTAACTTCTCCTCTTTTCCATACAAGCATTTTTCACAAGGCTGGCTGTAATATGCTGAATCAAAACTAACTTTCATACAGCCATTTAAAAGCTCTAAAATATCCGAAAGCTCTATACCTGTAATTTCATTTTCTTCGTCACTTAAGAATATGTAATCGCAATTGTCTTTAGAAAGTTCATAGGCTTTATCTTTATAAATAAATTTGTAGCTATCCATAATGCATCTCCTCTTTATAAATCTATATTGTTCTTCTAATTTTTTTCAACAACTCTATTAATTAAATCAAGTTCTATTAACTCAGATTTAGAAAAACCTCCTCTAAAATATCTAATTTGTTTAAATTTAGTCCCATTCATTTCGAAATCTAGCACATCTATTCTATCTCCTTTATAAATTACAGGCTCTTTTTGACCTTTTATAAAAACTTGTACTTCCATGATATCTCTCCTTGAATTTAATTTATGTACTCTTCACCTCTATTTTATTATACCTCTTAATATAATTATAATCATAATAATATTTTAGAATCTCATTACTAATCTCTTCATTTATTTTATTGCTTGCGCGGCTATTATCCATTCATTGAATATCTATTAAAGTATTGTTTAGTATTTAAAATAATATTGCCACCGAAATAATTTTTACGGTGGCAACAAAGTGAATAAAAGGCTAGGATATACGTAAAATATTAAATTATTTATTAATTTGGTTTTGCACCGGACGCACCATTGCTTTTCATTATTTTTTTCATTCCTTCTGTGACTTCTATCTTTCCATCAGGCATAACCCACATAGCCTCAACGCCTTCTAGACTTTCTACAAGTGCCCTACTTTCATTATAGGGCATTAAATATGCAGTAGTTGACAAGAAATCAGCAACACCTGAATCTTCAGCTACTACAGTGATAGCACGATAATATTCTCCTGGCATAAGTGTTTGTGGATCTATAAGGTGGTGAATAGGTTTGCCATCTACAATATAATATCTTTGATAATCTCCACTACTAACTACAGATGCATTATTAAGAAAAATTGTATCAATATCACTGCCCTCATCAGAAACTATAGATTTGCTAGGATCCTGTATTCCTATACCCCAACGCTCACGAACACCATCAAGAGGTTTTTCTAGCACTCTTACATTACCTCCTGAACTTATAATTCCTGATGTAAAACCTTCAGCCATAATCTCTTTTGCTACAAGCTCAGTTGCATAGCCCTTTGCTACTGAACCTATATCTAGGCTCATCCTTTTATCTGCAAGATATACCGTACTATTTTCAGTATCCACTATTACCTTGTTTATATCCGTATATTTATTAGCATCTAATAGCTCATTCATTGGGGGTAATTTTGCATTTTCAGGGTCATCTCTTCCTTCCTCACGATAGTCATGCCATATACTTAGCACTGGACCCATGGCAATATTGGTTCTTCCTCCTGTACGATTATACCAATCTTTTGAAAACATAATCAGATCTATTATATCTTTATCAACCTTTACTGGCTTTATACCAGCATTATCATTTATTGTCTTTATATTGTTGATACCCTCATAATCGTTATATATATCATAAAGCTTATGAAGTTCTTGAAATCTTGCATGAATCTTCTCCATATAGGAATTAAACTCCTCTTCACTTTTAGTATAACCTACAACCATTGTCATAGTATCAAAGGTATCAAAAAAACTTTGGCTATATTTACTATACTCATTTTTAGGTGCTCTTTGGCAACCTACAGAAATGAACATAATTAAAAATATTACCCACAGTCTTCTGGTTACTTTTTTCATTTGTTACCTCCTCATATAATATACTTAATAAATTTTTATTTTTTAAAGGCTATTTATAAAAGCTGAAATAGAGTTTTTCCCTAGTCCAGAAGTTCTATCATAAAAACAAAAGTCGCCTTATTAAATAAGAACTAAATTTACACAAAACTCCCTCACTTGATGTGAGGGAGTTTTAGAAATATTTAAATTTTAATTTATGTTATTTTGCTTTTGAATGAGCTTCTTCAACAACAGCAATGTAATCTTGAACAGTCATAGTAACTGTTGATTTTAACTCTTCAACATCTGGTACAGCTGGGTGAGCATCGTCTCTCTTAGTAACTTTCATGCCCTTAATTTCATCTATTGTCTTACCAGACATCCATTTTTCAAGTTCATCTATTTGTTCAAACCATTCTTTTCCGATTTTTGAAACTTTCTTCATGCCATATTCTTCGCCAAGTTCAGTCTTAGTTTTGAACTCACCGTTTTTATCTGTAGTTAATTTTCCTTCTTTGCTAAATTTAACTTCAGTCTGTGCTGTATCTATTACAGTATCTACAACTTTACCATCTTTATCAAATGCAGTTGCTGACATAGTTGTATTTACATGTGCAGCTGGAAGAACTTCTTTACCGTTCTTATCTGTTCCAAGACCCTTTGATTTACCAATTGATACTTCTGTTCCTAAACCTAACTTTACAGCTCCTTCTTTAACGTCAACAGCATTTGCATATGCTTTTTCAAGAGCTGCTAAATAACCTTCAACAGTAATAGTAACTGATGATTTTAATTCTTCAACATCAGGTACAGCTACGTGAGATTCATCTCTCTTAGTAACTTTCATACCTTTAATTTCGTCTACTGTTTTACCTTTCATCCACTCTTCAAGTGCAACAATCTGTTCGTTCCATTCTTTTTCAATTTTTGAAACTTTCTTCATGCCATATTCTTCACCAAGTTCAACCTTAGTTTTTATTGGTGCAGTAATATCTGACTTTAATTTAAGGTCTTTTTCAAAATCAACCTTAGTTTGAGCAGTATCTATAGTTACTGATACAACTTTACCATCTTTATCAAAAGCTGCTGCAACTATAGTTTCATCAACTTGTCCAACCGGAAGAACTTCTTTACCATTTTTGTCAGTTCCAAGTTCTTTAGATTTTCCAATTGATGTAACATGTCCAAGACCTATCTTTGCTATGGTTGCCTCCCCTGCTGGTGCTTCCTTTCCAGCATTATCCTTTGGTGCTTCCTTTGGAGAACACCCTGCTAGCATACCAACAGCTAAAATTGTTGATAAAAAAATTGAAAGTGATTTTTTCATGTTTACCCTCCATCCCTTCAAATAAATAAATTTTTTAAATTTATTATCACATTTAGATTTTAACATATTGTTAATAAAGAAACAATACCAATTGGGTAATTTTTTTACCAATTCCACAAATGAACTCTATTGGATGTAATATATTTCATAATTTTTTGCGCTTTAAAATATCAAAGTCTATATTCTTACGTATTGTTTTATAATAAATTTAATAAGAGTATTGCAATCACTTATATACTTGATAAAATTCTTAACTAACACCATTTACCAATTACCATCTTATCCATTTTATTAATATCAATGAACTTAAAATATCATTTGTATTTAAATGTAATTACATATAAAAATATCATTTTTAAAAAATATATGTAAAATATGTTAATAGATACTTTAACAACTTTACATATTTTACCTAAACAAAGTTATACATATTATTTTTATTGAGCTAACATAACAAATTAAGTAATTTACATACTTTAGTTTTGCTCTTAGTTGTGATTATTAAAAATCAATTGTATAATATAAAAGTTATATTATATACTAATCGTACACTTTAAGAATAAATAACTTTTAATAAGATATAAATAGGTGATAATATGAAAAATAATAAATTTTTACCCATTAGTAAAGAGGACATGATAGATAGAGGATGGCAAGAATTAGACTTCGTTTTAGTTACAGGAGATGCCTATATAGACCATCATAGTTTTGGAACTGCAATTATATCCAGAGTTCTAGAAAATGCAGGATATAAAGTGGGAATAATAGCCCAACCAGATTGGAACAATACTGAGGATTTTAAAAAACTAGGCAGGCCAAGACTAGGATTTTTAGTTAATGCAGGAAATATGGATTCCATGGTTAACCACTATACTGTAAGTAAAAAGTTAAGAGGAAAAGATTTCTATTCTCCTGGTGGAAAAATGGGATTAAGACCAGATAGAGCAACAATTGTTTACTGTAATAAAATTAGAGAAGCATATAAAAACACTACTATAATAATTGGTGGAATAGAAGCAAGCCTTAGAAGATTTGCTCATTATGATTATTGGAGCGATAAGGTTAGGAAATCTATTTTAATAGACAGCGGAGCAGACCTTTTAATATACGGAATGAGTGAAAAACAAATTGTAGAAGTTGCAAATAATTTAAATGATGGATTCGAAGCTAAATACATTAGGCATATACCAGGAACATGCTATGCAGTGGATGATTTAGAGAATGTATATGATTATATCCAGATACCTTCTTATAAAGAAGTATGTTCAAATGAAAAAAAGTATGCTGAAGCTTTCAAAATTCAGTATGAAGAGCAGGACCCTATCAGAGGAAAAAATATAGTGCAAAGACATGGAGATAAATATATTGTACAAAACAAACCAGAAATGCCCCTATCAAGAGAAGAATTGGATGTAGTTTATAATCTTCCTTACCAAAAGAACTACCATCCTATTTATGAAGCTTTAGGCGGAATACCTGCCATAGAAGAAGTTAAATTTAGTATAGTTAGCTCAAGGGGTTGCTTTGGAAACTGTTCTTTTTGCGCAATAACCTTTCACCAAGGTAGAATCGTACAAAGCAGAAGTGAAGATTCTATATTAAAAGAAGCGGAAGAGATTACAAAGCTTCAAGATTTTAAGGGATACATCCATGATGTTGGTGGCCCCACTGCAAACTTTAGATATCCAGCTTGTAAAAAACAATTAAAATTAGGTGCTTGTAAAGACAGGCAATGTCTACATCCAAGCCCTTGCAAAAATATGGATGTAAATCATACGGAATATTTAAATTTGCTTAGAAAATTAAGAAGTCTACCTAATATTAAAAAAGTATTTGTACGTTCAGGATTAAGATATGATTATATAATGGCTGATAAAAATGATAGATTTTTAAGAGAGCTTATAGAACATCATGTAAGTGGTCAACTAAAAGTTGCTCCTGAACATGTATCAGCTAAAGTTTTAAAATACATGAGAAAACCTGCTGGAAAAACCTATGATAGATTTAGAGAAAAATTCTTTAAAATAAATGAAAGATTGGGAAAAGAGCAATACATTATACCTTATTTAATGTCTAGTCATCCAGGAGGCACACTGGAGTCAGCCATAGAGTTGGCTGAATATTTAAGGGATATTAATTATCAACCAGAGCAAGTTCAAGATTTTTATCCAACTCCCGGAACATTATCAACAGCTATGTTTTATACTGGATTAGACCCACTAACTATGGAAGAGGTTTATATTCCAAAAACTAAGAAGGAAAAAGCCATGCAAAGAGCTTTACTCCAATTTAGAAACCCTAAGCATTATAATTTAGTGCATGAAGCCTTAATGGAAGCTAATAGAATGGATTTAATAGGATTCGGACCAAAGTGTCTAATAAAACCAAAAGGAAACAAATCAGAGTATAGCATTAAAAATAAACAGCTTAAAGGTAACTCTAATGGTAGATCTAGTAAATCTAATGGTAAGTCTAGTGCTAGACCTAATGGTAAGCCTAATAGCAAATTAAATCTCAGCATTAAAAAAAGTAGAGGAAAATCCAAAAATAAAAGATAGATTATACAAGCATCATATTATTTTTATATTTTTCAACTAATTATAAGTAATTTTTTTAATATTTAATTCTCTTCTTGGTTAAACTTATTAGTATAAACACTAAGGGAGGAGATATTATGGCAAGAATTGCTTGTGAGGTTTCAAACTGTTCTCATAATAAAGAAAATATATGTTATGCTAATGTCATTAATGTAGGTGGTCTTAATGCAGAAAAGGATTCTGATACTTGCTGTGGCTCTTTTTTAGACTCAGTGCATTACGGTACTCTCACCAACAATGTTAATGACCCCGGAAGGCCATGCTCAGCAATTACATGTAACGTAATTAGTTGCACATATAATTCCAACAAGGTATGTTCAGCTGACTCCATACACGTAAGTGGTGAAAACGCTGATATATATACAGAAACGGATTGTTTAACTTTTAAAAATAAAAATAACTAAAATACATTATAAAACACAAGCGTTCCTTTATGATATCATAAAGGAACGCTTGTGTTTTACATATGGAAATATCTTTCTAAAAGTCCTTTAAAGGCTTTTCCATGTCTTGCCTCATCTTTACACATTTCATGTACTGTATCGTGAATAGCATCAAGATTTTTCTCCTTAGCAAGAGTAGCGAGTTCTTTCTTTCCTTCACAGGCTCCATATTCTGCTTCAACTCTTGCTTTTAAATTTTCTTTGGTATTAGGTTTTACTACTTCACCTAATATTTCTGCAAACCTAGCAGCGTGGTCTGCTTCTTCATAAGCTATTCTAGTATATGCTTCTGCAACTTCAGGGAATCCTTCCCTATCTGCTTGCCTTGCCATAGCAAGATACATACCAACTTCAGTACATTCCCCTATAAAATTTGCTCTTAAGCCTTCTATAATTTCGCTATCAACATCTTTAGCAATGCCAATTCTATGTTCATCTGCCCAAACTAACTTATCTGTAGCTTCTTTAAATTTACTAGCATCTGCTTTACAAATAGGACACTTTTCTGGCGGCGTCTCCCCTTCATGAATATAACCACATACTGTACAAACAAATTTTTTCATATGCAATTCTCCTCTATAATATATTTTCACTATTATATTTTTCTCTTTTATCATTTTTTTATTACAATATTTTCTTATTTATATATTTTATTTTGATTAATGTGGTTTTTGCTATTATTGCATAATATTTCTATAAACTTATTAATATTAATATTAATATTTAAATTTGCATATAAACAAAAATATTATCCTCATATTAATTTTTTAATATGAGGATAATATTTTTTAAGATTCATCGATATTATTTAAGCACTTAGTACATATGCCTTTAAAAGAAATATATTGATCATTAATTTTACATCCTTTTAACATATCGATGGATATTTTCTCAAATTCTATTGGGAAATTAATAATTTCACCGCACTTTTCACATTTAAAATGTCCATGATTTATTTTATTAATATCATATCGTACTTCTCTTTCTCCTACACTTACAGTTTTTATTAATTTAGCAGCTTTAAAAATATTTAAAGTATTATATACAGTTGTTCTTGACAATGTGGGAAGCTTATCTATTAACCCATTATAAATTTCTTCTGCAGTAGGATGTTCATTTAAAGTCATCAAATACTTCATTATCTTAATTCTATTTTCTGTAGCTTTAATATTATTTTTTAATAGAAACTCTTTTATATCTTTATTTGAAACATCCATTTTAATACCACCTTTATGAATTTTTAAATATATATTCTACATAAGATAATAATTATTAAATAATAATTTATTTATATTAATATTAAGTGCAATTCAAGTTTTTGTCAATTATTTTACCACTTTTCTTCTAAACATATCCACTTATAGATAATCTTTTAGTCATAGTTTTATCTTGTAGCTAATTAGTTCTAATATTCCCATATTTATTTATTTCATAAGGAAATAATGCAATATTCCAAAAATACATAATAAAAATAAAATTTTACCAAATAACCATTGACTTTTCGATAATTAATAGTTATTATTAGTTAATAAGAGGTATCAATTAACCGACAATAAAAAATAGGGGAGTGTTTATTATGGAAAAAAGATTAATAACTTCTTTAATAGGAGAAAAAGTAGAACCTTTTAAAGTACAGGCTTATCACAATGGTGAGTTTAAAGAAGTAACAGAGGAGTCAATCAAAGGTAAATGGTCAGTATTCTTCTTCTATCCAGCAGATTTTACATTTGTTTGCCCAACTGAACTAGGAGACCTAGCAGATAACTATGATAAGTTTAAAGAAATAGATTGCGAAATCTACTCTGTATCAGCAGATACTCATTTTGTACACAAAGCATGGGCTGATGCGTCTGAAACTATTAAGAAAATTAAATACCCAATGCTTGGAGATCCAACTGGTGCACTTACAAGACAATTTGGAGTTTTAATTGAAAATGAAGGCCTAGCTTTAAGAGGAACTTTTATAGTAAATCCTGAAGGTGAAATTAAGGCTTATGAAGTACATGATTTAGGAATCGGAAGAAATGCTGATGAGTTATTAAGAAAAGTGCAAGCTGCTCAATTTATTGCTGCTCATGGTGATCAAGTTTGCCCAGCTAAATGGCAACCTGGTGCTGAAACTCTTTCACCAAGCTTAGATTTAGTAGGCAAAATTTAATACATATAGAGACACTTTTGTGTCTCTATATTTGTACTATCAATTATTTTTAATCTATTATTAAGATTTTTAATCATTTAAATCACACACTTATTAAAAATTTAAATAATAGATTAACTCTATTGAGATGACTTGGAAATTTTATTGAATAAGGAGGATAATATGGATAAAATATATGATTTAATAATAATTGGTGCAGGTCCTGCTGGACTTTCCGCCGGTATTTATGCTGGTAGAGCTAAATTAGATGTACTCATTCTTGAAAAAAACAATGTAGGCGGACAGGTGAAAACTACTTCTGACATAGCTAACTATCCTGGACTACCTAATGTCACTGGTCCAAAACTTATGGAAGAAATGCAACTACAAGCTAAAAACTTTGGTGTGCAATTTGCTAAAACGGAAGTAACTGATGTAAACTTTACTAATGATGTTAAAATAATTAAAACCAATACAGGCGAATATAAAGGAAGAGCTGTTATTATTGCTACTGGTGCTTCACCAAGAAGGTTAGGTTTCCCTGGTGAAGAAGAGTTTACCGGAAAAGGAGTTGCATACTGCTCTACTTGTGACGGAGAGTTTTTCCAAGACTTAGATGTATTTGTTATTGGTGCTGGTTTTGCTGCTGCTGAAGAAGCAATATTTCTCACTAGATTTGCTAAAAAAGTTACTGTTATAGCTAGAGAACCTGAATTTACTTGTGCCAAAACCATTGCCGATAAAGTACTTTCCCATGAAAAAATTGAAGTTAAATTTAATACAGAGATTTTAGAAGCTGGTGGAGAGGGTGTTCTCAACTACGCTAAGTTTATAAATAATATAACCAAAGAAACTTTTGAATATCATGCCTCCCCTAAAGACGGTATATTTGGTATATTTGTTTTTGTAGGCAATCAACCTAAAACTGAATTATTTAAAGAGCATGTTTCCTTAGATAAATTTGGGTATATATTAACAGATGAACACATGAGTACAAATGTCTCAGGAATATACGCCGCTGGTGATCTGCGTCCTAAAGACCTTAGACAAATCGTAACAGCTGTTTCCGATGGCGCCATTGCAGCTACTAGTGCTGAAAGATACATCACAGAGTTAAAAGAAAGACTAGGTATTAAAGATTTGTCACATCATAATGTTACAAATATTCCAGATGTTACTGCTGAATCCACTCATGATTCTAATTTAACTGAATCTCATAATAATGAGTTTTTAAGTAAAGATATTAGAAATCAATTAAAGGATATATTCTCTCGTTTAGAAAAAGATGTGACATTGGTTTCTATAGTGGATTTAGATAATCCAAAGTCCATAGAACTAAAAAATGTATTATTGGAAATTGGCCAGCTTAGTGAAAAAATCAATGTAGAAATTTATGAAAAACATGCAAATCCTAAAATGGAAGAAAAGATTAATGCTGACAAATTTCCAGTGGTGTCATTTTTAGATCACGAAGGTAATTATAGCGGTGTAAAATTCCATGGAGTACCTGGTGGTCATGAGTTAAATTCTTTTGTCCTAGCTATATATAATCTTGGTAGCAAAGGTCAGCCTCTGTCTTCACAAATACTTGAGAAAATCAAATCCATTGACAAGAAAACAAACATAAAAGTAGCAGTTTCACTTTCATGCCATCTCTGCCCAGATGTGGTTGTAGGTGCTCAAAGAATTGCTATTGAAAATCCTAATGTAGAAGCGGAAATGATTGATTTATCAAACTTTCAAGAATTAAAAACTGCATATAAACTTATGAGCGTCCCAGCAATTATTATAAATAACAAAACTGTCCACTTTGGTTCCAAAAATATTGAAGAATTAATAGATATCATTAACTCCTAACTTAATTCATAAAAAGTGCCGAGCAAACTTATATATTAAGAGTCGCTCGGTACTTTTATAAGTTTAAATAATAATTACTTCTTTATTTATCCTATAGATAATCACTTCTAATAGAGCTATCCTATTATGACATGCTCCATCCACTACTTTCATTCTGTATTGTCCAAAGATTATAATAAAGTCCTTTTTTTGAAATCAACTGCTGATGGTCACCTTGTTCTACAACCCTTCCTTTGTCTAATACTATAATGTTATCAGCGTTACAAATAGTTTTAAGTCTATGAGCAATAACTATTACAGTTCTACCTTGAATAAGTTCATTTATTGCACTTTGTATATCCACTTCATTCTCCGGGTCTAGTGATGCAGTAGCTTCATCTAAGAGTACCACAGGTGCATCTTTTAATATAGCTCTAGCAATAGAAATACGTTGTTTTTCTCCACCTGAAAGTGTACACCCTCCTTCTCCTACTGGAGTATCATATCCTTGTGGAAGCTTCTTAATAAAGTCATGGCAACAAGCTCTCTTTGCTGCTTCTTCTACTTCTTTTTGAGTTGCTCCTTCTCTTCCAAATCTTATATTGTTACCAATAGTATCTTGAAAAAGATATACATCTTGAAAAACCATAGAAACCTTTTGAAGAAGAGCTTCTGGTTCAATCTCCTTCATATCTTCATTTCCTATTAACACTTTTCCTTTTTGTGGATCATAAAAGCGGGCTATTAATTTTAAAATAGTACTCTTCCCACTTCCAGAAGGTCCTACAAGAGCAGTTAATGCCCCTTCTTTCATATCTATAGAAACATCCTTAATGACCTCCTTCTCTCCATAAGCAAAAGTAACATCTTTAAATTGAATATTGTGTCTTTTAGGAGGAGTTTTTTCTCCTGGCAAAATAGGCTCATTTAATAATTCTACAATTCTTTCTCCTGCCTGCTCATCATAGCTAATTTCTGAAAAATTCCCAAGGGCTGTGGTCAAAGGGTCAAATACTCTTGTACCTACAATTAAAAAGGTAATAAAAGTTGTAACATTTAAATCACCGCCCAAAAGCAAATGAGTTCCTATCAATACCATTATTGTAAGTCCAGCTCTAATAAATCCTATGGCTGTCAATACTATAGGCTGTAAAAGTCCTTCGATTTTTATGCTTTCAACCATGAATCTTCTGAAAGCTTTTTCTAGACGAATAAATCTTTCCCCTGTCAAATTATATGCCTTTATGGTTCCTATTCCATTTAAATATTCTTGCAATCTATTGGCTGCATATGTTTTAGCCTCCATATGACCCTTACCTACTTTTCTTTGAAGCTTTAAAGTGAGCTTTATAATTAAAATTGCTATGGGTAAAGCTATAAACATTGCAATAGCCATACGCCAATCAATAAATAATAGCCCAATAAAAGCAATCATTGGCATCACTAATCCTCCAACCAGCTGTGGCATAAGATGAGATATACAATGCTCTATTAATGTAAAGTCTCCCATCATCATATTTCCAAGATCTCCTGGATCTCTAGTAGTCAAATATCCTAGAGGTAACTTTCTTATATGTTCAGCAAGATTAGCTCTCCCCTCTGCTGCTAGCATATAAGCTCCTTTATAGCTAAATCTATATGCAGGTATTTCTGCTAAAAACATTATTATCATAGATAAGAATAATACTCCACTAGTAATCCACAGCTCCTTTATATTCACAGGTATTCCCCGGGAAAAGGCATCAAAAATTATCTGCACCACTTTTATAGCTAAAGCAAAGGGTAAAATATTTACAAGATTTGATACTACAGCAAAAAATATTGGTTTTGATAATTTTTTTGGATTACCAGCAGTTATATTATAGAGCAATTTCATTATCCTTCACCCCTTTTCCCATTTTCCATTTTCCTGAATTAGTATAGACACCCCACATATTCTTATAAATACCATCAATGGATATTAATTTATCATGGGTACCCTTCTCCATAATCTTACCTTCTTTTAATACAATAATTTGATCTGCATCCTGTATAGATGAAAGTCTATGGGCAATGACTATTACTGTTTTGTTTTTAATCAGTTCTTTAAGGGCTAATTGCATATGATATTCATTTTCTGGATCTGCAAAAGCCGTTGCTTCATCTAAAACTAATATAGGAGAGTTTTTAAGTATAGCTCTAGCCACCGCCAATCTTTGCGCCTCACCACCAGAAAGATATATTCCTCCCTCTCCTATAAGGGTTTCATATCCATTTGGAAGTTTTTCAATGAATTCTTTACATTGAGCAGCCTTTGCCGCGGCGTATACTTCTTCCTTAGTTGCATCTGGTCTTCCTACCAAAATGTTTTCATAAATAGTATCATAAAATAAGAATGAATCTTGAAAAACAAAGGATACTATATTCATCAAATCCTCTATTTTTATATCTCTTATATCTACTCCTCCTATAGAAATTGAACCATTCAATACATCCCAAAATCTAGGAATAAGACTAGCTATTGTTGACTTTCCAGAACCTGAAGGGCCAACAAGGGCAGTTACCTTCCTTTGCTTTGCATTAAAGCTTATATTAGAAAGAGCATCCTTACGGGTGGCTGCATCTGCTGAATCATAAGAAAAATATACATTCTCAAATTTAACATCAAAATTTTGTGGCATTCTTGGAGTTTTTATCTCTGGTATTGGTCTTTCACTTAGAATATTGTCTATACGCTCAACTCCTTCAGATATATCTCCTATAGTAGAAGCAAAGTTTGTAAACTTAAACATAGGAGCAGATATGCCTGGTGCCATAATTAAAAAGAAAATTAAAGTTAATGCAAATGCCATATTCTCAGGTTCTCCGCTTAAAAGATACACCCCTACTGGCAAAATAAATGCCAAAAGTGAGCCTAACATTACTTTGAAAAAAATATAAACATTTTGAAATTGATTTGTATATTTAATACAATAATCTCTGTAATTTATCATGTCATCATAAAACTTTCTAAAGGAGTGTACTGTTTGTCCAAAAACTTTTATAATAGGTATTCCTCTTACATACTGTACTGTTGATGCATTTATTCTTTCTAAAGAATCATGGTAGAGTTTTAAATTTTCCTTGGCTTTTTCCCCCATCCTTATAGAAGCTTGCACATAAAAACCTAGTATAATAGGTATGATGCATGCTGCTGCTAAAAATGGATTTAAATAAACCATTGCCACTACCATAACTATTACTGTGGCTGAAACATTGATTAAATCAGGCAATTGATGAGCAATGAAATTTTCAATTTTTTCTACATTCTGCTCCATAATCTTTTTTACTACTCCAGTAGATGTTTTAGTGAAATACCCAAGTGGTAAATTGCCTATATGTTTTGAAAGCTTTATTCTTAAGCCATAGAGTATTCGATAAGCTGCTGTATGTGCCAGTAAACCAGATAAATACATAGTTATAATCCCAACTATTAATCCTATCAATGCAGTAATACCCCAATGTATCATGAAATTTCTATTAACCAAGGATGGGTTGGAAGCATTTTTTAGTAATTCTGCAAGTATAAAATATACTGATACATAAGGCACAAGCATAGAAATAGCGCTAATGGATGAAAATATTCCTGAAAGTAGCAGTAGACCACGCTTTTCTCCAGCAATCTTTAATAATCGTGGAATCCCTTTTTTATTATTCAATATTATTACCTCCTTTATTTTTAAAAACATTACATTTACTACATAATCCATAAAATATAATGTTATAGGTTTTTATTTTAAATTTATTTCCCTGCTCTATTGCATACTCTAATTCATCTAAGAAATCACTTTTAATTTCTATTATTCTTTTACAACTGGAACATATTAAATGGGGATGATATCCTTTTGAATCTAGAGAAACAATTTCATATTTAGTACAACCATCACCAAAATCAATTTCACATAAAAAATTCAGTTCTTTTAACAAAATCATAGTTCTATAAACTGTTGAAATACCTATTCTAGGCATGGCAACTTTAACAGCTTCATAGACATCCTTTACAGATAAATGTTTAAATTTATTTTTTATAATATTATTAAGTATTATCTCTCTTTGCTTAGTCAGCTTGTAACCTTCTTCTGTAAACTTGTTTTTTATATATTTCACTTCCTTTGATGATATGTTTTTCATATACCTATTCTCCTTTTATCTTTAGATATCATTTTAATATCTCTGTAGTAGAAACTCCTTTAGCCTCAAAATCAATCCCATTAAAAAATACAGCTGTATACAGCCCATCATATAGTGAATTTGAAGCAAAGATTAATTGATAATGATTATCTATATCAATTATTATAAGAGAAAACACTATGCTTTCTCTACTCATATAAGGATTTAAAAAGATGAAAAAAGGATTATTAACAAATAAAAAAATTGCTGTCATCATTTTTATTGATACAGCAATTTTTAAATATTTTGTTATCTATTGTTCAGCCACATTTTTTAAATATTCTTTTGGATTAACACCAAATTTTTTACGAAAAGCTAAAGCAAAATGGCTTGAATTGGCGTAACCTACATGGCTTGCCACCTCACTAACTTGCATATTTTTCTCGTCAAAAAGCAATCGAGCCCTTTCTAATCTCTTATCAATAACATAGGAATACACTGTGTCGCCAAAAATCTCTTTAAATCCGTTTTTTAATTTAAATTCATTAAGACATATCATCTTAGATAAAGAAGCTAAAGTTGGTGTGTTTACTATATCGTTGTCTAAAATTTCTCTAGCTTTATAAATACTTGTTATATCTTCATTAGAAAGTTTCACTGTATTATGTCTTTCTCGTTGATAAACCGCATCATTAAGATATACTGAAAGAAGTTCCAGTATTTTACCTTCCATATAAATATTTTTCAGCCCTTTCTTAAATGGACAGTTAATTATTTGTTGTAACACAAGATTTATAGGTGGTGTAATCCTATTTTTATAAAATATCTCATCATATTTACCCTTACAAAAAATATTCCATTCTTCTTCAATATTTTCCTTAATTTGTTCAAATTTTTTAGGATGAATTTTAATTTCTATAAAATTGAACTGATGTTTTGGTGGATAAACCCATCTTTTTATATTCTCTCTACTTTTAGTCTTAGATAAAAAACTCTCTCCACTTAGAAGCTCAAATTTATTTCTCTTTCCTTGAAATTCCCACTCTAGTCCCTCCCCAGTACAGAAAAACATATCAATATGTGGAGCTTTGGACATTCCTTCAATTTCCATATGTCTATGAAAAGTAGTGTTAAAATTTATAATTTGTATATCTTCACTAGAAACAATCTGTCTCAAATGCCCATTACCAATTTCTCTAGGAACTTCAAATTCATGTTCCATAGTTTCTAAATTATAAATTTTGCTAAACTCTTCGCAAACAGGACATCTTTGATCAATTAAATTTTTTATCTCATATTGCTTCATTTCTTTATTGATCATGTTTATCCCCCCTCTTTGTTTGCATATATTCTCTTAATATACATTTCAACTCATATTACTCTAATTTATTATTTTAACATATGCCTCATAAATTCCTGTGGTTTATGAATGATTATCCTTGGTGCTGAAAACCTCATTACTCTTCTTATTTTTTCTCTCATATCCTCTTTATAACAATGTATTGAGCATCTCTTACATGAATTTTTTTCTTCTCCGAACTTGCAATATGTTAGTTTTTTATGAGTATAATCTAACAATTCCTCACATTCATTGCAAAGCTTCTCTTTATATTTATGTTTTTTCTCACAATACAGTGTAATCATTAATTTAACTACTTTTTTCTCTTTTTCTATTTTCCTCATATGTTCACCTTTCAAAAGATTTATTTACTCTTCATTAATGGTTTTTATTTTAAACATAAAATAATAATATTTAAATATAACTAATATAAGTAAAAAAATCTTTACGTAGATATTTTCCAACATTATAAGTGGAAATGCTATCATAGTATCCGCAAATAGTAGTATTGATACCTTCTGCTTCATAGTCATAGATCTAGAATCCACATAGTTTTCTAAATGTCTTTTATATATCTTAGTTTCTTTAAACCATCTATCAAATTTCTCAGAACCTTTCACAAAACAAAAAGATGCCAGTAAAAGAAAAGGAGTGGTAGGTAATAGTGGTATAAATGCACCTATTGCTCCAAGAGCAAAGGAAAGTATTCCTATAATAATATAAAATATTTTTTTTATTCTATTCATAACTTCCCCTCTTCTAATTTAAGTAATAAACTTTACTTTCTAGTCTATATGTTTCTTTCATAAATATAAAGTAAATTTTTCACACTCTTCTAGTTTAATCCATAACTTCTTTTCTGTCATTATATCCAAATAACCAGTATTTATATTTCAAATTACTTAAATTAGTTGTTGAAGAGTTATAGTGATTACTATTATAGTATAGCTTAAGTGATACTGACTATCAATATCACTTAAGCCATTAACATTCTCTCTATTAATTAAAATAACCAATGTTATTTAAAATCCAATAATTCTTAAATTTATTATTTTTACATTAAATATTACTGTGATCTTAATCCTCATAGGAAAAGGACAAATAAATCAAAGATTTACCTGTCCTTTTTACACTACATTAATTTATCCGATGACTATCATCCGTAATACTCCCGATAACGGATGATACGTCCCTGGATAAGTTCTTCCCCTAAAGGATAAGGATTTCTAAGAAGGAAAGCTTCTAAGAACTCTCTTAATAACCTTCAGTTGGAGTAAGTATTCCTTTTAAGCAAACTCCATCTGAAGCTAAGAATCACTTGATATCTGTTCAATATTATTATAAACTTCTAATGAAACTTTGCCTATTATTTCTCTTCCTTCTTTATTTGTTTCTACATTCTTTGTCAACACACAGATTATATAGTCACTAAATGGATGATATATTATGCCTACATCATGCTCTAATTTATCTAAATCTCCTGTTTTGTGAGCTATAACAATATCCTCTGGTAAGTATAAGTTGATTCTTCCTCCTACCTGTTGCTTCTTTAATATATCCAATATCATTTCACTACATTCTTCATCTACAACTTTCCCACTATAAATTAGCTCTAGAATATGACACATATCCTTTGCAGTTGTTGTATTTTCTTTCCCCATTTTTACAGCTTCAGAATCCATCATCTTTCTTCTTAATTGAGTATTTTTTAAATTCAATTCCTTGGCCATAGCATTTGTTTTATCCATGCCTAGTAAATCTATTAATATATTGGTAGCAGTATTATCACTTAGTATGATCATAAGAGTTGCAATTTCTCTTATGGTAAAACTATTGCCCTCATTTAATTCTTTTAATATACCATCTCCACCACATTTATATTCATCCAATAAAGTTATTTTATCCTCCATGCTCATTAAGCCTCTACTAATGTCCTTCATTAATGCAGATATGATAAGTAGTTTAATTGTACTGGCTGAAGGAAAAATCTCTTCTTCATTTATCATAATATTAGAGTCTGTATTTAAATTTTTAATAACTACAGCTATATTTCCTTTATATTCTTTAAGCATATTATTGATTTTTTCTTTAAGATTCATAAGCTATCCTCCCCTTTAACCAAAGAATGATCTTATAAATATAAGTAAAACATTAAATACAACTACAGTTACACCAAGCTTAACCATATTTTTCAAATCCTTAGATCTAGCTAGACCCATTTGTCCTAACATATCTGCCTCTGGATAGGCAAAGGAAGTTATTTGAGAACCTATTAGTAAAATCATAGCCCAAAGTCCTGTAGATATTCCTAGACCTTCTACAAATCCTTTAAACATTTTATCCATTACTATAGATTGGGCTACAGCTGCTCCACCTATTCCAAATATTCCTGTTAATGTGGATACTAAGGAAAATACTACTTTATTTCCTGAGGCTAATAAGGGTTTTAATACATCAACTAAAGCTTCAAACGCTCCTGACTCTTCAATAAATGTTATAAATGGATTAAATAAAATAAACATTATAAACAACCACATCATACGTGACGCACCTTGAACTAATGTATCAAATAAATCATTCAAACTTAATTTAGCTGCAACTCCTGTAACGATGGCTGCTGTAAACATAACAACTACAGCATAAGAAGCTCCGCTCTTTACATAAATGCCATAAATAATTAAAAGTACTAAAGTAATTAAGAATGCATAAGTAGCTCTTTTCGCTTCAACACTTGCTACTTCATTAACATCAATATTTTCAACATGCTCATAGACATAAATACCCTTTGTATTCTTTTGAATTCTATTAGCCATAATATAAGTTACTATTAAACAAACAGCTGTTACCGGTAATCCAGCAGATATTAAATATTGCCCATAGCTTAATCCTGTTAATCCCATAATTGTTACTACTTGTGGTGAAAAAGGTCCTATAAATAACCCAGTAAGACCTGCTCCCATAAACACTGCCGCTAGTGCAGATGGAGTAATTCCTATGGCTGCTACTAATGGAATTATTATGGGGGCTATAATAGCGTTTGCTCCAGCCAGAGTCCCAAGTAATGCTGTTAAAACCATTGAAGTAATCATTGAAGATAAAACAGCTTTTTTCTCCGTATTAATTCCTATTTTCTTCATAACTGTTCTAACTATATTTTCCGCAACTCCAGTTTTTTTAAGGACTGCTCCTAACGCTGAACCAAGCATTATAATAAATCCCACTAATGATAAAAAGGATCCTAATGATTCTGCTATAACTGAACCCATACCTAATAGAGGTTTATTGGTTAAAATAGCTGTAATAATAACACACAAAAGTACATTTAGAATTGGATTAATATCTTTAAAAGCAAGAATTATATATAGTATTAATGGCAATAAGGCAAATAATGGTGAAATACCAAATAACATTTAAAAATCCCCCTCATATAATATTGCTTGTCACATTGGATATATAAAGGTATTTCTTATGAAGCTTTTAAAAAAGTAAGACTAATATACTATATTTTTAATCTAAATATTTTATTCCATTGATTTTTCTAACCCCAAGCCCTGGATCATCATTTAGAGTAATTCTATACTCATCAAAAGTTGCCCCTCCTTTTACAGGATCTTCACTACAAAGAACTGGACCATCTAAATCTATCTTTGTAATTATGCTTTTAGCTGCTGCTAAATGTACGGCTGCATTAACACTCACCTTTGCCTCCAGCATACATCCAATCATACATTCCACTCCATATATTTCTGCTATAGAACATATTTTTAGAGCATTGTGCAATCCTCCTGTTTTCATTAGTTTGATATTAATAAGATCCGCTGCCCTTTGTTGAAGAATAGTTAGAGCATCTTCCGGCGAAAATACACTTTCATCTGCAAGTACAGGTATGGATACATTATCTGTAACAAATTTTAATCCTTCTATATCCTGTGCTGCTACAGGTTGTTCAACAAATTCTACTTGAAGTCCTTCATCCTCCATTTTTCTTAGAACTTTAACAGCCTCTTTAGGTTTCCAACCTTGATTGGCATCTATCCTAAGTTTTACATCATATCCCACTGCTTTTCTTATGGCTTTCATTCTTTCTATATCCATTAAAGAATCCTTGCCAACCTTTATTTTTAGGGTTGTATATCCCATCTTTATAGCATTTAAACTATCCTTGGCCATCTCTTCAGGATCATTTACGCTTATAGTTATATCTGTAATTATTTCTTTTCTATATCCTCCTAATAATTTATAAAGAGGAGCATTATATAGTTGTCCATATAAGTCATACAGTGCTATATCTACTGCAGCTTTTGCACTGAAATTCTTTAATAGAGATTTATCTAGCTTCATCATTATTTCCTCAAAATTTTCTATATCCATACCAATTATATTCTTCTTTATATGTCCTTCAATAGCACCTATTATAGATCCTTTAGTATCTCCAGTAATAACCCCAGTAGGTGGAGCTTCTCCATACCCAATATTTCCTGTATCCGTATGAACTTCAACAATTATATCTTCCACACTGTTTACCGTTCTTAAAGCAGTTTTGAAAGGAGTTTTAAGTGGAACTGAGATTTCACCTATCCTAATATCTGTAATTTTCATATTTACACCCTCCGTTTAATTAAATTTTCTCATATTATAAAACAAAAAAGCCAGTAAAAGCATACTATTACTTGCTTTTACTGGCTTTTATTTACTCCGATATAAATTTTCATCCTAATTTTATATCCCATTAAATAAAACAGTAAATCTAAAAATATCTTAATTTTATTTCATTATATTTCTTTACTGCATCTTTATATGCTGCAATGATCGCCCTTTGAGAGGAGCCGTGGTACCTTCTTTTAACTCTCTCTTCGCAATTTGAGTCAAATTCAATAAGTTTTTTTCCAACAAATAGACTTCTAACAAATTCATCAGTTGTTCTTATAGTGGCGGAACAACTTAAATCTACTATAGTATCATTGTCCAATTCCACTACAAAACCTATAAAGAACGAATTGAATCTATTTGTAATCGCATTATCTGTATTAGTTTTAGAATTACCTACTACATATACCGTATTTTCCTCGTACATTAACACCACCTCAAGAAATATTATATGGTAATGTAATTTATTTGTCTAATATGAATTCTTTACCTAAATATAAATCTTCTAAATATGTCTTACCATTATCCTCTGAACCTATAGTTACAGGAGTGACCATAACTTGACGAGATTTATAGTATTTATAACTTCCATCCTTTTCTTTGTTATAAAATCCTGAAAAATCATGTATCATATAATGTTCTCCATTATATTTGCCAAGGTATAGCATAGCGTGTCCTGGCATGTACATCGCTGCTCCAGGATTCATATCATCAAATAGTTTTTGTCTTTGTTCAAGAGTCATCTCTTTTGGCATATCGTAGGATTTTCCTGGATCTTTTCTTCCTTGCTCCCCTGTATTTCTAGGCAGGTTTATTCCAACACTTCTATATATATCCATTATAAATGAGGAACAATCTCTTCCATTAAACATTCCACCCCAACCATATCTTTCTCCTAAAAATTTAAAGGCTTGATTTAATATAGTTTCCTTTGTATAAGGAAGGTAGCCAATATTTACATCCTCTGATCTAGGTATTAGAGCATATTTTAATACCATTTTTCCACTATCATCTCTTATGGGAAGCTTAACTACATAATTTCCTGTAGTATTTTGTCCATAAACTTCATCGCCAATTTCTTTTTGGCTAGCAAGAGGTATTCTTACTCCCATATCAAATTTAATTTCAGAAAGGTTGCTATCCAGTGGATTATAAACTGTAAATGCTCTTTTGCCTGTAGCCACTAGAAAATCCTTAGTATCTATATATTTAAATAGCTCATCCTTTGAAGTTATAGCAACATCCTCTGCAGGTATCCAAGCCAAATAGTTATACATTTGAGCAAAATACCATTTTTTATCTTTGCTTGTGTTTAAAATTACAATAGGTTCTAGGGGATATACAGCTGTTTCCATCAATCTATCAAACTCATAATCATCTCCTTCTTTAAATAGTAATTCATGAGTAGGATAGGTCTTCATCAATGTTCTTCTAACAGTAATCCCATATTTAACTTGATTCTCTTCTTTTAAACTCTCTAAATTTAAATTTTCATTCAACTTATTATAGTAAAATTCCGTTATTAATTTACCATCTTTATCATATCTAGGGCTAGAGGAAGGTGAACTTAAATCCTTTATAAGCTTTGTTAACTCTTCTTTATTAAATACTTCTTTATAATTTTTAAGATCTACAACCTCAGGTGTCTTTTTTTCTAATTCTTTATTATATTTTTCTATAGAAGCTTTATCCATAATGATTTTATCTTTATCTTTAGCATTCTTTATCCAAAAGTCTGCCTTCATCATGTCTTCAGTTACTTTAGGTACATTGCTTTTAAACTGAGTGTGATTTTCACCTGCTGCATAAACGCTTGTAGAAATAATAGTAGTAAAAAAAATAGCTAAAATACTTTTTAATTTAAATTTTTTCATATACTTCAATCCCCCTATGAATTTATAAATTTATAATATCGAAAGTATTTTTCCTACTAACATTCCTCCACCTGTACCGACTATATATCCCATAAGAGCCATTAAAACTCCAATAGGAACTAAAGCTTCACTGTAAGCACCTGCAAGTATAGGTGCAGAGGCTACACCCCCTATGTTTGCTAAACTAGCAACTCCGCAGGTAAATAAATCCAACTTAAATACCTTTGCAGATAGAATCATAATCAGCGCATGTATGCCAAGTATTACAAAGCCTGAGATAATGTATATAGGTGCTTTGGTTAATTCTGCAAAGTTTGCTCTAGATGCAATAAGGGCAACTATAGTATATAACATTAAGTTTGAAAGTTGAGAAGAACCTGGAATCTTTGCCACTGGTGTCATAGCAAATAGTATTCCTAAACCAGTAGCTATAAGGACTGTCCATGTTGTTCCCTGGAAGAATTCAGATTTTGGCATTAACCCTCCAAAGTATATAGATATAGCAGAAACAAACAAGCTTAAACCTAATAGTATTATTAAATCTGCAAATTCTATTTCTTTTCTCATAGATGCCTTATCTTCATTTAATTTTTCTCCTATTTCATCTATTAATTTCGTATTAGACTTTGTCCATTTATTAAACTTAGGAGCAAAGGATACCAACCATAATAATAACATTACCCAAATTGAATAGTTAATAGAATCCATAAGAAGTGTATATCCAAGTTTTGAATCAGGTACATTTAAAGCCCCCTGTACCGCTACCATATTTCCAGTACCACCTATCCAGCTTCCACACAAAGCGGCAAAGGCCTTCCAGGTATCTGGTTCATAAAATCCTTTAAATAAAACATAAGTAATTACAAATCCAATCATAATACTTATAGTTGCTGAGAAGAATCCTATTAACATTTTAGGCCCCAATTTTACAATTTTTCTAATATCACATCTTAAAAGCATTAAAAATATCATAGCAGGTAGCAAATTATCTTTTAATCCTTTATAAACTGCTGTTATCTCTTTGTTATTTTGCCAAACTCCAAAGGTAGAAAGTAACATAGCGCCAAAATATAAAAGAACAATTGCAGGAATATAGGTGAATATTTTTGTTTTGGATTTTTTCTCTGCCAGTACCAACATACTAGCAAAGAAGATTAGAAATGCAACATAGGTAAAACCCGTTGTGATCATGAAATTTCCCCCTTTATATTTATTTTATAGCCCTCCCTTATTAAACATGAATAAAGAAGTAGCATAAATGCTAATGACAATGATTATTTAGCTAATCAACTTAAGCCTCAAAATAAAAAGCCCAATAAATGATTATTATCACCTACTGGGCTTTGTTTACGCTAAAATGCTTTAGGCACCTAAATAAACAGAACAGTAACATTGAATATTCTTAATTTTCTATATATTACCATTATATAATATATGGTAATTAAATTCAATAGAAATTGTTTTTTTCTTCTGTATTATATTTAATAACTTTACATAAAATATGAAAAATAACTTTAGGGGTTGATATATTGTTATTTAATTTTATTATTGGCTTTCTTATCCCTTGGATATCAGGGATTATACTATATTTTAAAGAAAAAAAATTACTGCTTACCATAGCTCCACTTACTAGCTCAATAGCATATACAATTAACATATGGAGTTTCCAGAAGAACTATTGTTTTTTATATCCTTTTAATCTTGCTGGTGCATCAATTCCTTTTAATCTAGGATTTTATCCTATTATGGCTACTATACTTGTTTATTTAATTAAAAAACTCAATATAAATCCTTACGCATTGATATTGATCTTTTCTATTTTAACTACTTTAATCGAAGGTTTAGGTGTACTTGTAGATAAAGTTGCTTATTATAATGGTTGGACTATCTTTCATACATTTTTATTATATTTATTTGCTTATTTACTGGTATACATTTATTATTTAAAACTTCGAAAAATAAGACTCCTTACTTAAAATACACTCTCTTTTAAAAATTTATAGAAAATCTATACTATACATTCAAATCTCTATTTTTATAAAATATATAGGTTGCACTTAATAGGATTCCAATAATAACTATTGATAAAACTACAAAAACATATTCAAATCCGCCACCATACATTAGTTTTTTAGCCTCATAATATTTAAATGGAGTTATATATTTTAAGTTTTCAAATTTGCTATTTATGTCACTTAATATAGATAATATAAATGTAGATAAAAGTATTCCTGTGGATATAGAAGTAGCAGTCTTTGGATTCTTACTTATAGCTGCTATAGCCGTACCTATAACCAAAAATATCAACTGTAAAATAAACATAGCAATCATTAATATTATAATATCCTGATTTATAGCCTCTCCTCTTCCATAATGTCCTACAGTGGAAATGGATGTAACTAAAGTGATAATATTAAAAATAGCTATATTAGAAAGTGCTGCTAATAATTTTGATGTAATAATTCTATTTCTTGATATGGGTTTTACCATCAAAAACTCTGCTGTCTTATCTCCCTCTTCTTTTGAAATAATATTTGCCCCTAACATGGCAGCGTGAATAGTTGCCATTATAGCTAAATATAGAAAAAGTACTCCATAATATCCACTAGCTTTTGATAGATCTAAGGTTCCTACACCAATTACAGCCTGCAAGGATTTAGGCATTTTTAATACTATATCATTTATAGATTGACCTGATGCTCCCAATGCAGAATATTTACTCATTCCAGCTACCACCATTAATATTACACCAATACACCATATTATAAGTGATTTTCTATAAGCCTTCATTTCTCTCATAAAAATATTCATAAATAAATCTCCTTTTACATCGAAATTTTAAATTTTACAATTCTTACACTCCATGAATGTCTTTTTTTGAATATATTAGGTAACTGGCAAAAATTGAAACAACAATGAAAATTATTTCTATAATAATAAAGGAAGTTTCATAGGAAGAATTTTTAATGATATATGATGTATCATAATATTTAAATGGAGCTATATATCGTAATACTTCATCATCAATAATAGAGCTAAACATATTTATTATAAAAAAACCAAATACCGTTCCTAGTGAAATTGGAAGTACAGATTTAATTTTAGTAGCTAATACAGAAACAAGAATGCCTAATAACAGAAAGATAAGTTGAACAAAAAACATTGTAATTGAAATCATAAAAAATATTTTATAATCAAATTCTTGGTTTTTCACGGCTGATGCCATTAAACTTGCTGCAACTAAATAAACTATATTAGTTATTATCAAAGAGGTTAATGCCGCTAAAAGTTTAGAGGTAACGATCTGTGCACGGGTTACAGGCTTTGTCAAAAGAAAATCTGCTGTTTTTTCACGGACTTCTTTTGATAAAATTGAAGTTCCTAAGTTCATAGCTTGAATTGAACCACAGAGTAATATATACAAAAACACATAAGAATAAAATCCTAAAAAGGTAGAAATGTTATCCAGAGAAATCCCAATAGCTTTTCTCACCACTTCTGGAAATCCTTCAAGTATGTTTTTAAATTCTGTAATATCCTTCGTAAAAGCTGGAAACACTGATAAAAATACAATAATCAATGCGACTAAAGAACATGACCAAATGATTGTTGACTTTCTATAAGCTTTTAACTCATACAAAAATACATTCATAAACTTTAGTCCTCCTTATTTTCATAATAATGCATAAAAATCTCTTCAAGATTTGGTTCTTCTATCCAAAGATTAGATATTTCTATTGATGATATTTTTTTCATAATTAAATTTATATCTCCTCTAAATAAGAAACTCACAATATTATCTTCTATTTCTAAATTATTCACACCTTTAACATCAAAATAATCTTTTTTAACAACATCTTTAGTTTCAATCTTAAATTTCTTATAATTATCTTCTTTTAATGTAGAAATCTTTTCAACTTTAATTATTTTTCCCTCTTTAATAATGGCAACTTTATCGCATAATTTCTGGACTTCACTTAAAATATGAGAAGAAAATAGGATTGTAGCACCTTTTTTGTTCTCTTCTTTTAATAAATCAAAGAATTTTTGCTGCATGAGAGGGTCTAATCCACTGGTAGGTTCATCAAGTATAATTAACTTTGGTTCATGAAGTAATCCTTGAACTATTCCTACCTTCTTTTTATTACCGAAGGACAGGTCATCAATTTTTTTATTAAGATCAAGATCCATTATTTCAGCTAACTCTTTTATTCTTTTGCTGCAATCCTTTTTATAAAAGCTAGCTGAATATTTTAGAAGATCAATTACCCTCATATTGTCATAATAAAATACTTCTGATGGTAAATAACCTATCTCTTTTTTAATCTCTGGAGCAAACTTTATAGAATCTTTTCCAAAAATTTTAGCGCTTCCGCTAGTTGGATATATTAGTGATAATAATGTTCTAATTGTTGTTGACTTTCCTGCACCATTAGGGCCAATGAATCCAAAAATCTCCCCCTCTTCAACATTAAAACTTACATTTTCAATCCCTCTTGATTTTCCGTAGTTTTTAGTTAAATTTTTAATCTCAATAACATTCATTTCATGGCCTCCCCATATTATTTATAAAAATTATTTTTAAATATCTCTATATACTCATCTGCTTCAGCAAAAGCTTTATCGTAGTCAATTTCCTTTGAAGTTAATTTTGCTCTCTCCATTACCTGTTCACTAAACTTCTGTAAGGACCAAATTATAATATTTATAGCCTTTTTTACATCAATATCGTCTTTGAACTTAGAAATATCAATTCCTTCAAATATCTTATTACGTGCACTCTTAGTAAATTTAATATTTGTACTTTCTAATTCATTTTTAACATTAAGTGAATCTTCCATGTATGCTACTTCAAGAAATTTAAACATTTCAGGATGCCTATTCATCAATTCAAATTTAATAGATAAAATTTGGCGTAACCTAACGAATAAATCCCTTTCATCTAAATTAATTTTTCCATAAAATTCGTTTATATTAAGTTCAACACAATAATCATATAAAAATAGAAATAGCTGTTTCTTATTTTTAAAGTAATGAAATAATATTCCCTTTGATATATCCGCTTCTTTAACAATCTCATTGGTAGATGCATTTTCAAAACCCTTCTGTGCAAACTCCTTCATTGCCGCATTTAAAATACGCTCTTGCTTCTCTTTACTTAGATTTAAAAATTTTGAAAACATATTCTTATCCCTCTTTCTAGTAATTAATAACGTAATAAAATTGACCACTATAGTCAATTTTATTTTAACACCTTTTGACTATAGTGGTCAATATATTTTATATCTCTATTTTAAATTTACAAAACTTTTTTCATGCTCTAAAAGCCATTGTTTTACCCCTAATCCACCAGCGTATCCTGTTAAGCTTCCATTAGTTCCAATCACTCTATGGCAAGGTACTATAACCCATATTATATTTCTACCATTAGCATTTCCTACTGCTCTTACAGCTTTTTCATTCCCTATTTTTATAGCTAATTCTTTATAAGATAAAGTTCTTCCATAGGGAATTTTCATCAGTTCACTCCATATCTGCTTTTGAAAATCAGTTCCTTCTAGTGAGATTTTAAGGTCAAATTCTTTTCTATTTCCATTAAAATATTCATCTAATTGGATAATAGTATTTTCTAGAATTAAATTACTTTCACTCCTTGGTTTTTCTTTATCTATAACCATAACTGAGAGTAATTTATCTTCAGAACAAATTATTTCTAATATACCTATGGGTGAATGATAGTATCCATAATACTTTTTAATCATGTAATCACTCCCAAATATAATTTAAATTCTATATTTCATAATACCACCATATTATTAATCTCTTTTTACTAATCTTTTTTAGCGTATTTTTATTTTTCTACAAAATTGCTTTTAGTGCTCGCTTATGAATTTATCAACTTGGGCATGCCACTGATCTGGTTCAAGTGTACCAGGAACAGTATCCTCTCCAAATAAGAGATCAACTATATATCGTGGTTTTTTTCCTCCTATATACATTGACTTAGAACAAGATACACAATAAACAACTACATCTTCAACGGGCATTTCAGAAGCACGTTTTTTCATCTGTTCCTTAACTTGCTCCACAGGTAAAACTCCATAGTAGTTATCTCCACAACATTTACCTTTTGTCCTTGTGTTTTTAGGCTCTACTAAATTTATGTTCATTTTTTTTAATAAGTCTCTTATTGCATTATGTACTCTTTCTTCATTACGAGTAGGACAAGCATCATTAATAGTCATCTCTTTTCCCTTATAATCCGGGAAAGGAAATGTATTACTATTAGCTAATACCTCCCAAAGTGAAATAGTAGAAACTGAATCATACAACTCCCTATAACGTCTGTCGCAACCGGGACATGTGTTAATTACTTGTGCTTCACCCTCTAAATTAGGTTCATGTCTACAGCAAGTTAAATGCTCATCTATATTTCCCAAATCCTTATTCAAAAATTCAAGAATCTTTCTTCCAAGCTCCGGCTTATAGATCATTAGTGCGCACCCTGGTGCAAATACTTTTTTCATTATAATATCCCCCTTATTTATTAATTAAATTATTACAAAAATAAATAAATTATTTCATATCTACCCTATTTACACTATTGCCTCTTCTATATTCTTTTGGTGTATAACCGACCTGTTCTTTAAAACATTTATAGAAATTAGATAAACTTTTAAATCCAACTTCATAGGCAACTGCAACAATGTCTAAATTAGTTTGTACTAATAATTCCTTGGATCTTTTTACTCGTGCCTGCATTATATATTCACTTGGCGTTAAACCATAATAATGCCTAAATAATCTGGTTAAATGACTGTCACTCATACCCACTTCTTGTGAGATGTCTTTAAAGCTAATTTCTCTTTTATAATCATGATCCAAAATTTCTTTTACCTTTTGAATTAGCATCTTATTAGGTTCATAAATATGGTCATTGATATCAGGCCTACACATTTTACATGGTCTAAAACCTGCATCAATTGCATCCCCCGAACTATTAAAAAACAAGATATTCTTTTTTAGTGGTGGCTTAGCTCTACAGGATGGTCTGCAGAAAATACCTGTTGTTTTCACAGCATAATAAAATAAACCATCATACTGCCTGTTACAATTTATAATAGCATTCCATTTCTCTTCATTAACGATTTCATTATTTTTTTTCATGCTTTAAGCCTCCATGGAATAATATCTTAATAACTATAATACACTTATAATTTTAAAACTTCTTCCTGTATTTTGCTAACCTTTTTTATGCTATATTTTTAAAGTTTGTCATATAATCATTATACTATATAAGCTTAAATAATAAAAAAACAAAGGTAACTGCAACTTGTTTTGCAGTTATCTTTGTTTTTATAATACAAGGGTTATTTAAATAGTATAATGTTATCTTTTAATATTACACATGTCCCTTCATAACTATTTATGTTTCCATTTTTAATATCTCTTATCTTAACAAAATTCTTGTAATTATCTCCATTATCATCTTCTGTCCAAAAACTCGTTATAAAATAGTCCTCAATTATTCCTTCAAAATCTTCTTTTAATTCACCATATTCAAAAGTAAAATCTTCATCAAAAATTTCTTTTATCTGTTTTATCTTATTCTCTATAATTCTTATTTCATATATTCTTCTATTCTCTATATCATACCAAATAAAATTTGTTGAATATGAAAACTTACTGTCATTCATTTGTATGGATTTTAATAACTTTTTCTCTAATGTTTTTTTATTAACTGAATATATATGTTGTATTTTGCTCTCAAAATCCTTTACTCTATAATAAATACTTTCATCATCCATGCCAAAATATCTTATCCATGCAGTAAGTTCTGTATTATGAATCTGATTAAAAGGAATTAGTTTACATCCACTTTTTACAAATTGGATAAATCTCTGTAAAGAAATAATATTAATACTTTCTCTATAGCCATTTCTATAAAAGTTCTCTTTTTTAATTCCTTCCCAAAACATTTCTTCTAGTTCCCAATCTTCCATATATGCTTCTTCAAAAGCAATATGTCTACTGTCATCAATGTCATAGGGAATAAAATAATCTCTGATTCCTAGAACAACTCTTTTATCCTTTACTTCATATTCTTTTTTATCTTTTAAATTACATAAAATAGCATAATCATACTCTCCATGGATATCTTTTTGTACATCAGAATGTTCCTCATCAATTTCAAAATCATTTCCCATAAAAAGTACATATCTTTCACTTAAAAAAATAGTACTTGCCTCCTTTTTTATGGAATAAAGTTTATCTATTGACTCATCTATAAGACTAACTGCATATATAGATGTTTTAGTACAGTCTTCTTGTACTTCGTATGAATTAGTATATATATAATTTTTATAGATACCTTCTTCAAATTCTTTATTTCCAAAAATAAATTCACTATTCTCAAATGAAATTATTTTATTCATTTCAAACTCAAATTCTCTTAAATCAACTAAGTTCACGTAAAAACACCTACTTATTAATAAAGTTTGCCCTATTCTACATATTTCATTAACTCTTCAAAGATCAACCTTACTCCCTTACCCCAATTCTTATCTTCAGCATATTTTCTGCCTATCCATAAAAAAGGGTCTTTATCCTCTGGTCTATTTTCAGATAAATTAATTACAGTTCTAGAAGCTATCCTAGTGGCATCATTTATATCTGTATTGTATTCTATCCAACTATAATATACATTAAATGGATTATTGGCTATTTTATAAGCATCCTTATGGCTTTTAGGTACAAAACTTTGTTCTTGTCCTGTTATGGAAAAAAGCACAATAGGATTTAAATTGAACTCTTTTGCTACATAAAATATAGTAGAGAAATATGGTTCTTCAGCTAAAAGAGAATTCCGTTTATTTAAAAAATCTATTAATTTTTCTTTGTTTATTTCTTCATATCTCATATATTTAGGAAGATGCAAATTGGGATACTCCGTTGAAATCTCTTCCTTTTTATCTGATTTAACAACATAATTTTCTATTTTCTCTTGCTCCACGCTTCTATTAAAATAAGAACCTCTGATTACATTGTACAAAGGTATAATAAAAATAGCCGTAATGGCTATACATGCAACTTTTTTTAAGTTTTTTGAATGAGACAAATTATTAGATAAAGTCTTTTTCCATTCCCTATTTTGAGGATTTTCCAATTTTTCAATACTGTCATCGGCATTGCTTTCAGCTTTAAACTCTTCAATACTATCATCGATATCGCTCTCATCTTTAATTTCTTCAATACTGCCATCCATATTGCTCTCATCTTTAAATTCTTCAATACCGTCATCAATATTACTCTCATCTTTAAAATGCAATTCTTCATTTGTGGAAGTACTTAAATCTATATCTTTAAATCCTATTGATCCTAAATACTTATGTACATCCTCCGTTGAAATTTCAATTTTTGCATTTAAATTAATCCAGTCTATTAATTCTTCTGCATAGTTTTTCACTATGTCTTCCTCTGTTGTATAAGCTTCAAAAATATCACAGAAGGTAATGGACATTTTATCCTTACCTAAGGTATTTTTTATTATATTGTTTTTAACAGAGGACTTTAAGTGCTCTGGTAATCCTTCTAATTCCTTATATATGATTTTATTAATAGCATGTGAAAGTATTATTGAATTTTCTTTTGCAACATTTTCAGGGTATTTTTTCTGTATATAACTCTTAATATTTACAATATCATCTTTATCTAAAACCTTTATTTTATCTAATTCACTTAAAACACTCTTCATAAATTTCAGTACCTACATTTTTATAATATTGATTATTTATCGTTTATACTATAAAAATCTTTACAACACATGGAAAGTCTAATACCTCTAGTGTAATAAAGAATTTTAAATAATCCTGATCTATGTAAAATTTTAATGCACACTTGTATTACTGCTTTATAAGCAAAGCTTAAATCTATTAAAAAGGAAAATTGAAGAAATTCATCAATTTTCCTTTTGTTATTTACTCATGCACTATTAATTCAAATACATCCGGTCTTGAATAGTGACCTGTTACATCAAAATCTAGTCTACTTTGAACTATTAAGTCTAAATCCAATTCACCTATTAATATTTCTTCTTTATTATAAACTGGTTCTACCACATATCTTCCTAAAGGATCTATTATACAACTGCCTCCTGGACACATTATTTCAGGTTGTTTTTCCAATTCATGATAATAATTTAAATCCTTTGGATACATGCTTTTTTCTACATATTGATTACAAGAAATAACGAAACATCTACCTTCTAAAGCAATATGTTTTATAGTATTCTGATATATTTCTCTTGAATCGGCAGTAGGTGCTATATATATTTTTACGCCTTTAGCATACATTGCTGCACGAGCTAGTGGCATGTAGTTTTCCCAACAAATTAAAGAACCCATCTTTCCATATGGTGTATCTACTGCAGTGAGAGTACTTCCATCTCCTTCTCCCCAAATTAATCTTTCAGAGCCTGTTGGTTTTAATTTTCTATGCTTTCCTAAATACTCTCCATTGGGTCCAAAGAAAAGAACTGTACAATATAGTGTAGTATTAATTTCATCTGCATCTCTTTCAGTAATTCCTATTGATAAATAAACTCCATATTCGTGAGCTGCCTCGCCTAAAGCTTCTGTGACATCACTTGGAACAGCAACAGAATTTTCATAATATCTTTGCCAATCTTTTCTTCCTTCCATTGTGCGACTTCCTACGACAAATCCAAAACTAAGTCCTCTTGGATAAGCAGGTATAAAAGCTTCTGGAAATACAACTATTTTTGCCCCCTTATCAGCTGCTTCTTTAATTAATGATATAGTTTTCTTTAAAGTTGCATCTTTATCCATAATTATAGGGGATGCTTGGACTACTGCAACCTTTACTGTTTTTGCATTTTCCTTCAATGGTCACCCTCCTTGTATAAATAATTTGAATTAAACCTTTGTAAAACTCTTCAACGAAGACTTTGTTATGTTTTGTCTATATTTTTTCATATCTGATAATAGTACCATACTAATAATTTTTAAAAATTTTCTAAATAGTTCTACTTTTATAACTAAAGTATATTACAATAAAATTTAAATATCAAATCTGCTTGAAATAAATAATTAGAATCGTACTTTTTCCTATTTATTAAAAAACTTTCTAACTCTGTGATATACTTACTCTAAAAATTATTATACATAAAAATGGTATTATTTCTTACTTTAAATCCATGCTTTTTATAGAATTGTTCAGCAGGGAAATCCTTTTCTGTAAGCAGTGCAATGCAGTAAATATTTTTAGAAATTAAATATTCTTTGATATAATTCATTAGTCTAGAACCAATACCACTACATTGCAAATCAGAGTCTATAAAATATTCATCAATATAGTATTCCTCACCTTCATACCAACTTCTTGTATGTCCAAAACATGCACCAAGGATTTTATTATTTTCTTCAATAACAAAGCCAATAAATACAGGATTATCTACAAATTCTTTAAGATACTTTTGCACTTGATTTACGGATTCCCATTTATCAAACCAAGGTTCACCATTAAAAACTTTTAGCATTAACTCTGAACATTTTTTAAGGTCAGATGTTTTCATTATTCTTGCTCGTAAGTTTAAATTCATATGATCTCACTTCCTATTATATAATAATCTCACTTGTTATATTAATAATCTTAATTAATCTAATTATATTTATTGTAACATTTACGGTCAATACAATTATAGGAATATAGTCCTTATTTTACATATAGTAAATATAAAAAAGAATGCCCTTTATTTTAAGGGCACTCTCTTATTTAGTATTGATTGTTTTTAATTACTCTTTTTCATTTTTTCTTCTTTAAATATTAATCCAGCTCCTACAAGAATTAATAGTATTCCTATTACCATTAAAACTGTAGTATCTATGATACTTCCGGTTTTAGGAAGAATTTTATTGTTTTTATTAGAACTATTTTCATTTGGATTTTTTTCATTTTCAGCAATTTCATTCTGTGCAATGGAACTTTTTCCTGGCTTATTGTCTTTGCTAGTGTCTTTTCCTGGCTTTTTATCTTCAACAGATGCTTTTTCCACTTCATTTTGAACCGTGAATTTTTGTGTTTCTGAGGAACCTATAGAAACAATTATAACCTCATTACTTAGGACATATCCTTTAGGTGCTTTTGTCTCTTTAGCTGTGTAATTTCCATAGCCCAAGCCTTCAAATAGAACTATTCCATCTGATCTTGATATAGCAGTTTTAACTATTCTTCCATCTTCATGGTATAGTGTAAATTCTGCTCCACTAAGAGGTTTTTTATTTTTATCCACTTTATTAATCTCAATGGCCCCTCTAATTTTGGTATTTTTAATAGTTCCAATATCATAGGTCTTTCCATTTTGATTTACTTCAACAAAAATTGTCTCATTGGAAATAGCATATCCTTCAAGTGGCTTTGTTTCTTTAACAGTATATTTACCATATGACACATCTTTAAATTGTGCAACTCCCTTATCATCTGTTAAAGCAAGCTGAATTAAATTTTCATTTGCATCAATTAGTGCAAATTCTACACCTTTAAGAGGTTTATCATTTTCATCAACTTTTTTAACATTCACTGTTCCTTTAATGCTACCTCCAGATCCTCCAGAACCTCCTCCCCCACTGGTAATCTTTGTATTAACAAATTTATATGGATTTGCATGTACAGTAACTCCATGTTCATTAATACTTGCAGTCAAGGTCTTGTAGGAAAGATAATATCCACTAATAGCTTTTGTCTCCTTTATATTGTAGTTTCCATACTCTACGTCTTTGAACTGTACAATTCCATTTTCATCACTGATTGCAGTATCTATAGGATTTTTATAAGCTGTATCATCACTCTTATAAAGCTTAAATTCTGCACCTTTAAGAGGATTTTCATTTTGTCCCACCTTGATAAATTCTATATTTCCTCTTATTTTTGTGTTAGGAACTGTATATGGATCTACCTTTACAGTAGCTCCGTTTTCACTAATAGTTGCATTTAAAACTTGTGAAGATGGATTATATCCATCAGGTGCTTTAGTCTCCTTTATACTGTAGCTTCCATATTCCACATTTTTAAATTGTACAATCCCATTCTCATCGCTAATCGCAGTATTTATAGGGTCTTGATAATTAGTATCATCACTCTTATAGAGTGTAAATTCTGCTCCTTGAAGTCCAGATTCCTCTGCATTTTCTTCTGTTTTCTTAAATTCTATTATTCCAGTAATTTTATCATTCACATACTCATATGTGATACTCTTTTCATCATTTCTACCTTTTAATTGAAAAGTATAAACTTCATCGCTTAAATTATAGCCCTCTGGTGCTACTAATTCTTTAATAGAATAATCTATATCGAATTTTAGTTTATCAAACAGAACAGAGCCGTCATCTCCTGTAGATTGAGAAACTTTTATAACATTCTCGTATCGATCTAAAAGTTGAAATACTGCTCCCTTAAGTTTTTTCGTAGAGTCATTACTATCAACCTTTACAATATTAATCTTTCCAGTTTGTCCTGTTCCTCCACCGCCACCAGTAGAATACCAAACTCCCACTGGTTTTGAAGTAGAATTCTCAATAATCCCAGTTCCACTAAAAGATACTGAATTTGTGAAGGTAGCTGTTTTAGTTGCATCCGTTCTAAAGGTTAGTTTAAAAGCTCCATCTATTGAGCCTGGAAAATTAAATGTAAACTCTCTAGTTTCAATATCATATTTAACATTCTCTTTGTTAAGTAGTACTTCCTCCCCTTGTGTAAGAATACCTTTAGTATCTACAGTCATTTTGTATAATTTTACTGTATCTGTATCTAGCACTAGTCCCTCTTGAAGCTGATCAGTTATAGTGGCATCCTTTATTGGAATACTAGCACTATTAATAATTACCTCCCAATCAATATAAGAATTTCCGCTTGTATAATTAGCTACCTTGCTCACCACTGAATTCTTAATAGTCTGAGTTCCAGTGCTCTTCACATTGGGTGGTATTTCATCTCCAATTAAAGAGGCGGTATTACTCACGACTTTATTGCCATTGGTATTAAAAATTGATAAATCTATAATTCTTGTTTTGAAGGTAATTGTCTGTTCTGTGTTGATTTTCTCTGGGAACCTATACCTAAAAATTCTTTCTTTAAAATCAAAACTGTAATTCTTTGAATCCGCTTCTTTTCCTCCAATCATCACAGAGCCTTCTGCAAATTCCTGACCTTCTGGAATAGCATCCTCAACAACAGCATTAGTTATAGGCATTCTATTTTTATTCACTTTAATTTCCCAGGTAATTTCTTTTGTTACATAATCATAATCTTTACCGCTCTTTTGAATTACCTGGCTGCTTACCCTCTGCCATCCCGTAGATTTAGATGTAGGTATATCCGGTTGGGTAAGTGTAGCCGTATTATGATAGTCTTTACTTGTATTGGCAGCATACACATTAGGATCTGTTATCTTTGTTTTAAAGATTATAGTATGTGTGGTTTTATCAATTGGACCATTAAACCTATAGATTAGCGTTCCTGTTTTTTCTTTATCTCCATCTAAAGCCTTTGTATAAGTAAATCCATCAGTGATTGGCTTCCCATCAAATTCTGTTGATCCCTCCACATATTGTTGACCTATAGGAATATGATCTGTAACCACAGCACCCTTACCAATAAGTATTTTATTAGTGTTTACAGTAATTCTCCAAGTAATAATACTAGTAGAAGCATCATAGTTTATCCCTTGTTTCTGAATAATACTAGTTGGAACACCAACAGTTCCAGTACCCTTAGCATCTCCAGGCACACCCTCACCTGTTAAGATAGCTTCATTTTCATAATACTTCGCATTATTTGAATTATAGGCATCTGGGTCCGTTACATCTGTTGAAAAAGTAATAGTATGTGGCTCATTTATAGTTCCTTTAAAAGTATATTCAAATATATTATTGTTATAGGTGTAGTCTGACACAGATTTTCCATCTACTTTTACACTACTTTCATCTAGAGTCAGCCCTTCTGGTATATTATCTGTAACCTTTGCATTTGTGATTGACTGTGCATTGTTGTTTATATTAATCGTCCAGTCAATTTGCTTTCTTTCCCCGCTGTACCATCCACTTTTATTAATATAATTTATATTTACTTCAACATATGCATCATTTGACTCTGTACTTGTGCCATCATGAATTAAAATTGCTTTATTGTACTGACGAGTTACTTTTCCATGTGACTCAAAAGCCTTTGGATCTGTTACTTTAGTCTTGAAAGTTATGGTGTGTGTTGTTTTATCAATTACATCATTAAACTTATAAGTCAACGTTCCTGTTTTACTCGAATCTCCATATGCAGCCTTTATATAGGTAAATCCATCTGAGGTTGGATTACCATCAAACTCTGTGGAGCCTTCTACATATTGTTGACCTATAGGGATATCATCTTTAATCACAGCATCCTTAACTTTCACTTTTTCTCTATTTACTTCTACTTTCCATGTAATTTCATTTGTAGACGAATTATATTCGCCGTATTTTATAATAGAAGTATCTACAGGTGCAGGTTGTTCAAAATCCACTTCAATAGTAACAGGTTTTGCATCTCCTTGAAGATTGAAGGTAATCTTTACAGGATTCTCATTTCCTATTTCCTCTTCCTTGAAATGACAACTGGCATAAATATAACCTTTTACATTTGAATGTTCACTTGCATATTTTGTAAATGTAATTTTTACGCTTCCATCTGTGCCTATATGCATATCTGCTATTTTATTTCCATCATCGTCATTAATTGGCTGGTTAATATCTTGTACGATATGGATCTGAGGTGGTAGCTGCATTCTATAAAAGTCCCCTTCTTTTACAGTTTCATCATTTGGAATAGACCAGTCATAACTAACACGAATCTCTGATTTCTTATCCACATTACCTTCTAATGGATTTCCATCTCCGTCTGTTAGTTTAACGCCTGTGATAAACTGAAATTTATCTGTAATATCTACAGGTTCATTTATAGATTCATTTGTAGATGGATCTTGATTTTCAGGTTCTTCAACAGAATTATCTACAGGTGCAGGTTCTCCAAAATTCACATTAATAATAACAGGCTTTTCGCTTCCTTGAAGATTAAAGGTAAGCGATACAGAATTTTCATTTTCTATGTCACTTTCCCTAAAATTACAATTAGCATAAAAAGAGCCTGTTACATCAGATTCTTGACTTTCATATTCTGAAAATGTAATTTTTACATTCCCATCTGTACCTATATGCACATCTGCTATTTTATTTCCACCATCAGTAATTTCTTCATTGATATCTTGTGTGATATGGATTTGACTCGGTAGCTGCATTGTGTAAAAGTCCCCTTCTTTTACAGTTTCATCATTTGGAATAGACCAGTCATAACTAACACGAATCTCTGATTTCTTATCCACATTATCTCCTAATGGGTTTCCATCTCCATCTGTTAGTTTAACATCTGTGATAAACTGAAATTTATCTGTGATATTTGTAGACTCATTTGCTTTTACACTAGTAAAAGGTATAATTACCGAGAAAACCTCCAGCAGAAACATAATTGCCGTGGTGATTGCTAAAAATCTTTTTCTTCTCATTTTTCCCCTCCCTTTCAAAATACTATATTTAATTTTGCGATAAATTTTATTTTATCAATTTTATACTAATCTACTGTCCTAACAAGGCTCTAACAAACTTCTCACATACTTCTCACAAATTGAGAGAAATATAAATTATTTCATATCAAATACAAAGCCCTATGTTTGAAAAAACATAGGGCTTTGTATTTAATATTTATTTTTCTGAGAGAGATTTAATTCCTCGCTCACAATTTCACCAATAAGTTTTCATAAAGTTTTTTAGTTGATTCTTTTGGAGGTATACGAAGTTCATCTTTAAATAATTTATTTAGCCTCTTATAATGGCTAACTAATTCTACTCTATTTCCTATATTAAAATACACCTTCATCATTAATTCATGAGCTTCTTCATCAAAGGGATTTTTTTTAATAACTTTGTCCAAATATTCTTCCGCTTTATAATAAAAATTTTTTTCCGTATAATATTTGGCTATATTTTTTGCACTAGTTAAATAATATCTGCTTATTTTTTCATTTAATTCTATAGTCCAAATATAATCCTCATTTCCAAATAGTATCCCTTTATAGGAATCAATAATTTTCTCATAATTCATTATGTTCTTCTCGTTTACTACAGGATTATTTTCAATAAAAGCTTGAAAGTCCCATACATCGCAACGAAAATCTTCTAAATCTATTCTATATTTTCCACTTCGATAATGCACTATATTATCTATTGCTGTATTTTTAAAAACAGATTTTAGTCTATATATTGTACTGTGCAAGTTATGCTCTGCTTTTTTAGGAGGTGAATCTGGCCAAAGTATATCACAAAGCTCCCATTTGTCTATTTCTTCTCCGTTTTTATAAACAAAATATGCAAACAATTCCTGGACCTTTGCAGTAGACCATTTAATAATTTCATTACCTAAGCTTCCATAAACTCTAAAGCCTCCTAAACAAAATATTTTATTTTCCTTGTCTTCTTCTAAGTTAATTTCCTGTATGTTTCTGTTTTTCAATAGCCTACTTACGGTCACATTTAAATCTTCTTCTGTAATTGGCTTTAAAATATAATTTACTGCGTTAACTTTAAACGCTTCTAAGGCATATTTCTCATGAGCAGTTACGAAAACTATCTGTATATTCTCATCAAAGCTCATAACTTTTTTAGCAAATTCTATTCCACTCATATATGGCATCTCTACATCTATAAAAATAACCTCTGGTAAGAGTTTTAATATGTTTTCTAAAGCTTCTTTAGGATTACTAAATTCTCCTATTATTTTTAAATGCTTATTCTTATTAATAAGCATTTTCATTAGTTCCAAAATTGGTTTTTCATCTTCTACAATTATAGTTCTCATTGACTTATCCCTCCCCAACAACGTATTAAACTATAAATGTTCAATAGATATAGTTACAGTTGTTCCTTCCCCTTCAATACTACAAATATTTATCTCTGCTTTATTTAATTTTCTAATTCTTTTGCTTATGTTTGAAAACCCTACTCCCTCATCTTTAATATCAATATTTTTTAACTCTTCAATTTTTTCCATGGGCATTCCAACTCCGGTATCTCTAACTGTAATATAGATTGTACCTCTTCTCTTTTTAGCTGAAACATATACAGTTCCCCCTTCACTTTTTTTATAAAGTCCGTGTTTTATTGCATTTTCCACCAAGGGTTGTATAGATAGAGATGGAATTTCTTCATTCATAAGTTCTTGATCAATATCATATTCAATTTTAATTTTTTCTCCAAATCGAGCCTTTTCTATTTCTACATAAGCATCCACCATCTCTAGCTCTCGCCTTAATAGTACAATCATTAGCTTATTATCTATATCAAAAGCTAACCTTAAATACTTACTAAAATTTATAAGAAGATTAGCAGCTTTTTCGCTATCAGTATAACAAAAAGAAATAATAGTACTTAGTGCGTTATATAAAAAATGTGGTTTTATTTGAGCTTGCAAAAAAGCTAACTCACTTTTTAGAGCATGCTCCATGGATTTCTTCAATGCAATTAGCGTTCTTGCTCTGCCAATTATTTCTTTTTCCTCAAAAGGCTTAGTTATAAAATCATTGGCTCCCGCTTCGAATCCTAAAAACAAATCGTAATTGGTATTTCTTAGAGTTGATATCAATATTGGTAATTCAATAATAGAGTATTTTTCTCTAATTTTTTTACATATATCTATTCCTGAGATTCCTGGCATCATTACATCTAGGAGTATTAAATCAATTTTATTATTTCTTATTTTATTTAAAGCCTCTTCTCCTGAGAAAGCAGTTAAGATATTATAGCCCTCTCTATGGAATATATTTAAAGCCGTCTGAACATTTAGTAGTTCATAATCTACTATTAAAATTGTGTCTTCAGCTTTTTCTCTATCCTTTGTTTTAGGATAATCTATGGAGGATAATTTCTGAAAATATTTTATATCTTCCCTATTTGATACCTCACATAAATTACTTGCTTCTTCTGAATAAGGCAGTGAAAATACAAAGCAACTTCCCTTATTTACTTCTGACCACTCTAAATATATTTTTCCTTTCATTAATTCAACTAATTGACGAGTTATATACAGCCCTAAGCCAATTCCTTCTAAATTCAAAGATTCATAAGGTTTGAAAATTTTTTCTTGTTTATCTATTGGAATTCCAATACCTGTATCTTCTACAGATACATAAACCATATCATTGATTTTATTACCGCTTATTTTTATTGTACCTTTTTCCATATTTTTCACAGCATTATTAATAAGATTAAATAAAATCTGCCTTACTCTATCTTTATCCCCCTTAACCATCAATGATTCCTTTATATTGTTAATAATATTTATATTTTTGTTTTGTATTATATATTTATAGCTTTCTATCACTAAGTTAGTGCAAATTTTAATGTCTACTGTGGATATATTAATCTTTAATTGATTATTCTTTAACAAAGTTACATCTAATGTGTCATTTATAATATTACATAATCTTAAAGCTATATTTTTAGTGATTATTATATCTTTAATATTTTTATCTTTTAAGGATTCGCTATTTTCTTTGATTATGGTTTCGGCTATGTTAATTATTCCATACAATGGAGCTTTTAATTCGTAGGAGGTTTTAGTGATAAATTCATCCTTAACTCTATCCATTTTTATAAGCTCATTTGACATCTTCTCCATATCTTTATAAGCTAGTGAGAATTTATAAGACATTATAATAGCCATCAATATCATAAATCCACAAAGAGCAACTGAGCCTATTATTTTTGTATGAACTAAGTTAAATACATATAAAAAATTATTAGTTAGACAAATAAATATACAAACTGTAGCTTGCAGAAAAATAACATTTTCTTTTCTTTCTAAAGTTCCATAGGAGTTTTTTAAAATCATGATTATTAATCTTGAAATTACTATTATTAATAATACCGGAATAAAGATATACATAATTAAATTTAAATACGCATGTACTGAATATTTAATTATCAAAACTATTAATATGTATATACTGCTCACTATATTAGTTATTTTGATTATAGGTTTGGACAATATTCTTTTATCTACTTCTCTTATGATTCTTAATAAAGATATTACCATTAGAATAACTGCGATTTCTTGAACTTTACAAAATAGCTCAAAGGGTATATATGGAAATAATTGCAATAATGATTTTTGTCCATTTAAAGCTAAGGATATCATAGTTGCTAAAAGATTTACTCCTGAATATAGATAGATTTTCTCTCCATTGCTTATAGAATAAATATTCAAACAATAAATTCCAAATAGAAATGCCAATATAGCCCCTGCCAGCTCAATAGAGAAATTTGTCATAGTCATAAAACTAATATCCTTTTGAAGCCCAAAATATATTTTATATAAAGTTCCTTTAAATGGATAATCAAAGTTTGCCGTCTGCAGAATTATTTCAACTTTATCCCCTTGAATATTAAAATATGTGTCATAAGGTATATTTTTAGGATAATACTCCTTATTTTTCTCATCTGGATTACCACTTGAACCTTTTAAACTACCATTAACATATATTTTATTACTCATTTTAACGTTTTCTACTTTTAGCCCAAATACCTCATTTGAAGGATTTATTTTCATAACTAATCTATAGCTTCTAACCCCTTTAGGTTCTATAATATTATCATTTTTATCATCTATTCTAGTTGATGTTAGTTTAGCGTAGCCTGTTAATTTAGGTTCATTGGGACCATTTTCATGAAAATCCTCTGGAGTAAGTAATTGATTATCATAAAGTTCCCACTCTCCATCTAACTTTACAGCTCTATTTTTATAAAAATCCCATTGTGAAAGATCCATTTTTCCTTTTTCCGCAGGTAGAGGATTTTTATTGGGTGTTAAATCATAAAAAGATATAAAAAGTGAAACTAATAACATTCCTAAAACTATAATTGATCTTAATATATTTTTCATTAAATCTTATAATCCCCCATAATCTTTAATATATATTTACTTTTAAATTTATATAGCTTTATTCGAATCTTGTATCATAATTATTTTCTCACAAATTTCTCACAAACTCCTCACAAATGTCTCATAAAGTTTACTTATATTTCTTGTTATATCCATAGTTTACTATATTATATAAATTATAACTATACAATATTAAAAATATTTTCCATATATAAATGCTATTATATGGAAAATAAACAACTTGACTAATCCAGTATTAGTCACTAAAATAAACATGCATAGTAGAATAATTGCATTAAGTATCACTATACAAGGAGGGTGCCTCATTGAAAAATATTAAAATTATGGGTATAGTCCTTATTTTTATAGGTATTATAATAATCTCATATACTTTTGGAACTAAGTATTGGGCAACGCAGAAACAAAATAATATGACTAAAAATTATGAAGAAAAAATTAAAAAACATAGACAAATGGCTGAATCCACATTTAAAAATTTAGATAAAAGTTTAACTGAAGATTTAAGAGATGAGAATAATTCTAATGAACAGCCTTCCTCTGAAGATTCAGATGCAATAGGAATTCTTATTATTCCTAAAATAGATTTAAAAGTTACGGTAAGTAAAGGTACAGATATGGAGACGCTTAAATATGCAGTAGGACATTTTGAAGGAACAGCTATGCCTGGTGAGAAAGGAAATCTATGTATTGCAGGACACAGGAGCTATACTTACGGAGAGTATTTTAATAGATTAGATGAATTAGAAAAAGGCGATGAAATAATCTTAGAAACCATTGATGGAAGTTATAAATATATAGTATCTGCTGTTAAAGTTGTTCTTCCAGATCAAATTGAAGTATTGAATCCAACTGAAAATGCAACTATAACACTTGTCACATGTACACCTATCAGAGTAGCCACACATAGACTTATAATCAACGCAAAGTTAGAAGATTAGATTTATTTTATAAAACTTCTATATATTACTTTAGATATCAAGTGATTCTTAGCTTCAGATGGAGTTTGCTTAAAAGGAATACTTACTCCGACTGAAGCTTAGAAGAACTTATCCAGGAACGTAGAAGATGGGAGTATTACGGATGGTAGTCATCGGAGAGAATAAGAAATGAGTATATAAAGACAAATTAAAAATATATAGGGTTCAACTTTTAAACAAAAGTTGAACCCTATAAAATTACACCTATAATGCTAATTAATTTCAATTTTTCTTCTGTTACTTTTACCCTTAGTTAACTTTGGAAGAGTAATCTTTAAAATACCATCACTAAAGGAGGCATTTATCTTATCTTCATCTACATTATCTATATGAAAGCTTCGCCTGAACTCTCCATAATGTCTTTCACGTCTAACATAATCTTCTTTTCTCTCTTCTGAAGATTCATCTCGTTTTGCACTAATTACTAGAGAATTGTTGTTAAAATCTATATCTATATCTTCTCTCTTAGTTCCTGGTAGATCCGCTTCCACTAAATAATTTTCATCTGTTTCTTTTAAATCCACCTTAAAACTTTCATGCATATAATTCATAGATGAAAGAAAATTATCATCTATAATCCTTCCGTAAAAAGGTGCAAAATAATCCTCTGCTTTATTTAAATTGTTTCTTCTAAATGGTACCATGTTTAGCATATTAAATCACCTCCTGAAAACTTATAATATACATTCTATATAAATTAGTTTTAGCAGGAGTTTTTCAAAATATACTAGCATATAGTAGTAATTAGAATGCTCTATATAATTTTACTATAAAATTATATAGCTACTTTCTAGGAATACATTTCTGAAAGTGGATGTTTTTTTAAATCATTAATTTACAAATATCATTAGTAAAATCTACTGGATCATTAATTGGTAATCCTTCAATTAGAAGGGCTTGATTATAAAGCAAATTGGTGTATAATGCTAGTTTTTCTTGGTCTTTTTCATAAGCTTCTTTTAAAGCTTTAAATATATCATGATTTACATTTATCTCTAAGACTTTATCTGCCTTAATGCCTTCATTATTTGGCATTGAGCTAAGAACTTTCTCCATTTCGATTGAAATCTCTCCATCATTAGTTAAGCATACTGGGTGAGATTTTAATCTCTTTGAAGTTTTTACATCCTTAACTTTGCTTGATAATATGGTTTTCATTTTTTCAAATAGTTCTTTATTAGCTGTATCTTCATTTTCAGTATTGTTTTCATTTTCTTTATCTTCAATTCCTAAATCACCGCTAGATACAGATTTAAATTCTTTTTCTTTATATGACATTATCATCTTAATGGCAAATTCATCGATGTCTTCAGTTAAATAAAGAATTTCATATCCTTTTTCTGCTACCATTTCTGTTTGTGGTAACTTTGCTATTCTTTCAACAGAATCACCTGTAGCATAGTAAATATATTTTTGTTCTTCAGTCATTCTTGAAATATATTCATCTAATGTAACAAGTTTTTTCTCTTTTGAGGAATAGAACATTAATAAGTCTTGTAATATATCTTTATTGCTTCCAAACTCACTATATACTCCATATTTTAGCTGTCTACCAAAAGACTCATAGAACTCCTCATACTTATCTCTTTCGTTCTTTAATAATGATAACAACTCATTTTTTATCTTATTCTTGATATTTTTTGCAATTAACTTAAGTTGTCTATCATGTTGTAGCATTTCTCTTGAAATATTTAAAGATAAATCCTCTGAATCAACTAATCCTTTTACAAAGCTAAAATAATCTGGAAGTAGGTCAGAGCATTTATTCATAATAAGTACACCATTGGAATATAATTCTAAACCTTTTTCATATTCCTTTGTATAATAATCAAAAGGTATTCTCTCTGGTATAAATAATATTGCATTATACATTACAGCACCATCTGTGCTTATGTGAATGTGTTTTACAGGCTTATCAAATCCATAATGCTTCTCAGAGTAAAAATTATCATAGTCTTCTTTAGTTAATTCATTTTTATTTTTCCTCCAGATTGGTACCATGCTATTAATAATTTTCTCTTCTATATGGTCTTCATACTCATTTTCACTGCCTTCTTTGAGCTTTCTTTCTGTAACATTCATTTTTATTGGGTATCTTATGAAATCAGAATATTTTTTTATTAAATTTTCTAATCTATATTCTTCTAAATACTCATCATAATTTTCATCTTCAGTATTTTCTTTTAACTTTAATATAATCTCTGTTCCAACAGCATCTTTCTCATATACATCTATTGTATAACCATCAGCGCCTTGTGATTCCCATTTATAAGCTTCATCGCTTCCAAGTGCTTTAGTAATAACAGTAACACTATCAGCTACCATGAAAGCAGAATAAAAACCTACTCCAAACTGACCGATTATATCATACCCGTCTTTTAATTCATTTTCATTTTTAAATGCTAAAGATCCACTCTTTGCTATAGTTCCTAAGTTCTCTTCTAGTTCTTCTTTTGACATACCTATACCAGTATCAATAATTCTTAATTCTCGATTCTTTTTATCTGGAACTATATTAATATAATAATTGTCCCTATCAAATTTTAAATTTTCGTCAGTCAATGCTTTATAATATATTTTATCAATAGCATCGCTGGCATTAGATATGAGTTCTCTCAAAAATATTTCCTTGTGTGTATAAATTGAGTTAACCATTAAGTCTAAAAGCCTCTTGGATTCCGCTTTAAATTCTTTCTTTTCCAAATGTATCTCTCCCTTCACATATAAAAAACTATGTAGTTAAATTTAATTTTAATTTTTTGTTTTTATTTTGGATTGTTAGCACTCTATGTCATTGAGTGCTAACCCATAACTTTTATATACCACATTTTACTTTTCGTGTCAATATATCCTTCTCTTTTATCCTCTTCACTGGCTTAATATAAAATTGACTTGTTTATATGGTTTTATATCATTTTTGCTTTTATTTATAACAAAAGACTGGTGATTAAACCCCCAGCCTTCTTAACTGAAACATTTTTATAATTTAAAACGTTAATTTTTTTTCATGCTATTCTAATTTAATTTCTATAGTCACAGGATTATGATCAGAGTATTGAAAATCTAAGGGATGTCCCTTAACCTTTGAAACTTTAATATTATCAGAAACCAAATATCCATCTATAACTGCAGTAAAATTCACACCTTTTACATAAGATGTAGCAACAGTTCTAGAAGTTGGTACCGACCCTTCTGCTACCCAGTTAAAACCTTTAGGTTTAAAATCATCAGGTATTTTTTGAAGCCAATCAGGCCAAGCCTCTGTGGTTTTAAATATAGTAGGATCAGTAGTTGGGATTAAGTGATTCCAATCTCCACCTACTACTATATAATTTCCCTTATCATATTCCTTGCTTATATACTCTTTTAAAAATCCAAGTTGCTGCTTTCTTATATTTCCACCCTTATCATAGGCAGAAAGATGAGCATTTATCAAAACTAACTCTTTCCCGTTATCTAATGAAATCCTGCTTTCTAAAAAACATCTATCTAATTCAGCTAATTGACGAGGCCAGCTCTCTTTTCCAGGAAGTTGGTATCTAGTTGCGCTATCTACATTGTATTTAGACAATGTAACTAAACCAGCTACATTCACCTTCCCATGAGGTTTAAGTATGGGAACTGGTACCCACAGAGTTTTATAGTTGATTGCAAAGCTTGATGAATAATCTTTTAAATTTTCTTTTAAATATTCATACTGATTTATATTAAAACTCCTTGTTGCATTTGTATCAACTTCTTGAATAAATATAAATGTAGAATCATTATCAGCTAAAAAATTTGTTATACCTTTTAAATTTTCCATGGTCTTTTCTTTACTTGAAGAGCGAGAACCTGTTCCTCCATCCATAAAAAAGTTTTGATCTTTGTCCATTCCACAGTACCCTATATTATATGTGGTAATTGTAAAAGCCTCATCTTTAGATATAGTTTTTTCTTGTTGATTTTCCACCTCTAAAGTTATTGTATCTTCTGGTCTGTAATCAGTAATGGTCATAGCCAATAAATATAGTAAAAATACACAAACAAGTACTCCAATAACTAATCCCAATATTTTTAAAAATATCTTCACTTCTTTGTCCCCCATATACATTGTTCTCATTGTATATATTTTACCATAAATTCCTTATAACTCTCAATAAAAGATATTATATCCAGAGATTTCTATAATTTTTAGCTTCACGTCTGTGGATTAATTACCTAATAAGAAATGTAGTTATTTGTCAATAATGTAATCCTGTACATTATTGACAAATATATGCAACGTTGATATAGTTAGTTGCATAAGTAACTAACCAATTAAGTAGCTATGTGATTTTACAAATTCAGTACAAAGATTAAAAATGAGAGATTTAAATCTTGATGATTACATTATTTTAATCAAAAATGAAAAATAAGGAGTGATAATAGTGAATACATCTATAACTGAAAAAAGAGAATTATCAAGAAAAAGAGGGCTACCAGGCAGTACATTGAAAATTATAGCAGTTATTTCTATGCTGGTTGATCACATTGCAGCAGTATTAATTTTAGTGGGCATATATTATAAATTTATACCCTATGCTGAAAATACAGCAATGTATTATAGCTCCAATTTAAAAACTATCTATCAGTTAATGAGGGCAGTAGGCCGTATATCTTTCCCAATATTTTGTTTTTTACTCGTTGAAGGATATGTTCATACTAGCAATAAAAAGAAATACGCATTGAGACTTTTTATCTTTGCATTAATTTCTGAAATACCTTTTAATTTGGCTTTTGGTAACAAAATATTTATACCAGCTTCTCGATTAAATAATGTATTTTTTACATTGCTCTTAGGAGTATGTGTAATGTATATAATTGAATTTATTAATAGCAAAGAAATAAATATTAAATTTATTAACAACAAAAAAATAAACAAAGTAATTGCTGCAATCGCTATTATAGCAACTATAGTAGTATTTGGAGCAATAGCCAAGTTTATAAAATGTGATTTTAATTATTACGGTATACTCTGCATATCCCTTTTTTATATATTTAGAGAAAATAGGCTATTACAAATATTGTCAGGAATTATTGTGTTCTCATATCTGGCAATGGGAAGTTTTGGTATTGTATATCTTTCACTGCTTGCAATTTATTTTTATAATGGCCAAAGAGGATTAAAGATAAAGTACTTTTTTTACGTTTTTTATCCAGCACACTTACTGATTTTATATTTTATAAGGGTATACTTGGCAACAATAGGAGCTTAATGTTTATTAGTTTCCTAAAGGGTTTAATCAAATATTTTTTAGGAGGAAAGTTTTATGCATAGAGAAATTTGGAGCAATTATATAAAAGGATTCAAATTCTTACTGCCATTTATTTTAGTAAAGGTACTCTTTGAAAGTATCAACGCTAATTTAGGCTTTAGCCAATATGATTTCTTTGTAGGAAATTTCTCAACCTTCAAACAAACAGTAACGAGTAATTGGGTACAAACTCTATTTAGTTTATTCGTAGGTTCATTATTCTACTCATTTTTAATGGTAGTTGTAAAATCATTAGTAAATGAAAAGGATATAAGTTTTAGGGAAATTTTTAAAGAAAGCTTAGGTATTTATACAAGATATTTAGCATTGACTATCATTATTTCTACTATCTTCTTAGGGGTAATGTTTTTAGGATTTTGGGATATAATCATGCCACTTGCAGTTATCTTCGTAATATATCTTAGTGTGTTATTTACTCCATGCAATGCATACTTGGTATACAATGACGCAAGTCCAACGGAAGCTTTGAAAAAAGGAATATCATTGGGTAAAAAGTATTCTGGAGAAATAATATTATTAAGTATTGCATTGAGCATTATAGTAGGTACAATCTCAGTAGTAGGCATAAATTTAGCAGATAGCACCATAGGCTATGTATTAATAAGTTTTATAATAACAAGTATATATATGTATTCATATATATTTGCTATGACTATTTGTAAAAAAGGAGAAGAAACAGAAAAGGCAATACTAAAATATTAATTGATTAAAACTATGGGATGGATAATGAGAATTTGTAATTTTTATTATGAATTCTCATTGTTCGTCCCATTAAATGTATATCTATTAAGTTATTTATATCAATAGTTTGTTATTATATAATATAGTAAAAGTGTTATTAGATGATTGTAAAATTAATTACTCCCTAATATGTAGAATTTAGTTAATTAAATATAATTTAAGATATCAATCTAAGGATATACAAAGAGGTGAAAAAAATTTGAAATTAATATTGGATGACTCTAAGCCTATATATCTACAAATAGCTCAAGGTATTGAAGATGATATATTAAATGGGCTTTTAAAAGAAGAGGAACAGGTTATGTCTACTAACCAGTTTTCAGAGGTTTATGGTATTAATCCTGCTACCTCAAGAAAAGGAATAAATATTTTAGCTGAGGAAGATATACTGTATAAAAAAAGAGGAATAGGTATGTTTGTTAAATCGGGGGCTAAGGAATACATAAAGGAAAAGAGAAGGAAGAGTTTTTTTAAAGAATTTGTTTTAAAAACTATTAAAGAAGGAGAAAAAGTTGATATAAACAAAGAGGAAATTATAGATATGATTAAAAACTATGGGGGGAATGACAGTGAATAAAAACATTTCCAAAATGTATTTGAGGAGAGATAGATTTTTTCTCTTGTACTTAGTGATTATATCAGTTATTTTATCAATGCTAAATGAGTATAGTACTAAATTAGTTCTGCCGAATAATTATAGTGCTAAATTAATTATGTTTATATCTACTTTAAAAGTGCTTGGTAGCTTTGGAAGCAAGGATTTTAAAATGTTCATTTTCCTTAGTTGTACAAGAAAAAAATATTATATAAATAAGATAAAAAGCTCCCTCATTAATTCTTTATTTCTTTCAATAGTATGTACTATATTGAATTTCTTTGGAGAAGAAATTCATATTATTAAATATATTATTATAATATTTTCGTTCTATTTCATTTTTTATATTTTACTTAGTAGTGTGGAAATATTTATTGAAGTTTTATCTATAAGCCAATATGCAGCAGTGAAATTTGGTGTGTTATTTTTTAGTTTCCCATTATATGTTAGGTTTATTATATTTGGTCCTATTTTTTTTGGGGATACAGAGTGGATTTTAATGAACTTTATTCCATATTTTTCTGGAAGCCTAGCTTTAATTTGTTTTAATATGTTTATGTCCACTGTTGCTTTAAAAACTACAGAAATATAATTGTTGGAGGATATGTTATGGATTTAGCAGTAAGCATAAAAGAGTTACATAAAGTATTTAATAATAAAAAGGTTTTAAATAATTTATCTTTGGATATAGAAGATAATAAAATTTATGGATTAGCAGGAAGAAATGGAGCTGGCAAGACAACCTTACTAAAGATAATAGCTTGTCATTATATAAAGAATTCAGGAACTGTAGAAGTTTTTGGAGAAGATCCTTTTGAAAATGAAAAAATTCTTTCTAAAATTTGTTTTGTAAGTGATGGAAATAATTTTATGCCTAATATAAACTCTAAGGAGATTTTTGATATAGCAAAAATATTTTATCCTAATTGGGATGATGATTTTAAAGAAGAACTAATAGAAAAATTTAATTTAGATGTGAGTAAGAGCTACGGAGATCTTTCTAAGGGAATGAAGTCCATGGTGAGCATAATAGTAGGACTTGCTAGTCGTGCACCTTTAACAATATTTGATGAACCATATTCAGGACTCGACCCTGTAGGAAGAGAGATATTTTATAGGGCGCTTTTAGAGGATTATGATAGATACCCTAGATGTATAATATTCTCTACCCACTATTTAGAGGAAGTAAGTAGGCTTTTTGAAAGTATAATTATTATCCATAAAGGTAAATTACTTTTATGTGATGATGTGGATAGTTTGAAGGAAAAATCTTTTTATATAAGAGGAAAAAAAGAAAGGTTAGAAGAGATATCAGAAAAATTCAATATTTTAAACAAGGAATTTCATGGAGAAATAGGAACCCTTGAAATATTTCAATACTTATCTGATAAGGATAAAGAAAATCTAGAAGAAATGGGTTTGCAAATAGAAACTATGCCTCTTCAGAAATTTTTTGTAAGTTTAACTATAAAGAATTAGGTGGGGTATAGATGAAATTAATAAATAAAAAAAGATTTAATTTTCAATTTAATAAATATTTTTTAGAAGGTCCTTTAATACTGTTTTTTTTATTTAGTATTTTATTTGAAATAATTGGATTTTGGTTCTTATCTTATGATATTAGCGAGCCATATAAAGGTATTAAGATTAATGTTTTTTTAATATTTCTATATTTTTCTCTTCCTAGATCCTATGATACAGAAAATTTTAAAAAAGAATTAAGTTATTTTATAAGTTTAAACTATAGTAGAAAAGAATATTTTAAGAATAAGACAATATTAATTAACTTAGCTATAAGTACTTCCGTCCTATTTTCTACAATTTTAATATTTATGCTGCTTACTTCTACAGGACGTTATAATGTATTCGGGTATTTAGGATTTGTTATGGGAAAAAATTTTATTTCTTTTTTTAAAATAAGCTTCATAAATATTATTATTTATAATTTATTTTATACCTTTATTCTTATAGTAAAAGTTTTATTTATTAAAGTTATACCTAATAGAGTAGGGAATTTTATATTTAATGTTGTATGGTCTATAGTATTCTTACTATTTTGGCGTGGGTTAAATGATATTTACATAAATATACCAGTACCCAATATTACTTTGATATGTTCTATATTATTTATTCTTATAGCATATTATGTTTACTATAAATTTATTATGAGTTTGGATGTTTAGTTAAAGGAGTGTCATATGAACACTCCCTATTTATCTATTCTATATCAAATGTCAAACTATGCTCTTCTTCTTAAAATAATTCTTTTGCTACTAAAATAAGTGGCAAGAAAATAAGAACCATAAACAATGGTAATTAGAATTGCCGTTATAATTATATTACCTATAGCATTAATATTCCCTGCATCCCTTATCACATCATTTGCCACTTTTATTCCTACTATTGAATGTATACATGCTAAAGCAAGAGGTAACATAAAATATATAGCTATCTGTTTAAATAGAGCTGAGTTTATAAGGCTGTCATCAGCACCCACTTTTCGTAGTATATCATATCTATGCCTGTTATCTGCTGCTTCTGAAAGCTGCTGTAATGCAAGTATTGCAGTGCTTGTTATAAGAAATATTATTCCAATATATATCCCTAAAAAAGATATTATAGCCCGTGAGCCTGATGCTATAGATTTAACTGCATCACTGGTAAGGGCTGATATTTTAACTTCATCTTTTTTATCCTTGTGACTATTACCAAGTGCATTAAGGTCAGTTTCAAGCTTTCGCTGCATGATTCTACTATCTCCTTTACAGTTAAAAGACAACATAGTTTTATACACTTTGCTTCCCTGAACCATTTTATCAGGTACTACAATTAAAAGTAATATATCAGTTGCCAGACCTGTTGCAATACCATCTGTCAGAGCTTCTGGATATACTTCATAGTCCTTTCCCGATATTTTAATAGTATTTTTCATTTTTGCATATTTTGAGAGCCCCTCTTTTAAATCTGGGGCAAATTCCGCATAATCGGAATATATGGCAACCTGATTTTTAGAAAGGCTTATCCCTCTCTTTCCCTGAAGTTTCATAAGCTCGTTATAATCCGTAACCTTCAGAAGATAAAGAGGAGATTTCATATTAATACCATTAACACTTTCAGGTTTATATTCTTGTACTTTTTCAAGTATTATTTCCCTGGTAAATTCCTCTTTTGTATACTGATACAGTGAAAACTCCACAAACTTATCAGTATAGTCATAAAGGTTGAAGTCAAACTCCTTAAGCTTTCCCTCAATGCTCGTCCCTCCCTTTGTCTCAAAGGATGCATCGTAGGGTGCACAGTATCTAAAAGCCTTACTCAATGCATTATTTATGCCGAGTCCTGTTGAAAGTATAGCTATGGTACAAAAAAGCATAAGACATATGAAGGACATGGATATGTGTGCCGTGTTTATTCTTGAGTTTATCTGACGTAGAATAAACATGTTAAGATTTTTAAAATACAGTTTCTTATTTGATTGTACGAGTTTAAGAAAAAATCCCGATAATGACGCAAAGAACAGGAATGTGCCAGCAGCACCAAGTATGATTTCAAACAGAAGCATTTTATCAAAAGATATAATTCCGTTTTTCAAAACCATTTTATAGGCGATGCCAATTAATATAATAGATAACATAAATAGTGTAGCTGTAAGCACAGGATTCTTAAACTTTTGTTTCTCATTCTGCTTTTCAGCGTTTATTAAATCAATGAGCTTATATTTAGATATTGATATACCACTCATAGCCATAGCAACCAGAAATATTATACTAAAATAAATAATGCTCTCACCAAAAGCTTTTGGAGAAAATATGAAACGATACCCGGTCATATCAACTTGTAAAAGCCTTGCTGTTACTACTGAAAGGCCCTGGGATAAAAACACTCCTACCAGAAGCCCTACTCCAAGGGACAATATGCCTATTATAAATATTTCTACAACGAGTATTCTTGCTACCTTTCCCTTTTCCATACCAAGAGTCATATATATTCCAATCTCTTTCTTTCTCCTTCTTATGAGAAAGTTGTTTGCGTATACAATTAAAAATCCAAGTATAATGGATATAAATACTGAAATTATACTCATTAGCTGAGTTAGCAGTTTCATCATCTCTGATGTTGATTCCGATATATCCATCATCGCCTTTTGTGCTTCAATAGAGTTGAAAATATAAAATATGCAAACACCAAATGTAAGAGTAAAAAAATACAAGGCATAATCCTCATAACTTTTTTTCACATTTTTAAAAGATAGCTTAAAGTACATTTCCTGTGTCACCTCCAAGAAGAGTTACCACATCAATTATTTTATTAAAAAACTCCTTTCTGATACTCTTTCCTTTTATGAGTTCATTAAAGAGTCTGCCATCCTTTATAAATAATATCCTGCTACAATAGCTTGCAGTAAAAGCATCATGAGTAACCATAAGTATAGTTGCATTTAAGTCTTTATTTAAACTATCCAGACTTTCAAGGAGCATGCGAGCTGATTTAGAATCCAGGGCCCCTGTAGGTTCATCTGCAAGTATTATTGCTGGTTTTGATATTATGGCTCTTGCTGCCGCTATTCTCTGCCTTTGACCTCCAGACATTTCATAGGGGTACTTTGAAAGTACATCTGCTATTTCAAGCTTATCTGCCACTTCTAACACTCTTTTTTCCCCTTCTCTATGATTAACTCCCGATATGGACAATGGAAGTATAATGTTTTCAAAGCCCGTAAGGGTATCTAAAAGATTAAAGTCTTGAAATATAAATCCCAATTCCTCACGTCTAAAACGTGCAAGAGAGCGACTTTTCATTTCGGTTATATCCTTACCCCTTATATAAATATGACCGCTTGTAACTGAATCAATGGTAGATATGCAGTTAAGCAAAGTGGTTTTTCCGCTACCGGATGCACCCATTATGCCTATAAATTCTCCCTCATTTACAGAGAAACTTACATTATCAATAGCCTTAGTGATATTAGCCTTGTTTCCATAATATTTTTCAACATTAGAGACCCTTAATATATCTGTCATATAAATACCTCCATCTTCATGATGGTTTTATTTTAATATAATGCTTTCTTAGCTACCATAATTTTTACTTACAGAAAGCTTACATTCTTGTAACAAATGAAAAAAGCTCATATTCCCTTATCTTATATCCATCATAGCACTTTTAGGAAATATTATGCTTATTGTTGTACCTTCACCGTATTCTGAATATGCCTTAATTGAAAGACCAAGCTTGCCACAAAGTTTTTTACAGATATAAAGTCCCATACCAGTAGACCTTTCATTTTTTCTACCGTTAGTGCCCGTAAATCCCTTATCAAATATTCTTGAAAGCTGACTTTTTTCAATTCCTATGCCATTGTCCTCAATAGAAAGCATAATACTATTTTCCATTTTTTCTGCACTAACTTTGATCCTAGCATTAGACTTATTTGAATATTTTACGGAGTTTATAAGTATTTGATTTAGTATGAAACTAAACCATTTAGCATCTGTAAAAACAGTCATATCTAAATTCTCTACTTCTACTCCCACTTTATTATGAATAAAAATTTTGGAGCTTTTCTTTAAAACATTAAAACATAATTTTTCTAAATTCACTTCTTTTATTAAATAATCTTTTTCCACAGTATTGCTCCTAGAGTAAAACAAAACTTGCTCCACAAAAGCCTCTATTTTTTCAAGATCTTCACAAACGCTATCCATTGCTTTACTCTTATTGTTCTGAGCTATCAGCTTTGAAGAGGCAATAGGAGTTTTTATCTCGTGTACCCAAAGCTCCATATATTCCCTATATTCCTCCTGAATAAACTTATACTTGTTTATTTCCTCCAGCATTGCTTTGTTTGAGCCCTTGATTATATCATACAAAATTATTCCCTCTTTAAATGTAGGAGGAATAATCATCTCTGCAATGAGATTTTTTCTATCAAGAGAGTTAAAAATAAGTATAAGATTTTGATAAAATCCTTTCTTATTAATATATTCAAAAGTCAATGGAAGAACTGTACCTATTATCTCTAAAACTACTATAAGCAATGCCAAAGTAGGCCCTCCAACGGGATTTAAAGCCCATATGATTAAGAAGGTTAAAAGCGTTACCACGGACATTGATATGATATATACTATTTTCTCCTTCAAAAAATCATATAGCTTCACTTTACCATGTACCCCCGTCCTCTTTTTGTTTCTATAACATTATCAATGCCTACTTCTTGAAGCTTTTTACGAAGTCTATTAACATTAACTGTAAGAGTATTGTCATCTATAAACATGTCACTGTTCCAGAGCTGAATCATAAGATCATCACGACTCACTATAGTACCCCTGTTTTCATACAGCAATGTAAGTATTTTTAGCTCATTTTTAGTAAGCTCATATTCAACCCCATTATGTTCAACAGTGCTTTTAGAAAGGTTTATAAGAAAATCCCCACACTGAATATAGTCTTTCACAATTTCCCTTGAAGCTCTTTTCAGCACAGAGGATATATGTGCAAGAAGTATCTGAGTGTTGTAAGGTTTTGTTATAAAATCATCGGCACCAAGATTCATAGCCATGAGTTCATCAATTTCCGTATCTCGGCTTGTAACTACTATTATAGGTATTTCAGACTTCTTCCTTATTTCACGACATATATAGTAACCATCAAAAGCAGGAAGATTAATATCTAGAAGAATAAGATTAGGCTTCTTAGAGAGTGCATCTTCTATTATGCTTTCAAATTCTTCTGTCGCTTCACATACATAACCATTTTTCGAAAGAAATGTAGAAAGTTCTTCACGTATTTTTTTATCATCTTCAATAATAAATATTTTCCTCATAAAATTATCCTCACATCTAGAAATACAATATACATAATACAGACTTGTTATGTTGTAATGCATTATTGTAAAACTGTATTATATTTTCAAAGAGATTTTTATCCTTTAATCCAAAATCAAATACAATATTCATATGCTCAGCTAGCTTTCTACACTCATCTTCAATATCAGTTTTGTCCAATTGTTGTATTAACATGTTTATTTTATTCAATGGTACATAGCGTAATATATAGTTATCATTAAAGCTAGAGCAATTTTTAATTTCTTCAAAATCTTCTTTTGTAAAACTATCACTATCTCCATATGTTTTTCTAATATGTTCATAGATTTGTTCATCACTTACATTATTCATTTTCATCTCAATTTCCCAGTAAGAAAATTGACTCTCTATTTTATTTGTTCCAAATAATGCGGCAGATAAAATAAAATTTGGTTCACATTCTTCAATTTCTTCAATATCTATTGGAAAAGCTTCATAAGCAATTGTACTTAAAAGACAATTTTCTATATTTACTTTTATATGATTGTCCTTCTTAGAAGTTCTTCTAACTTTCTTATTAATCAAATCTTGTCCCTCAAAGGAATTGAGTTGTTCTTCATCTATTTCAATTAATTTAATTTTTGATATGTTCACCGCCATACCCGTACCCTCCGCGCATAATTTTGTAATGTGAAGTATATACTATTATGAATTAATTATAGCATATTATTCCAGTGTCAAAATCAATAAAAAACTCTTTGGCCTTTTCTTCTATCTTTAACCAAATAGTTTCTGTTTAATTACTTCTATTGAATTACGATGTAAAAATACCGTAAAATTCACTTTTGAATAATACGGTATTAAAATACATTATTGATTCTAACATTTTATTGGCAAGTTCTATGTTGTAAAGACTTTATTCCTCAATAAACTTCATCAATTCTTCATTAAATTTGTCTTTCTGGTCATAGAAGGATGCGTGACCGCTATATTTAAATGGTATAAGCTTTGATTTTTTAATGCATCGTTTTTGTATTTCACCTAGTTCGAATGGGACAACTTTGTCATGAATGCCATGAATAATTAATGTTGGAACCTTTATTGTTTCTAAATCATGAAATAGTTCTTCACGTAACCAAGTATTTGCAATGGCAGCAGTTGACCACCCTGCTGCTTGTAATCCCAATTGTAAGAACCAATCGGAAAATGGCTCAGTTATATTCTGAAAGAAAAATATATCACCGAAATCACTCAACATTTTAGGGCGATCACTGTATGTTCCTTTAATAATTTTGATTACAACTTCCTTATCTAAACCATAAGGAAAGTTAGGACCTTTGGTAAGTCTAGGAGCTGCTGCTGCAAAAAGAGCAAGTTTGCACACACCATATCCTTTATGCCTAGCCATATATCTAATAGCAATTGCCCCACCTGTTGAATGACCTGCCAGTATAAAGTTTTGTAATTTGAGTGCCTCAACTACACATCTGACATCATCAGCTAATCTATTGTAATCATATCCTTCCCATGGCTTATCCGATTCACCAAATCCTCTTTGATCTATTCCAATACATCTGTATCCTCTTTTAGGAAGCTCATCAAACTGATATTCAAATAATTTATGGCTTCCAGGCCAACCATGCAAAAACACAATTGTTTTATCCCCTTGTGGGTTAAGATCCTCTACATAAATTTTTACATTGGGCTCTACTTTAACATAGTATCCCATGAAAATACCTCCAATATTAAATGGCTATATTCACATGTTATTCACTTAACTACAGGTTTATGAATGAAGAATATATTTTTCAGCCGCCAACGCTGCTATAGTTCCATCTGAAACCGCTGTTGTTATCTGCCTAAATCTCTTATCCCTTACTTAAAAATCTTTCTTCATTTGGAATTGGAAGCTTCTTTGGTGTTGCCCCCGTAGAAATTATAATTGCCTTAGGTCTATATATAAACTTTTTTGTTCCAATTAATTTTTCATTATCCTTTAAACTAACATTAAGGATTTTGCTAAGTCATTACCTGATACAACTTTAAACCCAGGGTAGTTTTCTATAGTATAGCTATTTCGGACTACTATTTAGGCAGCTATTCTGACTCAAGTATCATATTTTTTTTAGCCTTCCCGAATTACCAGTGGCATTTCTAAAAAAACTCCTTAAATTTACAACTAATTCTTGATTTGTGTTAATCTATATTAAAAGGTATATTACTATAAAAATACTTTTAATTTCTCAACATTTTCTTCCTCGAACTTTTGCAGCCCTTTCATTAAAGAAACAATATCATCTTCTGCTTCTTTATATTTCCTTACATTTTTTATTGCGTCTATAATCCCCATATTACTTCCTAAAATCATCATTTCAGAAACATGAGAGGAGGTTTTATCGTTTAACGTTTGAAGATTAATCATAAGATAAGTTTTTATCTTATTAAAAGCACCTATACCCTTTTCATCATACCCATTTTTATTAAGTATTTCTTTAGCTGACTGGTGGATTTCTTCATAACCCTTTAACTGTTCATGCAAATGATCTTTGAATTTTTTATCTTCAACAATTTTAATCAACTGCTGAATTGTATTCACACCCATTTGGGAATTTTGGTATATAAAATTTAAAAGCTCCGCATTTCCATTCATGTTTTAACACTCCTTCCTTAAAATAGTTTTAACTGAAATAATGAAAAAAATTCATTACATAAAAGAAGGCACCCATTTATAGATGCCTTCTTTTATCAATGTTGTAATTTATATTATCTTTCTTTTTCTGCAATATATTTTTCTGCCGCCAATGCTGCTATGGTTCCATCTGAAACCGCTGTTGTTATCTGCCTAAATTTTTTATCTCTTACATCCCCTGCTGCATATACTCCTTGTATGTTGGTCTGCATATTTTCATCTGTAATAATATATCCATTAGGCGTAAGATTTAAATACTCTTTAAATAAATCTGTCTTTGGTTCAGTACCAATATATGCAAAAACCCCATTAAGTTCAATCTCTTTCTCTTCACCAGTTTTCGTATTTTTTACGATCGCTTTATTTACAAAATCTTTACCTTCAACATTAATTAGGTCCCAATTGTACATAACTTCAATTTTAGAATTATTTGAAACCTCATCTAGAGTTGATTTTTCACCTCTAAAATAATCATATCTTCTAATCATTATAACCTTTGAAGCAAATTTAGTAAGAAATAAAGCTTCCTCTAAAGCTGAATTTCCTCCACCCACAACTCCCACTACATTGTTCTCATATATTGCTCCATCACATACGGCACAATAGTGAATTCCCTTACTTAAAAATCTTTGTTCATTTGGAATTGGAAGCTTCTTTGGTGTAGCTCCTGTAGAAATTATAACTGCCTTAGGTCTATATATGAATTTTTTTGTTTCAATTAATTTTTCATCGTCCTTTAAGCTGACATTAAGAATTTTACTAAATCTCTCAATTTTAACTCCTAGTTCATTAGCTTGTTCTGTCATTAAATCTGCTAAATCATTACCTGATATAACTTTAAATCCAGGATAGTTTTCTATAGTGTAGCTGTTTCGAACTTGGCCTCCTATTAATTGATTTTCAAGTAAAATCATATTCATTTTTGCTCTTGCAGAATATATACTAGCAGTTAGGCCAGCTGGTCCTCCACCTATTATTAACAAATCTAAATCTTTTACTTCTTTATTCATATCCATACTCTCCCTAATAAAACTTTTGGGAGGACAAAATTACTGCCTCCCTTTATATACTGCATTATAATCCTAATATTCTGTCAATGCTTTCTTGGTCAAAGCCAACAATTATGTTTCCATCCAAATCAATTACAGGCACACCCATCTGTCCTGATTTACTAATCATTTCAGCGGCAGCTTTATCATCCTTGCTGACATCATATTCTACATAATCTACATCATTTGATTTTAAATAATCCTTTACCACTTTGCACCATGGGCAGGTAGGTGTTGTATAAACTATTACATTCATATTTTTATCCTCCTATATTCAATATTTTATATTTTTTATTCCACATCAATTATGTTTTACTAAAAACCCATGTTTATGCCCATTTCATATTTATACGTAGATAATTTAATGAGAAATACTTCTTAAATGCATTTTATTTCTTGCATATATATATATTATAGTCTTTATGTCATGATAGGTTCTTTATTTTCATAAGATTTTTATAAAATCGCTAAACATTGAACTTTATACTCTACAACCTATTTGCATTTATTATATAGAATATACTTAGCGTTATAAATATAAAAAAACTTGCTATTGATTCTATAATCATATAACCTATAATTATAATTTTTAATTAGGAGGTCTTAACTATGAAGTTTACTTTTAATCACAATAACATTAATGTTCTTGACCTGGAAAAAAGTATAGATTTTTACAAAAAAAATTTAGGATTAGTAGAAATGAAACGTATCCATGCAGAAGATGGTAGCTTTATCTTAGTGTTTCTAGGAGATGGCATTACTGGTCATAGTTTAGAATTGACTTGGTTAAGAGATTGGTCAACTCCTTATAACTTAGGAGATAATGAGTTTCATCTTGCTTTCCATGTAGATGATTTTGAAGAAGCATATTCTCTACATAAAAATAATCAATGTATTTGCTATGAAAATAAAGCCATGGGCATTTACTTTATATCAGATCCTGATGGCTATTGGATTGAAATCATCCCTGCAAACCGTTAGATTATAATCAATCAAAAGTAAATGTTAACTTTAATAAAAAAGTAGGAAATAATAACTTCCAGTTCTGTTAGGATCCTTATGGCCATAACAAAACTGGAAGTTATGCTTTATGATAGAGTTAAACTATGATTTTACCCATAACCACTGGATGCTTTGCTCCTGTTACTGAAGGAACATTGTTATAGTTCCCATGAATAGTTTCATTAGCTAAAACAGCAAAAGCTATTGCTTCTTTAGCATCGCTGGAGTAGCCAAAAGCTTCTTGTATTTTTATTGAAATCATTGGCAGTCTTTGCTCTAGCATAGAAATTAATGTATTATTATAACTTCCTCCACCACCTATAATTACTTCATCTACATGGTATTTATTAAACACATATTTTTCGTAATGATATGCTATAGATTCTACAGTGAAGGCTGTTACCGTGGCAACAATATCCTCTTTACATAAGTTCATACTAGAGCATTTATCAAGTAAACTTTTAGCATAATCTACACCAAATACTTCTCTTCCTGTAGTCTTAGGAGGTAGGGTTTTCATATAAGGATGATTCATCATCTCATCTAAAAGCTTCTTATGAACTTTCCCTTTTCCAGCAATAGTTCCATCTTTATCAAAACTTTTCTCTCCATTAGTTAATTCCAAAACCACTCTATCTATAATCATATTTCCAGGCCCCGTATCAAAAGCTATAACTTGGTCTAAGGTAGAGTTTTTAGGAAGTATTGTTGCATTGCCTATGCCTCCAATATTTTGCAATATTCTAGTTTTATTTTCACTTCTATAAAGTAAATATTCCGTATATGGAACTAAGGGTGCACCATGACCTCCTGCTGCTACATCTCTCACACGAAAATCCCCAACAACTGGAATATTTGTCCTTTCAGCAATAACACACAACTCTCCTATTTGTAATGTACTATTTTGAGGAATATGATAGATTGTTTGTCCATGAGATCCTATGAGATCAATATGGCTTAATTCAATTTTATTTTTATTACAAAGAGAAATAACTGTATGGGCAAATAGTTCACCTAATTTAAAATTTAATCTGCAAATTTTCTCTACATTTGAACTTTCGATAGAACAGCATTGGAGTATTTCCCTTCTAATCTCATCTGGCATTGGTAAGTTATGAAAATATATGGGCTTTATTTTAGTATTAATTCCATTACCCTCTATCTTAACTAACGCACAATCTATACCATCTAATGATGTGCCTGACATTAACCCTACTACTAGTTTTTTATCTTTATTATATAATTTAATAAGCTTTTCCACCTAATCACCTAAATCTTTAAATGTAATTAGCTCTATATTTTCCTCTCTCAACCATTGTTTTAATTCTTCACTTGTTAAAATTTTTAATTCTTCTGCTCTATTTTTATTATAGGAGCTGATTTGTTCTAATTCTTCATCACAAAAAGCAGGGTGACACATAATTTCAATAGTACCATGATTTAAATCTTTTATTATAGATTTAAGATTATCAAGAGTGGCTTTTTCACCATAAAAATCCAAAGTAAAATAGTCTGTGGTTTTAATGTCCATTTCATCGTATAATTTTTCACACTCCATATTAGAGCTTCTTAAGGGTACATTATACTCCTTTGCTAAATTAGCCACAATTTCACGTACTCCATCGTACATATGAATATGATGATGGCCATCCATATGGCTTAAATCCATTCCCATTTGAAGAAATCTATTTATTTGAGCTCTAAGCTCACGTTCGGCCTCATCTAAATTCATAGCTGGACATAATTTTTTAGTTCTTTTATAAAAAACTCCTCTCTCATCTATTAAGGATGGTACTTCTTTCTCACTTAAAATTGGCTTTCCGCAAGTTAATGTTAAGTGGATTCCTAAAGAAGTAATACCATTTTCTTTTGCTAATTTAACAGCTTCTTCTGCTTTTGGCATGTTGATCATTAAAGTTGTACTGGTGACAACTCCATTTTTAATAGCTTCAATAATTCCTTTATTGCATCCACTAGTTAATCCAAAATCGTCTGCATTAAAAATTATTTTCTTCATTATATTCCTCCGTTATACCTATACTAATTCTTCAATTTTACTTTTAAATTGTGGTAGATATTCACTATTATCAATAAGTATATCATTTAATAATTTTTTAGCCACTGTAACTGAAGGTACAAGAGGATGTACTGCTAAAGCTTGCAATGCTAAGTTATAATCTCCTTTTACTCCAGCTTCAGCTGCCAATTCCTCATAAGCTTTTACAGCATTAATTAAACCATAAATTTTAGGGGACAATTTTCCAACTTGAATTGGATGAGCCCCTATTTTATCTACCACACAAACAACTTCTATTACTGTATTTTTTGGCAAACCTTCTATTGTTCCATTGTTTTTTACATTTACCACATGCAGCTCCTTTTTATCATTATATATAGCACTAATTAAAGATACAGCTGCTTCTGAATAATAGGCTCCTCCACGTTTTTCAAGCTCTTTTGGTTTTTCTTGAAGATTCACATCTTTATATAACTCAAATAACTCCCTTTCAACTTTTTGTACCTGCTCCGCCCTTGTTCCTTTCCCATCTTTTTCTATAGACTTTTTCTCCTCTTCTACTATTTGATCTGTCATGTAATAATATCTATGGTATGGGCAAGGCAACATATCCAAAGAATTTAAAAATTCTTTATCCCATTTTAAATCAGGAATATTTTTCATGGTAAGAGCTGCACCATCACTGAGCTTATTAAGTATTTCTCGGGTAATATCTTCTTCATCTAAATATACTCTTTGCCCCCATACTAAATGGTTTAATCCAACAAAATCAATTTTTACACGACTGCTATCTACTTCCAAAATATTAGAAACCATTTTAACCATTCCAATAGGTACATTGCATAAACCAATAACTTTTACAGGGGTAAATTTTTCAACTACTTCTGTAATTAACCCTGCAGGATTGGTAAAGTTTATTAGCCATGCATTTGGTGCTAATTCCTCAATATCTTTACATATATCTAATATAACAGGAATTGTTCTCATAGCCTTTGCAAAACCACCAGGACCTGTAGTTTCTTGTCCTAGTACATTATATTTTAAAGGAATTCTCTCATCTCTGGCTCTAGCTTGAAGACCTCCTAATCTGAATTGAGTGGTAACAAAGTCTGCATCTTTTATAGCTGCTCTTCTATCTGTAGTGAGGATAACTTTCATATCCACTCCGGCTTTCTTTACCATTCTTTGAGCTAGCGCTCCCACAATTTCTAACTTCCACATACCTTCAGGAATATCTACTAAATGAATCTCTCTTACAGGAAGTTCTTGATACCGTTTAATGAATCCTTCAATAATTTCAGGAGTATAACTACTTCCACCGCCAATAATAGCTATTTTTAATTTTTTCATTTCCACCCTCCTTATTTGTTTTCCAACTCATTAATACGCTTATATAAACCTATCATATTCTCTATTAAGCTCTTTTCTGCTAACGCTGTCATCAAATGGTCTTGGGCGTGAACCATAAGCAAAGACATTTCCACTTTTTCACCGTTAATTTCGCTTTGTATCATGGCTGTCTGTGTTTTATGAGCAATTTTTATTTCCTCCTCTGCCGCCCCTAAATGTTCTTTTGATTTTTCAAAATCACCGTTTTGTGCAGCCTTTAAAGCGTCATATGCTTCCCCTCTTGCATTTCCTCCATGTAAAATTATTTCAAATATTAACTCTTCGATTGTCATTTCCATACCCCCTCATCATACTATCAATGAAGCACCAGTGTTACTGGTGCTTCTTATTGGTGTTTTTATTAGTCTAAACTTAAATTAGCTTGTTCACTTGCTATTCCATCTATTGTTTCTTCACGAATCATCTTCTTTTCATATGCCTTAAAGAATGGATAATAGATTGCCGCCATGATAATTATATTTATAACTACTAGCACAGCTGCTCTCCAGTCCCCACCTGTGGAAAGGTACGCACCTATTGGAGCTGGTAATGTCCATGGCGGTTGAATATATGGTTTATTAACCAAATTTAACGCCATAGCATAGTAGCTAATAGTTCCTGTAATTAATGGCCCAATGATAAAGGGAATGCCTAAAATTGGGTTTAACATAATTGGTGCACCAAAAATTATAGGTTCGTTAATATTACAAATACCTGGAATTAATGAAGCTCTTCCAACGCTTCTTAAATATTTAGATTTAGAGAATACCATCCAAATTAATAATCCTAAAGTAGCACCTGATCCACCTATCCAAATAAACCATTGAAAGAAAGGCTCTGGAGCAATGTTAGGAATAGCTTGATTTGCTGCTGCAGCTGCGGTATTTTCATCTAATAATACTAACCAAATTGGTCTTGCCACTGAGCCTACTACAGATACACCGTGAATACCAGCAGACCATAAAAGAGTAATTAAAAGAATTGGAATTAGTATTCCTGGTAAAGTATTTCCCGCTGTTACAAGTGGCTTAAATAAATCCATAATAAATCCTTGAATATCAAATCCTATCATATGTCTTATTGCCCAAATAACAATAAGAATAATTGCTCCAGGAACTAAAGCTTCAAAGGATCTTGATACTGCTTCCGGTACGCTTTCTGGCATTTTAATAACAAAGTTTATTCTGTGTAAAAATCTCATTACTTCAACTGCAAATATAGACATAATTATTGCAACGAACATGCCTGCTCCACCAGCATTGCCCATTGGAAGCATCCAGCCATGTCCTTCAATGTTTTGTGGAACCATAGTTATCAAAAAAGCCGCTAATGAAAGTACCCCTCCAGATATTCCATCCAGTTTATAGGATTTAGCTAAGCTATAACCTATACCATAACAAGCATATAAAGACATAAGTCCAACAGTTAATCTAAAAGGAATTAAAATATTGCCAGCATAGGGTTTCACTAATTCTGCCAATTTCGCTGATGGTGGAGATGCAAATATTAAGAAAAAGCTTCCTACAATAATTAACGGAATCGTAGAAATAATACCATCTCTAATAGCTTTTAGATGCCTTTGCTCTGCCAATTTTGTCATTGGTGGCATTAGAAATTTTTCAATAATTTCGAAAAACTTGCTCACTAAAATTCCTCCTATTACTTTATTAATTCTTTAATTTGTTGAATTACCTTAGGACCTCCTAATGGGCCATATCCTTGAGGAGTGATTAAAGCTATTGGTATATTAACTTCTTTAGCAACTGCTTCAAATCCCGCATATCTATGCCTTACCTGCGGAGCTACTAAGGCAATGGTCCACTCTCCTCCCTTTAATTCATCTTCAAATTCTCCCGTTCCCACTGCTTTTACATTCATTGGTATGCCTTGCTTGTCAGCCTCATTTTTAATAGATTTAACAACTATAGAGCTAGACATTCCACCAGAACAAACTAAAAGCACATTAATCATGATGATCATTCCCTTCATAATATTCTAAAGCTTTTTTTATAAAGCCCTTGGCTTCTTTTAATCTCTTTATGGCTTCTTCTTTATTGCAATGAGTTTTTATCATTACAATTGCTACTTTAGGTTGAAAATCAGCTTCTTTCAAAACCTTCGCTACAATCCTTTCATCTTCACCAGTTGCCATCATAACAATTTTATTAGCACGATGAACTAATTTTTTGTTAGTTGTCTGTACATCCACCATTAGATTTTTATATACCTTACCAATTCCAATCATGGAGGCAGTAGTCAACATATTAACTACAAGCTTTTGTGCCGTACCTGATTTTAATCTTGTAGACCCTGCAATTACTTCTGCTCCAACTATGGGGGTTATAGCAACATCTACAATTTTTATAATAGGTGCTTCTTCGTTACAACAAATTGATACTGTAGTGGCTCCTATTGACTTTGCATATTTTAATCCACTTATAACATAAGGAGTTCTTCCACTAGCTGCAATGCCAACCACTACATCTTTAGAATTTAGATTAATATTTTTTAAATCCTTAATTCCTTCTTTTTCACAATCTTCTGCACCCTCAACAGCTTCTAATAAAGCTCTTTCTCCTCCTGCAATAAGTCCAACTACCATTTCTCTCGATGTTCCAAAAGTAGGTGGACATTCAGTTGCATCTAATATTCCCAATCGTCCGCTAGTACCAGCCCCTAAATAAATTAGTCTGCCATTATTATTAAAGGCTTCAACAATTTTTTCTACTGCTTTGGCAATATTAGGTAATTCCTCTTCTACTGCTAAGGCTACCTTTTTATCTTCTTCATTTATAATTTTCAAAATATCATAAGTAGACTTTTCATCAATATCTACAGTATTGCAGTTGACCTTTTCTGTGGTTAAACTTTCTAACTCACTATTCATTATGCACTCCCTCTCTTAGTACTTCTTATCTTTTACAACTTCTCTAGTTTTATATAGATAATCAATTACTTCATCATATAGTTTGCATGCTACACCAACAAATAAACTATCAACTATATTTAACTGAGCAATTCTAGATGCCATAGCTGCACTTCTAAAATTATTTTCTACAGCAGCAATGAATAGCTTTATGTCTGATGTACTAACAATTGGAGAATCTCCATATTTAGTTATGCATATAGTTGTAGCTCCTTTCTCCTTAGCTATTCTCAGTGCATCTACCACCTCTTTTGTGCTACCAGAATAAGAAATTCCTATAGCTACATCTTCCTTAGAAAGATTTACTGCTGAGGTTAATTGCATATGAGTATCAAAAAACATATATGTGGGAATATTAATCCTCATAAATTTATATTGTAGATCTAATGCAACAATAGAGGATGCACCTACTCCAAAGACATTTATACTTTTAGCTTTATAAATAGCTTCAATGGCTCTTTCAAGTTCATCAGGCGATAGTATCTTTGTAGTATCCTTTAATGCTTGGATATTTCCTGATGCTACTTTCATAATAATGTCATTGGCACTATCATCAGTATCAATTTGTTCAAAGAAAACTTTTGGAGGTGTTCTCCTTTGAGATATCTCTAATGAAACATCTATTTTCAGCTCTTGATATCCCTTTAATCCCAAACTCTTGCAAAATCTTACAATACTAGCTTCACTCGTATTGCTTTTATCTGATAATTCCGTTATGGATAAATTTTTTAGTTCCTCTGGATGTTCTAATATATACTGTGCAATTTTTTTTTCTGAAGGTTTAAAAGTATCAAAACCTTGCTTAATTTTAACTAATGTTCCTCTCATCTTTTCACCCTTTTTCTAATAATTTTCCCAAATTTCATTATCAATTTTTTTATTTAAATTATTAAATGCTAATATTAAAGCTCCAATAACGGGAGAATACATTGGACTTTTAACAGTAATATTATACTTGTACTTATTTAAAGCATTGGTAAAATATTTATATACTAGATCCATATTGTCAAAAACCCCTCCACCTACACTTACTATATACTCATTCTCTAAAGGAATCTTACTTATAAGCCCTATAGTTAAATCTACCAAATCTTTCGAAGCCTTCTCTAAAATTTCTAGGCATTCATTATCTCCCTTGAGAGCACAATGATATACATCCTCTGAAATCTTTGCTATATCTGCTTTAGTCCTTAATGGATTGTAAATATATCTTATAAAATCATCAGTATCTTTAACACCATAATGCTGAAAAACCCTGTCCATTAGTGAAAGATTTTTACCTATTCCATCAGCAGTTTTAGCTACTAAGGCTAACCCTCTTCTAGCAATGTCATATCCGCTGCCTTCATCTCCAATAATATGTCCCCATCCGCCTACGCGATATTGTCTTCCATAGCTATCAATAGCAAAAGATATGGACCCTGTTCCACTTAAAGTAAATATTCCTTTCTCTTTACCATGAGCACCTACCAGTGCAATGTGTATATCTGTGGTTAAAAATAAATTAGATTCAATATTTAATGAAGATATGATAGATAAAAATGTATTTCGATCCTTGTTTCTTCCTATTCCAGCTATGCCCATAGAAATTAACTCTACATCTTTCATGCTGCATCCAACCATGTATGTTAAGCTGCTTATAAGTTCATGAAGATGCTCTTTAACACTTTTTTCTCCTTGGGAATGAAAATTTAATGATCCGCTTTTAGATTTTCCTAATATTTTTCCATTGTCATCAGCAATATAGCCAATGCTTTTAGTACCGCCACCATCTATACCAATAACAAATCCCATAGCTAACGCTCCTAATTCAATATTATTTGGTATAATTTTCTAATTAATTTAAGTATATCATAATTAAAATTTTTTTCAATTATTTTGGAATATTTGTAAATTTTTTTCATGATTCAAAAAACTACAAAAACAAATCTATTTAGTCTTAAAACTAAAAAAAGCCGCACGAATTGGCGCGGCTCAGTTGATTAATTTATTATTCTGTACATATTTCCTCATTTGACTTTACATAAAACTGCAATGGCAAAGGATGGCTTGCAAATAATACCGGTGTCAGTGAATAAGAGTAGCTTCCAGCTTTTGATATTACTAATATATCTCCAATATCAGCCTTTGGCAGCATTATATCTTTCACCATTATATCTGCCGATGTACACAGATTCCCCACAATACTTACCTTTTCAAGAAAGGATTTTTCTCTTTTAGCAATAGTAAATTCAAAGGCATCTTTAGCTGTAAATAATGGTTCACACCCCTGTAGTTTACTTCCTTCAGGTGTATAAGCAGTTAAAAGTTCTACAATAGAAGGCCTTAGAAAACCATTAAGTCCATTTTCCACTACTAAGTACTTTTTTCCTCTAGATTCTTTTATATCTACAATATGAGTAACATATTTACCTGCTTCACACACTACAAACCTACCCGTTTCTATAATAAGTCTTGCATTAATTTTATGCTTAAATTTTTCAAATAATTTTTTACATTCATCACTAAGTAACTCAATATCAAGAGGACTGTCCTCTAATGATGAATATACTATACCTAGACCTCCCCCAAAATTAATAAATTCTAGTTCCCAACCCATAGTTTCTTGGCAAAATAAAGATAATTCAAAGATTTTATCATAATATCTATAAAGTATATTGTAATCAAGAACCTGAGAGCGCAGATGTACGTGAATACCAATAATTTGTATATTAGTTAAACTATCGAAAAGATCTTTCTGCTCAATAAGCGTTTCTTCATCAATACCAAACTTACTGCTTACTCCATTTCCACCATCCATAGTATAGTCAGGATTTATTCTTACTCCTACCTTAACATGTAATTTTTTCTCTTTTGCAACCTGATTAATTAAAATTAATTCGTTATAACTATCTGCTATTATAATTGACTTATCCAAAGTTCTTTCAATATCTTTTCGTGTTTTTCCTGGAGATGAGTATAATATTTTTTCATGGGATAAACCAGCTTTCTCCGCTATAGTTACTTCCTCTGCAGAAGCTGCATCCGCACCAAATCCCTTTGATAGAATGAAATTTACTATAGGGTTGTATGGGTTAGTCTTTATCGAATATAAAAACTCAAACTGTGGAAATTTTTCTAAAAGAATTTCAACTTTATTGGAAATAATACTTTCCTCGTATACATAAAAAGGTCTGTCATATTCCCTCATTAATTTTTCAATAACACTTAAATTACTCTCCATAAAACAATTCCCCCTATGTTTTAATATTACCTGTTGCATAAATCACCATGCATTTTTAGTTTATCCATATTATACCATGAAATTAAATTCTAGGCAGACACCGTTTTTTATTGTGCATTTAATTTAGGAATTATTTCTGATCTTCACTAACCAAGTTATAGATATAAAATAACCAATTATAGGGGAAATTCCGTATCCCATCAATGGAACTGGAAAATTACCAAATAGTGTAGAAATTAAAATAACTATAAAATATATTCCAATACATATGGATAATAATCTAAAATTTCTTGGTGGAAAAAATATAAATGGGATTACTAGTATCATAAGAGAAATTACTCCTAATATAAACCATATTATCCCCATGCTCGCCACCAAGCTAATTATTTCTTCAACGTATGGCACAGGCGGTAAACTATCTAAATAAATCCAAGAGATAGAAATAAATATTAAAAGTACCCCTATAATACTAAAACGTAAAATCTTATTATTAGCCTTGCTCCATAAGAGTATAACCATCGAAATAATAAATGCAGTTAATTGTGAAGCATCTGGTTGTAAAGTAAGTAATATTGATATGAATATAGTTATAAATGCTGATATCCACCATTTTTTAAATTGCAATAAACTCCATAACTCTATAATTATAATAGGCATAATTATACTTGCAACGTAAAACTTAACTGGGCCAATAGATATCCATCTATGAACTCCTAATAATCCTAAGTCAATAAAAGTTAGTAATAAAGACATCACCGATATTAGAATAATAATACCATTGGTTCTTATTTTTTTACATTTAGATTTTTTTGATAAAACAATATATGAAATTAGTCCTGCTATCATTGAACAAATAATATTTTGTCCCCAAATAGCAATTGGGACTTTATTAATAAACATTGCTATGGCTCCAATTATAACTGATGGAAATGCAATAATCATAGGTGCAAATTTTGATAATAATATTTTTGACATTTTTAACTCCTTCTTAAATCTCCATATTTTTGAGCTCCTGAATTATATCAAGAATCCCCTTCTCAATATAGTCCTCTCTTACATTTGTGGCATTTAATTTAAGTATCCTTTCACTTGGAAATGTGCTTAAATAATTTCCTTCTTCTGTAGCTACTCTAATAGATTTCTTTTTCAATCTATGTATAAGCTTTTCTCTATTTATTTTCTCATCAAAGGTTATATATGTGTGAATACATGAATTTTTAATAGGTTCATATTTAAAAACATCACTATAAACTTCATATTGTTTTTCTAAGACTGAAGTTAAGCATTTACTTCTTGAAGAATAAGAAGCTTTAATTTTTTGTTTATGACGTTCAAACATACCACTTTTAATATAAATTTCTAATGCTGCTTGAGAAAGCATAGAACTATCTACATCTATGAGTCTTTTATATTTACCAAAATTCTCTAGAATTGCATTAGGAATAACCGCAACTCCTATGCGCAAGCCAGGAAATATAATTTTTGAATAGCTCTTTAAATAAATAACATGAGAAAAGTCACCATAGGCATATAAGGGATCAGCCTTTGAATCCTCTTCTAAGTCAGCTAAATAGTCATCTTCCACAATAAATACATCATATTTTTGTGCTAGCTTTACAATAGCCATCTTTTCCCTTTGAGAATAAGAAGTACCTAAAGGATTATGAAATCTAGGCATGGTATAGAAAAATTTAATATTTTCTGTTTTAAATAGTCTCTCAAGTTCATTTAAATCAATGCCTTTACTGGTTCTTTTAATGCCTAGTACAGGAATATTGTGAGTTTCTAAATAATCTATAAATAAATGATAGCTAGGCTGCTCTATTAAAATAGTCTCTTTTCTATTTGGAAAAGTTAATGTAGTTAATATGGCCAAGGCTTGTTGAACTCCAGAAGTAATAAAAATATTATCTTTATTAGCAAAAACCTGATAATTGGCTAAATGCTTTTGCATTATATTAATTAAAGAAGTTAATCCTTTAGAAGTTCCATATATAAATAACTCATTTTTATATATATCAATGGCTTGATTAATGCAATGCTGAAAATCTAAATAGGGAAAAACCTGTGGATCTGCAGCAGAAGATGCAAAATCCAATAATAAGCCTTTATTACTATTAACAGTATTTTTTCTCTTCACAATATAATATCCACTTTTAGGTATGGAATAGACCCTATGCTGTCTCTCTAACTCCTCTAAAGCTCTTATGATAGTGCTTTTATTACAACCATATCTCTCAGTAAAATCACGAATAGAAGGTAATTTATCTCCCTCTTTATACTCTCCATCTTCAATTAAGCTCTCCATGTGGCTTAATATTTCTAAATATTTATACATACATTTCCACCTCTACATTAAAATCTGTACCGGTATAGATAGCTTTTATTCATATTGTACCATAGTTATTAATCTACTAACATATAAAGTATACCTTAAGGCAAATTTAAAACTTATAGGCACCTATAACTTTAGGAGGAATTTATAAAATGTATAAAATGAAATTTTCACATAAAAAAAAGGCCTATGTTGCCGCTATCCTATACGCTCTTATAACAGGCTTCTCATTTTTATTTTCCAAATTAACTCTAAACTTAGCAAACCCTCTTGACACACTAGCTCACCGTTTCACAGTATCTTTCATATTCGCTTTCATACCTGTTTTATTAGGATGGATAAAATTAGATATAACTAAAAAAGATATCCTTCGTATTCTGCCTCTTTCACTATTTTACCCAATCATGTCCTTTGGGTTTCAGATATTTGGACTAGTTTATATTTCCTCTTCTGAAGCAGGAATCATTCAAGCAACTATTCCTATTTTTACAATGATATTTTCAACAATCTTCTTAAAGGAGCGTCCTAGCATATTACAGAAAATATCAATACTGTTATCTGTAGCAGGGGTAGTGTATATATTTTTTATGAAGGCTATAAATTTAAAAAGCAACATTTTTATAGGTATAGTGCTTATTCTTTTATCCTCACTTTCCTCTGCTGGCAATAACGTACTAGCAAGAAAAATGTCAGGACAATATAAACCTATATGCCTAACTTATACCGTAACTGCTATAGGCTTTGTATTTTTTAATATTATGTCTATTATTAACCATAGCTTAAAGGGAACTCTTAATCTTTACTTTAAGCCTTTTACCAATCCATTATTTGTAGTTTCAATAGTTTATTTAGGAATATTATCTTCACTTATCACATCATTCCTAGTGAACTATGCCTTATCTAAAATGGAGGCTTCTAAGATGAGTGTATTTAATAATCTTTCCACCTTGATAACTATGATTGCAGGAATAATATTCCTAGGAGAAAAGCTTCAATACTTTCATATTATTGGAGCAGTGATGATTATTCTTGGAGTAATTGGGACAAATTTTTTGGATAAGATATCTTAGACTTATAAAATTCTTTTTACTCACTCTCCTTTTTTAAGCTATGAACTGCAAGCAGAAAACTTAAGATACACATCAGTACCATTGGTCGCAATGATAGAACAGCTACATTCAAAATATGTCCAAGCACATAGTAGAGTCAAGCAATATTTTATTATACTAAATCTTTATAATATTAAAATAAGTCTATCTTAAGATATAAACTTTACTAAATATGTACGATAATAGTATGGATAACTAAAGATATTGGAGTGATTACAAATGAAAAAAAAGAAATTATCATTAACAAGCTTTAGCAATAAATTAATAATTTCAATTTTAGCCATCACTTTAATACCAATAATTTGTTTGGGTATTTATGCTAAAGCTGTTGTTGAAAAAGAGTTTAAAAACAATTTCATTGAATCTAGTACTAGAGAAGTTACACAGATTGATAATGCAATGAACATATTTTTTGATACTGTAAAAGAAAATTGTGAGATGCTGGCAAATAATGAATATGTAAAAAAAAGTGATAAAAGCATAACTTCTTATTTAAATATAAATCAAGATATGCAAATGACTCCTTCAAAAAATGGAGGAATAGAACAGAAAATATATGAAGAATATTTAGAGTTTTCTAAATCCCACAAAAAATCAGCTTATGTTTATATGGCAACAAAAGAAGGTGGATTAGTTCAATGGCCGGAAGGGAAAATTCCAGCAAAGTATGACCCACGCCAAAGACCTTTCTATGAATTAGTTAAAGAAAATAATTGGACCACAGCAAGAACCGATCCTTACTATGTTCCTGTAGATAAATCTGTTGTTGTTAGTACAAGTACAGCAATCAGAGGAGCAAATGGCGAAGTTATTGGTGTACAGGGACTTGATGTGAGTATAAAAGAATTAACGGAAATGGTTAAAAATATAAAAATAGGAAACGAAGGATATGTAATTCTCACAGATAAAGATGGTAATATACTAGCCCATCCAAAGAGAGATGACGTAGACTTTAAAAATGTATCTACTTTAGATATTCCTAGTTTAACAGATAAGATGGCTACTACCGATGGAAGCTTTGAGACTACAATAGATGGTGGACAACATCTTGTAAATATTTATACATCTCCAAATTTAGGATGGAAATATATATCTATTATACATAAAAGCGAATTTTTAAATAGCATAAAAGAATTAGAAACCGTGCTATTGATTTTATTAGGAATATTTGCTGTTTGCACAGTGATATTTTCTTTCGGCTTTTCAAAAACAGTTTCAAAACCTATAAAAATAATTGAGCAGTGTTTAAATAATATTAAAGAAGGAGATTTTACAAAAGAAATTCCAAAAGAACTTTTAAATAGAAATGACGAATTTAAAAATCTCGCTATTTCAATAGATTTAATGCAAAATACTTTAAATTCTCTAATAGGCAATATAAGAAACTCGGTAAAAATATTAAATAGTTCCTATGGAGATTTAGTTTTAGCCTCTGAACAAACTAAATCCGCTACTAACGATATAGCTCTTTCCATTGAGCAAGTGGCATATGGTGCTAATAATGAAGCAAAAGATTTAGAAATAGGTACAGTAAAACTTAATGAATTAACTAATAATTTAGATATTGTTAACGAAAAAAATTCAACCATGAATGAACTTACAATTAAAACAGATGAATTAAGTAATAAAGGATTAAATATAGTATCTTTATTAATAGATAAATCAAATGAGGTTCAACATTCCGTTGAAAATGTTAATAATGTAATTGATGATATGGGAGATATGTCTAGAGAGATAGGTACAATAACTGCTACCATTGAGCAAATAGCAGAGCAAACTAACTTACTTGCTTTAAATGCAGCCATAGAAGCAGCAAGAGCTGGTGAACATGGTAAGGGATTTGCTGTAGTAGCTGACGAAGTAAGAAAGCTTGCAGAACAATCTTCTGAGTATAGTAAATCTATAAAGGATCTTATCGAGAAAATTCAAAACCAATTAGAAAGTGCAGTTGAAGGTGTAGATAAGTCTAAAAAGATCACATATGAAAATAATGTTTATGTAAGTGATACTAGAGAAGCTTTTGAAAACATATCTAAGTCAGTTAAACAATTAGCGGACAGTGTATCAGAAATAAGGAAATACAATGATGATATTAATTTAAAAAAGAATGATGTATTAAATATAATTACCAATATCTCTGCTGGAGCTGAAGAAACAGCTGCTAGTGCTGAAGAAGTATCTTCTGCAACTCAACAGCAAAATGCATCCATGGAAGAGCTTATAAATAATGTTGAAAATATAAAATCCCTTGCAGAAAATATGAATGAAGCCATAGAAAAGTTTAAAGTTAAATAATAATGCAATATATGGTGCTAGTATATATAATAATACTAGCACCATATTAAAATTAGAGTCTGTAAATAAATTTGTGTAAATCTCCTTATTTTATAAGTTTCCTCCTAATATTATAATAATATAAAAAACAATATTTAGTAAAAGCATGTACAATTGGTTTAACATTCATTAATAAAAAATGATTGTAATAAATTAAGATATGGAGGTGTGTTATGTCAAATTTAAGAATTGATAATTCCGTAAGGTTAATAGGCAAATTAAGACTTGGAAACAATGTTTATATTGCACAAGGTTCAGTTCTTCGTTCAATTGATGACTCCATAACTATTGGAAATTCATCTTGGGTTCTTGAAAATTCTGTCCTTATTGGAACGCCTGAACACTCATTAAAAGTTGGTAGTAAAACTATTTTTGGTCACAAATGTATTGCCATTGGAGCAGAAATAGGTGATTTATGCGAAATAGGAAATGGTGTTATTTTTCTTCCAAGCTCAAAAATAGGCAATATGTGCATATTCGGGGAAGGAACAATAATTCCTGAAGGGCGCGTTATTCCTGATGGATCTGTGGTTGTGGGGAGACCTGGCAGAATAATAAGAAAGCTGACCACAGAAGATAAAAATATGATATCAAGAATGAGAGGCAACGATATTTCATTGAGCTCATATGTAGAAAATATAATCGATAATGAAGCAAAGGAAGGTGAAAAAATGGGAAATTTATATGAGTATGGTGTTAAATATCCTGTGGTTGCTGAATCTGCTTTTATATACGATTCAGCTGAAATTACAGGTGATGTTACAGTAGGAAACAATTCAGTAATCGGTTCAGGTGTAAGAATAGTAGGAAATTCACACGGTCCTGTAAAAATCGGTAACAACGTTCAAATACTAGAAAACTCCGTGTTACATTTATTGCCTGACAATGAACTTGTTATTGATGACAATGTAATTATCGGTCCTGGCTGTATAATTCATGGCACAAATATTGGCTCAAACACCATAATAGAATCCGGTTCAATAGTTTGCGATTACAGCAAATTAGGCAAAAATACTTTGGTTAAATCCGGCAGCTTAGTTAAACAAAGAAGTGTTTTTGAGGATAACCAAATCGTAGAAGGCTTCCCTGCTAAGATTGTGGGCGAAAATACAGAAATACAAAAAAAACCTGCCTGGGCATTATAATATATACAGCATTTTATCATTGGTACATAATATTTCTGCACTATATAGTTTATTTTAAAGCAGTAATATGAACATGTAAATAATTTTGTGTAAAACTATGCATTTATATTGGGGATTGTAGCTAGATAAGTTACAATCCTATTTTATATTTTATTCTCTCTTATCCCCCAAAAAGAAAAGTGCTACCGTTCCAGGTCCCGTATGGGAGCCAATTACAGTACCAATACTATTTATCATCACAGGTCCATTTAGTAAAGTAAATTTTTTCTCGATTAAATCCGCTACCTTACGCGCATCCTCATAACATGCTGAATTAGATATAAAGCATTTCCCAGAATAATTTACACCAGCCTCCCCATGAGACTCCATCATATGTACAATCTCCTCCATTACACGTTTTTTACCGCGAATCTTTTTACATGGAGTAAGCTTTCCCTCATGATTAACATTTAATAACGGACAAATATTAAGGAGACTTCCCACAGTGGCAGATGTAGCTGAAATACGTCCACCTCGTTTATAGTGGGTAAGATCCGTAGAGAAAAACCAATGATGTATATTAAGTTTCTTCTCCTCTATGAAAGTATATACCTCTTCGATGTTAGCTCCGTTATCTCGCATATCCGCTGCCATATCTACAAGTAATCCATAGCCTAAAGATGCTCCTAAGGAATCTACTATGAAGATTTTTCTATCTGGGTACTTTGATAAAAGTTCCTCTCTTGCAATAGTGGCAGAATTATAAGATCCTGATAAACCAGAAGAAAAAGAAATATGGAGAATATCTTTTTTCTCTTTTAAAAATGGTTCAAAAAAATCTATATACTGTCCCACATTCACCTGCGAAGTTGTAGGCATTGCTCCTGCTGCAATTCTACTATAAAATTCTTCAAAAGACATGGTTTGCCCCAGGTCATCTGGATATTCTTTTCCATCTAAAATATAATGGAAGGAAACAAATGGAATATCCTTTTTACTAAAATAGTCATAGGGCATATCTGCTGTTGAACAACAAGTTAGAACATAATTAAGCATATTCAATCCTCCCTTACACTCTGTTAATTTATTTATATTACTCAAAATTCTATTATATAATATGATTATTGCCAATTATTTAGAAATTACGCACACTTGAAATCCAATAAATAGCTAAAAAGGATTAAGACCTAAGTTAGCCTTTAATTGAGACCCTCGGACAATCCGAGGCTTTTATTTAAAAAGGCGGCTTTTAAAAACAAAGCCGCTCTTGATAATTATTTTTATTATTGGTGATTATTCTTAAACCACTCTTCAAAACCTTCCTCAAAACTTTCCTCATTTGCCCCCTCTTCCAACATATGAACAGATGAAGGTATTTGATTATCCGTCTGCTGCTCTCTTTCAAAATAGAATAGATTTTTTTGTATTATCCACCCTAATGTAAATAGTATAATGGCAAACAATACATACTGAGAGCAATTGGACATATAGAAATTTACAACATCATATTCATTTCCGGCAAATGTCAGCTGCTGTGCTGCCATCATTTGAGAAATATATTCATAGCAATTTATGATTGCCCAAATGGAATACACCGCAAGCAAACCCGCAAGTGTATATAAAATAATACTGAAAATATGAATTTTTTTCTTCAACCTTAATTTCCCTGCCTTTCTATATTACTCTTAACCTGTATCAACTTACCCTCGCTGATACCCAAAACCACATCGGCGACGGAAGTGACCTTTTTGGAGTGGGTAACGATGATAACACATTTATTTGTCTTATGAGCAAGGGATGTAAAAATTTTAAGGATTTCTATTTCGGTATCCTTATCCAAGTTACCAGTGGGTTCGTCAGCAATAATAATATCAGGGTTATGAGACAAAGCTCTTGCTATCCCCACACGCTGCTGTTCTCCTCCTGAAAGTTGCAATATTTTTCGGTCTGCAGTATCCCTGTCAATTCCCACCTTTTCTAAAAGCTCATAGGCAAAGGTCTCTTTATCCTTTTCCGTACTTCCACTGATATTCATGGATAAGACAATATTCTCTACGGCAGTTGCATTTGTTAAAAGGTTGAAACTTTGGAACACTACACCGATATCCTTTGCCCTGTATTTGTCGCGATCAAGGGTTTTGAGATCATTTTGACCATGCAGTATCTCGCCGTCAGTGCAGACGTCAAGTCCTGATATAAGAGATAACATAGTGGATTTACCTGATCCAGATCTTCCTACAATAGTATAAACTTTTCCTGCTTCAAATTCAGCGCTTAAACCCTTTAAGACCGTCTTTTTTGCACCTTCATATTTATAGGTTACATTTTTCAATGTCAATACGCTCATATTTTTCACCTAATTCCTTTCCATGAGTATTTTGATAGGTTCGTATTTTGTAATTTTACCGATGGAAACAATACCTGATACGGAAGCAAGAAGTAATGAAATGGTGATAATTTGCCCTATTGTATCAATTCCAAGAGAAACCTCTATATTATCAAGTGGCTTCACATTTGTAGTTCCTGCCGGTTTTCCACCTACTATGACCATTTTAGGTCCTCCTGTGTTTGCATTGGCTTCTGCTTCCTCTGCCGCCACAATTTGATCATTAAGAAGGACATTGGCTACAGGTTGTGCTACAAGTGTGCCTGAGCCTATTCCTACTACTAAGCAAAGACAGGTGATAATAAGCATTTCCGCCCAAAGTCCCAAAGCTACTTTTCCTTTTTTCATACCCATAGCTCTTAGAACTCCAATCTCATATTTCCTTTCACGAATGGAAATTGAAGAAAGAAGTGCAAGAATGATACCACCAAGAACCAAAACAATAATCATAAAGGTAAGAGAAATGCTCTTTAAACCTTCAACAGGACCCACAATTTTATTGTAGCTTGCTTCATCTGTTGTAACATCATATACTTCGTTTAACCCCTTTGCGTATACTTCCTCTCTAAAATCTGCAAGCATATCAGGGTTTTTCAAAGAATAGGTAGCGGTAATCTCAATACCTCTTTGTCCTGACTCCATTGGAGCTAAAACCGTATCAAAATCAGCTAAGATTTCATTACGTCTGTTCATATAAGGATTTTTGAACATTGAGTTAGAATATTCTTCTGTTGTATCATAAAAAGTACCTACAACAGTCAATTCATATGTAGTATCCTGGGTATTCCCCTCTTCATCGCTAAGCATCCCCTCTAAAGTAATTTTATCTCCCACAGAAATATCATTAAGCTCGGCAAGGTCGGTGCTTATAATACATTCCTCTTTATCTTCTACCATCCTCCCCTCTGCAATTTCACGATTTCCATTATTAAAATCATCCCAAAAGTTTCCATAAAGGCGCATTTCCGGTTGAAAGTCACCTACTCCTCCCTGTTTCATCATAGTAGTCCCGCTTGCCCCAGCCTCTTCATCTATAGGGGTAATATTTTCGCTTTTAACACCGGCAGCCGCCGTATAAGTACTGTTTAAAATATATTCTGAATCTCCAAAGTCAAGATATTGCTCTGGTGATATAGGTGGACGCTTCATTTGAATAGCGGTTTTGCCGTCTTCCATCTGGGTTTGCGCCTGCTCCCTCATCTTTTCCATATTAGGAGTAATGGTAACCTCCGAACCAAAACGCGCCTTATAATCGTCAATAATTCCACTGGCAGTATTGTTAATAATCAATGCAACCACTGTTGTAACGATGATGGCAAAAATAATAATACCCATCAAAATATTTCTGCCACGGTTTCGCACTATGTTTTTTAGTGCGTTTTGAAAAATGTACATACTGATTTTCCTCCTTTAACTCCTTGTATTTGCAAATAACCGATCTACATTTATAATTATAATTACTCAACCTTTAATGAACCTTAAAGAGAAGTGTGATTTTAATACATAAAAAACCCTTCGATAGTGAAATAACTATCGAAGGGTTTTTATCAATTCTAACAAATTATATTATCTGTATTATAATGCAAGTGTGAAAGTAAATGTTGTACCATCATTCTTCTGGCTGTGGGCGTAAATTTTCCCGTGAAGTCTATCTATAATAGCTTTAGCTATAGGTAATCCCAAGCCATAGCCACCGTTCTCCTGTGTTCTTGCAGGATCAGCCCTGTAAAAACGATCAAACAGTTTTGGCAAATTTTCTTTTGGTATGCTTTCGCCGCTGTTTTTTATTGAAAAGACAAGCTGATGCCTTGTTTTTTTCAATGTAATATCTATATAACCTTTTTCATCCGTATACTTTATCGCATTGTCCAGCAATATAGTAACCACCTGTTTAATTTTTTCACTGTCGCTTTTTATAATGATATTAGCTTCTACCTCTTGTAAAAGCGTAATGTCCTTTTCAAATATCACAGCCTCCATTGATAATACAACGTCACTCACCACCTGGCTGATATCAAAAGGTGCATGAAGTATTTTACTATTTGTATCCTCTGTCTTAGCCAAATATAGAAGATCGTTCACAAGCTTTCCCATTCTGTCCGTTTGGGTTTTTATATAATCAAGCCATTTTTTCTGACTTTTGATGGTTTCTTCCTGATTTGTAAGAAGGGCGTCAGAATTGGCATTTATAATGGCAAGGGGTGTTTTTAGCTCATGGGAAGCATCAGCAATGAATTGTTTTTGCTTCTCCCAAGCCTCCGCAATAGGCTCAATAGATCGACTAGCAAAGAAAAGACTAATTGCAAATATTACGCAAAGCATAATAATCCCTACAAAAAATAATGTAGTAAAAAGCTCCCTCAATGTTTTGTTGGAATCCGTAACATCTAAAAATGTAATCTGATAATTGTTTCCACTGGAATTTATTATGTTGGATTCTGGCCTTCCACGAATAACAATAGTGCCATTGACAGGTAAAATTTTGTATTGCCATCGCTTATCTTCAAGTGATATGACGCTATTTTTCTTTTTCCTATTTAGAGCAAGCTCCGTGGCTTTAAAATATGTTTCCTCTGGCATATCAACATGGGAGATTACTTTAAGAATCTTACCATCTGAATTTACAAACACATTGAAAGAAAGTGAAGAGTCCGAAGGAACCATTCCAATGACTATCTCCTCCTTTTTTGTGTTATTCGATAAGCCAAAGGGGCCTAAGTTTGGTTTTGAAGATAACAATTCCAGTTTATCTTGGTTTTTTGTTTGTACATTGTTATATGTTGTAATATAAATAACGGCAAAGGCGGTAATCATCACCACAGAAATAATTGACATATTCAGTATGAGAAATCGGTTGCGTAATTTTTTAAACATAGAATTCTCCATCCTTTGGCATTTTTAATACATAGCCTGCACCTCTCACCGTTTGAATGCTAACTGTAGATTTTATGCTGTTTAATTTTTTGCGAAGAAAGGATATATATACCTCAACATGATTATCTTCTGCATCGGTTTCGTAGCCCCAAAGCTTTTCGATAATGAAATTTTTCGAAATAATCATACCTTTTCGCTTGATTAAAATCTCTAACAGTTGGCATTCCTTTAAAGTCAGTTTAAACTCTTTGTTCCTACAGTTGAGATTTAAAGTGAGCTGATTGAGTTCAATATCTCCGTACTGTAAAATGTTATCGTTTATCAATTCATTTTTTCTACGCCCCAATGCACGCAATCGAGCCATTAATTCATCTGTGTGAAAGGGCTTTGGTAAATAGTCATCAGCCCCGCTGTCAAGACCTTTTACCTTATCTTCCGTTTCGCCTTTTGCCGTAAGTAATATCACTGGGGTTTCAATATAATTTCTACGCAATTCTTTCAGTACACTTATACCGTCTATCTTAGGAAGCATAATGTCGAGAATAATAATGTCATAAATACCAGAAAGTCCACAGTCTAAGCCATACTCACCATCAAAAGCCAAATCGACACTGTAATTATTTTTTTTTAGGACTTGCTCTATGGCTTCTGCCATGTATTTTTCATCTTCAACCATTAAAACTCTCATACACTTACCTATTCCTCCTTTTTATTATAGTTTTTTCAAACGTCTATACTATCACTCCATTATAAATGCCATACCTTTAATGAATCTTAAATGAAATAAATCTTAAATAAAAATTCTTTTGTATAGCTATATCATATAAAATTTTTCAAATACTAAATTTTTTTATTTTTTGATACAAAATTATATCACTATTTTAAAAAGCATTCAATTGTGTTTAATGTAATTCCACATATTTCATCTAAGCGCACTTTCACAATGTACACATATAAATTTTTCAAATGTGGTTCTTCTATTCTAAGACAAATATTTTTACAATAGTTAAAACGGCGCAAAAGAAGAAAAGTTAAAATTAAATTCTAATTTTAACTTTTCTTCTTTTATCATATTTTTTTAGGAGCTATATTCCAAATTTCTTTTGCATATTCCTCTATGGTTCTATCACTGCTAAACTTTCCTGCATTTGAAATATTCATTAGAGCTTTTTTAGCCCATCCGCGCCTATCTCTGTACGCTTTATCTACTCTATATTGAGCTTCTATATAATCTTTAAAGTCTCTAAGTATAAAATAATTATCTGCCTTATGCCAGCTTGCACCTTCAAGTAAAGATGTGTGCAATTCTTTAAAGCTACCATTTCCTCCATCGTCAAAAGTACCATCAATTAAGGTATCTACAACTCTCTTTAATCCTGGAACAGTTTCATAATATTCCTTAGGATTATAAGTATCCTTAATTTTTTCAATTTCCTCCACTCTAGCTCCAAAAATAAAGTTATTTTCTTCTCCTGCTTCTTGGACTATCTCCACATTAGCACCATCGTAAGTTCCGATGGTTGGAGTTCCATTTAGCATAAATTTCATATTGCCAGTTCCTGAAGCTTCCTTTCCTGCTGTAGATATTTGTTCAGAAATATCCGCTGCTGGAAACAATTTTTCAGCATAAGAAACTCTATAATTCTCCACGAATACAACTTTTATTTTATCCTTTATTTCAGAATCATTATTTACAAGTTTTGCAATTTCATTAATAAATTTTATTATAGCCTTTGCTCTAACATATCCCGGTGCAGCCTTTGCTCCAAATATAAAAGTCCTTGGGACAATGTCCATATTAGGATTTTCTTTTAGTTTAAAATATAGATCTAATATACCAAAAGCGTTAAGAAGTTGTCTTTTGTATTCGTGTAACCTTTTAATTTGTATATCAAATAATGAGTCTGGATTTATACTAATCCCTTCTTGTTCTTTAATATATTTTGCTAATCGCTCTTTATTAGCCTTTTTTATTTCTAATAATTTATCTAGTACTGATGGATCTTCTATATACTGCTCCAGCTTTTTTAATTCATGAAGGTTAGTAATCCAATTACTGTTTCCTAGGAGCTCTGTTATTAATTTTGATAGCTCCCTATTTGTTAAAAGTAGCCATCTTCTAGGAGTGATACCATTAGTCTTGTTTTGGAATCTATTTGGGTAAAGCTCATGCCAATCTTTTAACTCTTGATACTTTAATATATCCGTATGAAGCTTAGCCACACCATTTGTAACATGAGTTCCATGAATTGCAAGATAAGCCATTCTAATCTTGTCCTCATTTATTATCCTCATAGAATGGATTTTTTCTTTTGAATACTTCTTTTCCATAAGTTCTTCATTAAATATTTTATCTATATCCTTAATTATCTCATAAATTCGAGGAAGTAACCTTTCATAAAGCTCCACATTCCACTCCTCAAGAGCCTCTTTTAATATAGTGTGATTTGTATAGGAAAAAGTGTTGACTACAACATTCCAAGCATCTTCCCATAGTAAACCTTCCTCATCTGTTAATATTCTCATAAGCTCTGGTATGGCTACAACTGGATGGGTATCATTAAGCTGTATTGCATTATATTTAGCAAATTCTTTAAAATTATTTCCATGTACTTTTTTAAACTTTTTAAGTATATCATTCAATCCTGCAGAAACAAAAAAATATTGTTGCTTCAATCTAAGAATTTTACCTTCTTCAGTAGAATCATTTGGGTATAATACCCTAGAAATATCTTCAGCCCTATTCTTTTCTTTTACTGCCTCATCATATTTTTGAGAATTAAATAATTTAAAATCGAAATCTACCAAAGGTTCTGCTTTAAAAAGTCTAAGCTTATTTATGTTTTTTGTACTATAACCTATAATGGGTGTATCATACGGCACAGCTTTAACTTTGCCATCAGCAAACTCTACAATAACAGTATCTTCTTCTCGCCTAATAGACCATGGGTCGCCATATTTCAACCAGTCATCTTCTTCCTCTACTTGAAAACCATCTATAAAACTTTGTTTAAATAATCCATAACTATACCTAATTCCATAGCCCGTTAACGGTAAGTTTTTTGTAGCTGCTGACTCCATAAAACAAGCCGCTAGTCTTCCAAGTCCTCCATTCCCAAGGCCTGCATCTTCTTCCGCCTCTTCTATTTCGTTAATATCTATACCTAATTCTTTCAAAACTTCTTCTACTTCATCATAAATTCCTAAATTCATTAAATTATTTCCTAAAGCTCTTCCCATCAAAAACTCTGCTGATAAATAGTAGGCTTGTTTTCCTTTATCATAAGCACTTTCAGTTTCTTCCCAGTTAACAATTATAGTTTCCATAATAGCTTTTGAAAGTGCATTATACTTTTCATAATTTTTTGCTTTAGCTAAAGATTTGCCATAGTCTATTTTAATAATTCTTTCTATAGCTATCTTAAGTTCCTTAGTATTAATCATATTACTCCTACCTTCCATATAGTTTTGTAATATCATAAATATTTTTAACTAATCCCTCTGTTAAATCCTCCGTCTTAACCCTCCACTGCCAATTCCCACCTATAGTTGATGGAACATTCATTCTAGCTTCAGTTGATAGTCCTAAATAATCCTGCATCTGTATTACAGCAAGATTTGCAACTGAACTTAAGGCTCCTCTTATGAATCCCCAATTGTAGCCTTCCTCTTTTGTTAATTTCAGATATTTTATAGCAAACTCCACATCTTTTTCATTTGTATTTTCAAGCCATCCATTGACAGTATCATTATCATGAGTTCCAGTGTATACCACACAATTTTTATCATAATTATGTGGCAAATAATCACTTTCTTCTCTAGTATCAAAAGCAAATTCTAAGATTTTCATTCCAGGATATCCAGAAGCAATTCTAAAATCAATAACTTCTTTAGTTAGAAATCCTAAATCTTCTGCTATTATTTCAATTTCTCCTAATTCTTCTTTTATTTTATTAAATAGTTTCATTCCCGGTCCCTTAACCCATTTTCCATTTATTGCAGTATCTTCTTTTGCTGGTACTTCCCAATAAGATTCAAATCCTCTGAAATGATCTATTCTTGTGATATCATATATTTTACTACTTGCTTTAATTCTCTCTATCCACCAAGCATATCCTGTCTTATCCAGGTAGTCCCATCTATATATAGGATTTCCCCACAATTGTCCTGTCGGTGAAAAAGCATCCGGCGGACATCCAGAGACAACAGTAGGATTTTTATTTTCATCTAAAACAAACACTTCACTATTTGCCCAAGTATCAGCACTATCTGTTGCTACGTAAATTGGTATATCTCCTATGATCTTTATTCCTTTATGGTTTGCATAGTTTTTTAATTCCATCCATTGTTTGAAAAATATATATTGTAAAAACATCCAATAATCTATTTCTTCTTTTAATTCTTCTTTGTATTTTTTTAAAACTTCTTCATCTCTTAACTTAATTTCTTCATCCCATTCCTGCCAAGGCTTTAAGCTAAATTTTTCTTTTATACTCATATATAAAACATAGTCTTCTATCCATAATTTATTTTCTTCTCTAAACCTTTTTATCTCATTTTCATATTTACCTTTACTATTTTTGAAAGCTTTTTTTAAAATAGGCATCTTGTTTTTAAATATTTTATTATAATCTACCTTGGTACAATCTTCACCAAAATCTATATTTTCATAATCCTCATCTTTTAATAATCCCATTTCTGTAAGCAATGGCAAATCTATAAGATATGGATTGCCTGCAAAAGCTGAATAGGATTGATAAGGTGAATCACCGTAGCCTGTGGGTCCAATAGGTAGTATTTGCCAATATTTTTGCCCTGATTTCTCTAAAAAATCTACAAAATCATATGCTTCTTTTCCAAAGGTCCCAATACCATAGGGACTTGGTAGCGATGTAATATGCATTAAAATACCACTGCTTCTTGTAATCATCAACTTTCTCCTTTTTCCTTATAAATAGATTATTTTCTTAATAATATTTCCATCTACATCTACTATGTCAAAGCTTATTTTTTTCACTAATTTATTCCCTTTATTTTTAACTTCTATTTCGTAATCCTCATTATTTTTTCTAATGCATATAATTATTTCTGAATACTTACCTTTTTTAAAATCGTAGCTATTTCCATCATCATCATAATATATATAATTTGCCTCATTTTCTACAAAGGCTATTACATTTAATTCTGCGCTATCTAAGCTCTCTACATTGTGAGAAGATTTGCCTAAAACTAAAATTTTATTTTTTCTAATAAATAATGGAATCTCATCAAAATCAACATTCAAATAATTATGTCCTTTTTTAACCACTTCATATTTTCTATTCCTGTAATCCCTTACTTTCCATAAAAGCATGTCCTCTGGAAGATAAACATATCTTCCCACCGCATTTTCTTCATAAACAGGAGCAATCATTAAACTTTCACCTAATAAAAGTTGATTCTCTATTCTTCTTGACATTTCATCATTATATTCAAAGGAAATTGGCATAAAATACATGTTTCTATTATTAATTGCCTTCATATATTCTGAATAAATATAAGGGATCAATGCATATCTAAATTCTATTGCTTTTGTAATAATTTCTTTAGTATTCTCACCAAATGAGTATGGTTCTTGGCTCCTAGTTCCCATGGCTGAATGATTTCTAAATAAAGGTGTAAATATACTAAATTGATTCCACCTTATAACTAATTGCTCATTAGCATCACTACCAAAACCACCTGTATCTGCTCCAATATAGAAAAAACCACACATATTTAAAGAAGGCATCATTTTTATATTTAACAAAATGTGTTCCCACCAAGAGTGGTTATCCCCTGTCCATATGCCACCATACCTATGCATTCCTATATATGAAGCTCGTGAAAATAGTAAAAATCTTTTATTAGAATTAATTTTTCTAAAAGCTTCCCCAGCACTTCTTGTCATGTTGTAACCATAAAGATTATGAACCTTATAATGATTAACAATATTTCCATTCATATTGTGATAAAAACCTTTGTAATCCGCTATATTGTTAGCCATCTTTGAAAATACATCTTGTAATGCAAAGAAAGAGTGTATATCTAAGTTCTCTTTTTCAGAAGCCTTTGCAGTTTCAACAGCTTCCTTTAAACCTCTAGGAGTATAAAATATAGCTGGTTCATTCATGTCATTCCAAAAGCCTTCAATTCCTAAATCCGTTAGGAATTTATATTTTAGTCCAAACCACTCTCTAGCTTTACTATTTAAAAAATCTGGAAAATGGCATACTCCTGGCCAAACTGCTGCTATAAATGGTTCTCCCTTGTCATCAGCACAAAAATATTTATTTTCTATACCTTCTTCATAAACTTCATAACCCTTTTCTATCTTAACCCCTGCATCAATTATAGGTATAAGTCTAAAACCCTTTTCTTTTATTTCCTTTACGAAACCTTTAAAATTTGGAAAAGCATCCTTATCTATAGTAAAATCTTTGAATCTCTCCATATAATCTATATCAAGGCAAATTGCATCACAAGGAATTTTATTCTCAATAAATTTCTCTGCAATTTCTTTAATATCTTTTGAATCTTTATAACCCCATCTTGATTGTTGATATCCAAAAGCCCATTTAGGAGGAACATAACTTTCTCCTATAATACCTAGAAATTCTCTTACAATATTTTTAGGAGATTTTCCCTTAATTATATAAACATCTACGTTACTTTCTTCTACAATAATCTTTAACTTATTTTTCTTTGAAAACCCTATATCAAATGTTACCTTTCCTGGATAGTCTACAAAAACACCGAATTTATTATCTCCATCTATTACTATAAAATTGTGAGCCCCATATAAAGATTTCTTATCAGGGGTATGCCTTGGATCATCACTGCAGAAAGATTCATATATACCCCCCTTTTTATTCATTCCCCTTTGATTTTCTCCAAGACCCCATATAACATCTTGTGTATTCATATCATAATCAAGTTCTAGCTCTTGATTATACTTTACTTTTAAAAATTCTAAAGAATCCCTAAAGCACTCTTCTCCAGTTAAAACTACAGCTTCTGTATTTATAGGTTTTCCAAAGGTATACTTAGTTACACTCTCAGTTATTTTAAATACTTTCATTTCTTCACCCCACCTATTGTTTAATTAATTAAATATGATCATCAATATCACCGCATTGCTTAACAAAGATATATTAAATTAAATTTTATTTAATAGACCCTTGTGTAACACCTTTTACAATGTGTTTTTGAGCAAATAAATAGAATATAATTATAGGAATCATACCTAGCACAAGCCCTGCTAATGCTAAATTCCACTGCTTTGAATATTGCCCAAAAAAGTAAAACATCTTTAAGGGAAGCGTATGCCATTTAGGCCTGTTTATAACTAATTGAGGTAATAAAAAGTCGTTCCATATCCACATTGCATTTAAAATACTTACTGTAACAGTTATTGGTTTTAATAATGGAAAAACAATTAACCAAAATATTTGAAACTTGTTACATCCATCTATGGTAGCCGCCTCTTCTAACTCCACTGGTATATTTTTTATAAATCCATGATACATTATTATAGATAAACTTGATCCAAATCCTAAATACATAAATACTAGCCCTGCTGGATTTAATAAGTTCAATTTCCCCATCAAGTTAATAAGAGGTAACATTACTGATTGAAAAGGTATTAGCATAGCTCCTGCAAATAAAAAGAATAAAAATTTGCTTATTTTTGTTTTTGATCTTACTAACATCCAAGCTGCCATTGAAGCAAATATAACTATAATCACAGTACTCACTACTGTAATTAGTAAAGAATTCATAAAGGAGTGAAGAAAGTTTAAATCTTTAAATGCCTGAAAGTAATTATTTAAAGTAAAGGTATCTTTTCCAGGTAAACCTATAACATTACTATAAATACCTTTTTGAGTTTTAAAAGAGTTTATAAAGGCAATATATAGTGGTGCTAAAAATGTAAGAGCTGTAAATATTGCTAATATACTCCACCCTACTTTTTTTGAAGTAGCTTCTCTCATTACATTTCTACCTCCTTTTTCTTACTGAAATTTAATTGAGTTAAAGTTATGGCTGCTACAGTAATCAAGAATATTACTGCCTTAGCTTGCGCTATACCAAACTCGTTATATACAAAGGCTGAATTATAGATATTAAGAGCTAACATTTGTGTAGAATTATATGGCCCTCCCGCTGTAAGTGATAAGTTTTGATCAAACAATTTAAAAGAATTGGATAATGTTAAAAAAAGTCCAACAGTAAAAGCTGGTGCAACTAAAGGTATGGTTATATTAATAAGTTTTTGAAATCCATTAGCTCCATCTATTTCTGCTGCTTCTTTTAAGCTCTCAGGAATACCTTCTAGAGCTGCTATATAAACTACCATCATGTATCCTGACATTTGCCAAGACATCAATATAACAAGTCCCCAAAAACCAGTTGCTGTAGTAGAAAGCCATCCTCTTAAAAATTCCCATCCAAGTTTAGCACCGATAGAATCAAAAGCCTTTGTAAATATAAACTGCCATATAAATCCTAATATAAGTCCCCCCACCATATTAGGCATAAAAAATATGCTTCTTAAAATGTTACTTGTTTTCATTCCTCTAGTAACTAATAGTGCTAATCCAAAGCCAATTAAATTAATTGTAATAACAGATACCAAAGAAAAAGTTGCTGTAAATACAAAGGCTTGTATAAATCCATTTCCTTCTTTAAATATCTCTATATAATTTGAAACTCCAACAAAAGTGGCCTTATTCTCTATGCCATTCCAATCTGTAAAAGAATAATATACTCCTGTTATAGCCGGTATGACTACAACCAGTAAAAATGCAATTAGTATGGGTCCAACAAAGAAACTAAACCATAATTTTGATTTTTTCATAGTGACCTCCTTATGTCGATTTCTATATAATTTGAGGAAGGAAATAATCCCTTCCCCTAATTAATTTATTTTTTTTCCTTTCTCGCTTTCTCCCACTTAGCTTGAGCTGTCTTTATAGCCTCATCCCACTCAACTTCTCCAGCTAAATATTTTTGAACCTCTTGTCCAAGAACATCCATTCCCCAACCAGTTGGATATCCCATGAACACCCATGGTAATGATTTTCCTTCTTGAGCGTATCTATTTACAGCGGCACCTAAAGAATCCTTAGGTTGGAAGTTTTCATAACCTTTAAATGGAGGTATGAAGAAGAATTTGTTAACAACATAATCTTTTCCTTTTTCAGAAGTATATAACCAATTCAAAAAGTCTTTAGCTGCAGCTTGTTGTTCTGGTGAAACTTTGTTATTAACTGCCCAGTACATAGGAACTCCTACTGGTATTGAATCTTCTTTTACTCCTTTAATTGGTATTGGTAAAATGTCTAATTGTTCTGCAACCTTTGCATCTATCTTTTGAACATCGTTATAAACCCAGTTACCTTGTTGTATAATAGCAACACGTTCTATAGCTAAACCTTGGCCAACTTGAGTTGCATAGTCTATTGCATTTAATTTTCCTTTAGATTTAGCATTTGGTGAATAATTAGCTTGTAAGTCGTATAACGCTTTTAACGCATCACCATGTTTAAAATCTACTTTTTTAGCTGCGAAAGCATCAAGAGCGCTATTGAATTCTTGAGATAAAACTGCATTTGATGTATGAAGTCCAGTTATCCAAGTTTCCTTAGCAGGCATTTCGAATACTGCTTCTAATTTAGGATATTTATCTTTTAATTCATTAGCTTTTATCTTATTATCAAGCTTTTTAACTGCTGCTTCTAAACTTGCATAATCCTTAATAGCCTTTGTATCAATTCCAGCAGCTTCAAATATGCCTTTATTATATATGAAACCATATCCTTCAAGTGCAAATGGCATTCCATAAACTTTGTTATCTACAGTTACTCCTGGTAATACTCCCTCAACAGCTTTACTTACCCAAGGTTCTTTAGATAAATCCGCCAGTCTTGGCTGCCAGTCTTTAACGTCTTGTGGCCCACCTATATTAAATATTGCTGGCTCTTCACCTGATTGCATTTTAGCTCTAAGTGCAGCACCGTAATCATCTCCACCGCCTACAGTTTGAATGTTTATTGTAACCCCTGGATGTTCTGCAGAATAAGCTTTTGCAGCTTCTTCAAGTTCTTTAGCAATTTCTACTTTAAATTGGAATATATTTAATGCTACTTCTTTTTTGCCATCTGCTGCTAGTTTTTGCGCAGAATTGTCCACCTGTTTTGATGAGCATCCTCCTAACAATAAGCTCGAAATAACCAATGTTGAAGAAAGAGCTAATGCAACAATTTTCTTAATTTTTTTCATAAATATTCCCCTCCCAAATTATTCTAAATACCTATATTTTCTTCACTGTCAAAATCAAAAATATGACAGTTATCCATGTGAAGCACAAAAGTTTCTTCTTGTCCAATATTTATTAAATTAGCTTTTAAAGAGTCTACTTTCCCAATAAATTGAGTTCCAAAGAAATCAAAATATACAAATGCTTCATTTCCCATATTTTCAATTACAGCAACTCTCCCCTTAATCTTTACAGTAGATTCTCCTTCTTCTAAATTAATATGTTCAGGCCTTATGCCAAAGTAAACTTTTTTGCCTACATGATTTTTAAATTTATCAGCCTTGCTCTGTGGTAACTGTAACTCTACACCTCCTATTTTTATAGCTATAAATCCATTATTAATTAACTCTCCTTCTATAATGTTCATAGCAGGAGAACCAATAAACCCAGCTACAAATTTATTTGCAGGATACTTGTACAAATTAAGTGGTGTATCAACCTGCATGACTCTACCTAAGTTCATTACACATATTCTATCCCCCATAGTCATTGCTTCTACTTGGTCATGAGTAACATATATCATTGTAGTTTTTAGCTTGTTATGAAGTTTTGAAAGTTGAACCCTCATGTGAACTCTTAGTTTTGCATCTAAGTTAGATAAAGGTTCATCAAATAGAAACACATCTGGATCTCTTACTATTGCCCTTCCTACGGCAACCCTCTGTCTTTGTCCACCTGACAATTCTTTGGGTTTTCTTTTTAAAACTTCTTCTAAGTCTAAAATTCTTGCAGCTTCTTTAACTTTTTCATCTATAACATCTTTGGGAGTTTTCTTTATCTTTAAAGAAAATGCCATATTATCATAAACAGTCATATGTGGATATAATGCATAGTTCTGAAAAACCATTGCAATTCCCCTATCCTTTGCTGGTATATCGTTTACTAAATTATCACCAATATAAATTTTCCCTCCTGATATTTCTTCAAGACCAGCTATCATTCTTAAAGTAGTGGATTTTGCACATCCTGATGGCCCTACAAATACCATAAACTCTCCATCATTTACTTCTAAGTTAATTCCATGTACAGCCTTAAATCCATTAGGATAAACTTTTTCAACTTTTTCTAAAATAACCTTAGCCATGGTTTACCTCCTATAATATTTTTTTGCAAGACTCTCTTTCCAATAATTTTGTCTCAAATACCACATGATTATATTTTTCTTTTTTATTTATTAAATCAAATAAAATTTCTATGCTCTTTTTCCCCATTTCTTCTACAGGTTGTTCTATAGTAGTTAATGAAGGATGAAAATATTGCGAATAATCTATTCCATCAAATCCCACTACAGAAATATCTTCTGGTATTCTAAGTCCTCTACTTAATATTGCTTTTGAGGCTCCTATAGCCATAATATCAGCGGTAACAAATACAGCTGTTATATTTAAATTTTTATCTATTAATCTATTCATGGAGTCAAATCCTGTTTGAAAAGTATATTCTCCTATTTCTACCATCCTTGAATCATAAGCTACATTGTTCTTCAAAAGTGCTTCCTTATAACCTTGAAACCTTAGTTTCCCCACACCTTTATCTTCTTCTCCTGTAGTTATAATTCCAATATTTTTATGTCCTAGTTTGCATATGTAATCTACTGCCTTAAACGCCGCCTTATCATTTTCTATAATTACACTAGAAAAATATTTTTTATTTAAATTTTCTATAATGCTTGTAGATGTTAAAACTAGTGGAGTTTTTAAATCTAATAACTTTTTTTCATCTAAATTATCAAAGTAACCTCCAAGACAAATTAATCCTTTTAGTTTTTTTTCCTTTATAAGTTCAATAGCTGCATCAAAATCGTTAGGATTACTTTCGTTATAATGAAGAATCATAGCGTATCCATTTTCATCTATTTTCTCTTCTATGGATTTTATCATCTTTGAAAAGAATGGATTGTGAATACCTTTAACCAAAACTCCAATATTATTTGAAGTATTTCTCTTTAAATTTCTTGCACTATTATTAGGTATATAGTTAAGTTCTTCAATTACCTTTAAAACTTTTGCTCTAATTTCACCCTTCACATCAGGATGATTATTTAATACTCTAGATACTGTACTTACCCCTACTCCTGCGATTCTAGATATATCCTTAATCGTTAGATTATCCATAGTAAACCCTACCTCCAAAGCATGACAAACATTTTAGTAAACCTTATCATGCAGATTATAAAATTATATTAGCCCTATGTTATTTACTCATTTAAAACACTTTAAATATAAAATTCCATTTTGGTAACGTTATTGGTAACGTTACCAGGAATTAATTCCATTATAACACATTTCTAAAATTAATGAACCATTTTTATTATTTTTTATAATAAATGTTTATTTTTACAAGTTAAATCCTGGTTCAGTGTCATATATTACTTTCTAAAACATTCTAACTTATGCATAAATTTATCTTTAGAGGTACTACAAATATTAGTTATAATAGAAAAATTATGCTTGCGAGCACTCTTTTAATTAATGAAAATAACTGTAATTTATTTATTCATAAGTAAAAAAAATAATTTTAGGACAAAATACTTTAGAAAGGAGGCTGAGTCAATGGGTTTATCTTTAAATTTAAATGAAAACATTCAATTAGTAAAACAACAACTAGCGGTAGATAAAAGCTTTGATGTAATAGGTAGAGATATTACAGTTGGAGATGTAAATGCTTATTTAGTTTTTATTGATGGCTTTGCAAAAGATCAAATTTTGCTTTTCATACTAGAAAGACTTCAAAGTTTGAAAAAAGAAGATATTTCTGTTGATGCTATAACCAAACTTCTTCAAACTGAAATTGCATACATAGAAGTAGATACCTTTAACACCTTCGAACCAATGAAAACCTCAGTACTATCTGGTGGTGCCGCTTTATTTTTAGATGGTCAAAATGAAGGAATTTTACTAGATGTAAGAGAGTATCCTATAAGAAATCCTCAAGAACCTGACCTAGAAAAAGTTACAAGAGGCTCTAGGGATGGTCTTGTAGAAACTATTATTTTTAATACAGCATTAATACGAAGAAGACTCAGAGATCCTCGGTTAATATTTGAACTAAAGAGCGTAGGAAGTCAATCAAAAACTGATGTAGCCGTTGGTTATATTGATAATGTGGTTGACCATAAACTACTAGGTGAACTTAAAAACAAACTAGATGAAATAGATGTAAATGCACTTGTAATGGCAGAAAAAAATCTGGAAGAACTTCTGATTAAAAAGAAATGGTATAATCCACTTCCTCAGGTGAGATTCACTGAAAGACCTGACGTTGTAGCTGCCCACCTCCTTGAAGGACATATTGTAATAATAGTGGATACTTCTCCAAGTGTAATGCTTTTACCAGTAACAATATTTCATTTTACACAACATGCAGAGGACTACTATCAAAATCCTTTAGTAGGTACGTATTTAAGATGGATAAGATTCTTTGCTATGTTTTTAGCATTCATAATTTCACCTTTGTGGTTATTGTTAGTCTATAATCAGGAATTTTTGCCTTCTTGGCTTGCATTTATAGGTCCTAAAGAGGTTGGAAATATACCTCTTTTCATTCAATTTATTCTCTTAGAGTTTGGTTTAGATTTTTTAAGAACTGCATCTATTCATACTCCTGATACATTGTCAACATCCCTTGGTATTATAGGAGGTTTAGTATTGAGCGAATTAGCTGTAAAAGTTGGCTGGTTTGCTCCCGAATCCATATTATACATGGCTATTGCTGCTATAGGTACATTTTCATCACCAAGCATTGAGTTTGGTATGGCAATCCGTATATTTAGATTATTTTTAATAATATTAACAGGCTTATTTAAAACAATAGGATTTTTTGCAGGGTTAATAATTGTTTTAGTAATAATTTGCACAACAAAAGCTTTTGGAGATCAATCCTACCTATGGCCATTAATACCTTTTGACAGAAAAGCATTTTTTAATATGTTTTTAAGAAGACCAATACCTGAAATTAGAAATAAAAAATAAATAAAAGTTTTTTCACCAATAAAAATAGCACCTTGTATTTTTAATACAAGGTGCTATCAAATACCAAATCTTACTTTAACACTCTGAATGACTTCTATTTTATGTCCCCATTATCGTCTATTTCCCAACCACTTTTGCTAAAAGATCAATAATCTCATCTATTTTTTCGCTTCCTTTATCTTGTTCAAATGCCTGTCTAACACAATGATTCATGTGTTGTCTTATTATCAACAAATCAGCTTTCTTCAAAAGTGATTGAATTGCTAATATTTGATTTGAAACATCTACACAATATCTCTCATCTTCTATCATTTTTATTGCTGCTTCTATTTGACCTTTTGCTATTTTTAGTGACTGTAGAGCCTCTTTTTGTTCAATATTCATATTATCACTCCCTGAGCTATTTCATAATAGATGGTATAGTATGATGCAGTTATTTAAGCTCCTTTTGCCATCCTCATGAATCTCTTTGCTCCAAAATATCCCATAACTAATATACTTACGATGATACCTAAGATACTAAATTGTAATGCCATATGAGTAATTTGTGGAGTCAACACTGCTCTTAAAGCCTCATTTACATATACTAAAGGATTGATCAATACTAATTTTTGAATAATTGGTGTTGCAGCTAAATCACTCCATGAGAAGAATATAGCTCCCAAGAATACCATTGGCATTAAGAAACCAGGAAACATAGCTGCAATTTGCATTGGCTTTATAATGGTTCCTACTAGTAGTCCTAATGTTGCTGATGCAATAGATGTAAGTAACAAAATAGGAATTAGAATTAGTATACTTTGAAAATTTAATACAAGTTCTAAAGAATCTCCCATTAGAAGCAATGAAAAAGGTAATACAATTAGTCCACCAATCCAAGATTCTATGATACCTACAAACATTTTTGCTACTGCAACTGTTTTTATATTAACAGGAGCCATCAATCGGTCTTCTATTTCTCTAGAATTATTGAAATCCATTGTAAGAGGAACTCCAGTACCATGTATTCCTGTAACAATCATACTCATTCCAACCATACCTGAAAACATCTGAGTTGGAAATGTGGCTGGTACTAAGCCTATCTTTGGTAGTATATATCCATATGCCAATATCAGTATGAATGGTAACATAGCTACACGGAAAACAAATTCCCATTTGTCTCGAGCTTGTATCACCAAATCTCTCTTAACCATTGTTTTAAAAGCCATCCATGTCACATTTGTATTTGTATTAGTATTCTCATTATTTGTTTTAGCCATTATTAATGTCCCCCTTTCCAGTTAAATGAATGAATACATCATCAAGTGTACTTGTACTCAAACTTATATTTTCTAATGGAGCATTTAATGTTTTTACCCAATCAAGAATATTATTAAAATCAGGATGTTCGTTTTTCATATATAAAAGTAGTAATCCGTTTTGAATAACAGCATTTTCAACATCTTTCAAAGCTCTAGCCTTCTTAACAAAGCCATTTTTTAGTTCTGCTAATTTTATAGATACTATATTATTAGTAGGAATTAAAGCTTTTAACTCATCAGAAGTACCGATTGCTTTTAGTTCCCCTTGGTCAACTATTGCAATTCTATCACACAATTGTTCAGGTTCCTCCATATAGTGAGTTGTTAGGAATATAGTAGTACCTGACTTATTTAATTCAAGCATTTGTTCCCATAAAATAGTTCTATAGCTTGGATCCAGACCAGTTGTTGGTTCATCTAGAAATAAAATATCAGGATTATGCATGATCGCCCTTGCAATCTTTAATCGTTGTGCCATTCCACCAGAGTAGCTTCTCACATAATCGTGCTGACGATCTGTCAAGCCAAATCTCTCAAGATATTCATCCGCTCTTTTATTTGCAGTATTATTATCCATTCCAAAATATTTTGCATGATAGATAAGATTTTCTCTCGCAGTTAATCCTCTATCTAAGTTATTGTGCTGAGCTACCACACCAATCTTTCTACGAGCCAAAGCTGGATTTTTCACTAGTGATTCTCCGTCAATTAGAATATCACCAGAGGTAGCTTCTTTCTGTGTTGTAATCATACTTATAGTAGTACTTTTTCCTGCACCATTTGGCCCTAGGAATCCAAATACCTCACCTCGTCTCACATCAAAACTTATGCCTTTAACCGCTTGGATTTTTCGATCTTTGCCTAATGTGAATTCTTTCTTTAAATTTTTTACTTCTAAAATATTATTTGACATTACCTTACTCCTTTCTTATTTAAATACATTCTATAAATTAATTTTTGATAATGCTTTTATTTTATGTTACCCTCCCCCGGTGGGGGGTGGTGTACTTTTATAATAATACTTCTTTTCTCATATGTCAACTATTATTTTTTATTTTTTTATAATCTGTTTTACTAACCTGCCATATATCATCTCCTTTGCAATATCAATATACGGCATTACCTCACGTAATGGTCAAGAGGTTTTATTGAAGAAATTAATTTAAATTAAGATACAAAAAGCCCCAATTACCTTTTTAGATAATCGGGACTTTCATCCATTTAATATTGTTATTTTCTTTTTCCCACAAGTATAGTTAAATCTAATGTTATAGATGAGATATCTATTTCATGTGAGCTGTTTATTCCCTTAATGTTCTCCCCCCATGTTAATGGAGTCATTTTTATTAGAAAAGGCAAAAGTTCCTCATCAATACTAAATGTATAATTTATATTTTGAACGTATACAACTTCTAATTTACTTGTAAAATAGTCTACTACCTTATCATTAGAATAATTTTTATTTTTATAAATTGCTTCTCTTAATTCTTTAAGATATAGCTGCCCTGGGACTACCTTTATAATAATTCCCTCATCTGCTAATATCCTTTCAAATTCTAGATAATTAGCAGGAGAAAGTATATTTAATATCACATCAAAACTTCTATTTTCAAAAGGCAGTCTCGTTAAATCAGCCACAGTCCAAATAATATCACTACTATTATTTGATGCAATATTAATTCCTTCCTTGGATATATCAGCACCAAACATATTACATTTTAAGTCCCCACTAATTCTCTGAGAGAGACTATAAAGGTGAGACCCTTCTCCACATCCTGCATCTAAAATATCTAATTCTTTTTCGCCACCTGTGGATCTTTTATATTTATGAATTATCTTGCTTATTTCATCAATCAATGGGTCATAGAATTTCTTATCGCAAACTTTATGCCTAGCTTCAAATAATTCCTTGGAATATACAATGCTATATGCGGAAGTTAACAGATTCAAATAGCCCTTTCTTGATATATCAAAGCAGTGATTTGAACTACAAGTCAAACTATAGAAATTGTTTAAATACATAGGTTCACTGCATACAGGGCACTTAAATTTTTCTTGATTTTTTCTTATTAATTCTGATGCTCTATGCTTTTTTTTAACTTTATTAATATACATATTTTGAATTCACCTCATTTGATAATCTGATATGAATTCTCGAAAATAAACATCATAGACTAATATAAAAAAGCTGCAAATGAACATAATTCACCTGCAGCCCTTATATATTTCATTAATTACACACATCAAATATAGATTAAGAAAATAACCTTCTTAATGTTTGCAATGGAATATTTATTTAAGATCAGTATGATGCTCTTTATCAGAATCCTAAAATAATGTACAATAAATAAACCTAAAGTATTAGGTCTTTTTTCACCTTATCTTTATTTAGTTATTTAAATTAAACTAAATAACGGAATCTTATAAAGAAGTATCCCACTTTTAACACCTCATCCTTTTTAATTTTGACTAATTATATCATGAGATTGACTGATTATCAATAGGTATAGAGTATTACCGTTTCATCATCAAAAGATACGCTTTGATATTCTTAAATCTCAGCTAATGCTTGTCTTATATTAGATCATCATTGGATAATATTAATAAACTTCTATATATAATTTTTATTATAAAAACAAAAAAGCTTTGTAAAATTGATTAATCTTACAAAACTTTTAAACTAAAAAATAGGTAATTAGTTTAATTTTAAAGAAATTTTTGTAAATTCACTTTCATCTTCAGAAATTAAGTATAAACTAAATTCGTTTAAATTTTCTATTTCTGAAGCTGGTATAGAAAATTCAATGTTTTGCTTTCCATTAACTTCCGTTATTCTGCAATCTAGTATTATATTTGAAATATCAGCATAGGCATAAGATGCTTTTTCCCCTTCTATAGGAATTGAGAAATTAGTCAAATTAGTATTTGATTTTTTAAAAGTATTATCTTTTACATATGCAAACTTACTCTCTGAAAGATTAGAATAATCCTTTAAACTTTTGTTATAAGTGGAATTTTTCATTTCATCTACAGGAAAATAGTAATTTGAATGAGTGTATTCTGTAGACTCAAATAAAACTATATCTGGATTAAAAATATTTATATAATAATCATAATCAATTACATTATGGTAATTATGTATCATAACTAACTCTGAAAAACTTTCCGTAAGAAACTTCTCTCTCCCTTGAAAGTAACTTCCACCAAAAATAAGTATCTTAGGTGCATCTTTATTATTAGGATTTTTATAATGAGCAAAACTTCTAAACTTTTCAGATATCTTAATCTCATTATTAAAATCAGTAACATACACAGAATTATTCTTTTTTAAATTATAATGTGTAGTTTTTTCATCTATAGGGAAATATGAGGCTGGAAGAGTTGTATTAGTGTACTCTACAGCTTCATATTTATTGATATCAAATTTATCTACTCCTGAATCTAAATCATGTAATCTATCTAATATAGATGAAATTCCAATAATAGCTCCAGTTTCATTCCAATGACCAGCATCATATTTTTTATCAAAAACTTGCTTAGAATCTTTAGCATCCATCAAAGCTTCTCTAGTATATAAATAATTAATGTTTTTGTTTTTAAGAAGACTTAAAAAATAGCTAAGATTTTTATTGTCATAATTATACCCCTCTGGTAAAAATTCAGAGTATACAGTTGCTTTACTAGGTTCAACAGCATATAAAAATTTTATATCTCTATCTGTACAGTAATTTTGAAAATTTAATATAAAATCAGAATAAATTTCTTGAAATTTTTTGTCTAGTTTATTTTCTTGTAATTTCTGAAAAATATATCCATCTTTTCCGTACTGATAACTTGGATGTATCATTTCATCAAATAACAAATCCATCCCTTTAGTATATACATTAACCATTTCAGTTCTAAATCCTATACGATCTTCTATGTAATTTTCTGTATTTTCAGTAACACTACCTTGTAAAAATATCTCTGAAAAATCAATAAGTTCCCTATTATCTATACTTGAAACTTGATTAGGTTTTAAATTCATGTTAATTATAGGTAATGCAATAATAAAAAGAAATAAAACTATTCTAAAAAGATGTATTTTTTTCATACACTAACACCTCCTTTAAAACTGAAAGTAAATAAATGGGCTATATGTAGAATTAACTATAAATATTATTGTAATAATTAATAACATTCCAATAAATATTGTTTTTACTACTTCAGATATCTCTTTGTTCTGGTTTAACTTTAATGCATTACTAATTATAGGAGTTGAGCCTATAATGGATATAAGTATCCAAAAAGCCAATTTTTTATTAACAAAATAGCTAAATTGAAATGTAACTGTTGTAGCTTTATTTATCCCAAACATTATTGATAAATAATTTATTGCATCCCTTAAACCATTAGCTCTAAATAACACCCATCCTAATATAACAATAAACATAGTGATTGTTATTTTTATAAAAGAAGGAATTTTTACATACCATGTTTTTTTATTTATAAGCTTTTCAATAATTATAAATACACCATGCCATATTCCCCATGCAACAAAGTTCCATGAAGCTCCATGCCATAAACCTGTAACTAAAAAAACAATAAAAAGATTTAAATATGTATTACCTGTTCTATTTCCACCTAATGGTATGTAAAGATATTCTTTAAACCACGTAGATAAAGATATATGCCATCTTCTCCAAAATTCAGTTATAGATTTTGATATGTATGGATAATTAAAGTTTTCCATAAATTTAAATCCAAATAAATAACCTAACCCAATAGCCATATCGGAATATCCTGAAAAATCAAAGTATATTTGAAAAGTATAGCAAACAGCTCCTAACCATGCTGTAGGCTGATCAATTCCTGTATTTGAAAGTGAGAATATTGTATCAGTTATCCCAGCTAACACATCTGCAATGATTACTTTTTTTGATAGTCCTATAACAAATCTTTCAATACCATAACTAAAATATTCAATAGTTTCTTTTCTCTGTCTTATTTGATTATCTATATCTTTATATTTTACAATAGGACCTGCTATTAATTGAGGGAAAAATGATATATATAATGCAACAGAAAAAATATTTTTATTAACCTTTGCATCATTTCTATATATATCAATTATGTATGACATCCCCTGGAATGTAAAAAATGAAATACCTATAGGTAATATAATTTCCTTATATTGAAAACCAATATTAAAAATTTTATTAATATTTCCTATTGTAAATCCATAATATTTATAATAAAAAAGTAAACTTAAATTTAGTATTATACCAATTAATAAAATAATCTTTTTTAATTTTTCTTTTTCTTTTAACTTGTCAATAAGTAATCCAAATATATAGTTTATTAAAATACAACCACCTAATAATGGTAAATTTTCTATTCCTCCCCATGCATAAAATAATAAACTTGCAAAAAGAGATATATAATTTTTAAAGCTATTACCTGAAAAAAGATTACCTAAAGTATAATAAATCAACAAAGTTACTGGCAAAAATATAAAAATAAATATCTGAGAACTAAATACCATACTTTCCCTCCTCACGCTAAAACAATACAGTTTATTAATTATAGCCTACAACTCTTTATTATATACAACTTTGAGGAGCTTTTTTGGTTTATGAACAGATGTTTAACATAAAGTTTATAATTTTTTTTAATATAATTATATTTTTTTATATATTTATTTTATAATCAATTTCTTCTCATACTAATCCCATTGAAATAAATCCATAATATTTTTTGGTACTCGGTGCTCAGACATGCGTATTTACCTGAATAATTTATTTTAAAGAAAGAATATTAATAAAGTTTTGAGTTATAAATAATAACACAATTCTTTATAATTCATAATATGTATATATATAGAAGTTAAAATAGGAGTGTAAAATTAAAAATGAAAAGTTTCAAATCCTTTCATGGCACTATTACTATGATTTCTGATTTTTGGACAAATGCAACTGGCGAAGGATTAGGATGTTATAAATTAATGTCTGTAGAAAATGAAGATGGAAATTTAGTAAATTTCGTAGTGACACCATATACTTATTTTGTAGATCATGTAATGGTGGCAGCAGGAGATAATGTAACTGGGTTTTATGATGCAAATGCACCTGTTCCTCTAATTTACCCACCACAATTTCAAGCCATTGTTATGGCAAGAGATTCACAATACCAAAATGTGAAAGTAGATTATTTTAATAGTCAGTTGGTAAGTAGCGATAACCAATTAAAATTAAATATTGGTCCATATACTGAGATAGTATTAGAAAACGACCAACTCTTTACTAGAAACCCTGCAAATCGAAACCTAATTGTTGTCTATGGCCCTACAACAAGGAGTATACCAGCCCAAACCACACCATATAAAATTATTGTTATGTGCCGATAGTTTAAAAAAAGAAGTTTATCTTTGCGCGAAACCTTCAATGATTTCGCGCATTTATTAATTAAATCCTTTACTGTTCCATGGAGACAATATCAATACTTTGAAATCTACTCTTTAATACCAGCTTACGTAAAAAAGAATTATACATAAAGGGACATTTCAGTAGTTTTAAAAAGATCTTCAAACGAATATTAAAAGTTTTTAATCTATATTTTTTATTGACATTTTTACTATGAGCATTTAACACTTCACTCAAAATCCGTGCGCTGTTGATAGCTGAACTTATTCCCTCCAGTGAACTGGGGCTGATAAATCCCGCAGCTTCCCCAATCAAGAAAGCATTGTCCTTACCGCAGCAAAAATCATTGAATTTAGACGGTCGAAGCACCATACAGGCCTCGGTTTTCATAGGCTCTCCAAATCGGAATCCAATTTTCTCTAGATTTTTTTTCTGATCTTCAAATCGTTTCCGGGAATTATCCATGGGAAATGCGCCACCAAAAATAAACTGATTGTCCTTAGATATGGACCAAGAACAGCAGTCGGTATTTTCCGAATCAAAAATACAGGAATAAAACGGATTGGCATGTGTTTCTGGAAACCATTGCTGGATTGACATATAAGTACGTATTTTCTTTTTGGGATAAAGAATTCGGCGCACCAAGGAATTAGCGCCGTCTGCCCCCACCAGATATTTGGCGATGATGACATGTTCCATACCATTTTCATGAAAAGTTACCTGGTAACCTTCCGGTATTTTTTCAACGGCAGAACAACGAGAATTGTTGTGAACCTCCACATGATTCGGAATAAGTGATTTCATCCATAAATCAAATTTATGACGATCAAGATTAATATAAAATCGTTGATAATGGCGAATGAGATTATTTTTTAAATCTATAGTTTTAACAGCAAAAATCTGTGGATCTACCATTACATCCTTTGGAATGGTCATATCTAACTTTGCCAATGCTTTCTGTGCGTCGGAAGAGAGCAATCCACCGCAAGGTTTCTGAAATCCGTTTTCGATAGATTCTTTTTTATCTATGGCAATAATTTTATATTTTTTAGAAAGCAGCCGCGCCAGTGTAGATCCAGAAGGCCCCAACCCTATAATTGCAACGTCATATGTCATAATCATTACTTTTTTCATCTTTATTTACCATTCTCTAAATTATTTTCTTCCCTATACTCTAAAATATCTCCCGGTTGGCATTGGAGTATTCTGCATAAAGCATCAAGAGTAGTAAAACGAAAAGCTTTTGCCCTCTGATTTTTAAAGTTTGATACATTTGCCATTGTCATTCCTAATTGTTCTGACAACTCTGTTAAAGACATTTTACGTTTTGCCATCATAACGTCTAAGTTAACTATAATCATATTTGATTTCCTCCTTTTTAGAATGTCAAATCATTTTCTTCTTTGATTTCAGCAGCTCTTTTAAATATATTAGACATTAACAAACACAAGAATCCCACTGTTATGGCAACAAAAGTTACGATTATCAAAGGTATCACAGTTATTGCATATAGATAGAAATCAAATACTACGTATAAAAATATGTTGCTCAGAATGTAAACAACCACTTCTGCAAATGCACAAATGGCAATCACTTTAAATTCATTTGATATAATTGGTGAAAAGGAATTTTGGCCCGTAAGCAATTTACAGATTTTTTTCAACTTAAATAAGGCTATTACATAAGGAGCTGAACAGGCATAGATACATGCTGTCAATATCCACTTCATATTTGGAACTGATGGTTTCATACCTGAAATTTTTATAAGTGCTGTCAGCACAAGTGGAGTGCCTATAAGTGTAAGAATTGTTAAAATGATTCCTATAATAACTAATCCATTTAATATTTTTGAAGTTGTTCTCTCTTTCATAAAAGTACCTCTCTTTAAAATAGTTTTTGTTCATTATTTACACCCTTATTATATATCAACATTTCAATAATTACAATAATTATTTATCGTTATTCTTTATGTTTTTATCGTTTTAGTCAATGACTCTTTTACTTAGTGTAGAGGTAATTTATAGCACTTACCTATTTTTACGATTAATGTCATCCTTTATCCACTCTAACGCGAAAGATGATGGACAACCTCACCAATCTGAATACATTTAGTTACATAATATCCCTGTGAATGCAATCACATTTCCTAAAAATGGATCATATGATAATGTTATAAGCTTATGAAAGGAATGAGCAATATGTATAATGCTTATAAAACATATCCATGCCCTTATTTCGTAAACACATCAATGTATAACCCGAACATTATGTATAATGCTTATAGGACGCATCCATGTCCTTACTGCGTTAATACATCAATGTATAACTCAGACTTTTCAAATCACTTTACTAATCAATATATTCCTTTTACTGATGAGATGGAGTATGATTCAAGATTTGATTTTTCACAATCAGTAATGGATAATAGTTTAATTGAATTGAAGGATTATGGACCAGAACCTTTTGTAGTTAATATTGAGGAAGCTACTAAGCAAAACAATAATTATCGTACCGCTTTGTGGACAGGGGACCATTTGCAAGTTACTTTGATGAGCATCAATGTTGGGGATGACATAGGTTTAGAAGTTCATCCCACACTTGATCAATTTATACGTATTGAAGAAGGCCAAGGACTTGTTCAAATGGGTGATAGAAAAGATAGGCTGAATTATCAAAGAAAAGTATATGATGACTTTGCAATCATGATACCTGCTGGTAAATGGCATAATGTAATCAACACAGGTAATAAACCACTTAAATTGTACGCTATCTATGCGCCACCTGAGCATCCACATGGTACAGTTCATAAAACAAAAGCAATTGCACAAGCTGCTGAAGACCACTAATACCAAAAGTGACTGTGAAAAAGTCCCGTAAAAACAGCTTTCTAGGGTAAAATCAAATTATCATAGGAGGCTGCTTTTTATGACAAAAAGAAAGACATAATAAAAAGATGCTGTATAAAAATTTGTTTCTATACAGCATCTTTTTTTTATTTTATATTATTTAAGTTTGTTAATTATTTTGCAGCTTCTTTAGCTGATGGAAGAATTACTTCTACTTCAGAGTGTGGACGAGGAATTACATGAACTGAAACTAATTCACCAACACGTTGTGCTGCTGCAGCCCCAGCATCAGTAGCTGCTTTTACAGCACCTACATCGCCTCTTACCATAACTGTTACAAGACCACCACCAACATATTCTTTACCGATTAAATAAACATTTGCAGCCTTAACCATAGCATCTGCAGCCTCAATTGAACCAACTAATCCTTTTGTTTCGATCATTCCTAATGCATCATATTTCATTTTAAAATCCTCCTATTTTCTTTCATTTTTATTTAATAATTTTATATTATAATTTTTATATTATAATCTTTAATTTTTATGTTATAATTTTTACTTTTGAACCACAAGCAATGTTCATGGCATTTGCTTCTTCAGTATCAATATGGCATTCAAGTTTAGAAGCATCATTTGCTCTAATAACTACATTGCTGTAAATGCCACCTCTTAGGTCATCAAACTTGATAGAAACTATCTGACCATCAGAAACACCAAAGTTTTTAGCATCTTCTGGTGTCATGTGTATATGTCTTTGAGCAACTATTAAGCCTTCTTCAATCTGAACTGAACCCTTTGGTCCAATTAATGTAATTCCAGGTGTATTACATAAATCACCAGATAATCTTGGATGTGGAACGGCACCAAGCTTAAAGCAATCTCCAGCTAACACTTCAACCTGAGTTTTACTTCTTATAGGTCCAAGAATTCTAACTTTTTCAATTGCACCCTTTGGTCCACAAACTGTTAAAGTCTCTTTGCATGCATACTGTCCAGGCTGTGATAAATCTTTCATCTTTGTCATCTGATAATTTTCGCCAAATAGAATGTTTAAATCTTTCTGTGAAAGATGTATATGTCTATTTGAAACACCTACTGGAACTTCATCTGAATCATTTTTTACATCTGTATTAGCTTCGTTAGCTTGTACAGCTTCCAGTAAAAGCTTCAATATAGTTTCACATCTATCCATTTAGATTTCCCCCTTCATAGCCTTTACTATCTGATTAACTAATTTCATAAGCTCTTCATTGTTAGTAACTGCGCTATTATTGCTATTATTAGTATTACTATCAGTGTTATTGCACTTTGATGCAGCTACATATTCAGCAGGACTTAAGGTTCCACATTGATTTTGTGTAGAACGACAGTTATCAGCAGTCTTTATTCTATTAAAAGTTGGATCAGCAGAAGCTAATGTTGCACAATCCTTCAAGCCATAAGCAACTCTCTTTATATTAACTAAATGCATTGGAGTAACATTTTCAGATACTGAACTGCCCCCCCAAGTACCACAGCCAAGTGTAAATGATGGTATAAGACCTGTGCTTGCACCTGTTCCACCTTGACTGCCTCCAGTATTCACTAAAATACGTGCAGCTGGTTTTTTAGCAAATTTCATTACTATATCTCTATCTTCAGTATGAATGCTCATTGTATGTCCGATTCCATTTTGAAGTAATTGAATACTTAACTCACATGCTTCTTCCCAGTTCTTTGCTGTATAGAAGCCAAGTACTGTAGTAAGCTTTTCAAAGGATAATGGATATCCTTCCCCTACGCCCTTCTGTTTACCAATAAGTACCTTAGTTCCTTCTGGAATAGAAATTCCTGCAGCTTTTGCAATAACCTGAGGAGATCTACCAACAAATTTAGCATTCATATTGTGTCCATTCTTAAACAACAAATCACAAACTTTATCAGTTTCCTCTGCTGTCATAAAATATCCACCTTGTTTTTTAAATTCTTCAACAACCAGATCATGATTACACTCTTCGCATATGATTGATTGCTCTGATGCACAGATTGTACCATTATCAAATGTCTTACTTGCAATTATATTTCTAACAGCCTGCTGAACATTAGCACTTCTCTCTATATATGCCGGAGAATTACCTGCGCCTACTCCAAGTGCAGGCTTACCAGCACTATAAGCAGCTTTCACCATGCCTGGACCACCAGTTGCTATAATGATAGCAACTTCCTTACTCTTCATCAATTCATTTGTTGCTCCAATGCTTGGCATAGAAATGCATCCAATAATATTTTCAGGTGCTCCTGCTTCAATAGCTGCCTCATTCATCAATTTAGCTGCTTTAATTGTACATTCTGCAGCAGATGGATGTGGTGAGAATACTATAGCATTTCTAGATTTAATTGCAATCATAGACTTAAAAATAGTAGTTGATGTTGGATTTGTAGATGGTACTATTCCCATTACTAGTCCAACTGGTTCTGCAATTTCAATGAGCTTATTTGCCTCATCTTCTTTAATTACACCAATAGTCTTCATATCTTTTATTGCATCGTACAAAATTGTAGATGCTAAATGGTTTTTATAAGTTTTATCCTCAACTTTACCAAAACCAGTTTCTTCTACAGCCATTTGCGCTAAACATGCTGCATTTTCTTCGGCAACTTTAACCATATTGCGTAAAATTTTATCAATTTGTTCTTCACTATAATCAGCAATTTTTTCTGTCGCAATTTTTCCTAAGCGCGCAAGATTTCTTGCTTCTTGTATAGAGCGCAAATCTCTATCGAAATTTTCCATTTTATCATTCCTTCTTCTTACAATATTTGTGTATTAAAGTTATTTGTAGTATGCTCTTATTTTAGTAATTAGCAACTTCTTACTTGCTTTTGAGATTACTTCATCTGTAATCTTTAAGTCATTATATTGGCGAGCTAAATTTCTAAGTTTTATTAACTTAAGCTTATTTAGCACTTCAATAGCTTTTTCTATTCCATTATCTTTTACTAGTTTATCTACAGTTTCCTTCTGTAAATTTTTTAAGTCCATTTCTGAAGAATCAGTTTTATTTCCGCCTTTTGAATTCTCATCAACTGGGTTATCCATTATTACATTTGACTCACCAGTATGATTAGAAATCTCTTGGATATTTTCAGTATCATTGTCATTATTATTCAAGTTATCTATACCTATTGTTGTATCTTTAACTTCAACCATACTGTCTAATTCTTCATGTGAATGTGGTATTACATTTTCTGAAGAATCAGTGTTATTTTCATCTTTTGAACTCTTATCAATTGGATTGTCCATTATTACATTTGATTCACCAGTATGATTAGAGATTTCTTGGATATTTTCTGTTGTATTTTTAATTCCAATAATACTGTCTAATTCTTCATGTGGACGTGGTATTACATGTTCTGAAACCAGCAATGAACTATCAAGTCTTTTAACAGCTACAACACCAGCTTCTACAGCTACTTTTACTGCACCTACATCTCCAGTTACTGCTACTGAAACAAGCCCACCACCAACATAAGTTTTATCAAAAATGCTAACATCTGCTGATTTAAGCATTGTATCTGCACTTTCAATTGCTGCTAGCAATCCTCTTGTTTCTATTAATCCAAGTGCCTTCATAGCTTAATCCTCCTAAAGTTTACTATAAAAGATCCGCCCAGTTTGCAGGATAAGTAGTATAAAATATCCTTGCTTTATCAGGTGAACCCCAGACCACCTTAGAGCCTGATGGTACAAATACTACATCACCAGGATATGCAGTATAAGTCTTTCCATTGATTTCTATTGTTAAAGTTCCTTCAATAACGTAATCAATTTCTTCATAGGTCAATTCCCAATCAAAGCGTGAATTTTCTATTGTTAAAAATCCAGCACTCATCTTAGATTCTTTCTTGCTAACTAATTCTTGATAGTAAGCTTTTGCATTTGGATTACCTGTATCAAATACGTCCATTTTAACCGTATTACCTCTAACAACCTTTAAGCCTCCTTTATCACTTTCAGAAACATAAGGTGTATTAGATTTGTTTAAACAATTAATCATTTCTTGCAAAAGACCTTTATCCATCATAGTCTTAAAGAATGTTAAAAGCATTTCACCATCCATTCCATCTACAGAAAGTTTTGGTGATTCAACTGATTTTATTTCACATTTAGGAGCTTCTATAGTGAATTCTATATTATTAGCCTTTGCTAAATCTCTAGCTGATGGTGTAATAATTACATTGTTATCAATATAAAATTTTGTTCCACCCTGTTCTATTAAGTCTTCAACATCTTTTGCAGCAATCAACCTCTTCACTCACTCACATCCTTTCATTATAAAATAAATTATATATATGGTTATATCTTTTGAATTTATTTAAAATCACAATCTTCATCAATGATTCCTACAACAACTGCATCCACTGGCATATCATCATCACCTAACATTCTGCGAGCTGAGGAACCAGTACATACGATTACTCTATCGCCTATGCCTGCACTAATAATATCTACTACTATTAGTCTTCTTCCTTCATTAATGCCACCAATCTCCTCAGCTAGCATAAATTTTAATCCACTAAGTGATTCAGCTTTTCTAGTTGCCCATATATTATCAATCAATCTTGCTGCTATCATAATGCTTTTCCTTCTTCCATCTTAATTTTAATTTCCTTAACTGCTGATTCTACGGAAGCTGTATCTCCGAAAATCGCAATTAAAATCATATTCTGCGGGCAACTTCCTCTAATATCCTCAACTGTAACTCCAACAGCTTTTTCTGCAATATCCGCCGCATAAATCATCTCTATCATTCTTCCTTGAACAAGGCCAACTGCATCAACATTATTTAAATCTGTTTTACAATTTGCTCCCATACGTCGTCTTAGAATATCTTTAGTCCCTTCAGAAGGTGATTTTATAATTCTAAACTCCATATCTATTTACTCTCCTTATTCAATAATTTCTTTTGTGCAGCTAAGAGCTATCCCTAAAGGTGTAACAAACATTGGATTTTGAGGTTTGTGTGTATATATTCCTGTTTGTTTTTCAATGACCTCCTCTATTCCAGTTAAACAACAAGTTCCACCTACTAAAGAAATTTCTTTAACATCATGTCCTTTTATATGATGATTGATAATAGATGATACCTTTTCAACTACAGGCTTTAACACCGGAAGTAATTCTTTATGTCTTCTATTATCTCTTTTAAATTTATCTGCTTCTTCAAAAGACATACCATATGCACCTGAAATAACTAATGAGAAATGAGTTCCACCAGTTGGTTCATCAGCTACATACACAACTTTTCCATTTTTTAATATAGAAATACCTGTTGTTCCACCACCTATATCTATAACTGCTCCATTTTCAATTTTAAGCACTCCATTTGCAGCAGTAGGCTCGTCTAATATGCTTGTTAATTCAAATCCAGCTGCTTCTACTACATTTTTAATAGCTCCTGAATCTAAAGTATTCGTTCCTGGTGGAATAGCTGATGCTGCATAAAGCAGCTCTGTACCTAACTTTTCCTCAAGCTCCTGCTTTAATTCTCTTACGATCTTAACTGCTCCAATATAGTCAACTACCATACCATCACGAACTACATCTGCATATCTATAAGCTCCTGCAACTGGTCTGTAGTTTTCATCTAAGACAGCCAGTACCACGCATGCAGTACCTAAATCAACTCCTGTATAATAAGTCGATGACTCCTTTACAATTGTTTTATTTATAACCTCTTCAAAATCATGAATGAGCTTATCACAATATTCAAAACTTAATTCTTTCTCTGACATCTTTTTCCTCCAACAATTGAACAAATCATTTGGGATAGTAAGTTAATAATTGAATTTATATTTTTAATAACGTCCTTCCCTAAATTATTGTCATCCTCTTCATATACTTCAATCACATATGGATCTAGTTCATGAAGGGCACAACGAAGTGTATGCAATTTTAGAATTTCCTTGCTTTTTTCAAGTTGCACATAAAACTCTGTAATTTCAAAGCAGTCATCAATGTCATTATAAAAATTAGTTGAATTCATTCCAGCGCATTCTTGACAACTAAGACTCTCTAATTGGCTTTTTCCTTCTATAAATTTTCTAATATTTGTAACTTTCTTACCTAAAGCAATAATATTTTGTGCTAAGATAATATCTTCATTTAAAATATCACTACTTGTTACAAGGAATAGCGCCTCCACAGATTTTAATTTATAACAGAGCTTCTTCTTATTGTTGTTGTTTTCTACTGCCAATGTTTTTGATTGCTTAGCTTCAGGAATTTTTTTATTATTGCATGAAACCTCATTTAACATTTTTATACCTCTATCAGACAGATATTGGCGTGCTCCGGGTGTAAGGCGCTCTCCCTGGTTTAATTGATAGGTATTAAAAGGTTCTTTCTTATACAAATCTCTTAAATACTCTTCAGTGATAAATTTCATCATTGCCCCCTTTGCTTTACCCTTCTCCAAATAAATATTTTTTTAAAGCATCAATGCCTATTCCCTTAGAAAAGCTAATATGAAAATATGGCTCTGGAACTCCTATCATTTTTAGCTGCCTTATACAATTTTCTTCGTTTTCTGGCATTAAGTCACATTTAGTTACCACTCCTATTACAGGGCATGTAAAGGTCCTTGCAAATCCATGGGGATACACATCTGTACATCTAGATTGGTCAACTAAGATTAATACATGAGATGCATCTTGGGCTGCTGCAATTATATGCTTGTACATCCAAGGATTCTCTATATATGATCCTGGTACATCAATAGTATTTTCACCATAAATCATATCCTGTGTTCTTCTTAATTCACCATGATAATTGTTTAATTCATTTACTAATGTAGTTTTACCAGATCTTGAAGGACCTATTACCATTATGCGTTTCTTTCTCATGTTCGTGTAATAGGAGCGGTCGTAAATCCAAGTAAATTCTTCAATGTATCATTTACAGCATTTAGTGCCGTTTCAACGCTTTCTACATCCCCATTTATAACTACAGATCCCGTAAAACGATCTAAAAATCCAATTTCAATATCTGCAACCTTTGTTGCAATGTCTGCTGCTATAATAGCAGTTTCATAGGGACTCAAAGTTAGAATCCCTATGGCTCCCTTTTCATCAATTCCTAATCGTTCGTAGATATCTGGCATGGGTGAGGCAATAACATGAGCGATTGTTATTTGCTTACCTGGTACTGACTCTTGTATAACACGTTGTATACTTCTATCAAGAAACTCTCCCATAAACCTTACCTTCCATTATATTATTTATTTGAAATTGTTTAGTGACGAATCACTTTAACAGGTAAATCGTATTTTTTAATCCAGCTCTCAATTCTATCTAAATCTTCATTATTTAAGCTTGGATCTCCTTCGATTGGATATTCAATTCCTAGCTGCTTATATTTATTTACCCCCATCTTATGATATGGTAGTAAATCAATTCCTTTAAAATTCTTATAATCTTTGAAAGGCATTAAAAATTCCATAGCATTTTCAATGTCATCTTTACAATCATTTACACCTTTTAGTAAAGGCATTCTGATTTTAACATTGTATTTGCGGCGAAGAAGTTCCTTTAAGTTCTCTAATATCTGTTCATTTCTCACTCCAGTTAACTGAGAGTGTTTATCTGAATCAATATGCTTTAGATCAAATAAGAATAAATCTGTAAATTCCGCCGCCTTCAATACTGTTTCCATTTTTGCATATCCACAGGTTTCAATTGCAGTGTTTATGCCTTCTTGTTTGCATGCCATAAGTAAATTACAAGCAGCTTCTGGTTGCATTAAAGCTTCACCACCACCTAAGGTAACACCTCCACCAGAAACCTCATAAAAGGTTATATCTTCTTCAACAATTTCAACAAGCTCAGAAATAGTTTTAACCTCTCCTGCTATAGATAATGCTGATTTTAGACAAGCATCAACACATTTTTTACATCCAGTGCAATCAATATTACGATTTACCTCATGTTTTAGGCTTTCGTTGGAAATAGTATGTATTCCAACCGGGCAAACAGAAACGCAAGCACCACAATTGACACACGAATTGCTCTTAAACATAACTCTATATTTCTTTAGCAGTCCTTCAGGATTAGCACACCATTTACAGCGAAGTGGACAACCTTGAAAAAATATTAGAGTTCTTACTCCTGGTCCATCATACATATTATATTTTTGCACATTGAAAATTGTTGCTTTTCGTTCGATTATACCTAAGTTTTTATTACCCATACTATTCAATCTCCAGTCTCTTTTATTCCTTAGTAATTTCTAAAATAGTTTCTTATATTTTAGAAATGTGTTAGCATTGTTCTACTAATTATCTCATCTTGAACATCTTTACATAACTCAACGAAGAATGCACTATATCCTGCAACACGAACAATTAAATCACGGTATTGCTCTGGATGTTTTTGTGCTTCAATTAGAGTGTTATTATCTAAGTAGTTAAATTGAACCTCACCAATTCCAAGGGTACAAGCACTACGTAATAAAGTTATAATACCTTCTTCACCTTCTCTTGTATCAAGAAGTCCGGCTATAAGCTTAAAGTTATGAACCATACCAATATTCATATTGTCACAAGCCATTTTTGATACAGATTTAATTATTGCTGTCGGTCCCTTAAAGTCTGAACCCTGTGATGGACTTATACCATCAGACAATGGCATCCATGCTCTACGTCCATTTGCTGTTGCACCAGTTAACTGACCGAATGGAGTATTATTTGAGATTGATAGAGTACCATGGCTAAGTACTGAATACAATGTCTTATATTTACGATGTTCCATTTCAGTAAAGTTAATTAAATCAGCAGCAATGTAATCTGCATAATCATCATCATTTCCATACTTAGGTGCTTCTAAGCAATCTTTTCTAATCTTTTCATATCCAACAAAATCTGTCTTTAGGGCTTCATTTAATTCTCTTAATGTGTATTTCTTTTCTTCAAATACTAACTTTTTAATAGCAGCCATAGAATCAGCATAAGTTGCTAGTCCACTCCAGATTACTCCTGGTCCAAAGTTATACATGGCTCCACCAGCTTCAACACCTCTACCCTTTTCCATACAACCTTCATACATGATAGACATTAAAGGTTTTGGAGCAAGATCCTTATGAACACGTTGAGAAATTACAGTAGCAACACTAGTCCACTTAGTTATATATTTAATTTGTTCCTTAACTGCATTTTCAAATTCTTCATAAGTTCTAAAATTATCTATATTGCCCATGTCTGGACAAACTTGTTTTTCATACCAAAGAGGTACACCATTATTAAGTACAAGTTCAATACATATTGGCCATTGAGTGTATCCAGTAGATGTCCATTGATATAATCTACCTGATTTTTGTGGCTCAACGCATCCCATTAAGCAGTAATCTCTTGCATCTTCAATAGAAACTCCTTTGGCTAACATCATTTTTATATGAACATCATCAAAATGACAAGCAGGGAATCCCATTCCTGCACGAACCACATCAACTATCTTTTTAAGATATTTATGAGGTGATTTCTTATGGATACGGCATGCTAAGGATGGTTGATAAATTTTAACATGACGAACTGCATCCATAAGTAAGTAAGTTAAATCATTAGTAGCATCGCGTCCATCTCTTGTAACACCACCAACACACATGTTTACAAATGGTTGATATCCAGCAAAGAACTTAGAACCACCTTCACTTGTAATCCACATCATTTCAGACATTTTAATAAGCATACAACCAGCTAATTCAAATGCTTCAAAATCATTCATTCTACCTGATTCAATATCAGCCTTATATAATGGATACATGTATTGATCCACACGTCCTATGGACATACCTGTCTGATTTTCTTCAACTACTAATAAAGACTCTATAGTCCAAACAGCCTGAATTGCTTCCCAGAATGTACTTGGTTTATGAGCTGGTACTCTTGCATTAACTTCAGAAATTTTTTGTAGCTCTGCCTTACGCTTAGGGTTTGTCTCTTTAGCAGCTAACTGTGCAGCATACTCTGATAAACGTTTAGCGTAAATCATTACACCTTCTGTAGTATCAATTACAGCCTTATAGAAATATATTTTTTCTATATCTTCTGGATTTTCATAATTAAGCTTTGCAAGATTATCCTTTGCTTCTTGTTGAATATCTAGCATACCCTTTTTCATTAAAATTACATCATATCCTGGGTTTGAATCTCCTCCTCCATTAATAGCATGATAGGAACAGTCTGAAACAAATGATTCACCTGAAAGCTCCCAAACACCTGCTTCACGATACTGATCTTCGCAGTATTCATCAACAGATTTACCTGCCCAGTATGGGAATAGCTCTTCACGCATAATTCTCTTATCTTCTTCAGAAATATAGAATGGATCTTGAGAACGATTACCGATAGTGTCAATTTCATCAACCATCCACCTCCATGCAATATCAGGAGAAAAAGCTCCTGCACGAGGTGCACCACAAGGAGCTCCTACGATCAATTCATTATCCTGAATTACTAAAGGTGCAGTTTCGCAACAATATTTAAAACACTTAGCACGTAGTAAAATCTTAGGCATACCAGGATTTTCTTTAGCTATTTTGGTAATAGCTCTTGCACGATGTGTTGTTATTGTTGGAACATGTTTTAAATAATTTTCCTTTAATTTTACTAAACGCTCTGTTATTCCATCTGGAATTTTATCACCTTCAGTACTTGCTAATGTTCTTTTTGCAGGTTCTTCCTTTGCAATTTCTTTTGACATGCCCTCAAATATCTTCATTAAACACTCACGCTCTTCAGAAGACATATTTTGAGTAGCTTCCATAAATTTATTTGAAAATTCACGAATATCCAAATCCATCCCCCTCATTCTTTACATATTTTTCATATTGATGATTTAATTTTTTATTTTAAATTTTCCATTAATTTTTTTAACACCTTTTCTAAAAATTCTACATTATCCAAATCGCAGCTCTCTTTTGCTTCCATGTCCTTAAGTAAAGGTGTATTTACTTCTACTTTACCGTTGACGATTTCATCTATTGTACGCACTCCATATCCAACTTTTCGGATATATATTAAATTCCTTGGTGAAACATTGTCAGCTGTCATACCGTGACCTGCAGAACCACTACCTAATGTCATTGAAGGAAATAAATTAGTGGTTGCTCCCATACTTCCTAAAGCTCCAGGTGTATTTACTAATACTCTACCTACTGGTTTCTTTAGTGCAAATTGACGGATAACTTCCTCATCTCTTGAATGTATAACTAGAGTATGTCCATGTCTTTCACTTAGTAATAATTCAATACATTTCTCACAAGCATGCATCCAGTCATCTTCAATGTAATATGCCAGTACCGGACAAAGTTTTTCCCTAGAGTAAGGATTATTTTGTGAAACATACTTTTGTTTTGAAATAAGAACTCTTATATCACTAGCTACGCTAAAGCCTGCTTTTTTTGCCAATTCTTGCGCTGATTTACCAACAATATCTGGTTCAGGACTTCCATCGTTACGGAAAAAAAGTAACGCAAGCTTACTAGATTCTTCTTCACTCATAAAATAGGCACCGTTTTTTTCTAGCTCTCTTTTCACTTCAGATTCAATGCAACTATCCACAACAACCGACTGTTCAGCTGCTGAAACAAGTCCATTATCAAAGGTTTTACTTGCAATTATATCTTTAACAGCTTGTGTTATATCTGCTGTACGCTCTATGAAGGCTGGTCCATTACCAGTTCCCCCATATATTACTGGTTTTCCAGATCTATAGGCTGCTTTTAGTAATCTTGGTACTCCAGTATTTATTATTAATGAAGCATCCTCATGGTTCATTAACTCTAATGTCCCATTAGTTGTAACATTATGAAGATATGCAAGTGCTCCTTCTGGTAGACCATATCCTTCAGCCGCACGAATTAAAATATCTAAAGTTCTTGAAATAGTATTCTTAGCTCTTGGATGAGGTGAGAATATAATTGCATTTCCTGATTTTATTGCAATTAAAGCCTTATATATTGTGGTAGAAACTGGACTTGTTGATGGACAAAGGGCAATTATTACCCCCATAGGTACACCTACGTCCATAGTTTTATTCTCTTCATCCTTACTAATTATTCCAACACAATTCATGCCTTTCAGTCTACTACTTAAATACTTACAAACAAAGCTATTTTTTACATACTTATCTTCCCATTTTCCATAGTCTGTTTCATCATTAGACATCTTTGCAAGCTCACAAACATGCTTTTTTATCTCTTCAGTCATTCTTTCAACAATTTCATCAAGCTTTTCTTGTGAAAAAGTTGCCAATTTTCTTTGAGCTTCACGGGCATTTTCAACAAGAATTCGTGACTCTTGTATGGAGAGTAAGTCGTTATCTATTATTCTCATTTTTTCTCTCCTTTCCTTTGAAAATAACTGTAATATACTCTTTTACTTTTAAGGCATTAAATTAGTAATCTTATAACGTTCAATAATCTTTTCAAGATCTTGATGGGGTCTTGCAATAACAACTGAACTATAAAGATTTCCACCTTCCATGTCCTTAACTGCTTTTACTCCAGCTTCAACTGCCGTTTTACAAGCTCCTACATCGCCACGAACAAGTACTGATATGTATCCTGATGCAACGTTTTCGTAACCTATAAGTTCAACATCAGCGGCTTTGCACATAGCATCTGCTGCCTCTAAAACAAATACTAAACCAAAAGTTTCAATTAATCCTAAAGCTTCATACCTTGGCATTTAAACATCTTTCCTTCCCCTAAATTATGAATCTATGTCATGCACGGAAACAATATCTCCAACTTCTCTAATAGGACGTGGCATAACATTTTTTGCTGTTAATGTACCTATGGCAGCAGCTGCTTCAGCACCTGCCTCTACAGCAGCTCTAACTGCTGCTACATCACCCTTAACCATAATTGTAACTAGTGTTGATCCAACGTTTTCATAGGATATCAATTCAACGTTTGCAGCCTTTAACATTTTATCAGCTGCCTCAAGTGCTGGAACTAACCCTATTGTTTCCACAAGACCTAATGCTTCATCACCGTAATATCTCATTTAAAATCCCTCCTCCCCTTTCTAAATCTAAAATGAAGATGCATTAATCTTTAATATATTTATTTATTGTAGCTGCTCCTTCTGCTGGTGCGTGATAATAAACTCTTAGTTCACCACTTTTATTCATATCAAATCTTGTTTCTTCAAGAAGTCCATTTGCTTCAGCTGTCATTAAGGCTGTAATTACAGCTTTCTTATTAAGAGCTTTGAATTTACCATATTCACCTTTTAATGCTTCAATCACATCATCAGCACAAGCTTCTTTTACAATAGTGAAATGTTTTAATATAGCATAATTAAGCGGTTTCATAATGGTCTACCCCCTTCTTTCTAAATAGATCCATTGGATTCATAGCAATAACTAAAATACCAAAAATCATTAATACAGCTGCCGCCCAAACTATAGGAGGTAAAGCCCATCCGCTCATACCTGCAAATACTCCAAGAACAATCCAGCAGCAGAATGGACCCCAGAATGAAAAAGTACCATTACATGCCATACCAAGAGCTGCACCACACATACTATTACCGTTATACCAGCACATGTATGAAACGAATGCGCAAAGACCACTTAACACAAACCAAATCATAGCAGGACCGCTTGTAAATGCACTAATAGTTAGACTAGTTGAGAACCCAATACCATCACCAACTACCATACCGAAAATAGGAACTAGAATTATCAAATTTGCTAATCCTGATGTTGCTTGACGTATTGTTATCCCAATTTCTGAGTCAATCATTGATGTACCATATCCAGCAACGCATCCTTCAAATCCCCATCCAAGAGCAGCTATAAAAGCAATGCCTAGTCCTAGAAGCATTCCTTCTGGAGCATCTCCTGCAAGGCTTGTACTACCAATTAGAAAACTTGCAGCAACACAAATTCCAATACCAGTCATCATGCGTTTGTTTAATTCTTGTTTAAATAGCACTCTTCCTAATATAGCTCCAATAGCTGGACAAAGAGCAGTAATAGGAATAACAATAGATCCTGCCATTTGAAGACCAACAACATAAGCTGTACTTGAAATTGGCCCTCCTATAAGAGCTGCTAGAATCATTACTTTTCCTGGAGTTGTCTTAAGGCATCTGAAAAAATCACCAAGTTTTCCTTTTACCCCTGCATAAGCTAGTGCCCAAATAGCACTGCATGTATCATTTACTGCACTCCCTAAGGCCCCCAACAAATATGTAATTACAATCACTGATAAACCCGCGGTATTATCGCCATACCAATCGGCCCAAACCCCCTTGGTCATGCCAAGTGTCATAAATGCAGAATAAAATCCATACATAAGACCTGAGAATAATGCGATTGAAATACCTTTTTTACGGAAATCAGATGATAGCTTTTTTTTAGCAGCAATTGCAGACGCATTGACTGCTCCTGACATTTCATTCATAAATAAAACCCTCCCACTTAGTCCTTATCATATTCCGTTATATAATCATTAAATAAAGATTTATAATAACCCCTTTAAACTTTAAGATTGTTATAATTTTGTATATGGATGTTTTTATTTGTCTTGAAATTAACGAATAACTTTTTATTAGTCAATATTATAACCTTTTCCCTATAGGGGAGAGTCAATATTATTTTTCTGAATTTTTTAAATTTTATATGTGTAATTTTTTACTAATATTTTCCTTCTCGATTAATACTTTACTTAATTATGATTAAGCTTGGTGTATCAATGCTTGAAACAGTATTGATTATACTTTGAAATTATAGTAAATAATACCAAACCTTAAATTTGGACATAAAAAAACATTTTAATTAATAAATTTTTCACAATTTATCTCTTAAAATGCTTTTATTTGTAATCTATACATTCCCCTTAGGGGAACGTTTTCATTTAAATACTCATTTTTTTCCCTTATTAATCTTAACCATTACTTCTGTTACAAACTCATCAATGTTTTTGGTTGTCCAATAATCAGTAACATATCTTTCATATGACTTATCTTCATATTTATATCCATTTTTCTTTGCCCAATCTTTTATTTTTTTATATGTTTCACTAATTGTCTCGTGTGACCCAACATGATAGCAAGAGGCTACCATAAATCCTCCAAATTTAACTGTCTCACTCTCTTTACATTTTAATATTGTTTGCTGCATTATTTTCATTTTATTACATTTTCCGTTCATTTTATCTTCAAAGGATGGAAAATGTATCATTACAGGACCAGTTATTGCATTATTTATGCTTTCTATATAATTAGTAAATTCTATATTTATTATAGAGTCCATATAATCATAATTGAAATCTTGATCTAAGTATATCATTTTACAGTTTTCCACATATTTTACTGACACTTCTTTAATATCATTTTCTATAACCGTCTGTGCTTCAACTATAAGATCGTACCAATCTTTTATAGATTTAATCTTTAAACTTATCTCATTTTCTAACTCTTTAAGCTCATCTATTTTGTTTCTAAAGCTTTTTTCAAAAATTGAATAGGTTGTTCCTTCAAGTAAAGCCTTCATTTCCTCAAGTTTAAAACCACTTTGTTTGTAGTATTTTATCATTGGTACAGATAATAAAGTTTTTTTGCTATAATATCTATAACCATTTTTATCTGATACCTTATCAGGAGATAGTATTCCCATTTTATCATAAAATCTAATGGCTTTTTTTGATAAATTACATATCTCCTCAACTTTTCCTATACCATATAGTTGATTTTTCCCCATAAAACAACCTCCCTCATTTTCCCAAAATCAACTTTAATGAAATGCCGTTGCATATCATTCATTTATATAATTTTACTTAATATTAAGGTTATTTTCAATATACACCTTATATACTTTCCATTAATGAAAGTATGTAAATGCAGGGCATTCCCGTAGCAAATGACAGCATTCTAGATGTATCAACCCTATCGAAACCTATATATGTATATTTTAAACTGCCTTAAATTGATAAAATTTTTTGTTATATTTATTTTAACTAAAAGATAAATATAACAAAAAACCACTCATTTCGAGTGGCTTTAATCAAACTACTTAGTTCCTATAACCCTATCTAAAATATTTAATAAATCTTCATTTGTTGCTTCCCTAGGATTTGTAGCTGTGCAAATATCCTTCATAGCAGCATTTACTATCTCTTCTTTTACTTCATCTAGTAAGCTCAAGTCAGCGCCTTGTTCCTTTAGCGTAGTAGGAATCATCAATTTCTTTTGCAACTCAATAATGCATTTAATTAAATTGTTAACTCCAATAGTTACCGTAGAAGCGTGTAAATTCAATAGTTTTGCCAGTCTCTGATATTTTTTAGCAGCTATTTCATAGTCTTTATTATAAACATTTCTATCTAATTTAGCGTTATATTCTATTACATGAGGAAGTATTATCGCATTACTTCTTCCATGTGATATATGCAGTTTGCCACCTACTGCATGTGCTAAACTATGTGTAATACCAAGTCCTGCTGAGTTAAATGCCATACCTGCCAAACAGGATGCATTATGAATCTTTTCTCTTGCCACCAAGTTACTTCCATCAGCAAAAGCCTCTGGTAAAAATCTAAATGCTAAAGTAATTGCTTTTTCTGCTAAAGCATCTGAAAAATCATTAGCATCTTTTGAAACATAAGCCTCTATAGAATGTGTAATTACATCCATTCCCGTATCTGCTGTAATAGCTTGAGGTACAGAAACTACAAGTTCAGGATCAAGTATTGCTACCATAGGAAGTAGTGATTTATCCGCTAAAGCATATTTTAATCCTTCTTGTTTATTAGTTATTACTGCATATTGAGTAACTTCAGAGCCTGTACCACTTGTAGTAGGTATAGCAAAACACTCTTCTATTTCAACATGTGACCCCAAAGATTGTTTTGAATACTCCCTTATGGCCTTAGCAGCATCAATTGATGAGCCACCACCAAGAGCTATCATAATATTTGCATTACAAGATTGTAATGTTTGGATACCAGCAGCAATAATTTCTACTGTAGGATCTGGTACTACATCACTAAATACTGTTACCTGACAATCAACTAATTTTTCCTGTATTTTTGCAGCCATGCCTGAAGATTCTATGAATTTATCACATACAATCATTACCCTTTTATTTTTTATTTCACTTAGTCGACTTAAAGAACCTTCTCCAAAATAAACATTTGTACTAATACTAAATTCCTTCATATATTTTTCTCCTAATTTTTAAATTTATAAAATATGAATGATTTAGTTATTCTTTAATTCACAATAAAATAATTAACATACAACATAACACAATTATAACAATTCCATAATAAATCTTTATTTATTAAACTATACCACAAGGAAATAACAATAGCAAATACTTCTGACTTTTCTGAACTGCGGTTTTTTTATTTACCACAGGTCGTTGATTTTTATATTTAGCTTACATGCATAATATAAAAATTATTGTATCATTTCTTTTTTAAGTCTTCTAACTGCCAAGATAAAACTGCCACAGCAAAGTAATAAGAATGCACCTATTACAAATAATAAGTACTGCCACTCAATTGTACTTCCTAAAATTAAACTTCGTATACAATTTATAACATGAGTAAAAGGATTTATAATTATTGCTATTTTTAAACCGCCTGATATGTTATTCATTGAAAATAATGCCGTACTAGTAAAGAAAATAGAAAGTACGATAAGATTCATAATGGTTTCATAAATAACTTCATTAGGCAAGCACAAACTAATAGCATAGGATAGCCCAGACATAAAAAATGCCGATATGAAGATAAGAAATATAATTAGAAGAACTCCTGTAAATCCTGTACCTATACGGACTGACAGAAACATAGACACTACAAGAAGAATGCTCATCTCAACTAGTGAAAGTAAAACAGCTTCTAGCATTTGCCCCAGCACAATAGAACTTCTGCTAACTGGTGCTATTAGCATCCTGTAGAAACTTCCTTTTGATTTCATAATAAAGTTAAGATAGCCACCACTACTACAGCAAGCAAGTGTAACAAGCATCATAATACCAGGAAGAATAAAGGCAGTATAATTACCTCCAGACAAATTCTGCATAGACTGTTCTGCCATGGCCCCATATAATAAAAGCCATATGAGAGGCTGTATTATCGTAAGAATAATAGAAATAGGATTTTCAAATCTCCACTTCATATTACGCCATAAAATATTAATCGTTTCCACCTATTTCTCTCCTTTCCGTCTCTGTTAACTTCAAAAATACATTTTCAATACTTGGCTGTACAATCTCAATCCCCTTAAAAGAAATATTATTTTCCAAAAGCCATTTATTAGTATTTTCAAAAATCTTTCTATCATCATCCACATCAATAAAAATTGAATTTTCACGAATGTTTATGGAGGAAAACATATTTGTTTTTGTAAGTAATTCGGCACAATTTCTTGTTTTATCTATATCAGAAAAACCAATTCGTAAAATGTTTTGATGTGTATATTGACGTAAATCACTAGGCTTTCCCTGTATGATTTCACGACCTTCCTTCATAATGCAAATTGTGTCACTAAGTTGATCAGCTTCTTCAAGATAATGGGTGGTCAAAAAAATAGTTGTGTTAAAATCATCTCGAATTTTCCTAATAATTTCCCACATAGCTTTTCGGGAACCAATATCCATACCAACTGTTGGCTCGTCTAAAAATAGTATTTGAGGATAAGAAACCATATTCATCGCAATATCCAAGCGGCGTTTCACTCCTCCAGAATATGAGGCAACGGGATATTTTAAATACTGTGACAATCCAAAACTATCAATTAAATCACTGATTCTATTTTTTGCAGTAGTATTATCAACTTTGTATAACCGACTTTGAAATATCATATTTTCCATTAGCGACAGATGTTCATCGATAGAAATCTGTTGTGCAACACAAGCAATATGTGTACGAACCCATGCAGGATCTTTACATAAATCTTTTCCTAAAATGATTACATTTCCAGAAGCAGGTTTATAAAATGTTGTAAGAATGTTGATAAGTGAAGATTTACCTGCACCATTGGGACCAAGTAAAGAGAAAATTTCACCACGGTTTACTTTTAAACTTAGTTCATCCAAAGCTTTAACGCCATTCTTATATTCTTTAACCAATTTATTAACTTCTATTGCCAGCATTTTATTCCCCCTCTTTTATTGGAAACAAAATTTCTGTAATATACTTGTTGGGATTGCCCTTTAAAAACATTCCTGGTCCTTTGATAAACACTTCTCTGAATGGAGGTTGTAATGTCAAATTATGCTCTTCTGCATATTTATCAATTTCTACATATGCGTTATGCATGGTTTCATAAGAACCTATATGAGTAGCGCAAACTACTTTGATACGGGGAAATTCCTTTACTTCAACACCACTTGCTGTCGGTATTTCAGCAGTTGGAACACAGAGTTCGAGTTCACCAATCTTGGTTTTAGGGTCTATAGCATAGTAGTTGAAAAAAGGTGCACCATTTGCTTTACCTCCAATGGATTTAAATACATTTGGAAATACTTTATTTGCCTCGGTGACAATGCCTTTATATCGCATAAATGCCACCCTTATAGGCTCAATATCTCTAATTTCAATTTGATAATTCACTCCCATTCCTCCTCTTTTTCTTTTTTTACCGCAATCCAAACTTCTGCATAACCACTTTTAGATTGCTGATCATCAATTGGGTAAACCTCTATATCTGGTAGTTCAGCATACGTATACCCTGAGAAAGGAATCCATTCCATAATAAATCGCTTGAAAATAGTCTGAACAGATTCCTTAAAGTATCCGTTACACTCAAATATTACCCAAGTAGCTTGCGGTATTTCAAGTTCATACATTCCATGGGGTATAGGTATATCTGTTTCCGTTGCAATGTAGTAATAAATGTTTTCTGGATTTGTATAGGCAGTAATACCAAAAATATTATTTTTAGATGGATTTGCTAGTTTGCAAATTTCAGAAAGCATTGTACTTCCCAGCATCTTATTCCAGAATTTCGGCACAGTTTTCTGGTTTTCTCCCATATCTTCTTGTAATGTAGTCCTTGCACCAACTACTCTAAAAGCTTCTTTTTTTTCAATTCTATATCTCATACTTTCACCTCCTGTAACAGCAATCTTAAAACTGATTGGCGGATAAGACTGCAACAAAGTTCCCTCAGCACGTGCTGCTGTTGGCGAGATACCATGAACACTTTGAAACGCACGATTAAATGAGGTTGGTGAAGCATAGCCATATTTAGTGCCAATATCAATTATTTTTGTTTTGCTTGATTGTATATCAAAGGCTGCCTGTGTCATTCTCCTACGGCGAATATAATCAGATAAAGTTACATCAGATATATATGAAAACATCCGCTGAAAATAATAGGTTGAGCAACAAGCAATTTTTGCAGCTTCATCGTAGGAAATTTCACCAGTTAAATTGTTTTCTATATAATCAATAGCTTTACTTATTTGCCTGAGCCATTCCATATTTGTCACCTCCTAAAGAAAGAATATCATAATAAAAATTTTAATTCTTCTCTTTTACTGTTCAATTTTGTAAAGTTTAAAATTAGAAAATATAAAAAGAGTCCATGTTTTTCAGTAACGAAAAGCATAGACTCATAAGTTTTGCCTAACAGCAGATTTATTAAATTATATTTTAGGTTTAATTACTCAAATTTTGAATTTCAGGATATTGCGATAACAACTTCTCGTTTGCAATCTCAAGCTGTTTGTAATAATCCGAGTATGATGTACTTAGTTTTTTCATTGCTGGAATAAAAATATCGTAATAACCACTAGTGCTGTTAAACTCCTTAAGCATTTCTTGAATTTTGTAGGTGGGGGAATTTTTATACTCCTCTGACTGCTTATATTTAAGATACCAATCCAGCATTTCCTTGTTTTCAGATAAGAAATTTTCTGGATTTTCAATAGACTGCTTAATTTTTTCGTTCATCTCAATAATACTTTGTGTACTGAAATTCTTTGTGCATTCAATTAGAAATTCCTGTAAATCTTTTGGAAAGTTCAATGCGGGAACGTTATCAAGAAAACTAACTATTTCTTCATAAGCTACTTGTTGTTCTTTTGTTGAAATTGGCTCATTTAGAAAGCGTGAAAAATGAAGGGTGATAAATCGACCATAATAACCAGGAAAAGCATCTAATAGCTTTTCTGTTATTGTTTCGTTTTTTTCAATGGATTTAAGCTCCACACTTACTTCATCAAAACTTTTGCCCGTGCTTAGTTTATCAAGTAGCGATTGTTTTGCTCTTTCTTGTTTAAGTCTTAACTCTTTTTGAATGGAAAGCTTTTGTAAAGTCTCTCCATTTTCATCTGATAGTGCAATTTTAATATCATCCGTTCCAAGCCCTAATTTACGCAAAACTGCTATTTTTTTCAGTTTTTCAATATCATCAGTGGAAAAATCTCTGTACCCATTTTCTAAAATATCAGGGAAAATCAGGCCTTGTTCTATGTAATATTCAATTGCTTTTTTAGTTAGTTTTGTTGTTGTACACACTTCTTTAATAAACATAATTGTCACCTCGAAACAATCATAAGCTAGCACCCAGGGTGATAGTCAAGTGGTTTTGCAAGGAAAATATAAATTAACTCATCTACAAGAGCTACTTCTCTTTTACATATCATAATTTCAAGCTTTTGTCAAAGAGCCATGGACTAGGAGTTAACCTAACCCATGGCTTTAAATTTAATTTGGTATCCTTAACATTATTTCATTCTCTGCTACAATTTTTCCATCCTTGTTATATCCTTTAACCTTAATTTTATAGTAGGTTCCTTTGGAAAAAGTATCTCTTCCATTTCTTATATTTATAATTTTGCTAGTATTTTTTAATAGCTTTGTATAATTACCATTAGGCGGATTAATGTCAAAAGCCCAACTGGATCCCTTATCACTGTCCACCCAAGCGAAAACTCTTGTAATATCAGCAGAATAATCTCGAATTATTAAGTTTATACCAGGAGCTCCGTTGTAATTTACATAGCCCCCTCCGTCTAATTTTATATAAGATTTTGTTTCCTTATCAGATAATACAGCTTTTCTAATCTCCTCTAAGGGATAATTAACTCCAGGGCAATTGGAAGCTCCTACTTCTCTATGGCCATATATTTTATTAATCCCATATTTGTTACATAAATATTTACATAAATCTATTATAGTCTTCTTTTGTACCTCTGGCATTGTTTCTTTCATATAGCTTCCTTCTGCGCATATTCCTAAACTGTTTTGATTAAATCCACTCACATGGGATCCTACTGCATTTTCTGGTCGTCCTCTCCATATGCTTCCATCTTTTCTAACTAGATAATGGTATCCACAGCCAGCCCACCCATTATCTAAATGCCATTTATGAATATCTTCTATACTGCACTTTGAAGCTTCTGCATGATGAAGAACTATAGACTGTGGATTGTTACTATAGGATAAATTTTTAAAACTTAGATTAGATTTATTTATTTTCATTATTTTAACCCTCTCCTTTCTGTTCTCTACTTAATCCGCTGATTAGCATATACGGTTACCCCTGTAACCAATATGCCTTGTATAACTGCATTTATATTAAATCCCATTAAGGCTATAACTCCTATTGTTCCAAAGAATAATATCTCATATATTAGACTACTTTAACATTAAACCTAAGGTATAAAGAGCAGGTATTAAAATTAATCCCTGTTCTAAGATACACTACATTATATTCATTTTCTTTACCTCATGTTATTTAAAATAGTAAAAGAACTTGACTCTCAAGTTCTTTTACTGTTTTTTTAACTATTCTATTATATACTTATTTCTCAAAGAACTTATTTTCATTAATTAAAATGACATAGTGTCACTTTAATAAAGATTTATTTAGTAAGGAATACATGGCAAACAAAAAGAGATAATCCTTTTCCAATTGCTTTTATATAACTTTCCTTTAAATCTATAATTAATAAAAAACTTAATTTTTCATGTTAGCCTTTACTATTCAATAATCTGTATTCATTTTTACAAATATTAAACTATCTATCCATTTACCATTTATCTGTATGTGATTTTCAATTTTTCTAGTTATAACAAATCCATTTTTCTCTAATACTCTTTGCGAGCCAATATTGTCTAGAGATGTTCCCGCTTCAACTTTTTCAAATTTATAATCTCTAAAACCTTTCTCTAAAGCAATTCGAACAGCTTCTGTTGCATAACCATTTCCATTTTCATTCTTTCCAATTCTATATCCTAGTTCTACAGTTTTAACTTCATTATTTCTTATTGAAAAGAAATTAACTCTTCCAACCATTTTTCCTAATTTGTTTCTGATAATATACATATAACATTCACCATGATTTTGTTCTATGATTATTTCCTTTATAATTTCTTTGAATACTTCCATTTTATAATATTCATCACCTCTCGAAGGCAATGTTTCTTCAAAATATGTTCTATTTTCTATCTCAAAATTATAAATATCATTTGCATTATATTCTGATACTAACTCTAGACTTATACTCATTGTATCTCCCCTTTTTTATGCAGGCTGTAATCAGGTTATTTTCTGCCCTCGTCACCACAAGTTATAATCTCAAAGTACCTTGCACTTGCGATAATTATGTCCTATCTTCGAATAATGTATGGAACGTAGTGATTATTAGGTGAATCATCTTATTCCTTATTTTATTCTTATTGTAGATAATTTTTACTTTTTATATATTTTTTCCTTTTACCTATTGGTTTTATCATATAATTTATAAAGTGGAATAATATTGGATAATAGTATACAATTGCAAAACAATTGATATATATATCATACCAAATATTATCATATTTCGTAATTCCTTTACAAAAATAAATACCATCTGCAACATAACTCTCTCAATATAGCTCCAAATAGCTCCAACTTCTAACCTCTTATCTTCATAAAAAACCTTTCTTCTATATTTAAGTGCAAACTAGGGATTTTCTAAGACAATTAAGCCAGATGCTTAAGCTAGGCATCTGGCCGTTTTGTTTCTTTTTAATATTGTAGATAGTTTCCATAGCGTCTATAAATCTCTCTATATCTCTGCATTTGCATTGTAGAAATAAAATTATAATATCTATTAGCTATTTGCTTAGCATTTAAACGCACTGCAAAGTCTAGTAAAAAAGCCGATCTTGTAGCTCCTCTTTTCCTGTTCTTATTTAATGCTCTTATTATTCCATCAGCGGTTGTTATACCTATACCATGACCATAATAAGTTCCATCGCCTAAATTAATAACATTTTCTCCCTGCCATTCAGGCGTTGCCGGATTTACATCAGGATTTCTAAAATATTGACAATCTCCAGGAAAGAACTCTGTTACATCTCTATAATTTTCCATATAAAGGTTTCTACTTATATATTGCCAGTCTAATAAATATATACTGGGATACATTTCATTAAAAAGTTTTTCGGGAAGTATGTTAATAAGTGCCTTATAATAAATAATAACTATCGCAGTGGCACATTCAGTACCATATTTTGAACCATTAATAAAGATATCCTTTATGGCATCAGATGGCTTTATATGTTTTTTTAATAAAAAACCACCTTCATCAGTACGCTCCCAGTAATCTGTATTACACTTTGATTTACGAAAGGTTGTAAAACTCATATTACTTCTATTTAATTCCCTAGCTGCTCCAACAATATTTACTCGTAGTTTTATGTCAAAATTTAATTGATTTAGTGAGTCATATCTATAGACATCTTTACTTGATGCTAACTGATCGGCAATCTTTCTTTCCAGGCTATTTGGTGGATACTCAGCAACAATTTTATCTCTGGTAACTATATTACCTGAAATTATAATCATCGTATTCCTCCTATTCTAGCAAATTTTATTTGTTCCTCTATTGGACATTTTAGCCAATGCTGCCACTTATATATGTTATTATGATGTAACATAACGGAAAACTCTGAAAGTAATATTTGAGTATTCTTATCTAACCTTTTAAATTCATCTATCAATTTACACTCTTTTGAGCTTAAAGTCCTTAATATTTTTCCTGTATCAATTGATATTGGTTCACATAAATACTTTCCTTCTAAAACTACCCTATAAATTACAGGATTGTTGGTTTGTTGAAAGCATTCCTCTGTGAAGCGCAGAAACAGATTATTTTTTCCGAACCAATCAAGAAAAGATAGGTATTGTTCTTTGATATCTGCTTTATCTCGTATACCTATGTCTGGCACAAAACTTAAAAGCTTCTGTGCTAATTCAATATCTTTCAACTCTTTAGATAGTAATCTTTCTGAAATAATGCTTAAACTTATGGGATCACGTGATTCAAAAAAAGCCCACGCTAAATGATGTATTAGTAATCCTTGTTTATATCTCCTAAAAATCATTTCTGCTATTATAGGCAATACCGTTTTATCTCTATATACTTTTGTTAGGTATATTGCAGTTATATCTAAAACTTCATCATATTGATCATTCAATCCATCATTAATGCATCCTGTTTCTAGCATCCACTTTAGAGTAGAATGAACTGCTTGTATATAGTCACAGGAAAGATCTTCAACAGCTGAAATGTTTTCTTTACTTAACAATATTTCACTTGTGATTCTTAAGGCAATTCTATTTCTTATATTTAACTTCTGAAAAAGCTTTAGTTCCTCAATTTCAGGTTTAAGCAGAAAAAGTGAAGCAAAATGCAAGTTTTCATCATTAATTAAATTTAGAGCTTCTTTCTCATTAGCTTTTGTTAGTTGATGAAAAAAGGGCCTAATACTATCTATCCCACTATCATCCATTCTTTTATCTAAGAGATTTATGATGTTTAAATCATAGATATACACATATTCTCCTCCTTCATTTTTATAGCGTTAAACCATATCATTATTTACACTTGCTACGGCTCTAAAGGTTGTACTATAGTTTGAATATCCAGTTTTAGGCATCTTATGTGCTCCATTTTTATTACATACATAAATATATATGCCACCATTTTAAAAAAAATCACTCTTTTATTTATTTTCAACAAATTTTACTAAATTAGGTGGAATAGTCCACTGTATTTTTTACTTTTTTCTTAATATCTTTCTTTGCAGTTTTAAAGCATTTTATAGGTAAACTTATTAAGTTATATTCCAAAATTTAATATCAAAAAAATAATTACTGCGAATTCCTTTTCATTGGTAGTAAATCCGTAGTAATTACCTATTTTTTATTATTAAAATTTTCCTTAACCTTTGCTTTACTTAAATAGCTTAACAACTGTATCTATATGTAGTGTTTAATGATACTCTAATAATTTAAAATTATCATTTATATAGATAGTTTCTAGTCATTTGAAGATTATTATTGATTCCTTTAGAAAAAATAATTTGATGAATATTTAAACCACTCGCACGAAAAGAAGCAGCACAAGAATTTAGGTAAAGTCTCCACATTTTAATGAAACGTTCATCATACTTTCTTCTAACAACATCTAAATTTCTTTCGAAATTTTTCGACCAATGTTCTAGCGTTTTTGCATAATGTAATCTTAGACTTTCTGCATCTAATAGATGAAATCCATTTTCAGGTAAAAGCCATACCAACTCACGAACCGAAGGAATATACCCTCCTGGAAATATATATTTAGTAATCCATCGATTACAAGTTATTTCAACTGGTCCAGTGATGCAATGTAAAACAGATAAACCACCTGGAACAAGAAGTTTATTTACTGCTTCCATATATTTAGGTAAATTTGCTCTTCCTACATGTTCTATCATTCCAACACTAACTACTTTATCAAATTTTCCACTATGACTTTCTGCAAGAGTTCTATAATCCATTAATTTTATATCTACCTGTCCTTCTAATCCAAGTTCTTCTATTCTCTCTTTTGTTTTCATATATTGTTCTTCACTTAAGGTTATACCTAAAGCCTTTACTCCATATTGTTGAGCCGCACGAATAATTAGCCAACCCCATCCGCTTCCTATATCTAATAAGGTTTCTTCTGGACGAAGCTGTAATTTTTTCAATATGTAATCAATCTTCTGTAACTGAGCTTGTAAAAGAGAATCCTCTGGGGAACAAAAGTAAGCACATGAGTAGCTCATAGTTTCATCCAGCCATAACTCATAAAAATCATTGCCTAAATCATAATTATGCTTAATGTCATTTTGCTGTTTTCTTAGAGAAGTTGCTATACTGTCATTTGAAAAAAATTTTTGTAATCTACGGAAACCTTTCTTTTCAAAAAAAGGTATATTAATTTTATAGGCGATTTCAACAATTTCCTGCAAATCTCCTTCAAAGTCAATAACTCCATCCATATAAGCTTCTCCTAAAGCTAGTGATGGATCTTTTAATAATTTTGTTACTGGAATTTTATTATTAAATATAATTTTAAAGGTAGGTTGACATTCACCGTAATTATTACTTGTTCCATCCCAATAATCAATTGAAAAAGAATATTCTTTAACTTTTTGAAAAAATTCGTGTATAAGTTTTTTATCCATATTTTCACCCACTTAATCCTAATAATTTCAATTTGAATTAACCTATTTTTTAGTACAATGCATAAATCTCCATCAGTTTTAGTTCAGTAAATACGATGTTAATACTTTTATTATTACCCAATATATTCCACATATTCACACTTACTTTTATAAATATTCTTAAGATACCTTATAACTTGCTCTTGGACTAGTTTTTTCTACTCCCTATAGGTCGATATAAGCTTGAACAAAGCTACATCTTTGTTTCTTACCTTTTTATATAAGTTTCTTTTGCATAAGGCTTATATTTTGAACTAATATATAAGTTATACTGATATTTACCCTATATAAATGTTAAAATAACTAATTTTTTGTAACGAAATTACTAAAATACCGATATATATTATAGGAGGTACCAGCTGTTGTTAAAAAGTTATTAAAGAAACTATCAATAAATGGAGATGAAATAAATGAGGATACCTATAAAAATAGTAATTATAAATGAAGCTGATATTGATATAAGCATTATAGATAATAAAAGAAAGGTAGGTGAGAATCCTGGTTTATGGCTAGTTAAACTGCCGCTTTATTTAAAAATAAAGTAAAAAATCATATAGAAACAGTACATATTATTATTTATTATGATTTTAAAAACCAGATTAAATAGTGCAAAATATAGAGGAAATTTATAGAGAGCAGGCACAAACGGTATATCGTTTCTTGTATAGTTATATACATGATGCAGATTTATCAGAAGAGCTAACACAAGAAACTTTTGTAAGGGCAATGAAATCTCTTCATAGGTACAATGGAAAATGTAAAATTTCAGTTTGGCTTTGTCAGATTGCAAAACATGTTTTGTATCAAGAGTTTGAGAAGAAAAATAGAAATAAGACAACGACACTTGATGAGAATATGGAATTTAGTACATATTCTACAGAAGAATTAGTTATTTCATCAGAAAATAAGAAAGAAATTTATAAAATGATACAATCTCTAGATGATACTACTAGAGAAGTTATGTATCTTAGATTTACAGGAGACTTAAGCTTTAAAGAAATTGGAGAAATACTTAATAAAACAGAAAATTGGGCTAGAGTTACTTTTTTTAGGGGAAAATCAAAACTTATAAGGAGGATGCAAAATGAATAGTGATTTACCATGTAACACAGTAAAGGATTTATTACCTATATATTTTGATGGAATCGCAAGTGAAGAAACTAATATATATGTAAAAAAACATTTAAGCCAATGTAATTCCTGCCAAAGTGAGTATAAAAAACTTTATGAAATTGAAGAAAAAAACGAACAAAGGATTGAAAGTGAAGCTGATTCTATAAAAATATTAAAAAAGAAATTAATTACTTGGTTCATTACAGTTATTGTACTTGGAATCCTTTTAACAGGTATAGCTATGTTTTCATCTTCTTACAAATCAGTGCGTAGTTATTCAATATTGGAAGCAATATCAGTATTACCTATATATGCAGGCATATACTTTTTACCTTTATTAGGAACCTTCGTGGCTATCCTATGGAAAAAAACTATTCCTAAAAAAGAAAATGCCTTTTGGCCCAATGTTATTATTTCATTTTTGGTAATATGGATTACATTTGAAATATTATTCTTATTATGGCGTTTTTTCTTGATAATAAGAGTTTTTCTTTAGATAAGGAGGTTACAGTTATGAAAAAAAATATATCCTGTGAAATTATTCAAGATTTATTACCAAATTATATTGAAGGCATACTTAGTAATGAAAGTGAAAAATTGGTCAGTGATCATCTTAATGAATGTATTTATTGTAAAAAAGAGTGGGAAAATATGAATACATTAATTGAAGTAGATCCTGTTGAAGAAAGAAAAGTAGATTATCTAAAAGGAATACATAAGAAGTGTAGAAATATTTTACTATCCTGCATTGCTCTTAGCGCTATTACGCTTTTAATTTGCGTATTTTATATGGAAAAAAATACTGATGAAGCTTTATTCACACTATTTTTGTTCTTTTTTGTTTTTGTGGCTATACTTATAAAATACGGATTTCCTTTGTTTTTCGCAATAGCAGGTTTTTGGTGGTATAAAAAAACAAATAAAAAATGGGTTCTGGTTATTTCTTTTATATGTATTTTCTTGTTTTTAAATTCAATACTTTCTGTAGTAAAAAACGCACTTATTTACGGGCCTTGAACAGCTGCTAGTTATTCCATTTGCCTAAACAACTAGAATTGTATAATAAAACTTCCACCGAAGTAAATTTTTCGGTGAAAGAATAGTAGAAAACATCCCTTTTATTGACATATTTAATACCAAAAAGTCCCTCAAATCTAAAATCTGAGGGACATACAACACTCTTCAATATTTAATTAAAAATCTTTAAGATCTTTAAGATGAGACTATTTCTTTACTCAAATGGATGTTTTTAAACTAACATCATAATTCATTTTCATAACACAACTGTCCGCAAGCGGCACTGATTTCAGAACCAAACTGTGTTCTAACAGTTACACTAATACCAGCTTTCTTTAGTGCACTGCAAAATTGCTTGATAGCACTTGAAGATTGAAATTTAAAAGTTGTTTTGTCCGTAGAATTATAAGGTATCAAATCAATGTGATATAAATGCTCCCATGAACCACGATTTTTCAATAAACCTATAACTGCCTCTGCATGTTCTTTCGAATCATTAATTCCTTCAAGCATAATATAAGCAATAAACACTCGTCTTCCTGTATGAATAATATGCTCATCTAATGTCTTCATTACCTCATTCAATGGAAATCTTTTATTTATAGGCATTAAATCGCTTCGTTGACTTTCAAATGGTGAATGAAGTGAAAAAGCCAGATTCACTTGTGGAAATTCTTTGGTCAATCTTTGGATTCCTGGTATAATGCCAATTGTTGAAATAGTAATTCTTCGTTGACTTAACCCAAATAAATTTTGATCAGTTAAAATTTTTACTGCATCAAATAACTCCGAATTTGCAAAAGCCTCACCCATTCCCATAAATGAAATACTATTCAATCTATGGTCATTAAAATAGAAATAAAGTAATTGGTCAGTTATCTCATCAGCAGTAAGATTGCGTTTAAATCCAGCACTTCCCGTTGCACAAAAACCACATCCAAAACCACAACCACATTGGGAAGAAATACAAAACGATTCCCACCCCTGTTTATACTTTAGTCCAATAGCTTCTATTCTTTCTCCATCAGTTAATTCGAATAACAATTTTTGAGCTTGTTTAGAATCTTGTGAAAAAACAGGTATTACACTAGATACATTATTTCCAAACTCATTTACTAAAGCTATCCTTAACGCTTTTGGTAGTATATGCATATCATCAAAATTATCTATTCTTTGATGAAAAATAGCTTTTGTAAGCTGCTCATATCTATAATCAGGTAACTTTAGATTCGATACTATTTGTTTTATTTTTTCATATTTCGTTTTTGTCTGTTTCATGTAGGCTTCCTCCTCACTATTAATAGTTAGGAAGCAAAGCCAGTATAATTAGCGACTTATACTACTCCATGCAAGCGTCGCCCAAAACATCTGGCTTTGCATGGAGCCTATTGTGTGTTACTTTTATATTCTCATTAAACATATTAATTGCCATTTCTACCTTTACAATTTTATTATTTTTGTTGCAACATTTTCACAAAATGCACTATCATGCTCAACAAACAAAATTGTAGGTTCATGTTCAATTAACAATTTTTCAATCTGCATACGAGAAATGACATCAATAAAATTCAATGGTTCATCCCAAATATACAAATGTGCCCGTTCACACAAACTTCCGGCAAGCAATACCTTTTTCTTCTGTCCTCCACTAAAATCCTCGATATTCTTTTCAAACTGTTCTCTTGAAAAATCAAGTTTTCTAAGCATGGATTTAAATAAACTCTCGTCAATACAGTGTTTATCTGCATACTCAGATAAGTTACCATATAAATCTGAAGTATCTTGTGAAACATACGAAATGATTAACTTATTATTCTTTCTTACAATTCCACTATGGGAGATGTCTTCTCCATAAATTAATTTCAATATACTTGATTTTCCGCTGCCATTTTTTCCTTGAATAGCAATTCTTTCACCTTGCTCTATAGTGAAGTTTACTCCTTCACAGACAATTCTATCATCATATTCAATTGTAACATCCGTAAGTTCTACAAGCTTTTTATCATGGAAAGTAAGCGGTACTATTTTTAAACTTTCATTAGATTCAATATTTTTAAGAAGCTTTGATTTTTCCTCAATCATGTTTTGTTGTCTAGCTTCTATATTTTTAGCACGCTTCATCATTTTTGCAGCTTTATGTCCAACATATCCTTTATCTAATTTGCTCCCAGAATTAGTAGTTCCATACTTGCTGCTTTCAACACTATCTGACCACGTAGATGTACGTTTTGCCGAGCTGGAAAGTCTGTTAATATCCTTTTTCAATTTTTCGTTTTCTGCTAGCTCAAAACCATCTTGTAATTCTTTGTTTCTCCACCATGAAGAAAAATTTCCTTTTTGTATTTCAATATTAGTTTTATTAATAGACAAAATATGGTCAACACAATTATCTAAAAAAGACCTATCATGTGAAATCAGAATAAATCCTTTCTTTTCTTTCAAGTAATTACGTAGTTTTTGCCTAGCTTCAGCATCCAAATGATTGGTAGGCTCATCAATAAGTAAGAAGGTGTTCTCCTTCAAAAACATAGCAGCCAACAATGCTTTGGTCTGCTCTCCTTTAGATAGTGTATAAAACTGTCTATATAAAGCATCGTAGTCCATATCTAACAAAGATAATTCTTTTACTATTTCCCAATCCATTGAATTTGGACTAATCTCCCTTATGACATCTATGGTGAAATTGCTTTGCTCCTGTACCTCATAAGGAAAATATTCAAAAGTCACATCAGCTGAAATGTTTCCATTATATTCGTATTTCCCAAGTAAAAGATTTAGAAAAGTAGTCTTTCCTCTTCCGTTTCTTCCAGTAAAGCCTAATTTCCAATCGGTATCAATTTGAAAACTTACATTTTCAAAAATATTATCATAGCTACCTTCATAAGCAAAGGTTAGGTTTGTAACATTTATTAAAGACATATTTTTGTCCTCCTCTGTATTTAATAGTATAAATAACAAAGTCGGAACAATAGGCGACCTTGTTATTACTCCATATAAGTGTCGCCTGCAGCATCCGACTCTATATGGAGATTATCATGTGTTATCAAAGTATCTTTATTTATCATAATATTATTTATCCTCCTTATTCGAATTATTTATCCGATGACTACCATCCGTAATGCTACCATCGCACTCTGTGAAAGCGATTCACATAAAATCAAAGATTTTGGTTCTCTGCTTGCACTCTGTGAAAGCGACTCACGTAAAATCAAAGATTTTGGTTCTCTGCTTGCACTCTGTGAAAGCGACTCACGTAAAATCAAAGATTTTGGTTCTCTGCTTTTCTACAAGTGGGAGATATTAGAACTCTTGAGCTTCAGCGATTTAGAGTTCTTATGCTGTGCATAACGGATGCTACGTCCCTGGATAAGTTCTTCTAAGCTTCAGTTGGAGTAAGTATTCCTTTTAAGTAAACTCCATCTGAAGCTAAGAATCACTTGATAAAAAAATAAGAGCCGCAAGAATTAATTATTCTTACAGCTCATAGATATACGTAGTTAAGCTAATCATTATAGCATAAAACAAGTGTATATATTAAGAGAAAAAAGAATAACTTTCTTGCATAAGTACAACAAAACAAACAGAACACACCTGTTTATCTTTGTATTAAATGTACTTTAAAAATTAGCAAGAAAAATTAATCATTTTTTCACCTCAAATTTCATTTTTTTGTTATTATACCATTATACATTGAAAAAGTCAATAAAGAGTGAATCAAGAAAATCTATTTCTTCTCTATCTTCACAATACACTCTACATGTAACGTTGATTGAACCGCAATCCATATCTTTTTCAATAAAATCAATATTATCTCTATTGTATTTTAACAGCTCAATAATCTCTTTGAATATAGAAATATTATCTTCTCTAAGTTTATTTAAATAATATAGTAAATCTCCATTAGGTTAATTTTTTCATATACTATAATGAAATATTGTACGCATAATTATTTCTTTTTTATTTAAGCCCTCTAAGCTATAAATTTCTTTTTCTAAAAGAATGTTCTATATCCAAAATATCCATCAACTTCAGAAAGTCCAACACTATAGCCTTTTGCATAAGACTCATATTTTGAACTGATATATAAATCATACCAATATTTACTATATATAAATGTTAAAATAACTAATTTTTGTAACGAAATCACTAAGATACCGATATATATTATAGGAGGCACCAGCTGTCATTAAAAAGTTATTAAAGAAACTATCAATAAATGGAGATGAAATAAATGAGGATACCTAATAAAGATTTAATACTAAGTCTATTTGATGAATACCTGCATTTTGTAATTCAAAGTATCTTTTTAAATCAACATTAGAGATAGAGTTTTTAATTTAATATTATATTCTAGTTTAAAATGATATATTAACATTGCTTCAATTACATTAATTACTGTGGTATCTGTTATTTTATCTCTCAATTCATCAGTAATTTACTAATGTGAATTACCAAAAGAAATTGTATTCAGTGAATCGGGTGTTATAATTGTATGTAATTTGTATTTGAGATGAAGTAAAAATACTACTAATTTCTTATCTCTATATTTTATATTATAATCTCTATATATTTTTTTAATTTTCTCATGAGTACTTAATTTGTCAAAGATGTTTCTCCCCACACCATTATCAGAGGATTGTACAATATACAAAATCTCGTAAGCTTCACTTGTTTCTTAATTTTGTTCTGATATGTTTATTAAGTCATATATTGATATTTTCATTTTTTTATTTAAATCTGACTGGTTAAAGAAATAAATATAATTATTTTTAATAAATTCAATTTCAAATTAGGAATCTCTGTTTTAATTACGATCCCATAATCACAAATATTAATACTAACACATCCATTCGGCATTAAAAGGAAATAGTGTAACATTTGGTATTTCGTCACTCATATTTAATTCTAAACAATTGTATCTTACAACTAATTGCTGATTAATGTATTGCGCATCTACTATTTGATATTTGTTTGTTGACATAACCATATAAATATTTGAATTGCCATATTATGGACGTTGTTCGCGAACGTCTTCCAAGTACACATATGGGAAAATATATTCAGTATCAAAATAAACTTCTAATGATTTTTTCTAAAATACAGCAAGTCCCACAATGCCTTAGGATATAAAAAAGGTGATGTTTTAATCTAGTAATGCCCCGGTGGAAAGTTTAATTTATAAAAAATCTACAGGCAAATTCCTTATACCTTCTGCTCTATGTTGAAATGCTATTATTCTATAGTTATCATATGCTCTTCGAAGAATGTCACAATTCCTTCCGTGATTTCTACATTGAATTCCTCATCTATTCCATTTTGCTCCATGAAATTATTCATGTTGTAAAAATTAATTTCAAAAAATTTTGCTAACTCATCATTATTAAACTTAACTAAAAAGCCTCTTTCTATTCTCATAGTACTAGCCGAGATGCAATATGCGTGAAAAAGTAGACTTAAACCAGCATTTTTCCATTTATTGTTTAGAAAATAGAACCATGGAATTCCTATTTCTATAGACTTCTTCAACCACTGCATTATTTCTGGTATTTGAAATATTTCACGAGAATCTTCCTCATACTCTGGGAAAAATATATCCAATGATGACTTTGAGTCTAATAACATTTCTTTATTTCTACACAGTCCATCTATGAAATTATTTATAAAATCAAAACTTTCGTTTTCAATTTCATCCTTTGTAACTGCTAGTGTGATATAATCAGAATTTTTTATAAGATTAGCAATAGCCCAATTCATTTGTATTTGTTCCTCAAAATCAATTATTGGGCCTGCCGTTTCAAAAATTGCATTTTTAAAATTATATTTGAGTTTATTTTCCTTTGGTACTTCAATCCACCACCTTTTTTCTTGTAAAGGCATAGTTTTTTCTATTTTAAACTGTACCCAATTCATTCTTGTAAGTTCTTGATCCAAAATTACAATAAATATTGGCGATTGACTATTTAGATAATAATTTAAATGTTTATTTTCTCCAATATACTTATATCCACCCAAGGTCTTTGACCGAAAAAACGAATCACCATGTTTAATTTGGACACCAATAAGCTTTCCTGAAACATTTCCATTCTCAACAAGTTCAATATAACCATCTATTCCAAAGTCATTTTCCTGATCAACTTTATGATATATGCAGTTCATTTCCTCATTTACAAAATACTGAAAGAAAGTTTCACCTATCATCCCATTTAAACTACTAATATTTCTCTTTGGAAATAGCAAAAAATCGCCTCCTTTATTTCTTAAAACACCTATATAATTTTAGTCCCTAGTATTCTGCTGTATCCTTATATTCAACTAAATCATTTTTTTGTGGGTTTTCTTCATCTTCAGCTATTAGCAACACAATTTGTTTACCACTCTAGATTTGCGAGGGAATACAATAAATGGAGCATGCTAAGAGTCCTTGCGAGGAACATCGTAAAGCGATCTTACTTTTTTCTTACTAACTAATTATTATTTTATACTCATTTAATATTATCTTTATTAATTCATATATAGTATCTTCTACTTCCTTATTCTTTCTTAATTTCCCATCATAAGTATTGAACGATATTATTTGAGCCAATTCACTTATATGGTCAATTATATGTAATCTTTTTTCTACGAAAAAGATATCTTCATCATATTTGTAATATAATTTATCCATCATATCAATTATATCAATTGTTGAGTATGTGAAATCATTACTTTTAATATAACTCATTAAAGGTCTTAAATCATTAGCGATTTCTTCTTTCTTAGATTTTATTGAAACTTCGTTAAAGAAATCCCTATTTATTGTAATAGTTTCAAAACATCTATTATATAGATCGAATTTCTTTAATTTTAATATAAGCCTACTTTCATCATATAAAATTATTTCCTTCAAATATTTCTCTTCCATTTTGTTCTTCCATTCTGCCCACCATTTATGTTCACTTTTATTAAGATTTTTTGCTATACACAAATACCACTTTTTAAATGTATATTCATTTGATGTTGCTACTTTTTTAAACGATTCTCTTATTTGTTTTTTTTTGACAGTTTCCTATTTCATCTATAAAGAATTTGCACTGATATATTTCAATTTCATTATTAAAATCGCCAACAAAAATATCTATTCCGCCATCCCCTTGGCTTACTTCAACAGGATGAGCATTATTAAATTTTGATTGGATTAATTCTGTACAAATATGCTCAAATTTTTCTCTTGCTCCACTATATCCGAAATCATCTCTTAAACTTCTAAAATCCCTACTCATTTTAAATTCCCCCATGTATATTCTTAAAATTAACCTTCAATCTTTATTAAAGATTCTCTAAGAATACTAATTATTTCCCCTAATCCATTTTTATCCAAATAACTTATATCATAAGTATCTATTATATGCTTAAAAGCATCATTATCTCTATTAAATTCATTAATATTATCCTTTAGAATCTGTCTGGTTTCTATAAAATTATCAATTCCATAAGTTTCGCTAATTTCACAAGCGCAAGTTTCTTTGTAAGACTTCCATTCTTTAATCAGTAAAGGCTCTAAGTTTTCAGCTATATTGTTGGGCTTATCAGGGTATCCTTCTATGAATCTCTTCGACTGATAATAGTTTTCAATTTTCACGCTGACATTTTTTCCTTTGCGTCCTTGTTCCATTTTAATCTTATACTTATAGTTATAGCATGTTACAGCACATTCTAGTTTTGCTTCATCTTCATAAAATGGTGATAGTAGTTTGGTATTAATAAAATAATATTCTAATGAATGCTCTTCTAAAACCTTAATCGCATCATTTATGTTGTTCTTTATTTCATCTTTTTCATCTAAAGTGTAATGAGAATATTGAGGTGTATTAATAAACGAATTTACTATATCTTCGACTAAATTTTCTTTTAACTTTTCAGGTCTTTTAACATCTGAATCTCTTATTATTAATGTTGGTATATTAAAGCCTTTATTAATTAAAATTTCAGCATTTGCATACCATTTAAAGTTACTACAACCAACTGCTTGAATGATATTTATTTTATCTACACTCTTATTATCTAATTTTTTTAGCAACTCTTTTATAACAGTCTCATCATCTTTGTCTTCAACAAAAATAATCCCCTTACTATGTAGAAAATCATCAGGTCTTACCCCAAGTTCATCAATAATTTGCTTCACAGCAGCATTACTAATTATTGCTTCACCATTCTCTCTTTCTACTAATTTCACATCATAACTACTTAATTTACTTATTGTTATTGGTGAATGTGATGTAAATATTACCTGATTATAGTTAGCAACTCTAATCAATGTATCTATCATTTTTCTTTGTAATCGTGGATGCAAATACACTTCTGGTTCTTCAATGAGCAAAATATAATTATTATTAGTATGAGCTATTTCTACATAAGTTTCTAATAATGCTAGTATAACCATACTTTGATATCCTGTACCACACTCTAAAATATCTGCTTTGATTTTTGTAGTTTTATCTATGAGTTCTGTGTAATAGGTTGTCCCTTTAGCTATATTTACTGATGAATTAACTTTTATTTCAAAATCACTACTTCCAATAGGATTACTATAATACCTTGTTATTTGGGATGATAACCTTTCGCTTCTTTTTGATGTCTCGTCTGATAAAACATCATTCAGTTCTTTATATGTAAGTTTTTTATCTTCCATCATTATTTCTGTTTGCACTTCTTCATCCAACATTTGTATTAAATCTTTCAAATATGAATTTGTACCAGCTGTACTTTCATTTTTAGGATCTCTTATTGCAGGAATAATTTTTAATTCTGGTAAAACCTTCTTTAAATCAGCTTCACTAATTTTCTCGTCATTTTCTAACACATAAGCTGCTTTACCCTGTTTAGGAATAGTTTTCTTAACATATAATACATCATTTTCAATATGATACTTTGAAACACACTTTTCTAATTCTTTTTCTCTTATTTCTTCTAATTTTTTAACTACTTTATCATACTTCGCTGTACCTTCCGCTTCACTAATTAGTTTTTGTTGATTTACTATCTTATCTATAAATAACTTGTTTTCTAAATAATTATTAGTAACTTCTGAAAACCATATTTCAATCGTTATATCATCCTTAGTAGATTTATGAAAATTTTCTGGAGTTACATTCTTTTTACAATTAGGAAAAAACACCTGAATAGCATCCATTATAGCTGATTTCCCAGTATTGTTTTGTCCAACTAATGCAAAAATATTCCTTTAATATCGATAACTCTAGAATCTTTAAATGATTTATAATTTCTTATTCGTATCCTATTTAATTTCACTTGATTACCTCCTCTTTTATACAATATCATTAATATTTTTAAAATTAAGCAAATAACAATTTTCAATTTCTACAACCTCAGAGGTCATTACACAAACTTCCTATTTATGTTTACTACTAACATATAATTCATAGCATAACTTTCCGAATTTAAACTTATAAGTATCTTTTATAATTTTAGAACTTGTTTATATTTTCATTGAATTTTCCCATTGCTTATTATAAGACTAGGAGCATTCCTAGTCTTGCGCAAATAAAACACATATATACTCCCTTGTTTTTATTTACTTCCTCATATTTCTAGAGATTTTACATGTGCAGAGTGACGTATGTAATATTGTGCTGCCGCTAATACCTCTTGGAAGTTTTGTGGCATTGCCAACTCCTTACTTATTGCCGGTTGAACAATAATAGTCTTTCCTTTGAAATTTAAATATTGTCGCTTAAACTCTTTAATAAAATCATTATATTCACCTTTTCCAAAAATACAGTGTTTTGATTTTCTTTGTGATTGTATCTTAGAAACTAATGTATCTTTTGTCTTTAGCCATATGCAAGATTTTATTGCCTGCCCTACAACTTCGTATATATCACCAACAAAATTATTATAAGTTTTCTCCTCTTTTACTCTTTACATGGTATAGACTAACTCGCATAATATTATCGTCTATTTCCATAGTAATAAAGTCTGCCCTCTTTCCTCTCGAATAATCGTATATGATATACTTTAATTCATCTGTACACCTCAATTTTTTGCTAATTTCTCATTCAAGTTAAAAAAACCATACCTTCCTTTAGCAAGCCCTTTAGTAAAAGTGATATCATGATATTTCCCTAACAAGCTCTTTGGCGGCTGTTTATTATCAATTATTATTACTTGCTTATCATTAAAACCCTCTGCAAAAAAAGTAAACAAACCATCTTGCAAAGAATTATCAATAAAATCATCTTCTTTTGCCTCTGCAATTTCAGATTCCTTCAATGTAGTAAGTGGTGAGTCTAGAACTAAAACACGCATAAAAGGGTGATTTATGTTTTGTAAATAAATCATTAATGAAGCACTAAATATAGCATAGAAAAATGCTCTATATCCTTTACCGTTAGATAAACGTGGAACTCCATCTATTTCTATATCTTGTGTTTTAATGTTAAATGTTACATCTCTTACCCCTAAGTATCCACATGTAATTAAAGAGTCTTTAATTATTGTACATAAATCTTTATAAATTTGTTGTTCAATTACCAGACTGCCAGTTACTGAATCTTCTTTAACCATTTTACTTTCTTTTAAAACAATAATTTCACCATTTTTACACTCAATAGTGCTTCCAACATCAGCTATTTTACTGTCAATTTTTGCTTGCTCTATTAGTAAGTTAATTACTGCTTTAAGTGGCTTTAAATCTTTAGACGATATCTGAGATATTTCGTTATTATATTTTCTAGCCTTTTCTTCACCTAAAGACAAACTCTCGTCTATCTCACGAAGTTCCTCAACTAAATCATTAATAGAAACTTCTAATTCTTTTAAATTAATCCGTATTTTAGCCTTTTCATTATTGCAACAGTTGATAATATCATCATGGCTAACATCATCCATATCTATAGGCACTTCACTATCGCAAAGTGGGCAATGTTGTCTTGAAATTTGTGATAATACACTCTCTCCATTAGCCGAAAATTCTAATCTTTTTATATCACTCAGATACTGTCTTTTTAACAGATTAAACTTATCAAGCATCATATGAATTTTGTTTTTCTGTAAGTTCAATCTGTTATTAGCTGTATTAATATCATGAAGTTCTTGCCTTTTGATTTTGATAACTTTTTCTATTTCAGCTATTTTATCTTTATAGTAATCCAAACTAGATATTTCACCGTTTCTAAAACTGTTTCTAACCTCAATTAACTCCTGTTTCTTTTGAATAAGAGAAACAATTTCTTCTCTTATATAATCAATTTTAGCTTCATTTTTAGCCTTTCTAATCTCGGCTTTTTCCAATTCTGCACAACCTATATCATCTTGATTTGTTAATAAATATCTAAATACAGATTTACTGTAAGTCTGTTGCGTTTTTTGTATTCCCATAACCGGAGATTTAACCTCTGATATTATATCAGTCTCCGAAATTACTGATAAATGTGCTATAGCCCTGAAACCCAATGTAGCTTTTTTACCATCTTGATTTTTTACCAAATATTTATTTTCATTAATTCCTATCTGCTTTAAAAGAAATTTAGAAATATTATCCTGGCTATCAGGATCATGTTTACTCTTTAGCTTTTTGGAATTATCATTATTAATTTCATCAATGCTACAGTTATAATAAAATATATCTTTGCTATTTAAAAATCTCAAAATAGTTATTGGAGCATTATTACCAAATTTACGAATTTCCATATACAACTTTGAATAGCCTTCACTCTCCGGAATATCTTTAATTTTGGTTGCACCAAGAGCATAGTCGATACATTGAAATATATAAGATTTCCCTGTATTAGAAGGACCATGAATTACATTAAGACCTTTTTGAAATATAACTTCAGCATCTTCTTTTTTATCACCAACTAACTTTAATTTTTTTATATAAAATCCAAGCATAACTATACCTCCTCAATATACGGATAGAAGTTATTAAATTCATCTTTCTCATCTATATTATGAGAAAATATTATATCTTTTAATTCTTCATCTGTTTTAAATTTTATTCCTTGTACAACCAACTTAATATTTTTTATTAAATGATCAGAATAAGTATCTTGAATGCTATCTACTAACCATAATGTATTACAATTTCCTCTATAAAATAACCCTTCGTTACTTTCTACATCAATTAACCCTTTTAGAGCTAACTCTAATATACATTTTTTTAACACTTGCCTTTTATCAAGAACTTCTATAGATTGAAATGGATATTTAGGATGTATATTAATAGCATCTTCTTTAAAATCTTCAATATAAAGACTTAAATAATCCAAATATGCCAATCTGTCAATGCTACAAGATTTAGGATATAATACTTTAAGAATAAATAAACAACGTAATCCTATTTCTGTTTTTGTATTATAAAGTCTATCATTCATCTCTAGTCCTCCAATCAACTAAATCGTCATTTGCTAAATGATGACATATTCCTTTTTTATCATCATTCCCAACAAAATGCAGGTCATTATCTACTCTACTTATTGATAAGTTTACTTTTGTTGATTCGTGCATAGTTTTCTTTAATTTATCTAAACCATCCTTAAAATCAGTTTGAATAAAATCTTTTATTCCTGAGTGCATCTCATTTTTTAAAATTTCAAATTCATTTTCATTCGAAAAAATATCTCGAATACATCTTTTAAGTGATTCTGCAGAGTAATATTCTTGTCGTCTACTACGAAAATCTCTTAACAAATCTGCAAACTGATTAAGTTTATCAGTATTAATATTTTCTTTTTTGTTTTCTGAATATGCTTCTAAAATTTTGCTTAAATACTTACCTTCTAGATCTTTAATGCTTGCCGGTGGTTCTATTTTAATATTTCTTTTTGGTTTAATATTGCCTCCAAAACGAAAATAAAAGTAATGTGTATGTCTATGCTCCTCTATAATAGTATTTATAGAATATGTATCCACAATATCGAAATTAAAATTTTGTATAAATTTCAAAAGATCACCATTTAAGTTTATAGTCTTTTTTTCAATAAGATTTTTACTACATTTATCATTCCACTCTCTTATAAGCCCTGAACGTATGTTTTCTTTGTCTTCCAATAGTGCTCTCATTTTTTTACTTAAATCATGAGATGCTATTACATAATACTTTTTAGGCATTGGAATATCTTTATTATAAATAAAATAACAAAGTTTTCCAAACTCCAACCAATACTGACTAGGTTGTAATGGTGAGGAATATTTCTTACACTGATAGTAATCAAACTCACCATTTTCATATTCTGCAATTACATCTCTACCTTTATCACCCGAACCACCAATTCGATATACATCTTTATATTTAGTTTTAGCACAAGCCACAGCCCATTCTGCTATAAACTCCTCAAATGCTTCATCAGAAAAATCTTTAACTCTTTGTAATGGAGGAATAACTATTTCAAAAACCGATTGATCATCTAATGGCTCAATTTTCCCCACCTTCACTAGATTAAAAGTCGTAGTTATCATCAAAAATCCTCCTTTTCTGCATTGCTTATCATATATTTTTGTTGCACTGAAGAAGTTTTTTCAATTATTGCTACTCCATTATCTACATTTCTAATAAAATTCACAAATAATCTTCTATGTAGAATCCTACCTCTTATCAAAATTCGATTCCAATCATACCCCTTTAATAAATCTCTTACTAAGAAGATTTCATCCGGGTTCAGCTTATCTATTTTAGCTTTTTCAATTTTCAATAACTCCTTAACATTTGACATATACATACCTCCAAAAGAAAATCGCTATATACATAACATTGTTATTATAATTTTATAATATTTTCCAATATTTCTCAACATGGAATTATGCTGCTCGCCAAATATTTACAAATATTCTGCAACTTATACTTACTAAAGCTACTAACAATAAAACCCTGAAAATACTGAGAATTTTGTTCTTAATAGTTCTTTTATCTCTGGCAGGAATATAGCAAGTTCAGCTTTACCTCACTATGGGGTCAGGCCCCACCCAAAAACTTACAAAAAATAATATTGCCATCGAAATAAACTTTCGATGGCAATATTGTAGAAAATCACCCTTTCTAGGGGTATTCAATTCTTGAAACCATTGATTTTACTTACTTAGCCTCACCACAGTTTCAATGTGCGGCGTATGCGGGAACATATCCTTAATCTTAACCTTCTCCACCTTATATCCTGCTTCAGTTAAAACTTTAAGATCGTTTACTAAAGTCTTAGGGTTGCAGGATACATATACTATTTGTGGAGCATCGAACTTAATTACATAATCTAATGCTACTGGATGCACCCCTGGCCTTGGTGGGTCTAGTATTATTAAATCTGGCTTTTCAGTTACATTTCCAATAACCTTTGCCACATCTCCTGCTATAAATTCACAGTTATGAAGTCCGTTAAGCTTTGCATTTTCATTTGCTGATTCTACTGCTTCCTCGATAAGTTCAACTCCAATAACTTTTTTTGCTTCTGGAGCCACTATTTGACCTATGGTACCCGTTCCACAATATAAGTCAAATACTACTTTATCTTTTGATTCTCCTAAGAATTCCCTTACTATAGTATAAAGTTTTTCTGCTCCCTTTGAGTTAGTTTGAAAAAAGGAAAATGGCGTTATTTTAAACTTTAAACCTAATAGCTCTTCTATTATATAATCTCTACCATAGAGTATTTCTACTTTATCTCCTTGAACTACATCAGAAAAAGAATTATTTATTGTATGTATTATACCTACTAATTTTCCTTTATAGTTAATTTCCTTAATTAAGCTTACCCATTCTTCTAAATTAAAATCCATTTGAGAGGTAGTTACTAAATTAATTAAAACTTCTCCTGTATTTGCAGCTTTTCTTACTACTAAGTTTCTTAAATAACCTTCCCTACTCATTATTCTATAGTATGGTAATGCTTTTTCTCTAAAATAATCTAGAGTAGTATTTAAAGCATTTCTAAAATCTTCGTCTACAATTCGGCAGTCATTTGCAGTTATTATTCCAAAGCTTTTTCCCTTTGCATGCATACCAAGGGTTAGCTCCCCGCCTTTTTCCATATCACCAAAGGAGAATTCCATTTTATTTCTATACTCAAATTCTTCTGGACTTCCTTCTATTCCTAAGTAATCAAAGCCCTTTATTTCCCCTTCTTCAAAAAGCTTTAAAACCTGCTCTTCTTTAAGTTGCAATTGCTTATCATAGGGAACATCTTGATGAGCACAACCACCACATTCTCCAAAGATAGAACACTTTGAATTAATTTTATATGGCACATCTTCTATAATATTTGTTATTTTACCCTCAGCATAATTTTTTCTTTTTTTAGATATTCTAGCTGACACTTTCTGACCTGGTAATGCATTCTTTACATATACTTTTAACCCTTCATATTCTCCAATTCCTGTGGATGGGAATTCTGTAGATGTTATATTTATTTCGTACTCCTTACCTTTCTTCATCTTAGCTTCATCCTCACCTTTAAAGTTTTAGTGTTTTTTATCTTTTTTAAATACTGGATAAACGATTGTTACTAATAAATATACAAATAAAATTCCTGTGCCTATATAGGTTTTTGCAAATTTATATCCTAGTATTCTTAAAATAACCATGTCTAAAATTAAATATGCTGCTAAAGAAATAGAAAGCATTATTCCAACGTTTTTTAAATTATCCATAAAGATGCTATTTTCATTTTTTACTTCTGTGTTTTCTGTGCTTTCTGTTGTTTCTAACTCCGCTGATACTTCTTCAACTTTATCTTCTATCTCTATTTTATCCTCTGTCTCTATAGCATTTTCTTTATTTTCATCTACAACGGTTGTTTCTTCTGTTTCTTCCAATTCTTTTTCTAAGTTCTTATTTTCTTCTGTCATATATAATCCTCCAATCTCTTTTTCTGTAATTTTGATACAAATACTATTATGCAATAGTATGATTGTAAAGTAAATACTGAACCGTTGACTAATTTATGAATAAATTATAAAATGTTATTCACATAAAAAATTTTACACTTTGTTTTCTTATAAGTAACATTTATAAAATATAATATTATTTAGTGCAATTTATTTTGAGGAGGTTTGTGATGCCAGGATTGGATTTAATCTCATTCATATTTACCGTAACCATAAAGCTATTATTTTTTGGTAAGGAAATAGAAAAAGGCTACTTCACATATAAATCTATTTTTATTCCAGTACTATCCTCTGTTTTATTATTTGCTGCTATTGGATTTTTATTTAATAAAGATAAAAGATTTAAAATTTATACCATATTTAATATAATTATTACTCTGTTTATAGTAGCTGATTTAAATTATTTTAGATATTTCAAAGATCTTATATCTTTACCTATTATATTAAATGGATTTCAGCTAGGTGCTGTAAAGAATAGTGTAGGAAATTTACTTAAGGCTACAGACTTTCTTTACTTTATAGATATTTTCATATTCTTAATAATTCATAAATTATATAAAGGTCATAAATTACCCGCTATAAATTTTAAAACTAGAGCGATAATTTCTATTGCTTTACTGCTAGTTGGAGTTACAGGAAATGCAATTAAAATATATGATTTATCTAAAGAACAACCTAGACTTTTAAGCAGTATGTATAACAAGGTTTATGTTGCCACTAAGCTTGGAGGGGTAAACTATCATCTTTTAGATAGTTATAATGTAGCAGTTAACTCTATCAGTAAAAAAATTCCTATTTCTAAAGAAACTAAAGAAGCAATGAGTAGTTTTTTAATTAACAACTCTAAAAAGTCTTCAGAAAACTTAAAGGGAATAGGCGATGGCAAAAATCTTATTATGATTCAAGTTGAAGCACTGCAAGGCTTTGCTATAGATAAGACCATACTAGGAAAGGAAATAACCCCTAACTTAAATAAACTTATGAAACGAAGTGCTTATTTTAATAATTACTTCTATCAAACCGCTTCTGGTGGAACTTCAGATGCAGAGTTTATATCAAATAATTCTCTATATCCTACTCCATCAGGTTCTGTTACCTATTTATATACTAATAACGAGTTTAATGCATTACCTGAAGCCTTAGCAAAAAAAGGTTATAATACAAGTGCTTTTCATGGCTTTAGAGATAATTTCTGGAATAGAAATATAATGTTTCCTAAGTACGGTTTTCAAGAGTTTCATGGAGAAAAAGACTATAATATTGATGAAACAATGGGCCTAGGGTTAAGTGATGAATCCTTCTTTAAACAGAGTCTTAAAAAAATGGATAACTTAAAGGAGCCTTATTATTCCTTTTTAGTTACATTGACTAGTCATTTTCCTTATGAAGACACAGAAAAATACGGAGATTTTCCAGTTGGAGAATTTGAAGGAACTCTTCTTGGAAACTATTTAAAATCTATTCATTATACAGACAAGCAACTTGGAATGTTTATAGATGAATTAGAAAAGAATGAAACATTAGATAACTCAATCTTAGTACTTTACGGAGATCATTATGCCATACCAAAAGAAAACAAAGCTGAACTGGCTAAATTTTTAGGCGTTAATGATTTTACAGAACTGCAATGGATGGAGCTAAACAAAGTTCCATTAATGATACATTTTCCACAGGATCAGCATAAAGGAGTCTATGAAATATATAGCGGACAAGTGGATCTTTATCCTACTTTAGCTAATATTTTCAATCTACCAGCTGAAAATATGATGGGAAAAGACTTATTTAACTCAAAAGAAGGAAAAGTTATTTTTAGGAATGGTTCCTTTACAAATGGCGAAGTTTTCTATTTATCTCAAGATAACTCCTTCTATGATATGAATACCGGAAATAAAATTCCTGAAAATGAAAAACTAACTGCGTTTAAAGAAAGTGTTATAAATGAACTGGAGTATTCTGATTTGATTTTGAGATATAATCTTCTTAAATAGTGAGAAATGAAGAGTAAATGGAGAGACTTTATAAATATAAAATTTCTTCCTTAACTCTTCATTTTTTCATTCTTAACCCTCTTAACTTTTAACTCTTAATTTTTAAATATTAACTCTTTAAAAATTATTTTAATATCAGCATTTCATAAATCATTTTTCCCGCTACTCCTAAGGACATAGTTACGAAAATAGGCTTTATAAATTTTGCTCCCTCTTTTAGTGCTAGCTTTGTTCCCACACGAGCGCCAATAGTCATAAATATTGCCATTGGTATTCCCATAAGGTAAAATATCTTTCCCTTTACTGCAAATAACACTAGTGATGTAAAATTACTCATCAAATTCATAGCTTTTGCATTTCCGCTTGCCCTAACAAAATCAAAACCATATATTTTTATAAGTCCAAAAATTAAAAATGATCCTACGCCTGGACCAAAAAATCCATCATAAAATCCCATGGCAAAAGCAAAAATACTGCCAATTATTAAAGTTTTTTTAGTAGCTCCTTTAAAGTTATCTTCCATACCTACAGTTTTAGAGAAGAAACTATAAATCCCTACACCCAAAAGCAAAGTTAATACAATAGGTTTTAGCACATTTGAATCAAGTAAAAGTACTGTATAAACTCCAGTAGCTGCTCCAAGTAAAGTAAATGGAAGCAATACTTTTAATATACCTTTGTCCACTTTACCAGATTGGGCAAATTTTGCTGTACTTACTAAAGAACCGCAAGTAGCTGAAAACTTATTTGTTCCTAGTGTATAATGTGTTGGGAAACCAACCATAAAATAGGCAGGTACACTTATAAGACCGCCGCCGCCTGCTATTGAGTCAACAAAAGCAGACAAAAATCCTGCTGCACATAAAAAAATTATTTTATAGACTATATGAACATCTGCCAGCACCAGAACCCCTCCTCTGAATATGTTGTCTGACAATTCAATTATATCACCATAATTAACTAATTCATATACAGAAAGGAATTTTTTTATTAAATTTTAATTTAAATTAAAAAGAATAGGAAAAATATCCCATTCTTTTTAATAATGTCCTTATTTAGCTAATTCATATATGGCATGAGCGTAGATTTTTGTATTAATAATTAAATCTTCAATCTCAATATATTCATTGGCTTGATGATCTAAATCAGGTTTCCCGGGAAATATAGGTCCAAAAGCTACTATATTTGGCATTTCCTTAGCATAAGTTCCTCCTCCTATTGCTATAGGTTCTCTATTATCCCCTGTTTGTTCACTGTAGACACTTAGTAATGTTTTTATAAGTGGATGATCTTTTGGGAAATAGAGAGGTTTTTGATGACTTATGTCTTCCATTGTTATTTCTCTATCTTTTAAGATCTTTTCCATAGGTGCTACAACATCTTCCATTTTAAATGATACGGGATATCTTATATTAATCCCCACCACTATTTTTTCATCTTTTAATTCTACAGTTCCTACATTAAAGCTTAACTCTCCAGAATCCTCGTCTTTTAGATCGATTCCTAAAGATTTCCCATTGGTTTCATATCCAATTTTATCATTCATAAATTTTATAAAATCAAATATATCTGTCTTAGAAATAGGAAGCGTCTCTAAGAACTTAAACATTTGCATTATAGCATTAAGTCCTAGTTCAGGGGTGCTACCATGAGCAGATACCCCAATACATTTTATGACTAACATATCACTCTTTATATGAGCAGTTAAATTATAATCATGAAATTGTTTGAACTTATCCAATGCTTTTATAATTACATCCTTTTCTCTTGACCATATTCCAACTTCACAGTAATCTGGAACCATATTTACTCTTTGTCCACCTTTGATATATTTTATAGAAAAATCTTCAGTTTCTAACACCTTAACTTCTTTTGATAAATTAAAGGATAGTATACCTTTTTCTGCAAATATCAATGGATACATAGCATCTGGTGTAAAGCCTGCTACTGGAGGTTTTTCATGCTTTAAGTAATACGCCATCTCACCGGAACCAGTTTCTTCGTTTGTTCCAAATATTATTCTAACTCTTTTAGATAAAGGTAAGCCAATATCCTTAATTGCCTTCAATCCATATAGTGCTGCTATAATAGGTCCTTTATCATCTAATGCTCCTCTTGCATATATCTTGCCTTCATGTATTTCCGCACCATAAGGTGGATATTTCCAACCGTCACCTTCTGGAACCACATCTAAATGACCTAAAACAGCAATATAATCTTCACCTTCTCCATATTCTGCATACCCTATGTATCCATCTAAATTTTTGGTTTTAAATCCCATTTCTTTAGATAGGTTTAAGGCATACTCTAAAGCCTTTGAAACGCCTTCCCCAAAAGGCATCCCTTCTTTACTCTCATCTTCTATACTTTTAATTCTTAATATTTCTTGAGTAGATTTTATTATATTATCTCGCAAGTCATTTATTTTTATGCTTAGTTTCATCTCTATACCTCCAGCAATTTATTTTAGGAGAATTGACTATTAAAACATAATGTGTTTTAATGATGTTTAATATAGTTGTTGTAAAGTTCAGCTACATTGTCAAAACCTAATTTTCTTAATTCTTCTAATACTATGCATCTAATTTCTCTAGATCTTACTACACCATTGAAATCATTTAAAATTGTCTTTTTTATTACTTTTAATATTAATTCAATGTCTGATTCATTAAATGGTGCTTTAGCTTCTTCTGAAGCTCTTATTAAAGTTATTTTTATTTTATCAACATCAAAATCTTGAGTTCTTCTATCTCTTTTTATTACTTTCATAATCATACCCCCGTTTAAATGGAATGTTATTTATAATATTATATCACAAATACTATAAATATTTTATAAAAGTTTCTTATATATTGTATGCTTAAATATCTTTATTAATCACGTAAAAAGATGCTATACTTATTAAATAAATTATTTTTTAGGATGTGACAGAATGGACTTAATTAAAATTAAAGGAAATACTTATTACATAAATGCCCCCACAAATATTGGAGTTTATATTTTTAAAAATAAAAATTGTTTGCTAGTAGATACAGGAATTAATAACTCTCAAGCACGAAAAATTGATGAAGTATTAATACAAAATAACCTTCATCCAAAATATATAATTAATACTCACAGCCATGTGGATCATTGTGGTGGAAATTCTTACTTTAAGGAAAATTATCCAGGTTCTTTGATTTTTACTTCAGCTAAAGAAAAAATATTTATGGAAAACCCCGAACTATACCCTTGCATTTTATCAAACTCTATACCTATAAAAGGATTAAAAAGAATTACTAAAAAATTTGATGTAGATTTTATATTAGATTATGGAGTAAATAAAATAAATGATGAAAAATTTGAAGTATTGGCTTTAAAAGGACACTCTCAAGAACATATAGGATTTATTACTCCTGAGAAAGTATGCTTCTTAGGAGATGCTCTATTTAGTGATGAAATCATAGATAAATACTCATTGCCATACCTTTACGACATTGAAGAAAGTATAAATACTTTAAACATTATTAATGATATAGATTGCGATTACTTCATACTTGCCCATAGTAATGAAATGATTCTTAAAGACCAGATTAAAGATTTAGTACAGCATAATTTAAATAATATAAATTATTTTATAGAACAAATATTAGATCTTTTAGATGGACCAATGACTAAAGAAGATATATTACAAAATTTGGCCATATTAAATGATTTGTCTATGGGATTTACTCAATATCATTTGAATTATTCCTCTGTATCTGCCCTTGTTAACAATCTATATAACCAAGGTAAAATAGATTGCTCCATAGAAGATGGAAAAATGTATTTTTATAATAAAACAACATAAATGACAAAACCCAATAAATGCAAAGTACCATTTATTGGGTTTTCTTCATATTTAATATATCACTTTTTATTTTTTATTTTTCTTTTTCCCCTTAGAAGATTTGTTGGATTTATTGACATTATTAGTTTTATTAATATTATTAGTTTCATTGCTTACGTTATCATTAATTTTCTTTTGATTTCTTCTCATGGAAAACTGAAAACCAACCATGAAGGCAAAAACAAGGAATATCTTTGCTATGAATCCCGCTACATTTCCCTGTCTTAAATCTAAAAAATAGCCCCAGATTGCTGCTATTCCTACTGCCCCTAAAGTTAAAAGCCAAAATTTTTTCATATGTAAGTCCTCCATACCTTTAAAAATATATAATATTAACTCTATTATATATTAAGTCTACCAATAAAAACAGAAAATTTTATTGAATTTCTAATGAAAAGTTCGTATAAATGTTGTAGAATGATATAGTACGTAAATTTCTTTTTAGGAGGAATATAAATGACAAGAACAATAGGTACAAATGCTAAAGGCCTTAGAGCTCCAATCATAAAAGAAGGAGACGATTTAGTTAAAATTGTAGTAGATACAGTAATAAATTCCGCTAAAGAAGATAATTATTCCCTAAGAGATAGAGATGTAATTGGAATAACAGAATCTTTAGTAGCAAGAGCCCAAGGAAACTATGTAACTGTTGATGAAATTTCTGAAGATATAAATTCAAAATTCAAAGGAGAAATCGGTATAGTTTTCCCTATACTTAGCAGAAATAGATTCTCCACAATATTAAAAGGAATTGCAAGAAGCGGTAAGAAAATTCACCTTTTATTAAGTTACCCTTCTGATGAAGTTGGCAATCAATTAATGGACATGGATAAAATGGATGAGTTAGGCATAGACCCTTATAACGATGTTTTAACAGAAGATAAATATAGAGAACTTTTTGGCGAAGAAGTTAAACATAAATTTACTGGTATAGACTATATTAAAGCTTATAAAGAAATAGTTGGTGAAGAAAATATATGTATTTACCTTGGAAATGATCCTCGATATATATTAAACCATACAAAAGAAGTTTTAGTTGCAGACATTCATACAAGAAAAAGAACTAAAAACTTACTTTTAAAAGCTGGTGCAGAAATAGTTTATGGTTTAGATGACATATGCACCGCTCCAATAAAAGGCAATGGCTATAATCCTACATATGGTCTTCTTGGATCAAATAAATCAACAGATGAAAAGTTGAAGTTATTTCCTAGAGATTGCCAACCAATAGTAGATGAAATTCAAAAATCACTACTAGAACTTACAGGCAAAAAAATAGAAGTTATGGTTTACGGTGATGGAGCATTTAAAGATCCTGTTTGTAAAATATGGGAACTTGCTGACCCAATTGTATCTCCTGCGTATACTTCTGGTTTAAGTGGCACTCCTAATGAAATTAAACTTAAATATCTTGCAGACAATGATTTAGCTAATTTAAAAGGAGAAGATGCTGCTAGTGCCATAAGAGAAAAAATTAAAACTAAGTCAAACCACTTAGTTGGAAGCATGGAAACACAAGGTACTACTCCAAGACAGCTAACAGATCTTTTAGGAAGCTTATGTGACCTAGTTAGTGGAAGTGGTGACAAAGGAACTCCTATAGTTTTAATACAAGGTTATTTTGATGATTATGCTACTGAATAATCGAATAATCAATAATTATTAAAATAAATTTTATCAAAAGGCGGCAGGAATGCCGCCTTTTGCTTTTTAAATATTAATTAAAGTAATAGCTCTGAAATCTCATCCTTATATAAAACATATTCCATATGAAGCGCTCTAGTTAAAACTACATACAATAATTTCTTATCTAGTTCATTATCTGAATAGTTATTTTTATTGCAATTATATACTATTGCACAATCGAATTCTAATCCTTTCGTCATATAGGAAGGTATTATTATCTTTTCTTCTTCCATTTGTCCTTTATCTTCTTTTATTAACTTCCAACCTTTTATTTTATTTTTAACCAGTTTTTCCTGTATCTCTTTACATTCTTTCATATCCTTGCCTATCAATGCTATGGTTTTCTTGTTATTATCTTTAACTTCTTTACTTATTTCATTTAAGATTTTTACTAATTCTAAATCCTCATTGTATTTTATCATAGCTGGCTCCATGCCATGTCTTAAAACTGGTTTTGCTGGCTTTAAAAAATTTTCTTGTTTCGTAAGTACTCTATTAGCAAAGTTTACAATTTCAATAGTGGAACGATAGCTTTGTGATAGGGGTATATATTCACCTTCACCTTTATAAACATCCTTAATTAAACCATCCCATCTATTAATTCCTCTATAGTAATATATACTTTGGCCCACATCTCCAACTATGGTAAATGCATCGTTTACCACTGAAGAATTTAATACAAACACTTCAAATTTACTATAATCCTGTCCCTCATCTACTACCATGTATTTATATAGAGGATAATCATTTCCTTGTAGTTTCAATTTTAAATATAAAAGTGATGCTAAATCATCTCTATCTAAAATTTTATTATCAATATTGTTTTTTAACTCATCCCTTAAATAATCCCATAAAGCTTTTGGAATTAACTCATCAGTCATCATAAGATATAAATCTTCATCTTCAAATAAATTATAATAAAGTCCTAATACATCAATCTTTCCTAAGTTACTAAAGAAGTTTTTTAATGCTTTTTTACTGTCCTTTTTTATGTTATCTATTTTCTCATCTTTCTCATCATAAAGTGATACTAATTTTTCTCTTTTTATTAGCTCTTCTTCATCAGAATTCCTAATACTTTTCAGAAGATAATCATATTCCTTTTCTATTCCATTAATTATTTTATCTAACCTATTTTTTAATTGAGCATTAAAATATCTTTTTAGTTCTTCTACTCTTTTTTGCAACGGTAAATATTTTAAATTTTTTACTATTAATTCTTTAATCTCTTTTCTTGAGAATATTACATAATCTCCTACGCTAATATTTTCATAGCTGATACCTGAAAACTCTACATATTTAATGTATCTATCTAAAATTGTTTTAAATAAAATACTTCCCTTTAGCTTACTTCCATTTACAATATGCTTTATATCATCCTCTTGACTATTCTCAATTATGTAGCTCAGTTTTTGATCCTTATTATAAAGTTTCATTTTTATTTTCAAAATTTCCATTGCCCAATCTTCAAAAGTCCTTTGCGGCACATCTCCCCCACCTAAGTTTGGAAGCACCTCTGATATATAATTTAAAAACAGCTTATTTGGTGCAAGTACTAGAACTTCTTCTGGCTCTATTTTATTTTTATATTTATAAAGCAAATATGCCAATCTATGAAGGGCTATGGTAGTTTTTCCTGAACCCGCTGAGCCTTGCACAATTATAACTTTATTTTTTTCACTTCTTATTATGTCATTTTGCTCTTTTTGAATGGTAGCAACAATATCTTTTAGCTTAGTATTACTGCTCTCCTCAAGTGCAATTCTTAAAAATTCATCCTCTAATTCTTCCCCTTCTTCACCACTATTTAAGCTCCTTAAAATTATTTGATCCTTTCCTTCATCAAAAACATCTATTAATTCGCTTTCCTTTATTAAAAACTTTCTTTTTAATAAAAGCTCTCCTGATATTTCTCCATAGGGACCTTGGTAACTAGCTTCTCCCTCTGTTCCACTATAATAGAGATCTGCTATAGGCGCTCTCCAGTCAATTACTCTTTCTTCCTTTTCCCTCTCATCCGTAAGTCCAATCTTTCCAATATAAAAGCTTTCTTCATCCCTCAACTTTTCCTTAAAGTCTATTTTAGCGAAATATGGTTTATCCTTTGATTCTTTATAATTAATTACTTTATCCTTTAAATTGCCTTGTATCTTTAAAAAAGATTGTAACTCAATATTGTATTTTCCTTTAGATTCTTTTTTTAATTGAAGAACCTTTTTATCTATATTTTCTTCGCTATCCTCTAAATAAACTATTTCTTTTTCTAGCCAAGACATAGTATTGTCTAAGCTTTCTTTTTCCATCTCAAATTGTTCTTTATTTATAGCCATAAAATCCCTCCAAAACAGCATTAAAAATACTAGGGCATCTAAAATAAAACAACTAGTCAAAGATACGACAAATTATTTTTAAAGATGCCTAATATTTACTCATGAACCAATATATCAGCGTTTCCTTTTAAAGTTTTTTCCCATCTTTCCATATAATCACCGGTAGCCCATTCAGCCATTACTACGCTTTCTCCTTGCTGTAGAGCTATCTTTTTTAAATACATATTTTCTAAAGCTCCATTTAATATTCTATAAACATATAAACTATTGTGTGAAATAATTATTGCTAAATCCTTATTAGGAGAAGTATATGCATCCACAGCTTCTGGAACTTTTTCTTTTACTTCGTTCCATGAGATATGGAATTCATCGTAGTTTAGCATTTTATTTGGGGGTACTATGTTAATATCATAGTCTTTATAGAAAGAATCCCCAGGGTGAACACTGTTTAAACGTCCCTTTACTATCCAATGACCATTTCTTCTGTATAATGCAAAACTTTCTTCCCTTGGTTCTTTCTCTAACCTCTTTGAGGTCTCTTTATCCTGTAGTGCCAAAAATGCAGAGGCTGAATTATGCATTGCAGTTTTCCCATCTTCTCCACTAATATCAGAGATCTTTATTCCTTTATTATCTACAATATTATCTATCAATCTTATTTGAAGACTACTCCTTCCTTCATCATTATTAATATTTGAAGTACTCTTATCTTCTATAGCCACATAATCATTTCCTACAAACAAGATTCGTTTCAAAGATTGCTCTTCTTGTGTTTCTATAAGATTAATATCTTTTCTCTCCTTGCCAACAGGATAAGAAAACAATCTATCTCTAGGATGATCTGAATTTAGCTCATATGCATCAACACCTACCCACCAAAAACCACTCATTCTAGGTACAAATAAATTAGGAGTTTCTAGTATAGGGCGAAGCTTACCATTTTCAGCTCCTATCCATAGTGTTCTATAAAAAATGGATTGATTTTTATACTCTGATCCTAAAGTATCTTCATAATCAATAGGAGTATTAGATCTTAAACCTATTAAAACCCCTGACCTTCGTAATTCATCTTTTCCTAAAGGATTTTCCTCCTTGCTTTTTTGTAGTTTTTCTATATTTTCCTTACTTAAAGCTTTACTAGTATCATCATCAATTTTTTCTAGATAATAAAACGCATCATCTAAATACACTATTAATTCTTTTTCATTTATTTTTATAAACTCATGAAATAGGTTTTCACCATAAATTACTGAGATTACTTCTATTTTATCTTCTTTAATATCAAAATCTTCTTTACTTACTTTATATGTATAAAAAAAATAATTGTTAGCATCCACTTCCTTTAATTTATATTGAGGATCTTTACATATTTCATCTATTAAAAATGCATATTCTTTATTAAAAGCCGCTTTGCTTCCTAGTAAGTTTGCAGGTTTTATTTTACTTTGTTGATACGTCTTGTTTCCAAAGTTGAACACCTTATATTTTTTTATCTCCCATACACCATTGATTGGAGACAAACTATTGCTAGGAGAAGATATTTTATCAGTTGCATTTATATTCTTTAAAGAACATCCTGCGAAAATTGAAGAACTTAAATATATAAATAATAATATTGAACCTATTATATAAACGTTATTTTTTTTCATTTTACTCTCCTTTTAATGGTCAAATAAAGGTAATTTCACATAAATGCTAGTTCCAACATTAATTTCACTTTCTATAATTAGTTCTCCTCCATGCATTTTAACTATTTCATCACAAATTGATAATCCAATACCATTTTGTGATTTACTGCTTTTACCTTTATAAAACTTTTCCTTTACTTTAGGGAGTTCTTCTTTCTCTATACCACACCCATTATCCTCTACCTTTATGATAGCATACTCTTTTTCTTTATAAATACTTAAGCTTATCTTTTTATTATTTACGTCATCTTTCATAAACTTAAATGCATTATCTAATAAATTTATTAAAACTTGTTTTATTCTATTTTTATCCATAAAAAGTACAGGCAATTCATCTTCATAATTTATAGTAAAATCTATCTTCTCTCTTTTGCTTCTCGGTCCTATATATTTTTCTATATACTCAATAATTTCACCAATATTTGTTTTCTCTTTTTTTATGCTTACTTTACCCGAAATCAGCTTTGAAAAATCTAATAATTCCTCTACCATTAATGATAATCTGTCACTTTCTTTTTCAATAATAGTAAGTCCATCTCTAATTAAATCCTCTGGAGGAAATTCTTCAGTATTTAATGTAATTGCCCACCCTTTTATAGCTGTTAGAGGGGTTCTAAGTTCGTGAGATACCGAAGAAATAAAGTCATTTTTCAGCTTCTCCTTTTTTAATAACTCCTCTGCCATGTAGTTTAAAGTATCTGATAATTTCCCTATTTCATCGTCCATTTCTTTTTCATTTCTTATTTCCAAGTCACCATTAGCCATTTTTTCAGCAGTTTTAGTAAGTTTTTTTAGAGGATCTACAATGCTATTGGATAAAAAAATACTAATTATTCCTACTAAAATTATAACAATAAAACCTATCAACAAAAATAAAGTGGATATTGACATAATAGCTTTATCCACATCTCTTAAAGTACTAATATACCTCAACACGCCAACTATTTTACCTTGAGATTTTAAAGGATAGGATATTGCCATTACTTTAGCATTATCATATTCCACCATTCCAATCCATTTGCCAAGTTCTCCTTTTAGAGCCTTTTTTACATCAGGACTATCGATTAATTCTTTAGGACTAGTTCCTATTGAATCCATTAGTACATTTCCTTTTAAATTTATTATTTGCACTTGTGCATTGGTCTGTTTCCAAAACACATCCACATTTTCCATTATATTTTCTTCTAGGGAACTATTTGAAAAATATCTAGAATAGAAATCCGAAGAAATTTTAATTTGGTTTGATAATACTTCTTCTACATTACTATAATAATACATTTTTACAAAATTCATTAATACGGTTTCTATAGCCATAACAGTTATGACTATAATAATCATAAAACTTCTAAACAGCCTTTTTTTAATACTTCTTTTTAAATCTTTTTCCATCTATATCCTCTTCCCCATACGGTTTCAATATATACTGGATTAGAGGGATTATCCTCTACTTTTGCTCTTAATCTTCTTATATTTACATCTACAATCTTTGAATCTCCAACAAAATCATAACCCCAAACTAAATCTAATAGTTCATCTCTACTAAATGCTTTATCCTCATTTTCAACAAATATTTTCATCAGCATATACTCTTTTGGCGTTACATCCAATTCTTCATTGTTTTTATATACCTTTTGAGAGTATACATCTAATTTAAAAGACCCGCTGGTCAATATCTGTTTTTCTTCTTCAATATGGTTTTCCATTCTTCTTAATATAGCTTTTATCCTTAGAACTAGCTCAGATGGGTTAAAAGGTTTTACCATATAATCATCTGCTCCAAATTCTAAACCCATTATCTTGTCTATATCTTGAGTTCTGGCTGTAAGCATTATTATACCAATATTTTGATATTCATTTCTCAATATTTCGCAAACCTTAAATCCATCAATACCTGGAAGCATAACATCCAAAATAGCTATCTCTGGGTCCTCTAACTTTGCTAGTCTTATACCCTCTTCTCCCGTTTCTGCCTCTATCACATTAAAATTATTTCTTTGTAAATTTATTTTAAGAAAACTTCTTATACTCATCTCATCTTCGACAACTAAAATTTTAACCATAATCATCACCCTTATACATACTTAATATATCAATTTTATAATAAACCATATATAAAATAAAGGGTTACAAATTTGTTTCAATTTATTTTCTCAATTATAATTTTTTAACATAAGTATTATTTATGCTAAAACGACTAAAAATATAATAACATCACTTTAGTAAAATTGTCACGAAATTTAAAGGTAAAAATTAAAAATTGAGAATTGAAAGCCTTAACTCTTAACTTCCAATTCTCAATTATAAATTTTAACTAAGTTCTTAATTAAACTCTAACTATTCTCATAGCATTTAATACTGCAATTAGAGCCACTCCAACGTCTGCAAAAACCGCTGCCCACATATTTGTAAGTCCTAGTGCTGCTAATATCAGTACAAAAATCTTTACTCCAAGAGCAAAAACTATATTTTGCATAACAATTCTTCTTGTTTTTTTAGCTACTTGTATAGCAGTAATAAGCTTTGATGGTTCATCTGTCATTATTACAACATCTGAAGCTTCAATAGCAGCATCTGAACCAAGAGCTCCCATTGCCACTCCTATATCAGCCCTTCTTAATACTGGAGCATCGTTTATTCCATCTCCAACGAATATTAAATTTCCTTTTTTATTTGAATAAAGTTTTTCTACAATATCAACCTTATCTCCTGGTAATAATTCTGAGTAAACTTTATCTATATTTAATATTTCTCCTACTTTCTCTCCTACCTTTTTGCTATCCCCTGTAAGCATAACAATGTTATTTATGCCTTTTTCCTTTAATTTTTTAATAGCATCCTTGGAATCTTCTTTTATTTGATCTGATATAACCATATATCCCCAATATACTCCATCTACAGCTAAGTGAGTTATTGTTCCGTAATCTTCAACCTCTTTACTCTTTATATTTTCCTTGCTCATTAATTTGTCATTTCCAAGCAATACTTTTTTTCCATCTATTAATGCCTTAACGCCCATTCCCCATATCTCTTCATAATCTTTAATTACATTCTTGTCTACTTCTTTTCCATAGTAATCTCTTATAGATATAGCTATAGGGTGATTTGAGAAACTTTCAATAAGAGCTGCTTTATAAGCAAAATCCTCTTTATTTATTCCTTCTTCTAAATATAAGTTATTTACTTTAAACTCTCCCTTTGTTAAAGTTCCAGTTTTATCAAATACAACAGTATCTACATTATTTAATGCTTCAAGATAATTTCCACCCTTTACTAATATACCTTTCTTAGATGAAGCACCAATTCCACCAAAGAAAGTTAAAGGAATTGAAACTACCAATGCACATGGACAAGATATTACTAAGAATGTTAATGCTCTATATATCCATTCTGAGAAAGTTGCACCTTCAATAAATAAAGGTGGCAATATAGCTAAAGCAACTGCTGTAAATACAACTGCTGGAGTATAATATCTTGCAAATTTAGTAATAAACTTTTCTGTTGGCGCTTTTTTAGCTCCTGCATTTTCTACCAAATCTAATATTTTAGCTACTGTTGATTGTCCATAATTTTTACTTACTTTAACCTTTAATAAAGCTGTTTTATTAATAAATCCAGAAAGTATTTCACTTCCTTCTTTTACTCTTCTTTGAACAGATTCTCCTGTTAGAGCTGAAGTATCGATAAAAGATTCTCCTTCTAGTACAACTCCATCAAGAGGAACTCTTTCTCCCGGTTTTACTATAACTACATCTCCAACTTCCACTTCTTCAGGTGAAACCTTGCTTATATTACTATCTACTAATAAATTTGCATAATCAGGCCTAATGTCTAATAGAGCAGAGATAGATTTTCTTGAACGATCTACAGCATAGTCTTGGAATATTTCACCTACTTGATAGAACAACATAACAGCTACAGCTTCAGCATAATCATTTATAGCAAAAGCCCCTAATGTAGCAACAGTCATTAGAAAATTCTCATCAAAAACCTGTCCTCTTGAAATATTTCTAAAGGCCTTTAATACTATTTCTCCACCTATTAACAAGTAACTTATAATAAATAGGACTAATCCTATCATACCTTTATCTTTTAAAAGAGCTGCAATTATTGCAATTACTGCCCCTATTGCAATTTGATATATTTTTCTTTTTCCTTCAAATTTCTCTTCTCTTTCTTCTTCTATTTCTTTCGCTACTTCTTTTGCTTCCTCTACCTTTCTTACCATAGGTGCATTTTTTTCAGATACTTTTACATCTGGTTCGTATTTATTAACTATCTCTTTAGTTTTATTTATTATACTCTCTTTATTTTTTTCTTCTTTTAAATTTATAGTCAGTACCTTAGATACAAAATTCATAGAAGCATCTTTAACTTCTGATAGTTCTCCAACTGCTCTTTCAATTTTTGCTGAACAATTAGCACAATCTAATCCTTCTAAGATTAATTCTACTTTACTGATCTTATTTTCATGTTTCTGTATTTTTTTTATTTCAGCTATGGACTTTCTTTCCCTTACTTTCACATGTGGTTCATATTTATTCACTGTTTCTTTAGTTTTGCCTAATACATTATCTCTATTTTTTTCTTCTTTTAACATTATAGTTAATACTTTAGTAACAAAGTTCATATAAGCGCTTTCTACTTCTTCAAAATTATTTACAGCTCTCTCTATTTTTGCTGAACAATTAGCGCAATCTAATCCATCTAATACTAATTCTAATTTATTTCCTTTCATGAATTATTACCCCCCACTCAAAACATATGAATAACTGTTCATATGTTCATTCTAGTACTATTATTAATATATGTCAATATATATTTATGTGTATTTACTTTTTCTTTTTTATTATGTATTATAATTGTAATTTATTCTTAAGGAGGTATTATTATGGAAAACACAAAAAAAATTAAAACTAGAGATGAAATAGAGCCCAAATACAAATGGGCAATAGATAAAATCTATTCTAATGAATCTTTGTGGGAAGAAGATTTTTCAAAGTTAAAAGAACTTACTCCCAAGTTATCTCACTATGAAGGAAAACTTAGTGATGGAAAGGAACTGTTTAATTTCTTAAAGCTTGATGAAGAAATTAGTAGATTAGCAGAAAAATTACACATATATGCTCATTGTAGAGCTGATGAAGATACAGCTAATACTAAATATCAAGCACTATGGAATAAAATTGTGAGCTTTATTCCTCAAATCAATGCTGAAAAATCTTTTTTTCTTCCTGAAATACTAGCTATGGATGAAAAGCATCTACTAAAAGAAATTGAAAATATTCCTGAACTTAAGATATATTCCTTTGCTATTAATGATATATTGAATCTAAAGCCGCACACTTTAAGTAAAGGAGAGGAGAGAATTTTAGCTGCTGTAAGCGATTCTTTAGAAGCTCCCGCTAATATTTTTAATATACTTTCAAATGCAGACATGACTTTTCCTAAAATAAAAGATGAGTCAGGTATTGAAGTTGAGCTTTCTGATAAAAATTATTCAATTTATATAACTTCAAAAGATAGAAGAGTTAGAGAAGATGCCTTTAAAACTTTATTTTCAACCTACGAAAAATTTAAAAATACCTTTGCTACTTCATTAACATCTTCCATGAAAGCTTTCATTTTTAATTCCCAAATGAGGAAATACTCTTCTTCTTTAGAAAGCTCATTAAAACCAAATAACATTCCTCTAGAAGTGTATTACAAAACTATAGAAACCATAAACAATAACCTATCTGCCCTTCATAGATACGTTAAGATTAAGAAACAGTTATTAGGGCTAGAGGAAATTCATATGTATGATTTATACGTTCCAATTATAAATACCCCTGATATAGAAGTATCTTATGAAGATGGGGTTAAATTAATAGAAAAAGGATTGAATCCTCTAGGAGAAGATTATTTAAAAATATTCAAAGGTGGCATAAAAGAAGGTTGGGTTGATGTATATGAAAATAAATGCAAAAGAGGAGGGGCTTATTCTACAGGTTCCTATGATACAATGCCTTACATACTTTTAAATTACCACAATAAAATTAATGATGTATCAACTTTAGCTCATGAGATGGGTCACTCTATACACTCATATTACTCTAATAAAACACAACCTTATATTTACTCAAACTATACTCTATTCTGTGCGGAAGTTGCTTCAATCACTAATGAATGCATTTTAATTGACTACTTAATAAAAAATGAACAGGATAAACTGAAAAAACTATACTATATTAACAACGAATTAGAACAGATTAGAACTACTGTATTTAGGCAAGTTATGTTTGCAGAATTTGAAATGATCACTCAAGGAGAACTTGAAAAAGGTACTCCATTGACTAGCGAAGAACTTTGCAACATATGGCATGATTTAAATGTAAAATACTTTGGACCTGAGATGATAGTAGATAAAGAAATAGACATGGAATGGGCTAGAATACCTCACTTCTACTACAATTTTTATGTATACCAATATGCAACAGGCTTTGCTGCAGCAAATTCCTTTAGTGAAAGAATACTAAAAGGAGAAGAAGGTGCTTTAGAAAACTATATATCCTTCTTAAAAAGTGGTGGCAGTGACTACCCTATAAATCTATTGAAGAAAGCTGGAGTAGACATGACTACTTCAAAACCTATGGAAGATACTATAAATAGATTCAATGAATTATTAGATATGTTAGAAGAAACAATTTCTTAATGAAAAAGCTTAAAATTTTAGGGATTTTGCATTGCAAAATCCCTTTATTAATTCTGAATTTCTAATTCTTAATGAAAATAACTATCTAATTAAATTAACCGCTTCTTCTAAAGAAATCATATTTTGTTCCCCTGAAGTCATGTTTTTAATTGTTAGTTTATTTTCTTTAACTTCATCTGGTCCTATTAATATAACATAAGGTATTTTTAGCTTATCTGCATATGCAAATTTCTTACCTATCTTTCCATCTTCTAGATAAAGTTCAGCAACTACCCCTTTGTTTCTTAATCCATTAGCAACCTTTATAGATTCTTCTATGCAATCATCCATTGGAATAACTAAAGCCTGGGATAAAGTTGATGAAGCATTCTCTCCCCATATATTAGCTTCTCTTAATTGATAAAATAATCTTGTAAGACCTATGGAAATTCCAACTCCAGGAAGCTTTTGATTTGTATAATATTCTGCTAAATTATCATACCTTCCACCTGAACAAACACTTCCAATACTTGGGTAATTATCTAGTATAGTTTCATACACTGTACCAGTATAGTAATCAAGTCCTCTTGCAATAGTAAGGTCTATTCTAAAGTTCTTTTCTGGCACATTGAAGCATCTTATATAATGTACTACTTTACTAAGTTCATCATATCCTTCTTTAAATACTTCACTATTAACTCCTAATTCACCTAAAGCTTTTAAAACTTGGTCGTTTTCTCCCTTTATTTTAATAAACTCCATTACTTTTTTAACTGCGCCTTCTTCAACGCCTAAATCCATTAACTCTTTAATTACAGCTTCTTCGCCAATCTTTTCTATCTTATCAATTGTCCTTAAAACATCGCCTTTATTAGTTATATTTAAATACTCAAAAAATCCATTCAATATCTTTCTATTATTGATTCTTATGGTGAAATCTTCAAAGCCCAATTCTTTAAAAGTAGAATATATTACGCTAGGTATTTCCGCATCGTTAATTATACTTAATTTTCCGTTACCAATAATATCTATATCAGCTTGATAAAATTCTCTAAAACGTCCTTTTTGATTTCTTTCTCCTCTGTACACCTTTGAAATATGATATCTTCTAAAAGGGAAATTTAGATCATTAAAATGCTGGGATACATATCTTGCCAAAGGTACTGTTAAATCAAACCTCATGGATATGTCCGTATCCCCTTTCATGAATCTATATATTTGTTTTTCCGTTTCTCCTCCACCTTTTGCTAAAAGTACCTCTGACTTTTCCATTACAGGTGTATCAAGTGGTATAAATCCAAACTTTTCATAATTATGTCTTATCGTATCCATCACTTTATTAAAAACTATTTGATCCGCAGGCAATAGTTCCATAAAACCAGGTAATATAGATGGCTTAACTATATCATTTGACAATTTTATCCCTCCATTTTACATATATGATTGCTTTCCTTTAGTTTCATATTATAACATAGTTTAACCAATTTTTAAATTTTATTATTCACTATTCATATCCTTTATGATAAAATGATTAATAGTCTAAATTGTAAAACAATTATTGCATTTACAGGAGTTGATTTTATGTTATTCTTTAACAAAAAGGTAAACCCAAGTACTATTAATGAAATAGGCGAAATAATAAACAAATACAATGAGGAATTTGAAGATTGCTATTTACCTCAAGGCACAAAATTTCTTTGGTATTTAGGCGGTCACGAAACTTTAGATTCTTTATGTGAAAATGAATTAATTAATTTTGATTTACATAAGCTTTTTGACTATAAAGAAATAGCTTTAGCCAAATGCTTAGATGAGCAACCTAAAGTTAGAAAGTCTTTTTTTTATTCTTTAAACAACATTAAGCAAAGTCAAGATTTAGAAGATGTTTCTTCTGTATTAGAATTCTTAGAAAATAAAGGCAAGGTATTTATTAATAATTACTTAAAAACCTTTCAAAAATCAGCAGAGCATTATAACAAAAAGCATAACAAAGGTAAATTACCTGAGTATAGGGAATTATATACTTGGGCAGATGATGAATATGTTTATTTCTTAGATAAGCTCTTCGTTTATTTAGGTGCCTTTAAAATAAAACTAGATAGCATAATAGATGTCTATCAAAGTGATGATATTGCTAGAACAGTTTTAAAATATAGCGAAAATGATGAAATTAATGAATTATATTTTAATTTAGAAGCATATGGAATGCTTAAACATTTTGCTCCTGATAAAAATGATTAAACTTTAAAGTTTAAAAAGACTTTTGGGTAAGTTATCCAAAAGTCTTTAGTTATAAATATTTTATAATACTTTTCTCAATTGTTCTGCGTCATACTCTTTTATGAACTTATTATTATATTCATCTCTTACTAATAATCTAACTATATTATCCTTAATTTTTAATACTCTTCCTTTAGTTTTAGTTCCTATTATATTAACTGGTGTGCCATAGCTTAAGTCTTTTATATTTTCCCCATTACAATAATTACATTTTTCGCTGCCGTTAATAACTCTTTTGCATTCTGTACAATAAAATAATTTTCCCATGATTTATCCCTCCAATTATTTTTGTCCATGTTTATATATTCTATATTTTCTGAATTTTTCCTCCTGGTTTAGTAAATATTTATCTTCTCAATATTTACTAAGTATTTTTATCTCTTCACTATATAGAACTTAAATAGTGCAAGTATCTCTCTTAAAAAATAATAATATTCTTTTTCCTTATGCTCTGTAACAAAAGCCCCTGAGAAAGAAGCATCTATTCCAGTTTTTTTAGCCATTAAAGAAGCTCTTTTTAAGTGAAATTTGTTAGATACTACGATAGCTTTATCAAACCCTCTCTCCTCCATGATTCTCTTACTCTGTTCTAAATTTTCCATGGTACTAGTGGATAAATCTTCTTTAATTATTGCATCTTCTGGTACACCTTTATTAACTAAATATCTTTTCATAGCTTCCGCTTCGCTTATATTTTCCCCTGGACCTTGTCCCCCTGAAGCGATTATATAATCCGCATATCCTTCTTTATATAGCCTATAACCTTCTTCTATTCTTGCCTTTAAAAATGGGCTAGGAGTCTCCCCATAAACACTACATCCAAGAATGATAATACTCTGGCTTTTTTCAGCTTTTGAATTCCACCCAAAATTATAAATTTTTAAAGCTAAAACTAAACATAGTGATATGCCAAGTACAATTATCCATATAAACACCTTTTTAACTTTAGTCATTTCATTCTCTCCTCTGTACGTTATCTCATAGCTAACCGTAACTAATACCCACACCTATTTAAGTGGGACAATAATGTATCTAATTTCTTTGATTAGTTCAGTTAAAATTTACTATATGATAATAGTATATCATTATTTGTACAAGTAAATTGAATTATATAGAAAAATTCCATTGAATAGGAAATTACAATTCAGTTTCACAAACAGAGAGCTAAGCATGTAGTGAAGCCGCTCTGAAAAAGTCGCTTTTTCACTACATGCTTAGCTCTCTTAGGTTTTATAGAGATACTTTCTAATTAAATTATATAAGATTAGTTTGCAATTATAAATTTCTACAAGTATATATATATCAGAAATAGGAACTGAGGTACATAATGACGTCGCGTCACAAAAAGGCGCTCCTCCCGCTATATACCTCAATTCCTTTATGTTTTACAGACATATTTTCAAATTTATATTATAACAGATTGTTTTCTCAAGCATTTATTTTTAAGATTTCATGTGCAAAACTTAAAAATGCTATGTAATGTGGCCTATGCATTTGAGCAAAATTTAGAAATTCTTAATTTATTTAGAAGGATGCCGTTAAAATGCTGCACATGTCTGACCGAAGGGAGTTTGTCAACATTAGGGATTTTTATAAAATAAATTTTAGAAGTTCTTATTGAAGCAAATCAGCATAATAAGCATTACATAGCATTTTTTATTTGTTTTACTTCTAAATTGTTTTCACAATTATAAGTTTCTATAAAGATAATGATGATAGATCTTTAGATAATAGATGTTGTGGAAATCTATTTTAGGAGATTTCTTAGATTATTTAAAAATCCTATGATTTTATGGGGTTTTATTGTGATCTAAAATAATTATGCAGGAGCATTTATAAGCCCGGCTTGCCTTTAGCATCACCATTCAATATCCTCGCATATTTTTAAAAACGCCTCTATCGAAGGAGAAATCCATTTATCTCTATGATGTACAACCTGAATGAACAATTTTAAGTCTTTCCCTGCCCAGTTAAGTTTGGCAAGCCTATGTGCAGCTATTTCATCATGGGCCTCATATAAGGGCAGCACTGTGATTCCAAAACCCAGCATAGCAAATTGTTTAAGTGTTTGTACGCTTCCTGTTTCCAGCATTGTCCGGAATGTTTCACGGGCATCCTCCATAACTGCCTGAAATAAATTTTGACAGCAGCAGCCGTGGGATACCAAAAGCATAGGATAGTTTGACACATCATGGGGAAAAACACTTTCTTTGTAAGCTAAAGGGTGGTCAGGTGAAACTAAGAGAGCCAAAGATTCTTCTCTTTGTATTTCAACCTTTAATTCGGGGGCATGCCATGCCCTGTCTAATAATACCGCGATATCAATTTGATTTTCTTTCAACCATATTTCCAATTCGTCTGTTGAGCCAATCTTTATGCTGAATTCCACCTCTGGATACTGCTTATGATATTCTTCCAGCAATTTAGGCAATTTAGCCGCACAAATGGATTCGTCTGCTCCGATTGTAAGAATTCCACGCGGGAATTTTGATGAAGAGAGTAAACCCTTTGCCTTTTCCCATGAACAAAGAAGTTCTCTTGCATATATAAGAAATTCTTCGCCTTCGGGTGTAAGGCATACTTTTTTACCTAATCTGTCAAATAAACGTACCCCCAGCTCCTTTTCCAGCATTTGAATTTGTGACGTTACAGAGGATTGAGCATATCCAAGCTGATCAGCCGCCTGCGTAAAATTATGCAAAGTAGCTACAGTTATAAATGCGTTAATTAATCTGATATCCATAGATTTTATCCTTTCATCTGTTTTTTCGATTTATCCAATAGAAACAATCAATTTCACCGATTTAAAAAATTATGTTATCATAATACCACATATCAAAAGCAAAAGACAACGCTTTGTTTTTGGCGTTGTATATTTGCGGGATTAAAGAACTGGAGGTATCTGTATGAAGGAAATTTTTAACCGCAGAAGTATTCGGAAATTTAAGAATATACCTGTGGAGAAAGAAAAAACAGATAGATTGCTGCGGGCAGCTATGCAAGCTCCCTCGGCACTCAATCAACAGCCATGGGAATTTATTGTTGTTGAGGATAAAGCGTCCTTACAAAAACTATCTAAGTCTATACCTGATGCAAAACCGGTTGAGAATTCAGGGCTAACATTGATTCTTGCAGCAAACAGCAGCAAGTTCAGATTTGAACCGGATTGGCAGTCGGATATGAGTGCGGCAGCGCAAAATATCTTATTGGAAGCGGTTCATTTGGAGCTTGGAGCTGTGTGGATAAGTATTTCATCTGTGGATTCCGCCATAAGTTATGTGAAGGAGATGTATAAACTGCCTTCTCATATTAAGCCCTTTGCATTGATTGCCGTTGGTTATCCGGATAATCAGAAAAATCAATTTATAGATCGATATAATGCTGAAAAAATCCACTATGAGAAATGGTAAGTGAAGGGCCAAAATGCGAATAGCATGAAAAATTGAAAAGGAGAAATTAGAGGATATTCAAGCTTAGTGGAAGCAAAAGATTTGGGAAAGAGCAGCAACAAAAATTCAATTTAGAAAGGATGATATTCGATGGGTAAGAAAATTCTTGTTATCACTGGAAGTCCCCGAAAAAAAGGAAACAGCTTCGCCATGACGGACGCTTTTGTCAATGCCGCAGAAGCAAAAGGCCACACCGTAACACGTTTTGATGCGGCGTTTATGAATGTAGGCGGATGCCGTGCGTGTGATACCTGCTTCCAAACAGGTAGAGCATGTAGCTTCGATGATGATTTCAACACAATAGCCCCGGAAATTGAGGCGGCGGACGCGATTGTATTCACTTCTCCGGTGTATTGGTACACTTTCAGCGCACAAATCAAGGCTGTCATGGACAAATTGTATGCCTTTATGACCGTAGAAAAAGATATTGCGAATAAGAAGCATGGGTTCGCAAGAAAAGGTATTGGGGGTAAGAAGTACGGATTGATATCCTGCTATGAAGAAAATGATATGTCCGTTATGGACGGCGTTCGTTTTTCTTATGAACGCACTGTTACAATGCTTAAAGGGACGTCTGTTGGTGAAGTGTTAATCCCGAACGTGTGGGACGTTAACGATATTCAAAAAACCGAGGGCATCGAGCAGGCTAAAGCTCTGGCAGAGAAATTTTAGTGTTCGGCTTTATGTGTATATAATATTATACTAACACCACAGATTGTTTTCTTGTACAAATATAGATTTCTACAAAGATAATTTAGTTTCACAAACAGAGAGCTAAGCATATAGTGAAGCCGCTCCATGAAAAGTCGCTTTTTCACTACATACTTAGCTCTATTGATCTAAATGGTTGGAAATAACTAAACCAGATAAAGATGTTATTGGAAATGTAAGATTACTTTTAGATAGTATTATCGAGCCTATTTATGTAAAAATAAGAACAGTATAGGAAAAGGCAACTTGTCTCTTTGCTTGATAAATATATGTAAATTATGTTAGTGACTTAAAGATATTAATTATATAATAAAAGAATAGTTAATACGTTATGGTAAAGAAATGCGAAATCAAGGAGAAAGAGATATGGGTTCAGAAACCAAACAAAGACTTGAACGATTAAAAGAAGAAAAAAATGCAAAATACGGATTTGTTATTAGTATAGATGAATACCAAGATATCAGTATTGAATTCTGGGGTATATAGATAACATATCTTTAGCAGTAAAATATGACGTAATCTTCTTAAATTGTGTAACTGTCTACTATTTAGTATAATAATTTTATGGAGATAAAAACACAGTTTCGGTTGGTAGTCCGAACCTATAATTTAAATATATAGCAGTAACCTGCCCTCCTGGGGTTGTCCATTCTCCGTTATTAGATTTTAAACAGGAGGTAATTTTATTATGTATGCAAGTGTAAAATTGACTGTATTTTTTGAAGAACCATTTTGGGTGGGTGTACTTGAAAAATGCGACTATGATTCTATATGTGTTTGTAGAGTAGTTTTTGGTGAAGAACCAAAGGATTATGAGATTTATGAATTTCTATTAAAAGAATATAGAAATCTCAAATTTAGCAGCCCTATATCTACTGATAAAATTGAAAAAGACAAAATAAATCCTAAAAGACTCCAAAGGAAAATTAAAAGAGAAATTAAAAACACTGGAGTTGGAACAAAAGCACAACTTGCTATGAAACAACAGTATGAAGTAAACAAAACTGAAAAAAGAAAAATTTCAAGAGAAGAAAAGGAACAAGAAAAAGAAAGACAGTATGCATTACGACAACACAAAAAGAAGGAAAAACACAGAGGACATTAGTCATAATATGCGTATAGAGCACACAACATTGTAAAACAAATAAAGAAATAGTGAATATAGAAAAAATAAAACATCGCACTATTCAAAAATAAATTTTGCGGTGTTTTTATACGGTCTTTTAAATATATTACAACATAAATGTAACATAATTACCATTAGTTAAGTCGAAATAGTAGAATTATACATCTCAATCTTAGAAAATAAGGTAGGTCCACAAAATGACTCTACCTTATTTTATATTTTCCAAAATAGGTGCTAATTTCTTTGACTAAATCCTTTCTGCAATTTGTAGCCACGTTTTCTTAGTCAAAAAGCTTTCTTCAACTTGTTCCTCTAACTCTAGAAAACGTTTATATGGTATACTAAAGGAAAGTATATCTTTATCGATGAATTTACGAGCTGATGGGTCTGTTAACCCGATAATGCACTTTGGATTCTCCGATTCCGTTTGTTCCATAGAATAGAGTATTGATTGCACACAGCCAGAAGCAAAGTCAACCTTGACATTATTCTGAGTCGGCTTATCGTAATTAGCAAACTGAACTAGAGCGGAAAGTTGGTCAGCATTAACTAGGAAGACAATTATCTCTGGTGTTTCTTCCTCTGTCAATTCTGCTAAGGGCTTAAAAACCATATAGTTTTTCGTATTAACTTCGGGTAATTTAGTAACAAATTCTGTAGCTAGCTTAGGGTTCTTTTTATAAAATTCTCCCTCTTTATTTCCTACCCCTCCAGTTGATAGAAAATATTCAATATAACTTAACTCAAACCGTTTGAAACCCAGTCCAGCTTTACCACCCACACAGGTAGTTGTATTAACATCAAACATAGCGACACGACCTTTGGAAGAAGCATTTAACATTGAGATTACACATCCCCACTTTCCTTCCTGAAACTGTAGAGCGCCCTCATGCTTAACATCTGTTCGAAATACTGCAACTGGTTGATTTTTAAGTTTTATAGCCTGCCCAATCTTGCTATTCATCTTAGCACTTCCTTCCAAATTATTTATTAATTTGCATATTAAAATAAATTAAATTCCCTCCTTTAATTATATTACTCTATCAATATTTATATCTAACCAAAATTGTTTCACATTTATAAATTTCTACAAATATAATTAAATTTCCAAATCATAGAGCTAAGTACATATTGAAGCCGGTCCAATGAAAAGTCGCTTTTTCAATACATACTTAGCTCTCTTGTATTTTATAACTACATTTTATTTTCAAATCATAATAAATTAGTTTTTATATTTTCTCAACAGTATATATTCATTAGTTTTTATTTAAAATACTTTTTTAACTGCTCTAAACTATCAATATCAAATATATCTGTAGCTATAACGTCAATAGTTTCTTCATCCAAAGATTTTATCTTTTCTTTATATTCCTCAGGAAAAGTTTTAAATTTTTTTATAAGCTGTTTTATAAGAATTTCTGATTTACCTTCCTCTTTTCCCTTCTTTATACCTTCCTTTAGTCCTTCTTTTACGCCATCCTCTCTCAACATCTTTCCTATTTCGGTCATAGATATCAACTCCTTAAATTTTATTTTCGATAATTCATCTCCAAATTTATCAAACAAAGCATATAGTAAACTTAAACATTGCAATTTCTCATTACCTTCTGGCATTTTACCCGCTAACTCTATACTGTCTAAAGTTCTTTTGCTTCTACTTTCCTTACCATTCATCAAAGGTATAAAACTTAGTGTTACTATATCCTTACCGCTTAAAGTGTCTCCTCTTTCTATTTTATCCTCTAAACGCTTTAATTTTTCATCGCCGTCTAAATTCTTCATGTAAAAAGCTTCTACTTCATATTTTATAGTCCCTGCATCTATAGAAGTTTCAACATCTTCTATGTCTGCTGAATAAATTACTATGGTCCTTATTTTTCTCTTTTTCTTATAAAAAAGCGATGCATCATAATATAGAAATCTCTTAATGTCTTCCTTTTTATTCGTAGTCTGAAATTCAAAATGTAGATAACTTCCATCTTCCGTGTAAAAAAGATAGTCAGTATAGTTAGTTTTAATATCTATGTTCTTTATTTCAGTTTCTGCTGGAGCTATTATTTTAGTGTCTATTCCAAAAAATTTTACAGCATTGTCTTTAAAGAATTCCATAGCCTTTTTCAAAACTGCATCCTCTACCTTATTATAATCCATATTCATCCTCTCTTTCTACTGGTAATTATACATTGGTATATTCCATATTATTTCCAACAAAAAAAGTTTTATACGAATATACGTTCGTAAATTTATTTTAGAAAATTAGACATCTAAATATCTAACTAAAATTATTTTCTAATTTATAAATTTCTACAAAATGATTATAGTAAAGATGTTCATTATATAATAAAATAACAGTTACTACGTTAAGGATGTGATATATTAATCACATCCTTAAAACTATTAGTTATTCCACTTTTGCCAGTTTGAATCATGTTTTTTTAACGTTACATTATTAACTCTGAGCCTTCCATTTTCAAATACGTACTCCATGACAATGACAGCTATACTTACATCATTACCGACAACTATATTCATTTCAGCTATCAATTTGTTATCAATCACTTTATATTCCTGTACAGATCCAAAACCAACTTCATTACCCCAATACGCAAGACTTGACTCCTTAGCCGTCATAGTATGATCATTACCTTTAATATTTATAGTAACAGTTACAATACCATCTTTCTTTGTCAATTTTCCTTTGATATTTTGGTATATGCCTTCACGTGGGTCCATTACATAAATGTCATAAAAAAAGCCCTCTTTATCAAACCTAAAGACATGGACATCTTGTAGTAATATTCCTGTACCATAACCTGATGTTGATATTACAATTAACTCTTTTTTTCCATCATTATTTATGTCACTTAGATTAAATGTAGGTTTCCGCACTGGGTTTGTATCTATTTGCCAACAAGAAAAGTACTTTTCATGATCTCTTACAGAAAGCACTATTTCTCTATATACGCCATCGTGTTCTTCTGCCCTCTTCCAGTCCATAGCATATAAATAAATATTCTCTTCTGTCCATGAAGATATTAGTTTGCCATCTTTTACATTCCAAAGAGCTTTGTCTAACGCTTTGTTTGTTGATGATATAGGTACACTATTTATAAAACTTGCTATTAATATCGGTAGTATGAAACATATTTTAAAAAACATGATAATCACCTCTACATAGTATGTACATTTGATGATTTATTAATAATTCATCCTTTTCTTATGCTATATCGGCAAAGTAATAAATGACGGACTAAAAAATTTGAGCTAGTATTCATACTATCTCAACTATTGAGGAATGTAACTTTTAATATGTTCAAATTTTTCAATTTTAACATTACCTCCTGCACTTACTATGAAAGTAATATTGTCAGTACCTACAGTGTTATGCGCACCAATGTATGGATTTACTTGCAGTTTGATGATGAAAAGTTCTGTACGGTTACCATTAGGTCGTTCAACACTTAAAATATCAGTGCTCCAATTATCAAAACTATATGATTTACCATAGTAATCCGTTATTGCCTTACTGATATATGGCTCAAGAAGCGTAAAAAAGATATCTTGATACAATTCTTCTCTTGAACCTTCAGGTGGTCTGTAAGGATTGACCATAAACAATATTTTTTTATTATCCGACGCATATACAGTATTAAAAGAAAATATATTCATAACTATCATTATTGAAATAACTATAACAAATATAAACTTTTTCAAGCTAATCACCTCCATAATTATTCCTATATTAGTTTATACTAATACAAGTTATTAATTAGTGGAAGGTAAATGTGATAATGGTATAAAATATAAGTTTGTATTGTATGTTGAGAAGTAATCTTCTTATATTGCATAGCAATATATAGTTGAACCTTAACATAAGATGCAACCAATTTTTCTCTCAAATATTTATCTCTTAAATTCTATTGTGTAAAACTTAAAAATGCTATGTAATGCGCCATATGTATTTGAGCAAGATTTAGAAATTCTTAATTTATTTTAGAAAAATACCATTAATATGCTGTACATGTCTGACCGAAGGGAGTTTGTCAGCATTAGGGAGTTTTATAAATAGAATAATTATAACAAAGATATTCATTATATAATAAAAAAACAGTTAATATATTATAGTAAGTTTGTGTGTAATAAAGATTTATTTTAAACGAGGTGATGAGATGAAATCACTACCAAATTTTATATCCTTTAGTAGAATAATTTTTTCTTTGATTTTAATTTATACTAAGCCATCGAGCTCAGCCTTTTATGTAATATATATTATTTGTGGATTTAGTGACATTATAGATGGATTTATTGCCAGGAAGACAGGCACAACAAGCACTCTTGGTGCAAAGCTTGATTCCATAGCTGACATGATAATGGCAGGTGTATTGTTGCTTTTGATTTACCCAATTTTAAATCCTACAACTAAAGTTGTTATTTGGATTGTTTTAATTGGTATGATTAGATTATCATCCATGTTTGTAGCCATGAAAAAATATAAAACTTTTGCAAGTATTCATACTTACGGAAATAAAATTGCTGGTATAATTTTGTTCCTGTTCCCTATACTGATTCCCTATGTTAATACAACTATATTAATGTATATAACTTGTATTGTGGCAAGTATATCGGCAATTGAAGAACTGATTATTCAACTCACATCAAACAAACTGGAATTAAATAAACAAAGTATATTCATAAAATGAGGGAAATTTTTTAATAGAAACTATAGCGGACGCTGAAGTAAGAGGTTGAACCTTAACATGAGATCCAATCAATTTTTTTCTCAAATATTTATCTTTTAAATTTTATTGTGAAAAACTTAAAAATGCTATGTAATGGGGCTTATGCATTTGAGCAAGATCTAGAGACTTTTAAAGATAGTTAGATTAATAGATAAATAGATAAATATCTAACTAAAATTATTTTCTTATTTATAAAATTCTACAAAATGATTATAGCAAAGATGTTTATTATATAATAAAATAACAGTTAATACACTATAGTTATATATTACGAATTATCAACATGTTATACATAGAAAATAGTATAGAAGGAAGGTGTACTTTAGTGAGAGTTTGGTACTTATTATACACTCTCTTACTAAAGATAAATGATGAATATCGAAATTAGAGAGATTACATCTGAAAACTTAAAAGAAGTTTTATCTCTACATGTAAGTGAAACCCAAAAATCATATGTGGAATCTACAAAACAATGTTTAAAAGATGCTACAGAATGTAATTGTTATCGACCTACAGGTCTTTATCAGGATGGGATTATGGTTGGATTTGCAATGTATGGATTTTTTCCTGATGAGGATGGAAATGGTCGGGTGTGGTTGGACAGATATTTAATTGATGAGCGTTTTCAAGGAAAAGGACTTGGAAGTATTATGTTAGAGGAATTAATTACACACCTTATTAAAATATATAATTGTAATAAAATTTATTTAAGTCTTTATGAAGACAATCAGCGAGCTCTCCATTTATATCAAAAATTCGGCTTTCACTTTAATGGAGAGTTAGACATTAATGGAGAAAAAGTAATGGTAAATGTATTATAAATACTACTTTTGTGTGTCAATAATTATTTAATTAGATTTCACACATTTTTATATTACTCTATCAATTATATATATAACAGAGTAAAATTTTTTAATAGAAGCTATAGTGTATGTTGAAGTAAGAGCTTGAACCTTAAGATAAGATGTGCTTAAAGATGTTTAGATAATCAAATCAATAGATGGTATTTAAGTTCTATTATGTTTTACAGATCTTTTCCCGAGTAATAGTAAACACTTATTCATAGTGCAAAACTTAAAAATGCTATGTAGTGCGCTCTATACATTTGAGCAAAATCTAGAAACTTCTAAAGATAGTTAGATTAATAGATAAATAGATACGGTGGAAATCCTTTAATAGGGTTTCTCTATTATCTAAAAATCTAAAAAAACTAAACATCTAAGTATCTGATAAAAATTCTTTTCATATTTATAAATTTCTACAAATATAATTAATTTTCCAAATCATAGAACTAAGCACGTATTGAAGCCGCTCCAATAAAAGGTCGCTTTTTAAATACATACTTATCTCTTTTATAGTTTACAAAGATACTTTCTAAATTAAATTATATAAGATTAGTTTACAATTATAAATTCTCACAAACATATTTATATATCAGAAAGAGGACCTAAGTACATAATGATGTCACTTCTGAAAAAGGCGTTCCTCCCACTATATACTTAGTTCCTTTATGTTTTACAAATGTATTCAATAGGCTAATAGATAATAAATTTGATGGAAATCCATTTAAAGAAATTACTTTACTATCCAACAGGTTAATAATTCTCACAATCGTTTGAAAGGATGTATGGAGCAAATTATTATTTTGAGTCAGATAATTTTTCGCCAGTAAGTATTTCAAATAGCTTTGCTGACTTATTCTTGTCTAATTGAACATATTTACTTTCACTGTCTATTACGAGTTCCACTTTGTCATTGTTTGGACTAATCCATAGGTCATATATTTATAAAGCAACAAACTTTAAGAAAGCAGCGAAAAATTATATCATGATGAATATCTTATGAATTTATCAACATTTCATTTTTACTTAGCACTTTATATATGGAACCTATGATTCCTGCCCTGTTTCCTAAATTTCCGAACTTAACTTTAGGTAGAAAAGGAACTAAATTTTTTAAGGTTTCTTCTATGGTTTTTATTCCTTCTTTTCCGATATTTAAAGCTTCTCCACCTAATATAACAACCTCTGGGTTTATTACAGATATTAGATTTGCAATAGCATAACTCCAATGAAGGTAGATTTCATTAAGTAGGTTTTTATATGATTCATCCTCACTACTTTTTTCTACAATGTATTTTATTATGCTATATTCTCCTTTAAGTAAATCTCCTTTATCTTTAATAAAATCCCTTAATGCTGTGGAAGAGTAATTGCATTCAAAGACACCTTGCTCATGATTATCCCTTTTTTTGAAATTTCCAACTACCATGTACCCTATTTCTCCAGCAGCTTGATCTGCTCCTCTATAGAGTTCTCCATTTATCATAAGCCCTGCCCCTATACCGTTTCCAAAGTATATATAAGCCATATTAGTATCTTTTCTTTTATTATCACAGCTATTATAATACTCTCCAAGGCACATTAAATTAACGTCATTATCTATAAATATGGGTACATCGATCCAGCTTTCAATTTTGTTTTTAAGAAGTATTCCTTTATATTTTATTTCTGGAGCAAACATTATCTCTTCATGCCCATCTTTGATTATACCTGGAATTCCTATGGATATTCCCATTAGGTTATCCTTGTCTAAATTATTGTCTTCTAAGAGTTTAGAAACAGCAGCTCTAAAATCCTTGGCTACTGCCTCCTCCTCTCTAGAATCCTCTACAGGAATAAACTCTGTGGACATAATCTCACCTAAAAGATTTCCTAAAGCTAAATCAATTCCTATATTTGTAAACATAGCTCCAATGATTACATATTTCCTAGAATTAAACTTAAGTCTCATAGGTCTTCTCCCAACTTGAGTCTTTTCTCTTCCTTCTTCGAAAACCCATCCTTCATTAATAAGTTCATTTATAAGTGAACTTATACTAGGCTTAGACAATTTAGTAATCTTCGATATATCTGCTCTAGAAAGCCCCTCATTACTTTTTAATATATCCAATATAATATTTTTATTAATTTTTTTCATTAATTTCATGTTACCTAATTCTTTTTTTGTCATAAAATCACCACTTGCTCTTTTACTTTCTGCATATTTAATGGAGTTAGTAAATTCGAATGTTTTAATCCTAAAATTATTGCTCCAAAAATCGGCTTAACATCTATATGAACTATATTACATTCATTATAGTTTTCCATAACTTTTTTAACAAGGATATCTTTTAATAATGCGCTATTCTCTAATACCCCTCCAAGCAATGCTAGAGTGAAATCTTCTTTTAAATGTAATTTATTCACTACTACATTTAAATGACTTAACAACTCCTCTGCAGCCATATCTAGTATTTTAAGAGCTACTTTATCCCCATAAGAAGCAGATTTGAAAACATCTTTGGTTAATGCTGCTACTTTTTTTATAGAATAGTTCTCGCTATATACCCACCCCATTAATTCCTCTACATTTTCTAACTTTAAGCTATTCAGTACACTTTCCTTTAATAGGGTATTTTCTTTTCTCCCATCTTCACTGTGAAAAATAAATTTTATTGCCTGACTTCCTATCCAAAAGCCGCTTCCCTCATCTCCTAGTATATATCCCCATCCACCAGCTCTATAGTATTGATTTTTATTATTTTTACCATAACATATAGAACCAGTACCAGATATTATTAAAACCCCTTCTCTTTCTTCTAGAGCACCATTTAAAGTTATATAAGCATCATTTTCTAGTGCATATTTATCTACAGTTATATTTAATTCATCAAATATAGTTTTAAATATTCTCTCCATTACTTTTTTATCTTTTCCTGTATCGTTACCAGCAATTCCTGCTATGACACACTCTATTTTACTTATGTCATAAGAATGTTTCTTTTGATACGTCTCTATAGCATTGAAAATAGAATTTTTTATGCTTTCTTTTGATTTTTCTTCGCCGATACTTTGATAATTGCAGGAACCACTTTCCCCTACTCCAACTATATTACTTTCATAATCTAATAAAACTGATAAGCACTTCGTGCCTCCACCATCTATAGAAAGAACGGGTAAACTCACTTTATCTTTCATACTCCCTCACCATTTCTTTTGATAAATTCTCTATACTATTGATGCTATTTGATATATAGGCAAACTTTTCATCATGCCAGTTTATATTGCTTACATTTGCCTTTCTTCCCTTGGAAATCATATCTTTCATGGATTTTGGAGCTGGTCCACCTTCTACGCTTCTTATGTTTACAAAATTATATGGATCTAATGCTTTCTTGATTATTTCTTCATGAAATTTTATTTTTCTCCCACACTTTTCTTCATATAGGGTTTCTAACATTTTTCTATCTATATCCTTTGGTAAAAGTCCTTCTTTCATACATTTATCCACTGATGCACTTACAATACTATGAGCTAATCTAAAAGGTATTTTGTATTCTCTTAACAAAGTATCTGCAAGCTCTGTTACCATAGCAAAACTTTTCTCTGCTCTATCTTTTAATACTTCTTTGTTGATTTCTAAAGTTGCCATTATGCTATATAATAAATTATATATATCCTTCATGGTGTCCATAGCCTTCCAAATATAAGGTTGAGCATCATCCTCTGTATCTACAATATCTCCATAAGGAGTATTATGAAGCATAGTTAATATAGTAGAGCAATTTCCTATAACCGATGAAAGTAACGCTCTAATGTGCTCAATAGATACAGGATTTCTTTTTTGTGGCATTATGGAGCTTATTTGAACATATCCTTTTGACACTTTTAAAATATTAAATTCTTGAGTAGCCCACAATAGTAAATCAGATACAAACCTTCCTAAATTAATTGCAGCTAATTGTATTGAAGTAGCCACCTCTCCTAAGTAATCTCCTCCTCCTATACAGTCATAGGAATTTTCAATTACATCATTGAACCCTAAAAGCTCCCTCATTCTGTCTCTATTTACATTAAACCCACTGGTGGTGATGGCCGCAGCACCTAAAGTACTTCTATTACATGTATTAAAGGCACTTTTTAACCTTATTATATCTCTATTGAGAACCCATTGAAATCCAATGGTATAATGGCCTAAATAAGTTGGCTGAGCCTGTTGAGTATGGGTATGAGCTATCATTATGGTTTCTTTATGCTCTTCTGAAAACTCTATAATCACCTTTTGAAGCTCACAGGCAGATTTATAAAGAGATAATAATCTGTCTCTGATAGCAAGCCTATATAAAGCAACTCCCATGTCATTTCTACTTCTGGCTATGTGAATATTTCCACCTATATCTCCAGTATTTTTTATGATCTGGTCTTCCACCTCAAAGTATAGGTCTTCAAATTCACCAGTATATTCATTGTTTCTGAATTTATCCTTATCCACTTCCAATATACCTTTCATAATCTTTCCTGCATCTTTATCTTCAACTATTTCCTGCTCTTTTAACATTATTAAATGAGCTTTGTTTACTAACATCATGTAATCTAATAAATTTTTCTTAGCTTCATTATAGGCAGGCTCTAACTCTATTCTCGAATAGGATTTTACAGGGAATTTAGTTCCCTCAAACTCTTCTACTTGTTCTTTGATTTGACTTAAATTTAAATAATTTTTTTCCATAAATTAAATCTCCTCCCTGTATTTAATCCATTGATCTATGAGGGCTTTTAAATTCTTTTCCCCTTCTTCAATTATTAACTTTCCACTTTCACTAGATATTCTAGAAATTAACCCCGTGTATCCGTTCCACCCTTTTGGTGTTGATTCTATGCACACATGTGGAATCTTTGAGTTTATCTTTATGGTGTGTAAATCCACATCCTCTTTAATAACTTCCACACTACTTTCATCTATAGCTTTTACCGCTGACATTTCATAGGGGCCACCATGTCCTTTTCCTATGTCACCATCAAAGAGATTCTTTTCTTTTATAAACTCATCGGATACAAGCTGCCACCAGTTTACAATCAATAAGCTTACATCTTCATACTTGCCTGTTATATATTCTCCGCTACTTCTAACTGTAGACATATTTCCATCATGAGCATTTAAAACCAATATATCTTTTATTCCATTTTTCACTAAGGATTCAAATATATCATTTAAGTAGCTTATCATAGTTTCCGGCTTTATACTTATGGTTCCAGAATAGTTATAAGTTTTACCAGGGCACGCTGTATACGCAATAAGAGGCATTAAAATGCAACCATACTCTTTTTCTATATATTTTGAAAAATGTTCTGCCAGTAATGAGTCCGTTCCTTGAGGTGAGTGCTCACCATGATATTCTAAACTACCTATTGGCACCACAGTAAAAATACTTTTTGATATTTCCTCTTTTATTTCTCTTCCTTTAATTTTTACATAGTCCAATTAAATCACCTTCCTTTAGATAGCTGATGCACTTTCCCCTTTAAGTCTTTCAGAAGCAAATAATACTATTACTAAAAGTATTATTTGTAGAACCCCATAAGCACAAGCTGTACCAAATTCAAAGGAATACATTCTTTGGAATATTTCAACAGAAATTGGAGTAGTGTTTACAGTGTATAATAAAATTGAAGCTACGAACTCCCCAATTCCTTGCACAAATCCTAATAGCATTCCCGCAGCCATACCTGAGAAGACCATAGGTATTACAACCTTTCTAAAACTATAAAACCACCCTGCTCCCAAATTTCTAGCTGCTTCTTCTGCAGAGCCGTCCATTTGAGCAAAACTTGCTGATGTAGATCTATATACTAAAGGCAAATGCCTTACAAAGTATGCAAGAGGTAAAATCCAATAGGTTCCAACTAAAATCTTTCCAAAACTAAAGAATGATGGTTTATTGAAAGCCGCTATTAAATTTATAGCTACAACAGTACCAGGTAATGACCAAGGTATCATTATGATAGAATCTACAAAGTAATTTCCTCTAAATTTAAATCTACTGAGTAGATATGCTGCACCAAGTCCAAATACAGCATTTCCTAGGGTAGCAATTGAACTCATAACCACACTATTTTTTATAGGTATCCATGTCTTTGCATTAGTAAATAAATCTTTATAATGATCTAATGTATATTTAGGTGGCAGTATTTGAGTTGTCCATGTGCCGTCCTGAGAGAAGGATATCAATATAATCACTATAATAGGCAGCATTAAGAATATAACTAAGATAAATGAAGCTATTGCTGCTACATATTTTCCCCATTTATTTTTAACCTCAGTTCTATGAACTCCCACGCCCTTATTTACATTTTTGTAGTTTCTTTTGTTTTCATACCATCTGATAAGTATTAAGAACATAATAGATACCAAGGATAGTATGGTGGATTGAGTGGCAGCCATATCTAAGTTTCCATTTGTTCTAGATAAATATATCTGCATTGTCAATGTATTATCTATACCGTAAATTAGAGGAGCAGTATAAGAGGCCATGGACATCATAAACACCAAAAGAGATGAGGCCACTATAGACGGTGTTAGCATAGGTATAATCACTCTAGTAAACACAGTCCATTTACTTGCACCTAAATTATATGCAGCCTCCTCCATAGAAGTATCAAAATTTCTTATAGCCGATGAAACAGGTAAGAAAAAATAGGTGTACATTGTAAAGGTGTGTACCATTATTACCCCAGCTATTCCATTTAGATAAAAAGGAACTTTATTAAGGGAAAATAAATGTTGTAAAAACCTAGGTATTATACCGCTTTCCCCATATAAAAAATCAAAAGATATAGTCCCTATTAGTGACGGTAATGCCATAGGTAGTATTGCTATAACTGTTAAAACTCTTCTACCTGGAAAGTCGAATCTTTCCATTAAAAGAGCTAGTCCTATACCAACTATTCCGCAGGTTATTACACTAATTAAGGATATATATACGCTATTTTTCAAAGATTGAATATAGGTAACATTTTCTACATTAAAGAAATCCTTATAGTTTGCAAAATTAATATTTCCATCTATCATTACACTATTTAAAAAGGTTTTAAATAATGGATACACTACATACCCAAATAAAACGAGCAGTACTGGGATTAATGGTATATAAACAAAATAGGGCGAAGATTTTATGCTCCTTTTTTCACCTTGTATCTTTTTCATCATCTTTCACCCCTCCTTTAATGTACCTTTTCTACAAAGAATATATTATCCTTTGGAACATGTATTTTAATCTCTTCTCCCCTGTTGATTATTGAATGGCCAGTAGATATAAATATTATCTTCCATAAATCCCCCTCAAACTGAGCCATGTATTGTATATTCATCCCTGTATATTCTGTAAGCTGAACTTTACCTGTAAGTACATTAAACCCATAATCTTTTTCTGTCCCATCTTTAATGCCTTCAGGTCTTACACAGAATTTTACCTTATCTCCAACCTTTAAGTTTAAATTTTCCCCTTTATTATCAATGTTTCCTATCAGTGAATTGTTTTCACTTATTTTTATTTTTACATCTTTACCCTCTAACTCTGCTAGAGTACCTTCAATGATGTTATTTTCACCTATAAAAGAAGCTACAAAGGAGTTGTTTGGCGTATTGTATATTTCTAGTGGGGTGCCAATTTGCTGTATTTCCCCCTTTTTCATTATCATTATTCTATCTGATACTGCCATAGCTTCTCCTTGATCGTGAGTAACATATATTGTAGTTATCCCCATATCAAGCTGTAATTTTTTTATTTCCTTTCTAGTCTCTTCCCTTAACTTAGCATCTAAATTTGATAATGGCTCATCTAATAAAAGTATTTCAGGTTCTATAACTAAAGCCCTTGCAAGAGCAACCCTTTGTTGTTGTCCTCCTGATAGTTCATTAATTTTTCTTTTGCCGAGTCCCGGTAGATTTACCTTCTCTAAAGCGTTCTCCACTTTAAAATCTATTTCTTTTTTGGAGAACTTTCTTATTTTCAAACCAAAGGCTACATTTTCTGCCACGGTCATATGAGGAAATAATGCATAGTTTTGAAACACCATACCAATATTTCGCTTATTGGGATCTAAATAAGTTACATTTCTATCTCCAAAGTATATTTCACCTTGTGTAGGAAAGCTGAACCCTGCAATCATTCTTAAGGTAGTAGTTTTACCGCATCCACTAGGGCCTAAAAAAGTAAAAAATTCACCAGGCTGTATGTCTATATTTACATTGTTTACCGCTACGAAATCTTTGAAAATTTTTCTCACATCTTTAAGCAAAACATTTTCCAAAACATTAACCTCCCTACTATATAGATTATGCGGTGATTAACACCGCATAATTTTATTTTTTATTATATTGTCCTTTAATATTTGCATCCCAGTATTTCATCCATTCCTGCTCTTTTTCAGCAATTACTTGCCAATCGATTGTCATCGGTTTTAGATCAACGCTCTTTAACCAAGATGGCAACTTGTCCTTTTCAATTCCAGTTTGAACTGGTATTTGATACATTTTTTCTGCCAATTCAAGTTTTATATTTTCTTCAAATAAGAACTCATAAAACTTCTTAGCACCTTCTTCATTTTTAGCTCCTTTAACTATACCAACAGCATCTACAAGAATTGGAATTCCACTTTCAGGGATTATATATCCAAAAGGTTGATTGTGCTGTTCTTTTTGAATCATAATATCTTGTAAGTTCCATAATGATATAGTTCCTTCTTGTCTAGCAAGTTTTAGGTATAAGGCTGTTGGATCTTGAGCATATAGTTTAGTATTAGCATCTAATTTCTTTAACCATTCATATCCCTTAGTTGGGTCTTTAGAATCTTGTTTATAAATTAAAGAACTATATATTGTTCTCATTGTTCCTGAAGGTAAAACCCCTCTTATTATTATCTTATCTTTATATTTAGCATCTAATAGATCATCCCAATCCTTCGGTAGATCTCCTTCTTTAAGAGCTTCTGTGTTGTACATTATAACCTCTGGCAATAATATTTCCCCATACCATCTATCTTCTTTATCTTTATAAAGCTCTGGTATTTTATCTGAAAAGCTTGGCTTATATGGACTTAATAACCCTTCTTTAGAAGCTAATTCAAAAGAAGCTTGTGTACCTCCCCACCAAAAGTCAGCTTGTGCATTTTCTTTTTCTCCTCTAACTCTCTCTAATATCTGCTGTGCTCCCATTGTATTTACTTGAACTTCATATTCTGGATATTTTTCTTTAAATTTTGGTACTACGTATTCTACAACGTTCTTATCACGTGCAGTATAAATAACTAAATTTTGCTTTTCTTTTGGTTCTTTTGCTGCCTTGTCATTAGCTGTATCTGTACTTCCACATCCTGCAAAAACAAATACTGCAAGTAATGTTGTTGCAATTAGCTGTAACCCTTTTCTTTTTGAGAACTTTTTCATTTAATAATACACCCCCAAAATAATTTAATCGTTAATTTTCCCTCCTAATTTCCAGAATTTTTAGTTTGTTAATACGATTAACTAATTATATATTAAATATATCACCCGTGGAATTTAATGTCAATAATAGTTATGAAAATAACAATTACACTATTCTGACAATATATCACTTAAACTTTCAACGTCTATTATTTTAATAATATTCTTATCAAATTCTATTAATCCCTCATCTTGCATATTTATCATTTCTCTTGAAAGGGATGGTCTAGGAATTCCAAGATATTCAGCCATTTCTTTTCTTGATATCGGTAATTTTATTACTTTTGTTTTTTGATTTTGATAAATATATAATAAGTAACTACATATCTTTTGTCTTATGCTCTGATATGAAAGGGTTTTAACTCTTCTGTTTAGCATTAATATTTTATTTGATAAAACTGCAATAAAATTATTTAGTATTTTATTATTGTGAGAAAATAATTTTAACATTTCATTTTTAGAAATCATCATTACAGCAGCTTTTTCTATACAAACAATAGTAGCAGGATATTTATGGACATTAGAAAAAATAATAGCCTCACCAAAGGCATTTCCCATTTCAAGTCTGTCTATTGTAATAGCTTTACCTGAAGGAAATATCTTTTGTGGTTCTATTTTACCATTTATCACAATTCCTAATGAATTGCAATCATCTTCTTCAATGGCCACTGTTTCCCCTTTATCATATTCTTGTATTCTGTAATTTATAAAATTCAACATATCTTTTATTTCATTTTCTCCTAATTCCTTAAATACAATGGAGTTCTTAAGAGCCGTGATAATATTATCTTCACTAATTTTCATATAAAAACTTCCTTTTCTAAATCAATATTGTAAAGGTAACTTTTGTTACCGCTTTATATAATTAATTTTATTATAATAAACATATAAAATCAATGTATACTATTTTAGGAGGAATTGAAATGATAAGAAAGATTATTCATATAGAAGAAGAGAAATGTAACGGCTGTGGTCTATGTGTAAATGCTTGCCATGAAGGAGCAATAGAAATGGTAAATGGAAAAGCTACACTAATCAGTGATGAATACTGTGACGGATTAGGTGATTGTTTACCAGAATGCCCTACAGGAGCTATATCAATGATAGAAAGGGACGCAGAAGAATATAATGAAGAACTAGTTTTAAAAAAGATTGATGAGAGAAAGGCTATGGAACAAAAAACTACAGAAAAACCTTTGCCTTGTGGATGTCCTGGACATGCAGCTAAATTAATCGAAAGAAAACTAGTAGCTAAAGTTACTATGGCTAAAAAAGATGAGGTTTGCTTTAGCTCTGAATCTCAATTAAGACAGTGGCCTGTTCAGTTGAATTTAATAAATACAAGAGCACCTTATTTAAATAATGCCAATCTTTTAGTAGCTGCAGATTGTACTGCATATGCTTATGCTAATTTCCATAATGATTTCATAAAAGATCATATCACAGTTATAGGATGTCCTAAGCTTGATGATAATAAATATTATGAAGAAAAATTAGCTGAAATCTTAAAACTTAACAGTATTAAAAGTATTACTGTAGTTAGAATGGAAGTTCCTTGCTGTGGTGGAATAGTAAATGCTGTTAAAAACGCAATGTTAAAATCAGGAGAAATAGTTCCTTACAGAGAAGTGACTATTTCAACAGATGGAAGTATAATTTAATATAAAAGCCTCCCTTGAAAGTGATTTAAAATATAATATTTTATAAGTAAATAAAAGGAGCTATCTCAAAATACAATTATGAGATAGCCCCTTTTACTTTTCCGAGTTATATTTAATATATATTATTTAGGTAGGATCGTAAATCTCAATATAAATAGAGCGGCAAGTATATATACAACTGGATGAACTTCTTTACCCTTTCCTGTAGTTACTTTTACGATCGGGTAGAATATTATTCCTGCTGCTATACCATTTGCTATACTGTAAGTAAATGGCATTATAGCCATTGTGAAGAATGCTGGTAATGCTTCTGTAAAGTCATCAAAGTTGATTTTTGTAACAGCTCCTATCATCAGCACTCCAACTATAACTAGAGCTGGAGCCGTAGCTTCTGCTGGAACTATTCCAACTAGTCCTGTAAAGAACATAGCAAGTAAGAACATAAAGCCAGTTACCACTGATGTTAAACCAGTTCTACCACCTTCTGAAATTCCTGCTGTGGATTCAACAAAAGTTGTTACAGTACTTGTACCAAGAAACGCACCGCAAGTAGTAGCAACAGCATCAGCCATTAAAGCTTTATTCATGTTTTTCATCTTACCATTTTCATCTAACATATTAGCCTTTTGAGCTGTACCTACCAATGTTCCGATAGTATCAAACATATCAACTAAGCTAAAGGATATTACAACCATGAATACATTTAATAATGCACTGGCTACTCCCACGCCACCAACGTTCAATAATCCTTTTAAATCTAACTGAAATAAAGTTGGTGCTAGTGATGGTGGTGCACTAACTAATTGGCTCATAGGTGCTAATTTAGTCACACCTAATGGCACACCTATTATTGTAGTCAATAAAATACCTATTAGTATAGAACCTTTAACTCCTCTAGCCATTAATATTGCAGTAATTGCTATACCTATTAATGTTAGTATTGTACCTGGGTTAGTAAAATCTCCAAAAGCTACTAAAGTAGCTGGATCTGATACAACTATATTTCCGCTTTTCAATCCTATTAAAGCTATAAATAATCCTATACCTCCAGAAATAGCTAATTTTAAATTTTGTGGTATAGCATCTACTATTTTCTCTCTAATTGAAGTTAATGTCATTAATATAAATAATAGTCCTGAAATGAACACTGCCGCTAAAGCTTGTTGCCAAGTATATCCTAAAGTCAAACAAACTGAAAAAGTAAAGAATGCATTTAATCCCATTCCTGGCGCTTGTGCAAAAGGAACCTTTGCATATAATCCCATTATAAACGTACCAATTGCTGCTGAAATACAAGTTGCTGCAAATACTGAAGCTACCACTGGATCATTTAATGCATTTATTCCAGCATTGACAGCATCCGCTCCTAAAAGTCCTTGGGAATTCATACCAGCTTGCATTAAAATCCCTGGATTAACAAATATAATATAAGCCATAGTAATAAAAGTAGTAATACCTGCTATTATTTCTGTTTTTACATTTGTATTATTTTCTGATAGTTTAAAATATGAATCTAAAAAAGAAGTTTTCACTGGTGAGCTACTTTTGTCTTTTGCTTTCTGCTGCATTTTGTTACCTCCTAAAATAATAAATACGAACATTATCATTATAATTACATATAAATGTTACCATGATTTTTGGACAAAGTCAATATATTATATATGATTTTAAAATTATCATTCGTATATACCAGTAATAACATCAGCTCACAATTATCATTGTTCGTGTATTATAGCAAAATAGCATTTATTGCCCGAAATATCTTTAGTAAATTTACTCCTTGTGGATTTCTAAAGATATAACTCACATTAAATGCTATTATAAAAGACTAAATCAATTAAAATCTTGCTACTTTTTTCAATTCTACATACTCTTCATTATCTTCATTTTTTTCATTATTATACAGTTTATTAAAATATTCCCTCGTTTCACTAGCCACTATTCCACTTAATCCTATAAGAGCTATGAGATTAGGGATTGCCATTAAACCATTTACTATATCAGCGATAATCCATATAAGATCTAATTTTAATATAGATAATCCTCCTATAGCCACAATACCAATAAATATATATCTATAAGGTTTTATACCTTTTACCCCAAAGAGATATTCTGTGCATCTTTCACCATAGTAATTCCAACCTAATATTGTTGTAAAAGCAAAGAACATTAATCCTATTGTAATAATAAATTTTCCTAAGTAAGGTATGGATATTCCATTTGTAAAAGCCCAGTTAGTCATTGCCGCTCCTTCTAAATCTGACTTCCATGCACCAGTCAATACTAATGTTAAACCTGTCATAGTACAGATTACTATAGTATCAACAAAGGTGCCTGTCATAGATATAAGACCTTGTCTTACACAGGACTTAGTTTTAGCCGCTGCCGCTGCAATAGGTGCACTTCCTAATCCAGACTCGTTTGAAAACACCCCTCTTGCTATACCATTTTGTATAGCATTTTTCACTGTGGTACCTAAGAATCCTCCAATAGCAGCTGTAGGAGTAAAAGCACTAACAATTATTAATTTTATAGCCTCTGGCAAAACTTTAACGTTTAATCCTAATATAGTTAATGATGCTACTATATATAAAACTGCCATGAAAGGAACTATTTTTTCTGCAACCTTAGCGATATTTTTTATACCACCTAGTGTTACCATAGCAACTAATATTGTAATTATAATTCCTGTTAAAATCACTGGAACCCCATAGGAATCCTTTAGTGAATCAGAAATAGCATTTATTTGAGCAAAAGTACCTATACCAAAGAAAGCTACCCCAATTCCAAATATAGCAAACATTTTTGCCAAAAATTTATTTCCTAGTCCTCTTTCTATATAATACATAGGACCACCGGCCATTTGTCCATTCTTATCAGTTACTCTATATTTAACTGCTAATAAACCTTCAGCATATTTAGTAGCCATACCAAAAAATGCTGCTATCCACATCCAAAATATAGCACCTGGTCCACCAGCCTTTACTGCTGTTGCAACTCCCACTATATTTCCTGTACCTATTGTGGCAGCTAGTGCCGTACACAAAGCTTGGAAACTTGTAACATCACCTTCGCCTTTACTATCATCATCTTCTTTAGAAAACATGTACTTAAATGCTAAAGGAAGTTTTGTGATTTGAATACATTTCAAACGAAGCGTAAGATATACACCTGTACCTACTAATAAGATTAGTAAAGGTGCTCCCCATACTATTGAATCGATTTTTTTAAAGATTTGAATTAAATTTTCCATTTTCCATCCTCCCAATATTTTGATTATTGAGGACAGCGGATGAACAGAAGCATCGCAAATAAATAGAGGTACCTTCAAAAAATGAAAGACCTCTGGATAACTATCTATTCTCTGTCCTTTTACCTGAGAGTTTCATTGGATTTCTCCAACTTGCTCCTTCGGTGCTCTTAAAAGAGTCTCTCCAGAGTTTCGTCCGATAACAGTCCTCACCCTAATTGGGATACCTGAAAGATTTGCATCTTCGGTGGGCTTTCGCCACTCTCCTGCTACCATCATCCGAACCATATTAATTTTTAAATTGAAATTTTATATCATTATACAACTTTATGAAAAATTATTCAATAGGTTATTACATTATTTTTTTAAGTTTTTTCATTAAAGGTAGTGCTATGAATATTCCTAGAACAGCTTGCACAATATAACCAGGTATCTCTATTAATCCAATTATAAAGCTTTCTTTAATAGTTGCTGTTGGCACAAAAAAATATTTTGTCAGCATAACATTTGCTAAATAATATCCCACTACCATCCAAACTCCTGCCATTATAAATGCAATTAAATTATTCTTAAAGTTTTCCCCGTTATAGTCCCCTCTATAAGCTATGGATGCTGCTATATATGCCATAACCGCTTTAATTATTAGCGTAGCTGGTGCCCAAATTGCATATCCTGATAATACATCTGCTAAAACCATTCCAGTGGCTCCTATGAAAGCTCCTCGTTTCTTGCCAAATAATATAGCCGCTAAAAATATCATACTATCTCCCGCATGAGTGTACCCAACTTTACTTGGTATTTTAACGAACATTGTAATCAAACAGGTTAAAGCTATCATTAAGGCAATTTGAACCATCTCATAGGTCTTTGTTTTTGTTGTTACTCCATTTTGCATACCAATTCCCCCTCTATTTCCCCAAGTTTATTTTACAGCTTTGTTTATGTAACTCTATCTATTATTATATGAATTAAAAACATTTTATCAAATGTATCCATACAATATACAAGGTTAATATTGGAGAATTGATATTTAATTTGTTAATATAAATATTTTTGTTTTATATTAATCAGATATTATATAGATTTTTATTAAGAATTTTTTATTAAATAGGATTCAAGCTTATCTAGTGAAGGTGTTTTTATATTAGATTTTCTTTTAATTTCTAGAAATTCCAAGAACAATAAATTCATTTCATTAATAGCAGCCATGGCATGATCCCCTGCCGCAAGACTTCCTATTTTCGTTCCTGTCACTATTTTAAATGGTAAATACCATACCCAATTTGGCCATTTCAGTATCTTTAAAATAGATTTAGGTTCTGGTGGATAACCAAGATTGATTAATACCTCAATTCCTTCTTGCATGGCCTGTAAAGTTAAATATAAAATATCTTTGGATTTAGATATTTTTTTCATATCTCCTTTTGCCCAATGTACAGCATAAGCAATGGGCATAATTACAGCCAAATGGTATTTTAACCATGAATCAATATTGTCACAGTACCACAACTTTATCTTTGTGCCGTCAAAAATTTTGTCTATAATCTTTTTATATTCTGTGTCTTTTATAATATTTCCAATAGCAAAATCTACCTTACCTTTGTGTACACTTATAACCCTATTATTTTCACGCCTACCTCCACTTCCTTGGAATCCAAAAAGTAATGTTTTTTCCCCATGAGACATGTTAATAAATTTAGAATAGGTCTTTTCCGCTTCACCGTTATTTCCAACCAATACATATAGCTTACACTTTTCATTCTTAGCTAAAATAGGCAGTACATCATCTATCTGTATTCTTTGCATTACCACAAAAACAGCATCATACTCATCCATTTTATCAAAGCTATTTACCACATTAACATTGGTTACTGTAATTTGCTTTTGAATATGATGTTCTATTATCAATCCTTCATTCTTAAGGGCATCGTAGCGTTTCCTTCTAGCTAAAATATAAACATCATGTCCAACTTTGCTAAATTCATATGCCAAATAACTGCCAAGAACACCTGCCCCATAAACTAAAATCTTCATAAATTTCCCCTCCTTTGATATTCATATATACTACATATAACAAATATAGATATTTTCATTTTAAATAAACGATATTGAAACTCATTATCAATAATATCATATAATACTTCTTTTTTCCATATTAACCAAAAGCTCTTTTCCATAATATGCTATATAATATATATGCATACCTAATATTTAAAGGAGAGAATTTCATGAGTAATCTATTTGATTTAACAGGTAAAGTTGCAATTGTCACTGGTGCTTCAAGTGGCATAGGTGTTCAAATTGCTAAAGCATTTGCCAGGCAAGGAGCCAATGTAGCTATACTTGCGAGGAGATATGATAAGTTAACAAAAGTAGCTAAGGAAATAGAAGCCCTTGGCAGAGAAGCCCTTCCTGTAAAATGTGACGTTACAATAGAAAAGCAAGTAATTACTGCTGTAAATACTATTTTAAATACCTTTGGAAAAATAGATATATTAATGAATAATGCCGGAGTGGATTCCGTAGGTTCTATTGATTTAATTGAGGAAGCTGAGTGGAATAGAGTTATAGATACAAATTTGAAAGGTGTATTTTTGATGTCAAAACACGTTGTAAAACATATGAAGAAAAGAAATTATGGAAAAATTATAAATACCACTTCCGTTTGTGGTGTTATTGGTGGCAAATATGAACCTCTTCATGCTTATAATGCTTCAAAAGGTGCTGTAATAAGCTTAACTAAGGGTATGGCAGCTTCATTAGCTCGATACGGAATAACTGTAAATGGAATTGGACCTAGTCTTTTTGAAACAGAAATGACTTCCCCAGAGCTTTTTGAAGAAAGTAGTTTAAAAATCTACAATGAAATTTGTCCTGCTGGAAGACCTGGTAATGCTGGTGAATTAGACGGTGCTGTTATTTATTTTGCCTCTGACGCCTCCAGCTATACTACTGGCCAAACATTATTTATCGATGGTGGCTTTACATCTATTTAAATGAAAAAGTATCATTTTAAGTGAAAAGTGTTATTAAATAACTTTTAGCTTCAGTTGGAGTAAGTATTCCTTTTAAGCAAACTCCATCTGAAGCTAAGAATCACTTGATCTTTTATGATAGTTTTATATATCCATATTTTTAGAACTTTCCTTATTAACTCTCCACTTAAATATGAATTCATCAGAATCTTTTTTTAACAAATTTTCAAGTTCTTCTGAATGCCCCACGAAGGATGCTTTGCAGTTATTAGAAATATATTCAATGACTTCATCGATTATTTTCTCACCTTTAAATAAATCAACCTTATACTCATGTTTATCTGAAAAGACACATACTAATCCATTTGTCCTACCAGCTGGAATAATACCGTATACTTTTTTCTTTATAGTTTGTTTATACACCCACATTAACTCTTTAAGAGGAAGTGCGAATGTAATTTGCTGAGTTTCCACAACTATATAGTTTTCAGTTATAGTAATAGGGCCATTTTTATATGCATTGTCTGAATTAAGTTCATTATCAATCTTCTGACAGGCAACTTCAAGATTTCCATCAGAAAAATTCTTAAGACTCTTTAATGCTACAGTATTTTTCCTCATATAAACCATATACATAATTAAAATATAAACTATGAAACAAGCCGCAATCATGAAAAAGAATGAAGCTGAATTCATTGGACTTTCATATTGTAAATATTGAAAATATGGCGCTAATGGAAGCCCATCTGAAAGAGAGTTATTATCTATAATAGCTTCTTGTATAGTTTCTAATTCCATATCTTCAAATTCAATTAATGTTCCTTTTAATATAAAAGGCCCATTCTCTTGTTCTACAAACTTTTCATATTGCTTATTTGGAATGGCTATTGTTAATACATAAGTATCTAACTTCATAGCTACAAATCTTGATTTTACATCCTCTGATACTTTCACTCCCAATTTACTTGTTGTTTCTGTTATTACAACGTCTAGATCATAAAGCTCATCTGCTGAAATTTGTATATAACTATCATTATTAAGAGCTTCATCATACTCCTCTTTATTTTTGACCACCGTTGGATTGTTTGTGTTGTCATAATATGTATATATACTAATGCCCATGGATACTAAAGCAGCTACTGCACAAAGTGCTAGTGCCATAATTCTATAAGCCCATCTTTTTTTATAGGCCTTCATAAAGCTCGATTTTTTCATTTAAAAATCCTCCTCTTTGCATGTCTCTTTCGTCAACAGTTTCTATTATATGAATTTTTTACAAGTTTGTCCATATTTTTAATGTAAAATTAAATTTTATATTAATTTAAATTAACTTTGCAGTTTTATGTAAAACATTTCATTGTTACTTCTTAAATTTTAACTATATATAAAATTATGGTAAAATGAATTTAATACTTATAAAGGGGTGTTTCATATATGAAATATAACGAAGAGACGATAAAATATTATTTAAATAATATTTTAACCACACCAAGCCCTAGTGGATGTACTGAGAAAGTAATAGATTACATAAAAAAAGAGCTAGACATTATTGGAGTGCCTTATAGTCTAACTAACAAAGGTTGTCTTTTAATTACTATTCAAGGAAAAAACAATGAATATGGAAAAGTTTTTTCTGCTCATATAGATACTTTAGGTGCTATGGTAAAGAGTATAAAATCTAATGGCTCTCTATCCTTCAGTACCGTTGGTGGATACATGATGAATTCCGTGGAGGGAGAAAATTGTATAGTAGAAACATTAGAGGAAAAACAATATACTGGAACAATTCAAAGCATTAAACCTTCTGTTCATATAAGTGGTGATGCTCGTGAGCTTAAAAGAATTCCAGAAAACATGGAAGTTATATTAGATGAAAAGGTGTTTTCTAAAGAAGATACTAAAAAATTAGGTATAGAAGTAGGAGACTTTATATTTTTCGATACAAGAACTGTATTTACACCTAATGGTTTTGTAAAAAGCAGACATTTAGACGATAAAGCCAGTGCTGCCATATTATTATATACTATAAAATACTTGGTTGAAAATAAAATAGAACTTCCATATACAACAAGCTTTTTTATAACAAACTATGAAGAGGTTGGCCATGGTGCCTCTGCTGCTATTCCTGCCAACACTAAAGAGTTCATAGCTGTAGATATGGGAGCTCCAGGACTCGATCAAAACTCCTCTGAATATGCAGTATGTATTTGTGCAAAGGACTCCTCCGGTCCTTATGACTTAGATATTCGTAAAAAACTAGTGAAGCTATGCAATGATAATGACATCCCATACAAGGTGGATATATACCCTCATTATGGTTCAGACGCCTCTGCTGCTCTTAGAGCTGGATGGGATATTAAAACTGGACTTATTGGTACAGGAGTTTTCGCTTCCCATGGTTATGAAAGAACTCATATGGAAGGAATTTTAGCAACTTTAGATTTAATTATTAAATATTGTGAACTTCAATAGGTTTATTTTAAATAAATTTAGTAATTTCAACTCTAAGTTAAGGATAAAAATTTTAATTTATCCTTAACTATTATTTTTATCCTTTGGATGTATTTCACTCTTATCCTTCTCAAAAATACAATCAAAATATATCATTTTTTTATATTCTTCTAGAGGTTTGCCCGATTCATAAGATAAGTTAGGTATAAGTTTCTCTAGTTCACTCTTATCTATTTTATCTTCTAAATAATTTATAATAGCTTCTACCATGTCACTTCCCTTTTTAACCCCCTCTTCATAAAGATCTTCGGCACTTTTTTTAGTTTTTTCTTTTAGATTACAAGGGTGATTCCACTGAACATGGTTTTTATTTAAGTAATCATATTCATGTATAATCTTCTCAGGATTTAGAAGTATTTTAGCCTTATTTTTCTTGTTAATAACTATCTCTAATAATGATAGTAATATATTTTTTCCTAAATTTGTGTCCATTACAAATTTAAAGCTACTTTTCATATCCTTGTAGCAATATTGTAATAAGTAGTCTTTTATTTTCAAACTATACACTTCATATAAGGCAGAAGAGTAAGTTTCCTCAAGAACTCTTGGAACTTTTTTCCCTATATCTATTTCATTATGTATGGTTCCTTTGCTTTTATTTTTACCTCTGATATCCTCTAATTCTAGCATGCCAATTATATTCTCTAATTCTCTGTGATAGAAATCATACTTTCTTGTACCTACAGTATCTGGGTGATATATTCCCCCGAAGTAATATATAAATGGGTGCATAGTAGTATCCAAGGCATAATGGGTCACAAATCCTAATGTATAAGATAATAAACACTCAAAATCTTCTTTTGTTTTAGTTTCTTTTGCTTTATCTACAAAGTACATTATAAACTCTCTAGTTTTATCTGTATGCATTCTCTGTCCTAGTTTCTTAACTCTATTGTGTTTGCTAGGTATAAATATGCAGTAATATAAAAATATATCTGGACCTTGAGCTCCGTACTGATACATCTTATTATTTTGTTTAATTATATTTTTATATTTTACATCTTCTATATCACTAGAGACTTTACTAGCTCCTAATACATGTGTCCATGCTCCTGGCATAATATCTCCCCCTAAAGATTTAGCATTTTAATCCTAGGGTTCTCATTTGGGAAATTTATTATTCACCAAAAATTCCACCTGACGATGAACATCCTTGTTTTAAACTAATTGCTGGCGCACATCAAGTGATTCTTAGCTTCAGATGGAGTTTGCTTAAAAGGAATACTTACTCCAACTGAAGCTTATTAAGAGAGTTCTTAGAAGCTTTGCTTCTTAGAAATTCTTATCCTTTAGGGGAAGAACTTATCCAGAGACGTAGCATACGTAGAAGATTAGCGTATTACGGATGGTAGTCATCGGATAAAAAAATCCCAAAAGCAGAACTAGTCTACTTTTGGGGAAAGGTTTATTAACATTATGCTTTTTTAGTTTCATTAATTGATTTATTATTACTTATTTTCATTAAGAATAATCCATATATTATTATTGTTGCAATCACTCCAGCTATATTCCCTATAGGTATACTACCTATAGAAGAAGTGATACCAAATCCTTCTGGTGCAACTATAATATAAGATATACTTACTACGGTCATGAAAGCTGCTGGAATTGATGCCAGAAAATGAGGTTTTTTAATGTGATTAAGATACACTGCGGAAGCCCATAAAACAACTGTGGCCAATGATTGATTTGACCATGCAAAGTATCTCCAGATTATAGTGAAGTCAACTTTAGTTAATATAAATCCAATTACAAATAACGGTATACTTATAATTAATCTATTTTTTATCTTGTCTTGCTTATAATTTATAGAATCTGCTATAGTAAGCCTTGCACTTCTAAAGGCAGTATCTCCTGAGGTTACAGGACAAGCTACTACACCTAGTATCGCCAATGCTCCCCCTACTTTTCCTAATAAAGAATTGCATACGATGCTCACTACCCAAGCTGTATTACTTTTGTTTGCAACCATGGCTTCATTTAACTTTGCTACCCCGTCTGTTCCCCCTGGTCCTGCAAAGAAACTCATAGCTGCTGCTGCCCATATTAAAGCCACTATGCCTTCCGCAATCATAGAACCATAAAATATTGATCTACCTTGCTTTTCACTAGTTACACATCTAGCCATTAATGGTGACTGAGTTGAGTGAAATCCTGATATTGCACCACAAGCTATGGTAACGAAAAGTACAGGGAACAGTGGTGTGGTAGCCCCATTAACATGCATGTTTCTTAGGTTAGTTGGTGTTATTTCTGGTATAGGATATCCTTTTATAATAAGCATTCCTCCAACACCTAGGGCCATTATTAATAGGCATATACCAAATAGTGGATATATTTTACCTATTAATTTATCTATAGGAAGTAAAGTAGCTAATATATAATATGCAAAGATAACATAAAGCCAAAAGGTAACATTTAATTTTTCAGGTGTTAAACCTGCAAGTAATCCTGCTGGTCCAGTTACAAAAACCACACCAACTAATATTAATAGAACAACTGAGAAAACTCTCATAAACTGTCTAAATCCATTTCCTAAGTATTTTCCAACAATTTCTGGTATACTAGCACCATCATGTCTTATAGATAACATTCCAGAGAAATAATCATGAACTCCTCCAGCAAATATAGATCCAAATACTATCCATAGAAATGCTGCTGGACCAAACATAGCTCCAAGTATGGCTCCAAAAATAGGACCGAGTCCTGCTATGTTTAAAAATTGGATTAAAAATATCTTCCATGCTGGTAGCGGCACAAAGTCAACTCCATCCTCTAATCTTACTGCTGGAGTTTTTATATTTTCATCTGCCCCAAAGATTTTTTCAACAATTTTTCCATAAATAAAATAACCTAAAATAAGAGCAATAACAGAAATTATAAATGATACCATAAAACCATCCTCCCCAAATTTTATTAAGTAAAGCTTTTCAATACATTACTTATGGAAAATTATACTAAAACATCTTTCTATATTATACGAATTTTCTGTGAATAGCTATATCTTAAGGGTGAATAACCTATTTATCCCATTAAAGGTTATTTATATTAATTCAATTCTATGTAATAATGTTAAGTGAATTGAATTTAAGAGGTGTATCATATGTTATATATTCAACTGTTACAAAATATGTCTTTAATTGCTCTATCTTCTTATATATTTAATCAAATTGCTTTAAGTAAAAAACTTTTAATAAAAGATTCCAAATTAAATAAAATTATAATTATTATTTTTTTTAGTATATTATCAATTTTAGGAACTTACACAGGTATAGATGTTAATCCAAAAATAAATACTCCAAGCCTAAATTTTGCTTCAAAATATCCCTATGCATTAGCAAATACTAGACCTATAGGTGCCATTACTGCTGGATACATAGGAGGCCCTTTGGTTGGAATGATTGTTGGAACTATTGCGGGGCTTCAAAGATATTATATTGGTGGTTTTACCGCTCTTGCCTGTGGTGTAGCTACTGTAGTAGAAGGTTTGTGTGGTGGCATAGCTCATAGGCTATCTAAGAAGAAAGAGTTAGATCCTAAGCTAGGTTTTATAGTCGGAGTTATAGCTGAAGTTTTACAAATGATTATAATCTTAATTTTATCTAGGCCCTTTAAAGAAGCATTAGAATTAGAAAAAGTAATTGCCTTACCAATGATATTGATTAACTCTATTGGTGTAGTAATTTTTATTAATATAACCAACAATGCTGTAGAACAATACAATAGAATAGGTGCCTATCAAGCAGAAAAAGCCCTTCTTATCGCTGAAAAAACCTTAAATTATTTAAAGAAGGGAGTTAATAAAGAAACATCAGAAAAAGTATGTAAAATAATTTATGATAGTAGCAATTATGAAGGAGTTTTCGTAGCAAATTCTTCCGAAATATTAAGTTATCATGGAGAAGAATTAAATTTGGATAACCTAGATAGTTCATTAGAAAACTATTATAAATATCCTGATTATAAGCTTATTGTCTTAAAAGAAGATGATATGGAAAAAACTCTATTTTTTATACCAATTTTTTATCAAAATAAACTAGAAGCCATAATAGGTTTATATTTAAAATCATCAAAATATGCTGATGAGTATTTTATACAGTTTACAAAGCAATTAGGAAGGCTATTATCTACACAATTAAATATTTATAATTTAAATAAAGCTGTTGAAGAAGCCTATCGAGCTGAATACAAAGCTCTAAGAGCTCAAATTCATCCCCATTTCTTATTTAATGCACTAAATACTATATCTTCCTTTTGTAGAACTAATCCTAATAAGGCTAGAGAATTGATACTGGATCTATCAAATTATTTTAGAAGTACTTTAAATCGAGATGAGGAATTTCTAACACTAAAAGAAGAGATTGAATTTTTAAATTCCTATCTTTCTATAGAAAACGCGCGTTTTGGAGATAGACTAAAAGTTAATATAGATATACCTGCTAATCTTTTAGAATATAAAATACCAGTTTTTATACTTCAGCCCCTTATAGAAAATTCTATAAAACATGGAATTCTGCCTAAGCCTTCTGGTGGTAATATAGATGTTAGAGTAGTATGTAAAGAGGACAAGCTACGATTTTTAATAAAAGATGATGGTATAGGTATTGAAGAAAGTATTTTAAAAAATATTTTTAATAATTCCAGAATAGGATTATATAATGTAAATGAAAGGCTTAAACTCTTATATGGAGAAAATTATTGTCTTAATATTAAAAGTGCTATAAGCGAAGGAACAGAGGTAAGCTTTGTAATTCCTAAGGAGGTACGATTAAATTGAGCATGAATTGTATAATAATTGAAGATGAAATACCTGCGGCTGACGAACTGAAACATATATTAGGAAATTTTGATTTTATTCATGTAATAGGAATGGGTCATGATGGTGAAAAAGGACTCCAATTAATAAAGTCTAAAAATCCTGATGTGGTGTTTTTAGATATAAATATCCCCCTTAAAAATGGTATGGACTTGGCAAAAGAAATTAAAAATTTTAATAAAAACATAGAAATAATCTTTGTCACTGCCTATGAAGAATATGCTTTAAATGCTTTTGAAGTAGCTGCATTGGATTATATTTTAAAACCTTATGATGACAAGAGAATAATATCTACAGTAAATAGATTACATAAGTCCTTTATCAATAAAAGTATAAATGAACAAATACCTAATGTAGTAAATGAAGTTATGAAAAGAATTGAAATAAAAAAAACTCAAATAACCGAAAAACTCCCTTGTGAAAAATCCGGGAAAATAGTTTTGTTAAATATTGATGATATTTATTTTTGTTATGCTGAAAATGAAAAAGTATATATTAAAAGCAAAAATACTACCTATTTAACTAACTATACCATGAATAGGTTGCAGAAAAAAACAAAGCTTTTTAGAGCTCATAGAAGCTATTTGGTTAATTTAAATAATGTAAAAGAATTATATTCTTGGTTTAATGGTACTTATAAATTAGTCATGGATGACGATGAAAAATCTGAGATTCCTATAAGCAGAAAAAATGTAAGATGCCTAAAAGAGATACTTGATATATAAAAACCCCGATTTCTCGGGGTTTTTTATTATCTCTTCACATAAGTTGTATGAAGTAATTCATGGGCTTTTTCACCATAAGGCTTTCCAAGGTATTCATCATATAATTGTTTTATAAATGGATTTTCATGGGATTTTCTTAAAACTTTATTAGAATCTTCCTCATATAAAGCTTCCATTCTTTTTTCAATTATACCGTTATTTTCGTGTAGATATGGTTGACCGCCACCATCTATACATCCACCTGGACATGCCATAATTTCTATCATATGATAAGAAGCTTTTCCAGCTCTTATATCTTCTAATAATTTACGAGCATTTCCAAGACCACTTGCTACAGCAACATTTATGTCCATATCATTTATTTTTATGCTTGCTTCTTTTATTCCCTTTAGTCCACGTACCTGATTAAAGTTAACGTCTTTTAATTCTTCATTTGTCATCCATTCATAAGTAGTACGTAATGCAGCTTCCAAAACTCCACCTGTGGTACCAAAGATAATTCCAGCACCTGTTGATTCTCCTAATGGATTGTCAAATCCCTCATCCTCTAATGATGTAAAGTCAATTCCTGCTTCTTTTATCATTTTAGCTAATTCTCTTGTACTTATTACTATATCAACATCTGGAACTCCATTATTGCTCATTTCAGGTCTTGCCGCTTCATATTTCTTAGCAAGGCAAGGCATTATTGAAACAACAACAAGATTTTTAGGATCTACTCCCATTTTTTCAGCTAAATAAGTTTTAGCTACGGCACCAAACATCTGTTGTGGTGACTTACAGGTTGATGGTATATCTAAAAGGTCATTGAACTGATGCTCAAAGAACTTAATCCATCCTGGACAACAACTTGTAAGTATAGGTAATTTTCCACCATGTTCAATTCTGTGTAATAACTCACTTGCTTCTTCAATTATTGTTAAGTCTGCTGCAAAGTCTGTATCAAAAATCCTTTGAAATCCTAATGCACGAAGAGCTGCAACCATTTTACCTGTAACAACAGTTCCAGGTTCTAGCCCAAACTCTTCTCCAAGAGCTGCCCTTATAGCTGGAGCTGTTTGAACAATAACTATTTTGTCATCATCATTTAAAGCATCCCAAACTTTAGAAACATTATTAACTTCAGTTAATGCTCCAGTTGGACATACTGCAACACATTGTCCGCAGAAAGTACAACTAGTTTCTAACATTGGGTCAGCGAAGGCAGGAGCTATTACTGTTTCAAATCCCCTTCCTACAGCAGATAATACTCCAACAGTTTGAACATCATTACACATAGTTACACATCTTCTACAAAGGATACATTTGTCTAAATCTCTAATAATAGAATAGGATGAACTATCTTTAGGGAATTTTGACATTTCCCCGCTATATTTTATAGACTTTATACCTAGGTCAGCAGTAAGTCTTTGAAGATCACACTCTGTATTTTTCTCACATAGTAAGCATTCTTGTGGATGATCTGATAATAACAGTTCCACCATCATTCTACGGGCCTTAATTGCCTTTATAGAGTTTGTCTTAACCTCCATGTGATCAGTTACAGGAGTACAACACGCTGGAGCAAGATTTTTTCTTCCCTCAACTTCTACAACACAAACTCTACATGAACCTGGTTTGTTTTCAGTTTTTCTATCATGAAGTTTTAAGTGACAAAGAGTAGGTATATTTATGTTTAACTTTTTAGCAGCATCTAATATAGTTGAACCTTCCTCTACTTGAATTGTTTTGTTATTTATTGTAAGAGTTACTAAACTCAAAGTGTACACCTCTTTCTATATATATTATTTCTTTATTATAGCTCCTACAGGACAAGCAGTATAACAGCTTCCACATTTTATACATTTATCTTGTAGGATGAAATGTTTTTCTTTTACCTTTCCAGTAATACAGGAAACAGGACATACTCTAGCACACTTTGTACAACCTATACATTTGTCTAAAATCTCATAACGTAATAATCCATTACATACACCTGCTGGACAGCGCTTCTCTCTAACATGAGCAATATATTCATCCTTAAAATATTTCATAGTGCTTAGAATAGGATTTGGTGCAGTTTGACCAAGACCACATAGGGAAGTTTCTTTTATTAACTCACCTAATTCCTCAAGCTTAACTAAGTCCTCTTCTGTACCATTACCTTCTGTTATTCTTGTTAAAATTTCTAGTAAACGCTTGTTACCAATTCTACATGGAGTACATTTACCGCAGGATTCATCTACAGTGAATTCAAGATAGAATTTTGCTATGTCAACCATACAGTTGTCTTCATCCATAACAATCATACCACCAGAACCCATCATTGATCCTATAGAATTTAATGATTCATAATCTATTTTAGTATCTAGATATTGAGTTGGAATACATCCCCCTGATGGTCCACCAGTTTGAACAGCTTTAAATTTACGGCCATTCTTTATTCCACCGCCAATATCATAGATTATTTCTCTTAAAGTCGTACCCATAGGAACTTCCACAAGACCAACATTATTAACCTTTCCCGCAAGAGCAAATACCTTTGTTCCTCTTGAAGTCTCTGTTCCTATAGACTTAAACCAATCAGCACCTTTGTTTATAATAGCAGGAACCATAGCTAAAGTTTCAACGTTGTTTACAGAGGTTGGTTTATTCCATAATCCACATTCAGCTGGGAATGGTGGTTTATTTGTAGGCTCTCCACGCTCTCCTTCTATTGATTGGATTAGAGCAGTTTCTTCACCACATACAAACGCTCCAGCACCGTATTTAATATGGATATCAAAATTAAAGCCTGTTCCTAATATATCTTCACCAAGTAATCCATATTCATGCGCTTCTTCTATAGCCTTATAAAGTCTATCTATAGCTAAAGGGTATTCAGCTCTAATATAGATATTTCCTTCATCCGCACCAATTGCATATCCTGCAATTGCCATAGCTTCTAAAACACTATGTGGATCTCCTTCAAGTATTGAACGATCCATGAAAGCACCTGGATCTCCTTCGTCAGCATTACAAATTATATATTTTTTATCACTTTCATATTGTTTAGCAAATGCCCACTTTCTTCCTGTAGGGAATCCACCGCCTCCTCTACCTCTAAGTCCTGATTCACTAATTAAATTAATAACTTCCTCAGAAGTTAATCCAGATAGACATTTTCCTAAAGCCATATATGCATCTTCAGCTATAGCTTCTTTAAGATCCTCTGGGTTTATCAAACCGCAGTTTCTCAATGCTATTCTTTCTTGTTTTTTATAAAAACCCATTTCATCTTGTCTCTTAACTCTCATTTGAAGAGTCGGTTCTATATATAAAAGTCTTTCAACTATTTTTCCCTTTAATAAATGACTTTCTACTATTTCATCTACATCATCTGTTTTTACTCTTACGTAGAAAGCATTGTCAGGGCAAACATTGATGATTGGACCTTGTTCACAGAAGCCAAAGCAACCAGTAATAAGCACTTCTACTTCATCTTTTAATCCAACTTCCTCTACTTTTGCCTTTAACTTATTTACAATTTCATAACTTTCGGCAGACTTACATCCGGTACCACCGCAAACTAACAATTGACGTTTACATCTTTTATTTTCTGCTGCCAATTCAGCTTCATGAGATACTTCTCTTAATGTAACAAGTTTTTTTAATTCTTTATTAAGAGCTCTAAGTTCTTCAAAGGATTTAATTTTAGCCAATGGTTACTCCCCCTTATTCCTTATAATCTTCTAATAATTTTCCTACTTGATCTTTAGTTACATGCCCATATACTTTATCATTTATTGTTACTACAGGAGCTAGTCCACATGCACCTACACATCTTAAAGCATCTAAAGTAAACATTCCGTCTGCTGTAGTTTCTCCAGTTTTTAATTCAAGTTTATTTTCAAATTCATGTAAAACATCTCCTGCTCCCCTAACGAAACAAGCTGTGCCCATACATACACTAATTACATACTTACCCTTTGGTTCTGTGTTGAAATAAGAATAGAATGTAACAACCCCATAAACCTTAGAAACAGGTACATTTAACTTTTCAGCGATAAAATTTTGAACCTCTCTTGGAAGATATCCAAAAATCTTTTGAGCTCTGTGTAATACAGCTATTAAAGCATCTTCCTTATTTCTTAAACCATCGATAAAACTATTCAACTCATTTATTTTTGCGTTCCAAACTTCATTCTTGCAGCACACTAAAAAAGACCTCCTTCGATATTGTTATAATTTTAACTAATTATAGTATAACAGAGAACCTAAAACCATTATAACAGAAACTACACAATAAAATAAACACATTTTTAAAAAACTTTTAAAATTTCTGAAATATATTGAATATAAAATTTACTCTTTTATTATACTTCATAATCAACTATTATAGTAATATAATATAATTGGTCCCATTACTATAATTTACGAATTTATTTATACAAAGGAGATGATTCTTTTGAATCCAATAGCATTTACTATATTTGGACTGCCTATTATGTGGTATGGTGTTTTAATTTCACTTGGTGTGCTATCAGCATTATTGTTAAGTAACTATACATGTAAGATGAAAAATTTAAATTTTGATATTTTATTTGATACATTTTTTATATCCTTCCCTATGGCAATTATAGGGGCAAGGTTATACTATGTCATATTTAGTTTTGAAGATTATGCAGATAATCTTTGGAGTATTTTTAACACTCGAGGGGGAGGATTAGCTATACATGGGGGTTTAATCTTCGGACTCACTACTGCATTCTTTTATCTAAGAAAAAAGAAACAGAACTTTCTTGAATATGCAGACGTATCTGTTCCTGGAATTATATTAGCCCAGGCCATTGGAAGATGGGGGAACTTTTTTAATAGAGAAGCTCACGGGGGAGAAGTTACATTAGAATTTATAAGTAAATTTCCTGAATTCATTCAAAGAGGTATGTATATAGAGGGAACTTACTATCATCCTACCTTCCTATATGAATCAATTTGGAATGTATTAGTCTGTGTTACTCTAATAATTTTATTGAAAAGAAGTAAACAACCAGGCACAGTTCTGTTTGCATATATAGGACTTTATTCTCTAGGCAGATTCTTTATAGAGGGGTTAAGGACAGATAGCTTAATGTTTGGCCCTATTAGAATGGCTCAATTTGTAAGCTTGATTGGGATTTTATCAAGTATAATATTCTTGATTTATATTTATAGAAGAAAAAAGAGTTTGTAAAAACTTATAATTTGAAAATACATTTGTAAAACATAAAGGAACTGAGCTATGTAGTGGGAGGAGCGCCTTTTTTCGAAGCGACGTCACTATATAGCTCAGTTCCTCTTTTGAGTACCTAATTATCCTTGTAAAAATTTATAATTGTGACACTAATTTATGGTTACAGCAAATAAAAAAGGCTCATTTGGCGCACTTACTTGCTCATAAACAAATCTTTTCTCTTTAACCCATTTGCTTTAATAGACTGTCTCCATCCCATTTCGACGACAAGTTTATACAAAACTCTTGGGAAATTTGCTGTAATAAATATACTTTCTTCTGAAGCACCTTTTAATATATTATTTGCAAGTTGTTTCAATGCTTTCTCTAAGTTCTTCTTAGGCCCATGACCAATTGCAACACTTTTCAACGATGGGAGCATTCCGCCTGCCCCAATTCCAATACCTTGTCCCCGCTTAAGCCCTGATTTTGCACACCAATTCTCCATCATTTCAATTGCCAATTTATTCTGATGACCTTCATGAAATCCACAATTCACCAAAGAATAGACTATAACATCTTTTTCCTTCATGTTTGCAAAAATCATTTCTAATTGAATTAGGCAATTTAGCAAATGAGATGGGATCCCGTCTACATACAGAGGAAATGCAAATACCAAAGCATTGTATTCCGTCAGTTTCTCCATTTCTTTTGTACTCAATTGCGGTTTTCTAAAGCAATATTCTGAAATTATATTACTATCCTGATCTAAAAAAGCTTTTAATTCTTGCAAGATACATCCAGAAGCACTATCTTTAATTTTAGGACTTCCGTTGATAAAAGCTATTTTCATAATACCTGGCCCTCCATTTCCTCAATACTATGAATAAATGCAACTCTACGAACATTGCAATCGAAATTAATAGAATTTGCCTTTACCAACTTTTCAGCAGTTTGTTTTTCTTTTTCTGTTATATTTTCACCGTAAAACCATACCTGCATGTCTATATGATTTTCGTATCGCCTCCGGTGATGCATTTCTCCATTTCTTATTGTAAAATAAGGATGTATATAGGAAATACTTCTATCTAACACATTTTTCACAAATGGGCTAAATCCTCCATAACAACATTTGCTTATAATAATAAGCTCCTTACATTTTGATGCATATTCTCCCATATCCCTATATTGGTCCTGTATTACACAAGTTGCAGGTGTCTTTACCCAACATCCAAAGCATCCTATGCAATGCTGTATGGTTCCGTCGTCTGAAATAATCATAGCTTCATCTAATGAATTAGGAAGTAATTTTTGAAAATCACTAATTTCTAAATCATGTATGAATAATTTCATTTCTCACCACCCCTTTCAAACATAATAGTAACTTATTAGATTTACCCCCAATTCCCATGATAAGGATAATCTTTACTTCGTATTTTTTTACTATAATGTATTAACTGTTCTTTTATTATATAATTAATATCTCTAAATCACTACCATAGTTTTCATATATTTACCAAATAAATATATGTTATCTTTCCCCTATAACGAAAACCCCCTTAAAAGGGGGTTCACGTCAAATCTATTATCTATTTTAAATTAAGATTGTTTTTCATTCAAAACAGACGCTGATGATATTATATACCACCGCTTCTTCTGTCTTGAATGAAACTATTAAATTTTTAAAATGCTTTAACCATACCACCATCCAACAATACAGTTTGTCCTGTTAGATATGTGTTAGCTTCAGAGCATAGGAAAGCAGCCAGTCTTCCATATTCATCAGTAGTACCATATCTTCCTAGAGGAATATCTTTACTTGTATTTTCTTGAAGTTGTTCTATTGTAATACCTGCATTTTCAGATCTAATCTTGTCTAAATGAGCAATTCTATCTGTACCTATTCTTCCTGGTCCAATTACATTTACAAGTATGTTATCTTTTCCAAGTTCCTGCGATAAAGTCTTTGATAATCCAACTACTCCCATACGGAATGTATTTGACAAAATCAAATTATCCAATACCGCTTTCACAGATGAAGAAGTAGAGTTTAAAATTCTACCGCATTTGTTAGCCCTCATATATGGCAATACTTCCCTGATGGTTCTGATATATGATAAAAGAGTTAACTCATAAGCATTTTGCCAAGCTTCATCATCAAAACTATCAAATGTTCCTGCTGGAGGACCTCCTGTGTTATTTACAAGTGCATATATTGAACCATATTTGTCTATTGTATTTTTTGTTAATCTTTTAATGTCGTCATATTTAGTAATATCACCCACTGTATAAGATGGCTCAATTCCAGTAGCTGCTTTGATATCTGCTTGAGCAACTTTTAACTTATCTTCAAAAGGACTAAAAAGCATTACGTTAGCTTGCTCTCTAGCAAATTCCATTGCTATGGCTTTACCTAATCCAGCACTTGAAGCCATTACAATTGCTGTTTTGTTCTTTAATCCTAAGTCCATTATCATTCCCCTCCATTGTTTTTATAATTTTTTATCAATAACTGGATTAACTAATTTCTCAAATCCATCAATCCAACACTCAATAACATCACCATGATTAATGTGAACAGCTCTAGGTGTACCAGTTGAAATAATATCACCTGGGAGCATTTTCATAACTTTTGAGTGAAATGAAACTAAATAATCTGGTGGGAAAGTCATATTGCTTACAGTATTTTGTGCTATCATTTTTCCATTTAATACAGTAGCTACTTTTAGTTTTAAAACGTCTTCAACCTCATCAGGAGTAATCAATTGTGGTCCAAAACTAAAGAAGGTTTCAAAGCTTTTAGAACGTGTCAAATATCTAGGATTTTTTCTTAAAATATCTTCTGCTGTCATATCAATTATTGTTGTAAAACCTGCAATAACGCTAGTCCAATCTTCTCTCTCAACGTTTTCACATTCCTTACCAAAAATCACTGCCAATTCTGCTTCTCCAGTGGTTTTTTCAGATTGAAGAGGTATTTTTATTTTATCTTCATGTCCAATAATAGTTGTATCAGGTTTAAAAAAGCTAGCAGGTTCTGTATTAGGGGCTTTCTCAGCTAAATCAGATGCATGTTCTACATAATTAAGTCCTATACCGAAAATTTTTCTTGGCTGACGATATAATGGAGCAAATTTAGCTTTCTCAAAAGGAATAACCTCTTCCTTCAACTTCTCTAATTCTTCTTTACCACCAGCACGATACCAATTGTTTATCTCTTCAAGTTGGCCAGATTTAATAATTTCAAGGGTATCAGTATTCCAATTCTTGTTGAATTTTTCATTTACTGAACCTACAGGTACAACACCCTTGGAAGTTATAATACCCGATACTTCCAAGCCATATAATTTTATTGTTGATAATCTCATATTATATTCCTCCCTTATACTTGAAAACTATCTAACATATTGTAATTTTAGTTTTACCTAGTTTAATTCTCTACAAAGCAATTTTCATTAAAAATTATCAAGTTTTTCTAACGCTTTTTCTATTAGATTTAATCCCTTTTCAATATCTTCAATAGAAGTAGCATATGATAGTCTAATATATCCTTCAGCAGCAAAGGCTTCTCCAGGAACTACCGCAACATGAGCTTCATCGAGCAAAAAATTAGCTACATCCATTGCATTGTTTATTATCTTATTCCCTACCTTCTTTCCATACAATCCCTTAACATTTGGGAAAACATAAAATGCACCTTTAGGCATATTACAGTTAATATCATTAAGTGAATTAAGCCTATCTAAAATATATTTACGTCTCTTATCATATTCAGTAACCATTGAATTATAATCTTTGTTATATAGTAATGCATATAATCCAGCCTTCTGTGTAATAGAATTAGCATTTCCTGTTATATGTCCCTGAAGGTTGTTAATTGCCTTCATAATATCAACTGGTCCTGCTCCAAAACCAAGTCTCCACCCAGTCATTGCATAAGCTTTTGACCAACCGTTGATAGTTATTGTAAGTTCTCTAATTTCCGGACCAAGACTTGCTATGCTTACATGCTTTTCGCTATCATAAATCAACTTTTCATAAATTTCATCTGCAATAATAAATATTTGGTTTTTCACTGCTAATTCAGCAATTCCCTCTAAAACATCTCTTCCATAAATTGCACCTGTAGGATTGTTTGGGGTGTTTAATATAATAACTTTAGTCTTTGAAGTTATCTTCTCTGCTATAGCCTGTGGTTCAAGTTCAAAATTATTCGCTTCAGATGTCTCTACCAAAACAGGAATAGCTCCAACCATCTTAACCTGTTCTGTGTAGCTTACCCAGTAAGGTGTAGGAATGATCACTTCATCTCCAGGACAACATAAAGCTAGTAATACATTGTAAATTATCTGTTTCCCACCAGTGGATACCACAATCTCTTCAGGACTATATTCTATTCCATTTTCATTTTTCAGTTTTAAACAAATTGCATCTTTAAGTTCTTTAATACCTGACACAGGAGTGTATCTTGTAAAATTTTCTTCAATAGCTTTTATAGCAGCTTGCCTTATTGTTTCTGGAGTATTAAAATCCGGCTCCCCCTGAGCAAATGAAACAATATCAACTCCTTCTTTGGTAAGCTTTTTTGCCTTTTCTCCAATTGCTAAAGTCATAGATGGAGAAATATTGTTTGCAACAAATGACGTTCTCATTTAACTAACTACCTCCTTACTCTAATATTTTTATCTAATTACAATTACATATATTTTTATCAGCAACTTTTATGCCAATTGACATTAAATATTTAAAATTAGAAATTCCCATTCATGTATATTCTATAGGCGGCTTTTAAACGCAATTCACTTATTACAATAACATTAGCTATAAATACATAAAGTAAATCTGTAATTTATAGACAAAAAAATTAACAAATTACATCTATTGCTTATCAGCTTTCCTTTCTTAGTTTTAAATATTTTTCTCACTTTCGGGAAATATTTCTCGTGTTCGGGAATATATTTCTTATTATCAAGAATGTTTTTAGAGGAATTTATGAAATTTTGTATAATCTTTTAATAAAACATTATATAAGAGGTGAGTATATTGCCTATTTTAAAAAATGAAGAAATCCAAAGTTTTGCCCAACAGGTTGCAGAAGCTATTAGCTCAGTTTTAGATATCGATATTACAATTGTAGATACCGATATGACAAGAATTGCTGGTACCGGAGCATATTATAAGGATGTTAACACTATATTACCTGAAAGTTATACATTTCAAAAAGTTTTAAGCAGTGGCAAAAAGTGCTTTATATCAAACCCTGGTAATTCAGAAACCTGTAAAAATTGTATTAAAAAAGACATCTGCCAAGAAAAGGCCACAATGCTTATCCCTGTAACAGTTGATGGAGAGACAGTAGCTGCAATAGGCTTACTTGCTCTTACAGCTGAACATGCAAATAAAGTCTTAAATAACTATGAAAAATATTTAAATTACATGGAAAAAATGTCTGACTTATTAGCTGCAAAGATAAAAAACGAAATAATGATTAAACAAATCTTATTGCTAGCCCAAAATCTTAGTGCAATAACCGAAGCTTATACTGATGGTATAATCTCAATTAACTCCAATAGAGTAGTAACACATTTTAATCGACATGCTGAAATTATTTTAGGAATAAGAGCAGACTCAATATTAAACAAAAACTATGAGGACAAAGTAACCTGCGATTCTATTACAAAAGCATTAGAAACTGGAGTGCCCTTAGATTCAGTTCATTCCATTTTTAAAACTATTGATCGTAAAATTCCAGTAATATTAACCATACAACCAATTAAATATAACCATATAACTCAAGGCATTGTATGTTTTTTTCAGGAATTGAATACAACAAGAAAAAAATTTGAATCTTTTACATTAGCTAATACAAGGTACACCTTTGATTATATAAAAGGCGACAGTTATTCAATTCAAAAAGTAAAAGACTTAGCTAAAACAATATCTCCATCTGATTCAACTGTACTTCTATTGGGCGAAAGTGGTACTGGCAAAGAATTATTTGCAAGGGCAATTCACTCATCAAGCAAAAGAAGCCATATGCCTTTTGTAACCATTAATTGCAGCGCAATACCTGATACTTTGTTAGAGAGTGAACTATTTGGATATGAAGGTGGCTCTTTTACAGGAGCAAATAAAAATGGTAAACCTGGAAAATTCGAATTAGCACATAAAGGTACACTTTTTTTAGATGAAATAGGTGATATGCCTTTAAGCTTACAGCCCAAAATTCTTAGAGTACTTCAGGAGAAAGTTATTGAAAGAGTTGGAGGTACTTCATCTATACCTATAGATGTAAGAATTATTGCAGCTACACACAGAAATTTACCAGAACTTATTAAGAAAAATCTATTTAGACAGGACTTATATTATAGAATTAATGTTATTCCTATAAACTTACCTCCATTAAGACAAAGAGAAGAAGATATTATACCTCTATCCAGATATTTTTTAAAAAAATATGCTAATTTATTATCAAAGGATATTAGTGATTTTGAACAGGATACTATCATAAAATTAATAAATTATCATTGGCCAGGTAATGTAAGAGAATTAGAAAATGCTATAGAATATGCTGTTAACATAGAAACAGGTCACTTTATTTCACCGTTTAATTTACCCGAATTGATATTATCTTCTCAATCACATGTAAATAATGAATCAAAAGACGTTTCACATGAAGAACCTGTACCAATTTTAGATAGTTCTTTAAAAATAGCAATCAATGAATCTGAAAGGCAACAAATTATTAATGCACTTTCTATATATGGATATTCAACTAAAGGTAAGAAAAAAGCTGCTGAATATTTAGGTATCGGGCTAAGTACGCTATATAGAAAAATTAAAGAATTAAATATAAACTTTAATCCAGAAGGTATCTCCTAATTTCATATAACTACTGCACGCTTTTTTAACTCACAGTAAGAAGAAATCGGGATAATTACTCCCGATTTCTCGCACCCAGCTCTTTAAAAGTTGATTTGTATTGTACACTGTAATTTACTCAAAACTTTCCGCAAATATTATTTTCAACAATTCACTGGGAACCTGTTAATTATGAAAGATAAGAAAAATGTGAACTAAATGTCTTGTATGCCTAATATATTACTTATTAGTTCGACAGTCTTATCCAAACCATTTTCAGTTTGGAGCTTATTTGCTAATTGTATAGATGAATTACTAAATTGTTCATAATTATTCTTAACACTATTTATTGCATTAACTAATATATCCTTACTTAAGTCTTTACTGGGTATTGGTTTAGGACCTAAGTTTAGCTCATATACCCTCTTTGCCCAGTAAAATTGGTCTGTTATATGAGGGATAACTATTGCTGGAACCCCTGATAAAATAGCAGTTGCTGTTGTACTCATGCCTCCGTGATGAATGATGCAGTATCCATATTTAAATAACCATGTATGAGGTATACTCCCAACTGCTAGTATATTTTCCTCTAACTTATAGCTCTCTAAAGTTTTATTGAATCCTTGAATAATAGCTCTCATCTTAACTTCATTAACTGAATTCACTAAAATATCTAATTTTGCCTTTTCTTCTTCACTTTCAAAGCCCATAGCACCAAGAGAGATAATTATAGGGGCTGGACCACTTTTAAGAAAATTACTTAATTCCTCGGAAGGGCAGAATTCTTTAACTTCATCCAGAAACCAATAGCCAACAATCTTATTTTTTCCCTCCCAAAATTCATTAGAAGGATATACTAAAGGGCTTATTGGTACTATATTTAATATTGGTGATAAAAGTTCATCAAAGGAACTTATTTTCTTTAAGCCATGAACTTTCCGAAGTTTATTATAAGGACGTACCATAAATGGATTAACAAATGTACCTACAATACTGTTTAAAAAAGCCTTCACCTTACTTTTATTCCCCAGTTTCTTTGGTATAATATCTGGCTGTAATGTGACGCTGATAAATGGGATTCCGCTTGCTTCAGCTTCTGTTGCACCAATGTTGCTGTGAGATGCTACAACTAAATCAGCATTTAAGCAAAGTTTCTTTATTTCAAAGGTAGACTCTTCAATTATTTTAAATACAAATTTCATAGTTCTAATAAAACCTAACATCCAGTTCTTAGAATTTCCTCTTATCTTAGCTGTTTCATACTCTATATCTACATCTGGTCCTATAGGGACAAAATTTATATTATAGTTTTCGATCAGGTCTTTCCAACAAGGGTGAGTAGCAATTGTAACTTCGTAACCTGAAGCATTTAATCTTGTGGCCAGTGCAATATATGGTTGCACATCACCTCTTGTCCCCATTGTTGGTATCAAAACTTTCATAATATCCCTCCATAAAATACTTAATAATCAATATTTTACCATAAAGTATTAACTGTTCTTTTATTATATAATTAATATCTTTAAATCACTACCATAATTTACATATATTTATCAGATAAAGGTAAGTTGCCTTCCCCTATATTATTCTTATTTTTATATCAATAGTCTCGATAACGCTATCTAAAAATAATCTTTCAATTCCAATAACATCTTTATTTGGTTTAGTTATTTCCACCATTCAAACCAATAAAGCTAAGGATGTAGTGAAATAGAGACTTTTTTTGTAGCGGCTTCACTGCATGCTTAGCTCTTTGTTTATGGAACTAATTATCTTTGTGGATTTGAAATAGAATCTATGCGTTTAGTTTTCTGTCATTTCGATGAATTTTTTTGTATGAGATAAAGAAATTATATACTGGCAATATATATAAATAACAAGCTGCTAAAATAGAACTTGTTGGTGCTGATATTGTAGCTAATGGGACAGCTCCTGCAATAGACCAAGGTATAAGTGGCGCAATAACAACGGCTGTATTTTCTAATGAATTTGCCATTTGGTAATCGTCAGATATAATCTTATTGCATAACTGATGAGTTAGTATAATAGTCAAACTCTGATTACAGCTTATCATGCTTGTGAAAAATGAAGTTATAGCAACACTACCAAATGGAGTTACTATATTTGAAAGACTATTAATATGTTTTTTTATTCCCTCTAATAAGCCTGTCTCTTCAAAAATACTGGCATAAGAAGATGATAAACATACAATGGCAGAAACTTTGAGCATAGATTGAATACCGCCACCATTTAGCATGATGCCAAGTTCTGCATTAGATGATTGATACCCTGTAATAAACACTTTAAAGAGTGAGGTAAACTCAACTTTTTGAATTGAAATACAAATAATACTACTGAGTATAATACTTAAAGCCATGGTGATTTTTACGTTTACCTTAAATATAGATAGTACAATGATTATTATAGCAGGTAAAATAGTGAGCCAATGCAAGTTGAAATTATCTGCAAACAGGCATCTAATTTCAAGTGGAGCACCTTTACTCTCCAATAAAAAACCAGCAATCAAATAAACTGCACATGTTAATATAAACGGTATAATTGAAGTTTTAATCATAATTTGAATGTTTTTATAAATATTTGTTCCTGTTAATTCGCTTATTAGTAATGCACTTGTGGACATTGGAGAACATCTATCGCCAAAATAGCTTCCAGATAATACAGCTCCCCCCACCAATATTGGGTTTGCACCTATGGCATTTGCCATTGTCATACAAATTACACCCATGGTAGCAGCCGTTCCAAATGAAGTTCCCGTAAGTACAGATAATATGCAGCAAAGTAAAAATGTTACGAGAATAAAGACTTCTGGAACAATCAATTTTGTAGAATAATAAATAATAAAGGATATTGTCCCTGATGCGCGCCATACTGCTGTAAGCATGCCAATCATAAAAAATATAATCAATATATTTTTAACTGTTTTTATACCTTTAAAAGATATCTGTATCATATGTTTTACTGTATTATTCTTTGCTAAACCATATGAGAAAAAGAGAATAAACCCAAATAGTAGAGCATACAGAAGTGATAAATTAAATACTATGGAAACTAAGAGCCCGATAATAAACGTGCCAAGTACGGCTGACTCCAACATACAACTTCCCCCCATTTATTAAAACAATTCTTTCTATTCATAATGATACAATATTGGAAAAAACTTGTCTAACTGTTGTTTTTGATTTATAATACAGTAAAAACACTGTAATTCGTATATATTATAACAGGAAAAGAGGTGTAATGTTGAATTCCTTAAGTATAAAGTATTTTCTGGCTGTTTATAAAGAACGGAACTTTACAAAAGCAGCTCAAGGTCTATATATTACTCAGCAAACGCTCAGTGCACATATTGCTTCACTTGAAAAAGAACTTGGCTGTAAACTTTTTATTCGCAGTACTCCATTAAAGCCAACTTTTGCAGGAGACATATTCCTACGTTATGCCAATGAATTTAATACTCTTTATAATTCCATAGAAGGGGAATTTTCAGACATTTGTGATGAAAAAAAAGGTCTGTTACGAATAGGTATTGCACATACAAGAGGACGCGCCTTGATGCCCAATATTGTTGCAGAATATAAAAAAGAGTATCCTGATATTAGAATACAGATCATTGAAGGTGAGAATGATGATTTGCCATCTCTTCTTCTTGATGGGTCAATAGATTTAATGATTGCATATCATTCACAAAATCATCCTGATATTGAATTTACCAATTATTATGAAGAAGAAATTATTCTTCTTATTTCCGATGAATTGCTTCAAAATGTATATGGGAAAAGAAAGAATGAAATTATAAATATATTGCATCAAAAACCAAATTTGTCTCTATTGAAAGAGTGCCCGTTTCTACTAAGTAGCAAAGAGGATATTGCAGGAAAAATCAGTAGTATATTTTTATCAGAGGTGAATTTTAATTTAAAAGTAAGTGTAGAATCGAAAAATATTGAGACATTATTGGAAATGTGCTGTAAAGGAATTGGAGCCTGCTTTTGCCCTAAAATATTAGTTGACAAGACCCTTGATAACAAACAAATTTCTTCATTACATTTATTTCAATTAGATGAACGTGCAAAATATATGATTAGCTTTGGTTTTATTAAAAAACGTTACTACTCAAAAGCAATTCGAGAATTTGTAGAAGTTGCAAAAGTATATAAAAATGAAGAGGTTTTTAAATAGTAATCTCTTTATTTTTATATGCTTAAAATTGTATAATGGCCGTTCTAAATACTGTTCTTGTCTTGAATTCATAGGTGTTATAATGCCGCCTAAAAACAACCTTACTATGTATCCTCACTCCTATTTCGGTATATTTAATTATTTTTGTAGAAACTTATAATTTTGAAAATATATATGTAAAACACAATAGAGCTAAGCATGTAGTGAAATAGCAACTTTTTTCAAAGTGGGTTCACTGCATACTTAGCTCTATATTTGTGAAACTAAATTATTCTTATAAAAATTCATACTAGAAATACTGTTCTAATTCTTCAATGGAATTTATTTCAAATATATCTATAGCAATTATTTCTAATGTCTCTTCTGGAAGTGTTTTTATTTTTTCTTTATATTCATTGGGTACTTTTTTAAATTTTTTTACTAACATTTTAATTAAAAGTTCTGCTTTTCCTTCTTCTCTACCTTCTTCTCTACCTTCTTTTCTACCCTTTTCTATTCCCTCTTGTATTAAACTTTTACCAAGTTCAGTCATTCTCAATTCCTCCTTTACTTTTTCTAAATCTTTTCCATTTAAAAACTTATTTGCAAAAGCATATAGTATTGATTCTACGTCATACTTATAATCTTTATTTATATCTTTTACTATTTTTATAGCATTAAGTATTTTATCTACTGTACTTATATTTCCTCCCATTATAGGTGAAAATGTTAAGGATATTACATCTTGCTTTGTAATTTCTTTACCTAATTTTATTTTCTCTACAATATCATTATATATCTTATCTCCGTCTTTATCAGCCATAGATATTGAATTTACTTTATATTCATTTATTCCTGTTTTTAAAATATCTCCCGGATTTTTTATATTACCTGAATAAACAACATAAGTTGTAACATCTTTACCTGTCTGATGACTCAATAATGCTTCATAGGCTCTAAATCTTCTTAAATCAGCTTTCCCTTTATTAGTTGTTTGAAACTCAAAATGTATAAAAGAATCATCTTCCATAAAAAATGTATAATCCATGAACATATTCTTAGTTTCCAAAACTACTAATTCCGTTGGATCAAGTTCTTTAACTTTTTTATTTATTCCAAAGAACTTTAATCCTTCCTCCGCAAAAAGATCCATTGCCCTTTTCATTATTAAATCCTCATAGTGTGTAGGCTTCATTAGTTCACCATCCTAATTCTATATTATATCTTTATTCTAATTGATTAAAATAAATAGTTCAATATACTATGTTTCCTCTTTATATTTTTCACTCTACATTACTTAGATATAAAATTTTTTACTGAAACAACCTGTTCCCATTTTAATTCCCATATTGTAGCTTGTATAGGTTTATCCTCTTTTTTTAATCCCCAGCTCTCGTCAACATCACGTTCTAAATCAAATATCTTATCCCAACTTTGAAATAGTTTTAATCTAAATTGGTCTAATATATCAGATTTTATATTGGTAGATTGTAAATCCTGATGATTGTATCCATAGCTTTCAAGTTCATTATAAAATTTATCAAACTCTTCTTCGCTATTGGCTATATAACCATGATTTAGAATACTATTAAAATCAAAAAAATCTGATAGCAAAACATTTTCTTCTTCTACTTCTAATTCTAAAAGTACACCCTTTGTTCCCTTTTCTAAATATCCTGAAACCCGTAAATCTGGTCTCTTATGCTTATCATCCTTCCATTGATACCAAGCCCATATAGGATATTCTATATCTTTTGAAACAGGTAACTCTATCCTTTTTTTCATCTGATCTGACATCCAACTATAATAAAAAACCATATCATCATGAATAAAATTTTTATCCGCACGAAGGACTCCTATATCTTTAAACTTTTCATATGCAACTTTATTTTGTATTGTCCATAGCTTCATATTCTTATCTCCCAATTAAATTTATAATTCTGTTAAGTTATATGAACATTGATTCCTAATATAAAGTAGTCTAATGATTCTATCTTAGCTGGTAAAATCAATTTTATCTGATAAAGATAAAAATACTTGATTATTATTAACCTAGTGGCTTAATCTATCATAACAGTAGCATATTTTTCTCTCTTTTTCAAAGCAACGTTACTATACATCCCTGCTCCTATTTTAGGATACTCTAATTATTTTTACAAAATCTATTATCTAAAAATCTATTAAATATATTTGGATAATTTAATTATTTTTGTAGAAACTTATAATTCTGAGAATATATTTGTAAACCACAATAGAGCTAAGCATGTATTGAAAAAGCGACTTTTTCCGAAGCGGCTTCACTATGTGCTTAGCTCTCTGTTTGTAAAACTAAATTATCTTTGTAAAAACTTATAAATGATAAAATAATTGATTATATCTCATGTTATTGTTCAACCCTTTACTTCAACATCCTCTATAGCTTCTGTCAAAAAATTTCGCTCTGTTAGATATCAATATTGATAGATTAATATAATTAAAGGAGGAAACATTATTTTAATGAACTTTTAAAATAACTTTTTCCTAAATTAATATCAAAATTCTTACTTAACCTTTTACTTCTGTCAATTATCTTAAGCTTTCTTTCGTCAGGTTCGCATGGGTCAATTGTTTTAACAATTCCGTCAAAAATACGGTCAAACATATTAAATGGCATACCGATTCCAAGCTCATCATCACACCATTTTGCAGAAAATCTTGTATTTGAACAAAGAAGTGATATGTTAATGTCGTTGGTATCATAAGGTACTGCCGTACATTCAGAGCATATTCCTGAATTACCTGTTATTTTAATGTTTTTAATTGCTCTATAGTGGTAGGTATACCCCTGAATAATCCTCATGCCCTGGTATGGATTTAAAATAAATAGAACTACATCAGGGTCAAATTGATATTCTTCAAGTGGCATAACGACCACTCCATAGATTTTATGGTTTAAAAAAGTAACATCCTTCTGTACATTTCTTGCTGTGCATAAACTGTCATACATGTCAAATGAATAATATACTCTACCAGCTATAGCGCTTTCATCGACTTCTTTTAAACCTAAAGCCTTTGCAGAACCGATGCATAAAAAATTATCAAGATTCGCCTTAAAACTTCTGCCCCTTGTTGCGAATTTTACCATATTGCAATATGAAAGTTTACCCTTTACCTGTGAAACATTTATTGAATCAAATTCCTCTTTAGTAAAAATGAATTTTACTCCAACAATATTCCTATTTAAGTCTAAAATGCATTTTAAATCTTCCGCCATTGTTTTTATTTTCATAACTTACACCCCCTTTGAGCATCATATAAGACTTACGTCTATAAAAAGTCAATTTAACTATAATAGAATGCTTGGCTATGTTTTCCCTTATATACTAAACTGAAGTAACATGATAAACAAATAACGCCATACTATTCATACATAGCATGGCGTTTTATTCAAAGGTCACAATAAAGTTCCTTAAAATCATGAGAGTTTCGGACAATATGAGAAACTCCCTTAAAAGAACTTCTATTAAATTTATTACCTACTTATCTATTATCTAAAAATCCATCATCTATTAAATATGTTTGTAAAATATAATAGATCTAAGTATATAATGGGAGGAGCGCCTTTCTTGAAGCGACGTCATTATGTACTTAGCTTCCCTTTTGGATAATTTAATTATTTTTGTAGAAACTTATAATTCTGAGAATATATTTGTAAGCCACAAAAGAGCTAAGCATGTAGTTAATCAGCAACTTTTTCTGGAGCGTCTTCACTATATGTTTAGCTCTCTGTTTGTGAAACTAGATTATCATCGTAGAAACTTACAATTTGAAAATCCATCCGTAAAACATAAGGGAACTGAGGTATATAGTGGTAGGAGCGCCTTTTCTCGAAGCGACGTCACTATGTATCTCAGTTCCTATTTCGTGCTACGCAATTACTCTTGTTTAAAATTAAATTTGTATAACTAAACTTCTCTAACATTCACCTTTTTACCGGACCTCTCTAAAAGCTCCGCTAGCTCCCTTACAAGTTTTAATTTAATGCTTAAGTCCATGGGAAGCTCAGGATTTTGATGTGCTGGGTTTATAGCTTTTCCTGCCCATATTGTAAGATGAGTGCATTCATCCATTAAAATTTTAGCAAGCCTTGTGGCCCCATCTTCAGACTGATTATTATATTTATTATCCTTAATAATTTCAACAACCTTATTTAAAGTAATTACTCCCTCAGTAATCAAATATATACCTTCCATAGAAGCTGTGGGTGGAATTTCTTCACATATATAATCTAGATTTACTTTTAAATTTCTTCTTAATTCTCTTTGAGCAATGTTAGCAGCGGTTCCTCCGCAAATAATTTTCTTACCTCGTCCCTTCATAAAGTCTCTTATTATATATTTATCCTTTTTCTTATCTTTAGGTGGGCCTGTAAATAAATCTATATATTGTGGTGACTTCACTTTTATGGTTACTACAGTGGCATCATCTCCTGGTCTCCCTCCATAAAGATCAAAACATACTTCTGATAAATCCTGTGATATACTCTTTGCATCATTTCTATTTATTGTACTTCTCTTTAAATAATCCATTACGTTTTCCCATTTCCATCCTAAATTCATTATATTTCCTAGCCCTGCATGTACAATTCCATCACTTACTACTGTTAATACATCTCCCGGTTGTACATAAAACTTACTTTCATATACACTTCTTCCGTTTATTTTTAGTTCTTTTTTACATACCTTTAGTTCTACCCCATCTCTAATGATAAAGATAGGAGGGTTATCATATTCAGCTACATATACTCTTCCATCATCATATATTTTAATTAAAGTGAAAGTGCAATAGGCTATTTTTCTAACTTTACATACTGGCAAAGTGTTGATAATAGTATCTAATGTTTCATAAATGTCTGCGCCTTCCTTTAACATTGTGGCTGAAATCTTAGTAGTTAATGTGGCCAGTATATTAGCTTTAACTCCGCTTCCTAAGCCATCTGCCAAAACAATAATAGTACTATCAGCAAGTCTAACTACTTCTACCCTGTCTCCGCAAAGTTCCTCTCCATGTTTTATTAAGCTCTCATAGGCTGAATCTATAAATAAACTCATCTTATTTCACCCTCTTCACCTTCAACAACCTTTTTAAGCTTTGTAAGTATTATTTTAGTTTCTGCGGTGGTTTCACCTAGTAAACTTGCTATTTCTTGTGCTACTCTCATTTGTTTTTCTATAACTTCTTGTGCTGCGTTTAAAGTGTTTTCCTTTACTTTTATAAGTTCTTTTCTATTTTTTTCTTCCTCCATTATATTCATCATGGATGCCATGATAACATCTTGTTCTGGGAGATATACAATGTTTTTAATAAATACAACATTGTATTGAGGTACGGCAATTCGCTTACCTATTATGCTTTTTCCTGTTTCTCTAACAAATCTAAAATCTTCATCCCCCATTAGAACAGATATAGGCTTGTCTTTAATATTTTCTCTCTTTACACTAAAGATTCTTTCACCAGCAGGGTTTATTTCTTTAATCCTTAACTCTCCATCCAATAACACAATACAAGTTACTGTGTTTTCAAATATTAAGTTGCTTATGCTTTCTGCTTTATTTCTCATATAATGAAGGCACATAGTAGTTTCTGCCATATTATTATATATAGCTTTAGCCTTTTCTCTACAGGTATCATAGCCGCAAACTCCGCAGTTTAGCTCATCTTCTAAATTATATTTTCCCATGCTCTTCATTATATTTTCAATTGCTTCTTCCCCTATATCCTCATTATAAACAGTTTTATCCTTTAGTGGTTTATCAAAATTTACTCCTTCGAATTCTAAATTTAGATTAATGATATTATTTTTTATTTCTTTTCTCTTTTTAATGTAGTCCTTAACCCCTTTTAACCTTTTAAAATACTCATTCTTTACAATTCTAGAAGGTCCACCAGTGCAGCTTCCTTTGCAAGCACTTGCCTCTATAAGAATATTATTAAGTTCTCCTCTTTCTATGCTTTTAAATAATTCAATACATTCCTCAATTCCGCTAACTCCTATTGTCTCATAATCCTCAATCTCTTTAACATCCTCTATAGACTTTGCTATACCTCCATGTATTGGATAGCTTCTTCCCCAATTCATATAAGGGTTTTCTCCATGCTCTTCTTCCAGCATATTTATATCAATTCCTTCTTCTTCAAACCATTGATTTATTTCTTCGAAGGTTATAACTGCATCAATGGGCTTATCTTCCTTATACTCTTCTTTTTCTACTACTTTTGTATCACAAGGTCCAATAAATACTGTAAAACAATCTTTACCGTAATTTTCCTTAATTATTTTGCCGTGAGCTATCATTGGTGATACAAATGGTAAAGCATATGGAATTAATTTAGGAAAATATTTTTCAATTAAATAGTTAACCGAAGGACAACAAGTAGTAATATAGTTTTCTCTTTTATTGTTTTTAATATATTCCCTATAAAGTTTGGTGGTCATTTCTGCACCTATAGCTGTTTCCTCTACTTGATAAAATCCCAATTTTTTCAATGCATGTATAAAGCCTTCAGATTTTCCGATAAAATATCCTGGAAAGGATGGTGCTACACTACCTATAACCTTTTTTCCTGAACGAATTGCCATTTTTGCCTCTTCAAGATTGCTTGTTACTTTCCTAGCATTTTGTGGACATATAACTAAACAATGCCCGCAGTTTATACATCTTTTTTCTACTATTTCAGCTTGTTCATTTTCAAATTTAATTGCCTTTACCGGACAAGAACGAAGACATTTATAACAATTCTTACAGTTTGCTCTTGAAAAATTCATATGGCTCATAATTGTAACCTCCCAAGTATTTCTGTATTAAAAAATTTCTCTACATTTTCTTCACTTACAGAAAAAACTTTATTTTCAATCTTCACTGAAACTGCTTCAGTGCAAAATCCTTGACAAAAATCCCCTTTAAGTACAACCTTTTCTTTTACTCGGTATCTATCAATAAGTTTTTCTAATGCATCTACAACTTTATATGCTCCCTTTAGATGACAAGCACTTCCTACACACACATTTATAACTAACATAATATCCCCTTTCTTTTTTCCAGTGAAAAGTTAAAATTAATCACTCTTAACTCTTCATTATTTAAAATTTATTTGTTAACTTTTTCACTAATTTTATTTTACAACATAAGCTTAATAAATTCTATATAATAAAGACAACATATATTTGGTATAATACTATTAGTACTTTCTTGCGGAAGGGGTTTAAGTTAACTTATGGAAATTTTATTTATTCTAGTTCTTATAGTTATAAATGCTTTTTTTGCTGCTTCTGAAATGGCTATAGTCTCTATTAACAAAGCAAAATTGTCACATATGGCGGAAGAAGAAGACAACGAAAAAGCCAAACTCTTATTAGGATTATTAGAGGAAACTAGTAAATTTTTAGCCACAATACAAGTAGGCATAACCTTAGCTGGATTTCTAGCTAGTGCTTCTGCTGCTACTAGTCTATCTCAACCCCTTGCTAAATTATTGCGAGATATGAATGTTCCTTGGAGCAACCAGTTGTCTTTAATAATTGTTACAATAATTTTGTCCTATGTAACTTTAGTGTTTGGGGAACTACTGCCAAAACGACTAGCCCTTCAACACGCTGAAAGGATAGCCCTATTTGTGATAAAACCGATACTCTTATTTTCTAAAATTACTATACCATTTGTTAAAATACTAACTTGGTCTACTAATTTATTAATGAGATTATTTGGTATAAACACAGATAAAATAGAGGAGGATATTTCTGAAGAAGAAATAAAAATGATGATTGAAGTAGGCGAAGAAACAGGTGTTATAAATCAAACGGAAAGGGAAATGATAGATAGCATTTTCGATTTTGATGATACCTTAGCAAAAGAAATTATGACACCTAGAAACCATGTCTTTGCCATAGATATAAATACTCCCTTAAATGAGTTAATCGATGAAATACTAGAAGAAAAATACTCTAGAATACCAGTGTACGAAGAAGATATAGACAATATAGTAGGAGTGCTATACGGTAAAGATCTTTATCGTTTTATTAGACATGATTCTTTGACCGAAGAAAAATTTAAAGAGTTAATAAGACCTGCTTATTTTGTGCCAGAAACAAAAACCATAGATACCCTATTTAAAGAATTACAACTGAGCAAAAATTATATAGCGATTTTAATTGATGAATATGGTGGTTTTTCTGGAATAGTTACAATGGAAGATTTACTTGAGGAAATTGTAGGAAATATATTCGATGAATATGATGAAATCAGTGAATACATAAAAAAGATAGATACCAATACCTATATAGTAGACGGAATGCTATCAATTGATGAGATTAATGAAATGCTTCATATAAACCTTCCCGATGATCATACAGACACCATTGGAGGGTTTGTAATAAACCTTTTAGGTTCCATACCAAAAGAAGATGAAGAAGAAAGTGTGATAGAATACAACAATATTGTCTTTAAAGTAGAAGAATTTAAAGACAAAAGAATACAAAAACTTAAGATCCACAAACCTTAGCTAAGGTTATTTGACATAGTAATTTTTTCAAGTTTATAATATAATAAAGATAAAAATAAGAATTTTGTGTATATTCACACTATATTGAGGGGGATAGTTAATGAAAAATTATAGCGTATTTGATATTATAGGGCCAATTATGATAGGTCCATCTAGTTCACATACTGCTGGAGCTGCAAGACTAGCAAAGGTTGCAGCGGCTATATCTGGGGGTAAAGTTAAAAAAGTGGATTTTTATTTGCATGGTTCTTTTGCTAAAACTTATAAAGGTCATGGAACGGATAAAGCTCTAGTGGCAGGTATTTTAGGTATGGAGCCTTGGGACGAAAATTTGAAAGACTCCTTTAAAATAGCTAAAGATAAAGGAATAGAAATTAATTTTCACGAAATAGATTTAGATGATGTTCACCCAAATACAGTTAAATTTTTAATTACAAAAGAAGATGGAACCATATCCTCAATAATAGGTTCCTCGATTGGTGGCGGGAATATCATTATCTTTGATTTAGATGGACAACAGGTTGAATTTAGGGGGGATTATCCTACCCTAGTGACCAAGCACAAAGATATACCGGGGATTGTTTCTAAAATAACCACTTTATTATATGAAGAAAATATTAATATAGGAACCATAAAACTATATAGAAATAGTAAAGGCTTAGAAGCTACAATGGCTCTTGAAACAGATGAAATACTTTCTCAACCAATTATAAAAAAAATAAAATCTATCCCTGAAATAATAAATATTAAGATAATCAATCCTATTAAGGAAGGAGAGCTTTAGTATGTTTGTTAGCAGTGGTTTGGAATTAATTGATATATGTAAAGAAAAAAATATACCTATATGGAAATACGCCCTAGAAAGCGAAGCGGAAAATAGCGGTGAAAGTGAAGAAATAATATTTGAAAGAATGAAAAAAACTTTAAAAGTGATGTATGACTCTGCAACTCATGCCTTAGAGAATGCAGTTAAATCTGTCAGCGGATTGATTGGCGGAGATGCATATAAATTAAATAAATACGCAGAAAGCGGTAATACCCTCACTGGAGACTTTCTTGTAAAGGCAATGGCAAGAGCATTATCCTCTTCAGAGGTAAATGCCGCTATGGGAAGAATAGTTGCTTGTCCTACAGCAGGTTCTTGTGGAATATTACCTGCAGCTGTAATCTCTGCCGGCGAAAGGTTAAATAAATCTGAAGATGAAATGGTTAGAGCATTATTTACAGCTTCTGCCATAGGTGTAATTATTGCAAAAAATGCTACCTTAGCTGGAGCTGAAGGTGGATGCCAAGCAGAATGTGGTTCAGGGGCTGCTATGGCTGCTGCAGCTGTAGTTGAACTCATGGGTGGAGATGTGGAACAATCCTTAAATGCTGCTGCTATAGTAATTAAAAATATACTAGGTTTAGTATGCGACCCTGTAGCTGGACTTGTAGAAGTTCCTTGCGCCAAAAGGAATGTAGCTGGTGTGGTTAGTGCATTGGCTTTTGCAGATATGGCTATGGCTGGAGTTAAAAGTGTAATTCCTTTTGATGAAACTGTTTCAGCTATGTATAAAATAGGTAAGCAACTTCCTCCTGAACTTAGAGAAACAGCAGAAGGCGGATTAGCTACCACCCCAACAGGTCTTAGATTAAAAAATGAAATATTAAAATAAATATCTGCAAGATGAATTAAATAGAATTAAATTAAATCAAATAAGATTAAATAGGTTTAAAACATATTAAAAAACACTTACTAAGTAACTTTAGGAAGTGTTTTTATTATATTTATATGTTATACGCTGTATGTAATATACTGTATGTAATATACTGTATGTTATATTTCATGTTTTATATCTTATACTCTATATATTATTCCTTTTCTTATTACCATTGACAAAACTATTGATATAATAAGCTGTTTCCTCGTCTGGTTCTTTTTTAAAATTCTCTATATATTTTTCTATGACTTTATTAAACAGTATTTCATCTCCGGTAAATTCTCCAATAGTAATAAGTTCATCAAATAATTTCAAGGTCTCCTCTTTACTCTCCACTGGTCCGTGAGAAGGCAGATAATATTCTGTTTTTTTATCTTTTATTTTATGGATCATAGGGAAAAGTTTTTCCGTAGAATAACTCCATTCACCGCTATATAAATCTTCATATATGGCATCACCTAAAAACATAACTTTTTCTTCTGGAATATAGGCTATAGAGGAATCTTCTGAATGATCTCCTTTAATGTTTTCAATGACACAGCTTATCCCTCCTAGGTCTATTGTAATTTCATCTTTAAAGGTTATATCCACATCACCTATTATCAATTCATCTCTAAGTGGTGTTGGCAATTCAAGTTTTATCATACTACTACAAAACTCTATCTCTTCACCATCTTCCACCCTTTTATTTAGCGCCTCATCTCTCCAATCTAAAGTCTTCATTTCTACTATTTTTTCTTTTGTTTTTTCATGACATATAGTAATTAAATTCATAAAAGCTATTCCAAATACATGGTCCCAATGCCAATGAGTTATAAAAAGATATTTAAGAGGTGGAATATCCATTTTATTAACTTCTTTTAAAAACTCCTTAGCATGTTTTTCTGAGTTCCCCGAATCTATAACCATTGAATATTTATCCCCTATAACTAAACCTAGCAATGGTCTATCTGTTCTTTCCTCATTTGGCATATAATATATTCTATTTGTTAATTTCTTTAGCATGTATTTCACTCCCTGTACTGATGTTAAATTTATCTTTATTAAATTTGTAAAGTTATTATATATTTATTTTTATGAAATCCTTCCTAATAATGCTATAATAAAGATCCTCTCATATCAATAGTTAATTTTTTTTATAAGTTTTATAATTTCTTACTTAATATTTCACCAGGTAGACCATCGATTTCACAAACCTTTTCTGAAACAAATTCATTGTTTAATAGTATTTTTCTTGAAGCCTTATTATTTGGATCTATAATTGCAACTATCTTTTTTAAGGACTTCTCATTGATTGCTTTTTCAAGCATAAGTTTTGCAATTTCACTTCCATATCCTTTTCCGCAATATTCAGGTAGCAACATATAGCCTAACTCAGCTTCTTCTAAATTATTATCTTCAATTGCAAGTTTCGCCAATCCTATAAAATCCCCTGTTTCATAATGAAAAACCTTAAAGTTACCAAAAGATTTATGTTGTTCATTATTTTTTAGCAACAAATCATAGTATATTTTTGCTTCTTCTATGGGAATTGCTCTTTCTGTAATCATAGCCATTACTCCTTCGTCACTAACCAAACTATAATATTTTTCAAAATCGTGAGATGTAAACTTTTCTATATAAATCCTATACTTCATTTTTCTAACCCTCCACTTCTCTAATCTAAGATTGTATCAAGTGATTCTTAGCTTCAGGTGGAGTTTACTTAAAATGAATACTTACTCCAACTGAAGCTTAGAAGAACTTATCCAGGAACGTACCATCCGTTATGCACAGCATAAGAACTCTAAATCGGTGAAGCTCAAGAGTTCTAATATCTCTCACTTGTAGAAAAGCAGAGAACCAAAATCTTTGATTTTACGTGAATCGCTTTCACAGAGTGCAAGCAGAGAACTAAAATCTTTGATTTTATGTGAATCGCTTTCACAGAGTGCGATGGGAGTATTACGGATGGTAGTCATCGGATAAATCACTCTAACTTTATATCTTAAATATCTTAATAACATTAATTTCCTAATTATACCATAGCATTTATATTCTTATATATTATTATTAAATAAAATTAATAAAATTCTTCATAATTACATAACATAACTTTAGAATTTTTAAATTTAAAGGAGTGTTATATATGAGTGTTAAATCCTATTCTTTTAGAGATGAAGATGGTAATTTAGTAAAATACAATGTAAAGGAATTTCTTTCAGTAAATAAAAAAGACTATGTAGTAATGTCCCCTGAAAATAACATTTCTAATTTAGAAGTGTATAAATTTAGCATGCAAGACGGAAACGAATGTTTAGAACTAGTAGATAATGAGCAGGAATTATCCCAAGTAAAATCTGTTTCAAAGCTTATATAAGTTCTATATGGAAAAACAAGCATTATACACTCTCAAGCTAAGAGAGTGTATAATGCTTGTCCATTTTAGATATATAGCACATTTGTCTACAGTGCATTAGTTTATAATAAATTAATTTTCATCAATAATATACTATCTATAATATTCTGTAACTATTTTTCCAACAATATTATTAAACTCTATTCCATCACTGTTATCTATCAAATCCTTAGTTAAAACTACAATCACAATGTCCCCTTCTTTTGAAAAAAGTATTCCCGTATCATGTTCAACTCCTGGAAGGTCCCCTGTTTTATGTCCAAAAATAATTCCCTTTGGCATTAAAAGAGGAAGTTTATTATTACATTGTTGTTTTATTAGTATGTCCAATATAATATCTTGAGTATTAGAAGATAGTTCTGCTACCTTTGAGGAATTTAAATAAGACTCTAATATTATTAAAGTATCTTTAGCTGATGTATAATTATCTATTCCCCTCTTTTTAGCTTCCCCATCCATCATTTTTCTTCCAAGTACTGTATCCTTCATTCCTAAATCTTTCACAGTATTATTTATTGAATCCATATTTAAAATATCAATGAGCATGTTTGTGGCTACATTATCACTTAATATAATCATCAATGTGGCTAAGTCCTTTATGGTTACATTGAGTTCTGAATCTAAATCTTTTAATATTCCAAAGCCCCCTACTTTATCTTCATCTCTTATAGCCACTCTATCCTTAAGATTAATTTCCCCTCTTTCAACTCTTTTGAATAATTCCAATAAAATTGAAAGCTTTATAATACTTGCTGAAGGAAACACTTCTTCTTCATTATATTCAAAGTATTCTCCTGTATTTTTATTTTTGATTATTACTCCACAAGTACCTTTAAATTTTTCTATTTCATTTTTAATTTTATCTGTCATTTCATTAAAACTACTCACAGTAACCCCTCCTCTATGAGATTATCCTAAAATTTATAGAAGAAAGCAAAGGCTGCTACATACAATAAACTTATTATAGTTATTATTATTCCATTTTTCACTAAAGATTTTAAATCCTTAGATCTAGCAAGTCCCATTTGTCCTACCATGTCACCAGTTGGGTATGCAAAGGATGTTATTTGAGAACCTACTAATAATACTATAGCCCAAAGAGTCATTGGGAAATTGAATTGTTGTAGTATTGGTAAAAACATCTCATGCATAACTGTTTCTTGAGCAACAGCAGCACCTGAAACTCCAAATATTCCAATTAAAGTACTTACTATCATAAACATTCCTGGTCCACCTGCATTTATAAGTGGCTTTATAAGTTCTGCTATAGCATCAAAAGCCCCTGACTTAGTTACAAAGTTTAAGAATGGATCATAAAGTACAAATAGTATAAATATCCAGTACATCTTTGAACTACCTTTAATAATAGCTTTTAAACTATCCTCTGGCTTAAATCCTGCTACATGTCCAACTATAAGGGATGTTAAGGTAATAACTACAATAACATAGGAAGCGCCAGCTTTATTTATAATTCCATATACCATAGAAATCAACATAACTACTAAAAAAGTAATTGTAGCCTTTTTAGACTTTTCATTTTGAACAAAATTACTTTCATCCACAATATCTTCTTTACCATAGCTTTCAATGCCTTCATATTTTGCCTGTGTTTTTAAGGATACAAAATAAGTTGTTACTAAAACAATTATTGCTAGTGGAATACCTGCGTATAACATATATTTACCATAACTTAATCCTGCTAATCCCATTGTAGTAACTACAGGTGGAGCAAAAGGTCCAATAAATAGCCCAGCTGCACCAGCACCGTGCAATAAAACCCCTAGAGCATTTGGTGTAATCCCAAAGCTTGCAACTATAGGAATGATAATAGGAGCCAGTATGGCATTTCCTCCTGCCATGGAACCAAGTAAGGCAACTACTAAAAATGATGATACCATACTAGCAATAATAACCTGCTTTTTACTCTTAACTCCAGTTTTTGTCATTACAAAATGAACTAAGTTTTGCGCTACTCCAGTTTGAGTTAATAGTTCTCCTAGTCCAGCACCTAAAAGGATTACAAAACCTATTAAGCCTAAAAAAGAACCTAATCCTTGAGCAATTGCATTACCAAAGTCTATAGGAGTTTGTCCAGTTAAAACCCCTCCTAATACTACGCTCAAAAGTACAACCCATAGCATGTCCTTTCCTTTAAAGGAAACTATAATGTAGAAAATTAATGGTAATAGTCCTAGAATTTTAGGTAGTCCAAATATCATAATAAATCCTCCTTTGTTATAATTTATAATCTAAAATTTATATAAAATTAAATTTTAAACATATATATCATTTTCAAAGCAATTCTTCTCTTTTTCATCCATTTTAGCTAAGGTTTTCTCTTGATTCTTTGCTCCCACTGCAGTAACAAGAGCATTTAAAGCAGTCATAGCAGCCACATAAGAATAAGTAGATGAACTATTTTTTAGAATTAAAACGCAATTTCCTTTTACTGCAACAGGTGAACTATGGCTATCAGTAACCACCACTATTTTACATCCTTTATTTTTAAAGAAATTTGTCACATCTGAAGTGAATTTAGTGTATCTAGAAAAACTAATGGATATTAAAACATCTTCACTATCAATGGTGGATATTTTGTCGTATACATCCATTTGTCCTGGGGAAAGTAGAACTATATTATCCATAAACCTACTCAACATAAAATAAAGATAAAATGCTACAGTAAATGTGGATCTAGTTCCAACTATGTATATTCTCTTACCTTTACTTACCAACTCTACAGCCTTTTGAAAATCTATTTTCAAATTTTCTGAATACATGCTTTGAAGAGTAGCTATGTTTAGCTCTATAGTCTTTTGTAATATATCTTCTTCATCTCTTAAATCAGAGATAGATTTTTTTATTTCTTTCATCGGGGTAATATCTTTTTGTATTAATGATTGCAAAGCTTTTTGAAATTCTGCATATCCAGCGTAACCTAATTCTCTACAAAATCTTGTTATACTTGAATTACTCACACCCATGCTATCTCCTAGCTCTTGGATAGATAGAAACACAATATCTGAGTAATTTTCCTTAATATAATCAGCTATTAATTTATAAGTTTTTGTGAAACCTGAATACTTTTTTTCAACTATATTAAAAACATTATCTTCCATAGGATATCCTCTCCTTACATTTCCGAAAATATATTTTCTTTTTTTAAATATTTTAACACATTATTTTCATTTTGTCAGTAAATTTAAAAATATTTTTACTAATTCTTTGTTTTTTGAAAATATTTTTTCATTAATTAAAAATTTGTGATATAATTAATTTAGATATTACTTATATATTGTTACAAAGGAGGGAAAAATATGTTTGACATAGTAATAAAAAATGCCCTTATTGTAGATGGAAGTGGCAATAAGCCTTTCAAAGGATCCATAGGAATTGAAAAGGATGTAATCAAAAAAATTTGTAGAGAAGATTCTACTTTAGAGGGTAAGGTAACAATAGATGCTAAAGGAAATATACTATCTCCTGGATTTATAGATATGCACTCTCATTCAGACAGTTCATTTTTAATCTATAAAGATCTTGAAAGTAAAATATTCCAAGGTATTACCACAGAGCTTGTAGGTAGCTGTGGTATATCCTTAGTTCCTAACAACGATTCTATAAAGAAAGATTTAATGAATTATTGTAGCTCCCTATGCTACAATACAGATTTAATAAATTTAAATTTCTCTACTTTAAATGAATACGTAAAAAGAGTAAATGAAAATGGACCTTCAATAAACAACCTTCCTCAAATTGGTCATGGAACTTTACGAATGACCGTAATGGGCTTTGAAAACAGAAGGCCTACTGATGATGAGTTAAATGAAATGAAATATTTATTAGAAAGAGAATTAAAATCTGGAGCTTGGGGAATGTCTCTAGGATTAGTTTATCCACCAGGAAGCTTTTCAGAAAAAGAGGAGCTAGTAGAATTGGCCAAGGTATTAAAAAAACATGATGCCATATTAACTGTTCATATGCGTGGTGAAGGTGACACAGTTTTTGAATCTGTAAAAGAAATGATAGATATAGCTAGAGAAAGTAATGTTCATTGTCATATTTCACACTTAAAACTTATGGGAAGAAATCAATGGGGACGTGGAAAAGAAATTATTGATCTAATCAATGAGGCTATTAAAGAAGGACTTGATATTTCTTGTGATCAATATCCCTATACGGCATCTTGTACTTCACTCTATCCAATCATCCCAAAAGATGCTCAAGAGGGTGGAATAAAAACTATAAAGAATACTTTTAACAGCCCTAAATGGGAAAGCATTGCCGCTAAAATAGAAGAAAATATATATTCTCGTGGAGGCGGTGATAAAATAGTAGTTTCTTCTGCAAAAGGAACGGATGAAAATTATGGAGGATTAAGTTTACTAGAAATATCAAATAAGCTTAACATCTCCTTAGCTGAAGTGGTTAAAAAATTACTTTTAGAAACAGAAGGTTCCGCTGTGGTAACTTACTATAGCATGAATGAAGATGATGTAGAGTATATAATGAAGCAAGAAAATATTACTGTTGGAAGTGATGGAGCTGCCATAGGATTCAATGATTTTAGATTCGGTACTCCTCATCCAAGAAATTTTGGAACATTTCCTAGATACATTAAGATATCTTTAAGTAAAAATTTATTACCTCTAGAAAAGATAATTTATAAAATAACAGGACTTCCTGCTAAATTATTAGGACTTAATGATAGGGGCATCATAGAGGCAGGTAAAATAGCTGATTTAGTTATACTAAATTTAGACAATATTGAGGATACAGCTACCTTTACTCAGCCTTTTGCTAAGCCTAAAGGTATAGAGTATGTTTTAGTAAGTGGAAAAATGGCTATTGAAAATAATATTCAAAATAAAGTTTATAATGGTAAAGTATTGTTAAAAACAAAAAATCATCATTAATCATAGTGGATTTTAATATTTTATGATATAATACAGTTACGTAATTACTTATATGAATTTAATGGAACAAAGTCAACAGGGTTTTATTTGTTGGATTTGTTCCATTTATATTTTTACTATAGGATAACAATATTCTGCAAAAGTACAAGCCTTATCTTTATAGAATATTACATTTTATAGCTGCCATATAAATATATTATAAATATGTTTTAAATTTACACCTGTATTATATTTTAAATTAGAAATTCGAGATTCTGTAATCGAGGTGATGGTATTATGATAAATAATTTAAAATATTTTTTTAGAGGAACACCCGATAACTACAGCTTTCCAATAATGAGTACAATGCATCTTGTAATACTTTTAGTTGCATTATTAGGAACACTTCTTATCATAAAAAATAAAGATAGCTTTAAAGATTCTAGACTTGATAAATATTTTAAAATTACAGTAGTTTCAGTATTATCAGTTCAGCAAATATCTTTATATTTATGGTATGCTTTTTCTGGATATTTTACTATTAAAGAAAGTCTGCCTCTTTATAACTGTAGAATAGCCATTATATTTACAATTTTAGCTTTTGTAACAAATAAGAATATATTTAAGAATGTTTCTTGTTATTGGGGATTAATAGGTTCAATCTTTGCATTATTATTCCCCTCTACAGATCCTTTTAATTTCCCACATTATACTTTGCTATCTTTTTTTATAGGTCATATTGTTATGTTGTGGGCTTCAATATACCTTTTATATGTTGAAAAATATCCTATAACCAAAAAAAGTTTGCACTCTATTTTAATATTTACAAATGTATATAATGTACTTATATATAAATTCAACATAATCTTTAGTGCTAACTATGGTTATTTAAACGCACCACCATTTAATGTAGATTTACTTTTAAATATGAAACCATTTGCCTATACTATTTTGGCAGCTTCTGTATTCAATGTGTCCATGATTTTATTTTATATTACAGTAAAGCATATATATAAAAATTCTTCTATAGAAATAAATGAAATTAATTTTACATATTGTTAAAATTAATTTCAGCAAAAACAATGGAAGTGTATCAATGTAAATTCTGCTACACTTCCATTTATTATTTTTTCAACTTATTACTTTTTCAACGCAGCACTTTCACCTGCAATTTTACCGAATACTGTTATATCCGCTAATGCATTTCCTCCTAAACGGTTGCTACCGTGTATACCGCCTGTAACCTCACCAGCTGCATATAGACCTGGAATTACATTACCTTTTTTGTCTAAAGCTTGTGCATTTTCATTAATTTCTATTCCGCCCATTGTATGGTGAACTGTAGGTACACGTGCACCTGCATAGAATGGAGCAGTATCAATTTTATCAGCAAATAGTGTTCTGCCAAATTTATCTTTTCCACCTTTTTCTACTGCCTTATTAAATTCATCTACTGCTTTAACAAAGTTAGCAGGATCTACGCCAATTTGTTTTGCTAAGTCCTCAAGGGTATCAGCTTTGTAAGCTCTTCCTTGTTCAACAAGCTCATCTATAGATTCATTGAAATTATTCTTTGTATCTCCTGTTGGATAGGAATGTTTATCAACAATTACCCACATAGAGGCATCCTTTTGCTCCATTAATGCCTTAGTCATAACGTCCCTACGAGCACCTTCATCAACAAAACGATTACCATCTTTATTTACAAAAATACGATTTTCAACGCCCTGCTCAATGTTTCCGCTAAGGCTTCCTGTTTTAGGATCTCCCATTGGAAGTAATTGAATATTATCTAATCCAATAAGATTTGCTCCAACTTTTTCTGCCATAACTAATCCATCACCTGTTGCACCAGGATGATTAGTTGTTTTGATTTCAGTAAGTTTAGGCCAATTTTTGTTGTATTTATCTCTCATCTCAACATTTGCTCCAAAACCACCTGTTGCTATAACTACACCATTATTAGCTTTAACTATTACATCTCCATCTACACCTTTAGCTTTTACTCCTACCACTTTATTGCCATCCAATAAAAGCTCTGTAGCTTCAGTGTCCATAAGAATTTCTACACCTTCATTTTCATTAATATATTTAAGATAAGTATCTGAAAATCCTGTTCCTAAAGCCGTAGAAGGTTTGTGAGCTCTTGGCCACATTCCACCTAAAACTGTAAAAACTTTGTCATCAAACTTCATTCCTAGCTTTTCAAGCCATTCAATAGAAGGATATGCATTTTCTACAAGAACTTTGATAAGTTCAGGTTTACCAAGCTTGTCTCCACCTTCAAATGTTTGAGTATAATGTTTATCTACGGAATCTTCTATTCCCTGTGCTTTCTGTCTTTTAGGGTCAACTGCATTATATGCACCACCGGAGAGTATAGTATTTCCTCCAAGTCTTGGCATTTTTTCTAATACGATGGCTTTAGCACCATTTTGATGTGCAGATACAGCTGCTGCAAGACCTGCGCCACCCCCACCGATAACTACAACATCAGTGGTATATTCCTTAGTTTCACCTTTAGCTTTTGGATCTTTCTCCTTTTTAACATTAAGGGCTTCGATGTTTCCATCTGCTGACTTAATTGCCTCAGTAACCGCTGCAAGGATTGCCTTACTTGTAATTGTTGCACCTGATATAGCATCAACTGCTAAAGTTTGTCCATCAACTATTGCTTTAGGAATTCTCTCAATTGCTGGATCGGATATACCTGGGCTCTCTTTATGATCAAGAATCTTTACACTTTTGATTGAAGTATCATCAACGGTTACCTCAACTTTTATATCAGCATTATGTCCAGTTTTAGAAGCTGTATAGGTACCTGCTTTAAATGATAGTGCTTCTGTCCCTGTAGGTTTGGATTTACAACCAACTGTAGATATTGCTAATGTTAAACACATAAAAGTAGAAATCATTTTTTTAGTTAATGTTAATTTTTTCACCATTTTCTCCCCTTTGAAATCTCTATTTTTACTAATAATTATATGTTTTACTATGTATTATTCATGTTCTACTCATTATATTTTTATATTTTTCCCTTATTTGGCGCCTTTAACAATTATGAATTAATTCACTGAACGAGTTCATTATACTTTAATTGTTAATAGTATGTCAATACAATATTTTCTATTTTTGTAACACAGATTTTTTATTGGTAAATCATCGTAATTTTCTTCATTTTACTTAAAATAGATTATTTGCTATACTCTATTGTGAAATTAATAAAAATAGGAGAGATTTCATGGTCAAAAATAAATTAACAAAAAGGCAAATCCAGGCGCAGAATACTCAAGATAAAGTATATCGCACTGCCGTGGAGTTGATAGAGAAGAAAGGATTTGAAAATATTACTGTAGATGAAATATGCAAAACAGCTGGTGTATCAGTGGGATCTTTTTATAATTGTTTTAAATCAAAGAATGATATTCTTGATGAAGTATATAGAGTGGCAGACGATTATTTCTTAAATGTTGTGGCTAATGATTTGAAGGAAGGCAGTACTCATAATAGGATAATTGCATTCTTTCGTTACTATGCAGATTATAATGTAAATAGAGGTCTTGATTTTATAAAGCAGCTATACAACGTTCATAATAGATTATTTATAACTAAAGGAAGACATATGCAAACTGTATTACAAAACATTATCGAAGAGGGGCAAAAAACTGGAGAAATATCCACGGATATGACCCCCATAGAAATAGTAGAATATTTATTTATTGCTGTAAGAGGAGTAGTTTATGACTGGTGCCTACATAACGGCGAATATGATCTTGTTGAATTCGTTGATAATTATGTAAGACGTTTAGTTAAGGTAGTAAATGGTTAGTAAAATCATTGCACTCCAATTATTTACTGTATTATAATGTAAATATATACTCATTATGGAGGTCGCATCATGAATTTAACCAAATTGGGTCAAAGTTTATTTAGCAAAACTTATAAAGTGAAACTTAGTTCAGATGAGGTTTTAAGCCCATCTGAACTGATTTTTATTTTACAACTAATTTAAACTATTTATCCTTACAGATCTCACCCTAATGTTATAGTTATTTTTGTCCCTTTTTTTGGTGCACTGCTCACAGAAATTTCCCCTTTATGTGCGTAAATTAATTGTTGTGCTATTGCCATTCCTAGCCCAGTTCCTTTAACATCAGAACTACTATCTGTTCCCCTATAATATCTTTCAAATAAATGACGTTGGGTTCTACTATCCATTCCAATCCCATCATCCTGAATTATAATTTGAAAATTAGAAACATTTTTATCTAAGCTTTTATTATCAAAAGAGCATACTTTAAGTTCTACAGTTGTTTTCTCAGGATTATGCATTACAGCATTTACAAGCAAATTATCTATAGCTCGTTTAAACAACTTTTTATCTACTGGGTAAAATAATTCCTCATCATTGCTATAAAAATTTAAATATTGTTTTTTCCCTTTAGATGTATTTGTGATATCAATCATGCACTCTCTAAGTAACTCTATAACATCTTCATTGTTTTTATTAATAGGTAAATCATTGTTTTTTAATCGAAAAATCAGGTTAAAATCATTTACTAGTTCTTCTATGTAGCAACTTCTGTCTTGAATTATAGATACAAATTGACTAACTTCTTTCTCATTCCATACTAAAGTATCTGTGGCTAATAAATCTGCATATCCTTTTAGAACAGACAAAGGAGTTTTTATATCATGAGAAACTGAAGTAATCCATTCTTCTCTTAATTTATCCAACTCTTTTCTCTCTTTTTCATTTTCTCTTAACTTTAAAGTAAGTTGATTGAGAGCAAATATAACCTCTTTGTATATTATATATGGCCTTTTAATCTTTCCATTTTTATTTTCATATATTGGTGTAATATTATTTGTATTTTCTTCTAAATAAGCTCCCTTTGATAATTGTTGCAACCAAAAAAGAATGTAAGCAAGAGGCTTACCTATCCACTTACTGAAAAGCATAGAAGCAAATATAGCAGCTAAAATCATACCTAAAATAATTAGAATTAGCTCTAATTTGTCTTTAGTAAAATTATGTTGTCCAACTATCCAAGTTAACTTTTGCCCCTGTATATTCTTAAATCCAGTAAAAATCATATACTCATTTTTAGCGTTATTGTTTTTTTCTAATATTAATTCTCCTGGAGCATATTGTATTTGAAAATCTTTAGGTCGATTAAATTGAAAAATTTCATAACCTTCTGCGTTAAGGATTTGTAACCACATATCTTCTTGATTTATCTTATCTAAAATATTCTGCTTAACTATTACCTTTTCGTTTTGTATAATTGTATTTTCTATGATTGTTGAAACAAAAACTTCCGATATGGGATTATTTTCATGTTTTAATAGAAGATTGAATAAAGATAATGGAGATAAAAAAACAAAATAGCTTAATAATAATAAAATAATAGTTCTCGGTAAAAAGTAAGCTGTTAATCTTCTCTGATTATTCAATTAATTACCTCAGTATTCTCAGGTTGAAGTTTATATCCTAATCCCCTAACAGTTATTATATATTGTGGGTTACTTGGATCTATCTCTATCTTTTGTCTTAAACGCCTAATGTGAACCATTACTGTACTTTCATCCCCAAAACTATCATTCCAAACTCTTCTATAAAGTTGTTTTTTACTAAATACTATATCAGGATTTTGGCATAAAAATACAAGAAGTTGAAATTCTCTGGCTGGACACTCTACTTGTTCTCCATTCACAATAAGTTTGCCAGATTCCGCATAAACTTGAAATCTATTAAAATTGTGAACTGTTTTTTCAATAGAAATATTCTCCAGAATATGTTTTCTATTTAATTGTGCTTTAACTCTTGCTACTACTTTTAGAGGATTAAATGGTTTTTTAATATAATCATCTCCTCCAAAAGCAAAGCCTGATAGTTCATCAAGATCTGTAATTTTTGCAGTTAAAAATAATATGGGTACATTTGTAATTTCACGCAATTGCCTGCATAAAATAAAACCATCGCAATCTGGTAACATTACATCGAGTAAAATCAAATCTATATTTATTTTCTTACATATTTGAATAGCTTCTTGTCCATTATTAGCAGTATAAATATTATGAAACTGTTCTTTATTAAATGTAATTTTTAATAAATCAATTATGTACTTATCATCATCTACAAATAATAACTTAGCTCCTAAAATTTCATCAATTATAGTAATCACCCCCTATATAGTATTAATATTATACCAAATAATAAAATTTTGATAAGAATCTAAAGGAAAAGTTAATGCTCTGTTAATATTGTATTTAGCCCATATTTAGGTTTAAAGCCTTATCAGACCCTAAACTACATGAAAACGCTCATATTAACTTGATTCTTATATTATTTATAAGAAATTTAAGTTTAGTAAGATTTTAGATAAGGTTAAACCTCTGTTTTACATAGGTGTGCTAAAATAATCCTTGAGGTGATTGATATGGAAAAGGTTGTTGTTAAGACTACAAATTTAACTCGTAAATATGGAAAAAAAACTTCTGTAAATAAAATTAATCTCTCCATTAATAAAGGGGAAATCTATGGCTTTTTAGGTCCTAATGGAGCTGGTAAAAGCACCACTATAAAAATGCTTCTAGGTCTAGTTCGTCCAACTCATGGAGAAATAAAAATATTTGGTGAAAACTTTAAAGAAAACAGATTAAACATATTAAAAAAAATTGGTTCCCTGGTTGAATATCCATCTTATTATGGTCATTTAACTGGATATGAAAATCTAGAAGCTGTTAGACGTCTTATAAATGCTCCACAAAATAGAATAGATGAAGTATTAAATATTGTTAGGCTTACTAAGGAATCACACCGTCTTACTAAGGAGTATTCTTTGGGAATGAAGCAAAGATTGGGCATTGCTACATCACTCCTTAATCAGCCAGAACTTCTAATTTTAGATGAACCTACTAATGGATTAGATCCTGCTGGGATTCAAGAAATTAGAGAGTTAATTAAGGAATTCCCTAAAAAATATGGTATGACTGTAATTGTCTCAAGCCATCTATTAAGTGAAATTGACCAAATAGCAACACAGGTAGGGATTATTAATAATGGTAATTTAATATTTCAAGATTCTATAAATACATTGCGAAATAGAGGCCATTCCCAATTAAAAATTCAAGTTGATAATATTGATAAAGCATCTGACCTACTTAATAAATTAGGAGCTAGGGGACATTTAGAAAATAATTGTATATGGTTACCTAACTACAACTGTTCTGTTGCCGCTAAAATAAACAGACTATTTATTAACAACGGAATATCCGTATATAAATTGGAAGAGGTAAAACAATCATTAGAAAACATCTTTTTAGAGTTGATAGGAAAGGGGATTAGCCTATAATGTATAATACCATTAATTCGGACAAATTAAAGTTAAAAGGTATGTCATTATTTTGGATAAGCATATCATTACCATTAATGATTTTTGTTTATGAATCACTTAATTTCTTTTTTAGAGTTGAATATATAGAAAAGATGACCGAAATGTTTAACGCTAATTCATTATGGGATTATTTAATTTTTGATAATAGCCTTTTACTTGGTTTAGGTGTTCCCTTAAGTATTACTATTATAGCTTCTGCTCTTTGTAATATTGAACATCAATCAAATTGCTGGAAACAAATACTTTCTTTACCCATTCCTAAAACAAATATTTATTTAGGAAAATTATCATGGTTGATGATTAGTCTTTTTATTTCATCTATAGCTCTGACAATAGGTATGTTGCTAATAGGTTTTATCTTTAATTTTAAAGGTAATATTCCTTGGAAGTCACTATTAGGGGATAGTATATTAGTTTATATTACCTCTTTTCCAATAATAACTCTGCAACTTTGGTTATCAATGACTATAAAAAACCAGGCCTTCCCTATTGCCGCAGGTGCTATTTCTAGTATGATGGGACTATTTTTTGCAATGAATAAAAATCTACGTTGGTTATTTTGGGCTTATCCTACACAAGCTTCAACTATTATGCTTGGTGAAAAAGGATTAACACACAACCCTGATTTAAGGATTTTTATTATAGGTAGTCTTGTTATTGGATGTATTTTTTTAATAACAGGTACACTACATTTTAAACATAAAGATATGTAAAAGGAGGATGACATGCTAAGTAATATTTTCTCATCAGAAATATTAAAAATTCGCAGATTGCGAGTATGGATAGTAATTATTTTAGGATCAATTATTGCAGTAGTTTTAGCTCTTACAAATTTCTTTAACAACTATGATATTTTTATGCAGCCAGGAGATAATCCTTGGTTAGAGGCGTGGACACAAGTAGATATTTTTATGGGATCTTTTATACTTCCTATACTATCTGGCATATATACAGCATTAGTTTGTAGAACAGAACATATAGGTGGAGGATGGAAACAAATTTTATCACTGCCAATCTCACGTTCAAAAACATATATATGTAAGTTTTTATTGTCAGCTTCTCTTATGGCAATAACTCAATTTATATTATTAACTCTATTTTTGATTTTAGGCCATTTAACAGGGATAAAATCTGATATTCCTTGGCTTACCCTGGTAGTCTTTGGTTTTAGAGGGTGGTTAGCTTCTTTTCCTTTGATAGCAATACAATTGATATTTTCTTTTCATTGGGACAATTTTGGAATTCCCATTGCTGTGAACATAGTTTTTACATTACCATCTCTATTTATAGTAAATACTAAATTAGGACAATTTTATCCTTGGGCCCAACCTATGTTGGCAATGTCACCACCTGATGAATCTCCTATATCTTCAATACCTGTATTTTACTTAATGCTTCTTATAACATTTGCATTATCCATGTTAATAGGCATCAGAAATTTTAACAGGAAAGATATCTGAAGATAATCTAAATATATGCTCTAAATATTAAATATCAATTTAGATAAAATAACTGAATTAATTTTTCAAGGGGCTTAATGCCCCTTTGTCTTAAAGGTTTGAGAAACTCTAAAAAGTATCAACGACGCTGCCATCTGTATAATTCCTCCTACTACTATTGTAGTAGTAGTTCCAAAATAATCGGATAATAAACCTGATAAATATGCTGAAACTGGTATAAGAGTCCACGTCATGAATTTGCTTGTTGCTTGAACTCTTCCAAGAAGATGCTTGGGTGTAATAGATTGTCTTATAGTCGCCACACATGGATTAATCAGCGACGCCGCAAAAGTTCCCAAGGCATTGCTCAATATAAGAAGGAGATAATTTTCAACACTTCCAAAGATTATAATAGAGCTTCCTCCTACTATGAATCCTATAATTATTACATTTATGTATGAAAGATATTTTAGTAGATAATTAGTAAATATAGAACCTAACATGGCACCAATTCCACCTATGGAAAGCAATATCCCTACCTGTTGAGCATCAAGACAGATCACACTTCGCAGGTAAAAAAACATTACTGTCAAAAACAATGTGGTTCCTATGGTAGAAAAAATTAAAGCAATGTTAGTGTGAAATAAAATAGGATTTTTAAATACAAACTGAAAACCTACTTTTAGATCATCTCCTAATTCCTTTAAAAGTGATGTATTTTCACATCCTTTTTCTTCACCTTTTATATTATGTTCCTCTGATCTATTATTTAATATATTATCTGGTATATCAATGGATAGAGTTGTTATTAGAGTTCCTAAAAAGCTTATTCCATTAAGTAATAGAGCATACCCTGGATTATATAGGGTGATTATGGCTCCACCAATAGAGGGCCCTATTAAAATCCCCATATTATAAATCCCTGAATCAAGGGAATTTACAAAATGCAAGTCATTATTTTCTACCATTAAAGGTATGGCCGAAAACCTAGCTGCGTCATAAATCTGTCCTAAAAATCCTAAAAATATAGTAGCTAAATATATATGCCATATTTCTAACCCACCTGCCAAATATAAAAAGCCCATTGAGCATACCACTGTACTTTCTATTGCATCACATATTAAAAGAAGTTTTTTCTTATTAAACCTATCCACTAGGGCTCCGGTGATGGGTTGAAATATATTTGGAATCTTTCCTATTGCCGTAACGGTAGCCATCTGAGCTACTGAACCTGTGATATTATATACTATCCAGGGTAATGCAATCATATAAATTTGATCTCCTATAAAAGAAATCATTGTTCCCGTCATCAATTTATAAATTGGCATCAACCTTTGAAATCGAGTTTTATTAATCGAGTTATTTGAGTAGGAATTATACCCTTCAATCATAAAAAACCTCCAATTTATAAATTATCTCTCTAAATAGCTTTTGAGCTCAGACTCCATTAAAAACAAAAATTCTTTATTCAATTGGTACTTAGATTCCACGATTTTTACAAGTCGTACTGATCTTAACATACTTAAATGATGGTGAACGGTAGACTTTGCAAGGTTTAACTTTTCCGTTAATTCCTGAAGTGTTCTGTCCTCTTCATAGAGAAGTTTTATAATTCTAAGCCTCATTTCATCTCCTAAAGCCTTATATCCTTGAATTAAACTAAAATCTGGAGCATAAGCATCCTTACTATTCTCTATGCTTTCATCACTTACAGGATAATAAAATATTTTTGTATCCCTACTGTCGGCTTCAACAGTCCATGGCCTGTAAGAATATTGAGGTATAAGTAAAACATTGGTTATTGTTGGCTCTGGTAAATATACTCTACCCCCTGTAGCCCACTCAACAAATTTTTCAGGAGATAGGTTTTTCTTCATTAAATTTTTGTTTTCAAAATCCCTCTTAAGTACTGATAAAATATATTCTTCATCTGGTTTAATTACAGCTTCATACCATCCCTTCATTAAAATTTCAAGATGGTTTTTAAGGGTATCAACAGGTACATTACATATAAATTCTATGTAGCTTGGAAAAAATTTATTGTTTGAACAACTTTTTATTAATTCTTCCATAGCTTCTTTATTTCCAATGGAAGCATTTTTTCTATCCTCTTCATTTTTAAGCCCTAAAAATGGAATTGAATAAAATCTTAACTCCCCCTCTTCTAAGTTTCTTATATATTTTAAAAAGCTATTTAAGCCTGTAAAATCTTCTAAATAGAGCAGCTGAAGCAACGTCTTCCATGTATTGTGCCTTTTACTATACATCAGTTCTTTTTCTACTGCAGCAGGTAATTTTTCTATTGTATCTTTCCAATACTTCCCTGACTTTTCAAGAGTATGATGCAGTTCGTCATAAGTAGATGCGGCTATACCCAATGCACATTCCCATAAAGAAGAGTATTTCATGTGAATTTCATAAGTTGTTTTTGTACTTGAACTAAGATTAAGAAGTTTCATAATATCCGCCCTTTCGAAAATTATATTGATATTACCAATTTTTATCTCGAAATCATTCTATCATATTCGAATCATATATTCAACATATATCGAATAATATTATTTTCTTATATATTTTGAAAGGATATTAAGATATATTTCTATGTATTAAAACAAGAAAAAACTTCTGTCATGTTCATTTTTATAAAGAACACCAGAAGCTTTTTACTCATAACTCTACCATATAGCATATTTTTCTGCTTGGCTTTTTAAATCCTCCCTAAAATTAGGATGAGCTATATCTATAAGCTGCTTAACTCTATCCTTTATACTTCTTCCTCTTAATCTAGCTACTCCATATTCAGTAACTACATAATCCACATCATTTCTAGAAAAAGATACTGGGGCTCCTTGACTTAAGAAATGGACTATAGTTGAAATGGTGTCATTTTTAGCCGTGGAGTATAAAGCTATTATGGACTTTCCTCCCTCAGAGTTTTTAGCCCCAACTCCAGTGTCACTTTGTCCACCAGTTCCGCTATATTGTCTAATGCCTAGAGCTTCTGAACAGCATTGACCTGTTAAATCCAATTGAAGAGCAGTGTTTATAGATACCATTTTATAGTTCTGTCCTATTACATAGGGATCATTAACATACTCACCACGTCTAAGCTCTACCCCAAGATTTCCATCTATAAAATCGTAGAGCTTTCTACTTCCCAAAGCAAATGTTCCTATCATTTTATTTTTATGAAGAGTTTTTCTTCTATTTGTAATTACCCCTTTTTTATAAAGTTCATACATTCCTTCCGTTATCATCTCTGTATGAACCCCTAAATCTTTTTTATTTTCAAGGGCTTTAGCAACTGCATTCGGTATTCCACCTATGCCCAATTGTATTGTTGAGCCATCTTCAACAAGCTCTCCAATAAGATTTCCAATAATAATATCCTTCTTGCTAGGAGTAACCAGTGGAAGCTCTGGTACCTTTCCATTATACTCATATAAAAAATCCACTTCACTTATATGAACCATTGTATCCCCATAAACCACTGGAAGATTTTCATTAATTTCTAATATCACTAAATCTGCCTTCTCCACATAATTTCTTTCATAAGTAACGGATAAGGATAAAGAAAAATATCCATGTTTGTCCATTGGTGTTGCACTACCTACAAAAATATTTGGTTTTTTATAATATAGTCTATCCTTAGCAGCTCTATGAAGATGATTTGGAACAAAGCTAGTTGTGCCATTATTATGAGCCTTTCTCGTCAATGGACTATAAAACCAAGTCTCATTGATAAAATGACCTTTCATAGATGGGTCTGAAGTAAATTCATAGTTATTCATATTAAGACAAGTTACCACGGAAACCTCTTCTACCCTTTCCTTGATTTTATGAAGGTTAGATAAAAACCCTACTGGTTCAGCTGCTGCTAAGGATACAACAATCTCATCTCTTGACTTTACCTTACCCAAAGCTTCTTCCATAGTAATATGTTTTTTTGAATACTCCTCTTTATAATTCATGATTCTTCCACCTTATTCAACCTTTCCCCATTTAATTACGTTAGCTGCCCAAGCATATCCAATACCTGCGCCTACTGTTACTACCACATCGCCATCTTTAATTTTTCCTTCTTCTAAAGCTAATTTCACGGATAAAATTTGGTCTATTTGACCTATATGTCCGTAATCTTTTAAGTAGATAGATTTACTTTCGCTGATTCCAAGTTCTGATAAAATATATTTATGAGCAGAATATTTAAAATGGATCATTGCTATATAGTCGATATCTTCTTGCTGATAACCGCTATTTTCTAAGGCGTCTCTTATAACCTTTAAGAAATTTGGCGTAGATTTTTCATTTAATCTACTCTTCATTCCTTCCACATCCATAACATCTAAAGACTTATATGCCCTATCTAAATTTTCATTATTTATAAGATGCTCTGTACCTCCATAAATAACCGCCACATCTCTTGCAAAGGAACCATCAGTGATAATTGAAGTTTCTAAAAGAGCGTTTCTTCCATAATTTTTCTTTAATACAACTGCCCCTCCTCCTGCTGCTAAATTGTACATAAAGCTAACTCTATTATTTTTATAATCTATGAAGTCTCCATTTCTGTATCCTCCACAAATTAACACTGTATTTATTTTACTATCTGCTATCATCATGTCCTTTGCTACCTTCATCGCAGTTATAGCAGTACAACATCTTTGAGCAATATCAAAGCCAATGGCATTATAAGCACCAATTTTCTCTTGAATATACATAGCAGATGTGGTTAGTGGATACTCCTTCCATTCCTCTCCAATGCAAATAATTAAATCTATGTCTAAAGGATCAACTCCATTATTTTTCAAACAATCCATTGCAGCATAATATCCCATTTCTTCAGTACCATCTCTCTCACCTGGAATAGTTTTTTGCTCAAAACCTAGCTTACAAACAACTGCCTCCTCACTCCATACTCCACCAGTTAGCTCACTAATCTCTGCTGCTGTTAACTTATTTTCTGGCAAATATAGCCCAAAACCAACTACTCCTATATGATCTTTCATTAAAGTTCCCTCCCTGCTTATTTCCTCATTATTTAAAATAAGCAAAACTCATGCCATTTGATTTTTTGAATAAAAAATGCTAATAAACTTCTCTCTTCGCGTGAGAAATTTATTAGCACAAATATTTACCTTAAATAGTCTTGTACCAATTTATAACAATGTCTTCTTTTGTTACAGCTTTAATTCCAAGCCATATTCATCAATTTTTCTATAAAGGGATTGCCTTGGTATTTGAAGTTTTTTAGAGGCTTCCGTTTTATTGTAGTTGCACTCTTTAAGAACATTAATTATAATCTCCTTTTCAATAGCAGACAGCATCTGACTTAATCCTCCGCTCTTAGAAGCAGTTCTTTCCTTTAAGCCATCCTTTACTATATAAGCTGGCAAATCACCTATTCCAATATTAACATCATCCGCATTTACAGACATTTTTTCCACTACGTTTCTAATCTCACGAATGTTACCTTTCCAATTATAGTTAGCGAGTATCTCCATTACATTAGGAGATACATGCCTAAACATGCCTGTTTCCTTATAAAAGTTATCCAAAAATCGCTTTATAAGTATGGGTATATCGGACTTTCTCTCTCTTATTGGAGGTATCTCCAATGTTAATACATTTAATCTATAATACAGGTCTTCTCTAAACTTTCCCGCCATTAGCATTTTCTCTAAGTTTTTACAAGTTGCACTAATAACCCTTACGTCGATAGGTTGAGGTGCCTTAGCTCCAATTGGTACAACCTCTCTTTCTTGCAATACTCTAAGAAGTTTTGCTTGCATGTGTAAAGGCATTTCTGCAATTTCATCTAAAAATATAGTTCCTCCATTAGCTAAATGAAATTTTCCAAGGTTGCCCCCTCTTTTAGCTCCAGTAAAAGCCCCATCTTCATATCCAAAAAGTTCTGCTTCTATTAAATTCTCCGGAATGGCAGAGCAATTTATTGATACAAAAGGCATATTTGCTCTTTTACTTTCATTATGTATAGAATGAGCAAAGAGCTCTTTACCAACCCCGCTTTCTCCTAAAATTAGTACGCTAGAATTCACCGCGGCGAATTTTCTAACTTTATTTTTACTATCTTCAATTTCCTTAGATACTCCTATTATGTGACTTAAGTTATATTTTGCAGAGTTTAATCTTGCCATTTCATTTTTATATAGTTTTAATTCCTTATCTACCATTTTAAATTTATTTAAAACTTCTTGCATCTTGTCCACATTATCAAAAACCAACATGCCCATTCCACCTATGACTTCCCCTTTGTCATCATATATAGGCATTCTGTGAACAATAGCTTCTTTTCCGTTATTAAAACTATGCTTAATATTTATCTCTGCTTGTTTTCTTTTTAATGTATCTAAGAAACCTGACCCGGGATTAACATCAGTAACTAGTTTTCCTATCATATCTTCAATAGGAGGCCCTAAAAATGTGCTAAAAGCACTATTTATATAAATGATTTTACCCTGTTTATTTAAAATATCTACACCAATAGGAAGGCTGTCAAAGACATTTTGGCAAAACCTCATAAAATCCTTATCTTCTCCTATGCATTTCACTAAAACACCCCCATCACAATATAATGGAAATATTACTAATATTATACACTACAATAGATATTGTGTAAATATATTGAATATTAAGATAAATTATAGCTGTTAATATAAATATACCCAAAGGATAAAGTTCTCCCTTGGGTATAAAGATTAAGTTATACTTATTTTACTATTATAAGTTTGGAGGAAACCTATTAGTATAGTACAAAATTCTGAGGGCTTTTCATACATAGATCCATGTCCTGAATCTTTTATAACTACCATATTGGAGGTTTTTATTCTTTTATAAATTTCTTCTTGATAGGGTAATGGAGTTATAATATCTAGGTCTCCTCCTATTATAAGGGTGGGTATATCTATTTTTTCAATTTCCTCTCTTAAGTCTAAAGTTGAAGCACTTTTAATGGCTCTTCTAAATCCATCATACCACTCCTTAGTAAAAGCTGTTTCAAATAATTTTTCCCTTTCCTTTAGCCATTCATTATTTTCTTCATAAAATTTATGCGAATATATAAAAGGCATTGTAGCTGAAAAAAACACCTTATTATCATAGGTTGATGCAGCATAATCCCAAAGTCTTTCTATATCTTTCATTAAATGATTAGTGTAACAAGTGGTATTAGCTAGCATTAAACTCTTCAGTTTTTCTTTATATTTTAGGGAAAATCTCATTGCCACCTCTCCACCATAGGATATTCCAAATAAATTAACCTTTCCTAAATTAAGCTCTTCAATAAATTTATTTAGAATTTCTACATGCAGGTCCTGAGTGTATTCTCCTCTCCCTTTAGAAGACTTTCCTTGGTCTACAAAATCTATAAGAATAAGTCTGTAATTTTTAAAGCTATCTAAAAAAGGTCTCCAGCTAAGTGCACTCATCATAATTCCATTTAAAAATATAACCGTTTCCCCTTCTCCATAGCTTTCATAATAAATATCATAATCGTCTATATTTACATAACTCATAGTTTTATCATCCTTTTTATGTTTAACTATTTTCCTAATATTTGCTCCATGCTTCTAAATCCAATGTATGGGTCCCATCCTGTTGGATTCTTTTCATTCATTTTTACTAAAGCCATTTCTTGTGTTCCAAGTCTTTTTCCATTTGAGAAGTCTATAGATCCACCAAATGGATTTTCAATTGGTGAAGACTCAAGAGCATCCATGTAAGATTCCCAAGTTAATTCCTTATCACCAACACGTCTTAAACCTTCTGTAAAAAAGTGTGCTGCTATCCATCCTGTCATGGCATAAGCATTGTTACTGAAGTCTTCACTTGAAGTTTCCTTTATCCATTTTCTATATTCATCCATAGTCGGTTTTGTCGCATCCACCCAAGCATGAGCATAAATGTCAAATTTATTATTAACTGTTGAAGCTACTGCCTCTGTCATAGTTTTGTCGGCATTTACATATGTTGTTAAGGCTGGCTTAGTATTGCCTTGCTTTGCAAGTTCTTTAGCTATTTGTGGGAATGTGCCTTGTATTCCAGCTATAATTACTATGTCTACATTTTCATTTTTAATTTTTGATACTGCTGCTGATACGTCTTCTGAGCCTGGAGCTACTTGCTCATCAACTACAGTTAATCCACCAAGGGTATTAGCCTCCTGTTGAATGCCTTTTAATAAGTCTTTACCAGCATCATCATTTGTATAAATAACTCCTATTTTACTTGCTTTAAACTCTCCCTTTGCCCAAGTTGCCATTATACGTCCTTCCATTGGGTAAACTGGCTGTACTGGATATATGCATCTCTCATTCCCTTCAGCTTTTTCATTGTAGAGAATACCTGTCCCTGTAGCGAAGTAAACTGCTGGAATTCCTTTTTCTTTTATATCATTTAATGTAGCTCCAACAATTGGAGTTCCAAAGTGACCAACTAAAGCAAATACTTTTTCGTCATTTACTAGTCTCTCAAGAGCTGCTTTACCTTTTTCAGGATTAAACTCGTCATCTTGATGCACATATTCAATTTTTCTTCCGTTTATTCCTCCACCCTCATTCACCATTTTTAAGTAAGCCTCTATACCTACTTTAAATGGCACTCCTACTGGTGCAAGAGCTCCTGAAGTAGCTGCACTGTTACCTATTTTTATAGTAGTATCTGTTACCCCTTGTGCTTTCTCAGTTTCTTTGCCACAACCTGCTAAAGCTACCGTTGCAACCATTAATGTAGCTAATAATAATGAAATTTTTCTTCTCATCTTTAATCCCCCTAATTAATAATTTTAAATTAATGATTAATATATAGTGATTAATATATTAAGAGATTTCTCCCTTTGGATACTTTAATCTTTTTAAGAGGTTCTAACATGATCCTAAATAAGCTTCTATAAGTTTCTTATCTTTAATTAAGTCACTTGCTTTTCCAGATATATTTATTTCTCCCACTTCTAAAACGTAGGCATAATCCGCTATTTTTAAGGTTTGAAGGGCATTTTGCTCAATGATGAGCACTGTGGTTCCCTCTTCATTGATTTCCTTAACAATTTTAAATATATCTCTAACAATAAGGGGAGCTAATCCTAGTGATGGCTCGTCTAACAAAAGAACCTTAGGACTACTCATGAGTGCTCTTCCTATAGCTAACATCTGCTGCTCTCCTCCACTTAAAGTCCCAGCTATTTGCTTCTCCCTTTCCTTAAGCCTAGGAAAGTATCTATAAACTCTATCTAAATTTCTCTTTATTTCCTCTTTGTTTTTTAATGTAAAAGCTCCTGTTTTTAAGTTGTCTACCACTGAAAGGTCTGAAAAAATTTGTCTTCCTTCTGGTGATTGCATAATCCCTAGTGAAGTGATTTTCTCTGCAGACATTTTGGTAATATCTTTATCGAAAAAATTTATTTTCCCAGCTTCTACTTTTGCAATACCAGAAATAGCCTTTAAAGTAGTGGTTTTTCCTGCGCCATTGGCTCCTAATAGTGCTACAATTTTTCCTTTAGGGACTTTCACATTTATTCCTTTTAAAGCTTCTATGCTTCCATAGGAAACTTTGAGGTTTTCGATACTTAACGCTATCTCACTCATGCTATTCATCCTTTCCTAGATATGCTTCTTGTACTTCTTTATTAGTTTGAATTTCTTTAGGAGTTCCTTCTGCTAACTTTTTACCAAATGAAATTGCGCAAATACGGTCACAAATATCCATTACCAATCTCATGTCATGTTCCACCAGTAAAATATTGCAATTGTATTTACTCCTAATAGTTCTAATTAGCTCTGCTAGTTCTAAGGTTTCTACCTCATTAAGTCCTGCAGCAGGCTCATCGAGAATAATTAATCTTGGATTGCTCATCAATGTCCTTCCTAATTCGATTTTCTTCAATATCCCATAAGGTTGACCACTTGTTAACTCATCCTTTTTATCTTCTAATTGTAGAAACTTTAATACCCCCAAAGCTTTTTCTCTAAGCTTCTCCTCTTCTTTTCTTGCTCTTTTTAATCTTAATGATTGAGAAAAAATACCACTTTTATATTGTACATGAGCACCTACTAGTAAATTATCTAATAATGATAGCTCACTTATAAGTTCTACGTTTTGAAAGGTTCTAACCAATCCAAGCTTTATGATATTATGAGTTTTTTCTCCTACTAAATCTATTACAGAGCCGTCCTCTTTGGTAAAAAGAACACTGCCACCATCTGGTTTATAAAATTGAGTTATACAGTTAAATACTGTAGTCTTTCCTGCCCCATTAGGTCCAATAAGTCCATATATTTCACCTTCATTTATTGAAAAACTAAGATTGTCTACTGCCTTTAGTCCTAAGAAAGCTATTGATAGATTTTCTACTTTAAGCATTTGAACTTTGCTCATTTACTATCACCTTTTTCTTTTTAAAGTATTTTTTTATATCATCGAAAACAAATATTAAACCATTTGGATAGAATAAAATGACAACAATTATTAATACTCCTGTAAATATAAAGGATAATCCATCCGTGCTTCCTATTAAGGGAAGTCTTTTTAGTATTAGTTCAGGTACTCCAAATACTATGAAAGATCCTATTATAGGCCCGCTTATGGTTCTCATACCTCCAATTACTATCACCGCTACTATTTGAAGTGATAAGGTCAATGTCCAGGTAGAGGGATAAGCAAATTTTATAAAATGCACATAAAGGGCTCCTCCCAGTCCAGCGTATACTGTCGCCACTCCAAAGGCTATAAGTTTGTATTTTAAAAGGTTTATTCCCATAGCTTGAGCTGCAGCTTCGCTTCCCCTCATGGTAAGTAGCGCTCTACCAATTGGCCCATGAATAAAGTTATGGGTAAGTATCATCACTATAACTAAGACAACCACAAGCAATACAAAGGTACTCCCTCTATCTAACTTAATTGCTCCAAACAATACCGGATAGTTTGCATTTTTCCCTGAGAAACCTCCTGTGATAACTTCATACTCTACAAATACCTTTCTAAGAATTTCTGCTACCCCAAGGGTTGCTATTGCTAAATAATACCCTTCTAATCTTAAGGAGGCAGCGCCGATTAAAAGTCCAATAACAAGAGGTACTAGCATAGATATTAGAAGAGAAATTATAAAGGGCATCTTCAAATCACTGGTTAGATAAGCTGATGTATATGCACCTAGTCCCATGAATCCTGCAGTTCCAAGAGAAATAAGACCAGAATACCCTAGCAATACATTCATTCCTATACCCACGATAGCGTAAAACAATATAGTTCCAAAGATTGTCACCGTAGCACTATTTAAAATTCCTTGTGATTGCAAGAATGGTATCAAACATAATATAATTCCAAAAAGTATATATCTCCCATAAACATTTTTAAGTAATTTTTTCATAGCAGTGTTATTCTCCTCTCTACACCTTTTTAACCATCTTTTTACCAATGATTCCATTTGGTCTAAGTACTATAAATATAAGAATCAATGTATATACAATGGCATCTCCCCAGGTTGATGAAACATAAAATAGCAAAATATTTCTGCTTAAGCCAATAATATAGGCTCCTAAAACTGGGCCATAAAAAGTGGAGAATCCTCCTAATACACAGGCTATGAGAGCATTTATTTGAACATTGTCCATCATAGAAACATTTACTGTAATAGATGGTGCTAACATTAAGGCTGATAACGTACCAAGTGCTGCTGCTATTGCCCAAGATACCATTGTTACAGTTTTAGTTGGAACTCCCATAAGTCTAGCGGTTTGCTCATTTGAGGATGTAACCCTTACTGCAAGACCCAATTTTGTTCTTTGTAGAAAATAGAATAATACTAACATAACAACTATTCCTATAGTAATGTTAAGTAGAGCATTATAGGTAATAGAGGCCCCTCCTATATCCAATGTTCCTGACTCTATAAACCTTGGAAAAAACAATGGCATTGAGCCGAATATCATAGGTGCAATTCCTAAAAACAACATAATAAGTCCAAAAGTTATGATTTGCTTTGCTATTGGTGAGCTTTTATTTGCTCTTCTTATTATCACAATATCCACTAAGATACCCGTTATAATAGCAAATATCATGCCTACAATTGCAGCTACCCAAGCAGGACAATTGAATTTCATTAAAAATACTGTAGCTATAAATGCGTTAAACATTCCCACTGAACCTTGGGCAAAATTAGTGGTTCTACTTGTTCTAAATATAATGATGATACCAAGCGCTGCCAGTGCATAAACACTCCCTGTCTCTAGGCTACTAAATAATAATTGCAAAAAAATATCCATATACACCCTCTCCTCCCCTATGTAACAAATTGGTACAATGTCATTAATACTTACATAATTTTTCTATAGCTATTTAAGGTTTTTCTACGGTTTCCTACAGTTCCTACCCTTAGTAAGAACTTCATTGTACAGTCCTTTGTTTTCTTCACATTATATTACTAGCAAGTACCATGCCAAATTTATAATTTCCCCCTAGTCAGTTTTTTAATTTTAGTAATAGAAAAATGGCTACATTTACATTAATTAATGATAAATTTCATAATTAATATGGAAACTGCAGCCATTCACATTTTAAAGATTATTTATTTTTCCCTATCTTAAGATTTCACGTTACTATTAACACATAATTATTATCATATAACTATTACTAAGCAATTTACACATCTATAAATTTATAAATTTATAAATTGGTCAATTTCCTCATAAATCTCATTTAAACAGTCAACAAAAGGAGAATGTCCACAGTCTTTTAAAATAATCATTTGAGAATTTTTTATATGCTTATTTATGTCCTCTGCCATGGTAAAAGGAACTACATAATCTCTATCCCCTTGAAATATGAGGGTAGGGGCTTCTATTTTATTGACTGCTCCATCACCCTTTGAAATTCCATTAAATTCTTCAGTTATATTAAAGTGCACAAGAGAATAGTCTACATCCACTAAATTTCTTTGAGTAAGCATATCCTCTAAATACTTTTCATATCTATGACTTTCCGGTTTATTGTGGGTGTATATGACATGATTCCATAACCCTCTATAAAATTCTTTATCTCTATTTTCTATAGCTCTTAAAACAGGAGCTACTTGTACAGGATCTTTTTCTATTTCCTCCTTAGTTATTAAAAAATCTCCAGCTATAGGTTGTCCTTCTTCATTCTTTCTAAGAATGGGATAACCCTTAACCCCTACAGATTCAACTAAAATAAGTTTCTTTACCTTATCACTATGATCTGCTGATAAATACATGCCCACTCCCCCACCAGTAGACCAACCTATGACTATGGCATTCTTTATTCCAATCTTCCCACAAAAATCATTCACATCTTCACTAAAGTCCCTTAATGAGTTCACCCTATTGTTATAACTAGAAGCTCCAAAACCCCTTAGATCCACTGCATAAACCTTATACTTGGGAGTAAGCTTATCCATTAGTAAATCCCAGTGCTTAGAAGAAGTCATATTGCCATGAATCAATAAAATTGTTTCATCTCCACAGCCTGCCTCTCTATACCCAATAACCTCTCCATTATCAATACTTACTGTCTTAATATCATACTGTTGTATCATTTTATTACACCCCTCCAATCAATAAGTAAAATGAATGAATATGTAGCATGAACCCTCCTTTCACTGATTTTTCAAAATATTTCTATTTATAGTATTTTCTATGTAGGGTGTGTTTTTACCTTGTGGAAATTAAATATAAATAAAAAAACTATGTGTATGAAAAATCCAATAACACATAGTTTTTTTATTTATACTTAATAAGCAATTCTTATTATACTCATATTTTTTAACTAGTAACCCCAAATACATCTTGCATTTCCATAAGTTGTACTTTATTGTCTCCAGCCATCATAATAATATCCCCAGCTTCAACTATAGTAGCACCGTTTGGAGTAATTAGTTTTCTCCCTCGTTTAACCATTACTATCAATATCTCCGTAGGTATATCCAAATCCATTATAGCCTTTCCCGCCATTTTACTACCCTCTGGAATTGTCACTTCCAAAAGTTCCGCGTGAAGCTCTCCTGAATAATCAGTAAAGGTCTTAAGCACCGTCTCTTCCTCTGCTACCAAATCAAGCTTTTTAGCAATAGGAATAAAAAGAGTTCCCTGAACTACAACGGACACCAATGCTATAAAAAACACGATATTAAATATTTCATCTGCAACAGGTAGCCCTGCTGTTAAAGGGTATGTTGCAAAAACAATTGCCGCTGCACCACGAAATCCAACCCATGATACAAGTAACTGCTCTTTAATAGGTTTTTTAAACAAAGTCAAAACAATGAATATAGCCACTGGACGTGCAACAAAAATGATAAAAATTGCAACTGCCATTCCCTGTGTTGCTACGCTAGGTAATCTTGATGGAAAAGCTAATAATCCCAATGTGAAGAATAAAAGAATTTGCATAAGCCAAGATAATCCATCAAAATAACGAACCAAGCTTATTTTATGAACAAGCCTACTGTTTCCTAGTATGAGACCTGTAATATAAACAGCTAAGAATCCATTTCCTGAAAGCAATCCAGCGCCCGCATAGGATAACAGTGCAGTACCAATAACAATAATGGAATAAAGCCCATCAATATCAAGATTGATATTATTGATAAGCCATACTGAAAGTTTACCTATAATGGCACCTACCAGTACTCCTATTGCAATTTGTGTCAGTAAAAGTAAAAATATATTTTGACTTTCACCTAATATTAACCCAAGAAAAACAGTGGTTAACATATATGCAATAGGGTCATTAGACCCGCTCTCCATTTCAAGCATAGGAGCTAGACCATTTTTAAGATTGAGCTGTTTCGATCGAAGTATAGAAAACACCGAGGCTGCATCCGTAGAGGATACTATGGAACCGAGTAACATTCCTTCAAGAAAGGTAAACCCAAGTACAAAATGAGCAAAAATTCCTATCAAAAATGCTGTAAGTACTACTCCAAGGGTAGCAAGCACACCGGCTGCCAGAGCAACGGGCTTCGCCGTCTTCCAACTTGTACCAAAACCACCTGAAAACATAATAAATATAAGTCCGACATTACATAAATTTTCAGCAAGCTGTGGATCATTAAAATAAATGCCTCCTGGCCCATCTGAGCCCATAAGCATACCCATTGTAAGGAATATAACCAAGGTAGGTATACCGTACCTATATAAAACCTTACTAGAAACTGCGCATATAAGCAGAATTATTCCTGCGATAAATAAAACATCCATCTAATACCTCCCTTGTTATCTTAAGTTATATACTTTATTTTACCAAGTTATATAGTTAAAAACTAGACTGTATTTTCTTTACTTACAATATGTTCTGATTAATTTTACAATTTATACACAATTAGAATATAAGTTATTACATACATGTAAATTTATGATAATATTATATTATTGTGAAAGGAGTGGGTTCTATGCGTATTGAAAGAAATGCTAAAATTGATGCAAATGAATTAAACAATTTATTGAAAACTATAGGATGGGGATTAAATTCACCTAAGAAGTTAGAAGAATCTTTAGGATTATCCTGGGGATGGATTACTGTAAGAGATGATTTAAATAGACTTATAGGATTTGTTCAGATACTTTCTGATGGTATTAAACATGCTTATATATTAAGATTGCTTGTACATAAAGACTACCAAGGCAAAGGAATTGGTACAAAAATAATGGAGAATCTAATGGAGCTTCTTGAGGAAAACAATTTAAGCCCTGTTTTGTTAACAAAGCCCTCTGAAGAATCATTTTATTCTAAATTTGGATTATCAAGAAGCAACAAGGGATTTATTTCTTTATTTAAATGGTAATAGTGCTATTATGATATAGATAGAGATATAAATAAAAATAGATTTTATGGTATATAATTAATACAAAAACTAAAGGTGGGTCTAGATGAGAAATTTAAAAATGACGATAGAATATGATGGAACTAGATACAAAGGATGGCAAAAACAAATTAAAGATGTTTCAACTGTGCAAGATAAAATAGAAACTGTTTTATCTAAAATGACAGGAGAAGACATTCAGGTGATAGGTTGTGGAAGAACGGATTCTGGTGTACACGCTGAAAATTATACAGCAAACTTTCATACTAATTCTAATCTCAGTATAGAGGATATGTTAAATTATCTATATACATTTTTACCTGAAGATATACTAGTAAAATCTATGAAAGATACTAGCGAAAGATTTCATGCAAGGTATAATGTAAAATCAAAAACCTATGTATATAGGATAAATAACAATAAATTCAGAAGTGTATTTAACAAAAAATATTATTATCACATTAATGAAAAGCTTAATTTAAGCGCAATGAGAGAGGGAGCAAAGTTTTTAATTGGAACTCATGATTTTCAAGGCTTTACCAGATTAAAATCTAAGGATAAATCAACTATTAGGACTATCAATTACATAAATATAACTGAAAATTGTGGTATGATAGAAATGGAGATTAACGGAAATGGTTTTTTATTAAATATGGTTAGAATCATTGCCGGAACTCTCCTAGAAGTGGGTAAGGAGAACATTAAACCAGCAGATGTAGAAAGAATATTAAATGAAAAGAAGAGAGCAGAGACTAAATTAATTCTTGAAGCAAAAGGATTGTGCTTAAGAGATGTTCATTATTAATAGTTTTATCACTGGAAAGTAATAATAAAAATTCAAATAAGAAACGTACATAGATTTATATAAATCTATGTACGCCTTATTATCCTCTTACTGTTAATTCAATTTTATTCCGCAGCTTTAAAGTTATATATAGGCGTTATCTTATGAACTATATCTACGGTGTCTTTGATGTTACTTATTATTTCCTCCATGGACTTATAAGCTAATGGACATTCGTCTATGGTTTCTTTCTTTACTGATGTTGTAAAAATTCCCTCCATAGTCTTTTTATATTGATTCAATGTAAATGAATTTCTTGCTTGAGTTCTGCTCATAATTCTACCAGCACCATGTGGAGCTGAAAAATTCCAATTTTCATTTCCTTTTCCAATGCAAATAAGGCTGCCATCTCGCATATTTATTGGTATTAAAAGCTTTTCTCCTTTTTGAGCTGAAACTGCACCTTTTCTTAAAATCATATTTTCCATATCAATATAATTATGAATAGTTGTAAATTCTTCTGCTACATTGAGCTTCATGCCTTTAATTATTTCATTAATCATAACCTTACGGTTTAATTCTGCAAAACGTTGAACAATTTTCATATCATGAATATAATCTTTAAAAATCTCTCCGGATACATAGGCTAAGTCTTTATTATCGCTATTAAGGGATTTAAATGCCTCCCTTTGATAAAAGCTTGCAACTTCATGTCCTAAATGTCGGCTTCCTGAATGAACTACTAAATATAGATTTCCTTCGCCATCTTTATTAGCTTCAATAAAGTGATTACCTCCACCCAAGGTTCCAATGCTTTTTCTTGCTCTAATAAGATTTACTTCCTTTCTACATTTGAGCTCATCTAGATCAATTTCATCATTAAATTTATGTTCCTTATCTCTTATTTTGAAACCACTAGGAATTTTCTCGTAAATTAGCTTATCAAGTTTTTGAAGCTCCATGCGTCGGTTTTCAAGCTTTATAACTTCCATTCCACAGCCGATATCAACCCCAACAAGATTGGGAACTACCTTATCCTCAATGGTCATTGTGGTTCCTATTGTGCAGCCCATTCCACAATGTACATCAGGCATTATTCTTATTTTACTTCCCTCTACAAACTCTTGATTACATAAGGTTTCAATCTGCTTAACTGCAGCCTCTTCAATATTATCTGTGTAAACAATTGCTTTGTTATATTTACCAGTTATCTCAGTCACGATATCCCTATCCTCCCCTTAATATAATTAAATGATTTTCTCTATTATATCCCATTTACCTCATATAAAAAAATTTTATCCGATGACTACCATCCGTAATACTCCCATAACGGATGCTACGTCCCTGGATAAGTTCTTCTAAGCCTCAGTTGGAGTAAGTATTCCTTTTAAGCAAACTCCATCTGAAGCTAAGAATCACTTGATTATAATATAAATATTAAGGAGATGGCAATTTCTCTACCATCTCCTTAATATTTATATATAATTTTAAATTAATCTTCAATTTAAGTTAATAAGTTTTTAATTTAAATTTATATTATTCTATTATTTATAAGTGTAATTTTAGCTTTATGAAATTTATTCCATTCCTAAAACCAACTTAACAATACCCATAGAAAATGTTTCTATGTCTTGTGGCAACCAAGTCTTTTCTTTTATTTCAAATTTAAATGTTTGTTCTTTTAAATCTGATGATGGTTGTACATTCTTATATTCATTTATTAAATTTTTTATATAAACCTCTGTTAGTTTGTTAAGAATTTCTTCCTGATTTGTAATGTTTAACTTTTCAACTTCTTGAATAGCATTTGTTGCTGCTTTTTCATCAAGAGCAATTTCATTAATATAGGTTGTCTTTAGTTTAACATCTGCAGATTCATCATTTTCAGAAACAATTTCTGTTTCTGCTGATAATTTCTTTAATGCTGATGCACGAGCTGTGTATATTTCATTTACTTGGGCATCACTAACTTTCAAACCTGCTACTGCAAAATTATTTTTTATTGTTTTCATAGTTTCGTCTTTTTGTATTTTTGAAATTTCTTCTATTTGCTCTTTAGGTAATTTGATCTTCGCTAAAGCCTCCTGATCTCCTTTGATATAAAAATCAAATAGAATTTTTGCTGTTTCATCAGCAGCTACCTTTGGTTTAGAACTACATCCTATTACCATAATTGAAATTACTATTAAAACAAGTGATAGAAGTAGACTTTTTCTTCCTTTTTTCATGTTTTTCCCCCTAATATGATATATTTTCCAAAATAAATTTACCATATTTTTAGGCCTTTGTCAATTTTTTATATATTATATTTGATATGATTTTTAATAGTATTAATAATTAAATTTAAATTTCTTTTTTATGTCTAATAGTACGGCATATATACAAAATGATGAAAACGTCTTTACTTAGATATTGTTGTGGATCTATTTAATAGAAAATTTGTAGATGATAGGTGTTACTATAACTTTAAAATTAGTTATAGACGCATTTAATGCTGATGTAGATAAATAGAATATTAAGAAAGGATTATTATTTCAATTTGATAAGCATACAATATGCTTTATATGATTAAGGAGATTTATTGAAGAATGGTGGTTTTTTAAAGTATGGATACTAAAAACTGATGTCATGATAGTATATATTTTAGATCTTCTTATAATTTTTTTAAAAGAATAGTTTTATGGACGGAAATTTAAGTCTAGAGCTGAAACTAGAATAGTAATGATTAAATACTTAGATATCTAAATAGAATCAATTTCAGGATTGAAAGTTGGAGCAAGTTCAAATATTTTTGAATCATTTATTTGATTGTTTATTTCACCAACAACGGCTTCTCTAAAATGGTCTAAATCTGATTGTTTAAGTGTAGGTATTTTTTCTAAAAGCATTTTGTCAAATAGCTCTCTTTTTTCTTTTCCTGCCTGTGGTATAAATCTAAAATGTTGTTCAACAGCAAAATAAATTGATTTTGCGATGTTATAATTAGTGTTATATTGTTCAGCACCTATTTTATTTATTAATTCCTGTTGCTTACTTTTAATATAAGAAACTATTAATGTAGTTAAATATGTAACTAATACCCCTAATATTGAAAATATAGCTTGTGTTAAGATTTTTGTTATTTCATTTTGCATAATGTTTTCCTCCTTTATATATCTAGCGTATATCTCTATACACTTATTAATTAACTTTGATTATTTTTTAATTATTTTATATTATTTGTTTAGTTCCTTTAGTTCTTGTGGTAATCCAAACCTTATTACCTTCTTTTTCATCATCCTGAATAGATATATAATTGTATTTATCTAAATGCAGGTCAATTCTTCCTCTGTTTGGTATGATTTGTACATATCCTATATCACCAAAAGGCACTATTCCTTCAAAGTTTGGTATAGTATGGTCTATAGATGGATAGCTCTCTTTGTTTTCTGTTTTCACTTCTTCGGATTTCTTTTGAAATGCTTCTTTTCCTGTTATTCCTTTTATGATTGTCTTAGCAATATCTTTAGCATTGTATCTATTAGAATCTGCTTTATTAGATATGAACAATGGTTCTATCAACACTGCTGGCATAGATGTATGTTTTAAAACATATAAATCGTTTCTAAACCTAGCTCCACGATTGAAGTATCCTAAGCTAGATATTTCTTTGCATATTCTATCTGAATACTCCTTTCCTTTAGTTGACATATATAATACTTCACAACCATTAGCACTTTCTTTTTCAAAGCAATTTCCATGTAAAGATACAAATAAATCTACTTTATAGTAATTCGCCATGTTTACTCTATAAGTCAAAGATTGTGATAAAGTAAGGTTATTTTTAGTAGGAGTTACATCATAAACTGTGTATCCTAGTTCTCTAAGTCCATCAATTACAAACTTTCCATACTCTCTTATTATTTTTTCTTCATTTAAAAATCCATTAGCTCCTCTATCTCCGCCAGTACCATGTCCTAAATCTATTGCTATTTTACTGTTTAACGGCAACATAATTCCCAACCTCCTTTTATAATTTATTTACTAAAATAATAAGTTGCTATAGAGCCTAATATTGTCATTAAGGTAGCTACTATAGCCCAAAATTGCTTAGTATTATGAAACTTAACTTCATTTTTAGTTTTATTATCATTGTTTATATTATTAGTAAAGGTATCTAATATTCTTTCAGTAAATTCATTTAATGTTTTTTGATTATCATTTAGAGCCTTTTGTTGTTCTCTTGAGCTTTCGTTTATCATTACTTTTATTTCAGCTTGACTTTTTTCAATGTTTGCAAGCTGAATTTGCTGTCTAACGTCACTATCCTCTAATTGTCTAATTCTAATTTCATGGTCTTTTACCTGACTTTGCAAGTGTTTTTCTATATCCATACTTATTTAAACCACCTTTCTCACCTCGATAATTATATTTATAAAATAAGAGAGAAGGCTGTAACACCTTCTCAATTAAATAAAACTATATTAAATCATGTTAAATTTAAACAAAATAAAAAGACCTCTAATTTTTATTTTGTTATTAGAAATCTTTATTTAGCTAAATCATTTAAGGATTCTTTATATTTTTCACTACATTCTTTTATAGCTTTTAGAATCATAATATCTTTATGTTTCTTAATAGTAATTCCTTCAGTTTTCTTTTTACACTCTTCTGCAAATTCTTTTGTAATTATAGGTATCTTTAAAGATTCTAACATTTCTTTTGCTGACTCACCTTTAATCACTGGAATTGTTGCAATTGAAACAGACATAATATTTACCACCTTTTTATTGTTTTATTCAATCATTGTTATTTCAAATTTGTCAAATCTATCTGCTAGTTTGTCATATATTCTATATTCATTAGAGCCATGCCTTATGTAATCACCTTTTTCTTCATCTTCAATAAACTCAATGCTATTTTTTATATCATTTGCATCTAGCTCAAACATAGTTCTGTTTGACGTTGCTCCATATGGAACTATCAAAGGAAAATCTTTAATAGTTAATTTATCTGATATAATATCTGGTTTATCATAACCATATTTCTTATACCATTCTAACAATTGATTATCATCTTTTGGTCTGCCAAGATTATAATAATTATTATTTATAAGTATATAATTCGCTTCTTGCTTTACTAAGAATAATGAAGGTTTGTATCTCCAAGAAAAATCACCATACATAACCCCATAACCTTCATCGTCTGGTACTGAATTAAAATCAGCATCATAAGAAACATTATATTTATTATCAGTTCCTTTCATTCCAGCATTAGAATTTAATCTTGAAATATTACTAAATGTACATTTATTAAAAGTTGTTTCACCCGAATAAGCATTTTCCAACCCATCTAATATATCAAAATTACAATTATAACAAGTCAATGCATTACCACTATTCGCATAAGAAAAAGATGTTTTACTTCTTATTATAAAATGAGAGTTATAAATAGCCCCCCTTGCATAACCAGCGTTTCTGCCAAAGATAGCTCTCTCATAATTTACAGTAGTTTTTGTTACATTATAATCTATTGTAAACCCAATAACCTTTGTGGAAGCATTTGATATAACTATAGCACTTGTATCACGTACCTTATTTATAGGATTATCTATTTTAAAATAAGAATATTTTTCAGCATATATGACAATAGGCTTATTGTCATCATATAAAAAAGTTCCAGCACTTCCTTTGACATTATACATTTCAGATATATTATACATTCCTTTTAAAAAATATATTAAGTCATTATTTTGAGCAAGACTCATAGCTTTTGGAAATGAAGCAAAAGGATTACTTTTTCTTCCATCGCCTGTATTATCATTACCATTTGTACTTATATAATATATATTATTATACTCAACCTCTGTTCCATTTAGATTTATTTTAGCCACACTATCACCTCTCTATGCTAAAAATTAATTCTTACTCATCAATATATTACAAACACCACTATTGTTCTTCTTTAATATATCAATAGGCTTATATGGATTTTTTAATTCATATGTCATAGTAGCTTCTGTTTTTTCTATATCATCTGTATACATTAGCAGTTTTAAATCTAATTTATTTGGAAATTTACTACTCCATTTATCTTCTGATATTAAAGTTGTATCTTCAAATCCATTAGCTAGATAATTCTGTTCATTTAATGTTTGAGAAGGAGATTCTATAATGTTTTCTCCGTCATAAGTATATAAAATATTATCTCTGTCTTGAATTAAGTATTTGGTTACATATGACAAACAGCCGAACAGTCTGATTAAAGATACACTTCCGTTTCTTGCATCATACATAGATGAACTAACAACAACTTTATAATATTTATAACCAATATTATTGTTTATATTTATATATTGCCCATCTTTACTTACATTCACATTATTTAATAAAGTTATATAATCAACATCATCATTACTTGCAAAAACCGAACAGTTATAATTTATAACCAACCCTGTACTATTAACAGTTATATACATTTTACTTAGCGAATATTTGTTATTTAATTTTACTTTTGTTTCTACATTAGGATAAGTGCTAACTCTACCTCCGCCAGTACCATATATTTGAGGATGTGAAAAATTTGTTTCTTTCATTCCATCATATCCACTATCAGTATAGCATACATCGGGTAACACTACATTTGGAGTATTCTTTATACTCTTAAAATCACTACCAAAATCAAAACTAAACATCTTTCCAGAATCTAAACTTGTACTTTTAGAAGTTAAGCTACCTTCTTTTCTTTCTCTCAATAAATCATTTAAATTATCAAAACCACTTTTATCAAAGTCAGCTTTAATTGGATAATCTCCAGAACTTAAAGTTATTGGCTTAAAACTTCCACCTTCATAATATTCTGGTTTGATTGAGTAAAAATTATCAGATTGTTCGATTAAATGTTTAGGAATGTAATACTGTTTTAGCTCCCCATTTTCGTCTATGTCAATAGCATCTAAGACCATATTTATACCATAACCAGTGGTTTCTGCAACGCTAGGAGAAGGTTTTATCTCAACAAAATGAATCCCTTTGCTTAAATCTGTTTTTTCGAAAACAATTACTCTAAATCTTGTTGGAGAATAAGATTCAGAGAATTTATATTCATTGCCATCTATAATGATAATATTGTCATCTCTCTTATCTATAGATGATACTTCTGATATTATTCTTATTCTGCTTCCCGTAAAATCAAATCTAATTGAAGCATTTGTGTCATTCGTATATTTAGAAGAACCTTCCCACAATCCAGAATTGTCATACGGTTTCCAATTGCCAACATACTCTATATTGCTATCTTTATCATCATATCTCTTCCAACCCTGTTCTGGTTGCAACAATTGTTGATTAACTGCCATTACATCACCTCCAAATTAAATTCTAAACTAATACTCTTTAAACACAACATTTCCTATACCACCATTTATTTTTCTTATCTCATCTATAATCTTATAATTATTATAATCATACTCAAAATAAGTCTTATTATCTTCTTCTGTAATATATAAATCTTCTTTCTTCAAATCATTTAAATTAACATCTAAGGATTCATATATATTGCCTACGCCTTCAACCATAGGCACTTTTTTTGAGGTTAAAGTATCTTGAAGATTAAATATGTTACTCATACCATAGTCTTTAAACCAAGCGTCTAGTTCGTCTAAATTAGTAGGTTGTCCTAATTTTAAGTAGTTGTTGTATGTAGAGTAGTAATCGTTGCTTTGTTTTATTAAATACTTGTCATTCGAATAAGGCTCTATAGGCGGTGTAAAATCACTTGTCCACCTTGCAATCCCTTTTGATATTCTTAATTCATCTATATTACCCGAGATACCATAGTTATCAAAAGAGTTTCCTATTAATAATCTTGGCACTTTTATATAATTGTTTGAATCATTCCATGAAGTTCCTTGTTTTTTGCCATTTAGATATAAATTTGTAACCTTTGAACTTCTTACTAAAGCAATATGATACCATTTATTAACTTCGACTGAATCTCCAATAATTACTTCTTTACTATTAAACATTACTTTTATAATTTTATTCTGAAAATAAATTATAGGATTTGCTACATGACCAGTCTGCCTATAATCTATCATTACATTAAAACTAGTTGATAAATTATTATTATAAACCCAGAAATCTATAGTATAGTCTTCTTCTCCAAAATGAAAATCTCCTTTAGAATCATCTAAACTCAAACTGTTCTTATTAAACTTCGCACTACTTCTTCCAAATTTTTTATTAGAAGTATCTAAGGTTACATTGCCAATATTACTTACTTCATTTCCCATTTCATCTTTAAAACTACCATCATCCATATGTAGCAATAGTTTCGTATATCGGTCTATTGTTGTCATACCATCACCTCCAAATTTCTAAAACTAAATTAATATTCCTTAAACACAACATTACCAATACCATTATTAACTTTTCTTATCTCGTCAATAATTTTATAAGAATCAGCATCATAATCTAGTCTTTTATTTAAATCCATATCAATCATGCTAACATAAGGTTTCTTTACATCATTAAAATCAACATCTAAAGACTGATATATTTTACGTGGTTCACTAAATTTATCTACAGGAACTATTTTATTATTTAAACTATCTTGTAAATTTAATATGTTATTTGTTCCATATTCAGATAACCATCTCTTTAATTCAGTCTTGTCTTTTGGAGTTCCTAATTTATAATAATTATTATTTGTTGTATAATATTCATTGCTTTGTTTTATAAGATGACTGTAGCTAAACCATATTGCATTATCAAAATCATATGGTCTATAACCCTCATAAACTAGCCTACTCCACTCATTAGGATTGGATGTTATTATATCAAACTCATTCGCTCCGAAGTTTGACTGTACATTCATTTTATAATTAACACTAGAATTAATTATAAACGCATATATATCGCCTTGTAACAATCCTACGTCATTAAAAGCTACCCCCATTGACATACCATTTTTAAAAAACTCTACTATTTTTTTATCCAAATCTACAGCCATTCCAATTATTTCTCCAGATATAATTTTATCCCCATAAGGTTTATTCTCGGGATATTTTGTAGCATTAAGACAACTGTACGCTCTAGCATCATTACCAAACTGACCATTAACGAGCCAAGATAAAGATGATTGTTTATTAGCTATCCCAAGCACCATAGCTCCTACATCTACAATTTTACATTCCATATAATATTTTCCATAATTATATCCTTTTGTAGCTCTAATACCAGAATCATAACCAATAGCACTCACTTCCATGTTATTAAGGGATAAAATTACATCTTTACCTTTGTCGTTAGGATTCCACGTTATCAAACTCACTCAATCACCTCCAAATTTCTAAATCAATATTCTTTAAACACAACATTCCCAATTCCATTATTTATCTTTTTTATTTCATCTATTATCTTATATGAATCAGTATCATATCTAACTTTCTTTTTATCATCATCTTCAAATACATATATATTAGGCTTCTTTACATCATTAAAATCTATATTTAAACTTTCATATATCATTTCTTCATCTACTGTTGTAGGAGTATGCTTGTTATCTAATGATTCATTTATAATATTTAAATCTCCATATCCATAATTATCTATCCATGAAGATAGTTCTGTAGGAGATTTTGATTCTCCTAAATTTAAATAGTTATGGTCTATAGAATATATATTTTTTGATTGTTGAATGAGATAATGTGGTACGAAGTCTACTCCATATACCTCAAATTCACCAATTCCTGTAGTTGACTGTGATGTTTGAAAAGGAGATAATACTTTTACTCCAATATACCTATATTTTTTTGTAGAATTAATTTCTATAGTGGGTTCTATAAGATTAGTATTTGGAAATGTATATTTTGCCAAGACTATATCTTCACCATCCTTACTATCTCTAGCTATAATCTCCATATCCTTAACTCTAACATTACTAGGATAATTGGTTGACGTGAACGGTCTTACCTTTACATATTTTATAGAATAGTAACTCTCTAAATCAACTACAAATAACCCACTAAACACATTTGTAGTTGTACCCCATCCGTTATTATTTGCCTTTATACCATCAATAGCTTGACTTGGAGGATTGCCATCACCATAATTACTAACGTACGCAATAGGTTTATTTAAAACTATATTTTCTAAACTCATATAACCACCTCCTAATATTTTTTATAAACTATATTTCCTAATCCACCATTACTTTCTCTTATCTTATCTATAATTTTATATTCTTCACAATCATAATAAATATTTCTTTTATCATCTTCATTCTTTAAAGATATATCACCTTTTATATCTTTAAAATCTATATTTAATGATTTATATATTTCTTCAAATCCTTTATCTGTTGGAGTCTTTTTATAATTTAAATTATCCATTAATATTTCTATATCATCATAACCATAATTGTCTATCCATTGACTCGTTTTATTTGTATCTGTAGAAGCTCCTAAGTTCAAATAGTTATGGTCTATATAATACAAATTTTCTTTTTGACGAATGAGATATTTAGTTTCATCAGTAAAAAAATCAACCTCTACTATTGACCATTGTGAGTTTCCACTTAAACCAGAACCCGCAGTAAGCTTAAACCCTTTTGTTTTTGTATTTATTTCTATAATATTTTTATTCGGAACTACATCTACTGTTCTTAAAGGAGTCCATGTCAAACCATCGTTAGTGATAAGTATATTCAATTTTGATATATTATTTGGTTCATCAGAATCTCTTTGATAATAATGAATTTCAGTTATATCTATCTCTCTGTCAAAAATAATGCCCCAAAACGCACTTTTTAAATTTGTATAATTCTGAGAAGAAGCCCAACTATTTTCTTTATTAATCATCCCATTTACAGCATTTTCTTTGGGGAATCTTATATCATCTCCTCCAGATATTATTTGAGCATTACTAATATCTATTTGAGTTAACATTTTATAATCACCTCCAAATATTTAATTATCATTCTAATATTTTTTATAAACTATCATACCCATTTGGAATTTTATATTTAAAATTACCTTTTCCAAAGTTTACTGTAAGAATTTGTTCTGCCGTACTGCTTTTAAACACTAAAAATGCAAGATATAAGTCTTGTTCATTTAAATTTTTGCTCCGAACACCCTGTGGCTCTCCGTTATTCCAAAAAACCAAAGTGCCATTATCTAATGTATTATCATATAAAACACTAATAACATCTCCTATATTCCACTTCTTTCCGTAACTCGTTCCATCACTCCAGTATCTATTTGGAGCATTATAATCAGTTAAAGATTGAGATTTATTTATCAGACATATCATGGAGTTATTATTATTGCAACTTTCTACTTCTATCTCTAAATATATTTTGTCTTTTCCAATATTATTTATTGGTAAATTAGAGCGAACTCCTTGCCATCCAGATGCAATAGATGTCACTATCAAGTTATTATTTGACAATCCAACATTACTCACATCATTTGGATTCATAAAATATTTTATATCTACAATATCACCTCTTTATACAATACATGTTATATCATATCCAAACTTTCAGTTTTACTTCTTAACCAACACATTGAACTTACCATTATTAATTTGTTTAATATCATCTAATATTTTAAACGGAGAAGAATCATAACTTACATTGTCAGATGTATCAGTAAGCTCTTTTATCTCAACGTTACCTAAAAACTTATTAAAATCTATACTTCTTGTTTCATAAACATCCTGTTCTTTTTGTGAAGACACCGTTCTTCTTGTAGAGTCTTCTAATAAAATACCTATATCTTCATATCCATATAGCTCAAACCATTGATTAAGTTGTTGGTCACTTACTGGCTCTCCTAATTTTATATAGTTATGGTCTATTGAGTAGACCTCTACTCCTTGTTGGATGAGAAAATCACGTTTAATTTTAAAATCTATTCCATGAAACCCCATAGCAACATTTGCATTGTTAAGACCTTTAGGATATAGTTTTATAACATCACCACTTTTTAAATCTTTTATAATATAACATAATACATTAAATGTTCTAACATTAGGATATGTTTGGGTAAATTCACCATTATAAACATCATTAACAAAAACCTCAACACTCTTTGTTCTATATGAAGACCAAGTATCGCCCATTATAAAAACATCACAATTATAGTTAATTTGTATAGATATTTCGGCATTAGGAGTTAGAGAAGCTCTGAGTTCTCCATTTTTACTCCACACCCCAGCAGGATAAGAAAAAATATCATTATCTACATAAATTCTTTTATAACCTTTTAAAGGTTCATTTAATTGAGTTCCAAGAGCTATATCTTCCATATAATTACCTCCCTTCAATATTCAAAATAATATTTATAAGGTGGGAATCTCACTCACCTATATTTAATTACTCACTATTAACCTCTTTCTCAAAATTAGTTCTTCTAGCTTTTAAGTTCTTTAATATTTTAGATAAAATCTTGATTTTATCGTCTTTTCTTATACCCATAGCATTCATAAGTACATCACATTAATATATAATTACTTACTTGATTCTTTAATCCCACCATTAAACGTTTACATTATAAAAAAGTTGCCATAAAATAACCATGGCAACCTTTCAAACATCTCTACTTTTCTTTTATGTTTTTATAATTCTTAATGTTTTTTCCTCTTTTATTTGACTTAATCACCTCTTGTCTTAGGCACTCTTGACATATCCTATCGTACTTAAATACTATACAATTATTCTCTATTGTCATTTCACTTATTGGATTGCAACACCAGATATGCTGGCAATTCTCATCTCCTTGTGAAATGACTTCAAGTATTTTATTATCTTCCATAAACATCACCCCTTACATTATGAAAGCATAAATGATACCTTCATCTAAATCTGGAACTTCTCCAACATTTATCTGCGAATATAAATCATCTATATCCATTGTTCTCACATTAATGTGACCATTCATATCATTCTTTAGTGTTGTTGTAAATACACCATGTAAATCTTGACCCTTGGCACTTATAGTTATTTTACCGTCAATTCCATTAACAGCATCAACTACTATTCTTCCTTTAAATCCTACTGGATTAGTTCGTATAAACCCATCCAGGTCTGATTTGTATATGATTCTTATAGCACCATCTATTTCTGTATCACCTTTAGTTTGCACATGAATTCTACCATCTAATTGACTCTTATATCTTATATCAACATTACCATTAATTTGACTTTTGTATAAAACTTGCATTTTAGCATTTAATCCATTATGACTACTAATAGGCAATCTCCCATCTAAATCTTCTCTTTCAAGTGGATTTACTATAACCTCACCATCTAAATCAGATTTATACCAAACATCTACTCTACCATTTATACCATTATGATGTGTAGTTGGTATCTTACTATCTAAGTCTGACCATTCTAATTCTTGTACTTTTACTTTTCCTTCAATGTCTTTGCTATGCATAACATTTAAATAACCATTTAAATTATTCGTAGGCATAGCACTTATCTCTACATTTCCATTCATATCGCTAAATGGTCTATGAGGAGTAATTTTACCATGTATCTGACTTAGTTTTGCAATAGTTATTTTACCTCTAGTCATATCTGGATGATTAACTATAACATTACCATCTATTTCACTATCGCCAGAGTCTTTCCATACATTTAATTTACCACCTAAATCTGACCATTCAGTACGCCTCACGTTAACTCTACCGCCAATAACTGAACCTGTAGTTGAGAATAAGTCTTCGTCAAAATATTCTATAGTTATTTCTGGAGGCGTTGTACTTTCCTTCGTGCCAAAGTTTTTCATTTGAATGATACTTTCATCTTCCGATTTTAGTATGAAACCAAGATTTTGATGAGGGTAAACATTCCATAAATCTCTTATTGCTTCTGTTACATCAATAATATGCTCATATAATCCTGACTCAAGATTTACTGTTTTATATACAGATTTTCTTGAAGGTTGTCCCATCCAAACAACATTATATTCTCCCCACTCTTTATCTGGATAAGATATTTCCAATCCTTTGAATGATGATGGGTCATCTGAATATAATTTCATTTTTGCCTTAGTAATTCTCATTCTTTGTAAATCTTCTGGTATTCCAAATTGAACTAAACTTCTAAATACATATCCATCTTTATCAGTACCAACTTTCATAATACTGGACTCACCATAGTTTAATGTTGGTCGATAATCTGTTACATATGTATCTTTTATTACAGAAGCTTTTACTTCATGTCTTTCTGGCAATAAAGCTCTAACTTCTGCTTCCATTCTATTCTTAGGTGGTCTATGAACAGTTAGAGTACCACTTAAACTATCATCAAAGGTGCTAACCCATAAACTTCCGCCTAAATCGGATTCACGTTTCCATATAATCGCAAATTCGGCTTCCATTCTATTATTATACATATTAGCACCTCCTACTCTGCTGGTTGTGCTTGTGCAAATATCTCAAACCTAGCACTGCCATGTTCAAATTCTATATCTGGATGTATTCTTAAATATAAATCTTGTGTTCCTTTGTTTGGCATAGTTCCAGGTCTTAATAATTGTTCATTATCTTTAATCAACATTCCACTTTCGAAACCATAATAAACATCTAACTTATCTGGCTTCTTTTCTGGGGTTATTATGACCTCTAAGTTCTTTACATCAAATCCCATATTGTTTGTTATTATAACTTTTGCAATATCACTCATACTACCAGCCATTACAGTTCCAAACTTCAATCTCTTTAGAATATCTCCTAAATCTGTTGAGTAATATTCTCCATTTTCATCTGAGAATAGTATTCCAGAATACTCTCCTAAAAACGGATACTCAAATTTATTTCTTGTTCCATAGTTATCCTGTGCATTTATAACAATAGTATTAACATCGTTGATTATGACATCTACGGATTCAAACTTAACTACATGACTTCCAGGAGGTTCAAATCCCGTATAGTCCGAATCAACAGGATAGACTTTTCTATTATTTAAATAAACATTGAATCTTACTAAATCATTATCTGTATCTCCTATGTTTAGATATAAAACATTTTTTTCAACAGTACCTACTATTGTAGGAGCTTCATTATATAACACTACTTCTCTTGAAGCCGATGATGTATTCCCATTTTCAAAAAGAGCAACCACTCGAACTTTATATGAGTTGACTGCGGTAGTTATTAAGCTGATTGGAACAATTACTTCATCACTAATCGGCTCATTTATCATCATAAAATATTTTTGATAATCTTTCACTACTTGAAGTATTTCACCACTTACTCCAACAAGTTCAATACGATATTTAAATCGTGCTTTTGTTATACCAGTAGTTTTAATAACTCTTCCAATATCATCATCTAAAACATATTCAAATGAATCTAAGCGAATCCATTCAGCTTTAGTGTGAGTCATTGTGAATTGTTTCTGTCCTATGATTTCTCTATTAAAAACTAATTCATTTGTAGAAGTAATTATATCCTCACTAGTTTCAACAGGTGGGTATATAGTAAATGGAAAGCTAAAATCTTCGCCTTTATAGACTAAGAGCGTACCCGTTCCAACGTCTATATTAATATTTGCCATTTAACAACCACCTCCTAAACTCTAATGAACCACGTCAACTCTCCGCCAACGTTCTTGTCTAATGGAGCATTTAATTTATATTCCTTAAAATCGTTAACCTTTATTATTATTTGTCCATCCATATCTTTATTACTCACTAATCTTATTTGAAAATTAGCAGGTTGGTCTACTGGTATATTTAAGATAGGTTTAAAATATAACATTGTTCCATCATTATATAGTATTTGATTTTTATATCCAAAATTATATCCACAGAAATTTGTACTACTTTTCCCGCTATAATTCATTTGACTATAGGCATTTTTAAAATATATAATATCATTATATTTTACATCTTGTCCCATAAGGATATAGTCTCTATCTTTAGTTCTATACAATATTTCTATTTTATTTTGGTCAAATGTAAACACACCTGTAAGTGCATTAAAGTATGTTCGCACACCATGACCAACAACACCGAATCTAATTAACTTATCTTTTATAACTTCATCCGTTCTACTATATGTTTTTTTCTCTGGATTAAACTCAAAAAGGAAAGTACCATCAAGATACTCTCCTACTGACATAAAGTCTAATTCACTACTAAAAGCATATGGATGAACCTTTTCAAATTTATTTAATCCATCTTTCACTCTATCACCTCATTGTATTGAGTCTCTATTTTATTTTTATAATTTGTTTTATATTTTAAACTGCACCAGCACCGCCAGTTTGTACGTTATAATATACTCTTACTATAAATTTATTTTCTTCTGCATCAGCACTTGGAGGTACTTTAATTTGTGCTTTTATTTTTGAATAGCAATTTTTTGAACTATCTGTTTCAAATTTACCATCATTCATAGCACCAGAAATTACTCCTGTTGAAACTCCGCCACCACTTGGGCTACCCATAGCTGTTATCTGCATATCCTTTTGAGTTAATACACCATTTTTCATTTCAGAACCTATTGGCGTATATGTAGGTGTTTCACCTGGAGTAGATGATAAGAGATTTGCTACTCTTACCCATTGTTCCATAACTAAAGGAGATTTCATTTCTCCTGGGATATATTTACCGAAAGCACCGTCTTTTGTTGTTATTCTACAATTAACCATATCAGGCACATTCGTATAATTAGGTGCTGAACCAGATGGTCTTTTGTTATTCCATACATAAAAAGCATGTGTAGTTAACTCAGGGTTGTTGTCTGCATCTACAATTCCTAAGTCCCATAAATTATTTGGAACTGGTCTTTGTTTAACTTGTCCATCACTTGCATCTATATAATCTTCCCACCATGTTACTAAAGGTTTTAAAGCTGTTGCCATTAAAACATCACTCCTCTTTGTAATTTTTATAAATTTTTAAACTAATATTCTAACCTTTATTGTTATACTCTCAATTCCTCCGCCTAATTTTTTTATATTAAGTCTAAAGGAGTCAAGAGGATTTACTTCTCTTTCCACTATGCTTGCTTGCGTTGATTTATATTCTCCATAGTCAAATATAACTTCTTTATTTGTTTCGCATACTTCAACCCAATTGTCATGTCCAGCTTTCATATCAGCATCAGATATTTTTTCTAATTGAATTGCAGTGTATTCAATTCCTGGAGTTTTACAAATACCACTAACAGATTGAATAATTCCTTTTTCCTCAAATTCAATCTGAACGTCTTGAACGCCTTCTTTTAGCTTTTTAGCAGCTATTACAAATACTATAGTTTTTGTATGAACATAGTTTGGTAATGCATTTTTAGCATCTTCTCCAATAAAGTTTTTTTGTGAACCTTCTTCTATTCCAAGAAGTTTAATATAGTCATCTTTATGCATTAACCCATCGCTATTTTCATTAACTAAAGGTATTCCACCTTTCATATTGCCTATATATTTCCATTCAAAACCATCCCAACGATAAATATTACCATTATCTAATGTCATTGTGGTCCAGCCCATTTCTGGCTTTGGATAAACTATATCTATAGAAGCAAATACGTCTACTGGTTCTTGCCAAATTAATCTAGTATTAAATCTATCAATTTTCATTAATTGTGTTTCTTCTATTGCCTTGTTTGTTACTTCAATAGATTCTTGAGTTTTTTCTATAGACCATCTAGTAGCTTCATTAGCCTTATTAGTTGCTTCAATAGCCTTTTCAGTTGCTTCTTCTGTAATTTGTTTAGCCTCTAAAGTTTCTTCTGTTGCTTTCTTTGATTCTTCTGTAGCTTGTTTACATTCTTCTGTTTGTTTTCTTGCTATATCAATATGAATATCTATATCTCGTATTTTTTCTTCTGCACGTTCAATGAATTTATCAACATATGCTACAAACTCATCGCTTTTTAATTGAACAAAGTCTATAAATTCCTGTTTCTTATCTTCTAAAAATGTTAAAAACTCTTGGGTTTTATTTTGAATGAATTTCATGTATTCTTGTGTTTTATTCTTTATAAGCTCAATTGCATTACTTACTTCATCCTTTAGCTCCTGCTCTTTTTTGTAAATAAAATCGATGAGTTCTTGAAGATTTTCTACTGCCCAAGGATTGGGAGAATGTACCCATATTCTACTTGCTGGATATTTAATAACTCCTGTACCCTTATATGTTGCGGTAACATCTTTTTTCTCCTCACTCTCATTGAACTTAATCATACCTGTTTGATAATCTACCAAAAATTTATTTGGTTCTATATGAAAGGTTTCCTCATATTTATCAAGCATTATTTCTGTGTATCCATCTATAATTACTCGTTCAAATTCACTAGGTATTTCATGGAGTTGAATTTGATTATTTATAACTGTTAATTTTTCATTTATATCAACATAAGGGTCATCCACAGTTCCTTTTCTAATATGTAACCTAATGGGATCACTTCTTTTTACATTGAAAAACATAAAATCTCACCTCCCTTCTCAGCTCTTTAAAATTGAACCATATCTTTTATTAAGATTATTTTTTATCTTTACTTTGTTGTTTGTTAATTTCTTCTTCCTTATCAGTATTGTATTTTATATTAGGTCTTTCTAATAAACTCCACAAATTCACATAAACAAAAGCTTCCTCTTTTCCTTTAATCTCAGCTCTATCTAAAAATATAAGCAAGTTACGCAGCTCTTGCTCTGTAAAATCTATTGATAAATTTCTCATATGCTATGCCTCCTGTTCAATATTAATATGATTTTTATATACGTAATTCCTTAAATAATAAATTAAGTATGTACTATCTTTTTTACTGAAGCTCCCCAATGATATAGGTTCATAGTCTAATGTGATTATTACAGAAGTTAACTTTCCTTTTTTCTTGTCTAGGGAAATTTTTTCGTGTTCATTAATAAAACTATTACAAAAATTTTTATCGATTGACATAGTGTTTTCAACTATACCTATATCAATTGCTTTCACACCTAACCTATTTAGAAATTTAACTCCTTTATGTAAATTATCCACATTTTCCTTATGACAAACCATATGAACCATTAATCTATCATTTAAATTGTTTTTAATTAGCTTTTTAATATTTCTTACCACTGTAAAATAATTTTCCTTACCATTTCTCCACAGTCTTAATTTATTCATTTCTCTATTACCATCTAAACTAATTGAAATAAAAATATTATCATTCTCTCTGAAAAAATCTAATATATTTTTATTTAAAATAGTCAAATTTGTACTAATGTAATATCTTAAAACTGTAATTTTATTGAGATTATTCTCTAAATAATTATAAGCCTTTACTAACATATCAAATGTTAATAAAGGCTCACCACCAATAAATTCAATTATCTTATCTTGTTTTCCATCTTGAATTATCACATCTAATTGCACTTTTATTTCTTCCCAAGTGTATGCTCTTTCATATGATGTTTGATAACAATACACACACCTGCAATTACACTGCTCGATTAGATATATTGTGTATCTGCTCATTTAAGCTATCCTCCACAAAAATCCTTTGTGTATTGCAAGCACACCTGGCATTACAAGTGCAAAATGTTCGTCCATGACAGGTAAACTCAGTATTGTCATCAAAAACAGATATTAATAATTCATCTAACTCCTGTATATATTTAAACATAAAATCACCCCAATCAACTATGGTGTAGGTGGTACATAGCCTTGACAAGTGCAATATCCCACGCAACAATCACTATTACAATTACAAGTACAATTAGATACACAATGACATCCTTCAACAGCATTGCTATCACAAGAGCATTTTGTCATGCTTTCAAATACTCTTTTAAACTGTCCTAAAGATAAATCAGTATTACTATATATCTTAGAATGACCGCTACAAATAGTTTTAGGTAGGTTATCTCCCCGTGTATCACTTCCATGTGAATCACACCCTAAATTTGAACCATCTCTAATTACATACATATTATTTATTAATTCATCTAATTCTTTAAAGTGATGCCATTTATCATTTACACTCAAAGATACTCCACCTTTAACTCTCTCACTTACGTGGTTTGTCATCCCTTTTAAGCTAATATCTTTAATAGTAGACATACTTACACCACTTCCTTGTTCTCATTAAGTAGTTTTACCAATGTTTTCTGTATAACATTTTGATTAGCTTTTATATCCTGTAATTCTAAAAGCATTAGTTTAAATGCCTTTGCTAATATCTCTGTAGAATATTTATTGTAATATTCTTCATCTTTTCTTGCTTGATTACTCGAATTATACCTTTCTTTATAAAGCCCTAGTTCAATTAAGTCAACTTTCATTTTATCAGTATATTTTTTATCTATTAATGACATTTTACAATAACATCCTTGTATCTGTTGTAGCATATCTCCATTATGAACCCAATTTGTTGCTATACATCTATAACAATTATAATGTTCACATTTCTTATCGCAACTCATATTGTCACAAGTATAGTCTTTATACGGTTTTATTTTTTCTAAATCAATACCATTCCAAACATCACCTATTTTAGTTTCTGCCTTATTATCATTAAAGTAAAAATTATGACAAGGGTATATATCTCCTTTGGCAGTTATAGTTATCAATGTCTTTCCTGCACCACATGGAGCATCTTTTTTCTTAGAAGGATATAAACACTTATTATATGGAGTAAAGTAATTTAATTCACTTATCTCATTTTTATATTTTATTTTATCTATTATGTAGTCATATATCTTACCTTGTTCTCTATCATATATGTCTACATCACTTTCAGTCCACCCTTCTTCATGTACAGGCATGAACCATATGTTTTTCATATTCCACTCTTCTCTAAAAAATTTATATCCTTCAAATAAATATGGTAGGCTTTTACGATTAATACATCCATGAACAGTTAGCATTTCTGGATTGGTCTTATATATTTCTTTAAATTTAACTATGTTTTTTGCTATTTTATCAAAACTACCACTGCCATCTATGTTAACTCTATACATATCATGAACTTCTTTTACTCCATCAATACTCAATTGACAGCTTAAATTTACCTTATCTTTATATTCCATAAACAACCAATATATATAATCATTCATTATTGTGCCATTGGTTATAATATCAGAAGTAAACTTAATGCCCGTTTCTTTTTGTTTCTTCAATCCATATATAAAAATAACCTCTATTAACTTAGAGTTTAATAGAGGTTCACCACCAAATAATAAAACATTTACATGATCTTTATTTTGTTTTTCAGCGTTTTCATATAATAAGTCAATTCCTTTCTTCGCAACTTCTTCTGTCATATTATAAGGATTTTTCTCAGGTACAAAGCAATATTTACAACGAAGATTGCAGTTCTCACTTATTAAAAAAGTCCCGTTTGTTGGTAACATATTCATTTTAAATTCTTCCTCTCTATAATAGATTATTTTAATACAATGAAGTCAAATCCTGACCTAGAACTACCTGAGTTATACACAGTAACACTTGTAGCACTTTTTACAACCCTTATTTCACCTATATTTCCTTCAGGTGTGCCTCCTGTTGGAGTTATCGAAACTGAATAATTAGTATCACCGAAATTATGATTGATTGTTGTTCCTCCTGTTCCACTAAAGCTAGAACTAGCTCTAAACAATACAGGCAACATATATGTATGTGTAGGAGCTCCCTTTATTTCTCCTCCTGAGAAATAAGCAATTCTCAGCCCATTAATATTAGTTGTGTTTAAGCTCATTCCATCGTCAGTCAAACTAATTGAGGTTTTTCTTTGATTAGACATTATAGTTGCACCTGAACTATGGTTTATTTCAAATGCACTTCCAAACTTATCATACATTCCAAAGTTATTTTCATTATTAGCAGTTATAAAGAATTCTTGACTATTATCATATGATCTAAATTGTATAAAACCACCTGTTTTTCTATCTCCACTCAACATACCACTTACATTATCTACAGAACTTTTAGCTTTAATGATGATTTTTTCCTTATCATCTTCTCCATAAAGCTTTATTATACCTTGATTAAAACTTTCATCTTGCGAAGATATAAACAACTTAGTTTTTTCTTCTTTATTGTTAAGCTTTATAGTGCCTCCACTATCATTACCTGTAATTTCAACTATCTTTTTACTTTGGTTATTTTTTATTTTCATAACACCCATATCATTTAATGAGTGAATGCCTATTTCTATTCTTTCTTTGGCTTTATCTCCATTATATAACTTAAAAAATCCCCCTGTGTATGTGTAGTCTGGTGCAGATCCTAAGAAAGCATTTATATTTCCATTCCAGTCATTAATTAATAGTTTTCCGCCTTTAGCAGTATCTTTATATAGGTCTGCTAAGCATATTTTATTTTGAGAAATATCATACCTAAATACTCTAAACCTACCGTTAGCATCTACTTCGCCATCTGTATTTACTTTAAATATATCATCGCCACTTTTATTATTTATCCATATACATCCATTATCTATTCTTAATCCATTATCATCTAATACAGAATTTGTATTCATTACTACAAAGCTTTCGGCATGAACTTTCCCATCCATGTCTAACCACATTGTATCTTTCCAAATAGAGCTATCTTTCCTTTGTATTTTGATTCCTTCTTCTGGATTTAGATATATTCTATTCATTTTGTTTTTACTTAATAATGACAAATCCATATTATAAGCTTCCATATGGCTATCATTAACCATAAAAGTATGATCACCATTAGAATCTCTATTAGTGATTATTAATTGATTAGAAGCCACTATTTTTCCAACAATTTTCTGTCCTACAATACCTTGCGGAGAAATGGCTAAGTCCACTGTTTTAAATCCATCTGTGGTCATAACTAACAAATCCGCTACTATTCTCAGTTGCCTATCTTCATTGTCCCCATCTTTGCACCATATTCCATGTCCATCAATACTAATCTTTTGATGAGGATTTTGACTTAAAATTTTATTCTTCGCAGCATCTAAAGCACTTTCTCTCATTTGGGTTACTAAATCATATCCATAGCTGCCCTTGTCCCAATTGCCTTTAAAAATGTCTATTGTTGTATTTGAATTATTAAACTTATTTAGCATATTACTTATAAATTTTTCTGCATCATCATGATCATCCTTGTTGCTAAAGGTTAAGTTTATTTTTTTACCATCCCTGTCATATTCGATTTTCACTAATTTAACTACAATATCTATACCTAATTTAGAATGAAAAATATTAATATAATCTCCTTTTACTAGCTTATTCCAATCATGTTGACATTCTACTACATCTAAAAAGTCCACCACATCGGTCTCAAACTCAATGGGAGGTGAACTTATTTTACTTAAAGCATGTTTTCCAGCAAAATATAATTCCTTTACATTGAAATAATTAGTATTAGCCCAGGTTTGCTGAAAGGTCAACTTCTCTAATTTTTTTAATTGTTCTTCTGTGAAATTATTTTTTTTACTTAAAGAAACTCTTACTTGATTTATATCATTATTTTTACTTTCTATTTGATTCTCTTTGTTTTCTATCAATACTTTTTGATTCTCAATTTCTTGATCTTTAGCTGATATTTTTAAAGTTAGATTTAATATATTATTTTGAAACTTAGCTATTTCTTCTCTCTCTTCGTCTGTTTCAGCTTTTATATTCAAGAGATTACTAATTTCATTTTCTCCTATACCATATAATCTTTCTAATTGCTTTATTAAAACATCTCGCTCTAATTCAAGTAAATCCTTCTCGCTCTCTAACTCATCTTTTTTATTCTCTAGCTCAACGGATTCTACTACTAGTTCGTTTAATTCTTCAAGTAAATTATAAAATACAGAGGTATTTTCAGTAAGCTTCTCCTCATATTTATCCAAGGCTTCAATTAAATCTTGTGACATATATTTTTTATTTTTAAAATAGCTATAGTCTTCAATATATAATTGTCCTGTGGGATTGTAACTAGCAATATTTAAATTGTCCTTCCCATATACATATAGTCTTGTTACTATTTCATCTGACTTTTCTATTTTTACTATATTTTTTAAATAGTTTTCGTTACTGATATAAAGCCCTTTATTCTTTCTTTGCTTATCCTCTTCACTGTCTTTATCATTATAGATATTAATTTTATTATTTAGGGTGTCAAATTCTAACACACATTCATAGGATTTTTGTACATCATTTAATAAAAAATCTAGCCAGCTTTTTTTCATACCATCAAATATTCTATATTTCTTATGTAACTGTCCCAATTCCTCGTCAGCATATTCAGCCTTATGTTCTACAGTTCCTAATGTCCAATTCTTTACATATTGAGGTAATATTTCAGTAAATATTCCTTCTCCCGTTTCAATATCATCACTTCTCAATTGCCATGTTGTAGCTACATCTATCTCTATATTTACTTTACTTAAAACATATTCCTCACTATAACAATGGACATACATAGTTTCCTTATCTTCACCTACTAATTTCACTTTATCTATAACAAAGTACTGCTCATTGTTTAATTTGATGGTATACCATCCATTTATCAAATCCCAATTAGGATTTTTAATTTGTTTATACTGAAATTGTATGTAATGGGGAATATAAAATTCTAGCTCGTCTGTTTCCCTATATTTCTTAGTTATTTTCACTCCATAGGCTTCATTTAAAAAAGCTATCTCTTCTTCTTTATTGCTTTTGCATAAAACTAATTCTATTTTTTCACTAAATGTTTTTAATGACTTATCTATATCACCAAACATCTTTACAATATCACCTCGATTCTATAATGAAATAGGATAACTTGTCCTGATAACAACTTTTACATTGCCCTTTATTTGTATTCTGTTTTTACCCTGAACCAATCTAAACCAATTCTTATTGAAATTATTAAGTCTGTATATACCGCTTTCTTCTAAACTACTTTTAATTTGTTTTAAATCATTGTTTATATATATTTTTTCACCCTTTTTTAACCCTATAAACTTAAACTCTTCATTGTTATTAGTTAAATTTATTATTGAAACCTCAGTATCATCTGTCATTTCTATCATCACTTCAGGATAGTAATAATTTAATACATTAGACATATTCCTTATTTCTATTGTGTTACTTGGGTTCTTTGTGTAGTCATATACCTCCATTACAGTTTTAGTATATGGAAAAGGCCCATTGCATCTAAATTTAATAGTAATATATCCTTTTTTATTTCCATTATCATATCTCTTAGGATCTCCTACAGGCATGCAATAGTAAACTATATCTCTGTTATCGCCTAAGATTAATGTTTTATATTGTCTATCTTTATATAACCATCTATTTATCTTCCATCTTGTATCCATATCCCATTCTGAAAACTCATCATTACAAAAAGTAATTTCTAACTCTAAAGCATTTGATTTAACACCAAAAAAATAAGGAGTATCTCTCAAGCCTACTTCCTCTTCTAAAATACTCCTACTGTACCCAAAAGGCATTTCTATCATACCAGAATTTATTTCAACTACTAATAATCCTAAATCTCTACTATTAATACCGTCATAAACTATATAATCTTCTAAACATGAGGACATTTAAACTTCACCTCCCGTAAAAATAGTGCGCATAGTTTTTCTACCCACACTATTTTTAAATTATTTTAAATATGACCTAACCCCTTCATTTTTTGATATAACTTTTCTATAGCATTGTTGCCAGCTTGTTCAATTTTAGGTATGATATCACTAGTTGCATTACCTTCTATGTTTATAAGCTTATCTATTTCTATTCCCCTGCTGTATCCTGAATTTGAAGAATGATTCATAGAATCTAATAATGAATAAGGAATACAATTTGATGCTGTTTGAGATACTGTTCTTTTTGTTAATTCATTTATCTGTGATGTATTCAACACTGCTTCAAAATTACTTGTACTTCTATAAGGTACTGCTAGCTGACTTTCAGCTATGAACCCACTCCTCATATAAGAACGCTTTTTCAAATATTTTGATATTTCTTCTTTTGTTTTTTCAGTGTTCTTTCCTATAGGTATCTTATCCGCTATTGAATTTGTATCGTTATTTTTGAATTTATCTTCAGCAACACCTACTATTACATCTCCTATATTAATTCTTATTCTTTTTATTTCTTCTTCTGACATTTTTGAAATATCTATAACTTCATAATCATTTCCATCAAAAGCTTCCTTGGCATTTGTATAGTCATTAACAGCTCTATCATTAGACATTGCATAAACTTTCTTTTTTCCTTGTGAAATATTAGAGTCGTTAGATTCTGAAATATTATTATTTATTTTTTCTAGTACACCATCTTTTAATAATTCTCTAACCTTTTCTAAATTATCAATAAGTTCCGTTTTTATTTTATTGCCTAATGCACTTAGCCCTTCTCCCCATTTGTTTTCATATTCCTCAATGGCTATGTTTAAATCTATTAGGTTTCCTTTTACATCACTTATTAATCCACTATTTATGACTTGTCTAACTTCTCTATATAAATTATCCTTTTCTAGACGACCCTCATAATACTTATCTATCTCCTTCATTTCTTCTTCTAATTTTTGTTTCTTATCTTCATATTTTTTATCTTCAGCTTTTTTCTTTTCATCTACGTCTTTAGAATAATTTTTCTTTAATTCTTCTAATTCCTTTTTCTTTAATTCATTATTTCTTTTATACTTTTCTTCTTCAATTTTTTCGTCTAAGTCATTTAAATCTTTTAGTAACCCTTCTCTCATAGCTCTACCTTGAATAGTATCTACAAGAGCCAATGAATCATATTTTTGTTGTAATGTATTTCGTTCTTTCTGAAGATTTTCTAGTTTTTTATCATATTCATCTTTGCTTATTTTCTCTTCAAGCTCTTTAAGTTGCAAGTCAACTATATCGATTAAACCTTGCTTTTCCTTCTCTAAGTTTTCTAATCTTTTTTTATGCCTCTCATCTTCTAGCTTCATCTCTTTTTGCTTTGATTCTTTTGCTAGCTTTTGTTGCTCTTCATAATTTTTTCTTATAATTTCTATAATTTTATCTTCAACAGATTTTACAAAACCTAGGATTTCTTCATTTTGTCTTTTTAAACTTTCAGTGTGATTTAAAATGCTTATATTTAAATCTTTAATATTTTGTTTATATCTATCTGTAGTTTCATTAATCAAAGTCCACTGATCAGAATTTTCTTTTACCGATTTTAATTGATTTTCTAAATCTTCTATTACTTTTAAGCGGTAATCTCTTTCCTCTTTTTCTTTGTATATTATCTCATTAATCAATTCTGCTCTAACTTTGTAATTTTCTTTATCTGTTATATCTAATATATCTAATTTGTATTGAACATCATCTATTTCTTTTTTTATTTTTTCAGCGCCAGTATCATGTATCTTTATTTTTATTTCTAACTGTTGTTTTCTTATATCTTCTTTTAATTTATCTATTTCTTTTATTGCTTTTCCGCTTTCGACATAAGTTTTGAAAGTTAGATCTAGATATTTATTCATTTCTTCTTGCAAATTTTCAACCTGTTTTTTTGCATTTTCTTTAGCTTCCCCTGATAAAGAATTAGCCCAAGATTGTTTAGAACTTAGAATTTGCTGATAGTTTGTTATTTCTCCCCTAGAACCAAACTTAACCCCTTGATTACCGAGTGACCCTTTTAACTCTACTCTTTCCTTTAGTTGCTCCTCATTTAGTTGTTTATATAAACCCTGTTTTTTGTTGAGTAAGTCTATTTCTTTTTCTAAGTTATTTATTTTCTCCTGGTTATATACTCTATCATTAATCTGCTGGTAACTTTCTATCTGATTCTGAACATCTTGTATAGCATCATTTAATTGTTTATATCTATCAGTTTTTAAATTGATGTCTTCTATTTCTTTTTTTGAATTAGAATTATCAATTGTTTTTGAGTTAGAATTATCAATATCTCCAGAAGAAAAATATGGTACTTTAATTTCTGCTCCAATTTCATCAAAAACCTCTTTAGATTTTTGTAACTGCTCAGTTAACTCTTGAATTTGACTATAAATATCTTTACCTTCGCCTTCTTTTGCAAGACTTGATGCTTTAGTTCCTTTTAGTAAGGTATCTGCCCAATCATCGTCTGGCAATTTCATGGACTCAAAAATATCTCCTTGAATTTTATAATACTTACCCCAAAGATCATTTAAATTCAATACAAGTTCCTGCTCTACAGCAATTTTAGCTTCTGCCAAATTCTTAGCATTCTGAAGCTCCTCTCTCTGTCCCTTACTTAATGTAATCCCATGTTGTTTTAATCGATCTTCTAATTTATCTATACCACCTATATTGTTTTGGTAATACTTGTCACTAGCCATTATCATCTTCTTATAGGCATTTTCAGTTTCACTTTTTTGCTCTTGTATTTTTTTATCAATTTCGCCATGTAAAGCTTTTTCATCATTTAAATAGTTTAATAGTTCTGGAAATTTCTCTAATAAAGAATTTAATGTAGACTCGCTATATTTACTATTATTACTATACTCATCTTGTGCTTTGTTTAATTCAGCTAATACATTTTTAGTATCCATAAAGCTCTTAGCTAGCTTTTCGAATGGTTCAGCACTCATAGAATATTGGTTCTCTTTTTTAGCATATGTATTCTTTTTAATTTCATCGGTCTCTAGCTTTATTAAATCTCTACTTGTTCCACTATATTTATTTAAAAATAAAGTTAACGTATTTGCTTGACTTACGATCTCTGATATTTCTTCCATTCTTTTATACTTTGCATCTAATGCTGTATTAACATCTACGTCGATTGTATATTCTCTTTCTTCGCCTGTAAGTTCGTCCTTTCCCTTAATGGTTCTAGTAATAGTTTTTTGACCATTTGCTTTTGCTAATTCTAACTCTTCTAGTTCATCTTTTAATCTTTTATATTCTTCTGCTTGTGCTTCTATATTTTTATTTTTATCGAAAAACTCTTCTGCCTCTAATATCTTCCTTTTCTTTTTCAATTCAAGTTGTTCTGCTATTAAATCATTATTGGCAGCAATTGCCTCATTTTCATCCGAAAAATCAGAAACAGTTTCTGGCATTATATCCGCTATATTTTTTTGAACTTCTATTAATTCCTTCTTAAATTTATTTCTTTCTTCTTCCGATTTAGAATTAGATATATCTATTTGTAATTTATCAGATTGCTTCATCAAATTTTCAACATCAGATATTGATTTAGCTGTATCCTTTGTAGATTGAGTTATATTTTTATTAAACTCCTTTAAATGTTTATCTGCATTCATAACCTTATCTATAAATGAGGAAAGTAAGCTAATACCAACGGATATTCCCATGGTAATAGCAGCTTGCATAGCAACTGAAGACGCTGCTACTAATAATTGTTGTGCTTTTAGTTTAAATAATTGAGTAGTTAGCATTGCAGTAGATCCACCTAAAGCATGCGTCATATTTATTAATACTCTAGTACTAGTAATACTTTCACCAATACTTTTATTTATAGGTTTAAAATGCTCATTTGTTGACTTTAACATCTCATCCAAAAATGAGTCCTTAGAAAATTCATGCATTTTACTTTTCAAATTTGGTAAATATTCATTATCCTGACTTGTTGCTCCTTGGCTAGATTTTACTTTATTAATTTCTCCGTTTAATTCTTTAATTTGATTTCTTATATTATCTATATTTTCACCTAAATTTGTGGTATCTATATTTAAAGACATGTACATTTGATTTTTCAATGCATTTAACTGGCTTTCTATATTAATTATTGCATTACTTATTGAATCATTATCTATTTGTATAACTAATTTATTATTTTGCTGTAACTGACCTAATAATTTCTGTAATTTAGAGTTTACTTTACCATATTCCTCAAAGTTAATTTCTAAGCGAATACCTAAATCATCAGCCATTAATCCAACCTCCTTTAAAAAGAAAATGAACTAGCTGATGATTTGCTAGTCCACTTTGTAAGCTTTATTCTTTAATATTTCTTTAAAATTCATTTTATAATTCCTCTTATCTATTGCGGTTTAATTTCAATTCCTCTAATTTTCTTTCTAATTCTTCGATAGTATTTTCTTCTTCTAATTCTGCCTCTTTTTCTCTTTCATCGCCATTTACAATAATTTCTTGTATTTCTACAGGTGAATTGCTAAGCATTTTTACATTTTCATACCAATTTAAAAACTCTTGATATATTATTTTTTCAATTTCTAATTTGATTTTCATTAATACAGGTGAAGGATCTTTTAAAATTTCACTTATTAATTCTTTATCTCTTTCTTTATTTAAATCTAAATATATATTTGTAATTTCAGAAAATAGTGTTAACAAAACATCCTCGTCTGATATAGATGCATCGATAGAAGTATCTTTAACATTTAAATTATTAGTCAGCAAATTTAATATTAATTCCTTTTGTTTCATATTTGGGTTATAGATCTCTATCGGATTTTCAACCATTTGCTTTACTTTTTCAAAATTTTCATAGACGGTCTTTATACTTCCATTCTCCTCATAAATTAAACATCTCATATTTTCTCTTTTTAATTCACTTAAATTTATGGACATGAATAATTCCTCCTTATTTTATAAAAATAAAGGACATGTGTTAAACATATCCTTTTATTATTTTAATTTTTTATAATATATTATTTTCTTTTACAATGATATAGCTAATTATATCATTGTAAAAGAAAATAATAGGCAGTCATAACATTTAAACTACCTATCATTAATATTTACTTTATAATTTCTTTATTACTCTACAACTGAAATATCAAGTATTCCTTTTTCTCCTGAACTAAATACTCCTTCAAGTAAATCGAATTGCATGTCTAACTTAGTAACATTTGCAGCACTCATTGTTAATTGTAGTTCTGATTTTGGCTTAGCATTAGGTACATAGAAATGGAAGAACTTATCTATTCCATCTTCATCTCTAACATGAGTATCTCCATAAATTTCGTAGCTAGAAGGTTCACAACTTGCTTTTACTTTGAAGCTTTTACCATTTGGCATAGTGGTTGGTAGGTAAAAAGCAACAACTTTTGTTCCATCCGGTTGAGATCCACTATTAAAATCAATTGTTTTTAATGTTATTCCATATGTATCAGGATTAGTAATTTGTCCTTCTACTAATTCTTTTTCATGGCTTATTAAATCTCTACCTAGTACAAATAATTCTAAAGTTCCATCTTTAGGTGTATCCTTTAATTCAACCTTTCCATTCTCGATTGTAAGAACTTCTCTAGTAAGAACGTTTTGGATTCCTTCTTTAAAATCAGAACCTAATAAAATAGGTATCCATTTTAAATCAAACACTTCTGCACTTAATTTTAAAATTCCATCAGTTGATGTAATCCAACTTATTTTCTTAACTCCTTTTTTTGTTGCATATACCGCATTAGACTTTATATCAAATGAAGTTTCATTGCAATAGTCAGCATATAAAACTGTCTTTGATACACCATCTTTTCCTTTTCTTTTTAGTGTTACATTAGCACTGTCCTTAATACCTTTAATATCCATTATTAAATTCCTCCCTTATATTTTTTTATAAATAAAACTAAGAATTTTATTTAAATTCTTAGTCTAATTTCATTTTTATTGACCAATGTATTAGGTCTAATTCATTATTTTCGTTTCCTGCTACTAAACATATATCGAGATTTTCTCTATATCTTTCTTTTTTCATAATATTTTCGTAAGCGTTATTTATCTCCCATATAGTCATATTCTTTATAATGTCTTTACTTATTAAACTATCCATTCCAAACTTAACTATATTGACGATTGTAGCAAAATTTATACTATCTTTCTTTGAGCTTTTAGCTCTTCCTTTTTGTGAAAGTTCCCATATTTGTTTTTGTCTTTCACTACTAAACATAGGGGACTTTTCTATTTTAATTTTTTCTGTACCATTCACTTCTAATATAATTTTGCAAAACTCCTCAAAATTTTCTCTATTAATAGATTTATTTAAATCATTATTAAAAACAAAACTATTGTCATAAGCATTTATGCTTATTTCTTTTTCTTCAATTTTACAAAAAAACTTTAAAGATTGTATGAAAAGACTGAGTACATCTATATACTCCTCACTATCTCCATTTTTAATTTTTGTCCTTAATAAATCAAAATCACTAATATTATTATTAATTGTAAATATTTCTTTAGTAATTTTATAAGGAATTAATAATTTTTCATACTTATCTATACCAAACTTCATGATATCTTTTAAAGTAGGTTGGTATATAGTACAAATTCCATAAAAATCAATGGGCTCGCCTACTACTAAATTTAATTTATAATCCATATTCATTCCCTCTAATTAAGATTTGTAATACTATAAAACAATTCACTCTTTCTTAAATATTTTATTAATATTTATTTTATAAAGGACTACTCTTCCAACTTTTATTCTATCTATCGGATTGATACAATCATGAATTTGGGGTAGCCCTTAGAAAGATATATTCATCTCTTTCCATACTGATAAATAAGCTATTAAAAATGTATTCAAATTCTTTATATTACTATCTTATATGCGTTTTTCTATTGGTGGTTATTTCTCTTTTTTTATTATATCGTATATATTTTTCTAATTTTTTTTCCTTAGCACAAATGTGACAGTATTTAGTACGATTGCTAGTCTTTTCAGTGAGCTTACCACAAGCTTCACAATATATATATTCTTTGTATTTACTAATTCCTGCAGCCTTTCTTACATAATTTTTATAGTAACCACTTAAACTCTTGGAGAAATAAGAAATGATATAATTATCTTCATTCCATCCATCAATAATTACACTATCTATTTCCCAGCTATCATCTTCTACTTCCTCTAGTGGCTTATAATTTTCAAATATTTTCTCTATAAAATCATTTATAATATTTTTATGATCATTCCATGTTATATTTAATTTATTCGACGTGGACTGTTTTCTATACATTTCAGCCTCATCAAGAGATCTTTCTATTTTATCTTTAATATCTACAATATTTATGCTTTCTTCTGCTATTATCTTTCTTACTAATTTTATGTATTCATTTTTAGGAACTGTTATACATTTATAGTATTCACTTTTATAATATGTATCTCTGTCACAATAATAGCCGTATAAGTTATTAACTTTAACCCTTATGTAATCAATAGAATTTAATTTGCTTTTATATTTCCCCTTAGCAACCATGTATTCTATACTTTCATGGGGTGTAAATATATCAATAAGTTTCCGATCTTTTATCAAATCTTTATCAACGGTATAATTATACTTTCTCTTATATTTTTTAAATTTGCACTTACTCCCCCATAGCATTTTTTTAAATTCTTTTAATATAGTTTCTTTTTCATTTTCATCACCTAATTCATAGTAATAAAGCATTTCACTTAAATCAATTCTATTCATCCGTGTCCTCCTCATTTACATCAACTAGCTTATACCATCTTCCTAAATATTCTTTTGAATTCCTATCCTCTTTACTGGTTTCAACGATTTTTTGTGGATTATTTTTACTGTTATTCTTTAAATTTTCTAGCATTGTATCCCCACACATCGACCAACAAAAAACCTTATCTCTATTTTTAAACTTATAACATATTTTAACTAAATAATTAGTAATAACTTTTTTGTCCAAAGGTACTTCATTAATTATACTTCTGTATTTTTCAAATAATATATCTAATTGACTATCTGTGTCATCTTTGTCTATTTCACCATCTGAATTGGCCAAGTCTTGTTCATCCTTATTGTTTTTATCTTCGTTATCAATTATTGAATAAAATTCATATATAAAATTTTTATATATTTTAGTTAACATTTTTTCTATATGTAAGTTATCTGTTGGAATGTCTTTATTAATAAGGAATGAAGATGTATCAATCACTTCATAATTCCATATTAGATCCCTTTCCCATTGTAAAATATAATCACATAATTCATTCATTGGAGAGGATGATCTGTAAGCATTATAGGGAAGCTTGTCTTCTTCACTTTCAATATCTTTATTAATATTTTTTATATTATTATAAGCCTTTAGTTTTTTAGGATAGCTATACAGTAAAAAATACGGTATTTTCTTATTTCTTTTTCTTAATGATTGACTTATATGCCACCTAGTAGAAGTCTTTATAAAATCGATTTCTTTACCTTGAGTAATCCTCAGTATAGCAATATCATCTTTGTTTTTTTGTTTATATTTTTCATTATCAGTAACTACATTTAATATGCTGGTAGCTACGTTAGTAATTTCACCTATGCGATTATCTCTTGTATTACATTCATATTCCACTATATTTTCTAAAGTATAGTCTTTAGCTACATCTGTAGCTTTATCTGTCATATCAACTATTATTGGGTATTCTATTACTGAATCAATTAATAGCTTTTCCTTACACAAGTTCACCAAATCTCCATCAACATCCATTCCACCTTGTTGCGGTAGTGAAATATCATACATAGAAAACATTACAATATTATTTTCTTTAAAATAATCTAAATATTTATCAGTTAACTCATTAGAGCTTATTTTGACCTTGTTTACTTCTGAAGGGTCTATTAATGGCGAGCGAAGGGATACGCACTCCCCTTTAGGCAGAGTTTTACAATATATTTCATTGGCTCCTATGCACCCCCTCACATCTAATCCACCGCAATATTGAAGAAATCCTATAATATCCCCAACTGCTATGTGGTAAAATCCATTTGAATATATTTTTCCAAATTTCAATTGATTTATTGATTTCCTTAACATTCTAATCAGCGTTTTCTTTATACAAATATCTTGCAACATATTATCATTTATCATTATAGCTTTTATATAATTACTGTTTATATCTTTTAATGAATTAGTTTCAGTTATTCCTAAATATTTTAATGTGTATAATTTATCTCCTTTTATAATTTTTTCAAATAAGTCTGTAGAATACTCCGCTAATTTTATTAATTTACTTTTATTATCCTCTTTTGAAAAATCAAACTTACCTTTATTTTTATCTTTTGAGTTAAACCATTGAACATACTTATTATTTAAAAAATCATGACACTGTAAATATTGAAAATTTTGTCTTGAATATAAATCTATATCTTTTATGTTATGATTATATTTACTAATTCCAAGCTGAAATTTATATTCATTTACTCTATTTAAATATTCATTCCATCCTTTTTTTCCGAATCTATCTTTGAATATACTATATCCCTTCCACATTGATTTTGTCCAAATGCAATCGATCTTTTCAACATCATGGTATGTCCCAAATATATCCTTAATTTTAGTTACTTTCATATCTTTATAATATTCTTGTATTGGGGCTTGTGTACTCATACCTTTCATAAAAGGAAGCCTTATTTGAAACGAAATAGCATCATGTTTTAAACCTATAGCTTCTTTCCATAACTTGCTGATTTTTTCTGTATGGCATCCCATGCCATCAAATGGAGATATTTTTACATCATGAAGTCCTTCCTTTACTAACTTCTTATCATATTTTATTTTCTTGCCATCTTCATCCTCAAATTCATCAGGTTCAGTAGAAACATATCTAACATATTGATTGGGCAATACTTTTTCATAATCATCAACAATAATTATATAAGGTAATGGTGAATCAACTATTTTACAAGCGCTAAGTATAAGATTTCGATAAGCTTCATATTTACTTATTACACATGATTTAGGCGTTATTCCTAATTGACTTCTCTCTGTAATACTTTTAAAATAATCTTCGCTTATAAAAACTGTAATACCATTTTTAGCTTGAGAAGCTGATTTTCCTATTCTTAAGAATTTAATACTGTTGCAATAAAAACCATTCTTTAAAATATGTATTAATTGCTCATTTTTACTTTTATTTTTAGATTCAACAAATATTAATTCATCTATATTCGTGGTTTTATAACCTCTTAGTAATTCTATTTGTCTAAACAAAGCATTACCTTGTTGCTGTATTAAGAAATCCTTCTCACCCTCTTTGTCTATGTTTATATTATATTTATTTTTTATTATGTAACTTATATTTATTTTTTTTAATCTATACATTTCTATCAATATTCTTTCCCCCTTACACAGAATATGTCAATGATATCCCTTAGTATGATTTCTATTATTTACTTTTTATATTTATTTTATAAATATTGTTCTAAATTAACTATCATATATCTCTCTTATCTATTCTATAAATCATATTTTTTATATTGATATAATTAAGTTTGAGCAAAACCTGTACAATTTATTTTATCTCGTACAGGTTGGTGTTTTATGCTGTATGGATTTTTAATATGTAATCATTTCCTATTAATTCTATATCCATAGATATATCAATCTCTTTAATTTCATCATTATATATCACCACAGGATTTACTCTATCAAATTCATCTTCAAGAATTAATACATCTTCCATTGAGTTACAAACAAACTTTTCAATATTAATTGCCATTGAAATAGGCGTTACCATATCAATGCAAACACATTTACCCTCTAAGTTTTGTAAATGATCTAGTAATTGTTCCATTAAACCCTCTCCCATCATTACATGTTCGAACGTATGTTCTGATAGTATTATTATATTACCAATTTTAGTTTTATGCAACACTATACGAAGGTATTGATTCGACATAATTCTCCATTTATGTTTCATTATATTTTTTATATTTATTGTATTACTAACTAAAAAAAGTGGTTTTTAAACCACTTTCCTCTAATCTCTTCCTCTAATGCCATCTACACTTTCAGTATTAAATCTAGTTAAATATAATTGTTTTAAAGTAAAATATGTTTCCTCATTTTGTCCAGCTTCTGTAACAACTCTTATATAGTCTTCTTTATTTAAATATCCTTGTTCTTCTTCTATTTCTAGCAATTTATATAACATTCCACTTTGGTATATGCTTTGAGTAGTTAAATATGGCATTTTAACTGATATAGCTAACCTTTTTATTCTTGAATTAATGGCAGTCCAATTTATAGATTCGCATTCATCTTTAGTGCGTTTTTTTCCCCCTATCACTGGCTGTCTTAATACATATCCGTTGTAAGGTAATGGATATAACAACTCATATTCCTTGTTATTTCTTACTCTAACTCTCTTATAATCTGTTTCCAATAATGCTTGATTTAAATAATATAGTGTAACTTCTTTTATATGCACTATGCGTTCATTAATTATATTTCCATCATCATCTTTTGTTTTAACTGTTACAGTTTTATTCTTGTAATCAATATCATTTTTCATTAAATTTACTAATTCTTGATTTTGAGTACCTTTTATTCCTTCATATAGACATAACATAGCTGCAACGTCCTGAATATTTAGCGCCTTTGTTCTTTCATTATTTACAAATATATTAATTATCTCATCATAAGATATAAAATTATTTACTTTGAATACATACTTCTCTAAATCGTCTTGTGTAAAATATGAAGTCACTGGTACATTGCAATATCCATTTTCATAAGCCCATGTTATATAGCTATCTAGTATTGAAAATCTAGTTATTAATGACTTTAAGGACTTACATTTTAATACTTTTAATACTTCTTCAAATTCTATTTTACTCATTTCAAATATATCTCTATTATAATCATTTTCAGCAATTGCAGTTAATCTAAATGTACCTAGTATGGTTTTTAATGTATTTTCAACCTCGTTCAATTCTTCCATATATGCCTCTTTAATATCTCTGTTGAATAATCTTGTTTCATCATCGAAACCTGTTTTATTATATGCAATCATATTTATTCTCCTTTTATAAATTGCTTAAAGTATTGAGATATTTTTCTTACATGTGTTGATCCTATCTTTGAAGTAAATAATCCTATCTCTTGCCATTTATCTTTTAATTTTTCCTTATCAAAATCAATTTCGTTTAAAACTTCCGTTAATTTTTCTTCCCAATCTTTTTCTTTATACAGCTTTGAAAGCATAGAAATATAGCCCACAAATGTATTTGGCTCTGTAACTATGGAATGTATTCTTGATGTATTAGGATTTTTAAAATCACTTTCAAAAGTCCCTATTATGTAAATAAATCCATCTATAATGAATTTTTGTATTTTCTTTCTTTCTAATAAACTCAACTTATTATCTTTGCCAAAATTATGTTCAATAGCATCTGCTAATATCTTATAAGTGGTATATTTATTATTGTTTTTTACATCAAATAGATCTTCTCCTATTTTATTGTATAATCCATTGGTTTCTTTACTTCCATAATTATTAATGTCTTTAATCATTGTAATATAAGCGTTAGTATCGCTAATAACTTGAACATGTAAATCATCAATTTTTGTTTGCTGATCTACTGAGCTTACATATCTTGCTGCTTGAAATGTGGTGGCATGATATATTTTAAATACAACATTAAAATTGCTTTCTGGATGTGTATTTCCATAATTAGCGCTTGCAAGAAAACGGTGATATCCATCAATACAACTACATTTTGATGATATTCCATTTACCTCTACCCTTATGTTATTATTTCTATATTCAAATCGTTCTTCACCAGTAACAGGTATATTTACAGTAATGGAATAATCATTCAGTTCACCTGCTTCAATTCCTGCTTCAATAGCTTTTATTTTTTCTGGAATAATCGTTGGCTTCTTAGTTACTCTGCCTCGAGTAACTTTTTTAGTCAATTGTCGTTGCGTTTGAGGATCGTAACTAATTACACCTCTATTGAATAAATCAGCAACCTCTTTAACTGACATTACACAATACCATTGCTCAGGATTTACTTGAATAACATTTTTAAATTCAATTATATTACTTATATTTGCTTGTTTCGAATGTTTAAAAGTATTATACTCAAATATTTCTTTAGGTAAAAAGAAATTTTCTGGATTTAATTCTTTTATTTCTCTGTTCTCATCATTTAATTTTTCATAAATTTGTTTATTAATTAAATATAATTCTTCGTCAAGTATTGAGTTAATTGGTGTTGTTTGAGTAAATATTCCATCAATTTTACTTCTTGCTATATTATGATTTTCAAATAATTCATTTTTAATATTATTATATATATTACTATTGTAAGTCACTTCTTCAAAAAAACTAAGCAGTAAATTCTCTAGTTGCCCCCTACTTTGCTCACCTTTTATCATACTTATTATCTTCCTTCCTGTTGGCTTACTTAATACTTTAATTTCAAAATATATAATTACTTAAGTTTATTTTTAATATCAACTTTATTATATATATTACAATAAGCAATTTCAAGGCATTTGTTTTCTAAATGAAATAAACCTTCCGACAAAATTTTAAATTTTCACTTTATACTTTTTCGTTTAATTATATAGAATATCTTCTTCCCCCTGCTCTATGTTCTGAGCCTATATTATTTTCTAAGTCCACAGATAAAATCATTTAAAAGTTCATCAATTCTTTTAAGTATTATAAAATTAATATTAATTTTTTACAGAATTCCATTTATAAACTTAGTTATTTTTTTATATTTACTTTATTAAGACTCTATAAACTGCCCCCATTTCAATACGTCACTTACTACCTTAATTTTAGTTTCTAAAGAATATTTAGCCATAAAAAAGTACACCTCCAAATATTATAGATGTCTAACATTTGGGGTGCACTTCATAAATGAGCTCCTTTTTATATTTGCTTATTAATTATCTACTTATTGTGCTACATCTTTCCTCTCTAGTTCCAAGCGTTCCTCTTTAACCTTTGACTTGGTCCTCATATATCTAAAACCAATGATTATTGTTCCTACGCTTATTACACCTATTAAGCTTGCCATAGCTATTACTTCATTCATTTTCCTCACTCCTTTCTAAGTAAAGCATTTCGTCCAGATCTCATATCTTATGATTTTTTAATATAAAAATGGATGAAGCTTTATATATAAATTTTTCCTAATTAATTTCATAGGAAATTGAATATCGTTTTATTGCATTCTTAAAGATTCAATTTGCAGTGATTACTACATAATATGGATTAGGTGTGATAAGTTTGCTTAAATTGTTACATAAAAAATACCGCAAAATTCAATTTTGAATAATACGGTATTCAAATAACCTATATTTAATCCTATGCTGTCCAACTATAATATATTATCTTAATTCCTCTAAATCTTTTTGACATAGCTCTTATTGACTTCCTTTAGCCATGCGCATGAATCGTTTTCCTCCAAAATACCCCATAATTAATATACTTAAGATTATACCTAAAATGCTATAAAACAGAGGCATATGCTCAATTTGTGGTGCCATAACAGCTCTTAGAGCCTCATTTACATAAACTAATGGATTCACCAAAACTAATATTTTAATAATAGGTATCACACTTAGCGCATTCCATGTAAAAAATATGGAACCCAAGAAAACCAAAGGCATTAAGAATCCAGGAAACATAGCTGCAATTTGACTTGGCTTAATAATAGTTCCTACTAGAAGTCCTAGCGTTGCAGAAGAAATAGCGGCAAGTATCAATATAAGGATTAGACTTAAGATGCTTTGAGGATTAAGTGTCAAGTTCAATGAATTGCCCATAAATATTAAGGATAGTGGCAATACAATTAGTCCACCAATCCAAGATTCAATGATACCAACAAACATTTTTGCTAGAGCAACAACTCGTATATTAACTGGAGCCATCAAGCGATCTTCTATTTCCCTGGACATATTAAAGTCCATTGTTAGAGGAACCGCAGTTCCGTGTATCCCTGTTACAAGAATACTCATCCCTACCATGCCCGGAAACATCTGAGTTGGAAAGGTTGCTGGTAGAAGACCTATTCTTGGCAAGATATAACCATACAATAATATCAGCATAAAAGGTAACATAGCCACACGAAAAACAAATTCCCATTTATCACGGATTTGTATGACTAGATCTCGTTTTACCATAGTTTTAAAAGCTATCCATGATACATTTGTATCATTGTTATTTTCCTTCGCCATTGTTTATGATCTCCTTTCCAGTTATATGAATGAACACATCATCAAGTGTACTTGTGCTCAAACTAATATTTTGCAATGATGTGTTTAATGTTTTTATCCATTCAAGAATTTGATTAAAATCAGGGTGCTCATGTTTCATATATAGAAGTAATACGTCATTTTGTATGATGGCATTTTCAACCTCAGGTAAAGTCTTGGCTTGCTCAGCAAAATCTGGTTTAAGATCAGCTAACTTAATAGAAACAATATTGCTTGTAGGAATCAAAGCTTTTAGTTCATCGGCAGTACCTATTGCTTTCAGTTCCCCTTTGTCAACAATAGCAATTCTATCACATAATTGCTCTGGTTCCTCCATATAGTGAGTAGTAAGAAATATGGTAGTACCTGCTTTATTTAAAGCCAGCATTTGTTCCCATAAAATAGCTCTATAACTAGGGTCTAGGCCGGTAGTTGGTTCATCCAAAAACAATATATCTGGGTTGTGCATAATTGCTCGGGCAATTTTTAAACGTTGAGCCATACCACCAGAAAAACCTCTTACATAATCATGTTCACGATCTTTTAAACCAAACTTTTCTAGATATTCATCCGCTCTTTCATTTGCAGCTGCATCGTCCATACCAAAGTATTTAGCGTGATAAATGAGATTTTCTCGCGCTGTTAACCCTCTGTCCAAATTATTATGTTGAGCTACCACTCCAATTTTTTTATGGGCCAAGGCTGGATTTCTCACAACGGATTCTCCGTCAATAAAAATTTCTCCTGATGTAGCTTCTTTCTGAGTTGTAATCATACTGATAGTTGTACTTTTGCCCGCTCCATTTGGTCCGAGAAATCCAAAAACTTCTCCTCGCTTTACTTCAAAACTTATTCCCTTTACAGCTTCAATCTTACGTGTTTTAGAGAGCTGGAATTCTTTTTTTAGATTCTCTACTTTTAGAATATAATCAGACATTTTACTCTCCCCTTTTGAATTTCTTAGCTTTTGTACTTCGTTTCGTTGTCAGCTACTTAAGCACTCTTTTTTCACATTTTTAATTTCCAATAATTAGCTCAAAAATAAGATATATTTATATAATGTGTAGTATTATTAATATTATTCCATTTTCAAAAGGGGATTATCTATAAATTTGAAGCCCTTTCCTACTAGTCTTTTAATTAAAACACCTAGCGACAAGACTATATATTAATATCTTTAGTAGATGAGTCTTTTAGTAGATTAATCTTTTGTTCAGGGTTTAAAACCGTAGGGTTATGGATTTATTTACATAGGGCTCAGATTTTAAAACCGTAGGATTGGTTTTAAAATCCGGTATTAGCTTTATAAATTTAGAACCAATACCGTAATAAGAAAACATTCCCTTCTCCCTTATAGTTTCATGTCTAAGAATGTCTGCTTTTGCCATTCTCTTAAGTATTCTATATATGCTATCTTTCTTCAAATTCAATATAGGCAGACTTTCTATTATTCCTTCATATTTCACCCAATAGTAAATTTCATTATCTATTTCTTTTCTTATCATACGTCCACTATCTTTAAAGTCAACAAAATACCTTAATATAAGTGCATCTATAGTGTCTAGACCAAACCTTACTAGCTCACTTTGCTTAAAGCCAAGTATTGTATACTTCACAAAAATTCCTCCCTTTTAATGATCAAATTTTATTTAGTTTTATAAGAACGTCCGTTTGCATTAATGTTACTATAACATTAGTCATTTCCATATTCAACCATATACTAACTTAAATTCCTTTAACTGTATTGATTGTGAAGTATTTTCTATCTTTATTGCAAGTTTTCAAAGTTTTATCGGCACATTAACGTAAGGTACGTTAATTTACGGTTTTGAAGTAATTTGGGAGGAAAATATGATAATAAAATTGAGGAGATAGGAAAACCGACAGAGTGTTGAAATCTGTCGGTTTTGGTTTATTTTTTATACTTTATAAATGTATTTTTAAATATTTCATACTTTAAAAGAGAGGACTATGCGTCTCTTTGAACACAAATCTTTACTTTACTTATACGTTTTTCTTTTACCTCTTCAACCTTAAATACAATATTGTCATGTTCTATAATTTCTTGGTCTCCGCTATTAGGTATTCTCCCTAATAAATTCACTAAAAATCCACTAACAGTGTCTTGTTCTTCAGAATATAAATTTATATGAAGATAATTATTTAGTTCGTCTATTGCAAGCAATCCATTAACTAGAAAAGTATTACTATCAATTTTTTTTATTTCCGGCTCGTCATCATCATATTCATCCTCTATGTTACCCATAACTTCTTCTATAAGGTCTTCTATAGAGACTATTCCTGAGAACCCACCATATTCATCTATTAATACCGCCATATGTCTTTTTGTAGCCTGAAGTTCTTTAAATAACTCATCAATATTTTTAGTTTCTGGCACAAAATATGCAGGACGTAATATACTTCTGATATCTACATTTTCAAAGCCACGCTTTCTGGCTTCAATAAAGAAATCTTTCATATAGAGAATACCTATAATATTATCGCTATCTCCCTCATATACAGGAATTCTTGAGTATCTTTCCTCTATTAACTCATCTAAGTATTCATCTAAAGGAGTATTTATATTAATTAAGTATACTTCAGTTCTTGGTGTCATTACTTCATCAGCTAATTTATCATCGAACTCAAATATACTATTTATCATTTCTTTTTCAGTTTCATTTATAACACCATGTTCTTGTCCAACTTCTACCATTGATTTTATTTCTTCCTTTGATACCTTCTCATCTAAACCTTCTCCATCAAGCCCAACTAATCTAACCAAAACATTGGTTGATGCTGAAAGTAATTTTACAAATGGTACAGTTATTTTAGATACATACATTATAGGCCTCACAGAAAACATTGCAATAGCCTCTGACTTCTGCAGTGCTATTCTTTTAGGAAATAATTCTCCAAAAACCAATGTTATGTATGATAATATAATAGTTACAACAATTAAGGATATTTGTCCACTATAAGGAATATTAAACTTATTTAGATACTGTGCCAAATCATATGATATTCCAGTAGCTGCAGAAGCACTAGAAAAGAATCCAGCAAATGTTATTCCTACTTGTATAGTAGATAAAAATTTAGTTGGCTCCTCCATTAGTTTTATTAATAATTTCGCTCTCTTATTCCCTTCTTCTGCAAGAAGTTTTACTTTGTTTTTGTTTAGTGATACTATTGCCATCTCTGCTGAAGCAAAAAATGCATTCATCAATACTAAAATGGCTATTAATATTAGTTGCGAAGTTATATTCGCAGGGTCGGGTTCTACTTCCATTATTACTTACCTCCAAATAAAAATATTTTATTCTTATAATAATACCATAATTATTTCAGTTTTTCATGCTTTTACAAACATTTTAATTATTATTAACGTTTAGTATCTTTACTATATGTTTTATATATATTTTTAACTACTATGCCTAATACCACAAATGTAAGAATACCTATAATATTAGGAGTAATGATGGTATTATTCCTAATATTATAGGTATTATAGAAGTAACTATTAAAGAAAAAAACTATCAAAAGAGCATTAGATATCCCTTAATCAAATTAGACAATAAAATAGTATAAATTAAAGAAGATAATTATGACTATTACTAAGAAATAGATATTAGAAGCTTTCTTAACATTGTGTCGAGAAATTGAGTAGTAAAATAAAAATCACCCCACTAAGTAGATTTTACGACAATCTTTTTAACTGTATCTACTTAATAGGGTACTCTTCTAATACTTGTTATTATATGTTTCTTATATATATTAATATCTTAATAAATTATAGATTAGTTAGTTCATCATATTTTGAAATAACTTGATTTACTATTCCATAATCAACTGCTTCATTAGCACTTAACCAATAGTCTCTATCTGTATCTTTTTCTACTTTTTCTAAGGATTGGCCAGTGGCTTCACTGATTATGCTATTGATTCTCTTACGTACTCTCAATATCTCTTTTGCTTCAATACCAATATCTGTAGCTTGACCGTTGAATCCACCTAATGGTTGATGTATCATATATCTTGTGTTTGGTAAAGAGTAACGATATTGTTTTTCAGCTGCAAGATAAATTGTAATAGCAGCACTTGCAACCCAACCAGTACCAATTACAATAACACGTGGTTTAATAAACTTAATCATATCATGAATTGTATCACCAGCTTCCACATGACCACCTTGGCTGTTGATAAATAATTTTATTGGTTCATCTCCCATTTCTTGTAGAATTAAGAGTTGTGTAGTTACTTTTTCTGCTAAAACTTGATTGATCTCTCCAGAAATTATGATTGATCTAGATTTCAATAATTTTTCTACCACTAAACTTGAATTTTCCTTCTCTTGCTTTTGCTCTTGATTGCTCATGATATCATCCTCCTATCAATTCATATATTTAAATCTAATGATAACAATATAATTATTATCAACTATTTTTAATTTAACTAATTATAACACAACAAACCAAAAATTGTTAATAGCCAAATAAAAATACCAACTTAATTATTTATCTTCATCTAACATTATTGTGGATTTCAGCTAAGTTCTATACCTAATCTTCTTCAAAATAAAAGAGCTCCTCAAATTTTTTATCCAAAGCAATACACAGAATTAAAGCAAGCTTTGCAGAAGGATTGAACTGGCCAGTTTCAATGGCGCTGATAGTTTGTCGGGATACCCCAATGAGTTCCGCCAACTGAGTCTGATTCATGGATTTTTCCGCTCGAGCCACTTTCAGTCTATTTTTTAATACTAACTCATCATTCATAAAAAAATTCCTCTAATTAAGGGGTCTACAAAATAAATTAATCCTGCAATGATCATGAAAATGGAAGCAATCCTAAAGATTTTTCCTTTTTTATTAGTCTTGAAGAAATAATCAATTCCCATATATACAAATAAAATTCCCATTAGCGAATCTTTTGCTTCTCCGGTACACCAATTATATATAATAAGTACAATTAGTAGTAACATACTGCAGACACCTGCTAGCCTCGATGCTTCACTGTCAAGTGACCTCTCCCTTTCATCTTTCCAAAGATTTTCTTTTTTTGCTTTTTCCAATAACTTATCTCGATTCAATATAATCACTCCTTTGTTGTCTTTATTGTAAAGTATGCTTATTGCAATGTCAAGTATTATAGTCATTATTCCTATAAAACATTCCATCTTAATATCAACAAATCAAAAAGCTAAGTATGTAGTGAAATAGCCATTTTTAATGGAGCAACTTCACTATATGCTTAGCTCTCTATTTCGTACAATAAATTAAATTTCTGCTATATACCTAATAAAATAAACCCTGAAATAAATTCAGGATTATTTTTTAGCAATATCTCTTAAGAAATATTTCAATAATTAACATTTAATTTTGATTATAATTATTTATTTCTTATCTCAATATCTCCTTGTTTTTTAATTGATATATCTACTTTTGCAGTAGCATCATTTCCAACAGCTACTATTCTTGTTACACCTTTTTCTATATCTATTGTGATTTCATTCTCTATACTATCCTCACCTGAGGTATGCTCAAAAATTTTTACAAGCTTTTTATCAGGAGTGCATAAAAGTAGTTTATACTTTCCTTCTTTGCTAAATTCAAAATTATAATCTAAAGTTATTTTTCCAGCTGATTTTGCATCTAAAACCCAATAATTGATTGCTCCATAATATCCATCAATTTTTACACTAATAGTATCTTCATTGTGTTCATTCAGCGCATATTCTGAATAATAAGCTCCTCCACTATTATCAATTATTCTTTTTTCATCGTAATATATACTTTTAAGCTCTTCACTTACTTCTTCAGTGTTTTTATCTGTACTTTGTTTTTCAGTGATTACTTCATTATCATTTGATGACACAGACTTAGAGCCATTATCTTTTATTTCTTTATTTCCGCAACCTATTAAACTAAACATTAATACTATGGCTGTAGGTATAATTAAATATTTTTTCTTCAATGTTACCCCTCCTTCCTGGTTAATTATAGCAATGTACAGGTCATTTTGTAAAGGTTTGGAAGGAGCGGTTAATTATAATTTTTACTGTCTTATTTAGTAACATATATATTAATTGTGAATATATTACTACTATAAAACACCTTAAAATTCACCTTAAATAAGCAGTAAGTTCGAGAAAGCATGCTAATACAAATTAAAAGTATTAGTATGCTTTTTAAATTGTCTTTTTATAATTTTATTTATTTTGTTTTCTCATTGCATTTTAAAATCAATATCTATGATACTTGCTAAATACTCTTTTTCTGTATCATTACATTCAGTAATCCACACCATATGTTCATGAGATATAGTTCCAAACCATACATCATCATTTTCATTTATAAAACTTAAATCTTCCGGAAGTTTAGGAAGTCTCCAATCAAATAAACCAGTAACCCTATTCCTTATTATCAAATTTGTCTCATCATTGCATTGAAAAACATATACTTCTCCTCTTGTATACTCTGTATGAGAAAAGCTGCTCGATGGTATTCTTTCAATAAGGTGCTTCTTCATTTCATTAAATAAACTTAATACACTATTATCCACTCTCAAACCATCCGGTATATGAAAAAGAAATCTTTTACTTTTTTTAAAAGCAAAATCTATAAGTAATTGATAGCATTCATATATTGGTTCACTTATTATATTTATACACATGTACAATCACCTCATAAATAACTTCTAATTATAGTTTTGTTATATACCCATATATTAACAAAGTATATAGATTATTGTAAGCACTTGGAAGTAAGGATTATGATATTAGCATTGTTGGCAAAATAAAAAACACCCTGCTAAGAGTGCTTTTACTAATCTGTTAGAGTTTTATAACTTCATCAGTGTTTTTATATTTGTCTATCATTTTTTTCAACTTCTCATCAATATTTTCTTCTTTGTTTATTATTTCATTCAAACTCATTGCAAAAGTTTTTAGTCTCTGGTGATATTTCTTATCAGTAAATACCATATAATCGGGCATTCCCTTAATGTTTAAATAATGAATTATAAGATAACCACTTCGTTTTCCTTCTACCATTTCAGTAGCTAATCCCTCTCTTATTTATCTAAATCATCATATGAATCATTAATGCATCTATACATTTGTAGGACATCATATACAAACTTTGATACCTCTATTGGCGTCCCTTCATTATTTTAAGAAGTAATCCTTCACCATTCGCTCCATTTATTATTACAATTATTGATAAATACTATATATAGTATTTATCATTCACATTATGCACAATATCTTGCAGATAAGTATTCTGTGCATTAAAAAAAGAGCTCATAACATGGCTCTTTTAAAATATTTATAACAAATTTTACTTTATACTATTTTTCAGTTAGATTAATTACAGTTTTTGATTCATTATAAGTATCAGTCAATTGTTGTGCAGGTGAATTGTAAGGTTTAGCCCAACCTCGATTTACAGATAGTTCTGTAAGAGCGGTATGTCCTCCAACTATTTGATTTAAGCTAGCAGAATATATAGCTCTCAATTCTGGAGTACTGCTTGTTAATGTAGCATTAAGATATGCATCAGCTGCAACTTTTCCAGAAGCAAGCATATCTGTAGAAATAACCTCATCATTAATATCAACGTTATTTCTAATTAGATTTCCAATTAAATTTCCCATTCTATTATACCTCCTCTGGAACTGATATTTGATTTTCATTAATAAATTGTTGTAATCCTTTTATTCTACCCTCTGCTGCTAGTGCGCTAGATTCACCTTGTCTTTTCAAGTTTTCATCTGTTATTAGTGCATTTACTGCTTTTTGTACAATTAATCCATCTTGTTCCATCTTCAATAGTGATGCTAAAGATAACATTTCTACTTCTGAAAGTTTTCTCATATTCTTACCTCCACTAAATATAATTTATATGTATATGGTTGTATTATGTGATTTTTGGCAAGTTAATAATCATGTGAAATTTATCCAGTTAAATGAATATTATTTCTGCATGATAGTTCCACCTCTACCTCTGTAACAACTATCATGTTGACATAGTTAATCCCTTACCAAAACTATCTCCATAATCATAATTTTTTCTTTTGTATAATTCGTTTAATTCTGTACATATCTCCATGTATTTAGATGCTTTATCCATAGCTTTTTCTCCTTAAGATTTGTGTGTAATAATTCTCTTTTTATTATTCCTAATTAATTTATATTTATTTTAAAATTTTATTTGTTGTGCTCTTTATTAAGTATTCTTAACTATCTCACGCTTTATAGTTAGAAGTGCAAAATGATCACTAATAGACTGACAAAATCAAGTGATTCTTAGCTTCAAATGGAGTTTACTTAAAAGGAATACTTACTCCAATTGAAGTTTAGAAGAACTTATCCAGGGACGTAGCATCCGTTATGCACAGCATAAGAACTCTAAGTCGCTGAAGCTCAAGAGTTCTAATATCTCCCACTTGTAGAAAAGCAGAGAACTAAAATCTTTGATTTTATGTGAATCGCTTTCACAGAGTGCGATGGGAGTATTACGGATGGTAGTCATCGGATAAAAAATGTCCACCATTCAACTAGTACAAGTTTATCTTTGACATAAATTTCATATTTAGACTTTGTCATGAGCCACCTCTTTTTATATATTAAGAAAGAGCCCTTACTTAGGCTCTTTAAATTAATAACAATCGTCTATATTTTCATCATTGTTTAGAGTACAAAATTGCTTCTTCCCTTCAAATAGCATAGAATCTTTATATACTCTAATTGTTTCTATTTCGTGTCATTTAATTAATAGACCTACAGTAGTTGTCTCCTTTATGGCCTTTTCTTTAGGAATACTATCTCCCGCCTTATCACATACAATAACAATATCTGCTGATTCTTTAACCCAAATTCCAATTTCATCTACTGCTATTAGTTCACAAATTATATAATCATATGGATCAAAGTAACTTGTAAATAATTTTGTCCATTTATCTTTTGTTTTTACTGCTACATCTATAGTTTGACCTATAAACCTATCTAAATACACATTTCCCACCTCCAATAACCAATATATTTCCCCCATGGAGGTTTTATTCTTTTTATTTTATATTTAAATAATTTTATAATATATAAGATTATTTCTGCCTAGTAGCTCCACCCCTACCCCTGTAGTAACTATATTGCTGTTATTTCACTCGTTGCTTTTATCTCCTTTTTCGCCTTCCAATTCTATTAATGTCATTATAGAATAATTGGCTAAATCCATTAATGTATCTTCTATGCTCTCATCAACTTTATTTTCTGCTTTGATTAACGTTTTAAGTCTACTCAATTTATCTTCCAGTCTTATTACAGGCATTACCATTCCATATTCTTTAAATCCCTTGCCAAAACTATCTCCATAATCATGATTTTTTCTTTTGTATAATTCGTTTAATTCTGTACATATCTCCATGTGTTTAGATGATTTATCCATAGCTTTCTCTCCTTAACATTTGTGTGTAATAATCCTCTTTTTATTATTCCTAATTAATTTATATTTATTTTTAAATTTTATTTATTGCGCTCTTTATCAAGTATTTTTAATTATCTCACGCTTTATAGTTAGGAGTGCAATGTATTTTATTATTAGGCAGCGCAGCTAGTAGTATAATGCATTGCACATTTTAGTAACATATATATTAATTGTGAATATATTATTATAAGTACACCTCCTTATTTAAACAAGGAGTTTAAGAAAGCATGCTAATACAATTTAAAAAGTATTGGTATGCTTTTTAAATTATAATCCATACTTTACCTCGAATATATTTACTTCATTTGAGTTAAGCTAGAGTCATAAATACCTAAATTATTTATGACATATTTAAACTCCTAGAATTAATAAATTATAAATCCTGTACCTCCACAAGCTTTTATTTCTTTATTTACAACATTTATAACAATTTTCAAATTCGCCTTTTGAAAGCAAACCGGTTTAAAAACATACCAGTATGAGTTAAAAGTATTGGTATGTTTTTTAATTGTCCTCGTATAATATAAAAAAAGTGAATTAACCCAACCTAAATCTTAACTTTAGCTTAGCATGTTTAATATCTACAATACTAACCATTCTTTATAATCTTTTTTTATTTTGATATCTAAATATTTATTATATCTCCAATAAAATTGTTATAAAATTAAAATTCAATCATGAATATAATATGATATTTTTATAAAATACAACATACAATTTAATTATGCGATAAATATATTTTAGGAGGTCCATTTTGGATATTTATAAAGATGATTTATTAAAAGATGACTTATCATTTGAAAATACTTTTTGGCTACAGATTTTAGGAGATCATGCACGCTTTATAATTAATGCACTCCCTTCTACAGAACCAAATTTAATAAAAAAAGCAAATTATTTTAAATGTTTATTTGACGAACTTTTAGATAAATCTAGAAAAAACTTACCACCTAAAGATTTAATGGAATTAACTAAAGCGGCATATAACGCGGCTGAAGAAATGAGGAATTTTAAACTATATATAATTTCACAACAGATATGTGGAAAAATTAGTTTTAATTTACCTCCAACCTTTGTTAATCATATGGTTAATGAGCTTGATGAATACTTAAATGTACTTAATTGTCTTATGAATAAGGAAAAGTCCTTATTTAATCCTATACATTATCACCTTTTATGGCTACCTGATGGATCAGGTCATGCTAGTTCAATTTCTTCATCTCTGGATATGACTGAAAAAGATTTAATTAAATTAAGCGATAAATTTTCTAAAACTTTTGATAATCTATACTTAAAAGCCATAGAATTTAAAGGATATATGAGAACAGGACTATGTGAATTTCCTGCATTAGATAGGCTCAATGAATCTGCAGATTGTGAAATGAATACATTTAAAGAGTTTTTACAAATTTTAAAATTGAACATATCAGAAAAGAAAGTACTAGGAACTTTAGATCCTCTTGTACCTGATCATATGTATAGAGAAGAGTGCTATTACCAAACTAAGCTATCTCAAACTTCTAAAGTAAAGCGTCCAGATTGTGATCCAACCAAATCAAGAATCAAAGAATAATATTTTAAAATCAAGCGTAAATAGTAGATTAAAATACTGTTTACGCTTGATTTATATTTTCTAAGCTTTTAAATACAAGTTTGATTAAATTATAGCCCATATTTTACCTCGGATATATTTACTTATTTGAGTCAAACTAAGGTTATAAATACTTAATTTTTATAAAACTAGACTCCTTATGTTTTTATAGTATTAATTTTACTCTTAAGCTTTTATTGTTTTATTTAATAATATTATTCAATATGTATACCTTAATACAGCGGAATCTTTAATTATTAACCTTCTAAAGAAATATAACATTTTAAAACTATGCTAATACTCTCAATGTGTATTAGCATAGTTTTTTAATTATTTTCTTGGATTTGAAAAAGATGGTTCTGTTGGATTAGGTGCTTCGAAGAAATTACCCGGTGTTGATAAATCAAAATATAGCTTTGAATCTTCTGTTACTCCAAAATCTTTATTAGATGCGGTATCTTTAACTTTATTTAATGCTTCTCTAAATAAAGCATTATGAGCTTCTTCTCTATTTAATAAAAAGTCAATTGTCTCACGTACATATTTATCATTTATTTGACGATATAAATATTCATATACAACTTTAGCCCTTTGTTCAGAAGCTATATTTGAAAGCAAATCTGCTACTATGTCTCCTGTGACAGTTACATAATCTGCTGTCCATGGAGCTCCAGAAGAATTAATCAATACCGGTGCCAATCCTGACAATACATGGGTTTCAATTTCTCCAGTTCCTACTGTTTCATAATTTACATCATGACCATTTAATAAATTAATAGTTTGAGCTACCATCTCCATATGACTAAGCTCTTCGGCTCCAATATCTAAAAACAAATCTTTTATTGCCTGATCTTTTATTCTAAAACTTTGAGATAAATATTGCAAAGCTGCTTTTAATTCCCCATTTCCTCCTCCTAATTGTTCTTGCATTAATACTGCGTATTGTGGATTAGGTCTCTCAACTCTTACTTCTTTTAATAATTGTTTTTCATGCTTAAACATTCACAACTCTCCTTGCTAAAATTTAATAATAATTATGGTTATTTTGAGTATATCTCTTTAATTTTATTCCTTAACGCAAAATATAAAATATAAGCTTTTTCATTTCGTCTTTTACGAATATATTATTTTCCTTTAGCAATAATACTATCATGGAGGTGATTAATTATGGAAAACCAAACAAAGCTAGCTCCTCATGAAACATTAGAACTTCATGAATTATTATCAAGTAGTGTACTTGGTGTAAAAAAGGCTAATGCAACTTTAAATATGGTAAATGACGAGGAATTAAAAAATTTTTTACAGACCTCATTAAATAGTAAAAAAAGTAGTATTCAAGAATTACAAGGATTCTTAAAGCAAAATTTATAATATTATAGGAGGTAATAATATGGGATTATTTGATATGCTAGATACTAATAATACAGATATGAATGTTATGGATGATAAAGATATAGCTTTAGATGCTTTAGCAGCTTCAAAGACAGATATATCTTTATTGAGTAAAGTTATACCTGAAACAACTAATCATCAGCTTAGACAAATGTTAACTAATCAGCTTAATTCTTGTATTAATGATCATTTTAAATTATCAGATATGGTAATAAGTAAAGGATGGTATCCTGCTTATGCTACTCCACAAGATCAGCTTAAAAATGATTTAAATAAAGTTGATGAAATTAATAGATAAGTTTAACATACTAAATAAAAACTAAATATTATGTTTTAAAAAATATTAAAAGTTCCCTTTGTTATAAAGTAAAATAAAAGGCCATGAGTAGGTAATTCTAACTTATGGCTTTTTTGATTAAATTAACCCATGGCTTTAAATTTAATTAGAAAAAGAATATCCAGCATTGGCGGCAAATTGCCTTTTGCCATACATTAATTTTGCAACTATATTATTTACACCCCTCGGGGGTTGTTATGAGAGAACAAGTGAGCGAGCTTGCTATTCTATGGCAGGTTTTATATCTTTAGTATCTATTAGATCATTTCTATGTAGCTGTCATAATACTGTTCTTGAAAATAGGTAAGTTTTTCAATTTCTTCTTTACTAAAAGTCACATTTTCTGCACAAACCACCCACTTTTCTTCGATATCATCATTTCTGTGTATAATTGCAATTAACTTTCCAATATATTCATGAACCGGTTTATCTACACCTATCACATATGCATCCTGTTCTTCTCCATCAGGTGCCATTATTCCTTTAACATATCCATAATTTATAGGATATATCATATCTGGATAGTCTGGGTGACCACTGCCCATAGGTCTATCAATAGTAACTTTAATTAATTCTTCTTTCATAATAACTATCATTCCTTTCGCTGTGCTCAAGTCACAAAATTTCATGAAAATGTATATTTTAATTCTACTGTCCCCCTAATCAAAACAATAATACAGATATACTACATACACGGTGAAGTGAGTTGAACAGCAAAACAAAGAAATTAACAATGAATTTAAAAATTCATTGTTAATTAAAAAAGAGATACAGTCTTTTTCAAGACTATCTCTCCTATTTTTAAACCTATGATTTTTCCGACATTATTCGAATAGTACCTGACACCTTTCCTAACCTCTCATTTCTAAAAGCTTAGTTTTCAATTCTTCCTCAATTCTATTCAACTGGATCTCTGCTTCCTTCCTCTTCTGATGACCTTCTGTTTGAATACGTATAACTTCATCAAGGGTCTTTATTAATGATTCATTGGTAATACGAAGTGTCTCAATGTCCACAATTCCTCGTTCTGATTCCTTTGCTGTTTCAATAGTTGCCATTTTAAGTGTTTCAGCATTTTTCCTTAATAGCTTATTCGTCATATCCGTTACTTCTCTTTGAGCTTTTGCAGCCTGACCTGAATGGGCAACTCCCAAGGCCAAAACCATCTGACTTTTCCATAGTGGAATTGTGTTTACAATGGTGGACTGAATTTTTTCAGCCATTATGGTATCATTGCCTTGAACCAAACGAATCTGTGGTGCCATTTGGATCGAAATGATTCTAGTTAATTCTAAATCATGAACTTTTTTCTCAAAGCGGTTGCAAATAGCAGTCAAATCATTAACTGCCTGGGCATCCTCCGGCAAACCACTGGCAGCAGACTTCTTTATCAGTGTAGGTAATTCTTCAGCCTGAACCTTAGCCAGTTTCTTTTTACCTGCCAGAATATACATAGAAAGTTCTTTATAATACGTCTTATTAAGTTCATACATTCTATCAAGCATTGCTATATCTTTCAGCAACTGTATCTGATTTTTTTCCAACGCCTCACAAATTTTATTTATATTAACTTCTGCTTTATCGTATTTTGCTTTCATTGCCGTAAGTTTATTCGATGATTTTTTGAAGAACCCTAAAAATCCTTTCTCTTCTTCATCTACATCAAAGCTTTTCAGTTCTGTTACAACACCAGAAAGCATATCACCAATTTCACCTAAATCTTTAGTTTTAACATTATTTAAGGCTGTCTCAGAAAAGTCTGCTATCTTCTTTTGAGCTCCTACGCCATATTGGAGAATCTGATTCGATTTATTTAAATCAATCTGATTTACAAAATCGTCCACCATCTTTTTCTCTTCAGGTGAAAAGATACTTTCATCAAATACTGGCTTTTGACTATGCATGTCATCCTTATTTAGTATGTCTTCGCATAGTACTTCTTGAGTTGATGCATCATCACTAAAAGGATCAAAAGTTAGTGTTGGTAATTCATTATTCATTTTTTGCCCTCCATAGTTTTATTTTTTAACTCTCATATTTTTCTCTGTTAACCCTTCCTGCGCAAACATAGTTTCTAATACAGATATATCCGTTGATATATCCATTGCTACATCCTCAAACAGACCATCTAATAAATTTTCAAACGCAAGGTTAATGGTATCCATTGTTTCCTCTATCTCTTTCTTTGCATTTGAAATATTCTCTCCTTGTACAGACTGATAATCTAATCTCCTATAAGCATCCACCAATTTTAATGTTGTTGGCAGGAAATATTCCGTAAATTTCTTTATCTCAGGAAACTTTTCTGGGTGAATTTCCACATAATCAAAGATTTTTCCTGTTACTTCTTCCAATCTATCTAATTTACGTGATATCTCCTCACCTGGAATTGCGATATTTGCATTTTTAATTTCCATGACGAATTGTCTTCCTTCATCAATGGCTTTTTTAATTTCTGGCTTCAGCCCATGATTTTTACTACTTTTTTCTCCCTGTGTAAAATCCTGCTGTGTCGTTTGATGCTTCTGCTTTTTCTGTTCCTCTAAATCCTTCATTTTCATATTTTCCTGCAACTTAAGATATAGTTCATAGCATTCGTTGTTTAACATAAAACAGGTATTTTTATCATCAATATGTCCTTCTGGAAACATACCAATAGCAATCATTTTTCGCAAATCTTTCACCGTAGATTTATTGCTCAATCCTGTTACGGAAGAAAAGTCCTTAATCAAACAGTAGTCACGGTTATGCATTTGTGCTATATACCTTTGAAATCTTTTTAATCTTTTACGAATCCTGTTTCCATTCATACATGAAATTATACTTACAGCAAAAAAAGGTATCAGCCCTATAGCAATGGTATGAAATATTTCCTTACCTCCAAGTAAATATCCTAATAGTGTTAATACAATTATTCCTATTCCAAATGCAGTACTTCCTATGATTCCAAATACAGTAAACAATGTTCCTGACACCTGTCCTACTGGAACTGTGAGCTTAGTTGGCTTTAAAGCTACTTTACCCTGTCTGTAAGAATTATTGTAATTACTCATGGTATTATAGTTACCTTTTTGTTGTTTTGGTTTTTCTTCCTCAAATGTCTGTGAATTTTTTTTATATCTATGCTGATAATCATTAGTTTTACCAGTCTGAGTATTCCAAGTTTGACTATTCCAGGTTTGACTGTTCCAAGTTTGACTGTTCCAATTATGATGATTCTCTCGCTTCCAATCAATTGAACTTCTAACCTCATCAAGTGCACCTTTAACAACATTCTCAATATCTCGATTTAATCTTTTAAAATCCCCATTGTTCAAAGCATCTTGAACTATATTTTTAATCTCATCACCTAAATTTAATTTACCCCACTTATTCATTTTCGCCTCCCAATGATTAACTTTAGAACATGTCTTTCTCCTATAACACCAAATCTATTTTCATCATTTTGTAAATCATATCATATCTTATTTTCTAAATCAACTATCACAAAAAGGGTATTTCTATTGTGTATAGCTATTTATTTTACTTTAAAACACACGAAAAAATCTTTTATTAGAATTGACGCATATATAGAGGTTTCACTATTAATGATATTAATATTAATTTTAATTTATGTAATAAAAAACACTCACTAATCAGTGAGTGCTTTACACAATTTATGCGACTAAATCTATAAGCCGAGTTCTGTATTTGACAGTCATCTATCTAGGCCTATTGTTACCAATAGGCTCAAGCGATACTACCCGGAAGCGGGACGGGCAATCCCTGTTTATGCTTCCCTATTCGATCTTGCTCCAAGTGGGGTTTACATAGCCGCAAAGTCGCCATTGCGCTGGTGAGCTCTTACCTCGCCTTTCCATCCTTACCATAGAATAACCTATGGCGGTATATCTCTGTTGCACTTTCCTTCAGGTCACCCTGACTGGGGGTTACCCAGCACCCTGCCCTATGGAGCTCGGACTTTCCTCTCCTGTGTTTCCACAGCAGCGACTGTCTGACTTACTCGCAGAAATTATCATATCATACTAAATAAAAAAATGCAAATAATTATCGAAAAAAATTGCTTGTAATTTCTGTAAACATACTTTATATGTACTTATATGGTGAAACACTTTTTTCTGATATATTTACCTTATTAGTATATCCATTAAAATTAATTTTATTTTGAAGCCAATTTCCTACTATTTTCATTGTTGGCCACTCGCTTTCAAAGTGTCCAATGTCTATTATGCAAACATCTTCTTCAGCTAGATCACTTGCATAATGATAAGTAGTATCCCCTGTGATTATACAGTCTGCTCCCATATCCTTTGCCTTATAAAGAAAATCATTTCCGCTACCATTTATTAATGCTAGCTTTTTTATAATCCTATCTTCTTTACCTGAATATTTCAATGTGGATATGCCTAAAGTTCCTTTAACCTTATTACACAATTCTTCTAATGTTAATGGAGTATTTAAATCTACTATTCTTCCTAGTCCTATCTTATTTTCCCCTACTCCATGTGGATTCTTATCCTCCATTATTGTCCACTGATCGTATCCTAATAGTTTAACAATTAAATCATTTAATCCATCTATAGTTGAGTCTAAGTTTGTATGACTTGAATATAAATTTATATCATTCTTTATCAACTCTATTATTTTTTTACCTTGCAATGTTCTTGTAGTTATATTTTTAGGTTTTATAAATAACAATGGATGGTGAGTGAGTATAAAATTGCATTCCTTTTCTTTAGCTTCCTCTATTACATCTAATGTACAATCAAGAGCTACTAATATTGACTTTACTTCATCCTCTGGATCTCCAACCATCAGTCCAACGTTATCAAAGTCTTCCTTATATTTCAAAGGAGCATAGTCTTCCATTATCTCCATTAATTCCTTAACCTTTAAAGACATGCTATCAACTCCTTTAACTTGCATATTTTCTTATTAATTTCATCTTTTTTTATTTTAGCACCTTCAGTATCTTCCTTTATATAGTCTAATACTTTATTATATTTATTAATCTTATTTAAGGTGAATTCTTTTATTAGTGGATGATTATTTTTAACAAGATAATAACTAACTTCATAAAAAATACTATCTACCTTTTCAATTTTATTATCATATGCAATTTTCATTATTTCATAGTATTTTTCTTCTTCAAAGCATAGCTCTTCTTCAATTATAGTATAACCTTTAGAATATATATATTCTCTTAACACTTCAGGATTTTGTACTGGTTGTACTATTACATAATCTAAGTTTTTAAATACCTCTATGCTCTCCTCTATTATATCTCTAATTAGATTACCACCCATGCCTGCTATAACAGCTACATTGGCTTCTCCAACCTTTATTGTGGTTAATCCTCCACCTATTCTACACTCTATTTTATCCTCTAATTCTTCCTTTTTTATGTTTTTCTTTGCCTTGTTACAGGGTCCTTTATTTATATCTGAGGCTATTGCCTTATCACATATTCCTTTTTTTATAAGGTATATAGGAATATAGCCATGGTCTGTTCCAATATCTGCACAACAGCAGCATTTATCTACCATATTGGCCATAGTCTTTAATCTCATGCTTATATCCATATTTTAAAACAACTCCATGCTAAAAAGTAAATAATATTTTACCTTGAATTACTAAAAATATTAATGCGGACAATAGGGAAATATACATAAGTCTATAGGATGACTTTCTGTCATATTTAGCATAAAAATAGCATGCATAATACATGCAAAATAACAATGCCATATTTAAAACACCGTAAGTCATTTGTTTAAATGCAAACTGTTTCCCTGTACCAATTTTTACTGGATTAAAATTAGCATCAAAGCTTAAGGGCATTTTTGCTGGTAATTTATCTAATAAATATAAAACAAAAGGGGTTAGTGTTAATATTAAAATTATTATAGTAGTACTTATTAAGGGAAGTAAAAATTTTTTATCCCTATGTAAATTTGTATTTTTTCTAATAGAATAATCCCAAGTTGTAGACTTTATGCCTTTATTCAAAAGACATTGTTCAAATCTGTCACAATCCTCAGGTGATATAGCATAAGCCATATCCTCTGTCTTAATATAAATAATATCCTTATTAGAAGTTACATACATTCTCGCTATGCCTATATCATCTATTATGGATTTTCCTAAAGCAAAATAAGACTTGCCGTATCCATATATCTTTATGCCCTTTATGTCCCCTTTAGTTCTTTGATATCCTAATATAGAATCTATTTTAATAATATCTTTTTTAAGTCCGAAAATACCTTTTATACATATTTTTTCATCATCTATTATACATGCTAAACTATTGTATAGCAGTATATAATGCAACTCATATATATTTATTATAATTAGAGTAACCTTAAGCAAGTTTGATAACTCATAAGAATCTACTAAATGTATTAGTATTGCAATAAATAAGTTGTATAAAAGAGTCTCTCCTATAATGTAGGGAAGTCCTTTACCTTTAATTTGTTTAAAGTTTTCCATAATATCACCTTTACATATATTCATATATGATTATTTTATTTATGGAATAAAGCACCGGGTGGTGCTTCTAATCTAAATAATCCTTTAATTTTTTACTTCTACTTGGATGTCTTAATTTTCTTAGAGCCTTAGCTTCTATTTGTCTTATTCTTTCTCTTGTTACGTTGAATTCTTTTCCAACTTCTTCAAGAGTTCTAGCTCTTCCATCATCCAAACCGAATCTTAATCTAAGGACTTTTTCTTCCCTTGGAGTTAAAGTATCTAATACATTTATAAGCTGCTCTTTTAGCATTGTAAAGGCTGCTGCTTCAGCTGGAGCCGGAGCATCATCATCTGGTATAAAGTCTCCTAAATGGCTATCCTCTTCTTCCCCTATAGGTGTTTCTAAAGATACAGGTTCTTGCGCTATCTTCATTATTTCTCTTACCTTATCAACTGGCATATCCATATGCTTTGCTACTTCTTCTGGTACTGGCTCTCTTCCAAGTTCTTGTAACAGCTGTCTTGACACTCTTATTAATTTATTTATAGTTTCTACCATATGTACTGGGATTCTTATAGTTCTTGCCTGATCTGCTATGGCTCTTGTTATAGCCTGCCTTATCCACCAAGTAGCATATGTACTAAACTTGTATCCTTTTCTATAATCGAATTTTTCTACAGCTTTTATTAATCCTAGGTTACCTTCTTGAATTAAGTCTAAGAAAAGCATTCCTCTACCTACATATCTTTTAGCAATACTTACTACTAATCTTAAGTTTGCTTCAGCTAATTTTTTCTTAGCTGCCTGATCTCCCTCTTCAATCTTTTTTGCTAACTCTATTTCTTCATCTGAGGATAAAAGAGGAACTTTACCTATTTCCTTTAGATACATTCTTACTGGGTCATCTATTGCTATACCTTCTGGTACGGATAAATCTAATTCCTCCTCTGGAACATCTGCATCCTGCATATCTCCTATAACATCTATTCCCATGGATTCTAGAACTTCGTACACCTTCTCTATCTGGTCTGGGCTTAAGTCTACTTCATCTAGTTCATCCATTATCTCTTTATATGTAAGAGTTCCACTTTTCTTACCTTTTTCAATTAGTTTTTTTACTAGTTGCATCTTTGCACCCTTATCTTTCATTAATAAATGCCTCCTTACGCTATTACTGCATACCATCCAACTGTTTTTGTATATTAAAAAGCTGCTGCGCTAACTCTAATGATTCTTTAAGTCTTCCTTCAGATTCTAGCTTTTTTATTTTTTCCATAATTTCTTTTTTAGTTTGATCTAATTTAAGTCTTTTTAATTCTCTTACATAATCGTCTATCAATAACTTATAATTGCAATCGTCATCTATAATATTAATTTCTTTGATTTTTATCCATTCTTCTATAATATTGTAATTCATAAATTTACTTTCTATTAAAGCAGTGATTTCATCTTCATTCTTATCCAAATTCTCTAATACGAATTTATAAATTTCTCTTCTTCCTTGTGAAATGAAATATTCTTCTTTTAATGTTTCTAATATATATTCTTTCATTTCTTCCTTACTTACAATTATATTAATCAAAGTTCGTTCGCATTTTACATAAACTGGTTCTAAATAATATTTATTTCCAAAAAATTCATTACTATTCATTAAATTGTTATTATTTCCATCTTTCTGCAATTTATTATTCATTAAGTCGTATAAAGCCTGATTTTGTATGCCAGTTTTCTGTGAAAGCTTATTTATATAGATGTCTTTTTCTACTGGTTGTAAGTCTCTTATTATATCTAAAGCAATTTCTGCATATTTTGCAACATCATTAGGATTTTTTAAATTTAATCCTTTAGCTGCTTTTTCTATTTTATAATCCTCTAATTCCATTGATCTTTCTATTAATTTCAGAAACTCATCTTTTCCGTTATTTTTTATAAAGTCGTCAGGATCCTTTCCTTTTGGTATAGAAAGCACCCTTACATCAAACCCTTCTTCCTTTAAAATTTCCAATCCTCTTAAAGTAGCCTTTTCCCCTGCTGAATCAGCATCATATGCTATAACAACCTTATCTGCATATCTTTTTAATAACTTAGCCTGATTAGAAGTGAAAGCCGTACCTAAAGAGGCTACCGCTGCTTTTACCCCATGTTGATGAAGTGAAATACAATCCATATAGCCTTCGACAATTATAAACATTTTTTCTTCATTGTTTTCAATTGCATAGTTTATACCGTAAAGATTTGTTCCTTTTTTGAATATTGAGGTTTCTGGAGAGTTCAAATATTTAGGATTTGAGTTATCCATAACTCTCCCCCCAAAACCAATTACCTTACCCCTATAATCGAACACAGGAAAAATAATCCTATTTCTAAACCTATCATAATACCTATCATTTTTATTTTTTAATATTAGCCCTGCTGATAGCATATCTAATTCAGTATACCCTTTTCCTTTTAGATACTTTAAAAGGGAGTCCCATGAATTCAATGCATAACCAAGCCCAAACTTATTAATTGTCTTCGAGCCTAAACCTCTTTTAATTAAATAGTCCATAGCTGATTTGTTTTTTCTTAAATTATAATAAAAATATCTAGCTGCTTCTGTATTAATCTTATAAAGTTTATTACTATTATCAGTAATAGAGGATTTACTATCTTCTATTTCTATATTGGCTCTATCTGCTAACATTTTAATAGTGTCTACATATGTTAGATTTTTGGTCTTCATAACAAAAGTTATTACATTTCCAGCTTCGCCACAACCAAAGCATTTATATATCTGTTTATCTGGAGTAACTGTAAAGGATGGAGTCTTCTCATTATGAAATGGACATAATCCTGTATAATATCTTCCTGACTTCTTAAGTCTAACAGTTTCTGAAATAACATCTACTATGTTGTTATACTCTTTTACCTTTTGAATGACATCTTCCGATATCAATTACACAATTCACCTAACCTTCAAATTTATAATTTCCTACCAAGTTTTATTTTATTCGACAAATAACTTAGAAATCCTTCTTTATTCTAAATTATTTTTTTGGTAAGATTATCATAAAATATATATTCTTTATAAAACTAAAATATCCTTCAAAATCATATTATTTTCTAATTTATCACTTAAATTTATTTTACCTTAACACCTTGGTAATTATTCTGATTTTAACTAATATATTACAATTTTAGGTACATATATACTATTAAATAATAATAAGCAGTAATCATCACTCATTCCAGCTATATAATCTGCTACTCCTTGATGAAGCCCTTCCTTTTCCACTACAGTCTTGTAAAATTCTGGCATCTTTTGCGGATACTTTAAATAGTATTCATATACCTGTCTTAATACAAACTTAGCTTTATCTCTTTCTTCTTTTAGTATGGAACCTTTATATACATAAGCAAACATAAAATCTCTTAGCTCTCTTAAAGCTTTTTCTATGCTTTCACTTAAAGATACTTCTATTTTTCCATTTTTTATATTATTTATAGTAGTATATACACAATCCTTTACTAAAGTGTCTATCCTCTCACCATGAGTATTACCTAGTATATCCAATATATAGCTTGGTATATCCTGTTTTTTCAAAAGTCCTGCTCTTATAGAGTCATCTATATCATGATTTACATAGGCAATTTTATCACTATATTTTACTACTTGCCCTTCTAAAGTAAAAGCCTTTTTATTGTTTTTAGAAAAACCACTATGATTTAATATGCCGTCAATAACTTCTGGAGTTAAATTAAGCCCCTTACCTTGCCTTTCAATCTTAGTTAGCACTCTAACACTATTCACATTATGTTTAAAACCATTAGGAAGCAGCTCATTTAATACTTCTTCCCCATTATGTGCAAAAGCTACATGGCCTATATCGTGGCCAAGGGCAATCGCCTCGATTAAATCCTCATTTAATCCTATGCCTTTTCCTATGGTTTTACCTATTTGCGCCACTTCTAAGGTATGGGTTAATCTTGTTCTATAATGGTCTCCCCAAGTTTTTATGTAGACTTGAGTTTTGTGCTTTAATCTCCTAAAAGATTTGCTATGAATTATCCTATCTCTATCCACCATGTAAACAGTTCTTATTTCATCCCCTATTTCCTTTATATTCCTCCCTAATGAACCTGTAGATTTAGCAGCTTGAGGAATTAAACTCAATTCTTCATTATACTCGATTTTCTTTCTTATTTCCATAACTATCACCATATTACCTATTCTATATTTTAAGTAAAAAGTCCTCTATTTAATTATTACCATTGCAAATATATTAATAAGTATATGTATAATATTAAAAATTAATTAATATGATTATAAAGAGAAAACTAAGATAAGGAGTGTTCATATGCCTATTGCGGCTGGAGAATATAATATTAATATATTGGCTGAAGAAAATATAAAAAAATACATTCTACCTTATTATGGTCTAGATAATTTTCTAGTTACTCAGATTAAATTTAAAGATACAGATAAGCAAAGAGCTGTTTATAAAGTATACTCAAAAGATGAGAGCTATTGCTTAAAGAAGGTTTATTTTCCACTAGATCATCTTCTCTTTGTCTACTCCTCCATTGAATGGTTTTATAGGTATGGTATTAATGTGCCGAAAATATTGCCTACTTTAAATAGGAATAGATATGTGGAATTTAATAATATGTTATTTATATTAACCCCATGGATTGAAGGGGAAAAATGTGATTATGACAATGAAGAACATGTTTTAGTCTCTGCCAAAAACTTAGCTTTAATGCACTCATGTGGTAAAAACTTTTCTCCTATAGAGGGGAGCTATGTGAGGTATGGAAGAGATGATCTTCATAGATCCATTCAAAAGCGTTTTCATCAGCTTTTGAATTGTTCTAATTTAGCTTTCAATTATAAAGATAACTTTTCAAAAATATTTTTACAAAACTTTGATACTAATATAGTAATGGCTCAAACTTCTTCAACTGTTGGATCTACAATTGATAATTCTAATCTTAGTACCTCTTTATGTCACCTTGACTATGTGAATAAAAATTTAATCTTTGATCCAAAAAACAACATATGGGTAATAGATTTTGATAAATGTAAAATTGATTATTGCGTTCATGATATTGGATACTTTATGAGGAGATTTTTAAGGAGAGATAAAACTAATTGGAATGTACAATTAGCATTAAACTGCATTCACGCATATGAGAGTATTAAGCCATTGACCTTAGATGAATATAAATATCTTTTAGTATACCTGGGATACCCTCAAAAATATTGGAAGATATCTAGAGATTATTATAAAAACATTAATAAATGCAATAAAAAATCCTTTATCAAAATTTTAAATAAATCTGTAGAAAACAACGATAAACAACTAGAATTTGTTATAGGTTTTAGTAAGTATATTGAAGAAAGATTTAATGTGAAATTATAAAAAAGTTTTTGCTTCTTATTATCATTGTTATAATTAAATCTTTGTGAAAATTTAGATTAGTCCACAGAGAAGAATTTAAAATTAATATAGGTGTTTTCATAGAGAAAATACCTTATAATAAAAAGCTTTTGGCATTACCAAAAGCTTTTTATTAACTTCAAGAATTTTTCTATAAAAATTCCACCACCTACTTTATACAATAAGCTAACCATCTAAAAAATCTTCCTATATTTTTAAAAGAAACTATATCGCATAATAATTCAGTGAACTTTCCAAACTTCCTATAAAATAAATTAAATGATAGAAATGGAATCCATTGTTTTTTAGATTTTGGTAGTCTTTTCATTATATTTTTAAAGATGTACACTTCTTTATATATCCATAGATAGCCATTATATAATTCTTCTGCTGTCATATTCTTGGGTTTATATACCACATGGGCAGTGTTATACTTTGACAAATTAAAATCTACAATTCTATTTTCCTCTATTAATGATAAGTATAACTTTGTACCAGGATATGGGGTAAGGATATGTGAGGTCACCGTTTCTATCTTATTTTTGACTATCCATTCTAATGTGTTCTTAAATACAGAGACATCATCTTCATCTAATCCGAAAACAAAACTTGCATTTATCATTATTCCCCTCTTATGAATTTCATCTACAAGTTTCTCATATCTCTTTACACTATTTTGCACCTTATGGACACTATCTATTGACTTACTATTTATACTTTCAAAACCTATAAATAGACTTTGACAGCCAGATTCCTTCATTTCATCTAATAATTCAGGCATGTCCACTATATTGGAAGTAACCGCTGCGTTCCATTTTAGTTTAAGAGGTTTTATTTCCTTTAACAATTTTTTTGTCCATTTAGGATTTCCAATAAAATTATCATCAATAAACATTATATGTCTTGTTTTTAATGCCTTTATATCTTTAATTACATTATCTATAGGTCTATTAATATAAGTTTTAAGTACATTTTTGCAGCTATTATAGCAGAAATCACATTGAAAAGGACATCCCCTACTTGTACTAATTATATTAGTATATAAATACTTTTTATTATCAATAATATGATAATTAGGTGATACTATTTCTTTCCCGTAAATACCTTCCATATCATAATATATCTTCTTAAGTGAATTATTTTCTTTATCCTTAAGGATTTTTGCCCAAACTCTCTCAGCCATTCCCACACATATTGTGTCAAAACTATTAAGAGCACCCTCTGGATCTGCTGTAATATGTATACCTCCTGCAATTACTGTTACTCCACGATTTCTAAACTCTTTTGATATTTCCACCGCTCTATTCATAACATCTACAGTGACAGTTATTGCTACCAAATCTACAGGTTCATCGAAATCTATCTTTTCAACATTTTCATTTTCAATAATGACTTCATATTCTTTCGGCGTAAGATTTGCTATTGTGAGTAATGCTAGTGAAGGAGACATTCTTGTTTTTAACTTTGTATCCATTGGTCTTGGTAGCATTGCAGGTTGAATTAATTTAATCTTCATATATTACCTCCCCGAATAAACTTTACTCACCATTTAACTAATCTACTATGTGTCATTTCTGTATTCTAAAATATCACCTGGTTGGCAGTCCAAAGCTTTGCATATTGCCTCTAAAGTTGAAAATCTAATAGCTTTTGCCTTTCCGTTCTTTAGTATAGAGAGGTTTGCCATGGTTATTCCAACTTTCTCCGAAAGTTCAGTTACACTCATTTTTCTTTTAGCCAACATCACATCAACATTGATTATAATAGCCATTATATCACCTCATACTGTTAAATCATTTTCTGATTTTATATCTATGGCTTCTTTTAAAAGCTTTTGAAGAACAGCAGCAAAGACTGCAATCACCATTGACCCAAAAATAATGATGATTGGAAATGCTACGAGACCTGGAGCATCATCTGCTTCCGCTATAGGAACTAAGAATGGTACTAATCCTGCATATATAATACTGATTGTGTTTGCACAGTATTTTATATTCTTTAAAGCATTTACAGAAATTTGAGAGAAAGCTTTGTTCTTGTCAATATAGCTTAAAAGTTTTAAAGCCTGATAAAGAGCAAAGAAATACGTTATCGCTGATGCATACACACCCATTAAAATAGAAAAGTGTAAATAATTTATAAATCCAGGCACCCAAAATATACACAGAGCAAGAACCGGAATTCCAATAAGAATAACAGCTATCTTTAAGAAAATTGTGGAATATTCTTTCATAAAAAGCACCTCACTTTTAATTTCTATGTATATGATAGCATGTTTTTTATCGTTTATCAATAAATTTTTATTTATTTACATTATATATTTGTTGAATTATTCTATTTCATAATAAAAAAGAGCATTTCTGATTTATGCAGAAATGCTCTCTATAAATTTAAATTCTACCCATCCATATTAACTATAATAAAAGCCTATAATTTATTATGGAAAATGATATACTTTTTATGATCATTAATGAAACTATTAAGTTTTATTTCTTATTTCTATTCTTCACTACCATCTTTCATATCTTTTATTGCATTATTATATTTTTCTAAAGATTCATTGGTGTTTTTAGGTAATCCTTGAATATCAATTTTAATCTCTTTATCAGTTTTAGCTTTAATTGTATTTGATTTCATAACATCAGTTAAATCAAATCCTATAGTTTCTTTAACTGCTTCAGTAACTGCTTTAAGTGCTCCAACTGTATAACCCGTTACATTAGATACACCGTCTGACCCCTCTCCAGAACCACCTATAATAGTAATGTTTCCAATTTTTGATAATGGTTCTGCAACAGCTTTTGCAATCTCTGGTAATTTTTCAATAACCATCTGTAATTTACCTGCTTCATCCATTTTAGCAAGCGCTTCAGCTTTCTTTTCAAGAGCTTCTGCTTCAGCTAAACCTTTAGCTCTTATAGCATCTGCCTCTGCTAAACCTCTTGACTCTATAACCTTAGCTTGTGCCTCTCCCTCTAATCTCAATTTCTCAGCTTCAGCCTCAGCTCTCTTTAACTGTTCAAACTTATTAGCTTCTGCCTCTAATTCTCTTCTTTTTCTTTCTGCTTCAGCAGGTTTAACAACTGTTTCTAATAATTCTGCTTGTTTTCTTTCTGCCTTTTTCTCCGCTAGTTCTATTCTTCTTTGTTCAGATGCAATCTCTATTTGAACTTCAGCTTCAGCTATTTCTTTATCACGTTGCTTCTCAAGAAGCGTAGCATCCATTTCAGTACCCTTTGTTTCTTTTGATGTTATATTAGATTGAATTTGATAAGCCGCGTCAGATACAGCTCTCAATCCCTCTTGCTCTTTCTTGTATGCTAAAATTTTTAATTGTTTATTTTTCTCTGCCTCTGCCACCTGAGCTTCAGCCTCTAATTCTGCTTGCTTACCTATTCTACGTGCTTCAGCTGTTCTTATTTGCTTTTCTTTAGCCGCTTCAGCTGTTCTTATTTCTCTTTCCTTGTCTGCCTCAGCTTCAGCTATAGACGCCGCTGATTTCACCTTAGCTATTTGCTCTTTACCTAATGCCTCTATATACCCCTCATCATCTGTAATATCATTTATAGTAAATGATTTTAACTCTAATCCCATATCCCCAAGCTCAGTTCCCGCTACTTGCTGAACTTTAGCCGCAAAACTTTCCCTATCATTGTATATATCTTCAACACTCATTGATGATACAATTTCACGAAGTTTACCTTTACATACCTCAGATGCTTGTGTTCTTATAGTACTAACTGTTTCAGCTTCTTTGGCACTATTAAACTGCTGTACTGCCGCTAATATGCTGCTCTCATCATTCTTTACTTTTATAACTACTACACCTTCAGCATTAATCGTAACCCCTAACGCTGTCTTTGTTTGCCTAATCTCCACTGGAAACATAATATTTTCCAAAGTAATTGTATCCATTCTCTGTACTACTGGTATTACAACTGTTCCACCACCAGTTACTACTTTAGGTTTCCCAAAGCCTACAATTACTGCCGCCTTGTCTGAAGGCACTTTTTTCCATGTACTCAATATTCCAGCAATGACTAGTATTAATCCAATTACTATAAGTCCAACTGTTCCAAATAATGAACTAAAAATAACGTCTGCCATTTATATACCCCCCATTTATTTAATTTTTATTGCTTACCTTTCAGTAATATAACGTAACAAATTTTTTTCTCAATATCAAAATCTGATATTATTACTTCTTGTCCTTGGTTTATAACATATTCACCTTCCACACCTGCATAAGGACTTAATGTTGCTCTATAAGTTATAATAGCTCCTGTACTATCTGTTAATGATATAACGCCATCGCTAAGAGGTGTTATTCTCAATACTACAATACCTACCATACCTATTAAATCACTAGATTTTAATGCTATGGGATCATTTGATTTTAATTTACGTACTATAAACTTATATACAGATGTATATGCTATTATTGAAGCTATTAAAGATACTCCTAGTAGTAATACAACTGTTATAGTGTTAGTCATAAACTTCATTAAAAATAATCCAAATGAACTAAATACTATTAGTGCAAATGAAAAACACATTATATTAAATGGAATAAGTCCATCAAAATCTATATCAACATCAAAATCTAAATTAATTAATGAAGTAGTTGTGCCTAATAAGATGTCTAATAAAGGGATTATGAAACCTATGAATAAACATATATCTAATATCATTTTTAATAAATTCATGCTCACCAAATATCCCCACCACCTATTTTATTTCTTAATGCCCATTCTCTCCACATCTCCTACATCTTCAATAGTTGGTTCCTCAAATATTGATTCTAGTATATCATTCCAATTATTGTATGTAAAGTTAGTCATATCAAAAGCATCTTTTGTATTCTCTTTTTGCTCAAAAATGCTTCTCCTAAATTCCATGTTAATACATCTTATTTATATTAATTTTATTTGTGTACATTAATTGCTTACACCTTTCAAAAGTGTTCCATAATAACTATTTTTCTTTTAAAATTCTGCTTCAAAATATAAATTTTTAATAAAAATAAGGTATTGCACTTAAAATCACTAATGAAATTTAGTTACAATACCCTATACTTATACTATTTTCTTATTATTTTATTGTCTTGGATTTTTAACCTGAGCTTGAGCAGCAGCAAGTCTTGCAACTGGCACTCTATAAGGTGAACAGGAAACATAATCTAATCCTATTGCATGTGAAAACTCTACTGAAGAAGGGTCTCCACCGTGCTCACCACAGATTCCAATTTTCAAATCATCTTTAGTTGATTTACCTAATTTTACTGCCATTTCAACAAGTTTTCCTACTCCATCTTGGTCTAACTTCTGGAATGGATCAAATTCGTATATCTTTTTGTCATAATAATTATTTAAGAACTTGCCAGCATCATCTCTTGAGAATCCGAAAGTCATTTGTGTTAAGTCATTTGTTCCGAAAGAAAAGAATTCTGCTTCTTTTGCTATTTCATCAGCTGTAAGTGCTGCTCTTGGTACTTCTATCATAGTACCTACTTTATAATCTAATTCTGCATTAGAATTTCTAATTACTTCCTCTGCTACGCTTACAACTACATTTTTAACAAATCCTAATTCTTTTACTTCTCCTACTAAAGGAATCATAATTTCTGGAACAATATTGTATCCTTTTCTCTTATTCACTTCAATAGCAGCTTCTATTATAGCTCTTCCTTGCATTTCTGCTATTTCTGGATAAGAGATACTTAATCTACATCCTCTATGCCCCATCATAGGGTTAAATTCTTTTAAAGATTCTATTTTAAATCTTAAGTTTTGGAAACTTATTCCTAAATCTTTAGCTAATTCTTCAATATCTTCATCTTCTGTTGGTAAGAATTCATGTAGTGGTGGATCAAGCAATCTAATAGTTACTGCTCTTCCTTCCATAGCTTCATATATGTTTACAAAGTCTTCTCTTTGCATTGGAAGTAGCTTCTCTAAAGCTCCTCTTCTCTGATCTTCATTTTCAGCTACTATCATCTCTCTTACTGCAAAAATTCTTTCCTCGTCAAAAAACATATGCTCTGTTCTGCATAAACCTATTCCTTCAGCTCCAAATTTAACCGCCTGAGCTGCATCTCTTGGAGTATCTGCATTGGTTCTAACTTTTAATTTTCTTATTTCATCTGCCCAGGACATAAACGTTCCAAAGTGACCACTTATTTCTGGCTCAACAGTTTTTATTGCTAGTCCATAAACAAAGCCAGTACTTCCATCTAATGAAATATAATCTCCTTCATTGTATATTTCACCATTTGCTTCAAAGTTTTTAGCCTTCTCATTAACCTTTATATCTCCACAACCAGCAACACAGCATCTTCCCATACCTCTAGCTACAACAGCTGCATGAGAAGTCATTCCTCCTCTAACTGTAAGTATTCCTTCTGCTACTACCATACCTTCTATATCTTCTGGAGAAGTTTCCGCTCTTACTAAAACAACCTTTTCTCCTAGCTCACTGTGTGTTTTTGCATCTTCAGCATTGAAATATACTTTTCCACAAGCAGCCCCTGGAGAAGCTGGAAGTCCTTTTGCTATTACTTTAGCATTTTTTAATTCTTCTTTATCAAAAGTTGGATGTAGTAGTGTATCTAATTGCTTAGGATCAACCTTTAGCATAGCTTCCTTTTTATCAACAAGCCCTTCACTTACTAGATCAACTGCAATTTTCAATGCTGCTTGAGCTGTTCTCTTACCGCTTCTTGTTTGAAGGAAATACAATTTACCTTGCTCTATAGTAAATTCCATATCCTGCATATCTCTATAATGTTTCTCTAATCTATCTGCTATAGCTAAAAATTCCTCATAGCATTCTGGTAAATCTTCTTTAAGTCTTAAAATGGATTGAGGGGTTCTTATTCCTGCAACTACATCTTCCCCTTGAGCATTTATTAAATATTCCCCAAACATTTCTTTATCTCCAGTAGCTGGGTTTCTAGTAAAGGCAACCCCTGTTCCTGATGTTTGACCCATATTTCCAAATACCATGCTTTGAATGTTTACAGCAGTTCCCCAGTCCCCTGGTATATCATTTAATCTCCTATATACTATAGCTCTTGGATTATCCCAGGATCTAAATACAGCATCAATAGCTTCTATTAATTGCACCTTTGGCTCTTGTGGGAAATCTTCTCCCATTTCTTTTTTATAAATTATCTTATATTTTCTAACTACTTCTTTTAAATCCCCTGCTGTTAAATCTGTGTCAAATTTAGCTCCTATTTCTCCTTTTACTTCATCTAATACATCTTCAAATTTTCTTTTATCTATTCCCATTACTACATCGGAAAACATCTGTATAAACCTTCTATAAGAATCATAAGCAAATCTTTCATTATCAGTTAACTTACCTAAAGCTACAACTGCTTGATCATTTAATCCTAAGTTTAATATAGTATCCATCATTCCAGGCATAGATACTCTAGCACCAGATCTTACAGACACTAATAGTGGATTTTCTACACTTCCAAATTCTTTACCAGTAATTTTCTCTAATTCACTTAGAGCTTCATATATCTGTTCTTTAATATTATCTGAAATTGCTTTACCATCTTTATAGTATTTTACACAAGCTTCTGTACTAACAGTAAATCCTTGTGGAACTGGGATACCTAAATTAGTCATTTCAGCTAAGTTAGCACCCTTTCCCCCTAGTAAATTCCTCATTGTAGCATTGCCTTCTTTAAAAAGATAAACGTATTTAATAGATTCCATAATCCAACATTCCTTCCATTTGAGAATATATTTAAGTATATACAGTTATAAATTCTTTCCCATTTTTACAAATAATTTTGTTACATTTGTTTTGGACACTTTTCCAATTATCTTTAATCCATCTATTTTATTGCCATCCATTACTTTGTCTACAACTGGCAAGCTATCTACTTCATGCTCAATAATTTTACATGCTGCATCATAAGCATTATCTTCCTTATGAACTACAATTATATTTGGCATTCTAGTCATTATGATACCAATTGGCACCTTATGCATGTCAGTTCCACCCATGGCAAACTTAAGAAAGTCTTTCCTTGATGTAGCACCAACTAACAATCCGTTATTTTCAACAAATAAGGTTCCTGCATCATGCAAAAATAAATCTAATATGGCATCATAAACGGTAGTTGATTCACTTACTACCACAGGTTTTGACATTATGTCTTCAACCTTAATATTTTTAATGTATTCATTAATTGCACTATAAGAGGGTTTCTGTGAGTATATGTATCCTACCTTAGGTTTTGCATCTAATATTCCTGTCATAGTAAGTATAGCCAAATCTGGTCTTAATGCAGCTCTGGTTAAATTTAATTTCGATGCTAGTTGCTCACTAGTAATAGGCTCATTATCTTTCACTAGTTTAATTATCTCTTCTTGTCTCTGTGATAGTTTAATATTGTTCACCCTCTTTCTAAAATATTATATTTTAAATATACCCTATTATATCATCATATAGAAGGAAATAGTATAGCACTTTAAGCTCATTATGAGTATTTATTTTGAATCTGCTACATATTATCCCTCATTTTCTTAAGGATACTAGCTTTTTTATGTTTTATATGGAATCATAATATTATAGTCAGCAGTTTAATCTGCTGACTATGGATTACTTATTTTCATCTTTTTTGTCTACTTCTTCAAAATTAACTGAGTAAGTATACATATTATTTTCATCTACTATATCAGGCGCATTATTAAATTTATTTTGAACCTTTGATTTTACATCATCTACAGTAGACTTTATTATTTTATTTACCACTTCAACAGTACCATCTGTTTTTGTGATCTCAATAGTTATCTGAGTCAATGCTGCTGCAAATAATGCCAATGCCATGAACGGTGAAGCCCAAAGTCCTGCTATTGTAACAGCTACTCCAGCATTTACTGGTATATCAGCTATCACCTTATCTCCCTTTTTAATCTTTATCCTATTGACATTTCCTTTGTTTACTAGTTCCTTTATCCACGTAGTGAATTCATCTTTACTTATATACATCTCTTCTCTTTTTTTCTTTCTATTTTCCTCTACGTAGATTAAAGCATCTACAACGTTCCCATTGCAGATTTCTAAAGCTTCTTTTGCATCAGCATAACTCACTTTTGTTCTCTCTCTGATAATATCAATTTTTTCAATAGTAATTTCACTCATTTATTTCACTCCCTTTAAAAAAATTAAGAGTCTCTAAGCTCTTAGGCTTTCTAAAATAATTTTGACATATTATAAGATTTAGAACTTTATAAATTTCCTCTTTTAAATTATCTGGAATAACTATTCTATAACTTTTTTCCAAAGGAATTTGGCTTAAATATTTCAATATATTAAATACACCATTATTTATTTTTATACCATTTTCCTTTGCACAATCCTCACAAATTCCACCTAGATATTGTAAGTCTATATAATTTGATGAAGATATTTTGCTTTTACATCTAGTACAACTTTGAAGGTTCAACTCATATCCAGTGGCCTTTAATATTTTAATTTCGAAAATCCTAGCTAAAGTATCTAAGTCTCCAACTTTATTTTTCATAAAATAAAAAGCAGTTACTAAATCTTTAAATAACTCTCTATTACTTTCTTCCTCTTGAATAGCAATATCAATTAACTCACAAAAGTATGAAGCATAGGTTATTGTCTCTAAATCCATAAGCAGCCCTTGGAAGGATTCTATCATTTCCCCTTCATTTAAAGTATACATGGCTTTACCCCTATACAATAGATAATTGCCAAAGCAAAATGATAGAGTAGTTGAAAAAAGTTTACTTCTATTTTTTTTAGCACCCTTGGCTATAGTAGAAATTTTCCCCAACTTCTCACTGTACATCCAAACTATTTTATCCGTTTCTTTATAATCTTGAGTTTTTATTACTATAGCTCTTGTATTAAAGGTAGACAGAAAATCATCTCCTAACTTTTTTCTTTCTACTTATATCCTAGCTCTTTAAGCATGAATTTACTATCTCTCCAGTCCTTTTTCACTTTAACCCATACTTTTAAATATACCTTAGCGTCTAAGAACTTCTCCATATCCTGCCTAGCATATTGAGATATTTTTTTAAGCATAGTTCCATTTTTGCCGATTATTATTCCTTTATGTGAATCTTTTTCACACAACATATAGGCCTCTATTTCATATGTACCTTTTTCGTCCTTTTTCATAGTCATTATTTCCACCGCTATTCCATGGGGAACTTCTTCATTTAATAGTCTCAATGCTTTTTCTCTTATTATTTCACCAACTATAAATCTTTCCTGTTGGTCAGTTATCATATCTTCTGGATAATATTGAGGTCCTTCTGGAAGATAATTTTTCATAAGTTCTATTAACTTATCTACATTTTTACCATTCATGGCTGAAATTGGTATTATTTCTGTAAAATCCATGATATCCGAGTAATTTTTTAAGGTTTCCGCTACTCTTTCTGGGGGATTTTCATCTACTTTATTTACCACTAAGAAAACTGGAGTTTTGGTCTTTTTGAGTTCTTCAACAATATACAAATCTCCCTTTCCCGCTTCCATTTCAGGAGTAGTTAAGAAAAGCACTATGTCAACTTCCTTTAGTGAACTTTCTGCCACTTTTACCATATATTCTCCAAGTTTATGTCTTGGTTTATGCATACCTGGAGTGTCAACAAATGCAATTTGATAGTCCTCTCCTGTTAATATTGTTTGTATGTTGTTTCTAGTAGTCTGAGGTTTATTTGATACTATTGATAATTTTTCATTCATTATTCTGTTTAAAAGTGTTGATTTTCCTACATTTGGTCTTCCTACTATAGTTACGAATCCTGACTTATACATATTTCCTCCTTATTTAATTAAATCTTTTTTTGTAAAAGCTCCTGGTAGTATTTCATCAAGTCTGTTTACTAGAAATTCATTTTCATTTTTTGCTATTATAACAGGAGTATCTTCCTTGGCAAATTCACTTATTACCTGCCTACATATTCCACATGGGAAGGTGTATTCTTCAGGACTTCCAACCACTGCTATAGCTTTTATTTCTTTTTCTCCTTCAGATACAGCTTTAAAAATTGCAGTCCTTTCTGCACAGTTAGTTGCACCATAGGAAGCATTTTCTATATTGCATCCATTATATATCTTACCACTATCTGTTAATATCGCAGCACCAACTTTGAAATTAGAATACGGAACATAAGCTTTTTCTCTTCCTTTAAAAGCTTCTTGTATTAATAACTCAAAATTTATATTTTCCATTTTCCATTCCCCCTTCAATTAAGTATATAGCCCTGCCAAATTTTACTCTTGTAAATAGATTATAGCATTATTTTTATTCATTTCAATATATTATATTTTACCCAAAACTTTAAATAATAATATAGTAAGTAAAGTTCCAAAAGCAGCTCCTGCTATAACCTCTATTATTGAGTGTATTTTAGAATCTACCCTGCTTTGAGCCACAATGGTAGCTAAAAGATAACTTAAAATGATAGCCACAGTCTCTTCAGTGAGTAGGGCGATTGTGGTAGCTATGGAAAAGGCTATTGTACTATGACCACTAGGCATTCCTCCTCTTAATGGAGTACCTTCTCCATATATAGCCTTAACACCTAAAGTTATAATACATACAATAAATAGTATTATGAATATCATATATGGATTGGAATTTTTTATTTTATTGATTACTATAAAATTTATATATTCAAGTTTGTTCCAAAATATTATGTATCCTACAACAACAGCATTTATAGCTGCAACTAACACCGCACCAGCAGACACATTCTTTGCTATTTTAGCCAAAGGATGATAATAATTCGTAGTTGTATCAATAGCAAACTCTATGGCCGTATTTATAAGTTCTGTGGTAATGACCATTGTAATAGTTATGCATAAAATCAATAATTCAATTTTACTCACATCATAAAAAAAGCAAGCCGTAAACACTAAAAGGGTTACAAGTAAATGTATCCTCATATTCCTTTGAGTCCTTACAGCATGCAATAATCCTTCTATTGCGTAGTTAAAGCTGTCAAACATTTTTCGCATTTTCATATTCATAGTAACACCTGCTTTAAAGGTTTATTTACTCTCTAACTATATTAAATTTATCTAATATTTCTTCCTCTCTTTTTCTCATAAGAGCTTTTTCTTCCTCTTCCATGTGGTCATAACCTAATAAATGTAGTATTGAATGTATTATTAAGTAACACACTTCTCTTTCAAAGGAATGATTAAATTCAAGCCCTTGTTCTTCAGCTTTTTCTAGGGATAAAACTATATCACCTAAAATTAACTTATCTTCATATAAATCCTCAGGTTTAAATTCATAATTTAAATAGGCATCTTTAAAAACTTCTCCCTGAGGATAATGAAGCATAGGAAAAGATAGTACATCCGTTTCCCTATCTATTCCTCTTTCTTCTCTATTTATTCCTCTTATACTTTCATTATCTACAAATAAGATACTAACCTCATAATCGATAGATAACCCTTCTTCTTTCAGAGAATAATCCACCAATTTTTCTATTAGTTTTTCTAAATCTTCTTTTACTTTTATCTTATTTTGCCTATCATCAATGTAAATCATTGTTTTTATCCTTTCCTCATCCTTTAGTGTGCCATTTATCAGTAGGGTATTCTATCCTTTGATGATATATTCCCATAAATACTTTTATAAATGACTCTCTTATTTTATCAATGTCCTTTAGTGTCAGTTCACAATTGTCTAATTGTCCCTCATTTAATTTATCCTTTATGATTTTATTAACCATTTCCTCAATCTTACCTTTGGTAGCATCATTAATTGATCTTACTGCTGCTTCAACACTATCTGCAAGCATTATAATTGCAGCTTCCTTAGTTTCCGGCTTCGGTCCTGGATATCTAAAATTATCTTCTTTAATTTCTTCAGGGTTTTCACTAGAATTTTTCATAGTTATATAAAAATATTTAACTAAAGTTGTACCATGGTGCTGCTCAATTACATCTTTTATTACCTTAGGTATTTTATATTCTTCTGCTAATTCTACTCCATCCTTTATATGAGAGGTTATTATCAATGCACTTAAATTAGGATTTATTTTATTATGAGGATTATCTCCGCCCAATTGATTTTCTTTAAAGAAATAAGGTCTTTTTATTTTACCTACATCATGGTAATAAGAAGCCACCCTTGCTAAAACCGGATTCCCCCCTACCTCCTCTGCGGCAAGCTCTGCTAGATTGCCTACTAATACGCTATGGTGATAGGTTCCCGGCGCTTCCATAAGAAGTCTTTTTAAAAGCGGTGTATTAGGGTTTGATAGCTCTAATAACTTTATTGTGGTTACAATATCAAAAATACTCTCAAAGAAAGGTAAAAAACCTGTTGTAAGTACTCCTGATATAAATGTTCCTACAGCGGTATAAGAAGCCTTCTTTACCACATCTACAGTATTATTACTTAATAAAAATCCTGTAGAAAATGCAAAGGTTACATTAATAACCCCCAAAATAATAGCAGAGTATATAATATCATTTCTTTGCTGCATTCTTCTTAAAATAATAGAACCAGCTATAGCATTTATTATTGCTAAAATGGTAATCTCTACATTAAATTGTACAGCACAACTAATTAGCACACAGTTTAGCCCATTTATTATCAATGATAACTTACTATCAATTAGCAATGAAAATAACATAGGTACACAAGCCAATGGTATTAAAAATGGAACTACACTCAGCACTCTTGCCAATAATACAGATATACATGTCAATATGCTAATTAATATCATCTTGTTCAAATCTTTATATATGTCTTTGGCATATTTACGCATATAATACCACTGTAATCCTAGCGTAGATAAAATTAGCCCCCCTAAAGCTAAATATATATACCATTGAAAGTTTTCTCTTGCATTTAAAAGTCCCAATTTTTCTAATAGCTCTAATTGAGCATTAGTTACAGGTTCTCCTTCTTTTACTATGGTCTGATCTTTCTTTATCACTATAGGCGCTTTTTTCTTTGCTTCATTTTGTAGCTCCTCAGTTTTTTCTTTATCATAGAAAAAATTTGGCTTTATTTGAGAATATCCTATACTTGCAGCTAAATCCTTTAGCACTTTTTTAGGTAGCTTTGAAGCATTTACTCTTGAAAGTATAAACTCTTGAGCTTTTTTTACGTCTTCATTCTTGCTCTCACCACTATCAGCTATATTCATAGTATCATATAGCTGAGACATTATATTAACTAATGCAGTGTTTAATGTATCTCTTTCTTCTTCACTTAAACTCATTAACAAAGTATAATCTTCATCCATTAAATTAAATTTAGGATATACCTTTAATTGTTGAATTCTTTCATTATCATCTAAAGTAGAGCTCTTTAATTCCTTTATTTTTAAGAATAGATAATTTATATTTTCAATAACATTTATTTTAACTTCAGGATTTTTATTATATTGCAATGGTACCGCTTGAATAGCTTGTTGTATTTTAGCTTTAGTCGCTGCATCATCAACGATTTCTCTAGGAGCTTTTATATCAACCTTAGCGATATCTCCTTCTTTTAAACTATATTTTTGCGTTACTAATGAAGTTATAAGTACTGAATATAGAAAAATAAATGTACAAATAAATAAAACTATCTTTTTAGTATTATTTTTTTTAGTATTGTCATTTTTAGAGTTTTTATCTAAAGTATTGTTCATAGTAACAAACCTTCCTTTTTATCACAATAACCTGTGTTACTCAATTTCAATTTTTTCTGGAAGTGCTATATTTTCCTCAGCAATCACTAATACTCTTACGACGATATCGCCATCCTCTTCAGTATGATCTACTATTTTATCCACTATAGAAATGCTTTTATCAAATTTAACTTTAATATCATTAAATAATTCTTCGGCAGTTTGTTCAATAAGAGTTTTTTTATCCAATTTATGAGTCTTTTCATTGACTTCAAAAAAGCTTTGAAATACTAGTGGGCCTTTATTATGTTCTATTTTATCATACTTGTCAAAATTATTCATAGATTTTTTTAAAAACAACTTCTTTTTTCCAATTTCAATATAAATGTTTTCACTTTTTTCCCCCGTTCTTTCTCTTCTAACTTCGCTACTCTTAACTTTTTTTGTTTCTTCATAGAAGGTTCTCGCAACCACCTCGCCATTTGCATGAACCTCGTAAATACTGCCTTCTTTTCCTTGCTCTCCTTTAACAAGCAATTCTCCTTTTTTAACAATATCGCCTTTTTTAACAACTGCTGTGCCTGCTGTTGTAAATACTCTTACTACTTCTCCATCTTTCTTAGCTACTAAATTGCAGGGCTCATCATCCTGGACAAATTTAGGCGGACTTTGTCTTTCTAAAGCTTTAACTTTTAATATAGACCCCTCTATTCTAACCCTTACCCACATGATATTTTCATTGTTTTTAATCAATTTTTCTTCTACCGATAATACATTTAAATCTTTTTTTCTAACCCCTTCTTTAACTCCATAGGATATCAATTCTCTTCTTATTTCATAGGGTGATAAAGTGTTCCCTGCTTCTATGTCAATTCTCCAGATATATGTAGAAAGAATATATATTATAGCCGCAAAAACGAATGCTCCTGCAATTAGAGCCTTTCTCTTCCTCATCCTAAATGCAAAAAATGCCATTCCTTTTCTTCCAATTACTTTAATTTTACTTTCAGTTTTTTTAGATATTCCCTCTATCTTTCTATAATCCTTTAAACTAATTTCTAGAGTAAATGTACTCATATCTTTTTTTCTTATATTTTTGACTTCTATAGCATTGCTCCAAAGAAGATTTAAGAACTTTTCTGGCATAAGAGATTGTATTTCCAGGGTAATAATACTTCTCTCATACTTATTTAAATTCACCTTACTCAACTTCTTCATACACCACAGACCTAAATTTGCCTTTTAAGCTTATGGTGCTTCCTCCTAAGAAAAGTATTTCCAATCCTTCTCCATATATATTAACTAACCCTACCCTGGTATTTATTTTAACTTGTCTTTCATCAAAAATAATTATACCTTTGTGATTTTCAATTATAATTTCATTATTTCCTGTAATAGCTATCTTCGGTAAATCTAATACTACATCTCTTGGTAAATCTAACTTGTCAATCACATTGCTTTTCACTGTATTAATTTTATTTTCCATTTTTCCACCTTTTAAAAGTACTTTCATACTAATTTATGAATTTCCTTTTAATAAAATGACAAAAGCATTGAGAAAATCCTAGAGCTATTCTTCATTCTAAAATAAAAAAAGTTTAAATAAATAAAAAAGGACCATATTAGTCCTTTTTTTATTTATTTAAACTTTTCTTAACTATTTCGCTAACAAGCTTACCATCTGCTCTACCTTTTGTTTTTGGTACGATTACAGCCATTACTTTTCCCATATCTTTCATGCTAATTGCCCCTGATTCCTCTATTGCCTGACGGACAATCTCAACTACTTCATCCTCTGTTAATTGCTGAGGAAGGTAACTTAACAAGATTTTTATTTCTTCTTCTGATTCTTCTACCAAATCTTGTCTGTTTCCTTTTTTAAACTCAAGGATAGCTTCACGTCTTTGCTTTACTTCCTTAGCCAAAACTTCAATGATCTCTTCGTCATCAAGTTTTCTTCCATCAGTTTTTTCTACTAATAATATAGCTGCTTTGGCTGTACTAATAGTATTAGCTTTAAACTTTTCTTTTGCCTTTAAAGCTTGCTTCCAGTCTTCTTGCAATCTTTCTTTAAGGGCCATATTCAGTACCTTCTTTCAAAATTTATTTGAACTTTCTCTTTCTTGCTGCTTCTGATTTTTTCTTTCTCTTAACACTTGGTTTTTCATAGTGTTCTCTTTTTCTTACTTCTGAAAGAACACCAGCTCTAGCACATTTTTTCTTAAATCTTCTTAATGCGTTTTCTAGTGATTCGTTTTCTCCAACTTTGATTTCTGACATTTGTTCTCCCTCCCTCCGCTAGCTCAATTTACTTCATAAATTAAACAGGCAATATGGGTGACATAGCACATAGCTTATTATATAATAGAAAAGTATTACCTGTCAACAATTTCATTAATTGTTTTACTTTTTATATTTTACCCTGGTGGCCATTGAAGATTCCTTCCACCTAGTATATGAAAGTGCATATGTAAAACTGTTTGCCCTCCATTTATACCACAATTATTTACAACTCTATATCCATCTTCTGCTATTCCCAATTCTCTCGCTAAATCCTTTGCTTTAATAAAAATATGCGAAAGTATATCTTTATCTTCTTCCTCTAAACTATCTAAACTGTCTATATGTTTTTTAGGAATTATAAGCACATGAACTGGTGCTTCTGGATTTATATCTTCAAAGGCTAAAATAAGCTCATCTTCATATACTTTTTTACAAGGTATTTCTCCTTTTATTATTTTACAAAATATACAATTATCCATAATTTCACCTCCCCAAGCCAATTAAATAATATATTTTATATAATATTATTTTCCTTACTATATATTATATCAGCTTTCCAACACAATGTTCTTCTTTTACTTCTACTATTTCAGTGTTGAAGATACATCCTTCTGTTATTTTATCCCCTTCACAAATTACCTTTATATAATTTGGAGTATATCCCTCATGGGAATTGCTATTTCTTTTAGACTTTTCCTCATATAAAACTTCAAAGTTTCTGTGTATAAACTTTTCCATAAAAGCTTTTTCATTTTCTTTATTTAATTCTATAAGTCTATTGCTTCTTTCTTCTTTAATATTTCCATCTATTTGATTCTCCATAACAGAAGCCTTTGTTCCCTCTCTTGGGCTATACTTAAATATATGCATCTTAGAAAGCTTTATATCTTTCAAAAATTCATAAGTACATTCAAATTCTTCTTCTGTTTCTCCTGGAAAACCTACAATTATATCTGTGGTAATTGAAACATCTTTTATATTTTTTCTTAACTCCTCTACAACCCATCTGTATTCTTCCGTTGTATAATGTCTATTCATTCTCTTTAGCGTGATATTGCATCCACTTTGAAGAGATAGGTGAAAATGAGGACATAATTTTTTCAATCTCCATATTCTACTCATTCTATCTTCTGTAAAGAACCTAGGGCTTATTGATCCTATTCTAATTCTTTCTATTCCATCTATCTCATCTATTTCCTCTAATATTTTTAATAAGTCCCAATCTCCATCAAGATCAGCACCATAGGAGGAAATTTGTATACCTGAAAGTATTATTTCTTTAAATCCATGAGAAGCTAAATTTTTAACTTCTTCAATTATTTTATCAGGTGATTTTGAGCAAACAGCGCCCCTTGCATAAGGAATAGCACAATAGGAACAAAAGCTATTACATCCGTCTTGTATCTTTAAAAAAGCTCTAGTTCTATCTCTATATTGTTCAATATTTAGTTCTTCAAAAACATTGTTTTTAAGTACATCTCCAACTTGAATGATTTGCTTATTTTCATTCATAAACTTTTGAACTAAATGTACAATATCACCCTTGTTTCTAGTTCCAACTACTACATCTACTCCTGAAATTTGAGATACTGCTTCTGGTGCTATCTGTGAATAGCATCCAACTACCGCAATTACTCCTGTTTCATTATTTCTTCTAGCTCTTCCTATCATTTGTCTAGATTTCTTATCGCCCATATTAGTAACTGTACATGTATTTATAACATATACATCTGAATACTTTTCAAAATCTACTACTTCGTACCCTGCCTTTATAAACTTCTCTGCCATGGCTTCTGTTTCATATTGATTAACTCTACAACCAAGAGTAGTAAAAGCAACTTTCATTATAATTTTCCTCCTAAATCTCCTAATTCATACATTATAAGAGATGTGCAGACAAAACCAGCTGTTTCTGTTCGTAATATTCTTGGACCTAGAGTTACTATATGCGCTCCTAAACTCTTTAAATCACATATTTCTTTTTCTTCAAAACCGCCTTCAGGCCCTATTACAATTCCTACTTTTTCTATAGACTTATCTCTTAATGTATTTACTACGTTTTTTATTCCAAATCCCTCTTCATTTTCATAAGGTACTATTACTAAATCCATTTTCCTTAGCTCTTCAAAAAGTTCCTTAAATTCTATTGGTGGATTAATCTTTGGTATTAGAGTTCTTTTAGATTGCTTGCTGGCCTCTAAAGCGATTCTAGCCCATCTATCTAGCTTCTTATATTCACCAATCTCATTTTTAACTATAACTCTTTCCGTAACTATTGGTGTAATTTCTCTTACTCCAAGCTCACAATTCTTTTGAACAATTAAGTCCATTTTAGAAGACTTAGGTAAACCTTGAAATAGATATATCTGTATTGCACTCTCATTATTTATTAGAAGTTTTTCTTTTAGTTCCACTGTTACTTCTTTTTTATTTACATCCTTTATAACTCCTAAAAATTCTTCTCCATTACAATTATTTATAGTAACCTCTTCTCCTGGAGCCAACCTTAAAACCTTATATATATGTTTTACATCTTCTCCCTCTATTATAGCTTCATTATCTCTAATAAAATTTTGTGGGACAAAAAACTTATGCACTCTTTACACTCCTTAATTTAGTTTTGATACTATACAAACCCATTCTCCATCAGTGTTTACTTCTACTATTTCTAATCCGCATTCCTCTAGTTTTTTTATTACGTCATCTTTTCTTTCTTTTATTATACCAGAAGATATAAAGCATGCTCCCTGTTCCATAAAGGTTTTAACATCATCAGCAAGTAATATTATTATATCAGCTATTATGTTGGCAACTACAATATCTGCCTTACCTTTAACTACATCCATAAGATTTCCATAGCGTATTTCTATGTTATCTAATTTATTAAAACCTACATTTTCTTTTGCTGATGTAACGGCTACAGGATCTAAATCCACTCCAATAACCTTTTTCGCTCCTAATTTTGCCGCTCCTATAGCTAGTATTCCAGAGCCAGTGCCTATATCAAACACAGTAGAATTAGGATTAACATACTTTTCTAAAGCTTTAATACACATTCTAGTGGTTTCATGAGTTCCCGTTCCAAAAGCCATGCCTGGATCTAAATCTATTACTATTTCTCCTTCTTCACTTTTATAGTCTTCCCATATTGGTCTTACTATAATTCTTTCCCCTATTTTAGTTGGCTTATAGTACTTTTTCCAATTATTTTCCCAGTCTTCTTCATTAACCTTAGTTACAAATACCTCGCCTTTACCTTTATCTATTCCGTGCTCATCTAAATTGTTTATACTTTCTTTTATGTATTTAAAATATTCTTCAAAGTTTTCATCTTCTTTAAAGTATCCCTTTATAATTGCCCCTTCTTTAACTTGTAAAAGATCCTCATCAAAATAGTCCCAATCACCTGGGTTCTTCTTTTTAAACTCGATATCTTCTGGATCTTCAATAGAAACTCCCTTTACCCCAGTATTGTAAAGTATAGCTGAAACAGCTTCCACCGCTTCGCTGCTTGTAATTATCGTTACCTCTAACCAATCTTTTTCATTACTCATATATAATCCTTATTGAGAATAATTTTATATTCCCAACAAAGTCCACCTCCTTTTAAAGCATATACCTGTTTTTCAATTATACATTATAACCTATTTCTTTTAAAGCAATCAATAAAAAAACTGCGCCAAAACTCTTAAAGTTTATAAGCTTGATTAAGTTACGACAAATCCAAAATGCTATGCAATGTTTCTGTAACCTTCACTGCAATAAGTAAGTATTTACAATATGTATAATACAAAAGAGATAAGTATGTAGTGAAATAGCGACTTTTTCCGGAGCGGCTTCATTACGTACTTATCTCTCTATTTTGTACAACAAATTATCTCTGTAGAAACTTATAACTGTAAAAATATAAGTTGTACAACATAAAAGAGCTAAGTAGGTGGTGAAATAGCGACTTTTTATTGGAGCGGCTTCACTACCTGCTTAGCTCTATACTTTTGAGCCCCTAATTGTTTTTATAAAAGCTTATAATTGTAAAACCAATTTGTCGTACTTTAATTCTGAAAATCTATGTGTCTTAAAATTATAATTTTCCACGGAACAGAGTTCATTTAAAGTTCTTTTTAATTTTGTCGAAGAAGCCTTCTCTTCCTTCTTCTTCTTCTAACTCACCACTAGCTTCCATGTACGCAAATAGTGCTTCTTTTTGCTTTTGATTTAAACTCTTTGGTATATCAACTATAATATTTACATATTGATCTCCTCTTCCTTTTCCATTAACAAAAGGAACACCTTTTCCCTTCAATCTAAATACAGCTCCTGGTTGAGTTCCTGGTGGTACGGTATATTTAACGTCCCCATCTACAGTTCCAACCGTTAATTCTGATCCAAGGGTAGCCTTCGAAAAGCTGATATGTGTATCTACATAAATATTATATCCTTTTCTTTTAAATACTGAATGAGGGGCTACTCTTACATTTACATATAAATCCCCAGAAGGTCCTCCATTTGATCCAGCTTCTCCTTGTCCTCTAATAGGAATTATGTTTCCATTATCTACGCCTGCTGGAACGTTAACCTTTATCTTCTTTTGTCTTCTTACAGTTCCCTTACCCCTACACTCTGAACATGGGTCTGAAACTACATTTCCTTTACCTCCGCAGGTATCACAAGTGCCTACGCTTACAAAGCTACCTAATGGAGTATTTCTTTGAACCTTAACCTGACCTGATCCTCCACATTTTGGACAAGTCTTAGGTTGAGTACCTTCCTTAGCACCTGAGCCAGAACATTTATGACATGTCTCACTTCTAGTTAAGTTAATATCTTTTTCCACTCCAAATACAGCTTCTTCAAAAGTTAGATTAATAGTATACTCTACGTCTTCACCCTTTTGTGGACCGTTTCTTCTTCGGCCACCACCACCAAAACCTCCAAAGAAGGACTCAAATATATCTCCAAAACCACCTAAGTCCGAAAAATCAAATCCTCCTCCAAAGCCACCTTCAAATCCTTGGAAATCTGCCGTTCCAAACTGATCATATTGGGCTTTCTTTTGAGGGTCTGATAATACCTGATAAGCTTCATTGATTTCTTTAAACTTTTCTTCCGCTTCTTTGTTTCCTTGATTTTTGTCTGGATGGTATTGTATCGCAAGCTTTCTAAATGCCTTTTTTATTTCATCATCACTTGCACCTTTTTGAAGTCCAAGTATTTCATAATAGTCTTTTTTTGCCATCCTTTTCACCTCTTTATTAAAGTCCACTTTTCTAATGGATATTGATAATTTATAGTTTATTAACTCAATTTATTTATTCTCATTAAAATTAAGGGATGAGCATTTACTCCTCCCTTAACTTTTTAATGATAATTATTTATCGTCTTCAACTTTATATTCAGCATCTACTACATTGTCATCTTCTGGTGCTCCACCTGGGTTAGCTCCTCCCATGTTGCTTGGATCAAAGCCTTCTGCTCCTGGTTGACCTGCAGGATCTTGGTACATCTTAGATGAAATTGCATAGAATGCTTGAGTTAAATCTTCAGTAGCTTTCTTTATAGCTTCTAAATCTTCTCCATCTTTAACTTCATTTACAGCTTTTATTTTATCTTCTATAGTAGCTTTATCTTCTGCTGATACTTTATCTCCTAGATCTTTAAGAGCTTTTTCACTTTGATATACTATTTGATCAGCATTGTTTTTAGTTTCTATAGCGTCTTTTCTCTTCTTATCTTGTTCTTCGAATTTCTTAGCATCATTTACTGCCTTTTCTATTTCGTCATCACTTAAATTAGTTGATGCTGTTATTGTAATGTTAGCTTCTTTTCCAGTTCCCTTATCTTTAGCTGAAACATTTACTATACCATTAGCATCTATATCAAAAGTTACTTCTATCTGTGGAATTCCTCTTGGAGCTGGTGCTATTCCTGATAGAGTAAATCTTCCTAATGTCTTATTATCTCCAGCCATAGGTCTTTCCCCTTGAACTACATGAATTTCAACGGAAGTCTGACCATCTGCTGCTGTTGAGAAAACCTGACTCTTTCTTGTTGGTATTGTAGTATTTCTTGTTATTAATGGAGTTGCAACTTCTCCATAAGTTTCAATTCCTAGAGTTAATGGTGTTACGTCAAGAAGTAGTACGTCTTTAACGTCTCCTGTTAATACACCTGCTTGAACTGCTGCACCCATTGCAACGCATTCATCTGGGTTAACACCCTTTGATGGTTCTTTTCCAGTAAAGTTCTTAACAGCTTCTTGAACTGCTGGAATTCTTGTTGAACCACCAACTAATATAACTTTATCTACTTCATTTATTGAAAGTCCAGCATCTTTTAATGCCTTTTTCATTGGTTCAATTGTAGCTTCAACTAAATCATGAGTTAACTCATTAAATTTAGCTCTAGTTAGGCTCATATCTATATGTTTTGGGCCTGTAGCATCTGCTGTAATAAATGGTAAGTTTATGCTAGTTTGCATTGATGATGATAATTCAATTTTAGCTTTTTCAGCTGCTTCTTTTAATCTTTGTAATGCCATTTTGTCATTTCTTAGTTCAATACCAGAATCAGCTTTGAAAGTATCTGCAATATAATCTATTAATTTTTGGTCAAAGTCGTCTCCACCAAGTTTTGTGTTACCATTTGTAGATTTAACTTCGAATACTCCATCTCCTAATTCAAGTATAGATACGTCGAAAGTACCTCCACCTAGGTCATATACAAATATTTTCTGGTTTGTATCCATTTTATCTAAACCATAAGCTAGCGCTGCTGCTGTTGGTTCGTTGATTATTCTTAATACTTCAAGTCCAGCTATTTTTCCTGCATCCTTAGTTGCCTGTCTTTGGCTGTCATTAAAATATGCAGGAACTGTTATAACTGCTTGATTAATTGTTTCTCCAAGATAAGCTTCAGCATCTGCTTTAAGCTTTTGAAGTATCATTGCTGATATTTCTTGTGGTGAATACTCTTTTCCATCTATATTTTCTTTATGGTCTGTTCCCATATGTCTCTTTATTGACATTATTGTTTTATCTGGATTTGTTATAGCCTGTCTTTTTGCTACCTGACCTACAAGTCTTTCTCCATTTGCCTGGAAGGATACAACAGATGGTGTTGTTCTTGCTCCTTCTGCGTTTGTAATAACTACTGGTTCTCCACCTTCCATAACTGATACACATGAATTTGTAGTACCTAAGTCGATACCGATTACTTTTGCCATTATAAAACTACCTCCTTATGGTTAACTTCATTTAATTTTCATATAATTAATATTTAATCTATAGAAATTTTCTATAATAATTTAATTAGCAACTTTAACCATTGTATATCTTATTACTTTTTCTCCTCTTTTGTAACCCTTTAAAAATACTTCTACTACTTGATTTTCTCCAAAACTTTCGTCTTGTACATGCATTACAGCTTCATGAAAGTTTGGATCAAATCCATCTTGAGTAGATATTTCTTCCACTCCCAATTTATCGATTGAATCTTTAAATTGCTTTAAAGTCATTTCAATTCCTTTTTTTAAATCTTCTAAACTGCCATCAGCTGCCATAGCTCTTTCCAAATTATCTAAGACAGGAAGCATTTCTTTCAATACATCTTCACAAGCATCGGAATAAATTCCTTCTTTTTCCTTAGCTGTTCTTTTTCTATAGTTTTCGTATTCTGACGCAGTTCTAAGAAGTCTATCTTTTATAGTATCTAATTCATTTTTAAGCTTTTCATTCTCATCTTTAAGTCTTATTGTTTCATCTTCTTCATTTACAATATCCTCAAACTCTTTATCTTCACTTACTTCCGCTTGGACTGGAGTCTCCTCCTCTAAGTTAGCTTCTTCATTTACGTTTAATTCCCTCTCCATTGACCCTTTCCTCCAATCAATTATTCTTTAGCCCCTTTATGGATTATCTATATTTTCTTCATTTATTATGCTATTTATTTCTGTCACTATTTCACCTAATATAGATATTACCTTTGAATATGGCATCCTAGTTGGACCAATAACACCGATAGTACCTAATGGTCTATTCTTGAGCCTATATACTGCAGATATTACTGTACAATCCCTAGCATCTTCTAAATAATTTTCTTCACCTATTTTTACAGATATACTATCGCTATTATTTATAAGAAATTTTATTTTATCTTTATTATCTATTAAAGACAAAAAATTCTTAGCTCTCTGAATATCATTATACTCTGGAAAGTTAAATATATTAGTACTTCCCTCCATGTATATTTCAGATTTATCTATACTATTTAAGCTCTCGTAAAGAGCAGGTATTATAGCATTAAAAATGTCATCATACCCTTTAAGGTCATCTTTTAAATTATTTATTACCTCTAAGTGAATCTCTTCTATATTCAAGTCAACTAGCCTTATATTTAAGAGATTACTTAGTTTAACTAGTACTTCAGTATCCACAGGCTTTTTCATTCGAATTATGTTATTTTTTATAATTCCTGCATCCGTAATAATAACGGATAGTATGCTATTACCATCAATATTAATTAATTGTATTGATTTAAGTGAGCTCTTCTTTACTGATGGTGATCTAACTATAGAGGTAAGCCCTGTCAACTCCGCAAGAATAGTTGTAGCCTGTTTAATCATTTTATCCATCTCATATAGAGCTGAATTTATCATATGGGCCCTAATAATATTTAACTCCTCTTGGGATACTCTTTGAACCCTCATAAGTTTATCTACATATAATCTGTATCCCTTATCGGAAGGCTTTCTTCCTGAGGAACTATGAAGTTGTTCTAAATAGCCCATTTCTTCTAAATCCGCCATCTCATTTCTTATGGTTGCAGAACTAATCCCTAAATCATACTTTTTAGCTATGGTCCTGGACCCAACAGGCTCAGCTGTATTGATGTAATCATTGATAATAGCCTGAAGTATTTTTATTTTTCTTTCATCCATTTCCATAAAATCACCTCGCTTTATTAGCACTCATCATCAACGAGTGCTAATTGCTATGATTAAAAAATATCATTCTCTTTAAGATTTGTCAAATGTCATTATTATTTAATATACTTGTATTTTATCCTATTACAGTATTTTAACCACAATTTAACCTATTTTCTCATAAAATCTATATTTATCTCCTAATTTCTTTATTCCATATTATAATATGAATTCACACATTATACTATTAGACACCTGAATCCCTTTGATTGACAAGAAAATATATCCATCCTCTTCAATTAGCAGACCTAATTGTAAATATTTATTTAATATTTCCCCATAAACCTCATATATATCCCTTTTAAATCTTTTATTAAATTCTTCTATGCTTATTCCTTCCCTTTTTCTTAATCCCATAAACATAAATTCTTCAATTTCATCTTTTATAGTATTTTCATATATGTCTAGATTAATATTATTTCCCTTATTTACCTTTTCTATATACTCGGAAATATTTTCTGTATGTCTATATCTTAATCCTTCTATATAAGAATGAGCTCCAACTCCAATCCCTATGTATTCTGACAAGTTCCAATACACCAAGTTATGTCTACACTCTTTATCTACCTTAGCAAAATTTGAAATTTCATATTGCTTATACCCATTCTTTTCTAAAAAATTTATACAATAAGAATACATCTCTCTTTCTGTATCCTCATCAGGTAATATTAACGTTCCTTTTTCATACTTATTATAAAAAGGAGTACCTTCTTCAATTATTAAACTATAACAGGATATATTCTCTGGATTTAACTTAACTACATTTTCTAAAGTTTCAACCCAATCTTTCATACTTTGATTTGGCAATCCAAACATTGCATCTATATTAATATTATTAAAATCAAATTTTCTACACATTTCATATGTTATTAAAAATTCTTCTAAGTTGTGAATTCTGCCTAATTCCCTTAAAAGATTGTTTTGCCACGCTTGTAATCCTATGCTTATTCGATTTACTCCCATTTCTTTAAACAAAGATAACTTTTCTTCATCTATAGTTCCAGGGTTTATTTCAACGGTAAATTCAATATCTTTATCTTTATTTATTCCTTTTATAGCTTCTTTAAGAATTTTTAAATTTTCCAATGTTAAGTATGAAGGAGTTCCCCCTCCTATAAAAATAGTTTTTATTTTCTTATCTAAAGGAAGACTCTCTAATTCCTTAACCAGCGCCTTAGTATACTCTCCCATCATATCTTCTTTCCCACCATAAGAGGGGAAATCACAATATAGGCACTTTTGTTTGCAGAATGGTATATGTATGTATAAACTAATTTCTTTCATTTAGTGCACCTCACATTATAGTAAAATTGCGACTTTTTTTAAAGGGCTTAACTAGCTGTTTGTAAAAATGTAACTATAAAATACAAAAGTCAAGAAATGCTTGTGATTTTAATAAATAAGAAATGTTATATAATGTTTTTTATGCTGTCTCGCTTCAATAAGAACTTCTAAAATTTATTTTATAAAACTTCCTAATGCTGACAAACTCCCTTCGGTCAAACATGTGCAGCATCTTAACGGTATTTTTATAAAATAAATTAAGTATTTCTAGATTTTGCTCAAATGCATAGTGCACATTACACAGCATTTTTGAAGTTTTATCCGATGACTAGCATCCGTAATACTCCCATCTTCTACAAGTGAGAGATAACGGATGCTACCTCCCTGGATAAGTTCCTCTAAGCTTCAGTTGGAGTAAGTATTCCTTTTAAGCAAACTCCATCTGAAGCTAAGAATCACTTGATGCAATAAATTAAGTATTTACAAAAAGAACCAAGTATATATAGTGGAACAAACATCTTTTCTCGAAGTGACGTCACTATTTACCTCAGTTCTCATTTTAGATAACTAATTACTTTTGTAGAGCTTACAATTGCAAAAACAATTTGTCATAACTTAATTTCAGAAATATATCTTTAAATCAAAAGAGCTGAGTATGTAGTGAAATAGCGACTTTTTCTGGAGCGGCTTCACTGCATACTCAGCTCTCTATTTCGTACAACAGATTACCTCTGTAAAAACCTATAACAGTAAAAATAATCTATCATATTCTAATTTTGAAAAGCTATGTGTTTTTAAATTATAATTTTCTATAGGTCGCGATTTTCCCTTAGTCTTCTGTCTTAAGCACTGCCATAAACGCCTCTTGAGGTATTTCAACAGTACCAATTTGTCTCATTCTCTTCTTTCCTTCTTTTTGCTTCTCTAAAAGCTTTTTCTTTCTTGATATGTCACCGCCGTAGCACTTAGCTAAAACGTCTTTTCTCAATGCTTTAACTGTTTCTCTAGCTATTACTTTTGCACCTACTGCCGCCTGTATTGGAATTTCGAACATCTGTCTTGGGATAATTTCTTTAAGCTTTTCAGCCATAAATCTTCCTCTCATATAGGCTCTTTCTTGAGGCACTATCATTGAAAGGGCATCTACTATATCTCCATTTAAAAGTATATCTAACTTAACTAGTTCAGCCTGTTTATATCCTATTAATTCATAATCTAGGGAAGCATATCCTCTACTTCTTGATTTTAATGCATCAAAGAAATCATAGATTATTTCATTAAGAGGTATTTCATAATTTAAAGATACTCTAGTTGTATCTAGATACTGCATGTCTTTAAATGTTCCCCTTCTATTTTGAGCTAAGTCCATTATTGGACCTACATAATCAGAAGGAGCGATTATAGAGCATTTTACCATAGGCTCTTCCATACTTTCTATCTCTGAAGGCTCCGGAAGATTTGTAGGGTTAGTAATCTCTAAAAGCTCTCCATCGGTTTTAGTTATTCTATATATAACAGATGGTGCTGTAGTAATAATTTCTAAATTAAATTCTCTTTCTATTCTCTCTTGAATTATATCCATATGAAGAAGTCCTAAGAAACCACATCTAAAACCAAATCCTAAGGCAATGGATGTTTCAGGTTCAAAGGATAATGCTGCATCGTTTAGTTGAAGTTTTTCTAAAGTCTCCTTTAATTCCTCATATTTCGCTCCATCCACTGGATAAATACCACTGAACACCATCGGCACTGCCGGTCTATATCCTGCAAGTGGTTTATCTGCTGGTCTAGAAGCTTCCGTAATAGTATCTCCTACACGAGCATCTCTTACATTCTTTATTGATGCTGTTAAATATCCAACATCTCCTGCTTTTAATTCATCAACTTTCATATATTGAGGTACGAATACACCAACTTCAACAACCTCATAAACTTTTCCTGTAGCCATTAATTTAATTTTAGTACCAGCTTTAACGGTACCTTCTTTAATTCTTAAATGACAAACTACTCCTCTATAGCTATCATAATAGGAGTCAAATATTAAGGCTTTTAACGGCCCCTCCTCGTCACCTTCTGGTGCTGGAGCTTTCTCCACAATGGCTTCTAAAACATCCTCTATGTTTAATCCTGTTTTAGCTGAAATCATTGGAGCATCTCCTGCTTCAATACCTATAATATCTTCAATTTCCTGTTTAATCTCATCTGGTCTAGCACTAGGAAGATCTATCTTATTTATTACAGGTACTATTTCCAAGTCATTATCCAATGCAAGGTAACAGTTAGCAAGGGTTTGCGCTTGTATTCCTTGGGTTGAGTCTACCACCAGTATTGCTCCTTCACATGCTGCCAGGCTTCTAGATACTTCGTAGTTAAAATCTACGTGTCCTGGGGTATCAATAAGATTCAAAACATACTCTTCCCCATCTTTTCTTTTATATATTAATCTAGCTGCCTTTGACTTTATTGTAATACCTCTTTCTCTTTCTAAATCCATTGAGTCTAATATTTGTTGTTCCATTTCTCTTTCTGTAAGTGTTCCAGTGGTCTCAAGCAATCTATCTGCAAGCGTTGATTTACCGTGATCTATATGTGCTATGATTGAAAAATTCCTAATATGTTTTTGTCTATTGCTCTGCATTAACTTTACCTCCATCGTAAAATAGTACAAACTAAATTATAGCATAAATTCCTAGGGAAATGTCAATATTTTTTAAATAGCCTAACCCCCTCTCCTCCCTTATACTATATGCCCTCCGTACTACTTTCTAATTTATCTTTACTCCACTGAACAATTTGATTAAAGGTTTCATGAACACTATTTTGAATATTATCAATAGATTTTTCATTAAAATACATTATATAATTTTTAGTTTCTATGGTTAAATCAAAAGGTCTTTCAGTAAAATATACTTTGAAGTTAGATTTATTTTTTATAAAGGTAGGTAAAGCACTGCTAACCTTTAAAAATCCAATTAATACTATAAATAATGAAAGTATAAAAACTATTATATACTTATTTTTCTTCAATAAAAAAACACCCCTTAATTAAGTGATTCCTAATTTCATATAGAGCCTCATTATAAAGAATGCTTACTCTAGCTGAAAATTAGAAGAACTTATCCAGGAGCTTAACAATTTTTAATTCTAACTTAAATAAGGATGAGGGTATTAAAAGCTCTTAGTTCCCGGATAAATACTTATTATAAGGGTGTCCTTTTGATATATTTTTATTCATTTTTTACCATTGAGCTGCTCAGCTATTATTCTTGCTATGTATTTAGCAGAATTTTTTGCTTCATCTAAAGTGTTAGTATGAGCACCTACTTCTATTAAAACTACATTTTTATTCTTATTTTGATGGAAATAACTTGTTCCATTATTATAATAATATATGCCTCTAGAAAAACCTGGGTACAACTTATTGGACGTATTTATTAAATTATTTACTAAAGATAGATTGTTTTTATAGTTAGGACTTTTTTTAGCCATTACAAACATAATTTTAGCAACATCTTCTCCATTCATTTTTGTAGTGACAGCGTTTTTATTATCTACAGCATCTCTATGTAAATCTATTATGAGCTTAAAATCACCATATTGCTTTAGATGTTTGTCCAAAGTTACTCCTGATCTTTGGTAGCTTTGAGTATACGCTGTAGCATCATGGATAGTTTTATCGTGAACAACAGATATACCGTAATTCTCTTCAAGCTCGCGTTTCAGTTCATCTCCTACTGCTGCAATACTCTTTGTTAAATCTAAATTATCCTTTGGTCCAGGTCTAAAGCTTTCTGTTGTATGTGTATGATATATTAACACTTCAGGTTTTGATTTATTTAAGGTCTTTTTCAAATTCGGATCTTGTACTGTTACTGTCTTATTAGGTAAATTCAATTTATTCTCTTCTTCCATGGATACAGCATTGTCATTTAGTTTAAAGGGATTAAATATTATATTTACTTTATTTTCTCCATGTCCTTCTGTCTCCGAATCTAATCCAATGTATGCCATTTCTCTTTTAATAAGAGATATTGGATCTTTAATGTTAATATTGAAAAATTCAAACACACTATCTTTTAAAGATAACCTGCTTTCGCCTATGTCTTCTTCATTAAAAACCGTGGCCTCAACTAAAGGCATAGTATTGTTTAGTATTTTCATATAAAAAAAATTTTCTCTTATTCCCTCAGCTCTAGAGTTTGCTTTAGTTACAAAAGGTAGCACAACAAAAAACACTAAGACTAATGTGAGCATAAAGGCTAAAATACTACTTTTATTTATCATTCTATTCGTTCTATTATTATTTCTTCTATAATTAATAGTTTTCTCTGTTCGTTCTTTAATGTCCATAATACACCCCCTCATATGTAAAAGCAGATTATATGTTAACTATTATATGAGGGGGTAAATATATATATGATAATTACATTATATAATTATTAATTTGTTTTAACTCCAACGCAGGTTGAAGAGCAATATTTATACCTGTGGAAATTATTTTTGATACACTATCTATAACGCTATCAACTTCTTTAGGAGTTACCATGAGATTTCCTACATAAGGGTTTAAAACCTCTTCTATCATTTTTTGTTTTTCATTTCTATCTAAGGATCTTAACATGTCGTAAAATCCACTACCTTTCGTAGCTTGATTTATTACTGCATCCAAAACTATATCTATAGTATCATTTGCAATTGTAGCTGCGTCTACCACTGTAGGAACTCCTATTGCTATTACTGGTATACCTAAGGCTCTTTCGCTGATCTCCATCCTTTTATTTCCCACTCCTGAACCTGGAGATATTCCTGTATTTCCTATTTGTATGGTTCTATTTATCCTCTCTAATCTTCTTGATGCAAGAGCGTCAATACATATTATTAAATTAGGCTTTATTTTTTCAGTTACGGATTTTATAATCTCCCCTGTCTCTATTCCTGTAAGTCCTAACACTCCTGGTGCCATAGCGCATACAGGTCTTATTCCCTCATCTATTTGATCAGGTATAAGTTGTTTTAAATGCCTTGTAATCATTAATTTTTCAATTACCTTAGGACCCAGTGCGTCAGGAGTTATATTCCAATTTCCTAACCCTACCACCATAGCGGTCATATTTTCATCTAAATTTATTAATGGAGATAAGGCTTTAGCTAGCACTCTACTTACATCCTCCATAGTTTCTTCATCGTAGCCACTGACTTCTGGAATATCTAATGTAATATATGTTCCTTTAGGCTTATTCATTGCCCTCTCTCCAGACTCATCTACTATTGTAACATCGGTTATTTTTATATTACTGTCTACATGTTCACTTACCTCTACACCAGGTATTTTATTACTACTTTTTTCTTCATATAATTCTTTTGCTTCAACAGCTAAATCCGTTCTAACACTAACCATTTGTCTTCTTCCTTTCTTTTATCTTATTTTCAATATAGTTTTTCCATTATTCCACATTCATATTCTTATCAAAATATAGGCAAAATCCACTTGAAGTAGAATAAAATAAATGTTATAATAACCTTTGTTAATAATTTGGACTGATCCGCAGATTTCCCCAAAAACTGCTGATACCCTATTAATATTACAAGGGGGTGAAAAGACATGGCAAATATCAAATCAGCTAAGAAAAGAATAAAAGTTATTGAAACAAAAACTTTAAGAAACAGAATGGTAAAATCATCTTTAAAGACAACTATAAAGAAGTTTTTAACTGCTGTTGCTGGTGGTAACCTTGAAGATGCTAAAGCTGAATACAAGGCTTCAGCAAAAGCTTTAGATATGGCTGCTTCAAAAGGAGTTATACATAAAAATAAAGCGGCAAGAGTTAAATCAAGATTATCAGCAAAATTAAATGGTTTAAACGCATAAAAATAACCGGTGTATCCACCGGTTTTTTGCTTTTTATACACATTATATACATTTTGTAATAATTTTAGTTCTATGCAGTCATAGTCTCAATTAATAAGAGCTCCATTTGAGTTTTCCTATCTAAGGAAGAACTTTTTAGGTTCTTTTCCCATTTCAAACAAATATCTAAGGCTCCTACCAATTTAGATATTGTGAATTTCTTACTTTGATTTATTAGCTTTTCACATATGAAAGGTGGAAGCTTTATTTCTGAGCATATTTGATCTCTACTCATCATTCTCTCTAAAGAATATTTTATTCTATATAATAATTTAAATTGCCTTTCAATCATGAATAAAATCTCGTTAGCTTTATCTCCCTTGTGCATCAACTCATTTAGGGAATTTATAGCCTCTTTTACTTTTTTATCACCAATTAAATCTACTAAATCAAAAATATCATCATCTTCTTTTTTATTTAAAAGAAGATATATATCTTCCTTTGTTATATCCCTATCTATAGCATAGCAGCATAGCTTTTCCACTTCATTTTCTATTATTCCCATATCGCCAGACAGTAAGGAACAAAACAATTTCAATTCTACGTTTCCAATATCCTTTCCCTTGCTTTGGAATATATTTTTTACTTTACTTTCTAATTCTCGTCCATATATTTTATCACTTTTTACCACAGTGGCTTTTCCTTCTAATGATAAAATCTTACGACTTGGTTTTTCCCTTTTATCTTTAAAAATATAATAAATTATTAATGTGCAAGTGGGTGGAATGTTTTTCAAATAACTATTAAGCTCATTATATAGACTTTTTTTATTGCCATCTTCTTTTTCTCCTAAAAAATTAGCCCTATATATTAAAACAATTTTCTTTTCGCTCATAAAAGGTAATGTTTCACAGGCATTTATAACGGAGTCAAGATTTACTAAATTATCTCCATCAAATTTAACAAAATTTAAATCCACAAAATTTTCAGCCAGTATTTTTCTTTCTAATACTCTTATTTTATCCTTTATAGCTTCCTCATCTAAGCCACAAAAAACATAACAATTATCTATAGTCCCTTTTTTTATCTTATCTTCAAATTGAGATAAATTAATCATCCTAATACCTCCATTTAACAACTCTTCCGAAAATTATTTTATACCAATAATCCCTTTCCTCTTCTGAAATCACTAAAAAGTTTTTATTGTTTTTCCTTAATTTTATACCTGATACTCTATCTTCTTCAAATAAAATATTTGTTTCATAATTTTTTATATAAATAGAATCACTATCCTTTATATCCGTTATTACTTTAGTAGCATTGAAGCTTTCTTTTATTTGTATAACTTCCTTTCCCTTTTCTAAATCATAATTACATACCATAACACATTCATTATTATACCTTATAACAGCCCCGTTTACATATTCATTATTAATGAAATAAACTGAAGGAAATAATGAATATGTATTTATAAATATCAATAGGAAAGATATAAGAGGTAAAGCTTTAAATTTTACTACTCCTTTTTTAATCATTATATAACTAAAATACACTATCATAAAGTATATACCTTCAAGAGAACCTAAATATGAGATCGGTGGACATATTTTTATAAGTAAATAAGAAACATATTGCACGGCATAGGTTAAACAATAGAGTATATAAGAGATAATGCTAAATAAAAGATCAGCTTTAATAGTAAGTATAGAAAGGTTGCCTAATATAACTATTAAAGAAAATATGGGCATTAAAAATATATTTCCTAAAAGAAAACCTAAACTGAAATTTTCCATAGTGAATGCTATATATGGTAGAGTAAAGATTTGAGAACTTAAAGTTATACTCAAGGTATCCTTCAACTTTTCTGGTACGGATTTGAGGGTGGATTTTATATTATTGTAGTGCAATATTATACCTAATGTAGCTAAAAATGATAATGAAAAGCCCATTTCCATAAAAGAATAAGGTTTTATAAATAAAATTACTAAAAATGCGGTGGCTAACGAAGAAATACCATCATAATTTTTATATACTTTATCTGAAAAAGATAGTATTAATATCATAATAAAAGCTCTTAGTGTAGAGTATTTAAATCCCGTAAAAATTACATACAATAGAGTAAATATTAATGCTAATTTAAATCCTAAAATCATATGTATAACTTTATACACTATAGAAATGTGAAATCCCGACACACTAATGGCATGAATGACTCCCAGTTTTTGAAGTTTATATTTTTCTATATTATCCATTAAGCTTACATCACCAAAACATAAAGACATCACCAATGCCAACTTATCCTTATCTAAATTCTTCTCCAACTTTTTTATGACTCTTCTTTTTCTATCCCCAAACTTATATATTAAATCTTCTTTTTTATTTTTATATTCATATATTTGATAACTTCCTATTATGCCCTTACCATAGTTAATATCTTTTTTAAATTCACCTTTTGCTGCTATGCTTAAGCCTTCTAATAGTCCCTCCACTTCCCCTTTAATGAGTACCCTTCTGCCTTTTATATCACCAACAATATAATTTTCTCTATGATCTAGTATTCTAATTTTTTCTTCATTCTTAGGTAAATAATTAAAATAACTGTTAAATCTAAAAGCACCACATAAAAAGAATGCTAACATAATAATAATAATAATTTTATCTTCATATATAAAAATTATGTATAAAAAAGATGCAGCTATTACTGCACCTATATAAATATTGCTTATATAACACATGGATGAAAAGCAGCCTATGAAAAAAGATACAGCATAAAAAACTATATGTCTTTTCATTAATTTAAATCCTTCAATTGAACCGTTATTTTAATCCTATGAATATCTTCATTTACAAAAAAATCTTGAACTTCCGGAACTACCTTTTCCCCTTTACTTTCAAAATATTTTTCAGCTAAGTTTTGAGCAGTGTCAAAATCCAGTGTATTATATTTTGAAATATACTCTTCTTGTGGTAAATCTAAAAATACAGTATCACTTCCCATAACTATGGTTTCAAAGATACCTTCAAACATAGCATACTGCACCTCCATATTATTATTTTATCCAATACTATGGAGTTTAAACTATATATTGGGCTTTGTTAAAATTATGAAATATATCAATTGCACTACTGCATTAAATATATAGCATAACTTGCTTTTTGAAGTATGTTTTTTATTAAAAGTTATTGATAATATTATTAAGCATAAGTTTAAAATTAAAAATGATATTTTTTCATTTAAATACAAACTACCTAACACTACAGCTGCTATAAATACTGCTTTAAATATAGATTTTAAAATAATACCATTAAATATGTTCTTTCCTATGGACTCTGTGTTATATTCTTCTTCATTTTTATAATTTAAAGCTATGCCTATAGAAGATATTATTGTAGTAATCACATTGATCCAAAGAATATTATAAAAATTTAATACATAACCTAATCCTAATAGCTTAGAAGCTATATTAACAATAACTGCAGTTAGAGAGCATAAAAAACTATATGTTATAATATTTATTAAGGAATTAACTATTTTTCTTGAAGAAATTATAATATTTAATAAGCTCTCATAGGTTCTTTCTTTTACCAACACATCAGATAATTTATTTACTATATTTGTTCCATCAAGAGCCATACCAACTTTTGAGATTCTTAAATACGGCAAATCAGTAATCCTTTTTCCTGACATCATAAGATTTTGTCCTATTTCTTTATAATGCTTACCTATTTTAGTTTTATGTTTAGATTCTAATTTTGAAAATATGGACATCCTGCCTATTATCTTGTTTAAATCTTCCTCTGGCATATTGTCCATTTCAACTGCTGACAATACCCTTGTTACCCTGTTAAGTATTCCAATCTTTTTCCCAAAGGATTCTGCTGTTAATTTATTCTCTTCTGTAAATATGATAGGGTGAATATTTAATTCTCGTCCCTTCTTTATTAAATTTGAAATTTCATTTAAAGGTGGATTATAAAATCCTATTAATCCTGCAAATACTAAATTACTTTCTAAGTTTTCATTAATGCTTGGCTCATAATTGTAATTTCTATATCCAAATCCTACTACATAAAGCCCCATCCTTGACATTTGAATATCTGCATATTTAATTTTTCTAATATCTTCTTCAGCAATCTCTTTTTCTACTCCATTTTTCATTAAATGAGTACATCTATTCAAAAGTGAATCTACTGTTCCTCTAACATTAGCTCTATAATTATTATCTACTCTATTAATTGTACTCATGAGCCTTCTGTCTTTATCAAAAGGAATAGTTAAAACTCTATTTTCTATCCCCTCTAATTGAAGACTATGTATATTATTTTCACGAACAAATTTTGCTAGCCCTATTTCAGTTATATCATTTTTAGGATTTATATACTCTCCATTAGTAAATTTTGTATCATTACATAGCATTCCAATATGTATAACTCTATTTAATGTATTAAATTCTTCATTTAATTCCATTAAGTTAAGATCTTCCACACCTATAAGGTTATCATCTACATAAACACTCTTCACATGAGCATAATTCTCGGAAAATACTCCTACCTTATCCTCACATATCATATTTATTTTTGATAGATTTTCTACAACAGACAGATTTTTTATTACTGTTCCTTTTTTATTAAAATCCTTTATTATAAAATATGATATTATTTCTATTAATATAAAAATACTAAATGGAATAAAGGCAATAGGTGCCCAAGCAAAACTAAAAAATCCATCTACTATATCACCTTTTAATATATATAATTGAATAAACGCCATAAAAGCAGAGATTATAATAGATATTACTGTAAATGAGTTTAATATACTATGGAGTTTTTTATTTATCATATTTCCTTCTTCATTGTTTTCTACGACTAACCCAATTATGTTAGCTATTTCAGTGCCTGTCCCTGTTGCAATAACTATTCCCTTGCCGCTTCCCTCTATTATAGCTGAAGATTTAAATAAAATATTTCTTACTTCTGTTAGAGGAAGTTCCTTATCTTCAATTTTTGTGCTATATTTTTCTACTGTATATCCTTCTCCTGTTACAGCTCCTTCTTTTACTTTAATGTTATCTCCCTCTATTAATCTTATGTCTGCTGGAACAATATCTCCATCATTTAATATAATAATATCCCCAACCACTAAATCTTCAGCAGCTATCTTTACAGTAGCTCCATTTCTTACCACCATCGCCTGAGATGATTGAAGCCTTTGTAATTCTTTAATTTCTTTCTCTCTTTCACTTTCTCCAAAAGAAATTACAATAATATTCAACATTAAAATGCCAAATAAAGATATAGCCTCATTAACCTGACCTATATAAAAATATATTCCTATTATTAATAGCATGTACAACAGCCAAAAGTTTTTAAACTGCAAAAGCATAATATATAGAATGTTATTTCCCTTAGGAATTTCTATAATATTTTTCCCATAACTATTTTGTAGCTTTTCCACTTTTTCTTCTGTTAAACCTTTATTAGCATCGCTATTAAGCTGTTCTACTACTTCATTCCAACTTAAATTATACCATTCAGTCATAAACCTTACCTCCGAATAATGAGTACGTCTAGCAATCTATATGTATAGACCTATTTATCTAATATCTAAATATCTTTAAAAATTTTTTACAATAAATAATTATTCTCAATATATATAATAATCAACACTTCAAAATATATTTATAAAACATAAAAGAGCCAAGTATATAGTTAAATAGTGACTTTTTTTAGAGCAGCTTCACTACATACTTAGCTTTTTGTTTCCTACAATAGATTATCTCTGTAGAAACTTACAACTCTGAAAATAATTTGGCCTATCCTAAAATTAAAAAATATTTGTTGTAAATTATAATTTACAATGCTTTTGAATTTTTTATATTATTTCAATAGTTATTTCATCTACAATAGCATCAGTGTTATTCTCTATAAAATTCATCACTTTTTGTATTACCTCATTTGCATGTCTTACTTCATTACTTACACAGACTACTCCTAATACTATTGACTGATGTAAGTCTTGATCTTCAATTTCTGCTATAGATACATTAAATTTATTTTTTACTCTTGTGGTTAGACTTTGAACTATCATCCTTTTTTCTTTTAATGAATGAACCCAATTAGCTCTTAGACAAATTACTCCTGTCCCTATAATCATCTCTATTCTCCTATTAAAATAATTTATCCTTATTATTCCCAAAGAGTTTTATTATATAAATCCAAATATTCTTTTACAAAATTCTTTTAATTATTATCAAAGTTCACATCTGAACTAATTTTATTTTTATGCATATTCTTATCTTAATAGCATTTTTAAGTTTCTTTTAATCTGCTGATTTTTTATACCATCTCTATTATCGGTATATTCTTATGAATAGTTAAGTTTAATTCCTCTTGAAGGCTTAATTTATTTTAGCCTTTTAGCTTATATTACAAAAGGTCCAGTTGTTTTAATATATTTTTAAGATATTCTTAAGCTTTAGTATATAAATATTTAAATAATTATGTATTAAAATAATATAAAGTGAAATAATACAAAATGATACATATAGGAGGCGAAAATGGAAAAAGAAAGAATTAAAAGTAATATTTTTCATATGTTATCCTTGGTTTCAATACCAATAATTAATGTGTTCTATGCTCTATTGAATAATGCTAATAGAGGTGTCTATACCATAATTACTGAGGTAGATAGAAATATTCCCTTTGTTAAAGAATTTATAGTTCCTTATATAATTTGGTATCCTTTTATTTTTCTTACTCTATTTTATCTATGTACGAAAGATTTAAAAATATATTATAGAACTTTAATAAGCTTAAATTTAGGGTTAATCATCTGTTATATAACTTACTTCCTTTTTCAGACTACAGTTCCCAGACCTATACTGTACGGTGATGATTTATTTACTAAATTAACTAGAATCATTTACTATTTTGATAAGCCTTTTAATTGTTTTCCAAGTATACATGTATTAACTTGTTATTTAATGATTAAAGGTATAAGTTTTGAAGAAAATCTTTTCATAAAGTTTTCGGTGTATATAGTGTCAACTATAATTATAATCTCAACACTTTTCGTTAAACAACATGTGGTTTTAGATTTAGTATCCGCAATATTAGTAGGAGAGTTTGTCTTCTATTTAGTAGGTAGGTTAAATTTTAAAAGGAATTTTATTTCGGATACACAATAAGGAGTATAGATAATTCTATACTCCTTATTTTTATAATTATATTATATCATTTTACAATGTATCTTACATGAATTATATTTATTTCATATTCTTTTTATTGCTATCATGCTTTTTCATCTCATCAACATGTATTATGTCAGCATTAGCACCTTTCTTACTTCCTTTTTTAGCTTGCTTTTTACTTTCTCTATGCATTTATATCTCTCCTTTCTATAATCAAGTGCTTTTTAAGCTTTAGGTAAAATTTGTTTAAAAAATCCATTCACCCAGTATATTTGGAGCATTGTGAATGATATATATGGAATAAGGTAAAAAAAAATCCCCAAATTGGGGAAAATCAAGAGGTTATCATAATAATATTATTACCGATTTTATAAATAATATTTATAAAAAATAAAAAAACCTTGAATACACAAGGTTTTTAATTACAAATAATGCAAATACTATTTTTGCTCATATAATAACTTCTCTACTTTTAACATATCAGGCTTGAAATAAAAAATATTATTGATAATTTCAGGTTTTATTATATTATAATATTTCTTTATAAATAAAATTCTATTAATTACTTCTTCTTTTGTATAATTTTCTTTACCTTCATCTTTAAAACTTATTAAGGATAATAGCACTAATAACCTTATAATGTTTTTTTCACATCTTAAGTATAGCTCTTTATTAATTGCAATAGTTCCTAGATTCTTCAATATTGAAAAATCTATTTTAGAGCTTCCTTCCAGAACGTCTAAATAATTATATTCACGTTCTTTTAGGCTTTCATTAAAAAATATCTCCCCTTTCACTAGGTGAGCTTGAGCCATTGGACTTCCTCCTTTTAATTATTCTACAATCCTTTTACTATATTCTACGTAAAGATGAAATTTCCTTCAATAAAACAATTAATCGCTATGATTTCTTCCATATAAATACAAAAATTATTTTTTAACATTTATCTTTTTAAAACATATATTAAAATATGTTTTAAAAAATAACATGCTAGGAATTTTTAATAATCCCTAGCATGTTATTTGATTAATACTTCTATGTTTTTACATCTATATTATAGGCTTAGCCATCTTAATTATTCTCTCACCTAAAATGTTTCTATTAAATACTTTTTCATACTTTATTTTTTCATAGAACTCTGACGTTTCCTCATCTTTAGCAATTAAAACACATCTTTCATAGTGGTTTTCTTTTGCTAACCGCTCTGCATAATTCATAAGAGCTTTACCGAGACCTAGTCCTCTTACTTTTTCATTAGTAGCGATATTAGCAACATAAAGGTCACCTTTATTACATTCCCCTACTAAATTATATTTTACATCTTCAATTAGAAATCTAATTTTTTTAACAAATCCTTTTAATGATTTAAGTATTATTTTTTCTGTTTTCACATTTAGTTTATTAAAATCTTCATAAGGTATAGTTATTATTATTCCTGCTACCTCACCATTATACTCTATAACCTTTGTATAATTTAATGAATATCTTGAGTCTGGCATCTTTACAAGTTTTTTTATTATTTTTATATTATCCTTTTTAGACTTTCCTCCCCAGACATATTCTTGATCATTTTCCGTGCTGTAAATAAGTTCTGCTACTTCATTAACATCTTTTTCTTGAGCATTTCTTATGCTCTTACTACCCATGCTTTCTAAGCCTCCCTAAAAATATAACAAGCATATTTAATCACATGTAATTGAGTACATTTGTATATTAAGTTTTAAATATTTCTTATACTACTATTATACATTTCCTTTAATCTTTATATAATGATATAAGGTATATATTCAATGTACAAAATACACTATATCTACTTAACTATTTAATTTAATAATATAAATTAAGTACTTAAATTTGCACCTAATGTTTTTATATTTATTAAGCATATTATCTTATATCTAATTTATCTTTTAACTTTTCAAAGGTTTTTTCTCCAATTCTATCTATATTTTTTATCTCCTCAATAGAATTAAATCCCCTATTTTTTTCTCTATACTCAATTATCTTTTGTGCTGTTACTTCACCTATTCCAGGGATGGATTTTAATTCTTCTTTAGAAGCATCGTTTATGTTAATCTTCTTTTCTTCATTATTACTGTTGCTTCTTTTAGATCCATCACCATTTTCATCATCTTTCTCATATACAAATATATAATCTTCATCTCTTATTTTTTTCGCTAAGTTAAGTTTATCCTTATCTGCATTCTTGGTAAATCCGCCTGCTATTTTAATTGCATCTTCTATCCTACTATCATCTTTTAATTTATATACCCCTGGATTTGTTACTTCCCCATTTACATAAATGGTTATACCACTCTCTTGAGATTCCTCTTTATTTTCAATTTTATTTTCAATAAATATGTCTTCAGTTTTCTCATTATAGACATTATCTCTAAAATATCCTATTAGCATGGAAAATAAAAATAAAGCTAAAATTACGGTAGAACCTATTATTTTCTTCTTATTTTTCACAATTTATACCTCCTAAGATAATGTTATTTTAAATTATTGACAAATTTATTAATTAATATCGCAGTTTTGGATGATTTTTGATATAATTGTTTTTAAGCAAAACTAAGGAGGATATCATGAGAAAAATACATAATTTACTTATACTTGTTTTAATTTTTTTTATAATTCCAAATTTAAACACAGTTAGTGCAAAAAGTAATCCACCTAGTGTTTCTGCTGATGGAGCTATCTTAATGGACGCTACTACAGGAGAAATTTTATTTCAAAAGAATATGGATAAGCCTTATCCACCTGCCTCAACCACTAAGATTATGACAGCTTTATTAACTTTAGAAAATACTAACCTTGATGATGTAGTTACCGTTGGAAAAAAACCTCCTTTTGCAGATGGTAGCAAAATATATATTTTTGAAGGTGAGCAAATAACCGTTAGAGATTTACTTTATGCTCTTCTTTTAGAATCTGCAAATGATGTCTCTGAAGCTTTGGCCGAGCATATCAGCGGTTCCGTCGAGGAATTTGCCAAGCTTATGAATAAACGCGCAAAAGAGTTAGGATGTGAAGATACTAATTTTGTAAATCCAAGCGGACTTTACAATGACAAGCATAGAACTTCTGCTAAAGACTTAGCTTTAATCATGAGGGAGTTAGCTAAATATCCTGATTATGTGCAAATATCCACATCTTTATCATATAAAATAGCCCCTACAAATAAATCTAAAGAGCCAAGGCCTTTGTGGAACAAAAATAAATTAGTTCAACAATATTCTACTTATTATTATGATGGAATAGAAGGTGGAAAAACTGGCTACACCGTTCAATCTGAGCATTCTTATGTGGCTAGTGCACAACGAAATAATCATAGACTTGTTGCTGCATTTATTCATGATAAAAATAAGACTTATTTCGCCGATGCTATAAAATTATTCGATTATGGCTTTAATAATTATGAACTAGTTAAAATGTTTTCAAAAGATGAAGTTGTTACTGAGTATAATGAAAAGGATTTAAATGTGAAGTTACTAGCTTCTGAAGACTTTTATTATATAAAAGAAAAAGGTAATGATGAAAAAGCTGTATTTAATTTAGAGAATAAAGATTTAAGTCGTGAGTCCTTTCAAAAGGGTGATAATGTAATAAATGCTTCAATCTCCTTTAATGATAAAAATATCGGAACATTAAAACTTTTAAGTGATTCAGATCATATAATAAAAACTAATGTTTCAGCTCAGGTAATATCAAAAATGAACACAACTGTCGTTACTATAGTATCCTTATTATTATCAGTCATAATAATAGCTTTAGTAATTATATATAGAAAAAACAAATTAAAAAATATTTACTAATTACTTTATTCGATGACTACCATACATAATACCCCCATCGCACTCTGTGAAAACGATTTAGAGTTCTTATGCTGTGCATAACGGATGCTACGTCCCTGGATAAGTTCTTCTAAGCTTCAGTTGGAGTAAGTATTCCTTTTAAGCAAACTCCATCTGAAGCTAAGAATCACTTGATAGCAATGTAGTACTTGTATCTGGTAGAGGAACTAAAAAAGAGCTAATTTTTTAAGATTAGCTCTTTTTTAGTTCCTCTATTAATTTTTTTATATCCTCTGGCAATCCACATTCTAAACTTATAACTTCTCCAGTCCTTGGATGTGGAAAAGATAATTTATATGCATGAAGCGCTTGTCTATTAATAAGCAAATCATCATCGTATTCCTCTCCATAAAGGGAGTCACCATATAGAGGGTTTCCTAAACGACTTAGATGAACTCTTATTTGATGAGTTCTTCCTGTCTCTAGTAATACTTGAACTAAGCTCCCAGCAGTATACTCTTCTATAACTTTATAGTGAGTAATACTCTCTTGCCCTCTATGGTCTACGATTCTTTTTATACTTTCTCCGCCTGTTCTATAAATAGGGAGATTTATTGTTCCTTCTTTTTCGGTAAACTTATTATGTGCCACTGCTAAATACCATTTTTTAAAACTATCTTCTCCCATATCCCTAGCTAAAGCCATATGAGCAAATTGGTTTTTCGCAACTAATATTAGTCCTGAAGTATCCATATCTAGTCTACTAACCAATCTAACTATGCAATTCTGACCACTACTTTTAAAGTAATACAACAAACCATTAGCTAAGGTGCCATTAGGGTAACTTTTAGTAGGATGAACAACCATTCCGTATGTTTTGTTAATTACAATTATATCTTCATCCTCATATACTATATCTAGATCTATTTTTTCTGGTTCAATGTTTTGTTCTTCATCCTTCTGAATAGAAATGTCAATGGAGTCGCCATTTTTAAGTTTATAGCTTAATTTTACGATTTCTCCATTTACTCTTATTCTATCCTCTCTAATAGCCCCCCTTATAAGTCTAGAAGATAATTTTAAATGAAATTTTAGATACTCTTTTAGAGGCATTTCTTCATCCTTCTCAAATAGAAAATTTAATTTACTACTCATAACAAACTCCTTTTATCTATTTGGTATAATCTTCCCCTAATAGTACCGTTATATTATAATCCCCCTCTTTATAACTACTACTTTCTACCTTATCTATTTTAAAATCTTTTTTTATACTATCAATTAAGTCTTTATCTACACCCTTAATAATAATTTTAGATTTTTCTCTTTTATCTCCATTTCCAATAAAAACATCAGTATATCCTTTGCTTTTTAAACGAGATGAATACTCTGATGCCAAACCATTTTTATTAGTACAGTTTAAAACCTGTATTTTCAGCTTTTCTCTTTGTACTTGGGTTTCCTTTGTTATTCCCTTTAAAGAATTAACTAAATCCTTGTTGGCCTTCTCATCATATAAGAAATATGATACATTTCCTACATATTTAGCTTCTCCTTTTAGTGTAGATATGTCCATATCTTCTTGATCAACCCTTAAAAATGAATAACCATACTTGATTATTTCGTCTGGTTTCATATTGGTTTCCACATATTTAGGTAAAGTTGACATAATGGAAGGTATCTTAGTGATAATAGCTGGACTTTTAAATTTATCTATAACTTTACTTATAAACAGATGTTGATTCTTAATTCTTCCTAAATCTCCTTCTGCAAGCCCTGTTCCATCATTATTTTGTCTCCATCTAAAGAACTCTTCTGCTTTTTTACCATCTAGATGAACTACTTCTCCCTTTTTAAATCTTATGTGCAAATCTTGAGTGTCATCATCATAATACATATCTTGCTCAATTTTCATCTCTATGCCACCTATGCTATCAATAATTTTTCTAAACCCTTCATAGTCCAATTTAGCATAATAATGTACATCTATACCCAATAAACTCTCTACAGAGTCTACTGAATATTTTGGTCCACCTATGGCATGAGCAGCATTAATCTTTTGAACCTTACCATTTATTCTCACTCTAGTATCTCTTGGTATTGATATCATATTTAATTTTTTATCTTTAGGATTATAGCTTACTAAAATCATAGTATCTGTTCTTTTCGGTTCATTTTTATTGTATGGGCCTCCGTAGTCTACTCCCATTACCAATATATTTACAGGCTCATCATTTGAAGTTTCTTTTCTTTCTACGTTAGCTACTCCATCCCCTATTTTTGAATTATTACTAAAACTTAATAAGTAGAAATATAGAAAGCTAGATGCAAAGGCAATAACAAATAATATCGTCAGCAATATAACTAGTTTTTTTCCACCTTTTTTTTTCTTTCTTTTATTGCCTTTCTTACTATTATTGTCCCCTTTTTTCTTACTAACCATTTTACTCACCTACAGCTTTTATAATATAATTTCTTCCTTCTACAGTATTAATGTGTAACATTTGTCCTCTTTCAATTATATATTTTATGGTCAAATCAAAGGATTTAATCATAGCCCTATCTATATCTCTATAAGATAATTCTCTTATTTCTTCTACTCCTGCATACCTTCTTAAGGGCTCTATATAATCCGCAAGGTATATAATCTTCTCTAGTAATGTCATATTCTTCTTACCAGTGGTATGATACGCTATTGCATTAAATATTTCTCTATCTTTAATTCCCATAGTATCTCTAGCAATTATTGCTCCTGCTAATCCATGTAATAATTGAGGACTTTTTTCACAGACTTCATCTATTTTATATCCATTCTTTTTAACAGTATTAATTAGCTCATAAGCATTCATCCATTTAGCACAATCATGAGCTAATCCTGAAATAGCTGCCTTATTTTCATCTATTCCAAAATGTTTCGCCATATCTATAGCCGTATCTCTCACTCTTAAACTATGTTGATATCTTTTATTATCTAAGTTTTCTTTCAAAAAGGCCTCTATACGCTCCTCATTCCACATCTAAATCAACTCCTAGACACAATATAAAAAGTTATATATATAACTTTAACTCTTTTATAGTATTGTATACTCCCTCAGGTAAAAAATATCTTATATTTCTATTTTCCTTTACAGCTTTTCTAATTTCTGTAGAAGATATCTCTAATAAAGGTATATCTAGAAATATTATCTCTTTATTATGTTCACTTTCCAGCTTTTCTTTTTGTTCTAATATTTTTTCTTTGTCATATCCAGGCCTATTAAACACGATAAGCTTACACATTTCCATAATCTCATCAATATTTTTCCATGTGTCAAAATCCATTAAACAGTCCACACCTGTTAAAAAATGCCACATAACCTTAGGATAATTATGCTTAAAAAAACTCAAAGTTTCATAAGTATAACTAATATTTTTTTTCCTTATTTCATAATCATTTATTTCGAATTTTTCCTCTTCTCTAATAGCCATTTTGACCATTTCATATCTAATCCTAGAGTCTGCTATATCTTTTTCATATTTATGTGGTGGATTTCCCGAGGGCATAAAAATTATTCTATCTAAGTTTAACCTATATAAAGCCTCATAGGCTATATGAAGGTGGCCATTATGTATGGGATCAAAAGTTCCTCCAAATATAGCTTTTTTCTCCATATTACAACTACCCCCTCATATACCACTATGGTAATTGTATTTTTGGCTTTTTACTTGATTTCCTATAAATAACCAGCTTGTTTCCTATTGCCTGAACTCCCTCACAACTTAGTTCTTCACAAATCATGTCAGAAGCTTCTCTTGCAGTTAATCCGCTATTATTTAACACAGAAATTTTAATTATTTCCCTAGCTTCTAGGGCTGAGTCTACCTGTTTTATAAAATTTTCCTCTATTCCGCCCTTTCCTACTTGAAAAATAGGATCCATAGTATTAGCTAATGATCTTAAATAGCTTCTTTGCTTTCCAGTTATCATTCTTATCCTCCTAAATATATTGATTATTACAGTATAAAATCGAATTCGAAGTCTTTAAATCTTACTGTATCTCCATCTTCTATACCCTGCTCTAATAATTCATCCATAATTCCTTTATTCTTTAATACGGTGTGGAAATATCTTAATCCATCTGGATCATTAACATTAACACTTTGAAGAAGCCTATCTGCAAAACTTCCTTCAATAACATATACATCTTCTTCTTTTCTTATTGTATAAGTAAATCTCTTCTCTTCTGGAACATACATATCCTTTTCTTCTACTTCTAAATCTATTACAGGTATAGTTGATAAAATTCTAGCTGATTCTTTAATTAACTCTTTTAATCCTTGATTTGTCCCTGCAGATATCTTAAACACTTGTTTATATCCTAATTTCTCAACTTTTCTTTTGAAATCTTCAAATGCTTCTTCATCTACAAGCATATCACTCTTATTTGCAGCTATTATTTGAGGTCTATCCCATAGTTTTACGCTATATTTTTTTAATTCCTCATTTATCTTTAAGAAATCTTCATAAGGATCTCTACCTTCTATTCCTGATATATCTACTACATGAATCAGTAATCTTGTTCTTTCTATATGTCTTAAGAAGTCAAGTCCTAAACCAACTCCTTCAGCTGCTCCTTCAATAATACCTGGTATATCAGCCATAACAAAAGGTTCTATACCTGGCAATGATACAACTCCTAAATTTGGACTTAGTGTTGTAAAGTGATAGTTAGCAATCTTAGGTTTAGCATTAGTAACAATGGATAAGAGTGTTGATTTTCCAACATTAGGGAATCCTATCAATCCTACATCTGCAAGAAGTTTCAATTCTAACACTATTGTTCTTTCTTCTCCTGGCATACCAGGTTCAGCAAAATTAGGAGTTTGTCTTGTAGGAGTAGTAAATTTTACATTTCCTTTTCCTCCTTTTCCTCCCTTAGCCACTACATACTTATCTCCTGCATGAGATAAATCTGCCATTATTTTACCTGAAGCCTCATCCTTAACCACAGTCCCCATTGGAACTTTTATCAATAGCTTCGTACCATCTTTACCGAAGCATTTTGCCCCTGAACCATCTCCTCCTCTTTCAGATACATATTTTCTCTTATATGTAAAATCCAAAAGAGTAGTCATGCTAGGCTCTACAACTAATACTACATCTCCACCTTTTCCGCCATCTCCTCCATCTGGTCCACCTAATGGAACATATTTTTCCCTTCTAAAGGATATGGCACCATTTCCTCCGTCCCCTGATTTAACAAATATTTTTGCTCTGTCTATAAACAAACTTCTCACCTCTTAATCTACTTTTTAATCGTTTATAAATATAATTCTATAAGCAATATTATCCCCATAAATACATCTGTATACCGAAATTCCTTCTATTTCTATACTTAATTTTTCCCAGCTCTCCATCCAGTTCATTTCATCAATCAATTCTTCGTTATTACCTATAAAAAGACTCTGCCCTATTTCATCCTCAAAAAAATATATATGTAACGAATTCAATTCACTTTTTTCTACTTTATTAAATATATTATTTACTAAATTTATTTTTTTATCGTAGTCTATTTCAAAGGGCGGCTTAGAAAAGTTGGATATTTCTATGTCTATATTTACATCAACATTTTTTCCTAATATTCTCCTTATATTCTCCTCTAAGCTATAGGCTAAATAACTATCCCCTAAGCTATATATTTCACTTATATTTTCATTATGCATACTCAGTTTTTTTATAGCTTCTCTTGCCCTATCTTCCCTTCCCATCTGAAGATAACCATATATAATTTGAAGATCATTCATAAAATCATGCCTTTGTTTTCTTAATAATTCTATAGTTTTCTCAAGATCCCCCATAGTTCTCCCCCGATACATAAATTTTAAAAAAGCACCCTAAACCAGGGTGCTTTGTATTATTCAGCTACTACTACAACTTCTTCTATTCCTAATGGATAAACAGAAGCTCTTTTTTTGTTTTTACCAACTCTTTCGTATCTAACTATACCATCTACTTTAGCGAACAAAGTGTCATCTCCACCTCTGCCAACATTGTTACCAGGATGAATTTTTGTTCCTCTTTGTCTTACCAATATATTACCTGCTAAAACAAATTGACCATCTGAAGATTTAACTCCAAGTCTTTTAGATTCACTATCTCTTCCGTTCTTTGAGCTACCTACACCTTTTTTCGTAGCAAATAACTGAAGGTTCATTAGTAACATACTACTCCACCTCCTCTACTAAAACTTTTATATATTCACCGTAATTTTTTTCTACACTTTTCAATCCAAGTAACATAGTTTCCATTAAGCATTGACATTTATGTATTTGCTCAGAATTTTTATCTTCTAAGCTCAAACTTAGAAAACCATCTTCTGTATTTATATCCGCATCTACTTTAGCAACTTCAGTAATGCCATTGGCAATAGTTATGGATATAGCTGAAATAGCACAACAGACTAAATCATATCCTTCTTCTGCTGAATTTGCATGTCCTTTAATATTAAATGAAACTATATTATCTCTTTTCTTTTTAAATACTGCTTTGATCATAAGGCTTACGCGTTGATCTTTTCTATTTGAAGTTTAGTGTATGGCTGTCTGTGTCCTTGTTTCTTTCTATAAGCTTTCTTTCTCTTATACTTGAAAACAACAACTTTCTTGCCTTTTCCTTGGTTTACAACTTTAGCAGTAACTTTAGCTCCTTCAACTACTGGTTTACCAACAACGAATTCTCCATCAGCTTTGCTTACAGCAAGGATATCGTCTAATTCTATTGTAGAATCAACCTCAGCTTCTAATTTTTCAACGTAAATTACGTCTCCTTCTGAAACTTTGTACTGTTTTCCTCCAGTCAAAACTATAGCGTACATAAAAACACCTCCTCTAACCAGTCTCGCCATTTAAGGTACATAGATACTATGTTTGCAACCTTTTCTGCGCGGTCTACAAAAGCCATTTTAACATATCTGGCTGGCTTTGTAAAGTTTTTTAGCCGTATATTTTATACATTTTTAAGTTTTCCAATTGATTAGAAAATAATAAAGGTTCCACTTTATAATACTCTTCTCCATTAAAGAAATTTAAATAAACAGCTAGATCTAAAGCTTCTATTTCCTTTATAAATGAAATAATATCATCTTTTACATGTTTTTCGTAAACAGTATTAAGTTCTATATAAATATGCTTAATATTGTTACTTTCTTTTATTCTTTCTATTTCATTTTTTATCAGTAAATTTATATAAGAAAGCTTTAGTCTTTTGCCTCTACCTTTACAGCAACTACAAGGTTCATCCATATATTCCTCTATTAGCTTTCCTACTCTCTTTCTTGCAATCTGTACTAAGTTTAACTCTGTAAAAGGGTATATAACCGTTTTGATTTTATCTTCTATAAAGCCATCTTTTAATTTATTTAATACTTTTCCTTTATCTTCTTCATCCTTCATATCTATAAAATCAACTAGTATTATTCCACTTAAATTTCTTAATCTAATTTGATTAGCTATTTCCTCGGCTGCTTGAATATTGGTGATAAAGGCAGTCTTCCTCATGGATTCACCTTTAATATTTTTACCTGAATTAACATCGATTGTATACATAGCTTCAGTTTTTTCGATTATTATATATCCTCCACAATTCAATTGCACTTTGTTATTTCTAAGCTTTAATATTTCATTTTCTATGCCGTAGTACTGAAATAATCCTATTTCCTCATTATGAAGTTCTAAAAAAACATTAGCATCTTTTGCGTTAGCTATATAACTTTCTATTTCTTCGTAATCCTCAACATTATTAGCATATACTTTTGTGGTTTCTTCATCTAATTTGTCCCTTAAAATCCTGCCTAATATTCCTCCTGCTTTATAGAGTAGTCCAGGTTTTAAAGAATATTTCACTTTTCTATCTATATCTTCAAAGATGTTATACAGATAGGCTACTTCTTTATTTATCATATCTACGGTAACCTTAGAGGCATTAGTCCTTATCATAAGTCCTATGTCCTTTGGTTTATCTAATCCATTTTTAATATACGCTATTAAGTCTTCATCAGTTATTTTTTTAGAGAAAGTTACATCATTATCTAAGGTATTTAAAACACAATATCTTCCTGGAATAGATACTGCCGTTGTAACTTTAGGTCCTTTTTTTCCTATAGCTTCCTTAACTACTTCTACTAGAATCTCGTCGCCCTTTTTAATTCCAGTATTTTTAAACTTTCTATCTATATACATGTAGCAGTTTTCTTTATGCCCTATATCAATAAAGGCACACTTAATACCAGGAATTATATTTTTTACTACTCCCTTATATATTTCCCCTGGGAATGGCTCTTTTGAATCTTCTTCAATATAGCACTCTTTTAACTTATTATTTCTTTTTATTGCTATCCTTAATGTAGAACCATTTCGTTCTACGAATATCTCTTTCAAATTCAACACCTCTAGTCAAATTAGAGTATTACATTTTTCCTAGACACTCATCAAGTGGAAGAAGTTTATTGTTTAATCTTCCATAGGTTTCTTCTCTTTCGATTAAAACAAAAGCATCTTTATTTCCATTACTAGTATTTTCTAGGATAAATTTACTTAAAATATCTGCTGATAAGTTTTCCCTGCTTCCACAACTCACTAATACATCCATAGACAATAGATTTTCTCCAATTTTATATTGGATTTTTTTAAGCATTGGTTTTATATCTACTTCCTTTTCTCCACTTTTACCTTTTTTTACAACCTTCCACTCTTCCATATTGAATATTTTTTTTATTTCCCCGTCCAAATCTTCAGTATTATTATATTTTATTCTTATGGAATAACTGGCTGCATCTACAGCTGCCATGGATTGCGGTATCTTTTTCCCATCTTTTCCTTCTTTGTTTAGTTTTACTACATTAATAAATTTTATACCTGAAGGAGAGTTTTCATTTAGTTTTTCTTTAATATACATGGGGTCTAAATCTTCATTAAGATTTATATCCATATACTCTCCTTTAGAAAACATTCCTACTGAGAGAGGTTGGGATAAAGATATACTCATATGTGGATTAAACCCTTGTGAGTATTCTATTGGAAGCTCCGCTCTTTTAATTACCTTTTGAATAGTCCTCATTAAATCTAAATGAGAAATAAACTTTATATTGCTTTCCTTTGTGAATTTAACTAAATAACGCACCCTCAAAGCACTTCCCTTCTAGATTTATATTTGCACCACAAGCTGTACATCCCTCTCTACAATCTGGAGTTATTACTCCTGATTTTGCTCTTTCATTTTCTTTTATAAGATATTCTTTATTTACTCCTATATCTATAAAATCCCAAGGTAATATTTCTTCATAGCTTCTTTTTCTATATGCATAGAAATTAGGATCCACCTTACAATTTTCGAAGGCATTCATCCAATTATCATAATTAAAATACTCAGACCATCCATCAAATCTTGCTCCATTTTTCCATGCTTCTATAAGAACATCACATAGTCTTCTATCTCCTCTAGCAAAAATAGCTTCCATAAAGCTTACTTTAGATGCATGATAGTTGAAAGATATAGCCCTGCTCTTTATATTATCCTTTATAGCGTAAACTCTTTTCATTACTTCCTCTTCTTCTAATTGAGGTTCCCACTGAAATGGAGTGAATGGTTTAGGCACAAATATGGACGCGCTAGATGTTACCCTTAATCCCTTTTTCCTTTTATCCTTTGGTATTTTATAATATTCGTCTACCACTTTTCCTGAAGTTGTAGCTATACCTATAGCATCTTCAATTGTTTCATAAGGAAGTCCTATCATAAAATAAAGCTTTATAGTGGACCATCCTGATTCAAAGGCACTTCTTGTGGCATTTAATAAATTTTCCTCATTTACGCCCTTATTTATAACGTCCCTCATCCTTTGAGTTCCAGCTTCAGGCGCAAAGGTTAATCCAGTTTTTCTAACTTTTTGTATTTCATTTATTAAATCAACAAAAAATGAATCTATTCTTAAAGAAGGAAGGGATACACCTACTTTCTCATGTTGGTGTTTTTCTATTAAAGAATTTATAAGCCCTCTTATATCTGAATAATCGCAAATACTCAATGAGGTTAGAGATATTTCATTATAGCCTGTGCTTTTAAGAAGCTGTTCTCCTAACTCCATTAACTTATCTTTTTTCTTTTCTCTTATTGGTCTGTAAATCATTCCAGCCTGACAGAATCTACATCCTCTTGTGCATCCTCTAAAAGTTTCTAAATTAATTCTGTCATGAACAATTTCAGTATATGGAACTATTAATTTATCTGGATAAGAAATTTCATTGAAGTCCTTAATTATCCTTTTTTGAATCTTCTTTGGCGCATGCTCATATAAAGGTGTAAACTCCTTTATAGTGCCATCTTCATTATAATTTACCTCATATAAAGAAGGCACATATATACCTTTAATTCTACATGCCTCTTTTAGAAATTCACTCTTAGATTTTTCTTTAAACTCTTTATAAAGATCTAATAATTCATGTAAAACTTCTTCCCCTTCTCCTAAAATAAATATATCTGCTATATCGTAAAGAGGTTCAGGGTTATATGCACAAGGACCACCACATATTACAAGTGGCTCTTCTTCCTTTCTTTCTGAGGCTCTTATAGTTATTCCACCCATATCTAACATGTTTAATATATTTGTATAACTCATTTCGTATTGAAGGGTAAATCCTACAAAATCAAAGTCCTTTATAGAATCTTTACTTTCTAACCCATACAAAGGAACATTGTTTTCTCTCATAAGCTTTTCCATATCTGGCCAAGGAGCAAATACCCTTTCACAATAAGTATCTTTTCTTTCATTTAAGATATAATAAAGTATTTTCATTCCTAGATGTGACATCCCTACTTCATATACATCAGGGAAACAAAATGCAAATCTTATATCAATATTTTCTTTATCTTTTTTATATGAATTAAATTCTTCTCCTATATATCTAGCTGGCTTTTCTACTCTAAATAGAATATCATCAGGAATTAAGTTCATCAATATACCTCCTCTTAGGTTCTTATTTTTATATAATACCATATTAACTTTAAAATTGAAAATAATTTCACCATGGAAAATAGTCTTCAAAAGAATAATTAATTATCCTTTTGAAGATGCGTCATCCGTAGTTTTTATCTTGTACATCCATGAATTCTTCTAAGGTTATATTACCGTATAATTTTAATCCCTCTATAATTTCTTGTTCAAATATTAAATCTATCACTTTCATTTCATTATCTAATACGTAAAATATATTATATTTATTTTTTTCTACTATGCTTAAAATACTTACCAAAGTACTTTTATAGCTAACAGAAATACTTCTATTTTCAATGTATCCTCTTTTTAGAAATTTATTTTTCTTTTTAATAATATCTCCCATAATTATATATGTTATCCTTTCTCGTTCTTTTATAGAAGAAATAATAATAAATAAAGCTATAAGTCCTAAACTTATGTTACTTTTACCTGCAAAAAATAAAAAAAGGTAAATAAATATTAAAAATATACCTAAAATTAAACTAATATAAACTGTAATTAGATTTGCTTTTTTATAAATATATTTATAATTTAGTATTCCTCTTATTATCCTCCCACCATCCAAGGGATAGGCTGGAATTAAATTAAATAATCCTATAATTAAATTACATTCATATAATAATAAATATATATTTAAAGGTTTAATGGTAAATAATATATAAAATACTGCTGCCAAAATTAAATTTATAAGAGGTGCAGACAGAGATATAATCAGCTCTTCTTTAGTTGAAGCTTCATCTATATCTCTTAACTTCAAAACTGTCCCTACAGGCAAGATTTCTATTTGAAAACCTGCAAATCCAAAATATCGTGCAACTAAGTAATGTACACCTTCATGCAAAATCACTATAGCAAGTGAAAATAAAAGTTTTTTTTCATAGCCTATATAAAATAATATTAATAAATATGGAATGAAGTATTTATTTATTTTTATCAAGTCATTTTCCCATCCTATTTAATTGATAAATAATTTTCAGGATTTCTACTCTCTCCCATGAATAGGAGTTCAAAATGAAGATGTTCTCCTGTAACTTTTCCCGTTTTTCCGCTCTTTCCAATTACCTCACCTTTAATAACTGTTCCATCCTTTTTTACATCTACGGAACTTAGATGAGCATATCTTGTTTCTATTCCTTCCCCGTGATCAATTAATATATAGTTGCCTAACTCCGGATCTTCTCCACAATCTTTAATTTTGCCATTGTAAGCTGCTTTCACCTCTGTACCTTCTTTAACACTTATATCCGTTCCATGATGAAATTTGTTTTTATTATCTATAGGATCCGTCCTATAGCCGTATCCTGAAGTTACAGAACCATTGACAGGTAGAATAAACTCCTCACCTATCTTTTGATTCATAGTTTTTTTACCTGTTATCTTGCTCTTTGCACTTTCAATTATATTCGTTGCCTTTTCTTCTAATTCTTTAAAACTAAAATTTTTTATATTTATACCTAAAGAGGATATATCTGTGTTTTTATTTACTATTTCTTTAGAATAGTTGTATAGAAGTTGAGTCTTTGGAGTGACTATTACTTTACACATAAGAACTAGAAAGACTAACATAGTAGCTCCAACCAAATCTCTAATTATCCTTTTGGTTATATAATGTGAAATACTCCTTTGATTTTTGCCTCTATTAGAATAATTATTACTTACCTCTTTTCTTTTCTTCAGATTTCTATAATATTCCTCATATTGTGAATTATAGCTACCCATCTTTTTTCCCCCTTAAATAAAAATACAATCTATAAAATATATATTGAGATGAATTTTTAAATATTACTCTTATTTCTATGAAAGTTGAGAATGGATAGTTAATAGTTGGTAATTAGAAGTTGAACTATATAGTAAATAAAAAGGCCTTTTAACTTCCGTTAAAAGACCTTTTTCATTCTTAATTTTAAATTTTAAAAGTAGTGTGCTTTTAAAGCCTTAATAAACACTTCAGCAGAGCCTAAATTCGTTGCCAAAGGTACACAATGGAGATCACATAATCTTACAAGAGCAGTTACATCTGGCTCATGAGGTTGCGCAGTTAATGGATCTCTTAAAAATATTATAAAATCCATTCTCCCCTCTGCCACACGTGCTCCAATTTGTTGATCTCCTCCTAGTGGCCCTGATAAAAATTTATGAACCTTTAACCCAGTGTTTTCTTCTATCAATCTTCCCGTTGTACCCGTTCCAAAAAGTTGATGATCCTCAAATACTTCTCTGTATCTTTTCACAAAATCCACCATGTCTTCTTTTTTCTTATCATGGGCTATTAAAGCTATGTTCATAATGATTCCCCCTAGAAATTTATTTTTTTCCTTCTCATTCCTACATTTAAAACAAGAGCAATAGACATAAAGGCCGTGGTAAGAGAACTTCCCCCATAACTCATAAAGGGCAATGTAATACCTGTAATTGGCATAACTCCAATGGTCATACCAATATTTTGAAGTATAGAAAACATAAAAGTAGAAGTTACACCAATACATATCATAGATCCAAAAATATCTTTTGATGTTCTTGCTATATTTATAAATTTATATAGCAATATTCCATATAAAGCTAACAGAAAAATTGCCCCTATAAATCCCCACTCTTCCCCTACAACTGAGAAGATGAAATCTGTATGAACTTCTGGTATAAATCCTCCTGCTACTTGAGTTCCTTTAGTAAATCCTTTTCCAACTATTCCACCAGAGCCTATACCTATTTGAGATTGTATAAGCTGAAGGTTTGCACCTAGTTCATCAGCTCCAGGGTTTACTACTGATATCAATCTTACTTTCCAATAATCATGCATTAAAGGCGAATTCCATACTGCAGCTATCAATAGAATTATCCCTAGGATTCCTCCTCCTATAACTTTAAAATCTAATCCTGCTGCAAAAAACATACCTAGAACTATAAAAAAGCATACCATAGTCATTCCCATATCAGGCTGAATAACTATTAATATCATTGGTATAATTGCATACATAGACAACTTAAAAAAGTTTTTTACGTTATTTATTTCCCCTTCCATATCATCTAACTCTTTTGCTATCATTAATACCATTGCTAGTTTAGCAAGTTCTGATGGTTGTCCTAGAGTTATGGACCCTACTTTCATCCATGATCCAGCTCCATTAACTGTTGCCTTAAATATTGTATCATTTAAGAATAACAGTATTACACTGAACCAATAAAAGACTTTAACATAACCTTGAATTACAGAATAATCTATTAATAAAATAAAATATGTAACAACTAATCCTAAGCATATCCAAACTATTTGAGATTTAAATACTGAAATTCCTGCCCAAGTTTTTGTAGCACTATATATGTTTAATGCTCCAAAAATAGCTATAATCAATACCACAAATATTAACCCAAAATCCAATTCTTTTAATAATTTTTTACTAATTTTAAACTTATCTAACATTGTAAAACCCCTCCAATACCAAGTGATCACTAGCTTCATGTTGATTCTCTTATAAAAAAACACCTACTATAACTGAAGCTTAGAAGAAATTATCCAGGAACTTAACAGTTCTTATATCCCACCTAGGCAGTAAGGCAAAACCTTTGATTTTGTCCAAATCCCTTACTTCCCTGTTTAGGGAGAAGTTTCATCTCAATAGATAGAATATTAGAAATGGTTAGCTATCCAATAAGTATGATTATATCAATGTAGCTCCAAAAAAGCTATGTATAAATTTATACATAGCTTTTAAAATTATCTTCTTTTCAACATTTTTTTTATAGGAATATTTGCAACCAAAGCTGGAGAATTGCCTTCTTCTTCATCAGAAGTTGTCATGGTTATTTCCAATTCATCTTTATCAATTTCAACATATTTGGATATTACACTCATTATTTCTTCCTTAATATTATCTAAAAGCTCTGGAGAAACCGTCGCTCTATCGTGTATTAATATTAATTGTAATCTCTCCTTAGCCGTATCTTTTGAAGATTTTTTTGTGAAAAAACCCATAAAATCCATTAATATCACCCCTATTTAATTCCGAAGAGTTTCTTTAATGAATGCAAAAATCCACCTTCATTGGTATCCATAGTTAGAAATGCTATTTCTTCCCCTATAATTCTCCTAGCTATATTATTAAAAGCTTTTCCTGATACCGCTTTATCATTTAAAACTATAGGTTCACCTTTATTAGTTGAAATTGTTATATTTTTATCATCTGGAACAATACCTATCAATTTTATTGCCAAACTATCTAATATATCATTAACATCTAGCATGTCTCCATTTTTAACCATGTCTGAATTTATTCTATTTACAATGAGTTGAGGATCCTCTACTCCCTTAGCTTCTAATTTTCCTACTACTCTATCTGCATCTCTAACAGAGGTAACTTCCGGATTGACAACAACTAAAGCTCTATCAGCACCTATTATAGCGTTTTCAAACCCTTGTTCTATTCCAGCAGGACAATCAATCAATACATAGTCAAATTCCTCTTTTAACTCACTAATAAGTTTTGACATTTGCTCCTTTGATATATCGTCTTTATCTCTAGTTTGAGCTGTTGGAAGTAAAAATAAGTTAGGAAATCTCTTATCCTTAATAAGTGCTTGCTTTAATTTGCAATTTTCCTCTATTACATCCATTAAAGTAAAAACTATTCTATTTTCAAGTCCCATCAATACATCTAAGTTTCTTAATCCAGTATCTCCGTCTACTACAACCACCTTTTTGTCCATAGACGCTAAGGCTGTACCTATGTTTGCAGTAGTAGTTGTCTTACCAACTCCACCTTTGCCTGATGTTATTACTATAGCTTCTCCCATATAATTTTCCCTCCGTTATATAAATTTGTTTGGCAAATAAGGTTCTACAACTATTGTGTTTCCTTTTATTTTAGCTACCTCAGGATATTGAGGTCTAATATTTTCTTCTGGGGCTCTTGTAGCCACTCCTCCAATTTGAAGTATCTGTGGCTGTAAAGTAAATGCTGCAACTATTGCCTTTTCATTGCCACCTGCCCCTGCATGTACATAACCTCTTAAAACACCTAGAACAATTATATTTCCACCTGCATATATTTCAGCACCAGAATTAACATCCCCAACTATTACTATATTTCCTGAATAGTTAATAACTTGTCCGCTTCTTATAGTCCTTCTTATAAACTTAGTTCTACCTTCATATATACCTGAAAAAACTTTATTATTTTCATCCTCTGCATTTTCAAAAATGCAGTCTTTAATTAAAATTTCGTCAAAAAGTATATCCCTAAGCCTTCTTAATTCTTTATCGTTTATGTATTTTAGTTCCGTTGTAATTTTTAAAGTACAACCTTTATAAAACACCTTACCTTTAGATAATCTTTCAATTAAAGATTCGAGCATCTCATCAAAATCTTTAAATTTATTCATATTTATTACTGCATTTATTCCTTCTTTGTTTCCTTTTATTATTATACTATCATCTAACATAATTTTTACCCCTCCAAAGCAGGCATAACTTTATATTTCAACAAATATTGCGTAATTCCTTCTAAATTATCATATTCTTTTTAAAAAAGGCATATACAATTTTTGTATATGCCTTTAAATTTAATTTATATGCTGAAAATTGTAATTTTGCTTCGTTAGCTCCTCTTTAAAGTAAGCTTCATATATTGCTTTTGCAACGGGATTAACAGATCCACCATGTCCACCGTCAAATATTATTACACAAACAGCAATTTGAGGATTATCATAAGGAGCATACCCTATATAAACACCAGAAGAAGTTCTTCCTACTTTTTCTTGCACTCCATTTTCCCTGAAAGTAGCGGAACCAGTTTTACCTGCTGTAGCTATAGGGAAATCTCTAAATTCTGATGCACCTGTACCTTCATCGTAGGATGAAACGGCGTGCATACCTTCCCTTACTGCTTTAAGGGTTTCTGGTTTTAGATCTACTTTATCCATTACCTCTGGTTTATATTCTTGAACAACATTACCTTCAGCATCTAAAAATTTATCTACAAGATGTAATTCATATCTTGTTCCTCCATTAGCTATCATTGCAGCAAAATTAGCTAATTGAAGTGGTGTAAAATAATTAGATCCTTGACCTATGGCAGCATTATATACGTTACCCGGCCTCAATGCTTCTTCTTCAACTGCATATACAGCCTTATAAATTTTATTCATAGCTGCCGATATATCTCCATCAGTAAATTTTTTCGAATTCATGCTAGGAGATTTTTGAATTACCTCCTTTAACATGCCTTTTACTGATTCAGAGAAATTAGGCACATTTCTATATCTCATTTGCTTTATTATAGTGTCGTATATTTCTTCCTTTAAGCCTTTTACTTCTTTGCTATCTGTATCTCTAACTCTTAAATCTATTCCTTCGTAAGTGTTAGTATTTTTTACTTTTCTCAATTGAAGCAATTCATCATATAAAGACCATATATATATATTAGATGCTTTATTCTTTTCTGATTGAACATTAAATACCTGACCAAATAATTCTGGTATTTCTATTCCTGTTGTAGGGTTTTCAACATCATGTGGCGCACCTAATCCAAATTTCCATGCATATTCAGCTAAAGTATCCAAACCTTTTTCATATAACCTATCTCCAACTTCAAAAAAGAAGTAGTTGTTTGAATATGCTAAAGCCTCCACCACATCTAAGCTACCTTTACTTGAATAATTCCAGCTTCTACCTTTGTATCCATGCTTAGTATAAATTAAATTATCATATATAGTTTCATTAGGTCCCAGTACTCCTTCTTCTAAGCCTGCTATAGCTGTTAGTGGCTTAAAAGTAGATCCTGGTGATGTAAAGGATGAAGTTGCATAGTTAAAAAAAGGTTTAGGGTAAATATCATATACATCTCTTCTTGAACCATCTTTTTCAACAGGGAATAACTCCTCTGCAGTTACACTGAGACTTCTGTTCGCTATATAATCTTTCGCAAACTCTTCATAATCCGGGTTAAAAAGACTTGTGTATAATTCACTTGTCAACTTTCCAGGTACGGAGAAAATATTTGGATCGAATCCTGGTTTGCTGACTAACGCTAGTACACCTCCAGTATTTACATCGATAGCTACCGCAGCTCCCCTTGTAGCATTTGATGTATCAACTCCATCATAACTTACCCTTGGATTATCTCTTAAATTTTTCATAGTCTTATCCAAAGCGTCCTCAGCTGCTTTTTGAACATCCTTATCAATATTAAGTTTCATAGTTTGCCCTGGATAAGGCTCCCTTCTGCCTAATTCTTCAATAACTCTTCCTTGTTTATTTAATTTTACAATTCTTCCACCTTTAGAACCCTTTAATCTATCCTCAAAAACAGCTTCTAACCCTGAAACTCCAACATAATCTGAACTTACATCATAGCCCTTCTCTTTATATTGTTCTGAATTATTACTAATCTTAGAAATGTATCCTAAGAAAGCTGATCCTAATTCATCATTAGGATAGTACCTTACTGGTTGAGTTGTAACATCTATACCTGGAAGATCATTTAATCTCTCTGAAAATACAAACGCAGTATCCCTTTTAATATTACTTCCTATTATTACAGGTTTATATCCAGTAAAACTCTGCATCTTCATAGTATCTCTTACTATAAGATATTTTCTTTGCTTTTCTAAAGGATACTCCATTTTATCTATTCCATATTCACTGATGATACTATCTAAAATTTCTTGTCTATCCTTAGACTTGCTATTTTTATATTCATCTAATTTATTTTTAAATTCTGTAGTTGATTTTATGTTAAATCTACTAGTTATTATTGGATAAGTCTCCTCTGGTGCAATTCTGTATTGTTCTAATAAATTCTTAAAATCTTCTTTAGGATAAATTTTATACTGTTCTACTAATAACTTATATGTTTGCTCTGGAGTTATTTTTAACAATTCCTTATTAACCTGCTTTATTTCTTGGTCTGTAAATTTACCTTTTTTATCAGGAAATAATTTTTTTTCAATAGCTTCATTTAATCCTCTGTCTCTTTTAAATCTAATCTCTAATGATTCTTTAGCCTTTGCATCATTAGTCTTAAATTCAAATCTATAAGGATTTGCCTTTAACTCAAGATCATCTTGAATTTTCTCACCATTACTCTCTAATAAGTTGAACACTTTATCCATAGTTTCAAAAAAATACTTTTTATTATCACTTGTCTCATTATATACTAACATATAGCTTTGAATATTTGTTGCTAGTATTTCGTCATTTCTATCTATTATAGGTCCCCTTGGGGCCGGATCAGGAATCTCTGTTATAGCCGTAAGACTTGCTCTCTCTTTGTAATATTCGCTATCTTTTATCTGAAGAATTCCTAATTTAAAAATCAGAATGGAGTATATTACACCCATTATTAAAAAGAAGGCCGTAAATCTATTAAGCTTTTTCTTCTTATCCTTCATAATTCACCATTCCTTTAAAACTTCCATTTTCTCTCCATATAATCCTTGTTGCATAAGTTAAATACAAACTTATACATGGGAATCGAAACTAACATATTATATAGGGAATTAAAAACTATATTTCTTAAAGGCATATTTACACTAACAATATATAACAGCATAAACACTAGTATTCCTTTAAAAATGCTCAGCAAAAAACTAGTTGCTACTGGAATTAATATTTTTTCTTTAAATATATTAATTCCAACATAACCTGCTATTACACAACTCAACATATTTGTTAATGCATTTATACCTAAAACATTTGAAAAATAAACATCTTGCAGCAACCCTGCAAAAACACCTAGCCATAAGCCTTCCCAACTTCCATTTATAATTGAATAACTCACTATAAATACAAATAAAAGGCTAGGACTAAATCCTTTAATGGCAAGAAAAGGTATAATTGAATTATCTCCTATAAAAAGTATAAGAACTATGGAAAATAAAGTTACTATCTTTCTCATACCCATCACCTAATATTCAATTTATTCTTGGGAACTACTACCAAAACCTCTTCTAGCTTAGAAAAATCTACAAAAGGTTGTATAATAGCATTTTTCATAACTTTACCTTTGTCCTCTTCAACATCTATTACTTTACCTATTCTAATACCTTTTGGATATATTCCTGTTCCTGATGTCAATATAGAATCCCCTACTTTAATTTCAGACTCTAATGGAAGGTAGTAAGTTTTTGCTAATTTCTTATTTCTACCATCCTTATAACCTTTAGTTACCCCTACACTCTCCCTAGTACTTTGTACTATACTAGTAACAGCTATATTTTCATTAGACAGCGTTTGAACTTTAGCCCAGTTATCTCCTACTGAACCTATTTGCCCAACTAGTCCATCTTCTGTTATTACTGCCATTTGTTTTTCGATTCCATCCTTTTTACCCTTATTAATGGTAAATTCCTCTAAAAAGTTTCCTCCGCTTCTTCCTACAATGTCACATCCTATATAGTCATATTCAGAGTTCTGATCTTTAAATTTTAACATTCCTCTAAGTCTTTCATTTTCTTCCTTTAATACATCATAATCTTTTTCTTTGCTTTCTAATTCAGTATTTCTCTTTTTCAATTCTTCATTTTCGTTTTTAACATCAGAAAAACTAGTAACAAATTCTGTAAAATTCTTAGCCTTTGTATTAATTTTATAAAATAATCCTTGAATAGGATTAACCGCTACCCCCACACCGTTCTCAACAAAAGATACTTTTTCTCTTTTGGCACTATACCCAATTAAAACTAAAAATGTAACTGACAGTACAACTATAGCTACTGCCAGTTTATTTTTTAAAAAGCCCATATTTATCTTTTTCTTCTGCTATCCAATAATTTATCTAAAGTATCTAATGCTTTTCCTGCTCCTATGGCAACACAATCTATAGAAGCATCGGCTATGTGAACTGGCATATGGGTTTCTTCATTAACAAGTATATCTAATCCTTTTAGTGTAGCTCCTCCACCAGCGAGCATTATACCTTTATCCATTATATCTGAAGCTAATTCTGGTGGTGTTTTTTCTAAAGTGCTTTTTATAGCCTCTATAATAGAAGCTACAGGTTCTGCTAAAGCCTCTCTTATTTCACTTTCAGTTATATCTATAACTTTAGGTAGACCAGTTATTAAGTCCCTACCTCTTATCTGCATTGAATTATTTTCTCCAGTATCGTATGCAGATCCTAACTCAATTTTTACATTTTCAGCTGTTCTTTCTCCAATCATTAAATTAAAATTCTTTTTTATGTAACTTATTATTGATTGATCAAATTCATCTCCTGCAACCCTTAAAGATTTGCTAGTTACTATTCCACCTAAAGAAATAATCGCAACTTCAGTAGTTCCTCCACCAATATCTACAATCATGCTTCCTGTAGGTTCGTTAACTGGAAGCCCTGCTCCAATAGCTGCTGCCATAGGTTCTTCCATAAGTAATACTTCTCTTGCTCCTGCTTGTTTTGTAGCTGCATCTATTGCTCTCTTTTCAACTTCAGTAACTCCTGATGGAAAACATACAATTATTCTAGGACTAGTAAAAGCACTTTTAGAACTTACTTTTTCAATAAATTTTTTCAACATAGCTTGAGTCACATCAAAATCTGCAATTACTCCATCTCTTAATGGTCTTATAGCTATTATATTACCCGGAGTTCTTCCTATCATTTGTTTAGCTTCTTCACCAACTGCCAATACTTTTTTTGTGTCACTATTTATTGCAACAACGGAAGGTTCTCTTAAAACTACTCCCTTTCCTTTTACGTATATTAATGTATTTGCTGTTCCTAAGTCTATTCCCATATCTTTAGATATTCCAAACAATGCCATCTATAATTTCTCCTTTCAATCACACCATGCCTTTTTCTTTTAAACTTATATAAACTCCGTCACCAATTATTATGTGATCCAATAGTTCTATACCTATTATATTACCACATTCCACTATCCTTTTTGTAATGTCAATATCTTCATTACTTGGCATAGGGTCACCAGACGGATGATTATGACAAATAATTATTGATGAACTATTATTTTTTATTGCTTCACAAAATATTTCTCTTGGATGCACAATAGAACTATTTAAACTTCCAATAAATATATCTTTAACCTTTACAACACCATTTTTAGTATTTAACATTATTACTTTAATATATTCTTGTTTTAAATATCTCATTTCCTCCATAACCAAAAAAGCTGCATCCTGAGGTTTAGTTATTTGGTAATTATCTCCTGACTTAAAAGACTTGAATCTTTTGAAGAGTTCAGATAAAGCTAAAAGTTGACATAATTTAGCCTCTCCAATACCATCGATTTGCATTAATTCTTCTCTAGATAATTCTAAAATACCATTTAAGCCTTTAGATATCTCCATTATATTTCCACATAAACTTAAAACATTTTCTTTTTTACTTCCTGTTCTTAAAATAATTGCCAATAATTCCACATTAGAAAGACTTTCGCATCCATATCGAAGTAATCTCTCTCTAGGTCTTTCATTAATAGGTAAATCCCTTAGTTTTAAATTGTTTTTCATTAAATTTAACTACTCCTTTTAAAGATTTACCCCCATCTCCTTTAGCATTTTATATAGACTATTTAGAGGAAGACCTACAACGTTGTAATAACATCCGTTTATTCTTTCTACAAAAATTCCTCCATAGCCTTGGATTCCATAAGCACCAGCCTTATCAAAAGGTTCCTTACTTTCTATGTATTTTTTTATAAGTTCATCTGAAAGATTAGAAAACTTAACTTCTGTACATATGTAATCTGTCATTATAGAGTTAGTTTCTTTATTATAGATAAATATACCAGAGTAAACATGGTGAACATTTCCGCTTAATTCTTTAAGCATAGAAAAAGCTTCTTCTTCACTTTTAGGTTTACCAAGCACCTTACCATTAAAGAAAACCACTGTATCACAGGCAATAATTAAGGAATTATTATCTTTAATATTTGAAACTACATCCATTCCTTTTCCTTTGGCTAATTCTATGACATAATTTCCACAATCTCCATTAAATCGAACCTGATCTTCATCAAATTGGCTCACAATAACTTCGAAATCACCCAGTATTCTTTTTAATAATTCTTTTCTTCTTTCTGAAGCTGACGCTAAAATAATTCTCATTTTTACACTTCCTGTATCGGTTTTTAGTAATTATTGCCACATTATTAAAAATTATATCTTTTACCTTTTATAGTTTATCATTTATATAATTTATTAACAAGTATGTATAATATAATGTTAATAAAATTTTTATAAAGTTAAAAATTAGCCCATCATTTAATATTGATAAATGATGGGCCAATTTAATTAATTAAATTTTTTAAGATAATTATATATAAACACATAGTTTTCTTCTAAATTATCTTTGCTAATTTTTTCTGGTAGAGAGTTTATTTTATTTTTGATTTCTTTTAATTTATCTATATTTTTACTGTTTGTATCTATATCATTTAAAGAATTAACCCATTGTTTTAGCTCCTTTGTTTCAATATGTTTTACGTTTTTTTCTGATAATTTATTTAATATTTGCAAATAAGCATTGGTTATTTGAGCTATTTCAAAATCACATACATCATTATATTTAATTTCAAATACTAACCTAGAATTTTCTATTTTATTTTTTGTTAACTCATCCATTATCTTTTTACTTTCTGCTTCACTGTATACACCTAAAATTACTCTTTTAAATTCTCCTTCATTTGATATAAATGGGTTTCCAAAGGGATTCAACTTCTCTCTTGTCTCATTGGCATATTCCTCATTTTTAAACATACCACCTTGAACAGCTGCATACTTTGCAACTTCACCCTTAACAAAAGCCACTTCCTTAGCATTCTTAGTTTCTTTTTCTTTTCCAGTCTCTTCTTTTGTTATATTTATATTTTCTTTTTTATTTTCTATACTGCCGTTAGTGTTTTCTTTTGATAGAGTTTTAAATAAAAATCCTACACCTAACAATAAACATAATATTAGTAAAAACACTAAAATAAAAGAGACAGATTTATCTTTTCTTTTTCTTTTAAGATCATATCTTGTATACTTTATTTTTATCACCCCGTTTTAAAAATACTCTCTATTAAATACTATTTAATAAGGGGGGATTTTATGATAAAAAACATAATAAAAAACAAGCCCGGCAAAAATCTGTCGGGCAAAAATTATCTAATTATTTAATTATTCTTCTAGCTCCTGCATATCTTTCAGCATAATAACTTCCTGAAAGTTCGCTTATAGTAACTTTTTTACTTCCTGAAGAGGCGTGTATAAATTGTCCTCCTCCTATATACATTCCTACATGAGATATGCTTCCATCTGTGTTAAAGAAAACTAAATCACCAGGAACTAATTCACTTTTTTTAACAGGTTGTCCCACTTGATACTGTGATCCTGTATAATGACCTAGTCCTACTCCAAATGCGGCATAAACATACTGTGTAAATCCTGAACAATCAAAAGCTGATGGTCCTGCTGCTCCCCACACATAGGGTCTACCTAAGAAATTGTATGAATAGGATACTATATCACTTCTTCCACCTCTACTGTATGATTTTGAAGCGTTGGATGATTTAGAACTATTTTCATTATTTCTTTTTGGAACTATAACAACCTTATCTGTTTTTACTGTAGCTGTTCTTACTTCCATCCCTTTATTGTTCATATCAATGGATGCATCTGCTTTAACAAAATCACTTTTAAACACAGTAAAACCTATTAAAAAAATAAAAAACACTAAAATTGAGCTTAGCTTTTGCTTTGAAGAATTCATATTTTCCACCTTTCTTGCTTCCGAAGTTAGCTGACGGGTTCGGGCAAAGGTTACCCTACTTAGCCTACATTATATTACTAAGATTAACCCCACACTTACTGGTTCCTCCGTACTTAAGATAAACTTAAGATTCAGCACCTATTATATTATAGTTGAGATTCGAATATAATGTCAAGAAAATTTAAGAATTTCTTAAGAATTATATGTTTTATTATAGAACTTTTCTAATTTAAATACGTATATAAGATTTATACGATAGTTAACCAGTTCCAATATTTCCCTCTATATAACTGGATAAATTCTCCTAAGTAATTAAGTGATATAGTAGTAAATGTTTAAAAAAAGGGTATTAAATTAATACCCTAATTCTTTACCAACTATTATAACTTTAATTCTTCCCTTAGTTTTTTGTCTTTTTAAAACTACATAATCACTACATATTCTATCGTCTATATTACAGTCTGTACAATAACCAACCTTTGCACAAGGAGTGTTTTTGCTAAGCCTTTTAGCATTTATTGGAGCTGCTAGTCTTTTTACTCTATCCTCAGCTTCTTTTAAATCCTTTACTATTTTATTAATTCCTGTTATAACAATAACTTGGTCAGGGCCAAATATCATAGCAGCTACTCTATTCCCATTTCCATCAATATTATATAATTCTCCTGCCTCTGTTAATGCATTTGTGCTACAAATATAAGTGTCTGCATAAAATGTATCTCTGTATAATTTCTTAATATCTGCAGGTGTTAAATGCTCGTCGTATCTGTCTAAAAACTTATATTCCCCATGTCTTAATAAATCAATAACTCCGGTTTCAAATAAAGTCATAGAGCCTCCTACTGAAACAGTTGATTTCTCTTTTAACAATTCCTTAAGCTTTTCTCTTAATTCAGATTCATCTTTTACAAAGTATGCATCCATATTATTTCTTTTTAACGCTTCGATAGTTTTTCCTACCTTTTTTTCTAAATACCATAAAAGATTCTTATCCATACCATCCCTCCAAATTATTTTTTTAAAATTAACATATCCATTTGTTTACCATCTATGTCATAATAATTTTTAGAAACACGTATGATTTTGTACCCATTTTTTTTCAAGAATTTTATAGTCCTAGGACTTTCTTTTATAATTGTAGTGTAAAAATTTGCAACTCCATATTCTCTAGTTAAATATTTATTTACTTCATTTATTATATTACTTCCTATTCCTAAACTTCTATATTTATAATCCAGCATTATACACCATACCCACGCTTCTGCTGGATTTTTGAACTCTACTCTGCCTTTTAGTATACCTATCAATTTTCCTTCATATTGAATTTTTGTGAAAAATTCATTCTCACTTATATAATATTCTAAAAATCTATCATACAACTTATCTATTTCTATGGGATATATATCCTCTTCACAAAATTCACTTTGTTGATAAAGCCAATTTTGAATAATTTTTACATCTTTTTTCCGAATATTCGCAATATTTATGTTCTGCCAATTAAACTCCATGTCCAACATAGTTTTCACCTCATTCCTTACTATATTTTATTCTACAAAAAAAAATAAATTCCTTTTTTAGTTTAATTAATTTAAAAAAATTTAAATCTTTTTAAATTAACATATATAAATGATAAATAAAAGGTTTAAAACAAAATCTACACATGAAAAAAGGTTTTTGATTTTCAGTCAAAAACCTATATTTGTCCACTTAAATTACTAAATTCCTTTTGTTTTAAATATATTTTCTATTTTATCTTCCTCTTCTCCAGGATAAAAAACATCCCCTATTAGTTGCCACTTTTCTGCATGTGTAATAGATTCACCTGGTAGTAACTTTTTTAAAGGTGATAGAGTCTCCATTTCCACCATATATTCATTTGTATAAGTTTCATATGATGCTCCAAAATCAGGATAGTTTTCTTCTAATATATGCTTATATTTTTTTATAAATAAACTATTATGATTAAAATAAGCTGCCCATCCCTCTTCATTTGCAATTCCTAATTTAAATGGGTGCTTTTTACTTCTATTTTGTTTCAATAATATATACTTATCTCCCCAGTATATGCGCTCATCATTCATTTTTGAATAGGGCCATAGAGATATGACTCTATTAGGAAGTAAGTTTGTTTCTCTTTTAGGCTGTGGAATTACTTCCACGCCTCCTGAAGCCATAACTGTAATCGCCCATGCAGATAACTCTATAGTCCAAGCGTTATTATTAGTTAATTTATGAAGAATTTCCACTTCCGTTCCTTCACCTTTTAAATGTATTTCCATCTCTTTTTTTACCTGTGTCCATGGTTCTTCTTCCATTTCTAATGTTATTGAATTTCCATTTTTACTCCATTTTACTGGTTTGTTATCTGGAATATAAGTTCTTGGATTATTCTCTGGGCTATGCCACAACCTATGCCCTCCCATTAAGCTCCAAGTATCACCTAAAACCTCCATAGTTGTGGGAATATCTTCGCAAAATTGATTTTCTCCATCTATAAATCCATATCTTATGATCCTAGGCCCCTTATCTATAGTAATGTATAGCTCTATTTCACTATTACTCATTTTTACACATATGCCAAAATTTTTATAGACCACTTCTTCAGTTATTATATCCCTCATAAAACCCTCTCCTTAGTTAACCATAAACAAAATTTATGGACGAATATAAGCCCAACCATTTATTTGTTTTCTTGCTAATTCTCCTACACCTGAAGGTACTATAAATATTGATTCTATTAAGTCTTCATTCTTAATTTCCATAGCATTTAATGAATTTTGGCAAGCAACTATTTTAACCCTAGAGGAGATTATCTCATTTAATATATTATCATATTTAAATTCCTCTTTTCTTAATTCCTCTACTGCTTCACCATTTACAACCATCTCTATATAAGTATTTTCTTCACCTAAATCATTTAATAAATTTTTTATATTTTTAAAGCCTAAGTCTAACTTTTCTTTTTCATCTACATGAAAAAGAACTTTGCTTATTTGATTTTTTCCCCACTCATCTTTGATTAAAGCGAAGATGAATTCATCCCAGAATCTCCCTTTATAGAAGCCTTTGCCTCTCAATAAACCTTCTTTCTTAAATCCTAATTTGTATATTAACTTTAAAGATTTTTCATTATCTTTTGCAACATAAGCTTCAATTCTATTAAGATTAAGCTTTTCAAAACCATAATCAATTATAGCTCTCAAAGCCTCTTCCATATATCCTTTTCCCCAATATTCTCTTCCTATTTCATATCCTATTTCACCTGTAGTCATACCCTCTTCCAATCCACTATTATAACCACAACTTCCTATTATAGCGTTGTCTTCTTTCCTATATATCCCCCAACGAATTGCTTTCCCTTGGCTATAAAGATGATTTAATAAATTTATCATTTTTTTGGTTTCATCAATATCTGTAAAGTTATCTATGTCCATAAATTCTGTTACTTTTTCATCAGACCAGTATTTATGCAAATCTTCCACATGACTATCATCTATACTTTCTAATGTTAATCTTTCAGTTTCAAGCTTTGGAAACACATCCATATTATTTTCCATAAAATATCCTCCCCTTTTCCTTTCAAGTAAACTTCCATATAATTATACTACAAAGTCTTAATTATATGCTCATTTAAAAGTTTGCTAAGAATTTGTCACCAATTTGTTACTTTAAATTAGTTATTTCGTAACCTCTTCTATTGGAAAATATAGTATATTTAAAACATAAATTAAATGTTTTTTTAATGGAGGTAATTATCATGAATAAATTATTAATAGCTACACTAACTGGAATGTTAGTTATAAATTCTTATACTCCTACTTTCGCAAATAGTTTAGTAGATAAAACCCATATGGAAATCTCACAAATTCAAACAATTAAAAAAACTATTGAAAATAACGTTAAAATATCTACAAAGGAATTAAAGGAAAGTAACGATCTAATAAATGTAGATATTAAAATTCCTGTGATTTCTTTATTAAACAATAAAGATATTGAAACAAAATTAAATAAAGAAATTGAAAAGGAAATATTAGATCTTAAAGAAGATATAAAAAAATCTGCCCTTAAAAGTAAAGAAGAAGGAACCCTCATGAATCCATATGGACTTTCTGTAAATTATGAAGTTCATTATAATAAAAACAACTTATTAAGTCTTACAATCTCTTACTATTCGTATACCGGCGGAGCTCATGGCATGAGTAGTAAAAAAACTTTTAATATAGATACTAAAACAGGAATTAATGCCTCATTAAAGGATTTATTTAATCCTGGTGAGGATTATAAAGAAATAATAAATACCGTAATACGAGAAAAAATCCAAGAAAATCCTTCTGAATACTATGAAGAAATAAGTAGGTATTTCAAAGGAATTCTACAGGATCAACCTTTTTATATAGTAGAAGATAATATAGTAATTTATTTTGAACCTTACGAAATTGCTCCTTACGCTGGAGGTTTTAAAGAATTTAAAATGCCATTTAAATCTTTTGAAAAAGGAGTTAATTTAGATTTACAGCTAAAAGAAGGTAACCCTGTAATATATACAGATCTAATAAAAGAATATGAGACAGGATTTAAGGGTGATATTAGAGTTCCTGTTATAAATGGATTAAAAGATAAAAATATACAGGAAAACTTAAATAAACTATTAAGAAATGATGCGTTAAAGTTTAATAATTCATTAAAAAAAGCCGGAACAGATTTTGTAGAGGAATCTAAAAAAATGGGTTTCAATATTATAGATTACGCAGCGGATACAGATTATACAATATACTTAGCTAATGATAAGCTTTTAAGCCTTACAGTCTTATATTACCAATATACCGGTGGAGCTCATGGTAATTATACTGTAACTCCCTATAATATCGATTTAACTACTGGTAAAGAGTTGTATTTAAAAGATATATTTAAAAACGGAGTAGATTATAAAAAGGTTATAAATACTGAGATAAATAAACAAATAAAAGAAAAAAATAAGGAAAACTACCCTATTGCTGGCTTTGATGGTATAAAAGAAGATCAAAATTTCTATATAGAAAAAGATAGATTGGTTATTTACTTCCAACCTTATGAAATTGCTCCCTATGCACTAGGTGTAGTAAAATTTGAAATACCTTTTTCTTTAATTAAAAATTATATAAACATCTAATAAAATCCTTATAACACCTATAAAAACAATAAATTTTAGTTGAATAACTAATGAAAATATATACGAAAATTAGCAATAATTCTATAAAATAAAAGCATGTATTTAATTTACATGCTTTTATGTTCTTCTTGAAGAAAATATTTCATTGGTTAATGCAAGTCCAAACTTTCCAATAGCTGCTCTATCCTCTTCATCTCCAATATATACAATGGGAATATTATATTTTTTACATAATCTATTAACTATTTTAACATTAGCTATAAGTTCATTATGAGCCAAGAATTTCTCTTTATCCAACTCAGCCATGTACTCTCTAAATTCTTCTCCATCTTTATAATATTTAGAAACAATAATGCCTCCTTCTAGCGTATTTACCTTTTTAACAAATTCACCTGCTGATAAAATCAAATCTTCTAATACTTCAATACAGTCTAAATCCTCTGAATTAGAAATCTTATCAGCAACTTCTCTTATCTTTTCGATTATCATATCCCCTCATTCCCTTATCATTACTTATTTATATATACTATTAAAAATTTTTACTATATATTCATATTAAATAAAAAAGCTTAGGCATTTTAATAATACCTAAGCTTTTTGTTGCTTTAACTTAATCTTAATCTTATTCTTTTAACTTAATTCTAATTTTTTAATTTAATCCTAATTCTTTACGTTTTTTCTCTATATGATCCACATATATTTGAACTGTTTTTTCTGCATCCATTTCAACTACTACTTTTCCTAGGCCAAGAGTTTCAGTAGTTTCAGTAAGAGTTTTCACTACTACATCACTTCCCGTTATTGATGGAACTGGAGCTACGTGCACTAACCAACCTAAAGCTACTGCAGTACAAGCATCCGCTACTGCCTTCTGCTCTAAGTATTCAGGTGCTCCAATTACTAGTGGCAATTTATTTGTATCTACATTCAGTTCGTCAGCTATTTCTTTTGCTGTGTGAGTCATTTTTCCTATATCTACACAAGCACCATAAGATAAAACCGGTGGTATTCCTAAACTCTTACATACAGCTTTTAATCCCTCTCCACATTCATCAGCAGCTTTTGGATTAGTAAGTCCAGTGTATTCCATTACACTAGATGTACATCCTCCAGATAATACTATTATATTATTTTTAATTAAGCCTTGAGTAATCTTAAATATATTACTTCCACCCTGGTCATATCTTGCAGTAGTACATCCTACAATAGTAGCTATACCTCTGATATTTCCATTCGCTATTTGTTCTATTAAAGGTTTAAAACTTCCACCTAAAGCTTTTTTAACGGATTCAGTACTAAATCCTACGGTACATTCTGATACATATGGTGGAATATATACTTTTCTATTTTCTGATTTACGCTGTTTAAATGCCTCAAGTGCTTTATCCAGCGCTTTTTCTGCTTGTTCTTTCATTTTTTCAGGAACAAAATCTAAGGTTTCGGTTCCTTGAAGTTTTATTACTGGATGAGTACTCAATAATTTAGTTCCAAATCTCTTTGCAAAAATAGGCATTGTAGCTACAGTACAGTTGTAATCAAACATAAATAAATCTATTACACCAGTAGCTAATAAATATTCTTGTGACAACCATTCTCCTTCTTGACCACCATAACCTTTTTGATTATGGGTACCTTCATAGTTTATAAGTTGCTGCCCTTCACATACATGGCCTAATATTTGAATACCTTCAGCACCTGCAGCTTTAGCCTTTTGCTGCCACTCATCCGTTGAAGCTAAATCAATGGCAACATGAGCCAGAAGCGGCATATGACCATTTGTCACCACATTTATCATATTTTCTTTTAACAATCCCATGTTTTGTTTCTTCTTAGCTATTTCTTGAGTACCCATTAAAATTTCTTGAATAATATCTAAGAGGAATAGTCCTTGATATTCATTAGCTATACCTAATCTCACACTATTTAATAAAAACTCTACTGGATCTGATGTAAAGTTAGTCATACATCTAGTTTGAGCATAGGCTACCTCACTATATCCTCCTCCTGGGAATAAACCAAGCTGTCTCCATAATTCTTTACGTTTTGTAGGAGCAAAAGCTTCAACTGTTTTTGAAGGTATATGGTAAGGAGAATGAATATCATCCATAACCCAATCAGCAAACTCTATTGCCAGCTTTTCAATTGGTTTATTGGCATCTAAGCCTGCCATATCGGCGTATTTCTTAAGCTTTTCAGCATCTCTAATTTTCAATCCACTTTCAGGATGCTCTCCCGCTGCTTTTAATGTACGAGCAGCTTGATGACAGTGGAATATGTTTGCTGAAGTTCCTATAGTAACATGTCTATACATGAAGTTTCTAGCCACCATAGTATGAGCATCAACACCACAGGTTCCTCTTGGTACTTTTTCATTTATACGACAGGGTCCATTTGCACACAGTTGACAAGATAATCCTTCTATACAAAATTTACATTGTATAGGCTGTTGTTGTGAAAATCTATCAAATACGTTAGTTAAACCTGCATCATGTACAACTTTATACATTTCTCTCATAGCTGGGTCAATTATTACATTTAAAGGATACCCATTTTTCCCTTGTTCTTTTTTCACGTGTTCCCTTTGCCACTTATGTACTTCCTCCATAGAAGAAAAATCCGGTGAATTATTATAGTTTACTTTAATCTTTTCATGCAAGTCATTGTGTTCATTAGGATCGTTGGTATCTTTTACTTTAGATCCTAGAGTTTCTGTCCCACCGCTCATCCTTTTCGCACTTTCTTCGTATGAGCTTTTAATATCCTTATCAGACATAAAAAAAACCTCCTGTAAAGTTTATTCCAAAATAGTTTTACCAGAAGGTTTTTCTATTATTCTATTTCTCCATATTTTTATGACTCTTTACAATTATTTCCAAGACATCTACTATCTTAGGATCATATTTCTTACCGGAATATAGCATTATTTCTTCTAATCCTGATTGTTTATCTTCGTATTTGATATAAGCTTCTAAAACACATATTATTCTAGATAATAGGGGTATCTCATCTCCTTTTAATCCTTGTGGATATCCTTCTCCGTTATAATACTCATGATGACATAATATGTGCTCTGCAATATAAGCAAAATCTGGAATACAAGATGCTATTCTATATCCTGTTTCACAATGTCTTTTAATTATCTCCATCTCTATTTCATTGAAATCTCCCTGTTTTTCTAATAATTTTTCCGGCATAGCAATTAGCCCTATATTATATATAGTTGATAATGTTAATAGAGCATCCATTTCATCTTTACTTAAATTTAAATGCTCTCCTATTCTTAAAGCTAGATCCTTTACCATAGCTAAGTCTTCTTCTTTGTTTTGAGACTTTTTATTGAGCATTTCAGTTAAATAATTAGTTATTTTCCTTTTTAATTCTTTACTTTCTAATAATTTATTGTTGTACATTCTCTCTTCAGCTTTTTTATATACATTAGCAATACTTTCTTCATTGTTATTTTTAGTGGCTACCCCTAGGGAAATATTAGGTTGGATAGTCCAACCTACTTCTCTCTTACACATATCTTTGATTTTTTCTACTATTCTAAGCCCTCTTTCTTCTGTCACCTTAGGTAGCATTATTACAAATTCATCTCCCCCTGTTCTAGCGACTATATCCTCTTCTCTACAGCACTTTTTAAGTATTTTAGCTACATTTTTTATCAACTTATCCCCCTCATCATGACCAAAGGCATCGTTAACTAACTTTAAACAATCTACATCTCCCATTATTATAGTTAATGGCAACTGTCTTTTAGTATCTAATCTTCTCATTTCTTCCTCTAAAAAAGCTCTATTGTATAACCCTGTTAAATTGTCATGAAAGCAAAGATAAGCTACCTTTTGAAAAGCTCTTTTTCTTTCCGTAATATCCGTATGAGTGCAAACTATTCTATTAGGATTTCCATTGCTATCCCACCCTACTATCTTCCCTCTAGCCAAACATTCTTTATAATATCCATCCTTACATTTCAATTTATGTTCTATCCTTAAAATCTCACTTTCACCATTGAAATGTTTTTGGAGATTATCATAAAACAAGTGTAAATCCTCTGTAGGAATTAAACTAATAAAAGACTGGAAATCCTTTGATATTTCATTTTCTTCGTAGCCTAACATGTGTAAAAATGTGTTAGAAAATATAACTTCGTTGGTTCTAATATTCCAATCCCAAACCCCATCACCATTGCTTTCAATAGCAAACTTCCATCTTTCTTCCTTTTCTTTTAATTCCCTTTCCAAGTTCTGTCTTATTAAAAATGAACTTAAATAATTTGCATATAATTCAAGTATGCTACTATCGAATATAGGTTTATATTTTGGCATAAATATTATAAGTTCTCCTAAAATATTTTTCCCTTCTTTAATCGTTACACTACAACAATAATCCACATTTATTTTATCTTTTATTAAAGTTATTTTATCTTCACTAACAATGTTACTTAAAAACTCTCCAATAGTATAAAATCTAACAATTCTTTCTTCCTTTAATAATTTATTTATTCTTTTATCCATAGGTAAATTTTTCCCCAGTAGCTTGTATCCTATAATAGAATCAAATACTTTTAAATTTTCATCTAACCCTTGCAAAGACTTAAACTTAAAGGTACCGTTCCTTTTATCATACATAATGAGAGCAGCTATTTTTCCTTCAGATAACTTTAGAATATCCTTACAAATAATGCTGTAGTCTATATTCCCAAAGGGTAATTGTAAATACCTAACCAAACTATCAGATAATTTATTAATTTTATTCCAAGTTCTTTTCATGCCTGTTATATCTATCAATGTTATGGCAAAATAGTCTTTTTTGTCGCTGTAAATAAATACAGAAAACCACTTGTCAATGCCTTGCCAATATTCATCAAATCTAGCCATTCCTCCATTTAAAGCTATATTTCCATAAATATAAATAGATGAAAGATCTCCCCCCTTATATTTCCTTAATATTTCACTTCCTTTTTTGGCTATTATATTTTCTCTACTTGTCCCTAACATATTTATGAACTTATCATTAATTTCTTCAAAAATAAAATCTATTGGTATGGAATTATCATCTAAAATAATTTTGCTATACATAAATCCATCAAACATATTTTCTATAACTTCACCATATTTATTATTAGCACCCCTATCCCCAATCATCTATAATTTACACTCCTTTTATTATAATACTTTTGTTGTTTCTATAAATTATATGTAGGATTAGAGAATAAAAATACTAAATTTAAATATTGATTTATGTTTTAATATATTATATAATACGAGTTAATACATTAATGTTTTGAAAGGTAGTAGTAAGCAATCCTTCATTTTAAGAGAGCCAATGTATGGTGAGAATTGGCATTGAAGCTTGTCGAATCCGACCTGGAGCTGTATAGGGGTAAAAACCTATGCCGGTTAAAAACCGTTATAATGCAAAGGCTACTTGCAAGTAGCAAAATTAAGGTGGTACCACGTGGCTATCCCCCGTCCTTAGATTATTCTAATGGGCGGGTTTTTTTATTTTATTTTGATAGGAGGTTTTCTATATGGAAAAGTTATTAATGACACCAGGACCAACTAATGTTCCTGAAAGAGTATTAAACAAGATGAATGAAAAAATGATTCATCATAGGACATCAGAATACAGCAATTTATTTAGAGAATTTAACGAAAGATTAAAATTTGTATTTCAAACTTCAAACAATGTTTTAACATTCCCATCTGCTGGTACAGGTGCATTAGAAGCCTCTATAGCCAACTGTTTTAGTACTGGAGATAGGATTTTAGCGGTATCTATTGGCGATTTTGGTGATAGGTTTATACAAATAGCAAAAATATATGGATTAACAGTCGATGAAATAAAGGTCCCTTGGGGAAAGGCTGTTTCTCTTGAGGAAATTAAAAATAATTTAAAAGATTATCATAAAGGTCTTATTATTACTCATAATGAAACTTCAACAGGAGCAGTTAATCCTATAAAAGAAATAGGAGAATATTTAAAAGATAAAAATATTCTTTACATTGTAGACGCAGTGAGCTCCCTTGGAGGAATAGATATTAGAATGGATGAGTGGAATATAGATGTAATAGTAACAGCATCTCAAAAAGCTCTAATGTCTCCACCTGGATTATCTTTTGTTGGTGTGAGCAAAAAAGCTTTTGAGTATTGTAAAGTTTCAAATATACCTAAATTCTATTTTGATTTCTTAAATGCTAACAAATTTTTAGAAAAAGCTGACCCTCAAAACCCTTATACTCCTGCTGTTTCTCTTATATCAGCTGCTAATGAAGCTTTGGCTATGATAGAAGAGGAAGGCTTAAATAATGTATTTTTAAGGCATAAAATACTAGCAGATAAATTCAGAGAAGAAATAAAAGGTATGGGATTAAATATCTTTACTGATGAAAATGCACTTTCCAACACCATTACCGCTATTTCCTTTGAAAATGCTAATGATATAAAAAACAGATTAGAAAAAGAATACAATATTATAGTTGCCGGAGGGCAAGGAGCTGCAAAAGGAAAGATGATAAGAGTGGGTCATATGGGATGTATAAACGAAGAGATGATATATAGAACTATGAATGCAATTAGAGAGATAATATAAAATATTACAGGGGGTATTCGTCGTGGAAATAAATAAAGTTTTAGTAATTGATAAAATAGATGATATGGGAATAGAATTGTTGAGAAATCAACAAGATTTCCAAGTTGACGTAAAAATAGATATAAAAAGAGAAGAGCTATTAAATATAATAAATGATTATCAAGGGCTCATAATACGAAGTGATGCAAAAGTAGACAGTGAACTAATGGATAGAGCCCTTAATTTGAAAATTGTAGGCAGAGCTGGAAATGGAGTAGATAACATTGATATTCCTGAGGCTACAAAAAGAGGTATTATAGTAGCTAATACTCCTGATAGCAATAGCATTTCAGCTTGCGAATTGACCATAGGACTTTTACTTTCCACCTCAAGAAATATAGCTAGATCAGATAAATTTTTAAAGGATGGAAATTGGGACAGAGATAGCTTCATGGGAAACGAGCTATTCAATAAAACTTTAGGAATTATAGGCCTTGGTAGAATTGGAGCTCTTGTTGCTACAAGAATGAATGCCTTTGGTATGAAAGTTATTGCCTACGATCCTTATATTTCAGATGAAAGATTTGAAAGATACAATGTAACAAAGAAAAATACCTTAGAAGAGTTATTGAAGGAATCAGATTATATAACTATTCACACACCAAGAACAGAAGAAACCATAGGCATCATTGGTGAAAAAGAAGTAGCTCTTATGAAAGATGGAGTTAGAATTGTAAATGCTGCCAGAGGAAAACTAATGGAGGAAAAAGCCCTATACAATGGACTTGCTACTGGTAAAATTGCCAGCGTAGGCTTAGATGTTCACGATAAGGAACCTAGATACAGTGCAGAATTATATAGCTTCCCTAATGTAGTAGTTACTCCTCATATAGGTGCAACTACAATAGAAGCTCAGCAGAATGTTGGACTAACAGTAGCTCAACAGGTGCTTTATGGCATAAAAGGTGAAATTGTGCCTAATGCTGTTAATCTTCCTCTAATACACAGGGATGAATTAAAAGTTTTAAAACCATATATTGATTTAATGGAATCCCTTGGTAAGATATATTACCAACTAAACAAGGAAGTAATAAAATTTGTGGATATAAATTATTGGGGAGAAATAGGCTGTCAGGATACTGAAATGGCTACCATAGCCTTTATCAAAGGATTATTGCAACCTATAATGGATGACAAAGTTAATTATATCAATGCTTTAGTAAAAGCAAAAGAAAGTGGCATAGGCATAACCTGTGAAAATTTCTGTGAGCACTATAATAACTATTCAAACTTGATAAAAATTAAAATTACAAATGATGCGGGAGCGGAATTTACCCTATCTGGAACACTATCCAATAAAGGGGATGGAAAATTAGTTGAAATACTTGGCTATGAAGTTGATGTTAACCCAACAGATTACATGTTAATATTACAAAATAGAGATGTCCCTGGAGTTATAGGTCAAGTTGGTACCTTCATAGGAGAAGAAAACGTGAACGTTGCAACTATGCAAGTTGGAAGAAAATTAAAAGGTGATAGAGCCCTTATGATATTAAATATAGACGATAAAATATCAAAATCTGCTCTAAATAAACTCACATCTTCTGATAATATCTTATGGGCAAAGGTTGTTCAAATTTAGCATAAGTTAAAAGCTTATACTAATTGAGAGTTGAAAGTTTGAAGCTATAAAGGAGTGCATAAAAATGCTGAAAAAAATTGGATATGCTGCTACAGTGGGAGAAGAAAATATTTATAAAACCATAGATTTTGCAAAGGAAAATGGCATGTCTGCTGTAGAAATAAATTTAAATGTTCCTATATACTTTCCTGAGAACTTTTCTATAGAGGAAAGAGCGAAAATAAAAAAATATGCCGAAGATAAGGGAATAACTTTGTCCATGCATGCCCCTGAAGATATAACACTGCTCCAGCTTCAAAGCAGCATTAGGCAAGCTACCATATATAGATTAAAGGAAATAATAGATTTTGGAATACACATTGGGGGGAGAGCTTTGACCCTCCATGTGGGTCCTTCAGTATGTTTTACCCTAGTGGATAGAAAAAGTTATATGGAGGAATTTCACAAAGAAGAGTATAAAAAAATATTAACCAATTCTCTAATAGAATTAGTTAATCACGCCGGAAATAAATTAATGATTTGTGTTGAAAACTCCGGGCGATTTACAGAAAGCTTAATTCAAGAAACTCTTCAAGAATTACTAGATACAACTTCCCTTTCTCTAACTTGGGACATAGGACATTCCTATGAAAATAAATATAATGAAGTGGAATTCTTTATTAAAAATATTGATAAAATAAAAACCTGCCATGTTCATGATAACAACGGTAAAAGTGATCATCAAATTGTAGGCACAGGTAACTTAGACTTTAAAAAACATTTTTCATTAATGGATGGTAAGGATATTGTATATATTATAGAAGTTAGACCAAGAGAAAATGCAGTAAAATCCTTAAAAAAATTACAAAGTAATTTTTATTAATTACCAATATACTCTAGCATCCATACCTATTTAACTGAATTTTCAAGATATTCAGAGAATATATAGCTTATTAGGCTTTAACAAAGCTTTACTCTTACCCTTATATATCATAACTAGTATATAATGGAGCTAAATACAATTATCATACATAAAGGAGAGAGAAATATGAAAATTGTTGATGTTCCATTCTGTACAGTTGATTGGAGTACAGTAGAAACTACAGAACACCCTGGCATAACTGGAAAAGCAATATGGAGAACTTTTGAACAAGGAAATATACGTGTCCGTATGGTGGAATATACTCCTGGGTATTTAGCAGATCATTGGTGCAGTCGCGGACACGTACTACTTGTGTTAGAAGGAGAATTAGAAACAGAATTAGATGATGGAAGAAAATTTACTCTTAAAGCTGGTACAAGCTATCAAGTTGCTGATGATATAAATCCACATCGTTCCTCTACTAAAAATGGTGCTAAACTTTTTATAGTTGATTAAAATGCTCTTATGCTTATAATAAAAAATCCAGAATTCTTTGAATGATCCTGGATTTTTTATTATATAATTATACGAGTTAATAATATAGATTTTTATAAACTAATTTCCCAAGAACTATTTCCATTTACTAAAAATGAATGTAAGCTTCTCAATCCACATTCCACCATATCGCTAACTGCTTGATCTGTATAGAATGCACAATGAGGAGTTAATATTACATTAGGCAATCCCTTTAATATAGCTAATCCATCATGATCTATAGTTTTAAATCTACAATCACTATGGAATATGCCTAACTCATTTTCTATAACATCCAGCCCTGCTCCTCCGATTTTTCCATTCTTTAATCCATCTATAAGGTCAAATGTATCTATTAATTCTCCACGAGCTGTATTTATTATCTTTACTCCATCCTTCATTTTTGCAATGGTTTCTTTATTTATTAAATGATAGTTACTTTCAAATAATGGAGCATGTAATGTAATAATATCCGCTTCTCCTAACAATGTGTCCAAATCCACATATTCTACATACTTCTTCATTTCTTCGTTTGGATATAAATCATAAGCCAGTATTTTAGGGCCAAATCCACTGAAGTTTTTTATAACAGTTTGCCCTATACGGCCTGTCCCAATAACTCCAACTACTTGATTGCGCAATTCATTTCCCATTAATCCGCCTAATGTATAATCATGCCCTTGATTTCTTTTTATTGACTCTATAACTCTACGGTTTAACATTAATGCAAGCATTGTTGCAAAATCTGCCACTGAATTTGGAGAGTATGTTGCATTACTCACTCTTATTCCAAAATCTTTAGCTGCCTCTAAATCTATATTATTATAACCAGCACTTCTTGAAGCCAAATATTTAACTCCACACTTGCTCAACTTTTCTAAGACTTCTCTTTTAGCATTACAATTACCTAATATTGCAACAGCTTCTATTCCTTCTGCTAAATGTGCATTTTCAGGTGATAAACATTCCTTTACATAAGTAACATCTAAATTTAGCTCCTTTGAGAATCTCTCAAAAGCTATAGTTTCATCTGGTCTATATGCATATGCAATAATCTTCATTTTACTTTCCCCCTATATTATTTAAATTCTATTAAATAATCCTCTTCCTTAACCATCTTCAATACGTTTATAAATAAATATTTAAATACAAAACTCAATATAAGTGGGGCTACTATAAACATTATTACTGTTGTTATTAGATTTCCTGTACTATATCCAACAATATTTAAATGATTTATTGGCCCTATAAGTCCACTAACACCAAATCCAGCACTCATTGGTGTACCTTGTATTTTTTGTAATCCACCTAAAGCTCCAACTACTGCTGCATTTGCAACTATAGGCAGCATCATTGTTGGTTTCTTCACAAAGTTCGCTAGTTGCATCTTTGGTGAGCCCAATATATGGGCTAATGAAGTTCCCATTCCATTTACATTAAATCCAGCTACTGCAAGTCCAAAACCTGCAGCACATATGCCAAGGTTTGCAGTTCCTGAACCAATTCCCGCTAATGAAATAGCCATAGCAACACCAACAGTAGATACTGGTGAAACTATTAATACTGCAAAAGTAACAGCTGTGAATATTCCCATTAATACTGGTTGTAATGTTGTAAATGCTGCAACCATATTTCCTAAGTATTTTGTTATTGAAGATACATATGGAAGCATTTCTAGTCCCGTAAATCCTATAAGAGTAATAACAACTGTTGGAACGCAAAGCATTGTGTAAGCTTTTAATTTGTCACCTATATATAATATTAATAATACCGCCAATGCTGCTGTTATTCCAGCATTTATTACATCGCCCATTCCAGCAAATTGAATAACATTATCCTTTATTTTTAAAGCTCCAGAACCTATCATTGTAGTTATTGCTAAAGTTCCTGATTGTATAGGAGACATCTTAAATTGCATAGCTATACAAAGTCCCATTACAATAGTCAATAAATTGCTTGCCATCTTTGTAATTTCCACTATAGCATTTATATTAAGAGCCTTACCTAATTCTCCTAACAAAGCGGAAGGTATTAACGCAACTACAATACCAATACTCATACCTGTAAGAATCTTGCTAATAAACTCCTTAGCATTAATTTTGTTTTCTGACATGATTTATTCACTCCTTAAATCAATTATTAATTTTTTAACAATTTCACTTTAATCCGTGCCCTAAGGTCATTGTCAACAATAATTTTTCTAAGTAAAAAGGATGAGATATTATCTCACCCTTATTTGAATTTCAGATATCATGTCTTCTATTGATTTTGTAAAAGTATAATCAATCATACAATATTCATATATGTCACTTATAACCTCATAGCCATTTTCTTTTATCCAATTTAAAAGATATTTAACTGCATCTTCATTATAGTATCCTCCATCTTTATACATACAAATATACTTTCCCTCTTGGAGAATCGTCTCATCTTTAATGTCATATTTATCAGAAATACTTATAAAAGATCCTACATTACGCTTAAAACCAGACTCAATCCCTTCTTTTAAATATATAGTCCCATACTCTTTATGAGAGAATAAATTTAACTCTTGAAGATGCCTTAATACTCTCCTATAAGTCAGCATTATCTCTTCCCAACTACCCTCTTCTTCACATCTTAAATAAAAAATTTTTCTCTTTGTAAATATCTTAACTGCTGGTTTATATAGATCCTTTTTATCTAGATATTTTGTCTTTTTATAAAAATTCAATAAATGTTCAATGCTATTATGTGTCTCCTGAAGTTTTTCAATTTCTTTAACTATTTCATTATCTTTAGAGGTTAATGCGTCTATTATTAAATCATGCTCCCTATTATCCAAAAGATTTTTTATTTCCATTAAAGAAAATCCAATATTCTTTAAATATACAATCTGCTTTAATATTGGAAGCTCTTTCATATCATAATATCTATAGTTATTCACTTCATCCACATACTGCGGTTTAAAAAGTCCAATCTTATCATAATATATTAGAGTTTTTTTAGATATATTATGCATTTTTGCAACTTCATTGATTTTATACTTTTTATGTTCCACAATTTTTCCTCCAAACCATGCCCTTAGTTCATACCTTGCCTTGCTACTCTATAGATTTTTTTATTAAATCCCATACTTCTTCATCGCTTTTGTCATTGATAAATCTATATCCATTACCATCTAATGTTGTGTCCAACTGACATACTGCAGAATATTCACAATACCTACAAGGAGTGGATGAATCACTCTTTTTATAAGGTTTTATACTTATATTCCCTTCTAACATTTCCTCACATAAATTAACTATCATGCCTCTTACATATTTCCTCAATATTTGAAATTGCTCCTTAGTTGCCGCAGAAGAACTTTTAGCTATAGTATCATCCTTATTTATTCTTACAGGTAAAATATCTGAAGAACCCTTTAGATCTTTATCCATAGCTCTTATTATTTCAGTATCTGCCAATATTAATCCTTTCATCTTTAATTCTTTTATTATTTTATTTTCTATCTCTTCTTCACTTATTTCCCCTTTAGTTTTTATTATAGGGTCATCTAATTTAAAATATAGCATAGCTGCTGGAAGAGCATTTTCTCCATATTTTTTCTCAATTTCATTTAAAAGAGCATCAAGATACACTAATAATTGTATTTGTAATCCATAATAAACATCAGATAATTTAAATTCTTTACTTCCTGATTTATAATCTATAATCCTTATATATGTTCCTTCTGTATTTTTTAAATCATCTATTCTATCTACTCTACCGATTAAATTTACAGTTTCACCTGAACTTAATTCTATAGATATAGGCGGAAAATCCCCATTAAATCCAAAAGACAATTCATAGTCTAATGGCTTAAACTCCCCTTTTTTTATCTGGCTTCCTATGACAGACACAGCTCTAGTTAATATTCTTTTTACTGTATTACCCATATATTCATGCCTTGGAGAGCTTTTAAATATACTACCAGGCATACCATCAATTTTTTCATCTACAATATTAGATACAATTCCACCACACAGCTCATTGGTTACATCTTCCCACTGAATTTCTTTATCCTCCATATAGTTTGAAAAGTCCTCAAGAACTTCATGCATTAATGTACCAACATCTGGAGTTGTAAGTTTATATATCTTTCTTTCTTTTGCCTTTATTCCATATTTTATAAAATAAGCAAAGGGGCATTCTGCATATTTTTCAAGTCTAGATACGCTAATATTCATTTTGGAACCATATAACTTTCTAACCTTTTTAGTATCTAATATCTCTGCTTCATTATTATGAGAAAATCCTTCTAGTATATTAGTTAATTTATCTTTCCAATTATAGTTTTCAATATACCAACTATATACACTTAACCAAATAGGATTAACCTCTAAGTTATCATCATTTCTTAAATTAACAATGAGTTCATTAAATGTAGCCCCCGGAGTAGTTACTTTATTAATATTCTCTTCTATATCATGCTTTTTTATAATATCGCTACTCTCTATAATATCAGGAAAAATTCTCTTAAACCTAGAGACAACAATAGAGGGCCTTAAAGATTTTCCTTCATGATCCGCTATAGGATAACTAATCCTTAAATAATCGCTCATAGTAGTCATAGTTATATAGGTTACAAACTGTTCTTCAAAAGCTTTACTCTTAGTATCCTTAGCTAACTCTATGCCACTGTTATATAATCCTTCCCTGTCCATATCTGTTAAAATTCCCTCGGTAGATATAACCCCTGGGAACACACCATCATTAACTCCAATAATATAAAGAGCCTTTATTTGGTGGCTTCTAAGTCTTTGAATACTACTTACTAAAAGCTGATCTAGAGCTGGAGGTATCAATCCTAACTCATATTGTTCAAATCCACTTTTAAGTAGTTTTCCAAAAACATCTATAGTCACATCTTCTTCCTTTAGAACCTCTGCAATTTGATCCATCAAGTCTATTACTATATTCCATATTTGATTATATTCACTTACTCTATCCAGTTGATTTTCTTCTTTAAATTTAATTATCCATTCTTCAATTTTTGTATTTATTTTCATAGTATTTAAGAAGTCATATAGGGCTTTACTCATTTCTTTGGCCCCTTTACTTCTCTTTAAATTTTTATTAAACTCCATCAATGGAGAAGTTACTTTTTCTTTTAAAGAATTAATAAAATTTAAATCTTCTTTTTCTTCTTCAGAAATCTCCTCATCTATACCAAATCCATATCTTATCCTATATTGCCAATTATCAATTTCAGTCCACTTTTTACCTCTTATTCCGTTTGCCAAAACATAATTTTCTAGAATATCAATTTCTTCTTCCTTTAAATCCGTAAGTCCTGTCTTTAAATATCTAAAAACAGATTCATAGCTCCATCCCTTTGCAAATATCTCTATAGAAGATAATATAAATATCACAAGAGGGTTATTGCTAATTTGAACTTTTTTATCTATAAAATATGGAATTTCATATTCTGAAAATACCGCCCTAACTAAATTCTCATAGCCTTCCAAGTCTCCTGTTATCACAGCAATATCTTTATATCTATATCCTTTTTCTCTAACTAGCTTTAAAATATTTCTAGCTGTATCCTCAACTTCTGTATACTTGTTTAGCGCTCTAAACAAAGTTATATCTTTCGTATTCTCTTTATATTCTTTATAAGGAAAGGCATATAAATTTTTTTCTAAATGAATTAATTCTTTCTTATCCTTGAATCTATAACAAGGTGAACATTCTAATGCCAAAGGTTTATCATATCTTATATTATTCTTTTCTATTATGCTTAAAAATTTCTCTTCAGTATTTTTACTAGGATAAAATAAATCTAAGTTGTCTATTGGGGAGCTACCCTCTAATACATCAGTACTTAAAGTGATATTTACCACTTTCGCCTTATAAAGTATTTTTTCTAATATCTTATATTCTTGAGGAGTAAAGTCAAAAAACTCATCGATCCAAACTTCTGCATTATCAAATAAATTAGATTTATCCAGTTTATCTATTAATATAGTTAAATCATCGTCACTATCTATGTATTTGTTATGTAAATTTTCTTCAAATTTTAAATATATACGACCTAAATCTTCAACTTTACTTTTAAGGGTATTCTCACTTATCCCCTTTGACGATTCAAGCAAATTTTCCGGAGTGATGCTATATCTCTTAAATTCAGTTATAAGATCAGACATAGTAGAAATAAAGCCATCTCTTTTAGATGCGTTTTTAAATATTTTTAATTCATCACCTAAATCATTTATTATTTTATATATGAGCATACTCTTTCCTGAGTCATTGATATGTCTATGAGTAATTCCTCCCACCTCATTAAACACTTTATAAGCCAATCTTTTAAAACTAAGAACCTGTGCTTTATTTATATTCTCTTCTCCAAGAAAACTCAATAAATTCTTCTCACTTTGAAATGAAAATTGTTCTGGTACAAGAAGAATTTTTGTAGTATCTTCTCCTTTTTCAATTTTTCTTTTTATATCCTGTAAACAATAATAACTTTTCCCACTGCCAGACCTTCCATAAATAAATCTTAAACTCATGTTAAACTCCACCTTATAAGTAATGTTACTATTATTGTAACCTAATTTATTTTGAAAAAACAGTATTACCGGAAAACAGCAGGACTGCTCTTTAGTGAGATCGCTTCAAAAAGGCGCTCCTCCCACTATATATCTCAGTTCCTTTATGTTTTACAGATGTATTTTCAAATATATATTGTAACAGATTGTTTTCTCAAAGATAGATTTCTACAAACGTAATTTAATTTGACAAATAGAGAGCTAAGCATGTAATGAAGCCACTCCAGAAAAAGTCGCTATTTCATTACATACTTAGCTCTTTTATGTTTTACAAATATTTAAAACTAAAAAATGCTATGTAGTGCGCCCTATGCGTTTGAGCAAAATCTAGAAATTCTTAATTTATTTTAGAAAAGTATCGTTAAGATGCTGTACATGTTTGACTGAAAGGAGTTTGTCAGCATTAGAGAGTTTTATAAAATAAATTTTAGAAGTTCTTATTGAAGCGAGATAGTATAAGAAGCATTGTATAGCATTTTGAATTTGTTGAAACCTTAAATTTTTTTCTCTTAATTGTAAGTTTCTACAAAGATAATTGGATATACAAAAAGGGGTAGCTAAGTACATAATGAGTTCACTTCAAAAGACGTTTCTCTCATTACATACTTAGCTCTTTTATGGTTTAAAAATGTGTTTTTAAAATGTTAAGTACAAAGCACTTTTTATTCATTTCCAGCTTCGAATAAACTATATGAGAAATCCATAGTACTTCCATCTTCAAATACTAGTACATTGCTAAATTCCACAAGTCCTTTTCCTTCTTTAAATGCTTTTATCTCTCTATAAGTTTTATCTGGATATCCTTCTACTCCTTTAACAATAGTTTCTGTTGTTATTATTCTTTTTCCATCTTCACCTTTAGATATATCTTGTATAGTAGTTTCAGCTTTATAAGTTTTGCCTTTTAATTCTACTTCATCTTCCCACTTATTTCCCTTTTCTAGGGGCAGTTTTAATATTGTAGATTTTTCAATAGCTCCTTGATTTTTCTTAATTTCTCCATTGGTTTGTACTTCTTTTACAGATTCATTATCTATGGTATATTCTTTTACAAATTGTAATTTGTCCCCAGTAGCTCCTTCTCCTTCTTCAGCTACCCTTTTAACAGTTCCTTTTAAATCAATAATCAAAGTTTCTTTAGTCCCTGAAACTTTGCCAATTTTTACTGCTTCACTATATTCGGAAGTACCACTGTACTGCATTTCTGACATATCCTCTTTAGGAAAAAAAGCTGCTAATTCCTTACTATATTCTTTTTCCTTCTTATTTTCATTGATTTCTGCCTTCACCTCATTCTCTTTTGATGAAGAAGTATTCTTACTACTTCCACAACCAGTAAAAGCAAATATTATAGCAATTGTAGATATTACCAATGTAATCTTTTTTAATTTCTTATTCATAATAGTCCTCCTTTTAAGCTCTTCTTTAATTATATATTACTATAATTATCCATAGCATGTATTACATTGAATTTACGAATATGTTACAAAATAATTACAATAATTTTCACAATTCCATCACAATCTCCTCATAGTTTAATCAATATTATATATTATTATATATTCATAAAGAAAAATGTTTAGGAGGACTTTACTATGAAAAGAAAAAATATTATAACCACATTGGCTTTAACATTAGCTTTAGGGGTAGGAGCTACTGCTTATGCAGCTACAGCATCACCTAGAAATATAAATACATCAAATATTAATAATGACAATACATCATATTCCAGAAGAATGGACGGAAGAACAGGAATAGATGATTATAATATGATGGATATGTATGATCATCACATGAGGGGTATGGGTAATCACCACATGATGGGATTTGGTGGTTATGACATGATGACATCAATATTAAGAGATAAATTAAATATGAGCGATAAAGAAATCGAAGACGCACTTAATTCTGGAAAACATATGTGGGAAATAGCAGAAGAAAAAGGAATGAGCAATGAAGATTTTAAAAATGCTATGGTTGAAGGAAGAACAAAAGCCATAGATGAGGCTATCAAAAATGGAACTATCACCAAAGAAGAAGGAGAAAGATTTAAAGAAGACTTTGATAACTATATAGATGATTGCCTAGACGAAAGTCCAGGATCAGAAAATGGTTTTCACGGAATGATGGGAAGAGGTAGAGGCGGCAGAAGCTGCCATTAAGGTTTCTAACCAAAATTATAATATACAAAAATGTGCAAAAATAAAAGAGGCTAAATTGCCTCTTTTATTTTTTAAGCCTTGGAAACATTATATTATTTTCTAAATGAATGTGATTAAATAAATCTAATTCAATTTCTTGAAGCTTGTCATAAGTGTATTTATAAGTGTTACATCCGTCCTTTGGAACTTCATAATTATGAGTAATTTTTCTTAATTCCTTTAATATATCTCCTGCTCCAGTATGCTCTGCTTCAAGTTCTTCTATTATTTTTATTGCGTTATCCAAAGCTTCCTTTGAACCTTCCTTTTCATATTTTTTAATTAGTGGAAATACTATTTCCTCTTCTTTTATTAAGTGCTCCTCTAATTCCATTTTTAAATTATGAAATAACTTATATACCTTACTTAATTCAGGATGATTTTCTCCATGCACCCTTAATATTTTTGTAGTCAATTCACTTACTATTGGAAGTTCTTCATTTAGAAATCCATGATGCTTATTTACAATATAGTCTATCAAATCGTTGTAGCTTATATTTAACCAATCCACTTCTTCCTTTATAAGAGAATCAATCTTCTCATATTCATCAAGAAGATCTTTTAAAACTTCTTCTTCATTTAAATTATCCTCTTTTATCGCATCTATTAAAGGTCTATTACCTCCGCAACAAAAGTCAATACCATGCCTTCTAAATACATCCATAGCTTTGGGAAACTTAACAACTATATCTCCTATTTTATGTGAACTTTTGAAAACTTTATTCATTATTCATACCTCCATAAATTTATATTTTATGTCTTCATTATAGTCAATATAGGAAAACTAATATGTGATTAGAATCAATTTTAAAATTGATTCTAATCACATATTGTATGGAAAATCAGTTGTATCATTAAATTAAACAAAAAATAAATTTTAGAAGAGGTGTTAAAATGAAAAATAATTTACTTTTAAAAGATAATATATATTGGATTGGAAAAATTGATGATAGAAAGGTTCCTTTTCATAGGCTGATTCTAGAAAAAGGCACTACCTATAACTCTTACTTATTAAAAACTGAAAAGCCAACTATTATAGATACAGTTGATATAATGTATTCTAGAGAGTTTGTAGAAAATCTCAAAGAGCATATTAATCTAGAAGACTTGAAATATATAGTAATTAATCATGTGGAGCCTGATCACGCAGGAGCCTTGCCAGCTTTACTAAATAAAGCTCCAAATGCTACTATTGTAACTAATGCAAAGGCTCAGGAATTATTAAATGGAATGTTTAAATTTTATGATAAAAATTACTTAATAATTAAGGATGGGGATAGCCTAGATATAGGAGGAAAAACCCTAAAGTTCTTGGAAACTCCTTATCTTCATACTGAAGAAACTATGATAACTTATGCTTTAGAAGATAAAATTTTATTCCCTTGTGATATATTTAGTTCTCATATAGCTACTTATGATTTGTTCAACGATTTATCAAAAGATGATATAGATGAAGATTTTAAGGTTTATTACAAACTTATTATGAGTCCTCACAGAAACTACGTTAAAGACATGATAGGTAAAATTAAGAACTTAGAAATAGAAATAATAGCCCCTTCTCATGGTTTTATACTTAGAAAAAATGTTGAAAAATATATTAAATTATATGACAATATGAGCGACATTCCTACTGAAAATCTAAGTAAAAAAGCATTGATATTATATAACTCTATGACTGGAAATACTGGAAAAATTGGCGGAAATATAAGTGAAGGTTTAAGAGATTCAAATATAGATACCACAGTGTTAAATTTAAAATCCTTATCCTTTGAGGAAATTAAAGAAAAGGTTATAGAATCAGATTTAATCCTTATAGGAAGCTCTACAAAATATGGAGATATGATAGGTAATACAGAAGAAATACTTAAAGAGATAATAAAATTAGATTTATCAGACAAATACTTAGCTGCCTTTGGTTCTTATGGCTGGAGTGGAGAAGCTATTGAAATAATAAATGACTATTTAAAAAATAGCAATGGTAAAGTATTTGATACATCTTATATAATAAAAGTTACTAGTGATAATTCAATAAAACTTCCTTTAAGAGTTAGATTTTATAATGATAACGAAGGAAAAAAATTATCTATAAAAACCGGTAGAATACTAGGAGAACTTTTATTAAAATAATTTAATTTAACAAATAGAGAGCTAAGTACGTAATGAAGCCGCTCCAGAAGAAGTCGCTATTTCATTACATACTTAGCTCTTTTATAGTTTACAAATATGTGTTCAGAATTAGATTGTGACAAATTATCTTTTCAAATATTTATTTTAAAATTTCATTGTACAAAACTTTAAAAAAATGCTATGTAATGTGGACTATGCATTTGAGCAAAATCTAGAAATTCTTAATTTATTTTAGAAAAATATCGTTAAGATGCTGCACATGTTTGAGCGAAGGGAGTTTGTCAGCATTAGGGATTTTTATAAAATAAATTTTAGAAGTTCTTATTGCAGCGAATTAGCATAAGAAGCATTATATAGCATTTTTTATTTGTTGCACTCATAAATTAGTTTTACATTTATAAGCTCCTACAAAGATAATTTAGTTTTTCATAGGTTCATATGAATCATATTCTTAGGTGTACACTTAAATCAGGCTCTTAAGGTATTCTATATCCTTTATGATAATTTTCTTATTGCCTACTATATCTATTACTCCCGCTTCTTCCATGGCTGAGAGAGTTCTGCTCACCGTCTCTCTAGTTATGCCAGCGAAGTTACCCATATCCTCTCTATTAATAGGCAAATCTAGAATTATATCTTCATCATGCTTTGTTCCGAAATTCTCTATAAGATTTAATAGCAAATTTCCTATTCTAGTTTCGATATCCTTTGTACTAAGCATTTGAACTAAATTTTCTAGATTTACCACTCTATCGTGAACTTTTTCTAATATTTTAAGAGTTATACCAGGATTGTTTATTAAAATCTTGTCAAAATCCTCCTTGCTTAAAGTACAAATTGAAGTGTCTTCTAGAGCCTCACCGTTAAATTCAAATTTTCCTCTCTTTAAAAGATTCAATTCTCCTATGGAATCTCCCTCTGAAAGCAGATAAAGTATTTGTTCCTTACCTTCCTTTGTGTATTTAAATACCTTTATCTTTCCTTTATTTATAATATAAAGCCTATCCCATAAGTCGTCTTCAAAAAATATGCTTTCTCCCTTTTTATACCTTCTAGTAACAATTAATTTTGATATTTCTTTAAACTGCTCTTCTTTAAGAGTTGAAAATATGAATACTTTCGATGCACAGTACTTTTCGTGGCAACCACCACAACTACAAGTTGAGCAGATTGGTTTATTATTTTCTTTCATAGTCTATAAATCACCTTCCTCTAATTAGGTATGCTTCTTCTCCTATTATCTTTATTCCTTCTTTTATTTCTTCTAAGGAATTTCTCGAGAAACCTATTCTTAAGGTGTTTTTTCCTCCCCCATCTGTATAAAATATATCCCCTGGAGTAAATATTACTCCTCTTTTAAGGCATCTATCTAAAAGCACTCTTGCATCTACATCTTTTAACTTAACAAATATATGAAGTCCTCCATTTCCAAGTACGTACTCATTTGGAATATAGGCTTCTGAAAGGCTTTTAGCTAATTCATACTTCTCTTTATAAATGTTTCTAACCTTTTTTACATACTTTTCAAAAGAACCACTATTCATATATTCATATAATATAGCTTGATCTAGAAAGGAAGTGTGTATATTTTTACTTCTTTTTACACTTTCAAAAATGTCTATTAATTCTTTGTCTGCAAATATCCATCCTATTCTCATACCCGGAAATAATATTTTTGATAAACTTCCAATATAAATAACAGAATTCTCTTCACCACTTATAGCAGCTAATGGAGCTATGTGAGTGCCTAGATATTGTAATTCTTCATTAAACCCATCTTCAACTATTGGAACTTTATGCTCTTTTAATTTATTGTAGAGCTTTTCCCTTCCTTCAAAAGGCATAACCATACCTGTGGGATTGTGATAAGATGGTATTATATAAGCTAATTTTATATCATCATTTAACTTTTTATCTAAACTATCCAAATCTATACCATTTTCATTTATGTCCAAACCTATAATGTCTAATCCATACAATCTCATCAATTTAATTGCAGTATTATGGGTTGGATTCTCACACAATATTTTGTCACCCTTACTAGTTAAAGAAGATAACACTATATCAAATCCTTCTGTAAATCCATTAGTAATTAGTATTTCCTTATTCTTTGTGTTAACTCCCTTTTCTTCCATATACTTCATTAAATACTCAATAAGATATTTATATCCTCTTGCATAACCATAATTTAATATTTTTTCTCCTTCAAGAGCAACTCTATTTAAAAAAGCTCTTTTTAATTCTTCAACATCAAATAAGCTTTCGTCAGGAGCTATACTTCTAAAGGAAATCATACCTCTTTTATATAATTGCTCATGTTTCATTATATCTAAAGCTTCAGCTTTCTTTCCAAACTCATTTATCTTTTCGCTCCAGTTTATATGCCACTCTTTATTTTTATTAATATCCACCTTAGATACAAAGGTTCCCTTCCCCTTTTCAGTGTAAACAAGAAAACTATCTTCAAGCATTTCATAGACTTTTATTATAGTATTTCTGCTCACTTTCATAATTGTAGCCATTTCTCTTGTGGAAGGAAGCTTGCTACCTCCTGGTAACATTCCATTTTCAATCATTTCCTTTATATAGCTATATATTTGACCATAGGCTGTTTCCCCTTGCTCCAATTTTATATTATGAAACATATATTCACCTCAAAGCTAATCACTTTTTCAAAGATGATTCTATTATCCTATCTAATAATTCACTAAAGCTTAATCCAAAGGCTTTAGCACTTTTGGGAAAAAGACTATTTTTAGTCATACCCGGTAAAGTGTTTATTTCTAATACGTAAACATCATCTTCTCTTATAATCATATCAATTCTAGCATAAACACTCAACTTAAAACTGTTCCAACATATTTTACAAGCTTTCTCCACTTTGCTATATATCTCTTTTGAAAGCTCAACTGGTTTTTCTTCAGCACCATCATCATCATACTTTGAAGAGTAATCAAAAAACTCCTTATCATGTTTAATAGATAGTATAGGTAACAATTCACCATCTAACATACAGCAAGTTATTTCTTCCCCATTTATATATTCTTCTACCATTACTTCTTCGTCATACTTTAATGCTTCTTTCACAGCATTAATCAGTTCTTCTTTATTATAAACTAAAGCAATTCCTATGCTGGATCCTCCGCTATTAGGTTTAACAATCAGTGGGAAACCGATCCTATCTACTTCTTGGAAATCTATTTCCTCAACTTTTTTTATCATAATCCACTTAGGAGTCTTTATTCTATCTGCTATAAATACTTTTTTACAAGTATTTTTATCCATACAAAGAGCACTTGATAATACTCCTGACCCAGAGTAAGGCACATCCATGCTCTCTAAAATAGCCTGAACTTTACCATCTTCTCCAAAACTACCGTGGAGAGCTATAAAAGCAAACTCTAAACACTTAACTCTATCGATTAATTCATATTTAGTATTTATAGGAATAGGTAAAACCTCATATTTATCCTTATCTAAACTATCAATAATATGCTTTCCTGTTAGGTATGATATTTCTGTTTCTGAGGAAATTCCTCCCATAACTACACCGATTTGCATATAAAAAACCTCCTAACATACTACATCAATTATATTCTATTCATTTAACTCTAAAAATGAAAGAACCACCCTCTCTTTAATTTAAAAGTATGGTGGCTTACCATAGAAATTTTATTGATTTCTTTTGCATTAAAATTATATAATAATAGTATTGTTTTCATATAGAAAATAGTATGTTTATTATATAAATAAAATAAAGTAATTTTTAGCTTTAGATGGAGTTTGCTTATAAAACAGTGTGATGGGATTATTACTAATGGTAGTATCGGATAAATACTAGAGATCTTTTTAAAGAAATTTAGTGGAGGTTATGATTATGTTAAATTTTTCAAAAGTTTCCTATGAAAATCACGGGAAAAATATATTAAAAAATATAAATGCACACATAGAAGAAGGAGATTATATTTCCATAGTAGGCCCCTCCGGTAGCGGGAAAAGCACATTTTTAAAATTATGCAATAATTTGATAAGTCCTAGTAGTGGAAGTATATCATATAAAGGAAAGGATATGTTAAGTTACAATCCAATTGAGCTTAGGAAAGAGATTAGCTACTGTTTTCAAACTCCTTATTTATTCGGAGATAAGGTGATAGACAATCTACACTTTCCTTATGAAATAAGAAATAAAAAATTTGATATAAAAAGAGCAGAGTATTTATGTGATTTGTTCAATTTACATAAAAAAATATTAGATGAAAAAATAACAAATCTCTCCGGTGGTGAAAAACAAAGGATAGCTTTAATGCGAAACTTAATTTTTCCATCAAATATACTGCTTCTTGATGAAATAACTTCAGCTTTAGATAGCGAAAATACCCTTATAATTGAAAATATTATTTACAAATTAAACAACGCAGGCACTACTATTCTATGGATAACCCACAATAAGGAACAAAGTGTTAAATATGCAAACAAACTCTTAACAATAGAGGATGGAAAAGTAAAATCCTTGGAGGTTTTAAAATGAATAACTCAGTTAATATGAATACTTACTCTTTATTATTCAGCTCATGTTTAATAATTATATCTTTATTTTTTTCCTATAAAGAAAAATTAGATTTAGAAAAAGAAACCTTAATCGGTGTAATAAGAGCAATTATCCAACTTATATTCATCGGCTATCTATTAGATTTAATATTTAGCATTAAAAATCCCATTTATACATCTTTATTACTTCTATTCATGATAGTAAATGCTTCTTATAATGCAGGTAAGAGAGGAAATGGAATAAAATCTAAATACATAATTTCCTTTATTTCTATATCATTAGGTACCTTCATAACTTTAATAATATTAGTACTAGCTGGAAGTATAAAATACGAACCTAGTCAAATAATCCCAGTAGGTGGTATGGTAATTACAAACGCCATGATATCTCTAGGACTTTGTTACAAGCAACTTTTAACCAACTTTAAAAGCAAAAGAGATGAGATTGAAATAAAACTATCCTTAGGAGCTGATATAAAATCATCTTCTGTGGAAATTATAAGAGATTCTATAAAAACGGGAATGCTTCCTATGATAGACTCAATGAAAACTCTAGGTATAGTTTCCTTACCTGGAATGATGACAGGGTTGATACTAGCAGGTACTCCACCAGTTCAAGCGATAAAATATCAATTAATGGTTACATTCATGATATTATCTACAACTTCTATATCTTCCTACTTAGCATGTTATTTAGCATATAAAGGATTTTTTAATGAGAGAAAACAACTTCTATAAAGAAAAGCCTTTTTACAAAATATAATCTACATCCTAAGTAGAAAACAGAGGTACATAGTGATCTTCCTTAAAAAAGGTGTTCCTTTCACTATATGCCTCTGCTTTTATTTTAAATCTATACTTTCAAAATTAAATTATATATTTTCAGTGAGAGATAGCTGCTGCTTTCTACTAAAAATCAAACTAATTACTAAAACTAAAACAGTAGGAATTACCCAACCAAACCCAAGTTTAGATAGTGGTAATATCTCAACAAAACTTTTAGCAAAGTCTATTCCCATAGAAGGTAAGGTTTCAATTATACTGAAAAACAAAGAAGTATATACAGCATTTTTTATAACAACTTTATTATGGGATAAATTTTTAGTTAGAGTTATTAGAGTTAAAGTTATAGCAACAGGATACAGAATACTTAATATAGGTACAGATATTTTAACTATTTCATCAACTCCAAAGGTTCCAATTATAATACTAGCTAAAGAAATTATTATAGCATTCATATTGTAAGATAACTTTCCATTAGATATATCTCTAAAGAAAGTAGATCCTGCTGTAATAAGTCCAACAGAAGTGGTAAAGCAAGCTAGTCCCATTGCAATTCCAACTAATGTACTTCCATATTTTCCAAAGGTTCTTTCGGATATTTGAAGTAATAATGCAGTTTTAGAAATATCTCCACTAGAATAAATAGAGCTAGTTTGCGCTCCTAAATACGTTAATCCTCCATATACTAAAGCTAGTCCAATAATAGCTATTAATCCTGCCTTAATAGTCATGATTGTTCCATCTTTTCCCGTATAACCTTTCTCTTTTAAAGAATTAGTCACTACAGTTGCAAACATCAAGCCTGCTAGAGCATCCATGGTTTGATACCCTTCTATTAAAGAGCTTGAAAAAACTGATGTAGCATTCCTATCTACAATCTCACCAATAGGTGATATAATTCCTTTAATTATTAAAAGCATTAAAGTAATCAACAATGCTGGTGTTAAAAACTTCCCTATATAATCTATGGCCTTTGATGGTCTTAAAACAAAGCATAGATTTAATGCAAAGTATAATATCATAGATAAAAATGATGGTATGAATGGAAATAACGGCTGAATTGTTAATTCATGTGTAGTAGCCGCAGTTCTCGGTATTGCAAGCATAGGACCTATAGCTAAAAATATGGCTACAGAGCATATTATAGCAAACCTTCTGCTCACCTTTCCTGCCATGTCTTCAAAATTACCATTAGTCTTACTACAGGCCAATATAGATAAAAAAGGCATTCCTGCCCCTGCTATAACAAAGCCTATAGTTGCCATTGCAAATTTGCTTCCTACCATATTCCCCAAATATGGAGGAAAAATAAGGTTTCCTGCACCAAAAAACATGGCGAATAGTGCAAACCCTATTACGAATAAATCCTTTCTACTATTTTTCATAAATATGCCCCCTTTTTAGAAAATTATTTCGTGATTTTATTTATTAGTGTTTAGTATATTTTAAATTTATTAAATTTGTCAACATAAAAAATCACAATCTCACCAAAAATTTAATAATATCTTCTCTAAATCTTTGGGGCTATATACTACAATATTATCTCTCCATTCCCTAGGAAATAAATATTTGTAAGTTTTAGTTATAAATCTATCATCTATCAATAAAATAGCTCCTCTATCCTCTTCTGTTCTTATAACCCTTCCTCCAGCTTGAAGAACTTTATTCATTCCTGGGTATACATAAGAGTATTCATACCCATTTCCGTTAGATGCATTAAAATAATTCATTATTATATCTCTCTCAAAACATATTTGAGGAAGCCCCACTCCTATAATTATTGCTCCCGATAACCTTTCCCCCTTTAGGTCTATCCCCTCAGAAAATACTCCTCCAAGCACTGTAAATGCAATCATTGTTCTCTCTGGATTTTGTTGAAATTTATTTAAAAATTCCTCCCTTTCTTTCTCATTCATTATTGAATTTTGAGAAAGAATATCTATCTCCTCATCGTATTCTTTGAACTTTTCAAGGACCTTTTCCATGTAAGTATAAGAAGGAAAAAACACTAAATAATTTCCTTTTTTGGATCCAATAAAAACTTTAATATACTCTATAATTTTATCTACACTAATATCTCTATGTTTATATCTAGTAGATACATTTCCTGCAATAATTATTTTTCTTTTACTAGGATCAAAAGGAGATGGTATTCTAACTATATAATCTTCCTTATCTCCTCCTAATACATCCATAAAGTAATTTATTGGAGTTAATGTGGCGGAGAAGAAAACTCCAGTCTTTCCTCTTTCTATACCCTCCCTCAAAAGTCTAGATGGGTCTAAACAAAACAAAGTTAATACTATATTTTTTCCTTGCTTTTTTGAAAAAACCATGAAATTTTCATCATATAGTTCGCTTATTCTTATAAAAGCTAAACAGTCAAAATATAATTTTAAAATATGCTCATATTCTTCTGAGTTATCCTTAATTTTTAACCATTTCTCCATTTCTTCCACTGTACTTCTTATCATGGAAGCTATCTCTAAAGGATCTTCTTTTAATATTAAATATCCCTTTTCGTCACATTTCTTTCCTAGTTCTAAAAAGTATGAATTAATTTTATCCAGTTTTTTATATAATTTTTTCCCAACTTCATTGGTAATCTTTTTCCCTTTAAGAAAATCCTCTTTATTCAATGAGGCAGAAAACATATCTCTCCCTCTATCTACTAAGTTATGTGCTTCATCGATTAAAAATATAAAATCTTCTTTCTTACTATCAAAAAATCTTTTTAAATATACCCTAGGATCAAATACATAATTATAATCACATATAATCATATCTGCCCATAAAGACACATCTAAAGAAAACTCAAAAGGGCAAACCTTATGCTTTTCAGCATAAAGTTGGATGTTTTCTCTATCTATTAAATCTTCATTTTCTAATATATCTAATATGGCCTCATTTACTCTATCATAATGACCTCTAGCATATTCACACTGCTCCCCATTACATATAGTTTTTTCTTTAAAACAAATTTTATCTTTGGCTGTAATAGCTAAGGTTTTTAGAGATAATCCTTTTTCATTCATTAATTTAATACCTTCTAAGGCTACAGAAGAAGTTATATTTTTAGCTGTTAAATAAAACATCTTATGCACCAACCCTTCCCCCATAGCTTTTATGGTAGGAAATATTGTGGATATGGTTTTACCCACGCCTGTGGGTGCCTGAAGAAAAATATTTCTTTTATTTTGTATAGTTCTATATACTGCTACTGCTAACTCCCTTTGACCCTTTCTATACTCAGTAAAGGGAAAAGATAAGGCTTTTATGCTAGAATCTCTCAATTCACGCCATTCTTTTTCAAATTGAATCCATACATAGTACTTATCCAACAAATCATAGAGAAATTCTTCCAACTCTATTAAGGAGTATTCTTCAATTATATTTTTTATCTCCTTTGTTTCTACATTACAATAGGTAAGTTGAACCTTTAAACTCTCTAGATTATTTTCCTTTCCATATATGTATGCATAACATTTTACTTGAGCCATATGAAGTGGATTGTAATTTTCTTCTATGCTTTCTAAATCTCTTGTAGTACTCTTAATCTCATCGATTATTACTTCCCCATCCTCTTCAATAATGCCATCAGCCCTTCCTTCTACACTTATAATGGCATCTTTATAAGCGAAGATATATTTTAAAGAAACCTCCGCTCTATAGTTTTCCCCTTTATTCTTTTGTATTTTCTGGTGCACCCTAGTTCCTTCTAGAGCTCTACTATTTCCTATAAAAGTAGAATCTATATCACCAGATCTCATTATAAATTCCACTAAATTTCTTACTGAAATCTTAAATTCTTTACTCATAATCATCAGCCTTTTATCAAAATTAGTTCTATTATATCATATCATCGGATAAAAAATATTCTCCCATCTATTGAGATGTGAGAATATCTTTATAAGTATCTATATGTTTTACTGAAACCAACCATTTATCTATGGCTTCCTTAGAAAACCTATAGTCAAGATCTATTACAACATAGGGTATTTTAGATTCTTTATCTTCTATTATTCTCCAAACCTTCTCTACTGGAATATTTAAATATTGTGCCAATTCATAACTAGACATAACACCTTTAGCCCTCTTGTCCTTTGTTATGTATTCATCAACTTCTCTCTCCATTCCATTTAATGAATTATTTATTTCACTTACATTATTTTGCGTATTCCTCATCTGCCAGCTTAAATCAGATAAACTATTTGCCATGTTATCTCTAAGGTTTAAGACTAAATTTATAGTATAGATGTTTAATACTATGGAAAACCCCAACAAACAATATATTATTTTTTCTTTCATGTCTTTCATATTCCTCACATCCCCTTATATACCAATATATTACATATAATTATACCATATAAAAATTATAATTACTTATTAATTTATACCTTGTAATACGATGTACTTTATGGTAATATTTAGATATAATAATGAAAAGGTGGTTTATGATTGGATAAAGAAATTTTAAAAGGTAGCATTGACATACTCATACTATTATTAGTACAAAAGCAAGATACATATGGTTATGAAATTGCAAAAAATATAAAAGAAAAGAGTAATGGATTATATATTATGGGAGAAGGTACTTTATATCCAGCGCTAAAAAGATTAGAAGAAAAAGAATTGATACAATCCTATTGGCAAAATTATACACCCTCTAATAAAAGAAAATACTACAAAATTACACCGAAGGGAAAGGAAACTTTGATGACAAAATTGTTAGAATGGGATAAAATCACATCTTTAATAAAGATATTTAAGGAGGTATAGACACAATATGAATGATTTTGAAATCTTTATAAATAAAATACTTGAAAATAGTGGTATAAATGATCATGATAAGGAGGAATTAAAATTTGAATTTTATGATCATCTAATGCTACTTAAAGAAGAATATATAGAAAAGGGATATTGCGAAAGAGAGGCTATATCTCGTTCAATATCAGATTTTGGAATGCATGGTATAGCAGAAATAAAGGACTCTTTACCATCTAAAAATAAATATTCTTCTTTTTCAATCAGACATAAAGTTAAATGTCTTATTAATATGTTTTTTGTATATGTAATTTTTATTTATTTAGACTCATTACTATTTAGTAATACTCCAGCACCTATGGTATCTAATGGTATCTAATGGTATCTCTATGATATTTATATATACATTATCATTCTTAGTTGTATTAACATCTTTTTTATACATTAACATGAAATTAAATAATATTGATAATATTGTAAAGAACATAATTATCTGTAATTCAATGTTTTTTATATTAGAAAAAATTTTCATCGTATTTTTCTCATTATTTGTATCATCTACTACAGGGAGAACTTTTGAAGCTTCTTGGTTATTTAAATCTTCATACGCTTTTAACGTTTCATACTTACTAAGCTTTATAATATTTACTATTATTTCAATAGTTGTGACCAAGTATACAAATACAAAAATCTTTATGAATAAAAAAAATATATATGATTGGAATTTAGGAATGACGATTTTATTTTATATATCCATAATATTAACTATACTTTATTCATTAATTCCCAATCGTTTTTATTTATTAAGTAAAATATTAATTAACATTATAGGAACCGATATAACGAATGTATCAAAAAATATATTTTATCTAATCATAAATAATAATGTATTCATTCCGAATATAGGTCTTCTGTTGATTGTTATTTTAGCCTTTAGATTTATAAAGCTAAAAAGACATGCAGTGTAATATTGCATGTCTTTTTTTATGTATAATATTTTATTCCTCATTCATTATAATGCATCTTCCTCTTTCAATACCTTTGTATCTTTAGCTATATAAAAAATATTAACTAAAGCAATTGCTCCACAGCTAAAAAATAATACTCCACTCAAGCCCTTCATTGATAATATGTAATTTCTATGAAGGAAAATAAATATTATAATTAACATATTATAAATACTTTTCAATATTCTATAGTAGTGTTTTCTGCATCCATTGTTAAAGTATATATCTCCAACAAAGCACTCAAATGTAACTGTGATAATTAAGGCAAATAAGAGAAATAAAAGTAAGTTTATCACAATATATTCCCCCTTGGTTAACTTTATAACTACATTATAAGAAATATTTCTTACTATAACCTTACTAAATTCTTAACATTTGCTTAAAAAATTAAAGCTAATCAGATTTGCATATTTTCTTGCATTTCTAGATATAAAATGAATCAATTCCTGATGCCCTAGTAATTAAGTTATATTTTCTTTTAAACTTTCCTTATTTCCACTATTAAATGCTAAGCTATTTATTCCTATGTTCTATTATTTTTCTTCATAGCTTCTAAAATATTTCCACAGAAATACTTTTTTATATGCGAAATTAAAAATATATAGGCGTTTTTAAATAAGTTTTTCCTATCTCCATATATACTAATGTATAAGTTATACTAAATATCAATAATGAATATTATTAGATTTAAAAGGATTTTCATTATCAATTGATAAACAAATTCATCGAAAATATTTTTAAATTAATTTTTAATAAACGTTGTCAATTTCAAGTATTCAGCATATACTGTAGTTATAGTTATTATGTCATATTATTATCAATTGAGAGGTGTTAGAATGGATAATGTAAAAGTAGGAACCAGAGCTTCTTGGATTTCTATAGGAATAAACCTAGTATTATCATTATTAAAATTAGCTGGAGCTATATTAGGTAAAAGTACAGCGATGCTTGCAGATACAGTTCATAGTTTAGCTGATATAGTTACAACCTTAGTAGTTATTATAGGATTAAAAATATCAAATAAAGATGCAGATGAAAATCACCCTTATGGCCATGAGAAATTTGAATCTATATTTACTAAGATTATTAGTTTATTGCTTATATTTACAGGGGTTTCAATAGGATATAAGGGAGTAGTAGACTCAATAAGAGGAAACCTAAGTTCACCTGGAAAAATAGCTTTAATTGCGGCAGCCACTTCTATAATCGTAAAGGAATGTTTATATTGGTATACTCTAATGATTGCTAGAAAAATCAAAAGTACATCTATGGAAGCAGATGCATGGCACCATCGTTCTGATGCTATCTCATCTATAGCTACCTTCATAGGTATACTAGGCGCTCGCATGGGCTTTAAAATATTAGACCCTATAGCTGCCATATTAGTTTGTATCATCATTGTTAAAGTAGGAGTGGAATATTATCTAAAAGCTGTTAAAGAATTAGTAGATCATACCGCCAGCAACGATATAATAGATAGAATAAAAGAGCTTAGCTCAGACATAGAAGGAGTTATTAAAGTAAATAGTTTAAAAACAAGAATATTTGGAAATAAAGTATACGCAGATGTGGGTATATGTGTAGACAAGAATATCTCCATAGAGGAAGGACATAAAATCGCAGAAACAGTTCATACTACCATAGAAAATAATATAGAAAACATAAAGCATTGCTCCGTATATATAATTCCTAACTAATAGATATAGAGTAGGTTTAAAACCTACTCTATATTATTCAATATATAATCCAATGCAACCTGAGCATAACTAGCAGCCCCTAGAGGTAGTGCATCCTCATCTATATTAAAGAAATTAGAATGATGCGAGTAACAACATTTTTTCTCTTCATTTCTTCCTCCTAGGAACAATAATGCTCCTGGAATTCTTTCCGTATATTCCGAGAAATCCTCTGATCCCATAACTTTTTCTATAGGTATAAGATTTTCTTCGCCAATAACTTTAGCTAGAGACTTCTTCACAAACTTTACAGTGTTTTCATCATTAATGGTTGGACTACATATATAATCATAGGTAAATTCATATTCACATCCATACGCTTCACAAGTACTCTTAATAATATCTTCCATCCACTTTGGCAATGCTTCTCTACTCTCTTTTGTAAAAGCTCTATTCATACCCGTAATTTCAGCTCTTCCAGGAACTACATTAAATCTCTCCCCTGCATTAATAGTACCAACGTTTATCACTATAGGATTTCTTATATCATTTACTCTTGTAACAATTGTATGAAGCCCGTTTAAAACAGCCGTCATACAAGTAATAGCATCTACTCCCTGCCATGGTGATGATCCGTGACAAGATTTACCCTTTATAATAAGCTTCCATACATCTCCAGATGCCATCATAGGACCTGCCTGTATGTTACCTTGACCCGCAACAATATCAGTCCATATATGCATACCAAAAATCATATCTACTTTAGGATTTTCTAGTACTCCACCTTCTATCATATTCTTAGCACCCTTAGCTACTTCTTCTGCTGGTTGGAATATAAACTTAATTGTCCCATTTATCTCTTCTTTCATTTCAGACAGCACCTTAGCAGCTCCTAATAGCATTGCCGCATGAGCATCGTGTCCACAAGCATGCATCATTCCAGGTGTCTTTGAGCTATAAGGCAATCCCGTTTCTTCATTAACTGATAGAGCATCAATATCAGCTCTTAATGCAACTACCTTCCTCTCTCCCTTACCTTTTAAAACCCCTAATACCCCAGTCTCACAGGGACTATAAACTTCAATACCCATTTTTTCTAACTCTTCTCTTATTCTCTTAGAAGTTCTGAATTCACTAAGAGAAGCCTCTGGGTGCATGTGAAAATCCCTTCTTATATCAACCATCCAATCATAATATTTTTTAGCTAATTCTAATGTTTTCATAAATGAATCCCCCTTTATCAATATATCTTATTTCAATGTACAGTTATACATTACTAAAGCAAAAATTTTAAAAATTAAAGCATCTTTACCATTATACCTGCCAAAACAACAGATGCTATAGTTACTGTTACAAAGCCTGCTATAAGCATTTTAGGCAATATTTCGTTTAGAATAAACTGTTTTTCTTCTTCAGTCTTTCCCTCAGCATTGGCAACCTCTTGAGATATAATAAAAGTCCCTGGGAAGCCGAATAAAGCTGTAATTCCTATGGCTAATGACATTTCCTTGCTTATACCTAAAAACTTTCCTAAAGGAATGCTGGCTAAAGCTATACCTATTGTTCCTAAAGTTAGACTTACCACTAATGGCCACAATAATTTACCTACCATTTCTGGAGTTGCATTTACTAAATTTGCAAATATAACTGTAAGTATGCTTCCCATAGCTATTCCAAAAGAATTTGATTTTGTGAGAATGTCCCCTTCTAAAAAACCTATTTCCTTCAAAACAACTCCCATAATCAAGCACATAACATACTGATTTACAACACCATTGGTTAATGCAGCTAATTTAAAACTCAAAAAAGTAGCTAATCCTAATTTTGCTAGCAATATAGAAGATGTTTGCAGTTCCTTTGGGAAATCAGGGAATATTTTATACTTAGATTTTTTCTCTTCCCTTTCCTTAGTTGAGGCTACTTCACTCTTTGATATATTAAGTTCTCCATATTCTCCACTTTTTAATTTACTTGAAATTCTTTTAGCCTCTTTTCTTAAACATATAGAAGCAATTGGATATCCAAAAAATCCTTGCACAACAACTAAAAGAGTGGTAAATACCATAATAGTTTCGAGTCCCTTTGCTTTAGCTACTTCTCCCATCATTATCCCAGCAACTACCCCACCAGCTATAGGAGGAGCTGCTGCCACAGAGTATTCCCTTCCAAGAATAGGAGTCCCTGCAACATAAACAAAAACCGCTATACCTGCAATTGCACCTACAGCAATAACTACTGTTTTCCACTGTTTCTTAAGTTCTTTAATACTCATAAGTGTCCCCATATGAGTTATTAAAATTGCTATAACTATGGATCCTAAGGGTAATAATATAGAATCATTGAAAATAGTCTTAGGTAGCCCCACCCAAAAACCAATCAACAATATAGTTGAAGATACAAACATAGTTGAACAAATAGCTTTAGTCTTGGAAGATATAAAATCTCCAACACCAAAAATGATAAATAATACCGTGAATGCTAATATTCCATCCATCTAAAAGCCCCCTTTTAATTTTTCCAAATAAAATTTATAAAAAGTCTCTATATACTATTTTAAAAAGCATATAGAGACATCTTATTTTTATTTTTTAATATTTGCCCAGCTAGGTTACTGTAGATGTTATCACAAAAAATCAAAATTAGTCAACCATTTGAGAGAAATATTTCAAAAATATTATGTTTTTATTTTTATGAAATATTTCTTGCATAATTCCCAATTTCCACTCATCTTCATCTACCTCTAGTTCCTTCAATATATAAAAATATAGAAAATATAGATCATTTAGCTTCTAATTGCTATCACTTTAAAAATATTACTATTTTTCTAATATATTTAATTTAACCTGTTTAAAACAATTAAATATTAAGAACAAACAAAAATCTCTATATGTCTAAAGTCACGAGACATATAGAGATTTAGTGTAATTTTTAATATTCTATAAGACTAATATTAATTTATATATCAAGAAAATATTTTTATTATTGTGCTGGCTATAATTAAAATCATTGCACCGCCTATACGGGAAGATATTTGTGCAAATGGCATGAGCGACATTCTCTTAGCTGCTGATAAAACTGCAACATCTCCTGTTCCACCCATGTTAGCCATACATAATCCTGCTGTAATTGCAGCTTCTATTGGATAGAATCCTACTAATCTTCCTATTAGTGCCGCTCCTAATGCAGCCCCCAATACTGTAACTATAACTAATACTAAGTATTGACCACTCAATGCTGCAATAACTTCTCCTAAATTTGTATATGCTACTCCTATACCAACTAATAAGGCTGAAGTGAAATTAGTAACTATAAACTGATACCATTGAGCCGCCGCTAGTTCATATTTTCTAGGAATTAGTCCTAAAATTTTAGCTGCAGCTACAGATAAAATCATCCAGGCATATTGATGTATTCCTGGCATAAACTTGGCTATGATAGAGCCCAAACAGAAAAATGTAAGTGCAATCAAAAGTCCATTTCCCATTATTCCAAGATCTAGTTTAAAGACTTCCTCTTCTTCTTTAATAACTTCCGCATTACTATCTCTTAACATCTCTCCGTTTCCAGTTAACTTTGGTCTTCCTTTTCCTATTTTATCTAAAACTCCTGCTACTACTATGGAAAATGCATTTCCTAGTGCAACTGCTGGTACCATAACAGATAGCATTTGAGCTGGATCTGTATTAAGCCCTGAAGCAAAAATTTTAGAAAGTGGAACAGCCCCTGCTCCCATCCCTCCACCTATTATAGGAATTCCAATATAGAATATTGCTTCAGTTACACCATATCCCATTACTGCACCTGCAATACCAACAAATAATAATGAAAAAACAATACACCCTAAAATTGCCGGAATATATCTTACAGCAGCTTTTATCAGTAGATTTCTGTTCATTCCAAGTATACTACCAGTAATCAAAGCCGCAATATAAAAATCTAAAAAACCTTCCTTAGTCATAAAATTTGTAATAATATCTACTGTTCCCTTAGGAAAAATATTATACGTAACAAAAGCAGCAGAAGCAAATATTACAACTATAGGCCCTCCACCCAAGTAATCCTTTACAATAGGAAGATGATCTCCTATTAAATTCAGCACCGCTCCAACTACCATCATCACTGCAAGAGCCCCAATCATGCCTTTTGGTAATACATTAAGATAAGCTGATAATAAAACAATAATTGCTAAAATAAAGAACATAGGCACAGATAAACCCATGATTTTGTAGTCTTTCTTTTGAACTACTTTTTCATCCTTACTTATCATCACATCACTATTATCCACTTTCCAATCCCCCATTTCTTAAATTTTAATTCTATAATAATGCTTATATTTATATTATAGAATATTATGAATATTTAAAATACATTTTGTTTATATATTACATTTTGGTCTTTTATTTAACTTAGTTAAAAAATGTTCAAAACTTTTTTAATTGAATAGACTTTGCTCAAATGCATAGGACACATTACATAGCATTTTAAATTTTAAACAATAAAATTATAAAGATAAGTATTTAAGAAACTAATTTATCTTAATATAAATTTGAAAATACATTTTCAAACTATAAAAGAGCTAAGTATGTATTGAAATAGCGACTTTTTCTTGGAGCGACTTCAATACGTGCTTAGCTCTCTATTTGTTAAACTAAATTATCTTTGTAAAAACTTATGATATTGAGGACATATATTATTTATTTTCATTTTCCAACTCTTCACTTTATAAAATTGCCTGCTAATTTTTCTAAAGCGTCTCCTGTAACCCTATATACCGTCCATTCATCCATAGGTATAGATCCCATGCTTTTATAAAAGTCAATAGATGGCTTATTCCAATCTAAGCACGACCATTCTAATCTTCCACAATCTCTTTCAATAGTTAATTTTCCTAAAAATGAAAGCATCTTTTTGCCAAAACCTTTCCCCCTCATTTCAGGCCTTATATATAAATCTTCTAAATAAATACCCGGCTTACCAATAAAAGTAGAGAAATTGTGAAAAAATAGTGCGAACCCTACTGGAATTCCTTCATACTCTCCAATAATTACTTCTGCAGCCTTTCTTATAAAAAGAGATTCTTTTAATGTTTCTTCTGTAGCAACCACTTCATTAGATAACTCTTCATATTCTGCCAATCCATTAATAAAATTTAAAATCAATTTAGTATCTTCTTCTTTAGCAAATCTGATGTTAAAATTCTTCATATTCTTCCTCCTCGTAAAAAATTAAATTCCCAATTAAATATAGTATAACCTTTTTGTGCCATGTTGCATAATATGTAATGTAGCTTTTAAAAGGAGAGTATTTATGTTTATTGATGACTTTGATTATGATCTAAATATGGATTTCGAAGATGATTTTCGTTCTATGGAGAGCTGTTACCCTTATTGCCCATATTATCGCCAATTCTTTCCACCATCTCCTCCAGGACGTCCACCATCTGGACCTGGAGGAGGTCCTGGCGCAGGCAGACCTCCTAGCGGACCACCACCTTCATTTACTCCAAGCCAGCCACAATTTCAAGCACTAGCAGTGGATCCTGGTGCTATCAGACCTTGTCTTTTTAGATTTGTTTTCATATGGCCTAGGAGAGGAAGAGGTTTCTGGGCTTGGCTTACTTTTGTAGGACCTAGATCCGTTGCTGGATTTAGATGGACCGGATCCAGATGGGTATTTTTCGGAATGGATCTTAGACAAATAGATCAATTCACATGCTTTTAAAAAAAGGAAGGGCTTCCCTTCCTTTTTTTAATTAAATATTATTAAATAATTTACACTAAATAATTAAAGTAAACTACTATGAACTTTTTTACCTGTTCTTAAATATAAAAAATATATTGACAAGCTTAGAAAATAAATATAGAATAGTGACAAGTCAATTTTGGGACTTAAGTAGTAGAATGGTAGAACATTATAGCAGTATGGTAGCAGACTAGAGTAGTAGTTTGATAAATTTGATGTAGTATTTGTAAGATCAATTAAAAATTAAATATTATTATATTTAGTAGATTTTAATTAGGTAAAATGGTAGTTTTGTAGGAGATATTAAAATAAGTCTATGTTTTTTTGTTATATAACTCTCCTATAGGAGAGTTTTTTATTTTATAAAAACTATAAATATTTTGGAGGATGGTAGTATGGTAGTAAAGAGTTTAAAAATCACTTTAGCAGTGTTATTAACTGCGTCTATTTTAGGAGCATGTGCAAGTCCGAATAAAACACATTCAAATGATAACAAGGAAATTAAAATCGGTATTTCACAGCTAATTGAGCATCCAGGACTAGATGCCACAAGAGAGGGATTTATTGATGGGCTAAAATCAAAAGGATTTGAAGAAGGTAAAAATATAACAATTGATTTTCAAAATGCCCAAGGAGATATTCCTACAACACAAACTATAGCACAAAGATTTGTATCTCAAAAAATGGATATGATAATGGCTATAGCAACGCCTGCAGCTCAAGCAGCCTATAATACAACAAAAGATATACCAATTTTGGTAACAGCAGTTACAGATCCAGTAGAGGCTGGCCTTGTTAAATCTATGAAAGAACCTGGAACAAATGTCACAGGTACCTCAGATAATGTTTCAATCGATAAACAATTTGAACTTCTAAAGAAAATTTTACCCGAGGCTAAAAAAGTAGGTATTTTATATAATACTAGTGAAAATAATTCAGAAATCCAAGTAAATAATGCTAAAAATGTAGCACCTAAATTTGGTTTAGAAATTGTAACTGCAGGAATCACTAATGTAAATGATGTACCTCAAGCATTGAATTCTTTGATTGGAAAAATTGATGTGCTATACACTCCTACAGATAATATAGTAGCATCATCCATGCCATTAATTTCTACCCAATGTTTTAAAAGCAATATCCCAATAATAGGTGCAGAAAAAGCCCATGTTATGTCTGGGGCGCTAGCAACTAATGGTATTGATTACTATAAACTTGGTTTTCAGACAGGACTTATGGCTGTTGATATAATTAACGGAAAAGAACCTAAGGATCTTCCTATAGTAACCTTAGATGAAATGCAGCTAATAATTAATACCGATGCTGCTAAAAAATTAAATATAACTATTCCTGCTGAATTAAATGATCAGGCTGAAAAGGTTACAGGAGGTGTTAATTAAATGAGTATATTGATAAATATACTGGAACAAGGATTAATCTTCTCCATAATGGCTGTTGGTGTTTATATAACCTATGGAATTTTAGATTTTCCTGATCTTTCAGTAGATGGAACCTTTCCACTAGGTGCCTCTGTTACAGCAATGTGTCTTATAAAGGGTATAGATCCTTTTATAGCTTGTCTGCTAGCTTTTATAGCAGGTGGTATAGGTGGAGCCATAACAGGATTATTTCATGTGAAATTTAAGATAACTAATCTTATGTCTGGCATTCTTGTGATGATAGCACTCTATTCAATAAATTTGAGGATAATGGGAAAATCCAATATCCCTCTATTTGGAATTGATACTATTTTCACACCAGTTTCCAGTCCTATAATTATAATAGTTATTTTTGCATTAGCTTCAAAGGTTATATTAGATTTATTTTTGAAAACTAAATTAGGTTTTATTCTTAAAGCTACAGGAGATAATGATCAGTTAGTGACTTCTTTAGGAGTTAATAAGGACACCATTAAAATACTAGGGCTTATAATCTCTAATGGATTAGTGGCTTTATCAGGATCTATAATGGCTCAATACCAAGGCTTTGCAGATGTAGGTATGGGGACTGGTATTGTAGTTATGGGACTTGCCGCTGTTATAATTGGAGAATCTATTTTTAAAAAGGCTAGTATAGTAAAAGGCACTACTATGGCTATATTAGGTTCTATAATATATAAAGCTATAATAGCTATTGCCTTACAATTAGGTCTTGAGCCTACAGATTTAAAGCTTGTAACTGTAATTATAGTAGTCATAGCATTATCATTAAATAATAAAAAATTTAATTTTAAAACTAGAAAAAAAGTTCCGATGGGAGGTGGAGTTCTTGTTACAGATAAATAATTTATATAAGATTTTTAATAATAATACAGTAAATGAAAAAATTATATTTGATAATTTTAATCTTAATGTAGAGAAAGAAGAATTTATAACCATAATAGGAAGTAATGGAGCAGGAAAATCCACTCTTTTAAATATAATATCAGGAGTAATAGCCCTGGATGATGGCACTATTATTCTGGAGAATAGAGATATATCTACGATGTCTGAACATAAACGTTCAAAAGTTATAGGAAGAGTATTTCAAAATCCATCATCAGGAGTAGCGCCCAACATGACAATTCTAGAAAATATGTCTATGGCGCAGAATAAAGGAAATAAATTTAATTTAACTAGTGGATTGTCTAAAAAAAATATAACTCTTTTTCAAGAAATGCTATGTAAATTAGATTTAGCACTTGAAGATAAAATGAACATCAAGGTTGGCTTATTATCCGGTGGACAAAGGCAAGCTCTTTCATTACTTATGGCTGTAATGAGCAAACCTAAAATATTACTTTTAGATGAACATACAGCAGCATTGGACCCTAAAACCTCTGAACGAATTAATGAGATTACGGCTGAAATTATAAAAGAAAACAAAATCGCAACTTTAATGGTAACTCATAATCTAAATCATGCAATAAGCATGGGTAATAGATTGATAATGATGCATCAGGGAAATATAGTTTTAGATATATGTAAAGAGAAGAAAAAAGAGTTAACAGTAAACAAATTGCTTTCACATTTTGATAATCTGCAAACTAAAGAATCATTAAGTGATAGAGTTTTATTTGGTTAAAATAAACTGAGGAGTAGAAGATAGTACCTTCTACTCCTCAGTTTTTTAAATAGAATTTTATAACAAAAAATAATTATAAAGAAATATTTTAACGTAAGAAATCATAAATATTAACAAATGCATGTATAGGGCGAAAAACTTAATTAAATAGAGCAATGTATAGGTATTTTATAGATTAAAGTTTTAATCTATTTCTCTTTAGGGTTTCAATTCTTCGAATAAATATATATACTTAATTACAAAGCGACGAAAATTTAATAATAAATATAAGTTTTAATATAAACTTATAATAAAGCATTTTCAAAAATAACTGGTCTTTAAATATTAGCTATATCAAGTGATTCTTAGCTTCAGATGGAGTTTGCTTAAAAGGAATACTTACTTCAACTGAAACTTAGAAGAACTTATCCAGGGACGTAGCATCCGTAGAAAATGGGAGTATTACGAATGGTAGTCATCGGATAATTTAGAGACAAGTAAGTAATTTAGTGATTGAGGTGAATGTTATGGCGATAAAAATTTTAACTGATAGCACAAGCTATATTGATAAAGATATTAAAGAAGAATTAGATATACAAACTATATCTTTAAATATTATATTTAAAAATGAAAGTTTTAAAGAATGTGACATAGATAATGATATTTTTTACAAAAAGATGGAACAGGAAGGTATACCTACTTCTTCTCAACCTTCCATTGAAGAATTATACCATATTATGAAAGATGCAGTGGAGAAAGGTGACAGTATCCTTTGCATATTTTTATCCTCGGATTTAAGTGGAACATACTCAGCAGCTCATACAGTAAAAAATATGATTTTAGAAAAATATGAAAATGCCAAAATAGAAATATTAGATTCTCGCTCTACTTGTATGCAGCTTGGGTTCGCAGCTATCCTAGCTGCAAAAGCAGCAAAAGAAGGACAAAGCTTAGAGGAAGTTAAAAAAATTGCTGAGAAAAACCTAAAAAAAAGCAAGTTCTTATTTATACCAGATAACCTAGAATATTTAAAAAAAGGCGGGAGAATTGGAGGAGCAAGTGCCTTAATTGGAAATTTACTTAAAATAATTCCCATCTTAACAGTTGAAGAAGGAAAAACAACAATCTATACAAAGGTTAGAACAAAAAAGAAAGCTATAGAAACAATGCTAGATAAACTGTTAAAAGATGCAAATAGCTGTGAATTAGTAGAAGTAGTTATTCATCATATCAATTGCTTCAATGAGGCAATTGAATTAAACAAAAAAATAAAAGAAATATTTAAGTTAGAAACTAAAATATGTGACATAGGACCAGTGATAGGAATGCATGTTGGACCAGGAGCAATTGGAATAGTTTATTATACAAAACAGGATATTATATAGTTGAAAAGCCGTAGAATTTACTCTACGGCTATATTTATATAAAATAATAATTTCTACTTCAAGTTTTTATTAATATCTTCCAATACTTCATTTATATTTTCATTTATTGCATTAATATTAACCGTCTCCATTGCTTCATCATCGATATGATATTTATCCTTAAGTTTTAATATTCTATATACTTTTCCATCAATTTCTTCTCCAGTTAAAGTTCCATCTTCTACTGATTTTTTTATAAAATTAATCATCTCTTCTTGCTTATCCGGAGTGTGACAAGTCAATACTATATCCGTACCAGCTTTTAATGACTTAAGTGCACTCTCTCCTACACCATATTTATTTGATATTGCCTTCATTGATATATCATCTGTTATAACTACACCTTCAAAATCAAATTTATCTCTTAATATATCTTTAATTATTACTGGCGATAAAGTGGAAGGATTATCTTTATCTAATTGAGGTAGTAAAATATGTGCAATCATAATCACATCTGCCCCTGCCTCTATACCTTTTTTAAAGGGTAACATTTCAAAGTTTTCAAGATCTTCTATATTCTTATTTATTATTGGCAAATCCTCATGTGAATCTACAGATGTATCACCATGCCCCGGAAAATGTTTCAATACAGGGATAACCTCTGCATTTTGAAAGCCTTTCATCACTTCAATACCGAGCTCACTAACAGTTTGAGGATTATCACCAAAAGATCTATCCCCTATAACTTTATTTGCAGGATTACTGTTTATATCCATAACAGGAGCAAAGTTCATATTAATACCAAAACTCATTAGTTCTTCTCCCACTGTTAATCCAACATTATAAGCTACATCTTTGCTACCTGTTCTACCTATTTTACTGCCACTAGGTAATTTTTTAATTTCTTTAGGCATCCTAGTTACTCTTCCACCTTCCTCATCTATAGAGATAAACAAAGGTATAGGATTTTCCCTATTATATTCCTTTATAGAGTTTGTTAACTTTAATAGCTGTGAAGAATCCTTTATATTGTTTTGAAATAATATTACCCCTCCAACCTTATAATCTCTAATTAGTTTCATTGTATTCTCATTAATTTCTTGTCCTTCTATTTTTATAATAAACATTTGCCCTATTTTTTCTTCTAGGGTAAGCTTATTTAGCTCTTCTTTAACAGGGTCTATAGTAGGAGTTATAGGCTTGTTCTCTATTTCATTTGTTTTATTTTCTTCCTGTCTACCACATCCTAGAAACATAGTACATAAAATTAATATTAATATGCTAATTTTCTTAATCATAATTTTTCTCCTTTGCTAATTTAATAATAGAGTAGTTTATTAAATATAGAACAAGACAAAACACGCCGAAGATAAGTGTATATTTTAACGATTGAGAATTAATATCTTTTGTAAGTATAGCTATTATATTTTTAGGTTTTATTACATCCCAACTATTCCATCTTATAAACCTACCTAAGTATATAGCAAATCCACTAAGCATATTAACCACAAATACAAATATCCAGCTGATAAAATTGTTAGCTTTTTTTCTTATTAACCTTTGATTTATATATAAAGATATGAATCCCACTACATATCCTAACCATACCCCTATGGCAATGTTTATAAATTCTAACCAAACTTTAAGATCCTTGTTGTATAAAACTCTCGGCTCTAAACCATAAGGAATATAATTAGGATTTGAAAAATAGAATTTCTTAGTCGACAAATGAATAAAGTCTGTAGTTATATAGGGTGAATTAGGGTAGAACAATAGCCAAACTAACCCTAGTAAAAGTACAATAATATTATTCCTTATTTTTTTACCACTTTTTTTGCTTAATTTATTCATTTGCAACGCAATTATCAGCGGAATCCACGATAAGAATACATTCCATATCATATAAAACAAGTGTATATTGCCACTTAAAATAATCCACCCAAAATAAACAATTGTTAAGACTGCTAAATAACTAATCCCCACTTTTCCCTCCTAATTAAGTGTTATAAATCATTAGCTTATCCAAGTCATATCCGTATTTTCTAATTTCCATTGCCCATTACTAAGTTTTATAGTTGACTTAAATCCTACTGCCCCTTTTCCCGAGCGAAACTTTGAACCTTCAACTACAGCTCGATTATCTGAAGTGAATTCAATACTTTCAATTGATAACAATATCCCTTCAATATAATTTCCTTCTTTGACCATACCTTTTTCTTTTAAGCTTTCAAAAGATTCGTCAATGACTTCTAAATTATACTTTTCGAAATATTTTTTTATAAGATTTTTCTCTTCTTCTACTCCCTCTAAAGTATCAAAATCTATAGCTATATATTTAATATCATCATTTAATCCAGGGTCTATTGTCATATAAGAATCTAATACCTGAGAATAAATAAAATAATATTTTGAATAATTCCCTTCTTTCTTTTCTATGCCATCAGTACTTTTAATTTGATCTTTACTATGTTCCATATTTTTTTTAGAACATCCCGCAAAAATCACCCCAAATAATATTAAAAACGTAATTATTATTCTTTTCATTTAAATACCTCCTAGTACCCTATTTACTTATATTACGGAGTACCAAGGAAATAGTTAATAGTTCTCTATCATTTCCTCTAATTTAATATAAGGATTTGTATATCTCTTTTTATCTTTACTTTTCTTACCATATTCAATGGCCTTTGGTGGACACCAATGTATACAAGCCATACAAGCCTCACAATCTCCATTCCAAGTTGGTTTTCCTTCTTTCATTATTATATTCTTTCTCGGACATACCATATGACATATGGAACATTTTAAACATTTTTCATTTACCCAAAAATTTTTATCACATTTTTTAAAGTGTTTAATTGCTATAGGATATACAGCTTTTGATAGTATACTTCCTATTAATGGGGATTTCTCTTCTTCATTATAGTCTTCATTATTTTTGATTATACTGCAAATTCTCTTAATCTTTTCCTCTTCAGCTTTAAATATTTCCTTTTGTTTTTCCTCGGAAATAGTATTAAACATAGGTATATAGTTATCGGGCATAGTTATTCCAAATGCTGCATTAAGCTTAATCCCATTCTTTTTTAAAATATTGCTAACCTGATTTATAGTTCTTCCTCCTGAATCACCATAAGTTATTATAGTAAAAACATATTTATTTGTTTTTATTTTTTCAAGAAAATCCACCACTATCCTAGGTACACCCCAAGCATAAACTGGAAAAACAATTCCTATTTTTTCACACTCCAAGTCTATCTCTTCTCTTAATGCTTTAGGTATAAATATTAATTCGGTATTTCCGAGTTTTGAAGAAATGTCCTTTGCCACCTTTAAAGAATTTCCTGAACCAGAAAAGTAAAATATTTTATTTTTCACATTTCTCTCTCCTTTATAATATTTCTACGCTATTAATTCCCTCACTCTTTCTTAGCTCCATAATGATCTCTTCTCTGTGAGCACGCCTAGGTAATAGAACTGTATATAAGCTACTTCCAAAGCCCGTATCCTCATCTTCCAAAAAAAACTCTATATTTTTAATCCTAATGTTGTTCTGTTGAAAATAATGTGTTATATCATTAATAGCTCTCTCTTTATTAGTATAATCTATTTGAAATCGTACAGCAGTACATTTTTCTCTAAACATATTTTCAAACTTTGTTAAAAATGCCAATATAATAATTACAGATAGAGCTGAGATTATGCTTAAGGAATAATACCCTTTTCCTGCTGCTAGTCCAATACACCCAACAGTCCAAAGGCTTGCTGCTGTAGTGAGCCCTTTTACCGAACCCTTATCATGAATTATTGTGCCTGCTCCTAAAAATCCAATACCACTTATAACTTGCGCTCCTAATCTTCCTACATCTGCTTTTAAAGCATTACTCAATTCTGATCTTTCATTTATTAACTTAATTGTGTACTCTATGTCATATATCTGCATCATTGATATAACAGCTGCACCTAAACAAACTAAAATATGAGTTTTGAAACCTGCAGGTCTATTTTTACTTTCTCTTTCGTATCCTATAACTCCACCAACTAATATAGCCAGTATTACTCTAATTATAATCTCTTTTACATTCATAACTGCTTCCCCCCTTTTTTAATTTATATTACAATTCATTTGTAATAATAGATTAATTTATTTTTTTATACTTTACAACTATATTATGTCAATAAAGTAATAATTTATATATTATTATAGAAAAAAAGTTGTGTCCTAGGACACAACTTAGCTTTTATTGATTTTTATTCTTAGTTAACATTTCTCCAATTGCTGCTATGCTTCCAAGGGAAGAAACAGCTTCATTTGGTAATATAAGTTTATTAGCTGGATTTTTAGCCATTTCTCTAAGAGCTTCAACTTGTTTTAATGCTATTACCTTTTCATCTGTACCAGAATCAATTATAGCCTTATTAACCATTTCAATTGCCTTAGCTTCAGCTCTTGCCACTGCTTCTATAGCTTCTGCTTTACCATCAGCTTCAAGAACTTGAGATTGTCTTAATCCTTCTGCACGTCTAATGTTAGCTTCCTTTTCCGCTTCCGCTTGAAGTATTTTAGCTTGCTTTTCACCTTCTGCTCTAGCAATATCAGATTGCTTTTGACCTTCTGCTTGAAGTATTGCAGCTCTCTTATCTCTTTCTGCTCTCATCTGTTTTTCCATTGCCTGTTGAATTTCTGCTGGTGGAATAATATTTTTAATTTCAACGGATAAAATTTTTATTCCATAAGCATCTGTTATCTGATCTACTACTTGTAACAACTCATTGTTAATCTTATCTCTTCCTGATAAAACTTCGTCTAAAGACATATTACCAACTATATTCCTCATATTAGTTATTGTTGAATAAACTATACCAGATTTATAGTTTTCAATATTATAAACTGCATCTTTTGCATCCATAACCTTGTAGAATATAACATTATCTATGGAAATTTTAACATTATCTTTTGTTATAACACTTTGTGGTTCAATATCTAAAATTTGTTGTTTGGTAGAGACCCTTTTTCTTACAAAATCTGCGAAAGGAATAGTAAAATGCCAACCTGGTTCTAACACTCTATAAAATTGACCAAATCTCTCTAAAATATAAAGATTTCCTGTGTTTACAACTTTAATTGAAGAAAGTACTGCTGACAACAGTATAACTAAAATTAAAATTAAAATAATCTTCCCTAACATAAATTAAACCCTCCTATATTTTTTTTATTAATAATTTATTTCCTTCTATAGAAACTATTTTAGCTCTATCACCCTTTTTCAACACTTCACCTTGAGCTTTAGCCGTCCAATAAATCCCATCTATCTTTATCAACGCTGTATCTATAACATCATTATCCACACTAATTTCTCTTCCTATATACCCTTCTTCCATAGTAGGTGTCTTGTCCACAGTCTTATTTAATGTTTCCTTTGCTAGAGGATATCCAATTGCCATGAACAATGCACTTACTGCTCCAAAAGTAATTAATTGAGTAGTAAAAGAATAGTTCAAAATTAAAGCTATTAGAGAAGCCAGTGAACCTACTGTAAACCAAACAAACAATAGAGTGCTAGTAAATAAGTCTATAGCCACACCACCTACACCTATAGCTACCCATAATAAAATTGATGCTGTTGTTCCTATAGCCAATCCCTCCTTCCAAAATAAATAACAAATTTGATTTTAGATATAATTATTGTTATTATCATTATACAATATTTCGCTTATTATTTGCATACTTAAATATATTTATAAGGTAAATTTAAGCATATGTAAAAGTTGACATATAAACAGGTTTATTTAATAATAATTTTGTAAAAAATATATTTAATAATATAGTTGGAGGGAAAATTTATGAATTCAAGCAATAATAAAAATTATAGCCCTGAAAAAGATTTTATAAATGTGGCTGCTGCATGTCCTACAGTAAATGTTTGCGATATAGATCTTAATATAAATAATATAAAAAAATGTATAGATGATGCTTCAAATCAAAATGTAAAACTGATAGTTTTCCCGGAACTTTCAGTTACCTCATATACTTGTGGCGATTTATTTTTAAATAGAAGTTTTCTCTCTAAATCTACAATGGGCATAGAAAATATATGCTCCTTTTCAAAAAATAAAGATATATTAGTAGCAGTAGGCGCTCCATTAATATTTAATGATTCATTATATAATTGTGCTTTTATAATTTATGAAGGAAAAATCTTAGGTATAGTTCCTAAAAGCTTTATACCTAATTACTCTGAATTCTATGAAAAAAGATGGTTCTCTGAAGGAATGCATATTAATGACGAAAAAATTGACCTAGATTTTCAAAAAGACATTCCTTTTGGAGTAGATTTAATATTTAAAAGTGGTGTAATTAAATTTGGATTTGAAATATGTGAAGATCTATGGGTAACCATTCCTCCAAGTAGCTATTTGAGTCTAAAAGGAGCTAATGTAATAGGTAATCTATCCGCTTCCAATGAAATAGTAAGTAAATCTTCTTACAGAAGAGATTTAGTTAAATCTCAAAGTGGTCGTTGCGTTTCTAGCTATATTTACGCATCTTCAGGTGTATATGAATCTTCTACAGACTTACTATTTAGCGGACACTTAATAATAGGAGAGAATGGTTCTATACTAAAAGAAAATGAAAGATTCGAAAGAGAAGGAAACATGATAATATCTTCTATAGATATAGAGAAGCTAAATGGAGAAAGGTTAAAAAATATTAGTTTTAGGGATAACAATAAAAATACTTTATTTAATGTAAGAGAAATAGAGTTTAGCTTTAAAGAATCAAGCTTTAAAATGCATAGATACATAGAAAAACAACCTTTTGTGCCAAAAGATATTCGTGAACAAGAAATAAGATGTAAAGAAATATTTAATATTCAAAGTTCTGCATTAGCTAAAAGAATAGAGCATACTAATCTAAAAAAAGCTGTGATTGGAATTTCTGGAGGATTAGATTCAACTCTAGCTCTTTTAGTAGTCGTTAAAACCTTTGATTTATTACATATAGAGCGCAAAAATATTATCACTATAACAATGCCTGGTTTTGGAACCACCGATAGGACATATAATAACGCCATTAACCTCTGTAAGAAGTTAGGTACAGGACTAAGAGAAGTAGATATAGTTCCTTCTTGTCTTCAACATTTTAAAGATATAGGCCATGACCCATCAATTCACGATGTAACCTACGAAAATGTTCAAGCAAGAGAAAGAACTCAAATTTTAATGGATGTGGCTAACAAGGAAGACGCCTTGGTTATAGGTACTGGAGATTTGTCAGAGTTAGCATTGGGTTGGTGTACATATAACGGAGACCAAATGTCCATGTATTCCGTTAATCCTTCTATACCAAAAACTTTAGTTAGATATTTGGTTAAATATGTAAGCACAAATGAATCTGAAGAAGAAATTTCTAATATATTGATAGATATTTTAGACACTCCAGTAAGCCCTGAACTTCTTCCAAAGGATAAAGAAGGAAGAATAGCTCAAAAGACCGAGGATATAGTAGGCCCTTACGAGTTACACGACTTTTTCCTTTACCACTTTGTAAAAGGTTCATCATCAGAAAAAATATTGTATTTAGCTGGATTAGCGTTTGAAGGGATATATAGCAAAGATACTATATATAAATGGCTACAGCTATTTATCAAAAGATTCTTCACTCAACAATTTAAACGTTCCGCTATGCCTGATGGCCCTAAAGTGGGCACTATAAGCTTATCTCCTCGCGGAGACTGGAGAATGCCTTCTGATGCAAGCTACAATTCGTTTCTGTTATAATATAATTTTAAAAATATATTTGTAAACCACAAAAGAGCTAAATATGTAGTGAAATAGCGACTTTTTTCGGAGCGGCTTCACTACATACTTAGCTCTCTATTTTGGAATCCAAATTATACTTGTAAAAAAACTTATTAATGAAAAACTAATCCTTCACAATATATATCTGAAAACATATTGGTAACTTATAAAGAAACTGAGGTATATAGTGGGAGGAGCGCCTTTTTACGAAGGGACGTCACTATGTACCTCAGTTTCCATTTCTGATATATAAATATCATTGTGAAAATTTATAATTGTGAACTAATCTTATATAACTTAATTTAGAAAGTATCTTTGTAAAACACAAAGGAACTAAGTACACAGTGGCAAAACAGCTTTTTTGTAGCCATGCCGCTATGTACCTAGTTCCCAATTTTTATTAACTACATTTTTTCAGGTTCTGGATATTCTACTCCGAAAGTGTCTACAGTAACTTCTTTAATTTTTTGTGGTTCTAGTGGTTTATCCATATAGTCTGTAGCTACTGCTCCTATTTTGAGAGCTATGTCTAATCCTTCTGTAATTTTTCCAAAACCAGCATATTGGCCATCTAAATGTGGAGCATCTCCTATCATTACAAAGAATTGGCTTCCTGCTGAATTGACACTCATGGATCTAGCCATAGATAAAACACCTACAGTATGTTTTAAATCATTTGTAAATTTATTAATTTTAAATTCACCTTTAATGGAGTATCCTGGACCACCCATTCCTGTTCCTTCTGGGCAACCTCCCTGTATAACAAACCCTGGTATTACTCTGTGAAAAGTAATGCCATTATAAAATCCTTTATTAATTAAGCTTATAAAATTATTTACAGTATTAGGAGCTACTTCTGGATATAATTCTCCTTTCATAATATCTCCGTTTTCCATAGTTATTGTAAATATTGGATTGCTCATATTTATCTCTCCTTTTTTGGTAATACAAAGTAAATTATATTATTATTTAAGATAAAATGCAAAGTATTTTATTCTAGCAATTTTTTAAAGCAATACTAACCAACTTTGTTATATTTACCACATCTATCTCCAAAGCATCCAATTATATTATCATTCTCATTTATTCTAACAACTTCACATCTATTACTACATCCTTCACATTCAAAGCTTGATGAGATTAAATCACTTTCTCCAAGATTTAATCCCCTAAATCTACTTCCTCCTGCTTTCTCTGCGGCAGATTTCGCAATAATTGCAGCACCTACTGCTCCCATTATATTATAATGTTCTGGAACAACCACTTCAAAACCCAATGCATTTTCAAAAGCCGCTTTCATTCCTATATTTGCAGCTACTCCTCCTTGAAAAAACACTTTAGACTTAATTTCCTTGCCTTTTCCTACATTATTGAGATAATTTCTAACCATAGCTTCACAAAGTCCTCTTATTATGTCAGATTCATTATATCCCAACTGTTGCTTATGTATCATATCTGACTCTGCAAAAACGGCGCAACGCCCTGCAATCCTTACAGATATATCTGATTTTAACGCATAATCACCAAATTCCTCTATTGGAATTTCAAGCCTTTCCGCCTGTCTATCAAGGAAAGAACCTGTTCCTGCGGCACAAACAGTATTCATTGCAAAATCAGTAACTATTCCATTTCTTAGAATTATAATTTTAGAATCTTGTCCGCCTATTTCAATTATAGTCTTTACATCTTCATCTGCCTGCAAAGCTGCAACTGCATGGGCAGTTATTTCATTTTTAATTGCATCTGCACCGATTATAGCTGAAGCTATTTGCCTTCCACTACCTGTAGTTCCAGCTGCAAGTATTTTAGCACCATCATATTTATTTTTTAAAATCCTAAAACCTTCCTGAATTACATTTATAGGTCTTCCCTTTGTTCTTAAATATAGTTTCTCTACAACATTCATTTTATTGTCCAAAAGTACAAAATTTGTACTAACGGAACCTACATCAACACCTAAATAATACATTTATCCTTTCTCCTTTCAAGCAAATCTACAAAAGCTTCTATTCTTGTAATATAACCTGCTTCTCCTGTCATTTCGTCAACTATGAGAGTCATGATTGGAAAATCTTTATCCTTTGATATTTGTGGTAATATTGCTTTTGATACAATCTCTGGCATGCATCCCATTGGAAATATTTGAATAGCGCCATGGAATCCTTCTTTATGAGCTAATACTGCCTCTCCTATACATTCTCTTGCATGACCGCCAATTTGTACGTTCAAGTATTCTTTAGCCATTTTTTTTATATCTAACTGATTTAATTTTGTAGGATATAATGCCATATTTTTAACCCACCAACTAGGACTAAGCTTTCTTTTAGTTGAAACACCATAATCCATTAATTTATCTTCAATATAACAATTTGAAAAGGGCTCTATAACTGTATATATTTCCCCTATTATAGCAATTTTAATAGGATCCTTTGTTTTATCTATCTCTACATTGTTTATCTTATTTTTATATTTCATCAAAACATTAATCATGTCTTCTGGATTATTACATTTTTCAGATTCTGCTCTGCAAGTATTTAGAAGCTTTTTACATTGGCCTTTTATTTTTTCATACCCTGCAAGATAATGTGCCCTTGCCTCTATTCCATCAATTAAATTTATAACCTTTAGAGCCTGAGTTGTAGCTTTAAGCTTCTCTCTTCTACTTTTTTTACTATTATCTGCTATTCTATTTATTCTATTTAAAAGCTCTTGTACTCCTATATCTTTTGGAGCATCTATAACTATAAATTCTACATCATGCCCTAGTCTTTTTAATGTGTTCATTTGCAATTCACAATACTCTCCAAACCTACATGGTCCACAGCTACCTGTTAATATTACTGTATCTGCTCCCTGTTCAATCGCTTGTATGTAATTGCCTATCATTAATTTAAATGGTAAGCACATTTCATCTGGAGAATATAATGAACCAATTTCAAGGGATGACTTACTATTGAAATTAGGTATAACATAGTCTATCCCAAGTCCATCAAATAATGCCTTGGCAGCTAAGTATACATTCCCCATGTGAGGACTTGTTATTTTCAAATTAACAGCTCCTTTCTAGCATATCAACAAACGCTTCTATTCTAGTATCAATACCAGCTTCCCCTGTGTGTTCATCTATCTTAAGAACCATAAAAGGAAAATCTTCAATTCTATCCTTTACAAGTTCAATTACTACAGAATCTATTCCACAGGCAAAAGATGATATATATATTATTCCATCAACTTTCTTATTCTTTGCTATATGTGATAAAAAACCATAAGTGTTTCTTGCAAAAGTCCAAAATGGTTTTTTATAAAGGCTTTTTACTTCAGTATCTATGTATTCATCCTCTACATACTCCTCAGTAATAACTCCAATACCTAATTCATTGAGCTTTTTAACCAAACTCATATTTGTAAAATCATCATATATATTATATGGATGCCCTGCTAAAGCAATATTAAGCTTAAAGTTTTCATCTTTTATACCATCTTTAAACTTCCTCTGCTCCTCAACAGCATCATTAAAAGCCTTTTCTATTTTTCTTTTATCTTTTGTGATCATCCTTCCAGCTTCTTTGGCCCATTGATATAATTTCTTCATAGATGTGAAATAAATAGGTGCAGTTATTGTCTGCGGCATATTTGGTATACTATTTATCACCATTTCCGGTAAACCACAAAATTTAGGACATATAAATTCTGCTTCTCTAATTTGCATAATCCTTGGTATCAATAAAATATCACACTTATCTTTTATTGAAGCAATATGACCATGAAATATCTTTATAGGCAGACAGGCTTCATCTACACAATATTTAACACCTTCATTTAATATATCCTTACTAGTATCAGAAGAATATATTATTTCTGCATCTAATTCTTCAAAAAACTTAATAAAGAATGGGTAATATTTATAATATAAAAGTCCCTTAGGAATTCCTACTTTCATACTAACCTCCATAAAAAAAAAATCATATACCATTCAAATATTCTGTCCACATTTTATAAGGATATTCAATAAAATCATAAAAATAAAAAAGGGACTTTGTTAAACAAAATCCCTACATTTATTATTCTATTTTAATTTTTCTATTTTAGTTCTTAGCTTTTTATAACTTAATATAAAACCAAATCATCTATCTTACAACATAATATATTGGCTAAAACTATAACCTTTTGCAAACTGGGGTTACTCTTATCTCCTCTCTCAAGTTCCTCTAAATATGACTTTGAAATTGAAGTTTCATATTTTGGGTTTTTAGTTAAATTTTCAATATCAGAAGCAGTATATCCTAAATTTAATCTATACTCTCTTATTTTCTTCCCATTTAACATGTAAAGACCCCCCCTATTTGATTTTTGATTTATTTTTATTATAACATATATTTTTATAAAAATATAGATACTCCTTTAAATTTACGTAAATAAACTTACGTTTTAATCGATATATTCCTTTCCATTCCGAACTATATTTAAGTTTTATGTGATATAATACACATAATCACTTTCCTTCTTTTCTTGCTAGTATAATATAATTACTATGACTTTAGATATTTTATAACTTCTTAAATGCAAATAATTTTTAAGTTTTAAACATGAAATCATAAAAATAAATATTTGAAGAATCAATTTGCCATAATATAAATTTGAGAATATATTTGTAAAAAACAAAAGAGCTAAGTATGTAGTGAAATAGCCACTTTATCTGGAGCGGCTTCACTATGTACTTAGCTCTCTATTTCGGAATCTAAATTACTTTTGTAAAAACTTATTAATGAAAAACTAATTCTTCACAATATATATCTGAAAACACATTGGTAACTTATAAAAGAACTAGGGTATATAGTGGGAAGAGCGCCTTTTTTGTGACGCGACGTCACTATGTACCTCAGTTCTCGTTTCTGATGCCCAAATCATGATTACAACAAATAAAAAATTCTATGTAACGCTTCTCTTATTCCTCTATATTTTTTATTACTCTACAAGGATTACCTGCCGCAACTACATTAGCTGGAATATCCTTTGTCACTACACTTCCAGAGCCAATGACAGTATTTTCTCCAATAGTAACCCCTGGATTAATTATAGTTCCACCGCCAATCCATACATTGTCTCCTATAGTTACAGGTTTGGCATATTCTTTTCCTTCTTTTCTTAGTTGAGGGCTTATAGGATGAGTGGCAGTAAAAATTTTTACATTTGGAGCTAAAAGTACATTTTTTCCTATTTTCACAGGAGCGCCATCCAATATTAAACAATCAAAGTTGGCATAGGAGTTTTCCCCCCATTCAATATTAAATCCATAGTCACAAGCAAATGGAGGCTCAATATAAAAATCATTGCCTACTTTTCCAAATAATTCTTTTATAACGTCCTTTCTTATATATCCTTCTTCTGGAGTAGTGTTGTTATATATTTTCATTAACCTTCTCGCATTATTTCTATCCTTCACTAACTCCTCATCGTTGGCGTTATAAAGCTCACCATTAATCATTTTTTCTTTTTCCTTCATACAATCACTCCCCTTGTTTTATTATTTATTCATTAAAGGCTTTTATACTAAGTATACAAATTTCTATTGCATAAATGTAATTATATTTTAAATAATTTAAAAATCCAAAATATTTTATTCAAAGATTTAATGCTTAAATCTTTCAATCCCATAACTTGTTGATTTATAATGATACTAAAAAATAAAACTGTCGACAAAATAAAATTGTCAACAGTTTTATCATGCAAAACCATAGTTTTATATCTCTATTTTTAGAATTATGATTTTATATTGCTTTAATACTTTGATTTAGCTAGCCCTCCTAAGGATGTTTCCTTATATTCACACTTAAGGTCCATACCTGTTTCCTTCATTGTAATAACAACCTGATCGAATGAAACCATATGTTTTCCATCTGTATAAAGCGAATAATTTACGGCATCAAGAGCTCTAACAGCTGCTGCTGCATTTCTCTCTATACAAGGAACTTGTACATATCCACCTACAGGGTCACATGTCAATCCCAGGTGATGTTCAAGTGCCATTTCAGCTGCGTATTCTATCTGATCCACGGATCCTCCTAATAAAAATGCTGCCATTCCCGCTGCCATAGCACATGCAGATCCTACTTCTGCTTGACATCCACCCTCTGCACCTGAAATAGTTGCATTTTCTTTAATTAAATTTCCTATAAGCCCTGCTACAGCAAGTCCTTTTAATACTTCATCCTTAGGTAAATTATACTCTTCTTTTAAAGCATACAATAATCCAGGAATTACTCCTGACGCTCCACATGTAGGGGCTGTTACCACTGTCCCTCCAGCAGCATTTTCCTCGGATACCGCTAATGTATATGCAAATATTTTTCCACCAAAAACATTTTTAGAATCATCTTTTCTAGTTTTTCTGTAAAAAGATTGTGCTTTTCTTGGATAATTTAGGCTTCCTGGAAGCATTCCTGTTTTAGTAAGTCCAGTCTGAATACACTGCTCCATAGCTTCCCAAATTGTTTCAAGATATTGCCATATGGATTCTCCTTCTGATTCATCTACATATTGCCACATTTCTTTTCTACCTTTTTTACACCATTCCATTATCTGTTCCATGGTTTTCAGTAAATAAACTTTAGAAGCGCCTTGTCTCGCTTTCCCTTCTTCCATTATGGTTCCACCACCTACAGAGAAAACAAGCCAATCTGAAATTACATTTTCTTCACCATCCAAAGCAAAGAACTTCATTGCATTTGTGTGATATTCATGTACAACTTCTGGTTTCCAAATAATTTCAGTAGCATGTGGTTTTAGCGTCTCTATAATGATCCAATCAGTAAGATGTCCTTTTCCTGTAGCTGCTAAAGAACCGTAAAGTTCTACTTTAAATTTCGCTGCGTTGGGATTTTCTGCTTTAAACTTTTTCGCTGCTCTTTCTGGACCCATTGTATGAGAACTAGACGGACCATTTCCAATTTTAAATAATTCTCTTAAAGAATCCATTTTTATCTCCTCTCGTCCTATGGTTGTTTATTATGAATCTATTCGTAGATTTTATATTAATTTATCTCCTTCGAATAATTCTACTTTATCTAAACTTTCCATAAAATCCATATACTCTTTTTTAGTCATTTTTGCTTCAAAATTATTTAATATGTTTTTTCCTGTTGATGCATTATCAAAAAGTAAATCTACAACTGTTAAAGCCATTGCTTTAGCTGGTACTATATAAGCTAGATTTTCATCAACGATTTCATATTCACGAGTATGAAGATCTCCTTTTATTCCTCCTATCATTGGATGCATAGTTGGCATTATATGAGATACATCTCCAAAGTCAAAGGATCCTGTAAAGTCTCCTCCTTCTATTATCTTCTCTTCTGGCATACCCATAAACATTAAGTTTTCTTTAAATAGATTATCTAATTCCACTGTTCTTAGTATAGGAAGATATCCAGGAATACTTGTTATTTTTACATCTGCTCCAACTGCCATTGCTCCAGCTTTTAAAGCTCTATCTACTTTAGCATTAGAATCTAACATTCCATTTATTGTTCTTGCTCTTGCATAGGATTCCATTTGAACATCAGCTGGAACTGAGTTTACGATATCTCCACCTTTTGTAATTATAGGATGAACTCTCACTCTATCAGAGTCTTTAAAAGTTTCTCTTTGTGCATGTATATTGTTTATAGCAAGCATCGCTGCATTAAGTGCATTAATTCCATTTTCAGGAGCTGATCCTGCATGAGATTCCTTTCCTATAAACTGAACCTTTTTCCCTACGAAACCATTACTTACTGGTCCTACTAATGCATCTTTATCTCCCATATCTAGAGAGTGGAACATCATAGCCATATCTATATCGTCAAAATAACCTTTTTTAATAAGCTCTTGTTTTCCTCCAAAATATGTTAGCTGTCCTTCTTCTTTTAATTTAGCTCTATACTCTAATTCTACAAATTCTTCTGCTGGTGTGGCCATAACAGTTACATTCCCAGCAAGATTTGGTAAAACTCCGCTTTTTACAAGACCTAAAGCTGCTCCTAACATTCCTGCTATTTGAATGTTGTGTCCACAGGCATGAACTGCCCCTCCTTCAACTGAATCACAGTGATTTGCACATGAAATAGCGTCAAGTTCTCCTAGTATAGCAACATTAGGACCTGGTTTTCCACCTTTTATGCTTGTCTTACATCCAGTAACTGCAATGTTTTCTTCAACTTCTAATCCAAGATTTTTTAAAAAATTGGCTGCTGTTTCTGTAGTTTTAAATTCTTTAAATCCCATTTCAGGATTAGCATAAATTTCTTTACCCGCTTTTAATATAACTTCCTTATTGTCGTCTATTGCTTTGATTACCTTTTGTTTTAATTCATTTATATTCATAATATCCTCCTTTAAGATACTCAAATTTTACCTTGTAATTTTAGAACTATATGTGCAATTGAGGCACATGCAAAGAATATAGCTGTAAATATAAACATAGCTATTAAAATTATTTTCCATGACATTTTCTTTAAGTCATCTATCTTATTTCCTACTGAAATTCCCGCGAAAGCCAATAAAGGTGTTGTAATAGCCATAAAGTTTATATTTTCTACATTTGATAAAAATACTTTTGATAATGGATTATATGGCATACTAAAAAGTAATCCTAATATAGTAGCCCATCCAAAGGCTGGAAATATAGATTTAGGAAATAAATCATTTACAATAAAAGAAGTCTGTGCCACTAAAATAAGCATGATCATCCCTAAGTACGCCTTATTAAAAGGTATACCTAATCCTAATTGTTGTCCTACTAGAATTATTAATCCAACTAAAAGCATTGTAATAAATTGATAGCCTGTTTTTTTGATATCAAAGTTACCCATTTATTTTCTCCTTTGCTACTTTTTTCTTATCACGAATTCTTATTAATTTATCATAAAACCAATTTGAGAAAGGTAATGTTACAAATATTAAAAAGTTAACCCCTGTAATTCCTGAAAGCATATTACTAGTAGCTGCATAAGCTAGAATTGTATCTCCCATTTCCGGAACCGCTACTGCTAAGGATGATGCAGCTGCAGTGGTCATACTTCCACTTCCTACTCCACATGCCATTGCCAATGCATAAGGATGTAGTCCACTATATATACAGACAGAACCTAAAATTCCGAAAAATATAGTTCCTAAAACAGTTCCTACTAAGTAAGTTCCAAGTACACCATTACCTTCTGGTGAGTCTATTCCGTACTTTTCTGATATAACCCCTAAAGAAGGTTCTCTACCTATACTGGTAGCAGCTCCTATAGCCTCTCTATTCATTCCTGCAAATATTGCCATTGGTAAAGCTAATAGAGGAGCAACTATATGTCCAAATTCCTGTGCTAAAAATGCCCATCCAACACTTATAATTTTATCTAAATTAGGTCCAACTAAAGTTCCATATCTTACTCCTAACAAAATAAGAGATATTCCTACTAGCTCTCCAGCTATACCCATCTCTTTTTCGCCAATAACTTTTTGTAATGATTTTATTTTTTTACCTAATAAATCTGGCGTTATTAAAATTCCTATTATTACGGCATATAACATTGGGAAAAGTGCTATTTTAACTACTCCTATTTCAATATTTCTTGATCCAATCCATTCTGTAACTAAAGATATTATCATTACTACTAGAAATATTTTCTTGTAATTCTTATTAATTTTTTCTTTCATCCCTGTATCTCCTTACATATTATTTAGAATTTACATATGTATTAGTTCAACCTAAACCTTTGCCTCCTCTCAACATTTTCTTTAATTTTTATCGATTCCCTGTACTAGATTATATAATTGCATTTTAGTCTTGTCCTTTAGTTGTCTTTAATACTTTACGTATAATTATATGTAAACAGTTACAATAAGTCAATAGAAAAATGTAGATTTTTATCAAAAAAACAAGATTCAGATAAACTGAATCTTGTTTAAAAATATATTTAATTTTTATCGAAATTTATTTTAATTATTTTTTTAGGCCTTCCTAAAGAATTATTAGATTCTAATCCTACTACTTCTCCACAATTGTTGTCTAGTATTTTTTTTATTATTCTATTTGCACTTCTTATACTTATATTTAAATATTGTGCCAACTCTTCACTTGTAAATGTATCTTTCGAATACTTTTCTTTTATGGCATTAATCTTCCTGATATACAATGGGTTTAAATTTATTAATTCTGCCATTTCTTCTACTTCTGAGTTATCCATTGTTAAATTATAGGTAAGTTCTTCTTCTTCTAACAAAGGACCTTCTATTTTATTTCCATCAACTTTAAAAATACAGCTTTTTTCTTCTTTAGCAGCTATCTGTAATGCCTTTCTTGCATTAATTTCACTTTCATATGCTGTTCTTCCTAACCCTGTACCAACAAAGATTTTAATATTATTCTTTTCTAAATAATCCAATGTGTTTTTTAATTTCACTAAATTTTCAGTGTTCTCAATAGCTCCTCTAGTAGAAAATATTATGTATTGATCAGATTTTAAATTAAAAATACTTCCCTGGATTTCTTTTAAATATCCTACTAAGTTACTTTCTATAAGTGTTCTTATTTCTAAAGCTTTATATTGTGAAATATTTTCTTGATTTTTTACACTTAGAAGCTGTACTACCATAGTTGCTTCCTTAGCTTCTGCTTCTTTTATTTTGTACAACAAATCATTGATTGTACTTTTTATTGCACTTTTAGTTGAATAAAGCCTTATTGCAGGATATCCTTTCTTTTTTACTTCTTCATATACCCATCCTAAACCTATAATAGATACGCTTACCTCTTCTTTTTCATGCATTGTTACATGAAAGTCAACGTAATCTTGCTCGGTATATAGATGGTTATAATCCATAGCTTGCACATTTATATCATTTAAATTTAGTTCTTCAAGAATATCTTTTACTTCTGATTTTTTTACAATATCTATTGAAATATTTTTACAATATGGAAATTTTTCTTTTAACTCCCAAAGTGACTTCATAATACTAGACGTTAAAAAAGGAGTATAAACGTATGGCACAGAAGGGTCGACCTTTTCTATTACTTTAGAGTATACTCCTACACCTGTAAAAACCAATCCTTCACATTCTTTTTGAGATTTTTCAATTTCTAAATATGCTTCCTCTATTTTACTAACTGCATATATTTTAGCTGTTAATTTAGGAAAATATTTTTTAATAACCTCAGATATCTTTTTACAAGAATCTAAGGGTCCTATTATTCCAATATTCAAATTTTCTATCCTTTCTCTCATTTATATTATATTTTTTAACATAATTATAGCCTTTTTATATATAATAGTCTATATCTTTATTATGAAGCATGAGAGCTAGATTCTTCATAATTTAATGCGATCTAAATGTAATTGTAAATTAAGGAATTTTTATTAATAATAAAAGAAGGGCTATCTTTATTTAGAAATTACTTTCTATTTTGAGACAGCCCTTCTAATTTATTATATATTACACCTCAGGTAACCCTCTAACAGGTTTATTCATATTAGGATCTACTTCCATGGTTATTGGATTTGCTGACTTTGACTTTGGATCTTTAGTTCTATTATCATTTTTTCTTTTTTTCTCACCCTTAGTTGCCATAGAATCACTCCTTTTAATGACTATATTCCAACTTTTTAGCTCTTTCCTTTGCTCTTAACAAAAATCTTTCAATACTATCTATTTCTTCTTTAGCTTTTTCATCCGTCATTTTTCCTCTACCAACTCTATCACAAATAGCTAAAAGAGCTATTTCATCAGCTGAAACCTCTTCTAACATTCTATCTATTTCCGCAAATGGCATGTTTTTCACTATAAAAAGCGGTTGCATATGCCACCTTACTAAATCTGCTACTTTATATATAAAATCACTATCTTCTATTAACATTAATTCCTTTAGAAAAATAACTGCCATATTCTGCCCTACTTTATCATGGTTGTAAGAAGTTATTTTACCTTTTCTTACTTTAGTTGTAGGTGCCTTACCAATATCATGTAACAACGCTGCCCACATAAAAACTCTAGGCTCTTCGCTTAAATGTCTAAATTTAGCAGCCTGATCTAATACCAACATTGTATGATTCCAAACAGTTCCTTCAGGATGATGCGTGAGATTTTGATCTGTTTCTTTTAAATCCCATAAAAAATTTAGAGGATATATTTCCTTATATTCTTCCTTTTCTGATATATCATTAAAATACATGGATGGTTTAGAATCATTTAAAAGATGAATATTAAATTCTTCAAATATTTTATTTTTATCCATAATATTATCTTCCCTTACTATTTTTTGGTTTCAGGAACAGGCTGTTGATTCTTATTTCTTTTCTTAGTTTGATATGTTGGTGCTTCCTCAGGTGCAGATCTTTTCATACCTTTCTTAGCCATCTTTATTCCTCCTTTAATATTATATTATATTGTTCCTTTGTTCAAATATATTTTTCCCTAAAATTATTTTAAATACATATAAAAAAGGAGGTTTTTTCAACCTCCTTTTACATTATTTTTTTAAATTTTCATTGAAGAATTTAGTAGCATGGTTAACACCATATATAACACCCTCAGAACTTACAGTTGCACCACTTATACCTTCCAAATTTTCGATGCTTAATGGTTCACTTGCTGATTTATCTACAAATTTATCAGTAAAGTCTTTTTCCAATATTCCATCTCCAAGACCTGGAGTTTCTTGTTGTTCAATAACTCTAATTCCTGTTATTTTTCCATCTAGTGATATACCAACTAGAGTTTTTAATTCTCCACCGTAGCCTTCGGATATAGCAGTAATAGCGTATCCTATTACTTCACTTCCTTTATAAACTGCATTAACTCCAGCAATATTATCATTTAATGCTACTTCATGTGGTTTCATTTCATCTCCATCAGCCATTACATCTTTAACTGTTACTTCTTTATTTTTTTCGTCTACAACTTCTTCACCTAAAATATGTTCTTTATAGAAATTAATCGCTGTATTAGCACCTGCAATCATACCACCAGAACTTATAGTAGCTCCAGTAATAGCTGCAATTTCATTTTCAGCTGATGCTGAACCTTTTACTAATTTTAAAGTTTCTTTTGTTGATTTATCTCTATATTGAGATAATACTTTTTCATCTTCAATTACACTACCTATACCTGGTGTTTCTGCGTGGGATGCTACTTTTATACCACCGATGTTACCATCTTTATCAACACCAACTGTCATTTTTATAGGTCCACCATATCCCTTAGGAGTTACAATAATTGCATGTCCAATAACTTCGCCATTTTCTAGAACCTCATAGGCACCTTCAACGTTTTCTATAGTTTCAAGATTAATGTCCATTTCTTTTACATCGTTAGCTTTACTCTTTGGTAAGATAACTTCTAACTGTAAACTTTCTAATTTTTCTCTTTCTGCAATGATGTCTTTAGTTGCACCATGACTAATACCTAAAATAAGACCGCAAACAGATGCTATTAATAACAACACAATAGTTCCTCTAAACTTTTTCACTTGTCCATTACCTCCCGACTTAAATAATATAAGTTATAATTTTAGAATAAAGGGGCTTTAACTTTTACAAGCCTATCAATATACTATTCTAAACTAAAAAAATCTAGTTTCATTAATTATGTTAATATAATATCATTTTAGTGTCAATATAATATTTATGAATTTAGTATAATATTCTTACAAAGGAACAGAATTATTCAATATTTGATTCGCCAAACTTCTCATTCTGCGAGAAAACTCCTAATTTACGAATTATTTTATTACTTTTTGCAAAGTTAAATTTTATTTTTATTTTAATGAAATCTGTATTTAGGAGGTTTTACTATTACTTTAATGTATGAATATGATTTATTTTATGAAAATAACGATTTTTATTATTCTTTTTTTAAAATATTCAAACTTTATTTTTATGTTTTATTTTTAACCTATATTAATTATTGTTGTTAAATTATTTTCTTTATATATATGTGTTTTAAGAAAATTATTACCATTATCAGATAATATTTCCTAACAGCTGCAAACTTTTTTAGTTAGATATTTAGATTTATAACTTTTTAGATTCTTACATAATAAATAAGTTCCATTAAAGGAATTTCTTCATTAAATATAATATATATTATATACTTTGTTACCTTATGTTTTACAGATGATTTCTCAAAGATGGATTTCTACAAAGCTAATTTAGTTTCTCAAGTAGAGAGCTAAGTACATAATGAAGCCGCTCCGAAAAAAGTCGCTATTTCATTACATACTTAGCTCTTTTGTGGTTTATAAATACATTTTCAAATATTAATTATTATACGTATAGAGATTTTTATATTTCCCTTAATAAATTTGCCATTTCTATTGCAGTAACTGCTGATTCATAACCTTTGTTTCCTGATTTAGTACCTGCTCTTTCTATTGCCTGTTCTATATTTTCAGTGGTTAATACTCCAAATATAACTGGTATATCCTCATCTAGACTAACCTTTGCTATCCCTTTTGAAACTTCCGCTGTTACATGTTCATAATGTGTAGTTGCTCCTCTAATTACAGCTCCTAAACATATTACTCCATCATATTTTTTACCTTTAGCCATCTTTTTAGCAACCAAAGGAATTTCAAAGGCTCCTGGCACCCAAGCTATTTCTATATCTTCCTCAGCTACTCCATGCCTTTTTAGTCCATCTACAGCACCACTTAATAATTTACTTCCTATAAATTCATTAAATCTTCCTACTACTATACCAAATTTTAAACCTTGTCCAATTAAATTTCCTTCATACATTTTCATACTTATTCCTCCTCATATAATATACTTAATAAATATTTCATTCATTAAATTTTCAAATTGCCATTTTATTTATCAAAATTTAATAAGTGTCCCATCTTTTCTTTTTTAGTTTTTAAATAGAACTCACTTTCTTCATGATCATGTATTTCTATGGGTACTCTTTTTACTATTTCTATACCATATCCAGAAAGCCCAGAGATTTTCTTAGGATTGTTAGTCATTAATTTTACTTCCTTTACCCCTAAGTTCTCTAATATTTGAGCTCCTATTCCATAGTCTCTTAAGTCTTCTGGAAATCCTAAAGCAATATTAGCCTCAACGGTGTCCATACCCTTATCTTGAAGGTTATAAGCTTTAAGTTTGTTTATAAGCCCTATTCCCCTTCCTTCCTGTCTCATGTAAACTAGTATTCCTCTTTTTTCTTTACTGATAGCTCTCATAGCCGCTGCATATTGGTCCCCGCAGTCACATCTTATGGAGCCTAATGCATCTCCAGTAAGACATTCTGAATGCATTCTAACTAATACTGGCTCTCCATCATTAATATCTCCCTTTATTAGAGCTACATGGTGTTCTCCATTTAATTTATTTACATACCCATATATTTTAAATTCTCCATATTTAGTAGGCATCTTTGTCTCTACTACTCTTTCTATTAAGGATTCATTTTTTCTTCTATAAGCTATGAGATCAGCTATGGTAATTATCTTTAAATTATGTTTTTTTACATACTCCATAAGCTCAGGAACTCTTGCCATCGTTCCATCTTCATTCATTATTTCACATATAACTGCTGCTGGATATAATCCCGCAAGTCTTGACAAGTCCAATGATGCTTCTGTATGGCCCGCTCTCTTTAATACTCCACCTTCTTTTCCTTCTAAAGGAAATATATGGCCTGGCCTTCTGAAATCTTCGCTTTTTGATTCACCTTCTAAAACTTTTTTAATTGTAAGAGCTCTCTCAAAGGCTGAAATTCCTGTAGTAGTTTCTTTATGATCTATTGACACAGTAAATGCTGTTCCTTTGTTATCTGTGTTAACCTCCACCATTTGACCTATGTTTAACTCTTTTAATCTCTCTCCATCTATAGGCATACATATGAGTCCTCTACCATATTTAGCCATGAAATTTATAGCTTCTGCCGTAACTTTCTCAGCAGCCATAATTAAATCTCCTTCATTTTCTCTATCCTCATCATCTACTACTACAATCATTTTTCCTTCTTTAATATCTTCTATAGCCTCTTCTATTGTGTTGAATTTAATCATATTAACATCACCTCTTAAAAAATTTTAAACAAATCCATTTTCACTTAAATAATTTAAATTTATAGAGCTTTCACCATAATTTTTTCTTTCATCATTAAAATGCATTAATTTTTCTACGTATTTGCCTATTATGTCACATTCTAAATTTACTTCATCACCCAGTTTCTTCATTAATAATATAGTTTCTTCTCCCGTATGAGGAATAACGGATACTTTAAATTCACTATTATCAACATGGGCAACAGTTAAGCTTACACCATCTATAGTTATAGAGCCTTTGTATATTACATATTTTAAAATCTCCACCGGAGCTTCTACTGTAATCCATATGGCATTATCCTCTTTTTTAAATCCTCTAATTCTCCCCCTCCCATCTATGTGCCCGCTAACTATATGACCACCTAATCTGTCTGATACTTTTAAAGCTCTTTCCAGATTAACCTGGCTTCCTATAGACAAATCTTTTAAATTACTTTTCCTCATAGTTTCAGGCATTACATCCACAGTAAAATCCTCTTTAGTAAAAGCTGTTACTGTAAGACAAACTCCATTAGTGCATATACTATCTCCAAGTTTTACATCTTCAATAACTTTCAGAGATTGGATTGTTATACTTGCTGAATGCTGCCCTTTTTTTATGGCTTTCACCTTTCCTATTTCCTCTATAATACCTGTGAACATCCTTATCACTTCCTTTCTTCTTAATTATTCATTTTTAATTTTTCATTCAATAAAAACTTTCAACTCTCCATTCTCAACTCTTCATTAACGTAAGTATCCTTCTATTAGAAAATCATCATCAAACCTTTGCAGCGAAATATTCTTCAATTTTATAGAGTCTTTCATAAGTTCTATTCCATCACCTTCTACAGATGTTTTAGAAGAACTTCCTCCTATTATTTTAGGTGCAATAAAGGCCATAACCTTATCTACTACTCCTTCTTTTAGAGCTGAATAGTTTAACGTACCTCCCCCCTCTAAAAGAATACTGTCAATTCTTCTTTCTCCTAATTCCTTCATTAAATATTTCAAATCTACTCTATTGTTTTTTAATGGTGTAACTATTATTTCTGCTCCTAATTCTTCTAGCTTAAAGCATTTATCACTAGATATGTTTTCAGTAGTAGCAATAATGGTTTTCCCCTCTTCTTTTAATAATTTTGATTCTAATGGTATCCTACCTTTGCTATCTACAATTATTCTTATAGGATTTCTCCCTTTTCTATCTTTAAGTCTTGTAGTTAAACTTGGATTATCTTTTATAACTGTTTCTACTCCAACCATTATTCCACTTATTTTATTTCTTACTTGGTGTACGTATTCTCTAGATTTCTCTCCAGTTATCCATTTTGAATCTCCTGTTGCTGTAGCTATTTTGCCGTCTAAAGTTGTTGCCGTTTTTAAAATGCAGTATGGCAATTTAGTTGTTATATATTTTATAAATACTTCATTTAATGTTTTAGATTCCTGTTCTAATACACCAACCTGAACCTCTATACCTTTGGATTTTAGTAAATCTATTCCTCTACCACTGACAACCGGATTAGGGTCTTTCATAGCAATTATTACTTTACTTATTCCCTTTTCAATAATTGAACTAGCACAGGGGGGAGTTTTCCCATAATGGGAGCAAGGTTCTAAGGTAACATACATATGGGCGCCTTTTACATCCTCTGTAGCATTATTAAAGGCATTTATTTCTGCATGAGGTCCTCCAAAAAATTCATGATATCCTTCTCCTATTATCTTTCCCTCTCTTACTATTACCGCACCAACTAATGGATTAGGATTAACAAAACCTTCTCCTAGTTTAGCCAGTTCTAAAGCCCTCTTCATATATTTTTCTTCCATAAGTCCCCTCCTTAAACTTACTTAATTCAGGATAAATTTAATTATAAAAGCAACCACAAAAAAACCCTGAAGATTTTCTTCAGGGTTTGGTATACACAAATACAAAGTTAGCATAATATTCCTATAAAATGATAGATTTTATGCACAAATAAAACCCTATCATAGGTATAAATATACCATAGGCATTACACTTTCTTCCTTCTTTCATCCAGACTATAACTGTCGGCCCTGGAGTTTCACCAGATCTGCCTTTCGGCTGGCGGGCTATACCGCCGGTATGGAATTTCACCAAACCCTGAAGGAACTACGATATTTAATTATGATTAAAGAATACCACTTTGATATTTTTATGTCAATATTTTTTATTTTTATTGACATATTTTATTGACCTGTATAAAATATACATAGTACGCTAGTAAAATACATGTGTTTATTAAATAAAAACATGTATTTCTACAAAATTTTAAGGAGGATGCTTGATGAATAGGGAAGAACTGAAGGAATTAGCTTGTAAAACCATAGAGGAAAACAAGGAAAAATTGCTATCTTTAGCTAAAGATATAGAAAACTCCCCTGAACTTGGTTATAAAGAAGTAGAAACCTCAAAAAAAGTTTGTAATTTTTTAAATGAGCTAAATATTTCTTATAAAGATGGAGTGGCTTTAACTGGAGTTAAGGGAAAATTAAAGGATAATTCTTCTGGTCCTAATGTAGCAATACTAGGTGAACTAGATGGAGTAATCTGCTTTGACAGTAAGAATGCAAATAAAACAACAGGAGCTTCTCATACCTGTGGACATAATTTACAGATTACTGCTATGCTAGGTGCTGCTCTTGGTCTTAAGCTTTCCGGAGTAGAAAATCAGCTCCATGGAAACGTAACTTTTTTTGCAGTACCTGCTGAAGAATATATTGAAATAGAATATAGAGAAAAATTAAGAGAAGAAGGTAAAATAAATTTCCTAGCTGGCAAACAAGAACTTATATATAGAGGTGAACTAGAGGATGTAGACATAGCTATGATGATGCATTCCCTTAAAAATTGCCCAGAGCCTACTGTAGCTATAGGAGAAACTAGTAATGGATTTATTGGTAAAACCATTCAATATTTAGGACAAGCCGCTCACGCTGCGGAAGCTCCTCATGATGGAATTAATGCTCTAAATGCAGCTATGCTTGGTATTATGGGAATAAACGCTCTTAGAGAAACCTTTAAAGATGAAGATTCTATAAGAGTTCACCCAATAATCACTAAAGGTGGAGATACAGTTAATAGTGTTCCATCAGATGTACGCATGGAATCCTATGTAAGAGCCAAAAACGTAGATGCTATGATGTCTACTAATAAAAAAGTGGATAGGGCTTTAATTGCTGGTGGATATACAATGGGAGCTAAAACAATTATAAATACTATACCAGGTCATTTACCCCTTAAATGTTCAAAGGAATTAAATTATTTATTTAGAGAAAATAGTTTAAGCTTATTACCAGAAGATAAAGTTATAGACGCTGGTCATTTTGCTGCTTCAACAGACATGGGAGATATATCAAACTTAATCCCATCCATACATCCATTTGTAGGGGGAGTTTCTGGAGCATTGCATACAAAGGACTTTAATGTGGAAGATTTCGATGCTGCATGTATATTACCAGCTAAGTTAATGGCTATGACAACTATAGATCTTTTATATAATGATGCTGAAAGGGCTAAAGAGGTTATAGATTCTTATGTACCAACATTTAATAATAAAGAAGATTATATCAAGTTTTTAGAAAGTTGTTTTGAAAGGAAGGTTGAAGAATGAAAAATTGGAAAAACCACCTATTAGTTTTAATTTTAGTAGTTGTCGCCGAGGCTATAGGAGTAATGAAATTTAAATTTGGCCCTGGAACCATAGTGTTATTACCTATGCTTTATGCACTTATTATGGGAGTATTTTTATCCCCTAAATTTTTAAAAGTTGTAAATGATAAAGATATGAAAGATGCAGGATCTTTAATAACTATATCTTTAATGCTTTTAATGGCTAGATATGGAACTACAATTGGACCTACTCTACCAACAATAATTAAATCCAGTCCTGCTTTGATATTACAAGAGTTCGGTAACTTAGGTACTGTTTTCATAGGTGTTCCGCTAGCAGTAATGCTTGGATTGAAAAGAGAGACTATTGGTGCTGCTCACTCTATAGCTCGTGAACCAAATATAGCGTTAATAAGCGATATTTACGGTTTAGATGGAGAAGAAGGACAAGGTGTTATGGGAGTTTATATAAGCGGTACAGTTATTGGTACTGTTTTCTTTGGACTTCTTGCTAGCTTCTTCGCTGCCTATACACCACTACATCCTTATTCTTTAGCTATGGCATCTGGAGTTGGAAGTGCTAGTATGATGACTGCTGCTGTAGGTTCTTTAAGTGCAATGTATCCTGAAATGCAGGAAACTCTAACTGCTTTTGGGGCTGCAAGTAACATGTTATCAGGATTAGATGGTCTTTATATGTGCCTATGGTTATCTCTACCAGCAACAGAATGGTTATACAAGAGATGCTATAGATTAAAATATGGAGTTGAAGCTCCTAAAGTAAAACAACGTTCTAAATCAAATCCTTCTAAGGGGGTATAATTATGAAAATTAAAGATAATGCATTTATATTAGTTTTAGTAGGAGCACTTACTCTAGTAGGAAATATGATAGGTCCTAAACATAATATTTTAGAGGCTCTTCCGGGAATGATTATATTGATATTAATATCCTTATCAGGTATATTGCTGGCTAAGATAATGCCTGGTAAAATACCAGCTGTTGCTTATGTTGTAACCCTTGGATGTATTTTAACTTATCCTGCTGTACCTGGTGCTGCAGCAATAACAAAGTATATGGCCAAAGTAGATTTCTTAGCATTAACAACACCAATACTGGCGTATGTTGGAATTTCCTTAGGTAAAGATTTAGATACATTTAAAAAATCCGGCTGGAGAATTATTGTAGTTTCCTGCTTTGTATTCACAGGAACTTATATAGGTTCTGCACTTATAGCACAAACAATTTTGAAATTATTAGGACAAATTTAGTTAGATGTTTAGTTTAGTCTTTTAGATTTTTAGATATTGTAGAACTTAAAAGAACTGAGGTATATAGTGGGAGAAGCGCCTTTTCCGAAGCGACATCACTATGTATCTCAGTTTCTATTTTGGATACCTAAATATCTTTGTTAAAATTTACAAGTGAGAAAGTAATTATTCATAATTTAACTCTAAAAATATATTTGTAACCCACAAAAGAGCTACGCATGTAGTGAAATAGCGACTTTTTCTGGAGCGCTTTCACTATGTACTTAGCTCTCTATTTGTTAAACTAAATTATGTTTGTAGAAATCTATCTTTGGGAAAACAATTTGTAGAACATATATGATAATCCATCAAAAACATTTATATATGTTATCCTTTATAGCTTTAGAGGTAATAAAAATAGGGTCCTGGAAACCAGAACCCCTTATTTTAAATTATAATTCTCTTGTAGATGGCACTACTGTTGCAGTTAATGCTCCAAGACCATCAACTCTTAATCTTGCAAATTGAGCTACTGCATCAGTTGTTAATACAGCCTCTCCATTAACAGCTATAGCTACAAGAGTACCTGACTCATTAACCCAGTTTACTCCATCGTTGCTTAACTGTATAATCGCATTTGCTGCACCTACTCCGCTTATTTCAATGCTAAAGCTTACTTCTGTTTTTGGTCCTAATTCAATTGAGCTAGTAGTTTGAGTTCCTGCTATAAGGAAATTTAATGTTTCAGCTGGATATATTGTTGTAACTCCTGCAACATAATCCACAACCAAGTATGGCCATACAGTATAATCGTTATCGTCAACTCCTTGGAATCCTATTAATGCATCAGATGCTTCTACTCCCTCAAGAGTTATACCTGTATTCGGAATAGTTCCATTTAACCATGCTGTAACCAAGCCAGTAATATCTACACTAATATAAGTGTTAAGCTCTGCATCTAATACGCTATGAGTTCCTACTGAGGCTCCCAAATTAGGTTGATTATTCCAAGTTACTTCATTTTCATCAAAATCATTTAAATTTGGGTAAACATTTAATAATTGTGGCCCTGGAATATCTTTTCTACCTACATATAATCTTAAAGTCGCTGACTTTACTGTAACTTTTTGAGGTATTTTACTTAAATCAAATTTTAAAAGGCTTCTATATATATCTCCCGCTCCATCAAATCTACCAACAAATAATCTAATTGGATTGGGAAAATTTTGATCAGGATAGTATTCTGCTACATAAGCAGTTTCAGAAGTGTGCAAATTTACTATTGACATAAAAGTTCCTCCTTATTACATATTTTTGTATATTAAGACATAACTTTCTAAAATCTTTAGTTTGTCTAATATATTGTATTAGCACTTATGTAATAAGGTGAATGTCAAATTATTTATATATATCCACTAAAAGCCCAGCAATTTCATCTATACTGCTTGCAACATCTAAATTTTCTTTTTGTTCGCTTAAAAGCATTTCCGTCAACTCTTTCAGTTTTTCATCTATTGTCTCCACCGTTATAAAATACTGTGTTTGCCAGAAACTAATATCTTTTTTTACGCTATACATATAATTTAGTACAGAATTTAAATAGTCTTTTATCATTCTTTTATAAGCTGCCACATCTGCATAACATTTAGTTACCACTAGTCTATTTCCCTTTTTCTTTATGTCTTCTAGCATCTGTTTTAATTGTTCTTCTGATTTTCTTTCCCTAGCAAAACTAAAACTCTGAGAAAAATCTTTCTTGCTAGATACTGTTTTATTATCACTATTCCTTACTGGAGAGTTACTCCCCACTCTAGATATTTCCACTTAAATCACCTGCAATATATTTTCTTTAAAAACTCTTATATTCATTATATATTAATTTTTTATAAAAAAACAGTTTTAACTTCTTTATTTGATAAATTAAGCTAATTATGTAAAACTCATGAATATTACAAATTAAACGTGACAACTTCCTTATATGAAATAAGGTTGTTAATTTTTTGTTAATAAATATTTTCTAAATAATTAACACATACTTATCTTACAGTTATATTAAGTTATTTAAAGTATTATAGCCTTATTCTTTGTCCAACAAATCTCACAGTATATTTATCGAAATTATGTAGAATTATTAAAACTTTTCCCATTTTTTATGCTTTCGTCAATTTTACAAGTAACATCTCATATGTTAGAATTAAGTTGTTACTTTATCAAAGGAGGGAATTTCATGATAGAATTTAAAAATGTATCAAAGAGTTTTAAAAATACTGATGTATTAAAAAATATAAATCTCACAATAAATGATGGAGAATTTTTAGTACTTATTGGTCCCAGCGGATGTGGTAAAACTACTTCTTTAAAGATGATAAACAAGCTAATTACCCCTACCTCTGGAACTATACTAATCAATGGAGAAGATATAGGTAAAAAAAATACCATTGAACTTAGAAGAAATATAGGGTATGTAATTCAGCAAACAGGTCTCTTCCCTCATATGACTATAGGACAGAACATAGAATTGGTTCCATTTCTTAATAAATGGTCTGCTGAAGATAGTAGAAAGAAATCTAAAGAACTTCTAGACTTAGTTGGATTAGATCCAGATAAGTATATAGATAGATTTCCAGATGAATTAAGTGGTGGCCAGCAACAAAGAGTTGGGGTGGCAAGGGCACTGGCAGTAAATCCAGATATTATACTAATGGATGAACCCTTTAGCGCCTTGGATCCAATAACTAGAAATACTCTTCAAGAAGAGGTGTTTAAGCTTCAACAGGAATTGAAAAAAACCATAGTATTCGTTACTCACGATATGGATGAAGCTATAAAATTAGGAGATAAAATTTGCATCATGAAGGATGGGGACATCGTTCAATATGACAGTCCTGAGAATATCCTTAGAAATCCCGAAAAAGGATTTGTGGAAAAATTCATAGGATCTGATAGACTATGGAATAAGCCTGAATTTATAAAAGCAGAAGATATTATGATTAAAAATCCTATAACTTCATCTTCTAATAGAACTGTTTTACAGGCAATAAGGATAATGCAAAGTAATAAAGTAGATAGTCTATTGATAGTAGATAATTATAATAAACTTTCAGGTATAGTTACCTCAAAAGATGTAAGAGAACATATGGATTCTCCAAATTTAAAAATTGGCTCTTTTATGCCTAAAGATTTAGTGTATGTTTATAATGATGATTCAATTAGCACTGTATTGAAGTCTATTAATGAACATAATGTTGGTTTCATACCAGTAGTAGATAAATTTGGATTATTAAAAGGACTTGTTACAAAAAGTAGTCTTATAACATTATTTGAAGAAAAGTTATTTTAACAAAGGCGGTGAATATGCATGCGAACAGGTAATTTTATAGATTTTATAATGCTTAAGAAAGATGATATTCTTTCCTTATCTTTAAAACACATACAACTTTCTTTACTAGCCGTTGTAATTGCAATAGCTATTGGAGTACCTCTTGGAATACTTATATCTAAAAGAAAGAAAATGGCTCCTCCTATAATAGGAATCGCAAATATATTACAAGCTATACCAAGTTTAGCTTTAATGGGATTTTTAATTCCTGTTTTAGGAATTGGGGAAACTCCTTCAATAATTATGGTTTCTCTATATTCTCTTTTACCTATAATAAAGAATACTTACACAGGGCTTGTTAACATAAACCCTGCTACCATTGAAGCAGGTAGAGCTATGGGAATGACAGAGGCTCAACTTCTTACAATGGTACAACTTCCTCTAGCACTCCCGGTTATAATGGCAGGTATAAGGATTTCTGCAGTAACTGCTGTTGGACTTATGACTATAGCAGCATTTATAGGAGCTGGTGGTCTTGGTAGCTTTATTTATACAGGGGTGCAGACTGTAAATACTAATATGATTTTAGCTGGTGCTATTCCAGCATGTATACTTGCACTGCTTATAGATTTTGTAATTGGAAAAGTTGAGAAAACAGTTAATCCTAAAAACAAATCAAATAAAGCTCAAAAGAAAAGATTAGCTATAGTAGCTGTAATTCTTGTAATAGCTATTATTTCCCCAATGGTATTTAGTGCTTTTGGTAAAAGCGATAAAATAGTCATAGGCAGTAAAAATTACACCGAAAACAACCTTCTTGCGAATATGTATGCTGTATTAATTGAAGAAAATACAGATGTTAAGGTTGAGAAAAAATTGGATTTAGCAGGAACAGATGTAGTATTTAAAGCTACTACTATGGGCGATGTGGATATATATCCAGAATATACAGGAACTGTTTTGGTTAGTATATTAAATGAAAAGCCAACTTCTGATCCCGAAAAGACTTATGAAATTGCAAAAAATGGACTTAAAGAAAAATATGATATTGAAATGTTAAGACCTCTTGGTTTTAATAATACCTATACTTTAGCAGTTACACAGGATTTTGCTAAAAAATATAAATTAGAAACTTTTTCAGACTTAAAAAAGATAAGCAATAATACAACAATTGGTGCAACTATGGAGTTTTTAGGCAGAGATGATGGTCTCTCTGGAGTAAAGGAAAAATACAATATGAACTTTAAATCTGAAAAAGGGTTGGATTCTGGTCTAAGATATACTGCTATAAATTCTGGTGAAATAGATGTAACTGACGCTTTTGCAACGGATGGTCTTCTAAAAGCCTTCGATTTAAAGGTGCTAGAAGATGATTTAAAATTCTTTCCTCCATACTATGCAGTGCCTGTAGGTAGAAGTGATACCTTTGACAAATATCCTGAAGTTAGAGAGGAACTTTTAAAACTAGAAGGATTGATTGATGATGAGACAATGAGGGATCTTAACTATCAATGTGATAAACTAGGAAAAGAAACTGAAACTGTAGCTAGAGAATTCTTAAAATCTAAAGGATTGATTAAGTAATAAAGAATTAGAGACTGACAATAATAAGTCAGTCTCATAAAATTCTTTCTTTTTTTAGTATCTCTATAATTTGTTCTGTTCTTTTTTGCCAGCTGTTATTCTCAGCCATATTTTTTCTTAAATTTTCTAATTTATGATCCTTTTCTTTTACGGCAGTAACTATATTTTCTTTAAACTGTTCCATAGTGTTAGATACATAACATAGATTAGAGAAATTTTGCACTTCTTTCATAGCTGTAGTCACAACCGGCTTTCCTAAACTCATATATTCATATAGTTTAATTGGATTACAACTATTAGTCATTTCATTTATACTAAAAGGTATTATGCAACAATCAAAGTTATTTATATAATAGGGAAGTTCTTCATAATTTTTCATTCCTAAAAAATATACATTGCTTCGTATTAACGGAACTGAGCTTAGATTGTATAATGGTCCTACAAAAACAAAATTATACATTGAGTTTTTTACTATATGATTGATTAAAGCCCAATCTATCCATGATGCTACTGCTCCTACATATCCTACTATTTTTCTATTGGTAGGTAAATCTAGGGGCTTCTTATTTTTAGCTAATGAAAAATTTTCTAAATCTACTCCATTGTTTACTAAATTTACTTTAGCATGCCTTTTACTAAATTTATCATACAAATTTTCTGCTGAGGTAAAAATTACATTGGCTCTTCTAACCATTTCATCTATATAAGCACCCCAAATTGCAAATTCATGCGATGCATCATCTACCACATCATATACTACATAATCATGTCTTATTTTATCTATATTAAGAACCTGATCTGGACAGGAACACCAAAGTATTACAGGTTTTTCCGATTCCAAATTATTCATATCATATTTACTTCCTACTAAATGCAAATTAGCAGTCTTTTTTATTAAATAATTATCATCAATATCTTCTATATAATAGACCTTATGCCCCATTTCACTTAACTTTTTCATGATTTGCTGAGGCCTTTGAGTCATTTTATTATACGGTACCGTAGGCATTTGAATAAATGTAGCCATAACTAGCCTCCTTTAATTTCTCCAAATATTTAAGTTTTTTAACTCTTTAATTAATTTAGGAATTTTATCTTTATAACTGTGTTCTTTGTAACATATTCTTTGACCATTTAAAGCTATTTTATTTCTTTCTTCAGGATTTTTTAAATAATAATTTACATTCTTTAAGGTCTCATTAGAATTCTTGCTCCAAACTAAGTGTTCTTTATTTACAAAGTATCTCTCTAGCGAAGGAACATATTGTGATAAATAAAACCCTCCACATCCTAATACTTCAAAAGTTCTCATGCTCATCATAGTTGAAGAGTTATCTACGGAGTGCAGTCCCAAAACTATTTTAGCAGTGGAATATGCATCTTTAATTTCTTCATAATTACAATATCCCCCATAATACTTTCTATCTAATTTAAATCTATTATCTTCTTCAAACCACCAATCATTACCGAATATCTTTATATCATAATCTCTTTCTATTAATGGATTTAACACTGTTTTATTGCCATATTGCCTAGCTTTATGATTAGAATAATTATTCCCTATAAATATAATGTCATGGTCAAACTTCTTATTATATGTTCCTGCATTATGAAAACTTTCATTACAGCCAAACATAAAAAAAATAGCATTTACTTCTATTTTCTTATAAGCTCCTAAACATTCTATTGCTGTTGTCATTGTTAAATCCGATGCTTTTGCATGAGGCAAAGAAATATATCTATAATATAAAGGGTCTTCTACAGCCCAATAAATATAAGGTACTTTAAGCTCTTTTATTTTATTTAAAAAATTTTTAGTATTTTTATAAATGCACATGCCTGCATTAAATATAGCATCTGGTCTAAAAGTTTTTATCTCTTCTTCTAAGGTATCTAACATGCCATTTTCAATATCTATATAAATTTTAGTATATTTAGTCTCTATTCCATATTGCTCTAATGAATATCCTATACCATATTTTATTAAAGGTGCATCTTCTACAAAAAGTATTCTCACATAAGACACCTCCTTATAATAAACAGTTTATTCAATAAAGCTATATAAGTTACCAAAAATAAAAAGCGGACTTTTCCGCTTATATTTTATACAATTTCCATATAACTCTCATATAATTTATCTATACACTTTTCCCAATTATAATTATTCAAAATATGATCCTTTAATATGTTGCTCTTAGTTTTTTTAAGCCCCTTTTCTATTCCTTCTTTTATTGTTTTCTCATCATATGGATTACAATATATTGCCATATCTTTAAAATACTCTTCTGCACTTCCTTCACTGGTTGTAACGATATTACATCCATTTACCACTGCCTCTATAGAAGATAAACCCGGTGTCTCTATAAATGAAGGTAGTACGTGTAATTCAGCATATCTATATGCGCTGCGAAGATTATTACTGTCCATAAATCCTAAATAAACTACATTATCATATTTCATACATTCATTGTAGTATTTTTCATCATTTATACTACCTATAAGAACAAGAGGTTTATTCAATTCATTACATATTTTCGCTAAAGCCAACTGATTTTTTCTATTGCATATTCTTCCCACACATAGTATATAATTCTTTAAATTATATCTCTCTTTAAAATCATATATGTTTCCCATATCCCCTTGAAAATCAAAACCATTATATACTACATTATATCTAATGTTTTTATCAAAATCTTTTCTTAGTAGTTCCCCCTCTAACTTACTATTTGGATATATCCCCTTGCATCCTTTTAATATTTCAAATCTATAATTATTACATTTATTCCAAAGCTTTATGCTTTCATTATCCTTTATATTTTTATAATACTTTTTTAAATTCCAGTATATGGGAGATATCACCATAGGTTTATTGTACAATCTCCCAACTTTATAGTATTTATATGTCTCACCCATTCTAGTAAGATTAAATAAATGCACTATGTCATATGAGGAATAATCTTGTATGTCCCCATTATTAAAATCTACTATAACGCCCTTTTTCCTTAAATATTCGGCGTATTTAATTGCCTGCATGGAATCTCCTGCAAAATTTATTAAATAGTCATTTCTTATGCAATAAAGAATCCTCATATAATATATTTTTCCTCCTATTCAATTTTTAAAAGTATGTGAATATAATAATATTGAAGTCTAATATTTATTAATAATTGGAGTGAATTTTATGCCATATTTATATTATATGCCTAATAAAAACCTATATATTTCACAATATTATAGCAACACTAATTTTAATGGTGCAGCAGAATTATTTGTAGGAAAATTTCTTGATAATAACGATATATATCAATCTCTTCTTCAGTTTGATATATCACCCATTCCTATAGGTGCTAATATTACATCTGCAACATTGAAATTATATATATATAGAAACGATGCTCCTCTTGTAACTTCTAATATAGGTATCTACAGATTCTTAAATAACTTTGATAAGAATTCTGTAACTTTTGCAAATGTTCCACTCATAGAAAATACACCTGTAGACGTTAAACCAGTTACTTCTCAAGTTAATACATTTATCAATTTTGATTTAACTACCCTAGTTAAAAATTGGCTTACTGGTTTAGTTCCTAATTATGGTATATTAATTAAGGAAGTAAATAATGCCTATGGGATAGTAGGATTTAGAAGTACTTTCTTTAATAATAGCGACTATTTTCCTGTATTAGAAGTTCAGTATGATTTACCTTGTCCATGTAGTGGCGGTGGTAGTAGTTTTACTGAATATCCTGTAGAGATAGTTACTACTACTAATAATTTTACAGGTTCTACACCAATACCATTAGGTGCTAAACAAGCCACCTTTGGTGTTATGAATATAGGTGTTTTAAACAGCGCAGAAGTAATATTACAACTAAGTTCAGACGGAATAACTTGGATAGATAATATATTGTCCTTTGTATCTACTCCAACATTCGTCCCTGGTGACCATTTAATTATGACCACCACTGGTCATCTAAAATATGCTAGAGTATCCTTTAAATCAAAAGTGGCCAATCAACCTGCAACTCTATCCATATATGCAGCAACTGTAGGTTAATTATAAAAAAGGTTAAAGAGGCTTTAAGCCTCTTTAACTTTTATTTAATGTCTTTACATCTGGCAATTGACATCCTGATATTGTGGTGGGAAGAAGTCTTCTGGGAATGGAGTCTGTGTAAAGTCTAAGAAAGTTTCACATACATCTTCTGGTACTGTTCCTGTATATTCTTCGCATTCTGCTGGTTCTGGACAATATCCAAATGCAGGAACTAACAATTGAACCTGACCTGCAACTTTCATTACTATAAATACTCCAGCAGCAAATACAATATTTCCTCCAGATATAATTGGAGTATTTAATAACTCAGTTCTTGTTTCTACAATTACTTCGAAATTAAATTCATCACGAGACTTTGGCATAAACATAACTATATCTTTTGGAATCGGAAGTAAAACTGTATCTAAAGTTTGACCATTGTTATATGAGATAGTTACTGGAATATCTATAATAAACTGTACTCTTGAAAAATTAGGTCTTTCTGGTAATGGTGTTATTACCAGTGACCCACTTCTAATTACACCGTTTTTGAAGGTAATTGGACCTACACTATTAAATGTAACTCCTGTTGGAGGCTGTATAACCACATCGGGTTGACATTCCCTTGCTTGACAGTGTGCGAATACCTTTCTAGCTAATATACAAACTGATTCTGTTATATCATCTAGTTGGTACGGATCTGTTAAATCAATAGGCTCTCCTGGAGCAATTGTTGATCCAAAATATCCTGATTTAACATCAAAAGGCGTTGCAGGAAGTACTATTGTTCCTTCAACTGCGTTGGTAATAGTATCAATTAAAGTTAGTCCTCCTGTTGCATTTGTTGCTAATAATGTGTCTCCATCTGGAGTTATAGATAGTCTTGTTGGTTGTACTGTTGGAATAGTATTTGCAAGTACTTCATAAGTCACTGTATTTATTAAAGCTATATTATTTGCTCCATGATTAGCTACATATAAAGTTGTTCCTTTTATTGCAAGACCAGTAGGTCCTGAACCAGGAGTTAATGGTATATTTAGTATTTGAACTAAATTAACTAAGTCGATAACAGTTACTGAACTGTCCCCTTGGTTAGCAATAAATGCTCTCCTATTATCTTCTGTTACTAGTGCATATATAGGATTAGTTCCTGCATTAAATGTCCTTAGCAAGTTTAAGCTACTAGTATTATAAACTTTTACTTGATTATTATCTAATACCAATAATTTAGTTCTATCTGGAGTTATTGATATGTCGTTAATGCTAACGAATCCTGGAATGCTTCCAATAAGAATACCGCTGGCTGCATCGTATATATTAACTGTATTTACATTAGAAACATATAATTTTCCACCTATACCATCAACATCAATTATTCCATCATTAGCTATAGGCATGGTTTTTATTGTACCATTTAAACATAAAACGGAAATTGTGTCATTGTCTGCACTTGCTACATATACTGTGCCATCTTTAGTTACAACAACTTCTCTAGCTCCTAATCCTAAAGTATAAGTTGCTACAATGTTATTAGTAAAGCCATCTATTACGGATAGTGTTCCTGTTGTAGGATTAGAAACATAGTATCTTATCCTTTTAGTAACATCAGCTACTGGCATATAATCTCCTCCTATTAAAAAATATGATAAAATTGAATAATTCTATTCTTCAATACAGTATATGCATGGAAAATAATAATGTTATTATTTTCTAATACTATATTTATAATAATTTCATAATACTTCACATATAAATTAGTAGTTAATATTTTAGTAAATTGGAGGATAAGTAATGATATACAATATAAATAAATATTCTTACATCCTTAGAAATTCTAAAAACGAATTCTTAAATATTAAATTAGATGGTAGAAACTTAAATATAAAACCTTTTAATAGTGAATCTAACTCTTCCTTAGAAATAAAGGACGTTATACTTGATTATTCTGTTGATATTGATAAAAATGACGTTATTCACCTTATATATCTATGTTCCGATGGTAAATTAAAGTATAAACTTTATCCTTCTCTCATTGAAACTACTATAAATAATATTAATTTGAAGATGCATAATATTAGATTTCTATCTTTAAAATTAATTAACAACCAAATACATATATTTTATATGCTAGGCAATAAAATCAACTCACAAATTTGGGAAATATGCCATAGTTATTGGAATGGTAAAAAATGGATAAATAAAAAGATTACACAAGTATTTTCTCAAAAATATATATATCCTTACATGATCAGCCATGACGAAAATAATATATATCTTTTTTATTCTAAAGATTCTCAAGAAAACTATAGTATTAAAAAATTTAATTTTAACTTCCATGTTTGGGGAACTTTAGAGGATAATATTAATATCAAAAACTCTCATAACATTACTTTTTTTCATCACAATAATTTTTTCATCATATGTTATAATGCTTCTATTAATAAGACCATAAAAACTTTGTTAAGATATAAAGATATATCTTCAGTAAATCAGTCATGGTCCAGTGATTTAGTTATCTCAGGTAATAGGTCTAACTCAATACATCCTTCAATTTTCAACATAAAAAATGATTTATATGTTTTATGGATCGAGCAGGATAAAGCTATATATATAAAAACTAATAATATCAATAAATGGGAGCATGAGAAGTATATTGATGTAAAAGGTATGAATATCATTAACAGTATTTATATAAGCAATAACAAAGAAGATATGGAAACAAATAATAACTTCATGAATTTTATCGAAGAAAATATACCTATTCCAATTATAGAATTAGATAAAAAAATAAATACCAAAAAAATAGATAATGAAAACATCAACTACGAAAAACTTATTCCTTTTGAAGCTAAGGATATAATGCATAATATTAGTTCCATAAATATTGAAACGGATAAAATAATTTTAAATGAGCTTGAATTAAAAAATAATTATATAGGCCAACTATCAGATATAATAGCTTCTAAAGATACAATGATTCATGAATTATTAGATAAAAATAAGATTTTAAATAACAACCACGATGTATTAACAAAGCAGATTGAAGAATTAACTGAAAAAAATCTTCATCTAAGTTCTCAAGTAAAATCAACAATTACTGAAAATGAAAATCTATTATCAAATGCAGATACTAAGATTGAAGAATTAAATGACTTAATCAAATTAAAAGAAGATTTTATAATTAATCTTGAAAAAGAATTAGAATTGTTGGCAAACGAAATAAAATCATTAAAAATTGAACTTGAAGAAAAGTCAGCTAAACGACCTTGGCGATTTTTTTAAGGGTCTGTCTCAAAATAAATTATTATATAAAAAATATTTTCAAATAACCCCAAATGCATTATAAACGATTACGTTTTTAAGTAAAATTTGGCTATAAAACAGAGAAGGGACTTCTCATATTGCATTTTTATGCATTAGAGACAGCCCCTTTTATATATTCTAATATACTTTTTTATATTTAGGCTTTTTATTTTCTAAGGTAACTTCATAAATCCCTCGTACACCTGGCTGTGCTGCTATTAATTCTTTAACATATTCTAAAGAATCCTCTTTAAACTTAACCGCTTGACTACATCCTGAAGATATTCTACAAGGCGTAGAAATTAATTGTGAGGAATGACCTTGTCTCAATAGTTTATTATGCAGAAATATAGCTATATTATAAGAGGCACAAACTAATATATATTCCTTTATATTATAGTACAATCAACTCACCCCTATATTTTTTCTTATCCATATAATATTATTGAGTATTTCTATATTATTTTTATCTAATAGCATAATATGACTACTAGGTATGAATGTATATAAATATTTTATATTTTTATTAATAAAAATATCTATAATGGTATCATACATATTTTTCAACTCTTCCCTATCTAAGTTCTCAAAAACATTTCTTATATAAATATATACTAAAGCTTTATCTTGAAAAATTTTGTAATTAAGAAAAAACATATTTTTACCTAAAATAATTTTATCCCATTTATCTAAGGGTTTTATTAGTCTTTTAGGTGTAATATTGGAAATAATTTCGTAAGTTTCCTCACTCTTTTCATTCTCTGTAACTTTATAATCAATTTTATTAGATTCATTATTATCATTTAAAAGTACTTTTACATTTAAATTATTCTCTAGCAAGTAATATCCTATTTTTTCTATACTCTCAACTTCTTTTGTATACAATATTCTATCTAAATAACTAAATCCCTTAGCCTTTATATATTTGCATGTTAGTTCTTCAATTATTGAATAGTTTTTAATGTGAGCTCCTTCTTGAAAAAATATTTTATGCAAAAATGAATATTTACCAAAGCTATCATATTCATAGCTTATTAACACATACGCATTTAAATTATCTTCATGATATACTCTCAATACATCTATGCTGTTGTCAAATGAATTTATAATTATATCACAATTAAACTTATTATAAAATTCCTCTTTATCTTTAGTATTAGTTATAGCATATATTCTCCAAGAGTTTTTTTGAAAAATAATTTTATATAAGTTTTTTACAACTTTTTTAAACTCTTCGCTATTTACATATTTTTCAATACTTTTCCCATCTTCTTCATATGTTCTATAATGTTTTAAGGCTTCCTCTACCAATTCATCATAAGTTATATTCTTATCTCTACAATATCTATCAATCCATTGATCTAAGCTCATTATACTCACCTCTTAGATCCTATGATTATATATATCTTTTAAAGAATCTATCAATTTTTCTATATCCTCTAGTTTATTAAAGTAATTTGGGCTTATTCTTACAGTACCAAGATTCGATGTATTGATACACTTATGTATCATCGCTGCACAGTGATACCCTGTTCTAACTGCTATATTTCTTTGATTCAATAAATACCCTACTGTGGAGCTGTCAATGCCATCTAAATTTATAGACACTACAGATGCCCTTTTCTTATTTATGGGACCATAGATTTTTATGAAACTTAATTTTTGTATTTCACTTATAAGATAATTTGTTAACTCCTCTTCATAACTCTTTATATCATTTATACCAATTGTTTTGATAAACTTTATCCCTTCACACAATCCAGCAATGGCAGGTACATTAAGAGTGCCGCTTTCAAATTTATCTGGAAGGAAATTCGGTTGACTTAATAGGTCTGAATTGCTTCCTGTTCCTCCATGGCTAAAATGATTAACATCTATATCTTCACTAATAAATAAGCCGCCTGTACCTTGAGGACCTAGCAGACCTTTGTGACCTGGAAATGCTAATAAATCTATATTGCTTTTTTTCATATCTATATCTATACTTCCAGCGCTTTGAGAAGCATCTATCATAAATATAACTCCATTTTCTTTAGCTATTTTTCCTATTTCACTTATATTTTGAATAGTTCCTATTACATTTGAAACATGATTTATTATAATTAATTTAGTATTTTTATTTATCTTTTCTTTCAATATATTTATATCTATATACCCTTCTTCATCAATATCTAGAAAAGTAACAGATATCCCCTTATCCATTAGGCTATTTAAAGGTCTTAATACTGAATTATGCTCAGTTACTGTTGTGATTACATGATCTCCTCTTTCTAAAACTCCCTTTATACCTATATTTAAAGCCTCTGTAGCATTTTTAGTAAATACTATATTAAAAGGATTAGATATGTTAAAAAAACTCGCTATCTCCTCTCTAGTTTCTAGTATCTTAGCAGAAGCTTTAATTGATAAATCATGGGAGCTTCTTCCTGGATTTGCAGCATAGTTTTTCATACAATTCAATACTTCATTATATACTTTCTCCGGCTTTGGAAAGCTAGTTGCTGCATTATCTAAATATATCATAAATTCCTCCTAGTTATTTATATAAACTACTAAAATATATTAACTATGCCTTTCTATTATGAATAAAAAGGGAGAATTTTAGCTAAATCTAAAATTCTCCCTTTGAAAGAAATTCCCTTGAAATCTTAATGTTTATTTTTTATTTTTCCCTAGCTCTTAAGAATATCTTAGCGATTTCATTAACTATTAGTGGTATTATAGATAACACTCCAACTATCAACCAATCATTTGCTCCAAGATTTATAACATCAAATATTCCTGCAAGGAAAGGTATAGTTACTACTACATCCTGTAAAAATATACCTAGTAGAATAGATGCAATTAAATATTTATTAGTAAATATTCCTACTTGGAATATAGATTTTCTTGGGTGTCTTAAGTTAAGTGCATGGAATAACTGTGATACACTTAATACTATAAATGCCATAGTCTGACCGCTTATCATAGCTTCTTCAGATATTGTGGCTGGTAATAGTGGGAATAGTGTAGTCATGCCCATGTGTTCTTTAACACCTATAACGAAAGCAGCTAAAGTTAATAGTCCTATTAAGAAACCATTTAATATTAAGAAAAATCCTGTTCCACCTGCAAATAAGCTAGCTTTAGGGTCTCTTGGTTCTTCCTTCATTACATCTGGATCTCCAGGATCTGCACCAAGGGATAAAGCTGGTAAACTATCTGTTACTAAGTTAACCCATAAAAGATGGATTGGCCTTAGTGGTGCTGGCCATCCTAGTAATATAGAAAAGAATAATGCTATTACTTCTCCAATATTACAAGATAATAGGAACACTATAGATTTCTTGATATTATTAAATATATTTCTACCTTCTTTTATAGCTGACACTATAGTTGAGAAATTGTCATCAGTTAAAATCATGTCTGAAGCACCCTTAGCAACGTCTGTTCCTGTGATACCCATAGCAACACCGATATCTGCCATTTTAAGTGATGGTGCATCGTTAACACCGTCTCCTGTCATGGAAACTATATTACCCTTAGATTTAAAAGCTTTAACTATTCTAACTTTATGTTCTGGTGAAACTCTTGCAAATACTCTTAGATTTTCTACCTTTTCTGCTAATTCTTCATCGCTTATTTTTTCTAACTCAGAACCAAATATAGCTTGTGATTCATCTTCTGCTATGCCAAGTTCCTTAGCTATAGCAAAAGCTGTATTTTTATGGTCACCAGTAATCATTATAGTTTTTATTCCTGACTTCTTACATTCAGCAATAGAATCTTTAACTTCTTCTCTTGGTGGGTCAATCATTCCTACTAATCCTATAAAGATTAAGTCTTTTTCTAAATTATCAATTTCTACATGTTTTGAACTTTCCTTTTTGAAAGCAGCTCCTAAAACTCTTAGAGCATCATTAGACATCTCTATGGAAGCTTTAGATATATTTTCTTTAATTTCTTTTGTTATTGGTACTATTTCACCATTAACATAAGCTTGATTACATAATTCAATTAAGTTATCTGTAGCACCCTTTGTCATTACATAGTATTCACCATCATATTCATTGACAGTAGTCATAAGTTTTCTATCAGAATCAAAAGGTACTTCATTTACTCTAGTACGAGTTTTATCTAAATCATCTTTAAATAAGTTGTATTTAGCTCCTGCTTCTAATAATGCTATTTCAGTTGGATCTCCTGTTTTAGACTCTTCTTTGTATGTAGCATCATTACATAGCACTAAATTTTCTAAAAGCAATTTATGGATAGCGTTATCTTTATTTAAAGTACTTATATCTCCAAGATAGTTGTCTGCATAGAATTTAGTCACTGTCATTTTGTTTTGAGTTAATGTTCCTGTCTTATCTGAACATATTACATTTACTGCACCCAAAGTCTCAACCGCTGGAAGCTTTCTTACTATAGCATTCTCTTTTATCATTTTTTGAACGCCCATGGCAAGAACTATTGTAACTATGGCTGGTAAACCTTCTGGTATAGCAGCAACTGCTAAGCTTATAGAAGTTAAGAACATTTCAAGCGGCTCTCTGTCTTGAATTATTCCAACAACAAACATTACAGCACATATAATTAATGCACCGATTCCTAACATTTTACCAAGTTCAGCTAGCTTCTTTTGTAGAGGAGTTAAATCCTCTTTTTGTTCTTCAAGCATTTTTGCTATCTTACCTATTTCAGTATTCATACCTGTACCAACTGCTATACCTATTCCTCTACCATAGGTAGCTAGAGTAGACATAAATGCCATATTCTTTTGGTCACCTAATGCAGTTTCACTGCTGTCTAAAAGTAAATTTGAATCTTTATCAACAGGTACTGATTCTCCTGTTAATGCAGATTCTTCAACTTTTAAGTTTGCAGTCTCTACAAGTCTTAAATCACAAGGTACATATCTTCCTGCATCTAATATTATCACATCTCCAGGCACAACTTCTTCTGATGGAATTTCTCTCATTTCTCCATCTCTTCTAACAATAGCCTTAGGAGTAGATAGTTTTTTTAGTGCTTCAAGAGCTTTTTCAGCCTTAGCTTCCTGAATTACCCCAATAACAGCATTTAGTATAATAACAAAGCAAATTATAATTGCGTCAGCTACTTCTCCAACTATCCCTGATGCTAATGCTGCTGCCAGTAATATATATATTAGCGGGTCGTTTAGTTGTTCAAGGAACATCCTTATAGTAGATTTTCCTTCTTTTGCAGTTAGCTCATTTAGCCCATACTTTTCTTTACGTTTTTCTACTTCTTCTGTTGTAAGACCGTTAACAACGTCTGTAGATAACTCGGTTATAACGTCTTCTTTGCTCTTATCAAACCACATTTAAATTCACCTCTTACATATTATTTGTCTATATAAAATAATTTATTAGCTATATTTTCTTATTCTCCCCCTTCTCAAAAAATAAAAACTAAAAAGACCCTTGTCCTATAGTAATAGGACAAAGGTCTTGCATCTCTAAAGCGAGTAACTATCCGGGCATACGCCGTATTGACGAATAGTTAAGTTATGCTACTCCCCTTTGCTAGAAAAATTATATCACATTGGTAATATATATACAATATTATATTTTTTATTCCCCTCCTTTCTCAAAAAACTAAAAAGACCTTTGTCCTATATTCATAGAACAAAGGTCTTGCATCTCTAACATGAGTAACTATCCGAGCATACGCTGTAGTGACGAATAGTTAAATTATGCTACTCCCCTTCGTTAAAAGCATTATATCACATGGATAATATATATGCAACATATTTATATTATTAACCATAAAAAATTATCCCTAGTATTCCAGCTGCAACAATTACCAATATTGGATGTATTTTTTTTGATAATAACATTACTGCAACTATAAGACTAATTATTATACTTTTAAAATCCTTATAAGACTCTTTTGCTAAAGATAAAAAAGCAGCGATAATAAGCCCTATTAATGCCGGTCTCATTCCCATAAGGGATGCCTTCATCACCTTCGATTCTTTAAACTTTATAATATAGTGGATAGCTATAGATATTAATAAAAAAGAAAAACTTACCACCCCTAAAGTGGCAAATATACTGCCCCATATTCCACCTATTTTATATCCTACAAATGTAGCTGAATTTATAGCTATAGGCCCAGGCGTCATTTGAGAAATGCCTATTATATCTGTAAATTCTGTAAAAGTAATCCATCCTTTATTATTAACTATTTCCCTTTCAATTAATGGAAGCATAGCATATCCTCCACCGAAACTAAAGGCTCCTATTTTCAAAAAGGATAGAAATAACTCAAATAATAGTCTCAATTACTCCACCTTCTTTCTATAGTAAAGATAACCATATATTCCTGATATAACAATTACTAAAACTGGATGTATATTTAAAATTGCTATTGCTATTACTGTTACTATTACTATGATAAAATTCATATAATTTCTATTGATGGAATTAGATAAACTTACCACTGCAATTAAAACTAACATAGGTACCGCTGCACTTATTCCTTTAAAAACTAAATCTACATAATAATTATTTCTAAATTGCATAAAAAAAGCAGCTATAAAATATATAATTGTAAATGAAGGTAATACTGTTCCTAAAAGAGCCATAATGGCCCCTACAACTCCTCCAATTCTATATCCAATAAATATTGAAGCATTGACAGCCAACGCTCCTGGAAAGGATTGGGCTATTACTAATATATCTAAAAAATCATCTTTTTCTATCCATTTTTTATTATCTACCACTTCAGCTTGAATTAATGGAATCATGGCGTATCCTCCACCAAACGTAAAAGCTCCTATCTTAAAAAAGCTCCAAAACATACTCAAAACTTTATTCAAATTAAGACCTCCAAATTTTCAATTCTCATTATCTATATATATTATACAATAAATCTTTACATTTAAATAATTATTTACAAGATTAACATATATGAATTATTAGCTACATATATTAACAATAGATTTATATATTTCAAAGGGGGATATACATGAGGAAAAAGAATTTTAAAAGACTTAATCTATTATTAGCCTTAATCATTTCTTTTAGTATAGTGTTATCACCTGCATTAAATTCAAATGTACAAGCTAAAGGAAAGAAAGAGGTTAAAAACGTGATTCTATTAATTCCCGACGGCACAGGCATAACCCACACAACCTTAGCTAGATGGTATAAGGGCGGTTCTCCTCTAGCTATGGATGAAATTGCTTCTGGACTTATCAGAACCTACTCTTCTGACGCAGTGATTGCAGATTCAGCGCCTGCTGGTACTGCTATGGCTACAGGATTTAAATCCCATACTGGATTTATTGGAGTGCTTCCTGATGTAGCAAATATGCCATTAGTAGATGCAATTCCTAAGGGTGAAGAAAGACGTCCCGTTGCAACAGTTCTTGAAACAGCTAAATTAAAGGGAAAAGCTACTGGACTTGTAGCTACTAGTGAATTCCCACATGCAACACCAGCTTCTTTTGCTTCTCATTATCCAAAGAGATCTGATTATAATACTTTAAGCGAACAAATGGTTTACAATAATGTAGATGTAGTTTTAGCTGGAGGATATAGTGAATTGACTCCTGCAAAGAGAAAAGATAAGGAAGATTTAATAAAAGTATTAAAAGAAAGAGGCTATGGAGTAGTTAGAAATAATGAAGAATTAAGCAACTTCAAAGGAAATAAAGTTTGGGGATTATTCGCTCCCTCTGCTATGCCTTATGATAAGGACAGAACAGAAAATACCCCTAGCATGGCTACTATGGCCGCAAAAGCAATAGATATACTATCCAAAGACAAAGACGGATTTTTCTTAATGGTTGAAGGAAGTAAAATAGATTGGGCATCCCATGCTAATGACCCTGTGGGCGTAATTACGGAAGTATTGGCCTTTGACAATGCGGTAAAAGTTGCTTTAGATTTTGCTAAGAAAGATAAAAATACAGTTGTTATTGTAGCTCCTGACCATAGTAATGGCGGAATGAGTATTGGAGATTCAGGTTTAGATAAAACTTATGATAATGAGCCATTATCAACTTTCTTGCCACCACTTAAAGCTGCTAAGTTAACTGGTGAAGGTTTAGAGAGTAAAATTAATTCTGAAAAAACAAATATAAAAGAAGTTATGTCTTATTATTATGGAGTTTCTGATTTAACCGCAGAAGAAGAAGAAGCCATCAAAAATGCAGAGCCTGGAAAATTAAATTATACAGTTGGCCCTATTATAAGTAAGAGAGCTCATATTGGCTGGACTACTACTGGTCATACTGGTGAAGAGGTTGGCTTATATGTTTACCATCCTAAGGGCGATAGGCTCACTGGAGTGGTTCAAAATACAGATATAGCTAAATATATATGTGAAGTTTTAGGAACAAACTTAAGTGAAACTACAAAAACTCTATTCTTACAAGCAGATAAAGCTTTTAAAAATAAGGGAGCTTTAGTTACTGTAGACTCTATAGATAAGGAAAATTTAGTTTTGATAGTTTCAAAGGGAGAAACAGAAATTAAATTCCCTCAAAATAAAGATATAGCTATAGTTAACGGTAAAGTTGTAAAAATGCCTGGAGTTACTGTGTACAGTGGTGATAAAGAAAAAATTGATATTTCTAAATGGTATGTATCCCAAAATGCTGTAGATTTAATTAAATAGGAAAAATAAAAACATGTAAAGGCTAAATTAATAGCTCTTTACATGTTTTCTTTTAAGCAACAATATCTATATTTTCTTCTTTCCAGCCCAATAATCTTTTTTCAATAAGCCCTGCAACTAAATATAATATTAGTCCTATAAGGCTAAGAATAAATATTGAACTGAGAACTAAATTAATATCATAGGTTTCATTACCTAATGTTAATAGATATCCTAAACCTGATTTGGCACCTATCATTTCACCTATAACAGCTCCAACCATAGCTTGAGTTAGTGCTACTTTTATACCAGAAAGTATCGCTTGCATAGAATATGGCAATTCGATATATATAAATCTCTGCCATTTTGAAGCATTTAGTACTTTCATTAGATTAAATACATTAGTATCTATACTTCTAATTGCCACTACCTCATTAATCATAATTGGAAATGAAACAACTAGCACCACTAAAGCAATTTTTGACTGAAGCCCTAATCCAAACCACAATATAAATAATGGAGCTAATGAAATCTTTGGTGCAGTCTGTATTATTAATACAAAAGGCATAATAAATCTTTCAATGAATTTAGATTTTGCAACTATATATCCCAATACAAGACCTATTAATATTCCAATTCCTACACCAACAAAAACTTCTTGTAAAGTAGTATTGATATGAGAGATCATATCTCCATTTACTAAATAGTCAATGGTACTTTTCATAAGATCTTCTGGTTGTGGTAATAGATAAGGTGGTATGTTAAATAGCCTAATATATAGTTTCCATATAATTATTATAATTGGAAACATTATAATGGGAAGAATTATCTTTCTTTGTTTGCTACTTAACAACTATATCACTTCCTTCATTATTTAGCTTCATATATTAATTCACTTGCGTCAAATGTTTTGTCTATAACTTTATATTCATTTAATACTTCAATTGATTTATTCCATTTTGCCATATCAGCAGCTCCTAAACCATTTTTCTTTGTGTTTTCACTCTGCCATAAGTATGGAACGAATACTTCATTAATAATATCAGTTGTTACAGCTTCTTTTCCTTTGAAGCTTGGAGCATATTTTTCAACTGCAAGCTTAACTGCTTCTTCAGCATTTCCATCTATTATATACTGAATTCCTTTATTTAATGCAGTTGTGAAACCTTTTACTAATTCTGGGTTTTCTTTTGTTAACTTTTCGCTAGCTATAAGAACATTACCGTGGGATGGTAAGAAATCATCTGAACGAATTTCACTTACATCTACGCCCTGGTTCTTTAATTCTATAGTTCTTAACATTGAGAATACTATAGCATCAACTTGATCAGTAACTAAAGCATTTACAATAGCGCCAGTTCCTATAACTTCAACTTTAACATCATCTAAAGATAATCCTGCACTCTTTAGCATTATTTGTAATTGAATGTAATTTGGGCTTCCAAGGGAAGTTACTGCAATTTTCTTGCCTTTGAAATCCGCTGGTGTTTTAATTCCTGATGATGTTTTAAATATTGCTGAACCTAAACCATTTTGATAAGTAGTGTGAACTACTTTTACTGGAATATCTTGAGTTTTAGCTGTTATAACTGAATCTGCATTTGGAAATCCAAATTCAACGTTTCCTGCTGCAACGTTTTTTACTATTTCAGCAGCTGCTGCATAGTAAAACTCTACATCAATACCTTGTTCTGCAAAATAGCCTTTCTCTTTAGCGATATAAAGAGGTGCATAATAAGGTACCGCAGCTCCATCAATTTGTATTGATACCTTTTTTAGATCTTTTTTTTCTGCAGCAGGTTGTTTTTTATCACTTCCACAACCTACAAATAATGACATTCCTAACGTTAATGTTAGTGTAGTAACTAAAACTTTTAGCCATTTCTTGTTCTTGAATAAACCAGTTTTCATAATTACTCTTTCCTCCTTTAGTAAAATAAATATTATATATTTAATATTTTATTTTAAACAATTTTCATATACTTTGATAACAGCTTCTAAAGCAGTTTTGCACATTGTCTTCTGCGGTTCTTCATATTCAACAAGCCATTTATTCGTTAACCTATTGCAATGAACAGTGCAAATGCTACCAGCCATAACTCCATATATAGAACTTAAAGTAAATATTGTTTCAGCTTCCATTTCCATGTTTAATACATTTAAGCGAATGAACTCCTCATATAGATCTTTATAATTTTTGTCTTTTTCCATAGCTAATGGGTTTCTACCTTGTCCCCTATAAAAAGAACCTACTGAAGCACCAATTCCTAAATGATGTTTTAAGTTCTTTTCTTTGCAAGCTTCTTTTAAGCACATTACTAAATTAAAGTCTGCTACTGCTGGATACTCTGGCATGGCGTAAAACATTGAAGATCCACCTAATCTTACAGATGCTGTGTTAATAATAAAATCTCCACATTCTACTCCCTCTTTTATTGCTCCAGTACCACCTATTCTTATTAAAGCTTTTGCTCCAAGTTCAATAAGTTCTGTAACAGCAATTTCTGTTGAAGCTGCTCCAATTCCTGTAGAGCATATATTTACTGGATATCCTTTATAGGTACCTTTAGCTAATTTATACTCTCTGTTTGAAGATATGATTTGGAAATCATCTAGTAATTCACTAAAAAACTCCACTCTACCTGGATCTCCAGGCAATAATACTACATCACATATATCCTTTTTTTCACAACGTAAATGAGGTACTTTATTATCATAAAGCGGATTATCTGCAACTATATACAAATTAATCACCCTTTCAAATTATCTTACTTGTTGAGATTCATGCCAATATAAAAACTTTTTCTCCATTAAATTAATTAGTTCGTAAAATATTATTCCTACGATAATGGTAAATATTATTCCCGCAATAAGTAACACTGTATCAAAAGTTGATGATGCGTAAATCAATACATATCCAAGTCCCATTTTTCCTGATATCCATTCTGCAACTATGGCTCCAATTACTGCTTGCACCATACCTACTTTTAGTCCAGAAAAAATCATTGGAAGAGAGGATGGTAATTCCACTTCCTTTAAAACTTGAAATTTAGACGCATTTAACACCTTCATTAAGTCTCTTACATCTTTAGAAATAGAATTTATTCCAAGCATAGTACCCTCCATTACCGGGAAAAATACCATAGACACAATTAATACTAACTTTGAAGTTAACCCTAATCCAAACCAGATTACAAATAAAGGAACTAAAGCGATTTTAGGAGCAGTTTGTGCAAAAATCAAATATGGCATCAATGCATCCTTTAGATACTTTGATTTTTCTAATAAGTAACCGAAAAATATTCCTAATACAGTTCCTAAAATATATCCTAAGAATATTTCTCCAGTAGTTACCCAAAAGTGTGCCCAAATTTCTCCTTCAGCAATCATCTGGATTAGTTTATCAAATACTACCTTTGGCTGAGGCATCATATACTCAGGTACTCCACTTACATCTACATACACCTTCCATATAAGTATGAAGGCGCCTATTGATAAGGCATATTCAAATATAAACTTAAATATTTTTGATTTAAATATATTTCCTTTACTTGAATTATTATTAATCACCCTAGCACCTCCCTGAGATACTTGGAATATTCATTAAATTTTTCTGTATTTCTTATTTCTGGTGTTCTTGGTCCATCTATATCTATATCAATTATTTCTTTTATTTCACCTGGCCTTGCTGACATTACAATTACTCTATTTGATAAGAACACAGCTTCATCAATACTGTGAGTTACAAATAAAATAGTTTTCTTGGTCTTTTCCCATATCTTTAAAAGTTGAATATTTAATATATCCCTAGTCATAGCATCTAATGCACCAAAAGGTTCATCCATAAGCAATAACTGCGGATCATAAGATAAGGATCTTACGATAGAAACTCTTTGTCTCATTCCTCCTGATAATTCTCTTGGAAGTGAATTTTTAAAATCGGTCAGTCCAGCTACTTCTAATAATTCATCAAGGTATTTAAGACTTTCATCATTTACCATATTTTTAATTTTCAATGGAAACATAGCATTTTCTAACACTGTCTTCCATGGTAATAATACTGAATCCTGAAATACAAATCCTATGTGATCATCTCCCTTTAGACTCTCACTGAATTCAATAGTACCACCAGTATATTTTTCAAGATTACTAATAATCTTTAATAAGGTTGATTTACCACAGCCCGATGGACCGATTATAGATACAAATTCTCCATCTTTTATATCCAGATTTATATCTTTTAGAGCTATTGTTTCTTTTCCAAATACGTTTTTATAAGTTTTTTCAAGATTTCTTATTGTTAGACAGTTTTTATTCTTCAAATTGTCCACCTCCTACTATATTTCGACACTTCCAATTAATTCTTTAATACTAAAATAATTATTTTCTATCATATATTTCTCTATACCCTCAACTATATCAATCATACAGTTTGGATTTACAAAATTATATGTTCCTACTTGTATAGCTGTAGCACCAGCTAAAATGTACTCTATAGCATCTTCCCAATTGGAAATCCCTCCTACACCTATTATTGGTATACCAACCTTTTGAGCAACTTGCCATACCATTCTCAGTGAAATCGGTTTTATGGCTGGTCCTGATAACCCTCCAATTATATTTCCTAACCTTGGTTTTCTACTTTTAACGTCTATGGCCATACCTAAATGAGTATTAGCAACACATAAGCAATCCGCTCCCCCTTCTTCTGCAGCTAAAGCAATACTTACTATATCTGCAACATTAGGAGTCAATTTAGGTATAATCACCTTATTAGTTACATTTTTTACTTCCTTTACTATTTTGTAAGTAAATTCTTCACTCATTCCAAAGGCTTTTCCACCTTCTTTTAAATTGGGACATGATATATTTAGCTCAATCATGTTAATGGATTTCTCTTTATTTAATATTTCTACCATTTCTAAGAATTCATCAACACTATAAGCTGAAATACTTACAATAATTGGTGTATCATATTGTTCATAGTATTTCAAGTCATTTTTGATAAAATACTCTAAGCCTTCACTTTGTATTCCTATAGAATTTAATACACCTCCAGTAGTTTCTGCTATCCTCGGTGTATTATTACCTTCTCTAGGGGTTAATGTAACACTTTTAGGAACTATGGCTCCAATTTTTCTTATATCTATTAGATCACAGTTTCCACTTCCGAAAGTTCCTGAAGCTGGCATTACCGGATTTTTAAGAGTTACTCCACCTAACTGAACTTGAAGATTTGGTTTAATCATTAAAACACACCTCCTCAATAGGAAATACAGGTCCATGCTTACAAACAGTTTTATATCCATTAACTGTTTTGCATACGCAAGCTAAACATACTCCAATACCACAGGCCATCTTTTCTTCTAAAGATATAAAACTAGGTATTTTATAATTATTATTAATATCTTTTACAAATTTTCCTATTCTATTTGATCCACAGGTGAATATCTGGTCAATTTTTTCTTCCTTTATGTGTTTTTCTAAAATGTCCCTTACATTATCTAAAGAGCTGTTTCCATCTTCATCATTTAAGGAATATACTATGCATCCTAAGCTATTTAAAAAGTTATCACCTAAAATAGATGTTTTATCCTTTCCACTAAGTATGGCAATCACTTTCATATTTTGTTTTACTGCTTTTTCTGCAATTGAAATTATGGATGCTGAACCTACGCCTCTTCCTATGACAACTATTGATTTTGCTTTGTCATTTAATTTATATCCATTTCCTGTTGGTCCAAGTATATCAATTTTATCTCCACTCTTAAAGTGAGTCATGATTTCTGTTCCTTTTCCTTTTACAATGTAGACAATCTCCAATTCTTCATTTTCTTTATCAAATCGATAAACACTAAAAGGTCTTCTCAAAAATGGATCTTCATTTACACCGCATCGTATATGAACTATTTGCCCTTCTTTTACTTCCTCGGCTAATGATTTACATTTAATTATTAAATGATGATATTTATTATTAACGCAATGATTTGATATAACTATTCCTTTGTTTGTTTTCATGTAAATCTCTTCAACTCCTACATTTCACTATATTGGATTTGTCCTCTAACTATTGTAGCTATTGCCTTGCCCTTTAACTTTCTACCTTGAAAAGGTGAGTTTTTTGACTTTGAATAAAATTTATCCCTATCTACCGTCCATTCTTTTTCTAAGTCAATTATTACAATATCTGCAAAACTTCCTGCCTTTAATGTACCTCCAGGTATTTTTAATAGTTCTGATGGTTTACGGCTCATTTTATCTATTAACATTGGAAGAGGCATATTTCTCTTATGAACCAATTCAGTCAATGCAATTCCTAAAGATGTTTCTAAACCAACTATTCCGTTTGCAGCCTTAGTAAGGTCGCTATCTTTCTCTTCTCTACTATGAGGTGCATGATCTGTTGCGATAACATCAATAGTCCCTTCAAAAAGTCCCTGAATTAAAGCTTCTACATCTTCTTTTTTTCGCAATGGCGGGCTCATTTTTGCATTTGTTCCTATTTTCTCTACTTCTTCTTCTGTAAGAGTAATGTGATGAGGGGTAACTTCGCAGCTTACCATTACTCCATTTTTCTTAGCATCCCTAATTAAATCTAAGCCTTTTTTTGTTGATATATGTTGAATGTGGACATGGCATTCTGTAATATCTGCAAGTACAGTATCTCTCCAAATAATAATTTCTTCTGCCAAGGCTGGCACCCCAGTTAAATTTAATTTTTCAGATACCTTGCCTTTATTAATACTTCTATCGTAAACCAAGTAAGCATCCTCACAGTGTACACTTACTGGCATTCCTAAAGCTTTGGCATCCATCATAGCTTCATACATTATTCTTGTATTCATTACAGTTTTTCCATCATCTGTTATAGCAACTATTCCGGACTTAGCCAGCTCTTTATATGGACTTTTTTCTTCTCCATCTAAGTTCTTAGTAATACTTCCCATAATGTAAACATTACATTTTGAATTTTTCCCTTTATTCTTTACATATTCTACTACTTCTTTATTGTCTATAACTGGGTTTGTATTTGGCATACATGCTATACTAGTAAATCCTCCTGCAACAGCTGCCAAAGCGCCACTTTCTATTGTTTCTTTATATTCATATCCTGGTTCTCTTAAATGTACATGCATATCTACTAGTCCTGGACAGATATAAAGTCCTGAAGCTTGAATTACTGTGGCTTCTTCATCAACGATATTTTCATGAATTTTAACTATTTTATCTTCTTCTATTAAAATATCATATACTCCAAATAAATTTTGAGATGGATCTACCAACCACCCATCCTTTATCAACGTTTTCATATTTACTCCTTCATTCCTATTTCTTTAGTTCAAATTACTTTGCAAGTTCTAGAACAGTCTCATAGAGAACATCAATTCCTGTTTTAATATGCTCTAAATAAACATCCTCTTTCATATTGTGGCTTATTCCTCCCTTACATGGGATAAATATTAATGCAGAAGGTACTACCTTTGACATATTCATAGTGTCATGTCCAGCGCCACTGGCCATAATCTTATGTCTTATATTCAACTTATTACAAATACTCTTAATTAATTTAATCATATTTTCGCTACACTTTACCGGCTCTTCCCTACTTAAAACCTTAACATGGCTTTTTATATTTCTCTTTTTACTTACATTATATATACAGTTATTTATACCTTTAAGAGCACGACGCATACTTTCTCCATCGATACCTCTTATATCTACAAACAATTCTGCCTTTCCTGGCACCACGTTAATAGCTCCTGGGAATGTGCGACAATTTCCCGTAGTAGTAACTGTTTTATATATAGCTTCTTTATTTCCTACTTCTTCTACACCCAATATAATTTCTGATGCTGCCACAAGAGCATCCTTTCTCATATTCATAGGGCAGCCTCCTGAATGAGCTTCTTCACCTTCTAGTTCTATTTGAAGCCTTATAGGAGCTGCAATAGCTTCAACTATACCAATTGGTATGTTTTCTTTTTCAAGTATTGGACCTTGTTCAATATGCAATTCTAAAAAGGCTTTAATCTTTTGGGGATTTATAATATATTTCTTTAAATTATTTGGATTATAACCTCTATCTATTAATGCTTCATATATAGATATGCCATTCTCATCCACATGGAGTTTTAAATCTTCTACATCTATTTTCCCAGTCATAGCTTTACTTCCTACTGTTGAAAAATTAAATCTACTAGATTCTTCAATAGAAAAAATAACTACTTCTATAGAACGAGAATGAGGTGTATTTTTTTTAATCATCCTATTCAAGACTTCAATGCCTGCCACTACACCTAATAATCCGTCAAACTTTCCTCCATTTGGTACAGTATCTATATGAGAGCCAACCATTACACTTGATAAATTTTTGTCTCTTCCTTCTTTTATTGCTCTAATATTTCCAACGCTATCTATCTTAACTGCTAGCCCCATATCTTTAAATATTCTAATTAAACAATCTCTAGCTTTCATGTCTTCCTTAGATAAGGCCAATCTAGTCACACCTTGTCCTTCTTCAAATCCTATGGAGTTTATTTTATCCATATTGTTCAAGAAATTTTCAAGAGTATTAATCAAACTATCCCCACCTCATTCATCATGAAATATAAATTACTTTCCACCTAATGCCTTAGATATTTTGTCTGCAGTTTCTATTAAACTTTTAATTTTGCTTTCATAATCATTATCTGGATTTTTTATGGTTAACATAGCAATGCTGGCAACGACTTTGCCTGAAGTATCCATTATAGGCGCTGCTCCAGCCCAAACTCCAAGCTCTAGCTCTTCATCGCAAATACCATAACCTTGCTCCTTTATTTTATTTAATTTCATTTTAATATCTTTAGGCTCTAGCAATGTTTTTTGCGTATATTTTCTACTAGAATAATTCTCTAAAATTCTATCTACTTCTCTCTCTCCTGCATAAGCTAATATTACTTGTCCACCTATTGCAGCATTTAAAGGCATTTCACTTCCAACTTTCACATAGAAATTAATTCTAGTATTACTAACAGCGGTGTCAATACATATTGCTCTTTCATTCTCCAAAACTGTTAAAAAGACAACTTCTTCATATTCATAGGCTAAGTCTTCCATAAAAGGTTTAGCTACTTGCTTTATACTATTACCATTTAGGTAATTAGACGCCAACGTAACTACTTTTAGTCCTAGCTTATATCTAGAGGTAGATTCATCTTGTATAACATAACCGTTGTCTTTTAAAGATGATAATAATCTATGGGTAGTGCTTACTGGCAAATCCAAAGATTTACTTATTTCTGTTATCATAAATCCTTCACTATTGCTACTAAGCAACTCTAATACATTAAATATTCTATCGACTAATTGCATGTTGTCCTCCTTTCCACTACATGGAAATCATTTCTTCATAATGGAATTTGATTTTATTATATCATATATCAAAACTTAAGGAAATAATTTTTAATATATGATGTAATAATTTGTTTTTTATTTTTACTATGTGTTACATTTTTATTTTAAAAATAATATTTATGATATATAAATAGAGGATGTAGCCTGTGAAATCAGACTACATCCTCTATTTTGAATTTATACAATTTTATCCGATGACTACCATCCGTAATACTCCCATCTTCTACAAGTGGGAGATATTAGAACTCTTGAGCTTCAGTGATTTAGAGTTCTTATGCTGTGCATAACGGATGCTACGTCCCTGGATAAGTTCTTCTAAGCTTCAGTTGGAGTAAGTATTCCTTTTAAACAAACTCCATCTGAAGCTAAGAATCACTTGATAAACAATTTTTATAAATAATCTTAAAAATACTCTATTTAATCAATTTTGTTCCATTTTCATCTTGCTCTATCAATCCTTTTTTCATAAGTCCACCTAAAGCCCTCTTAAAATAATTTTTACTAGCTTTAAATGTTTCTTTAATATCTTCTGGTGTGGAATTATCATTAAAAGGCATAAATCCGCCATTTGCTTCTAAATATTTTAAAATTTCTTCTTGAAGCTGAGTTCTTTCCTCTTTTCCTGTAACTCTTGTAGTAACTCCTAAAGTACCATCCTCATAAATTCTCTTAATTTTTAGCTTTATCTTATCCCCATTATTAACAGATATGAAGTATTCATTTTTCAGCATTATGCCTTTATATTTATCTTCTATAGCTATTATCAAGTTTTCACTTCTATACAATCCACATATGGTTCCTAATACTTCATCACCAATTTTATAACCTTTAGCTATTTCTAAATGCTCTTCTACATCTACAGTGGCAGCCAATCTCCCAGTTTTATCTTCATAAACGTAGAATAAATAGCTCTTTTCTTCGTTCAATCTATATTTATGCTCCTTTAAAGGAACAAATAAATCCCTATCTATTCCCATATCTAAAAATGTTCCTATTTTTGTATTTTCCTTTACTTTAAGATAAGCTAAATTTCCTACTCTAGCTAGAGGTTCTCTTAATGTAGCTACCAATCTGTCCTTTGAATCTCTGTATATAAATACAATTACCTCATCATCGGCCTCAAACTCTTTTTCTAGACACTCTTTAAAAGGCAATAATATATCGTCTTTAGTATCTCCTGTACCTGCATCTAGATAATATCCTATTTTCGTTTTTCTACTTATTTTAAATTTATTGTAATCTCCTACTTGTATCAATTTGTTCCCTCCAATTTTTACTCCACCTAATTATTAATATCAAAGCTGTTAAACTTAATATTCCACAAAATATAAAACTAAAACCTAAGGAAATATCACTAGCTTTTCCGATAGTTATATTCACAAAAGAAGCTATTATATTTCCAATCATCGCATACATAGATAAAATGGTAGCCCTATCTTCTCCTTCTATGGATTTATTTTGAATATCCATACTTAAAGGCTGAACTATTGCAAAGGCCCCTTCAATCACGGCTATGAATAATATTGTTGTAAATATTTTATTTACATATGCTAATAAAAAACTACAGATTACTATTAAAACAATTAATCCTTTAAACAATAAAGTATATCCAAATTTGTCTTTTATTCTATAAGCTTTGGCAGATCCTATACATATTATTTGCATAAAAGCAGTTAGTAAACCAAAATATTTTAATGGCACCCCTATTTCTAAATACTTAGGCCCATTTAAAAATATACATATAGAATGAGTAGCTTCAGAAATCAAAGCTATAGCTACTATAAAAATTAAAATCTCTTTATTTTTCAAAACAGTCTTTAAACTTCCACTAATTCTCAGCTCTTTATTAGCAGGTTTAACATCTTTTAAAAAGAAAACCAAAAGAAAGGCCATTCCATAAGGAAATATAGTGATATATACTGGCAAATTCAAGCTAACTTTTATCATAAAAGTAGATAAAAATGAAGCTGTAAAAAACCCTGCCGCTGAAAAAGATGCATATAAGCTAAATGCTTTATCTGAATCTTCTTTGCCAGCAGACAAATAAATAAGAGCAGAATCACATCCTGATATACCTGAAATGCTTAAAGCTCCTATTAAAGCTGCTGCTAAAAAATAAAGAAAACTATTACTATTATAAAAAACTATCTTTGATATAAAAAACAAAAAATAGGATAAGGTTAAAGTTTTCTTATATCCAAATTTATCTCCAAAATATCCCCACGGAATTTCTAACAATATCATAGAAATTGTAAAAATTGATTCCAAAAGAAATATTTGAGATAAACTAAGTCCTCTGCTCTGCCTAAAAATAGTGGCTATTGAACCATAAAACACCAATCCTTGTAAATAAGAAATGGCATACATTACATATAAATTCTTGGTCTCGCTATTCAATTTAATACACCTCATCTAAGATATTTTTTAACTACAAAAAGACCTCTTTTATAAGGCCTAAAAAAATATAGATAAGGTATATCAATCCGCTAGCACGACACCATCTCCACTCTTTTTTAGATAATAAATATGTAAATAAATTATATCATAGAATGTAAGCTAAATACTACTTAATATAGAAAAATTACGAAGCTCAGAAAATATATTTATAAATCACGAAAGAGCTAAGTATGTAGTGAAAAGCGACTTTTTCTGGAGCGGCTTCACTATGTACCTCAATTCCATTTTCGAATACCTAATTATTTTTGTAGAAGTCTATATTCAAGAAAATAATTTAGAGGTGAAACAAATAAAAAAATACTATACAATGCTTATTATGCTAACTCACCGCAATAAGAACTTCTAGAATTTATTCTATAAAAATCCCTAATGCTAACAAACTCCCTTCGGTCAAACATGTACAGCATCTTAACTGCATTTTTCTAAAATAAATTAAGAATTTCTAAATTTTGCTCATATGCATAGGGCGCATTACATAGCATTTTTAAGTTTTAGACAATAAAATAGTAAAGATAAATATTTGAGATATTAAACTGTCATAATGTAGATGTGAAAGGATTTTTCTTTCTATAAATAGAATATATTAAATACCATTAAAAATCTTATTTTCTATATCATACTTGTTCTATTCGTAATATATTGGTTATAGGAAGCATTTTATAGAGCTAAAGTTTAATTTAAAGGAGTGATTATATGTTACCAGGTGATGGATTCGGTGGTGGGTTTTTCGGTGGTATGCCGCCTTTTTTCAGTTTAATCTTTATGTTATTTTTTATAGTTTTTGCATTTGTTATAATATCTAATATTTCAAACTACGCAAAAAATTCAAAAGCTCCTGTTATTACAACAGAAGCTAAGATAATTACCAAAAGAATAGATGTATCAAATCATACTCATAATCATAATGATCATCACACTCATCATACATCTACTACTTACTATATAACTTTTCAGACAGAGCATGGTGAAAGGTTAGAACTATCACTAAGTGGCAGAATGTATGGACAGCTTATTGAAGGAGATATAGGAGAACTTACCTACCAAGGAGAATGGTTTAAGGATTTTAAAAGAAAACCTGTTGAAAGTTTTAGCAGTGAAAAAGAGGATAAAAAGGATAATTCCCATGATTATAAAGAATACTAAGGTATCTGAAATAAAATAATTAGTCAATGATGCAAAATAGACCAGCATACTGGCAAGTTATTTTTTAAGATTCCTAATATCAATTACACTATGAAAGGGATGCAATAATGGATAGATATGTAATAGTATGTCTTTTAAAGGGAGAAGTACTTAAATTTCATGAAAAGCTAGTGGAAGAAGTGTGTTTTAACTATAAAGTAAGGCCTCAAAAGCTACCTGCTCATTTTACTATTAAAGCACCTTTTGAAACAGAAAACATAAAAGAAATGGAAGATGTATTAGATCGATTTACAAAGGATAAAAGCAAACAGCTTTTAGAGATATCTGGCTTTAATCACTTTAGAGATGCAGTAATCTTTATGAAGGTTTTACCCTCTAAAGAAGCTATTGATATACATGACCAATTCATAGATGAGTTAACAAATATACCTTGGCTTCATTGGAAACCTCACGAAGGTAAGGAAAAAGTATATCATTGTACAATTGTAAGTAGATTGAGAAGTGATAAATTCTCCCCTATATGGAAGCACGTGAATAAATACAATCCTCAATTTGAAACTTATTTTGATAACATATCCATACTTAAATGGAATGGTGAAAGATGGGATGTTTACAAAGAATATCTTTTTAATTAAAAACTAAATGTTAAAATTTAAAATGAAGAGTAATGGATGAAATTTCTTTGAGAATTCTATCCTTTACTCTTCATTGTTTTAGTCTTAATTTTTTACTCTTAATACTTCACTAAAAAACTGATTTACAATTTTTAAACTTCCTTCTCTTCAATAAGTCCTTTTTTATAAGCAATTAACAACTTTTCTAAATCCTTTATCTGATTTTGAAGCTCTTTTCCTATATCTGTATCTGCAACTCTTTTTCTTTTAGCTGAATGCTCTAATATTACTGTAGAGCTTAAAATGTCGTGTTCTTCTTCTATGGCTTTTCTTGTAGATTCAAAAGGCTCATGAGAAGACAATAAGAGTCCATAGGAATTATATATCAATGTATATCCCGCTATTCCTGTTTCAGGTTGATATGCTCTGCAGAATCCACCGTCAATTACAAGAAGTTTACCATTTCCTTTTACTGGACTTTCCCCTTTGATTGTCTTTACTGGTATATGACCATTTATAATATGAGATATATCCGGATCTAAACCAAATTCTTCAAATATTCTATTGCATAGTTCTTCACTATCTCTATATTTATAATAATAGTTTTTATTTTCTTTATGAGATTCCTTATCTTCTATAAAATATCTTTCAAAGGTAGTAATCCTCTCTTTACCAAATAGAGGTGAATAAGGACCACACCATAGATACCACATCATATCCATAGCATAGTTTTTAATATTTGTATCATTTTTATAGAAATAAGCTTCTCTAGCGTAGTGTTCAAAAATATCTAACATCGACTTTCCACTGTATTCTTTTCCTTCAATTACCAACTTTCTAAAGCTTCCATCTTCATTTAATGGAATGCATCCGTGGTATAAAAGGTTAGAATTATATACTAAATATAAATTACCTTTGCTATACATGAAACGTATATGTGTTTGAAATTTTTCACTATTTACAAAGGATCTAGTTAGCTTATTTATCACTTCTTCTTCTTCTTCAGTTAATTTATATGGGTCACTTGGATCTATCGTCGGGAAATTAGTATCTCTAAGTTTATATTTCTTTTCGTTAACCTCTACTGTTCCTTCCTCTAAGTCCATCTTATCTAATAAAAGCATATAATCCATTTCAAATTCAGAACGCCTCTTAATTTTTTGCCCTTCTAATTTAAACTGAATTACAGTTATAGCTTTATGCATTTGAGAGTATAAATATTTATCACTGTCACTAATATCCTTATCCAATGTCCTAGGAGTGAAACACTTGCAAGGATCATTATTATATGTTTCCATAGCAAAAGTAGCTAAAGGCAATAGATTAATTCCATATCCATCTTCTAAAGTACTTAGGTTTGCATATCTTAAAGATATTCTTAAAACATTAGCAACGCAAGCCCTTGATCCTGAGGCTGCCCCCATCCAAAGAATGTCATGATTACCCCACTGAAAATCTATAGAGTGATGATCCATTAAAGCATCCATAACTATTTCTGCTCCTGGTCCTCTATCATAAATATCTCCAATAACATGAAGCCTGTCTACTACTAACCTTTGTATTACCTTAGAAAGGGCAATAATAAAAGAGTTAGCACAGCCTATTTCTATGATTGTGTTTATTATTCCTGTATAGTATTCTTGCTTATTTATTCTATCTGCTTGTTCGTTCAATAATTCTTCTATTATATATGCAAAATCCTTTGGCAGAGCTTTTCTTACCTTTGATCTTGTATACTTAGAGGATACAGACTTACAAACTTGTATTAATCTATAGAGGGTTACTTTATACCATTCTTCTAAATTGCTTTCTTTTTGCTTTAGCAATTCTATCTTTTCTTCAGGATAGTAAATAAGGGTGGCAAGACTAGACTTGTCTCTTTCCATCAATGATGTTCCAAATATGTCATCTAGTTTTCTTTTGATTACCCCAGAAGCATTTTTAAGCATATGAGTAAAAGACTCATATTCACCGTGAATATCGCTAATAAAATGTTCTGTACCTTTAGGCAAATTTAAAATCGCCTGTAAATTTATTATCTCTGAACTAGCAGAAGATATAGTTGGATACTTAGTTCCTAGAAGTTTTAAATATCTCAAATCTTCACTTATTATTTTAATATTATTTTCATCGTATAAAGTCATAGGATTTACTCCTTTTTCTATATTTTTATTCAAATATAATATATATTATATTACATTCCTATAATAAATTCTACATTAATTGGATAAAGAACTAATTAAAAAATAATAAAGTATATCATATTTAAAAATGTGATATACTTTATTATTAAATTTATAACCTTTAATATAAATCAATTTTAATTAGCCTTTAACTCCAACTCTTTTTCGTCTTCATTATTTCTGCTTTTTTTCTTAAGTATTTTTATATCTTTATACAGAAATGCTGCTGTTATTACAGATGACAATATATCAGAAATAGGACCTGTTATCCATACTCCATCTAGTTTAAATATTGGAGGTAATATTAATAATAGAGGTACTAATAGAATAAATTGTCTTGAAAGACTTAAAAATATTGATATTTTTGCCTTTCCTATAGCCTGGAAATAATTTGAACTTATAATCTGGAATCCGATTAATGGTAATGCTATCATATATATTCTCATGCCTCGTGATCCTAATTCTATAAGCTCTTGATTATCCTTATTAAAAATACCTATTAAAGCCTCTGGAAAAGTTTCAATTACTATAAAGCCTACAGTGGCAATTATTACACCAGCAGTTACCGCCATCTTTAAAGCTTTCAACACCCTGTCATATTGCTTAGCTCCATAGTTATACCCTATTATTGGCTGACATCCTTGATTTATACCAAACATAGGCATGAAAAACAACATTATAATACTATTTATTATTCCCATAGCTCCAACAGCCAAGTCCCCACCATATTTTAATAAATTCTTATTATAAAGAGTAGTAACTAGACTAGCTGCAATTTGCATAGAAAAAGGTGAGATACCTATAGAAAATATAGATTTTACTGTATTCATCTCGATTTTTAAATTTTGTTTTTTAATTTTTAATATACTATTTTTGCCAAAGAAATAAGCTAATACCCAAATAGATGATACCCCTTGAGCAATTATTGTTGCTATTGCCGCTCCCTGAACTCCCATATTAAAAACAAATATAAAAATAGGGTCCAATACTGTATTTATTACTGCCCCAATAAGCATAGTTGCCATAGCGATTTTAGGACTTCCTTCAGCACGAATTATATTATTTATTGCAAAACCTATATTTTGCAATAAGGCTCCGCCAATTATGTATTTCATATAATCTCTAGCATAAGGCAACGTAGCATCACTAGCACCAAATATTTTTAATAAATCATCTAAAAATATTAAGCCTAAAATACTCACCATTAATGAAATAAGTATATTTAAAACAAGTGCATTTCCTAGAATTTTTTCAGCTTCATCTTTTTTATTTTCACCTAGTTTTATAGAAATTATAGCAGAAGACCCTATCCCCACCAACATACCAAAAGCCATGTTAATTGTGGATAAAGGGAATCCAACGGCAAGGCCTGATATTGCTAATGCCCCGACACCTCTACCTATAAATATTCTATCTACCATATTATACAATGCATTTACAAGCATTCCTATAATTGCTGGTATTGAAAACTTCAAAAGAAGTTTACCTATACTCTCTTCTCCTAATTGCTTCGATCTATCCAAACTACCACTCCTCTTATTGCATTATATATAACTAATTAATTATACATAAATATAGTATATTTTTCAAATCAAATTTATATTTCCCTAATGTCTTATATATAATTTTAGGGATTTTGCTCAGCAAAATCCCTTTCTTTACTCTAAACCCTCAACTATTAACTTTCAACTAATTAAGTTAACTGTAAACTGTATTAAATTGTAGAAGCTAATAATAAGAGTTCTTCATTATCATTATATATCTCATCAAATTGACTTATAGGTAATGGATTTACTCCCCTTCCTACTTCTATTGTATATCCTGGCCTTCTGAATTCTTCAATGAACCAATCCTTGTAACCAGCATAAGAAGCTATTCCAACAGTCTCACTTAAAGTATATCCACTTACTTCTGCAAATAATTCCCCAATTCTTCTAGATTCAGGTGGAGTTAAATCTCCATATTGCCAATATATAACCTCTCCTTGACTATGATAAGCAAGTACTAACCTGAAATTATGATCTCGTGTAAATTTTACTACTGTTTGAGTTTCAGGTTCTGATTCTGGGAAAGGTCCTGAATATCTAGTAGGCCCTGGTCCGTATACGCCATATAACCTTTCTGCATCTTTAGATAGCTGCCAAGATGCATTATAATTGTGATTTAAATCTACTCCTCTATTATTTGCCTGCCATGTTTGTGAAAAATCAGTACTTCCATTGTTCCATGTTATTAATTGATTATAATAAGGATTATCTCTACTTAATCCATTTAAAACCAAGTCCACACCATCTGGATTCACCATAGGCATAATATATATGCTGCTCCTACTCCATATATCTGGCACATTGTATCCTCTTATTTCTCTTCCTAAAACGTAATTATTAAGAAAATTTTCAGTAAATTTCATAAGTAATGGTGATGTTATCCATTCTAGTGAGTGGTGAGCAGCATTATAAAATACTTCATTAGGACCTACCCCAAGCCTTATATAATATAGATCCTTTCCCAATACACTTTTCCCTGCACTTCCCACAGTAATAAATGGATATCTTTTTTTCAATCCTTCAATGTCTCTTCTTAATACATCATAAGTATAATCTATATTAGTATCCACTATATCTATTCCATAAGGAACAACAATACTCTCACCAGGAATGAGATTATAAGGATTTAGTCCTGGATTGGCAACTAATATTCTATAAACTTGAGTGTAATATTTTCTAGCAATATTATATAGCGTATCCCCTGGTTGGATTGTATAATTGTCATAACCTAAAAGAAATTTTTCCATAACTTTATAGGTATTAGGACCGATTATACCATCTGCTACAAGTCCATTATTTCTTTGAAATTCCCTTACTGCATTTTCTGTTTGTGCTCCATAAATACCATCAATAGGACCAGGATCATATCCAAGTTTTTTTAATAGCGCTTGAATTTCCATTACATCAGTTCCTCTAGAACCTCTCTTTAATGTTCTCATATTTTAATAAACCCACCATTTATACATTATTACTATTATTAGTTTATTTTCCCTGCTAATTTTTGTGATAAATATTAATATATTTTTAACTTAATTTTTTTGTAACCCTTTTTATTGACAAATATATTATAATGTTTTTTGTAATTTAAAATCAGTTGTTCTTTATATTTGGAGGTATAATAATGAAAAAGTCGAAGAAAAAGAAGAAACTAATTAAATTGGCAATTTTGTTCACATTTATAGTCGCAGCCTTTATACCTATTAAAAGTTTCATCTGGGGTCAAAATTCCAATACCCCTCCCGTTACAAAAAAAATAGATGATAAAAAAGAAGAGATTAATAATAAAGAAGAAGTTAATGATAAAGTTGAAAAAACTAAAGCCGCAGAAGTGAAAAATAATACTGTTGGAAAAAACACCGAAAACAATGTGGCTTTTAGCAATGACATAGATAATAAAACCTTCTATAAGGATGGACTATTCTTTGGTGATTCTATAATAGAAGGATTATCTTTTTACGAAGTGTTGGACGAGCAACACGTAATACATAAAAAAGGTTTAACTGCTTTTAAAGCAAAAAAAGAAGTACCTAATATAGTGAAATTAAATCCGAAAAACATATTTATTTTATTAGGAAATAATGATTTATTTAATGAAAAACTTAAAGGTGACTCTTTTATACAGGATTATTCAGGGCTATTACAAGACATAAAGGAAGGTTTACCTGAAGCTAATATTTATATTTTATCTATACTTCCTGTTGCAGATAAGGCAAAAAAGGAACATCCTTTTCTCTCTGATGAACGTATAGAAGAGTTTAACATGGTATTAGAGGATATGGCAGAAAAGGAGGGATTACCTTTTATTAATATAGAGCCAGTATTAAACCATAGTGAAGAATTATATGAAGAAGATGGAATACACTTTAAAGCTAAGTTCTATGATGAACTTTTAGATTATTTAAAGAAGTATTTAACTGAAAATGAAAATTTACAACATAATTAGGAGATGAAGACATGAAAAATCTATTTAAAAATATATTATTGATATCCTTAATAGTAATATTACCTACAGGAGTTTTATTTGGTTGTTCTCCAAAGGAATCATCAACAAAAAACCTTTCATCAAAAGAAATTGGTGAAAAAATAAGCCAAGCTATTGATCTTTCCGAAATGAAGGAAGGAGACAGTAAAAAATTAGCTAAACTTTATGATATAGCAGAAGAAGATGTTGAAGACTTTTTCCTTTTAACAGCTCCTTCAAATATTAAAGCTGACGAATTAGCCATAATAAAAGTTAAAGACGAGACAAAAGTAGATTTTATAAAAGAAAAAGTGGAAAAAAGAGTTGAGAATCAAGGCACAAGCTTTAAGGATTATCTTCCTGAAGAATATAGCTTAATAGAAAATCACATTTTAGAAGTTAAAGATAACTATATTTTCTTATCAATTTCAAAAGATAGTGAAAAAGCAAAAGAAATTTTTTATGAGAGCTTTAAATAGAAGATTGGGAGGTACTCATTTTGGTATTTAGCAGTCTTGTATTTATTTTCAAGTTTCTACCAATCACTTTACTTATATATTATATATCTCCAAAAGGATTAAGAAACTTTGTGCTTCTTATAGCAAGCTTGATTTTCTATGGCTGGGGAGAACCGGTATACATATCAATAATGATTTTCTCTACGGTCTTTGATTATTTTAATGGACTATTAATCAGCAAGTATAGAGATCATAAAATTATACCTAAGTTTATACTTATAAACTCAATGGTAATAAATTTAGGTATATTATTCTTTTTTAAATACTACAATTTTATGGTAGTTAATATTAATAACTTATTGGGATTAAGTATTTCAACTTCATCCCTTCCATTGCCTGTTGGTATATCTTTTTATACCTTTCAGACTATGTCATACGTTATAGATCTTTACCTTGGCAAAGCTCAAATGCAAAAAAACATTATTTCTTTTGGAACGTATGTAGCAATGTTTCCACAATTGGTCGCTGGTCCTATTGTTCAATACGGAGACATCCATAAGCAATTGAATGATAGAAAAGAATCTCTAGAGAAGTTTGGAGAAGGAGCTGAAATATTCCTCATTGGATTATGTAAAAAAGTGCTACTAGCTAATAATATTGGAGCACTTTGGACTAGCGTAAAAGCTACACCCTTCGTAGAACTTTCTACACTCTCGGCTTGGCTCGGTATTATAGCCTTTACTTTTCAAATATATTTTGACTTCAGCGGATATTCTGATATGGCAATAGGTCTTGGAAAAATGCTAGGCTTTGATTTAGATATAAACTTTAATTATCCTTATATATCAAGGAGCATAACAGAATTTTGGAGAAGATGGCATATTTCTCTTGGCTCATGGTTTAGAGAGTATGTATATATACCCCTTGGAGGAAATAGAGTTAGTACTGCAAAACATTTTAGAAATCTATTTATAGTATGGTTTTTAACAGGTTTTTGGCATGGTGCTAGTTGGAACTTTATACTATGGGGATTATACTTTTGTGCCATATTAATTATAGAGAAAAGCTTTCTTTTAAAATGGCTGGAAACCAAACCTAAAGCTATAAGTCATATATACGCCTTTTTCCTAATAATCATAGGATGGATTATATTTGAATTTGATCAGGTAGGAAATGTATTTTCTTTCATAGGATTGATGTTCGGAGCAGGTAAAACTCCTTTCTTGGATTATAAGTCACTTTATTATCTTTATACAAATATTTGGGTATTTATAGGTCTTATAATTTTCTCTACTCCACTTCCTAAAAAGGTAATGGATAGAATTAAAGAAAAATCTTATGGTTATATAGTTGTGACAACAATATATGTGATTCTTTTATTGTTGTGTACAGCCTATCTAGTAAATGCTAGCTATAATCCTTTCCTATATTTTAGGTTTTAGGAACATGAGTTAAGAGGTGGAGAATTGAAGAATTTAGATAAATTATACAAAAATATATTAGCGCTTCTTCTATTAGGTTATTTAATAAGTATATTTGCTGTTAATATTATAATTCCTCAAAGAAAATTTTCTGAAAGCGAAAATAGAGTACTTCAGGAAAAACCCAAATTTTCATTAGATAAGCTTTTAAAAGGTAAATATACCTCTGATTACGAAAAATACGTAGCAGATCAATTCCCTATAAGAGACTTCTGGATAGGAGTAAAATCCAGTACAGAGAGGGTAATGGGTAAAAAAGATAATAATGGTGTATATCTAGGCAAGGACGGATATTTATTTCAAATGTTTAACAAACCTGAAGAAAAAGATTTTAAGAATAAGATAGAAAGTATTAACTCTTTCTCTTCTCAAAACCCAAAAATAAATAAGTACTTTATGCTTGTGCCAAACTCAATTGAGATTTTAGAAGACAAACTTCCTATGTTTGCTTCTCCTGATGATCAAAAACTTTATATAGATAAAGTACAAAATTCCTTAGATAAGAGCATAAATTTTGTAGATGTATATTCACCTTTAAAAGATAAAAAAAATGAATATATTTATTATAAGACAGATCATCATTGGACAACTAAGGGAGCCTACTATGCATATAAGGTTTTAGCTTCAGCAATGAACTTTACACCTAAAACAGAAGAAGACTTTAACATAAGTAAAGTATCAGATGATTTTTATGGATCTATGTATTCTAAAAGCGGATTTAGAGGATTAGAACCTGATAGTATTAACCTTTATCTTCCTAAAAACGAACAAAATTTAATTGTTTCTTACTCTGATAAAGATGAAAACTCTAATTCAATATACACTATGGATAATCTAAATAAAAAAGATAAATATACTGTATTTTTAGATGGAAACCATCCTGTAGTTAAAATTTCTACTCAGGTTGAAAACGGTAAAAAATTATTAATCATTAAAGATTCTTATGCTAATAGCTTTGTACCATTTTTGCTTGATCATTTTAATGAAATATATATGGTGGATTTAAGGTTCTACAATGAGAATTTAAATGATTTAATTAACAAAAATAATATAGATAATGCGTTAATTCTTTATAATGTAAATACATTCTTTGAGGACGCTTCTATAAATAATATTATTGAATAGTTTTATGTAAATCACTATATTAAATAAATATATATTAGATAATTATAACGGCACCTCCTTACCTTTTGATACATATTATATAATATCAAAAGATAAGGAGGTGTCACTATATGTCAGAAAGAGACTTAAATTATAACTCTAAAAATTGTAGTCCAGAGCCAAATGGTAGTCAAAGCCACACTCATGAATTTTTAGGAAGCACAAGATTAGCTGTAGAAGGTGCTAATAGACATAATCATAGATTTGCTGGAGTTACTAGTGAAGTTATTCCTATGGGTAACTCTCACGTTCATGCTATCCTTGTTAATACTGATTTCTTCCTCAACCATATCCATGAAATAGGTGTAACTACAGGTCCTGCAATTGATGTGGGAAACGGTAAACACGTTCATTTAGCAACGGGAGTAACCACTGTTAATGTTGGTCATAATCATAGCTTTATTTTTGCAACTCTAATTGAGGACCCTTTACGCTAGTGTAAAATAATTAATAATATAAATGAGCACTTGGTTTCCAAGTGCTCTAATTAATTGTGGATTTATAGCTTGTAATACATAATCTTATCTTTTAATAGTAAATAAATTTCAAATATATCCCTAAAGCCATAAGTAAGTATCCACATATTTTTATTAATATATAGTTAAAGCATTGAGCCTTTTCCTCACCCAATACAATATATTTACATACAAAATAAGGTCTTACACTTCTTTTATACCATCCTATAATTTCAACTTCTCTATCTATATATTTATCCACTTCAAACAAACCGAAAATCCATTCAAATATTTTTAATGGCTGTCTATAATCTACAAGCATTATCCCCGTTCCATCATCAATAACCAAATCTTCACTATAAAATAATCCCGGTATACCTTTTCCTATAACTTTTCCCTTTAATACTGTAGGAATTCCTCTTACTGGAGAAGCATCCTCCCTTTCTAATAGTTCTTTTATACTTCTTTCTTCATAATTTTTTCTATAAGAATAATAATATTTAATTAAAATACTAGCTCCTATTAAAGCTATATATAAAGAATGTTCTTTAATAAAATAGCTTATTCCTATTTCTTTATTAAATATAAGATACATGAACCCTGCTAAAGCCATAGTAGCAGGCAACATGTTAATGATTGCTTCTACTATGAATACTGATAATCTTTTTATCCATCCTTCACTATCCTCTGTTTCTACTATTTCTGTATCTGTTAATGCTAATATTCTTCTTCCTGTTAATGGGTGAGTACTATTTATTTCATACCATTTCGCCCAAGGATTTTTTAAGTCCCATCTTATAAGCTTTTCATCCAATTTATTCTCACCATCTAATTTATAAGTTGATAGCATTAATGCATCATTTTGTATATTATTCGTAAATGCCATACAAGAAGTTCTAGGATTCTCTCCTTTTTCTCTGCTAGCAGTACCATAGGCTATTTTTATCAAAGCATTTTTTAAGTATTTGCTCTCTCCCATTAGCTCTTTAGCAAAATTATCCGAATAATATTCTCTCATTCTTGAAAACCCTAAAACTAGAAATCCACTTAATAAATATGCTGCATATGCTCCTAGTGCGATAATATATTTTTTATCAGATTTTTTCCCCTTAGTTCCTACATATACTTGATAAAGTATCATAGGGATTAAAGACACTACCATCATTGCAATGAAATCATAGTGTTTTATGTGTCCCAACTCATGAGCTATTACAGCTTTTTTCTCTTCCTCTTCTAATATATCTAAAAGCCCTGTAGTCACCACTAATCTTGCATTTCTTGGTATATGCCCATAAGTAAATGCATTAGGGTTTCCATCTTTTATTATGCCTATCTTAGGTGCTGGTATATTATATTGTTCACAGGAGGTCTTTATAAAATTTAATACATTTTCATTTATATATTCATGTTCTATATTAAATTTTACTTTGTATATTAAATCAATAAAAATAGGTCCAAACAAAAATTGAACTAATACTATACCAACAGATATAGCCACTCCATACCATATACTCAAATCATATTTCCAAACTAAAGTAGTAGCTACTGCAAATAAGAGTCCAAAGGAAAGAGTTAAAAGTAATATGGATTTTTTTAAAACAACTTTATAATAATTTTTCACTACATCAACTCCTCTCGTATCCATTATATCCAATTTATTGAAAAAAGTTAAGGAAGATAGAGTAACTTTCTATCTTCCTTTAAATTAATTTTATTGATTTAAATTTATATGACAATATCCTCTTGGATTTTTCTTTAAATACTTTTGATGATATTCTTCCGCCGCATAGAAACCTTTAAGAGGTTCTATTTCTGTAACTATTGGCTTTGAATAGTGATCTTGTTCTTCCTCTTTGCTTTTTAATATAATATCTAAATCTTCTTCTTTTAAATAATATATCCCCGTTCTATATTGATGTCCAATATCTGGCCCTTGTCTATTGATAACTGTAGCATCAATAATACCCCAGAACTTCCTTAAAAGTTCTTCCAAGCTTATCTCATTTTCGTCATACTTTACAAAACATGCTTCTGCATGGCCTGTGGTTCCTTTGCAAACTTGTTCATATGTTGGATTTTCTACTTGCCCATTAGCATATCCTACTTTAGTCTCTAATACTCCATTTATCCTAGATATATACTCCTCTACTCCCCAGAAACATCCACCTGCTAATACTATCTCCTTCATAAATATCACCTCTCAAAATAAGTTTCCCATTTTTTCTTCACTTTTATCCATTACTTTTTTAATAAATCTATATAATCAACCTCTAATTTAGTCATTATTAAATCCACTTGAAAATTCTTTAAATATATTTATTATATCTTCACCAGTTATACCCATTTCTTGCCCATTTTTAGTCACATTAATAAATTCTTTTGTACCTCCACTTAAAAGAATTTGTTCTCCACCTTCTAGTTTTATGACTACATTAATATGATTTTTACTCTTTTCATCTTCTTCAAATATAAATGGAAATGAATTATTATAAGCATTTATAAATCTTTCAATCTCTTTTGCATTGTTTTGCTTTGTGTAAGTTTCTTTTAATATATCATTAAATTTTATATCAATAGAGCTAACTTCATCTATATTTATTTTTTCCACATAATCCTTATGCTCTTTTAAAAATTTACATTTTATTATATATGCATAATCATATTCCGCTAGTTCTTTTGTATATTTTTCTGGTTCTTTAAAAAAATCTTTTGATAAACTTCTAAATGAACCATCTTTTGAATACAACATAGTTGCAAGGGATAAAGTATCCCCTTCCTTTATCTCTAAATTTTCAACGCTATCCCAGGTAGAAGCCATTGCACTTTCTTTTTTTGTAATTGTAGACTTAGCTTTAGCTATTCCATTATTATTTACAAGAGCAAAAGACCATAATTCATTTTTATTATTATCAGCTACATTATCATTTATAGAAACAATAATTCTACTATTTTTTTCCTTCTCATTGTCTAAAGAACTTCCAAATCCTAAAACCCTTTCTTTCTTAACTCCTTTTTCATATTCATCTACCCAAAGCTCTACCCACTGATATTCCTCTTTACCAAATTCCACATCAAAGATAAAATACCTATCCGCTAAGGATTCAACTAACTTTTCCTCTTCAGAGGTTAATCTACTTTTTGTAATTACACCATTATTTTTATTTGATAATGTGCCAGAGCTGTTTTTTTCACAAGAAACAAATAATACTCCGCTTAATAAAATACATATAATAAATATTATTTTAAATTTATCTATTAACTTATTAATTTTCATATTATCCCCCCTGGATACTATTCTACTTTCCTTTCAAAAATTATTTCATACTCCGTAGGCTTTCCATGTCCATTATAATAGGTAGGAACTATTTGAACCAATCTCCATCCTTGTTTTGCATATTTATCTATTATTTCACGATGATTTGCATCTGTAAAAAAGCCCCCTAAATTACAAGACTCATATTTATACTCATACATATATACCCCTCCATATTAATTTTAAAATTCTTAATTTTCATGTTGCTTAACTATATTTTACCACAAATTTATTAACAATCATCTACTGTAATTTATTTGTAACCATTAATTTTCCAAACTTATTATAATTAATATTACAATATATAATAAATATAGACATTAGGAGTGAGCTTCATGAATAAAAAATTAGTAAGTATAATTATATCTGCTTTAATCGTAACTTCACTATCCGCATGTGGAAATAAAAAATCTGATACTACTGTTGATAATAAGAATAAAGAAAATATAACCATTACAAATCCAGATGATAAAAGTGACGAGAATAAGACTATCCAAACCTCTGCCGCTAAGACTAAACCAAATGAAAAAACTGACGAAGATAAAACTATCCAAACTTCTGCTACTAAGACTGAATCAAATGAGAAAACTAACGAGGATAAGACTACCAATAGATATTCTATAGCAGGTATAGATAATCCATCAGAATTTAAAAATACTTTTAATAATATCAAAGAACTAGTAGCTTCTAATGATAAAGAAAAAGTAGCTGAATATATAAATTTTCCTATCAATGTACACATAGGCGGAAAAAAAGTAGCTATAGAAACTAAGGATCAATTTATAAAAAATTACGATGAAATCTTTAATGATAACGTTAAAGCTAAACTAGCCAATCAAAAAGTTGAAGAAACCTTTGTAAATGCTGATGGAATAATGGTTGGCGACGGTGAAATATGGATTAGCGTATTTAATAATAGCGCACATAAGTATTTAATCTATGCGATAAATAATAATTAAAAAATTTAAAACTGAGAAAACAATTTGTCATAATATAATTTGAAAATGTATCTGTAAAACTCAAAAGAGCTAAGTATGTAGTGAAATAGCGACTTTTTCTGGAGCGGCTTTACTACATACTTAGCTCTCTGCTTGTAAAACTAAATTATCTTTATAGAAATCTACATTTGAGAAAACAATTTGTTGCAACATATATTTGAAAAATACATTTATGAACCACAAAGGAACTGATGTATATAGTGAGAGGAGCGCCTTTTTCGAAGCGATGTCACTATGTATCTCAGTTCCTATTTCCGATATATAAATATCTTTACAAAAATTTATAATTGTGAACTAATCTTATATAACTTAATATAACTTAATATAAGCTACCTATTTTATCAATTGGCCATATTCTATATAATACTTTTCCTTTAACCTGTTTAAAATCTATAGGTCCTAAATCTCTACTGTCTAGACTTACTTCTCTATTATCTCCTAATACGAATACTTTATTTTCAGGTACTTTTATAGGAAGTGAGAATGCACCTGGATGAGTTTCTCCCTGCTCTTTGATATAATCTTCTTCTACTTTTTCTCCATTTACATATAAGTACCCATCTTTTATATCTATTAAATCTCCTGGTATTCCTACAACACGTTTAATTAAATATCTTTTTTTACCTTGTCCTAACATAGTATCTAAAGTTTCCTTTGCATCAGTATATGTATTGTGGATTATTCCCTTACTCTCCTCATATTTATCTAATATTATAATGTCTCCTCTTTCAGGTTCTTTAAATAAGTAATTTAGTTTATATTCAAATATTCTTTCTCCTTCAAAAACAGTATTCTCCATGGAACTTTCTAATATCATAGGCATAGCAAATACATTGCTTTTTACAATAAAAGTGATAACTATAGAAAATACAAGGACAAATGCCCATTCCATCACTTCTCTTTTAATAGACTTATTAGATTCATTGTTATTACTCATTTTCATTCCTCCTTAGCAACCTCTTTATTTATAACAAGTTTTTCCTCTATATTTGAATTATTAATTAATTTTATAATAAATATTAATTTAATCGAATCTTTCCCTATAGCCACAGCTTTTACACAATTCTTCTACTACTTCTCTTCTGGAAAATCCATCTAAAATATTGCTTGCTCTATCTCCTTCTACTATTTTTGAAAAATTACTTTCATTAATATTGCCTAAATTTACTACACCCTCTCCATCAAGACAACAAGGGATTACTGTTCCATCTACTAATATGCCTATTTGATTTCTAAGTCCATAACAAAAACCTTGGCTGCTCCTATTTGAATTTTTTAAATCTGGCCACTGGAATTCATGGTCCTGATTTAAATATATTCTCTCTTTAAGTTTAATTCCCCTGCCTGGTTCAATTTTTTCTTCAATCTTATAAGGTAAATTAAACTCCTCCTCAATTATATGTAAAATATCACGATTTATCTCTCTTTGAAGATTTGTTATATTATCTTTATCTAAATTCCATAATCTAAAGGATATTAACATATCAGTATGAGAATTAGCTTCTTTTGTAAAAGCTATAATATCCTTAATGTACTCCTCTTTATCACATACCATGTTGTTTCCATCAAAGCTATGCAATGAAAAATTAATCTGACGTAAAGCTGGCTTATTAATTAATTTTTCTCTTACTTTCTTTATAAGAGTTCCATTGGTAGTAATGTTTACTTTAAAGTCTTTCTCATAGCTTATATCTAAAAACTCATCTATTTGTGGATGAAGTAAAGGTTCTCCTTTTATATGGAAATATATATATTCTGTATAAGGCTTAATTTGTTCTAGTATATTACTAAATGTTTCTATTGTCATAAATTGTGAGGTCCTATTAGTTTTAGGACAAAAACTACAAGAAAGATTACATACATTTGTAATTTCAATATAAAATTTTTTAAACTTCTTCATTAGTTACGCTCCAGTTCTATCTTTCTATATATTCTGCATTAGTCACTATAATACATGTAAAGCATAGTTAATTCAACCTGATAATTTACTTTTCTTTTAAAATAATTGTACTTGAATAAAAGTTATATTTTTTATAAAAACCTAAAGCTTCCTCATTTCCGCTAACTACTCCAATTATCTTTGATTTCACTTTATTTTCATTCATCCAACTCAATGCAGAAGACATTAAATAATCTCCAACATTAAGTTTTCTATATTCTTTTTGTACAAATATAGAATCAATTTCTCCTATACCATCATCAGTTATTGAACTCACACAATATCCTATAATTTTATTCATACTTATATCTTTAGCTAAATGAACTCTTAATCTACCACCTTGTGATTTTTCAAGGAGTCCTTTCTTTCTATTTTCAAAGATATTAATACTATAAAATTCTTTGAAATAAGGAGATCTTTCCTTATGATGTTGATTTAATTCTTCCCATAAGGATTGTATTGAATCTAATAATTCTTCTTCTCCAATTATATACTTAATATTTTTATTTTGTGATAAACTCAAACTTTTCCCTTCTTTCTAATTTAATATTTTCTCAATTACTGCATCTTTTTTGTTTATATAATCTATTATACTAGGTTCTACATTAATATCTGGCATTAAAGAATCCGTATCCTCTTTAGAGTTTTTAAAATATTTAACTGAATAACTAACCGTAATTCCCGTGTTATCCAAATATAGTTCTTTAACTTCTCCATAGTGATTAGGCTTTCCTCCGGTAGGTTCTCCAATAAAGGTTGCTTGTGTTTTATTCTTAAAAGTTAAAGCATTTAATATGGCCGAAGAAAAAGTTTTTCTTCCTACTACCACATATAGCTTATCCTTATCATTCAATTCTTCTCTTTTCTCTAGCTCTTCGAAGAATGGATTCATAATGCTAGAATTCCCTCCTCCATTATGTCTTAAATCAATAACAAGCTTCTCAACATTATTCTTATCTATAAAATCAAACATTTCTTTTGCAAATTGTTTGAAAGGCTTTTCTTTCATATCTGAGCAGGAATTGTATTGGAAATATAAAGTATTATCTTCCTTAATGTATTCATACCAATAATTTATATATGGATTACGTAAATATAGGAGATTATTATTATCCTCTACCATCTTCCCTATATACTTTATATTTTCTACTTTATCTGGCTTTATATCAACTTCTATCTCTTTTCCTTTTTCATCTAAAAAAATCATATTTACTTCATCTTCATTTATAATATTTAATCCCTTTAATATTTCAGGCATGGTTAAATATATTCCCGCTAAATTCTTAAATTGAGGAGAATTTTCATGTGATATAATAGGTTTTAATAATTCTAATACCTCTGATATATTCTTGCCATTTATTTTATCTAATTTAAGATTAAGAGTATTTTTATATTCTTCTGGTGCGTCAACAACATAAATTCCTTCTTTAAACCAATAAAATTTTAATGGATATATAGTTTCTATATTAGGATATACCATTGTATGTCCATCTCCTATGGATGCAATTATTTTACTTAATTGAACTTTAATTTCTTCATCTGAGTAATCATTCACCTTATTTTTCAATTCATTCATATCTCTATAAAAATCCTCTTTCTTTACTTTAAAGAATAAATTTTTATGTCTTTTGGGTAGCTGCTCTTCTAAATAAGTAATATCATTTACCCATTTACCATTTCTATCATGAGCTATAGCTGGTTTCGTAGAGTTACCACAAGCGACCATTGATATAGATATAATCATTATTAAACTCGCAGCTAAAATTTTTGATACAAAATTTCTTTTCATCTCTATGCCCCCCCAAATTAAAATCCATGGTTCTTATATATGAAGTTATTAATTATTTAAATTTTTATTGAACATAAATCTTAAAAATATAGTCTACTCAACTTATAAGTAATTAGAAATTTCCCTCAGTTGCATATTGCTGCAAGAGCTAACTAATTCACTCAATATTGCTTTATGCCCCGCTCCATATATTACTAAAATACGATCTCCTGGTTCTACTATACTTTTTAGATTCCCAAATATACGTATGTTTCTTTCATACCAAGTGGAAAGAACTTTAGCACCACAATACGTGTCACCAGCTCCAATAGAGGCAAAATCTACATAAAGACTATGATTTTCCGCAATCCATTGAGGAGTATTTAAATATTTTAGTACATCCATAACTGTTGCAGTTTTTATTAAATTATTTACTGTACTATCAATTTCATTGGTCTTTCTAATAAAGTTATTATAAAAATCCTTTTGAAATTCTTGAGCATAATCCATAGCATCTTCAAAAGGTAATCCCATCTCCTCATTAATTGCATAAACCCTTGAATGATTCATAATTTTTGCTAGCCTAAGTCCTAACTGATGAATTTCGTTTTTATTTAAAGAATAATTTCCGTTACAATATTGCCTGTATGAATTGTTCAATACTCTATCCCATTTTAAACATTCTTCAACAGCTATTTTATTTGGATTTATATCAATTAATTTGTTCACTACTTCAATTATTTCCTCTTGCTTTTCTGAGGACAATATATTTGATACTTTAAAATTTATAAAATCAGTTCCTGGCGGGTCAAAATGATATGTGCCTAAAATAAAAATTTCTGCTTTTGATAATTCAAAGCTACTATTCATAATGTTCATCCCCCCATAATTTCTTTTTTATCTATTAATTAAAATCTATAATATGTTTCCCATCCTTTATTTCTCACAATTACTCCTTTAGGTAAATTGAAAGTCATAATAAAAAAACCTAATATATCTCCACAGGCTAGAAAAGCATTTAATTGAGCAAAATTAAAAACAAATTTATTCCATCCTAAAAAATACATTAAAATAATAGGAAGCACAGACAAAGTCATAAGCGGCATTAATAAACATAATATAAATCTTTTCTTACTCATCTCCCCTTCGTAGTAGGCATAAAATATTCCCTTTTCTAACCACATGCCAAATATAACATTATCTGATTTTATGCTCTCTGGAAAAACTAATGCGTGAATGGTCTCATGAATTGGAATGATGAGTATAAAGGATATAATAAAATAGATAAAACTAAAAACCCTACTTTGCTTAAATAAAGTTATGGCAATAACCCACATAATAATCCAGGTTATAATTGCTAGTGGAACAGAATATAGAAGATACTTATCTTGGCTAGGTTCTTTTGCTTTTATCCAATTTCCTTGAGTAGGATCAAATTCTTCACTTAAGGGCATCTCAGATTTAATAAATTTCAATCCTCTTTCCTCCTCTTGTAAATTATATAATATCAAACATTCATAAATAAAATAATAGACACTATCTATCTAAAAGTACTGTAATAATTATTAATATATTTATCTATAATCTCTACATCTGGTGGATTTATTTCATGAGGTATTTTATCTAATTCAAAAAATTGTAAAGAAATACTCTCCTCGTTTTCTAAGTCTAATTCCCCGCTATACTTATCTGATATAAATACAGTAACCACATTATAAACTTCGTCACCATTAGGATATATATAATGCTGTCCTTCCCCTGAAAAAACACCAAGTAATTTTAAACTATTTGAGTTTATTTCTAATCCTGTTTCTTCCTTAACCTCTCTAGTAGCAGTTTCTTCTACCATTTCACCAATTTCCACTGAGCCACCAGGTAAACCCCATTTATTATTATCCCTTCTTAATTGTAATAAAATTTTATTTTCATCTCTTATAACAACACTTGTACCACATTGAATAAGTGGCCTATGTCCTACAATTTCTCTTAATTCAAGCATATAGTTTGCCATAATACCCTCCATTATTTATTAATTATTTTTATATTATACATACTATATTTTCTTTATTATCTATATTTTAACATTACCCTAATTAAAAACATAGTGCCACCTATTACTGTTTATAAATCTAAGAATTATTTAATTGCATTTCTCGCATACAGTATGTATTTTGCTCTGTCTAGTGGATTTACTCCAACCCTTTCTCGACTACATCCCAATTCAGAAGCTATGGGGCTATAGCATAAAAATTTAGTACTCATTATTCCCTTGCCACTAGATATAATTCCAAGCCTTATAGGATAATCTAAAGATGTTGCTATTGGCATTTGACCTTCTACCGTAAATACCCCATTTAATATTAAAGGACTATCAAAGCTTCCTCTCATTTGAATAATATCATTTAGAACTTTTCCTCCTACTTCTTCTGGTACGGATATTCTAAAGCTAATTATTGGCTCTAATAATGTAGTGCCTACACTAGCTAACCCGTTCATTATTCCCATAGTTGTCGCTATAATGAAATCTCCTGGATTGCTGTGCATAACATGGTCTTCACCTTCTAACAAAGTAACTTTTAAATCCATTACTTCCCATCCATATAAACCTTGCTTAAGGGCTATTGGTAGTTGACTCTCTATTTCCCTTTGATATCTAAGTTTTATATCTTCAGTTCTTACTTTAGATTCATACACTAATCCAGAGCCCCTTGGCAATGGTTCAATTTCAAATTTTACTACAGCCCAACAAGGTTTAGGCATGGTATAAGCTTCAAAACCTATACCATTTTTACATGGGGTTTCTTTATATATTATAGAAGGTTTTCCAAAGGTGACTTCTATATTAAACCTACTCTTTAATATACTTTCTAATATTTCAAGCTGAATCATACCCATAATTTGAATATGAATTTCATTCTTTTCTTTTATCCATTGAAGATTTAATAATGGATCTTCTTCCTGTAATTCTTGTAGTGCCTCTACTAATTTTATGTAATCTTCCTTAATCTTTGAAAATACCTGAATAGTCAAAAGAGGCTTAGCAATACTTGGAGTTTTAGGTACTTTAAATGGATTTCCTAAAATATCACCTATGCTAGCTTTAGACAATCCAGAAATGCAAGCAATCTCTCCTGAGCTTACTTTTCCGCAATTAATTTCTTTTTGACCACTAAATCTTTTAATCTGTGTCACCTTTTCTTCTACATCTTTAGTATGATTATAAACTGCATCTCTACTTTCAATTTGTCCACTATAAAGCCTAATATATGCTAATTTCCCTAAATTTTTGTGCCCCTTAATTTTATACACTATAGCTGAAAGCTCCTCACTTTTATCATCACATAGGGAGGGTATAGATTCTACTAATAAATCTAACAACTCCTCAATTCCAGTTCCTTTTAGAGCAGCTCCATAAATTACAGGATATAAGTTACACTTCTCTATAGCCAGGGATAGTTTCTCTTTTAAAAATTCAAAAGTAATTTCTTCATCTTCTAAATATTTTTCTAATATATCTTCATCTCTTTCAGCCAGAATTTCTATTAGTTTATTGAAATGTATACTATTTTTAAGTTCTTCTTTTAATACTAAATCTACTGATGGTGTTGATGATTCTTCCTCTTTTATAATTTCCATTGGTAATAAAAACTCAGTTAATAGCTTTCTAATTTCTCCTAGTACCCTTTCCACATCGGCTCCTATTCTGTCAATTTTATTTATAAATATTATAGTGGGTACCTTCATTGTTTTTAACGCTTTAAAATAAACTTCTGTCTGTGGTTGCACTCCTTCTACTGCTGAGACTACTAATACGGCTCCATCCAAAAGAGCAAGGGACCTTTCCACTTCAGCTGAAAAATCTATATGACCAGGCGTATCAATTATGTTAATCTCTACATCTTTCCATTTGAAGTTTGCTTCTGAAGCCTTTACTGAAATCCCTCGTTGTTGCTCTACCTCTAAACTATCCGTATGAGCTGTTCCTTTATCCACACTTCCAAGCTCCCTTATAACTCCACTTTTATATAACATCTGCTCAGTTAAAGTAGTTTTTCCAGCATCAACATGAGCTAGTATACCTATATTTCTTATATTTAACCCCTCTGCCATATAAATTATCCTTTCGCTTACTTTATTAATTTATCTGTTTTTTACACTTTCAATTTGAACATATTCAAATCTATACTTTTGACCTGTAGGATTTTCTTTGTCCTTTGGCACCTCTTCATTAAACATACTATAAGGTCTTGCAAATAATCCACAATCCCCATAAAGGGCTTTATATATTACTAATTCTTCCCTTGTTTCTGAGTGTATAGCAATATCTAATAATAAGTATAGATCCCCTTTAAAATGTCTAAATATTTTTCCTTTATATTCATATAAATTTCTTTCCATTTTATCCTCCGATTTTTATTTATTCTATTTTTCTCATATCTTCACTATTTATATTTTAGCATCTCAATAATTAAAAAAGAAGGCACTTTTTAGCACCTTCTTTTTACTACCATTTTATAATACTTACATAATATTTTTTCTAACTATATCACTTTTCAATAACATCTATCTTATCTTCTCTATAAGTTTATAAAACTTATTTTCATTTATTATGTCATTTGTAATAAACTCACCCTTATAAAATAGGCTATATATACTACATGCTGTAGGTATGTTCATTGCTTCTTCTCTAGTATTTATCTTTATAATCTCAATTGGCATTCCCTCTTTTTGCGCTAATTCCTTTAATACTACATTGGTATAATACTCTGTATATGGGCATTGATTAGAGTAATATACTGTGAATCCATCCTTGTTTTCACATATATTGTTCTTTGTCCTTTCATTGAAAGTTGGAGTAATAGAATTAGGATTATTCTTATATACTAATAGTTCAAAATAAGGAGGAGCTGTATCACATATTTCAAATCCTTGACTTAAAAAAAACTTCTTGTCCGATAAATATGGTCTTTTCTTATCACTGGATAGAAGAATAATTCCATCCTTATCTTTTGAATCTTTAATACATTCATTTAATAAATTTTTACCATATCCTTTACCACCATAACTACCTGCTACCCAAAAACAATTAATCACCATATAATTAGGAGCATTAACTGGTAACCAAGATATTTCTGAAGAGCAATATTCAATAAAAACTTTATGTCTTACATCATATTTTTTAAAAACATATCCACTGTCTATTCTTTCTTTAATCCATTGCTTTTTCTTAATATATCCTTCTTTACACTTTTTATCAGAAATAGCACAACAAATGTGTTCTTCATCAATATTATTTTGGTTTAATTTTATAATATCCATGAATACATCTCCTTTTATAAATAAAATAATTATAGGTCTATGTAGAGCTTACTTATAAAAATATCTATAATATTTTTTAGCGAACAAAAGGTGTTTCTTGTTCACATAGTGCATCATTTAACCATTGTGGGTGCATTGGAAGAATATCGGAAGGTAAATTATTAGTGTCAAAATACTCCAATCTTAAGGTTTCTGAGGAAGAGCAGGATAGTTGTCCATCTATAACTTCCCCTTCAAAATATGTCGTTACAAAATGAGTAACATGCCCATCTGGGTATTTAAAAACTTGAGACTTAGGATCTGAATAAACACCTATTAATCGTGTGATATTAATATTTAATCCTGTCTCTTCTTTTACTTCCCTAATAGCAGCTTCCATTACGCTTTCTCCAGGTTCCACATGACCTGAAGGAATTCCCCACAAACCTACGTCCGCACGTTTTTGCAATAAAACCCTTCTATCTTTATCAAAAATAATAATGGCTACTCCTGGCCAAATATCATCGATAATCTCCTTCATTATTTTTCACTCCCTTAAACTATTTAATGAAGATTAGTATCTTAAATCTAATTTCATAGATAATTTTTTTTAATTTCTTTTAATTTTTTCTAAATTTCTTTTAGTTCTTTTTAATTCCTTTATTCTTCTTTTGCAACATAATTATTATTTTATCAGTGAAATAAATTTTGCATTATTTTTCAAATTCTCAAATGCCTCATCTTCTTTGGCGTACTCTTTGTATTCTTCATCAAATTCAATTGATTTAGCCAAATCTACTAGTGCTTCATCAATTCTATCCATTCTTGCTAATACTCTACTTTTACCATAAAAGGCCTCAGAAAATTCATTATTTAGCTCTATAGCTTTTTCGTAACATTTTATTGCTTCTTCATTTTCATCTAAATAATACAGTGCATCTGCTTTAAATAAATATATAATTTCTTTGTCTTTATCTATCTCCATAATTTTATCGTAATAAGTTATTGCTGTTTCAAAACTTCCTAAATTGTAATGAGATTCCCCTAAATAATAGTATGCATCCACATCCTTAGGTTTTAATTTTTCATATTCCTCAAAGCACTCTATAGCTTTTTCATATTCTCCCAAATCATAGTTTACAACGCCTTTTCCATAATATGCATATGAAGACTTCTTATCATATTTTAAGGCTAAGTCATAATTCTTTAAAGCTTCTTCATATTCACCTAATCCTAATAGTGCATTACCTTTATTTGCATATGGTTCCGAAGACTTAGAATCCAACTCAATAGACTTGTCACAATAAGTTATAGCCTCTTCATATCTATCTAAATCATTTAAAGCCCAACCAATATTATTATAAGCTACATCACTATAAGGATCTTCCTCTAATTCCTTTTTGTAATAAGCAAGAGCTTCTTCATATTTGCCCTCCATATGCAGCTTGTATCCTTTTGAAAGATTATCTCCATTTGGATACATATAATGCAATACACCTAAAGCAATGATTGCTATAGAAAGAATAAAATAGAAAATGCTTGTAAAGCCATCACCTACTAACCTTCTTAAACTTCTAGCTTTTCTATGATTCCAAAAAAAATTAGGTTTTGCAATTGTGCATACAATAGTAAATAACCCTACCACTATGCTTAATATTAAAATACCCATAAAATTGTCCCTCTTTTCTCGTAATTTTAATTTCACGTAAATAATCGTATATATCAGAAAATACTTGATGTTTCAAAACTATAATAACCATGCTGTTTAACAACTTCTTATCATAAATTTAAGCATAATGATAACTTATTTTTAATTTTTATAAATCCAAACTTAAACGAACCATATCCACACACTCTATGCCATTTTCTACAATCTTATCTTCATAATGTTTTATAAAAAAGTCTTTATCTATACTTTTCATTCTAAATCCACATTTTTGATAAAGTGCTAATTGTAACATACCTGAATTACCAGTACCTACCTCTAAAGTTTTAGCTTTTTTCTCTTTAGCTCTGTGGATAGCATCCATTACTATTCTTTTACCTAGTCCTTTTCCTTGAAACCCTTCTTTTATTGCTACATTTACAAGCTCCAGAGTAAAAGGTCTTGTTTTTATTAAAACATATACCCCAACTATGACATCTTCTATATAACCACCATAACATTCCCCTCTACTGATATAATCTTTTATAGCTTCCATAGAAGGGTCAGCTAAAAGCAATAAATCAAATGGAATCTTTTCACTTTCATTTATTTCTTTTATTATAAAATTGTCCATATAATATTTCTCCTTAATATAATCATGTGTTAATTACTTTTTCTTATTTAACCTCAGCAAATGCTCTTATTGACATGGCAGCAGTTTTCTTAGCTTTTAAAGGTACAGCAAAGAATCTAAAATCATGGTCATATAATTTTTCTAATGATGTCAAGTTTTCAACTATGAGAATTTCATTTTTCAAAAGTAAAGTGTGAGCAGGTCTTTCAGGATTTTTAGAACTATCTATATTTATAGTATCTACTCCTACAAGCTTTACTCCTGAACTTATAAGAAAGTTTATAAGTTCTTCAGATATGTATGGATAAGAATAATATTTTTCCTCTCCCCAATGTTTGTCCCATCCAAAATTAAATAAAACAGCTTTGCCACTTAAATCAAGTCCACTAGGAATAACGTTAACCCCTATGGATTCAAATTCTTCTCTGTCCCTTACATCTATAACTACACCTGGGAGTACAACTTCATTTATTTCAATTTCACTGATGTCTCTCCCCTCAGGATAACGATGATACGGAGAATCCAAATATGTACCTATTGAAATTTGAAAGGTTATCTCTGTTATCTCAAAACAAGCCTTTCCTTCATAGTTAGGTGCTGACTGCTCATGAGTTATAAAAGGCTTTACCTGAGCTGTGTATTGTATTAATTTCCCAGATTCATCCTTCATTCTAAAGCCTGGCATTCCGTCTTCAAAATAATGACTTAAGTCTATAAACTTTGACATTTACATCACCTCATAATTATATTTTATATAAAAATTAGTTATCATACTAAAATTTATTAAATATCATCATATATCATTTTTATAGGTCTTCTATGTAAAATTTCATTATTATACTTCAGTAAATTATACTCCAGTAAAACTTTTAAAATCTGGAACAAACTCTTTAGATGAAGTTCCCTCTTCTTGTATAAATGCATTTTTAATTCCTAACTCTAAAGCATAGTCTATAAGTGCATCATAGTGTCTCATATCTAAACTTTTATTTATCTCTGGATAATCCTTAGCATTAAACATTGGAGTATATTGATTCATAATGCTTATATAAACATTATCACCAAAAGTCTTATATATGAAACCTATAATCTTTTTAGAATCAAAGAATAATCCTGGAAGCATAAGATGTCTTACTATGACACCTTTTTTTATTATGCCTTCTTCATTAAAGGTAGCCTCTCCAGTCTGTTTATACATTTCTTCTATTGCTAAGGAAGTTTTTTCAAAGTAATCCCTAGCTTTTGAATATCTTAATGAATACTTAGGATTATAATATTTTAAGTCAGGCAGATATACATCTATATATCCTTCTAAGGCTTTTAAAGCCTCTAAGCTATCATACCCATTAGAATTATACAGTATAGGAATCCTTAAACCTTTAGCCTTTGATATTTTTAATGCTTCAATTATTTGTGGTACATAATGAGTAGGCGTTACAAGATTTATATTATTAGCTCCCTTTTCTTGAAGCTCTAAAAATATTTGTGCCAATCTTTCAATTGAAATCTCTATCCCTAAATTTTCTTGACTTATACAATGGTTTTGGCAGAATACACATTTTAAATTACAATTAGAAAAAAATACGGTTCCTGAACCGCTGTTTCCTGAAACACAAGGTTCTTCCCAAAAGTGAAGGTCAGCTCTGGATATCATAACTTTATCGCTAGCTCCACAAAATCCAATCTCACCTTTTAATCTATCTACTTTACATTTCCTTGGACATAATCTACATTCATTTAACATGTTCATCATTTGTAACCTCTTGTTATATAGTTTTAATATATATTATATCACTAATTTAAGACCTTTTATTGTTTATCATTAAGACAATTTATATTAAAAGCATATCCAAAGTTAAATATGGAAATATATCATTATTAAAGCAATATAATAATGATATACTAAAAATATAATGAAGTCGTATGTGCTATTCAATAAAATATTTTAAAAGGAATGGGGTGTAAAGTGGTAAAATTAAATTTGCCACGAAAATATGAAAAAAAGATTATTTACAATAGTCATTTCCATAATATTTGCTATTGTTCTAATTAGTTGTAAAAGTAATGAAAATAAATTAGATGGTGATAAAAATCCTAATGAAACACCTACTATTACTGAAGAAATTTCAGTGAAAGATACTAGGTGTAGGCTGTATTTTTTTAATATATCTGAATTAAAACATTATTATATAGATAAAACACTACCTATAGAAAATGATGCTTTAATCACTGCTTTGACAAAAGAGCTGCAAAGCACTTCTTATAACAAGGACTTTTTGTCATTAACAGATAAAGTAGAGGTAAAATCAGCAAAACTAGATGAAACAACTGGTGTTCTTAAAATTGTGTTCTCTGATTCTTATGTAGACAATATGAACTTAGGGTCTAGTACTGAAAGCGGTCTTTTAACATCCTTAATAGCTACTTATGGTTATAATTTGGGTGTAGATAAAATCGCCATATATTTTAACGACGAATTATCTACCTGCTTAAAAGGAGATTTACCAAATGGATATTTTACTGTGGAATATCCAACTGCTGAACCCTACAATCCATAATATTATGCCATAATGATTTCAATTTGTTATTATTACATTTTAATAAAATCTATATTTTAAGATATATTTATTCAACATTACAAATAGGTTTTAAATTTCATAATAACTCCTGTATAATTAAAGTACAATAAATAATACAGGAGTTATTTTATTTTGATTATGTATACTAGAAAAAATATTGATTATTTAATTAATTTATATAGAAATATATGGTGGAATTCTAGTACAGAATTAAAACTACACATTGAAACTACCACCTCCTTTGAAAAGAATAAAAACGAAAAAAAATTTGACCGTTTTATCAACTTGATGATAAACCATATAAAAAGTTTCCCAAAAGGGGACGAAAAACGACTAAAATGGAAAGAGAAGTTCGATAATTACATTGAAAATATTATTTTAAAGGAAAATGCTTTTAAGTTAGGCGTAATAGATAAAGAAATGAAAAGCGGATTCTTTAAAATTACAAAAGAATTTATAAAGGAATGTAAAAATTTTGATAGTAATTTAGATTATAAAGATATAGGTCAGGCTATGAGAAATGTGTGGATAATTAGCATTTTCCAAAAATCATAGATAGTAATATTGAATTTACTAATGCTATCTTTGGTTATAGTATGCTTTATCCTTACACTGATAACTACCTAGATGATCCGTCCATATCTATGGAAGAGAAAAGGTATTTTAATGAGCGGTTCTCAAAGAGATTAAAGGGTGAAAAAATTAAGAGTATTAATTGCCACGAAGAAATGGTATATAGGTTAGTTGAATATATTGAATCAGTATTCAATAGAGATAATTATAAAGAAGTTTATGAAAAATTATTGTTAATCCACGATGGGCAAATTAAAAGTTTGATGCAGCAAGAGGTGTTAAGTATTCCTTATGAAAAAGATATTTTAGGTATATCTATTGAAAAAGGGGGAGCCTCTGTTTTAGTAGACGGATATCTCGTTAATGGGGCTTTGACAAAGGATGAAGAAATATTTGCCTATGGATATGGATTCTTGCTTCAACTCTGCGATGATCTCCAAGATGTAAGTATGGATTTAAAAAACAATCACATGACCATAATGTCACAATTAGCTGGAAAATATCCTCTTGATATGATTACTAATAAATTAATAAACCTCACTATAAATATAATAGATACAGAAAACTGCTTTAAAGGAAGCAACAAAGAAGAGCTAAAAGAACTTATTAAAAACAACTGTATAATCATGATACTTTTTTCTATTGCTCATAATAAAAAATTTTACTCTAATGAATATATTAAAACAATAGAAAACTTTTTGCCTTTTACATTGAGTTATATAGATAATCTTAAATCTAACTTAGAAACAAAATTTAACACGCTAGATCCTACCTACAATAATACTTCTATAGAAGATATCTTGTTATATTTACTTGATTAAATTTTATTTAAATCTATAAGGAGCTAAATATATAATTTTAAAATAGTTTTTTTATATACTTAGCTCCCATTTTACGTGCTGATTTTATGTACTATTTTTATTTAATAATTATAATATTATCTTTGTGAAAATTATAATGCTTTTGATTTCATATCTATATACTTCTCTAAGGTTTTTATATGCATTGGGTAAAATCTATTTTTATCTTTGACTATCAATTCTTTTAAATCCTTTAATGATATCCATCTAATATTTTTTGTCTCGTTAGTTTTTGCCAACATTTCTCCCTTTACTTTACATATAAATGTTTCTACCATTACAGGATAGTTTCCTTCTATATTTTGAGAGCATGCAAAAGGAGTATAGTTCAATACTTTATATCTATTTGATTCAAAAATAGTTGAATCTTTTTCTCCATCTATTTCAGTAACTTGCAAGCCAGTTTCTTCCCATATCTCCCTTCTAAGGCATTCATATATATTTTCAAACTCTCTAATCTTCCCTGCTGGTATCTCAAGTAACCCTTCTTCTAATTTAGCATCCTCTTTAGATCTCTCTTGAATTAAAATATAGTCTATACCATCTACGTTTTTTTCTATTATTCCACCTGCTGCCGGTTTAGAAAATCTTTCTATCATAATTCTTTCCTCCTAAAAATCTACAATTTAACTCTGTATAAAATATGGTTCTATATGTTAGTTAAAAACAAACAACCCCTCTCATATAATTTTTAAGTTGAGAGAGATTGTTTTATTTGTTTATTTAATTAATTATTTATCTAATTATCTATTTTAATTAGTACAGTAAATAATGCCTTTATTCTTCAATTCATCAAATGTTTCTTTAACAATATTATATATTTCCGGCTTGATTCCCGTAAGCTTTATTGAATTAAACGTTAAATCAAATAAAAATAACTTTTCTAAATTACTTAAAGATATAATTTTAGGGATTAAATTTTTAGGGATTATAATATTCTTTGAATCTTTATTTATAAACGTATCTATATATTTTACTATTTCATTATTGTCGATCATTATTGCAATAACCTCAGCTTTAGTTTTTGCATTTTTTATTTTCTCTTCAGCATATTGTGAATCTATCTTTCCCTCTTTTTCTTGCACTTTTATATCTTCTATTTCTTTTTCTTTAATATTTTTTATACTTTCAGCTTCCTGAGCCTTGATAGATATATCTTTATAATTTATTTCCTTAATTTGAGAAACTATATATTTAAAATTTTCCAGCATATTTTCATTAAATAATACTTTAATTGTAAACCATCCTATTATTAATACTTTTACAACTTCTATATTTAATATAACTTTGAAAATTTCATTTAAAATAAACCCGATATTTAAAAATAGCTTATTCCATTGCTCCCATAATATCTTATATGAGTTATTTAAATTTAATTCTATCCCTTTAGATCTCATGTATATATAATTATAAATAAAGTAGCTCATTATTAATAATAAAAATAAAGGATATTCTTTTTTAATAATAGATACTAACTTAAAGGAAAAGCTATTATCGTTAACTTTATTTTTTCTATAGAATGCAAAGGCTACTAATAATATGCATCCTAATAAAAATATATAGTCTGAAACTAAAATATTATTCAAATTAAGCGCCATTATTATCTATCTTTTAAACTCATTTTAAATCTCTCATTATTATCATGAGGATAATAACTTTCTTTACAATAACTGCATACTACCAATTGATCTTCTGTTTCAGACACATTTTCATAGGTACAAATAGGACATCGAGATGAATATATTTTTTTAATTATTCCTTTGCTTTGTAGTTCAGTTATAGCTTTAAATACTAAAGATTGATCATTGTTTATCTTTTTGGATACATAAGAAATTGTTACACCTCTATCACCTATAGTATCAAGAAGCCTAACTATATTTTTATTAATATTATGACATTGCATATTCTGTGGATAATTCATAGTCTGGGAAGATTTCTCTGCATACATTTTGGATTACCTCCGTGTCAAAATGTGTAATACTTGATATAATTTCACCTTGATTTCTTAATTGAAACCATCTATGCCCAATATTGCATTCCATGGTCTTAACTGTATGCTCTTCATTATCTAATGCATATTTAATAGCTCTTAACCTATACTCATTATGTCTTCCATCTTCTTTACTGCTTCTTAAATTATTTTTAGGTTCTATTGGGTCTGAAGTTTCAATTGCTATCACTTCTTTTGAATTTTCTTCGTTTAATTCAACTGATTGTAGATAGTTTTTTATGTAATTATTCAAATAGTAGTCAAAGCTACACTTAGTTAATGTATTTTGATCACCTTCTGCAAACAAATTGTAAAAAGCTTGCTTTTTCTCTATTATAGCTTTACCTTTTGAACTACTATCATCATCTTCATTTTGAACATCATTATAAAACATGGCCACAATACCTTCCTTTAAGTCAATAACAAATTTTGTGTAATGATAATATATTTCATTTGTATTTGTCACCACATTATATCTATCTACTTCCGCTGTCTCATATTTCCGCAATTGAGCCATTTTTATTATAGTAAATCTATCATAAAAATTTACATAACAAGGATATAGTATTTCATCAACTCTTTTTACTTCCTTATTGTTTATAGTATTATTTAACCTATTATTTATCTTGAACTGTTCTCTTAACATAGGGCATAATAACTCTTCTTGCTCTTTTTCTCTTAAATAAAACACAGAGACTTTCTTAAAAGCTATATCTTCAAGATTAAAAAGAACTTCACTTTCATTTATTATACTATACTTTTCTGTAAAAACATTCAAAAAATCATTTAAATTTTTTTCACTAATGGAAATATTATACTTACTATTTATATAATTTTTAATATATTCATACTGCAGACCAACCATCCCTAATGACTTCCACCTTAACTCATTTAGGTTCACTACAGTTCCCTCCCCCAATAAAATATATTATTGAACTCTTAAGAACATTACTATATAATATGTATACAAACCATTAAGAACACCTATTACTTAAAAATTATTAGAATTATAATTCAGAACTCTACTTCATTGTAAATCTTTTCCATGGTTTTTTCAACCATTTTTATAGTATTATTATAAATTCTTTTAAACTTAAAAAAAATTCCATGAGTCAGAGTAACCTAACCCATGGATTTTCATTTTGTTTTCTCTTATATAGATATATATTTAGATTAATAGTTAATTATGTAGATATTTTAAGCTATAGTATTAACTGATGCTCCAGTGGAAAATACTTCTCCTTTAACAATATCATCATATACTTTAATCTTTTTTACGTTTAATTGACTTTCCTCATATGAATTAACTTGTTTATTATTTTCTTTAGTGTCCTCAGTTGAAATTTTTAAATTACTTTCTGAATCCTTATCTTTTTTTATGGCTTTTGAAATACGATTATTTACATTATTTGATATATCTATTATTTTACCATCTAAAGCTTCAGATTTTATTTTTAGCTCTTCTGATCTTACAGGATCACTATGTTCCCAGAATTTAGATTCCCTTCTGAGAGTTATTTGAGCCGCTCTAACACTGCTAAAATTTTTTATATCATTCTTTGAATTTATAACAGCTTTCATAGTGTTAGATAAAAGTGGATCCTTCTTATTTGAATTTTCCTCTCCACTATTTTCTTTTTTGTTTTTCACATTGTTCTTATCTTCTTTATCTATTTTACTTTCTTTATCTGCTCCTAAACTTTTACGCTTTTCTTCAAGTTTAATTTTTCCTATCTGCTCTTCTATTTCTCGAATCTGTTTATCAATCTCTTCCAGACCACTCTCTATAGCACTTGAACTCGCTCCTTTTTTTAATGCATCACTTAGATAATTATTTTTTCTTTCCATCAAATTTTGTTTCTGTTCCATTAAACTTTTAATCATAGTATTTTGATTTTTTTTGCCCATATTTTGATTAAAATTGTTAGATAAAGGATTATTTATAGAAGTTTTATTTTGTTTTGAGTTATTATCTTTAGCCCCTATTTTTATAGTGGATCCCGTTGTAGTCCTATTATAATTTGACATACTAGCCATAGGGCTCCACGATGACAAAGATAGATACATGATATTTCCTCCCCATATTAATAGTAATTTCCATTTGTTAAAATTATCCTATTTTACTATGTATCGTCTAAATTTCAAATTACTTTATTATAAAAAATTAACGCTCTTAGTTATGCTAGTCCATATAATTCGGCAAAAGGGTCCCATTCTCTATCTTCATTCCATTTATACTCAATACCATTGCTAATTTCTATGGCCTTTTCTCTTCCCATTAAATGCTCTATAAATCCTAATGTCATATCCATTCCTGCAGAAACCCCTGATGAAGTAAATATATTGCCGTCATTTACCCATCTAGCTTTTTTTATCCATACTATATCCTTACCTTGATCCATTACCCAATTAAAAGCTCTTTTATTTGTGGTAGCTTTTTTCCCCGTTAGTATTCCTGCTTTAGCTAATAGAGCTGCTCCTGTGCAAACACTCATAATATATTTTGATTCCCTATTAATATTTTCTATAAGATGAATTAATTTTTCATCATTAACCTTTTCTCTTGCACCCATTCCTCCTGGAACAAATAAAATATTCTCTTCACTATTATTATTATTATTATATGTACTTGTATCAATTCTTACATTTTGAGAACTTGAAATAATTCCACCATCTAGAGATATAAAGTTTAACTTAAAAATTTCTGGTAACCGTCCTAATATTTCAACTGGCCCAAAAACATCTAATGTTTCAAACTCTTCAAATAAAATTATATTAACAACATAACTCATTTTTCCCTCCAAGATTAAGTTTTAATTTTTAAGCTGATAAAATTAAAACTTTTCTATTTTCCTTTACAAAAATTTTTAATTCTTTTTATGAGTTTTTTCAGAGCTATAATATATTTTTTGCTCTTATCTTCCATGTTTTTATTACAACGACTATGACTATTATAATCTTTCTCTGTAAATTCATGGCATCCTAAACTTTCATTTAAATTATTTTTTTTCTTATTAATATTTAAAAATTCTTTATATTTTGCTTCCATATCTTCTATATAACAATTGTTGTACTGACTGTGAATAAAATCAGTAATACTATCATATTCCTCAATATCTAATTTATTTTTCATATTAAATTGATCTACAGTTTTAAAAAAATCATTTAGCTTGTCTACCTTATCTATATTATCTATAATAAAGTCTGTAAAGCTATGCTCTGTCTCTAAGTCCTCTAAATAGAAATTATTATCTGCAAAATTAAATACATATCCCGCTTTTATCTCTGTTGTAAGTCTTTTTATACTCCCTTTATTTAAAAACATAAGGTTTATAAGATCCTTATTTTGAGGCTCTTTCATATAAGTAATGAATCCAATCTTTCTTCTTACTTCAAAAGGAATACACCTATAAAGATATTTTAATATTTCCTTTGATATATTATTTAAATCCTTTGGTTCACAATCTAAAACTATATATATTTTTTTACCATATAAAGCTGCATTAAAAGAAGCTGTAATGAGCTTTTTAAATGTTTTTTCTTCTATGCCTGTCTTACTAAACATCTCATCCATAGATGAAAAACTCTCTGTATTTTTTCCTACGCTTGTTTCTAAAACCTCAGGAATGATTTTTCCCTTATCTACATCATAATTATCCACAAAGCCGTTTAAATAAATTATCTTCTCCGGTTTTTTTATATAATCTTCTCTTTCTTTTTCTGAAATTATATAGCTATGTGTAAAATATCTATTTCTATTTCCTGTGTAATCCTTACCTGCAAAAACCGATTGTCCTATTATCATTCTATTATCTTCTGTATTTACACAAAATAATGCTTGAGGATATTTTGCAATATCCTCTTCTCCAGCTAAAATAGATGGTGCTTCATAAAAACATAAGTTGTGAAGCACATTAGCTATAAAATCATCCTCTAGATTTATGCTTTTACCCACCGTATCATATCCTGGTGTATTACTGTATACACCCTTTTTATCCCTTGTGTAGTAATGTTGTTGTATCATTGTCTCCCTCCATCCAAATAATTCATTTGATAGAGAAGCCATAAAAATGGTTCATCCACCCTTAAAGGATTTATGCTATTACCGCTATCTATCTTTAAATTTTGTGGATTACAGCCTAAAGACGACACTGCAAAATATCCCGTAACTCCGAAATAAGTATCCATTGCTCCTTTAAAGGAAGCATCTGCTTTTGATAAAAATTTTCTCACTTCACCATCTATATTTTCAAATTCATTTAAATTAAAAAACTCGCTATGATCGTAATTTCTAAAAATATTGCTATTTTCATTTATATATTCTTCATCATTTAAGTTTCTCAACATGTCGCTTTTTGTAACCACAATTGCAGTAGGTATATTGGTTTTCTCTTTAGACTGTTTAGATATAAAATTTTCAAATAGATAAACTATTATATCTTTAGGCTCTTGATACTTTTCTGTGAAATCCCCTTTCATTTCTCTGTTCATAAGACTTACTTTTTTTCTTAAAGTTCTCATCTGTAAAGGGTCTACAAGAAATATTATTCCATCAGAATTCTTAATGTGATCCCCATGTCTTTCTATATAATCTTTATCCGTCATTCCTTCCCCAGGAATATCATAAAAAATAAAGGTGATTGGAGCTATTTTGTCATCTCTAAATTTCATATTTTCTATTAAAGGTTCCACATGTTGTTTTGGGGTAGGATCTAGCATTATATTCTTTTCAAAAATCTTTTCTTGATTTTCTCTTATTTCATCATTATATAGAGAACTTCCTGCAATAAGAGAGGCATTTATCCTCCCACAACTATACTTCTCTAATGTATATAAAAGAGTTGTCATATAAACAGATTTTCCAGCCTGTGAAGCTCCAACAACAGAAATAATTTTTGAAGGGCCCCTTCCTGAGGTTATAGGGAGTTCATTATGACAAAAAGGACAAAGTCTTTCACTGGTAGACATATCGTATTTATCCTTAATCTCTATTAAAACTCCATCCACCCTTGTTTTATTCTTTTCTGGAAGATCCTTTGGTACAATTATAGGGTTTATTTCTCCTAATACACCTTTTCCAACTTTCTTATTATACTCATTTAGCAATTCATCTACAGTTTTTTCATATTCAGGATCTCCATTTTCAAAGTGAGATGCTCTGAAAACCACCTGATCTGTCTTAAATTTTTTAAAACAAAATGGACATGTTATCATAAAAGGTCCTTTTTCGTAAGTTGCCTTTTTATAATCATTATTTTCACTTCTGTTTCCTCTTAAAAAACTAAAAAGACCCATTAAACATCCGTTCCTTTCACGCTTTAATTATTATATTTATTAGAAAAATTATGAAATTTTATCTCTGCTTAAGATTATATACATTACCGTATTTCTCTACATCCTTTATAAAAACCTTTATGTATTCATCTTTTTCTATAACTATTTCTGGCATAACATTTTCACCTGGATAAATATTATATATGAAATCAAATTGTATACCATCGTTTTTATTAACGGGATGGGAGTCTTTCTTTTTTACATAACATAAAACATCACTTTTTAGCTCTACATCTGAATTTATTATAATTTGAAGAGTCTTTTCCTTTGAAAAAATACTCTTAATACTCTTAATATGATTAATACTATAATATATATTCGGAATTCCCGTACTTACAATTATCTCATTTTCTCCGTCCTGTTGTTTTAATAGCATCACATCTTCTTCTGCTTCACAGGCTGGGAAAACAAAAAATTTATATTGCTTTACTTCTTTTATAGTTTCTACATAACCATTGAATTCCTTGTACTCTTCTTTTGTATATAATTTTAGATGCTTATTCTCAATATGTTCCATTGAAAGTTCTTCAATGTTATCTATCTTTAATATATATACTATATCTATATTTTTAGGCCACTTCCATCTTATTGTAAATTTATCTTTATCTAAGGTATAATTTACTTGCCTTATTCCATTTTCATCCCCTTGAAACTCTTGTATCTTCACCAAAACACCCCTTCAAACATGCTTTAATAATAATAATGATAATAATAATTAATCAAATTTATTAATAATTCTTTTTTCATCTTCTATATGTCTCTTCTTACTATTTCTAGAGTATGAAGATTTCGAGTAATCCTTTATATCTACTTTTACAGGGATAAGTGTAAAAATTGAAGCTATGATTATATCTGCTAAAAATCTATGCATAACCCCTATCCATGGTAAGTGTAAAAATCCATATTCAATGATTAGCCCTGCCACTATTCCAGAAATGCTTCCCCCTATTATAAAACCTTTGAGCAAATTCTTATTGTCAAATACGAAGCTTACGCATACAGGTATAAGAGCTCCAAGTATAGCTACAAATAAAATTCTAAGTATCATATATAATGTTTTTTCCTCAGAAACCCCATTTCTCTTATCCACAAGAAGCCTTTGTTCTCTGCTATTATATATCTTATTAAATACGTCATTTAACTCTTTTACATTCTCTACATTGTGGTAGGCTCCACCAGTTTCTCTAGCTATTTTTTTCAACATAGAAGAATCGTTACCGCTAGACATCCCAATTGTATATACCGGTATACCTCTTTCTATAATAGGATTCATGGTATCCTCAAATTCTGAATTAAGGTTAAAGCTATCTCCACCATCTGATAATAAAATTATCATAGCACTTCTATCATTACTTGATGTGGACTCAATTTCTTTGTAAGCCTCTTTAAGTGCTTCACTCATGTTAGTTTTTCCCACTGGATTTTTATGCTCTTCTAGTTTTTCTTCTACATAATCTTTCGTATCTGGTGTAATCTCAGTCATAGGCAATATTTTTTCTACATTATCATTAAATTTATATATGGAAGCCCTGTTATCTTCTTTCATACTATTTAATAAGTTTAAAGTAGCTTTAAATCTTTCATTTTCAGGATCCGTTTCCTTCATACTTCCAGAAGTATCTAGAAGCATTACTACATCGTTTATTTTCTTAGTTTTTCCTATATTCATTTGGTATACAAATTGAAAAATTGCTCCCATTATAAACATAGCTATTAGGGTACAAGGTATTAAAAATTTAAAAGAGGTTTTTAAATAATTATTCTTCCATCCATACCCGTTTAATCTTGGACTTATCATTTCTGCTATTAAACACATAACCCCTATACAAAATGCTAATATTCCAAAATATAGTCCCATAAGTACACTATTAGGAAGTGTATACTTATATAGTGATAATAAAATCTCTCCAATAATGAATCCTAATACTCCTCCAATTAAACTCATTATTGCCATGGTTAAATTTATTCGTTTCTCTATCACAAGGCTTCCCCTCCATATTAAATTATCTATATTATATCTGGCAATTTATCTACATCTATACCGTGAAGTTTATACCCTTTTTCTAAACAATACTTATAGCATTCAAAAGCATTTTTAATATAAACAACATCTTTAGCCGTAAAACCGCCCATCAAACTTAACTTTTCAATTCCACTAGCTCTTTTTTCATGTATATACCCAATTTTATAATTCCTAGTATTTCTATCAAAGTAAAAAGCATATTTTATAAAACTGCTTTCATAATCTCCAAAGAAATATTTTTCTTCATATGCTCTTACATCATAATTCATTATGTATGCTTTAACAGCTGAATTATCCTCTAATATATTAAAGAGTTTTCTGTAAAGTTCCTCTTTAGAAAGCACACTATTATTTGAATCAACTACATCTACATTAGCTCTTTTATTAAATTCTTCCTCAAAAGCTTTGTAAAACTCTTCATTAGATAAAATATATTTGCTACAAAATTGTATAAGTTTTTGAAGTAAAGCAGCCTTTCCTTCTTTCAATATTTCGCAAATATTTCCTATGTACTTGTCATTAAAATAGAAACCTTCTCCTTGGGAATTCTCCATTTCTGTCATTATACTATTTACTAAATTCTCATAATAAGCATTTATATTTTGCCCCGTGTATTCATCTTGACTTTTTATTATTTCATCCTCATTATCTTTTACTATATTTTTAACTTCATTTAAATCCTTTATATAAATATAAACTTCTTCATTTATTTTGCATAAAACCTCTTCATAATTTTTGAGGACTTCTTTCATCATCTTAAGCTTTAAAACTTCAGCTTTCTTCTCATATACAGCAAATATACTATTCTTTACTTCTTTAGTTTTTTCATCTTTAAAGAATATGCTTTTAATGTTAAATCCCTCTAACGCTCTATTTTCGTACATATCTTCAATTTGGTTATTTAAATGTTCAATATTTTTTTGAATTGAGTTCTCATATTCTCTTATATATTTTATTCCTTCTCCTTCTTCTAAAGTCCAGAGCCAAGAACAATATACTCCTAAAATAGGATTATTTATTATATCCTTATAAATTGAATCTCTTACTTTATTTTCAAGCTTCAGGTTAGATAGATTATTTTCAGCTCTTTGAATGAAGTTTTGATTGAAAAACTCTTCACATCTTCTACCATAAAGACTTTCCTCTGCCTCTCTTACTGTAAGTCTATACAGCTCACTTTTTCTATTTGAAGCCATTATGCTCATCATATCATTTACACTTACAGTTTGTGGTATTAGACCTTCTCCCATTAAATCTAAGCTATCCTCATCTATTTTTAAAATCTTCCCAATAAAATTTTTATCTTTTTTAGAAAAACATATCATTTTATTTAATACATTATCATAAAATGCTCTGATAACAGTTGAAGCAATTGCTCCATTAGGCCTTTTTACCTTTGAAAGCCCACCAGTTGAATATATATTTCTCACCTTTTCTTGCGAAGTGGAGCTTATATTTGCTTTAAATCTGCCATTATCATAATATTGATTCTCTATATCTGAATAAGTTTCTCCTTCTATACCTATGTTTTTTAAAAGGCTTATATAGGATATTATTTCATAATTGTTTTCCATTGATCTTTTAGGTATTAATCCTTTTCCATTCTTCTCTTCTAATAAATATGTTAAATAAAATAAAGGACCCTTTTCTTCTACAGGCAATTCTCTTTCTTCCCCATATATAGCTATCTTTTCATTGAACGTAAAGTCCTTTTTCTGAATGTATTCAACTTCCCTAAAAAAGCTAACTGCAAAAGCTTTAGAGTAAAATTCATCTTCTACATTTTGTTCTTTTATAAGTATATATAAATCCATTAATGAACTTTTAAAAACTTCCATCATTCTTTTTTTTGCAAGTATAGATACCTCTGGAAGTATTATATTTAAAGGATCATCTGCCATTGTAACCACAGAAATACTAAGATTTTCAAAGGAATTAAATAATTCTCCGCAACGGAGCATTCTATCTCTTACCATAGTTAATTTTTCATTTAATTCTTGAAGAAGTTTTTTATCGCTGTAGAATCTATCTCTTATACTACTTCTTAAAATATTCTTGTCTTTATGCTCACAAGGAATTTGAACATTAAATACATTAGAATAGTCTTCTATATCTACAGTAGATATATTTATGAAAATTATTCCTTCTCCATTATCCCATCTGTCTTTTATATTATTAATAAAGGATGAGGCTTCATTTAAACTATCCCCTATAAATACAAAAAGCATAGGACTTTGTGAATTCCTTTGAGCATCTTTACTAAAAATTTTCTTATCCATATTTAATGCGTAAGTATTGGCAAAGTCAGTTAATATATTATCCATACAAATTCCTCCTGAGCATCTTTAACACATTGAAGGTAAGGGATGCCCTTACCTTCTAAAACTCTACTCTAATTGCTTTTTTACTTCTTGAAGTCTTGAAAGCATATCACTATAAAATACAAAAAGCTCTTCTCCTGTAACAAGCTGATATTTTCTTGTTTCTAAATCTTCTACAGAAGCTTTTATCTTATCAAAAAGTTCATTTACATTTTCCCTAAGAGTCTTTGCGTCTTCTTCTAAAGAAAGCTGTTCTAGTCTTTTATCTGAAGTCTTATCTACAATAGTTTTTTCTTTTTCATCCAGTTCTATATATTTTCTATAAATAGCTTCATGTTGATATTCCTTCTGTTTTAATGTATTTATGAAAGGCTCTATATCTACTTTACTTTCCTCTCCTCCATTATAAACAAAGAGTAATCCCGCTTTTTTTATGGTTTCTGTATACATAGCTCTAAGGAAGTTATCCATATCCGTTTCAGCCTTGCTTAAATTGTTTATTATGCTTTGGAGCTCATTTTTCTTTTCTATAATGCTCTCATATTTTTCAACTTCTGATTTCACAAGTTTTGTAAGTTCTAGTGTTCTTATTAAGTTATTTTTTGCTTTTTCTTCACCACTACTCTCATAAATATAATATTTTTGAATATTAGAGTTTTCAATAGGGGTGAGTCCTTTATCCAAAAGCCCTTTAATATCTTCTATGGCTTTTCTTATTTCTCCTATATTAAATTTATCATCTTTTAAATTTATGGAATATCCATTCATAAACTCTTCAATATTAAATGGCTCTGTAACGACACATTTATATTTTACACTGCTGCTTCCTTCAACATTTACAATGCATCCTAGTTTAAGTGCACGTTCAAAAAGATTTCTTACATCATCGTTATACTTTTTAACTCTTTCATTACTATAGGTCGAACCCCAACTCTGTTCTGGAATTGGTGATGGTAAGTAGTTCCAGTTTTTCTCTCTACTCTGGTATAGATGCCTTCCCACTCCATCATATGCAAATAGTGAGCTTTCATAAATCTCTTCATAATGTTTTATTGGAGAATAGGAATAAAGAGGCACTCCATTTCTAGTATTTAACCAGAATATTCTATTTGTTACCATGCTTTCTTTTATATTAAGAGAGCTTCCTGTATTAGCATTTTTCTTATATTCTTTAATTCCTTCAAGAATCTTTTTAGCATTTCTAGGCACAGAAACCATGCTCCATGAAGGAAAATTAAGAGCTTCCATATTATTTAAATGAAAAATTGGCACAGCATCCTTATCAAGCCTTGGTGCGATTTCATCCTTAACTAAACTTATTATAGATTTATCTTCTCCATATTCTAAGGCAAGAAAATCCTCCATAGATTGAGTTATTACATCTCCATATTCTTCAGTGACAAAGTTTGATATAGATCCAACTACATCTATATGGACGTCATCAATCCATTTTTGTGATTCCTCTAAAAGCTTCTTTGAAAACCTTCTAACTATCTCATCTGCAGTATCTTTATTTACTATTTTTTCAATATAATCCGTTAAATCTGGAACATTTACTACTGTCCAAGAATAGCTTTTTCCAAGTACTCCTTCTATTTCTTCTCCCTTTGCAAGTATTTCACCGTCTTCTTTAAATATCTTATTTAATTCATTAAGAATCTCTGTGTATACTCTGTATATGTTGTTATTTAAATCACTTAAATCAGATATTATATTTCTATAAAACTCCATCATCTTAAAGATTCTTTCTTCTTCAGCCCTTAAAATATACTCGTCACTTTTAGCTTCAATATAGTCATTTTTCTTTCTATCTTTTGTAAATAGTATAGCTTTTTTAGCTTCAACTAATCTATCCTCAGCGTCTTCCCTGCTCATCTTTATTTCTCTTGACACATTTGAAAGCCTTTCTTCTAATGAAACTATTTCTGCCTCTAGTGTCTTTATTACACAAAAGCCTTGAGAAAATAACATCCTTGATGCATAGAATGGCCCTTTATTAGGATCTCTAAAAATACCATCCAACATAGCTCTTACATTTTTTACAACTTCTCCTGGATATTGAGTTTTTACTTTGTTATACTCATTAGTACAATCTCTTAAAAACTCCTTCATTTCATCATCAATATTTATGGCCTGTTTTTTTATAACATTATCGTAACTGTACCTATCTCTATCTTCATAACCTGAAATAGGTTCTCTATCCTGAAGATGAAGTTCAAACCTTTCTATTACAGAATCTTCATCCATCCTAATCTGCCTTATAAACTGATCTATGTCCTTTTCTTCTGGCATTTTTTCAAACATATACTGCATCTTTTCAAAAATCTTAAATGCTATATATGTAGTTATTTCTTCAATAGGAAGCACTGCAGAAGAGGCCCCTATCATTACATATTTATAATTTGCCATATAAGGCTTTGCCATATTATCCGTATTTTGCTTTAAATTGCTTATATAGTCCTGTATTGCAAACTCTCCACCAGATTCTCTAACTTCATTTGACATAAAGTTTACTATATTTTCCGCTGTAACATTCATACAATAATCATAAGCATTGCTCATAGGTCTTCCTAAAGTATTTGTAGCTGATATTAAATGACATAAGTTGAATGGCGGCATTGGGGAGTCTACTGTAAGTCTATTCCTATATTTTTGCCTAAATCTTTCATGTCTATCTCCAATACCCATAAGGTAATCTAACTCTTTAAGTGCTGCAAATCCATTTTTTATAATATAGGATTGTGAGGTTTGGTTATCTGCTGCCCTTGACAAGTTAACATCTGGGGTAAATAAATATCCCATTATATTAACTTTATCTTCTCCCTTAGAGCCATAAATGTTATTCATGATTCCTCTAACTATATAAGGAATATCTATAAAAGTTCCACTTCCTGTTCCTCCTGCTAGTCCTGATAGAACAAATACATGTAGAACATCCTCACTATCTTCTAAAAGAAGCCTTATTTTCTTTTCAAGACAATCCACTATTTCATTGATTTTTGTAAATAAAAGCAGCCTTCCTAATTGTCTTATACCACCTGCACCATCGATACCACTTTCTGCTGATAGCTCTGGCGCTAACCATTCTTTTATGGAATCATCCAATATTTCACGGTCATTTAATATAGATCTTACTTCTGCATTTGAAAGCATTACTAATTCACTTTGTGGATCAAGACCCATACCAAAATTTGCTGGATATTTTTTATTTTTTTCTTTTTGGTTTGTTTCAAAACCTAAAAACTCAACCTTTTTAGGCTTATCTTTTCTTGTATCTGATAATTTATCTTCCTCAAGAATAAATCTTTTATTTATTTGATATTTAAGTCTTAACATTGCATCTATACCAGTTCCACCAAGACCTATTATAAGCATTGGATTGGATATAGTTTCTATACGTATTTTATCACTTATAATCCCTCCACCTTTTTTAACTTCAAGGTCTTGAAGATGCTCTCTAACTCTTATATTCATAAAAACCCTCCATTTTATAGCCTATTTAGAATAAAACTCTACAGTTACACTCTTTGAAATTTTATTCAATTGTATAGTTATTTTATTTCCATTATAAAGTCTTATATTTGAATCGTTATTTATTTTCCTGCCTGACTTTTGAACAATACATTCTGATTTATTAACTAACTCTATACTATCATCATTTCTAAATATAAATCTTACTCCTTCTGTTTCCTCATACTCTTCTTTAAGTCCTAATACTTCAAATAAAGAAAAGCTTCCTCTGTACCCCTTTAAGCTTCTAAATTGAGGTGGTAAAGATTCATTGGTGTTTTCATCCTTAATTTTAAGCTCCACGCGTCCAAATCCACTTACACGCTTCTTCTTAGTTGTTACAAATATCAATCCTATGATCAACGCTAAAACCGCCGCTCCAACTCCTACTAAAACTAAGGGTTTCTTTAAAATACTTTCCTTAGGAGGATCCTTTGCTACCGCTCCTCCCCCTCCAATAATTACAGGAGAACTTTCTCTATAAAAGCTGTTTCCATCCACTCTTACCTTAAGCTCATATTTTTCATTATCTGGAATAGAGTACTCCCCTTTAAATGCACCGTCTTTAACACTTAAAGGTACTTCTTTTATAGAATTATCTTTTAAACTTTTTATAACTAATTTTCCTTTTACTCCATTGTATAGCTCTTTGTCTGTAACTTTTTGCCCATTATTCACAAAGTAGGCTTCTACATTTAATTTATCTCCTTTATTAGGATTCATAGGATCAAACTTTGCTTCTATTTGAATATCATAATTAAATACATAGCTTACCTCTATGCTGCTCCCACTTACTCCCTTTACTTTTAATGTCCACTCTCCTACTTCAGGTTTGATAATTTTTAACATCGAATATTTTTTCGAAGAAGTAAATATGGCATTTGAAGAAGGTATTGAAATTTCTTCTCCCTTTGGATTAATAAGCTTTACTTCTACTGGTTTATCTGAAATCATAGATACATTTGCTTCTAATACATTTGAATTTGGAATATCAATTTTTAACTCTTGAAAGCTTCCATCTAATTTTAAAGTTCCTTTATCTTGAACTTTTAACTTTGAGTTATCTGCATATATATCTGTAAGAATTTTAGGTAAATCTACTGCAGTGTTAGTTATATAATTCTTACCTTTAGTGGCATTTGATATTTCGCTTAGTTGATTCTTATCCACAGTACCATCGTAATTTAATCCTATGGTGTATATTGGATAGCCTTTTTCTTTACATATGTTAATTGCTTCATTTAAATCCTTTAACGATTCTTCATTACTTCTTGAAGGATCGTTTTTACCATCTGACAGCAATATTATTACAGGTCTATGGTTCTTATCATGTTCACTATCTAATAGCCTTACCCCTTCTAATAATCCTGCACCTGTATCAGTTTTCTGACCATAGGGAATATTAGAGGCCATATTTTTTATTCTATTTTTAGCATCCTCTAAGTCCATTTCATTTAAATTATGTGCTCTAACTATATCGTCTGAATAGGCTACAAGTCCTACTTTATTGCCTTTAAGTTGGGACATATCTAAAAACATTTTTACCGCTTCTATCCTTATATCTTCAGGGTCACTTGCTTTCATTGAACCACTGGCATCAAGCACAAAAATTACATCTAAATTTGAAGATGGTTCTGCAGCCTTAACAGATATAAATGAGGCGGAAAATACTTGAAATATAACCATTATCATTATGATTAAATTTACTTTAATTTTAGACTTCAAAATGGTAACACCTCTTTTCAATTTTACTTAAGTTCCCTGTTAGCTTCACTTAAAATCCATTTCACAGGTTCACTTTCATATTCTACATCGTATCTTTTTTCCTTACTAATATTAGCCATACTGTTACATGAGAAAAACTTATAACTTGTAAAATTATAGTTGATTTTTCTTATTACTGTTTCTCCACCCATCTCATTTAATAAATTTTCAGTATTGTTGTCTAATTCTTCTATTTTATTGACAACTACTGCTATAGGTATAGGTATAAATTTATCTAATTTAATTTGACGAATTTCTCTTAAAGCTATTATAAATCTATCAAGCAAATCATTTATCTCGTACATATCTATACTAGGATCTATAATAAATATTAGTCCATCTATGTATTTATAATATTTTTGTTTCTTAATACTCTCTTTATCATTAAATTTCTCTCCTAAAATATCATAAATATACAATAGTTTTTCACTCGAAAATTTTTTCGAATTTATAAACACATTATAAATCTTTCCATCTTCCTTTAAATTTTCTTTCAAAAATTTTGCATCCCAATTTTTTTCCCTGGAAATATTATTTAATAATAAGTTTACTGCCGAAAGTATAAATGAAGTTTTTCCTGATGCCTTTGGCCCCACAACAGATATACATATTGGAGTACTTTCTCTAATTTCAACTTCTTTAGAACATGTAGGACAAATCGCTTTAATTTTATCTGTTCTTGAGTAAAATGCACAGGGAATAACTTCTCCACAGACACATTTTCTCCTTAAAATACCATAGGGTCCAGGAATGAGTTTTTTATGAACCCTTCCACATTTCACACATACATAATGAGGTAATTGAAACTTCTCATAGCAATGTAGACAAACGTTTGAAAGTTTCCCTCTGGCCCTTTTTATTCCTTTTAAAGTTTTAATTATATAATAAAATATATAATTAGGAATACTAATAATAGTTACGATTAAAAAGTGGACAAAGGCGTAAATTACTCTAAAAATATTTCCGAATATATATGTAGATATTTCAAAAGCTTTTAGTTTTTTAAAATTAACTCTACCTTTATCATACATCTTTTTTTTCATAAGCAGTACTTTTCCTCTATTAACCCCATCAACACTGAACCAAGTATTTTTTAAATCTCTATATTGCTTATGAAAGAAATACTTTTCTTTAGCCGGTTCATTATGATCATTTATTTCATTTACTGAAATATTACCCATGCTAAATTTCAATGCTTCAAAGTAAGTAAAAATGCATATAAAAAAGCTTTTTAAAACTGCACTAACAATACTCGGTAATCCTAATGCAATAAATACAATAATTGCTATAATAAGAATAAGTATTTTTATTATTAAATCTAACATATTACCCTCATCACATCCAATCCATAATATATTTGATATCTTCTATTTTTTAAAAAAGGATAATATATTTTTGAATCCACCTTTCTCCTCAGCTTTTATCTTCATCTTTTGCCATTCTTTTAATATAGCAGCTTTATTTCTATCATCTTTAATTTTTTGCACTATATATTTGTCATAATTGTTTATTTTTCTTTCATTAGAATTTTGCAATACATATATAATTTTATCTTCAACATAATGTTGTATATTCTCTTCAAAATCTACCTTATCTTTTAATATAAAAATAACATAGTCTAAAAATATTTCATAAGTTTCTATATTAGAGTCCTTTAATATATTTTTATATTTTTTTTCATATAGAATATTTATTATGATATCAGTGTAGATTCTATAATAAATTTCTTCATATTCTTCACATAAAAAAGCTCTCTCTATCTTGCTATGATCAATATAATCCCTAATATATATACTGAAATTTGATAAAATCCAACTTAAATACTCTTCATATTCATCTGAACTCATATGTGAAAAATCAGCCTTAAAACATCTTAAAGCCTTCATTTTATTGTTATAGGAATCATCTTTAAGTTTCTTATAAATGCATACAAGCTCTGTAATGCTGCAATGAGTATTTATCTTATATTTATTTTTAAGTTTTTCTACTTCCTCAATGCCATTACAAAGACTATCTGCATTATCTACATTAATTTTTCCCTCAAAATTTAATATAATTTTTTGAAGAAGCTTTTTATTTACTTCTATATAGGATAAGTTCTTACATATATAATTTAATATTTTTTTATATTCTTCCAAGGGTATATCTTCAAAAAAATTCATGTATGTCTCTACTGCCTGCCAAAATCTTTTATTTCTATATTCTATAAATTCATCAAAAATTTCCTCACAATATTCAATAAAGAATTTTTCATTATCCATATTCTTTGAAAGCTCATATTTAAACATATAAAACATAAAATCCATACCATAAGGCTGAGGATAAATATTAGAATATATTTTCTTTTTCCAGTAAACATCCCTATCTCCCTCAGTAAATACAAACTTAGCTAAAGTCTCCTCCACCAAGCTATTTTTGCATTTATGTAAGTTAAGTATATATTCCATAATTATTATGTTAGACACATATTCATATTCACCTTTAAAATAATGAACAACTTCTTCTATATCTTTAGGAGCATGTAATAATATTTCCATACATTTTTTTAATAACTCTGTTCTCTTTACATCCTCTTCATCGTTCATACTAAATAATTGTATCTTATCATTTATATCACATTCTCTGTTAAACATTATTATGTCGTCTATTATTGACTTAAGATAAAATTTTGCATGTCTAACCTTAGCTCCTTCAAGGTAAGTGTTTAATCTACCTATCCTTTGTTTATCTAAACACATTTTAATAAATTCATGACTGCTTTCTTTTTCATTTTCTCTAATCTTTTTATATAATTTAAAAACTTCTTCCTCATCTATATCTTCTTCATCTATAATAAGACAGTGAATAGCATCAAATAAAAAACCATAAGCTTTTTGTATATGTTCATATTTACCTGTCTCTCTTCCCATATTGAATAAAAACTTAGCTACTATTTCTGTAAGTTCCATGTCAACTTGAGTGCTAATCTTCTCTAGATTAGGGCTAATTTGTTCAAAAAGTTTAGTAAAGGCATCCTGTGATTTATATGTATTAGCAAAAATTATAGCTTTTTTTACATTTTCAATATTTAGCTTTTCTATCCCTTTATTAACTATATTGTATAGGCAAATGCAATCTTCTATATCCTCATCTAAAAGGTTATATTGAAATTGTTCAATAAAGTATAAAAAAGATAACAGTACTTCCTTTGAAACTGTGTAGCCCACTTCCACTAACTTTGAAAAATTAGTATTAACTATTTGTTGGTTACTTTCATTAAAATTTATAAAAGTATATTTATATAATTTTTGATTGCCCTTTAAGTTAAATACGCTTCCATCTTTGTCTAAGCCGGAAATTATATAATTAGTATTTTCAGGGTTATAACAGTATGTTGTAAAGGAAAATGTCTGTGCTAAATTTTTAGGTAAAGACATTTGTATTGCTCCAATCCAATAGGGATTATTTTCTTTAGAGTCCCAAAATACTATAGGTTTACCTTCCTTTTGGTACCTTACAACATTATCCATGAAAACCTTAAAACTTTTTCTTCTATTTTCTACTCCTGTTCCTTTTAGAAATTTTGATATGGTGTAAAAATCAATTTCATTACCTAAATGTATTTCTTCTAAATTAGGTAATGGATTTATTTCTACTGCATTTTCTTCTTCAAGGGTTAAACAATCTCTAAAAGTTATGGAACCATAAAGTTCTATAGGATAAAATGGCCACGTCTCATCAGAAATTAAAACATGAGAAAAGTAATTTCCATATCTTCCTGAGTAATCCTTACCGATATATTTTGATTGACAAATGCAATACTTACCATTCTTTAATCTAAAAGAAGACAATGCTATTGGAAATAGCTCCTCTATCTCTTCCTTCGTAGGTTGAGTTGGAAGATTATCTGGCGGTATATATATACAATGAGATTCAATTTCTTTTCTTTCTTCCTCTGTGATTCCTTTAGACATAGAATATGTTTGAAATCCCATTCCTAAAGAAATACCTTTTTTACATGAAGTATAAAAAAGCTGCTGAACTTTCATAGCTATAAATCACTTCCCTTTTTCTGCCTTTATCAATTTGTGTTTATATAATAACCATAAGAAAGGGTCTTCTACCCTATGAGGTCTTAGTTTCGTAATTTTGTTACTTCTAGGATTACATCCTAATGAAGTCATTCCAAAATAAGCATAATCTTTAAAGTTAGTACTTAATTGATTAGCAAAATTCTCTCCTCCCCAGCTTCTAACTAAAGATTCCATTGTTCCATTTACATCTTGGAAATCTAATAAATCAAAATATCCATTGCTTATGTGTTTACTTTCATAATTTATAGAACTGGATGAATCAACTAAAGATTCCACTGCGTCAATTTTTGAAAAAGCCACTGCTACTGGTATATCGATGAGTTTATCCATTTTTATACCATTAGCTTTTCTTATAAGGTTTGCCGTTCTTGAAAGCAAATCCTCTATCTCCGTGTTTCTTTCTGGCAATGAAGCCTCTTCTGGTAGCATATCTCTTACTTTTTCTAGCTGCAGAGGATCTAAAACAAATATAATTCCTGATGAATTGTATATGTATCTGTTTACCGCCTTCATTGTATCTTCTGAATCCAAATCCTCTCCTGCAGTATCAAAGAAGGCAATGGTAACCACATTACTTATTTTGTTTTTATTGTTTTTAAAGAAGCCTCCTATTCCACTCTTTTGTTTAAAGGTCAATGTGTAAATAAGAGGTTGTTTTACTGATGCATCTGTTTTTGCTGAACGAGTTACTCTTATTACTTCATTTTGTCTAAAAATTGGGTTATAAAAATCCGTCCTATATCTATTGATAGTTGAATCATTAATAGCTTGAAGACTACAATTAAAGGATGACCCTATTTCGTTCATTATTTTATCTATTAATACAGCAATGTAATGGCTTTTTCCAGCTTCTTTTGCTCCAATCACTGAAAATATCAAATTATCATAATTTCCAATAGAATAAGGAAGTTCTTCATTACACGTTGGACATACCTTTGTAGTTGTTTTCTCACCACATTTATCGCAGGTCTCAAATTCAGGCATTTGCCCCTTACTCTTTCCACCATCGAATTCCATTATAAATCTTATTTTTGCATTCTCGCATTTTTCCCCTTCATTTTCACATATAAAACCAACTCTATCTAAATCATGCTTTGAAAAGCAATATGGGCATATATAATAATCCTTCTTTTTAAAGTTAAAGTTCATAATTTATATCACCTCAAATATTAATACTTTCTTTTTACAAAATGATTACAATTATTTAAAATATAATCTTTCTTTTATTTAAAATATAATCTTTCTTTCGCTGGAGACACTATTCTAAAGAGTCTACTATTGATATCATCATGAAAAAATAGTTTCACATACATGTTTCCCCTTATCTTATCATCAGGTAACTCAATATCTATGGACTTATCTTTAGTGATAGCTTCATAATCAATATTCAGTATACTCTCTCCATCAGATTTTTGAAGAGGCATATTTCCAACCTTCCCTACTAAAGTAAGTTGAGGTAAATTCACCTCTTTTTCTTTACTCCACACTACAATCTGTGCAGACTTTAATTTGCCAAAAATATTTTTTTTAATTTTTATTTCATAGAATATTTCCGAAGGTTCTTTGTTTACCACAAGCCTTTTTTGCCCCTGTGAATAAAATATTTTTCCGTTAAGATTTACTTTTGTGTAAACACAAAAATAAAAGTCTCCTTGACTTGCCTTGTTAATGGTATAGCTACCTATTTTATCCTCACAACACCTTTTAATCTCACATTGTGTTGATGATAAATCTCTAGGCCCTGTTGGAAACTTATCCATTCTGTGACATATTAAAACCTCTTCTATTTCATCTGGCCAACCCCACTCTATGGAAAGTTGCCCGTACTTGGTCTCACCCCTTATGAATAACACCTCAGGTATTGAATTTTCATTAAAGGAATATTTTTTCTCCTCTACGGCTTCTACTATAGCCTTATGTAACTTCTCTTTGTCTTTATGTAACTCTTCTTTCTCTTTTTCCTCTGCATTGACACATTCTTGATTTACACTGCTATCTTCTTCATCTATATTGTTATATTCTTCATTTACATTGCTATATTCTCTATCTACACTGCTACACTCTTCATTTGTACTACTATATTTTTCATCTACACTGGTATATCCTTCATCTACATTGCAGCATTCTTCATTCATGCTGCTGTGTTCTTTATCTACATTGCTACATTCTTCATTTATATTATTTTCATAGCTACTAAATTCTCTCTTTTTAAAATCCTCATCATGATCATGTTCTAATCCAATAGGCAATGTAAACTCTTGTGTATCATCTATATTGTTTATGCGTATATTTTTTACATTATTTATGTGTGTGTCTTCTCTATTGTTTATGTGCATATCTTCTGTATTTTTTATGTGTGTATCTTCTACATTATTTATATATGTGTCATCCCCAGTAATTTCTGATATTCTCTTCCTTATATCATACTCAGACAATAAATTAAATTTATCTATAAAATTATGTATTTCTTCATTAGAAATATCATCCTTAACAGAAAATATAATTTCTAATTCATCTATCAGTTCTATCAATTGGGATTGCTTTTCTTCAATCATAATTAATTCCTCCATATAACATATCTTTTATATGTAAAATGCAAATATATCCAATTATAGTTTCATACTTACATTTTATCATATAAATTTTATAAATTTCTTAAAATTTCTTAAAGATTTCTTTAATTCATTGATAGTTTTTAAAAATATATACAAAAAGCTGTCTCGCTCTAGAAATTACTTTCTATTTTGAGACAGCTTTTATCAGATTATATTTTCCCCAAATATTTACATACGATTTATTTTACCTTCGGTATTTATTTTTTCATAAACATTTCTTCGTTGAACAATAAAATCAATCAACCATCAATAACTTTCCATATTCCATATCCTCATGAACAACTCCTAAAAGTGATAACGCAACCCCAACTGCGCCTAGCATTAAAGACATATTATCTTTAAAATGTTTTTTAATAATTTTATTTATATCATAGCTAGTATCGCTATTTCTATAAAATATACTAATGACCGCATCTATATCTTTTTCGATTGTTTCAACAAAACGTTTATCTTTTGTATCTCTATAAGCCATGGTTCTTATACATAAAACACTTGAATATCCATGACATATGATTGTCTCGTATAAATTATATCGATCCACAGGTTGATTAATTATATTAATCAAATCTTTTTTATAAACTTCTTCTTTTTGTACATATTTCATATATTGAGCCGCTTTTTGTAACCCCCTAGCTATACCCGTGTTTCCATAACACCAGCTTGCCATAACAGGCCTTAAATTATCCTCAAATTCTCCTTTAATGTAACTTTCAAAAGATAGTTGTGTAGGCCATGCAGCAATATCATTATGATATATTTTAAATTGATCATAAATACCAAACAGCTCATTAATCGCACTTTCAATTCCTTCTACTTCCATGCCTTTACTGTGTGCTTTTGTTAATGCTAATAATGGTCCTAACATTCCATGGGATAAACCAAAATTAATATTTCCATTTGGAAACTCAAGTTTTTCATCTTCTCTAGATAAGTTTTCCTTAGTAAGATGAAAATTAATAACTGAACATCCCATATACTGATGATATTTTGTTAATTCAACAAGATATTCAATTAATTTTTTTAATTGTGATTCTTCCTCAAGATTCCATTTAAAATCTAGCAAAAAATATATAAAACCAGATACTCCTGCAATCATATCATAATCATTCATATTTACATCTTTTTTTCTTCTTAATCTTTCTGTAAGTTTAACAGATTCTTGGAATAAAAGCTTATTCAATGTATGAGAAAATTTTAATAAATTACCAGTTTTTTCACTAAATAAATTGACACAGAAGCACATATACCCTAGTCCACCAATCATTCCCATATGTTTTTCTGAAATGCCATATGTTTCTATATTCTGTTTCAGTCCTTTACATAAATCATATCCTATTTGTTCCCACTTTTCTTTACGCTCTAGTAATGGATATGCCTCAGAAATCATGATTAGCAAATCACAATAGTGTACAGGATTTATGATTTTCAACTCGTATTGTTCTTCAACATATCCCAAAAAACACTCTAAAAACTTATTGATTTTATCTTTTGTATCTTCTGAAATATCTATATAATTATTTGTATTGTTGATTATCATAAGCTGCCTCCTTTTATTTACTCAGTAGGTCATCAAAAGGGTCGTAATGCTTTATTCTAATTTCTAATATGTTTTTGTTTTTTATCAGCCTTTACGCTCCATTAGCAGCGATTATTCTTTCCTGGTTCAGCACAATATCCACACGCTGTCATATCACTTAATGAACAATCGGATGAAGGAAAAGAAGCCATGCCTTCAGATTGATTATTAGTTTTTATTTCTTTTAAATCCAAATCAAAATCTTTAAAGTTACTCATAACAATTCCCCTTTCTAATTTCCAATATGTTTTTGTTTTTTATTAACTCTTACGAATCATTAGCAGCGGTTGTCCTTTCCTGGCTCAGCACAATATCCACACGCTGTCATATCACTTAATGAACAATCGGATGAAGGAAAAGAAGCCATGCCTTCAGATTGATTATTAGTTTTTATTTCTTTTAAATCCAAATCAAAATCTTTAAAGTTACTCATAACAATTCCCCTTTCTAATTTCCAATATGTTTTTGTTTTTATTAGCTCTTACGACCCCTTTGATGACCTACTGAAACAAACCTAAAATACAGTTATTTTCTATTTGTATGCTTCCACTTTTCTATTAAAGCGTATAGAGAATGTCTTATAATTGATAAATATTTTCCTTCATATTCTATAATTCCAGTCATACGATTACAATACATATGGGTTACGGAAAGTACTATGTTTTTTTTAGTGTTCGTTATCTTCTTATTTTGAATCTGCTTTTCTAACTCACTTTTGAAATCATATAATGTTACTTGCCTCTTTTTGTAGGCATCCATTACGTCTAGTAATCTGCCATCAATTTCTTTTAACTCTCTCTTAAAGATACATTCTGTAATTCTAAGATAGTTGGACCTTGATTTTCTAAATTCATCTTTGTATTGATTTCTCAAGTTTTCTTCATCTAGAATCTGAAATAATTCCTTTTCATCATGAGTTAGCTCTTTTAATATCGATATCATGCCCACCATGTATGCTAGCTCCCTATCCTTCTCATTTTCTAAATCAAATAAATTTAGCATGTTTATTACAAAAATACTATCAGCATAAAAGAGTTGTTCCGCATGTTCTATTAACTCTAATCCACCATATCTATTTGTTTCTCTTTCATACACATCAAATACATTCCTATTAACTAAGCAGTTTTTTTGTAATTCGAAAATCCAAGAATTAATCCTGTGTAATTTATTTAATGCAATACTCTCGTTTTCAAATTTAAATCTTAGACGCAGATGTTTCCCACTATCTGAGTACCTAATAAAGAAGAATTTCTGTGCATCTAACTCATTTAATAAGCTTGATAATTCTTTCGTTAACAATTCATTTTCTTTATTTCCTACTCCATATAATTTCATGTAAATCCAACCATCAGCCCCTAAAGGAAATCTATTATTTTTATTTTGAAAGATCCTATTGTCTTGTACAAAGTCATATTTCATATTTTGCAACATCAATTCATTTTTTGTTTCATGTTGTATGAATGAGAAAACAAATTCTGATATATAATAATCTTCCTTCAAATCCTTAACAATTGGTTCCCGAAGTATTTCAGTTTCGCATAAGTTCAATTTATCATTATTCCTAACTGATAAGTATATAAAGCGCAAAGATTCTTCCAGTTTTAAGTCAATTAATAATCGATTATCACCTTCACATAGATATACATATTCATCAATTTTATATGTATGGATGACTTTATCAAAACTCTTTTTAAAAGTTTCAAAACTTTTTACATTAAAGTCTTCAATGCTAAAATTCCAACTTCTTGGATGAATTATAATATTTTCAAACTTAATCCTTGGAGTATAAATATATTCATTTTTATAAAGATTAAAAATTCTATTAATTACTTTATCTTCATACTCATCAGAAATTGTTCTTAAGAAACTTATCATCTTACTATTTAAACGAGAGACTAACATATTATCCATAACTACTTTACACTTTTTCTTTTTGCTTATTGATTTTATGTATAATTCTCTCTCCTGTGACAACCCTATGCATAAATCATTTATGTGAATTTCTTCAGACACAGTTTCATCAGTACAAGCTATCGCCAAATAATATTCATGATTTTTATATCTATTTATAATGTTATTTACTCTTCCATTAACAGACATTTCTCTTACTTCTAAAATTAAATAATCATTTTTAGTTAATTCAATCTCCTTTGAGTATATTTCATTATATCTTGTTATTAATTGTTTGTTAAAAGTATCATAAAACCTTTGAAACATACTTCCAGCTTTATTAGAACCTGCATTTGGTCCAACGATAATATTATAATTTTTTCCATTTAAACCCTTATCATTTCTGGTTATATAAAAACTCATATCAAAAGATTTTGGAGCCTTTATATTTTTTTTCTTATTGGATATTGTTGAAAAATCCTCATTGTATAAATTAACTTCTTTGCTACCATTCATCAAAGCTAAGATAATTTTGTTATCAATTATTTTTTTTATTTTTTTTTCTCTCTCAGTTATAGTCTCATTAGAATTTTCCAATAATTCTAATCCATTAAACCCATTTTTATCAATAACATCAATTAATGGCACTTCAACGTTCAATCCAAATTTTTCTGAAAATGCTTCTTTGAATTTGTTTAGTTTTGAATATTCAGTGGCGTCCATAGAGATATTGGTTAAACAATTTACAAAATGCTCTAATTCTTTCTTAATCTTATCTGCTAAGCAGTTTTTGTTCAAAATTAAGCCTTTATTAACCTCTAAATAGTTTTTTGATTTATAAATACTCTGCATTTTATCATAAATCATTTCTATCATTTTTGATTTATTTTCAACTTTGCAATATTGCTCTAATAACATTTCAATTTCTTTGAGCTTGTCCACTAACTCACTAACATGCTCATTATCCTTCAGCTCATTAATAACATGACCTAACGCATTATCACAATAAGCAGGTATCCTTAAGTTAGTTATTAAATATTCATTTTCTATTAACTGAAGTAAAGTTCGGTTAATTAGTTCCTCAGGAGCATCTTTATATGCTGCTTTTATAATATTTTTTATTTCTAGAAAAGGTATGAATTTTTCTGTTTTTCCTCTAATAAGCTCAATCAAACCTGTGTATTGTATATCATTTTCTTCAACCTTCTCCTTATCTTCTTTAGGAGCACCATGATTAGAAAAATAAGGATTTTTGAGTCTTTTTCCCCATAAATAACAAATAGGATTGAACTTTACTTTTAATTGATAAACTACATTAATATCGCTCTCAAATTCATGTATTACATGAGCCATCCATTGTGTGTCTATTTTAACATCTTTTATGTATTCTTTTTGATTCATAACAATCTCAGTCTGATTTGAAAATTCACCCAGCCCTACTCCTGCTAACAATCCAAAAGGAGTTGGTCTAGTAGATGCTCTTATCATATAATTTAATATTCCAGAATTTAAATTTCTAATTTTTTTCTCACTAGTTGAAGGATTCTTTAGACTCTGATATAAAGATCTACTTGATATTAATAAACTTTCTTCAATAAAATTATTTAAGTAAATATCCTTAGAAATATAATCTATTATATTGCACTTTGAAGTACTAAATTCAAAAAAAGTTTTTAACGATAACGCTGGAACTCTAACCATAAAAATATCACTACATAAATATTCCACAGTCATATCCTCCCATCTTTATTCAAACGCATTTACTCTACTGGAAACTAATTAGAGTACCTTTAATAAACATAATTTCCAAATATTTTACATAACTTACATTATTTTATTAACCGTATTGTATCACATTTTATTGTAAATATCAATTAAATATGCTATTTTATACTAAATAAGGTTAATTGTAGAAATTTAGCATAATGTGTATATTGGATAAAAAATAATGTTATAGATTCACTAATTAAAATATTTTTATGAAGCTTTTTAATTTAAGACATGATGTATATGATTTCAGCTACTTATTAAAAGAAATAAAGACATAAGAAAGGCAAAAAATGATAAATAGTATTGTAGCTTATTTAGTTACAATACTATTTATAAATATGGAATATCCTAAATTTTAAAATAATGGCCTTTACATGAACTTACTTATTTACAAGTTCGTCTAACTTAAAAGCATCCAGATTTATTTTTATTTACCCTAAATGATTTATTATCAATTGCTCTCTGTACCGCTAATATACCATCTAAATGATCATATTCATGCTGTATCAATTCTGATAAATCACCTTCAAACTCTAAAATACAATCATTCCATTCTAAATCTTTATAATATACTTTACACTTTCTATATCTATATAGTTTAACTTCTAAACCCGGATAACTCATGCAGTCATCCCACATTTCAAATTTATCATCCTCTATAAATTCAAGTCTAGGGTTTATAAAGGCTATAGAATTATTATCAAAATTCATATATATTATTCTATAAAGCTCATCTATCTGTGGTGCTGCTATAGCTCTTCCAAAACCATATTTATCTCTAAAATCCATCATGGTATCATGTAAATCTTCAACTATTTCCTTTGCCTTATTAAGTTCATCTCTTGCAATTTCTTTACAAGCCTTATATAAATTTTCGTTTCCTAATAAAAGTATTTCTCTTACAGCCATTACTTTCTCCCCCTTTTTATTTAAATATTTATCTATACATTTATTTATATATTTTAAATTTATAGTTTTATTTCCTTGATATAAAGTTAAATTTACCTAAGACTTGATTTTAAGCTCATATTAACTTTATTATGGGACAAAATTACTCCCAAAAATCTTTGTGGGTAATACTTATATCATTCTCTGAGCTTATCTTTATATCAAATTTACCGCTTGCATTTTTCCCAACAATTCTAACAAGATATTTTCCGTCTTTAGGTGTAGTAAACTCTAAGTTTTCTCCTTCCTTTGATTCATGCATGGCTATATTTTTATAATCTGAATCTAATACTACAATGTAAAATTGACCTTTTTCAATTTTTGTATTATCTTCTAAAACTATTTTATTATCCTTGCTAGATTCAAATTCTATTAAAGACCATTTTCCTGTAAATCCTGAAAAATCAAAACTTGCCCCATTTTCAGTGTATTGTTGATTAACATGCTCTAGAAAAGTTCTATTTTCCTCTTTGCTTGTTAAATAACTATTAGATGTAATACCTGCAAAATTATTATTGTATACAAATATTCCTCCTACAATAATTATTAACAATACTATGGACCAACTTATAAGTGCCTTATTCTTATTATTCATTTTACTACTAACTCCTTTATACTTCTTATACTAAGTAATAAAACTCTAGTTAATAACATACCAATAATTATATATCTTTACTCATCATTGTTATTTCATCAGGTACTTCGTACGCATTTCTTCTATAGAACCCCTCTGTTTTATCGGATTTTGATGTAAACAGATGTATGACATTTACACCTGTTTCTTTTAAATGTTTTTCTAAACACCTTAACATTTTACTTCCAATTCCATTCTTCTGAGTGTTTGTATCTATAAAAAACTCTTTTATATTATAGTGAAATCCATCATACCATTGTTCATAGTTCCCCATAATAACTCCTACTATTTTATTGTGTTTCTTATAAACTAATCCTTTAAAATTAGGTGTTTTATATATATCTTCTAATCTCTTACGAGCAGTATTGAAGTTCCATTTATCATTCCAAGGTTCTGCATTAAATGCTGCTATGAATAAATTTGAGCATTCATCTAAATTATCATATTTAAGATTTTCAATTGACTCCACGTCTATATCCCTCCAATCAATTGATTTTAGTTTCATTTCTATGGTGTTATTAAGGTTTTTACATATCTTTATCTTGGTGTATTTATCTCATTTTGATTTATTTTTTCTATTACTAGCGTACCTAATGGACTTTCTAGATACTCATTTTCTCTATACACATCTCTAAATTTTAAATAAACCTCTTCTTCTATTTGTAACGTATGTCCACTCGCTACTATAGCTTGATTTTCATAGATATAATAAAATATATTATTAAATATTTCATTTATTTCGGACGCTTCCTTAATATCCCCTAAATATGCAAAATCATTTAATCCAAATATGTGATTACCTTTTGTAAACATCCAAGTTCCATAATCCATCGGCATCTTAATAAAATTTGTCCATAACATTAGTGGTGGCACTTCCCTAGAAGCCATCAACATTTCCTTCCCAACTAAATCTTCAACAACATATGCTGGCTGACATGTCCAGGCACCTTCATTAATAATTCCTACTAACCCCTTTTCCTTAAAGCCGTATATTACCTTATACAAAGCTATATATTTTTCTGAAGGATCTAGATTTTGTCCATCATAGTAGCAAATTATATGTGCTTTATGATTTCTGATATTATCTTTATCCTCTGGCTTCCAATAAGAACAATCCACAGTATAATTGATAACGTCATCCGGCAAAGGAGCATTAAATCCAACTAATTTTATCTTGTGATCATCAAATTCAATTACAGACAATAATGTCTCTCCATTATTCAATTCCTTTTCTATGGTAACTTCTACCTCTGTATTTAATTTTTCTATTTTCTCTATTCTTTCACTTAGGTTTTTGCCATCTATTATAGGAAGACTATCAAATACCATGATTAATGCTGGTCCATCTTCTAAATTTAAATCTTTATCTTCATTCTCTGCTCTATCTTGTTTAAGTTCCTTTTTGTTTTCTTTTCTACCCAAAAATTTATCTATTAATCCCATTGCTACTCTCCAACTTTCTATATTTATTTATTTCCCTTTGCCATTCTTCCGCCTTTTTATTTATCCCTTTTATAAATGTATCTTTGCCATTACAATAAGCTTAAATATCATATTTCTCTAGAATTACTATAATCATTATCTGTACTCATGAAGTCGGCCCTAAAATTATCAAAATCAGAATAACATTCATTACTCACAGGTACTACTATATCAGAAGCTTCTAATATTCCGGTGTTGTGCAATAATGCATAATTAACTACATGCTTTAACGCTTTTAAATTATCCTCATCCATTATTCTTGAAACTAAATTTTTATAGGTAGGATCCTCTATTAACTCTTTTAAATAACTCAACTTAGAATTATCTATATACCCACCTCCACAATAGTTTTTAGTTATTAGTCCATTACTTTCATCTTCAATTTTCTTGAATGTATTTGGTGAAAGCTCAACTAAGCTTTCTAGTAGTCCATTAAATGTTTTCTTACTGTTATTTAATAGTTTATTAAACATGTTTTTGTTTTTGCTTTCTTCCATACAAATAAAGCTTATACAGCCTTGCCTTGAATACCAATAGGGATGAATATATCCTGCTATTGCTGCAGCGGCAAATCCATAGGTTTCTCCAAATCCACATTCTCCATTAAGTAATTCATCTCTAAATTCTTCTAATCTCATATATATGTTTTTAATACTCTCTTGTTTATTCTCGTCTTTTGATATCATTAACGCCCTTTCTTCTGATAAGCTTGACTTTTCAATAACATCAAATATAAAAGTTTTTAATTCCTCCCTTGTAATTGGGTGAAATGTTATATCAAATCCCATAATTATTTCTCCTTTTGCATTTATTGTGAATTAACTATGTAAAGAAATTTTCTATTATAAATTATGTTTTATTTATGAACACTTTTACCCTCGTTCACAGGAAAAACAAAAATAATCACTATCCTTTATTTCGTTGTTTTTAAAATTATATTTACTGGCACTTTCTAATAAAGTACCATCTTCTGGTATAGGTTCCTTTTTACTAGAAACATATCCCATATTTTTATGATGTTCCTTTAAACCCTTTCTTGTTTTTGAATGGGCAATAATAAATTTTCCACCTATTTTTAAATTATCGTAAGCATTTTTAAAGACCATATCTAGATTGTTAAAATGAGGTATACTATTATAAATAATTATATAATCAAAGGGATTTTCAAATGACACTACCCTTTCAAAGTCTGCTTGTCTAACATCCACTTCTGGGTAAATATCAAGAAATTTATTTACCATATTTTCTGATATATCTATTGCAATATATTTGGAAAGATTTTTATCTTTAAGAATAGAAAAAAGAACTCCAGTTCCACAAGCTACATCTAAGACTGTGGCATTCTTTTGAATATTAAACTTCTCAATAAAGTCAAAAGCTACATCATAATTCCTCTTTGGTATATTATCATTCCAATGCTTTGCTTTTTCATCAAACTCGTTGATTTCAATATGTTCTCTTAATTTATCTTCCATTTAAAATCCTCCCTGGTAAATAATTTCTTACATTAAATTATTTATTATCTACATTGATAAAATCAATTATAGCTTCACTAATCTCGTTAGGATAATATTGATGGATATAATGTCTACCATTTAATTCTATCAATTTCGCTTTTTTAGCTTTTTTAATATATTCATCCTGTATACCTTTAACAGAAGGAATCATTTCATACATATTAGGAGTTGTAATAAATAAAATAGGGATTTCATAAGTATAAGGTTTATCGTCCACAAACTTAATACTTTCATTTAATAATTTCATTTCATTTTTCACATTAGAATTCATTGCATTTCTTATAAACAAACTTCTATCAATATCCCAAAATTCCTTAGAAACTTCCTTGTATTCATTTTGCTCTCCTCTTAAAAGAGCCATGATTTTATTATTTAAAGTGATTCCTCTAATTAAACCTGTAGATTTAAGAAATGGAATTATACTTTCAAGTGGTTGAAATGGTCGTTGCCAATCCTTATAAACCTTTGGTACTGGTGCATCTAACATAACTATATTTGCTACTTCATTGGGATAAGCTTGTGAATAAGCAATACTTATAGTGCCTCCAAGAGAATGACCAACTAAAGTATATGGTGGATTTTCTCCACTAATTTTAAGAGCCTCATTCATTTCTTTAATAATATTTTCCATGCTTCTCTTTGATTTACTTATATCACTAAATCCATACCCAAATCTTTCTACTACAACCACTCTATTATTCTCTGATAATCTACTCCATAAAGGCTGAAAATCTACATAAGGTGATGAAGTTCCATAACCAGGTATTAATACAATGGTATTATCACCACTACCAGTGCCAAATATATGCATCTTATTGTCATTTATCTCAACTAATTTCCCAGGTGCAATATATTTGTTTTTATCTAATCTTCCACAGATAATTTCAATTATAAAACCTATTAATAGGCAACCGACTAATATTAAAATTATCTTTTTATATATTTTCATACTACCTCCAAAAATTTGAAATTATTTCTTAATTACTTGACCTCTCTATTTAGACAAACCTCATTTGCATAATCCCATTATTATCTAAAATTAATAGTTTGGGGTCCGTAATCATTTCGGATATCTTTGCTAGTTCTTTAATTTTATTTCAAGTCATTGGTTGTATACAAGAATGCATGTCCTATATATTAATTATTTCTTTTACATTTGATAAGAACGAAAGATAAATAAATAGCACTAGATACATAGCATAATCAGCAAAAATAACTATATTTATATTTATTCTTTCACCTAAGACTCCAGCGATCACCATGCCTAATGGCATTAAAGCAGATGACAAAGTACGGCTAAATGCAAATGCTTTTGATCTCATGTTTGAAGGTACGCTATTTTGCATACTTGATTGAATTAATGAATTTGTTATAGCTATAGAAAATCCATTAATAAAAAACAAAACAGCAATTAAATGAAAGTTTAATGTAATGGAGAAAATGATCATTGTAATAGCCGTTGTAATTCCACTCCATATGAAGGCATAAAATTTATTTTCCTTTTTTAGTTCCAATATAGATAAACTAGTAAATCCAAGAAACATTCCAAATGTATTAATTGCCATGGCTATTCCATACTGGCTTATACCAAGTTGATTATTCATTTTGAACCAAGGTAGTGTCAGAGTCATTGACATTGAAGCAGAAAAATTTAAAAAGGAAATTGTTACATAAAGATATTTTAATCCTTTTGCATTTTTTACAAAATTTATTCCGGCCTTCATATCCTCCCAAAAACTTGAGTCTTCTAAAGATATTTCAATTTTAGGTATTTTAATAAAACATTCAGTGGCAGCTGAAAATAAGAAACTTATTCCATTAAATAAAAATACTATAGGTGCTCCAATAATTTGAACTAAAAAACTTCCAAAAGCATATCCTGCTATATCATTTCCTGTAGTCATTAAAGAAAATGTTGAGTTTGCTTTTAGTAATTTAGATTTCGGAACAATGTCTGGTATTGATGAATCAATTGTTGGATTAAAAAAACAACTGCATATACCAACAATAATACCAACTAGGAGAATCATCCATATTTTTAAAGCTCCTGTCATTGCTGCTATTCCTATAAGAACTATAGCTAGTCCACTAATGGCATCTGTAATAACTAATATTTTCTTTCTATCATGCCTATCAATAAATGCCCCTGCGAATGGGGATATAAAAACTTCAGGTAAAACAGTAGCCGCCATAAATAATCCCATTAATGCTGTTGATCCTGTCTTATCAAGAATCCAAAATCTAAGTGCTATATCATAAACTGTATTGCCAAAGATTGATACTAATTGGCCTTGCAATAATAAAATAAAATTTATATTCCATAGTTTTTCTCTTAATCTTTTCTCAGTTCCTAAGTTAATAACTAAGTCTGACTCTTCTCCTTTGGTTTCAATTCCTTTTTCCATAATTCCCCCTAAGCTATAAAAAATTTAAAATAATTATATAAAGAATAATTTTTTATAGCTAAAAAAATTCTTTTTTCAAAATAATAGCAAGCATCAATACTATACTTATAATAAAGGAGTTAAATATTAAATATCTTTTATTAATTTTTTTATGATTAAACATATATTCAGTAATATAGATCATAGAAATAGCAACAATTAAAATAGATACAAATAAGATAATTAAAGTGACTATATTGTTTATTGGATTAGTAGTTACAAATTTATCTACTTTTAAATCTTACTTCTATTTTCTTAAAAACATATGCATAAGTTTTTTTATATTTCATTTTTCTTCATAATTGCAATAAATAAATTACTTAATTCCCCTGGAACTCTATATACTCCTAGTGCATTTAATTGATGAACTGCAAGGGCTGTAATTTCATAAGCCATCTCCTCATCGCATTGAAAATGTGGTTCTATAAAAATATCATTTCCCGTCAAATTTGCTAATTCTTTTATTTGTTCCGAATCTTCTCTAATTTCTTCTGTCATTCCACTATTTGCCCATGCCCATAGCCATGTGTTCTTTTTATGAGCCCATGTACCAATAAATATTGTACTAAACTCTAATTGAACAATATCGTTATTCTTAAACTGTAGTACTTTTCTTCGCTGATTATACCAGTACTCATCATATTCAGTAATATTATAATCTTTTATAAGATTATCTTGCTTTTGTAGCATTTCTAAATAACACTCTTCTAAAAAATCAAAAAATTCTTCTTGTTTCATAATTCACCTCTAATATACAAATTATAGTTTACAATTTATAGTATATAACTTTTAATCCTTAATTTTCAATATATTAAGCTATTTTACAGAAATATATGAAAATTTATGAAAAATTTGTTCTCTATATTAGATTTTAAGTTTGAAAAATAAATAGAATATCAATTTAATAGTAAATTTAGAACTGAATATTATTTAATGGCTATAAAAAAGATTAAAATTAAGAGAGCTATTAATAATTATTATATCAACAACTCTCTTAATTTCTTGGTTTAGGATCACATAAGAGAATTTAATTAACTATACAACTGTCCATGGAAATTTTAATCAATTCGAATTGCCTTTTCACCACCAGATTGATAAATAACTAACTCACAAACTTTTCCTTTTTCATCTTTTAAAAACTCTACTTCAACTAAAGCATGTTTTATAAAAAACCTTGTCTCTGATAAAGGTAGTAATTCATATGGCGATCGCATTAACATTTGAAAAAATAGTTTCTCCTCTTTTTTTGTAACTATTATTTTTAACTCAGGAGCTAAAAGGTATGTTCCTATATATTGATCATAAACACTTTTATCTATATCTGCTACCTCTTTTTCCTTAGGAGCTTCTGGAATTACATATGGTTTATCAAACAAAATTTGCTGCACTGCTAAAATAGTTTGCTGCTGAAGATCTATATTTTGTTCAAAATTGCATAGATATATAATTGTTTTACCCTCATCTATATAACGGAATAAATAATTGTTATATCCTGGCCATCCACCACTATGACTAACTATTTTTCCCATATCATCATCACGATCAATGATCCATCCAAATCCATAATCAAAGGTTTCTTTATTATTTAAGCATACTGGTGCAAAAGCTTCTTCTAATGTTTTTCTAGTCACTAGTTTCTCTGAATATAATGCTATATCCCAAATAAAGAGATCTTCAATATTTGAACTTATCATTCCATCTCCCTGCATTCCATCTAAGAATACAACATATTCTGTTCCATCTAATTTATCTGGAAGCTCATATGTCTCCGACTCATGAGAGTACACATATCCATAAGCATAATCAGATATTTCTTCTTGGCGGTATCTACGATTATATACTCGTGAATTTTTCATACCAAGTGGCTGAAAGATGTATTTAGCCATATATTCCTCAAAACTCATTCCTGTTACTCTTTCTATAATCAAAGCAAGAATAACATATCCGGTATTACTATACTCCCACTTTTCATTAGGTTCAAAGTACACAGATGGTTTATATTTTTTTAGCATTTCTAATACATCTTGGTTGTTAGCAATCTTATTACGATTCCACTTTTCTAAAAAAAGAACAGAATAATCTGGTAAACCGGATGTATGATTAAGGAGTTGTCTGATTGTAATTCCCTTATAAGGAAAATCTGGAATCCATTGCTCAATCAAGTCTTCATAATCAAGCTTTCCTTGTTCCTTTAAAATCATAATTCCCATGGCGGTGAGTGGCTTAGATACAGAGGCTAATTCAAATACAGAATCAGTAGTCAGTGGACGATTGGTTAATACATCTGCAATACCAAAAGCTCCTTTATAAATTACTTCCCCACCATCTGCTACTAAAATTGCTCCATTAAATTGGCCTTTGTCAGCTAAATTCATAAATAAATTATGAAGTTTTTTTTGTTTTTTATTCATAAAAATTCCCCCTTTGAATTAAACATCTAAAACAAAATAATTAATAAAACATAACTCAATATTAGCTAAATTATCTTTTAAAGGTAATTGTATATTTTTCTAACAAAAACATTTTAGTTTAGTTATGTAAATATTTTAGATTGCTTAAGTAAATAGTAAAAAAAATTATTTTTGTTGTAGTTCTTTTTCAATGACTTTCTTAAATTTTAGCGAAAGTTTTCTTAAAACTACAATCTCATCCCAATTCAATTTTGAGTAAAAACGATTAATAATAGAACGCTCAACCTCTTCGTATCTTTTAAAATACTCAACACCTTTTGTATCTATTTCAACAAAGATTTCTCTACGATTGCTAGGATTAATTTCTCGCTTTATATATCCTTCTTTTTCTAGTTTACTGACAATTTGACTAACTGCACTAGATGTAATTTCCATAGCTTCAGCGATTTCACTTATATTAAGACTCCCATGTTTATGTACCAACTCAAGCAAAACACTTTGCTTTGTGGTGATTTCATCATCCATTAATTCTTTATATTCCTGCAATAACATCATATTACATGCATAGTCTGCTTCTCTCATCTCTTTTACATATTGAATAAGTTTCTCATTCATTTTAGTAACCTCCATTGTTAAGATACCTTAATAGTTAACATGCATTAATAATATATCTTTTTCTTATCATTTGTCAAGCATATTAAAAAACAATTAGAGATTTTGCACATAAATCCCAGTAAAAATTTTATTTTTACTGGGATTGTTACTTTTTTTATCTTCAACAACTCTCTTAATTTTTTAATTTAGAATTACATAAAAAAATTTAATTAACCAAATCTAATATTTTTTCTTTCCTATACCTTTATATCCTAATCCTCTAATATCCATAGTTGGATTTTCCATATATTTATTTATATGTTATCATATACTTAATCACCTAAAAATAAGGTGATATACTTATGTAATGAATTATATTAAATTATTAATATTTTTATTATCTAAAACATTATTTTGCAACAAATGAGTATACTTACTATGGTAATAGATATGAAAAAAGGAAATCCAACAAAGCTTATATTAATCTTTGCGTTTCCAATGCTTAGAGGAAGCCATTAAACGCCTTACAAAGAGTTCTAAGGCAATCAACTTTAACAGTGTGGCAGAAGAAGCTGGAGTAAGTAAGGCAACGCTTTATAATCATCCAGACATTAGAGAACGCATCGATTTCTTACGAAATCAACAAGAAAAAAGTTTTGTAGACTCTAGAATCAAACGAGATGAAAACAATCAAAATGCCGTCATCGCTTCCCTCAAAAGAAGAATTGAGAAGTTGGAGCAGAGAAATAAAAAATTGGAAGAAGAAAACAAGCAATTATGTGCAAAGGAAAAAGAGAAGCTTACAGATTACTTTAGCCAGTTATAATAGTGAAAGAATTTATTGAAATCAAAAAAGTTACATCTCTTGAGTAAGAAAACTTTAAAGATTGAAACTTTTGATAGAAAGGGAATAGTTGAATGATTGTCACATCGCAGTATATTAAGAAACTAGAACTCTATTATCGAATGTATTTCTCTGAGGAATTAAAGAATACATTACTGGAAAACTAGGAGAAGAACAATATCCAGATAGTTATTCACAGCAAGACATATGGGAACAATCAAGGAAGATTATCCTTGAATATCAATCGAATATAAATAAAGAGTAGCCTTCTCTTAAGAGGCTAATCAATTTAGTTAGTCCTTTTCCTTTACAAAGTTGCGTAGTTTGTTACGAACTGCGGCATACATAATCCAACTTTTTTCTTTTGTACTTCCTGCTCCGATAAATTCCGTATAAAAAATATCGAGTAAATTATAAATTTTAACGATAAGATGTATTTGTAAAGGAGGGAAATGAATGTTACAAGAATTCAATAATTTAATGGATTACATCGAAACACATTTAACGGAAGAAATCTCTGGAAAAGATATATCAAAAATTGTAGGAGTATCTGATTATCATTTTAAAAGAATGTTTTCCTATATGGCTGGAATGTCATTGAATGAGTATATCAAGAATAGGAGATTATCAGTTGCGAATGTTGAATTAATAAATGGAGCAAAAGTAACAGATATTGCCTATAAATATGGCTATCAATCTATAGAAGGATTTTCAAGAGCCTTTCGTGAATGGAGTGGTTTTTTACCTTCAGAAGTAACTAAAAACAAAATTCAAAAATCATTTCCTAAATTTTCATTCTTTATAGATATAAGAGGAGGAATATCCATGGAATTCAAAATTGAAAAAAAAGAGAAGTTTAATATAGTAGGTGTATCGAAAAGAGTGCCAATTCAATTCGAAGGTGTAAATAATACTATCTTAGAACTAGCCCAGTCAATTACCGGACAACAAAGAAATGAAATGCATCAACTAGCTGATTTATATCCTCATCAAGTCTTGAATGTATCTTATGATTTTGATGATGGCTTCTTGGAAGAAAAAGGCTGCTTAACTCATATGATTGGTTTTGCAACTACAAAAGAAAATCCATTCGATGATTTAGAGCAAATTTCTATTGAAGAAAGTTTATGGGCAATTTTCCCTAATCAAGGACCATTTCCTGCTACTCTTCAAGAAACTACTGCAAAAATTTATTCTGTATGGTTGCCTTCTTCAGATTATGAAGTAGCAGATATACCTGGAATTTCTTTTACAAAGCACAATGGAACATCGGAAAATGTATATAGCGAAATTTGGATGCCAGTAAAGAAAAAAGTTAGCGATAAACTTGGATGATTATTATATTTGCAGAAGTGTTATTTCGTTAAATCTTCACTTTCCATTTTTGACTAGTCAGTAGATATTGACTAGTCTTTTTGAATTTAACGAAAAATCAACACTTATCGCTAACAGATCCTTAATTTAAAAGGTATTTTAGGGCATACTCTTTTTTATTAAAGTTATTGCAGAGTATCTTCCTAACGCACCACCCTGATAGAAATATTTATAATAAAGAGGGAAATATATTTTCTGCACTCATAAAATGTAAATCAGTTAGGAATTGTTCTCTGTCATAAGCTCCCATCTCACACCAAACCTGTCCACTAATGATACCATACAAGTACTATATGTAGTTTCCTTTAGTGGTACGATATCGCTCCCCCCAACACTTAACATTGAATAAGCATCCTTTACTTCATCTACAGATTCAAAAGTAACAACAATAGATAAATTCCTACCAAATGGAATTTTATCTAAAGAATCTGAGAACATAAATCGCTGACTACCAATTATCATCTCTGCATGATATACATATCCTTGTTCTTTTTCTGATAATAAATTGGATAAATCAGATGGGTCTGCATCACTATAATGCATCAATGTAGTTATCCTGCCTCTAAATACTTTTTCATATAACTTCAATGCCTGTTCACATTCTCCATTAAAATGTAAGTTAGGCGTAATAATCATACATTACTCCTCCTCGATTTTTTAAAATTATGTATCTGTTCCAACATCATCCCATTCATCATCCATATAATTAATTAGCCAATTTAAAGTTTTGTGTCTTTCAGATACTACACCACTATCTAATTCTGAGGGAGCTTGTCTTCCTTTTATTCTTGCATTCACACAAGCCCAATCATATCTATAGATTAAATCTGCTTCATCAAGTATTTCTTCTTTTGATCTTAAATTTGATTTATTTAAGAATTCATTGAAGTCTTCAAAGTTTTTTAAAATACTTACAGATTTTGCAACGTCGCATATTTTATCTGGATATTCAAGTTTTTCGATAAATCCTAAAGCCCATAGTAATGTCCAAAGACACTCATATCTCCATGCAAACTGAATGGAATCTTCCTCTTTTGGATTATCATTATTTATAAATTCAATTTCGTCTGGTGAAAAATAATCCTGTGCATTAAAAATACTTATTACAGTAGAAATAATTTCTTTTTCTACATTAATGTCTTCGCCGCTTAATTGACATTCACCCTTAAGTGCAACAATACATAAAGCTACAGCACGCTTAACAACCTCTTCTTTAGTCCTTATTTTTGCATCTTCATCTCCAACTATAGGAGGTAAATGTTCTATAAATGGTATGTTTTTCTCTAAAAGAATTTTTTCAGACCTTTCTTTACGTTTTATCCCAGAATCAATTATCTTTAAATTTCTATCTAAATGACTAGTATGTGCGGTAACTACAAAATCTTCTATTTCAGAATTTCCATCTAAATCAAGTATTAATTTTCCATCACTGTTCAGCATTTCTCGTGAGCCCCAAAATATGATTCCATCTAATTTTTTAGATATAGTTAATAGTTCCTTGTAAAATTCTTCTGATATATCCTTTTCACTTTCAATACCAATAACCATATTTAATGTAGTAATCTTTATTAATAATTTTTGTTTAATATCATTATTTTTTGCTGGCACTTGAGCGTAAAAATTATACATTCCATTAATGTATCTAAAAAATTTATCCGGATCAGTCTTGCTTATCATAATGTTAAAGCTATTTGCTGACTTACTAAATAACTTATTATTTATAACACTTATTTTGCTCTTGTCCTCATTAATTCTTATAGTTTTAGATTTATAAATGTTACTAATAATTTCATAGAGTTCATCTAAATCAAAATAGGAACTATAAATTGCACAATTTCTCAATATTATCACCTCTTGAAAAGTAAACTATAATTTTATTTTTTTCTAAATATATTAAGCAATGATCTTTTTTTGTCTTTCTTATTATATTCCCCAATTATTCTTCCAGATAGCCAAAACGTTCCCTCCACTACATCATTAACACAAATATCTCCCTCTAATATTTCTGGGTCAACTACAATATCAAATTCACCACCAAGTGTACTTACTTTTGCCCATATAAATTCAATATCGGTATAAAAATTTCTCAATTTACATCTATCTACAACATGTCCTGTAAACATTGCCATAGCTTGAGACGAATTTCTATCCTTTTCTGTTGAATTAAATAAACCAACAGGAATAAACGCCTCTGGTGCAAGTTTAAATTCTTTTTCTTGTGAATTGCTAAATTCTTCATCATCTTTATAAACAGATATTTTATGTGCAAATCCAGTTATTTGAGCGTTTACAATTTGAGGAGTATTAATTTCTCTATAAATCTCCATATCGGGCAAATCAAAAACAAATGGATATGCTCCTTGACTTTCTCCTTCTTGTGGATCAGCCCAACAATAGAAAGCTCCATCTAGAACAGTATCATCCTCCCGTTTAATTTTATCTGTGATTCTCACTCTCATTTTTGATTTTCCAGTAAAATGTGGATTCATACCAATAGCCCTATTATTTTTATCTATTTGCCCCCAAAGTTCTACTCCATTTCCAATACTCCACTTAATATATGTGCCTAGTTCAGTGCTAATTTCCTCTCCATTTTCATAAGCTTCATTAAAATAATTAGAGAAATCCTCCTTTTTAATTATGTTTAAACCTATACTTGAAAAATGACTTGCCATATAAATTCTCCCTTCATCAAATACATAGTATTGTGACAAAACTTTTCATATTGATCAACTCTTTTCTAGCAATTCTTTTAATGAATTATAATACTCCGTTGGATTATTGTTCTTTGTTCCACAATACAAATTCCTTATTGCACTGATAAGTTACTACTAATTGAAATAATTCCAAATCTGCTATAGCTGCATTTTCATCTATGTACCCAACAAATGTGGCATATTTATTAAAACCATTTTTCCCTTTATCTTTTAATAGTTGTGTATTATCATATATTGAAATTGAAGAATCATAAGACTGTAAATATTCTGTTGGGTAAAACAAAGGCTTTACTGATACATTATTAATAGTTTCATAAATTACATATATGGCCTTTTTACCATTAGGTATGTTAGCACTATAGTCCTCTCCTTTTCCCCCTTCAATAACTCCCTCTATAAGGATTTTGTCTGTAAATTCTCCCCATTGTTCAGAATGAATCTCAACGGATTTTTGATATTTTCCAAAAGGTAATTTTAAATTTATACGTGTTACGTAATGTTTTGTATAATTTTTGAATACAAACTTTAGGTTATGTATTTTATTTATCGGTATAATATCTTCACTTCTATAAATTAAATCTGCAATAATTATAGATTGATTTTTAAAATAATCTGGTATATTTATAAGGCTTCTAAATTTATTAAAAAATTCTCTTTCTTTTCTTTCTTGTTCTTCTTTATGTTTTAAATATTCTTCTTCATCATAAATGGATGGTGTGGATGATAATGAATTCATTAATGATGACAAAATTTCCTTAAGATCTTCATCTTGAAGAATATTATTTGTAGCTTCTTCTTGCGAAATTTCTGGTAGCTCTATACCATTCTTTGATATTTCATTTGTATTAATATCTTCAATGAAATTTGAGTTAGATATATCCTCTGGATTGATATTTATTTCTACTTTATTTTCTATAACATTTTCTGGTTCATATCTATAAGTAGTGGCAGTTTTATTATTATCGCCAACTTTTATACCATTTACTTCAATATAATAATTAGCATTTTCCAATGGCCATTTTGAAGCCGATAATTCTGATATGTTTTTCGACCATCGTTCCCCAATATTATAATTTGTTTCTTCATATTCTTCATACTCATAAGTGATGCTAGATTTCATTAAATCAATTGGCGCTAAAATCTCTAATATATACTTCCCCTTAATAGGGTATAGTGCAGAGGCATATAGGTTACCCATAAATGGTTTATTAATTTCAATATAATCCGTATTATTAAATCTATATTCTCCTGTTGTCATACCTTATCTCCTTTCAATATCAAGTGATTCTTAGCTTCAGATGTAGTTTGCTTAAAAAGAATACTTACTCCAACTGAAGGTTATTAAGAGATTTCTTAGAAGCTTTGCTTCTTAGAAATCCTTATCCTTTAGGGGAAGAACTTATCAAGGGACGTAGCATCCGTTATGCACAGTATAAGAACTCTAAATCGCTGAAGCTCAAAAGTTCTAATATCTCCCACTTGTAGAAAAGCAGAGAACTAAAATCTTTGATTTTACGTGAATGGCTTTCACAGAGTGCGATGGGAGTATTACGGATGGTAGTCATCGGATAAAAATTTTAATATACTAATATTTCTTTCATTTATTCCACTAACATCTTTATTAACTGAATAAGTTAAAAGGTGATATGGTGGTTTATCTCTCATTACAGTATAATCCATAATATCATTATATTGTTATATCAAAATCAATACAATAAAAAATCATTTAATTCCTTGTCTGGTTCGGTCTAAGGCTGATATAATTAGAATAGTAATAATATTGATGTAAATTATTAGATTAACTTTTAAACATTAAATAAAAGCGAGGGGATATATGATGAATATAATTATGAAAAACATTGCATATGGATCAAAAGAGTATGATGATACTGTTGATCTTAGAAATGAAGTCTTTCGCAAACCTTGGGGACTGGATATTAAAAATGATGATTTAAGTCCCGACAAGAACATGGACATGTATGGTGCCTTCTTAGATGATAAATTGATTGCTACAGTTTTCTTAACAGAAGATGATAAAGAAACAGCTCGAATAAAAAATGTGGCTATATTTAAAGAATATAGGGGAACTGGTCTTGGAAGATACCTAATGGATTTTATAGAAAACATAGCTAGAGAAAGAGGCTACACTAAAGCCGCTCTAATGGGTAGAGTTTCAGTAGAGGATTTCTATAAAAAATTAGGATATAAGAGCATTGGTGAACCTTATGATTATAAAAGCATTCCTCATATAGATATGATAAAGGATTTATAGATTTTAAATACAAAAGCAGTAAGGTTTTTATTCTTACTGCTTTCTACAACTCTACGCAAAAGCAATCATTTATTTTTACTCTTTTTGCTTGCAACCCAAAATGCTAGTATTACTAAAGGAATAAATATAAACCATGGAATATTAATGGTACTTTGAATTATAAATGAAATTACTAATAAAACAACAACTCCCATAATGCAGTAAAAACAACCTCGTCCGAATGTTTCCATAAAATAAATCCCCCCCTTACATAGTATTCAGTATTAATGTATCTTAATACAAATGCTACCAAACAATTTTCTACTTCCTTCTTGATCTATTAATATCATTTTTTACTAGTTCAATGTTTTGAGGTTTGAAATATATTCCGTACTATTAAATCTATATTCTACTGTTGTCATATAGCTTCTCCTTATCATACTCTAAACTTAAATGAATTTTTCTTACATCATACTTAATATTTTACCTATCACTTCTTTTTTTAGAACTATATTATGTCCTGATATACAGGTATCAAAATCTATTTCCTTATATTTTTTCATTGTACTAATATAAACATCCTTATCACAATAAATACTTGGAATAATTTCATCCATACTGTCGCCAATATTATCTCCAACGAAAAGTACTTTTTCTTCTTCATCCAAAACACTTATTGAATCTAATGTATGTCCAGGTGTATGAAATAACCTAATTTTATCTTCTGGAAAATATAGTTCGTTTTCAAAAACCAAATTAGGAAGATACATTTCAACCTCACCATAGCAATATTGCTTGTTCTTCTGCATCATATCTTTCCACTTTGATTCTATCATTTCACTACATAATTTATGAGATATAATTGTACTATTTCGTAATGAATTATTTCCCCAAATATGATCCCAATGATGATGTGAATTTATTACAATTGTTTGTTTATTATGATTTTTTAAGTATTCATTAATTGGAGCAATGCTTAAAGAACCTAATCCCGTATCAATAATGTAATTTTGTTTTTTCCCAATAATTAAATAAATATTTAGATTCCACTCTGGATTAATATGTGTAAATAAAATCCCTCTATTTTTTATTTTTTCAATTCTCATTACTCTATTCCTCCTGTTTTAACCACTTAATCTCAAATCCCTAGACTATTTAAAGTTATTTCAAAAAAATCAATCATACTGTATTTTCACTATTAGCTATATATTACCATGAAGCATTTGTAAAATATAGAACTCTTTATGAATAGCAATATATGCACTTATATTTTTGTAAATATTGCATCGTTTATTTTATAAAATTAAATCATTATAATATAAAAACAATTAAAGCAAATGTTAGAAGCAATGTATTCATATCGTTTCTAATATTTGCCTTTGTTTTATTTTAATAAATTTATATTATCTATATCTTCTCTTGCTTTTGCTATATCTAAAGCTGTTTCTACATTATTATTGATTATGGTTTTATCCGCACCATTTTCTAATAGAATTGTTATTATTTCCTCTGACTCTTCTCCATTAGCTGCAAGACAATGCAGTGGAGTATTTCCATCATCATTTTTATCATTTACATCTACACCATTATCTAAAAGGAGTTGTAATATTTCTTCTTCTTCGCCATCTGCCGCATAATGTATTGAAGAAAATCCAAATTTATCTTTTTCATGTAGCAACTTTGGATTCTCCTCTGTTATTTTCCTTAATAATTCTACATCTTGATAAATAGCTATTGCTTTATATAAATCTTCTAAATTATACATAATAAAGTTCCTCCTAATTTTTTAATGCCACATTACTTCAAGTGTAAATAATTCTATTATCTCAGATGTGTTCTATAACTTTTTCTTTAAGAAATACAACCATTATTTTTTATCATCAGATAATTGCATATGTAATAATGGAAAAGGTTTATTCATCCCGTCTCTCTCTGACCTTCCAATAACATCAAACCCCATATGTTTGTAAAAGCCTACTGCTTGTTCATTCTGCTCATTCACATCTACAAATTTTGCATTAAGAACATTTATGGCATACATCATTAATTGTTGTCCAATTCCTTTTCCACGTACTAAAGGATGAATAAATAGCATTTCTATTTTCTCTTTTTCTACCCCTATAAAACCTACAATATTATCTTTCTCGTCACGTATACATGCCAATTCTACCATATGCAAAAATTCATTTTGAATTAAAGGTTTGAAAAATTGAATATCCTGTTCCGTTAAAAAATGATGGGTTGCTCGTACCGATGCTTCCCAAACTTCTACTACTTGTGGAAATTCTTCAAGCTTTATAGTATCTATATTATTTTTTATTTCATCACTCATAATTCTTGTCTCTCCTTTTATTTGTTTAATACTCATGAATCTGTAGCTATTACATATTAGTACAATAGTAAAAATATATTTAAAAATCCTATGTTAACTTTTAATCCACGTAGAATCTTTTAGGAAAATCTTTTATATTCTCAATTTCAAAATATTCATCAAAATCCTTTTCTTCTTTTGTTTCATAAAATTTATTTATAGTCTCAATAAAACATTGAAGATTGGGAGCAATAATGTTTCTATCATTATCTGCATGCCAAAACTCAATCAACTGCCCTTGCTCACTGGTGAAGATCCCCCTTATGTCATAACAAATATAGTCACCACCGCCATTATGCAATATTGGTATCCAATTTTCATTCCACCAATTTTCAATGTCAAAATCATATCCAATCATTGAAGTTAATTCACTTCCTGAATCCAACACCTCTTCTAACGGCATAAACGTTGAATTGTTTACAAAGGAGTCATAACAATCATTTCTTTGTCCATTTTTCCACTGATAAAGTGCTTTTAAATCCTCAGGTAGGGTAATATTAAATTTTTCTTCTAAAGCTTTAATTTGATTTTCTTTTAATGGCTCATTGAGCATTGAATAAAAATCAGGCCTTTTTGTCCTTAAGTAACTATCTAAAATATCCAACTGTTCCTTCATATATTTATAATCCTCCTATTTATTTATTCGTCAATTCTAATGTAATCTAAGGTCCATTCATTATTAGAAATAAAGGATTAAATATTTATCTAATTAATATCTGTATTAAAACATTCACCGTTTTTTAAATGAATAAGTTGAGTTCGTAAATTTTGCTCTAAAATTTTATCACTAAGCCTACTTATAGATACTTTAGTATGAGCAAAGGGTAAGCGAGTGGCAATATCTTGATGCATAGGTATAAGTATTTTAGGGGTTAAATCCTTTAAGGACTTTAGCGCTCCTGATTCTCCCATGGTCATTGGCGGTAAATAATATGTTATAGGTAACATTGCAATATCAATTACATGCTCTCTAGATATATCTTTCATGAACTTTCCATAATAAGTGTCACCAGCAAAATACAGAGTTACACCTTCTGATTTGATAATATAACCTACAGCTGGACATATGTGGTTAGCTTGTACAACAGTTATAGAAAAATCCCCTACAACAAATTCCTGGCCCTTTTTAATCCATTTGCTTTTAAATATCAATGTATTCAATGACAATTTTGGAGAATATATTGTACATTTATCTTTAAATTTATTTAAAAACTTAATATCCATATGATCGAAGTGACTATGACTTAACAATATAGCATCAAGATGTTCAATTTCTTTATAATATGTTGAAACATTAGTAGTCCTCTTATATAGTAAATTGCCACTATTGCTGAAATATGGGTCAAGCATTATTTGAGATTTTTTACTCTTTAGTAATACAGAACAATTTCCTAATAATTTTATTTCCATATTATTTTACCCCTTTTCAATTCTTACTGTTAAAGTATTGTATTTCAGATAATATTCATGACAAATTGCTTCTTATCAATTAATTATATATTAGATTATTTTGGATATTTTATCAATAATTAACCAAAATATACTTATTAGTGCAATTTGTTTGTATTTTATTAATTTTTATAAATAAAATACATCATCTCTTATGAAAGATGATGCTCATAATCTAAAATAAACTCTAAACATGGATCTATATTTTCTATATAATCTTCTATGCTTAATTCTATATTAATGTCTGGCATAAAGGATAGTAGTCTATCATCCTCTATGATTTTGTAATACTTTGTTGAATAGCAAACTGTAAGGCCAGAGTTTTTCAAATTAAACCTTTCTACTTCTCCATAACAGTTTGGTTTCCCTCCACTACCTTCTCCTATAAATATTGCGTTTGTATTTTCTTTTAACATAAATACATTTAATAAAGCTGAGGAAAATGTTTCTCTCCCTACTATTACAAATAAATTACTTTTATTGTTTATTGTTTTAGAACTTTTTACATACTCAATAAAAGGTTCTAATAATCTAGAATCGCCACCAAAGTTATTTCTAAAATCAACAATAAGCTTTTCTACATCATTTTCTTCTATGAATTTAATCAACTGTTCACAGAAATTATTAAGGTTAATATCATTCATATTTCTACAGGCGTTATATTTAAAATATACTGTTTTTAAATTCTGTAAATATTCAAACCAATAATATTTTTCCTCATTTTTTTTGTATAAAAGGGTGCTATTATTAAGTTTATTAATAGCTTCTAATTTTAGTTTTTCTCTAGCCTCTTTTATTGCTAGAGGGCTAATTTCTAGTGTTTTCTTACTTCCATTTTGATCTTCACATGTAAACTCTAAACTTCCAAAATCGTCTATAATTTCTAATCCATATAAAATTTCTACAGCGGGTAAGTATTTAGGTAACTGAGCTTTTAAAAGCCACTGATTTTCATAGGATACAATTCCACTTAAGATATTTATAACCTCTTCTATATCTATATTATTTATATGGGTTATTTTGCAACTCAGTATTTCTTTATATTCCTCAAGAGTATGGATTACATATATCCCATCCTTAAACCAGTATAATTCTATGGGATATAATAACCTTACCGGCAAGCTAAGAGAGGTATGAGCGTCTCTAAAGGATGCAACAATTTTCCCTAAGTTTACTGCAATCTCATAACTATCGTAATAATCTATATTATTTTTTAATCCTTTTATTTCCTCATAAAATTCTCTTTCTTTCTTATGAAAAAATAAGTTCTTATGCTTTTTAGGAAGTTCTAATGCTAGTAAATCTATATCTTCTATCCACTTATCTTTTATCATAATTCTAGCTCCTTTGCTTTTCCTAAGGAAGTATCTTACTTACTCTACCTACTATTCCATTACTGAGACGAACCTTTATTCCATGGGGATGAGTAGAGGAATTTGTAAGAATATCTTTAACCACTCCTTCTGTCAATTTTCCTGTAGTTTGGTCTTGTTTTTGTATGATTAAAACCTTTGTGCCTGGTTTAATATTTTCACGACTATTTCCATTCATAATATATATTCTCCCTCATATTTTTCTAATTATATTTTATATAATTAAATGTTAAATGCTATCATTTTTTCTCAATATATTATTAATCCATATAGAATATATGACTATACAAATTATAGAAAAACTATAAAACTGAAAGGATATAATATTACGCTTTTCCCTAAATGATAATATTATAAAAAAAATTATCATTAAATAAGTAATTCCTCTTACTATATTTTTAACTAGATTATCCTTTCTATTTACAAAGAATTCATTTAAATATATTTTCTTTATTTCCTTTTTTGACGCTCTAGTAGATACACAAATAAGAAATATAATATTTGCTATTAAAAATAACATTCCTACTGCTATTCCAACTAACACAATGCCAGTCCCATTATCAGCATTATCGGGTATATTCGCATGCATTACAATATAATAAGTAAAAAATCTTAGTCCTACTTTAGAAATAAAGAACATCATCCCTATGAAATATGATATTCATAATATAAAATGACACTTTTCTAAAATTTTCCAAATTTACTCTCGATATTTATATAATTATTTCTTTAACAACTAATTTCAACCTCTTTTCCCAACGCTTTACCATGGACATGTTTCCAATTTCCTTGTTAAAATGGCAATAATTCATAAATTAACTATGCCGAATCTTCAAGAGAAGTACCGGGGATATTTTTGGGGTGAATCTCTTAATAATTGAGTAGGGTGCCTCTAACCCGAACCCGTCAACTAACCTGGGAGGCAAAATGGAGGGGTTTAGCGAATGATAAAATCAAAACATTTAAAAACACTTTTAGCAACTTTGACTTTAAGTTTAACTTTATCTACTACAGTTCTTGCAGGAAACTATACAGTAGCTTCTGGTGACTCATTGTACAAAGTTGGAAAGCTCTTCAATACTTCTGCAGATACATTAATAAAAAATAATGGTATCAATGGAAGTACCATTTATCCTGGACAAGTATTGAAAGTTCCTTGTGATACATACACCGTGAAAACTGGTGATAGTTTATACCTAATTTCTAAAAAATATGGTGTAAATTTATATGATTTAAGAAAAGCAAATAACAAATGGGATAATACCATTTATCCTGGACAATCTCTTAATATTCCAGGAAAGAACTCTAATGCAGGAAATTCAACTCCTAGTAACCAATCTACTCAAAAGCCTGTTATAAATTATAGTGAATCTGATTTAGATCTTTTGGCTAGACTTGTAACTGCTGAAGCACAAAACCAACCTTATAACGCTCAGGTTGCTGTGGCAAGTGTTGTAGTAAATAGGGTAAAGAGTTCAGCGTTTCCAAACAATATTTCCTCTGTAATTCATCAGGTAATCAATGGATATTACCAATTTACTCCTGTTTTAAACGGGTGGATAAATAAACCTGCTACTGAAACTGCTAAAAAAGCCGCTAAGGAAGCTTTATATGGTGCTGACCCAAGCAGAGGTGCACTATTCTACTTTGATGATAGTGCTACCAATAAATGGTTATGGTCCAAGCCTATAACAGCAAGAATAGGTAACATGGTTTACGTTAAATAGAAAATTATTTAATTTATCCGATGACTACCATCTGTAATACTCCCATCTTCTACAAGTGGAGGATATTAGAACTCTTGAGCTTCAGCGATTTAGAGTTCTTATGCTGTGCATAACGGAGCTACGTCCCTGGATAAGTTCTTCTAAGCTTCAGTTGGAGCAAGTATTCCTTTTAAGCAAACTCCATCTGAAGCTAAGAATCACTTGATATTAATCTCCTCTCTTAAAGTAAGAGAGGAGACTTGTTTTAATTATTTATTTTCAGGTACAATAAAGTATTTATAATGTAAGGATTTACTTAGCTGCTCTGAAGAATAATATCTATTTTCCCCTTTAGGTGTACCATCTAAATATCTTTGATAATCCTCGCATGCTGGATCATATATTTCAAAATAAGTTTTGCCATCAACTATTTTATACCCTTTAACTATTATAGCGTTAGTGGAAAAAGTTTTTCCTTTTCTTAAATGGAAATCTCCTACTCTTTCTTCAGTATTAGGATTATATTCAATATCATCTACCCATACACCAAAAATCAATATATTTCCTTTGTCTAATTCATCTATTATAGGTTTATCATTCCATATTTCGTAAGAAGACATCCAAACTCTTCTAGACTTAACTCCAAATTTCTCTAAGTATGCCTGAAGCATGTCCATATCCCACGGCTTCCCATCATTAATATATGTAGAACGGGCATATTCCACGCTTTTGTTATAATCAGGCTTAAGCCATTTTAAAGCCATTGTAGCACAGGCTACATTTGAATTATTATTGCTATATTTCCCAGTATCATATTGAGAAGTATACCAATCATAAGGTCTATCATTAGTAACATATTTAGTTTCATTTTCCCCTAGGCCAAAACATTCATTTTCACTCTTTATCTTAAATTCTACTTTTTTTTCTTCTTTCAATTTATCTCCATAAAAACTTTTTATATTATCACCAATATTAAGTGTATAGCTCTCTCCATATTGATAGGAATCTTCTTCTGGAAATACTGATATCTTATTTTCGTCACCTTTTACATATACAGGCACTTCTTTTCCTTCTTTATCTTCTACTGTAACTCCTTTTAAATCATCTTCATCAAATTTAAGTCTTTTATTAAAAGTTATTACCCAAGTCTTCCTATTATCTACATAATATTTATCATTTTCTTTTATAGTATCTTCCATTGTCTTATCTTCCATTCTAGGCTGAGAAGCTTCTTTTTTTAATGTTATATGTTCTTTATCCACATATCCATAAAGGTCATATCCCACTCTAATCTTATAACACTCCTCTGTTTCATCCACTATTGTCACATTATCATTTCCTACTAATTTATAAATTACTTTTGAATCTATGCTTTCGCTCTCTCTAACATTTAATAAGCTTTCCATATTTACACTACCTGATTTTGTAGCGTACGCTTTTACACTAGGGTTGTGAAAACTTATAAAAACTATACCTAATGCAAAAATTAAATTATATATCTTCTTATTTTTCATAATAATACCTCGCATGATTATAAAAATACATTTCAAAATTTATCATATTTTTTTAAGCTATTAACTATATATTAAATTATTTTTCATATACTATCAACAAACTATTAACAAATTCACATTTTGTTGCTAATTTTTATTACTAATTGTAAAATATAACCATAGAAATATTGAGGGAGGTGCCATAAATGAGTAAACTTTTTACCTATTCTATCAATACTTCAAAGACTGAAGAATTTATAAATATAAATAGTCTTTTAAGAAAAGCTATAAAAGAAAGTGGCATAGAGAGTGGTACTGCAATTATATTTTCCCCACATACCACTGCTGGAATAACCATAAATGAAAATTCCGATCCAGATGTAGTTAGAGATATACTTGTAAATTTAGATAGGGTTTTCCCTATAGTTGGAGATTATATGCACATAGAAGGCAATTCTCACGCTCATATAAAAACTTCACTTATGGGGTCTAGTGCCAATGTTATAGTTCATGAAGGGTCACCTTTACTTGGCATATGGCAAGGAGTTTATTTTTGTGAATTTGACGGTCCTAGGTCTAGAAAGGTACATATAAAATTAATTGAAGGATAAATGAAAAAGAGCTAAGTATATAGATTTTTTAAACTTAGCTCTTTTAAAAAACTTAACTATTTTTATTTAAAATATTCAACAAAGATTTAAAACTTTTTACTTTTTTATTTTTAGGATTTGGCATATGCAATTCATCGTATGTCTTTCGGATAAAATCCCTTAATATTTCTTTATACTTAAATCCTAGCGCTTTATACATAGTATTTCTACTATGCATAATAATTAACTACAATGATTCTTAACAATTACCTTAACTGGATTTTCACCACTTGATGCCCAAGACAAATCATCTAATGGATTCCACACAATATAGAGCCTCCTATTTTGCCTGTTGTAAATCTGCGTCAGCTCCTTCTCCTGTTAAGTTTGAAACAACATAGTACTGATATATCTTACCATCTTTTTCATAACTAATTAATAAGTTTGAAAATGTTTCTGGTATATAGGCCTTTATCTTTAACGACATACTAGTATCAAAACTTTTTTTACTATATAAATCCTCGTTCACTTCACACTTGACTCCATCATATGAAATACTTTGGATTTTAAAATCTGTTAGAACACTATCTGTTGTCAAAATAAATATTGCTGTAGGAGATTCTGATAAGGATAACTCCTCATTATTTGTGTATTTACTCAAATTTACTACAGATACGGCACTTAACTTTAAGCCAGCCTCTTTATCTACAGGTGTTTTTATATCCTGTGTATCTTTTTGTTTGGTGGTACCCTCTTTGTTTTCAGTAGTCGTTTTTTCTTCGTTGGTACTCACTTTGTTTTCTATAGTTGATTTTTGTTCAGATAATGAAGTTTCTTTTCCACATGCTGTTAACAATATGCTCCCCATTAGAAATAATGCTAAAATTTTTCTTTTCATTATACCCATCCATCCTTTTTCTACATTACAATTAATATAGAGGTAATTGCCCAAATTCATTTTGGCAATTAAGAATTATTATAGCAAATAATGCTAAAAACAAAAAATTCACCTCCCTCCTTTCAATCTACATAACCTCATCTTACTTTTCATCATTTGTTTCCCTTGGGCTCTTTTTGTTTACACTCTACCATAATTAAAGGCTGAAGAATTTATAAATATAAATTGTCTTTTAAAAAAAGTATAAAAGAAAGTGGCGTAGAGAGTGGTACTGCACTTATATTTTCCCCACATACCACCGCTGGAATAACCATAAATGAAAAAGAGCTAAGTATATAGATTTTTTAAACTTAGCTCTTTTACAAAAACTTCACTATTTTTATTTAAAGTATTCAACAAAGGTTTAAAACTTAATTAATTTAATCCCTATATCTTCATTAAGTTCTTTGGATACTTCTCCATCTATTACATCCAAAATTATCTCACCAGTTACACTTATAATTGCTGAATTTAAATGACCACCTTTAACATTAGAATCTTTATCTCCTAAATTAATATGTATGTGAGGTATCAATTCATCCCCTGACATAATTACATTTCCAACTAAGGATGTTATTTCAAAGTCTTCGCAAAATTCTTTTTGATTATATACTTTTTTGCTCAATTCAAATATTCCTATTGTAACTTTATCTGTAGCACCTATCCCTGTTACTGATGCTAATTTTATTTTTTCTTTTTTGCAAATCTCTTTAATAGAAGTAATTATTTCATCCCCTTTATCTAATCTTATAATATATTTTTCGCCAAACTTTCTATAATCCACTTAATTACCCTCTTTCCTTATAATTTTTCATCATTCTTAGAAATATATATGTCTAAAGCTTTAATTCCCCTTCTTAAATGTTCTTTTTTGAAACTTTATTTATAAACTCTTCTATATCTTTAAAAAGTTTCTCTTGGTCATCTCCGCAGCATATAATATGATTTGAGTTCTTATAATATTTTAATACTTTAGTTTTAGAAGATGAGTTATCATAAATATATTTAGCGCTTCTATGATGAACTGTATCATCAACTAAACCCTGAGCTACAAATATAGGGCATTGAATTTCCTTTATTAGTGGTTTTGTCTTCCCTAGAAGTATTCTAAAATTCACCATAGCTTTAAAAGGAATTCTAACAGATGAATTGTAGTATCTTTTAAGATTTGTGTACTCTCTTTGTTTAAAATCATCTACAATGTTTAAATACACCCTTTTCATGTCCCAATAATATATAGGACTACATAGGGTTATTAATCCAAATATATTATACTTTAAAGCAAGATTTACTCCAATTAATCCCCCCATGGAAAATCCTATTATAAATATTTTTTCACATTTATTTTTAAACTCTACTAAACACTTTTCCACTGAAGAAATCCATTCTTCATATGTTGTTTTTTTTAAATCTTCTTTAATTCCAGTGTGTCCTTCAAGTTTTGGACATGTTGTTAAATACCCTTTATCATTTAAATATTTATTTAATGGCTCTATCTCTTCTAAACTTCCTGCAAAACCGTGTATTATTACACACCCTATTCTTCCATCCATCTAATAACATCTCCTATTCTGCGTATTTATTCTTTATAAATTCTGTCCAATTCTTGTTTATATCATCCCTATACGCTGAACGTTAGATTTTTTATTTTCTTGTCTTACCACATATATTCTCAATGGATACTTTTATTACCCTTGTCCTATTAGCAGCTCTTTTTATATATTCCATACCGCTTTCAGTATATTCAGGTGAATATTTTTCAATAATAGCAAATAAGGCTCTTTCTTTTTCTTCATCATTTACTTCTGTTGCCTTGCCAAATATTATTGTACTTTCATATTCCGTACTAAACTTTTCTGGAAGTAGCTTAGTTCTGCCAACTACAGAAAAAGAAACCTTATTATTTTTTTCAATACTATCTAATTTTTGCCCCTCTCTAGCACAGTGAAAATATATAGCATTTTCTAGATATACATAACTTAATGGCACTCCATAGCCATAATCATTTTCCCCTACCATAGATAGAACTCCATACTCACCATTTTTTAGTACTTCAATAGCACCTTTCTCTTCTAAACTTCTATCTTTTCTTCTTACTTCTCTAAACATCTTTTATCCCCCTAAAAATTTATTTCTCCTTTTAACATAATGATGCCTTTACCTATCATCTCCATACGACCATTTTCAATTATTTTAATAATAATTTCTCCTCCCCTATCTGATGCTTGATATGCTTTAAATTCCCTTTTACCTAATATATCTCCCCAATATTTAGCTAATGCTGTATGTACTGTACCTGTTACTGGATCTTCATTTATTCCTGCCCAAGGGTTGAAATATCTTGTGATAAAATCATATTCTCTTCCCTTTGTTGTTACTCCTACTCCCTTAACATCTATATTAAAGTTTAAATTTTTCATTCCTTCAAAGTTTGGTGTTAATTTTAACACTTCTTCTTCTTTTTCAACTCGTAGAATTAATTTCTTTGTATTCTTTCCATATGCAGCCTCTTTGCAATTTTCAATTCCCATGGCTTTTAATAACTCCACTGGGACTTCTACCATTTCATATTTATCTATTGGGAAATCTAATACAATTCCATTTTCACCTTTTTTAGCTACCAAAACTCCACTTTGTGTTTGAAATTTAATTTCATTTTCCTCTACACCAATTTCTTCAAATAACACTTGAGCAGTTGCTAAAGTGCCATGCCCGCACATAGAAACTTCAACCTTTGGTGTAAACCATCTTAGGTTAAATTCATTATTTTTTAAACTATTTTCGTCTATAGTAACAAAAGCAGTTTCTGATAAGTTAATCTCTTTAGCTATAAGTTGCATTTCTTTATCTTCAATAGAGTGATTTAAAATACATACTCCAGCAGGATTTCCTCCAAAGGCTTCTTTTGCAAAGGCATCTACTATATATATTGGCAATTTATTTTTTTCCATTATATTACCTCCTGGTTAAAAATTATATCTCTAATAATTATTTTACCCTATAACCTTAGGTAATGGACAATAGTTTTTACATAGTTTTATTAATTTTCTGTAAAATACATAAAAAATACACTACATATTAAAAATAAATGTAGTGTATTTTAATTTAAGCTAAAGTATCAATTTTTTTAGGTGTAACATATTCATCCTTAACCTGAGTTTCATTGCTCTTATTATCTTCTACTAGGTTAGAATTATCTTTATCTTTATTATTTCCTTCAACATTTTTAGTAGTTTCTGCATTAATTTTCTCAGCTATTTTACCAATTTTTGAGCTTATATTATTAGATCTATTTTCAAATTCACTAGCTTTTTTCTCTTTTCCTTCAGCTATTTTAATATTACCTCTATCTCTATCTAATTCTGCTTCTTTTTTTAATATACGAGAGTTTCCATCTAGTTTGGTTTTTATTTCATTAATAGATTTCATCTCATTATAGCTTGTACTAACTTTGATTAAATTATCCATCCCTGGAGTATAAGTATCACTATCAATTGAATTATTCTTAGAGCTATTATTTTGTGAACTTGTATCTTCTTTTTTATTTCCTTGAATCTTTTCCATTTGCTTTTGTTGAATAAGTGTATTTATATTTTCTATTTGCTCCTTTAGGGGTTTAATCATTTCAGACTTTGTTTTATCATCTATTTTTTCCCCATTTATCCTTTGTATTTGTTCCTGTATTTTCATTTTTTCCTTTTCTAGCGACTTAATTTCATTATCTATTCCATTACTTTTAATGGCAAAATCACTAGAGCCTCTTCCACCTACTGAAGATATATTCATATTTAGTTACCTCCATAATTTTACTTATTTATATTATCATCGGTATATCTTCCATTTACTTTAATTTATAAACAATATTAATAAATATTAATTTATTTCTCCGATAAAAATAAGTGATTATATAAAAAGATATACAAGTTATATTTTTATAATCTAATACACAAAATAAGCCTATAATATAATCCTTTATTTTATATGCCCTTTGTGTATATGTAATAAATTATTTTCTTGAGGAGTGAACTAAATGAAAAAGAAAACATTATGCATTTCACTATTTTTACTATTTTTTATCACAAGTATAGTTTATTCTAAATCCCCTCTTAGAGTATTAGTTAACGATAAAGAAGTACCTAATAATGGGGACTATTTAATAAAAGATGATAAAATTTATGTAAAAGATGAAGCTTTAACTAGAGATTTTAACATTAATATATTCTATGATAAAGATGAAAACAGATTAAGATTATATGATACGAATAAAATTGAACTACAAGCTAGATGTAAAATGTTTGAAGAGTTTGCAAATCTATATGATCCTAAAAGCCCAGATGAGATAGCTGAACTTTGGGCAAAAGGTATAAAAGATAGAAATGGAGTATTTCAATATGTAACCTATAACAAAGCTTTAAGAAATGAGTTTAAAAGATTAGCAGAAAACCGTAATTCTTGGGTAACAGGATTCTCAAGTCCTTGGGTTGAAGACTATAAAATAGAAAAAGAGGAGATATCACCTTTTAAATTTAAATATAAAATAGTTTTTAATGCTACAACCTCCGCTAAAGACAAATATATCTGGAACGCAACCCTTGAAGTTGCAAAAGAAAATGGTAAGTGGAGAATTGTAAATTTAGTGAAAGATTTTGATATATTATGATATTACACTTGTAAAATATTTACTATAATGATTAATTGTAAAAACAAAAGAACTAAGCGTATAGAGATAGAACAACTTTTTTTCAAAGGTCACCACTATATACTTAGTTCTTTTTTGTGTTAAATTTATAATGTTATTTTATGTCCTTCACTAGATAAGGCATCTATAGCCTTATTGATATCCTTTTCTTTAACTAAAATATAATCAGTATCATAAGTAGATATAGCAAATATGCTTATCCCCTCTTGCGCTAGTAATCTACTTATAGAAGCTAATATTCCAATAAGAGAAAAATCTAAAGGTCCTTCTACTTTTAAAGCCTTCCATGGTTTTTCACACTTTATTCCTTCAGGAATGCTCTGTAAATTACATACAATTGATAGTTCGTCCATGGTTTTAGTAATGGAATAAAACTCACTATTTTTACACCACTGAGGAATAATTTCATCTTTTTCTAATCTACAGACTCCAAAGTTCTGTTTTAGTAGGCTCATGTTTAATTCTATATTATTCACAGTAACCGCACCTCTTTATCTATAACTTGTATCTGCAAGAGTTGGTGTATGTTGAAAGTTTATAGGTTCATTATTATATAAAAATTTTACTCCATCAATCCATTCACCTTTATATTCTTTTTGTAGGAATGATTCTATAAGTCTGTCTTCTGTTATTATTCCTCCTGCGGAACCCTGAAGAAATTCTGTTACCCAAGCAGGGGACTTTAATAGTGAAGCATCTTTAATTCCTTGATTATCCTTAGATTCTTTGATATTAACTACCGCTATTTTCTTTCCCTTCACTTCATCTATTCTTACTACTTCTATAGGAAGATCGCTAAAATAATACTTAGACAATTCTCCTGCTATCATATTTAACTTTTGAATTAAAGTTTTATCTTTTGGTATAACCATGTAAAATCCTACTTCTTCTTTATAAGTATCTATATTAGCAGTATAAGCAGGAAGTAGTTCATATTTATTATTCTGTTTATTTTCTTTAAACATCTCTATTATTGATACTTGATCCTTTACTTTACCTTCTAAGGCTCTATATTTTTTATCTAAATCATTTACAGTTTCCTGTAAATTAGCATTTCTTTCTGTTAAAATTTCTATTTTTTCTTCAAGCGCGTCGCTTTCTGCGTTCGTTGGCTTTGATTTAGAACATCCAAGCATTGTAAAACCTAAAAATATTGCAACAAATAAACTCCATATAATTTTCTTCTTCATATTCTCCTCCTCAAATTCACAAATTATTCTATATTTTTATTCTACCATTAATTATAATAAAAAAATAGCACTTCTTTCTAATAAAGGAGTGCTTATACTATATTATTTAATTTTTTCTATTTATCATCTACTAATAATAGTTTTTTAATTAGGGTTGTAATTACTATGTTTGAATATTTCTTCCTCTTCTATCTTTGTCCACTCATTAATAGTAATATTAGGATTGAAGTCTATAAATCTTCTTACTATATTAAAGCCAATAGTATAACCGCTAAACAGAGGAAACTCTTTTCCATCCCCATTCATTATTTTATTTATGTTTTCTTCACTATAAAGATTATTTTTTATTTTATTCCATACTTGAATTTCCTCTTCTTTATTTAAAGCATAAGATATCTTAGATTTTTCCTCTGGATATACAATACTAGTAAAAACCTCTGCCTTCCCATCTGAGATAAGCATATTTAATAGATTATTTTTTCTTGCATTATTAGATATTTTCTTTTCTACAGAATGATAATATTCATGAACCGTAGTTAACTTAATTTCACTTTCCCATCCATTCACCTTAGTGTTTACAACCATAAATATATTTTTCTCATCTGGTGATACAGCCCTTACCCCAGTATTGAATATTTTTGTAACTTCTGGATCTTCAGGTAGTATATAAATATTTATATTATTATTAGGTAATACGCTATGAGCCTTTTCTAAACTTTCCTCTACAGTTTCTATTAAAACACCTTTATTTTTCTTTAAGCTCTTTAATTGCTCTTCAAAAGCTTTTATATCTTTGATTCCATATGGGAAATATAAATTTTCTATATTATAGTAGTGCTTATCTGCAATGGGATTTACCATTTTATCTTTAAATATTTTTTCACTATATTCCTTTTCTTCATTAGATTTTTTTATGTAATCTTCTACATAATCATCTAAAAAAGTAATTGTCCATTCATTTTTAAGTTTTACATTAGAAGTTTGACTACTAGTACTTTTACACCCGCCTACAAAAAACATACTTACTAAAATAGCAATAAGGCATATTATGTTTATTTTATGCTTGTTCATGACTAAAACCGCCCTTTATTTAATTCATTTTAGGCTATTCCACTCTACTATTTTTTCAAAATCTTTTTCCTCTAGGAATTCTAATCTTATCATATTAGTCCCCCTAACTATCGCTCAATTTAAATATATGAAGAATTACTGGTACACTCATTAATGATATGCCTATAAGTTCTATTCTACTTAATTTTAGATATTCATTTACACTTACTCCTTTTTGTATTTTTATGGCACAATATATTAAAATACAAAGGCTAATTATAGTAGCAAAGCCGCTAATAGCCTCAGTACTAAAAACTTTATATTTTTTATCAATTATATCCTTTAATGTTTTTAAAAGAATAGCGATAACATACAATATACTCAAGGATATTAATACCCTAATGTTTTCAATTCTTCTCACTAAAAACATAATGCTTATAAAAACAAAAGCCACTAATATCTCAACAAAAATATTTTTATTAAATTTAAATTTTTTCCCCATATCCCTCTCCCATATTTAATTAACATAATTTTTCTAACAATATAGAATGTATTTTAATTCCTTATATTAATTATACAATATTTTGCAGAGAATTTGTGGGGTATAAGGGATTAAGAAAAATTGTCTTGCAATTATAGATCTTTATGAAAATAAATATTTGTGAAACTTAAAGGAACTAAGTATATAATGGTAGGAGAGCCTTTTTGTGAAGCGACGTCATTATGTACTTAGTTCTGCTTTTGGATACTTAATTATTCTTGTAGAAATTTATAATTGCCAAATCAATTTGGTATGAATAGTTTTGTGCTACACTCTCTCTACACTATATCCCTATTATTAAACTCATTAATCCCAATTACAATAAATATTGTAGCTATTATAATTCCTATAATGTACATATTAGCTCCCATGTCGAAGAAATTCATTGAACTTCCATTTAGTAATGCTCTGCCGGGGTATGTCCAGGGAAATAACACCCAAAATTTTGTGTTGGATATTAAAAGGGATGGTATAGAAAAGGCTACTCCTACTCCTAAAGGAATCCCTATATTTGAAAATCTAATGCTTAAAAAAAACTGTATCACCATTACCGGTATTAATGATATAAAAGTCAATAAAGGTGCGTATATAATGTTAGGTGGTATATATGTATTACCCGTTATAAAAAATCCTCCAACAATTACAGTAAACATAAATACTAGTAGGTTTAGTAGTATAAAACCACTTCCTATAATTAACTTTGATACATACATATGCATTCTTTTTACTGGCAACGCACAAATTTTTTTCCAACCATTTTGAGCATTTTCTATCTTTGCCAGTATAGCCATTACTACGGTAACAAACACTGGCAAAAGTATCATTCCATAAAAAATTGCACTTTGGGTATATAGCTGTTGCCATACATTTTGTCCTTTAGAGGTAAAAATATCTTCATATCTTAAAAAATTTATAAATCCTATGCTTACAAAAAATATAGGCACAAGGGTTATAGTCCATAACAGTTTTGAATGTCTCAATTTTATTAATTCTACTTCTATAGCTTTCCTCACTCTCTTCACTCTCCCTTATTAAACTTCTACTCTCTTAAATTTAATGATTCCCAAAGCCATCCAAAATGCTGCTGCGATAAAAGATATAACTACAAAAGTTGTCAATTCACTTGCATCTAAAAATGGAAGAGCATCAAAGGTATACGTGTATGGAACCATTTTAGAAATTATTTTCCCTTGATAGAACATGTAAGCCGATATTCCTCCGCAAAACCCTATACAGGCTGCAACTATGGAATTTTTCATAAAACAACTTATAAATTGTTGTAGACTTATTATGGCCATCGCTCCTATAGTTTGAAGAACTATATATTTTATAAATAGGTTAAGATTTAACGTTTCCTCTATCTTTAATATTTTTCCTACAGCTATAATTCCTAGTGAATTTAATAATATGGATATCAGCGTAACTATAAATATGACTACCCATTTGGACATATATATTTTATATCTTTTAGCAGGTTTAGATAATATGGTCTTCCATGAATTTTCACTGTATTCTACATGATTCACTATTGCTGCAATTAAAGATATAATTAAAATCAACAGCAGGTTCCATTGCATACCCATATGATTTTCAAAAAGTATTAACTGCCATTTGTTTTCTACTCCTATGTCATTTAGCTTTTTTAGCACTTTTGCACTTGTTAAATAATCTGCTCTATAATACCAGTCCCCAAATAACATCAAAAATGAAATTAAGGGTACTATAAAAGATATTTTCCAAAGAGCTCCCTTTTTGTATTTTAGAAATTCTGATTTTAAAATGGATGGAAACCTCATAAACTCACTCCTTCCTTCGTAATATCTAAGAATATTTCTTCTAAAGTTTTTTGTTTTTCTATAAATTTAAATATTCTATCTCCCTTCATTATTAAATCCTTTAACAATTCTTCACTTCTTTTATCCCCAATTTTTACGAAGATTTCTTTGTCTTTAATGTCTGGAACATAGCCTAGTCCCCTTAAGTTTTTTACTGTTTCGCCAATTTCTCTGGAGCCGATACAAATTTCTCCTGCACTTTTTTTATGAAGTTCATCTAAAGTTCCTTGAAATAGAAGTTCCCCATTATTTATAATTCCGATATCATCTGCCATAAGATCTATTTCATTTAATATGTGACTTGATATAATCACTGTCATATCATAAAGCTTTGGTAAATCTTTAATCAATTTTCTTATTTCATGTATTCCAGAAGGATCTAGTCCATTAGTAGGCTCATCTAATATTAAAAGCTCTGGCTTACCAAGGAGTGCTCCTGCAATTCCAAGTCTTTGTTTCATTCCAAGTGAGAACTTTTTAACCTGCTTATTTTTCCATTGACTAAGTCTTACAATATCCAATGCTTCATCGATACACTTCAGATCTGCATCTAATAGTTTTGCTATTACTTCTAAATTTTCATAGGCAGTTAAGTTTCCATAATATGAAGGGGATTCAACCATAGAACCTGTTCTTTTTAAAATATCCATTCTATTTTCTTTTAAATCCTTATTAAATATTTTTACTTTGCCTTTTGTAGGCTTCATAAGTCCTAAAAGTATTCTTATGGTAGTGGATTTTCCTGCTCCATTAGGCCCTAAAAATCCATATATCCTCCCTTTTTTTACCTGAAGATTGATATTATCAACAGCTTTAAAATCTCCAAATTTTTTACTTAAATTTTTTGTTTCAACAATTATATCTGACATATACTTTCCTCCTAAATTAAACTTTATCTAAGTTGTTTTAAGTTTAACTTTTGTACTTTAATTCTTCTTAATGTGAACCTTAATGGAACCTTAAAGTTTTCTGCAATCCATAGCTATTATTAAAAAGCATGTAAATAAATGCTATAATCTAAGTGAAATCATATAAAATATGAGGTGTTAAATATGAATGAAGACATTTTAGATAGAAAAATATTACTTATAGATGATGAACTAGAACTCTTAAAACTTTTAGAGGCAGTTTTAAAAAAAGAAGGTTTTAGAAGGATTTTTAAGGCTACTAACGGCGCTGAAGGCATTAATCTTTGCAAAACAGAAAAGCCAGATATTATAGTTTTAGATATTATGTTACCTGATATTGAAGGTTTTGAGGTGTGTAAAATAATTAGAGAGTTTTCTATATGCCCGATAATCTTTCTTTCTGCAAAGTCTGAAGATGTAGATAAAATTCTAGCCCTTGGTCTTGGTGGAGATGATTATGTTACAAAACCTTTTAGTCCTAAGGAAGTAGCTTATAGAATCAAAGCTCATCTTAGGAGAAATATGTATATAAAAAATGCCCTCTTATGTGAGAAAAAACAGCTTCAATTTGGAGATATAGGGATTAATTTTACTAGTGGAGAAGTTTTTAAAGGAAATGATCTCTTAAATTTTACAGCAAAAGAATATGCCCTTCTTTGCTATATGGCTCAAAATCCTAATAGAATACTAAACAAACAAATGATTTGTGATAATGTTTGGGGAGATGATTATTACGGTTATGATAATACTATAATGGTTCATATAAGAAAATTACGTGAAAAATTAGAAGATGATCCATCCCATCCTAAATATATAATTACAGTTAAAGGACTGGGCTATAAACTCAATACTTCAATGTAGGAGTGTATTATGTTTAGATTGAAAAATAAATTTAAAATTACAACAAATTTTTTAATAGCTTTAATACTTATCTTTATTATAGTTTTTTTTGTAGATATAGCCATTATAAGTACCTCCTTTATGACTACAAGAGTATCTAGTTCTCAATTTTTTACATCTAGTCCAATTGAATTCACCCGTTCTTTTTCTAATTATATAAACTTTAATGGTGAAGATAATATAACCATAGATGAAAAGGGAACAAATTTGTTGATTAAAAATAATGGTTGGATACAAATATTAAATGAGGATTTTACTGAAATTTACACCTTTAATTCTCCTAAAGGCATACCTAAAACCTATACCCCAATATCCATTGTCCATGCTCATAAATATGATATGCTAGACTACTCAGTATATATAGGAGAAAAAGTGGTTGATAATAGAACTTTAAGTTATTTAATAGGTTTTCCAGCAAATCATGTATCAAAGTACACATTAGAGTTTAATCCATCCACAGTATATAAAATTATGAGTGGATTTTTAGTTATAATAATATCAAATATAATTATTGCAATAATCGGTGCATATCTTTTCTTTGGAAGAAAGATGGGAAAACCTTTAGATAAAATTGTAGAAGGAATAGATGAATTGTCCCAAGGCAATTATGAAAGATCCTACAAAGAATATGGAATATATAAAAATGTGTTTTCTAATCTAAATAATTTAAACTTAAAGCTTAAAGAAAGTAAAATAAAAAGAGAAGAATTAGATACAATGCGGGAAGATTGGATTTCATCTATATCTCATGACATAAAAACTCCTCTCTCTTCCATAAAAGGTTTTGCTGAAATTATGAAAGACAAAGACTATGACTTTTCTAAAGAAGAAATGCTAGATTACTCAGATATAATATGGAATAAATCCTGTTATATAGAAACCTTAATCGAAGATTTAAATTTAACTTATAAGTTGAAAAATAATTCTACAGAGCCTAGTAAGTCAAAATTAAATATAGTCTTTCTTATGCAAAATACAATCATAGAAATTTTAAATGACCCTATATATAGTACTAGAAATATAAATTTTGAAACTTCTAATGAAACCATATATTATTTTGGTGATGAAGCCTTATTAAAAAGAGCTTTTTCAAATTTAATCATTAATTCTATAGTTCATAACAACACTGATGTTAAAGTTTTAATTTCTGTTCATGAAGATGAAAATGATATCTATTTAAATATTAAAGATAATGGTAAAGGAATCTCATCCAAAGACTTACCTTATATTTTTGAAAGGTATTATAGAGGAACTAATACTTCTTCTTCAAAAGAAGGTTCTGGACTTGGAATGGCCATAGCTAAAGAGATAATTATTAAGCATGGTGGGAATGTTTCTATACAAAGTAAAATAGGCAGTGGAACTGAAATAAAAATAAGTTTTACGAAAAATATATAACAAAATCTCATAAGCAACCAATGGTTGACAGTATTTAACCACTTGTTGGTAGTGTGCAACCACTCTCATATGGTAGATTATTCATAGAAAGAAGGAGGCCTAAAGAATGGAATTGTCCGAAAGATTACAGCAGCTCAGAAAACTTGCTAATTATTCCCAAGAGCAATTGGCAGAAATGCTTTGTATATCTCGACAAGCGATTTCAAAATGGGAAAGCGGTCAAAGCAATCCAGATATTAATAATATCATTAAATTAAGCGAGATTTATAATGTTAGTACGGATTACATTTTGATAGGAAAGGAGAATAATAGTAATCAGCTGGAAGAAAGTAATTCCAAAAAGAAAGAATATAGCCAGCCATTTAAAATAGCATCAGTGATAATTGCAATAATTGCTGCCACAGCAATTGTTTCTGTCCTATTTATTTCCACATTAGGTCGTATAGCTGGTGCATGGTAGAATGAAAAATAAAAGGAGGGATGTTACCGAAATGACAAGTAAAAAAAGTATTTTATTAGTATTAAGTATAATCATATCATTATCTTTTGCTGCATGCGGTGCCCCTAGAAAGTCCAATGAAGCAAATACTAGAACTCAAAACATTGTCTCGGTAGACAATTTGTCACCCGAAGATACAGTAGAGACGGCTTTAAACTCTTTAATTTCCTTGGACACCAAAAATTTCAATAAGTATATTAACTACGATGTTAAAAAGACCAACAATCTGATAGTTGTTAAGGGCAATAAACTATTCGGTGATAATTTAGATGAAGAAGGTAAGGAACTTGTGGGAAGCATGGTTTCTAAATTTTCTTATGAGGTAATTGAAACTAAAGAAAATGAAAATGAAGCAACAGTAAAAATACTACTTACAAATCGTGATTTATCAGATATATATGAAAGATTAACATCGGCTTCACTTGCGGAAACTGCTACAAATCAAGAGGTTTCTTTAATTGACTTAATAAATGATACTGATAAATTATTGCAATTTGAAGTGGATCTTTTACTTAAAAAACAAGATAAAGGTTGGAAAATTAACATGAGCAAAGAATTTGCAAATGCTATCTGCGGTGGTACGCTCCCAAAATGGCAGCTAGACTTCTTTCTCTAAAATTGTACAACAAATGACTAGACGGCGGTTTTGAAGCACGAGCAAAGCCGCCATTTTTAACCACTTTGTACCATTGTATAAAACAGGCTAGAGTTTCTGAGAGTGATGTAAAACACTATCTTTATAAAAACTTGTTATCACAGTATATCCTAATAATACTTGAAACAGATTTATTGAATTACCTCTACTCGTAGCTAAGATTTCTAAAGATCTTTACTTTTAAATTTACTTGGAAATTTAAATTTCTCACTCATTAAATAACTTCTTACCATAACCAATATACCAAGTACCATAGAGCTTATAAAAATATCCCTAGAGTAATTACTTCTTATTTCACTATATAACTTTTGTGCTTTTAAAAAATACAATACTAAGATTCTTATCCATATAATTGCAAACAGTAAATTAACACCAGAAATGCATTTATAGCTTTTATACTTTTTTTCTTTTATGATCATATAAATATCTATCACAGTATTTATGATTATGGCTATTATTATTGGTACAATAAGATTAAAGTTTTCTGTCTTAAAGTGTAACAATATTATTATAATTAAAAATGACATCACTCCTATTTGAAGCTTTTTTAACATATTTACCTCCTTTAAAACTTAATTTAAAAGATTATAATACTTCTGAATCTTCCCTTCTAACTCCATAATACTTATAAATCTTGCTTCTCTAATTATTTCTTTACCCTGAGCGAACATAAGAATGCAAGGTAGTGTAAATACTGAAAATTCCCCTGCCGCCATGGTTACATTATCTATTTCTACCTTCACCATTTTAATTTTAGGGTATGACTTTAATAATTCTTCTATTTTAGACAACAAGGCATGACATACACTACAATTATTAGATGAAAAATATATAAATGCTAAATCATTTTCTTTTATAAAATCCTTAATTTCTTCTGTTGAATTTAAAGTTATCATAATTTTTCTCCTTTGTGAAAGACTGTAATCAACTCATTATAATTCTATTCCTATTTTTATTCCTATAATTAGCTACCTATATTTTACCATAATATTGTATGTGATTTATAGGGTTGATAATTTATTTTAAAACACTATTACAATACTTAGCATAGTATACATTAAGTAACCACTAACATTTGGAGGTATAATGTATAGTATTTTAATTAATAGAGCTGCTAGAAAGCTTACCTTGTATAAAGACGGAAAGTTTTTTAGACAATACACCGTTGCAATTGGTAAACCTTCTACCCCTACTCCCGTAGGAAACTTTAGAATAATAAATAAAGCAGTTAATCCTGGTGGCCCTTTTGGTGCAAGATGGCTTGGACTTTCAATTAGAGGATATGGTATACATGGCACAAATAATCCATCATCCATTGGGAAGGCTATTTCTAATGGGTGCATTAGGATGCATAATAGAAATGTAATTGAGTTATTTAATCTTGTACCTATTGGTACTCCTGTTAGGATTGTATAAAAATCAAAATACTAGAAGAAACTGCCCAGCAATTTCTTCTAGTATTTTTTTAAGTACTCTATGACCTTTTCTTGAAGATATGGCTGAATAAGCGGATATGTTAAGCTCGAAGGAAGTTCATTAAATAACTGTATTTTTTCTATTTCTAACTCTGGAAGCTTCCCCAATTCAAAAACTTCTGCATAAAACATTCGTCCATAACTTTTAACATTGTCTATGGTTACTGAATAATCAAAAACAGGCTCTATATTATATTTTAAAGCTCCTGTTTCTTCATAAAGTTCTCTTTTAGCGGTATAATTTATGTCCTCCCCTTTTTCTCTATGCCCTCCAGGTATTTCCCAAGTAGTCCTTTCTTTATGCTTTGCTAATATCCATTCATTCTTATATCTGCTACTAATTATGGCAAATTCTAAGTTTTCATCTTCAACTTTACCAATTTCATAAAAATCTATTTTCATGTGTTTCACTTCCTTTTTCCTCTTTTATTCCATCCATAGTTCTCGAAATATTAGACCTATATTATTAATGTGGTTATTTATGCTTTGAAAATTATTATTTATTCTTATTTAATTATACATTAAAGGTTTATAATCAACTATGTAATTTACAAATTTTCAACTGTAAAGAAGAGCCTGTCTCAAAATTATTTAAAAATATTTTTGAAACGGGCCCTTGATTAGGTTTTGTATATATATATATTTAAGGCTTATTATTTAAAAATGTTTATATTTTTATTCTATAACTACTGCAGTACCAGAAGCTGTAACCATCAACATATTTCCACCTTGACCTAACACTTCATAATCTATGTCCACTCCAACAACTGCGTTAGCTCCCATAGACCTAGCTCTGTTTTCAAGCTCTCTTAAAGCGTTTTCCCTAGCTTGAATCAGTTCTCCTTCATAAGATCCTGAGCGTCCTCCAAAAAAGTTAGACAATCCAGCTGCAAAATCCTTTAAAAAATTTACACCTGAGATTACTTCTCCGAAAGCTATTCCTTTGTATTCAAGTATCTTTCTTCCTTCAATTGCGTTTGTAGTTGTAACTATCATAGTTTATTCCTCCAACTTTTCTTAATATAAGTCTCTACTACTATTATAAATCTTTAAATTTATTAAATACATTAATTTTTCCTTAAATTTATGTATAATCTACCATATATATCATATTTTTTATTTTCAAGTGCCGTAAATATATAATATGAAAACTAATGACCAACTATTTTAATAACAGCCCTGTCTTGCACATGGATTTTAACTGTTCCACCTATAGGAAATGTAAATCTTGGATCTGTGTGTCCAAAATTTAAGTTTGCTACTACTGGAATATCATCTAATTCTTTTTTAGTTTTTATTATTTTGATTAATATTTCCTTTGAAACATTAGATTCTTTTTGGAATCTACCAATCAATATACCTTTCACTTTATTAAAATTAGGTTGGTGGATTAGTGATTGTAAGTCTCTATCAAAAGTTTCTGCGTTGCTTTCTAAATCATCTTCAATAAATAATATAGAATTAGTTAGATTTGGCATAAACTCTGTACCTTGTAAAAGATTAAAAGTACATAAATTTCCTCCTAAGATTTTACCTTCACTTGTTCCTTTGTTGATTATTAATACACCTTCATCCTCAATAAATTTTCTGTTATGTTGATCTAAAAACCAAAGATCAACACTCCAATGAGTAGAATTTTCTACTATAAATTCCTCCTCTGCCATAAGGCATTTTTTAAAATATTCTTCTGTGTATTCATTGCCTTTTATCATACCAAACGTAGAAAAATGAGGTCCTGAATAGGTAACTAAACCGCTCTTTTTATATATTGCATTTTGAAGAGCAGTAATGTCTGAAAACCCACAAAATATTTTAGGATTGTCCTTAATAATTTCATAATCAATATATTTTAATAATTGATTGGAGTTATATCCACCTATAGTGGTTAGAATCCCTTTTACATTACTATCCCTAAAAGCCTCATGTAAATCTTCTATTCTATCCTCTATGCTGGAAGATGAAAACTCATCTATTTTTTCAGCATTCTTTGAAAATGTTACTTTGAGTCCTAATTTCCCTAAAGCTTCTATGGATATTTTCCTTTGCTCTAAATCTATAATTCCTAGACTTCTTGAAGGTGAAATTACTCTTATTTCATCTCCTGATTTTAATTTGTTTGGAATCATTTTTATCGCCCCCTTAGTTTTTAACTAAAAACTTTCTTACATTTACTAACGCCCAATACTTTGTACTCCTGTTATATCATTTAGTATCCAATGGCCATTATGATCCTTTATAAAAAAGCTTTTTTTCTTATAACTCATATATGGTCTAACTTATTCTAATTAAATTTGCGTATCCTATAAACATTACAATACCAATTAAAACAACATATGCTATTGCCCTAAAGTTTCTTTTTTCATTAATTTCATTATCTTTTTTATTTATAAACTCATTCAATAATTTATCTACTTCTTCCTTCTGCTCTTCATCTACTTCTAATTCTCTTTCAATAATTTTATTTCTTCTTCCCAAGGTTTCAAGTTGAATTTTATTCTCAGATATCCATGTATAACTTTTGATTTTATTCCATTTAATAAAACGACAAGAATTAGAAGTACTTGAGTATGTGCCACCTTTAGTTACTCCTAACGCTTGCCTACTTAAAAGATTTAAAATACCTATCTGTATCCAAGTAAACCCTTGTAAAATTTCTTTTATATCAATACTCTTGTTTTTTATATAAAATAATATATGAACGCTTGTTATACATATCCATAATACTAATATCACAACATATAAAATTGAAATTTTTTTTCTTCTTGTTTGAATAATAAATTTACCAGCAGAAATTTTTTCATATAAACCGTATAACAAAAAACAACTCATTATTATATTTAAAATAATATAATAATTTATCATGCTCTTATTTCCCCCCATATCCCTAATTCCATATTATTACAGCATTAACCATTCATTACTTAATTTATTGAATATCCATGTTATTTTTTAAATAATAATATTTACCAATTATTTTACGGATGCAATAAAAACCATAAAGGATATTACTAAAGCCATTATACTTAATACTATATATCCAAATTTATAGAAAAAAATATATTCTTCCGAAAATTCCACTTTATCATAGTTTTTAAACATCCAGCGCTCGCCAAAAAATTTCATGTTTTTAGAATATTTTAATACTAAAATCCCTATAAAAAGAAAGATAATTGCTATAAGCAAACCACCTAAATGCCCCCTAATTTTTATATCTTCTCTCAGTATTGTTTTTATTATGAATCCTTTAGGATATTTTTCTTCAAATGATCCATTTAGTACATTTTTATCAGCAAAATAATTATTAACCTCTATGGTACCATCTTCGTTAAGTAAACGCCCACTTTTATATTCAACTTTATATACTTCATTATCTGGGTAATATAAATAATATATTCCATCAGCTTCTCTAATCTTTATAGTGCCATAATCTTTTAAAGTCTTTATTTCAAATGTATATATGTCATCATTCTTATTTACAGTAAAATAGTTGTATTCAGATGATTTATATACATAACTGTCCCCTTCAATACTTTCTTTGTAAAAGCTTTCTCTAAAATAAATACCTTTCTGAAAGAAAATACTGAAATACCATGCTATTAGACATAATGATAGTATAGCTATAATATTATAAGTTTTTTTATTGTTATAATAAAACTCTTTTACACTATTCCCCATCATATCCCCCTTAAATATTTAATTACTCACTGAAAATACTTAAATACTCTCCATAACCCTCTTCCTCTAATTTTTCAACAGGTATGAACTTCAATGCTGCACTATTTATGCAATATCTTAATCCACCTTTCTCCCTTGGGCCATCATTAAATACATGACCTAAATGAGAATCTGAACGTTTGGTTCTTACTTCTATTCTATTCATATTATAGGTAAAATCCTCCTTCTCTTTAATTGAAGATTTATCTATAGGTTTAGTAAAACTTGGCCAACCACAGCCAGAATCAAACTTATCCTTTGATGTAAATAAAGGCTCCCCGCTGCATACATCAACATATATCCCTTCTTTTTTATTGTTCCAATATTCATTTTCAAAAGGTTTTTCTGTAGCATTTTCCTGTGTTACCTTGTATTGAAGTGGAGTAAGCTTTTTCCTTAATTCCTCGTTTTTTAATTTCATACGCTTTTTATTTTCCATAAAATTCACCTCAAATAATTTAATTTTAGAGATAGTTTGCGTAAATATCCTACATAATATTTACAATACTATATTTTTCTCCATTTGCTACTTATTTTAAGTTATCATTGATTATATTTATATCAGAACTCCAAAGATATGTGCTCATCCAAAGCTTCCATGACATAGATTGCTATCCTATATTAGAGTTAATTGTAAATTCATAATTTATTTCCTTACCTAATTTGCCTTAATTGTGTTATGATTCGGTCATATACCTTTTTAAATTTAGTTCTATTGTCAGGTAATAATTCTATGTTACATAATAAAGCTACTTTTTCAGCAACATCTTGAATTGATAGGTTTTCTGTATCTATATATTGTTTAAAGATTTCATTTGACAATCCTTCTATACATCTGTCTATTTGCTTGGCTGCCCATGAATTTTTACCTTCCCCACGACTTCTTAATCTTTTAAGTAAAGTTTCTTTTGAAGATGATAAAACAAAATGCTTTACTTCAACTCCATCATTCCTTAGTTTTAAAATAATTTCTTTAAAATATTGTGGATTAACTATGGTCATAGGCACAATTATTGTACCTCCATATTCCTGAGCAATATATTTTAGCATAGAAAAATTAAATTCCCTCCACATTGGGCAATCCTGAAAATCATTGCTATTCAAATTTTTTGGTATGTTTTTTCTAATGAAAAACCCTGTCTTCTCTGGATCATATACAAATGAATTAGGAATTCTTCTATGCAGTTCAAAAGCCGTTTGTGATTTTCCAGAGCCAAATGCACCATTTATCCATATTATCATAGCTATTACCTCGCTCTAATTTATATAATTTAATTATTTTTAACAACTATAAAATAACTTTTCTTTTTTTACATATATTTATAATTAATCTCATAAAACACCTCATCTTCGGCTTCAAATCCAGTTATGAACTGTTTGAATCCAAAGCTTAAGTATAACTTCTTTGCTACTATACTATCTGGATGAAAACTTAAATATATTTTACTCGGTTTTGCTTCTTCCTTTATTCTATTTAGTAAAAGCTCTAAACCGTGTTTTCCATATCCTTTTCCTTGATATTGTTCATCAATCATAAAGCGAATCAGCCATGTACAATCAATTTCTTCACCATCTTCTCCATACATTGCAAACCCTACCATTTTATCATCTATATACATGCCAATAGTTACCCATTCAGGATGAAACTTTGATTCTGCAATAGATGCTGCATTACTATGTGGTAAATATTTTTCTTGTTCTTTTGATATTTTTAAATCAATACATTCTTTTAAATTTTTTTCTGTAATATTCTTAAAATATATATTCATATATAATCTCCTCTTTTTACATTTCATATATTTTTCAATTATTTATCTGTAGTCTTAAAACTATTATACTATATTTTCATTTATATCTATAATTTAGCATTAATTTAAATAAAAATAGCACTTCCTAATAAATGAAAGGAAGTGCTATTTTTTTATTTAGTCTGTTCCCAATCTTCTCTTAAAATTCCCATTAAAATATCATCATAGTATTTTCCGTCTCTATATAATTCTTGTCTCAAAACACCCTCCACTTTAAAGCCACATTTTTTATAACTTTTCATAGCTCTTTCATTAAAGGAAAATACATTTAACTTAACTTTATTTATATTAATTTGTTCAAATATAAACTTCACAAGGATTTTTATGGCATCTGTACCATAGCCTTTTCCCCAATAATCCTTATCCCCAATAAATATTCCAATCACTGTCACACTATTTTTCCAATCTATAGAATTGATTCCACATCCGCCGATGTATTTACTATCTTCTAAAGTCTCTATTGCAAAACTATATTCATTCTTTGTAGAAGAAATACTTTCAACCCATTTCTCCTCATCTTCTAATGTTATAGGATAAGGTATCCCTGGATTTAAAAGTCTTTTTACTTCTGAATCATTAACATAATTTTGTGCAGCTTTTATATCCTCTTTCCTATATTCTCTTAATCTTACTTTCTCACCTGTATACATTGCAATTTGCCCCCTTTTGTTAGTTAAGTAAAGAACTCTTAATTTGAAAATATCCCCATTCCCACCCTCACTAAAATTATAATTAGTACATGGTAGTTACATTTACATTCTATTTGTACTCATGTTACATTTATGGGCCTAATTTGTTAACTGTGGATTCGAACCACTGGCACTGCCCCCATGCCGCCACTATCCAACTTTCCCTGTTGGCGGGTTTGTACTCACCTTATAAATTTTAGCTACCTTCTTAAAAGTTCTTCTATACTTCTATTAATAATCTCCTAACTAACTATTTCTAATATTCCTATGTGTTAATGCATAACTATTTTATCTTCATTCGTTACAGCAAATCTATATTCCAATTCATTCCTTGAATTTTTGTATCCAATAATCTAAATTCTTTTGATAATTCATCTATTTTCTTTTGAATTTCTCTAACATTTATTGTGATGGAAAACTTCACCTCTGATCTACTGTATCTATCTTGTCTTACTGTAGCAGCCTCTACTAGATGAGTAAGTATGAGTCTTTTGTCCCAAATCCTCTCTCTTTCTGCTAAGGCATCTGCCAAACTCATACTATCATTAAATTTTGTTTGTGAATTTGTTTTATTTATTCTTTTTATTATATCTGTCACTTCATATAAGCATCTATCTAGCTCCTGAAGTAATAAATCAGGAGATTCCATAGGCTCGTCCCCTTCTTGAACTTTAGCATTATTCGTAAGCCTATTTTTAAGCTGCTCTATTCTTTTTTGATAATCTGATCTTAAAATTAAAGCTTCAGCAAGCTTCATAATATCACCCCTATTTTTAACTTTTATTTTTAAAAAAACTTTCATTTCTAAAAAATTTTCACTTATATAAATTTCAACTATATTAACATTATTTTGAAAGATAATCAACTAATTTGCTTATTCTATCCTTCACATGGTCAGGTAATTCTTGCTTCATTGCTCTCTTTAATAGATCTATATGTTTTGTACCATGTTTTAATAAATAATTTTCTATAATTTCCACCTTGTAATCTCTATTAGGAATTAGTTGATATGCAACATACCAATCCTCTAATGAAGCTAATGGAATATTTATGCCATCTAATTCCATGGATGACGTTATTGAATTTTCATCAAAAACATATTCATATTGTCCATTTTCATGATTAATTATAAAACCACCCATAATGTCTACATCTACATTATTTACTTTATATTCACCAAAATATTTCGTAAGATATGTAGTAGTTTTCCCCTTTTCTTCTCCTACTCCTAGACTTTTAAATATATTATCTACTTTTTCCTTATGCTCTAAGTCTATGAGAATATCTATATCGCTAGGACTATCTACTAACCCATAATGGTTTAACAATATAGAAGCTCCTACTGCCCACTTCACTCCTTCATGGTTAAGCTTTTCTCCTATATATCTTAATGTTTCAAACATTATACTCATCAGACCTTTCTTAAAATTATAGATTGAAAATGAAATTTTTCTCCTGTTTCCACTCTTTCAAAACTAACTATTGAGAAATGTTTTGAAACTACTTCTTTTATTCTTTCATCTGTATAAAAAGAGAAGAATCTTGGTGGATTGTATACGTCCTCTTCCCATACCCCTTCAGAATCTTCCCCCCCATAGACACCCATGAAAAATATTCCTCCTGGTTCTAATATCTTTTCTATTTCATTTAAAACTTTAGGAAGATTTTCCTTTGGAACATGAAGTAAGCAGTTCATCGCCCATACAGAGTGAAATTTTTTATTTAATTTTCCTATATTATAAAAATCTAATTCATATGCTTCCAGTCCTTTATCTTTGCATATGTTCACCATTTCACTGGATAAGTCTACTGCGACGACCTCTAATCCATTGTTTTTAAAAAATATACTATCCTTTCCTGTGCCAGCGCCTATTTCTAATAAAGTTTTTTTGTTTTCTTTGTTTAATAGTTCTAAAAAGTTTTGTCTAGGTGCAATTTTCCATTGTTGTATTTCACTTTTTTCTCTTTCATAAGCATAATTATCATATGACTCTTTTAAGTTTTCTTTTATACTACTATAATTACTTTTCATTTTTTCAAATGTTGTCAGGTAAACACCCTCTTTAATTTCTATATCTTCTACTTTTTTAAAACCATTTTTTATATAAAGATTTACTGCGGGCATATTTTGTTTCCCAGTAGTAACTATTATTTTATTAGCGTCTTTCTGGATGTCCTGTATAAAATTTAATAACTTTTTCCCAATACCCATTCTAAAAAAATTAGGATGTATTGCAACTCTGTGAATATCTAAAATCTTTTCTTCATACTTATATGAAATTATCCCTGCTAAAATATTATCTATATAGTACCCATAAAAAGTCTCTTCACTTTCTTTTATTGTTTCTATGGTATCTTTTAATGTTGGTATATCATAAAACCCTATAATTTCTGCCTCTACTAAATAAGAAGCCTTTTGTATATCTAATATTTTCTCTACTATATATTTATCTTCTATATCCAATTTTCTAATCATTTTATTAATTTCCTTTGCTAATATTTTACTAATATTTTACCATAAAAATATATAACTGTCCCCACCAATAACTATCAATAACAGTCCTCCAAACTATTAATACCTATCCCCTAAAAACGTAAAACCGTATGACTGTCCCTATTTACCATTTAAATTAATTGATTTCTCTCTAATTATTTAATTTTATCCCTTTGTCTATAAATTCCTTTAGGAAAGTTTTGTCTCTTTCTTTTATAAATTTACCCATATAATTATAAGGCTCATCTTTTTCTAGAGAATCAATTGCTTCTTCTATACTCATCCAATTTAATTTAAAACCACTATTTATTTCTTCTTCAGTATAATTAGGTTTTCCTATTTCTCCTTTCACCTTTGAGTAGTAGCAATAGGATATCTGAAGTTGTTTAAATTCATCTCTATATTCTATAATAGTACCAACCTCTCCTAAGACTTCTATATCCGTCCCCACTTCTTCTGATACTTCCCTTTTTAATGCTTCTATTATATTCTCCTCTTCTTCTATTCCTCCACCTGGCAACTTGTGATAATTATCTTTTGATACATATAATATTGCTATTTTACCTGATTCATCAAGTAAAATTGTTCTTGCTGCTTTTCTAATTTTATAATTTATATCATCTATTTTTTTACTTATTCCAATGTGTTTTTCATAAATTTCTTTTAATAAGTTCATTTTAAAATTCCTTTCCAACTCAATATTTACATGCTCTTTTATTCTTAATTTAATTATATACATATTAAAGCTGTTGATAAATAAGATTTTATCAACAGCTTAATTAGTTAACTTCTAAAATAATATAAATGTAGATATTACAGTAACAATAAGAGCTCCTAACATTGGAATCAGTGTACGTTTTGCCACCTCAAAAGGTGAAACCTCTGAGATACCTGAAACCCCAACAATTACACTGGTTATAGGAGACATACTTCTGGCAATTCCTGCTGCTAATTGCATAGGCATCAACATTATAACAGAAGGTATTCCCGCTTTTAGCGCTACTTCTGGTGCAAGAGAAGCAAATGCAAAGAAGGGTGCATTACCAGATCCCATTATAATTGCACATACGGTAATTATTAAAACCATTATTACTACCATAACATTTGTTCCAAATCCTGAAGATTGCGCAGAAGAAATAATCACATCAATTGCTCCTATGGTTTTTAGCCCATGGGCAAAGGTTTGCCCTGCAACAATAAGACTTACAACCTTGGCAAATTGAACTCCCATTTCATCAAAAAACACCTGTATACTTGCAAAAACCTTTTTCACATCTTTATATCTTATTAATTCAAAAATCATACTTAGAGCTGTACTCATAAGCATTGCAGTTACAACATCTAACTTTATGGTAGATATAAGAAACTGGCTAAATATTAATAATATTATTAATGGTATCAGTGGAAGTATTGCATATATTTTAGGAACTTTTTCTCCTTCCTTTGATGCAGCCATTTCTGATTGAACAACTATATGTCCACTTTTTTTATCAAACCATTTTTGTACGAAATAATGTAATATAGATATAGTTATTACCACCGCTATTGCCACAGGTATTTGATACTTAATGAAATATAGGGATACATTTAATTTTGCAGTGTCTGCCGCAAGTATAGAATTCCCTGAAGCTGGACCAAGGTCAAGACATGCACTTGTCCCTATCATAGCCGTAGCCGCTAAGGGACTTACCCCTAGACTTACTAAAATTGGATACATAGTTACCATAAGTAATATACCTAATCCAGTAGCACTTGGTATGAATATATTTAAAAATTGTCCTACAGCGTATCCTAAAGCTAATACAAGATATGGAGCATTTAGTTTTCTAAGTGGCTTTATGGCAATCTTTACAAGAGCCTCACTAGCTCCGATACTACTCATGTATTTTGCAAACCCACCTACAGCCATTATGCTTAAACCTATCCCTGCATTATTACTACTAAAAGTACTTCGTATATATTCAAACATGTCGAACCAAACAAAACCTGTGGAAGACTTTTGTGGCATGATTTCCCCTGTTTTAAAAATTATACTCAGTGACATAAGTAAAATACCACCTAAAAATAGTACCGTTTGTGTTTTGTAACTTTTAAATATAAGGTATCCTATTAGCAATGTAACCAGTAAAGCTGCTAAAACCTTCAACATATAACTCCCCCCATTTCCACCTTATCTTTCTCTTTATTTTTATCTAATTTCTAATAGTGGATTTATTAAATCTTTTATCCCCACTAAAGCTAATGCGGATAAGAAAACTTTTTGAGGTCCTAAATATGCTTCTTTTGGATCAAACCATTCTTCTAGAGAGTGAATTTTTCCTGACTTTCCTCCTCTACCAACAGCTACGCCTGGAATTCCCATACTTATTGGTATGTTAGCATCAGTGCTTCCTGGGTTTGATAGTTCAGGAACTAATCCTATTACTTCTGTTGAAGCACAAATGGATTGAATAATTATAGACTCTTTTGATTGAGTTCCTGCTGGCCTATTTCCAATTAGGTCAATTTCTACAGATATTTTTTTATCTGATTTCCATCTATTATTTTCTTCCTCTGCTCCTTCCTTAATTTTATCAATTATTTGTTTTTCAAGCTTTATAATCTCCTCTTCATTATTTGAACGAATATCTATTAGCATACTGGCCTCAGCTGCTATAGAATTTACTGAGGTTCCTCCTTCTACAGTACCTACAGTAAAAGTAGTTTTTGGATCTTCTGGACATTTTAAATCAGATATTTTAGCTATTGCTCTTCCCATAGCATGAATGGCACTAGGAGTTCCAAATTCTGCATAGCTATGTCCTCCTGATCCTTTATAAGTAATTTTGTATCTATGGCTTCCTGTTGCTAAATAGGTTATGGAGGAAACTCCTGTTCCATCTATTGATATAAAACCATCTATATCCTTATTCTCTTCAAATAGATGTTTTGTACCTTTTAAGTCTCCTATGCCCTCCTCACATACATTGGCAACAAAAATAATATCTCCTATGGTTTCAATGGCTGTGTGATTAAAAGCTCTGATTAAAGATAAAATTTCAGCAAGTCCCCTTGTGTCGTCTGCTATTCCTGGAGCGTAGAGTTTATCCTCCTTCTCTACCACTCTAGTATCAACAGTTTCAGGAAATACTGTATCTAAATGAGCTGCAATTACAAGCTTAGGACCATGTCCTCCCCCCAATCTTTTTGCAATAACATTTCCTACTTCATCTATATAAACTTCTTTTAATCCAAGTTCTTTTATTCTTTTCATCATCTCTTGTGAACGTTTACTTTCCTTGAATGATGGAGCTGGTATTTCACAAATTTCCTTTTGTTCTTCTATAGTGTTTTTATGATCTCTTTTTATAAACTCTATACCCTTGTTTACTTTTTCACTTTTCATAATGTTCTCTAGTACACTCTTTACAACATCAGAAACATAATAATTATTATTCATTTTTACCCCCTCTATTTTATGTTTTTATATAATCTATCCCTTCCAGAATAGAATGTACTCTCCTCTAAGTCTACGATTTCATAAGGTATGAACCTATCCCTTAGATAGTCTGCACCCATTTCTGTAGTCATAAGTTTGCCTGAATTATTTATAAGATATCCATTTATCATAGATAATTTTCCGTTACAAATAGTGATTACTGCTGATTCATCCTTGGGGTCAATTACAGTTATATCTGCATCGGCACCATAACTTAAATGTCCCTTATTTTTAAATCCAAACATTTGAGCAGGAGCATAACAGGCTTTCCATACAAATTCCTTTAATGTGAATATGCCAAACCTAACAAGGGGCAAACCACATTCTATTGTAGTATTTCTAGGTATAGCTCCACCGTCTGTGCTTAGCGCATCTATAACAAATCTTCCTTTATCATCTTTTTCTCCAGCACATAAAGTAGCTACCATTCTAGAGTTAATAGTAAAACTTATATTTACTCTTGTATCTGACTTATTCCATAATTCAAATGCCTCTTCACCCCATATAAGTTCCATTTCTTCTCCTATTTTTTCATACACAGCTACTTTTTTATCTAAGAAAGCTTTTTTCATGCCTGACTGACTTACTTCATATCCAAATTTTTTTAAACAGTTTCTTGTTACGTGACTTTTAGGTAGCCCATCACTATTAAATTCACCACTAGTTCCATTCAGGGATGATAAATAGGATTCAGACACTATATTAGGGTTTGCTTTAAGTAAATTTATTGCTATAAGTGCTTCTTCTAGTGGGGTTTCTATTAATCCTCTGCAGTAAGAGTTTATATGAGCTAGGTGAAGGGAAAGTTTATTGGAAAGTTCCATTGCTTCTATCATTCCTTCAATATCACTACCACAATTAATAGTTCCTGCGTGAAATGCAACATATATTCTTTTTTCATTGGCTATCTCTATTATATCTCTTGTAGTTTCTGGGGTAAGAGGAAAATGCCCTCCCATAATTTTTACCCCTAATGCTCCTTTATTAATACTTTCTGATATTTTTTCATTCAATTCTAATCTTGAAGCACTACTTTTATCATAATCAGGGCTAATACAATCAAGAACCGCTGCATTAAGACCATATCCCATTTTCCCAATTTCTTTACCTATTCTTTCTACTGGCCCTCTAAAGTCAACGGCTGTTGTAACACCTGCCCTTATAAGCATTCTATATCCCGCAACTCCTGAATTAGGTCTTACCATATGAACATGTGAATCTACCAATCCTGGTATAACTATCTTTCCTCTTACATCAATAACTTGATCGGAATTATTAGTGTAATTTTCTTTTTCAATGCTAATAATTTTCCCATCCTTTATACCAATATCGTAAACTCCCTCTATATTATTTAAAGAATCTACAACAGTTCCGCCCCTTAATATAATGTCATATTTCATATTATCTCCCCTTCGCTTTTACTAACAGATATATTCAGGCTATGACCTTAACATAGTGTATTCAACCAAATTTTAAAAATCCCTTTTTTATTTATAAATATTCTCTGTTCTTACAAAATAAAGAAATTTATGTATATAAACTTATAATAATTACATATAACTGTCCCTCAATTTTATATATATAACTTATATAACTGTCCCCAATAATTTTTTTATAATAAACAAAATAGGGACAGCTATTTGAAATAACTGTCCCTATTTTTATATTTATTTTTAACTTTATTTATTTATCATACACTCTGCAATTTGAATTGTATTTAGTGCTGCACCTTTTCTAATGTTATCTGCTACAACCCATAAGTTTAACCCATTATCTAAACTAAAGTCTCTTCTGATTCTGCCAACATATACTCCATCTTTTCCTGAAGCATCAAGAGGCATAGGGTATACTAGGTTGTTTACATCATCTTCTAGTATAATTCCTTCAGCATTTTTATAAAGCTCAAATATATCTTCTAATTCAAAGCTATTATTTAATTCTACATTTATGCTTTCACTATGAGAATTTAAAACAGGAACTCTTACAGTAGTTGCTGTTATTTTTATTGAATCATCGTGAAGTATTTTTCTTGTTTCATTTACCATTTTCATTTCTTCTTTTGTATATCCATTGTCTAAGAAAGAATCAATGTGAGGAAGTAAATTTCCTGCTATTGGGTAAGGGAACTTTTTAGGTGCTTCCCCTTTATAACCTTCAACTAAATCATTGTATCCAGATGCTCCTGCTCCTGATACTGCTTGGTAAGTTGAGTAAACTATTCTCTTAATTCCATACTTATCATGTAATGGCTTTAGAGCTGCTACAGCTTGAATAGTTGAGCAGTTTGGATTAGCAATTATTCCTTTATGTTTTTTTACATCCTCAGGATTTACTTCTGGAACCACTAGTGGAACTTCTGGGTCCATTCTCCAAGCACTACTATTGTCAATTACTACTGCACCATATCTTGCAAATATAGGTGCATATTCTAAGCTAATACTTCCACCTGCTGAGAATAAGGCGAAATCTATTTTTTTATTTTTTATGTTATCTTCTTTTAGTTCTTCAACGGTATAGTTAGCTCCACTGAAGGTCATTTCTTTACCAGCTGATCTAGCTGAAGCAAACAGATATAGTTCATTAACAGGAAAATTTCTTTCTTCTAGTATTTCTAGAAACTTTCTTCCTACCATTCCAGTGCATCCTACAAGGGCAACATTATATTTCATAATAAATTCCTCCTAAAAACTTATTTTTTTGTTATAAATTTAATTCTTTAGCTAAGGCAGCTACAGCTTTCTGCTTGTCCTTTGAATCTATAGTATATGATATGCTTATTTCTGAAGTAGTTACCTGTTTAAATTCTATATCATTATTCGAAAATATGCAAAATACTTTTGCTGCCACACCAGATTGTTTCATCATACCTATTCCAACTACAGATATTTTCGTTATGTTTTCTTCTTTATAAACCTCAATGGTTCTAATTTCCTTTTTCAATTCTTTAGTTATTTCATCAATAGTATACATATCCTCTTTAGAAGTTGTAAAAGATACATTCACATATCCATCTAAAGATGCTGTTTGGCTAATCATATCAATATTTACATTATGCTTCGCTATTCTATCAAATATAGTTGCTATGTTTTTAGCTTTGTAAGGCACATTATTAATAGTTACCATTAAAACGTCATCACTGGCAGTAAGTCCTGTAATTATTCTATCTTCCATAGTTTCATCATACTCCTTTATATATGTTCCTAATTTTTCCCCATTATTTAATGCTACATAAATAGGTATGTTATATTTGCAGGCTATCTCAACAGCCCTTGCCTCCATTACTCCTGCTCCTAAGCTTGCCATCTCCATCATTTCTTCATAGCTTATAGAGTCTAATTTCTTAGCATTTGGGTACATTCTTGGATCTACATTATATATACCATCAACGTCAGTATATATTTCACAAGTGCAGTTAAGCTTGGCCGCTAAAGCTACAGCGCTCGTATCTGACCCACCTCTTCCTAAAGTTGTTATATCTCCATCTTCATTTATTCCTTGAAATCCTGCTACAATTACTACCTTTCCATCTTCCAAGTGTTTTTTTACATTTTCAATATTAATATCTTTAATACGGTTTTTAGTATGAGCACCTTCTGTAGTTATACCTGCTTGAAAACCTGTAAGGGATATGGAAGGATACCCAAGTTCTTGAAGCGCCATAGATAATAATGCAATTGATATTTGCTCACCTGTGGACATCAACATATCTAGCTCTCTCTTATTTGGATTTTGTGAAATTTCCTTTGCCATCCCTATAAGTTGATCTGTGGTTTTTCCCATAGCAGATACTACAACTACTACCCCGTCTCCTTTTTCTTTTCGCTCTACTATCCTTTTTGCAACAGCCCTTATTTTATCAGTTGTACCTACTGATGATCCGCCATACTTTTGCACAATTAAAGCCAAACTAATTACCTCCTTTTAAATTTCCAAAAATTCTTTGTATTTTAAGTATTAAAAAAACAGTCATAAGCAAAAGGGCTTATGACTGTATAATAGTATACTAAAACCTTTTGCCCCAACATGGCAAGCACCTCTTTAAAAAATTGGGCAATCCTTTAAAGACAGTACTATACTTATTCAGCATAGTCCCAACACATTTCATTTATATGTTTCGGCGATTACCCCCCTCCCTTACAAATAAATGTAAGGTACTAATAGCAACCGCGCCTCTATACCACGTTGTTTACAAGAATATTAAATTTTAAAATTAAGAGAAAAACAAAAACAGCCATAAGCAAAAGGAGCTATGACTGTTATATAACAATAAAACCTTTTGCCCCAACATGATAAGCACTTCTTTAAAAAGTCGGGCAACCTTTTAAAAACAGTACTATACTTATTTAGCATAGTCCCAACACATTTTCTTTATGTGTTTCGGCGATTACTCCCCTCCCTTACAAATAAATATAAGGTACTAATAGCAACCGCGGCCTCTATACCACGTTGTTTATTCCGTTATTTATTTTTATACTTTTTAATATCATTATTAAAATATTATCAGATGAACAATATTAAGTCAACTATTATTTACTTTTTATGTAGTTTTATTACTTTTTATATATTTACATGGGAAACTTTATTTCCACACCATTGAAGAAATTTCTCAAAATCATTATAACTTATTGTTATAGTTGCTGTATTTACATTAGGATGAAAACTAATATTTCCTAGATTAGTTATATCTTTATCTAGCAACACTTGTACTTCTTTTTCTTCATCATTTATTAATCCAAAAGGAGTTACAGAGCCCGGTGTTAATCCTAAATATTTGTTTAATCTTTCCTCTGATGCAAAACTTAAACTTGTACTTTCTATTTGATCTGCAAGTTTTTTTAAATCTACCTTTTTCCACTCTTGTATAACTAAAAGGTAATGTGTATTTCCTTTTCTATTTCTAATAAATAAGTTTTTACAGTGCTCTCCTTTAATATCTATATCCAGTTTATCTGCCTCTTCAATAGTAAAAACTGCCTCATGTTCATATCTTGTATATGGTATATTTAATTCTGCTAAAACATCGTATACCCTTTTTTCCTGTTCTTTATTCATGCCCCATATCCTCCATTGTAATTATAAATTTTAGTCTTTTAATTAAAAGTATATTCTGTAATACCCAATTTGATTTTTATCATCTATACTACACTATTATTTATAAAACTTCAACGAATTTATGAAACATTCTATAATTACTTTTGGAGGCCTAGCATATCTTCAACTCTGTCATTCATATATCTATATGCATCCTCAATTCCTTGATTATAAAATTCTCCTGCTAATTCTTCTATTATGAAGTTTAGTAGTAGGGTCGCCGCTAAGTCGCCAATTTCTTCATCTCTTTCTTCTGAAAAATATTCTTTTATTGATTCTATCATTTCTTTTTTCTTATCTTTATCTAACACTATTTTCTTCATAAAATTATCTCCTTTACATTATAAATATATAAAATTAGCATTTTACATATAATGATTTGAACTTGCCACTAGTTTTTAAAGTCTTAAATCTCTTCAATTTCTACACACCAGTAGAACCGAACCCTCCTGCATTTCTCTCAGTTTCAGTTAATTCTTCAACCTTTATAACATCTACTGGTATAACTGGTTTTACCACCATTTGAGCAATTTTCATACCTATCTCTATCTTGAATTGTTCCTTACCATGATTAATAAGTATTACTCCCACTTCCCCACGGTAACCTTCATCTATAGTTCCTGGAGTATTTAAAACAGTTATTCCATTTTTTAAAGCTAGTCCACTTCTAGGTCTAACTTGTGCTTCCGTATGGGGTGGAAGTTGTATACTTATTCCTGTTGAAACTAACTTACTTTCTCCTGGGTTGATTGTCAATTCAACGGTAGAAAAAAGATCTAACCCAGCATCTCCTATATGAGCATATTCTGGCAACTTTGCATCTTTATTTAATAATTTTACTTTCAATGTATATTTCATCTTATTGTTTCCTCCCTTATTTCAACTGTAAATTAAATTTTAATAATTATAACATAACACTTTTTAATCATTAAACATAGATAATTGTACAGGCTTAACTTGTTTATAAAAATTCATCCTTGTCATTATATTTTCTTTATAGCATAACTCTTTAAATTTACTATATAAACCTTCATAATTAGGAGCAGGACAAAAATATGAATTCTTATAATTATTCACGTACTTTTCCTTAAGTCCTGGAAAGTTTTTATTTAGATGGCTAAAATAATATTCTCTTTGACCTTCTCTTATAGTCATTCCAAACCAAGCTATTATATATTTTGCTCCTGCATCCTTTCCTCTTTTAACTATTTCTTCAATGTTATAATATTTATCAGTAATATACGGAAGCATAGGAGTTAACATTATTCCTGTATAAATTCCATCTTTTGAAAGCTTCTCTATAGCCTTGAATCTCTTTGAAGGGGATGGTGCATTTGGTTCTATAATTGAGGCTAAACTATCATCCGCTGTTGTTATAGTTATAGATGCCGCAGCATATATCTTACTTATCTCTTTTATAATATCACTGTCCCTTGTAATTAAATTTCCTTTAGTAATAATGTGAATAGGAAATTTATATAGATTTATAACCTCTAAAGCTTTTCTTGTGATACACAATTCTTTTTCAATTTGCATGTAAGGATCATTCATACTTCCTGTGCCTATGGTTCCTATATTTCTCTTGGATTTTAATTCTTTTTGTAATAATTCTATTGCATTTTTCTTTATTAGAATATCTGAAAATTTTTCTATACCATAGCAGCTACTCCTTGAATCACAATAGATACAACCATGTTGACAACCACGATATAAATTCATATTATAACTTAAACCAAAATATTTATCAGGACCATTTTTTATTGTAGAAAGTATAGTTTTAGCATATATTTCTTTAATCATTTATTTTTCACCCATAATATATTATATAATACTTTATAACTGTCCCCCAATATTAACTTTATATAGCTCATCTAAAAATTCATTAAACCCTATTATTTTAGAGTTTTCTAATAAAAATCTACCACTATTAAATAATCTTTTATCTTCAGTAACCAAAATATAATTTTCATTGTTTTGACAAATGCAAATTAATTCATAATCATTTTTAGATATTTTATTTCCTTCTATAGAATAAAACGGTTTATCAATCTCGCATTGCAACCCATATGAATTTTCATCAATTATATGGTCTAATAGCTTCATAAATTTATTGGTTAGTACAGGAACTCCATTAAAATCTTTAAATTCCTTTTGTGATAACTCTCCTGCTACATTATTAGATATCTTAAAATCTATCCCCTCAGCTTTTTCTATATTTTCTAATATCTCTGGACATTCATTCCATATTTTTATAATAATATTTGAATCTAAAATATACACTTTATTAATCATATATTTTCTCCTTCTGTGTTTATATACTACTATATCATTTGCTTTTTATAATATGTAAAATACATTATATTATAAAATTTATTAAGGTATTTTATGTATTCCTAATGGTAAGATATTGTATACATATAACACAGAAAAACATATTTTATTACTATATGTGATGGTAAATTATACTCTAATTTTTATAAAGTTAAGACATGTAATGCTAAATATTCATTACATGTCTTTATATTCTTAATATATGTCTGTAATTACTCCAAATGAGGATCCTTTAATGCGTTTTATATAACTGTCTCCAATTTATACAATTTAAATTTCCTATATATAATTTCTATAATTTTCAAATGACTGTCCCTTAGATTTTATTGATTTCTATGGTTGTCCCTCTATGTGTAAAAATAAATATATATTATCTCCTTCTAGAAATTATATTTATAAGAAAGCCAACTATAAAGCCTATAAAAAATATCAATATGTTTTTTATTATAGATCTTCTTTTTCCCCTATCTCCTGTATCACCCATATCCCCCATACTGTCCCTCCAAATATTTTATAATATTAACACACTTAACTTATTTTTATTTATCACAACAAGTTAACTTATGAAAGGTTAAGTTAATACTCCTAGAAAATATATTTTAATATTTACTTTAAAGTTTCATCTATTTTTTCCATAGCATAATTAGCCTGGGCTAATTGAAAAACTTTATTTTTACCTTTATATGAAATTTTTATTCCTTTACATAATTCCTTAAAAAATACTCTATCAAATAAGGAGAATTTATTAATTTCATTAGATATATCTATATCTTTCATATCATTATTTTTAATTATTATACTTTCACTCTTTAGGTTTTCTCTAAAGGGAGTAAATTTTATTTCTTCCTTTGAAACATATAAAACTCCAAAGGTTGGCCCATCTAATTTTTTAAGGTTGCATATAAACATCAATAAATTCATCTTTTTATCATAATTCTTTAAATCCTCATAAAATTTATCAACTTTTACTTTTGTTCCTTTATATAGATATTTTGGTGTTAGAAAATATATCAGTATACTAACTGTAATTAATATTATAAAATCTATAACTACATTATTCTTCCCTGTAGTTATCAACGTTCGTATAAAGCACAGAACTCCCCATAATAATATCCACTTTATTCTTAAACTCTTGAAATAAACTTTGATAAATTCATTATCTTTCCTTTGCTCAATATTATGGTCCATATTTTTCAACTCCTAATTATGAGCAGTGCATAGCTCACCCTTATTAAATCTCTCAATTTTTTTATTACTTCTTTTAATTTCATCATAATTCAATCTGAAATTTCTCTCCTTTTAAGTAACAGACGGCTCTCCCAATTCTGATTAATTATTGATTTGTACACCTCATGTGAAATAATAGGTTTTTCTAGTTCACACATGGTTTTATCTGAAATTTTATTTCCTTCAAATAGTTCAGTTCCTGCTTTTCTTAACAATCTTTTATAGTTATCAATATAGGGATGTAAAGTTTCATTGTCCATAACTAATAGAGGTCCCTCCCCTCTATAAATTTCTGCTATAAGTTTTGAATGCATGTTTCTAGATATTCTCTTATACATTAAACTAACTACCTGAAAATGACTTTGCTCACTAAATCCACAGTTTGAAATCACTATTATTTTAGGATATTTTTCATAACGCTTTCTATGTATACTCTCACCCTTAAAATCCTCCTCTATATGTGGATTTATTAAAGGTATAAGTCTATCAAAGAATTTCTTCATAATACCTGTAACGTTATCTACATAAAGTGGGCTTGCAAATACTACATAATCTGATGAAATATATTTATTTAATAATTCCTCCATGTCATCTTTAATGATACATTTTCCTGGAGTTTTTACCCAACATGAAAAACATCCCTTGCAGGTGTTTATATTTTTTTCTGTTAAAAATATATTCTCAAAACTTTTAAAGTTGTTTTTTACATCTGCTAAAAATTCTTCCACCATAATATTAGTAGCGCTAAACTTTCCTTTTGGACTTCCATTGAATATTGTTATTTTCATATCCCCACTCCCCCTACTTTTATTTGAAATACTAATATACCATGTAGTCCATTGTTTTACTGTCAATTATTTTCTTTAGTAATACCAATTCTTTTTTCGTATATTTTATATAAAATATATTCATAGTTTACCTAAGAAAACATTGGCACAAATTTTAAAGTTTTATATAAAAATAAATCAAATTGTTTTTTATATCTTGTAATATTTTTTATTAGAATAGTAGAAATCTAATTTTGTTTTATAAGCTTAATATCTCTTTTAATATTTATGAATAGACGTTTTAAGTTAATTTTACATTATATTTCCAATTAAAACAACAAAACCATCCTTTAATTGGAAAATCAAAGGATGGTTAGGGGACAGTTATTATAGTTTATAGGAGTTAGTATAGTTAAGTGACAGTTATTATCTTATAATTCGCCCGAAACGATTTTTCCTCTAAACATAACTGCATTTTTCTTAGTTCTTCTTGCTACAGCTTCCGCAGAGCAAGATGCTTCTGTAAATACTATATTAGCTTCATCTCCTACTTTGGGCCATGTTTTATTACCTTTATTATCTAGTGGAGTTACTCCATTGGTTATAAAATTTAAAGCTCTGGTGAGTAAGTATTCATCTATCCAGCCAAATCTTTCTGCCATTCTACTAGCCTTTTGTAGCATATCTCCTGTACCAAAGGGGCTCCAGTGATCGTTAATATTGTCATTTACCACATATACCCTAACTCCTCTTTCATGAAGAAGCGGAACAGGAGGTGATGGTATATCAATAGGTACTGTAGTAGCGATACTTATATTTAGAGATGCAAGTTTATCTGCTAAATCCCTTACTTCTTCAATATGACTGTCCCCCATACAATATGCGTGACTTATATTTACCCTTCCTTGCCATTTAGCATCTTCCACCATTTGAGCTAGCCTATTTATAGTATACATTCCTAATTTTCCACCGTCATGTATATGAATATCCACATCAGAATTAAATTCTACAGCAATGTCCATCATAGTATGAAGAGATTTTTCAATATCATTATCTATAGTCGCAGGGTCAAGTCCTCCCACTACATTAACACCATTTCTCATAGCTTCCTTCATTATTGGTACTGAATTACTTCTTAGTAAGCCATGTTGAGGAAAAGCTACTAATTCATAAGTTAGTTTATCTTTATAATTTTCTAGAGCTGCAATTACTTTTTCTAAATTGCCCAAACCTACAACAGGATCAACATTGCATTGCACTCTAGCATGAGTTACTCCATTAGATGTAATTAAATCTAACAATTTCTCAGCTCTTTTTGTTGTAATGGGCAAAAATTTAGGTAGAAATTCTTCTTCCTCTTTGATTCTGTGAGTAACACTTTTAAAAGGTGTACTTGCCTTCCACGGCCCTCCAAGATGACCTTTATCAAGATGTATATGCTTCTCTGTAAAGGATGGTAATGCTAAAAGTCCCTTTGCATCTACAACTGGATTTTCATCCTGCTCCTTCTCGCCTTTTTTAATTTTTATTATCTTTCCACCTTCAATTAAAATATGATATATGCTAGTTTTTGTACTAGTTACCTCTCCACTGTTTGTACTAACCGCATTTTCATTATAAGTAAAACCATCTTCAAGCAAAACATTAGTTAACCAAAATTTTTTATTCATTCCTAACACCCTCACTTTTTAAATGTTCATAGCAAAAATACACCTCCAAATGTTAGTTTTTTATCTAACATTTGGGGTGCACTTCAAAGCCTCAACTCTTTTTTATTAATTTTTAGAGAAATATTATGATATTAACTAAAAATTAAGCTTAACTTTCTTTTCTGTCTCCACTGTTATTTTACCATTTTTGATTACATATAATCTATCTGGAATATCTATTATCGCATCATTAATAACTTTTGTGTCTAAAAGTACCATGTCCGCTTTTTTACCAACTTCCAAACCATAATCTTTAAGTCCTAAAGCCTTAGCAGGATTTGTTGTAATCATTGGTAATACAGTTGGAAGGTCATCTGCTCCTCCAAGATGTGCTGTAGGTATAGCAAGCATAGCAATTTGAATTAAATCTCCATTTCCATATGGTGTAAATGCATTTCTTATATTGTTTGTAGCTATGCACATATTAACACCGCCATCGCGCAATGTACGTACTGGAGTTAATGCTCTTCTTACATTATATTCGTCTTTTCTTCCTCCAAGATGAAGATCTGTAGCAGGTAAACTCATTACACTGATTTGAGCTTCACGCATCTTTTCTACAATTGGTGCTAATTTTTCTTTTGATAACGCTCCTAAACTTGTTAAGTGACCTACTGAAACCCTGCCTTGATATCCTTCTTTTATAGTTTTATCACATATATATTCTATTGTTATTCCTTCTGCATCATCTTTGAAATCCTGATGAAAATCAATTGGCTTATTATACTTTTTAGCTATTTCAAATACTAGATCTATGTGATCCATAGCTGGAGCATCATTATATGGTATACCTCCAACTACATCTGCACCCATTTCCATAGCTTGGAACATCATTTCTTCAGTACCAGGTGATTTAAATATACCTTCCTGTGGAAAAGCGGTTACTTGAATATCTATCACATCTTTAAATTCATGTTTTAGTTTCATAACAGTTTCAAAACCTGTAAATCCCTGTGATGGATCAAACTCTGAATGAGTTCTTATGTGAGTTGTTCCATTTTTTATTAACATCATCAATGCTTTTCTTGCTCTATTTTCTACATCTTCCTTAGTAAAAGTCGGCTTTAACTGCCCTGTAACCTGTATTGCTTCCCATAAAGTACCTGATTTATTTGGTAATCTATCTGCAATCAATGCCTTATCAAGATGTATATGGGCATCTACAAGCCCTGGAATAAGCACTCTTCCTTCACCTTCTATTTCCCTTTTAGCATTTCCTTCTATGTGTGGAGCAATAGCTACTATCTTACCACCTTCTATAGCCACATCTTGTAGCTCTTCTCCATCTTTAATCCTAACTTTTCTTAAAATTATATCCATAGAAATACCTCCCTTTTTAATGAGTCTTATATTTAGAAATTAGATTACATTTTGATTAATAGATTATATTTAAACCAATTTATATTTAAAATAGATTCTGTTCTAGAATATAAACGATATTATCAATAATAATGCTACACAACCTCCAACCCATTTTGTATTACCTTTAACCACATCAATAATCGGAATTTGAAATCCTGAGGATAATGCTTGCATTGTGATATTAACAAAGCTCATTTGACTGCCTAAGCCGACCCCCATGGCTACAAATCCTAATTCCATTGGTGTAAATCCAAGAGAAACTGCTACTGGTAATACTAGTGTTAATACTGATCCAACATATGCTCCTGCTGGTACCCCAACTAGGAATCCTGCAAGTACTGTTGCCGGAACAACTAAAGCTGGTGGTGCAAGTTTAGCTACACTAACTATTGCTGTAAAGGCTCCAGTTTCACCAATCATATTTATAAATGCTAAGAATATACCAACGCTAAACAATTTTACAAGTATATAGTTTGATCCATCTACCATAGCATTAACAGATTCAGATAAACTAAACTTAGTGCATATAAATATTAAAGCTACTGTAACTACTGTATAAACTAATGGGGAAAGAATTGGTACTCCTACTGCTTTGTTTACGAAAGGTCCAAAAATTACTGCGAATAATAAGAATATTACTGGTATTGTACTTTTGAATAATTCTTTATTTGTCATATTCTTAACTTCTTCATTTTCTTCCCCTGTAAATATTGCATTTCTCTTTTTTGCTCCGTAGTATCCTATAATGATTGCTAAAATTACGAACCCTATCCAGTATATTCTCATTGAATCAACGTATTGTGCTACTGGTATATTTCCAAGTTGTGATACAACTCCTGATTCCAAAGATGCCGGTGATGTTGTAAATGAAACTGCTGCGGCAATTGCCATTGCAGCTATAAGCTCTGGAATTGCTCCAACTGCAGCAAAGGCAAGTGGCGCTATAACCATGGCACTTCCTCCACCTATACCTGACATATAAGTAGCTGCTGCTTGTAGTATTACTATAAATGCTGCGAAAAATTCAACTCTTCCTTTGATTCCACGTCTAACAAGAGTTAGAGCTGATGTGTAACCACCAGACTTAAATACTGCCATAGCTACTGCTGAGTTAATTATAGGGACAGTTATTGTAAGCATGGAAGGTATGGCTTTTAAAAAGAAGTCATTTGCTTGAGCAAGAGTGATTCCGCCTATTATCATTGCCATTACTCCACCAATCAAGCCTGCTACCAACATGTCTACCTTCTTAAATAATAATATTAAGATTACAATCAAAGGAATAACTGTCAATACTGCTTTAAAACCTTCTGGTGCAGCTGCCTGCTTTGTCACTTCTGCCGCTAATACTGGAGTTTGTGTTATAAAAAGCATCACCATTAATGCAAAAATGCCTTGTAAGAAATTCTTTTTCTTATTTATATTCATATTCTCACTCCCATTCATTATTTTTTCATATAATTTTTAAATAATACTCGAGTATTTACTGTGGAACTTTATAAAATAAGCCTTGTGCCCGTTTGTCCTTTTAAAGCCTGTTCTAGTTTATCAATTGAAGTTATTATTACATTTTTTCCTCCCTTTTTTAGGAAGTATATTGCTGCATGAATTTTAGGACTCATGCTGCCTTTTGGAAATTGTCCTTCTTCCATGTATCTTAGAGCATCCTCAATTTTAAGCTCTAATAAATTTTCTTGGTTTGGTTTGCCGAAGTTTATTGCTACCTGCTCTACTCCTGTTAATATAAAGAAGTAATCTGCCTTTATCTCAGCAGCAAGTAATGCACTTGCAAAATCTTTATCTATAACCGCTTCTACTCCTTGAAGTTTTCCATTCTCTTCTTCAACTACAGGAATTCCTCCACCACCAGCTGTTATAACTAACATGTCTTTTTCTATTAATGCTTCTATAGTATTCTTTTCTACTATTTTCTTTGGCATAGGTGATGGTACAATTCTTCTATATCCTCTACCACTGTCTTCAACAAAGGATATATTTTTTTCTGCTGCCTGTTTATCTGCTTCTTCCTTAGTATAAAATGGTCCAATTGGCTTTGTTGGATTATTAAATGCTGAATCTTCTTTATCTACCACAACTTGAGTAACAACAGTAGCAATATCCTTTTTTATTCCTTTATCTTTCATTTTATTGTAGAACGCCTGTTGAATAAGGTAACCTATGTTTCCCTGTGTTTCTGCATTACACACATCAAGTGGATATTTAGGTACCACACTTGCAGCCAGTTCAGTTTTTATTAATGTATTTCCAACTTGTGGTCCATTTCCGTGAGTTATTATAAGGGTGTAATCCTTTTCCATTAGATCTAAAATAGCATCACAGCTGTCATTGATATTTTCTTTTTGTTCTTCTATACTGCCTTTTTGACCTTCTTTTAGTATTGCATTACCCCCAATGGCTAATACTATTTTTTCTTTCATAGTTTTTTCCTCCAATATATTCAGCGATTATTTTTGTAAATATTCATACAATTTTTCGTAAAATAAATTTTCTCTTTATGTGTTAGGTGGAGCCTTTATTTGCAAAGGCTCCCATAGTAATATTTTAAGATTAGAGAATTTATATTGATTTATTTTTAGTTAATTTATTCTTCTATTAGCTCACCAAAGGCCATTACTGCCTTTACAAAACAATCTAGTGGTGCTGTTACAATACCAGCTCCTATTTGTCCAACTCCTGGTTCCTTATGAGCCATTCCTGTATTGATTACAGGTAATATTCCTGTTTCTGCAACTTTTCTTATGTCAATTCCAGTAGGTACTCCTTGGAAATTTAAGTTTGGCATTTGATATGCTTGGTTTGTTCCTTCTGTAATCTCCTCCATATCCATTGTGTATTGTATTGCCGCTTGTACTGATGCTGCACCTACAAATTGAACTACAGCTGGAGCAGCTCCCATAGCAAATCCGCCTAGTCCTATACATTCAACGATAGCACTGTCCCCCATATCTGGGTTTGCGTCCTTTTCACTATATCCTGGGAAATACAATCCTTCTGGCATATTAACTGGAGCTTCAAACCATTGTTCACCTAATCCACTAACCTTAATTCCAAAGTTAGTACCATTTCTGCTCATTGCAGTTACAATAGTACAACCTTCTATATTTTTAACTGGGTCCATAGTAGCTTTAGCATTTGCCATGGCAATGTTTAAGAAAAACTGTTCATTACCAGTGATAAAGTCTGTTATTTGCTCAAGTTCTTCCTTATTTTCTACTACTCTTACTAAATGAGGCATTATTGTTCTAACAAATATTGAAGATGCTGCTATATTTCTTTGATGCATTTCATCTCCCATTGCTAAAGCCTTAGCTGTTAAAACTTGAGCATTAATTGGTCCAGATAACTCTAATGCTTTTTTTAGTGCAGGTGCAAATACTTTTTCTAACCATTTTAATCTATTTATAACAGTTGCATCATTAGCACCAAATCTCATAACCTTTCCTAATCCTTCATTAAATGTGCTATATGCATAATTTCCAAAAGTCTCATTTTTAACAACTAGAAGTGGCATTGAGTAAGTTATCATACCAGTCATAGGTCCAACGCAGCCCATGCTGTGGTTACTTACAAGTTTAATCTTTCCTGTAATAGCCATTTCTTCTGCTTCTTCGTAACTATCAGTCAATCCTTCATATATTATTGCTCCAACGATAGCTCCCTTCATAGGGCCACACATATCTTCCCATTTGATTGGAGGGCCAGCATGTCCTATGGTGTTTTTGTCCATCCCTGGGATTACATCTTTAGCATACTTAACATCTACTAAAAAATTATTTGCTTTCTGAATTCTTTCAAATGCAATTTTATTTGCTTCATCTATATTAAACTTCATTTAGTTCACCTTCCTATTTTCTATTTAATTTCTCAAGTACTTCTAAAAGTTTTGCATCTCCACCAGCCGCTGGCTTCCATTCTACATGTATACAATCAAGTTTCTGATGTTTATTTGCTTCATGAAATATTTCAAGCCCTATATTAATAACCTTTACTTTATTTTTAAATAAATCTTTTATCTTATTCATTTACAGAGCCTCCCATCATTTTGGACCAAGCTTCACCCTTTGATGAAATCAATAAGGCTAATCTAGTGGCTTGAGCATTTGATGGCATCACTATAACTCCACCTTTTTCAAGCTTTTCTATTTGGTCCTTTCTGCATTGAATATCCTCATCAGTTCCACAAACTGAAGCTATAAAACTTACAGAACGTCCTTCCTTTTGTAATTCATTATTAATTTCTTCTATGGTTGGAATTAGTGTGCCAGCTGTATCTTCATGGGCACCATATCCTATTACTACATCCAGTAATACCACTGCTGTTTCTGGATCTAATGCTTCTTTTTTCATTCTTTCTAGTCTAAGTCTTGGATCAATCATAGGATGAGGTCTACCATTTGTGAAATAATCGTCCCCCATGTCTAATACAGTATTTTTCTCACTTTTCTCTATGTCTTTTAGTAATCCATTTTCTTTTAATGGTGTGTTGGAGTAAATTTCTTCAACATAGTCATTCATCAACACCATAGCCTCTGAAGATAATGTTCCACCTGAATAAACTCCTCTAATATATTTTTGATTTTCTGAAAGTTTTCTAGTTTCTCTTTGAACAATTTCTTTTATAGTTTCCTTAGAAGAGGTAAATATTATATTTTCTATTTTCTCTCCTCTTGCTAGACTAACAGCTGCATGTGCTGCATCTTCTAAGGTAAATGTCTGTATAACTGTCCCCTTATCTATTTCTATTGAGCTTCCTCCAATAAAGCATGTGACTACTGGTTTATCAATGTTTTCTATGGATTTAAATATTTTTTCCATAACGGATTTGTGAGGTGGTTTTGATATTATCACTATAACTTCTGTTTCTTCATCTTGAGCCAATGCCTCAATTCCCATTAGCATCATTCTTCCACCTACATATTCTTTAACATCTCTTCCACCAGTTCCTATAGCCTGAGATACTCCTTCTCCAAATCTGCTTACTAAACATGTAACTTCTTGAAGTCCGGTTCCTGCTGCAGCTACCATTCCGATTTTGCCTCTGTTAACCACGTTAGCAAAACCTAGAGCAGCTCCACTAATGATTGCAGTACCACAGTCTGGTCCCATCATTAAAAGTCCCTTTTCAATGGCTTTATCCTTAAGCTCAATTTCTTCTTCTATGGATACGTTATCACTGAAAAGTAAAACGTGTATATCATTTTCTAATGCCTTCATAGCTTCTCTTTTAGCATGTTTTCCTGGTACAGAAATTATAGTAAAGTTAGCTCCTGGTAATCTTTTTATTGCAGTGTTTAAAGTTTTTGCCCTTAAATCTCCTTCATGAGTATCGCTATTTTTCTTTTGCAGTTCATCTTCTATTACCTTTACTAATTCCTCAATCCTTTCTTCACTGTCAGCTTTTGCTGCGATAACTAAGTCATTAGAAGTAATATCAGCATTTTCAGGAAGCAAAAGCCCTGAATCGGTCATTAATTTTTTATTATAGTCAGTTCCCATCATGACAGTAGCATCTAAAATTCCTTCTAAGGAGGTAATTTTACTTGATATCATCATTAAGGTTACTGAATCGTAATAGGTATTCTTTTTTACAATATTTTTAACTACCATAACTATCCTCCATTATTTTTAAATTAGAAATTAAGTAAAATCCCCACAATAATCCACATAGCCCGTCGGTACCAGATGAGTGACCTATAGATATCATGGATATTGCTGCTTTATATAATTCCTCTGAATTTTTGTTCCATAAAGCTTCATACAATTTATGAAAACTCTCACTAAATCTCTCTTCTGCAGCTTCCTCAAGAAATGTCTTGCTCACTGTAGTTGTCTTATGTGAATTTTTTAGTATTTCATTGGAAAGCTTTTCATAAAGTTCTAAAAGAGGGATATCTAATTTTTTAAAGCAGTGTAATACGCTCATTACCCCAACTAAAAAATCATCTCCTGCTGGAGTTAGTCCTGCCCCATAACCTATTAAGCTTGATAATTTTGCTGAAGCATCATTTTGTTTTTTATTATAGAAGTCTTTATAAGCTTCATTTAGCGCTCTTACAATATTCTCTTTATTTTTATATTTAAGTGTCTCTTGATTGTCAGCAATAATTGAAAGAACCTCTTCTTTAATACCACCTGATTTTCCATAAAGAATGACTATATTTTTTAATTTATTAATCTGCTCTTTATTTTTAGAAAGAAGGAAATAATCTTTTAACCTAGGGTTCCAAATTAGAGGCCTTTCTATATTAACTGATATACTGCCAATACAAATTACGTCTTTTTTAATTGTAATAACATCCCCTACTTTAACAGGAAGATCTAAAAAATTTACTGAGTCATTAATAGAAATGCTTAAAGGTCCTTTTGGTACATTTGAATTTTGTATAGATACTAATTTATCATTGTATTCTACATTAATTACATTTTTGAATATTGAATGAATCTTACTATGATTTAAACTATACATATTTTTTAGTACAGGCATACTTATAAAATTAACCTTAAACATTTTCTATCACCCTCTGTAGTTTTAATTATAAATTAATACACTTTCAAATCCATCAACAACATGCCAAAAATTCTGAATACTTTATTGTGCATTTTGCACAAATATTATATTTAACTATTTAACTATTTAACTATTTAACATATAAAAAAGAGACTATACCCTACATAGTCTCTCCATTGTAAACAAATAATAATTTCATTATATGAATTCCTAATTGAAATTCTAAGTTTTCATCCCCATTTTCAAGGTCCGTATTTAATATTTCCTTTATTTTATCAAGTCTATATAATAAGGTATTTCTATGAATATACATGCTTTTAGCAGCTTCACTCATGTTACCTTTGCACTTAAAATAAATTTCTAGGGTTTCTATTAAGTTAGTTTTATTTTCCTCATCATATTCTGCTAATCTTCTTATTGAACTATTATAAAATTCCTTTAATAAATCCGTATTTCCTGTAGAATTGAGAAGATGATATATCATGAAATCATCAAAATGCACAACTTTGCCTTTATTATTCAATTTACCTATCATTTTATTTGATTCCATAGCTTCCTTAAAACTTTTTGATAAATTTACTATTTTATAAGCCCTTCCAATTCCAATGGTTATATTGTAATTATTATATTTTCTTAAAAATTCTTCTATTATGTCTTTGCCTAGTGTTACCATAAAATCTCTTATATCTTTAGGATTTTCAGAATTTTTAATTGGTACGAAAGCAATAACATAAGCACTTCTCGTAATAGATATAGTATTTATTTTTTCTTTAAGAGATATTTCATCAATTGTTTTTATAAGGTCATCCTTTAATTGACGAATTAAGTTTATCTCTAAATAATTACCTTTTATATTATGTAAATCCTTTAACTCCAAAACCATACATGAGTACTTATATAAAGGAGTTAACCCATACATCATAGCTAAGTTTTCCATCTCATCTTCTGAAGGTATTTTCCCTTCAATAAGTTCATCAAAAAAATCTCTTCTCATGAGATGCTTTGCCTCATCTACTGCCTTTTCTTTCATTCTTTCAAGCATTATTATTATCAATGCTCTTTCAATGGCTATATAATCTAACTCAATCATTTTTCGATTAATTTCAGGAACTATTATATACCCATGTATTTCTTTATCAGAAACTATAGGCTTTATTCTAAAAGAAACTTCCTTATCCCCAATAGTACTTATAAATTTAATTGCTTCTTTTGGCAGTTCATCATCCTTATAGTATTTTTTTATAAATTCAGTATTTAGAACAAATTCGTTATTAACGTTAATAAATAACTCTTTAATATAATATTTTGTATCTTGAAAATTTTTATTAGAAATTATTTTCCCATGTTCATCGGTAACTAATACTGGATTATCAATTACGTTTCCCAATTCATCTGTAAGTTCGTTTATGCTTCCACCTCTAATCACTATATTCATAAACTCCTCATGTATATCAAAAGATCTTCTAAGTCTTTGACTCTGGCGCTCATAAAGCTCTTTATAAAACATACTACTTACATCTGCTAAACTAAATTCATAAGGAATTTCTATAATAGGTAATGCTAAATCATCTGCTTCTTCTAGCACCTTTTCATATAGCTTTAATATATATCTATTTTTTTTAATTCCTATACCTGCGGCACCTATTTCACTTAACTCTCTGATGAAGTTTAATTGTATATCCTCATCATCTTTCATAAAATATCCCGTGGTTAATAAAATTTCTCCTGGTTTTACCCATTTAAGTGTATCTGGATTTTCCATCATATTTATACTAGCTACAGATTTTTTTAATCCTTTTGTGCCTGCAAGCACTACAAAGCCTTTTTCTTTTAGAGAGATCACAAATTCTTCTAAATTCATCGTTAACTCACCTTCGTTTCAACTGATTTTAAAGGATTTATTTTTATAATAAACTATATAGAGGTATTATATACTACATAGCTTATAAAACAATAGGGAACAGAGTTAATCTCTATTCCCTAAAAATAACCTAATGCTTTGGATTTTCGCTTACAATTTCTATAGCCCTTGTCAATGCTCCCAATACGTCAGCTTTAAATTGGATGTTTAGCTCATTTGTTTTTACGAATATGTTCCCCTTTTCTGTCACAACATATAGTGGTTTTAAATTATTTAAAGCTATAGCTTTTATGTCATCAACACATTTTTCGCATTTACAAATATCACTATATTTATTTAAAGTACTTGGCAGAAGATTTTCCACCATGGCTTCCATATAGTTTTTAATCATTGTATCACTCTCTTTCGCCCTTTCGGCTATTGAATTCACAATTTAATATGTTCTACATTATTACAAAAAATCCTTTGGATTTTCCATTATTTTAATACTTTTTACTATTTTTACTACATTTTCATCATTTCATTATTCATCATTCCATCATGACTGTCCCTTAATTTTAATATAACTGTCCCTTGATATTTTAGATATTACTTGTCCCTTAAATTTTTATTTATTCTATATATTTGTATAGGTGACAGTCATAATTTCTTTTAACTCCTTTTTAATAAAAATAGAAGTAACAAACCTTATTCTACCTTTATCAATTTAAATTCTATATAATAAACTTGGCATTACTTCCGTCCTTAGTAGTGGAAACTTCTAATCTTAAATCTATTCTTTCTTTAAGTTCTGGAACATGAGATATTATACCTACAAGCCTGCCACCCCTTTGCAAATCTATGAGAGCTTGTATAGCATTATCTAAGGATTCGGGATCTAACGTTCCAAATCCTTCATCTACAAACATAGTATCTAGGCTAATTCCGCCTGCATAGGATTGTACCACATCAGCCAATCCTAATGCCAAGGATAAAGAGGCCTTAAAACTTTCTCCGCCAGATAAAGTTTTGACATGTCGAGCTTTTCCTGTATAGTTGTCAAAAACTTCAAGCTCAAGTCCCTCCTGTTTTCTTCCCTTACCTTTCTCTTCTTTTCTCCTGAGAATAAATCTTCCAGCAGCCATTTTACTTAGCCTTATATTAGCTGCATTTATTATTTCATCAAAATAAGCAGCTAATACATATCTTTCAAAAGTTATTCTTTCTATATTATCTCCGTTAGCTATTCTAGCTAATTCACCAATTGTACCATATTTTTTCTCTTCATCTTTTATTATTTCATTTAAATTTTCAACTTCTTTTAAAACTCTTTTATTATTATTTAATCTTGCAAAAATATCATTATTCTTTTTCGCTAATGATGCTTCGCTAATCCTTAGTTCTTCTAAAGCGACTTTTAATTCATCAATATTTATAATGTTCAGCCCTTCTGTATCTCTCATAGCTTTTTCATATCTGTCCCTTAATGATTTTAAATTTTGGTAATACAATTGAATATCACTTTCTAATTTTTTTATATCCTCTTCATTCATCTTAAATTGAGAATATTGATTATAATTTTCAAAGCCACATTCCTTAACCTTATTTGTTAATTGTTTTTCCCAAAGCTTTACCCCTTCTACAGCTTCTTCTAAACTTTTTTCTTTAGCTTCTTTATCTGCCTTTGATGATGCATAATCTTCTAAAGCTCTATTATAAGAACTTTGAGCACTCTTATATGCTTCTTGAAGATGCATAAATTTCTCTTCATATTCTCTTATTTTCAATAAAAGCATGGACGTAGAACGTATTTCTAATGGTATTTCATTTTCAATGCTCATAAGAAGTTCTTCTTCACTTCTTACCTTTCCGTATTGAAGTGTAAATTCCGCCTCAATATTTTCTATTAATTTTTCTTTCTCAACAATTTCTTTTTGAATGCTTAAAATTGTCTCTTCTAGAACCGTTATATTTTTAATATCTTCTTTAAGACTGTCCCTTTGCACATTTAAATTCTTTAATTTTAAATTAATTTCTTTTCCTTTAGATATTACATATTTTAGAGTATCATTGTAGTCTATATTATTAAGTTCGTAATTTAAATACGGATTTAGCTTATCCTTTTGTTTTATTAATATATCTTTGCTACTCTTTATTACACCATTTAAATCCGAAAGTTCCTTTAGCAGCTCATCTCTTTTCTTCATTAATTTATCATACTTAATCTTAGTTTCCTTCAATTCTTCTTCTGTTGGTACTCCCTCTATTAAATTTGCTAATTTAGGATGATGCATAGACCCGCATACTGGACATTCTTTACCTTCTTTTAAATCACTAGCTAAAATACCCGCTTGTCCTTTTCTAAAGTTATCTTCCATAGTTTCATATTTAATCTTAAAATCATTGTATTCTATTTCAAATTGTCTATAACTGTCCCTACAATTATTGTGTTTAGAAATAAGTTTTTCATAATCTGTAATATAGCTATAGAATGCTCTCATTTCATCATAAATTAATTTATTTTCAGATATAACTTTATCTATCTTTTCTAATTCAGTTTGAGATTTTTGTAGTTGAATTAAATTGCTATTTGCTTTTTCTAATTTAATTCTATTATCACTAATCCACTGTTTATTTTTTTTCATTATTTCTTCTTTATTTTTAAGATTTTCTTTAAGTTCTACTATAGATATTTTCTTTTCTTCATATGTTTTAACTTTGTTAATAAAATTCTTTAAAGTTATTACCTTATCTGAAAGTCTTTTTCTTTCATCTTCTCTAGACTCTTCTATTTCTAATTTTTGTTTATAAGTAATTATATTTTTTTCGTTTTGCTTTAATTTCTCTTCAGCATTACAGTATTGTAGTTGCTTTTCTTTTAAATGATTTTGTCTATCATTTAGCGAATCTTCTACTATTTTTACTTCTAGACTCTTTCTTCCTTTATTGAGGATACCTTGTCTTTCCCTATACTCTAATTCTTTTTCCAAATGTAAACTATACTCTTTAGATATTTCTTCTCTATCGTATATCTTCTTATTAATTTCTTCTCCTTCAACGATCTTCTTTTGAAGGTTACTACTATTTAATTTCAATAAATTAATTTCATTATTAACTTTTTCTTGTTCTAATAAATCATTAGTAATAATCTCATTTACCTTAGATATAATTTCTATTATATTTAAATCCTCAGCATTTATAAGCTTTAGTAATAGTTCCTCATCCCCACATTCAATATTTTTTATATAAGTGTCCCTTTTTATTTTTATATTGCTGATGCCTTTATATAAACTTTTCTTTTGCTCATCTAAAATTCTTTGAATGCCCTCAAAAGCTTCTGTTCCAAATATCTTCCTGAATATTAATTCTCTTTCTGAGCTATCTGATTCTAATAGTTTCCTAAATTCTCCTTGTGGCAACATAACTATTTGTTTAAATTGATTCTTATTTATACCTAGTATTTCATTTATTTTTTCGTCTACATTATTAATTTTGCTAACACTATCCCCATTAGGTAACTCTAAAAATGCCTCTGCATTCTTTGTTATAAATCCATCCCCTCTGGATTTTTTACGTTCCTGCTGCGGAGATCTTGTAATTTTGTATGTTTTACCTTTAAGTTGAAATTCTAATTCTACATAAGTATATAAGTCTATGTGAGCAAAATCACTTCTAAGACTGTCCCTATCTCTACTACTTCCTGAAGCTTCTCCGAAAAGTGCATAACTTATGGCATCAAATACAGTGGTTTTCCCCGCTCCTGTTGGCCCCGTTATTAAAAATATATTTTTATCTTTAAGTGATGTAAAATCTATAACTTGTACACCTGCATAGGGACCAAAAGCACTCATTGTTAATTTTAGAGGTCTCACTTTATTCCCTCCTTTTTCTCAACTGTTTCAATGATTTCTTCTATAATATTTAACTTCTCTTCACTAAGCTCTTTACCTGCTATGGAATCATAAAATTCTTTAAATAACTCTAATTTTGATTTGCTCTTATATCCTAGAGTAGCTGATGTTCTACTTTCATCTCTATTGGATAGTCTCTCTCTATTTAATCCCATTATATTAGGATAAACAGCTCTCAATTTTGATATGGGATCAATCAATTCTCCTTCATCAGTTAATATAGCAAATATGTAATCTTCAACATTAGTACCTTTATACACCTCTGGATTTATGAGCTGTTCTAATGGTCCTTTTATAACTCTCATGTCTCTTTTAGGAGTCAGTTCTTTTAGTTCTACAGATACTTGTCCATCTTTATCTAAATTTATAATAGTTAATGATTTTTTATGTTCCACTTCCGATAAAGAATATTTTAGTAAGGCACCTGAATATCTGATTCTATCGTCTTTTACCTTTTGAGGTCTATGTAAATGTCCTAAAGCAGTATAATTAAAGCAACTAAAATATTCAGCACTTATTATATCCGTCCCTCCAATACTTAGAGGTCTTTCAGAATCACTAATTTCAAGACCCGCTCTTATATACTCTTCAGTTTGCTCATCATTTTCTTCTTTTATGTAACTAACATATCCATGAGTTACCATTATGTTTTTTTCATTTTCATTTAAATCAACTTTAATCCCATCTATTATCTTTTTCATAGCATCATCATGATTTGATATACTATCATCTTGTAAAAAAAATTTTAACTCTCTTGGATCTATATAAGGAATTAAATAGAAATTTACAGGTCCATGCTCATCTTCTAAAATTACTTTGGTAACATTTTTATTGAAAACCCCTGCTATATGTAGCCCATTTTTAGTTAAAATACTACTACCAAAGGATAATCTCTCTGCACTATCATGATTACCTGCAATAGCTAAAATTGGCGTCTTTAAATTAACTAATATTTTAGTAAAAACTCTATCTAATAACTCCACCGCTTCAACAGGTGGAATACTTCTATCATAAATATCTCCTGCTATAATCAATGCATCCGGTCTTTCATCTTCTATGACCTTTATCAATTGTTCTAATATAAATTCTTGATCTTCTATCATGCTAAACTCATTTACGATTTTGCCTATATGCCAATCTCCCGTATGAATTATCTTCATTTTCCCACCTCCATGATTTACTTATATATAAATTTTCAGTATTTGGGGACAGTTAGATGTAATTTTTTTGTATATGCAGATTTGGGGACAGTTATAATCATTTTCTGTTTAAATAATTGCAGTACATATATATATTATAGCTTATAAAAATATAAAAAAGTTAGGGACAGTTATATTACTAATAAATTATATAAAAGAATATTTATGTAACTTATGGCAATAATCATGGATAGTAGAATAATTAATGAGGTGATTTTATGGCTAGATGTGCTAGATTTAAAACTAATGACGCTATATTTCATGTCATGATAAAAAGTATTCCTGAAATTAATCTCTTTGGATTAGATTGCGATAAAGAGATGTATTTGGATATATTGAAATTCTATCAACAAATATATCATTTTAAAGTCTATTCCTATTGTCTAATGAGTAATCATGGTCATTTCATAATAGATTGCAATGGTGCAGATATTTCTCGTGTAATGCATAGTATAAACTTTAAATACGCACTAAATTTTAATAAAAAACATAATAGGAACGGTCATCTTTTTAGGGAGAGATTTAAAAGCAAACTAATAAATAGTGAAAGATATTTATTAACAGCTTCTGCTTACATCCATAGAAATCCAGTAGATATTATAAACTATAAAGATTCCCCGGAGAACTACAAATATTCAAGCTTAGCAGTATATTTAGGCTTAAGAAATGATCCAAAAGGAATATTAGATGAGGATTTTGTTATGCAGCTATTCAGTAGTAATGTAAAGAAAGCTCGTAAAAAATATAAAAAATTTATTTATCTCTGCGACGATAAAAAATTAAAATACGAAGAGGACTATGAAAATACAAAAAAAGAATATAGTAGCGATCGTGAAATAATAACAAGAGATTGGAATCCTAAAGAGATATTAAAATTTATTTCTAATGAAATCGGAGTAGAGTGCATTAGCTCCTTAAAGACTAACAATTCTGATATAATTCATGCTAGAGCCGTTTCAGCAGTATTGTTAAGAGGTCTTTGTAATTTAACATGTTCTGACATAGCACAAATTTTAGGTGATATACCATTATATATGGTCTCAAAATTATGCCGCATCGGCGTTAAAATTCTTTATGAACGTAGACAATTTAAAAATGTATTAAATAATTTTATACCATCATATTCATCATAATTTTTTAGCATTATTATATTTTTGTTAATATTTTAGCAATCCTAAAGAAAAATAAAAAATATTGTTATAATTTGGACAAACTTCTGCATAAACTATATACTTTTTTTATATTTTCAATAATTTTTCATATTATTTGTTAATTAATGTTTCAAAACTTACCTTTTCTAGTTCTTCTATTAAGGTTCCTTGCACTTTATCAAGATAATAATGTATTCTACAATTATCAGTATTATGGGCATTACAAAAATCATTATTGTTTAGACAACGGTTAATAGCTATAGGCCCATCTACTGCCTCAATGACTTGTTTTAAATTTATATCTACTCTTTTTTTATTTAAAGCATATCCTCCATTTACTCCTCTGTAAGACTTTATTATCTCTGCTTTAATAAGCTTTCTTAGTAGCTTTAATAAGAATCTTAAAGGTATATTGCCTCTTTCTGCTATAGTTTTTGCATCTAGCTTTATCCCTTCTCCTTCTTTTGATAGTATAAAGATAGCTCTAATAGCGTAATCTGCTTCCTGAGTTATATTCATAATTCATCACCTTATATAATATTTTTTAAACATAATTATTTACATTTAAAATTGCGTATTCTTCTTCATATTATTATCTAATACCGTAATTGTCAATACTTGCGAGCAATGATTGTTAAAAAAATGTTTATTTATTCACCTTAACCAACTTTAAAATTCAAATAATTTATTTATATGTATTAGTATTAAAAAACAAGAAAAAACACAACATATTGTATGTTAGATAATGATATAATACAATATATGCCTAAAATTGAACTTTGATATTTTTAATATATATTATATACTAAAATGGTATTACTAAAAAGGGGGTAGTCTAATTGGATTTTTTTAATGAAATTGATTCAATACATAAGATAATTAAAAGATACTATACTAAGGCATTGGAAAAGGACAATAGTCTAACAGTATATGATTTATTCAAATGGAAAAAGGTAGATGTATTTTTAAAGGATCATAAAAGCGGAAAAGTTTTAGTAGATATGAAGGAATTAGAATTTCCTGACCATTACTCTCAAAACGCTTGCGATATTATAGCTTCAAAATATTTTAGAAAAGCCGGAGTTCCAAATGAATGCGGATATGAAAACAGCATGAAAATGGTAGCTCACAGAATGGTTAATTTTTGGTGTGAATCTTTATCAGATGAGGGTATCATAAAATCTAATGAAGAAAAACAAATTTTTTATGATGAAATGGTTTATGCGCTACTTGCTCAAATGTATGCTCCTAATTCTCCACAATGGTTTAATACAGGATTAGCCCAAAGCTATGATATAAAAGGAAGCAAACAAGGAAATTACTATTATAATAAAAAATTAAATAAGGTTGTTGAAACTGAAGATAATTACTCTCGTACTCAAGCATCAGCTTGCTTTATTCTATCTATCGAAGATAAGCTTTTAGGTGCTCATTCAATCTCTGATCAGTACGCAACTGAAACAAAGCTCTTTAAAGGTGGTTCGGGGACAGGTACTAACTTTTCTTCCATAAGGGCTAAAGGGGAAAAACTCTCTGGTGGTGGTGTATCCTCAGGTTTAATGAGTTTTTTAAAGGGTCTAGATAGAAATGCTGGAGCTATAAAATCTGGTGGAACCACAAGAAGAGCTGCTAAAATGGTTTGTCTTGATGTAGATCATCCTGAAATAATGGATTTCATAACCTGGAAAGCTCATGAAGAAGATAAAGTTAGAGCTTTAGGTAAAATGGGGTATGACATAGACATAGATGGTGAAGCATACGAAACCGTTTCAGGACAAAATAGCAATAATTCTATAAGATTTTCACATGAATTTATGAAAAAAGTTGAAAATCTATCGAAAAATCCTGAAGAAACTATTGAGTTAAGTGGTCGTGTTGACAACTCAATTAATCAGACAGTAAATGTTAATACAATATGGGATGCTTTCAACAATAGCGCTTGGCAATGTGCAGACCCAGCTCCGCAATTTACAGATACTTTTAATGCTTGGCATACCTGTCCTGCAGGAGAAGATGGTGAATATAATGCAAAACATAATAGAATTAATTCAACAAACCCTTGCGGAGAATATGCATTTTTGGATGATAGCTCATGTAATCTTGCTTCTATAAATGTATTTAAGTTTTATGATAATAATAAAAAAGATATAGATTTACATGGATATATCCATGTTATAGGAATGGTACAATTAATTTTAGAAGCTTCAATACATTGGGGACAGTTCCCAACAGAAGATATTGCAAGAAAAACCTATATGTTTAGAGCAACAGGTCTTGGATTAAGTAACTTAGCCTCATTATTAATGGTTTTAGGTTATCCTTATGATTCAGAGGAAGCTAGAAATATATCTTCTGCTCTAATCGGAATATTAACTGGATATTCTTACTTTATTTCATCACTTATGGCAAAAGAAGTGGGGACGTTTATTAAATACGATATTAACAAAGTACATATGTTGAAAGTAATAAGAAACCATGCTAAAGTTGCTGGAGCAATGCCTTTATTAAGTAGCTTAAATAAAGAACTTGAAGATGAAGCATCTGGTTTTGAAGGACTTAATTATAAACCTATTATGGTAGATCATAAAATTCTTAAAAAAGAATCCTTTTCTAACATAAGTGAACTTCTAAAAAAATGTTGGAATGAAGCTTTACATTATGGTGAAGAGTTCGGATACAGAAATGCTCAAGTTTCTGTAATAGCGCCTACTGGAACCATATCCTTTGCTATGGACTGTGGTGCAACCTCCATCGAACCTTTCTTTAGCCATATAGTTTATAAAAAACTTTCTGGCGGTGGAATGATGACAGTTATAAATCCTGTTATCAAGATGGCTTTGAATAACTTAGGATATACCAGCGAACAGATAAAAGATATAATGGATTATGTTTTAGAAAAAGAACCTATTGATAGGGACGGTTATAAATATGAAAAATTATTGGATGGGAAAATCGAGGGAGCTCCTCATCTAAAGGAAGAGCATATAGCAATATTTGATACAGCAAATAAATGTGGTAGTGGTGAAAGATTTATAACACCAATGGGGCATGTTCTTATGGTAGCTTCCATAACCCCTTTAATTTCAGGAGCAATTTCTAAAACTGTAAATCTACCAAAAGAAGCTACTATAGAGGATTTTAAAGATGTTGTTTTAACTTCTTGGAGACTTGGAATAAAAGGTATCACTCTATATAGGGATGGCTCAAAAGCAAGTCAGCCTCTAAATACAAGCTTAAATTCTGATAAAGATCTTAAACTAGAAGATTTAACATATGATCAACTTTTAGCAAAAGCTAAGGAGCTTCAGAAAGGAGTTAAATACTCTAGAAGAGATAAGCCAATAGGAATAAGGAGAGGAACCACTCATCCTGCTCAAATAAATGACGTAAAAATATATACTACAGTAAATAGAAGAGAAAGCGGGGAAATATCTGAAATATACATTACTACAGATAGAGAAGGAACAACGATAATGGGGCTATTGAACTCCTTGTCAAAAGCATTATCCGTCATGCTACAGCACCATGTAGCTCCTCAAGATATTGCAAGAATGCTAAGGGGACAGAAATATGAACCTTATGGATTTGTTCAAAAGCATCCCTATATTAAATATGTAAGCTCAATATCTGATCTTATAAGTAAGGTTATAGATATTGAATTAGGTGATTTCTCTAAATGCCAAGTTAAACCTGAAAATTATGATATAAATACAAATAGAACAAATATTGTTTCTACATCGGATATAATTGAGGATCAGATAAGTACTAATAATGTTCATCAAACCTTTGATGGGAAAAAAATTGAAGGTGATAGAGTTTACGGAAGCACTTGCCCTAATTGCTCGAGCAGTAGAATGGTGAGAAATGGAACTTGTATGGTTTGTCTAGATTGCGGTTCAACAACTGGATGTAGTTAAGAATTATAGCTAAAATTTAAAGGCTCTATGACCTAAAATACTAGGTGTAGAGCCTTTTTCATCATATTAAGTTCTATAATTAATAACCTCTTTTTATATTATCTAACACTCTATAAATACCTATTGAAAGTTCATTCCATGTTGCATTTGATTTTGGTCTCAATTTATTATTTTTAACTTCTAATATTCCTAATCCTTTAGCTATAGCCATATATCCCAATTCATTACTCTTAATATCCTTTACATCTGATACATTTAGAGAGAAAATATCTTTTGAATTAGCAAGTTTGTCATAACCTAAAAATTTAACCAATGTTTTCGCCATTTCAGCCCTTGTTACCTTTTCTTTAATATCAAATTTTCCCTCTTTGTTTTCTAAGATTCCATAATAAACTGCTAATTGAAGATATTTATAATTAACGTCATTACTACTTACTCCACTTTCAAATTTCAAACTCATGGAATCCTTTAATAAATTTGGTCTATAACCTTTAGCATTAACAAGCATTTTTATGAAGTCCATTTTTGTTATCTCTTTTTCAGCTTGGAAATTTGCAGTGTCTATTATTCCGTTGTTAGCTAATATAGTTAATTCCTTTTCATAAGGATTTCCTTTTATTTTCTCCATATATATTTCTATATTTTCATCTATATCTTCACCTGATGCATTTAAAAGTTTACCTGTAAAAGCATCTACTCTCAACCCTGACAAGTTATATCCATAACTGTCCCCCATAGTGTAGATTAATTTTGTTTCCCATTGTGGTTTAGTATAGTCATTAGATTTATTTATTTTTCTATATGATAATTGAGGTTTATCTTTACTGAATAATATATTTTTACTTTCTTCTTTTTGTATCAAATTCACAGGTGAATCAAATTTCATATTCCTATTCCAATTTACGCTATATTCATATAACTGTCCCTTATTTGCTCCTATCCATACAGTAATACCATTTTCATCGAAAGGTATACCATTGACCATTCTAGGGAAATTAAAGATATATCTTTTATCCTCTTGTTTTGTTAAATTATCAATACTGCTTTGATTAGTTATAGCTTTAGTGTTAATTTCATTAAACTTTTCTGGTGAATACTTTGCTACAGCATCTATAGCTATTTTATATGCCTCTTCCCAACTAATATTAGCTTCTAATTTTTCATTCTCCTTATAATAATTTTTATAAAGATTAGTTACATTTTCTGTTAAGGCATCAATAGTAATATTTCCCCCATCATATCCCTTATCTCCTTCAATCTTTTTATTAAAATCAATTGACCAAGCATTAGAATCTCCATATATTTTATCTTTGTTTTCATAGTATCTAATATTTCCTATTTTATAACCGTCCCCATATAATTCTTTAATCGTAGCATTAGCTATTTCTAATGCTCTTTTTTCATTTATTTCTTTATCTAGTGGTTTTTTTATCTTAAGTTTTGAATTGATTTCTTTCCTTTCAGCATCTGTTAAATCCTTTTCTATACTTTTATATAGATCTTTATTCATAAATTTACCTTCGTTGGCGTCTAGCATGGTATCATATGGGAGATCTAACATATATACTAATTTACTTCTTGTTGAATTTTCTTCAATATCATACTTATCTCTATAAGTTATATATTTTAACTCTACTTGACTCTCTTTTCTAAAAATATCTTCCGCCTCTTTTATTGATAAATACTTATTAGGGACAGTTAGCTTAACTCCCTCTTCCCAATTTGAGTTATAGCTTACAACTTCACCTTTAACTCCATCTACTTCTACAAATAGCCCATCATCATTATAAGGTATACCGTTTATCTGTCTTGCAAATCTATAACTATAGGAAGTATTAACACCACCCCTTCCATAGATAGAGTGCGTAGATTCTTTTATATATTTTGTTTCTTTAAATTGCTCTGGATTTATCCTTTTTAAGAATTCCTCTGCTTTCTTTTTTCCTTCATCTTCAGTAATTTTTGAAATACCACTATTCTCTCCCTCTACGTTATATCTATTAGAAGCTCTTAAAACTTTCCCTGTGTTTGCATTAATAGATACATCCATATAAGTACTGCTATTCATAGTATTTTTTCTCCAAGATATATCCCAAGAATAGTTTTCATCTTCTCCATTATTAATAAGAGCTGCATAAACCTCATATTCTTTTTCATCAACTGTCTTATTAAAATAATCTTTAATTATTTTCTTTGATAAATCTTTAGCTTTCTCTTTTGATAATTTTACGTTCTTTTCCTCAGATGCGCTTACCGCTTCAGTTTTTATAGGGACAGTCATTGGGTTTAATTCTTTTGATAAACCCATAGCTGAAACCGATGAAAAATTAGTAATTATAATTGATGAGCTAATAACTAAAGATATTATTCTTTTACTTTTCATATACTTTTACCCCCACTATTTTAATTTAACGAGTTTTCATTATTAATTAATACGTTAAATTTTTTAAATTGTACGCATCATTGGAAAAATATATATATTTATGTAAAATTTTTAGAACACTACTTGCTTTTATAAAATTAACCTCTAATTATGTTTATTGTTTTTCATATATCTATAAAAATGCATTAATAACTGTCCCCTAACTTTTAATAACTATCCCTTAAGTTTTTAGATAATGACTGTCCCTATTAACTACTATTAAATAACTGTCCGCCATTAATTAACCATTAATAAATAAAAAAACTCCGTTCCTTAATTTAAAATTAATTGTAAAAATCAAAATGAGCAGTAAGGAACAGAGACATATGTCATTATATATTATTAAATTTTAATATTATTGAAGTTGTATATTATCAGGAAGTAATAAAAAACTCAAATTTTTAAGACTATTTTTATAGGATATATCGTTTGCTATATCTTTTGCTTCTTTTAAACTTCTAGCTTTAAAAGTGAAATGGCCCCCTTCTTTATTATAGAAACCTCCGCCAATTAAATATCTTGAATTTCTATCTACTTCTTGTACATCTTGTCCATTTACATTATAGTATATTTTTATAAATAATTTATTATCCATAGAATATACCCCCTCACATTATCTCTACTTTAGTTTTCTATAATAAATATATTCTCTTGTTATCATAAATATTACATTTTTTATTATAACGAACATATGTTCTATTGTCAATAAAAAAAATAATTTATGCTAGATTAGTAGCATAAATTATCAATTAATAATTAAACAATCATATAAAAAGTAAGTTCTTTTAAACTAAAATAATAAATCTCTTAGTTTAATAATTCTGTCATAGGCCTTCTTTATATATTCTTCAGGAGAACTTTCTTTATCTTCATCTCCTGCACATATTTCCATGCTTAAATAACCATTATAGTCCTCTGGAAAATCTTCCTTAATCTTATTCCAATTTATATTTCCATCAAAAGGTGTCCAATGTCTATCTTTTAATCCATCATTATCAGATATATGGGTAGCAAATAATCTATTACCATAAAGCTTTAATAGGTTTATTTCCCTATTTGAGGCTATCTCATTATGAGAGGTATCAAAACATAGCCCAATGTTTGGAGAGGCTAAATTGCTCAAAATATAGTGAATTAAGGCATTATCATCCGTATTTTCTATAGCAACCTTAACTCCATATTCTTCTGCTACTTCTATAATTTCACCTAAACTTCTAATCCCCATATTATTAGGTTCTTTTATTTCAAAGCCCTCAGATATATGCATAACCATAAGAGGTATATTAAACTTACTACAATCCTTTATCCATTGTATATGTTTATTTACTATCTCTCTTCTGATGGATTCATCACTGCTCCAAAGATTATTGCTGCTACAGAAGGGAGCATGAATATTTTCAATATGAAGGCCCAACTTTTCCACTAATTTAGGAATTTGTTCCTTCTTTGATATTGTGAGTCCTTCTTCATCTTCCCACCAAATAGCCACTCCAGTAAATCCACCATCTTTAATTATCTTTAATCTCTCTTCAATAGGCATTATATATCCAAACCATGAGAATATGCCTATTTTATCTTTTGTCATCTTTACCATTCCTTTACTTAAGTGTATCTCTTATTACCCTTTGTGCATTCTTATATAATATTCTTTCCATTTCATCAAAAGAAAATCCCTCTTTTTCTAAAGCAAAAATTAATTTATCCATTTGTGATATATCTTCTATTTCTACTGGACTACCTATTCCATCAAAATCCGATCCTAAAGCAATGCAATCTATTCCGCCTACATTTCTTATATGCTTAATGTGAGCTACCATATCCTTAACCATTCCCATATGACTGTCCCCTAAAAAGTCGCTGTAAAAGTTTATTCCCATTACTCCACCTTTTTCTGAAAGAACTTTAATCATGGTATCAGTTAAGTTTCTTCTATGAGGTTTAATTTCTCTAGCATTTGAATGAGACGCTATAAAAGGAATTTTTGTCCTATCAGCAACTTCATAAAAACCTCTATCTGATAAATGGGAAACATCAATTAACATCCCTAACCTATTCATTTCATCGATTAGATCTGTTCCAAAAAAAGTTAGACCCTTGTCCACATATTCATCTTTAGAACTAGAAAACCCTATTTCATTAGGATAATTCCATGTTAATGTAATAAGCCTTACTCCATTTTGAAAAAAGTAATATAGGTTTTCCATATCACCCTTTAGAGCTTCTCCTCCTTCTATGGTTAAAAATGCAGATATTTTTCCCTTATCTTTATTCTCCTGCATCTCCTGAAAATTTCTTGCTAAGGATATATGATCACTATATTGGTTTATCTCAGAATAAAACCTGTCCATTAGTTTTATACAACTTTCCTTTGCATCCTTACACTCGCTCTTATCTATAAAAAGAGCAAAGAACTGAGCTAGAGAACCTCCTCTTTTCAACTTTTCAATATCCACTGAAAAATTATTTTTGTATAAGTTTCCACCCTTTTTTTCTTGTTCTAATAAATATATAGTGTCACAATGCAAATCAATTATATTCAATATTATCACCTCAAATACTAATATATTACAATATATTAAAAATATCCATACATTAAAATAAAGAAATCCCTAATATAGGGATTTCTTCGTAATTTTTTTGAGATTTCTTTTATAATTAAAAATTATCTTTTATGAAATTATTTAATTCTTCTAATTTGCATGTATGAGATTTTAAATTATGTTTTTCAAAAGCTGCTGTGTATTTTAGTCCACTTCCTGTAACAATACAAGCTACTCTATCATTTTCTGTTAAATATCCTTGCTGTCTTAGCTTTTTAACAGCAGCTAGTGGAACACAAGATTCTGGCTGGCCAAATACGCCCTTCTCTGCCATTTCTTTTTGAGCTATTATTATTTCTTCATCAGAAACTGAAATACAAGTTCCACCATTTTCTTTTAACATTTTTAATACAGCATTACCGCTTGGTGGGAATGGATTTTCTATGCCGTGAGCTATGGTATCAGGGTTTTCAACTCTTTCAACTTTATCTTTACCTTCTATAAAAGCATTATAAATTGGTGAGCATCCAGAAGCTTGAGCCACAATAATTTTTGGCACCCTATCTATTATTCCTGCTTCTTTAAATTCTAGGAATCCTTTATATATACCTCTAACGTTTCCTCCTGCACTTGTTGGAACAACTACATAATCTGGTACATCAAAGTCTAATTGCTCACACATCTCAAAGGCAGCTGTCTTGTAACCTTCAACTCTATAAGTAACATCTGAATTTATAAAATAAATACCTTGCTTTCTTCCTATATTTAAGCTTTCATAATAAAGCCTACCATAATCACCATCTACTCTGATTAAATGAGCTCCATATATGGCAATAGGGTTTAATTTTTCTGCTGGTATATTCTTTCCCACAAAAATAAATGTATCAAATCCAGCTCTTTTTCCATAAGCAGCAACGGATACAGCCATATTTCCTGTTGAAACCGCTCCTACCTTTTTATAACCTAAGCTATAAGCATGCTGAATTCCAAATAAGGTTCCTCTATCTTTAAAAGACCAAGTTGGGTTTTGGCTTTCATTTTTAAAATATAGATTTTTTAGACCTATCCTTTTAGCAATTCTAGATATTGATACTAGTGGTGTAAATCCTTCATTTAGTGATAAATCATTTCTTATTTCATTAAAAGGAAAAAAATCCGAATATCTTTCTAATATAGTATGTTGTAATGGGTTACCTTGCTTTATTTTTCCTTTTTTTACAAGTTCCATTTCTAATGGCTCGTTACAGTCATCGCATCTTGGGTCTACTCTTTCAATAGAATATTCTTTTCCACAAGCTGTACAAATTAATTTAAAATCTTTCATATCAAATCTCCCTTTCTACTCTACTATTGCTATAACTTCTATTTCCACCATAGCATTTCTAGGCAGCTTAGCAACTTGTATGCAAGATCTAGCTGGTGGATCTATTTTAAAATATTCACCGTAAACTTCATTTACAGCATTAAAGTCATTTATATCTTTTAAGAAAACAGTAGTCTTTACAACATTCTCTAAGGTCGTTCCTGATTCTTCTAAAATAATTTTTACGTTTTCTAGAGCTACCTTAGTAGCATTTTGTATATTATCTTCCACCAATTCTCCTGTTTTTAAATCACTAGGAGTTCTTCCGGATACAAATAGAAGATTTCCAACCTTAACTGCATGTGAATATGGTCCCCTAGCTGGTGCTGCTTTTGTGCAATGAATAATTTCCTTTTTCATCGAATCTCTCCTTTATAATTGAAAAATAATTAAAACAAATTGTTATAAACAAATTTTTCTTAATTATAAGAATTTTATTTTATACTTATTCTATAAAAAATTCTAAAATCCTTTAATTTTCTTAATAAAAATTGAAAATAATTATAATTTTATATAAAATTTTATATAAATCTATATAAAAAAGATGCTGGCTTATACCAACATCTTCTTTATTAATATATTATCTACCTTTAATATATTATCTACTTTATTTTTCTTTATTATTCTTTACTCTATTTGGTTTTGCTTTTGGTTTTATTTTTACATCCTTCTTTTTCTCTTTCTTCATTTCTAGCCTATCATCGTTAAATAAATCCACAAACCACAATAAAATTATTGCAAAAATTGCAGATGAGGCCATTCCAGGGATAGTAGTATAATCTATCTTGGCCATATTTGTTGTTGTTAAAACAGCTAGAGCTACAGCGAATACAATCCACTTATTAGGCTTATATTTTGACAAAACAAAAATTTTTAATAAATTGTAACTTATTATTACAACTAAGACAAGAGCTAATAACTTTAAAAAATAAGTCCAACTCAATTGTTATTCCCCCTTTAAAAAACTTTTCCTGTATATATTATTCTATATTTTTTAAAATATATCAACAGAATTTTAAATGTTTTGTATAATATATATATATAGTATTAATTTGAGGTGATTAATTTGGAATTTAACAAAAGCCAACAGCTTGATTCTCTAGATTTAGAAATACTAGGAATCCTGATGAAAGACTCTAGAACACCATATTTAGAAATTGCAAGACAATGTCATGTTAGTGGAGGAACTATACACGTTAGAATAAAAAAGATGGAGGATCTAGAAATAATAAAAGGCTCTAAACTAATAATAGATACAGCTAAATTAGGATACGATATTGTTTGCTTTATAGGAATAAATCTTGAAAAGGCTTCTTACTTAAGTAACGTTTCAGAAAATCTTGAAAAAATACCTGAGGTTTTAGAATTATATTACACCACCGGAGAATACTGTATATTTTTCAAGCTAGTTTGCCAAAATATATCTCATCTCCAAAGACTGTTAGCAGAAGAGATTCAAATAATAGATGGAGTTCAAAAAACCTCTACAATGATCTGCTTACTCCATAAATTAGATCGAAATATTATATTTTAGTAGAAATTCAAACTTTTAGTTTGAATTTCTATTTTTTTGTTATATTTTTTTTATTTGTTGGCAAGAATATAGTTACATTATAAAATTAACAAAGGAGATGTCAATATGAGAGCATTAGATTTAACAGCACTAATATTAGTTATTATAGGCGCAATTAATTGGGGACTTATAGGATTCTTCAATTTTGATTTAGTTGCTGTTCTTTTCGGATCAATGTCTGCTTTTTCAAGAGTTATTTATTCTCTAGTTGGTATAGCAGGATTATATGCTATTTCATTCTTAGGCAGAGACAGAGAAGTAAGAGAAGAAAAACAATAAATAAGCTATTAGTTTATGCTAAATTAAACTTAATATCAAATAACTCTTAGTTTCAGATGGATTTTTATTGCAATAAATACTTACTCTATCTGAAACTTAAAAGAACTTACCCAAGCATTTAATAAGTTTTTATCTCCAATATAAGCAGTGAGCCAAAATCTTTGGTTTTACGCGAATCGCTTACTTCTCCGTTAGAGAAAAGTTACCTTATATATGGAAGCATTAAAACTAATTAGCTATGGGATAAATTCTAGTTAAAGCATTCCAATGAATAATATGCTCAAAATTTCTTTTGTAAAAAAGTTTTATTAGATTATAAAGTTCATTGGAAAATAAAAGGAAATAGAATTTCTATTTCCTTTTATTTTGAGATAACAACTTATTTTGAGATAACAACTTATTTTGAAATAACAATGGACTATTAGATATTACTAATAGTCCATTTTATTCTATACTTTTACTTTAAACTTATACAACCTTTTTCTCTAGTATTTCATTAACTCCACCCACTTCTATAGGTTTACCAATTATAAATAATGTTGATACTGTAATAGCTATTGCCACTGGTAAAACTATAGTTATTGGTAAATTTAATCCTGCTGGTAAATAACCAAATAATATAGTAATAGCTCCTATAGTTAAGGAATACCACATCTGAGTATTTACATGGTCTATATGGTCGCAAGCTGTCCCCATTGAAGATAGTATAGTTGTATCTGATATTGGTGAACAATGATCTCCAAATATAGCTCCAGTTAAAACAGCACTTGCATTAACAATCATATATTGAGGATCTCCTCCTCCTAGAGTATAAGCTATTGGAATTGTTAATGGCATAAGTATACCCATAGTACCATAGGAAGTTCCTGTAGCAAAGGATATTATTGATCCCATTATAAATATTAGCGTTGGTAATAAGAAGGCTGGGAAAGCATTCTGTTCAAGTATACTAACTAAAAATTTAGCGGTTCCTAACTCTTTTATAACGCTACTTAAAGACCATGCAAGTAATAATATAACTCCTGTAATAATTAAGGATTTCATACCTTCAATCCATGTATCTATAGCTTCTCCTAACGTAAATACCTTTTGCCAAATTCCCATAATGATAGCAACAATACTAGCTAATAACGCTGCTTGGAATAAAACTATACTAGCATCTGATGCACTAAAAGTTTCTCTTATAGCTGTAAAAGATAGTGGACTATTCATTAATGTAGCCTTTAAAGCTTCACTCTCTCCGCCCATTATAGCCCTATATCCGTCAAAATAAAATCCTCCAAAGGAAGCGATTAATAATATACCTATTGGTATAATAGCATTCCAAACGCTTAATTTAATTCCTTCCTTAGGTTCTAGAGCAGTAGCTTCTGATGATACCATCGGTTTAGCTCCGTCTCTTAAAACTTTACCTGTAGCTCTTGCTCTTCTTTCTGCCGTTAACATAGGTCCAAATTCTCTTAAAGTTAGAGCTGAAGCAACAATAAATATTAATATCAATATATTATAAAATCTATATGGTATTGTTTGAAGAAACAATCCATAGGCATTTACTTCTTGTCCAATTGAAGCATAAGCATCCTTTATTAAACTTATTTCATACCCTATCCATGTTGATATTAGTGCAATACCTGAAATCGGCGCTGCTGTAGCATCAACAATAAAAGATAGCTTCTCTCTTGAAATTTTCATTTTATCTGAAACTGGTCTCATTATAGGTCCTACAATAAGTGAATTTGCATAGTCATCAAAGAATACAAGCAATCCTAAGAACCAAGTAATAATTTGAGCACTTACTGGTGATTTAGCTTTTTTAGCTAAACTTTCCGCAACGGCCTTTGCTCCTCCCAATTTTGAAACTAAGGCTATAAGACCACCAATGGTCATACATTGAAGTATAATCCCTGCATTCCATGGATCTGCCAAAGAATCTCTTACCTTGTTAATTATATCTAAAAATCCATAAAAAATTGCATTAAAGAAATTATGTCCAGTTAATTGTATTAAAAAAGTTCCTGAAAAAATTCCAATAAAAAGAGATATAACAACATTTTTCGTAATAAATGCTAACACAATAGCCACAAAAGGTGGTATTAATGTTAGGAATTTAAATCTTTCAGCATTTGCTACTGCTGGATCTACCTCTGCTCCCAATACTGTAGTAGTAAATAAAAATATAAACATTAAAGTTAAAATAGTAATAATATTTTTCCTCTTCATCTCTTCTCCTCCTAGATATCTTATACTGTTTTAAGTGAATAGTATGGGGGAGAGGACAGTCCATCACAACAAAAATACCCTTAAGTCTTATCACTCAAGGGTATGAATACACTAAACATGTGCGTGTATGCATATTGTTTGAATGATAGCTCTCCACAAAGTAACTTTGTGACAGTCTTACTCATATTCTGGGTAAAACCAGTCATACAGCTTTAAAGCGTTAGCTGTATGCTTCGGCGATATTTCCTTTAACTACACATCATCCTGCTTACATCTGTGTAGGTACTATTAAACATCGCACCTCTATCGTCCATATTCACTTACGTTAAATTGTAACACTTTTCGTATACTTAATCAAGTAATATTCTGTAAGAAGAATAAACCACTTTTCAGCGGTTTATCTAAAATTTCTATGTTTTTCTACTTTTATTTTAAAATATACTTAATTCCAATTCATGAGATAAATCTTTCAGCACTTCTACTCCAGCTATACTATTTCCCTTTTCATCTAATGCTGGTCCTACTATGCCTATACCCATTTTCCCTGGGGCTACAGCCAATATACCGCCACCAACTCCCGATTTAGAAGGTAGTCCTATATTTACAGCAAACTCCCCGGATGCATCATACATACCACATGTTGTCATTATAGTCTTTATTATTCTAGTTACCTCTTTTGGCATAATCCTCTCTTCACTCCAAGGTGATACACCTTCATTAGCAAAGACAAGAGCTATTTTTGATAAATCTTTGCTAGTAACTTCTATAGAACATTGTTTAAAATATACATCTAAAACTTCCTCAACATCTTTTTCTATTATGCTTGTACTTTTCATAAAATAGGCTAATGCTCTATTTCTGCTTCCTGTTTTCTTTTCTGAAATATAAACGCTTTCATTTACCTTTAAATCTTCATTTCCACATAGCTTTTTTGTAAATTCTAATATCCTACTAAATACTTCATCTTTATCCTTACCTCTGATCATAGAAACTGTAGCTATAGCTCCAGCATTAATCATAGGATTTAAAGGCTTGTTCAAATCATTCAATTCAAGATCAATTATTGAATTGAATGAGTCTTTAGTAGGCTCCATACCTACTTTTGAAAATACATAATCTTTTCCATTATCCATAATAGCTATGATGAGAGATATTATTTTAGATATACTTTGAATGGTAAATTTTATTTCGTTATCGCCTGCATAAAATTCTTCTCCATTAAGAGTAGTAATAAATATTCCTAAAGCATCTTTATTTGCCTTTGTAAGTTCTGGTATATATGATGCTAATTCTCCTTGTACAGTATATCTTCTATTGCTTTCTATTATATTTTCAAGCAGCTTTTCCATATTGATATTCCTCTCTTTTATATCTTTTACACAAGGCATTATCCCTCTTGTCATACTCTAACTTTATCCATATGCTAAATATATTTTATATAGATGTTATATAAATAATTTAACTTGCTTTCTTTGTTATTTCTTTAACTTCATCACTATTGAAATATCTTTCAGTTTCGTAAACAACATCTTTTCTAAGTTTTAGGAGTACTATTAGATTTATTATAATTTCAAAAGCCATGAAGAAATCGAATAATCCCCATATTGCTTCAAGTCCACCAACTGCTCCATATATTAATCCTAAACAGTAGAAAATTCTAAAAGGAATTAAAAATTTCGTAGTCTTAATTGAATAGATAAGTCCTGTTTCTGAATAATATCCATCAACTAACACTGTAGTGAACGCAAATAATACTATACATATAGTTACAATTAAGTCACCAGTAAATCCTAATGAATCTCTGAAAGCCATAGCTGTCAATGCAGCTCCACCTTTACCACTTTCTAAAACTCCACTTGTAAGTATTACAAGTGCTGTCATGGTACAAATCACTATTGATGACATAAATACTTCAAATAATCCCCATATTCCCTGCTTTGCTGGATATGAAGTTGTTGCTGATGAGTGAGCAACTGGTGCTGTACCCATACCTGATTCGTTTGAATAAATTCCTCTTGCAAAACCATTTCTCATAGCAGCAAGTATTGTTGCTCCTGCGAATCCACCTACTGCTGCGCTGCCTGTAAATGCGTCAACAAATATACTCTTAAATGCTGGGATTATTCCACTTGCATTCATAGCAATAATTATAAGACTTGCTCCTACATATAATATTGCCATAACTGGAATTACTTTTTCAGCAAATTTACCTATAGTTTTTATACCACCTATAATTACTACACCTGATATTATAGCTAATATTATACCAACTGTTAACTTATTGATTTTAAAGCTTTCGTATACAACTTCTGCCATTGAATTAGATTGAACAAAGCCACCTATAAACATCATAAAAGTAAATACTACAGACCAACTTATTGCTACCCAGTTATATTTTTTACCTAAACCATTTTTAATATAATACATTGGTCCACCTTGAAATTCACCATTTTCAGGGTTCTTTTCACGATACTTAACTGCTAAAGTTATTTCAGCATACTTAGTAAGCATTGCTATAAAAGCAACTGCCCACATCCAGAATACAGCTCCTGGCCCCCCTATAGCAACTGCAACACCAACACCTGCTATACTGCCAACTCCTAATGTTGCAGCTAGTGCTGTTGAAACCGCCTGGAATGGCGTTACCGTACCTTCTCCTGTAGTATCTTTTTCAAATATTTTACCGAAAGTATTTTTCATTATAAAACCAAATTTCCTAAACTGAAGAAATTTAAGTTCAAAACCATATATCATAGATACTCCAAATATTAATATTATTAATGGCCATCCCCACAGGAAGTCGGTTATCGTTTGTATTAAATCCATTATTATTCCTCCTAAATTTTTCTATATTTAAGAATATTGCTTTAAATGTTTAAACGTTTAAATGTTTTGTCTATTAAAATTGCGCGCATATATTAAATTAACTATATTATATTTACATAGCCCAAATAGTTCAATTTTTAGAAAATAATAATGTCATAATAATATGGTTTTGAAATTAATAATTTAACAATAGTATTATGCCTATATTGTTATTTTTTTATCATATTAAAGTTATATTAAACAACCTGCTATTTTTTTTTATGTTTAATTATTTTAAAAATATAATGAAAAACATAATATTTTTGAATAGAAAGAATAATAAAAATCCCTACAAAAAATTCTAGGGATTTTTATATTTTACGAACCTTTATTTAAAAATATTTATAAACCATTTGTCAGCAAATATTTCAGCATATTCTAAAATATATTTAAGTCAAATTTTTCGGATAAATCTTTTAGCACTTCTACTCCGCCTATACTGTTTCCCTTTTTATCTAAGGATGGTCCTACTATGCCTATACCCATTTTCCCTGGAGCTACGGCCAATATACCGCCACCAACTCCCGATTTAGAAGGTAGTCCTATATTTACAGCAAATTCCCCCGATGCGTCATACATACCACATGTTGCCATTATAGTCTTTACTATTCTAGCTATTTCCTTAGGAATAACCCTTTCTTCATTCCAAGGTAATACCCCTTCATTAGCAAAAACAGTAGCTATTCTAGATAAATCTTTACAGGTAACTTCTATAGAACATTGTTTAAAGTATGCATATAAAACTTCCTCAACATCTTTTTCTATTATGCCTGTACTTTTCATAAAATAGGCTAATGCTCTATTTCTATTACCCGTTCTATTTTCTGAAGTATAAACACTTTCATCCACTTTTAAATTCTCATTACCGCATAGCTTTTTTGTAAATTCTAATATTCTATTAAACACTTCATTTTTATCTTTGCCTTTAATCATAGAAACTGTAGCTATAGCTCCAGCATTAATCATAGGATTTAAAGGCTTATTTAAATTTTTTAGTTCAAGATCAATTATTGAATTAAATGCTTCTGTAGTTGGCTCCATGCCTACTTTTGAAAATACATAATCCTTTCCATTATCCATAATAGCTAGTGCCAATGTAATTATTTTAGATATGCTTTGTATTGTAAACTTAGTATCATAATCTCCTGCGAAATATTCTTCTCCATTTAAAGTAGTTATATATAGACCTAAAGCATTTTTATTGGCCTTTTTAAGCTCTGGAATATATGAAGCTACTTCTCCTCTATCTAAATATTTTCTGTTCTCTGATATTATTTCTTCTAAAGTATTCATATCTTTGATCCCGCCACTCCTCATTATTATTAATATTACTATATATTATTAATTGCTTTGTTTAAGCTATTCAAAGCTTCTTCTAAAATTTTCCTTGAACATGCAAAATTCATCCTTCCAAATCCTTCACCATTTTTACCAAATACAGATCCTTCATTCAAAACTATTTTTCCTTCTTCTATTAAAAATTTATTTAATTTTTCCTCACTCATACCCAATGCTTTAAAGTCGATCCAAGCTAGATATGTACCTTCTGCTTTAGTCACTTTTAATTTTGGTATATTTTCATCTATATAATCTTTTAAATAATTGTAATTGCCTTCAATGTACTCCATCATTTCCTCATACCATGTCTCACCTTTTTCGTAAGCTGCAATCAATGCCATCATGCCAAATATATTGATACTTCCCATGGCATTTAACTTTAATGTAAGATTAAATTTTTCTCTTAGCTCTGAATTTGGTATAACTATATTTGACATATGAAGTCCTGCTAAATTAAAAGTTTTTGTTGGAGCTATGCAAGTAATAGAATTTTCTTCAAACTCCTTACATATTGATGCAAAGGGTATATGTTTATATCCCTTGAACACAAGATCGCAATGTATCTCATCAGCAACAACTAAAATATTATTCTTTAAACATATCTCCCCTAATCTAGTCAATTCTTCTTTAGTCCAAACTCTACCTATCGGATTATGAGGATTGCATAAAATTATCATTTTAACAGTTGAATCAATTTTGCTTTCTAAATCTTCAAAATCCATATAGTATCTTCCATCTACTTCTTTTAATGGATTCTCCAATATTACTCTATGATTATCTTCAATAGCTCCTTTGAATCTATGATATACAGGAGTTTGAATTATAATTTTATCACCTACTGATGTATAAGTTTGTACAATCCAATATAAAGCTGACACTATAGTAGAAGTAGAAACTATCCATTCTTTACTTATGTCAAAACTATGATGCTTCTTCATCCAATTCATAATAGAATTGAAATACTGGTCATTAAAATTTGTATATCCAAAAATTCCGTGATCTGCTCTAGCCTTGATTGATTCTATAACTTCCATTGGAACTTTAAAATCCATATCTGCTATCCACATCTGTATAAGATCATTATTGCTACCCTCTATTTTATCATGATCCCATTTTACACAGTCTGTATTTCTTCTATCTATTATTTCATCAAAGTTATACTTCATAAAACCCTCCTTAAATTTATACCATTTTATCTATATTATATTAACTTATTACCCTTTGTTCAAATTTTCTAAAATATTTATATATTAATCAATTAGTATTTTATTGATTAATTTATTAATCTTACATAGTTATAATTAAAATATTACTGTTAATTATAAGTTATATTATAAATTTATTATTTTTATTAAATTTTAAACATATTATTAAAATCATCATTAAAGAAAAACAAACCACTAATCCTGAGTTAAATAGTGATAAGGAAGTATGTAAAACTAAATTATCATAACGGCTGACAAACAGAGTGTTAGAAAGAGGCATATCGTCAAAGTGGCGATATGCCCCTTTTGTCACGCAGTAGAACCGCATTTTGAGGGGTAGGAGTATAAAACCCTTACCTCCCTTATTTTCGCTTCTGTAGAACCCATAAACACAGGCTTTTTTAACCCCTATTGGGTGACATTGGCGATTGATAATTAATCTTAAATTTAAGGGCGGCTTCTAGCGATTTTGCATTTAGCAGATTTTTCAGTTCAATGTCACCGTGAGATAAGTAAGCAATGTGCGGCTTATAATGTGCTTGCACAGCAAGTAATGAAGCGGTATCACCACCAATCGCTTTTTTAATTACTTCATAGGATACAAGTTTAGATTTCATCTTTCATCTCCTCCAATCTTTTTCGCAACTGCTTTAAGGCAGTATTTTTTTGATAACGGATTGTTGTGCGTGGCTGCTTCAATATCTCGGCTATTTTCGTATCAGTGAAACGCAGCTAGTACCGCAACAAGATAATTTCCAGTCGTTTTTCAGACAGGCATAGCAAGGCTTTTGCTAAACACTCATCCTCAACCGTTATAATCTGTTCCCGAACAACAAAGTCTGTTGGTGTATCGTATTTGACAAAGTATTCATCGGTAAAGTGCGGTTCAAACCGTTTTTGCTCATAAAGGTGTTCAAGGGAAGTTTCTTGCTTACATTTTCTACTCCAATCTCTAAAATAGCCACAAGTTGCATTGTGAAGTACAACCCTACAAAATGCTGCAAATTGTCATTCAATACGCTGTTTGTCTTTTGAGCATAACATCATTCTCACCCCCTTTCCGTTTGGAATGGGGGTATAACAAAAGCCGCCTGTGCAGTAAAAACTACACAGGCGGCTGTGCTATATGATGTGATAGTACAAAATAGACACAACGATACCTCCTTAGTACCGCCGTGTCCTCGCTTTGGGGCGCACTTATCACGCCCCTTGTAACCCTATTTTTCAAAAGAAAACAGCGGCCTTGAAATTGTTATTTCAAAACCGCTGTTCAACTATCATATTTTGTTTGGGCGCACACTCAACTAGCCGCCAAAACAACGTTTTTTTTTTATTATACCGTTGCAGCGGTTTGTTCGATTTTATTTACTTTCGTACTGGTCTGATATACTTAAAAAACCGTTCCGGATTATAATAAAAGTAAATGATTCTACCGGGGGAAGTATCAAAGCAGTAACCAGTGCCTGCAAAATCAAAAGTTGCCATTGCCTTTTCAATCTTTTCCTCCACGCTACGATTTTCCTGCTCATAATCGAATGGTCCATGTTCAAAAACAATATACTCGGCTTCAGGAACATCAATCATAAGCATTTGTGGTGGTACTTCGCCTTTATAATCAAAAGGAAGACGTGCACCATAACACTCTGTACGTGGAATACCCCAATCGCAGAGTCTGCCGTCTGAGTCATTAATGTACGCCATAATCTGACCGCTGCCGCCGTTAGATTCGCTCCCACCATCGTCATCCAATTTGCCCTTGATACTATCGAGTAAGCCGCAAATTGTTTCGCAGTCCTGTCCCGGAATAAGACTTTGTTTTTGCCAAAAATCCCAATACCCATTACTCTCATAGTTTTTAATGTGCAAAAACTTATGTGAGGGAATGGTTACAAAATAAATTTTAACATCATCTGTAGATTTCATCATACCAATCTCTCCCAATCCTAAAAAGTAGCGGTCGAAAGGGTTTATTTTTGTACGAAGAACGACAGGCTTAGGCTTTTTTCGATATTCACTTGGAGCTACACCATATGTTCCTTTGAAAGCTCTGGTAAAGGCTTCATGTGATGAAAACCCATAATCAAAAGCAATATCCAAAAGGCTTTTTTTGCTATCCCGAACCTCTTTTAGTGCAAAGGCTAATTTTCTATGCCGCAGATAATCCCTAAATTGCATACCCGATATTTCTTTGAATTTTCTCGTTGTATAAAATTCAGAATAACCTAACCTGCGAGAAAGGAAGCGTAGTGTCAAGGCTTCATCATTATAATTTTTAATACATTTGTCAATTTCATCAACGATTACTTGAATTTGCTTCTGCCACTCGTACATTCGTCTATTCACCTCGTTTCAATCACCCTACATTTATTATAAAGAAATAGAAAGATTATCGCTTGATTTTACTTGCGGTTATTTCATTTTCCTCTTTTAAGTTCTACATCTTTGTGTCCAGTTTATAATATCACATTTTATCACATAAGCATGGCATCATAAAGTCGTGTTACGCCAAGCGTTGTAATCTTTTTAAGATTGCAGCGTTTTTCTTTGAAAGAGTTTGGCATTTTCGGATTTCCGAGTGTTGTAGGTAGTGAGAGGATTTTATTTCTCAAAGGCAGTAGCCAAAACGAGGACATAACTACAAAACAGCAGACAAAGCAAGACGGCATAGCTTAATGCTATACCGCCTTGCGGAAAACTTCCTTATCAATACTTAAAATGTGGTTTATTCTCCTTTTTATCTTAAGTATTGCTTAATTTTACATGAAATTTAAGCATATTATATAATTTTTATTAACAACTTAGCAAAATTAAAGGAAGCAGTTTTGCTCCCTTTTAAATATTGTTTTAACTTATGTATTTACTTAATTTTTTATATCCTTCACTAGATTCTATAGTATCTGGGTTCTTCTGCAATTTTTCTCTATCTTTTTTAATACCCTCGATTTTTTCTTTCATTCCATCTATTTCTTTTTTAAGTTCCCCTTGGCTTCTTAAGTAAATGGTAACCATTTTCATATTATTTTCCTTCTTATGCTTTTCTAATATCTTTTCAGCACTGTCATATCTGGAATTTAATCCTGCCAATAAACTAAATAACTTTTCAATTTCTTTATCGTAATCATTCATCTGGCTTTTATATGATGTCACCTTAGCATAAGCTTTAGCATTGTTTTTCATAGTTTCTTTTAATGCTTCTTTTGCCTCATCAGATATGTTCATCTTATCTAAAAGTTCTTTATTAGATTTCATAAAATTATCTATATTGTTTTCAGCATCTTTCATATTGTTAGCAAAAGGAAGTTTATTCATGTTATTTAAAAATGCAGTTATATTTTTAATATCATCTAAAGACATACTTTCTAAGGAGTCCCAGTCTCCATTAGTTACTTCTCCTTTTAGTTTTTTCTCTAGAGCAGACATAAAATGTTTTTTAAATTCTTCTTTATTAAAAGCTTTTCCATCATTGCTCATACCATATCCATCTAACATTCTAGATGAATAATTGAAGAAAGAGTCGAACTCATCTACTATACCATTAATACCCCAATTTAATACTTCATCAAAGGATTCCTCTAGTAAAGCTTTTTCCTCTTCTCCTATATTTTCTGCTATTTTCTTATATTCCTCTACTATGTTCTCAAAAAACTCTCCGCTCTTTTTCCCCTTCTCAAAAGCTTCCCTCAATTTCTTTGTTATATCATACTTTAACAATCCCTTTTGTGATATTTTCAAATCATTATTTGCTTTATTTATAGTATTTACTTTATCTTGAGCAAATTTATTTACCTTTTTAAAGCTACTGTTATTATTGATAATATCCATAAATGTGACATTTGTGTTTCTCATCGATATACTTTTAATATCCATAAAAAATCTCCTTTACCAATATATGATACTATATATATCGTAATCTTTCTGGAATCTTTATGGAAAATACCTGTTTTTCTTAGTTATTTTCATTTAACTGTCCCTTTTTCTTACTTTTTCTTATCATTTGATAATGACTAATAATAATTAATAATAACTGCCCCTCATTTTGATAGCCCTTTTGATAATGACTGTCCCTATTCACAGTTTCTATAAAAAAATAACACGGGGTTTAATTAAATTATCCCGTGTATTTATTTTGGATTTTATTTATTTTAACTTTCGTTTATGTTATTTGATAATCTCTTTTTTTATTCCTCTCTTTAAGGTGTTTTCATAATCGATAAATTCATAAATGTCTTTATCAAATACTGGACTAAACTTTTGAAGTTCTTCTAAAGTTAACTCTTCTATCGTCTTACCTGCCCCCTCACAATAAAGTACTATTTCACCTATTATTCTATGAGCGTCCCTAAAAGGAATATTTTTAGTTACTAAATAGTCCGCTCCTTCTGTAGCATTTAAGAAGCCCTTTTTAACAGCTTTTTTAGTATTTTCAGCCTTTATTTTTAGACCTGAAAGCATTCCCTTCATTATTTTAAGACAACTTAACACCGTATTAACTCCATCAAAAAATCCTTCTTTGTCTTCTTGCATGTCTTTATTATAGGCTAGAGGAATCCCCTTCATAGTAGTGAGTAAAGAAATTAAGTCTCCATAAACGCGACCAGTTTTTCCTCTAACTAATTCTGCTGCATCAGGATTTTTCTTTTGAGGCATTATAGAGCTTCCCGTAGAAAATTCATCACTTATCTCTATAAAATCAAATTCTTTACTACTCCAAAGTATGATTTCCTCACTTAGTCTACTTAGATGCATCATTATTATAGAAGATGCGCTTAAAACTTCAAGGGCAAAATCTCTATCGCTTACTCCATCTAAAAAATTCTCTACTGGCTTTTTAAAACCTAATTCTTCTGCAGTAAATTTTCTGTCTGTATCATAAGTAGTTCCTGCTAAGGCACAACATCCCAAAGGACTTTCATCCATTATGTCTAATGCATTTATCATTCTTTTTTTATCTCTTGAAAGCATGCTATGGTATGCCATAATATGATATTTAAAAGTAATTACTTGGGCTCTTTGAAGGTGAGTGTACCCTGGCATAATCACATTGTTCTTTTCTCCAAGCTCCACTATAACTTCCTTAAGCTCCTCAATTTCATCTATAATTTCTCTAGCTTTATCTTTAGCATAAAGTCTAAAATCCACTGCAACTTGATCATTTCTACTTCTTGCGGTATGAAGTTTTTTACCCACATCTCCAATGCGAGAAATTAAATTCATTTCCACAAAGCTGTGTATATCTTCATAGTCCCCTTCTATTAATAACTGTCCCTCATTAATGTCCTTTAATATAGAAGAAAGACCTTCTACAATCTTGTCTTTTTCTTCTTCTGCTAATATTCTACATTTAGCTAGCATTTTAACATGAGCCATGCTACCTTTTATATCATATTCATATAGTTCCTTATCAAAGCTTAAAGAACTATTAAAGTCTTCCATAAGCTTGCTTTCTTTATCTTTAAATCTTCCACCCCAAAGCTTCATATTATATCACTCCTTGTATAATATACTCATAGTATTTTTTATATTTTGTATAGTATGTGCTATATATATCATTTAATCAAATACGCTATATTTCTTTAATCAGACCTTGCTAATTTATTTAGTATAAATTCAAGGTTAAAAATGAAGAGTTAAGGAAATGCATCCAAAACTCTTAACTTTTAACTTTTAATTATAAAATTTTAACTATTTTTAAGTGCTTTTATTTTTGATGGAAGACTAAATAATTTTATAAATCCACCAGCATCTTTATGACTATATAGGTCACTTGCCCCAAAGGAGGATATATCTTTATCATATAGAGCATTCTCTGTAAATACTCCAGCGTTAGTTACATTTCCTTTGTATAGTTTTAACTTAACTGTCCCCGTAACATTTTCCTGTGTTTTATCTACAAAGGCATCTAATGATTCTTTTAAAGTTGTAAACCATAGTCCATCATAAACAAGTTCACCATATTTCAAAGCTAATCCTTGCTTATAATGATAAGTCAATTTATCCAAAGTCAATCTTTCTAATTCCTTATGTCCCTCATAGAGAATTGTTCCACCTGGAGTTTCATACACCCCTCTAGATTTCATTCCAACAAGTCTGTTTTCAATTATATCTATTATACCTACTCCATTTTCTGCTCCAATTTTATTTAAGGTGCTTACTAATTCTACCCCATTTAATTCTACACCATTTACTTTTTTAGGTTCTCCCTTTTCAAAGTAAATTTCTACGTAAGTAGGTTCATCTTTAGCCTTTTCTGGCGCTGTTATTGTAGAGTATAAATCTATCTTATGTTCATTTTGTGGATCTTCTAAATCTCCACCTTCATGACTAACATGCCATATATTTTTATCAACGGAATATATCTTTTCCTTTGTTACAGGAACGTCTACCCCTTTAGCTAATGCATAATCTATAGCATCTTCCCTTGAGGAAATATCCCATATTCTCCAAGGAGCTATGATTTCAATAAATGGATCAAAGGATGCAATGGCCACTTCAAATCTAACTTGGTCATTTCCTTTTCCAGTACAGCCATGACATATATATTTTGCCCCCTCAATTTTTGCTATTTCCACTAACTTTTTAGCAATAAGTGGTCTTGCAAGAGAAGTTCCAAGAAGATATTTATCTTCGTAAATTGCCCCAGCCTTTAGTGCTTTATACACATAATCTTTTACGAATTCTTCTTTTACATCCTCCACATAAACCTTTGCTGCCCCTGTTTTTATAGCCTTTTTTTCTACTTCTTTCATATCGTCATCTTGTCCCACGTCTACACATACAGCTATAACTTCTAAGTCATAGTTTTCCTGTAACCATGGAATTATTATGGATGTATCCAATCCACCTGAATATGCTAATACAACTTTTTCTTTATTCATAATTTAGCCCCCTATTATTTAATGTTTATCTAACTTAAATTACTTTCTTTAAAAATTCTTTTGTTCTATGCTGTTTTGGATAAGCAAAAATATCTTCTGGAACCCCTTCTTCCACAATTTTTCCACCATCCATAAATATAACTCTATCTCCTACATCTTTAGCAAAGCTCATTTCGTGAGTTACTACCACCATAGTCATCCCTTCACTAGCTAGGTCTTTCATAACATTTAAAACCTCTCCAACTAGTTCTGGGTCTAGAGCTGAAGTTGGTTCATCAAATAACATTATATCTGGTTCCATAGCAAGAGCTCTTGCTATTGCCACTCTTTGCTTTTGTCCCCCTGAAAGCTTAGAAGGATAATAATCCATCTTATCTTCTAATCCAACTTTTTTTAGTAATCTTTCAGCTTTTAATCTTGCTTCATTTTTGTTTTCTTTTTTCACTGTAATAGGTGCTTCCATGACGTTTTCTAATGCTGTCATGTGTGGAAACAGATTAAAATTTTGAAATACCATCCCCATCTTAGTAGTTATTTTTCTCATCAAACTTTTATTTTTTCCATCTAATTCTTCGCCTTCAATTATTATCTTTCCATCGTTTATACTCTCTAGGTGATTTAAGCATCTTAGAAAAGTACTTTTACCTGATCCTGAAGGTCCAATGATAACTAAAACTTCTCCTTTTGTAACATTTATATTTAAATTTTCAAACACTGTTAAATTACCAAATTTCTTAGTAACATCCATAGCTTCTATCATATACATAGTTATATTTCCTCCTTACTCTTAATATCTAGATAATTTCTTCTCCCAAATTGCGAATACTCCAGTAAACACAGTAGTTAAAGCTAAATAAATACATGCTGCAATGAAAAATGGTTCCATTGGTCTAAAATTAGCTGAGTATATTTGCTGTGCAGTTCTCATTAGTTCCTCCATAGCTATAGCAGAAACTAAAGATGTATCTTTTAAAATTGTTATAAATTCATTACCTACTGGCGGTATTAACACTTTAAATGTTTGAGGAAGTACTACTCTTCTCATAGTTTGACCATAAGTAAATCCTAATGCCTTACATGCTTCGAACTGTCCTTTATCTACGGATATAATACCTCCTCTAATTATTTCACCCATATATGCACCTGAGTTTAAGCTCAAACCAATTATAGCTGCTGACATCGGTTCTAACTTTATTCCTATAAAAGGTAATCCATAGTAGAAGAAGAATAGCTGTAACAACATAGGAGTACCCCTAATTATCCATGTATACAGTGAAGCTATTGAATATATCAATTTATTTTTTGACATTTTTAATAATGCTACCACTACACCAATTAAAGTTCCTAGAACTACAGAAATTACCGTTAATAATATGGTCATTCCTGTTGATTTTAATAATATCGGAAATATTTGCTTCAATAGATTTATATCCAAAGCTTCTCCACCCCTTTTTATAAACATTCATTTCTAATTTAATTATTTTTTATAAATATCTTCACCAAACCATTTTTTTGATAGTTCAGACATAGTTCCATCTTGTTTTAATTCTTCTATAGCCTTTTTAACCTCTTCTTGTAATTCTTTATCACCTTTTTTAAATGCTATAGCGATTGGTTCTTCATCTAAAGTCACTGCAACCTTAAACTTTCCTTCTTGTTTAGCTAAATAGTATCTTCCAACAAACTCATCAACGATAACTGCTTGTATTCTTCCTATTTCTAAATCTTGAAATGGTTGAGTTGCCTTGTCATAAGTTTTTACTTCTTTTAGTCCTTGAATTTTTTTAGCTGCCTCTTCTCCAGTAGTACCTAATTGAACACCAACAGTTTTATCATTTAAATCCTCTACTTTTGTAATATCTGTATTGTCATTTTTTACTATAATAGCCTGACCACCTTTAACATATGGTTCTGAAAAATCTACTTCTTTAGCTCTATCTGGATTTACACTTATAGCTGATAGTGACATATCAAATTTCCCTGAATTTAAAGCCATTGTTAATCCACCAAACTCTGTGATTACATACTCAGTTTCTACTCCAAGTTTTTCACCAATAGCATTTGCTAAATCAACATCAAATCCTACAAGTTCATTTTTTTCATTTCTAAATTCCATTGGAGGATAAGTATCTTCTAAACCTATTTTTATTTTTTTCTCCTGCTTTACTTTTTCTAAAGTATTAGCCGCCGTTTCATTTCCTTTATCTTTTCCTCCGCAGCCTGCAAGAAGACTTCCTATAATAGTAAATATCAATAATGCCTTTACTGATTTTTTCATTAATATCTCTCCTTTTAATTTATATATTAAAAATTATTTTCTTAAAATTGGTGCCCCAATGAAGATTTAACCTTTCACAGGGGCTTTATATGAAATTTTTATAAAAAGGGGTCTTAGTTATTTGTAGAAATCATATCCAAACCACTTATCTGATAACTTTGACAAAGTACCCTCTTCTTTTAGTTCATTAAATGCTTTTTGAATTTCATCTCTCAGTTCTTTATCTTCTTTTCTAAAACCAATACCTACATTTTCTTCTGAAAGTTTGGCATCGAGAAGAACTAAGTTTCCTCCTCTTTTCTTTAAATAATATCCTCCAACTTGTCCATCTGCTATAACTGCGTCCAATCTTCCAAGTTCTAGATCATTAAAAGCTTCTGTTACGCCATCGTATTTTTTAATGTCTTTTATTCCATCAATTTTTTGTGCAGCCATTTCACCAGTTGTACCTAGTTGTACTCCTACTACCTTACCCTTTAAATCTGGTGTATCTTTTATAGAAGTATTTCCCTTCTTAACAACTATTTTTTGTCCTCCTACTATGTATGGATCTGAAAAATCTATTTCTTTTTTTCTTTCTTCAGTTATGGTCATAGTGGAAAGTACCATATCATATTTTTTAGATTTAAGAGATAAAATTATTCCTTTCCAATCATTTTTTACAAACTCTGCTTTAACGCCAATTTTTTTAGCAAGTTCATTTCCTAAATCAATATCAAATCCTACTAAATTATTATTTTCATCTCTAAATTCCATAGGAGGATAAGTATCATTTAGCCCAATCAATAATACTCCCTCTTTTTTAACCTTATCTAGGGAATTAATGTTTTCCTCTTGTTTTTTGTTATTAGTACATCCTGCTAATAACGAAAAACTTATTACTAATACTCCAATTAATGCAAGAATTTTTTTCATAGCCCCATCTCCTTTTATTGCCTTTCGTTATTATGATTATACAATCAATTTCATAAATATGCAACATCATTTTTCTAAAATTATAATATTTTTTTATTTATTTTTCTACACATCTTTACTTGCAACGTTTTAAAGGAATCTAGGTATACTTACAAGTGTTTGTATTTTCAAAACATTCCGTATATATATGCATAATTATTCATTCATGTATGTATATTAATTACTTCACCTTTACTTTACTATGATAAATCGGTAAAGCATACAGTTAAATCAATGCTTTAAGAAAATTTATATTTATGCATGAAAAAAGAAGGAGCTAAAAACAAATGTAGAATTCTACATTAGCTCCTCCTTCTTTACCATTATATGCTTTAATCTTTCCTCCATGTTTTTCAACTATTAATTTTGAAATATAAAGCCCTAGACCTGAATGCCCTTTTTGTTTTGAACGACTCTCATCCCCTTGGTAAAACTTTTTAAATATATTTTTTAAGTCTTTTGCAGAAAAACCTTCTCCATCATCACTTATTTTCATAGTGATTTTATTTTCTTCTACTATTACATATAAAAATATACTCCCATCTTCCTTTATAAATCTAAAGCTATTGAAAACAATGTTATCTAAAACCTGAGAAATTCTATCCTTATCAATGTTTACTAAATCTTTATTTTTTCTTTTATAATCCACTAAGCTTTTAAATTCAATACTTTTCTTACTACACAACAAATCATATTCTTCACTCTTCTTATCTATAAAATCTATAATATTTACTGGGGAGAAGTTTAGTGTAAATTCTATACCCTCTATTTTAGCTAGCATATTCATATCTTCTATTAACTTAATAGCCCTTTTTGTATTATCATCCATAATATCTAGATATCTTAATAGTCTATCTTTGTTTTCCACTCCTCCATCTTGAAGAATTTCTAGATGTCCTTTTATAATGGTCAATGGAGTTCTTAGGTCATGAGCAATGGCTCTTACCATATCTCGTCTTTCATTTTCTATTTCCCATTGACGAGTTAAGGATGTACTAAGTCCTTTTCTCATTTCTTCAAAAGCTCCTACTAGTTCTCCTAGCTCATTTTGAGCATTATAACTAATTGAAAAATCCAAGTCTCTTTCCTTTATCTTTTTTGAAGCCTGTATTAAATCTTGTATTGGCTTATTTATGCTTTTGCTAAATCTTCTTGAAAATAATAATGTAAAAATCACTACATATATAATAGGAGAAAGAAAGATAAATATCTCTGGTGGCACTAAGAAATTATATTTAGGATTTTTAGCCCTAGGAGTAAGAACATATTCTAATATAATATTACCTTCTATTTTATCCCCACTTTTAATCGGATGATATATAATTACTCCCTGTTGAAAAATACCGAACTTTTCATTAAAATGATTGCGTTCTTTTCCTTCCTTTATATCTTCAATGTTTTTCTCACTTAATTTTTCAATATTTCCATATAGTAATTTGATATTTTTATCAACTACACCATACTTCATACCATCTACAGGTATTATTTTTTCTAAATCCTCTTTCTCACTTTCATCTAAAATCTTAGCACCTTTTTTATCAATGTAATCCATTATAGGAGATACTTTTTTTTCATAATAATTGCTAGGTAAAATTAGTCCTATGTTGATAAAACTTAAATATACCGTATAAGTTATAATGCTAAAAATAATACTAGCAATTATTATATACATAAAATTATATATGAACTGCTTTTTTAAAGAGGAACTTTTACTCAATTAAATCTCTCCCATTTATACCCTACTCCCCACACCGTCACAATATAATCTGTTTTTGAAGATAAGGCAGATATTTTTTGACGAATATTTTTTACATGTTCCGCTACATTAGAAGAATCTCCTTCTCCCTCATATCCCCATATTTTTTCATAGATTTGCTCCCTTGAAAATACTTGACCTGGATGGAGGGATAGAAGTTCTATTATATCAAACTCTCTTTTTGTAGTGTTTATTATTTCATTTCCAATATATACTTCTCTCGATAAAAGATCTATACTCAATTCTTTAAAGTACAACCTAGAAGGGTTATTATTTATAGCTCTTTTTTCTCTCCTTAAGTGAGCAGAAGCTCTAGCTTTTAATTCCCTTATACTAAAGGGCTTTACTATATAATCGTCTCCCCCTAACATCAATCCCTTTATCTTATCTCCTTCTTCTCCCCTTGCACTTAAAAATATTATGGGACAATCTACTATATTTCTTATGGATTCACATACTTTAAAGCCATCTTTACCTGGCATCATAATATCTAAAAGAATTAAATCTGGTTTTATTTTTACACTTTCTATAGCTTCATCTCCATTTTCAGCAGTGAATACCTTATACCCCTCATCTAAAAGAGCATCCTTTATGAAGGATATTATATGTTCTTCATCATCAACAATTAATATTTTTTCATACATATTAAACCCTTCTTCCATAGCATTGTAATATCAATATCTATTATAGTTAATTTTTCACTATACTAAAATAGCCAATCTTTTTTCATCCATAAAAATATGCTAATTACTGTTGGAATTAGTATTGTAGAAAATAATATTATATATATATTATTTGAAGCCATCCCATTTAACATTTTAAAGATATTTTCCGTACTGCTTAAGAAGAAAATAAAATTATCGCTAACATATATTCCTCCAAAAAAAATTCCTATAGATCCTAAAATACACAATATAGTATTAGGAATTATGGAAGCTACCATACTCATCACTGAAAGTAAAGCCAAAATAATAACAAATTCCATAAAATAAAACTTTATGCCATATATAAGTGCATCTTTAAAATAAAAAATCTCTTTTTGATTCATAAATGTTGTATATTCTACCCTCTGCACAAAAAAACTTCCACATATGCTTGCTATTATAAATAAACTGCTTATTATAATAAAAGTAACTATTATCTGTGATATTAACTTAGAGGCTATAAACTCCCATCTTTTATAAGGTTTTATTGCAATATTTCTATAGCATCCTGTAACCTTTTCTTCACTTAAAGCATCTCCATATAACATAGGTAGTATTATAAACATTAAAGGCAAATGAATGTCCCTTAATATAAACATAGAAAAGTTCAATGAATTTAATGTAGTAGTGTTATTTTGATCATAAAATCCTACATTCCATCCACCCATTAATTTTCCCCATAATATTGTTATTAAAATTAATAATATAAAGGTTATTTTGGTTTTAGGTCTACTAATGATACGCTCTAATTCGCTTCTTATAAGTCCTTTCATTTTTTCTCCCCCTCTACACGTATTTAGATGTTTTATTAAAAATAAGGTAGGACAATATTCCAAAAACTATAATATACACTGTTAAAATAATTAAAATAAAGCCACTAAAAAATCCTTTTTCTCCAAGCATCATAGCAATACCCATATGTTGAATATGAGTTATTGATAAAAGTTGATAGCTCATTAGTTTATCTGACATTTCTCTAAATGCAATCATTAAAATTTGTGGATATATAAGTGAACCAAATAAAAAAGTAATACTCATTCCAACAGCTGAAGTTATGCTCTTACTTATCATAGCTATAAAGCTTATTACAAAAGCCATTGACATTAGAGTCAAATAAGCAATAGCATAATATTTAATTCCATATAAAATACTCTCTTTTATAGTAAATTTACTGCTGTGATAAAAAATACTCACATTCTCTAATTTAGGCATTAAAATATAACCAATAGGCAAACTTAATATAAAATAAGCCATTACAAAAACAAACATAGTTATTGCTACAGAACATAATTTGCTAAAAAATACTTCCCAATAATAAACTGATCTTATAAAAACCATCCTTATGCTTCCGCTGGTGAATTCATCTGTAAAAACTAATACACATAAAAGTATTAAAACTATATTGAAAAATACTATTAATTGTTCTTGCATAACTGCATTAGCAAAATTACCAAAGGAAGTGTACTGAGGGCTATCTATAGTCATATTTAAATTGTGTCCTAAATAATATCTTGCTGAGGCATATATAACTAATGGAATAGATAATAATATGAGCCAAGTGCTTTTCTTGCTCCATATCCTTTCTAATTCACTTAATACTAAAGCTTTCATCTTTATTTTTCTCCTTCATACATCAATTTTACAAAGGCATCTTCTAAAGAATTGTTTACTCCTTTATCCTTTAAGAGTTCCTCTGTTGAACCTTGCCACAACATATTGCCTTCTTTAATTATTATTAATCTATTGCATATTTGCTGTAGTTCATCTAAAAGATGACTGGAGATAAAAAATGTTATTCCTCTTTTTTTATTCAAATTCAGTATTAACTCTCTAAGTTCTCTAATACCTAAAGGATCTAATCCATTAGCTGGTTCATCTAATATTATAATCTCTGGATCATTTAAAAGAGTTTGGGCAATGCCTAATCGCTGTTTCATTCCTAGAGAGTAGGTCTTTACTTTGTCCTCTCCCCTACCTTGAAGTCCAACAATTTTTAGAGATTCTTCCACCCTGATTAACTGCTCTTTCCTATCCATATTAGGATTCAACCTAGCTAAGTTTTGTAGATTTTTTCTTCCAGACATATAAGGGAAAAATATCGGAGACTCTACCATAGCCCCTAATTTAATCAGAGCAGCTTTACGATCCTTTGTAATATCCTCTCCATTTATAAGTACACTTCCATTAGTTGGTTTTACTAATCCAGTGATCATTCTTATTGTGGTGGTTTTTCCCGATCCATTAGGTCCTACAAATCCACATATATCACCCTTATATACATCAAAAGTAAAATCATTTATTATTTTTCTTCTGCCTATATTTTTATTTAATTTTATTACTTCTAACTTTTTATTTTCCATATTACTTCTCCTCAATTTTAAAATTTAATTTTGGCCTCTATTTAAGGATAAAACTAAATTTTAAGGAATCTATAAAGAAAATAAAAAAAGATTAAACCGTATGAAGTTTAATCTTTATAAATCTATCCTCTATTCTTGTTACTACTAAACTATAATTTTTATCTTTTAAAATTTCTTCCAAAAGACTGGAGACCTCTTTATCTAATATTTTTATGTCCTCTCCACCTTTTGTTTGAATAATCCATAATCCACTTTTTTTACTTATAAGAAGGTTGTCCCATTCCTTTATGCCGTAACCTTTGTTTATTACAGTAAATGTTATGCCTCTTTGAAAAAAGATATCTTTCGCCCTTTTATATTGTTCTTTTATGGAGTTATTTTTACCTTCTATATCTTCTAATTCTATCTGCTTACTTTGAAGAAATCCTCTCATCTCTTTAAGTCTTTTTTCTATCTCTGTATTTTTTTTCTCTATTTCTTTAATTTTTTTCTTATTTTTTTCCATATAAAATTTATTAAAGGTATTTAAAAAATTTTTTTCTTTATTCATTTGTCAAACTCCTTGTATAACATTTTATATAAGGTAAAATTATATTATAAGATTTTTTACTAGGGGGATTAAATTTTGGATAAACTAGATAAATTATTAGATATTTTGGATAAAGTTATAGATGAAACAAAGAAACATATACACAAGTTAAAGAAACAATGTATTAAAATAATTAACATAATACACACCAAGGTAGCATCATTTATAGAAAAAAGAAAGTCTATAAAAAATACCTACAACCCTTTATTAGTAGAGTTATACAATAAAGAAGATGAGTTAAAAAATGAATTAAAAGAATTACAAAAAAACCATGATGAATTAGAAAGTAGAATGTCTTTATTAAAAAACGAAAATGAAGATTTGCTTAATAAAATAAATCTTTTAGGAGAGCTGCTAACAAAGAACATGTAATCAGCTTTGATTTTAATGACCAAAGCTGATTTTTTCTATTTCATTCCCTTAGCTATAATTTCCTTTACTATTTCTGATAAATTATTTAATGATTCCTTATCTAATTCTTTTGTATTTATAGGATTGTGTATAACTACACTAACTTCTGCCCCTTTTATTCTCTTGTTTTTATTGCCTTCTCTTATTTTATAAGTACCATCAATGGTAATAGGAACTATAGGTACACCAGCTTTTGTACCTAATTTCATACTTCCTTTTTTAAACTCCAGTAATTCACCAGTTTTAGTTCTAGTTCCCTCTGGGAAAATGGCTAATGAGTATCCGTTTTTTAATATTTCTGCCCCTTGGTTTATAGATTTTAATGATTCTCTTACGTTTTCTCTATCCATAAATATACAGTGAATCGCCTTCATCCAATCACTAATAATCATTTTGCTCTCTAATTCCTTTTTAGCTATAAATCCCATTGGAACTCTTGTAGCTGACAGTAAAACTGGCACATCAAATAAACTTTGATGGTTAGCCACATAAAGAGCACCTTCCTTAGGTAAGTTTTCCATGCCTTTTACATTTATTTTTACTCCTGATTTATTAACTATAAAATCTGCCCATTCCATAAGATAGTTATTAATTATTTCTTCCGCTGCCGCTTCTCCTTTTTCCTTTCTAACCTTTTCAACTTCTCTCTTTTTAAATGTGGACCCTATCATAAAAATTCCTAGCCGCATATACAATAAATAAGTTTTCATAAATTTCTCTCCTATTCTACTGGAAATAAATATGTGTTAATTAATTATATCACATTAAATATATGTTTTAAATAAAGTGTATTGGGTAGAATAGTAGATAGTTTTACCCTAAAGGAGATAAAAATTGAAAAGGTACAATGTATTAATTTTATTATTATCAATTCTAATCGTACTCTTCCCCTTTGGAACTGACCTTAAATCTAATCCTATTGAAAAAGGTATATTAAAAATTCATTTCATAGATGTAGGCCAGGGAGACAGCACTTTAATAACTATTGACGATAAAAGTTTACTTATTGATAGTGGAGGACATGCTGCTAGCGAAAAGGTTTTAAGTTATTTAAAAAAAGAAGGAATAAAAAAAATTACCCATGTAGTAGCTACACATCCCCATGAAGATCATATAGGAAGTATGGAGCTTATCATAGATAATTTCAAAATAGAAAATTTTTGGGCACCCAAAGTTACTTCTAATGCTAGTTATTATAATCGCATGATTAAATCACTGAAAAGAAAAAATCTTAAAATAAACGTAGCTAAAGAAGGTAAAATAATAAATTTACATCCTAAAGTAAAGTGCGAAATACTCTCCCCCATTAAAGACAACTATGATAACTTAAATAACTACTCTGCAGTAATTAAATTATCCTACAACAAGTTTAATTTTTTATTTATGGGAGATGCTGAAGGACCGGTAGAAGGAGAACTTACAGAAAGAAATGATTTACGATGTGATATCTTAAAATTAGGTCATCATGGAAGTAATACCTCCTCTAGTGAAAAGTTCCTAGATAGTACTTTACCACAACTAGCTATAGCCAGCTGTGGTAAAAATAACAACTTTGGTCATCCTAATAAAAAAGTAATAAACAGACTTGAAAATAAAAATATTAAACTTTATAGAACTGACATTCATGGGGATATAGTATTTGGTTGTGATGGAAAATCATTGATGAAAATTAATTGATCTTACCATTCTCCTATTTCTACATTTATAGACCCTGTTTTAACATCTACATTTAATTTTCCTGCACCATTTCCAAGTGTCTTTGAAAGATTTGAATTTATCTTGTCCTCATCATTTAATCTAACTTTTCCTTGATTAATTTTCAAAGCTGCAGTTAAATTATTATCTGAAGTATTTATATTTACAGAACCTAAATTTATACCAATATTTAAATCTTCACACTGTTTATTATCAACATTTACCTCACCATTGTTAACTTTTATAATTCCTTTTTTAACATCTCCATTAAAGCTAACTTTACCGTTATTCATTACTACATTTGCAACATTAGAATTAGCACCTTCAATTAAACCATTATTTGCTTTAATATTTAAGTTTTTTGAATCCCCTACATAAATGCTAGCATTGTTGCAATCTATTTTTAAATTATTTGCTGTTTTATACTCTTCACTATTAAATTTTAAGTTATTTGCTTTTATATCTATATCCATATTTTCGGGAATGTATATTTCTCCACTAACACCTTTAACTGAAGATTCTTTTATAGAAAATTCATATCCATCTTTTAATTTATTCTCTTTTATTTCATAACTGTCTCTTTTATCACTTTTGTCTACATAGATATCAAGTTTTAATCTAACTTTTCCGTCCTCAGATTTTTTCACTTCAATATCAGCGTTATTTGTATCAAATACAATTTTCTTACCGAAGGATTCCAGTACTTTCTCTGTTTCTATCTTTTTTTCATTGTTCATAAAATTTATATCATCAAAAACTACACTTGATCCACTTAATCCATCTTTAAATATATTGTAATCCTTTGGAACTTTGCCCTCAACAAAAACAAAAGCATTTATTCCTATAAAAATTATGGTCAATGGTATGATTAAAAAATTAAATCCTACTTTTTCATTTTCCTTTTTCATATTGTTTAAGAATATTATTTCCACACCAAATAGGATTATCAATACTGGCCACCATTTTATCATTTCTACACTAACGTCATAAGAAAAATTTCTTAACATGAGCCAAATACCTATAAATATAAATCCTACTGATGAAGTTATCGTTCCGACTCTTCTCATATTTCACCTCTCCTTAAATATTTATTATATATATATTTTAACTCAAATATAACTTTAAGACCTTAATTTTATATGAAGATTATATAAAGATTTTTGTAGTCGTAAACTCTTATAATATATTTATAAACCATGTTTATTTTTAACTTTTTATAAGTGCACAATTATCTTAAAGTATTTTCTTGTAAATCAAACTTATGATTCCACTTTCTATTAAAATAAAAACTCCTAATCCTATAAATATTATTGGAACAAAAATATGTTTATACTTTTCAATATTTCTCTGTACAAAATGATGTTCTGATAGTTTCATGCCCACAAAACACCAGACTGCTGTTAGAGTCATAAATATTATCACCGTTATCAGTATATCCACTGAATTCATACTTGAAAAAAGAGGTATATAAATCCCAATATTATCTCCACCATTAGCAAAAGTTACACCAAATACTTTTACAACGCTTAGATTAATAAGATTATTTATAGAAGTTATTATACCATTCCCTTTGGTATCAGTTGTTTCTTCAATTATTTCTTCAACTTTACTATTCTCACTCTTTTGAAGCTCTTGCTCACCTGTGCTCTCATTATCCTTGCTTTCTTTTTTATAATCAACATATGCTTTTATTCCTAAATATATAGGCACTAATCCAAGTAATCCAACATATTCATACGGAATTATGGATACACCTAAAGCCCCTATAATGCTTATTGTAATTAAAGCTCCTACCCCCAAATACTGTCCAATAACAATATGCCGTATTTTCATAGCATTATTTATTTGTGAGAAAAATAACATGAGTATAAATATATCATCAATATTGGTACTGACAAATGCAACAAAAGCTGTTATTAATGTACTAATCAATAATTTTCCCTCCGTCTCAGCTAAAATGATAATAGAAATCTTAATGTGTAATAAAATAATGTGTAATAAAATAATGTGTAATAAAATATCGTTCTTAATTCAGAATGCTCAAAAGTTATGTTTATACTCTTATTTCATCAGTGCTGTATAAAGAAAACAATAATAATCTTTATTACATAATTTTTTTACAATTATATAATAGATTATAGTTTTTATATACTGATTATATCACTGATTTCAAAAATATATATAACTAAATCAGTGTCGTTTATCATTTGTCGATACCCTAATTATTTTTGTAGAAACTTACAATCTAAAAATATATTTGTGAAATATAAAAGAGCTAAGCATGTAGTGAAATAGCGACTTTTGCTTGGAGCGGCTTCACTATATGCTTAGCTCTCTATTTGAGAAACTAAACTATATTTGTAGAAATTTATAAATGAGAGACTAATTTATGATTTCAAGAACTATAAAAGTAATTCTATAAAAATATTTTTACATTAAGAAAACAAAGTTCTATCGCTTATTAGTTCGCTTGATTGAATGTTATCAAAATATGATAATAGTTTATTGATAGTTAAATTTTTCTTATCTTCTCCTTTAATATCTAATATAATTTCTCCCCTATGCATCATGATAAGCCTATTTCCAGTTTTTATTGCATGATTCAAATTATGAGTTACCATAAGGGTTGTGATCTTCTTTTCCTCTACTATTTGATTTGTAAGTTCTAATATTCTTTCAGAAGTTTTAGGATCTAGTGCTGCTGTATGTTCATCAAGAAGCATTAAACTTGGCTCCGACATAACAGTCATAATTAATGCTAAAGCCTGTCTTTGTCCCCCTGATAACATTCCAACTTTAGTATGGAGCTTATCTTCAAGACCTAAGTTTAATTTTGATAGAAGCTCTTTAAAGTAATCAATATCTTTTACAGATACTCCTTTGGATAGTCCAAATCTCTTACCTTTATTATTAGCAAGTGATAAATTTTCTAAAATAGTCATTGATGGAGAGGTACCCATAGATGGATCTTGGAAAACCCTACCTATAGATCTAGTTCTTTTAAATTCAGGTAACTTTGATATATCTTTGCCTTCCAAAGTCATTTCTCCATTATCAACTTCAATTGATCCTGCTATTATATTTAAAAGAGTAGATTTTCCTGCTCCATTACTGCCAACAACAGTTATAAAATCTCCTTCATTTATATGAAAAGATAAACCGTTAAAAAGAATATTTTCATTAGCAGTATCTTTATTAAATATTTTAAGCAGATTTTTTATTGTCAACATAAGCTTTACCTCCTGCAACTAAAGATTTATTTACTTTTGAAGAAAAAGTTCTGCCATTTAACGATAGCGCTATTACAACAATTATTGAAGTTATTAACTTTAAATCTGTTGGAGGAAAACCAAGTTTTAATGCAAAACCTGTACAGGTTTTATATAAAATAGAACCTAGAATAGCAATAGCTGTCATCTTAAGAGCAGAAATTCTTTTAAACATAGTTTCTCCAATTATTATTGAAGCAAGTCCCATAACGATTATACCCGTCCCCATACCAACATCTGAAAATCTCTGATATTGAGCCATCATCGATCCTGACAATGCAACTAGTCCATTAGCAATTGATAATCCTAATATTTTAATTAATCCTTTATCTATTCCTAAAGAAGTTACTAATTGTGGATTATCCCCTGTTGCTTTTAATATGAATCCTAACTTACTATTTAAAAATAAATCTAAGGCAATCTTTACTATTAAAACAAAAATTGTAATGACTACCAATGGGTGAACTCCTTCAATAAAAATTGTATTCTTATTAAAAAATGGTACATTAGCTTTACCCATTATTCTAAGATTTATTGAGTATAGTCCTATCATTACTAGAATACCTGATAATAAATTTGTAATTTTAAGTTTTACATGTAGCAATCCAGTTATGGCTCCAGCCATCATACCTATTATTAAGGAGAGCACACAAGCCATATATGGGTTAATTCCACTTATTAAGCACCCAGCTGTTACAGCTGCCCCTAAAGGGAAACTACCATCTACCGATAGATCTGGGAAATCTAATATTTTGTAGGTTATATATACTCCTAAAACCATTATAGAAAATATTAAACCTTGTTCTATAGTATTAATCCAAAAATTAATCATTATTTACCCCCTCCAATAATAGTAGCTTTTTTCATTAAATCTTCTGGAATATTTATATTTAACTTTTTAGCACTGTCCCCATTAATAACTAACTCAGTATCCTTTAGTGTAGTTATAGGCATATCTTGTGGTCTTTTTCCATTTATGATTTCAATTGCAACTTCTCCAGTTTGATAGCCAAGCTTATAATAATCTATTCCCTCTGTAGCTAAAGCTCCCCCTTCAACCTCTGCCGTTACAGCACCAATTATAGGTATTTTCTTTTCTGTGCATTTAGTTGAAATTAGTGGCATTGATGAAGCAATCATATTATCCGTTGACGCATATAAAACATCTATTTTTGGGATTAATGCCTCCAAAGTTTGGGAAATATCATTCACACTAGATATTCCTGTAGTTATAATTTCTAATCCATACTTCGGAGCAATTTTTTTAGCTTGTTCAATATCTGACTCTGAATTAATTTCACTAGTATTGTACATTATTCCAACTTTTTTAGCTGTTGGTATCAACTTTTTAAGTAGCTCAAATTGTTTATCTATTGGAGCTGCATCCGTAGTTCCAGCAACATTTGTTCCTGATTTCTCCAAAGAATTTACGAGTCCAGCTTTAACGGGATCAGTAACAGCAGTTACTAGTATTGGAATGTCTTTTGTCAAATTGTATGCTGATTGAGCTGAAGGTGTTGCAATTGCAAGTATCAAATCTTTCTTTTGTGATACAAAATTTTGTGCAATAGTTTGAGCTATGGCCATGTCTCCTTGGGCATTTTGAAAATCTATTTCTATTTTTTCCCCATCCTTAAATCCATTCTCTGCAAGCGCATCAACAAAACCCTTTCTAGCTGAATCCAAAGATTCATGTTCAATAATTTGTGATATTCCTATTTTTATTACTTCATTAGAAGTTGAAGATGTTTTTCCACATCCAGCTAATATAGTTGTTACTAACAGACCTAAACTTAAAGTTTTTAATATTGTTTTTTTCATCATAATTATTACCCCCTAATATTTTAAAATAAAATTTCTATTTTACTCTTTACTAAAAAAGTCTTAAAACTTTTTTATATAAAAAGAACACACTTCGCTTCAACAATGAGGCGAAGTGTGTTCGCGGTACCACCCAAATTTATATCTCTAAAAATTCATATAAGCTTTAATTCGCTTCTATCAATTTTTTAATCTTTAACGACTTTCGCCGGCACAGCTTACTCTTAAATAATTTCAGCTTACAATTCAAGGGTGAATTTCAATAGTTATAGTTTATAGGGCTCTCACCTTTTCCCTACTCTCTTTAAAACATCCCACTATTTACTTATCCCTTTCATAATTTTTATTTTATTCGTCTTTTAATTCTAATATCTTTAAACTTTATAATTTCTTATTAATAAGATCATTAACTTTTTTATTTTAAAAATTCCAATAAATTTGCTGGCTTTAAAAAAGAAAATAAAAAAAGCACACTCAATCTCCCTCACTGGGGCGAAAGGTCTGCCGCGGTACCACCCAAATTTATATCTCTAAAAAATTTCTATAAGCTTCGCATTGCGTCGTCATGTTGACTTATTACGGTGCTCATTTAGCTTAACTAAACTCCGCTCCTCATTATGCCACATTCCTAGCATTGCTCGCTTCTATAAATTTTTTTAATTTTTAACGATTTTCACCGGCACAGCCTACTCTTAAATAATTTCAGCTTGCAATTCAAGGATGAATTTCAATAGTCATAGTCTATGGAGCTCTCACCTATTCCCCACTCTCTTTAAAACATCCTACTATTTACTTATTCCTATCATAATTTTTATTTTTTTATTTAGTTTATGCAGTATTGATTAAAATGTTACCATTTTTTATTTTTACCAAATAAAAAAAGCACACTCAATCTCCCTCACTGGGGCGAAAGGTCTGCCGCGGTACCACCCAAATTTATATCTCTAAAAAATTGCTATAAACTTCGTGCTGATTCACAGAAATCTTTGATTTCGTTTTGAATCAGTACTCATCAACTTTAGTTGAGGAGTTTCATTACACTACTTGTTTCTATCAATTTTTAAATTTCTAACGACTTTCGCCGGCACAGCTTACTCTTAAACAATTTCAGCTTGCAACTCAAGGGTGAATTTCAATAGTTTTAGTCTATGGGTTCTCAGCTTATCCCACTCTCTTTAAAACATATTATCTATCTACTTATCCCTGTCACTGTTATTAATTATGTTATTAACTAAGTTATCATAGTTCCTTATAAAAATCAATAGTTATTTTAAAAATAATTTTTAAAATAACTCTCAAAAAATAAAAAATGGCTCCGCGAAAAGGATTCGAACCTTCAACCTATCGGTTAACAGCCGAGTGCTCCACCGTTGAGCTATCGCGGAACAATATTTGGACCTGGCGACGACCTACTTTCCCACAAGGCCTCCCTTGTAGTATCATCGGCGCATTGAAGCTTAACCGTCGTGTTCGGAATGGAAACGGGTGTTACCTTCAAGCCATTATCACCAGATACTGATTCACAGAAATCTCTGATTTCGTTTTGAATCAGTACTCATCAGCTTTGCTGAGGAGTTTCCTTAATCAGTCTTACCTGAAAAGTTTCATTGAAAGAAATATTCTTTCAAAATTGCACAAAGCATTTAATTAAGATCAAGCCCTCGACCTATTAGTACTAGTCAGCTGAATGTATTACTACACTTACACCTCTAGCCTATCAACCTTGTGTTCTTCAAGGGGTCTTACTAGCTTACGCTATGGGAAATCTAATCTTGAGGTGGGCTTCACGCTTAGATGCTTTCAGC
>NZ_JAHLQF010000002.1 GCF_018918285.1 Clostridium mobile
CTATAATACTAAGAGACTACAAAAAAGATTAAACGGCCTAAGCCCAATGGAATTTAGAGCTTTGACCGGTTAGGTCAATTTTTGTTATTTTCACTGTCTACTTGACAGGGTGCAGTTCAGGTCAAACATGTACAGCATCTTAACGGTATTTTTCTAAAATAAATTAAGAATTTCTAGATTTTGCTCAAATGCATAGAGCACATTAAATAGCATTTTTAAGTTTTGCACAATAAAATTAAAAAGTAGATATTTGAGATAAAAATTGATTGCATCTCATGTTAAGTGTAACATTTTTTTATTACAAAATTCTTTTCCTTAAATATTTGTAAAACATAAAAGAGCTAAGCATGTAGTGAAATAGCGACTTTTTTCGGAGCGGCTTCACTATATGCTCAGCTCTTTGCTTTGTATCTCCAATTATCTTTGTAAAAACTTATAATTGTAAAATCAAATTAGTCAATTTTGCCCTAATCCTTATTAAAAATGACTTAAGTCACTTCAACTTATGACTTAGAGTTATGATTTAACATACTAAGATTTTATAAAATATAAGTATAAGTAAATAAAAGGGGCGATTTTATATATGGGTATTAAATTGAAAAATATTATTAAAAGGTACGGAAATAGCTTGGCTGTAGATAATATAAGCTTAGATATAGAGGATGGAGAGATATTTGGATTATTAGGACCTAATGGAGCGGGAAAGAGTACAACTATAAAGATGATTATGGGACTTTTAAAGCCTAATAGTGGAGAGATTTTTGTAAATGAAATTGATGTAATGAAAAATAGCTTAGAAGCTAAAAAAATATTAGGGCTTGTTCCACAAGAGCTTGCTATATATGAAAATATGACGGCTATGGAAAATGTAGAGTTTTTAGGGAAATTGTATGGATTAAGAGGTAAAAAGCTTAAGGAGATGGCAGAAGAGGCTCTACAGTTTACTGGGCTTATAGAAAAAAGAAAGGAAGTACCTAAAAAGTTTTCAGGAGGTATGAAAAGAAGGTTGAATATTGCCTGTGCCATTGTTCATGAACCAAAGATAATAATTATGGATGAGCCTACTGTAGGGATAGACCCTCAATCTAGAAATCATATTTTAGAATCTATAAAGGAGCTTAATAGGAGAGGGGCTACTATTATATATACTAGTCATTATATGGAAGAGGTTGAAAGCATATGTAGTAGAGTGGGAATCATTGATTTTGGTAAATTAATAGCTTTAGGAAGTAAAGAGGAATTAATAAGTTCCATATCAGAAGAGCAAAAAATAATAATTGAGGGTTATAATATAAGCTTTAACCCTATAGATGAGATAAAAAAAATAGAGGAAGTTATCGAGGTTAATTTAAAAGGCAACAGAATTGAGGTTATATGCAAGTCACCTAATGAAATTTTACAAAGAGTGTTAGTAAAACTAGGAGAAGGAAATGTAGTAGTTAGAAGTATTGATATAAAACAAGCGGATTTAGAGAGTGTATTCTTAAAGTTAACAGGAAGAAAATTAAGAGATTAATTATAGTATTTGGAGGATAGGAATTATGTGGGCAATAGCATATAAAAATATAAAAGATATGTTTAAAAATATATTTCTCCTTGGGTTTCTAATAATAATACCCCTTTTCCTTATTGGTCTTATTAATAGCATGGCTGGAACTGGAGGAGATATAGTTAATGATCATTCTAATTCAATAGTTGAATTAGTTATACTCTCATCTTCTAATGATAATTCCGCTATTCAATATTTTTCTACCACAACCCTTGTGCAATTTACCTTATTAGGAAGTATGATTGCAGCTTCTATGCTAGTAGGGGAAAGAGAAAAAAACACACTTCTTAGGATGTTTGCAGCACCAATTAGAAGAAGTGAAATGCTAGCTGGAATCTTGATAGGACATTCTTTAATAGTGTTATTAATTACAAGTGCAATAATAATTCTTTCTAATTTAATTTTTGGTGTGAATTGGGGGAGTTCGTCCTTAAATATTATTGTTGTAACCATTTTTGGGGTATATATAGCAACATCTCTTGCTTTTATAGTATCAGGAGTTTTTAAAAGCACTAAGGTGGCAGGGACAGTTGCTTCATTTATAGTCATATTCATGACCTTCGCCAGTGGGGGCTATACTGGTGGAGATAGATTTGAATTGGTATCAAAGTTTACAATAAACAAATGGATTTCCGATGCCTATTTAAAGCTTATGGAAGGTGGAGATCTTAATAGCGTAAAGATAAATTTGATAGTTTTAGGAATAATGGGAACAGTTTTTATGATTATCGCCAGCATTATTTATAGGAGGGAGAATATTTATGAATAGTATAGTGATTGCAATAAATTTAATAAAAAGAATGCTAAAAGAAATAAATATATTTGGGTTCATTTTCTTTCTTCCTATATTATCAGCAGTACTTGCAGTGGTTATGTTTGGAAACACTGAAAAAGTTGCTGTTGGAATAGCAAATTCCCAAAGTGTAGAGTATTATCTCGTAGAATATTTAAAAGATAGCGGTAAATATGATATTAGGTTTCTGGAAGAGGAACAGATAGAAGAAAAGGTAAAAGATAAGGATATAGAGATAGGGGTAATATTTCAAAAAGAATTTTCATCAAATTCTAAGGATAAAATAAAAATAGTTTCTCTTAATAACGATGAAAATGTACAGGTATTAAGAGGGGAAATTGAAGGATATTTAGCTGCATTAATGAGTGGTAAGGAAATGATAGAATATGAAAAGACTACACTAAAATCAGAAGAATATGAAAAGGGTAGGGCTTCCATAGGTTTACTTTCTATGTTTATACTGATGTTTGCAGGATCAAGTATTGGATTCTTACTTCAAGATAAAAGAGAAAAAAATTTCATGAGACTATTTTCTACTCCAGTAAAAGAATATGAGGTGGTACTAGCACATATTATGGCTAATTTTCTTCTTGGAATATTGCAAGTTAGTTTATTTTTGATAGTAAGCACATTTATCTTTAAAATTAGCTGGGGAATATCACCTTTATGGGTTTTCGTTATACTGGCAGCTTATCTGATAACGTCAGTAGGATTTTCTGTAGGTTTGGTAGGAGTGGTAGACGATAGTGAAAAATATAATTTAATTCTTACACTCATAGCCATAGTTACAAGTATATTAGGAGGAGGTTTTTTCCCAACTGATTCATTAAATGTTGTCATTAGAAAAATATCAAGTTTTATGCCCCAAAAATGGATGGTGGATTCCTATACGAAGCTTGCAAATGGAGGAGGCATTAGTAGTATACAAATAAATTTATTAGTGCTTATACTCTTTGGAGTGGTTTTTTTCACCTTTGGTATAAAAACTCTCAAGCCAGAAGAAAAAGATTTATAGAAAAATTGTGGCATAAAACTATCTATATCAAATTAATTTAGCAATTATAAGTTTTCACATAAAGGTATTCCAAAGCATAGAGCTAAGCAGGTAGTGAAGCCGCTCCAATAAAAAGTCGCTATTTCACCACCTACATAGCTCTTAGTATTTTACAAATATCCTTATCTACCATCTATTCATCTAAGCATCTTTAAAAGTTTCTAGATTTCGCTTAAATGTATAGGCGCATTATATAGAATTTTTTAAGTTTTGCACAACAAATAGGTATTTACAATATGTATAATAATCAATATCTGAAAATATATTTTTAAAATATAAAGGAATTAAGTATATAATGGGAGGAACGCCTTTTTCTGAAGTGACGTCATTATGCACTTAGTTCCCATTTTTAGATACTCAATCATCATTGTAAAAATTTATAATTGAGTATCTAATTTGTCATAATCTAATTTTGAAAAAACATATATGCTTAACTATTTTAAATTATAATTTTCAGTGTATGAAAATTTTTCTGTTTTTTGCGAACCTAAACGTAAGTGAAGCGTAAAACATAAATGAAAGGGGGAGAAGATTTGAATGTAGAGAGCAGATATATCTTGCAAATGTATAACAATGATAGAGAACAGGGGCTAGAATTTTTAGTGGATAAATATAAAGATTCCCTATATAAATTTTCTCTCCATTTATGTAAAAATTCAAATGAAGCAGAAGATCTTTTTCAGGATACCTGGATAAAAGTATTTAAAAACATAAATACTTTTGATGAAAATAAAAATTTTCAGACCTGGTTATTTACTATATGTATGAATTCATATAAAGATAGATATAGAAAAAGTAAGAGATGGTTGAATATAATAAGAGATTATTTTGATAACGAAGAAAAACAGGAGGAAATGGGAAAGGTATATTCTACAGAAAATCTACCTGAAGAAGAAACAATTAAAGACTATGAGAAATACATGATTAAAAAAGCTGTTAAAACCTTAAAGGATGAGTATAGAATTCCTTTAATACTGTACTACTTTCAACAGCTAAGCTATAAGGAAATTAGCGAAATTCTTTCAATCCCTGAAGGTACTATTAAATCTAGATTAAATAAAGGCAGAAAACTTATAAAGGATTATATGGAGGTGAATCACTATGATGGATGAAAATAGATTGGAAGAATTGCTTTTTGAAATAGGAGATGAAACCGTAGAAGCTCCAAGAGAACTAGTAATAAAAACAAAAACTTATATGTATGATAAATACCATAAACTTTTTATATATTTAATACCTTTAAGTATAATACTTTATACAATATTTGCTTCAACTATAGTGTATCTTTCTTTACATTACATTAGTACTAAATATATATACATCATGTTAAATACTGCATTTACTATAAGTAATGCGACAATAGTTATATTTTTATTATTATATTCAAAGTTTAATGAATCAATAAATTAGGAGTGTGATATATTATGAGAATGGCATCTTTCTTAGTTATAATTCCAATGGCTATCTTAGCTGTGTTAGGAGCTATAATATATGTAATTTTCCAAAGTACTAGAAATGAAAATGGTAAAACATATGATAGTGATAGTAACAAAAACCCTTTCAAGATTTTGTTTTATGTATTAGCAGGTTTAGTGGGATTGGGCATTGTTTTATTTGGGGCAAATATTTTTACTGGCTTACACATTGGTGGAGAAGAGTTTTGGACAGTATTTCCTGCTATGATCTTTATACCTTTAGTATTTTTAATACCTATTACAATACTTATTGTTATAGGAAGATTTGTTTATTATGATGCCAAAAGTAGAGGAATGGACCCTTGGTTATGGTTACTTGTAGTTATATTTGTTCCTAATTTTATTGGCTTGATAATATATTTAGTAGTAAGAAGTTCCTATACTTCAAACAATAGAAAATGCTTTAACTGTGGAAGTTATGTGAGGGAAGATTATAATATATGCCCTAGTTGCGGAAACCACTTAAAGAATAGCTGCTCTCAATGTGGAAGGGCTGTTGAGAAAGGTTGGAGTATGTGTCCTTATTGTGGAAATCACTTGAGTTAGTTAGTGAATAGTAGAAAGTTATAATTCTAATATTATAAACATGAAACTAAGTATGCCATTGGTATGTACTTAGTTTCATATTTGTATTCAAAATTATTTTTATAAATGTGTTATAATTAACATATAAAGAAATTTTTGGTTCCAAATGGGGAACTAATTAGTTATCACATAAATTATATAGAGAGGGGATTAACAATGAAAAAAAGTAAAAAAATTATAATAGGAATTATATTTGCTTTTTTAGTGTGTTCTTTAGAAGTTTACAGATATATCAATATTAACAAAAACATTGATGAAAAAAATAATTTTAATGTAGAAAGTAGTTTTAATGAGAAAAGTAGTTTCAATATAAGTCAGGTAGATTGGACGGGGCAAGCAAAATGGTGGACTGACAATAGTGGAGATGATTTATATGATATTAAATTTGAATTTTTTGATGGAACAGATATAAAGGAGATAATAACTGAAAATGCTAATTATGATATGAAAATAAAAAGTGATGTTGGTAATGGAGAATTAAATATTAAAATTTATAATGGTGAAAAAATATTATTTGATAAAAGTGGTAAAATAGAGGATACTGTAACAATTTCAAATAATGGTAGCAAAAATGTAAGGATTGAACTTACAGCAAAAGAAGCAGAAGGTCATGTTAAAATTGAACTAATGCCCAATATAATAAGAGTTTCTAAAGATATTTTCAAAATATAGGCTGTGGCAGATTATTTAGCAATTGTAATTTTCTAAAAAATAATTGATTGTGCAAATGAGAACTGGTTATATAATGAAGTGGCTTCATAAAAGGCATTTTATTATGTAATCAGTTTTTTGTCTTAAAAGAAGATAAAAAAATAAATACTTTACTTCCTATTACCAAATTAAGAATTAAGTTCTAGTTTTTTTAAGAAAACATTAAGAATATTTGTAGATTTATCATAATTGTTTTATGATAGTATAAGATATAGTTGTTATAGAAGGAGGCTTTTAGCTATGACAAGGGAAACTATTTTAATTGTTGATGACGAAAAAGAGATAAGGGATTTAATTGGAATATATCTAGAAAATGAAGGGTATAAAGTAATTAAGTGTGGCAATGGAATGGAAGCTTTAGATTACTTACAAAGCCAGGATATAGATTTAATAGTACTAGATATAATGATGCCTAAAATGGATGGCATGGAAGCATGTATGAAGATTAGAGAAGAAAAGAGCATGCCTATAATTATGCTATCTGCTAAAAGTGAAGATATGGATAAAATATGGGGACTGACAGCAGGGGCAGATGATTATGTAACAAAACCATTTAATCCATTAGAACTTATAGCTAGAATAAAGTCACAGCTAAGAAGATATAAAAAATTTAATACTAGCTTAGTAGTTGCTCAAGATGAAAATATTATTGAAATAGATGATCTTATAATAAATATAGCAACCCGTGAAGTAAGAGTTGGAGAACGTGAAATTAAACTTACTCCAATTGAATTTTCCATTTTAGAGCTCTTATCAAGGAATAAAGGCATCGTATTTAGTATAGAAAAGATATATGAAAGGGTATGGAAAGAAGATTTCTTTAAATCAGATAATACCGTTATGGTTCATATAAGAAAGTTAAGGGAAAAAATTGAAGAAGACTCTAGAAAACCAAAATATATAAAAACTGTATGGGGTGTAGGATATAAAGTTGAAAATATGTAAGAAGATATGAGGTGAAACATGATTTTAAAAAGAATATTTAAAGGTATTTTTGGAGGACTATGGAGATTTTTCACCAAACCTTTTAGATGGCTGTGGAAACTTTTTATTAGAATTGTTAGGGGATTATGGGCATTCTGTGCGAAACCTTTTAAGGTAGTTAAAGATAAAGTATTAGATTTATATTACAATCTAAAGGGTAAAGTTAACCAAAATATAAGGTGGGAGCTCATTGTTATATTTGGGATATGCCTATCCCTATCGTTTATATTCTTTACTTTAACTAATTCTTTTTTTTCAAAACCTAGATCCTATTCTGAAATAAATTATCAAAATAGTATACGACAAATGTCTAATGTAGCATTAGAGATAGGATATAATTTAGATAATAAAAAGATTAGCATTAAAGATAGTAAAACCATAAGTGAAGTATTAAATAATCATAACGATGATTCATCAAATAAAATATTAATAGTTGATGAATCAGGAAAAGTAATATATAAGACTAATAATGCTGAAGAAACTCACTTGGATATGCATGCAGTTATAAGAAATGCAATGAGTTTTAAAAATGGTTATGATCAAGGAAGAGATTATGATAGCAGTATGGGAGAATTTATAACCTTTTACCCTGTTGGATTTTCTGATAGCAGAGCCTACGTTGTATTAAAAGGAAGCCCTAGAGGAGACATTGAAACAAAGTATTATACTCAACAGAGATCATTCTTTGCACTAGTATTATCTGTAATATTTTTTATTGTAATTTTTTACTTTATAACAGGAAGAAAAGTAAGATATATACAGGAAATAGCATTAGGTGTTATGTATATTGCAAAGGGTCAATTGAATTTTAGGATTGATCAAAAGGGAGAAGATGAGTTGGCAAATTTAGCTCAAAATATTAATTTTATGACTGGAGAATTAAGAGATAAAATTGAAAAGGAAAGAGAGTTAGAGAAAACTAAAGGTGAGCTTATTACTAATGTATCTCATGATTTAAGAACTCCACTAACTTCAATACTTGGATATTTAAATTTAATAAAAGACAGTAAGTACAGTGACAAAGAGGAAATGATGGAATATATAGATATTGCCTATAATAAATCTGAAAAGTTAAAGATATTAATAGATGAATTATTTGAATATACTAAGATTACCAGTGATGGTATAAAATTAAATTTAACAGAGATAGCTTTAACTGAGTTAATAGAACAATTGACTGAGGAATTCGTACCTATATTTGAAGAAAACAAGATAAATGTAACTAAAGATTTACTAAAGGAAAGTATTAAGGTAACAGCTGATGGGGATAAGTTAGCTAGAGTATTTGAAAACCTTATAGTAAACGCAATAAGATACAGTTATAAGCCAGGGGACATTAGAATTACTCTTGATAAAGTTGAGGACTATGCTTTATTTAGCATATCAAACAGAGGGGATAATATAAAAGAAGAAGATTTAGATAAGATATTTGAAAGATTCTATAGATTAGAGAAATCAAGAGCTGAAATTACAGGGGGAAGTGGATTAGGACTAGCCATTTCAAAAAGTATTATAAATTTACATGGTGGTGAAATATGGGCCGAATCCAAAGATAATATTATTACTTTTTTTGTAAAAATATCTACAAAATAAAATACATTACATCAAAGTATATGTATTATCGTATTAATTTTATATGTAAAAAAGATTCTTTATTACAAAAGGGTCTTTTTTTACAGTTTTTTGTAGATAATTATGGGATATTTGTTCAATACAAGAGTATAAATTTTTGATATAATATTTTTTGCGGGCTAGTAAAGTGTTAGAAAATTAAAGTTTGATGTTAATTTCTGTAAAAAAAGGGGGCAAACTAAAATAATGATTTTAGATATCATTAATAGTACTTTAAATAGTATAGAATCTAAAAAAGATTTTTCCCTAGATGACATTGACTTAGAAGAGGTTTTTTGTGAATTGTTTAAACTATCTATAAAATATTCAGAAGCAGAAAAAGGGTATTTAGTTATTGTCAAAGATAATAATATGTATTTTAAAAAAGGAAATGATATGGTTTTTATAGAAGAAATGGTTGATATTTACAGAGAAATATTATATTATGTTAAAAGACGTTTAGAGACTGTTATTATCAATGACGGGGAGAATGATTTTAAACATAATAAAAATTCTTATATTATCAAAAATAGGATAAAATCCTTACTATGCATGCCTATAACCTATAATGACAAATTAATTGCATTGTTGTATTTAGAGCATAGAACTAAAACTTTTGTCTTTAATAACGATAAAGTAAAGATAATAAAATTTTTATGGAAACATACTATTTCTACTATGGAGGATAAAATGTTAAACTATAAGAATAAAAAAAGAGATGAAGCTCTAGAATATCAAAAATTGAAAAAAGAATTAATACTAAATATTTCTCACGAGTTAAAGACACCAATTAATGTTATACATACTGCATTGCAAATGTGTAATTTAGTTGTAGATGACTCTGAAAATAACAATTCAGCATTACTTAAAACTTATTTTAATATTATGAGAAAGAATTGTTATAGACTTCTAAGAATAGCAGATAATACTTTAGACATTTCTAGTATAGATTCTGGTTGTTGTGAACTAAATATTGAGAATATAGATATAGTAAGTTTAATTGAAAATATTACAATGTCTTCAGTTCAATATGCAAAAGCTAAAGGAATAGAGCTAATTTTTGATACAGATGTTGAAGAAAGATATTTAGCTTGTGATGGAAATAAAATTGAAAAAATAATGTTAAATTTACTTTCCAATGCGTTGAAGTTCACTAAAAAAGGCGGACAAGTTCTTGTTAAAATAAAAGATAGGAATGATTATATTTATATATCAGTGAAGGATACAGGAATTGGGATTAAATCCGACAAAATAGACGCAATTTTCGATAAATTCGAACAAGCGGATAGATCATTATGTCGAAAAAATGAAGGTAGTGGCATTGGATTGCCATTAGTAAAAGCATTAGCTGAGATACATAATGGTAAGGTATGGGTAAATAGTGAGTATGGTAAGGGAAGCGAATTCATAGTAAAATTACCTATAAAAAATTGTACCATGGAGAATCATAATTTTTATCATTTTACGGACTTAGACAAAATCAAAATTGAGTTTTCAGACATATATTTATAATAGTACTATATTTTATAAGGAGGATGAATATTGACTGAAATAAATAATAGAGGTAAGGCTATTGCATATATGATTTTATCTTCATTATGCTTTGCGATTATGGCCGCCTTAGTGAAAATGTCAGGTGATATACCTACGGTGGAGAAAACATTTTTTAGGAACTTTGTTAGCTTAATAGTTTCCGTATCTATAATATTTAGAAAAAAACAAAAACCCTGGGGAAAGAGAGAGAATAGAAAACACTTGATTTTAAGAGGGGTTCTTGGAACTATCGGTATGATAACTTATTTTTATTGCATAGATAATATGCTGCTAGCAGATTCCTCTATGCTAAATAAGGTTCATCCGTTCTTTACTATAATTTTCGCGGTGTGGTTTTTAAAAGAAAAGCTTCCTAAAATACAAATACCAGCTCTTATATTGGCATTCATAGGTATATTATTTGTAATGAAGCCTAAATTTGACATGACCATAATACCAGCTATAATTGGTATATCTTCTGCAGCTTTTGCAGGAGGAGCCTATACCGTCGTTAGATATTTAGGAGATAAGGAAAATTCAGAGATTATAGTTTTTTATTTTTCCTTTATTTCAACTTTAACAGCTATAATGATAATTCCTTTTAATTATTTACCTTTAACTTTAAGTCAATTTACAATGCTGATTGGTGCAGGAGTATTCGCTGCTATAGCACAATTTTCTTTAACTATATCTTATAAGTATGCCCCTGCTTCAGAAGTTTCTATATATAACTATACAAACATAATATTTGCACAGATAATAGCTTTCTTTTTGTGGGCAGAAGTTCCAGATATTTATAGTATAATAGGATATTTTTTAATAATAGGTTCATCATTAATGGTATTTTTATATAAAGGAAAAGGATAAGTTTTTACAATTTTACTGCGCAAAACTTAAAAATGTGAATTGAAAGTTAATTTAAAATATGCTAAGATTAATTTATTGAACAAAATGTTTTATGGAGGTGAAAGGTATGGCGAATTTCTTTTTAGTAAACACAATTTTAGATAGATTGCCAATGTCATTATCTGGAATTACACATGTTAATTTCGATTTTACGGGAGGAGTCTGTCCAAAATTGAATAATGTACTAAAAAGAAGTAAGTTATCTTTGCCTTAAATATATTATAATCATGTTATTTTTAACCCAGGTAAGGATTAGCTTGCCTGGGTTTTTTAGTTTTGATAGGATAAAACTAATGTTAACTACTCATTTATGTTTAATATATAATCTTTAAAAAATGATTTTAATATTATACAGCCTATATAAGCTGTAATATTAAAGCTGTAGCTTTGAATCATAGTATTATTTTTTATGAAAAAGCTTCATTTATATATTTTATTGAACCTCTTAGATTATATAATGAATTAGTTATAATTGATTGATATTAAAGTTAAAAATACAAAACCTGGGTAAGTGTTTCTTGCTCGGGTTTTATTATTTTTAAAAGAAAAATTAATATTAGTTAACACATAAGGGAGGAGTTAATTATGATAGAATTAGCGTTAAAAGAAGTAGAAAAATATTTTGGAGGTAATAGAATTTTTAACAATATTACTTTTGAAGCTCAATGTGGAGAAAGAATTGGATTAATAGGGAGAAATGGTACCGGTAAAACTACAGTTTTTAAAATTATTGCAGGTATTGAAAAACAGGATAAAGGTTCTATAACTATACGAAAAAATTCAGTAGTCGGATATTTAGATCAAATACCTAATTTCCCTAAGCAATTTAAAGTAATGGATGTTTTAAAAACTGCCTTTGAAATTCAATATGAAATAAATAAACAACTAAAAACCTTAGAAATAGAAATGGCTACTTTAGATGGAGAAGAATTAGAGCATACATTAAAAAAATATTCTCAGCTCAATGAAGTTTATGAAGCAGAAGGTGGTTATGAAATAGAAGAAAAATTAAGCAAGATTTGCACTGGGTTAAAATTTAATGAGGATTTTCTAAATAGGGACTTTGTAAGCTTAAGTGGTGGGGAAAAGACTATTGTAGTATTAGGTAAAATTTTATTGCAAAATCCAGATGTACTGCTCCTTGATGAGCCTTCAAATCATTTGGATATGACATCAATAGAATGGCTTGAAGGTTATCTTAAAGCATATAAAGGTATGGTGATAGTAATATCTCATGATAGATATTTTTTAGATAGAGTGGTAACGAAGATAGTTGAAATAGAGGATGGAGAAACTTCTATTTATGATGGCAATTACTCCTATTATGTTAAAGAAAAACAAAGAAGAGTTTTTGAACAATTTGAAGCTTATAAAGATCAACAGAAAAAAATAAAAGCTATGGAAAAAGCTATAAAACAACTTAGAGAATGGGCTGTTCAAGGGGATAATGAAAAGTTTTTTAAAAGAGCGGCAAATATGCAAAAAAGGTTAGATAAAATACAAAAAATTGATAAGCCAATATTGAATCAGCCTAAAATTCAGCTAGATTTTATTGAGGCTGATAGATCAGGCAAAGATGTAGTAAGTTTTAAAGGTATAGGAAAAAGTTTTGGTTATAAGAAAATATTAGAGAATGTGAGTTTGGATGTTAAATATAAAGGGCGCATAGCATTAATTGGAGATAATGGCAGTGGAAAATCAACCATCGTAAAAATGATTTTGGAAGAATTTAAGCCAGATTATGGGGAAATAAAATTAGGAGCTAACACTAAGATAGGATATCTTCCGCAAAATGTAATTTTTAATAATGAAGATTTAACTGTGCTTGAAACATTTAGAGAAGGCATGACCATCTCAGAAGGATCAGCTAGAGGAATATTAGCTAAATTTTTATTCTATGGAGAGAGTGTTTTTAAAAAGGTTAAAGGTCTCTCAGGAGGAGAGAAAAGCAGGCTTAAACTTTGTAAATTAATTCAAAATGATATAAATCTGCTTATACTTGATGAGCCCACGAACCATCTTGATATAGATTCAAGAGAAATGCTTGAAGAAGCATTAATGGAGTTTAAAGGAACTATATTTTTCATATCTCATGATAGGTTTCTTATAAATAAAATTGCAGAAATGATATGCGAAATAGAAGATAAAAAAATTATTAATTATTATGGAGACTATGAGTATTATAAGGAAAAGAAAAAAGAAATTAAAAGAAGTAATACAGAAGTTTCTAGCAAAAATAAAATAAATAAACCACAGAATATAGAAAAGCCTAAAAACATAGTAAGTAATAAATTAAAGGAGGCTGAGAGATTAGAAAAAATAATAGAAGAACTTGAAAGAAAAGTAGAAAATATAGACAATGAAATTAATAACAATGGAAGTGACTATGATAAATTAGTAGAGCTAGATAAGGAAAGAGCAAGGATTCAAGAAGAATTAGATATAATGCTTAAAAAATGGATAGAGCTGAATGATTAAAATATAGTTAAGTATAATTTTAGATTAGCACAAGAGAGGCCTATTTATTTTTAGTTTCAGCTGGAGTTTTTATAAGAAATATTTGCTCCAGCTGAGACTTATAAGAATTTATTTACTAAGTATTTCTACCCCATCTTCTGTTACTAATATTGTATGTTCCCATTGGGAAGAAAGGGATCCATCTTCAGTGAATACTGTCCAATCATCTTCAGAATCTATTACTATTTCATAGGAGCCTGCATTTATCATAGGCTCTATTGTAAATACCATACCAGGTACTAAAACCATACCTTCTCCACTATTGCCATTGTGAGCTACAAAAGGTTCTTCATGAAATTCAAGTCCAATACCATGGCCACCAAAATCTCTTACCACAGAGTAGCCATGCTTTTCTGCATGCTCTTGAACGGCTGCCCCTATATCACCTAAAAATCCCCAAGGTTTTACAGCTTCTATACCCTTATACAAGCATTCTTTTGACACTTCTACTAACTTCTTTGCTTCTTCACTTGCCTCTCCAATTATGAACATCCTTGAAGCATCTGAATAATATCCATTTAATATGGTGGATACATCTATATTTACTATGTCTCCATTTTTAAGAATTCTATGCTCACTAGGAATACCATGGCATACTTCATCATTTATTGAGGTGCACAAGCTTTTAGTATATCCTTCAAAGTTAAGAGTTGCTGGGACTGCTCCTTGGGATATAGTGTAATCATGAACTAATTTATCAATTTCCTCAGTGCTCATACCTTCTTTTATATTTTTGGCAACTAAATCCAGTACAGCGTTATTAATTTCAGCACTTTTTCTTATACCTTCAATTTGTTCTTTAGTCTTAATGATTTCTCTTGGTGGAATTTCAAAGCCCTGCGCTTCTAAAATTTCTAACTTCTTATCGAATTCAATGTGGCATTTTTTATATTTTAATCCACTTCCACACCAACATAAATCATTCCTATTTAAATTCATATCAACATCTCCTAATATTTTTATAATGTTTTATTTATTATTTTATAGCTATAAGTTAAATTATACCGCTATAGTCACAATTTTAAAATATGCTTTAATTGTATCAGTAGTTCTTATTATAATCAAAATCATATATCTTTACTTTATAAATATATATGATAGAATTACTCCAGACTCAGTTCAATAATATGAATTCAAATTGATAGGAGGACTATGTATGAAATCTACAACAAAACGTACTGCCCACCTAGGCTCTGTGCAAAGACTGCATGAAACAAAGGGAACAAAGCCTTGTTCAGAGCCGAACTTTATTAGATTAATTTAGATTAAAATTGTTTTGTGTGGTCTTTGCTTCATTATTTACAGATTAAAAAGTAGATAGGAGCAAGGATTATGAAATATAAAAAGGCACAAAATATATTGCCAGAAGATATAATTGAATTAATTCAAGAATATATATAGGGTGGGTATTTGTATATACCTGTAAAACATGAGAATAAGAAAGCTTGGGGAGAGAATAGTGGTGCAAAAGATAGTTTAAAGGAAAGAAATAGAGAGATCTTTGATTTATATAATCAAGGAATATCTATTAGAGAACTTGCTCAGCAGTACTATCTTACTGAGCATAGTATTAGAAGAATAATTAGACAAGAAAAACAAATAATATAAATACAAATCGGTATTTTAATATTATCAATATAGATAATTAAATACCGATTTTTTATTTGCAATTTTAGAATTAAGTATAAACAACTTTGATACAGAATCATTTATGAACTTGAGAAGTGAGAAAAGCCAATGATATGATGTGATTAGAAGGATTAATCGTCAATAAATAAATTTTAAAAGGAGAATTTTTAAAAAAGGGAAGTAATGAGTATTTTAACTGTTAAAAATATGAGCTATAGATTTGAAGATAGATTAATATTAGATGAGCCAACAAATTATCTAGATGTTGAAGCAAAAGATGAATTTAAGAGAGCGGTAAGAAATAACGTAATAATATAAAATAGAGGTGTTTAAGGTTGGAGAATAAAGTTTTTGAAACTTGGATGAATGGTTATATAGTTAAAGACCATATAACAAATAAAAATATAGAAGTGGGAGACTACACATATTATTCAGGATATTATCATGAAAAGCATTTTGAAGATCACTGTGTTAGATATCTTTCGCCAGATATGGATGGCGTAGATAAACTTAAAATAGGAAAGTTTTGCTCTATTGGTTCTGGAGCAATATTTATAATGGCTGGTAATCAAGGTCATAAGCATGATTGGATTACAACATATCCGTTTTTTTATACACCGGACCTTAATGAAAATGCTTTAGATGGATTTGAAAAAAAGGGAGATACTATTGTTGGAAATGATGTATGGATAGGGACTGAGGCTATGATAATGCCTGGAGTTAAAATTAGTGATGGTGCTGTTATAGGGGCGCGAGCAGTGGTTACTAAGAATGTTGAACCTTATACAATAGTGGCAGGGAATCCAGCTAAAGAAATAAAAAGAAGATTTTCGCAAGAAGAAATACAAATGTTACTAGAAATTAAATGGTGGGATTTAGATATAAACATCATAAAAAAATATATTCCCCTTATGTGTAGTAATAATATTGAAGAATTTCTCAAAATGATTAAAGGTGAAATGAGGTGAAAATTTAATATTTTTAAAAGATATTAAAGAAAAAAGTATCAAAAGAAATAAAAGCCGAGTTTAAATAGTTGGTATAATATTTATTGAATTTGTACAACACATTGTTGAGCAAATTCTTTTTTTAGTTATTATATGATTTTCATGTAAGGTTAACTTGACATAAAGATTATATGGATATATAGTTATTATGTAAGGTTAACATTACATAGGAGAAGTGAAAATATGAAGAATAGAGTAAGAGAATTTAGAGAAGCTCGTGGGCTTACTCAAGAACAGCTTGGAAAACTTGTAGGTGTATCAAGACAAGCTATTAATGCAATTGAAACAGGAAAATTTGAACCATCCATTTGGTTGGCTTATGATATTGCTAAATTATATGATAGCACTATTGAGGAGATATTTCTTTTTGAGGAAAGTGAAAGGAAATCATAAGATGAATTTCCTCAAAGGCACTTTTAAAGAAAATTTTTAGTTACATAGAAGCAAAAATAAAAGAAATTATTAATAGAGATTTTAAAATAGCAACTTGATATATAAAGGAGAGTTATATATGAAAAAAGTTTTAATTAATTACACCTCAAACCAAAAACAAGGTTATATAGCGGGAGGTTTATTCAATGAAGCAGATGTTAAGCAAAGATTATACGAGGGAGAACAATTAAAAAATACAGATATTGAATTCTACAATCCAATAGAAGCTCCTTGCAATGATAAATCAAAACTGCCTACTGCTGACGATATATTTACAATGGATACTGAAAAAATATTAAAATCTGATGTGATAGTAGCGGATATATCTACCAAAGACGAAGGAGTGATGGCTGAGTTAGGCATTGCTTGGGCTTGTAACTATATTCATCAATTAGCTGAAGAAGGTTATACATTAGAAGATATATTGAAATATATTCCTAAGAAGGAGATAAAAGCGCATTTATCTGATATAAGAAAAACTACTTCTAATCAATATGAAAACAATTATATTCCTTGGGGATTCAATCAATATGTAATAGGCATGATAGAAAATAACGATGGAAAAATATATGATAGCTTCAATAAAGTAATAGAAGATATTAGTAACAATAAGTGAGGTTAAGAGAAATGGCTTTAAGAAATATTAGACATTTAGAGGATGAGATTTTAAGAAAAAAGTCCAGGGAAGTTGAAATAGTAGATGACAGAGTAAGGCAAATACTTAATGATATGGTTGACACTATGTATAGTATAGAAAATTGCGGCGGATTAGCGGCTTGTCAAGTGGGGATTCTCAAGAAACTTGTAGTAATTGATATGGGACAAGGACTTATAAAATTAGTTAATCCTAAAATAATTAAAGAGGAAGGTTCTCAAAAAGTCATTGAGGGATGCATGAGTATTCCTAACAAATGGGGTTATGTTTTAAGACCATACAAGGTAACCGTAAAAGCATTAAATGAAAATGGTGAAGAAATTATATTAACAGGCACAGGAGATTTGGCAAAATGTTTCTGCCATGAAATTGACCATTTAGAAGGCATACTGTTTATTGATAAAGTAGTTGAATATGTATAGTTAAAATAGCTGTTTCTACATTATAAATTTCTACAAAGATAATTTGGTTTCACAAATATAGAGCTAAGTACGTAGTAAAGCCGCTCCGGAAAAAGTCGCTTTTTTACTACATGCTTAGCTCTTTTATTATTTATAAATATATTTTTAGAATTATAAGGTTCTACAAAAACAATTGGGCTATTTTTATATTTTACAATATTGCTTATATATTTGTTTGAAGCTTAGGGCATCCTTGGCTAGCTTTACTGCAGCCATTACAATTACCCTTTAAAGCACAGCCTTTCGTTTCATTTGTTTCATTTAAAGAAGTGGCTTTTACCATGAATCCTTTATTTGTATATATTAGCTGTATCTCATTTACTTTATCTGCAAGTTCTTTATCGTAGACTATAGATATATCTTCAACCTTATCTACAAAGTCCATTTCTTTTATTGTATCTAGTAGGATTGATACCTTTGGAGTTTTGCAACATCCTTGGTTATATGTTAATTTTAGGCAATTATATTCATCATCATATTTAAATAAATTTACTAATTGATTATAAGCATTATTTGATATTTTTATTTTTATTTTTTTATCCAAAAAATTCACCTCAATTCACTATTTATTATATACTTAATTAAAAGCTAAATTGTAAATTATTAATGAACAAATTTAATTTTTAATATATAATATTGCAATAATGATTAATATTAGGTAAATTAGTAGTGTTATGCAGATTAATAATATTAAATAAAAAATAGCTTGCAAAATGCTCTGCAAGCTATGATAATCTTATTTGTCTTCTTTTAATTCATTTAGACAGTTTTGGCATACAATTTTACCTTTATAGTGTGTAATGTTCTTTGCATCGCCGCAGAATATACATGAAGGGTTGTATTTTTTTAGTATTATCTGCTCACCATCTACAAAAATTTCTAAAGAATCTTTTATCTCAATATCCAACGTTCTTCTTAATTCAATTGGAATTACTATTCTTCCGAGTTCATCGACTTTTCTAACTATACCTGTTGACTTCATTTAGTGAATCCTCCTTAATACAATATTCGACTTATATTAATAAAATAATAACAGTAATAACATAATTAGTCAATAAGTTATTTATAAGTTTAAATACACTTGATTAATAAATATAAAATAAATTTATATAAAATTAATATTTTTTTGTATATTTATTGCCTATAATATATTTTATGAGGGATTTATTATAATGTTAATAAAATATTAGGAGGTAATGAAATGAATTTTCAAATAGGTGATATTTATAGTGGTTTTAAACTGGTGGATAAAAAAACCGTAGAAGAGGTAAACTCACTAGCGCTAATTTTTCAACATGAAGCTACAGGAGCAAAATTGTTAAAACTAGAAAACGAAGATGATAATAAAGTTTTTTCAATAAGCTTTAGAACTCCCCCACACGATAGTACAGGTGTAGCTCATATATTAGAGCATTCAGTTTTATGTGGCTCAAGAAAATTTCCATCAAAGGAGCCTTTTGTAGAACTTATAAAGGGATCATTGAATACTTTTTTAAATGCTATGACTTTTGCAGATAAGACAATGTACCCTGTTGCTAGTAAGAATAAAAAAGATTTTTTTAATTTAATGGATGTGTATTTAGACGCAGTTTTATATCCAAATATATATAAATATCCTCAAATATTTATGCAGGAAGGTTGGCACCATGATTTAGAAAGTCCAGAAGGGGAAATAACCTATAAGGGAGTAGTATATAACGAAATGAAAGGTGCTTTCTCTTCACCGGAATCTATACTTATGAGAAAAATACCTGAATCTTTATTCCCAGATACTACTTATGGAGTAGAATCAGGAGGAGATCCAGATCATATCCCAGAGCTTACATATGAAAATTTTATTAACTTCCATAAGAAATACTATCACCCATCAAATAGCTATACATTTTTATATGGTGATGGAGATACTTTAGAGGAGTTAAGCTTTATACATGATAATTATTTAAAAGATTTTAAAAAGATAGATGTAAATTCTTCAATAGCTATTCAAAAATCTTTTGGAAATATGGTTGAAAATGTAGTGGAATATCCTATTTCTCAAAATGAGGGAGAAGAAGATAAAACCTTCTTAAGTTTAAACTTTGTTGTTGGAAAAGCAACAGATGAAGAGCTATATTTAGCCTTTGAAATTTTAGAACATTTATTATTGGAAACTTCAGCAGCGCCACTTAAAAAGGCACTTATACAGAGCGGTATAGGTAAAGATGTATTCGGTAGCTTTGATAATAGTGTGCTTCAGCCTACGTTAAGTATAATAGTTAAAAACTCCAATGAACAGAAAAAAGATGAATTCAAAAACTTAGTATTTACCACTTTAAAAGAATTGGTGGATAAAGGCATAGATAAAAAGTTGATTCAATCATCATTGAATATTAAAGAATTTTATTTAAGGGAAGCTGATTATGGTGGGTATCCTAAAGGACTTATATATGGTATAAAATGCATGGATAGCTGGCTTTATGACCATCATCCTTTAATGCATTTAAGTTATGAGCCACAGCTAAAGAAAATAAAAGAAAGAGCAGAAAAAGGATATTTTGAAGAACTTATAAATGAATATCTATTGAAGAGTGATCACAGTTCCCTTTTAATTGTAAAACCTAAAAAAGGCCTTGCAGAAGAGAAGGATAGAAATACAAAAGAAGAATTAAAAGCTTATAAAGAAGGATTATCAAAGGATGAATTAAAGGAAATCTTAGATGAAACTGAAGAACTTGTTAAGAGGCAAAATACTCCAGATTCACAAGAAAACATAGAAAAGATTCCTCTTTTATCAATAGAAGATATAAGTAGGGAAACGGAAAAACTTCCTATAGAAGTTTTAGATGAAGGCGGAATAAAGGTATTAAAACATGATATATTTACAAATAAAATTGCCTATGTAGATTTATACTTCAACACTGAAAATGTTCCACAGGAGTTAATTCCGTATATAGGATTGTTATCTGGAGTTCTAGGCAAAGTAAGTACTGAAAAACATGATTATGAAGATTTATCAAAGGAAGTAAATATAAATACTGGAGGAATTTATTATTCAGCAACAGCGTATTCAAACAGTGTCAATGTGGATGAATTTACTCCTATGCTTAAAGTAAAATCAAAAGCTCTAGTTTCAAAACTGGGTGATTTATTTAAGCTATTGTTAGAGGAAATCAGAAGCAGTAAATTTGATGATAGCAGAAGGATTAAAGAAATACTTTCAGAACTAAAATCAAGAATGGAAATGACTATATTTGATAGAGGACATATGATAGCTGTAGGAAGGGTAGCATCTTACTACTCAGCAGTAGGAGCATATTTGGAGAGAGTATCTGGAATAAACTTATATCATTTTGTAGTAGACCTTGAAGAAAATTTTGAAAGTAAAAAAACAGAGATAGAAAGTAATTTAAATAAGCTATGCAAATTAATATTTAATAAAGAAAATGTAACAATAAGCGTTACTTTAGAAGAAGAGGATTATAAAGAATTTAAAAAGGAACTTCCTATTCTAGTTAAGGGATTTGGCGATAATGCTTTTGAAAAGGCTTCCTATAATTTTGATTTAAAGCCTGAAAATGAAGGTTTAATGACATCAGGAAAGGTACAATATAATGCAAAAGGATATAACTTTAAAAAGCTAGGATATAAGTATACAGGTACAATGCAGGTGTTAAAGACTATTGTAAGTTTTGATTACTTATGGAATAAAGTAAGAGTTCAAGGTGGAGCTTATGGATGCTTTGGAGGATTTAATAGAAATGGAAATATGTATTTTGTATCTTATAGAGACCCTCATCTAAAAAACACATTAAATGTTTATGATAAAACTTTTGAATATATAGAAAATTTTACGGAAGATGAAAGAGGTATGACAAAATATATAATTGGAACGGTAAGTGATGTGGATTCTCCTCTTACACCTTCTATGAAGGGTGATAAGGCTTCAGCTAATTATTTTAGTGGAGTTAAATATGAAGATATTCAAAGGGAGAGAGAAGAAATATTAGACACAAAAGTGAATGATATTAAAAAATTAGCACCTATAGCTAAAGATTGCATGAAAGAGCAATATATATGTGTTCTAGGAAATGAAGATAGAATAAAAGAAGAAAAAGATATGTTTAATAATCTTATTCATATATTCAAATAACGTTAATAAAAAAACAAAGTATTAGGGTAATGATTACTCTAATACTTTGTTTTTTATTGAATAAATACTATTTTTATAAAAAGTTATAATTAATATACAACAATGAATCATAGCTATTGATAAATATTGGTAAAATGTAATATAATGTTTGCATAAAATATAACAAAGTTAAAGGGGATGTATTAAATGAAAAAGTTTAAAAAACTGGCAATGGCGATGACTTTAATTTTTATGTTCTCTCTAGTGGGTTGTGGAGGGAGTGAAAATACTTCTGGGGATAAAACAAAATTTAAATCAGGAAAATATATTGGGGAAGCCAAAGGACATAATGGAAATATTAAGCTAGAAGTAGAAGTAGATGAAGAGAAAATAAAAGATATAAAAATATTAGAACATAAAGAAACTAAGGGATTAAGTGATCCTGCTTTAAATGATATACCAAAGGAGATAATAGAGAAGCAAAGTTTAGCTGTAGATGTTATTTCAGGTGCTACGGTTACAAGTAACGGTGTTATAGAAGCTATAACTTTAGCACTTAAAAATGCTGGTGGCAATATTGATGAACTAAAAAAGGTATCTGGAAGTGATGATTCATCGAAAAAAGAATTAGTTAAAAAAGAAGCAGATGTTATAGTAATTGGAGCAGGGGGCGCTGGAATGTCCGCTGCTGTTGCTGCGGCAGAAGAAGGAGCTAAAGTAATTGTATTAGAAAAAATGCCTATGATAGGTGGAAATACCATTAGATCCGGTGGAGCATATAATGCAGTTGATGTAGAAGCTCAAAAGGCTCAAGGAATAGAAGATTCAATAGATAAGCATTTTAAACAAACTTTTGAAGGTGGAGATAAAAAGGCAGATGAAAAGTTAGTTAAAATTCTTGTTGAAGGTTCTCTTGAGGGAAAGAAATGGTTACAATCCTATGGTATGAAATTTAATGAAAAAATAGGTTCTGTAGTAGGTTCTTTATGGACAAGAACACATCAAGCTTCAGATGCAGCAGGAACAGGATATATGAATACATTAAAAGAGGCAGGAGATAAATTAGGCGTTGAAATATTGCTTAATACAAAGGCTACAGAGCTTATAGTTGAAAATGATAGAGTGGTAGGAGTTAAAGCTGAAGATAAAGATAAAAACCTACTTGAATTAAGAGGAAAAAAAGGCGTGGTTATAGCAACAGGAGGATTTGCTGCTAATGTAGAAATGAGAACGAAATATGTACCTAGTCTAACAGCTGATAAACCGACTACTAATCATCCAGGAGCTACAGGGGATGGTATAGTTATGGGAGAAAAAGTAGGAGCTGATTTAGTTGGTATGGAGCATATTCAGTTACTTCCAATGGCTATAGAGCTTACTGGACCAACTATAAACGTAGAGAATTCTATTTTTATAAATAAAGAAGGAAAAAGATTTATAAATGAAGATAACAGAAGAGACAAGTTGTGTGAAGCAATAATGAAACAAAAAGATGGACAATATTATATGATAAATGACTCTCAAATAATAAAAGAGAAGAATGAGCTTGGTGACAATATAGAGGAATTAATACAAAAGGGAGTAGTAATAAAAGCTGACTCCATAAAAGAATTAGCGGAAAAAATTAAAATTGATGAAAAAGTATTGCAAGAAACAATAAATGAATTCAATAAAGCTGTAGAAAATAAAAAAGATTCCTTTAATCGTACATTGTGGAAGAATAAAATAGAAAAAGCACCATACTATGCAACTTTGAGGCATCCAGCAGTTCACCACACCATGGGTGGATTAAAAATAAATGAAAAAACTCAAGTACTAAGTAAGTCAGGAGAAATTATTCAAGGTTTATATGCAGCAGGGGAAGTAACTGGTGGTATACATGGTGGAAATAGATTAGGAGGAAATGCTCTTCCTGATACTATAGTTTTTGGTAAGATAGCAGGAAAAAATGTAGTAAAATAAAAAATACCTCTTGAAAACTTCGAAATAAAATGGTAAACTAAAAATCAAAATTGATATGTTTAAATTCATTGATGAGGAAGAGTAGTTAAAGTTGATTATTCCAAGAGAGTGGAGGATGGTGTGATCTCCATAGTATAGATTTTAATGAATGGACCTCATAGAAGTAAATTGAAATCCTTTGTGGAGAGTAGTGGTTACCGGAAGCCTACCGTTAAAAAGGCTAGGATATGATTGTATCCGAATAAGAGATGTGCTTTTTAGCATAACTTAGGTGGTACCGCGAATAATACTTCGCCCTATTTTTAGGGCGGAGTTTTTTTATTGTATAAAAACTTAAGCGCGCTTTTGTAAATATAAATTTAAAAATTGAAAGGGGTTTTTATTATGACATTGAAAAAATTTGTATTAAGTTCAGTATTGTTAGCAGCAGGTTTACTTCTCCACCAAATCTCACCAAATTTTATATTTGGTATGAAACCAGATTTCTTACTTTTAATGATGTTTGTATGTCTAACCTTTGTTGAAGATTATAAATTCGTATTTGTTATTGGAGTAATTTCAGGAATACTTACAGCTCTTACTACAACTTTTCCAGGGGGACAAATACCAAACTTTATAGATAAGATAATAACATCACAGTTTGTTTATATTTTTATGAAAATATTTAATATAAAATTAGATAAAAGTAAGGGAGTAATTATTACAACTTTTTTGGGCACATTAGTAAGTGGAACTGTGTTTTTACTACTTGCTTTAATAATGGTAGGATTGCCTGCTAGCTTCGCTGCACTATATCCTACGGTAATACTTGCTACTTGTATTAACTCTGTAGGAATGGTTTTTACACTTAAAATGTTAAATAGGGCAATTAAATACGCACACTAGATTATATATATCTACCTTTTATAATATAATGGTTATAAGGGAGGGATGTAGTTGAAAAAATCATTTTACTTGACTTTGACCGTATTTTTTACTTTTATATTTTTATTTGTTTTTTCGGTTAGATACTTTGAAAATTCAAATATGGAAAAACTAAAGAAGGATAATTCTTATACTGTTGTTTTAGACAATACTACTAAAGCCAGTATTGCAAAAGTATCAGATAAGGCTATACATTACAGAAAAATAAATTTAAATATTTGGTCTGTTAATTTAATATTAAGCTTTGCTATACCTATTATTTTTATATTAAGTGGACTATCGAGAAAGTTAAGTGAATTCGTAAAGAGAATAAGTAGAAACTATATTATTCAACTTGCATTATTTTTTATTTTCTTTACGCTTATAAGCTGCATTATAACTTTTCCCTTAGACTATTATAGAGGTTTTGTTCATAGACATAATTTTGGGTTGTCTAATCAAACTTTTTATAAATGGTTCAGTAATTACTTAAAGGGATTTACTATTAATACACTGATTACTTCTATATTTATTTGGGTTCCATATTTTATTATCAATAAAAGCCCAAAAAGATGGTGGCTCTATAATGGACTTTTATCTATACCAGTATTAATGTTTGTTACATTTATTTCTCCTATGTATATAGATCCTCTATTTAATCAGTATACTCCTATACAAAATAAAGATCTGCAAACTAAGATTGAGGAACAGTTAAAAATAGCCGATATAAGTAATAGTAAGGTGTATCAGGTAAACAAAAGTGTAGATACAAAAGAAATGAATGCATATATGACTGGCGTATTTAACTCTAAAAGAATTGTTTTATGGGATACCACTATAAATAATTTGACTCAAGGGGAAACATTATCAATCACAGCTCATGAAATAGGTCATTATGTCATGGGAGATGTGTGGAAGTCCATAGTTTTAGGAGGAGCACTCTTTACTTTGGTCTTATACCTGGTAAATAAATCTTTGCTTTGGATTTTGCATAAATGGAGAGATATACTTGGAGTAAGAAGAATTGTAGATGTGGGAGCTATGCCTTTGATTATTCTATTGCTTAATATATTTTTATTTTTAGCTAATCCCATAACTAATACATATTCTAGATATGTAGAAAGGGAAGCGGATAGGTATGCTCTTGAACTTACTAAAGATAATTCCTCTGTAATAACCTCTACTATTAAACTTCATGAAAATAGCTTAAGCTTACCAAAGGTTAGTAAAATTTATGAGGTGTGGTACTACAGTCATCCAAGTTATTATGATAGAGTCATATTTGCTAAGGAGTACGCACCATGGAAGGAAAATAAACCTTTAAAATATATAAAATAAAAATTATGAGGTGATTATATGTTTGTGAATTTAAATGAATTAGAATTAGAGAGTATAAAAAATTTAATTACTGATAGGATAAGTCAATTAAGAACAGATATGGATGGAGATGCAGAGAACGAAGAGGAATTTAAAACTATAATTAGAGATTATAAAAAGTTGTTAGAGACCATAGATAACAATAAATTTACTCAGGAAAAACTAAATTCCATCATAGCCGAAGAATTTAATTCTTCTGAGAATAGCGATAAAAAGCTTAAAGATGTTTTACCTCAAGGATTTGAAAATATACTTAAAGTTTATATTTACAACAATAAAGATGAAGTATTGAAGTATATAAAAGATTTCATAAAAAAGGATAGTGTGAAAGATACTCTAAGAAGAGAAATAGATAAGATGATGGCAGGAGTAAATATTGCCATAAGAAAATTTGTAAATGTAGATAGCTTATGCGACAACATAATAAGCGGCATACAAAATTATGTGGAAAATGAGGACAACTCATTTAAAATAATAGAATCTATATATAGTGGAATAGATATTATAAAAGAAAAGAATTTAAGGGAAGTTCTATCCTACATTCCTTATGAAGGCAAAAAAACTATTATTAATTTTATGGCAGAAAAAGTATATTATATCCTAGACAATTACAATTAAATAGAAAAGATATTAATAAAAAATGTAAAATTTGATATTTTTATTGTCTAAATATTAAAAATTCATTCAATTTATGGTAATATATACTTGGTAAAATATATATATTACATAATTATAATGAGTAGGTGTTGTTTATGGGGATTGCTATGGATTCAAAACTTGATAAGGTATGTCATATATGCACTAACTTAGGTGTAATGGAAGAAGAGTTCAAAAATCAATATGAAATGTTGAAAAAAAATGAGGAAGCTCTAAGGGTTAGTGAAGAAAGATATAGACTGGCAGTAGAAGGGGCAAACGACGCTTTATGGGATTGGGATTTTACAAATAATAAATTCTTCATATCTGAGAAATGGAAAGAAAAAATACCTTTAGAGGTTTTGAATCCTAAATTAAGCATAATAGGTAGATGGACTAGGTTGATACATCCTAAAGACTTAAATGACACGCTAAATGCTTTTAAAGAGTATTTAAGAGGAGGTAGTGATTACTTCTTCAGTGAATATAGGTTGAAAATAAAAAGTGGTGAATATAAATGGGTTTTAACTCGAGGAAAGCTTTTAAGAGATAGGGACGGAAAGGCAATTAGAATGGCAGGTTCCCTATCTGATATAACTGATAGAAAAAACTACGAAGAAAAAATAAAACAATTGGCTTACTATGATAGATTAACTGGATTACCTAATTTTCATTGTTCTAAAGAAATAATCGGTGAAAAAATAAACGCATATAATGGTGAAAGTAGAATTGTTTTATTTTTAGTGGATTTAGATAATTTTAGAAACATAAATGATACATTAGGCCACAAATTTGGAGATAAACTTTTAATAACCGTTAGCGAAAAGATAAAAAAATTTATTAATAAAAAAGATATTTTATGTAAAGTAGGAGAAGATGAGTTCTTAATCATTAAAAATATGAAGGGAACAAAAGAAGAGGTTGAAATTTTTGCAAAAGAAATACTAAATCATTTTCAAGGACCCATATGTATAGAAGAACATGAGATATATACTACAGTTAGTATTGGTATAGATATATACCCTAATAATGGAGAAGATGCTTTTTCATTGCTTAGAAATGTGGATACCGCTATGTATGCTGCTAAAGAAAAAGGAAGAAATACTTATGAGTTTTTTAACACTAGTATATATAAAGAAATTTTAGAAAAAACAAAGCTTGAGGCTGATTTAAGAAGGGCAATTGAAAATGATGAATTCGAGCTATATTATCAACCTCAAATGAATTTGAAGACTGAAAAAATTATTGGTGCAGAAGCATTGATTAGGTGGAATCACCCTACAAGAGGCTTAGTATCTCCGGCATATTTCATTCCTTTAGCAGAAAGCACGGGTCTTATAGTATCCATTGGAAAATGGGTAATAGAAACGGTATGCAATCAGTATATGGAATGGAAGAAAAAAGGTTATGATGAAATTGTTATATCAGTAAATGTATCTTCAATACAGCTACAGCAAAAGGATTTTATATTTTTTATTAAGGAGACCCTGGAGAAATATGATATGAAACCAGAGCTATTAAATATTGAAATAACAGAAAGTACCTTAATGAAATCTATAGATTCTGTAGCGGAAAAGTTAAAATCTCTTAAAGATCTAGGAGTTGGAGTGTCTTTAGACGATTTTGGCACAGGGTATTCTTCTTTAAGCTATTTAAAGAAGCTTCCAATAGATACTTTGAAAATTGACAAAAGTTTCGTTGATGATGTAAAAAACGGCTCTGTTGAGGAGGCTATAACTGCTGAAATAATTCAACTTGCACATAAAATGAAAATAGATGTTGTAGCTGAAGGAGTTGAAGAAGAGGTTCAACTTCAAGTTTTAAGAGTACAAAATTGTGATAAAATACAAGGATATGTTTTAAGCAGACCATTACCCAAAGAAAAGGTGGAAATTTTTTTAAAAAAACAACATTAATTTAAAGACATTAATATATTTGAAAAGAAAAAAACGGAAGATATATCTTCCGTTCCTAAGGGGGAGGTCTGGTTCTAATTAAATAATTTTACTGTTATTTTTAAAAATCTATTATATATTTATTATATAGGTAAAATATTAAATTAAAATTATGAATATATTAACAAACAATAAACATTTTATAATTTAAATATCTTTTTTGTTTCTTTTAAATAAATTTTTTAAATTGAGTTTTTTGTTTTTACTAAAATACTTAAATATAAGTATAAAAGGTAGTATGGTTATCAAGTAAGGTATTGATGATATGATAAATATTATCAATAATTTAACTAAATATACTACGTTTTCTACTGATGAGATGAAACCATAGTATGCTTTATCTTTTAAGGATAGAGGGTTTGCTTTTTTATATTTTTGTACTTCGTATAAATTTATATTTAAAGTGGAGTATTCTATTAGATTATTCCATTTTTTTAATGTTCCGGTGAGAGTTTCTATTTCATAGCCCACTCTTTCTAATTCTCTTTCTATTTCTAACATATCTTTTAATTCACCGGATTTTTTTAGTAGCTCTAAAAGTCTCTCTTGTTGTATTTTCAAAGATTTAAGACGTGCTTCAGTGTCGAAATATTGAGAAGTAATATCTGTAGTATTTATATGCTGGTTAGTTATATTTCCAAGGTTTTGAAGATCTTTAATAAATTCATTAAATTTTTTTACTGGAATTCTTATAGATACTTCAGCAAATCTATTTTCTATAGAGGGGTCATTATCAATTCTTTTTCCCGTAATATTAGAATTCTCTATATACCCTCCAAAGGATTCTACCTTCTTTGATAATTCTAAAGTACTGTTATCAAAATTTAAGGTTTGTATTTCTATATTGGCATTTTGTATGATCTTTCTATCTGCTATTTCTGCGGCAGGGGAGGAATCTTTTTTGGTATTTTCGGTAGATATGGAAGAATCATTGTCTTTAAGGTTATAAATTTCAGTTTCTGCATTTTTTACTGAGCTAGAATATTCATCATGAGATTTTTTTGAGGATCCGCAGGATGTGAATATGAATAAAATCACTAATAATCCAACAAGATATTTTATGGATTTTTTCATAAATTAATAACCTCCTTAAATTATTATCTTTATATTATATACGTGAAAATAAAGGGAAAAGTATGGTAATATAAATTTACATGAATATAAACATGAAGCCGTAAACATATAAATATACATAAATACTTAAAAATATATAAAGGGGATGGATTTATTGTTGTTAATTAAAAACGGAAAAATAATTACTATGAACGGTAAAAACTATGAAAATGGATGCATATTAATAGAAGATGGAAAAATAATTGAAGTTGGAGAAAATATAAAAATTCCTGAAAAATGTGAGATTATAGATGCTAAAGGGGGATGGGTTACACCAGGATTTATAGAAGCTCATTGCCATATTGGTTTAATTGAAGAAGGTATGGGTTTTGAAGGAAATGATATAAATGAGATTACTGATCCTGTAACTCCACATTTAAGAGCTATAGATGGAATTAATCCCTTTGACACAGCATTCCGTGAAGCATTGAAGGGTGGAGTAACTACTGTAATGACGGGACCTGGAAGCGCAAATGTAGTAGGAGGACAATTTGCAATCATTAAAACCTGCGGAATTTGTGTAGATAAAATGGTAGTAAAGGCTCCCAGTGCCATGAAAATTGCTTTTGGAGAGAACCCAAAAAGAGTTTATAACTCTAAGGGAAAGATGCCAATAACTAGAATGGCTACGGCAGCATTGTTGAGAGAGACTCTAGTAAAGACTAAAAATTATAAGAATAAAAAAGATGAAGCAGTTTCAAAGGGAGAGAGTTTTGATATTGATTTAAAGATGGAAGCTTTAATACCAGTAATCCAAAAGGAAATACCTCTAAAGGCTCACGCTCATAGGGCTGATGATATACTAACGGCTATAAGAATTGCCAAGGAATTTGATGTGATGATGACATTAGATCATTGTACAGAAGGGGACCTTGTTGCAGAACATATAAAAGAATCCGGGTTTCCTGCTATAGTTGGGCCAACTCTTACATTTAAAAGTAAGATAGAGGTTAAAAATAAGAACTTTACTACTCCGGGAACATTAAATAGAAAAGGAGTTAAAGTAGCTATAACAACAGATCACCCTGTACTTCCAATTGAGTATTTGTCAATGTGCGCAGGACTTGCCGCTAAAGCGGGATGGACGGAGGAAGAAGCCTTAAAAGCAATAACAATAAATGCCGCTGAAATAATTGGAATAGATGATAGAACTGGAAGTATTGATAATGGAAAGGATGCTGATATAGCAATTTTTGATGGAAATCCATTGGAGAGCCTAACAAAAACTTTATATACCATAATCAATGGGGAAGTTGTTTATAAATATGAAGGGTAGAGTAATTTTTATGGAGAGGGGTATATGGAATCTTATCAAAAAATAAATGAATTTAGGGATAAGATAGTAGAAACCTTTAAAGAGAGAGTGGAATGTGTACTGCTTACAGGAAGTTTATCCCGAGGTGAAGTGAGGAAAAAAAGTGATATTGATATGTGGGTATTCTTAGATGAAGTGAAGTATGGAGATTTATATAAAGTAGGAGAGATAGTTAAATCCCTCCATCCTCATCCTAAGCTGAATCCTCAAATTACATCCTTTAAAGAATGCTTACTTCCTCATTTTACTCGTGAGTATTCTCCTATTCAGTACAAGACAGATGGGAAGATTTTATATGGTAGCTTAAATGTACCTTATCCCAATAAAAAAGATTTTATAGAAGGCACCAAGAACTTAAATGTGTACATTATAATGGGAATAAGACATTTCATATGCATTAATGAAGGAGAAGAATCTCTTTTAAGTAAAAAGTTATTAAAAAGAATTCTAAAGCCCTTAATGTGGGCTTTAAGATATAAATATTCTGCTATAAATGGAGTTTACCCATTGACCTTAGAGGAATTAAAAAAGTTTTCTAACGATGATGAAATTTTTTTAATAAATATATTTGAAAATCTATTAGAAGATAAGTATGGTATGTATGTAGGAAAAATAGAAATAATATTAGAGGAAGCATATAAATTATGCCAAAGTTTAGTTTTAGAGTTGGAAGACTACGAAACTTATATAAAATGATATTTATATAAGTTTTTTAAACAAATTATTAATTAATATTGATTTTTAATTAATAATTGTTTATTATATATGTAAGAAAAGGAAAATAATATACTTAGGAGGGAATTGTTATGGAAATAAAAGATAAAGTGTTAGATTTACTGAAGGGTTCAGAGCCACTAAAATCGGGTGAAATCGCTGAAAAATTAGCAGTAGATAAGGCAGAAGTGGATAAGGCTATTAAGAATTTAAAGAAAGAAGAATTAATCGAATCACCGAAAAGATGCTATTATAGTGCAAAATAAGCTCAAAATTTTGAGCTTATTTTTTATGTACTTTTATTTCTAAATTTATTGGATAAAGTATTTAATTATGGCATAATGAATTAGAAGATAGTAAATAAAAGTAAGCAGGTGAAAAAATTGAAAGATAAAAAAACTGTATATATAACAAGAAAAAATAAATTTAATACTTTGTATGATAAACAAAAGAGAATAGCTAATTTAATTAGTATATTTAGATTTGCAACTTTTATAGGAGGGTGTATATTTTCTTTTTTCATTTCCCGTAAAATGAACAGTTATATTTTTACTTTGATATCATTTTTATTGTGGATTACATTATTTCTTTTTTTAGCTAAGATACATGAGAAATTAATTAAAAATAAAAATTTGGTGGAAAGAATTATACATATAAATGAAAAAGGAATAAATAGAATAGAGGGCAAGTGGAGAAGTTTTGGAGAAGATGGAGAGGACTATATTGATGAAGATCATTCATTCTCAGGAGATTTAGATTTATTTGGACTTAGTTCTCTTTTTCAATACATCAATTGCACTAACACCTTTATGGGAAAAACTAAATTTAAAAGTACTTTAGAAAACCCTAGTTATAGTGAAGATGAAATAATGAAGAGACAGGAAGCTATAAAAGAATTAGGAAGTAATATAGGATGGAGACAAAGATTTGAGGGAGAGGGAGTTTTAAAAGAGGATAAACAAGGACATGTGGATAGACTTTTAAAGTGGTGCGTGGATAAAAAGGACTTATATAGTAAAAACTATATAAAAACTTTAACTACTAGTATACCGCTATTTACTATAGTATTTATAATATTGTCTTTCCTAATGGGGGGGTTATATTATTATGGAGCATTATTTTTTATTTTTATCAGTATAGTAGCATTATTTAATGATAAGAAGAAAAGAAACTATGCATTGCAAACTGTATTTTTATATAAAAAATATATAGAGAGCTACTATAATATGATAAGTTTAATAGAAAAAGAAAAGTTTCGTTCTGAATATCTTGTAAGCTTGAAGGAAAGAATAGTTGAAAATGAAGGTGAAAAAGCGTCAACAGCTATAAAAGAATTAATGAATATTTCTCAAAGTATTTCTGATAGAGGCAATTTTTTTTATGTTATATTTAATATCTTATTTCTTTTAGATTATAAGCATATGATTAAATTAGAGATGTGGAAGAAAAAATGGGGGAAACATTTAGAAGAGTGGCTTAAGGTTATAGGAGAGTTTGAATCCCTATCTAGCATAGCTATCCTTTCTTTTGAAAATCCTGATTGGACTACTCCAACTATACAAAAAGAAAAACTTATAATAAGAGGTAAGAAGGTTGGACACCCACTTTTAGGAGATAGAGCAGTAAAAAATGATTTCTCCATAGGTGAGGGAGAAAAAATTCTTTTGATAACAGGTTCTAATATGTCAGGTAAAAGTACTTTTTTAAGGACTACTGGAATAAATCTTTTACTTGCATACATAGGAGCACCAGTGTGTGCTGAGGAATTTACTTGTTCTTTGATGGATATATATACTTGTATGAGAATTAGTGATAATTTAGAGAGAAATATATCTTCTTTCTATGGGGAATTGTTGAGGATCAATAAACTTATTGAAGGAGTTAAGACAAAAAAGCCAATATTCTTTTTGTTAGATGAAATATTTAAGGGAACTAACTCTGTGGATAGGCATACAGGAGCAAAAATATTAATAAATAAATTAAGTAAAGAGAAAGTTTTGGGATTGGTATCTACTCATGATTTAGAGTTAGGTAGCTTAGAAGAGCATAATTCTAAAGTTAAGAACTATCATTTCAAGGAATACTACGAGAACAACCAGATACACTTTGATTATAAACTTAGAAAAGGAGTATCAACTACTAGAAATGCTCTATACCTGATGAAAATAGCGGGTATAGAGGTTGAAGAGGGGTAGGTTATATATGTGTGGAAGATTTTTCTTAAATGGTGATTTAGAAAATGTTATAACATCTTTTGATTTGATAAATAAAGAAGATGATAAGAAATGTTTTGATGGAAAAGAAATATTTCCAAGCAATACGGCTCCTATAATTAAAGGAGATAATACATTGCATTTCATAAAGTGGGGATTTACTTTGAAAAATAATAAAAACTTAATCATAAATGCTAGAAGTGAGAGTATCGAAGAGAAGTATTTATTTAAAAAGGCTCTTAAGAATAGATGTGTAGTTCCAGCTAACGGATTTTATGAATGGAAAGGTGAAAAAGGCAGTAAGATAAAGTATAAAATTTCATTAAAAGATGAAGAGATTTTTTCTATGGCTGCATTATATGATACTTTCATAGATGAAAAAGGGCAAACTTATGAAGCTTTTACGATTATAACAACGGAAGCTAATGAGGAAATGAGTGAAATTCATCATAGGATGCCAGTTATGTTTAAGTTAGGGGAAGAGAAAGTTTGGTTAGCTGGAGATGAGAATTTAGAAGAAATATTAAAACCCTATAAAAATGGTTCATTGAAGATCGTAGAAGATAGCGGATATGAACAGATGTCACTGCTATTCTAAAGAATTTTTGTATAGAGTGTTTAAATCTATTATGATTTTGTCCCAGATAATTTAAAAGAGAGAAAACTTAAAAACCTTTAAGTTTTCTCTCTTTTATCTTTTATCTTGTAACTTTTCGCCCTTTAGTTTAGAAATGACCTGTACAACTTAACTATGAATTACTATAATTGGTTTAGAGGATACTTTGTTTAGAGGAGATGATTATTTGAAGAAAAAAAACGCGGTTAAATATGTAGTATTTAGTTTAATTATGGTGCTTTCTTTATTTCTATTCGGATGTGTAGAAGAAAGCAGTCTAATTCCTAAAGAGGATGGAGCTAAGGGGAATGGAAAGCTTCAGGTTCATTTTATAGATGTTGGACAAGGAGACGGCATACTAGTAGAATATGAAAATAATTATATGTTGATTGATGGAGGGCCTAATGCATCAGCAGATAAATTAGTTAGCTATTTAAAAGAAGAAGGGGTTAAGAAAATAGACTATTTAATAGCTACTCACCCTCATGAAGATCATATTGGTGGAACTGATGTGGTCATAGATAATTTTGATATAGGAAAAATGTACATGCCAAAAGCGACAGCTAATACAAAAACTTTCAAAGATGTGGTTGCTAGCATGAAAAAGAAAAATTTAAAAGCAACAGTTCCAACCCCAGGTGAAACTTTTAAATTAGGGGATGCAGAAGTTTTAATATTAGCACCAAATAGTTCTACTTATGAAAATACAAATAATTATTCCATTGGATTAAAGGTTACTTATGGTGACAATTCTTTCTTATTCACTGGAGATGCAGAGATTTTAGCAGAAAAAGAAATAATTAAAAATGGGCTTGATATTAAAGCAGATGTAATTAAGTTAGGACATCATGGAAGTAGAACTTCTAGTTCAGCAGCATTTTTGAAAGAAGTAAATCCACAATATGGAGTAATTACTCTTGGCAAAGGAAATGATTATGGACATCCACATAAAGAAGTTATGGATAGGGTTAAAAATATGGGGATTAAAATTTACAGAGTGGATGAAGCAGGAGATATTATAGCAACTAGCGATGGACAAAACATAAAATTTAATGTGGCTGAAGGAAGCTATAAAACAGGTAGAAAGTAGTTCCTTAAAATTGGGGTGAGAAAGTATGGGGAATAGCAATATTAAATTAAAAACCAAAATAGTATATTTAAGTTTTACAGTTGTTTTTATATCCTTGGCAATCACTGCTGTGTTTATGAGCAAACTTAGAATGTCCTGGGTTAGAAAAGAAATGGAAATTAACTTAATGAATACTACTAAAATACTTTCAAAATCCCCAATGGTTATAGAAATTCTAAAAAACAAAGGAGAAAAAGAACCTTTACAAAAATACATAAAAGATATAGCGGTATCCTCTAAAAATATAGATCAAATAGTTATAATGGATTTAAGTGGAAATACATATGCAAATTCTGATTTAGAAGAGATTGGATTTAACAAGGATATAAGCATAGGTGAGGAAGCGGCCTTAAAAAACAACATATATCTAAAAGATATGATAGAGAATTTTGGGAGGCTCATTATTACATTTGTTCCAGTGAGAGATGAAAAAGATTTACCTGTAGGCTATGTAACTGCAAAGGTAACTATGAAAAATATAGAAAGATATAACTATGAAATATTAGTTGCAATTATACTAGTAGTTACTTCAGGGCTGATGATTGGTACTGTTAGCTCATTAATAATTTCAAATAGCGTAAAGAATTCATTGCTAGGATATGAAGCAGAGCAGATATCGAAATTATTCATTCAAAAACAAGAAGTGTTGGACTCCTTAGATGAAGGAATAATAGCTGTAGATGAAAATCTTAAAATCACTCTTTATAACAGCGCAGCTATCGATATTTTGGGAGGAAAGGAAGATATTATTGGAGAAGATGTGTTTAAACTAATTCCTAACTCCAATCTATCGGAAGTGTTTTTATCTGGTGAAGCTCAGTATAACAAAGAGATGATAATAAATGATACAATAATACTAACCAATAGAATTCCTATATTAGAAAAAGAAAAGGTCATTGGAGCTGTAACAATTTTCAGAGATAAAACAGAATTGACAAGACTTGCAGAAGAGGTAACTGGAGTAAAACAAGTGGTAGAGGCATTAAGAGCCAATAACCATGAGTTTTTAAACAAGCTTCATGTAATATTAGGATTGATTCACATTGGAGAAACGGATGAAGCTAAAAGGTATATAATTAACCAAACAAAAATTCATCAACAAAAAACAAGCATTGTAATTAATAAAATTAAAGATTCTACAGTGGCAGCTCTTATGCTAGGAAAAATAAGCAGAGCTAAGGAAATGGGTGTGGATTTAAGTATTAATCCTAAAAGCGTATTGAATAAATGCACTGGTAGGGTTAATAGCCATAATATGGTTACCATAGTGGGAAATCTCCTTGAAAATGCTATTGAGACTGTGAGTATAACCGAAAAGGATGAGAAAAATGTAGAAATACTCATATTGGAAAGCGATAAAAGCATAGTTATAAAGGTTATTGATACAGGAGATGGAATTGAAAGAGAAAATATTGAACACATATGTAAAAGTGGATTTTCTACTAAAGGAGAAAATAGGGGAAGGGGGCTTTTTATTGTTAAAGGAATACTGGATAATTTAAAAGGAGAAATTTATTTCTTTACAGAACCTGCCAAAGGATCAGAGGTTAAGGTAATTATTCCAAAGGGGGATTAAATTAATATGATTAAGGTTTTAATTGTTGAGGATGATCCAATGGTTGCTCAAATTAATAGAAAATACGTAGAGAGCATAGATGAATTTACTGTAATAGGTGTATGCAACAATGGAAAGGAAGCCTTAGGGTTAATTAAAGAAAAAGAAGTGAACTTAATAATATTAGATCAATATATGCCCAAGCTCGATGGTTTAAGCTTTTTAAAGGAATTGCGAAGCTTAAATATTATGACTGATATAATAATGGTAACTGCTGCTGATGATACCGATATATTAAATGAAGTTTTAAAATTAGGAGCAGTTGATTATCTTATAAAGCCCTTTGAATATGAAAGGTTTAGAGATGCATTAAATAAATTTAAGATGAGATATAGAATATTTAACTCAAAAGCTACAATTAATCAAGGGGATATAGATAAAATTACAAATGCTAATAGTATAATGTTTAACGAGGATGTACAAAAAGGTATAAATGAGAGAACATTAAATAGAATCAAGAACTTCATAAAAAGATATAAACAAGAGTATTTTACTTGTGAAGAAGTAGCAGAAGAAATGAAGCTATCAAGGGTTACCATAAGAAGATATCTAGAATATTTAAGCCTTATTGAAGAGGTGTATAGAGATGTGGAATATGGTGAGGTAGGAAGACCAAAGACAACCTATAAGTGCATGTAAAATGGTCATGGCGTAGAATTATCAAAATATTTTAAATATTTCGTTATAATATTAACAATAATAAATAAATTTACAAAATCATAATAATACTTATAAAATGTTGGAATTATTTGAAATTTAAATTATTATATACATATATAAGTGATGTATGCATGAATTCAATTTTATATTATTATATATATAGTAGTATTAGAGATATATAGGTCAATTTTATAATTGATTTTTATATAAACTTATTTAAGGAGAGATGGAATTATGGATTACAAAGAAATGAGTTTAAAACTTCATGAAGAAAAATGCGGGAAAATAGAGGTTGTATCAAAGATATCAGTGAAGAATAAAAAGGATCTGAGCTTAGCTTACACCCCAGGAGTTGCAGAACCTTGTAAAAAGATTCATGAAGATGTTGAAAATGTTTATAAGTATACTGCTAAAAAGAATTTAGTTGCTGTAGTTTCAGATGGTACAGCTGTTTTAGGCCTTGGAGACATTGGACCTGAAGCTGCTATGCCTGTAATGGAAGGAAAATCAATATTATTTAAAGAGTTTGCCAACGTAGATGCTTTTCCAATATGTTTAGCAACAAAGGACGTTGATGAAATAGTTAAAACTGTAAAGTACTTAGCACCAACCTTTGGAGGAATTAACCTAGAGGATATAGGCGCTCCAAGATGTTTTGAAATAGAAAGAAGGCTAAAAGAAGAACTTGATATACCAGTGTTCCATGATGACCAACATGGTACAGCTATTGTGGTTTTTGCAGGATTAATCAACGCAGTAAAACTAGTTAATAAAAAGATTGAAGAAGTAGAAATTGTTATCAATGGAGCAGGAGCAGCAGGTATATCCATATGTAAGTTGTTAATGGCTGGAGGAGCTAAAAATATAGTTATGGTTGATAGACAGGGTGCATTAGTTGAAGGAGCTGAATGGATGAATGAGGCTCAAGTTGAAATTGCCAGCCTTACAAATAGAAAGTTTGAAAAGGGGGAATTAAAGGAAGTAATAGGAGGAAAGGACGTATTCATAGGAGTTTCAGCACCAAATGTTTTAACTACTGAAATGGTAGCTAAAATGAATAAGGATGCTATAGTTTTTGCTATGGCTAACCCAATACCAGAAATATACCCAGATGAAGCAATAGCAGGTGGTGCAACTGTAGTAGCAACAGGAAGATCAGATTTTCCAAATCAAATTAACAATGTACTAGTTTTCCCAGGCATATTTAGAGGAGCTTTAGATGTAAGAGCTAAAGCTATAACTGAAGATATGAAATTAGCAGCTGCAAGAGCCATTGCAAGCATAGTTAAGGAAGATGAATTAAATGCGGAATATATAATTCCAGATGCATTCAATAAAGAAGTAGCTCATGTGGTAGCAAAAGCAGTGGGGGATATTGCAATCAAAACTGGAATGTCAAAATTATAATTAAAAGTTAATAAATAAGGGGGTTTTTTTATGGGGAATAAAAAAATGAGTCTGGTTACTAAAATTATGATCGGTCTTATTCTTGGGGTTATAGTTGGGCTATTATTCGTATCTAATCCTAAAATTGCAAATACCTATATAAAACCATTTGGTACGCTATTCTTAAATCTAATTAAAATGACTATAGTACCACTTGTATTTGCATCCTTAGTTGTTGGAGCAGCAAGTATTGGTGACATTAAAAAGCTTGGAAGAATAGGCGGAAAAACCATGCTTTACTTCTTCGTCACAACAGCTTTTGCTATAGTGATCGGTTTAGTAGCAGCTAATATATTTAAACCAGGCGTAAATGTTTCATTAGCGGCAGCGGCTGCACAAGAGGTAACTGAGGCACCATCAATAATTCAAACTTTTTTAGATATAATACCAACAAATCCAATAGATGCTATGGCTAAAGGGAATATGCTTCAAATTATATTCTTTGCCTTATTCACAGGAGTTGGAGCTACTTATATAGGGGAAAAAGGTCAGCCCTACTTAAAATTCTGTGATAGCTTAGCAGAAATTATGTATAAGATTACAGAAATAATTATGGACTTAGCGCCATATGGTGTGTTTGCATTAATAGTTCCTGTTATTGCAAGCAATGGTCCAAAGGTATTATTACCGCTTATTAAAGTAATACTTGTTTGTTATGTAGCATTCTTCTTACATGCATTATTAACTTATTCAGTTTCAGTTAAGATTTGGTCAAAGATATCACCAATGAAGTTTTTTAAAGGCGCATCACCGGCTTCAGCTATAGCTTTTAGCACAAGCAGTAGCTCAGGTACGTTACCAGTTAGTATGAGAATAGTTCAACAAGTCTTTGGTGTATCAGAATCAATTGCAAGTTTTGTTCTTCCACTTGGAACCACAATTAATATGGATGGAACAGCTATATATCAAGGAGTTTGTGCTGTGTTTATAGCTCAAGCTTATGGTATTCCACTAAGTATAGGGCAACAGGTAACTATATTATTAACAGCTACATTAGCATCTGTTGGAACAGCAGGAGTACCAGGTGCAGGATTTATGATGCTTATGATGGTTCTATCCTCAGTAGGACTTCCACTAGAAGGTGCAGCATTAATTGCTGGTATAGACAGAATATTAGATATGGGAAGAACAACTGTTAATGTTACTGGTAATATAGCCGCATCTATTGTGGTTGCAGCCACTGAAGGAGAAATAAATTATGAAAATGCATCCATAATGGGTAGTGGCAAAGATAAATCATTGAAAGCTTAAATTTAATTGGGGGAGTTTATTATGGGTAAAAGGGTAGGCATATTAGGTGGAATGGGGCCTAAAGCAACGGCAGATTTACTTGATAAAATAATAGACTTAACGCCAGCTAAAAAGGATCAAGATCATATCCATATTATAGTAGATAATAATCCTAAAATTCCAGACAGAACTGGTTATATTATGGGGGAAGGTGAAAATCCTATAGGCGCTTTGTTGGAGACAGCTGTACGATTGAGAAATAATGGAGTTGATTTTATTATAATTCCTTGTAATACTGCCCATTATTTTTATGATAAATTAGTAGAGGCTGTGGAGATACCCTTTGTAAACATGATAGAAGAAGTGGGAAAATATATATTAGATAAATTCGAAAAGTGTAAAGTGGGATTATTAGCTACCATGGGAACTTATGAAGGTAAGGTATATGAAAAATATTTTAACCCACTAGGAATAGATGTAGTAGTTCCTACAGATGAGGTTAAAGATATGATTTTAGATTTAATTTATAGAGTTAAGGCTGGGGAAAGAGAATTTAAAATAGAAGAGTTAAGCTACATGTTAAAGGGATTTAAAGATGAGAAGGTAAATGTAGTTATTCTAGGATGTACAGAATTACCTTTGATCTTCAATCCATTAAAAGATGACTTTAGTGAATTTAACTTTATATCTTCTACAGATATTTTGGCAAAGAAAACTGTAGAATTGGCAAAATAAAAAACTTGCCTGGCATAATTAAATAACTAAGGTAGAATTATTATTAATGGGGGGATAGCATATGCTATATAGAATAGAAAGCGACTCAATAGGTGAAAAGCAGGTTCCAAAGAATGCTTATTATGGAGTTCAAGCTTTGAGAGCCTATGAAAATTTTAATATTACAGGAAAAAGAATTCATCCTGAGCTTATTAAAGCACTGGCAGAAATAAAAAAGGCAGCAGCAATAACCAATATGGAAATTGAACTGCTTAATAGGAAAAAAGGAGATGCTATAGTTAAGGCTTGCGATGAAATTATTGAAGGAAAGCTTCATGATCAGTTTATAACTGATCCCATACAAGGGGGAGCAGGAACTTCAATGAATATGAACATTAATGAAGTTGTAGCTAACAGAGCCACTGAAATTTTAGGTGGAGAGCTAGGAGATTACAGTTACGTTCACCCAAATGATCATGTTAACTATGGACAATCTACTAATGATGTAATTCCAAGCAGTGGTAAAATTGCAACTATAAGATTATTAGAGAAGGCATTAGTTCAGTTAGATAACCTTATTGATGCTTTGTTGACTAAAGCAAAAGAGTTTGATCATGTTATAAAAATGGGAAGGACTCAGATGCAGGATGCAATTCCTATAAGACTTGGACAAGAATTTCATGCTTATGCAAATGTAATAAAAAGAGATGTAGTAAGAATAAAGAGAGTTAAAGAGGAATTAAAATATATCAATATGGGAGCTACAGCTATAGGAACAGGTTTAAATGCAGATGAAATGTATGTTAAACATATTGTTCCAAATATCTCTAAAGTTACTGGACTCGATTTAGTTCAAAATGATGATTTGGTTGATGGCACTCAAAACTTAGATGGATTTGCTGCAGTATCAAGCGCACTTAAAGTATGTGCAATAAGCCTCTCTAAGATGAGTAATGATTTAAGACTATTATCATCAGGACCAAGGACTGGTTTTGGAGAAATAAATCTTCCTCCGAAACAAAATGGCTCATCAATAATGCCAGGGAAAGTAAACCCAGTTATTCCAGAGGTTATGAGTCAAATTGCATTTAGTATTATAGGTAATGATATGACTATTACTATGGCAGCAGAAGCTGGTCAATTAGAATTGAATGCTTTTGAGCCAGTATTATTCTATAAATTATATGAATCAATAGAAACTCTTACTAATGGGGTAGAAACTCTTATTGTAAATTGTATTAATGGTATTACTGCAAATGAAGATCGTTGCAGAGAGTTAGTAGAAAATAGCGTAGGTATAATAACAGCTCTATGTCCTCATATAGGATATAAGGATTCTGCTAGAATAGCAAAAAATGCTATAAACACTGGAGAATCTGTAAAAGAATTAATATTAAATGAAGGTCTATTAAAAGAAGTAGAGTTAGAGACAATACTAGATTCATATGGCATGACCGAGCCAGGTATATCTGGAAAGGAACTACTTAAAAAATAAAGCTCTATCTAAACTTTAAAAGTTGTTAAATTTCTATTAAAAGTTAATGGCAAATTTTGCTGTTAACTTTTAATGTTTTATAATATATTGTAAGGATGAATAAAAAGAATATATAATTCCCTTAAATATATTAGATTTAATGAGGGTTGATTAAATTATGGAAAAAATATATTCTTTTTTAAAAAAGCTATTGCAAATTAATAATTATTATTATATAATAATAAATGTAAAGCAGAGATGTAAAAAAATAAATTAAAAAATGAATTATTTAGGAGGAAGTTAAAAATGAAAAAATTTGTATGTACAATATGCGGATACGTTCACGAAGGAGAGCAGGCACCAGAAAAATGTCCGCTATGTGCTGCTCCAGCAGATAAATTTATAGAAAAGACTGAAAACATGGCATGGGCTGATGAACATAGAATAGGAATAGCTAAGGATGTAGATCCAGAAGTTGTAGAAGGATTAAGAGCTAATTTCATGGGAGAATGTACAGAAGTAGGAATGTACTTAGCAATGAGCAGACAAGCTGATAGAGAAGGATATCCAGAAGTAGCTGAAGCTTATAAGAGAATAGCTTTTGAAGAAGCAGAACACGCAGCAAAATTTGCTGAATTATTAGGAGAAGTTGTTTGGGCTGATACTAAGAAAAACTTAGAAGCAAGAGTAGAAGCTGAACACGGAGCATGTCAAGGAAAGAAAGACTTAGCAACTTTAGCTAAGAAACTTAACTTAGATGCTATCCATGATACAGTACATGAAATGTGTAAAGATGAAGCAAGACATGGTCAAGCTTTCAAAGGATTATTAGGAAGATATTTTAAATAAAAAATTGCTATGCAATTAAAAAAGGTTTCTAGTCATTTGACTAGAAGCCTTTTATTGCTGATGTTTTACTTAGTAAAATATTTTCATTGACAATGGACAAACCTTGTGTTAGATTTAAGTTGTTAAATAATTGAATATTTCTAGGGGAGCCTATAAATAGGCTGAGAGTGAGATGGGATCTCAGACCCTCATAACCTGATTTGGATAATTCCAACGTAGGGAAGAGCTTATATAATTTAAGGACCACAATTTTATTTATATAAGGTTGTGTTTTTTTTATTGTAATTAAGAAGTTAAGAAGTCAGAAAGTTATGAGGGAAGCTAATGCTTTCCTTTTTTTATTAAAATTTATGAAGGAGATGGGTTAAATGAATTATACAACTCAAATGGATGCAGCAAGGAAAGGTATTGCAACAAAGGAGATGGAAAGAGTAGCTCAAAAAGAAAACATGAGAGTAGAAGATTTAATGGAGCTAGTTGCACAAGGGAAGGTTGCTATACCAGCAAATAAGAATCATAAAAGTTTAGATGCAGAAGGAGTAGGAAAGGGTCTTAGAACTAAAATTAATGTAAATTTAGGTATATCAAAAGATTGTTGTAATATTGAAGTTGAATTGAAAAAAGTAAAAAAGGCTATAGAAATGAAAGCAGAAGCTATAATGGATTTAAGTTGCTTTGGTAAAACACAAGAATTTAGACAAAGATTAATACATATGTCACCAGCTATGATAGGAACAGTTCCTATGTATGATGCAGTTGGTTTTTATGATAAAGAATTAAAGGAATTAACAGCAGATGATCTATTTAGAGTGGTTGAAACTCACGCTAAAGATGGGGTAGATTTTATTACTATACATGCTGGTATGAATAGGGAAACAGCTAAGATATTTAAGAGGAATCCAAGACTTACTAATATAGTTTCAAGAGGAGGATCTCTTTTGTACGCTTGGATGGAACTAAATGATAAGGAAAATCCTTTTTATGAACAGTACGATAGACTTTTAGATATATGTGAAAAATATGATGTTACCATAAGTTTAGGCGATGCTTGTAGGCCAGGATCTATAGCTGATTCAACAGATCCAAGTCAAATAAAAGAACTTATGACCTTAGGTGAATTAACAAAAAGAGCTTGGGAGAAAAATGTACAAATTATGATAGAAGGCCCAGGACATATGGCTCTAAATGAAATTGAAGCCAATATGGCTTTAGAAAAGAAACTTTGTTATGATGCACCTTTCTATGTTTTAGGACCTATTGTAACAGATGTAGCTCCGGGCTATGACCATATAACAAGTGCTATAGGAGGAGCTATTGCAGCTACTTATGGAGCGGATTTCTTATGCTACGTAACTCCAGCAGAACACTTAAGACTTCCAGATTTAGAGGATATGAAAGAAGGTATAATAGCTACTAAAATTGCTGCTCATGCTGCTGATATCGCAAAGGGCATAAAGGGAGCGAGAGATTGGGACAATGAAATGAGTGTGGCAAGAAAAGAATTAGACTGGGAGAAGATGTTTGGACTAGCTATTGATGAAGAAAAAGCTAGAAGATATAGAGAAAGTTCAATTCCAGAAGATGAAAAAACTTGTACTATGTGTGGGAAAATGTGCGCAGTTAGAAATATGAATAAAGTAATGGAAGGTAAAAATATAAATATTTTAAGAGAAGATGATTAAGTGAATGGGGATAAATTAAAAGAAGAATGTGGAGTGTTTGGTATTTTTGCAAAAGAAAATACCAATGCTCACATGATGACCTATTATGGTCTATATGCACTACAACACAGGGGAGAGGAAAGCTCAGGTGTTGCTATAACCGATGGTAGTAACATAGAAGTGTGCAAATCTATGGGACTAGTTTGTAATTTAATGCAGGTGGAGAGATTCAAAGCTTTAAAAGGGAAAGCAGCTATAGGACATGTGAGATACTCAACCACAGGGGATAGTAATATAATAAATGCTCAGCCATTTTTAATTAAGACTAGTTTAGGAGACATTGCTTTAGCTCACAATGGTAATTTAATAAATTCCCGTGAACTAAGAGAAATTTCAGGTAAAAAATTAAACCTTCAAAGTAGTTCAGATAGTGAAATAATTTTAAAACTAATAGGTTTTGAAATAGAAAAAGGAAATAGCATAGAACAAGGATTGATAAATACATTGAAGATAATAAAAGGAGCCTATGCCATAACTATTTTAACAAAAGATAAATTAATCGGTGTAAGAGATCCTTTTGGAATAAGACCTCTTTGCATAGGTAAGCTTGATGATGGATATATAATTTCCTCAGAAAGCTCTTCTATCAATGCTTTAAATGGAGAATTAATAGAGGAGGTAGCTCCAGGGCAAATAGTAACCATAGATACTAGTGGATTAAAAAAGTTTAATTTTTCTAAAGAGGAAAAGAGCTCTCTTTGTGCTTTTGAATATATATATTTTTCAAGAGAAGATAGCATAATAGATTGTATCAGTGTTTATAAATCCAGGTTTTTATCAGGAAAAGAATTATTTAAAGAAAATTCCATAAAAGGAGATGTGGTTATAGGAGTACCTGACTCTGGAATACCGGCAGCGATGGGTTATGCAAAAGAGGGAAATATACCTTATACTGTTGGATTGATTAAAAGCAAGTATGTAGGAAGAACTTTTATAGATCCTTGTAAGGAATTAAGGAAAGAAAAGGTACGGATCAAGTTATCTCCAATAATTGAGAATATAAGAGGGAAAAGAGTTATTGTAGTGGATGACTCCATGGTAAGAGGAACAACTGCAAAGATTATAGTTAAAATGCTGAAAGATTCAGGAGCTAGGGAAGTCCACTTCAGAATTGCTTCTCCAATGGTAATCCACCCCTGTAGCTTAGGTATTGGTATCAAATCTGATAAAGAATTAATATCCTTCCATAAAGGGAAAAGTTCTATAGAAGAAGTGGTAGGAGCAGATAGTATAGAGTTTTTAAGTTTAGAAGGATTTCATAATGTTTTAGGTAAAGATAAAAACTTTTGCTTTGGATGCTTTAATGGAGAGTATCCAATAAGGTAATAAAATTTAAAGAATAACCCTAGTGTTTTTGTAGACAATAAGATTAATAAACAATATATTGCTACTAAAATTAAAAGGGGTGAATCAATTTATATGAAATGGGAATATAAAACACTTACCGTTGATCATTTTCTAAGTTCGGACAGCAGCTTAACAATAGAAGAGCAATTAAATAATTATGGGAAAGATGGATGGGAGTTTGTAGGAACTTTAGAAAAGCCATATACCACATTGGGCAATACAAAGTTGGACAGTAATTCAATGATATTTAAAAAATCTGTTTCAGAGTAATGAGCTATACATAAGGTTTAATTATTAGAATAATAAATTTTACCTACATGATAAATAAAAATCTAATAAAAGATAGGAAAAAAATTACTATAGGGAAGCTTTCTTATAGTAATTTTTTATATTTAAAAATCCTACAAAAAACCATTTAATAAATTGTATATTTATATTAAATATTTGGAAGAGTAATCAATATTTTGTATAATATAATAAATAAATAGTTATAGAAAATCATAAAGAAGCATTAAGTTTTTAGGATACTTTAAGATTTATACCACATATTCAAATTGATGAAATTAAATACTTCAGTAGGGAGCATACAGGCAAATAGGTGGAATATAATTCAATAAATAGAACAAAAATTGATACCAATAAAAGATAAAAATATTTGAGAGAAGGGGGTATTATGGATGGAGTAATCCTTGTTTTTATATCTATAGTAACATTTTTGATAACAGCTATGTGTGCAGAGGAGTTTTTTAAGACAAAATCTTCAACTAATATGGTATTAATGGGGATAGAATTTACTTTAGCATCCATAGCTTTTTTTCTAATTAGAAGTAATTCACATGGTGATAGCGATTTTATAGTATTGTTATTAGGAACTGTATTCTTAACTGAAGGTTTATCGATAAGTATTTATGGCTTTTTTAGAAAGTAGAAGTGTTGATATTGAAAATAGTGCTTTTGGATTATATTCAAGAGAGGGATTTAAAAAGGTAGCAATTTTAGACACTTCCTAGACAATGAAATTGGATTTATTGGATTAATTAATTTAAGTTTATATTTAAAGCAATATCAGGTTAAAAATAATACACTTATATGGTATACTAAAGATTGGTACAAATATATGATATAATTATAATTTAATAATTGAAGTATAAGGAGGGGGTATTGTGGTAAGAGATTTTATGAAATATTATAAACCACATAAAAAACTATTTATTGTAGATTTAATTTGTGCTTTTTTTGTAGCTATTTGTGATTTGTTTTATCCTATGATAACAAGAAACATAATAAATGATTATGTTCCCAATAGAAAGTTAAATTTTCTTATTATATGGAGTGTAGTTTTACTTATAATATATTTGGTGAAAAAGGGACTAAATTATTTCCTTCAATATTGGGGACATGTAGTCGGAGTTAGAATGCAAGCAGATATGAGAAGAGATATTTTTAAACATCTTCAAAAATTGCCTTTTAAGTTTTTTGATGAAAACAAAACAGGAATTATAATGTCTAGAATAGTTAATGATTTAATGGACATTTCAGAGCTTGCCCATCATGGACCAGAGGATTTATTTATATCAATTGTTATGCTTATAGGTTCATTTATAGTTTTATGTACAATAAATATTCCATTAACTATAATTACTTTTGCTTTTATACCAGTATTAGTGATGTTTGCAATAAAGAAAAGAATTAAAATGGATGAGGCTTTTACGGAAACTAGAGTAAAAATAGGAGAGGTAAATGCGTCTCTTGAAAACTCAATCGCAGGAACAAGAGTATCCAGAGCTTTTGTTAGTACAGATTATGAAGTAGAGAAGTTTGAAAAAGATAATAATAACTTTAGAGTAGCTAGGGAATATGCATATAAAGCTATGGCAGAGTTTTTCTCAGGAATGAATTTCATAGTGGATTTTTTAAATTTAGCTGTATTGTCTTTAGGAGGATATTTTACATACCTAGGTAAGATTAATTTAGGAGATTATGTTGCATATCTACTATATATAAGTATGTTTATGAATCCTATAAAAAAACTTATTAACTTTGTTGAGCAACTACAATCAGGAATGACTGGATTTAAAAGATTTTGTGAAATTATGAATGAGGGAGTAGAGGAAGATTCTCCTGGAGCAATAGAAATAAATGATGTAAAAGGTGATATTGCATTTAATAATGTAAGCTTTAAGTATGATGATGAAGAAGGAAGAGTGCTAAATGGTATTAATCTTAATATAAAGTCAGGAAAAACTATAGCCTTAGTAGGGCCATCTGGTGGAGGAAAAACTACTTTATGTAACCTGATTCCAAGATTTTATGAGGTTGATTCAGGAAAGATTACTATAGATGGTACAGACATATCCGCTGTAACAAGAGAATCTTTGAGAAAACATATAGGAATAGTTCAGCAGGATGTATTTTTATTTACTGGTACTATCTTAGAAAATATTCTTTATGGAGATCCAGATGCCACAGAGGATGAGATAGTACAAGCGGCTAAAAGAGCTAATATTCATGATTATATAATGAGTTTACCAGAAGGATATGACACTTATATAGGAGAAAAGGGATTAAAATTATCCGGTGGTCAAAAACAAAGATTATCTATAGCAAGAGTCTTCTTAAAAAATCCTAAAATATTAATACTAGATGAAGCAACTTCTGCATTAGATAATGCTACAGAATTAATGATTCAAAATTCTTTAGAGGAATTAGCAAAGGGAAGAACTACATTAATAGTTGCCCATAGACTTTCAACAATAAAAAATGCAGATGAAATAATAGTATTAACTCCAGAAGGAATAAAGGAAAAAGGAAGTCATGAAAAGCTAATAAATCAAGAAGGAATATATGCATCTTTGTATAATGCGGTTTAAATTAAATATATATTTGTAGAATATAAAAGAGCTAAGTATGTAGTAAAAAAGCGACTTTTTCTGGAGCGGCTTTATTATATGCTTAGCTCTATGATTTTGATAACTAATTATATTTTGTAAAACTTAAGGGAGATGAGATATATAGTGGGAGGAGCGCCTTTTTTGAAGTGACATCACTAGGTATCTCATCTCCATCTTTTGGATAACTTAATTATTTTGTAGAACCTATAAATGTGAAAACGACTTAGGAGTGTAGTAAATAAAAAATGCTATATAACGCTAATTATGCCGATTCACTGCAATAAGAACTTCTTAAATTTAATATTCAGCAATGTTTGTAACAATATTCAGTTTTCGTATTTTACTAATTGGACCAATAATTGATACGTAGGTTGCTAGTATTACTAAAAAAATTATAATTATTAATTCATGAATAGGAACTGCCCAAGATAGTCCCCACCTTGCAGTTATAGATTTCATAAAAATTAATCTGTGTAATGGTAATCCTATCATACATCCTACAATGCATCCGCAAATAGTATAAGTGGCAGCTTCAGCAGTAATCATTCTTTTAAGCTGCTCTGTACTCATACCAATTGCTCGCATGTAGCCATATTCTTTCATTTTTGCTGAAATGCTCATATTCATGCTGTTGATGATGTTGAATACAGTTATAGATGCAATGCACACAAGGAATCCATAAATAAAAACAGAAAAAGAAAATCTTGCCGCTCTGACTTCTTGATTATTGCTACGTAAATCTGAAAAAATGTAATCCTTGGCTAAATTTTGAATAGCTGTTATATCTTCTTTAGTGGCATTTTTATTAATCTGAATATCAATAATGGTATAGCCAGGCTTACCTATAATCTTCTTGAAGGTATCCTCATTACAGATCACTGTCTGCTCGCCATTTTGTCTATCAAAAGGACTGGTAGCTAATATTCCTGCTATATTAACTGTACTAGTTCCATGTGACGTAGAAATTTTAATTTTATCACCGACTTTCCAAGGTAAATCCTGTGAATAAGCAACTAATACATTTCCACTCCCTTCCTCAACTGTCTTGATATCTCCATCTACAAGTTGATCTTCGGCCCATTTAAATTGATTCTTTTCATAGGAAACAAGGTTAATCATTCCTTTAGATTGGTTGACAGTAACAGGAATATTATAAGAAAAGGCTCGACCATAGGCTCGTTTAACACCAGGAATACTCATAGCCTTATTTAGCATTTCATTTGGAATAGATTGTGTATTATCTTTACTAATTATAGACAAATCTGGAGACCAAGGCTTTCCCGGTTTAATAGCCTGATTCATGAAATCAATTCCAACACTAAAGCACAGAAATAAAACAATGCTTATAGAAAAGGATCCTACCATCAAAAACAAATTCTTTTTTCTTATATAAGCATGATACATGCCTATAGCAATATCAACTTTTTTATTTTTTATATTTACAGGCTTTTTATATATTTGATTATTTGATTGATTAATTTCTCCATTAATTGCGCTTAAAGGAGATACTCTGGATGCTTTTTTACTAGGAGAAAAGGATGCTAGTATAACAGATAAGAATCCTACACTTGTGCCTGATATCAAACTAATTAAGCTTACGTTAAACACAGGCATTTCACTAAAATACGCTGGATTTACATTCCTTAAAAAAGCACTTAATATCCAAACAGTTACCGTTCCTGATAATAAACCAATTGGAATAGCTTTAAAACTAAATCTCAAACCTTCATAAAGTACATATCTTTTCACTTGAGATTTAGATGCTCCTATGCATCTCAGCAATCCAAAAAATCTAATTCTCTTCATAACTATTGTATTAAAAGAACTTGATATCATTAAAATTGCGGCGATTAAAATCAATATAAAAAGAATAAAAGCTATGACGTATAGTTGAGCTATATAACTATCATTGCTTTGCCCTAAAGCCGCCATCAGATATTTATTTTGTTGTATTTTGTCCTTTTCAATAGATAATTTATTAGAAATATCAACAATAGTATTTTGCATATTTTTATGAGGTTTAAATTGAAGATAAAATCTATTTGGATAACTGCTTTCAGGGAAATTATTCATCAGACCTTCAGGAGTTAAAATAGAACCATATCCATCATTTTTAAGCAAAATGGATGAATCGTTACAAAATCCTGAAATTTTAAATGTGATTACTTTCTTATCAGGAGTATCAATTGTTATCTCATCACCAATAGCTAATTTAAGGCGATCTTTTGCTGAAATGTTAATTAACATTTCATTTGGTTCAGTAGGATAGCTTCCTTCCTGAACTTGTACGTCCATTTGCTTGGCCATTTCTTTATCAACTCCATTGAGATACATTGTTTTTCCCTTTAAAGTATAACCACCACTTTCATCAATAATAAAAATCCACCCTCCATAAGCAGTTTCTGGACGTGCAGAAATTAACTTTGCCTGCTCATTTGTTATATCTTTGAACATAACATGCCAATTACCATATTGATTAATCATGCTAATTTTTTGAGTTTTTATCTCCATTTCTGCCATACCAAAAATAGTTGTTACAAGAAACACAGCAATTATAATACTGACCAATGTCATTTTATTTTCTTTTTTATGAACTTTATTATATTCTTTCACCAGATCTAGATAGTGTGTCATTTTAGAACACCTCCAAGATCTGAAAGTTCACCATCCGTTACACAGAGAATGCGATCTGCAGCAGAAGCTATATTAACGTTATGGGTAATCATTAAAATGGTTTGTTGATAGCGTTGTGACATAGATTTTAACAGTGAAATAACATCATTACTGTTTTTAGTGTCAAGATTGCCCGTAGGCTCATCGGCTAAAATAAGCATTGGATTTTCAATTAACGCTCTCCCAATTGCTACTCTTTGTTGCTGTCCACCAGAAAGCTGATTAGGCATATGATTCCTTCTATCTTTTAAACCTAAAATCTCTAATATTTCTTCTACAAATTGCTGATCCGGCTTTTTATAGTCTAATAGTAGTGGAAAAATAATATTCTGTTCCACATTCAATTCAGGAATTAAATTAAAAGCTTGAAAAACAAATCCTATATTTCTACGCCTAAATACAGTTAATTTCTTCTCATTCATAGAAAATATGTCTCTTCCATCAATAATTACTTTTCCTGAAGTTGGTGTATCTAATCCACCAATTTCATTTAATAAAGTACTTTTACCTGATCCAGATTCCCCAACAATTGCAACAAATTCTCCCTTTGCAACCTTGAATGAAACGTTCTTTAAAGCTTGGACTTTATTTTCGCCACTTCCATATACTTTACTTAAATTTTTTACTTCTAATATATCCATTCTTCATTCCACCTTCCTTTATTGGTAGAATAACAAATTATCCTTACTCTCAAGTGTATCTAATCTTACTTATTTGTAAGCTTAATGAATGTAAGAGTGAATTCTGTTCCTACATTTAATTTACTGTTAACCGTTATAATGCCTCCATTAGCTTCTATAATAGATTTAGCCAATGATAATCCAAGTCCAGCGCCATCACGATTTTTTGAATATTTACTTCTATAAAAACGCTTAAATATATTAGGTATATCTTCTGGATGTATTCCTTTGCCATTATCTACAATCTTTATTTCTATGAAAATAGGGGTTTCTCTACAACTAACACTTATAGTATTTTCTACTGTCGTATGATCTAGTGCATTTTTAATTATGTTTCCAATTGCTTCAATCATCCAGTCACGGTCACATGTTAACGAAATAGTAATATCACCATTATAGGAAATTTTCTTATGCTCATTTTCAGCTCGTGTTTCAAGAGGTTCAATTGCATCTTGAATAATATATAAAACATTATCTTTTCTTTTTTCCAAATGTATAATTCCAGTCTCTAATTTTGCCATTTTTAATAAATTTAATACCAATAATTCCATTCGCTCTATAGAATTATTGGATTTCGCAGTAAATTTTTTGATTGTATTAGGATTATCATATTCATCAATTATAATTTCATTATACATTTTTAATGCAGCAATAGGAGTTTTTAATTGATGAGAAATATCCGAGATCATTTCCTTTAAAAATTCTTTCCTTTGTTTTTCTTTTTCAAGATGAGTATACAGCATAGTGGCCATTTCATTAATGGATCCTAAAAACTGCGAAAAAATTCCTTCCTTCTCACTATCTAATCTAACTGAAAAATCACCTTCTATGTACTTATGAATTATATTTGCAGCTGATATAATAGAGTTTTTTTGCATATTTAAATAAGCTATTATTAAAGCTAAAATCATAATAGAGAATATAGTCAAAAAATAAAGCAAATTATGTTTGTTATTTTTATTGAACTCTTTAATACTAGGTAAATATGCATTTTTTATATCAGTTTTATAACCTATAGACTTCAATAACTTTTTTCCATTTTCAATTTGTGCTGAATTTTTTTGAGAAGTAACAACTTTAGCCACATCAGCTGGAGACATGCCTTGTTCCAATAGATATCCCGCTATCTTAGCATCATTATTCAGTATTATCTCTTTCATACTATTCACATTTTGTGATAGGATAAAAAATCCACTACTCCATAAAAAAATAATTAAAATTAAAATACCACTTACTAAAAATCTATTAATCCTATCTCTTATGAAGTCCAATTACTTCACCCCACTAGGTTCATTTTTCCATTTATATCCCATCCTGCGCACTGTTAATAATATTTTAGGATTGGATGGGTTTTTCTCAATCTTCATTCTTAATCTTCTAATATATACAGATAAAGTATTATCATCTATATAGTCACCATTATTATCCCAAAGATAATCAAGTATTTGTTGTCGAGTTAAAATCCTATTTTCATTTTCCATGAGATAACATAATAAACGATATTCAACGGAAGTAACCTCAATTTCTTGTCCATCTTTAAATGCTCTATTCTCTAATAAATTCACTGAAATATTATTGGATTCAAGAATGGTTGGTTTTGATTGAAAAATATTAGAGCGTCTTATTAATGCTTGAATTCGAGAAATAAGTTCATTTAATTTAAAGGGTTTTGTAATATAATCATCTCCGCCAATGTCTAAACCCTTAACAATATTAATCTCCTCATCTAATGCAGTAAGAAAAATAATTGGAACAGTTGAATTTCTTCTAACATTTTTACATATATCATATCCAGTACCATCTGGCAGAGTGATATCTAGAATGAGTAATTCAAACTTATTTTTAGATAATAAATCTAATGCCTCAGCAACGGTTTGTGCAATGTGTAAATTGAATCCAGCCTTTGTCAAAGAATACTCCAGACCATCAATTAAACTTATGTCATCTTCAACAAGCAATATATTTATACATTTTATTTCTATCATTTTACTCCACCTTTTGTATTTTTTATCCTTGAGCTTCTTTGAACTTTGAATAATCATATAACGTTTATAAAATTATAGGTACCTTTAATTTCCACATTTTAAGAAGGCTCTTTTTACCATTTATTATATTTGTTGAAACCAATAACATCAATCCATAATTTTCCTTTGAGCGATCTATTATCTATTTACCTAAAAATCTATTATCTATATTAAATGCATAGGGCGCATTACATAGCATTTTTAGGTTTTGCACAATGAAATTATAAAGATAATTATTTGAGAGAAAAATTGGTTACATATCATGTTAAGGTTCAACGTTTTACAGATAAGTGAGGATTAATGGGAAGAGCAGTAAAACCATTGATTTTAAAGGATTTCTTTAAATTTATCCCAATCGTTTGGTATATTTTCTGTAATATTAAGTTATTTATTATGTTAAGTGTAACATTTTTTACTGTTAACTTTCTCTTTAAACATTTGTAAATTATAAAAGAGCTAAGTATGTAGTAAAATAGCGACTTTTTCGGAGCAGCTTCACTATATGCTTAGCTCTCTATTCATGAAATTAAATTATCTTTGTAGAAATTTATAAATGTGAAACTAATTTATTAAGTTTTCATATATGGCATATATTTATAGTGAAATACAATTTATATATTATACTATGTAATATATATTTGACATTTAGAAATATATAATATACTATATTTATTATAGAAAATAAAATAAAATTTGGAGATGGTTATTTTGATTAAAAAATTAAAAGATGAGCGTATTATAAAAGAAACTAATAAAATTAGTTCACCTCTTTATCTGTTAATACTTATTTTAACAGTCACAGTGGCAGTAACTAAATACATTTTTTTTACACAGGAACTTTCTAATTATATTTTAGAAATAGCAGCTATAACAGTATCTATGGGTTATTTAATTAGTAACTCATTAATTAATGGCATTCCGATTTTTTCTTCAGACGATGAATGTATAAATGAGTTGCAAAATAAATATCGTGCACGTAGCTTTGAAATTTGTTTCTATACTTATGTATTTGGTGAATTTATTGCATTACTGGTACCAGGGCAAGCGCTTGGCATAACAGCTCTTTATATTTTAATATGGATTGTACCAAGTGCTATTTTTACAGTAAAAGCGGTAAAAAGGGGACTACTCATTTGGGGAGGCGAAAATAGAAAGAAAAAAACAATTGTAGACTTTAAGAAGAGAGTTATATTAGGTAGTTTATTTTATGGAACATTTATGAGATGGGAGTATTTATGGGAACAGGGAAAGTTTCAACCAATGGAAATACTAAAAATACTTGGAGCGGCTGCAATGTGGGGTATACCATTTTATTTTACTATGAAACTGATTATATCTAATGGGGAGAAAAAATCTAATAAAGAATTAGAAGAGTAATATAACTATTATAGATAAAAGTTGGTGGTGAATGATATGAAGAATAAAAAGATGAAAATTGCTAGAATCGAATGTGATATGTCTCAAGAGCAGTTAGCCGAAGCTGTTGGTGTTGCTAGGCAAACTATTGGACTAATCGAAGCAGGTAAATATAATCCATCACTTAATTTATGTATTGCAATTTGTAAGGCTTTGAATAAAACTCTAAATGATTTATTTTGGGATGAATAGTAAATAAATAATAATTTAATAGATTTTTCTAAAATACGACAGCATAGAAAGGAGAGAGATTATGAGTAACTATTTTAAAATGACACTTCCAGCACTTATATTTTCTAGTTTAATCTTTTATTTCATTTATAAAAAAGTAAATATAAAAAAGTTAATAGGCAATAAAAATAGTAGAAAAATAGGTGCTATTCTAATTACATTTATATTATATGTGGTAGGTTTAGAAATTATAGATAGTTTTAATACTACAAAAGTATACCATGATTTATTTATGGGATTATTTCTCGGTCCATTTATAAGTATTATGTCATTTGTTTAATAAGTTGATAATAGTAAAAATATATGATACATTGAAACTCCTCCTTAAGATTTTATGCAATGAGATACTTAAATTATCTTTGTAGAAACTCACAATTGAGATATTAATTTATAGTTATAACAAATAAAAAATGCTATATAATGCTTCTTATGCTAATTCACTGCAATAAGAACTTCTAGAATTTATTCTATAAAAATCCCTAATGCTGACAAACTCTCTTCGGTCAAACATGTACAGCATCTTAACGGTATCTTTCTAAAATAAATTAAGAATTTCTAGATTTTGTTCAAATGCATATTTCACATTACATAGCATTTTTTTAAGTTCTACATAATAAAATTGTAAAGATATATTTGTAAAACATAAAGGAACTAAGTATATAATAAGAGGAAAGCCTTTTTGAAGTGACGTTATTATGTACTTAGTTCTCATTTTTGGATACCACAATTATTTTTGTAGAAACTTATAAATGTGAAAATAATTTATCATAATATATATTTGAAAATACGTCTGTAAAACATAAAGGGACTGAGGTATATAGTGGGAGGAGCGCCTTTTTCGAAGCGACGTCACTATGTATCTCAGTCCCTATTTTTTATGCCTAATTATCTTTGTATAAACTCACAATTTATATACAAAATAATTCACAAGGAACTTTGAAAATAAACTATGTCAATCACATAATATTACTTCGAGGTCTTTAGCCATATACTCTTTAATCACATCTTTTGATACTTTAGAGTTTGTAATTAGAGTATCCACTTGACTAGCTTTAGCAAAGCTAGATATGGAATTTTTTCCTACCTTAGAGTAATCCATAAGGGCTATTACTTTTTTTGCTCGAGAAACAAGTAGTTTTTTTAATTCTGCTTCATATATGTTAAATTCAGTAAGGCCTTCATCTAAAGTAAATCCTCTAGCGGAGACAAAGGCCATATCTGCATTGATTTGTTCCACAAGATTTTTTCCAAGAAGTCCTTCTAGGGAATTAGATTTAGGACGAACTACTCCTCCTGTAAGTATTACATTAATATTGGTATTATCCTTTAACTTGTCTGCTATATATAATCCGTTTGTGATTACGGTTAAATTTTTTACATTATCCATATATTTTGATAGGTATAGAGTTGTAGAACTTGCATCTATTATAATACACTGGTTTCCGGTTATAAATTCACTAGCTTTTTTGCATATATTTTCTTTTTCTAATTGATGCTGAGCTTCCCTTGTAGAAAAACTCAAATCTTTCATTGAGCTTTGGGGTAAAACAGCACCACCATGCATTCGCTGAAGAAGACCGTTTTTTTCTAATTTGTTTAGGTCATTTCTTATTGTGCATGGGGAGACACTAAAAAATGATTCTAACTCTTGGGTAGTTACCTTTTTATTTTTATAAAGTATCTCTAATATTTTATTATGTCTTTCAAAAGCAAGCATCTCATCCCCTCTTTTCTTTAATTATAATTTGCTTATAGAATTATAATTTGATTATAGTTCTAGATGCCACTATATTTATTTCTGAATTTAATATATTATTAATTATTATATCTCCCATTTTTATAGGGGGACTCACTTCGGTTTTATTGACAATTTCTATAATTTCTTTGAATAATTTCTGGGATATGGGTTTACTACTTCTAATAGGAAGTAGAGATTCTTTATTATTATCTTTAATTAATAGGGTACTTGTAAAAATCCTTTGAGGGTCTATAAATTCTAATTTGGCATAATCTATTCCTCTTGAGCACTTATTGCCGGAGATGCTTTCTATAGCATCGTTATTGATTGTTAATTTTAAGGTGCATTCAAGAGGGCAAGTAGTGCATACCACAGTTTTTTCTAACATTTATTCAACCTCCTTAATCTCTTCAATGGATAAAAACAAATCTTTTTCAATATTATTTAAATACTTCTTATTTAAGATGAAGTTTTCCATCTTATTTGGTCTAAAAGAGGTTAACTTTCCTTTGAAAAGTATTTCATCCTTTGATTTTAAAACTAAATGTCCTTGTTCTATTGGGTGCGTTACCCTAAAAAATATATTGATATTTTCCTCTAAAGCTTTGTTTATATATCTTGGCACTGTATATCTAATATTTTTCTCAGTTTCAATAGGGACTTTTTCAGATTCATACAAAACACCTTTAGAGAAAAGAGCTGCATTTTTTCCAGCTAATTCTGCTTCAAGGGTTACATTATCCACTAAATCGTGTACGTGAAGCACATTCCCACAAGCAAAAATACCTTCCGTTGAAGTTTGAAGATGGCTATCAACTAAAGGACCATTGGTAAAGGGATTTAATTCTACACCTGCTTTGCTTGAGAGTTCATTTTCAGGAATTAATCCAATGGAGAGAATTAAAGTGTCACATTCTATTTTTTCTTCAGTACCAGCTATAGGCTGCAAGTTTTCATCTACCTTTGATAGAACTACAGCTTCTACTCTGTCTTTACCTATTATATTAGTAACTGTGGTTGATAGGTTAAGAGGAATATCATAATCATCAAGGCAATGCTTTATATTTCTATATAGCCCATTAGGATAGGGCATAAGTTCGTAAACACCAAGGACTTTTATTCCTTCAATGGTAAGTCTTCTTGCCATAATAAGTCCAATATCTCCAGAACCTAATATAACTACTTTATTTCCAGGTTTTAAATTTTCGATATTCATGTATCTTTGAGCCAAACCAGCAGTAAATACTCCAGCAGGTCTAGAACCAGGTATCATTATAGAACCGCGGGTTCTTTCTCTGCATCCCATAGATAAAACTATGGATTTAGCTTCTATTAATATGTGACCATCATTATTTATTGCAGTTATTTCTCTGTCCTTTGTTATATCAACTACCATGGTATTTAAATATACATCTATGTTTGTATTGGTGATTTTATCTATAAATATTTGGCCATATTCAGGACCTGTTAATTCTTCTTTAAAATATTGAAGACCAAATCCACTGTGGATACATTGATTCAGTATTCCTCCTAATTCAGAATTTCTTTCTATAATTGCCACAGAACAATTTTCTTCATAACTTTTTAGTGCAGCAGCTAACCCGGCTGGACCGCCACCGATAATAACCACATCATAATTTAAGTGTTTCATATAGCTACCCTCCTAACCTTTAAGCCTATTTAATATTACATTAGAAGATTTATTTTCTAAATATATTTCATTTTCCAATAGATGAAGTTCTTTTGATAATATGTTAAGAACTCTATGTTGGCAAAATCCACTCTGACAACGGCCCATTCCTGCTCTAGTTCTCCTTTTAACACCATCTAATGTTTTAGCACCTAAAGGTCTATTTATACTTTGTAATATTTCGCCTTCAGTTATGGTTTCACATCTACAAATTACATTTCCATAGGAAGGATTATCTTTTATAAGTTTTTCTCTTTCTTCCATCGATAAATCGCTAAAATGTATTATTCCATTTCTATATGGGTTAAAGTTAGACTTAAATTTTAAGTCCAAACCTTCATTGCTTAAAATATCTCTAACATATTCAGCTATGGCGGGAGCAGAGGCTACTCCAGGGGATTGTATACCAGCTACATGTATAAAGCCCTTAACTTCACTGGAAGCTTCTATATAAAAATCATCATTATTTTCTAAAGCAACGGCTCTTAATCCGGAAAATTCTCTAATTATCATCTTTCTATTTATTTGTGGAACCATTTTTCTGGCTCCATTTAATAATTCATTAATTCCTTCCGTAGTATTTGAGAGATCTTCTTTATCATCTACCATTCTTGCGGTTGAGCCAACTATTATGTTCCCGGTAATACTAGGTATTACGACGATACCCTTTGTATGAGCACTTGGAATAGGGAATAACACTGTATTTAATCCTGTATTGTGGTTTTTATCTAGGATTAAAATTTCACCTAATCTAGGTTTTATTGAATAATTTTTTAGATTTACCATTTGTGAAATTTCATCTGCAAATACCCCAGCGGCATTAATTACATAGGAGGATTTGTATTTGAATTTTTCTGTCTCTAAATAAAAATAATTCTTTTCCTTTTCAATGGATAGAACTTTTTCATTTAAAAAAATATCCACTCCATTTTCTAATGCATTTTCACCAAAGGCTAATGCAACCTCGAAAGGCTCTACAATTCCTGCGGTGGGGGCGTAAAGAGCAAACTTTGCGTTATTACTTATGCTAGGCTCTATTTCTTTTATTTTATCTGTTTTAAGTATTTCAATATTAGGTACTGAATTTTTCACTCCATTTTCATATAGTTTCTTTAAATAGTCTAAATCCTTATCTTCAAAACCAACTACTAATGAGCCGGTATTTTTATATTTAAAACTTAATTCCTTAGATAATTTTTCATACATTAAAGAGCCATTAACATTTAATTTGCCTTTTAAAGTATTAGGCTTAGGATCATAACCGGCATGTACGACGCCGCCATTTCCTTTGGTTGTTCCAATTCCTAAATCTGAGTAAGCTTCTAAAAGAGCCACTGAAACATTATACTTTGATAATTCTCTTGCGATGGATGTTCCAGCAATGCCTCCACCTATAATAATTACATCATATTCTTTCATATTTACCACCTTTCTTTTTAAAGAGATAGCTTAAGATTTTGCTTATCATAGCTATCTCTTTAAGAGTAAATTAATAGAAATTTTTAATTGTATTGCTTAATTTATCCCAAAGATCCCACTGGGCTTTATATATATCCCTGTAGCAATCATATAGCTTTTCGTATTTTAAATGGTTATCCATATTAGGATTGAATTGTCTTTCGATTCTTACCATGTTTTCTACTGCCTCTTCAAAAGAGCTGAATAGATTTATAGCAACAGAAGCGTTTATTATAGCACCTTTAGCACCGAATTCACTTCCATGAGGAACTTTCATTATCTTACCAGTGGCATCTGAGAACATTTGGCACCAGAAACTGCTACTAGCCCCTCCACCAGATAAGCGGACTTCATTAATTTCTCCTGGCATATGCTTATAGCAATCTAACATTTCCATAGCTACTCCTTCGTATACAGCTCTTAGAAGGTCATATCTATTGTGATCCATACAAATTCCAGTAAATTGGGCTCTTGCAGTTGGTTTAACAAATGGTGCTCTTTCTCCACCAGGGCTTAAATAAGGGTGATATATTACTCCGTTAGAGCCTATAGGAATATTTTGGGCTTTTTCTTCTAAGAATGAGAATAAATCCATATTAGAGTTTTTAGAGTTCTCTTTATCTAAAGCACAAATATTATCTATACACCAATCTATATTAGGGGTTCCCATCATAGCTCCAAGGGCTCTCATCCATTTATTTGGTATTCCATGAGCTATAGTCATACCTACATTTAGTGGAGTAATATCTGGGCTACTCATAGTAACTTCATTAAAACAAGTTGTCCCAACTATAGAGCAAGCGTTTCCATCGTTTATTGCACCTACTCCTATTGAAGCAGATATTACATCAAAAGGAGCGATGACTACTGGTGTTCCTTCTATAAGTCCAGTAAAGTCTGCAACATTTTTAAGTAAGGGTGCGAAAGCTTTAGTAGAAGGAATTATTTCAGGAAAAATATGATTCAGATCATCTATGCCATATAATTTTAAAAGTTCCTGTGAATAAGTTTTTGTTCTTATATTGACATGAGGAAGTGAAGCATCGGATTCGTCTGTTGCAATAACTCCAGTTAATTTATATCTTAACCAATCTTTACAGTAGAAAGCATGGGCTATTTTGGAAAGGTTTTCGGCTTCATTATGCTTTAGCCACTTCAAAATAGCATTTTGAGCACCGGGGAAAAGGGATGATCCGCATATTTTGTAAGCTTCAGATGAAAGGCCACTTTCTTGCCACTCATTAATAATATTTCCTGCTCGTCCATCTGACCAAAGGATAGCATTTCTGATAGGATCTCCATTTTTATCTATCATCCAACATCCATCCCCTTGAGCTGTAACTCCAATAGCTAATACATCTTTAGGGTTAATTTTGGATTCATCTATTAATTCTCTTAGTGTGTTTAAAGCAGCCTGAAAAACAGAGTACATATCTTGTTCAGCCCAATCCTGTTTAGGAGTAAGAACCTGAGTTTTTTGCTTAGATACAAATAGTTCATGTCCTTGAAGATCAAATAATACGCTTTTAACTAGTGAAGTACCAGCGTCTAGCCCAATTAAGTATTTTTTCATACTTAAACCCCCTCGAGATTTATTATTTTTTATTATTTCTTACTTTTTCGTATGGAATTTTATTATAAATATATTCGTGAAATGGAAATTAATACAAATAAAAAAGGAAAAGTATAAATAGTTATTTTTTTAAATGAAAAAACATAGACATGTAATACAAAACAATAATAAAAGAGAATAAATGAAAATAAAAAATAGAAGGATAAAATAGGAGGGTAAAAATGAAAAGATTATTTAATGATCCATATAATATTGTAGAAGAAATGTTAGAAGGATACTGTAGAGCACATAAGAAATATATAAGGCTTTTAGAAGATGATAGACGAGTAGTAATTAGCAATGCTGCCCCCATAAAAGACAAGGTTGGAATAATAATAGGTGGTGGATCTGGACATGAGCCACTGTTTTTAGGATATGTAGGAGAAAACTTTGCTGATGCAGCAGTTATAGGCAATATTAATACATCACCTTCACCGGAACCTTGCTACAATGCTGTAAAGGCAGTGAATAGCGGCAAGGGTTGTTTATATATGTACGGTAATTATTCAGGAGATGTAATGAATTTTGATATGGCAGCTGAAATGGCAACAGATGAAGGTATTAGAGTAGAGACGGTAGTAGTTACTGACGACGTAATGTCATCTAAAGTGATAAGTGAAAGAAGAGGAGTGGCAGGAGACTTCTTTGTATTTAAATGTGCAGCAGCCAAAGCAGCTATGGGAGGAGATTTAGATGAGGTAAAGGCAGCGGCAGAGAAAGCTAACGATAATACAAGATCCATGGGAGTTGCAATGTCTTCATCTACTTTACCAACCAAAGGAAGCCCTATATTCCATATGGAAGAGGGTGATATGGAAATAGGCATGGGCATTCATGGAGAGCCAGGTGTAAAAAGAGAAAAATTAAGAAAAGCGGATGAAGTTGTAGGAGAAATAATGGAACACATTTTACCAGACATTCCTTTTACATCAGGAGATGAAGTTTATGTTTTAGTGAATGGATTAGGGGCAACTCCGTTGATGGATCTACATGTATGCTACAGGAAGGTTGATGAAATATTGGAGGAAAAGGGGATTAAAGTATATAAATCCTTGGTAGGAACCTTCGCTTCTTCTATGGATATGGCAGGTATGTCAATTACCTTAATGAAGTTGGATGAAGAATTAAAAGAATTGATGGATTACCCTTGTGACACCCCTTACTTTGTTCAATACTAAATTAACAATAAGAATGGATGTGGAGGAGTTTGAGAAAGCAAATAATAGGCTCTAGTTGGAAAATGCATATTAATTCTATTAATATGGCAGAGGAAACTGGTGAAGATTTAAATAAATTATTGGGGCATGAAAGTAGAGTGGAGATGTTTATACTACCTTCTTTTCCTATGATACCTAAATTATCTGAAGTACTTAAAAATAGCTCTATAAAATATGGTGCACAAAATATGTGCTATGAAGAAAAGGGAGCCTTTACAGGGGAAGTGCCACCACTAGTTTTAAAGGAATTAGGATGTTCTTATGTGGAAATTGGTCATGCAGAAAGAAGGTCTTATTTTAATGAGAGAGATGAAAACATTAATAAAAAGGTGAGATTAGCCTTTAAATATGGAATGATTCCCGTGGTATGCATAGGGGAAGAGGAGAGAGATAAAAAAGAAAACATAGGTGAAATAAAAATAAGAAGTCAAATACTTTGGGCTTTAAATGGATTGTCAAAGGAGGATGCACAAGAGGTTATTTTAGCTTACGAGCCTGTTTGGGCAATAGGTAAAGAAGAAGCAGCTTCTGTGGATTATGTAGAAAACATGCATGGACATATAAGGGATATTGTAAAAAAAGAGTTAGGTGAAGAAGTAAGTAAAAATATAAGAATAATATATGGAGGGTCAGTAGGTCCTGAAAATTCTAAGGAATTAAGCAAAAGAGAAGATATAGATGGAGTATTCGTGGGGCGTTTTGGATTAGAAGCTGAGAACTTTAAATCCATAGTAGATAATTTTATCCGATGACTACCATCCGTAATACTATCATCGCACTCTGTGAAAGCGATTCACGTAAAATCAAAGATTTTGGTTCTCTGCTTTTCTACAAGTGGGAGATATTAGAACTCTTGAGTTCCAGCGATTTAGAGTTCTTATGCTGTGCATAACGGATGCTACGTCCCTGGATAAGTTCTTCTCCTAAAGGATAAGGATTTCTAAGAAGCAAAGCTTCTAAGAACTCTCTTAATAACCTTCAGTTGGAGTAAGTATTCCTTTTAAGCAAACTCCATCTGAAGCTAAGAATCACTTGATAAAAAACAAATTATAAGAAGCAAAATTTAATAAGGGGGAAATCATAGTGGATAAAAAGATTTTAGTCATTGACCAAGGAACTACGGGCTCGCGTGCTATAGTTTTTGATGATAATGGTGATAGAGTTTCCATGTGCTATGAAGAGCATACCCAAATATATCCTCAAGCAGGATGGATGGAACATAATCCTTTAGAAGTATGGGATGTAACGATAAAAGTGGCTAGGGAAGCTTTAGTTAAGGCAAATTTAACAGGTAAAGATATTTCATGCATCGGTATAACTAATCAAAGAGAAACCACTACTATTTGGGATAAAAATACTGGAAAGCCACTATATAATTCAATTGTTTGGGGATGTAGAAGAAGTAGTCCACTATGTACAAAGCTAATAAAGGAAGGATATAGTTCTATATTCAATGAAAAAACTGGCTTGGTAATAGACCCCGTTTATTCTGCCACAAAAATTAAATGGATAATTGATAATGTGCCAGAAGCAAGAGAGAAGATTAAAAAGGGCGAAGGGATTTTTGGAACTATAGATACTTGGCTATTATGGAAGCTAACTAAAGGAAGAGTACATGCTACAGATTATTCAAACGCTTCAAGAACTCTTTTATTTAATGTTCATACCCTAGAGTGGGATAAAGAACTCTTATGGATTTTAGATATCCCAGAAGAAATATTTCCAGAGGTAAAACCCTCGGTTAATTTTTATGGATATGCAGATAAGGAATGGTTCGGCTGTGAAATACCAATAACAGGTATAGCAGGAGATCAGCAAGCTGCATTATTTGGCCAAACTTGTTTTGAAGAGGGATCAGCTAAAAACACTTATGGAACCAGTGCTGTACCATTGATGTTTACAGGAGAAAAAATAACAAAGAGTGATAAGGGGTTGCTTACCCTGGCTTGGGGAATTGATGAAAAAGTTAATTATGCTATGGGAGCAAGTATTTTTATTGCCGGAGCAGCGGTACAGTGGTTAAGAGATGGATTGAAGATTATAGAAAGTTCTAAAGATGTAGAAAAAATGGTTCTTAGTGTACCTGACAATGGAGGAATTTATTTTGTACCAGCCTTTACAGGATTAGGTGCACCTCATTGGGACATGTACTCTAGAGGATTAATAATAGGACTAACTTCTTCAGTAACAAGAGCTCATTTAGTTAGAGCTACAGTAGAATCTTTGGCTTACCAAGTAAAGGATCTCCTAGATGAAATGGAGAAGGAATCAAAAATAAAGTTAAGAGAATTAAAAGTAGATGGGGGAGCAGCTAATAATGATTTTTTACTACAGTTTCAAGCGGATATGTTAAATTGTAAAGTTATAAGGCCAAAGGATATAGAAACGACTTCCTTAGGAGCTGCATACTTAGCAGGGTTAGGAAATGGGGTTTGGAAGAATCAAAGTGAGATAAAAGAAAAATGGAAAGTAGATAAAATATTCTATCCTCAAATGAAAGATGAAGATAGAGAAGCCTTGTATTATAAATGGAAAAAGGCAGTACAAAGATCAAAGGAGTGGTTAGATGGCTAATATAATGTTAGGAATGAATACCAGCTTTGCTTTAAATAGATATCCTCTAACAGAAGAGTGGATAGACATCATAGTAGATGAATTGGGTTTAAAATATGTTCAATTTTATTTTGATATGTTGGACCCAGTTTTAATTGAAGAAAATGCAAGAAAGAAAGTGTGTTATGAAATTAGAGAATATGCTGAAAAGAAAGGTATAGAAATAATTAATACCGCCACAGGAGCGATATCTCATCAGACAAATTTTCTACTTCATCCTGATAAAGAGCTGAGAAAGAGTTATATTAATTGGTATAAAAAATCCATAGATCAAACTAAAGACATGGGATGCTATTCTACAGGAGTATACTTAGGTGCTTTTAGCATGAATGACATTAAGAATGAAAAAAGGAAAAATCAATTATTAGAAGAGCTAATTGAAACCATGGGAGAATTATCTGTGTACGCTGACAAGCAAGGATTGAAAGAATTGATAATTGAACCTATGTCAATTCCAAGAGAATACCCATCCACCATTGAAGAAACGGAATACATTTTTGAAAGATTAAATAAAGTTTCAGCAATTCCTATATATTTAAATCTTGATGTAGGACATTTAGATATAACATCTAAAAATCAGGAGGATAGTGATCCTTATTGTTGGATTAAAAAGTTAATACACAAGTCTAAAATATTACATTTACAGCAAACAGATAAAAGTGCGAGTCATCATTGGCCATTTACAGAGGAAAACAATAAAAGAGGAATAATAGATGGAGCAAAGGTTGTAGAGACAATAGAATCTACAGAGGTAGAGAATATATATCTAGTTATGGAGCTGTTTTATAAGGCCTATGGTTTTAATGATGAGATAGTAATTCCAAGCCTTAAAGAAAGTGTGAATTATTGGAAATATATTCTAGATGGGAGGGCTAAATAATGAAGATAGTTATAGGGTGTGATCAAAATGCCTATAAATTAAAATTAATTATAATGAATCACCTAAAAGATATTGGCATTGAGTATGTGGATTTTGGATGTTATGAAAATGAAGAAGTATTATATCCCAATGTTGCTCTAAAAGTTGCAAATGGGATTGGTAAAGGTGAATTTGAAAGGGGAATTTTACTTTGTGGTACAGGCATTGGCATGTGTATAACCGCTAATAAGGTACCAGGAGCAAGGGCTGCCGTATGTCATGATGTATATTCAGCTGAAAGAGCAAGAAAGAGCAATAATGCACAAATTTTATGCATGGGGTCAGAAATATTAGGACCAGCTCTTGCTAAAAAACTAGTAGATATATGGTTAAGTTCTGAGTTTCAAGGAGGGAAATCTAAGCCTAAAGTTGATCTAATAGAAGAAATAGATAGGAACTTTAGAATTGAAATATAAACCTCAAATAAAGATAAGGTAGCTCTAAAGTTACCTTATCTTTAAAAATATAAAAATATATATCGGGAGAATAGATTATGTATTTTATTGGATTAGATATGGGAACACAAGGGGTAAGGGGAATAATTACAAACTATAAAGGGGAATTAATATGTTCAAGTAATATAAAGTTTAATGTTATTAATTGCTCAAATATAGAAGGATTTATTGAACAAGACCCTAGTATGTGGTTAAATTCAGCCATCGACGTCTTAAAAGATTTAGTTTATAAGTTTAAAAATACAGGAAAAAAAGTAGAGGATATAAAGGCCCTATCTTTAGATGGCACTTCAGGAACAATTATCTTTTTGGATGGAAACAATAAACCTTTGACCAATGGAATTATGTACAACGATAGAAGAGCATATGAAGAAAGTCATATAGTTCAAAGCTACGGTAAAGAACTTAGTGAATCTTTAGGGTATAAATTTAACTTTTCTTACGCCCTTCCTAAAATATTATGGGTTAAAAATCATAGATCAAATATATATGAAAAGACTAAAAAGATACTGCATCAAGGGGATTATATTTTAGGGAATCTTATAGGTATTTTCTGTACTTCAGATTATTCTAATGGATTAAAAACAGGATATGATTTAATAAATAAAAAGTGGCCTGATTTTATTGAAAAACTAGGTATTTCTAAAAGAATATTGCCTAAAGTAGTAGCGCCAGGAGAGGTAATTGGAAATATAAGCGGCGAAATTAGCAATATAACTGGATTGAAAACTAGCACTTTAGTGGTAGGTGGCTGCACAGATGGATATGCATCCTCTATTGCTTCAGGCATGAGTAAAGAGGGGGAATTTAATACTTCTTTAGGGACAACTATTACAATAAAAGGTATATGGAATAATATTATTAAGGATAAGCATGGAAGGATATATTCCCATCTACACCCAGAAGGATATTGGATTGTAGGAGGAGCATCTAATATAGGAGGGAAATCTTTAGATTCTAGGTTTAAAAAAGAAGAATTTGATATCTTAAATAAGGAACTTGACAAATATGCACCTACAAATATAGTTATGTATCCTCTAATAGGAAAAGGGGAAAGGTTTCCTTTTGTAAAAGAAGAGGCAGAAGGGTTTATAATAGGGGAACCTAAAGATAAGGCGGAGTTATATATAGCAGTTTTAGAAGGGGTAGGGTATATAGAAAGACTTTGTTATGAGACTATTGAAGATTTAGGATGTAAGGTTAAGGATTATATATTCATAACAGGTGGAGGAGTAAAATCAAAAGAATGGTGCCAGATAAGGGCAAATATACTTAATAAAACATTGTTAATACCAGAGATTTGGGAAGCAGCAATGGGTGCAGCTATATTAGCCACCTCTAAAACTTTTTACAGTAGTTTAACAGAAGGGGTGGAGAATATGGTGAAAATAAAAGAAAAAATTGAGCCTAAATATGGACAAGAAAAAACTTATGAAGAGAGATATGAGATGTTTAAAGATAAATGTAGAGAAAAATCTTATTTAATATAAGGAGGGCTCAATGGGAATTTACAAAGAATGTGATATAAGGGGAGTATATATAGAAGAATTTGATGGAAAAGATGCTTACCATATAGGTAGAGCTATAGGGACACTTATCCATGGGAAAACCGTAGTTGTAGGTGGGGATGTAAGAGTATCAACTCCCATATTAAAGGAGTTATTAATTCAAGGATTGATTAATAGCGGAATTAGGGTTATGGACATAGGTAGAGTTACCACACCAGCATTGTATTTTGCAAAAGATTATTTAAAAACCTATGGAGGGGTAATGGTAACTGCATCCCATAATCCAGCAAAATATAATGGATTTAAGATAATCTTAGGGAATGATCCAATTACTCCTGAAGAAATAAACTCTATAAAGGATATAGTAGATAAAAAAGAATACTTAAATGAAGAGGGAAAGAGGAGTTTAATAAATATTGACGAAGAGTATAAAGAGTATATAAAAAACTTAATTGGTGAAAAAGGAAATATAAAAGTAGTAATAGATTGCGGCAACGGAACTACCTCAAAATTAGCACCAGAGATATTTAGAGAGATGGGTTATGAAGTAAAGGAACTTTTTTGTGAATTCGATGGCAGTTTTCCCAATAGAGAACCTAACCCTGCAGCATATTCCAATTTAAAAAAGCTGCAACAAACAGTTTTAGAAAATAAGGCTGACTTAGGAGTAGCCTTTGATGGTGACGGGGATAGAGTAGTATTTGTTGATGATAAGGGAAGAATTGTTCAAAGTGAGGAAGCCTTTGTATTTTTAATTCACTATTATTTACAGGATTATTTCCAGGGAAATAAAATAAATCCCTGTATAGTATATGATTTAAAGTCATCAAGTATTGTTAAAAGAAAAGTTGAGAGCATGGGTGGAATCCCTATAATGGAAAAGTCCGGACATACATTTATTAAAAGTAGGTTTATAAAAGAAAGAGCAATTTTAGCGGGAGAAATAAGTGGACATTTCTTTTTTCACGAACTGGGTAAGGATGATGGGATCTATGCAGCTATAAAAATTGCTAGCATAATTTCAAAAGAAAAAGTTAAGATTTCAGAATTTGTAGATGGCATAGAGAAGACCACAATTACTCCAGATATAAGAATCCCATGGCATAAGGATAAGAGAGAAAAATTATTGGATAAATTTAGAGCATTAAAGTCAATATATAATATTACAGAATTGGATGGGGTCAAAATAGAATTTGAAGGAGGATGGTTGTTAATTAGAAAATCTGTGACGGAACCTTGTGTTACCTTAAGAATGGAAGGCATATCAAAAGAATATGTAAATTATATGAAAGAAGAAATTACTAGGTTAATACCCGAATTGAAAGGGAAATTTAATGTAAACATTTGAAATGGAGGGAAGCTATGTTTAAGTTAGTTGCCTTGGACATAGATGGTACTTTACTGGATAATAATCATGAATTAAGCAGTAAAGTTGAAGAGACTTTAACAAGGGTAAAAGAAAAAGGCATAAGAATAATATTAGCATCAGGGAGGGATTTTCCAGCAATAAAGCCATTCTTATACAAATTAGAAACAGAAGATTTATCTATTTGTATGAATGGATGTAAGGTATATGATTACTCAGGTAAATTAATATTTGATGAAAGTATTGATAAAAAAACTTCAGAAGAGATAATTAAACTTTGTGAGGAAAAAGAAATTTACATTATTCTTTTTATGAATGAAAACATATATGTTGAAAAATCATTTAACTACATGGATTATGAAAACTATACGGGAAAAGGAATTGAAGTAGGAAAAATATCTGAGTTTATCAATAATAAAGCTGACAATATTTATAAAATACTCTTAGTAGGAGAACATGAAAGATTATTAGAAATTAAAAAAATATTAAAATTAGAATATAAAGGTAAAGTTAATGCAATTTTTTCATTACCTCAATTTTTAGAGATTTTTAGCAATAGAATTGATAAGGGTTTAATGCTGAAAAAAATAGCTAATCTTCACAATATCTCACCAGAGAAGGTATTATCAATTGGAGATTGGGATAACGATATATCAATGATAGAATTTGCAGGCTTAGGGGTTGCTATGGGGAATGGGTCTTCTAAGTTAAAAGAAAAAGCAGATTTTATTACAAAAACTAATGAAGAACATGGTGTAGCCTATGCTTTAGAGAAGTTTATATTATCAAGTGATTCTTAGGTTCAGATGGAGTTTGCTTAAAAGGAATACTTACTCCAGCTGAAGTTTAGAAGTTTAAAAATATATTTGCAAAATTAAAAACAGCTAAGTATGTAGTGAAATAGCTACTTTTTTAAAGTAGCTTTACTGCATACTTAGCTTTCTATTTAAGAAATTAATGACAACCTGGACAAGTTGAACAACCATCGCCATCATCAGTTCTTAATAATGGTTGTAAATCGAAACCTCCAAGGCCGTTTTCTTCATCACAAGTTAGTGTAAATCCACCAAACTGTGCAATTAAGTCTTTATCTACTAAAAAAGTTAAATCTTCTATTTTAGTAACTTCATCATTTGTCCTTTGCTCATCTAGAACAATATTAAATACTGGACCACCACAGCCATGACCAGCTAAATTTATTCTAATTGACTTTGATGTAACATTATTTTCTTCAAGAAACTTTAAAAATTCCTTATAAGCTATTTCGCTCATGCTAAAAGCTTTCATAATTTTAACCTCCTTTGTGATTAATAGTATCATTTTAATATATTAGAATGTAATTTTCAAACTATATATATCATTTTCTTTATGTTTTATAAATATATTTTCAAATGTATATTATAATAAATTGTTTTCTCAAATGGATAGCTAAATACGTAGTAAAGCCGCTCCAGAAAAAGTCGCTTTTTTACTACGTATTTAGCTCTTAATAGTTTACAAATATATTTTGAAAATTTTATCATGATAAGTATTTTGTCAATTATTGATTCACTTAATTATAGTAAACACTACTTATTGTCTAAATTTTAAAAGTTCTTATTGTAGCGAGACAGCATAAAAAGCATTATATAGCACTTTTTATTTGTAGAAATAATCACTCACAAAAACTAATTATCTTCATAAAACTTAATCATATTTGTAATAACTTCAAGTCTTGCCTGAACTTCAGGGTAATCCATGTAGTTATCGCCATACTGATATTTAAAACTTTCTTTAAGTTCTTCTAACTCCTCTTTTAAAAGAGCTACTTTTACGTCTTTATCCATACTAATTTTACCTCCGTGAACTTTATATATTCATTATTCCACATATGAAGCGTAATTAAAATAATAAATAAGCTAAATTACTAAAATTAAAAGATAGTTCTTAAATAAAATGGTACTTGATTTACTTAATAATGTTTTGGTAGTTAAGCTTATATGATTGAAGGATATAAAGCATAAGAGATTTAAATTAGAATAAATTTCAGATGAAAAATTTTCTCAATAATGCTCTATATAGCTTGACAATAAAAAAACAATAGGGGTATAATATAATAAGCAATGATAATGATTTTCAATATTAATAAATTTCGGAGGCGGTTTTATGACACTGGATCAGGTTACAAAGGGTAAGAAAATAGAAATAATTAATATACCCGATGATAATATTCGTGTACAAGCTATAAGACTTGGAATATGTGAAGGAGCTCAGCTTATTTGTGCAGAAAAATTACCAGCTGGTCCTATTGTATTACAAAATAGAATGCAAGAGGTTGCTATAGGGCGAAGATTAGCAGAGACCATAGAAGTAAAAGTTGTTTAATTGACGATAGGAGGTTTAGCATGAGTTGTCATGATTTAAATAAGGTAGTAGAAGTTCCTGCTGGTAGCAAAAAGATAGTATTAGTAGGTAACCCCAATGTAGGGAAATCTGTGTTTTTCAATGCTTTGACAGGTATATATGTGGATGTATCTAACTTTCCAGGTACAACAGTAGATATTAGTCATGGAAAATACAAAGAAGATATAGTTATAGATACACCAGGTGTATATGGGGTATCTTCATTTAATGATGAAGAAAGAGTAGCAAGAGATGTTATACTTGAGGCAGATGTTATTTTGAATGTAGTAGACGCTTTGCACTTAGAAAGGGATCTATTTTTAACTCAACAAATAATAGATATGGGCAAACCCACAATAGTTGCTCTTAATATGATGGATGATGTTAAGAAAAATGGACTAAGTATAGATGTAAAAAAACTCTCTAATGAATTAGGAGTAGAGGTTATTCCAACAGTAGCTACTGCAGGCGAAGGTATAGAAAAGGTAAAGGATTCTATTTGCTGTGCTAGAAGAGGTAAGGCTATAGATATAGTTAAAGCTCATATTAACAGTGTAAAAGATAAAGTAGAATTTGAAGCAGAAGCTCTTTTAGTACTTGAAGAGGATGAAAATGTTATGGAGCGTAATAATATAACTTCTAATGAGCATTTAAGAGAAGAAATTTATTTAAAAAGAAGAAGAAGGGTAGACGAAGTTATCTCCAAAGTAGTTTCAGAAAATAATGATGGAGCATCCTTTAAGACTAAATTAGGAAGATGGATGGTACAACCTTTAACAGGAATACCTATCTTACTAGTTACCCTATATATTATGTATCAAATAATCGGTGTATTTGTGGCTCAAACTGTGGTAGGAATTACAGAAGAGGTCATAATGGGAACTTATTATAATGATTTTATAATGAACATATTTTCTAATGTACTTTCAACAGAGACTTTTATAGGTCAACTACTTATTGGTGAATTTGGATTGCTAACAATGGCCCCAATATACTTAATAGGATTGTTATTACCTTTAGTTATTGGTTTTTATCTAATTTTGTCATCCTTAGAGGATTCAGGATACTTACCAAGGATAGCTACTTTGGTAGACCGTCTATTAACGGGACTAGGATTAAATGGTAGAGCAGTTATTCCTATGATATTAGGCTTTGGTTGTGTTACTATGGCTACTATTTCTACTCGTATATTAGGGTCTAAAAGAGAAAGGTTTATTGCTACTATGCTCCTAGGACTAGCTATTCCTTGCTCTGCTCAGTTAGGGGTAATTGCAGGCCTTATTGCTCCACTAGGTGCAAAATATTTTATGATTTATACAATTACTATACTTGCAGTGTTTGTTATTACAGGAACCTTATTAAATAAAGTAATGCCAGGAAAATCAACAGATTTATTAATTGATTTACCACCTTTAAGATTACCGCAATTATCTAATGTGTTAAAAAAGACTCGTACTAAAACTGTAATGTTTATGAAAGAAGCAGCTCCATTATTTATCTTAGGTGCAGCTCTAATTACAGGAATGCAATATACTGGTATATTAGATGGTATTATAGATTTATTTACACCATTAACTCAAGGTTTCTTAAAGTTAGATCCAAGAGTTACTCAAGCCTTTATTATGGGTATTGTAAGAAGAGACTTTGGAGCCGCGGGATTAAATAGTTTGGCTAGTGAAGGAATTTTATCAGCACCTCAATTAATAGTTTCATTGGTAGCAATCACTTTATTTGTACCTTGTATTGCTGCTATAATGATTATATTTAAAGAAAGAAGCTGGAAGGAATCAGCAGTTATTTGGATCGGAAGTTTTGTTATTGCATTTTTAACAGGTGGTATTTTAGCTCAGTTTATAATATAGATATATAAGCTATTACCACTGGTTTAGTAAGAAGGTGAAATGATGACAGTTATTTGTCCAACTTGTAAAATGGAAATAAAGGATGCAGATAAAAATCCTAGATGTCCAAGATGTCATAGTATTGTAGAAAAGCCTTTAAAATGTGAGGACTGTAAGGGATGTTCATTGTTTAGAACCTGTAAAAAGAATTAAAAAGGACTCCAACCGATGTTTATATCAACGGTTGGAGTTTTTTATCGTTGCTTTATATAACCAATACTGGTATAATTTATTTCAAATTAAATAGTTTAATATTTTAGGTGCCTTATATTATAAGGTTAAAAGGGAAAGTGGTTTAAATCCACTGCAGCCCCGCTACTGTAAGCAAGGACGAAGTCCATATCCACTGGAATTAATTTCTGGGAAGGAGGACTGAGTATGATATGCGAGCCAGGAAACCTGCCTAAAATAGTAGGACTAGCCTTCGGGGGGAGGGGGAAGCCAGCATGATACACGTTTTGTTAGTATGTTTTGAAAAAGGATAGACATCTCCCATTTTGGGAGTTTTTTTATTTTAAGAGAATATTTCAAATTTAATTAGATTTATTAGGAGGCAGTACAGATGAAGAATAAAACAAGAAAATTTATAGTTAGTTTACTATCCTTTATATTACTAATATCTTTTACAGCTTGTAGTAAGGGTGAAAAAGTTGAAGATAAGGGTAATAGTAATAAAGTTATTACTATAAAAGATTCAACGGGCAAGGATATAGAGATTAAATTGCCAGTAGAAAGAGTTGTATCCTTAAATAGACAGACTTCTGAAGCACTTAAAATACTAGAGGTTGATGATAAAGTAGTAGGTACTGGGGATACTACAGTGAAAAATAACCCTTATCTAGGATTTGATAATGTTCCAGACTTAGGAAAAACTGATAAGGTGAATATTGAAGAAATTATAAAATTAAAACCTGAAATAGTTTTTGCCCATACAAATAGAAATAAAGATGTATTAGAAGAAAAATTGGAGCCTGTAGGCATTAAAGTAGTAAGAATAGATAATTATCTTCCGGAAAAAATGAATGATGAAATGAAATTGCTAGGACAAATATTTAGTAAGGAAGATAGAGTAAAGGAATTTTTGGATTGGAAGAAAAATTTAGAGAGTTTAGTGGAAGAAAGAGTAAAAGGTATAGAGGATAAAGATAAAAAGTCAGTATTAGCTTTATCTGTAGGATTCCTAAACTCAGATGGTGGATATAGAGTATTTCCAAGTAAATCAAAAGACGGAAAACCAGGTGTTGGAGAGGGATATGCCACTATTTTAGCTGGAGGTAAGGATGCTGGTGATTTAGAATGGAACCCTTCTGAAAAGAGTACAACCATACTTGTAAATGACGAGTATGTTTTAAAGAATAACCCTGAAGTGGTTACTCTTCATGGAACTTGGTTAGGAGGATATAATGAAGAGAATAAAAAAGCTTTTGAAGATGTATTAAATAATATCAAAAAAATGTCAAGTTTAGAGAAGTTGGACGCTGGTAAAAATGATGAAGTATATATATTTCATACGGACATGCTAGGAGCTAACAAAAGACCAATAGGTGTTTTACAATTAGCTAAATACTTATACCCAGAAAAATTTAAAGATGTGGAACCAGAACAATATGCTAAAGAATATTTTAATAAATGGTTAGGAACTGAGTATAAAGGAATATGGTTCTATTCTGCAAAGGATAAATAGATTAGAAAAGAGGTATATTTTATTGGAAGATAGGCAGTTAAACAGCGTAAAAAAAGTTTATTTAAACAGTAAAAATAAGAAAAATATGATGTTAATTACTTTGTTTATAGCTAGCCTAGTGGTTTTCTTCTATTCATTAACTATAGGGACAGCAAAAATGTCCCTTAGTGATTTTATGAAAATATTACTAGGCAAATTTATAGATAGAATTGATACGAGTACAATAAATGATTATGAACTTAATAGTTATATTATATTTTCAGTAAGGCTTCCTAGAATTTTACTTGCTTTTCTTGCCGGATTCTCTTTAGGAGGGGCTGGAGTTGTAATGCAAGGTATATTTAGAAATCCACTGGCAAGTCCCTTTACCCTAGGAGTTTCCAATGGTGCAGCTTTTGGGGCGGCAATGGCCATAGTTTTAGGAACTAGTATTTTCAAGTTTAAAGTTCAATCATTTCCTGTATTAATAGCTGTAAATGCTTTTATATTTGGTTGTGTATCTCTTTTCTTAGTCTACTTAATAGGTAGAATAAAGGTAGGCTCTACAACTGTATTGTTACTTGCAGGAGTCGCGGTAGGTAGCCTTTTTTCTGCTGGAGTTTCTGTATTGAAATATTTTTCAAGTAATGAAGCACTAAGAGATTTAGATACTTGGCTTATGGGTGGATTTTGGGGAGCTAATTATAAAAATATTACGCTTCTTTTTCCTTTAATAGCCATATGTACTATTATCTTAATAAAAATATCCTGGGATTTAAATGCGCTTTTATCGGGAGAAGAGGTAGCTCTTACTTTAGGAATAGATGTAAAGAAAATTGTAGTGATTTCTCTTCTAATAGTTACTTTGATGGCTTCAGGAGTAATAGCTTTTACAGGAGTAATAGGATTTATAGGATTAGTAGCTCCTCATATAAGCAGAAGTTTTATTGGTACGGATAATAGGTATTTAATTCCATGTTCCTGTTTACTTGGAGGAATACTATTGCTCATATCAGATACCATAGGTAGAACTATAATTTCACCTATAGAAATACCAGTTGGTATAATAACTTCTCTTATAGGAGCACCTTTCTTTATATATATATTGATAAAGAAGGACAGTATTTCTTATGAATAGGGGGATTGAGAAATGAAGGTGACCATAGAGGATATTTCTTTTAGCTATGGAAGTAGTGAACTTCTTAAAAATATAAATATAGAATTGTGCAAAGGGCAACTTGTAAGTATTATAGGTCCTAATGGAGCGGGAAAAAGCACATTATTAAAGTGCATAGCCACAATATTAAAACCGAAGAATGGCAGTATATTTATAGATTCAAAGAATATAAGTGAATATGAAAAAATAGAACTTGCTAAAATTCAAGGATATGTGCCACAAAACTACTATAGCAGTTTTAGAATTAATGTAACCGATGCGGTTATGTTAGGAAGAAGACCTTATATTAAATGGAAGGCTAAGGAGGAGGATTTAAAGATTGTAAATTCCTCCATAGAATATTTAGGATTACAGTCTATGTGTCATAGAGAACTAGATAGTTTAAGTGGCGGCGAAAGACAAAAGGTGATGATAGCAAGGGCTTTAGCGCAAGAACCTCACATAATGCTTTTAGATGAACCAACCTCTGCTTTAGATTTAAAATACAGTTTAGAGGTAATGGAACTGTTAAAAAAACTTGCTAAAAAAGAAAATAAATTGATTATAGTAGTTATGCATAATTTAGAAATGAGTGCTAGATACTCAGACAAGCTTATACTGATGAAGGAAGGTAAAGTGCACTCATCAGGAGATCCTAAAGAAGTTGTTACTATAAAAAATTTGGAAGAAGTTTATGGTGTACATTGTAAAATAGAAGAAGACAGCTTTGGGTTTAAGATAACCCCAGTAAAAACTATAGAAAGTTAAAGGAGATAATTATGTATTTAGGAGTTAGTATTCCTACAGATTTTAATAAGTTATGGTATGAAGGAATGAAAGATGAAGAAGGAAACCTTCCCTCTAGAGCTAAAGAAGATAGTATTGAAAAGTCTTTTTGGAAAGATTTCATAGGAAGAAGGAAGAATTACGAAGAAGATAAATTTATATTTCCTTTAAAAGAAGAGATTTTAAAACTTATAAATAAAGAAGATAGTGTATTAGAAATAGGACCAGGTTGGGGAAATTATACTTTCGATATAGCAAGAAGAGTAGAGGAAATAAGCTGTATAGATATATCTAAAGATATATTAGAATACATAAAAAAAGGATGTATTGAAAAAGAATTGCCTCAGATAAAAGGAATAGAAGGTAAATTTGAGGATTATAATTTCCAAGAGAAATATGATGTGGTCTTTGGGGTGAATTGTTATTACAGAATGAGGGATATAAAAGAAGTTATAAAAAAGATAAATAACTTAAGCAAAAGAATATCTATTATAGGATTTACATCAGGACCAGACAAACCTCATTACTTAGAATTAAATAATAAATTTAGATATAAAATAAATTCTCCTAGAAGGGATTATATTCATATATACAATTTGCTTTATTCATTAAATATTTATGGGAATATTAAAATAGTTGATTTAAAAAAAGACTATGTGTATGATAGTTATGATGAAGCCTTAAAGGACAACACCAGTAAGATACTTTCTAAATATGACGTAGAGGAAGTAAAAGAGGTTTTAGATAAATATTTAGTATATGAAAATGATAAAGTAATATATACTCATAATTTTAAAGGGGTATTAATATATTGGAATGCTAAAAAGGAACTATAATGGTTCCTTTTTAATTTCATTTTAATATTTTTTTATAGAGTAGAACATAATAATTGTGTAGTTTTTAATGAAGGAGAGAGAATTGTGAAAAATTTATATGCTAAGGATATAAAAAGTGGAGATAAAGTAAATACCAGTTTTATGATTATGAAAAAATTATATAAAGATAATGAAAATAATACAATTGCATATATAGGAGATAATAGCGGGGATATTAAAGCTATAATGCCAGATAAAGGAGATCATATTAAAGTTGGAGATGTAATACAATGTGAGGCTTCAATGGAGAGCATACTAAATATAGCTAGCTTCAAAAAGGTAGAGCATTTCCTAATAGAAGAATATCTGCCTACAATAAAAACCCCTGTGGAAGATATAATGAAGGAAATAAATAAAATATCAGAGGAAGAATTTAAGAGAGAAGATGTAAAAGCATTAAACGATTATTTTTTTAATGATAAAAGTTTTTTAGAAAAATTTGAAAAAGGTATAGGTGGAGTAAGTATGCATCATAACTATCTAGGAGGTTTAGCAGAACATACCTTAAATGTAATGTATTTGTCTAAGGTATTTTCCTATAGATATAACTGTAGAAATAAAGAAATAGCAATTTTAGGAGCTAAACTTCATGATATAGGAAAAATATATGAATATAATTTTGATGGACCTTTTTCCTACACTTTAAGAGGAGAAATGGAAGGACATATAGTTATAGGAGTGACTATGCTAGAGGAAGCATTTAAAGCTAATCCAGAAATGTACAATGAAGATTTTAGGGAAAGAATGAAAGGCTGCATTGTTCAACATCATGGGAAAGTAGAATTTGGTTCTCCAAAGAAACCTAGTATGGAAGAATCCCATATAGTGCATTATGCAGATTATGTAGACGCAACCTTCAATAAAATATCCCAGATCAAAGAAGGATTAGAACCTGGAACTTGGTCACAGTATGATAGGAGAATTGATGGAAAACTTTATATTTAGTTTAATTTAAATTTAATATTGACTTTAATTATTTTGTATATTAATATAGTTTGTATGCGAACTATATTAATGCTTTTCCCTTTATGAATTGACTAACATATATACATGGGTTAGAATTATTCTTATATTACACTCGAGGTGATTTTATGAACTCAAATTTTGATAGTTTTAGAATAGCTATGTTAATAAAAGAAATATATTCTAAATCTATGTATGTAGTGGACGAAAATTTAAAAAATAGTGGCCTTACTCATCAGCAGATTATGGTAATCAAGCTTATAGCTCATAATAAAGAAATGACTATTTCTGATCTTTGTTGTGAAATGTCATTAGCTAAGGGGACAGTCTCTGGCATCGTTACAAGATTAGAGCAGTATGGGTATTTAGAAAAGGTAAAGTATACTGATGATAAAAGAAATACCTATGTGAGATTTTCTAAAGAGGGAATGGAATTTGCTAAGAGTTTTAAAGAAACTATACAGGAAAGCTTTGATAATATATTCAAAGGTTGTAGTGAAGAAGAGTTAAGAGAATTTGTAAAGGTGTTGAGAAATATTTCGTCAAAGATTAATATATAATTCATATGGAAAAACCGTAGAATTATAAGAATGCTACAATTAAAGTAATGGAAAATAGTTCGCATGCAAATTATACTATATTAGGAGGGATATTCATGCAAGCTATAATGGAACCAATTTTTCATGTCGTATATCTAACAACGGTAATTTCTCTTGGAATTATTATGATAAAAAAGAGTGGAGACAATAAGTATTTCAAATTATTTGGCTATATGTCATTTGTATTAGGACTAGGGGATTCCTTTCACCTTATACCAAGGATATATGCCTTATTGACTACTGGTTTGGAGGCAAATGCCGCTGCTTTAGGTTTTGGTAAATTTATAACTTCTATTACAATGACTATTTTTTATGTTATTCTATATAAAATTTTGGTATTAAGATTTAATATAAAAAATTCTAAGATGCTAGATAATTGTATTTATGGACTTGCTTTTATTAGAATAGCTATATGCCTTTTTCCTCAAAATCAATGGTTAAATTATTATCCTCCTGTAAGTTGGGGTATTTATAGAAATATACCTTTCACAATTATGGGAATAGTAATGATTTACATTATCTACAGGGAAGCTGATAAAAATAAGGACAAAGATTATAAACACATGGCCTTAGCTGTATTTTTATCCTTTGCTATGTATATTCCTGTTGTACTTTGGGCTAATATAAATAAATTGATTGGGATGTTAATGATACCAAAAACTTTAGCCTATGTATGGATTGTATTGATTGGATATAAGCAGTTTAGAAATTATTTTAAAGAAAGCAAAATCATAAACACAGGCGTAGAAATAACAAGCTAGTTAAGTCCTATTTAACTATTTACATTGTTATATTAGAAATAGACAACCTAAGGAATAGATTCGATTTGTTATTGAATCTATTCCTTTATATTATAGAAAAATAATTGTTAACTGTTAAAAGTTAATTTATATTAACAATTTTAAATACCTTATTATTTTTAATATAAAATCTCTTAGTATCACTTTGAAATGTAACATGATCATTTAAATCCTCTAATTTATTTACTTTTAAAAGTTCTTCTTTAAGAAATTTTTGAGAGAGTTTTAAACCGCTACCTAATATACGGTTATCTTCTACAGCTTTTAAAAAAAGATGAAGTATAACTTCTTTATAATCTTCAGGTGTTCTATTTCCTTTTAACTTATTACAAAATTTACAACAAGTAACCAGATTGAACACATCCATAGTTCCTTTTTTACTTTTAGGCAAATAGTGATCAAGGGTTATTTTGTTAAATTTTAAACTTTTTTTGCAGTAGTAGCATTTACATTCATCACGCATATATATGTATTGTTTATCTACGTTAGATATGTTCATAAAATACCACTTATCCTTTCTTTGCATATTATAACCCAATATTGAAGAATAATATATAATTGGATAATGTTTTAATTGTTTTAATATTCCGCAAAAGAGCATATGTAGTATATTTTAATGTATAATAAAATTTGTTATATTTTAAGAAAAAAAGGAGAAAGTGTCGTGGAAATTAATAATTTTGTATTGCCTAATAATGCTTTGGGAAATAGATTTAAGTTGGGTGTGAGATTTACACCAGACAGAACATTAAATAGATACTTAGATTATATACTATTTGTAGTTAAGAATGATTTCAAAGGGGAAGAGCTATATAACCTTTGTTTCAAAAAGGGAAGAAAATTTAATAACTTTACTTTGACTAGAGATAGTTTTGAGGAGTATTTATCTTTTCTTAAAAGTATTGACAACTGCGAGTACTCTCCTGAAAATAAAATTTATAAAGAATTTATTGCTAAAGGGGAGAAACAAAAGATAATAATATCCTCTTTAAATGAAGATTATTTTAAAGTATGTTCAGTAAAAGAAGCAGAAAAAGTATTTTTCGTATTAACTAGAGAAGAAATAATGGAACATTTATGTGCATTATATTCTATATACAGAGAAAAGGTATTAGTAGATAAGTTAAACAACTCATCAAATAACTTTTTAAAGATAAATGAGAAGAATGAAGTATACTTAAATGCTTTAAATATACTTATAAATGAAGCCTTAGATAGAAATGATAAAAATACATTTGATATATTAAGTAAAGAAATAAGTAGATTAGAAAGATCCCATTAAAAAATTATGGGATTTTTTTATTTTTATGAATAAAGTTTATGATTTTAGACAAAGATATTAATACCACAGAAACATTAAAAGGAAATTCCGTTTTATCAGAAGGAATTTCATAATATTGCTAAAAAGAAAAATTTAATAATAGTCCCCTTTCAAAAAAGCATTCTAATGTTAGAGTGCTTTTTTACATGTTTATATACTTAATTATCATTGTGGAAATTTGCAAATGTAAAAATAAATATCTTCTCTTAAAACTTTGAAAAGACATTTATTTCAAATTATAATTTTCTAAGTAAATCTCATCTGAAGCTAAGAAACACTTTATATCTATTTTTCAAGTATATCCTTAAGCTCCATCAAATTAGAAATCTCATAAGTAGGTTTTATTCTCGTCTCATTTACAATTTTACTAGCATTAAACCAGCAGGTATCTATACCAAAATTTATCCCACCTTTTATATCGGAGGTTAAGCTGTCTCCTACCATCAATACCTTACTTTTTTCAGTATATTTCATATTGTTTAAAGCGAGTTCAAATATTTTAGGATTTGGCTTTGATACTTGAACCTCTTCAGATATTACTATATCCTCAAAGTATTTTGCTATAGTAGATTTCCTTATTCTATTATTCTGAACGTCCTTAAGACCATTAGTTATTATAGAAAGTCTATAATTTTTATGCAAACTTTCTATAAGCTCTATACTATCGGCATATAAGAAGGATGCAAAAGACAAATGCTTCATATAGGATTTTGCAAATTCAACTTCGTTAAAGTCAGCATTTAACTTATCTAATAGTCTTTTAAATCTTTCAACCTTTAATTTTTCCTGAGTAATAAGTCCATCCTCAAACTCTTTCCATATAGCTGTATTTATTTCTTTGTATACTTTTAAATGATGATCTTCATCATATTCTATATTAAATTCAAGCATGGCATTTTTAAGAGCATCTCTTTCAGATTTTTTAAAATCAAATAAAGTCTCATCTGCATCAAATAGTATAATTTCGTACTTCATAATAATTCTCCCCCCATATAGTTAGTTTTTTAAAATTATAACATATAATTAAAATCTTCTATACTGTACAATGTCATATAAATAAATTACAATATTTATATGAATTCATACATGACATAGGTCATGGTGAGGAGGGCTTATGAGAAGAATTTTTGATAATAAACTTTTAGAGCATTATATTATTAAGCATAATATAGAAGACATATTTGATAAAGATATATTAAAGCATGCACAACTTCATTTTTATGAAAAAGATAAATGTATATTAGAACCAGATTCTAGTCTTGAATACTACTATTTGCTTGTAGATGGGAAAATTAAAATTTTTTATCCTTTTGAAAACGGTAAATCAATGTTTTTAAAGTTTTATAAAGAATTTAATACAATAGGAGATTTAGAACTTTTAAAAAATATTCCTGTACTCTGTAACATTGATACAATAGAAGATACTTATTTAATAGCAATACCTGCAGATATACTTAGGAAAAAATATTTAAATAACCTAAAGTTTTTACATCATTTAATAGACTCTTTAAGCGACAAACTTTATGCAACCATTAATAATAGTTCATATAATTTTGTATATCCCCTTATAAATAGATTATCTAGCTATTTACTTGAGTATATAACAGATAAAGACTATATAATTTTGAATTCATCATTCATAGAAATTGCTCAATTCTTAGGAACAACCTATAGGCATTTAAATAGAACTTTTAAAGAGCTTGAATTAGAATCAATTATAAAATGTGAGGATAAAAAAATATATATATTAGATGAGGATAGACTTCGAGAACTATCTAAAAATTTGTATGTAAAATCTCTTTAATACTAGAATATTATTACTTCTTAACATTTTTCTTTATCAATTCCATAAATGTTTCAGGGGTGACTATTGCTAGTTTAGGGTTTTCCTTTAGCTTATTTACAACTTTTTCAATATCACTCAAGGTTTTGCTCCAGGCATGAACATAAACAAAGGTGTAACTATTAGAGTTATGGATATCTGTTTGCCCAGAGGCGATTCTATCATTAATATTTTTCACTAATTCATCTTCACTTTCTAGATTAGCCCAAAGCAAATCTCTACAGGATACTATAGGTTTATTATTAGACCAAAGGATTTCTCCATGATAGTTGTCATGCTTATGATAATCAAGATAAAATAGACCCTGTATATTAGGCTTAATAGTAAATTTGCCCCAAAGTTTAGTATTATAAAAAGAGGAATCATCAATAATTGCTATATATTTTTGATCAACCTTCTTCATATAATCATTTAATCTGTCGATATATACACCTAGCGCACTTTTATCGAATTTGCTTGGGTACATGTAGCCATTTCCGGAGGGTGATACTATAAAATAATCATTAATAGAGCCATGAGTTGCATTTTTATAATACAAGTTCAAAACAGTAGGAGCTAAATAATATAAAGATGGGCTTAAGGACCAACCAAAATTAAAATTACCTCTATAAGGAGAGCCGTACCATTTGGGAGAACCATAATTGGTTCCAAGGTTCCACTGTTGATTATCTCCATCAGACATAATGAATGTTACATAATGGACATTTTCTTTATGAGGAATATGTGATAATGCTTTTTGAGTTATAGGCAGTGATGGGAATGCGCTTAATACAGTTAAATTATAAGACCAATCTGCAGCAACCATGCTTACGCCATGTTTTGATGATGTGCTTACATTGGTAAATTCATCTGGACCCCAACCTAAACAAATTGAATCAGCTTCCATAGAGGAAAATATTCTATCTCTAAGAGATGTATCAGTTATGCTATCCTCATAAAATATTAGAGATTTGGTCATTATGGCATAATCTCTTAGGGCTGTATCTTTCTTTGGAGAAAGTTGAATTACTATAGAATGGTTTAAGCCAGAATTCCATAAGTTATCGTAAGCCCAGTTTTTATCTGTGTTTCTACAGTCGCCTTTAATATTTGTTATACCGTGGGCTTGTACTTTATCTTGAATAGATTCATCAACTGCAATGGAATTATTCAATGAAGCAAGGGAACAAGCATTATTTATTGAAGGATCTTTTAGTGATTTGTTATTATAAAGTACATACCCATCAACATAATTTTCAAACATATCTAATAATTTCCATGGGTCTGAAATGTTTTCGTATGAAACTCCATAGTTATTCTTTAAATCATCAAGCCATATTTGATAATCTGGTTGAGAGGAGTTAAGTGTGTATATTTGAGAAGAACAATGACTATTAACTATACCTTGAAGAGTAGCTATCATTGTTCTTTCACTAGGAGTCATTATATTTTGAGAAATTACATATAGATGAGTTGGGATTTTAGAGTTCTTTATATAGTTAGATGTATTTTTAGGGGGAGAAGCAATAGGAAAAAAACTATTGCTATTAGCAGTATGAGTTTTTTTCCAATCACTCCATTTAACATTGAAATCATCACTATTTTCTTTAGTATACTTATAAAAGTCTTGTAAAAAGTCATATCTTTTACCACTAAAAAAAGATTTGCTACGGTCTTTATCAAAGTTTGCTAATAGAAGTTGTCTTTTTATAATATCATCAGCGCTAACTTCTTTTGAGTTTTTAACCATATCATACATAATCATGAAGGTGGTAGTCCTTCCTATACCCTGTTTGCAGTGAAAATGGAACCATGTATTTTTAGGTTGAGATTTTGTTACTTCGACAAAATAATCAACCATATCATCTGTAGGTAACTTAGTATCAGTAACGGGTATACGAATATATGATAGCGATTTAGAAGTAACAAGTTGATTTTCATCTTCAACTTTTGTTGGGATCATAGTTATCTTAGGATGATTATAAAAACTAATAGGTTCATTTAATTTAATACTATTTAGTTTCTTCTTTTCATCTAATAAAACTTGCTCCTTTGTCAAACCTATATTAGCATCATTTTTAGCGTTGGCCCAGCTAACAGGGGCACCGTTAATAAATCCATGGGATTCTTGTCTTAAATCAACAACTGTTATAGGTAGTGAAGTCCCTATACTCTTGATTATAAGAGGAAGATTGTATTCAGAAAATTGCTGACTACCAGAAATATTTAATGTGTTTAATCCACTAAGATTTACAGTTTTATCTTTCTGTACGTTTGTTAAATCAGAGGATGTACGAAAATTTCTTGGCATATCCTTATAATGTGTTGAATCTAAAACAAGATGTACACTGTTAGGATCTACAGGTGCAGGAGAAGTTTTAGCTACTACATTTTTTATTGGTAAAGAGCAAAAGATGCTTAATAGAATTAAGAAAATAGATACGCGCACTTTTAAATTTTTATACAATTAGAATCACCTGCCTTATATAAATTATAAATATATTAATTTTTACTATAATTAATAAGTTATATAAATATAATGTGTACTACTTATAGAGCTTTTATACAGATTGTTAATTGGCTTCTAATGGAAAATAAGACTAGGTAAATCATGATGTAAAAAATTAGGAAGAAAGGATTAATCATAGTATAGGTAGCGTTGAAAATTTATAAAAAATAAAAGGCATACAAATTTATGTATTTGCATGCCTTAAAATATTTCTATAAAAAATTTACGTTATTTATATATTTTCAATTTGCCAGTCTATAGGATCTTTACCTATTGAAGTAAGAAAATTATTAGCTTTAGAAAAAGGTTTACTTCCTAAGAAACCTCTATGCGCAGATAATGGACTTGGATGAGTAGATTTTATTATGTAATGCCTACTATTGTTTATTATATTCAATTTAGATTGAGCATTATTTCCCCATAATATAAAAACAATAGGATCTTCTCTATGGTTTAATAAACTAATTACTTTATCAGTAAAGTGCTCCCAACCCATATCCTTATGAGAATTTGCCTGGCCTCCTCTAACTGTCAATACAGTATTAAGAAGCATAACTCCTTGATCAGTCCATTTTTTTAAGTAACCATTGTTAGGAATAAAACATCCTAAATCACTATTAAGTTCTTTATATATATTCATAAGAGAAGGAGGAGCTGGTACACCTGGCTTTACAGAAAAACTCAAACCATGTGCCTGATTAGGACCATGATAGGGGTCTTGACCTAATATAACTACCTTTACATCTTTATACTGTGTATAGTGTAAAGCGTTAAACATATCATACATATCTGGATATATAATTTTTGTTCTATATTCATTTATTAAAAATTTTCTAAGTTTTAAGTAGTAATCTTTTTTAAACTCATCTTCTAATAAATCTTGCCAATCATTTTTTAATATTTTCATACAAATCACCCTAATAGATTATACCATAAAAGCTGGGAATATATAAAATCACTTATAGTAAATAACTTAAGTTTTTATTAAGTATCACTATGAAAATTTCATGATATAATTAACTTAATTTACATTAGTAATATAAAAATTAATAAATATTATATAAATAAGATGGTGGTATTTGATATGAATGATAATATAAATATATTGGTTGTAGAAGATGACGCAGATATAAACAATCTTCTATGTAAAATGTTAGCTAAACAGGGATATAAGGTGAGAGGTGCTTATTCAGGTTCTGAAGCAAAGATGTGTCTTGAATATCAGGATTTTCAATTGGTTTTATTGGATTTAATGATACCTGGATTAACAGGAGAGAAGCTTATCTATGAAATAAGAAAAATTAAAACCATGCCTATTATAGTTATTTCTGCAAAGCCTGGACAAGATATAAAAATAGAGGTATTAAAACTTGGTGCAGATGATTTTATCTCTAAGCCTTTTGACACTAATGAAGTTTTAGCAAGGGTTGAAGCTCAGTTAAGGAGGTATACTGTATTTTCTAATATAAATGTGAAAAATAATATATTAGTATATAAGGATTTGATTTTGAACCGTGAAACTGTAGAAGTTACAGTTAAAAATCAGTATATTTACCTTACGGCGAGAGAATTTACCATATTAGAACTTTTAATGGCCAATCCAAGTAAGGTTTTTACAAAAGCTAATTTGTTTGAACATGTTTGGAATGAGGATTTTCTTGGTGATGATAATACAGTGAATGTACACATAAGTAACATTCGTTCAAAGCTAGCTAAAATTAATCCTGATACAGAATACATACATACTGTATGGGGAATCGGGTATAAAATTAGTGATAAAACTTAATACTTTCTTAACCTTTTCTTTAGGTTATCTTGGTGATTGTATTTTAATATATGATTATGCAAGAAAAAGGAGGGGGATTTAGATGTGTGATACAATACTTAAGACTAAAAATATTACTAAAAAGTATGGTGATCATCTAGTCGTAAATAATGTGAATATAGATGTAAAACAGGGAGAAATTTATGGCCTTGTTGGCAAAAATGGAGCGGGAAAAACAACTCTGCTTAGAATGATGTGTGGACTTACAATGCCCTCAAAGGGAGAAATTGATTTATTTAATGAAACATCTCAGAGTGGATTAAATAAATCTAGAAGGAGGATAGGATGTATAATTGAAGCGCCTAGCTTCTATCCTTATTTATCCGTAAAAAAGAATCTTGAATATTATAGAATACAAAGGGGAATTCCAGAAAAAGAATGTATAGATGAACTAATTAGAATTGTAGGCCTTGAAGATGCTTCTAAGAAAAAATTTAAAAAACTTTCACTGGGTATGAAACAACGTTTAGGCTTAGCTTTGGCTTTAATGGCAACCCCAGATTTACTCATTTTAGATGAGCCTATTAATGGTCTTGATCCTACAGGAATTGTAGAGTTTAGAGAAATTTTATTAAAACTCAATAAGGAAAGAAATACTACAATAATTATATCCAGTCATATATTAGGTGAACTTTCTCAAATGGCAACTATGTATGGATTCATTAATAATGGTGAGCTTATAGAGCAAATATCCTCAAAAGAATTACAAGAAAAATGTAAGCGTTCATTATCAATTAAAGTAAAAAATATTGAAAAAGCTATTGTTGTAATTGAAAAAGAGCTTGGTTGCAATAAGTATGAAGTGTTAAATGACAATGAGATTAGATTATATGAGCATATAGATACTCCAGAAATAATAGCGGAAGCACTTGTAAGTAATGGGGTAGTGTTCTCCTCAATGAATCAAATTGGTGTAAATCTAGAGAATTATTTTATCAACTTGATTGGAGGTGCTCATCATGCTTAATTATATAAAAGCAGAGCTTTACAGAAACTTTAATAGGGCGTATTTTTGGGTATATACAGGTTTTATGGCTATTTTACCATTGATATTTAATATTTTTACTAAAACAACTAAGTTTTCATCTAATATGAACTTAACTGCGCTATTTGAATTTGGTAACGCTATAATTGTAGCGGCAGTATATTTAATATTACCCATGGTTGACATAGCTACGGCAGAAGAAGAGAAGAATCTTACTTTAAAAAATGTGGTATCCTTCGGGGTTTCAAGAAATAAATTAATAATATCAAAAGTTATAGTGGCAACAATTCTTTCTATAATATCAGCAGTTATTATATTAACTGTGTTCTTTGTAAGTGGTACAATATTATTCGGTGTTGGACAAGATTTTACCATGAATATTGCAATAGATTATATGAGGAGATTATCAGGGACAACTATCCTATTGATTGGGGCTATATCAGTATGCACATTCTTAGCTTTTGTTATTAAAAACAATAATGTGTTTGCTTTTGTTTATATAGGTGTATTCATCATATTAGGAAAAGTAATTTTACTTCTTTCAATGTTTGTCTCTGATAAATTCCAGTACATTTATAATATACTCATTACTACTCAGCTAAGTAATCTAACTAGGAATGATTTAAGGGTATTTGAAGAAGTAACAAATTCTCAGTTGGGTTCTGCAGCTTTAGTAGGGATTCTATATACCATAGTATTCATAGGTTTAACTATGATGTATGTTAAAAATAAAGAGATTAAATAAAGAGGGTGGTGACATTTATGCAAGGGGTTACGCTAGGGTTAATAATTATTTTTCTTATAATTATAGCAGGGATATTTGCCACCCTTTATATTTTACTGTATAAAGAAGTAAGAAATATAACCAATCAATTAAAAGAAATCAATAAAGTTAAAACCAACTCAAAAATATTACTATCAACATCTAATAAGGGAGCAGAAAAGCTAACTTTAGAAATAAATAAAGCTTTAGAAGAAAAACAGAAAGCTGAAGCTGAATATAAGAAAATGGATTTGGAAATTAGGCAAGCTATTGCAAATGTATCCCACGATTTAAGGACACCTTTAACATCCATAATGGGATACATTCAACTCATGGAGGATAGTAGTCTATGTGAAGATGAAAAAAGTCAGTATTTAGATATAGTAAAAAAGAGAACTAAATCCCTACAAGTCTTAATAGATAGCTTTTATGAACTATCCAGGTTAGAGGGAAAAGAGTATAAATTCTCTCTTAAATCCATGAATTTATATAATATACTATGTGATACAATTGCGTTATTTTATAATGATTTTTTAGATAAAGGAATAGAACCTATTATGAATTTAGAGGAGAAAATTCCTTTAGTTATTGTTGATGATAATGCAGTGAGGCGAATAATTTCAAATTTGATACAAAATATGCTTAAATATAGTAAGGAAGTTATAAATATATCCTTAAGACAGCAGGAAAACCATGTAATAATGACTTTTACAAATGATGCTAAAGACTTAAAGAAAGAGGATGTAGATCAGTTATTTAATCGTTTCTTTACAGCGGATCGTACTAGAAGTGGAAAAAATACGGGGCTTGGGCTTGCTATAACTAAGAAACTAGTGGAACAAATGGGGCATAAAATTTTTGCAGAGTTATCAGGAGATAAGCTTAGTATAATAATAAAATGGAAAATAAGGTATGGGGCATAAAGATAATTTACTAAATTTTTACATGCTAAATAATATATTAAAAAACCTTAGCTATTTGTTTAAAACGTGATCCCATAATTTGGATAAGAAAATAAAAACCGTCTATGTGATAGAAATTAATTCTTCTACATAGACGGTTATATCTTTAATTAAGGGAAATTTTTATTTTGTATAGTTATCAAAATATCCTTGTATATATATAATAGGTGTACCTTTATCTCCACTTCCTGAAGTTAAATCGGAAAGAGAGCCTATAAGATCAGTAAGTTGTCTAGGAGTAGTACCTTGTGATTCCATAGCACCTACTAGGTCTAACTCTTTGTTTGAGATATATTCTGAAATAGCTTTCTTAAGTTCTTCTCCCCTTAAATTAGAAAAGTTATTATCTGCAAGATATTTTAACTTTACTTCATTAGGAGTGCCTTCAAGTCCTGATGTATAAGCTGGTGATACAACAGGGTCAGCAAGTTCCCAAATCTTACCCACTGGATCTTTGAATGCGCCATCTCCATAAATCATAACTTCTACAGTTTTCCCAGTCTTTTCTTTAAGTGTAGATTGTATAGTATCAACTACAGGCTGACAATTACGTGGGAAAAGTTTAACACTTTCTTCAGTTGCTTTATTTGAACCTAAAAGACCATAGTTTTCGTTATAACCACTACCATCTATAGAGGTTGATAGAATATCATCAAGGCTATAAACTTTATCTGCACCATTTGCTTTTAATATTCTTTTTGTTCTAAATCTTGTATGAATGTCACAAGTAAGAATAGATTTTGTATGATTTAAAATAGTTTTTGGATTGTTTGAAAAGATAACTTCACACTCAACACCATACTCTTCAATCAAAGATTTATAATAATCAATATAATCAACACCAGTAAAAGTATGTTTGTTATGTCCAAAATGACCACGAAATTCTTCTTCTGTTAAAGCATCTGTCCAAGGATTGATTCCTTTTTCATCAAGTAAATCTATATCTACTAAATGATTACCTACCTCATCTGATGGATAGCTAAGCATTAATACAATTTTTTTAGCTCCTTTTGCTATACCACGAAGACAAATTGCAAAACGGTTACGACTTAAAATAGGAAATATTACTCCAATAGTATCGTCACCAAATTTTGAATTTACATCTTTTGCAATATGGTCGATAGTTGCATAATTCCCTTGAGCACGAGCAACTATTGATTCTGTTACAGTAACAATATCTTTATCATTAATTGAAAATCCTTCTACTTCTGAAGCTTTTAATACTGCATCTACAACTATTTTTGCAATATCGTCTCCTTTGTTGATGATTGGGGCACGTAGACCTCTAACTACAGTTCCAACAACTCTTTCCATTTTATCTCTCCTTAATTGTTTTCAAATTGAATTAAGTTTTATTTTATACTTGTAATATACATTATATTTATGGTATAAGTAAAATAAATAGATATAATGAGAGGTATAAGGAGTGCTTATATGATAAGTAAATTAGATTTATATAAAGTATTTTGTGAAGTAGCTAAATGTGAAAGCTTTTCTAAAGGGGCAAAGGCACTTTACATGACACAACCTGCTGTAAGTCAAGCAATTATGCAGCTTGAAGAGGAACTTGAGATACGGTTATTTACAAGAACACCTAGAGGGGTAACTCTTACAAATGAAGGAAAGCTTTTATTTGAGTATGCAAATTCTGCTATAAACTTAATCAATGTAGGTGAAAAAAAACTTTTAGAATCAAAAAATTTGATGTTAGGAGATTTGAAAATAGGGGTAGGGGATACCATTTCACGATATTTTTTATTACCCTATTTGGAAAAGTTTCATAATGAATATCCAAATATTAAGCTGAAAATTGTAAACAAAACAACTTTAGAACTTTGTCCTATGTTAAAATCAGGAGAAATTGATATTGCAATTTGTAATTTTCCCATTGAAGACACTTCTTTAGAGATAAAAAAGTGCATAGATGTGCAAGATATTTTTGTCTGTGGTGATAGTTACAAAAATACACTTTCTATGCCTTTAAGCTTTGAGGAAATAGCAAATTTGCCATTGATATTACTTGATTCTAAATCAAATTCAAGACGATATGTGGAAAAATATATTTTATCAAAAGGCGTTGAAATTACCTCGGAAATTGAACTTGGATCTCACGATCTATTATTAGAGTTTGCAAAAATTAATCTAGGTATAGCTTGTGTTATTAAAGAGTTCTCACAGGAATATCTAAAGAAGGGTATATTGCATGAAGTACAAATGGTTGAGGAAATACCTAAAAGAAGCATAGGATATTGTTTTTCAAAGAGTGTATCTCTTTCTCCTGCTTCAAAAAAATTTGTGGAGATATTGGAGGGGAGATAAGGTGAACCGTATCATAAGTGAATGCGAAACTTACTAGAATTGGATAAAGAGTTATTAAAACAGCTTACAATATAAGAATTAATATGGTTTAGAATATATACTTCTCCCATTAAATAATAAGAAAGATGTTAAATGCATGAAACTTTTAACATCTTTCTTAACCTCTATTTAATTACATTACTCGTATTGTATGATATCCTTCGTGTACTGCAGTAAGGATTTTTCTTGGTGATTCTGCATCTCCGATAATAGTTAAATCTTCAACCTTTCCTTCCAATTCATTCTCTAATTGATTATTTGAATAGTAGCCAGCTGCAATAATAACTGTGTCACATTCAATTATATGTTCTTGTCCATCTTTTGAGTAACTAATTCCGGATGGAGTTATTTTTGTTACTTTTGCATTACCTACAACTTCAATGTTTCTTTCTTTAATGATTGTTCTTAATGCTTGATCATTGTTTAGGCAATGTTCTGAAATTGCCAAAATATCTTCTAACATTTCCACGATTGTTACTTCCTCAGCAGTTTCCTTCATATATGCTGCAGTTTCACAGCCAACAAGACCACCACCGATTACAACGACTTTATTACCTGGTTTTTTAAGTCCTAATAAATAGTCATTTGCAGGAGCAGCTGTTTCAATTCCCTTAATTGGAGGCATAAACGCTTTTGAGCCAGTAGCTAATACAACCTTGTCATATTTACCAGCTAAAACAGTTTCTGCTGTAGCTTCCTTATTCAATATAATCTTAACTCCAAGTTTTAACACTTGACGTTCCATATATGTAATCAATCTTAATACGTCATGCTTAAATGTTGGTAGACCTGCCGCCCATAGATTACCACCTAATCGTGAGGACTTTTCCCATATTTCCACATCAAATCCACGTTTAGCGGCAGCAATAGCAGCTGACATCCCACCAGGACCACCACCAATAATCAATACAGATTTCTTCACATCATTTTTTTCTGGAAGTTGATAGTCACCCTCTGCATAGCATAATGGATTTACAGCACAATAATAATGTTTGCCTGAAAAACCTGAAAGCAAGCATTCATTACATCCAATGCAAGGAGCTATGTCCATTGTATTTCCTGCCTTAACTTTGTTCGCCCAAGCTGGGTCTGCTAACATTTGATGTGCTAATACAATATAATCAGTTTTACCTTCAAGAACAGCTTTTTCAGCTTTCTCAGGATCAAACATTTTACCTTGTCCAAGAACTGGTAAAGTTACTGTCTTCTTAACAGCTTCGACAACATCCATTTGATGTTCTTCTTTTTCATATACTGTAGAGATTGCTTTATGCCAAGCTTCATAGCAACCAACGTCAACATGAAGAGCATCTATATTTGCAGCCTCAAGTATTTTAGCCATTGCCAATCCTTCTTCTAATTCACGTCCTCCTTCAACACGATGTACAGGTGTGAATTTAACAAGTATAGGGAATTTTGCACCAACATTTTTTCGAATTGCTTCAATACATTCTAAAGTAAATCTCATACGATTTTTTAGTTCTCCACCATACTCATCTGTACGATTATTCCATTGCTTTGAATGGAACTGATCTAATAAATATCCACCATATGCATGTAATTCTACTGCATCAGCACCAGCCATTTTTGCAAGACTAGCTGAAAAACCTACTTTTTCTACAATGTCGTGAATCTCTTCTTTTGAAAATGGTTTGCATTTCAAATTTGGGAACCAAAAAGCACTACATTCACTTGCTGAATAAGGTGGAGTAAATGGATCTGTAAATTGTTGACGACCTAAACCTGGTGAAATTTGTACACATACCTTAGTACCATAATGATGACAACGTTCTATTAACATATTCAAACGTTCAACATGATGAAAATTACTAAGTTCGGTGCAAGGACGTGGCTCATATTTAGTCGTAACAACGTTTGCACCAGTGATGATAAGACCTGTTCCTCCTTTAGCACGTTCCTCAAAGTAACGAATACCTTCTGAGCAGTATGAACCATCAGCTTCTCCTGTTGTTCCCATAGGTCCCATAACAACACGATTTTTAAGTTTCATACTCCCAATTTGTGTTTTCTCAAATAATTTTAACATAAAAACCCTCCTCTTACCTAGGTTATAAATTATAGTACCGCAGTAATATAGTATCAATTTGGTAAATAATAGTCAATATGGATTTTTGAGAAATAATATGTTACTATATAATTGATTTTGTTCACTATTTATTGAATAAATTCGGAGGAAATTATGACAAAGAAAACTACTAAAGATTTTATAATAGAGACAGCCAATAAATTATTCCTTGAAAAAGGTTATCAAAACGTTACAGTTGTAGATATCTGCGAAGCATGTGGCATTTCTAAGACTACTTTTTATTATCATCTTAAATCAAAGGAAGATATTATTTTACGTTTCTACGATTCATTGACACATAATATAAGCCAGCATCTTATGTCTATTCTTACCATGGATAATTATTGGGAACAATTAATGGTATGTTTTGAATCTCTTGTAGCTGAAGCTTATAAATATGGGACTGATTTTTTTAGTCAAATGATGATTAGCAATTTAAAAGAAGACTTTGGAAGCTATGATTTTAGGGATGAACTAACTAATATTGCCGTAATGATTATTAAAAAAGGTCAGGAATCAGGCCAAATAAGAAATAAAAGTAGTGCGAAAGACTTATATAAAGCATCTGCCTACGCATTTTTAGGATATGAAGTGACTTGGTGCATTAAAAAAGGGAAGTTTGATTGGAAACAAGAAATTCGTAAATCATTGGAAAATATTTATGATGTGGCACCAGAATTTAGGAAGTGATTAAAATTTATTATAGCGAGGAGGAAACAACAGCTAATTTTAGTTGTGTTTCCTCGTTTTTTCATATATGCTTTATATTTATATTCTATTTGCAATTTCATTTAATTCTTCTGATAATGAAGTTATTTTTTCTATAGTAGCACTAACTTCCTGAGTTGCGGCTGCTTGTTCCTGACTAGATGCTAATGAACTTTGGCTTTTTTGATTTGATTCTTCTACTTTACTTATGATATCATCTGTAAGTTTATTAATTTTAGAAATTGTAATTTTTGATTGTTCAGATAAATTTCTAATTTCATTTGCAACAACACCAAAACCTTTACCCAAGTCTCCTGCTCTAGCTGCTTCAATAGAAGCATTTAAACCTAACATTTTAGTTTGATTAGCTATTTGATGTATGAAATTACTAACCTCATTAATTTGCTCTGATAATTTTGTTATTTCTTTAATATTTTCACTTAATGCTTGTTCGTTTATATGTATTTCTGATGCTGATGCAGCTAGCTCTTCAACTGTAGCTGCTATATTTGAAAGACTGTTTTTCATGCTATTTGACATATTACGTAGATTTATTTCAGTTTCTTTTGCTCTAGTTACCATTACAACTCCGGAAGATTCGTTACTCTCTTCATCAAAATACGGTGATACTAATACTCTAATAGGCTTTCCATACTCAAAACTATCAAAATCAAACCGTTTATTTTTACCAGTTCTTAGACATTCAGCAATATTTGCATCATCTGTTATATCAAAACCTGGACCTACTTCTGGTATATCAAATTTTTCAGTTGCATATTTTTGAAGTACTTCCTTTTTATCTGTTATTGTTATGTATGCACCCTCTGTAAACATTTCATTTATAATTGGAGCAAAGTATTTAAATGCATTTTCTAAATGATGTATTATTGGAATTATCATATAAAATGTACCAACACTCTCATCCTCATCATTAATAATAGGAATAGCTGTTATTTTTAATCTAGTTCCATATACCGCTTTAGAAATATTTTCAGTTATAATCTTTTTTTCATGACTAGCCCTTAATATTACATTATTTCTATCTACTTTTTTACCAATTTTAAACTCTTCGATGTTGAATGAGTTTGAAGAAATCTGCCAAGTTATATCATCTCCCTCCATAATTCCAAATATCCCTTGATTTATTACATGGGTAAGTTGTACTTCGGCTAAATCCTTTATATAATTTAGTGTATTAACATGAATCATTATCTTTCCCTCCTGCTAAATAAAAATTATAAAACATTATTTTAAAATTATGTTGGTTAATACCATAATTGTTATTATTTCGACAAATGTTTTAGTAATCCTTCTTATTTATTCTAATATTTGTTATATAATCTTTTTTATATAGAAAATAATTGTTATATGACCAGTTGGCCAGAGTACTTATTATCAATTATTCTTTATTTTTTCTATAAATGCTTTTGTAGCCTTGGATATAGAATCAATTTTGGAAGATGCCGCTGAAAAGGTTAAACAAGCAGCTAAAAACTTTTAGCCATTACAATAAAACTGTAATGGTAACAAAGGTAAAAAAGAAGATGATTAGGTGATTTTCACGTTAATTGTCTTCTTTTTAATTGTAGAAAATTAAAGTAGTTAGAATAAAACATATTAGGTATAGCATTAAGTTGGTAATATTTAGTATATGCACGAAAAATTTGATATGTGGCGCATCGTAATATGGTAAATGCGAAAGATTTGTTCAAAAAAAGTGAATGAGGGCATCTGTAAATCTATTGTCAACTAATCACAATGAATTAGTTGACAATAATAAGCCTATTTATTATGATATAGAAAAGTAATGTTATAAAGGGAGTATATTCATGAAAAATACACGTGATTTAATTTTAGTAGCTATGTTTGCAGCTCTAACAGCAATAGGAGCATTTATTAAGATACCAATACCCTACATACCTTTTACTCTTCAGTATCTATTTTGTGCCTTAGCTGGTGTGATTTTAGGTTCAAGACTAGGTGCTTTATCACAAATAGTTTATGTGTCCCTAGGGCTTTTAGGAGTACCTGTATTCACTGAGGGTGGTGGTTTTGACTACATATTTAAACCTACTTTTGGGTATCTTATAGGATTTATCGTAGCGGCTTATGTCATAGGTAAAATAAGAGAGAACGTTAAGGAATTAACTTTTACTAAGGCAACACTTATGATGCTTTTGGGGCTATTTTTTGTCTACTTCTTTGGAGTTATATACTTATATATTATCTTTAATTTATATCTAGGGAAAAATGTTTCTTTTTATTTTGCATTTTTTTATGGTTTTGTAGTTTGTATAGCTGGAGATTTGGTACTAACAATTTTTGGAGCCTATATTTCAGTAAAAATTTTACCTACATTAGGTAAATTTGGGTATATTGCTTAAAAACAGAAGAAGGAGAATTATAACATGAAAGAATTTATTAAAGAGATAGAGAAAAAAATTTTAGAAAAAGAATGTATTACTTTTGAGGAGGCTATGAAATTATCAAGCATTGAAGCCAAAGAAGATGTAGAGCAATTATGTATTAGCGCTAATAACATACGAGAATTTTTTTGTGGCAAAGAAATAGACCTTTGTACTATTATGAATGCAAAGTCAGGGCGTTGTTCTGAGGACTGTAAGTTTTGTGCACAATCTGCCTATTATAAAACAAATATAGAAGTATATGAGTTGGTTTCAAGTGAAGCTGCTTTAAAGTTGTCAAAGGAAAATGAAAGTGAGGGAGTAAATAGATTTTCTTTAGTTACAAGTGGTAGAGGAATTAAAGGCAGTGATTTTGAGAAGGTTTTAGATATATATGAAAAGTTAAATAAGGAAGTGAAAATGGATTTATGTGCCTCATTAGGGATATTAGGATATGGAGAATTCATTAAGCTGAGAGAGAAAGGAATAACTATGTATCATCATAACCTAGAAACTAGTAGGGAGTATTATAAAAATATCTGTACAACCCATAGTTATGATGAAAGGATAGATACTATAAATGCAGCTAAGAAGGCTGGTATGGATATTTGCTCGGGGGGAATAATTGGTCTTGGAGAAAGCTTTGAGGAAAGAGTTAAACTAGCTTTTCAACTAAAGAATTTAGCTGTTAAATCTATTCCAGTAAATATACTAAATCCGGTTAATGGAACACCTTTAGAAAATGCAAAAAGTTTAAGTCAGAAGGAAATACTAAAAACCATTGCAATTTTCAGATTGATAAACCCTGACGCTTTTATAAGACTTGCTGGAGGAAGAAACCTCATTGATTCTTTTGGAGAAAATTGCTTTAATGCAGGAGCCAATGCTACAATCACAGGAAATTATCTTACAACATCAGGCAATAAAATATGTGATGATAAGAAAATGATAAGTGAATTAAAGCTGGAGGTCAGGAAAAATGGCTAAGGGGGTATTTGTAGTTGGAACAGATACTGATGTGGGAAAAACCATTGTAACTGCTGGACTTATGCATACTTTAAGGAGTAATGGTTATAATGCTACATATTTTAAAGCAGCTTTAAGTGGTGCTTTAGAAATAGGCAATAAGCTTATTCCAGGTGACACTAAACTTGTAAGTGAAGTGAGTAAATTAGAAGAAGCTTATGAAAACATTACACCATATATTTATAGGGAGGCTGTAAGTCCTCATCTTGCAGCAAAATTAGAAAATAATCCTATGGATTTAGATATAGTAAAAGACAAATATCTTTATTTAAAGAATAAATATGATTTTATAGTTGCTGAAGGTAGTGGAGGAATAATATGTCCATTGATAGATGATGAAAGGGGAGTATATACCATTGGAAATCTTATTAAGGATTTAAATATGAGTGCTATTATCGTTGCAAGGGCTGGAGTTGGAACAATAAATCATTCAGTGTTGACAGTAAAATATATAGAAAGTTTAGGAATTAAAATTAAAGGTATTATAATAAACAACTATAAAGAAGAGTTGCCTTATGATGATAATATTAAAATGATAGAAAAGTTTACTAAAACACCTATTATAGGGAAATTTAAAACCATTGAAAATTTAGAGAATAACAAAATAGAATCTATTAGAAGAAATTCTGAAAAGGCTTTTAGAGTTCAGAAGATAATAGAATGTATGGAAGAACTATAATAAAGATTGAGGTATGGATATGAACGAATATGTAAAAAAGGATTTGAAATATATATGGCATCCTTGTGGACAAATGAAGGATTATGAAGATCTTAATCCAATAGTTATAGAAAAAGGAGAAGGGGTTTGGCTCTATGATATTGATGGCAATAAATATTTAGACTGCATATCATCCTGGTGGACAAATACACTGGGACATAGCAATAAGAGAATTAATGAGGCTATAAAAAAGCAGATAGATAGTATTGAACATGTTATATTTGCTAATTTCTCAAGCAAACCTGCTATAGAATTAGCCGAGAAGCTGGTAAATATAACACCAGAAAAGCTTACAAAAGTGTTTTTCTCTGATAATGGGTCCTCGGCGGTAGAAATTGCCCTAAAGATGAGCTTTCATTACAACATGCAAAAGGGAAATACTAAAAAGAAAAGGTTCGTTACTCTAAGCGATGCATACCATGGAGAAACCTTAGGTGCTTTGTCTGTTTGTGATATTGACCAGTTTAATATGATATACAAACCTCTTCTTTTAGATACAATAAGAGTAGAGGGACCAGATTGCTATAGGTGTAAATATGATTGCATTAGAGATAATTGTAGTGCTGAGTGCTTTGAATCTATGGAAAATTGTATAATGAAAAATCATGAGGAGATAAGTGCTATAATAGTTGAACCTATGGTTCAGGGAGCTGCAGGCATGAAGATTTACTCACCAGTTTATCTAAGGAAGCTTAGAGAACTTTGTGATAAATATGAGATACACCTTATTGCAGATGAAATTGCAATGGGATTTGGTAGAACTGGGGAGATGTTTGCTTGTAATCATGCTCAAATAAGTCCAGACTTTATGTGCCTTTCAAAAGGAATTTCTGCTGGATATATGCCTATGTCGGTAGTTATGACAACAGATGAAATATATGATTGCTTTTATGGGGATTATAGTGAGCGAAAATCATTTCTTCATAGTCATACTTATTCAGGTAATGCTATTGGTTGTGCCATTGCTTTAGAGAATCTTAAGATATTTGAAGAAGATAATATTGTAGAGAATAGTCGAGAAAAAGGTCAATTAATAAGAAAACTAACATTGGAAAAATCCAAAACTTCAAAACATGTAGGTGAAGTAAGAAGTATAGGTATGATAACAGCTATTGAAATAGTAAAAGACAAGTGGACAAAAGAAGGCTATCCTTGGCACATGAGAGTAGGGTATGAAATTTATAGAATTGCTCTTAAAAAAGGATTATTATTAAGACCTATTGGAAATGTACTCTATTTTATTCCTCCATTCATTATTAGCAAAGAGGAAATAAAATTTATGATAAATACCTGCTTTCAGAGTATAGAAGAATACTTTATAGAGAGTAAACTATAATAAAGTAAAATTATGACATTATGATAAATATCTCTGTAAATGGTGATATTAAAATATTTGACAAGCCATTAAAGCAAATAATAAATATAAAGAGAGACACCATTTTGGCGGTATGCTAAATGCTGAAACCAAAAGGGTGTCTCGCTTGACTAATAGCTAATATAAGCTTTTGGGTATAATGTAGTTCCTCCAATTGAAACTTTTATTTCCTTTGATAATGGAACATTATATTCGTCAATAATTGTTCTCCACCATTCCCATGCAAGGCCTGTACATTCTCTTGCTAAAATTCTTATATTCTTTGAATTGGCTGGAATTGGTATTATTGTAGAGTAATGAGCTGTTTTGTCTTGATAGTTTCCTTCCCATGTTTTATGTGATAGTACTTCTTTTCCATTTTCATCATATGAAAATTCATCCCATGATACTTCGAATTGAGCAACATATGCACCAGAATGATCAAGAAGTATTTTACCTCTAGAGTATTCTCTAGATATAGTTTCAATATAATCTGTTTTGTTATGAACAGCAGCAATTGAATTATCTTTTAGGAAAACACTTGTATATGAGATTGGGTATGCTGGATTTTTAGGACTAAATTCTGCATTATCTTTAATTATATTTCGTATTTCATTAAAATCCTTTGTGACAATCTTGTTATGTTCTTTTGCATCTCCACCTAATACTACAGCAGTAAATGAACTTTCTTCAAAAATATCTTTGTACTGTAGATTAGATTCTACGCTGTTATTCTTGAGTAAGGCTTTAAAGGCAGCTTGTACATCTTTGCTATTAGAAGTTGTTTCTAATTTTACATAAATTGTTCTGCCATAGGCTACATTTGATACCATAACAGGTGGTGCTGCATTACATACTCCTTTGCGAGTTAACTCTTCAAAAGTAACGCTATCATCAAAAAGGTCTGATGGATTGTTAGGTAGTTCTGCACTTACGGTATAAAATATTTGTTTGTATGCCGCAACCATCACTTTTTTCTCTCCATTTGCTATAGCATTAAAGTCAATTCCAAGTGAATTATCTATAACTTTAGAGTTAACATTAAGAGCACTTGCTATTTGAGATTTACTATAAACCATAGATTCTGAATACTGTGTTCTTGAAGGTAAAGTGTGTGTTGCTGAATACTTTTCATTCCAAGTAGATACTAACTCATCTATTGCTCCTGACACGTTACCATATGTTGGATTTTGAACAGTTATTGAATTTTCTTTTTTCATACCTGGTAAATCTATACTAATGTTTAAAGGTTTTCTCTTGCACATTAGTATAGTAGGTTGATTTTCCACGAAAGCATCGTCTACAAGTTGTAATGCTCCTGGATATGTACGATCAGTCATAGAATCGATAATTGAAATATCCACTGGTGAAGTTGTAAGTGATTTTTTATTACGTTCAACCACTATAAATTTTCCATTTGAATTTAAGCCCTCTTTTGGAACAAAACTTTCTATACTATCACCATTTACTGCTAAAATCTCGTTTCTATCATATTTTAAATTTGCTATGCCAGTATCGATATCATCAGGTTTGTTTGTTTTACTGGCTAAATTAGTTGTAGGAGCTTCAGCAAAGTAAGTAAGTGGATATTGAATAATACATAAACTAACAAATAAACATACTATTATTTTTTTTACTTTAAAATTCTTCAAAATCTTCAAGGAATCTCCCCCTTTCTATATGTAAATTATACCATAATTTGCATATAGAAATCAAATCCACTAAATGAATATTTATCCAATAGGAATTTATAAGATATCTTTATATTCTCTATTATGCATTATTTATTATATGAATTAATGTAGAGGAAATAAATTTTAATTGAAGAGATTGCAATAAGCAATAGCGTTAACATAAAAAATTTGTGGAGATATTGGAGGGAGATAGGAGGTATAATAATTTATAAATTGGATAAATAACTAGTAAAGTAAGATATCTTCATTAGTTTATTTGTTTACAAAATAGTAATACTTAATTCATTGACTAGGTGGTCTGTTTTAAATATAATAAAATAGACCAGATAGTCTGTTTTGAGTATAACGATGCAGATTAGGTGGTCAATATTTATTTAGAGGAGGAGAAATGACGCAAAAAGAAAAGAATAAAATGACGCAAAAGGAAAAAAATAAAATCAGCAAAGATAAAATATTAAATGCAGCTATTGTAGAATTTGGAACTAAAAATTATGGAAATGCATCTTTAAATAATATTTGCAATGATAATAATATTTCAAAAGGTCTTATCTATCACTATTACAAAAATAAGGATGATTTATTTTTAACTTGTGTAAAGTATTGTTTTGATCAATTTGTAGATTATCTTCAAAGTGAAGAGTTTAATCAAAATGATTTTCAAGGTATTATGCAAAAAAATTTGGATTTAAGATATGATTTTTTTAAAGAGAATGTTTATTTAAGACATATATTTTTTAATGTAGTTTTGCAACCACCTATGCATTTAAAAGAAGAAATTAAAGCTATAAGAAAGAAATTTGATAATCTCAATATCGGTATTTATCGATTTGCATTAAGTAAAGTAACACTAAGAGAAGGTATAACAGAAGAAGAAGCAATGAAATATTTTTGGATTCTACAAGAAATGTTCAATGGGTATTTTCAAAGCAAAGCATATGATAATTCTGACTTTAATGGTTTAATCAAGGCGCATGAAATCAATCTTGGGAAAATGGTAAATATTATGATTTATGGCATTGCAAAGGAGGAGTAACAATAATGATACAATTAATATTAAGATTAATAATAGCAGTTGCAATTGCTTTTTTTATAGGTAAATTAGTTTCAAAAATCAAACTACCTGCTATTTTAGGGTGGTTGCTTGCAGGTATGATACTTGGTCCTCATGCAGTGGCACTTGTAAATGAAGCTGTTTTAAATGCTGGATGGTATAAAATTGCTGTGGATATTTTTGAGTGTGTATTAGGACTTTTAATTGGAACAGAATTAATTTGGAATAAAATTAAAAACTCAGGTAAACAACTTATAATAACAACTTTAACACAATCCTTAGGAGCATTTTTTGTAGTTACTTTAGTATTCGGAGTTGTATTTTATTTTACAGGTATTCCAGTATATCTTGCTTTTATTTTTGGAGGTATTGCTCTTGCGACAGCACCAGCACCTGCTTTATCAATTGTAAGAGAATTTAAAACAGATGGTCCTGTAACTAGAACATTAATTCCTATGGCAGCACTTGATGACATGGTGGCAGTTGTTGTGTTCTTCTCAACTATGGGAGTTGTAGCTGCTAATGTTTCAGAACAAAAGATACCTATATATATGATATTATTAGCTGTGTTATTGCCGATTATCATTGGTATTGGTACAGGACTTTTGGCAGGATTTTTACTTAAAAAAGATAATACATCCCAAAAAACTATGTTATTTTTAGTTACAACTATATTAATATCTGCAGGTGTAGGACTTATATTCGATAATGTAATTTTACCTAAGCCAGTATTAAACTATATGTTAATTGGAATGGCTTTTTCAGCTACATTTGCTAACATGATTTCAGAGGATAAACTAAATGAAATAATGAATGCATTTAATCCTATTTTAGGTATATCTATGATTGTAGTAATATTAGATCTAGGTACACCACTTGACTATCATTTAATTTTGGGTGCAGGATTATTTACTGCAATCTATATTATTGCAAGAGCCTTAGGGAAATATGGTGGAGCATTCTTTGGAGCAACTATTACTAATTCACCAAAAACTGTAAAGAAATATCTAGGGCTTACATTATTACCACATTCAGGAGTATCACTAGTGTTTACAGGAATAGCAGTTTCTATTTTAGCGGGGCCTGATCCAGAAAGTGCAAAAGTTATACAAGGTACAATTGCAGCAGCAGCAGTAATAAATGAAGTTATTGCAGTAATTGTTGCTAAAAAAGCTTTTGAATGGGCAGGAGAATTTAATAAAAAAGATGATGGCGAACTTGGTGGTAGTAAATCAACTACCATTGCCTAAGGGCGAAGGGGTGTTTAGCGGTGGTTAAGTCCACCGCTTTAAATTACTTTGAATTTATTATATGGACATATATGATACAGAATTATTTACGCATTAGCTATGTTCTTTATGGTTATGATATTATCTAAGTGATTAAACTATCCTTAGGAGGCTTAGCATGAGTAAAATAAATATATTAGAAATAGATTTTAATTTTAATGGAGAAAGTAGTACTATTTATCCAGTTATATTAGAAGATAAAAACGAGATGATTTTAGTTGATTGTGGATACCCTAATTTTTTGAATTTAATTGAAGATGCTGCAATAAGTAATGGAGTTAACATAAAAAAGTTATCTAAAATAATTATAACTCATCATGATTTTGATCATATGGGATCCCTAGCGGAATTTAAGAAAAAATATCCTAATATACAGGTGTTAGCATCAAAAGAAGATGAGCCTTATATTAATGGTAGTGAAAAATCATTAAGATTAAGGCAAGCGGAAAGTATATATGACTCTTTGTCAGAATTAGAAAAAGAAAATGCTGAGGGTTTTCATAAAATGCTTGAATCAATAGAAAGCTGTAATGTAGATATATGTTTAAAAGATAGCGATTACTTTGATTTTTGCGGAGGCATAGAAATAATATCTACACCAGGTCATATGCCAGGGCACATATCCATTTATCATAAAGAGAGTAAATCATTAATAGCTGGAGATGCTTTAGTTATAGAAAATGGAGAGTTGGTTATCGCATTGCCACAGTATACTTTAGATATGAATGAAGCTAGAAATTCTGTTAAAAAACTTTTGAATTATGATATAGATAGGATTATATGTTATCATGGTGGAATATATACAAAGGACATAACAAAATCACTTAAAAGAATTTAATATTAAAATACAATCATAAAACCCTGGACAATACAGAAATGTGTTGTCCAGGGTTTTATTTTCCTTAATTGTAAAATGAATTTCCATAGTGTTTTGTATAATTGTCTTTATTAGCTACAAAATTCCATACTAATTCTATACTGGATTTGCATCTTACAAAAATATATTAATGGTTTATAATTCAATTCAGGAGACTAGGATTAACTTAGTTTCCTGCTTTTTTCTTGTTTGATTTTCTCCTTCGTTACTGCTACGTTTAATGTACTGGTGGCAATGAAGGAGGTTTATTATGTCTAAATATCTAACCTATGATCAACGCCTTGAAATCGAGGCGGGTTTAAAAGAAAACCTTTCTTTTGGTGCTATTGCCAAAAAGATTAATAAGGACAGAACCACTGTTGCTAAAGAGATAAAGCGTAATTTTATCATTAAGAAAATTGGATGTAGTGGTTGGCCTTATAACTCTTGTAAACACCGTGAAAAGTGCAACAAGTTAAAAGTATGTGATGAATGCAAGTATCCATCAAAACAATATTGCAAGTTGTGTAAGCTTTGTAATGATGGCTGCGCCTATTTTGATGAAGAAGTTTGTATAAACAAGTTCAAACCACCTTATGTATGTAATGCTTGCAAAGACTTTCAAAAATGTACATTAGCAAAACCATTTTATAGTGCTATTGATGCACATCATGCTTTTTCTGAAAATATTTCTGAAGCTAGAAGTGGCATCATATCCAATGAGACTGAAATAGCTAGAATCAATGAACTTATTACACCACTTATCCGAAACGGGCAGTCTATTCATCAGATATATGTAAATAATGTTGATGAGCTCATGTGTAGTGAAAAAACGCTTTATAACTATGTTGATGCATGCTTGTTTGATGTCAGAAACATTGATCTTCCACGTAAAGTTAAATATCGACCACGTTATAAAAAATCAGAGTTCAAGGTAGATAAAGGATGTCGTATTGGACGTAACTATACAAACTTCACTGAATTTATCAGTAAGAATCCCGAGAGCCCAATTGTTCAAATGGATTCAGTCATTGGTGCTAGTGGTGGTAAGGTATTACTAACTCTGCACTTTGTTGAAACAAGTTTTATGTTAGCTTTCTTACGAGAAGCTAATACCTCAAAGTCCGTTATTGATGTATTTGATTACCTGTACAAAACATTAGGAAGGAATACATATGAAAAGTTATTTCCTATTATTCTTACAGATAACGGTAGTGAATTTTCTAATCCTAAAGCTATTGAATATGGCCCGGACGGTATTCTTAGAAGTCGCGTATTTTACTGTGATTCCAGTGCTCCTTATCAAAAGGGTGCTATTGAAGTTAATCATTCATTGATTCGAAGAATCCTTCCAAAAGGCAAGTCTTTTGATGTACTGACACAGAATGATATAATCTTGGCTATGAATCATGTGAACTCTTACAAACGTAAAAAGCTGAACGATAAAAGTCCCTACGACGCGTTCAGCTTCTATTACGGAGAAGACATACTTGGTAAGTTAGGTTATGCTCCAGTTGCAGCTGATAGCATAATACTCGCACCAAAACTTCTCAAAAGTAACCTGTAAAAACGAACAAATGCCACCAGTAAAAAGGATAACTCAATAAAACTGGAATAGGGGTGGATTCTTCGATTACAAAAAAATCGCCGAAAGTTGACCTCTATTTTTCATGCCCTTTTATTCGTGCTTACACACGAATTATAACAAATTTCATAGGCAATTGGTAATTCATTTATGGAATTTTGTTTACAAAACAGGATTTTCAGTTACAAAAAGTGATTTTTGTTAACAAAATTAAACTTTGAATTACAAAACGAGATTATTGGATTACAAATGGGAATTTCATGTTTCAATTCACCGGGTTTTATTTTTTGGCTGAATAAAGTACAACAAAGTATAATAAAGTTAAATAAAATACAATGAAATACTTGACGAATGCAAGAGGAATTATTATAATTTAATCATAAACTAATTTTGAAAGGATAGATTTTTTATGGAGAATCAATTTTATACAATAGATAAAATCGCAGAAATGTTAGGTATGCATCACAAAACTATAAGAAAATTTATAACAGAAGGTAAACTTGGAGCAAGTAAAGTTGGAAAGCAGTGGAGAATTTCAGGTCATGATTTAAGTGTTTTTATGGAAAAAAATAATGTTAATATTAATGATAAAAAAGCCAGTCAAGGGTCAAGTATTGATTTTTCTACTAATGGAGAAGAGGATACTACTGTACAGAAAAAGATAAATGTGTCAACTGTTGTAGACATCAGTGATATAGATAAAGATGAGTATATGAGGGTATCAAACACTCTTATAGCTATGATGAACTGCAAAGACCCTAAAATGGGAAAGTCCACAATTAATATGAAATATGATGATAAAGAAAACAGACTAAAAGTAATATTGTGGGGAAGTACGAAATTTACTGAAGGTATGCTCAGCACAATTTCACTCATAGTAGAACAAAAGGATTTATAAGGGGGCAAAGATAATGAATTATAAAGTAATAAAAAAATACAATAAAAAATATATTGAATGCATTTCTTTGGAAAAACAAATTTCTTCAGAACAAGATATATTAGATATTATTTCTATATGTATGGAAAATGATGTGAATATAATAATATTCTACGACAACGCATTTTCAGAGAGTTTCTTTAATCTTAGAACGGGATTGGCAGGAATAATGTTGCAAAAGTTTATAAACTATAATATAAAACTTGGAATTGTTTTAGATGAAGAAAAGGTAAAGGGTAGATTTAAAGAAATGATTATTGAAGCTAATAATGGAAATCAGTTCAGAACATTTAAAAGTATTGAAGATGCTGAAATTTGGATTTCGAAATTATGATTTATTTCTTGAGAAGTGAGCATCATCCTATGAAAAAGTATATTAATATATGCAGTAATTTGATGGGGATATGATATAATTTAGAAGTTGAAATTATTTATATGTTAAGAATATGGGGTGGCAATAAATATGACATATGAAAATGGACTTAAATATGATAAAGAATTACATGAGAATTTGAAAATTGACTGCCAAAAATGTTTCGGATTTTGCTGTGTTGCATTATATTTTTCTGCTTCAGAAGGTTTTCCAACGGATAAAGATGCGGGTAAACCTTGTATAAATTTACAATCTGATTTTAAATGTGCTGTTCACAAAAATCTTAGAGAGAAGGGTCTTAAAGGATGTACTGCTTATGACTGCTTTGGAGCAGGTCAAAAAGTTGCTGAAGTTACATATGATGGACAGGATTGGAGAGTAAATCCAGAAACTGCAAAACAAATGTTTGATGTGTTTTTGGTTATGAGGCAACTTCATGAAATGTTATGGTATCTAACGGAAGCACTTAGGATACAACATGATAGTATTATCCAAGAGAGGATTAGTCATATGATAAGTGAAACGGTGCGGCTTACTAATTTAGATGCTGATTCTCTTATAAAGCTAGATTTGGTAGCACATAGAAATAATGTTAACGCTCTACTTTCAGAAGCTAGTGAGCTTGTAAGAACTAAAGCTCGTAGAGGGCAGAAAAGTACTTTAAAACGTAAGAAAACAATTGTTGGAAGGTTAAATCTTATTGGTTCAGACCTTAGAAAAATTAATCTAATAGGAGAAGACTTGAGAGGAGCATTTCTGATTGCAGCGGATCTCAGGGGTGTTGACTTAAGTGGAGCAGACCTTATTGGAGCTGATTTGAGAGATGCGGATATAAGAGGAGCTAATCTCACAAATAGTATATTTATTACGCAAGCCCAGATTAATGCTGCTAAGGGAGATTCTAATACAAGGTTACCAATATCAATAGTTCGTCCTGCGTATTGGGATAAATAATTGGCTGAGAAATAAATTTATGGAGTGAGAATGTTGAATAATAATGATGAATTCCAGAAGGAATTGCAAAGAGTATTGAATACTGAATCTCTTCAGGATGTACTTAATTATATGGAAAAAAATATTGTTTCTTTTTTCTCAACACCAAATATTGCCCAGTATTACCATATGGTCAAGGAGATAGATATATCAACTTCAAGTAGAATGATGACTATACTTATTAAAGCTTGGTTGGCTTTTTTGAGTGGAGATAATGCAGGGTTTACATCAACTATAAAATATATTAATGAAGCAGAACTTAAAGGATGCTATGAGAGCTCCTTTTATTATGCTCTAAAAGCATTGGCGGAATTTTCAACAGACCCTATGGAAAAACTTAAATACGCAAAACTATCTGTGGATATTCTTCCAAAGGGAGATAAGGGGCTTTTTATGGCAAATGCAAAGCTTACCTATGGACAAATACTTTCTGGTTTAAATCAATACCGCCATGCTGCAGAAATGTTTGATGATTCATTTCAAATATTTAAATCCTTGGATATATTTTTTCTTGCAGTTATAGCTTTTGTAAATAAATCACTTAATAAATATAAACTAGGAGAAGTTTCTTACGTTATAGATGAATGTAATAAAATATTAGTCATGTCTGCTAGTTTTAAAGAGAAGATTGAGGAATACTGGAATATTATACATTTACCTTTGGGCATGTGTTATTATGACTTAAACAAACCGAATCTTGCAGTTCATCATTTAAAACTTGCCAAGTCAAGTATTGATAAAATGAGTTTACTTCATATGCATGGAATAATTGAGCTTTATCTGTTTAAAGCATATTTTATACTTAATGATGAAGCTAGCATGGAAGAAATTCTTAAACAATCGGAAGTTGACTTTGGAGAGATGCACTATACTATGACAGATTTACTTATTTCCATGTTTAGAATAATGTCCTGCAGGGAAGAGAATAGAAAGGCGATTCAGTCAGATATCGAAAGATTTGAAGTTGAATATATGAAGGTAGGGGAAAAAAGCCCCTTTATACTTCTTGAAACTCTTGGATATTTAAAGTTAAAGGGATACAGTAATTTGATTACAATAGATGATATATTAGAAAGCTTAAAAAAACTACGTTTTATCGGTCTTGTGTCATATATTCAGATGTTTTTAATTTTACTATCTGAAATTCATTTTATTGAGAATAAAGAAAAGGAAGCTGAATTATGTCTCAAGGAAGCAGTATCTATTTACAAGGAGTATGGTATAAGCGTTAATTTTTATATCTTCCCTATGAAATCTGTTGAACTTTTAAAAGCAATTGATAACAAATTATATAAAATGTTGGAAAAGAATCATATTTCAAATGAATTTACTTGTAAGGACTCTTTACTTTCACCAAGAGAAAAAGAAGTTATGCAACATATTGCCTTGGGAAAGAGCAATGATGAAATAAGTAAAACACTGTTTGTTAGTGTTGGTACTATAAAATGGCATATAAATAATATTTTTGGAAAGCTTGAAGTAAAGAATAGAGTACAAGCAATTGAGAAGGCAAAAATCTTAGGAGAGATTTCTTAATTTCATCAATATTAAATAAAATCTTATAGCATAACCAAAAACCTAACCTAGGTTAGGTCTTTTTTTTATTTTTCTCCTGTAAAATAAAAATATAATATTTCAGGAGGACTTGGCTATGGAAACATTACAAAGTCATTATTACCAATGGTGGGGAGTGGTATTTTTTATTATTATTTATTCTATAGCACTTCTATTTGTACCATTTCATAAAAAGATGAATAGAAAGCCTGCCACAGCTTATTTTGCTTTTATTCTTGCTTTTGCAATAGAAATGCATGGCATTCCTATGAGTATGTATCTTATTTCATGGATAATTGGAAAGAATCTGCCAGAGGGAGTTTTGTGGGGACATACCTTTTTTAATCAAATAGGATATGCTGGTATGTACTTAAACATAGTATGTGCAGTTATTTCAGCATTCCTTATCATTAATGGGTGGTATAATATTTATCATAAATACTGGTCAAAGGAGTCAGGGAAGGGCGAGGTAGTAAAAACAGGTGTATATAAATATATTCGACATCCTCAGTATACGGGATTTATACTTTTAACTATGGGAATGATTCTTGAATGGGCAACACTACCAATGCTTATTATGTGGCCTTTTATAGTGTGGATGTATTACAGGCTTGCAAAAAAAGAAGAAAAAGATATGATTGAGGAATTTGAAGAAGAATATATCATGTACATGAAGAAGACCAAAATGTTTATTCCCTTGATAATATGATTATAAATAGATTATTAAGGGAAGACAGGTATATTATTTAGAGCAGAAGAAACAATATTATAAAAATGAGTTTAATTAGGAGGAGCTATGATTTTAATTTTTTCAGTGGATGATAATTGGAACATTGGATATAAAGGGGATCTATTATATAAAATATCTGAGGACTTAAAAAGGTTTAGAAAGTTAACAGAAAATAATATTGTTATAATGGGAAGAAGAACATTTGAATCTTTGCCAGATAAAAAAGCACTTCCTAACAGGATAAATATTGTGATTACTGAAAATAAGGAATATAAGGGCTGCAAAGGAGATAATATTATCATTGTTAACTCCATAGAAGAATTACTTTCCGTATTAAAAGAAGTAAATCCTAATAATGCAATGGAAAACTTTGTTATAGGGGGAGGGAATATTGCAAGGCAGATAATGCCCTACTGTACCAAAGCCTATATAACTAAGATATTAAAATCCTTTGAAAAGGCAGATACTTCTATGCCTAATTTGGATTTGCTTGATGATTGGAAGATAGTAAAAGAGTCGGAGATATATAAGCAAGAAGATGTAGAATATAAATATGTAGATTATGTTAAAGTTATTTAAAGTTTCATTACATGAATATATTTGGTGATTGCATAGGGCTGCAGGTGAATTGTGTTCATTTGCAGCCTTTTTATATTATTTTTAGATGTTCATTTGCAAATATAATGGACACATTATAGCTTATTATATTTAAAGTAAGCTATTTTTTTATACAATTAAGAAAAGGTATTAAGCATTTATACGAGTATTTAAATAATGGAAGATATCATAAATAATCAAAGAATAGGATTAATGTGCTCAAGAGGAGAGTGAATATAAAGAGTGGGATGAAAATGGAAACGCAAAAGAATAAATATATGAGGTAGGAGAAGATAAAATGAAGGTACAATTTATTCATAATTTTAGTGCAAATACTGAGGAGGAGTTCTCTAAAATTCAAAATAGTTTAGGAAAAAATATCATACTAAAAAATAGTTTTAATATTAAAGATATAAAAACCTGCGCAGGTGTGGATCTAGCCTATTGGATGAAAGATGAAGAAGAGTATGCTACATGCTGTATAGTAGTAATTGACTATAATACTAAAAAAGTAATAGAAAAAATATATAGTTATGGGAAAGTTAATGAACCATATATACCAGGATGTTTAGCTTTTAGAGAATTACCATTAATTATTAAAGCAGTAGAAAAACTAAAAATAGAACCGGATATTTTTATATTCGATGGTAATGGATATTTACATTTTAACCACATGGGAATAGCTACTCATGCTTCATTTTTCTTAAACAAACCAACCATAGGCGTAGCAAAAAGTTATCTTAAAATTAAAGAAACAGATTTTGAAATGCCTGAAGATGAAATGGGGTCATATAAGGATATAGCCATAGATAATGAAGTCTATGGAAGAGTATTAAGAAGTAGAAGCAATACTAAACCAATATTTATTTCATGTGGAAATTACATTGACTTAGATACAAGTACGAGGATAATAATGAATTTATTAAATGAAGAAAGTAGAATTCCAATTCCCGTAAGGTTAGCAGATTTAGAAACACATATTGTAAGAGAAAAACTAAAAAATATATAGTATTTTAGTTATAAAAATCTCTAAAGTTTTGTATAGCTTCATTTTACATAATTAGGAGGAAAAAGATAAGAGTATGTTGCATAGATAAAATAAGAAAGAATAGAGCTAATATTTCTATGAAGGAAGCATTGGTTCTATTTTTGTATAGAGAAATATAGAAGAGAAAATATGATGAAATATTAATAGGAGTGGAGAAATGCATAAGAAGGAAGATTTTAAAGATTTAACTATGTACGAAGAAATAGCTTATAGTATAACATGTTTAGAAAAATTGTGTATAGAGTGGAATATAGGAAGTAAGAAAATGGCTGCATTTATAGAAATACTATGGGGATTCACAAAGGATTTTGATTGTTGGGAAGCCAATATCCATAGTCTCAAACGTAATTCCATTGGAAGATGCGAATTAGGCAATATTGACGGTGAAAAAAAGAAGATTATAGATAATATTATTGAGAGATTATTTAGAATTTGCTTAGGAAATTTATATACAGAGTATAGATATACAGGCGTATTGAACGATATATTGAGTATTGAAGAACATTTAGAAACAAATAAAATAGAATGTCCAGATTTAAATTTCTATATAGGAAGGGAAAAAATTTATCGAGATGATTTAGGTATGCTTAGATGTGGTAAATATAATTTAACAAACATTATTCCCTTTAGAGAAAAATAATGATTTGGAGGATAAAATGAAAAGTTTAGATTTTAATAATATATCCATAAGAGGAAGGTTTGTATTTGCAGTGGAATGTTTATTAAAAGTAATTAATAAGTTTCATATTGTAACTGATTTTGATACATTTATCGATGATTTATTGGAGTTTACCAATTGCTCTAAAATGGAGTTATGGGAAACAAAGATCATATTATTATTACCAGAAGAATTAAATAATGATACTCTTTCTTATGATTTAGATTATGATGAAGATATAGGTGAAGAAGAACAACAACTTTTAACAGAGGTATTTTTAGAAGTTTTGAATGTGGGGAGAGCAAACTTATATAAGAGTTTTGAGAGTGATATAACATTACACCATGTGATGAACATAGTAAAGTTGCTAAATGAAAATAATATAGAGCTACCAAGTATTGATAAAGTAAAATTTTCAACGGTTTCAGAGAATGGTGGATGGGGAAACGCATTTGATTACAAAATTGGATATGATAATGCTTATGAGGATGAAATACACCATGTTATAGAAATTCTAAAGTAGTTAGTTAATAATATAATTGGACGTAGAATCAGTTATAGGGCAATTGATTCTAGGAAATTTTGTAAAATAGTTGAAGTATATACCGAAGAACCATATAAGAAATAGCATAGTAATACTTAGACAAATTTGTTGGTATTACTATGCTATTATTTAAGTAAATATCCTTAGAATTTTCCTTCTTTTAAAATGTTAGTTAAATCATCAAGCATTAAGTTAGCAGCTTTTATACCACCTGCTGTATTCCATATAATATCATCTACTTTAAATGCTTTGTTATTCTTAACTGCACCTAGAGATTTAAATAATGGATCATTTAACCACTCTTCTTCTCTAGCAAGGCCTTTTCCATCGCCAGTGTCATAAGTGAAATAGAACATTACATCTCCATCAGCTTCTTTTAATCTTTCTTTACCGATTTCATTAACGAATTCTGTTCCTTGTTGAGTTGATGGTCTTTTAAATCCTATTTCTTTAAGAATAGTTCCTGAGAAAGTATCTCCAAGGTATATTCTAGTTTTTCCAGGCATAAATCTAACAAGTGATATTTCGGTATTCAACTTATCTTTATAAGTTTCTTTTATAGAAGCAATCTTATCTTCATATTCTTTTAGAGCTTTATTTCCTTCAGCTTCTTTATTTAAAACTTTAGCATAGAATTCGAAGTTATCTTTCCATGCTCCTCTTATTGTATCTGAATAAACAGTTGGTGCTATTGCCTTTAATTGATCATATATTTTTTCGTGTCTCATTTTGTTTCCAATTATTAAATCAGGTTTTAAAGCAGCAACGGCTTCTACGTTTACAGATGATTCCTTTCCAAGAGGTTTAACTCCTTCAAGATCCTTTTTAGTATGTTCATACCAATCACCTGTAACACCAGTTACAGCTCCTACTGGTTTAACTCCAAGGGTAATAAGTGCTTCTGCACCTTCATTGGTTAATATAACAACCTTTTGAGGATTTTCAGGAATTTCTGATGTTCCCATAGCATGTTCTATAGATATAGTCTTTCCCTTTGATGCGTTCTCCTTTGAGGTATTCTCGGTTTTGCTTGAGCATCCTACAAATAAACTTGTAGCTACTATACTAGATAAAATTATAGACAATAATTTTTTTGTCATATGTATTACCCCCCTAAGTAAATATATTTTATGTCGAATACTGTAGAATTATTCGCTTAATTATGATATCATAATTAATATTGATTATCAATAGCAATTGATAGTAATTCTAAATTAAGCAGTAAATTAAAAGGAGAAAGTTATATGAAAAATATTCTAAGAAGCAATAAAAGCAAAACAATTTTACTTTTATCACTAATAGTATTAATTTTTGCATTATGTTATTTAAGTATTACTAAAGGATTTATACATACATCTTACGATATGTTCTTAGATACATATAGAAACTTTAATAATTCTCAAGAACATATAATTATAAAAACTTCTAGGGTTCCAAGAACTTTAAATGCTCTTTTAGTTGGAGGAGCACTTGGAGTAGCAGGACTTTTAACTCAAGGATTAACAAGAAATAAATTAGCTTCCCCCAGCATATTAGGTATAAATTCTGGAGCGGTTTTTACCCTTGTTATAGCTATAACCTACTTTCCACAGATATCTTTTTTAGGTCTTATGTGGATATCTTTCTTTGGAGCATTAGGTGCAGCTATACTAGTATATGTATTGTCTGGAGGACTTTCTGGAGATGTAAGACCTATGGATTTAACATTAGGTGGAAGTGCCTTAGGAGCATTACTGTTTTCTTTGACTCAAGGTATTCTATATAAAAATGACGTTGCCTTAGAGGAAGTTGTTTATTGGATGACAGGTTCTGTGGAAGGAAAAAAAATAGAACTTATTCTTCAATTTGCTCCAATAATACTTATGGTAATAATCTGCACATTATTCATTGGAAAAAAACTTAATGTATTCTCATTAGGGGAGGAGATGGCAAGGTCCTTAGGAATGAAAACACTATATCTAAAGATAATTATAATAGCTATAGTGGCGGTTTTATCAGGTGTATCTGTAGCTCTTGCAGGACCTGTCGCTTTTATTGGGCTTGTAACCCCTCACATAGTACATAAATTTATTGGTACAGATTATAGATGGCTTATACCATTCTCTATTTTAATAGGTGCCTCTATATTATTATCTGCTGATATAATGTCAAGGTTCATAATATATCCAAAAGAAGTTCCAGTTGGTGCATTAACTGCACTTATAGGGGGGCCATTCTTCATATATATTGCTAAAAGGAGGAATAGTTAATGGTTAACATAAGTAAAAGAACTATCAAAATAAGTGGAATTTTATTAATTATTACCCTCTTGATAATGACTTTATCATTAGGTATAGGAGAAGTAATGGTAACTCCCTTAGATGTTTTTAAAAGTATAATAGGTATAGATACAGGGTTCTCCTCTATTTTAGTAATGAATATAAGACTGCCAAGGGTTCTTGTAGCCTTTTTTGTTGGAGCATCTTTAGCATTATCTGGTGCTATACTTCAAGGAGTAGTTAAAAACAATCTAGCCTCACCTAATATATTAGGAATAGTGGATGGGGGAGCTGTTGGTGCTTTAGTATTTTTGACAATTTTTATAGACCCTAAAAATAACTCACTAACAACTTCAATATTGTATATGCCATTATTTACTTTTGCATTTTCATTTTTAGCCTTAATGTTTATCTTTTTTATTTACGGAAAATCAGCTTCAACAAACAAGCTAATTATAATAGGAATCGGAGTTTCTGCTATTTTTAAAGCGTTAACTAATATCCTTATAATAAATGGGCCAGTAATTTTTATAAAAGAAGCTACAACTTGGATAACGGGAACTATATATGGTGCTAATTGGACTCACGCAATGTTAATTGCAGTAATATTTTTTGTTTTTACTATAATGGCTTTAATATTTATAAAAGAGTTAAATCTCCATCAACTAGAAGATGAAGTTGTAACAGTACTTGGTAGCAATGTACATAAGAGTAGATTTATACTTCTATGCATTTCAGCTGCATTAACTGCAGGAGCGGTAACTATTGGAGGAGGTATATCATTTGTAGGTTTAATAGCTCCACATATAGCTAGAAAACTTGTAGATTCAAAATTTGAAAATCTAATACCCCTTTCAATACTTATAGGTGGAATAATAACTCTATTAGCTGATTTTGCTTCTAAGTGGCTATTTTACCCTCAAGATTTACCTATAGGTATATTTACAGCTTCTATAGGAGCACCTTACTTTATATATCTTTTAATTAAAAATAGAAAGTACTCAAAGGGGAGATAGAAATGATAAAGATAAATGATCTGAAATTATGTTATGATGAAAAGATTATATTAGATGATATTAATTTGAATATAGAAAAGGGAAAGATTACAGCTTTAATTGGTTCTAATGGATGTGGAAAAACCACATTAATAAAGGCTATAGCAAGAATACTTACTCCTAAGAAAGGAACTGTGTTAATGGAGGACAAAGATATTCTTAAAATGCCATCAAAAGAGGTATCAAAGCTACTAGCAATGCTTCCTCAAAGTAGTAATGCTCCAGAAGACTTAACTATTTATGATTTGGTAAAGCAAGGGAGATATCCATATCATAACTTATTATCATTTTGGAGTAAGAAGGATGAATCTATAGTTTTAGAATCCATAAGAAAGATGGGGCTTACAAATGAAAAAGATAGGACGCTAGGAAATCTTTCTGGGGGACAAAGACAAAGAGCTTGGATTGCTCTAGCTTTAGCACAAGATACTGATATTATACTTTTAGATGAACCTACAAATCACTTAGACATAAAATATCAACTAGAAATTTTAAATATATTGAAGGAACTAAATGAAAAAGAAAATAGAACTATAGTAATGGTTATTCATGATATAAATCATGCATTGAAGTATGCTCATAATATAATTGCTTTAAAAGATGGAAATATATTAGCTCAGGGTCCTAAGGAAGATATTATAAATGAGAATCTCATAAAAAGCGTATTTGGTGTTGAGTGTAAACTTATTACCTCTCCTGTAGATAACTGCAAGATATGTGTACCTTTTATATAGTCACAATCAAGTGGAATGTTTTATATTAAAACATTCTTGTAAGCTTAAAAAAAGCACTGCTCCTTATTTAGGGGAGACAGTGCTTTTTATATAAAACTTTTCTTCGTTAATGTATTGACAAATTTAGAGAACAGGCATATAATTCATAATATAGATGATAATGATAATCAATATCAATAAGGAGGAATTAATATGAAGAATGTTTTAATTGTTTATTGGAGTGGTACAGGAAATACAGAACAAATGGCAGCTGCTATAGCAGAAGGAGCTAAGAAGGAGAATGTAGAAGTAGAACTTTTACATGTAAGCCAAGCTACATTGGACAAGGTGAAAAACGCAAATGCGGTAGCTTTAGGGTGCCCATCTATGGGTTCTGAAGTATTGGAAGAATATGAAATGGAGCCTTTTGTAGAGTCTATATCTAACGATATTTCAGGAAAACCATTAGCACTTTTTGGATCCTACGATTGGGGCGATGGTCAATGGATGAGAGAATGGGTAGAAAGAATGGAAGGTTGCGGAGCTAATCTTATTCATGAAGGATTAATAATACACTTAACTCCTGAGGAAGATGGATTAGAAGAGTGCAAAGAACTAGGAAGTAAACTTGCAGAGGCATAGAAAAAATCAGTTAATAACAAGATTTCTGAAATAAAAAAGGAGGCTGCCTTATGATTCACAACATGCTAAAAGAATATATGAGTGCAATTAATTGCATGGAAGATAAAGAATATTTATTTGCGAGAATTGCATATTATATAGCTCCCACCCTTGTGGATCATAAGCCCTCCACCATTATTACTCTTAACCAAGATGGACGTAACTGCTATATGCTCTGGGATCTTTATAAAGAAGAATTTAAGAAAAGGTATGGAATAGAGTGCTATGAAATGAGACGAAAGGAAAATGGTATTACTATATTATTTTATCAAACTCAAGCACTTAAAGATGTAATTTATGAAAGAGAAAACATGCAATTTCTTAAAGGCTTTGGATATGAGGAAAAAATGTCTATAGAAGAGTGTTTAGGTATACTAAAAGGAAGATTTGAAAGCATTTGTCCACATGAGATCGGTATATTTCTCGGAATTCCATTGGAGGATGTTATTACTTTTATAGAATGTCCAAATAAAGAATGTCTTCTTTGTGGATATTGGAAGGCATATAGCAATATAGAAGATTGCAGAATAAAATTTTTTTCATATGATAGGGCAAAGAAAAATGTGATACAGGCGGTCTTAAAGGGTATTGATCTCTCTATGTTTGTTAGGCAAACTAGGGTGTATCCTAATATAATCCAGATTAAAGTACATACAGGAAATGCTAACTTATTAAAGGGAATAATGTAACTTTAGTAAGGAAAAACTATAGGTTAGAATTCGTATGGAAAGGATGAATGATATGTCTTTAAACCATAGTATTTATGTCTATAGTGAAATCGGAAAATTAAAATCTGTTCTTCTTCATTGTCCAGGTGAAGAAATAGAAAACATAGTACCAGATTATCTAAGAAGGCTTTTATTTGATGAGATTGCCTATTTAGATCAGGCCCGCAGAGAACATAATCAATTTGCTGAAATCCTAAGAAATGAAGGGGTAGAAATTATCTATCTTACTGATTTAATGGCAGATGTTTTAGAGGATTCAGAAGTTAGGAATGAATTTTTAAAGGAGTTTATGGAAGAAGGAAAGGTTGTAACAGGAGGACTCCAAGAAGCTATAATGGAGTTTTTTAGCTCTTATACTTCAAAGGAGTTTATAAAAAAATGTATAGCAGGAGTTAGAAAGGAAGAACTTAAACATATTAAACCTAAATCCTTAGGTGATATGATTAAAAATCCATATCCTTTCTACCTTGATCCAATTCCTAATATGTATTTTCAAAGAGACCCTTTTGCATCTATTGGAAGAGGAATTTCTTTAAATGTTATGGCTAATGAAACCAGAAACAGAGAAACTATATTTGCAAAATACATTTTTAAATATCATCCTAGATTTAAAGGTGTACCTAGATGGTATAACAGAGATAAAACCCATCCAATTGAAGGAGGAGATATTTTAGTTCTTTCTGACAAAGTTTTAGCTATAGGAATTAGTGATAGAACTAGGCCAATAGCTATTGAAAGATTAGCTTATAATCTTTTAAACTCCGAGGAAGGTTTTGAAACTGTTTTAGCTTTTGATATTCCAAAGACAAGAGCCTACATGCATTTAGATACAGTATTTACTATGGTTGATTATGATCAGTTTACCATATATCCGGTTATTGAAGAACCTTTAGATGTATATAGTATTACCAGGGGAAAAAACAATGAAATTAATATTAAATATGAACAAGGGGATTTGTCTAATATATTAAAAAAACACTTAAACTTACCAGCGGTAAATTTGATAAGGTGCGGAGATGGTGACAGTATTGCAGCTAGAAGAGAACAATGGAATGATGGAAGTAATACTCTTGCTATATCGCCAGGAAAAGTTGTTTGCTATAATCGTAATCATGTAACAAATAAAGTTTTAAGAAGAAATAACATAGAGGTACTAGAATTTGAATCCTATGAGTTGTCTAGAGGACGTGGAGGCCCAAGATGTATGAGCATGCCTTTAGTTAGAGAAAATCTATAAGAATCGATAAAAATGGAAGAATGGTTAAAGCCATTCTTTTTTTATACTCTACTATTAAAAAGGAATTGGTTGCATATTTACGGTATTTTTATTGGTATAAATATTTGTTATTAGAAACCTGTTATAATATAAAACATATGCTTATAAAGATAAGCAATATCAATGTATTTTATGAAGCAATATATAATAAACTTTTTAAAATAGAAAGGATAAAAGATTAGAATGAGAATAAATAAACTTCTTAGCAATCTTGGTTTTTGTTCTAGGAGAGAAACCAATAGACTTATTGAAGAAAATAGAGTAACAGTAAATGGAGAACTCTGTGAACCAGGGCAATGGGTGGAAGAGGGAGATGTTATTCTTATAGACAATAAGCCAATTCCAGTGAAAGATAAAATTTATATTGTATTGAACAAACCAGTAGGGATTATTTGTACTGCGGCAAAGGAAATAGAAAATAATATAATTAATTTTATAAATTATCCAGAATATATTTTCCCAGTAGGTAGATTGGACAAAGCTTCTCAAGGATTAATATTAATGACCAATGACGGTGATTTAGCAAATAAAATTTTAGAATCGGAAAGTGAACATGAAAAAGAATACATAGTAACTGTTAATAAAACTTTTGATGATGATTTTTTAAAAGGAATGGCTGAAGGTGTAGAAATCCGTGGAGGTAAAACAAGACATTGTAAGGTTACTAGAGTTAATGAAGATACTTTTCGTATTATTCTCACACAGGGACTGAATAAACAAATTCGAAGAATGAGCAAGGTCTTTGGATATACAGTTATACGTTTAGAGCGTATTAGAATTGTTAATATAAAAATAGATGGTATAGATATTGGTAAATGGCGCAATCTTACGGAGGAAGAGGTAGTGGAATTGAGAAATTTGTAAAGGTAATTTTTTGTCATATGAAATAATTTATAAATTTAAAATAAGATAAATACAGGAATTTAAATTTGTAAGATGGCAATAATATCAAGTGATTCTTAGCTTCAGATGGAGTTTGCTTAAAAGGAATACTTACTCCAACTGAAGGTTATTAAGAGATTTCTTAGAAGATTTGCTTCTTAGAAATCCTTATCCTTTAGGGGAAGAACTTATCCAGGGACGTAGCATCAGTTATGCACAGCATAAGAACTCTAAATCGCTGAAGCTCAAGAGTTCTAATATCTCTCACTTGTAGAAAAGCGATGGGAGTATTACGGATGGTAGTCATCGGATAAAATTATATATAAAGAGAGGTACATTAATATGAGTAAAGTATTATATATTAAAGCAAATGCAAAAAAAGACGGGGAATCAAGAACTTTTAGAATTTCTGATAGTTTTATTGAAAAATATAAGGAGCTTAATCCGAATGACGAAATTATAACTTTAGACTTATATCAGGAGGGGATAGGGTTTCTAACAGAGGAAGGAATTAACCTTCATAGACCAAAACCAGGAGAAGGTAAAGAACATCCGATTTTAAAATACGCATATCAATTTGCAGAAGCAGACAAATATATAGTTGCAGCACCATTTTGGAATTTAAGTTTTCCAGCAATTTTAAAGGCATATATAGATTATATATGTGTTACAGGAATTACATTCAAATACACAGCAGAGGGGCCAATAGGGTTATGCCAAGGTAAGAAGGCAGTTCACATTGTTGCAAGAGGTGGCGGATATTCAGAGGAACCAGCGGCAGGATATGAAATGGGAGATAGATATTTGAGAACAATCTTTGGATTCTTGGGAATAACTGATTTTACTACAATAGCAGCAAATAAACTAGATGTTATTGGTGAAGACGTAGAAGCAATTATGCAAGATACGATTGCAGAAGCTCAATATAAGGCAAAAAGTTTTTAGACTTTATTTTATTATATAAGTATTTGAAGAATGAATGATTTAACTTATTTTTTAAAAATAAGCTTATTTTAGAACACAATGAAAAACCGTAATATATATAATTTATTGAATATAAAATAAACCAGTGCTTGAATAACACTGGTTTTACTACTTAAATTAAAAATGATTATATAAAACAGTTTGTGAAATATCCTTCCTTTTTGTATGGTTTGGATGGACTTTTGCATCTTTACTTGGATAGCCTAATGGGAGAATACATACTGGTTCAATATTTGATGGTATATTAAAAGCATTACGAACAGCAATTGGATCAAAATGGCCAACCCATGTTGTGCCTAATCCAAGTTCAGTAGCTTGCAACATCATATGTGTGGCAACAATACTTGCATCGATATCAGTATGAATTTTTCCATCATAGCTACGCTTCCATGCCTCATCTTTGTTAGCACATACAAGTAAAGCTATAGGTGCATTGAAGTGAAAAACTGTACAGTCTTTTAATTTAGCAAGTGCCTCATCACTTTCAATTATTAAAATTCTTTGAGGTTGATAATTTACAGCAGTAGGTGATAATTGACCAGCTTGTAAAATTAAATCTAGTTTTTCTTGTTCAACCTTCTTAACATCAAAATATCTTAAAGAGTATCTTTCCTTTGCTAGTTCTATAAAATTCATAGAAATACCTCCTTATTCTTTTATAAGAATTTTTTCTACTTCAGCTATATATACCGTATGATGATCTTTTTCAGGATACCATTTTTCATCTAGTTCCTTTTTGATAAAGCATTCAGGCTTAAAATCTTGTGCATATAATTTCTTGCATATAATTACAAGATTTGCTTCTTGGAAGTATGGTGTATTGTCTAAATGTTGAATTGTTAAATTAGATTTTGAAATCTTATCTTCATCTCTACCGGATACAGTTCCAAGATAACTTAATTGTTTTTTGAAGCTTTCATCAAAGAATGTTAGAGAAAAAGTATCAGAGTTATCTACAAATTCTTTAGTAAAACGCTGAGGTCTTATAACAATATAAGTTACATTTTTACCCCACATAAAACCAAAACCGCCCCATGCCGCAGTCATTGTATTTACTTTACTATCTTTCTCAGCTGTGATGAGCATCCAATCTCTACCTATAAGTTGAAATGGGCTTTTGTTTAATTCCTCAGGTTTGATTTCTATAAATTTATTCATAGTTATAGTGTCTCCTTTCATGATATAAATTATTTTGCAAAATATTCTTATATAAATTATTATATAAATGATAATAAAAAGATAGTATGCACTTTAATGTAAGATACTAACCAAAAGGAGAGTAATGGAATGGATAAAAAAATAGAAGTAAACTCAGAGCCATTTGAATATACACTATCTGTAATCGGAGGTAAGTGGAAGATGACTATAATGTTTTGGCTACATACATGTGAAGTGTTGCGTTATGGAGAACTAAAGAGATGTGTTAAAGGCATTACTCATAAAATGTTAAGTAGTCAGCTAAAGGAACTTGAGTCTGATGATATTATAGTGCGTAAAGAATATCACCAAGTACCACCAAAAGTAGAGTACTTTTTATCAAAGAAAGGACTATCTCTTATGCCTATTTTAGAAGAGATGTGTAAGTGGGGGCATTTGAATATTGAGGATAGCGATTGTTTAGAATTAAAGAAATAATTGTGTTATTTAAAATATATTTTGAGAGGAGATAATTGATATTAATGATTGACAATGAAAATATAGAGAAGAAATTTAGTAATGAATTAATTCTACTTCATTCAAAGGATCATATTGCCTTTTTCACAGATAAAGTAGATACTCATTATCACAGTCATAATTATATTCAAATTACTATTGGACTTGAGAAAGGTTTTAATATTACTGTAGAAAAGGACTCACTCTATACAGAGGGCATTATTGTAAATTCCAACATTAGTCATAGATTATATGGGTATAATGAATGGCAGTTATATTTATTAATTAACCCAGAATCCCACTTTGGAGAGGCAATAAAAAGAAATTTCTTACAAGAAAAACAAGTATATGTATTAGGAGAAAAGGAGATAAGGGATATTATTCAACTTGATATTCAATCAATGCCAAGAATGATTAATTCCCTAGAATACAGTAAGTTTATAAAAAGATTAAAAGAAGTTTTAAATATATCAAATTATAATCTGCAACATAAAATAGATGATCGTATACAAAAGATTTTAACTTACATAGGAGCTTATCCATTAGATAAATTATCTGTTAAAGAATTGAGTAATATGATTTTTTTATCAGAAAGTAGATTATCGCATTTATTTAAAGAAGAAATTGGCATATCTTTAACCAGCTACATACTACATGAAAAATTAGAAAAAGCTTTTTATCTAATATTTAACGGATTAAATATTACTGATTCAGCCATTGAAGCTGGATTCAGCAGTTCTTCTCATTTTACTCGCACCGTTCGGGACAAGTTAGGAATGGCTCCAAGAGAAATTATAAAAAACAGCAGATATTTGAAAGTATAGTTATAAAAATCCCCTTATAATAAAATAAAAAAGGGTGATTATATGGAGAGGTATTTAAAACAAACCACATTATTAGATTTCAACACGCCGTCTATTCAAGATTTAATTATCAGTAGAGGATGGAAGGAGTTAAAAGAAGAAGAAAAGATTAAAGCGGTTTATGATTTTGTACGAAATGAAATCAAGTTTGGCTACAATAGAAGTGATGATATAATTGCTTCTGAAGTTTTAAAAGATGGATATGGACAATGTAATACAAAAAGTATACTTTTAATGGCTTTGTTAAGAGGTTTAGGTATCCCATGCAGAATTCACGGCTTTTATATAGATAAAAAAATGCAGAAAGGTGCATTAACAGGGATCGCTTATTTATTCGCTCCTAAAAAAATTGTTCATGCTTGGACAGAAGTGTATTTCAATAATCAGTGGGTAGCTTTAGAAGGGGTAATTATTGATGATAAATATCTTGACCAAGTAAAAGATAAACTTTGTAATTTTAATAAAGGCTATATAGGTTATGGGATTTCTGTAGATAACAAAGAAAAGATCAACCTTTGTTGGCAAGGGCAAAGCACATATATTCAAAGTTTTTCTATTACAGATGACTTAGGTATTTTCAATAGTCCTGATGATTTTTTTATGAAATATAATAATACTAGTAACAAAATAAAAAGGCTTTTATTTAATATTTTAAGAAAAAGAATCAATAAGAAATTAGATTGGATCAGATATAGTAAATAATTTTAATGATAAATATAAAAGATAGTAATTATTATACGCATAGTACATTGACAGACATAGTACTATGCGTTATATTATTGTTAGGAGGTGATTTTATTGACTCTTAGCAATGTGAGTAGCGACCTTATAAGGGGTAATATAGATACTATTATACTTTGTGTTTTATGCAATAAAGACAGTTATGGTTATGAGATTATAAAAACTATAAAGGAAAATAGCGGCGGTAAATATGAGTTAAAAGAGCCTACCCTTTATTCTAGCTTAAAAAGATTAGAGACTCAAAACATGGTGGAATCCTATTGGGGAAACGAAAGTCAAGGTGGTAGAAGAAAATATTATAAGATCACCTCAAATGGTTTAGAAATGTATAAGAGTAATTATGAAGCTTGGAAAATTGCTCGGGATGTTATTGATAAATTGATTAAAATTAGATAGGAGGATAGTTTATGAAAGATCTTGAAAAATATGTTGATAGGCTATTTGAAAATTATAAAAAAACAGAGGAAACAGAAGATTTACGTGAAGAAATTTTGAGCAATCTAGAAGCTAGAATTAAGGATAATATGGATAGTGGACTAGAATATAAAAAGGCATATAAAGAAGCTATAAAAAATATTCAAAGTATTGATATGTTTATTGATGATAATAAAAAAATATATATTAATAGATTCAAAAAAGAATTGGCTCAAATAGGAGTTTTATACGCTTTAATTGGATGGATATTGACTATACCATTAAGATTGATATTTAAATCTACGGTAAATAATATTTTCATGATTGCATTGATTTGTACAGGGATAGTATATTTATTTATGATTTACAAAAAAGATGATGAATATTTAAGCCAAACTTCAACAATTGACATGAATGATATTAACACTATAAAAAATTATACTTGGATTGTTTGGGGAATATTTGTACTTTTAATAATGATAGTTAATTTTGGTGTTCGTTTTGCAAGCAATATTTGGTTTTCACGTCCAATTAGAATTGACGGACCCTATCAATTTGCAATGATAGCGGGTGGTTTTTTTATACCTTTGTTATCCATAATAATCCCTCTATTTATAAATAGAGCTTGCAAGTTAATAAATGAATATGAGGTGAATTAATGGTGAAAAGACGCAATTTTATAATAATTATTTTGCTTGTATTTGGCATATCAGCATTTGGAATTACAGAGTTTATTATTAAGCCAAGACAAGAAGAGAAGAGAGCTAAATATCGATTAGAGCAACAAAATTCACTAACACATGATTTTAAAGGACTTTTTAAATATAAAACCAAATACATGGGGGATAGTTCAAATATTGTAAACCTAAATTATTCACTTCCACTAGGTAATGTTCCTAGAACAAATGAAATTGATTCAGATAATCTTGAGTATATAATCAACTATGAAGAAAGTGCATTAAAGATCGGAAAAGAGAAAGTTAAAACTGACTTAATCTACAATGCTACAGCAAATTTTGCCTTGATAGATAATTTAGAAGCAATTACTTTTAATTTTACAGATTCCTCATACAAAATAGCAAGAAATGATGTGGAAGATTGGTATAAGATAGATCTATCTTCTCTTGTAGATGAGACAAAGTGGTCAAAAGAGATTCAAGAAAAGTTAGAGGAAAAAAATTATGTAGATGAATTCTGGAAGGCTAACTTTATGGAGATAAAGGATAGAGTTGCAAGTAGTTTTTAATATGATTTTATAGAATTAATTTTAGAAGAGCTAAATAAAACATTAGATTTATATTTAAGTTTAATAAGCCAATGATACTGTGTAGATATCATTGGCTTTTTTATATAATTTTTTGACTTGAATTTATTCTATTTGACAACTATGTCACAGCGTGATATAGTTTAATTATGATATGTCACACTGTGACATATCACAATTAAATATAGTTAGGGGAGACAGTATGAGTGTGGAAAAGGTATTAAAAGCATTTATCCCAATGACGGAAACCGCATATTATATTCTTCTTTCGCTTACAGAACCAAGGCATGGATATGGAATAATACAGCATGTTGAAAAAATAACTAATGGAAGAATTAGGCTTGGGTCAGGGACTGTATATGGTACATTATCTAAAATGCAAAAGAGTGAAGTTATCTCTGTGTATTCTGATGAGGAACGAAGAACCATATATGAAATAACTGATATAGGGAAAATTTTAATTAAAGAAGAGATCAATAGAATAAAAGAGTTATACAATAATGCACTTACATATGAGGAGTGGTTTTATGAAAAAGATAATTAAACTTTTTTGGAGCTTTAATATTATTAAAATAGAAAAATGGTTATCAGAAAAAGCTTTAGAGGGATACATATTAAAAGATGTAAATATGATAACTAGAGTATTTACTTTTGAAAAAGGGAAAAGTAAAAAACTAACCTATAAAATTTGTTGTGAAGCTAGAGGAACAAAAGATATCCAAAACGCTCTAAAAAAAGATGGATGGTATAAGGTATACAATAAAGGTAAGTGGTTCTTTATTACTAATGAAAAGGAAAAAGAAGAGATAAAAATATATCCATCAAGAGAAAGGTTATTAAAAAGAATCAAAATATTAAAAAGTATATTAGGCTTTATAGTATTATATTATGGAGTAAGTTTTGGGATATTTTTTATACTGTTTGTTCCAGTTATAATTGCATGGATATTTGAATTAGGAAATATACAATATATAAATGAAGCTAGTGAAGAAAGTATAGAATCCGGTGTTTCATATTTTACAAATAAAGATATTTCTGGTGTAGTTTCTGTATTAGTAGTTATTTCTATATTGCTATATTTAATTTTAAAATTAAATACCAGGGAAAAAGAATTAAAGGGAAATTGCACTTCCAATTTAATTATTTCTGATGATAATGTTATATTAGAGGAAGAAGAAGTAAGTCATAAAAAAGGTGTAAAGACGATAAAAAAATTAAAACTTGGATGGATGTACTCACCAGATAAATTGGAAAATTGGTTAGAGAAAATGGAGAGTAGAGGATTTAATTTATATAAAGTAAATAACCTAGGAACTAAATTTTATTTTGCAGAAGGAAAGCCACGTAAAATAAGGTATATTACGGACTATCAAAATTTAGAGAATGAAGCCTGCTATGAAATATATAAACAAGATGGGTGGAAATTAATTTTCAATAGTATGGGAAGTATAACTAAATGGACTATATGGGGAAAAGAATATGTTGATGAACGTCCAGAGATATATTCAGATAAAAGTGATATGCTTAAGCACGCTAAAAAAGTATTAATATCATATTCCACTTGGCTAATTCCAGTTATAATTATGTATATGTTTCAAGTAAAAATGCAAATGACACTAGTTAGGAAATACGGGTATAAAGTATGGGGACTTACATTAATTCCTATGATAGCGGTAATATATTTTTGTTATCTATATTATAATGCTATAGCTTTTTATAATAGAACGAAAAAACAATTGATGATTTAAAAGATTATCATAAAAGGGCAGAGAAAACTTAAATTTCTCTGCTTTTTTTTTATATACTCTTTTATTTGTTGGAAAATATTGTTGACAAAAATCAATAGTAGAATATAATAATATTAACAGTGTTAATATTATTAATAATGTTAATAAAAATAACGGTGTTAATATAAGCGAAGAGGTGGGTTTATGAAAACTTTAATTTTAGTTAATTCTAAATATGGATCAGCTGAAAAGTGTGCAAAGCTTATTATGAAAGACTTAGAAGGAAAAGTAGATATAATAAATTTAAAAAATAAAGAATGCAAAGAGATAGATAGTTATGACACTGTAATTATTGGAGGCTCTGTTTATGCCGGAAGAATGGGAGAAGAGATAAAAAAAATTATTGAAAATAATAAAGAATCTCTATGCAGAAAAAATGTAGGATTATTTATTTGCTGCAAAGAGGAAGGAGAAAAAGCTCAAGAATTTATGAAAGCTAATATTCCACAATGGCTTATCGAAAGAGCTTTTATAAAGGAACATTTAGGCCATGAAATTAATTTAGAAAAAATGAATTTTTTAGAAAGATTTCTTTTAAAAAGCATATTTAAGGTAAAGGAAAGTTACTCAATGATAGACTATGATGCATTAAAGAGGTTAATTGAAAAAATAAACAGAATGGATGTTGTAAATGGATAATAAAGAGATACAAAGACAGAGAATGATGAGATATTTTATAGATGCAGCAAAAGAAATTATTAAGGAAGAAGGAGTAAATGAGCTTACGGTTAGAAAAGTTGGGGAAAAGGCTGGTTATTCTTATGCCACCATATATAATTATTTTAATGATTTAAATACATTGCTTGCATATTGTGCTTTTGATTTTCTTGAAGATTGTTATAGATATGTAGTGAGTTTTAAAGATAAAACAGAAGATTGTAGAGAACGAGTTGGCATATGTGGAGCAGCATATTTTAGGTATTTTGCTGAAAACCCTGATATGTTTCAGATTATATTTTTAGAAGAATTGGGAAAGGGCTCAGAGGAAGTTATTAAAAATTTTACCCAACCTTCAGTAGCTCTCCTTCTTGGTGAAACAATAGTTGAATGTTCTAAGCAAGGTTATATAAGGAAAGAAAAAATTGGATTTTTAGCGGAATTGATTGCATCTTCTATTCATGGAAAGCTTTTATTCTTCTTAAAAGGAAGGAATATAGAAAGTTTAGAGGATATGATCACTTCTATTAAGAATGAAATAGAATTGCTTATTGAACTGGTGGGGTGAAAATGAGCAAAAATAAAGTAATTAGAAGAATTTTAACTGTAATGATAATAGTAGTACTTGGAATGTTTATTACCATTTATATAAGCATTCAAGGTCTTAATAAAAAAATAGGATCAGTAGAAATAAATAATATAGATTTATATAAAGTGAGAGATGGGGAATATAGCGGTGATTACAGTTTTAAAGAAATCATAGCATCTAAAGTTAAAGTAACGGTTGACAACAATAAAATAACGAATATTGATTTAATTGAACACAAATATGGACTTGGGAAAAAGGCAGAAACTATTATTAGTAGAGTTATTGATTCACAAAGTTTAAATGTAGATGTGGTTTCAGGGGCCACAGCTAGTAGTAAAGTTATACTAAAGTCAATAGAAAATGCATTAACAAAAGAAAAGGTCAATTAAGAATGAAATTTTAGCCTAGCTAAAATTTCATTCTTGAAAGGTCTTTAAAAAGTTTCTTGCCGGAGTTGATAGATACTTATTTTTCAACCATACTATAGCTGTTTGTGTAGTTAGAGATGGAGCATTAATCTCCTTAATTTTTAAAGTATCCATTGAAACAAGATTAATCCAAGTAGCTGGTACAATAGCTACTCCTATTCCTTTATTTGCCCAAGACAATATTAATCTAGGGTCATCATTTACACAAAGTATCTTAGGCTGAAAACCTGATTTTTCGCAGGCATCTATTATCATATTCTCATATCTTCTATCTACTAATAAAGGTTGATTTTTTAATTCAGTTAAATATATAGATTCTTCATTTTTACTCCAAGATAAATCAATGCTAGTTGCAGCTACCATTGGTTCGCTTGGCAGATATATTGATTCAAGAATTTCTGGGTTTAATGGTGTTCTTATAATCCCAATTTCTATAACTCTACTTTTTAACATTTCCAATACTTTAAATGTACTACCTTCTCTTATTTGAAAACTTATATTAGGATATTTTTTATGAAAGGTATAAACTCTATCCTCTAGAAGAGTAGCCCCTGCAGTTGCAATGCTGCCGATGGAGAGTGTCCCTTGAATTCCTTCATCAAAATCTTTTAATTCCTTAACTGTGGTTTCTGTCAATTCTAAAATTTGTTCAGCTCTGCGTCGCAACATCAATCCGGCATCAGTTATTTGAAATTTTCTCGTAGTTCTTTCGATTAATTTAACGCCTAATTCATCTTCTAGAAATTTTAATTGTTGACTTAGATAAGGTTGAGCTATATGCAGTCTTTCAGCAGCCTTTGTTATGTTTCCTTCTTCGACAATAGCAAGAAAATAAGTAAGTTGCCTATTATCCATAATTATTATCACTCCATATGTTTATTTATATATATTTTCATATAAGTATAAGAGTTTTTAGATATTTTTAATATATATAATTACCTGATATAATAATATATGAAATAACAAATAAAGTCAAAAGCTAGTAAGAATAATACGAATAGATTGAATAAATAAAAATTAATAGTGTTTGCATTTGTCTAAGTCCATACAAAAAGGAGGGGGCAAAATTAGATTTAAATCTAATTTGTCACATCCTCCTAATCCACCGAATTTTAATTCTGCTGTAATAGGCAGAATTTTTTTTAGCAAAATCCTCTTTTACAAGATTTAATGAATTTAATAATCTGAAACTATTTTACCTGCTTCCGTAAATTCCACTCCCTTAAAGACTCCCGTTAAAAATGTAGAAACAATACTAAAATCTATAAAAGTTAGATTTTAGCATTGTTTTTTTATATGTTTCTATTTTATGAACAAGCATTTAATGTTATATTATAGTTAAGTTATAATTTAGAGTGGAGTGATTTTATGGAGTTAGATAGAGAACCTATTATTAAGATTAGGGATTTATATATGAATTTTGGAGATAAAGAAGTGCTAAAGGGTATAAATCTAGATGTTTATAAGGGTCAAATAATAGGATATATAGGACCTAATGGTGCAGGGAAAAGTACTACAGTTAAAATTATGTTAGGACTTATTGAAGGATACACAGGGAATATTGAGATCTTTGGTGAATCTATAGAAAAAGGAGCCATAGAATATAAAAGAAGAATAGGGTATGTTCCTGAAACTGCAGATATTTATGACAGCCTTACTGCGAATGAATATTTAACATTTATAGGTGAATTATATGGAATGACATCCGATGAAGTGGATAATAAAGCTAAAAGACTTATGAATATATTTGATATAGAAAATGCCTATAATTCTAGAATTTCATCTTATTCTAAAGGGATGAGGCAAAAGGTTGCAATAATATCTAGCTTAATACATAACCCAGATGTATTATTTTTAGATGAACCATTAAGTGGCTTGGATGCAAATACAGTAATTATAGTAAAAGAAATATTATCTAAATTAGCAAGCAAAGGTAAGACTATATTTTATTCTTCTCACATAATGGAGGTAGTTGAAAAGATCAGTAGCAGAATAGTGTTATTGAATGATGGGCAAATAGTAGCAGATGGAAGCTTTGAAGATCTTAAAAATACATGTAGTGAAGGTTCTTTAGAGCAAATATTTAATCAACTCACTGGCTTTAATGAGCATGAAAATAAGGCAGAAGAATTTGTAACTATAATTGAAGAAGGTGAGAGATATGAATGAATCTAAGGTGCTTAAATTTGTAGATAAATTTAAGTTTTTATTCACTAAATTCGGAGTAGATTACAAAACCATGAGAAGCATTCTTCAAATAAAACTAATAATGGATGGTAGAAGAGTACCTACCGTTATAAATAATCATAAAAACAATGAAGAAGGGCAAGGAAATAAATTCTTTAAATCCCTAGTATCATATTTTCTTTTAGGAATAGTTTTAGCTATATTAATGATACCTAAATTCAATACTATGTATCAAATGACCGTATTTTTTGGTATAACAATGTTTATGTTAATTACTACCCTAATTTCAGACTTTTCATCTGTACTTTTAGATTTAAGGGATAAGAATATCATATTTACAAAACCTGTAGATAGCAAAACAATAAATGCAGCTAAAATTACCCACATATTAATATATATGTTTTGTGTTACCACTGCATTAACAGGTTTATCACTTTTAGTATCTCTAAGGCATGGAGTTACATTTTTCCTAATTTTATTTTTTGAAATAATTCTTATAGATATATTTATGATTGCAATTATAGCAGCATTGTACACTTTTATATTAAAGTTTTTCGATGGAGAGAAGTTAAAGGATATAATAAATTATGTTCAAATAATATTAAGCATATTTTTGGCCGTAGGATATCAGCTTATGGGAAGGCTATTTAGTATTGTAGATATAAATGTAGCTTTTAATCCTAAATGGTGGCAATATTTAATTCCTCCAGCTTGGTTTGCAGCACCTTTTGAGATGATTTTAAATAATAACTATAGTAGTTTTATTTTGATTTTATCTTCAATGGCCATAATTATGCCTATTGTTTCTATAGTAATATATATCAATCTTATACCTACGTTTGAAAGAAATTTACAAAAACTCAATAATAATTCTAATTTTACAAATAAAAAGAGAAGGTCAATAAGTGAAAGTATAGCTAACTTAATTTGCTTTAATAAGATTGAAAAAACTTTTTATAAATTCACATGTAATATAATAAAGAATGAAAGAGAATTTAAATTAAAAATATATCCATCTTTAGGATTTGCTATAATATTTCCTTTCATATTTTTGTTTAATAGCATTTCAAGAGAAATGTCATTAAGTGAATGGATTAATCATTTAAGTTCAACAAAATATTATTTCAACATATATTTTTGTGCATTTGCATCTTCTACGGTAATTATGATGATTAAATACTCGGAAAAATATAAAGGGGCATGGATTTATAAAGTAGCTCCTATAAAGGAAATTTCACCAATATTTAAGGGGACCATAAAGGCTTGTTTAGTAAAGCTTATAATTCCAATATATATAGTTGATGCAATTATATTCTCATGGATATTTGGTATTAAGATATTACCACACCTAATTATAGTATTCTTAAATATAATATTGTATGTAATCTTATGTTTTAAGTCATTCAATAAAGCATTACCATTTTCCAAGCAATTTCAAGCTACTCAGGATGGAGAAGGACTAACAAATTTTTTACTAGTTATTGGTTTAGGAATTTTGGTAGGAGTTCATTATGGACTTACTAATCTTGGATTTAATGTTTATCTATATATGGGGATATTAATTATAGGGGTTATTATACTTTGGAAAAATTCATTTAACATATCTTTAGATAGCCTGAATTAGGAAAAAGCATATGGAAATCATATGCTTTTTTTATTATAGAAATCAAGTGATTCTTAGCTTCAGATGGAATTTGCTAAAAAGGAATACCTACTCCAACTGAAGCTTAGAAGAACTTATCCAGGGACGTAGCATCCGTTATGCACAGCATAAGAACTCTAAAACTTTGATTTTATGTGAATCGCTTTCACAGAGTGCGATGGGAGTATTACGGATGGTAGTCATCGGATAAATATAGAAATAAATATAGATATAGCAATGCAGTTAGGAAAATACTTATTAGAAAAATTTATTTCAGCAAAAGCTTAGAGAAGCCTAATCATAACCTTAAGAGAACTTATCTTAGAGAGGATTAGGATTGGATAACTACAGGATAAATGGATATTATATAAAATATAGGTAAATTTCATAAACATTAGATTTTATTATAATATGTGGTATAATATTAAATAACAGGTACAATAATAGGGATAGAAAGCTATCCTTTTTTATATGGTCAATGATTACCTCCAAAATCTTTAATGTTAAAATTTAAAATAACATTAAAGTCCCTTATATTAGAAATAGTATAAGGGATTTTTATTAAAATTAGAAACGGAGTGATTTAAATGAAAGTATTGTTCTGTAATATAGGATGGATGAAAGAATATAAAGGTATTAGCGAAGATGATACCATTGCCTCTATTACTACAAAATCAGATAAAAATGGCAAAGATGCAGAACAGTATAACTTTTTAAACCTGGATGGGTATTATTACGGATATGCATCTACTAAATCAGGTAGCAAGAAGAAAGCAGAACTACAATTAGAAGAGATAGACCCTAAAGAGGAGGGAACGGAATTTTTAGATGACGTGCTAGTTATTTGGGTGGCAAAAAGGCCAAATGATAAAGCAGGTAGTAGAATAATAGGATGGTATAAAAATGCCAGGGTTTATAGAAATTATAAAGAGAATTCCTTAGGATTATATAATATAAGAGCGAAGGTAAAGGATAGTTTATTAATACCGCCTATGCATAGAAGCTATTTAATATATCCTGCAAGAATAATAGGAGCAGGAAAGGGAATGGGACAGTCTAATATATGGTTTGCTAAAGGAGAAGAAGCAAAAGAAATATTGGAAAATTCCATAAGCTATATAAATGATTATAGCTATGAGAGATTCGATGACCACATTACAGAAGATCAGTTAAACTTTATTACAAGAGATAAATTAGATTCAATAGATTCCTACTTTAAAAAGGGTGAGGAACTTCTACATATAAATCCTCTAAAAACAGTTCAATATTGTAATAAGATTATAGATGAAAAAGGTGAAGATTTAGATATTCTATATAATAAAGCTTTAGGTCTTGAGAAATTAAGATTCTATAGCAAAGCAAGGGAACTACTTAAGCACATACTTGAAAAGGATGAAAGTCATAAAGAAGCTAAAGCTAAGTTTGAAAATATTAATAAGTTGCTTAAGGATATAGATGAAGTTTCTTGATCAATATATACTTCAGTTCTTTTATGTTTTGAAAATTTATATTATGAAATATTGGTTTTAAATATTAGTTTGTAAAATTTAATTATCTAAAACTTAAAAATGTTATGTGGTGCGCCCTATGCATTTGAGCAAAATCTAGAAATTCTTAATTTATTTTTTTAAATATCACTAAGATGCTGTACATATTTGACCGAAGGGAGTTTGTCAGCATTAAGGGTTTTTAGAAAATAAATTTTTAGAAGTTCTTATTGAAGCGAGACAGCATAAGAACCATTATATAGCATTTTTTATTTGTTGTAACCTTAAATTGATTTGGCAATTATAAGTTTCTACAAAGGTAATTAGGATTCCAAATCATAGAGCTAAGTACGTAGTAAAGCCGTTCCAAAAAAGTCGCTTTTTTACTACATACTTAGCTCTTTTATATCTTATAAGTATATTTTTGTAGCAAAAATACCATTAAGGAAATTTATTCATTAATTGGATATTATTTTTAAAATTTTAGGGAAAGATACAATAAAGTATACTTAAGGAGGCTTACAATGAAAGCATTAACATATCAAGGTATAAAGGATGTTAAAGTTAAAAATATGAAAGATCCTACTATTGAGAAAGAAGACGATATAATAGTTAAGGTTACTTCAACGGCAATTTGTGGTTCTGACTTACATTTGATACATGGAATGATACCGAATACACCTAAAGATTACATTTTAGGGCATGAAACTATGGGAATTGTAGAGGAAGTAGGAAAAGGAGTAACTAAGTTGAAAAAAGGTGATAGGATAATAGTTCCCTTTCCTATATCTTGTGGTCACTGTTGGTATTGTGAACATGACTTGTGGAGTCAATGTGATAATTCAAACCCTAATGGGGGAGTGGGAGCTGTATTTGGGTACAGTAATACTTTAGGTGGATATAATGGAGGGCAAGCAGAATTTTTAAGAGTACCATATGCCAATGTAGGCCCTATGATTATCCCAGAGGAGCTTACAGATGAAGAGGTTTTGTTTTTAACAGATATACTTCCTACTTCATATTGGGGAGTTGAAAATGGTAATGTTAAACATGGGGATACTGTTGTAATATTAGGATGTGGTCCAGTAGGACTTCTATCACAAAAATGGGCAGCTTATATAGGAGCTAAAAGAATAATTGCAGTAGACTATATTGACTACAGACTTAAACATGCCCAAAAATATAATGGAGTAGAAACAGTTAATTTAGAGCATCATGATAATGTAGGTGAATATATTAAGGATATAACAAATGGAGGAGCGGATGTTGTAGTTGATTGTGTTGGCATGGATGGCAAAATGACCATGATTGAAAAAGTAGAGACACTCTTAAAGCTACAGGGTGGTTCGAAGTCTGCAATTGAAATAGCTACTCAGGCTGTAAGAAAAGGAGGAACTGTATCACTAGTGGGAGTATACGGAGCAAGGTATAATGCTTTTCCTCTTGGTGACTTTTTCTCGAGAAATATTACGCTTAAGATGGGGCAGTGCCCAGTTCATTCTTATGTTGAACCCATATTAAAGCTTATAAAAGAAAAGAAGATCGATGCAACAGACATTATAACTCATAAACTATCTTTAGATAAAGGTGAGTATGGATATAAGATCTTTGATGAAAAGAAAGATGAATGTATAAAAGTAATTTTAAAGCCGTAGAAGAGATAATAAACAATATATTAGGTTTTATGAGGAGAATTAAAAAAAGATTTTAATAATCTTAATTTTACTTAAATGTTTAATGAACTTAAAATGGAGGATAGGAAAATGGGAAACAAATTAGTTGAAGGTTTATCTGCTGTGACCACGTCATCACTACAAGTTACTCCAGATATATTAGTACTACAATTCACTATTGTAAATGCTTTTATAGTTAATACTTCAAATAATGAAAATAACAAATGGGTTCTCGTAGATACAGGACTTGAAAACTCTGCAGAGTTTATTTTACAATCAGTTGAAAAGAAGTTCGGAAAAGATAATCCACCAGAGGCAATAATTCTTACTCATGGTCATTTTGATCATGTTGGTTCTGTCATTAAACTTACTAAACATTGGGATGTTCCAGTTTATATTCATAAATTAGAACTTCCTAATATAACTGGTAAAAAAGATTATCCTTTAGCAGACCCTACTGTAGATAATGGAATGGTAGCAAAAATGTCTACAACTTTCCCTCATACCAGTATAGATGTAGGAAATTATGCTTTAGAACTACCTTCAGATGGCAGCATACCGGGTATGCCAGAATGGAGATGGTTGCACACTCCTGGACATACTGAAGGGCATATAGCATTATTCAAAGAGAAAGATCGTGTACTTATAGCTGGAGATGCATTTTCAACAGTAAAGCAGGAGTCACTTATGTCAGTATTAACTCAAGGAGAGCAGATAAGTGGACCTCCTAAATATTTAACTACTGATTGGAGAGAAGCTAAGAAGTCTGTAAAACAGCTTTTAGACTTAAGGCCATTGCTAGCGATACCAAGTCACGGGCAACCTATGGAGGGTAAAGAATTAATAAGTCATTTAGAAACGTTAGTTAATGATTTTGATAAAATAGCTGAACCTAAATAAGGATGAAAGGTTATAGTCTCAAATTGGCTTCTTAAATATAGATTTCTACAAGAATAATTAGGATTTCAAATCATAGAGCTAAGCACGTAGTAAAGCTGCTCCGAAAAAAGTCGCTTTTGTACTACATACTTAGCTCTTTTATGTTCTACAAATATATCATAAAAATTAAGTAATGGTATATTGTTTTTATATTTTAAAGAGAAAGCTGATATTTAGTTAATCATATGTGTTTTATTAGAATAAATGTTATAATTAGTATGTAAAGATATGCAATTTAATTAAACAATTGTAAAGTATTACGTGAGGAGGGAAGTATAGTGAATAATCTACCACAGCAAAAACAAGTTATAAATAAAGACTCAGTTTCACTTGAATCCTATGAAGAAATGGCAGAATGGTATTTTGAATATATTGATAAAAAACCGTTCAATGCCTACTATGAAAGACCTGCAACTATATCTTTGCTTCCAGATGTAAAAGGAAAGAAAGTTTTAGACGCAGGTTGTGCTGCAGGATGGTACACTAAGTGGCTATTGGATAAAGGGGCAAGTGTAATAGCATTAGATTTTAGTCCCAATATGATAAAGATGACTAAAGAGAGAGTTGGAGATAAAGCTGAAATTATAAGAGCTGACTTAAACGAGCCACTAAGCTTTATTCAAGACGAGTCTATTGATGTTGTGGTATCATCTTTAACACTTCACTATATTAAAAATTGGGATATAGTAATGAGTGAATTTAATAGAATTCTAAAGAAAAATGGCCAACTTGTTTTCTCGGTTCATCATCCTTTTATGGATTTTACGGTTTTTAATAAGGAAAATTATTTCTCTACAGAGATTATAGATGATGAGTGGGAAACACATAAAGGTAAGGTTAAAGTTCAATTTTACAGGAGACCTTTGAATAAGATAGTTTCTCCAGTTATAGAAAATGGATTTATTATAGAAAAGTTATTAGAACCTATGCCAATAGAACAATTTAAAATAGAACAGCCAGAGCTTTATGATAAACTAACTAAGAGACCTCAATTTCTATTTTTTAGAGCAATCAAAATTAGTACAGATACAAAGATTAATTCGTAATCTCCTCATATCACGGATTAAAACAATAAATAATTTAAAGGAATGGAAAGTGTTATGAATACATCAAGCATATACTTACTGTTTATTCTTGCAATAACATTGCATAACATAGAAGAAGCACTTTGGTTGCCAGAGTGGTCAAAACATGTACAAAGATTTGGTAAACAAGTGAGTAGAGATGAATTTTGCTTTGCTGTATTAATAATTACAATGTTAGCATATTTAGCAACGGGTTTATTTATGATTTTTCCTCAGATTTTAATACTAAAATATTTTTTCTTCGGCTTTATAGGATCAATGATCATTAATGTTATTTTTCCGCACTTGGCTTCAAGCATTGTGTTAAAAAAGTATTGCCCGGGATTAATTACAGGAATTTTTCTTATAATACCCTTCAATAGCTTAATCATAGCTTTTTTATTAAATAATAAGATTATTAATTTTAGTGAAATAATTATATCTACAGTTGTAGTGGGTATATTCCTATTAATATTAATATATATTTTAAAAAAGATAGGTGGAAAATTAATTGATTATAAATAAATTAATAGAACACTTAGAGAAATTTTAGGAAAATGTAATACAAAAAATTGGCACATTAATTATGAGGAAACTGATGGATTATATTGATGATAATTATACAGATGATGCTATTATCGGTCTGATTGCAATAAGTGAACTTGATAAATTTTATAAAAAATTTGGATTCACATATAACCAAAATAATCGTTTTTACAGGTATAATGGTTAAGGATTATGAATAGTTCAAACTTTTTTTATTATAACTTAACTATGGGGGGATTATAATGAATGAATGGGAATCTTTTAAAGAAGGATTGAGAATTATAAAAGAAAAATTTAAACCAATATTTATAGGAATAATGGTTTTTGTTTTAGGTTTAGTCATTAGTGTGCTTATAACAGACTCATATAGTCATGATAGTAGTGAGGCTGAAATAATTTTATATGGAGTTTTTTATCTAAGCAGCGTTATAGCTGTTTGTACATCAATAATAGTAAAAACATTAAAAAATAAAGATTCATAATCTAAAAATTTAAAAAACTAAAGAACTATATATCTAAATATATAACTAAAATGATTTCTCAATTATAGGTTTTTACAGAAATGATTAGGGTATCCAAAAGAGGAACTAAGTACATAATGACGTCGCTTCAAAAAAGGCGCTCCTCCCATTATATACTTAGTTCCTTGATGTTTTACAAATAGATTAAATAGATGAATAGATGATGGATGTGGTGTAAATTCCCTTACGGGAATAGTTCATTAATATTTAAACTATAGACTAAAAAAGTTATTAATTAACATAGAAAATCCTTTCAAGGGGGCTGTTTATGGATAATAAAGAAACTAATAAGGAAATTAACTCATTTGAAGAACAGTTAGATGAAATTAAAGAATATCAAAAGAATGCTTTTAATCCTGGTTACTATGTAGGCTCAGGAAGAGTTAATTTAGCTACAAAAAATTTATTTAAATCACCTAAGGTACTTATAACTATGGGAATTATATTTTTAACTCCAGCAATATATAATATAATAAAAGATTTTAGCACAGTTACACTGTTAAACCAAGCTATGCAGATAATTATAGGATGCATACTAATTTTGGGAGGTTTTATAAGGTTGCGTAGAAAAAAACATTAAAAATTTTAATGTATTATAACCCATAAATGCTTCTTATTTAGTTTATGGTAAAGTGTTTTTATATTTATAAATTTCTACAGAAATGATTAGGGTATTCAAATGGGGAACTAAGTGTATTAAATTTAAATTAATTTTAAACAAAGGGGGTAATCATTGTGGGAGCTTTTGGTATTGCAGGGTCTCTTGGTGTTTTGGGGATTATTAAAGAACTATTAGAATGTTTAGTTTATATATCAGCAATTATTGTATTATTCAAAGCATCACAGGCATTAAGTATATATATTAATAAAAATTCAAGATAGATTGCCAAAAAAGAACTAAGTACATAGTGAAGTTGAGCGGGGGTTTGGGGGGTGCCCTTCTTACCATGTACTTAGTTTCTTTATTTTTATAATTATTAGCTATAAATAATTCATAGGGGGTATGAATTATTTACAGTATAATGTTAGCATTTTAATTTTACACTTAGATTTTATTTTGCTTCACTAGCAGCTTTTAATATAGCATTGTAGTTAGGTTGTTCGGTTATTTCATCTAAGTATTCTACATAAACTATTTTGTTAGTGCTGTCTACAACGAAAGCTGCTCTTGTAAGTAGTCCTAATTCCTTAATATATGTTCCATAGTTTTTGCCAACTAATCTATCTTTATAGTCAGATAGTGTAGTTACATTTTTTATTCCATGAGCTGCGCACCATCTGGATTGTGCAAATGGTAAATCCATGGATATAGTATATATAGATACATTTGGAATTGAAGTAGCTTTTGAGTTAAAAGTTCTTGTTTCCAAGTCACAAACAGGGGTGTCTATGGAAGGAACTGTTAAAATTATTCTAACTCCTTTTGTATCTTTAAAATAAACATCTTTTAAATCATTATTTGTAGCAGTAAAGTCTGGTGCAACATCACCAACTTTTACCTGTTCTCCTACAAGGCTTAATGGATTGCCGTCAAATTTTATTGTCATATTAAGTACCTCCTAAAGTGAAATTGTTATTAATTAATAACAATTATTTATTAATATTATAATATCACATATAAATAATATTTTCAATAGCTTTGATAAATATACCATTTACGTATATAATGTTATTAAATATATAAGATAATATTAATATGTACATAGAACATTATTAATATGTATGCAGAATGGGATTAATGGGCGCCATGGAATAGTGTCCATATGTGCACGGAATAATGTTAATAGATGTTATGAAATAGTGTTAATAAGTGTATGAAATAGTGTTAATATATGTGTATAATATTAATAAAAACTAATGAGAAGGTGATAAAATTATGAAAAAGTATATAATAGCTATATTATTGATAGTAGCTGTATCTTTAGGAATAACCTACAAATATATTAATAGCAAAGAGGTAAAGGTAAATAAAAATTCTATAGAATTAAGTGAAAATAAGAGGAAAGAGTTGAATAATTATTTCACTCTTTTTGTAAAATATAAATTAGAAGATTTTAAAGAAAACTCATTAACAGATGAAAATGCTATAAATTTCGCTGTAGCATATAATTTTGATAATAATTTTGAAAAGTTTTCTGTGTATCAAGAAAAATGTTGTGCTTATATAGAGCAAAAGTATATCGAGGATACCATAAATGAATTTTTCGCGAAGAAAGTAGAAAAACATTTGACCACTCCAAAGTATGAATTTATAGACAATAAATATATTGCTCCTCTTGCTAGCGGAGGAAGTTATAATTTTGCAAAAGTTAAAGAAATGGTGGAGGAAGATGGTAAGGTAACGGCGTATTTAGATATATATCATGCCGATGGAAGCTTTATCGGGGATATTAATGATACAGAAGAGGAATGGGCAAAAGGTGAAGGTGAAGTGCCAGAACTTATTGGGAAGAAGAAGGCATTGATGAAAGATGGTAAAGTCTTAAGCTTTGAAAATTACTAATATAGTTTTAGGGTTATAGAAGTTGATATTTAATATTTGATAGGAATTGATAGGAGAGCTGATAGTTGATATTAACTATTAAGCTTATAGTTAATAGTTAGATATTAAATAGTAGAGATGAAAAATTGATAACTTTAATAATTGACAATTATAATAGAAGAATGGAAAGTTTATAATTGAGAATCATAATAAGTGAAGAGTTAAGAGTGAAAAGCTAAAAGTGAAGAGTAAAAAGTGAAGGAAGGGGATTTATATGAGTAAGAGGATAGTTATAATAGGTGGTGTAGCAGGGGGAACCACAGCGGCAACTCAGGCTAGAAGAAATGATAGAGATGCGGAAATAATTATATATGATAGAGATAAGGATATTTCTTATTCAGGATGTAGTCTTCCATATTATATAGGGAAAATTGTTAATACAAGAAGAGAGATTGTGCCAAGAGATAGTAAATACTTTAAAGAGAAGTTTAATGTAGATGTGAAAATACTACATGAAGTAACTTATATAGATTCTAAAAATAAAAAGGTAAAGGTAAAGAATTTATCCACAGGGGAAGAGTTTGAGGATCACTATGATAAGCTTGTTATAGCCACAGGTGCTTCACCTTTTATACCTAATAAGGAATGGATGGATAAAGACAATGTATTTGTTTTAAGAAATGTTGAAAGTGCAGATAGAATAAAAAAGTACATAGAAGAAAAAAATCCTAAGAAAGCTTTAATAGTAGGTACAGGATTTATAGGCATGGAATTATGTGAAAATCTAACCGAAATAGGAATAGATGTAACCATGGTGGAGCTAAAAGATCAAGTCATGCCAACACTAGATAGAGATATGGCTAATAGAATAGAGGAATATATAAAAGAAAAGGGAGTAACGATATACACAGGAGAAGAAGTAAAGAGTTTACTTGGAGAAAAATCAGCTAAAAAAGCTGTAACAGATAAAAGAGTTATAGACGCAGATATGGTTATACTTTCTATTGGAATAAGAGCTAATGTGGACTTGGCACTTAATGCTGGAGTAAATATTGGAAAAACTAAAGCCATAAGGGTAAATGAGAAAATGGAGACTAATTTGGAAGATATATATGCAGCAGGGGATTGTGCGGAAATTTATTCATTGATACATGAAGACTATGTTTACAGACCTCTTGGAACTACGGCAAATAAGATGGGAAGAATAGCAGGGAAAAATGCCACAGGGGAGGATCTATCCTATGAAGGAATTCTTTCTACAGGCATATTTAAAATATTTGATAAGACAGTAGCTTTTCTTGGAATGAACCAAAGAGAAGCAGAGGCATTAGGAAAGAAAGTAGATATTCATTATGTAAAGACATATAATAAACCACCTTTTATGTCTGGAGCTTCCATTATGTATATAAAAATAATGGTGGAAAAAGAAAGTGAAAAGATATTAGGAATTCAAATATTTGGAGGAGAGGGAGTAGATAAGACAATAGATACTTATGTAGCAGCTATAACCTTTGGAGCAAGAAAAAGAGATTTAGCGCTAATAGATTTATCTTACTCTCCACCATATTCAACAGTTAATAGCCCAGTTATCCAATCAGGGGTAATTATGGAGGGAAGTTTAGAATCATAAGTTTATAGAGCTAGGCTGAAATATTATCGGCCTAGTTTTTTATATGCATTGAACATGACAACATGCTAAAAAAATTATTAGAAAATTATAAAAATACTGAAAAAAATGTTGAATTATATTGAATTGGGTGATATAATTTTATCAAGGTGTTACAAAGTACAACCTAGTGAGCAAATGTAACAAGGGAGGGATTGAATGGCGAATTATAACAATCGAGAGTTGATAAAAGTTGCATACTACTACTATAAAAAAGGATTAACACAGGCTGAAATAGCAGAAAAAATGGTTATGTCTAGACAAAGAGTAAATAGATTATTAAAAAAAGCCATCAATGAAAATATAGTTCAAATTCAAATTATAGATATAGACAAATATAATTTGGAGTTGGAGACCAAGTTAGAAGAAAAGTTTAATTTAACACAAAGTGTAGTTATTTCTGCTATGGATGAGAAAAACATAACTAGTAGTTTAGGGATAGCAGGAGCTGAATATTTAGAGAAGCTGATTGTAAAAGATGATGTTATAGGAGTAACCTGGGGCAAAACATTATCAGAGGTAGCTAATAGATTATCATATAATAATAAGCTAGAGGCCCCAGTTGTTCAACTGATAGGTGGAATGGATATAGCATTTACTGCTCTACAGCCTGATGAAATCACTAGAACTATAGCAGAAAAGCTAGGAGGAAAACCTTATTTATTATATGCTCCAGCTATTGTAGAAAATAAGGAAACTAAATCTGCAATTATGTCTGATAAAAGTTTAAAAACTACTTTTGAAAACATGGAACAATGTAACATCATAATAGCGGGTATAGGAGAATTGAGCACAAATAATACTTTATATAAGCAAACACAATTTAATGAAAAATACATAGAGCATCTTCTATCTCGCCAATGTGTTGGGGATATTGGATTTAGATGGTACAACGAAAATGGTGAAATTGTAGAGCATGACTATAAAGATAAAACTATAGGATATGACATACTCGAAAATAAAAGCAATGCATTGGTCATAGGAATAGCAGGGGGAGAAAGCAAGTATAAAGCTATTTTAGGAGCACTGAAAGGAAACTATTTAGATGTTTTAATTACCGACAGTGATATGGCTAAGCGATTAATTGAAGAATAAATAATAGATAGTATTAAGAGAGAAGGGATATATTTGATATTTAAAGAAGAAAGAGAACTGGTTATAGAGTACGGTAAAAAGTTAATTGAAAGTAATCTAACTAAAGGGACAGGAGGTAATATTAGCGTTTTTATAAGGGATAAAAAATTGATGGCTATAACTCCAAGTGGAATTGATTATTTTAAGCTTAAGCCAGAGGATATTTTGATTATGGACCTTAATGGCAATGTAGTTGATGGAAGGAAAAAACCGTCTAGCGAATACTCAATGCACAAAATTTTTTATGAGAAAAGAGATGATATTAATGCAGTAGTTCATGTTCACTCTATGTATTCAGCGGTTTTATCTTGTATGAATTGGGAACTACCAGCGGTACATTATCTAGTTGCAATTTCAGGGGGACGAAATGTAAGATGTGCAGAATATGCAACTTTTGGAACTGAGGAGCTTGCTATAAATGCATTTGAAGGGATGAAGGATAGATATGCTGTTTTTCTAGCTAATCATGGCTTGTTGACAGGAGCAAAAGATTTACCTAATGCTTTTAACAAAGCAGAAGAAATTGAGTATTGTGCAGAAATATATTATAGAACAAAAACTTTAGGAGAGGCTAAAATACTTTCAGATAATGAGATGGACAAAATGTTAGGGTTATTTCAATCTTATGGGCAAGTAAAACGATAAGGATAAGATTAAAATTAGGGGGTATATATAATGGATAAAAAAAGTAACTTTTTAGGGTTAGTACCTTTAGTATTTTTCTTGGCATTATTCATGGGGACAGGAATTATAACAGGTGATTTTACTAATATGCCTTTATTATTAGCACTTATTTTTGCTTCAGGTTTTGCTTTATTATTTGATAAAAAAGGGGAAAAGACATCATTAAACGATAAGATTGATATATTTTCAAAAGCTGGAGGGGAACCGACTATAATATTAATGGTTGTGGTTTTCCTACTTGCAGGAGCTTTTTATTCAATTGCAGATGCAATGGGGGCTGTAAGTTCCATAGTAAATTTAGGATTAAGTGTTTTACCAGCAAATATGTTATTACCAGGTATATTTATGGTTGGATGTACTTTATCATTTGCCATGGGAACTTCCATGGGAACCATAAGTGCCTTAACACCTATAGGTGTGGGGATAGCACAACAGACAGGAATTGGCTTACCTTTAGTTTTAGGAACTGTAGTAGGTAGTGCAATGTTTGGGGACAATCTATCCTTTATCTCAGATACAACAATAGCGGCTATAAGAACTCAAGGAGTAGAACCAAGAGACAAATTCAAAGCTAACTTTTTGATTGTTTTACCAGCTGTTATTATCACTCTCATAGCATTAACATTTTTGTCCACTGGAAATGCTGAATTAGCTACTTATGAATATTCATTAGTAAGGATAATCCCTTATGTAGCAATTATTGTTAGTGCACTTATTGGTGTAAACGTTATGCTAGTTTTAGGAATAGGTATAGGTAGTGGAGCCATAATAGGACTAGCAATGGGTAGCTTTAATATGGTTGAACTTTTCCAAGTATTACAAAGAGGAATGGGATGGATGGAGGACTTAGCTATAATCGCTATTATAGTAGGAGGATTAGTTGGACTTATGAGTCACTATGGCGGTCTTGACTACTTACTAGAAAAGGTTACATCAAAAGTAAAAACAAAAAAAGGAGCAGAGATGGGCATAGCTGCTTTAGTAAGTGTAATAGATATAGCTACAACTAACAATACAATATCCATTATTACAGCAGGGCCATTAGCAAAAGACCTGTCAAAAGAATATGATATAGACCCAAGAAGAACCGCAAGTATTTTAGATATATTCTCATCTGCTTTCCAAGGCTTAATCCCATATGGGGGACAATTATTATTAGCTGCAGGAATTGGGAAAATATCACCAATAGAAATTGTACCATTTTCAATATATTCATTTTTAATCATTATTTTTGGTCTATTAGCTATTATATTCGATCTTCCAAAATTAAAATCTAAAGATAATAAAAATGATTTAACTATGAAAGGTTAATATCAGGCGTATAGGGCTAGAAGTCTTTGGGAGTTCTGGCTCTATAGTTTATAATATAATTGGTAGTTTAAAACAAATTAGAAAGGCGGAAACATATGGACAGAGTAGATAAAGATTTAGCTTTCATGCTTAGATATGAAAATGTAGCTTGGTATGATGGCGGTAAGGTAAAAATATTAGATAGAAGAATTTATCCAACGGAAGTAAAGTTTGTTACATGCAATAATCATGAGGAAGTTGCAAAGGCTATTAAAGACATGGTAACTCAAAGTGCCGGCCCTTATACAGCGGCAGGTATGGGGATGGCTTTAGCTGCATATGAATGTAGAGAACTATCATTTAAGGATCAAATTGATTATTTAGAAAAAGCTGCTTATAGATTGGCAAATGCAAGACCTACCACAGCAAATAGAATGACATTAGTGGTTGAAGGATGCTTAGAATCTGCAAAAGGAGCTATGCAAAATGGGCAAAAAGTTGATGAGACAATTTTTCAGCATACTGTTAAATCCATGAACAATCGTTATTCAAGGATTGGTGAAGTAGCAAAATATCTAGTAGATATGTTCCCGCAAAATGGTAACATAATGACACAGTGCTTTGGAGAAACCATCGTTGGTATGATGCTAAAAGAAGCAAAAAATCAAAATAAAAATATTAAACTGTTTTGCCCAGAAACTAGACCATATTTACAAGGAGCTAGGCTTACTGCAAGTGTAGCATATGATCAAGGTTTTGACGTAACTGTAATTACAGATAATATGCCTGCATTTACTATGCAAAATAAAAATATAGATGTATTTACATCAGCAGCGGACTCTATTTGTTTAGATGGTCATATAGTAAACAAGATAGGAACATTACAAATAGCTATAGTAGCTAAATATTTCGGTATTCCCTACTTTGTAACAGGTATTCCTGATGGGGATCGTGAGAGTATTTCACAGGTTAAAATTGAGGAAAGAGATCCGAGTCTAGTACTAGAATTTAGAGGTATTAAGAATACTATGAAGGGAGTTAAGGGATATTATCCATCCTTTGATATTACTCCTCCTCATTTAGTAAGCGGCGTAGTTACAGATAAGGGGATATTTAATCCTTATGATTTGCATAGATACTTCCAGTCAAAGGTAGAAAATTATTATTAAATCATAAAATGAAGTTAAGGAGTTGATGTCTTGTCTAGATTTAATTCACATTTTAAAATGGAAGCAGAAGATGCTATGCTCTATGCAAAAGAAAAATTAGACATGTTTCATGAGGATGCTAAGCTTGAAGTAGAAGAAATAGGGGATGGAAATATAAATTATGTATTCAAAGTTTGGGATGTGAACACTAAAAAATCAGTTATAATAAAGCATGCTGATGGTTTTCTTAGATCTTCAGGTCGTGAGTTAGATGTGGATAGAAATAGAATAGAAGCAGAAGTGTTGATGTTGCAAGGGGATTTAGCACCTACACTAATTCCAAAAGTATATAAATATGATGCTGTAATGTGTGCCCTATCAATGGAGGATATATCTGATCATGGCAATTTAAGAAAAGAACTATTACAAAGAAAAACATTTCCATTACTTGCAGATCACATAACTACTTTTATTGTAGATACACTTTTGCCAACAACAGATTTAGTTATGGATTCAGGAGAAAAGAAGGATAATGTTAAAAGATATATTAATAAAGATCTTTGCAAAATATCAGAGGATCTAGTATTTACAGAGCCCTTTATAGATTATAAAGGTAGAAATATTGTGTTAGAAGAAAATATGGAGTTTGTAAAAACCCGACTATATGAAGATAAAGAGTTAATACTAGAGGCAGGAAAACTTAAAAACAATTTTATGAATAATTCACAAGCTTTAATCCATGGGGATTTGCATTCAGGTTCTATTTTTGTAAAAGAGGATTCCACTAAAGTGTTAGACCCTGAGTTTGCATTCTATGGACCTATTGGCTATGATCTAGGAAATGTAATAGGAAATTTATTTTTCGCATGGGTAAATGCTTATGTAACTCAAGAGGATAAGGAAACAGAAGAGTTTACAATATGGATTGAAAAAACTATAGAGGATATTATAGAACTGTTTAAGGAAAAATTCATAAAAAAATATAAAGAAATAGTGACAGATGTAATGGCAAAAGAAGAATATTATATGGATTGGTATTTGCATTCTATATTATCAGATACAGCAGGACAAGCTGGTCTTGAAATTATTAGAAGAGTGGTAGGGGATTCAAAGGTTTTAGATATTACAAGTATTGATGATATAGATAAAAGAGTTAGAGCTGAAAGAATATTAATACTTTCCGCTAAAACTTTCATAAAAGATAGAGAGAATATTAAAACAGGTAAAAAATATATAGACATCTTTAATAGCAATATGTATTAAGGATATACACATATAAGTATATAGGGATATAAATTAAGGGGGTTAAAATGAATAGCTTTTATTATTATAATCCAACAGAATTGGTATTCGGAAAGGATTCCCTTTCTAAAATGAAGAGTTATTTTCCTAAAAATATAAAAAAAATACTTCTTCACTATGGAAAGGATAGTATTAAAAGGTCTGGTTTGCATGATGAAGTAATAGAAATATTGAAAAGTAATAACATAGAAGTAGTTGAGCTTTCTGGAGTAACACCTAATCCAAAACTTAGCTTAGTAAAAGAAGGCATAAGAATTTGTAGAGATGAAGACATCGATTTTATATTGGCAGTAGGTGGAGGAAGTGTTATAGATTCCGCAAAGGCAATAGCAGCTGGGGTATACTACGAAGGAAATGTGTGGGAATTGTTTACTCAAAATGTAGAATTAAAAGAAGCCTTACCAATAGGTGTAATTCTTACATTGCCTGCAACAGGGAGTGAGAGCAGTTCCGCTACAGTAATTAATAATGAAGAAACACTACAGAAGCTAGGGTTAGAAAGTGATCTTTTAAGACCTAAATTTGCCATATTAAATCCAGAACTTACTTTAACTCTACCTAATAACCAAACATTTGCAGGAGTAGTAGATATTTTGTCCCATGTTATGGAAAGATATTTTACTAATACTACAGATGTAGAACTTACTGATAATCTATGTGAAGGAGCTATGAGAGCAGTTATAGCTAATGCATATAAATTATTAGAAAATCCTAATGACTACGCAGCAAGGGCTGAAATAATGTTAAGTGGAACCATTGCTCATTCAGGAATTCTTGGATTAGGAAGGGAAGAAGATTGGGCTAGCCATAGAATAGGACATGAAATAACGGCGTTATATGGTGTAACCCATGGGGCAACCTTATCCATGATTTTTCCTGCATGGATGAAATATATTTATAAAGAAAACATAAAAAGATTTACAAGGTTTAGTAAATTTGTTTTCAATGTCCATGATGATGAAAAAACAGAAGAAGAAATAGCATTGTTAGGAATAGAAAAGTTTGAAGAGTTTTTAAAGGATATTCACATGCCTATAAGATTAAAAGAGGAAAATATTCTTTATGATGATTTCAATACTATGGCTGAGAAATGTACTAGTTCAGGTTTTGTTGGTCGCTTTGTAAAGCTCTCTAAAGAGGATGTAATAAAAATATTTGAAATGGCAAAATAATATTTTAAAGCTAGATATTAATAAAGTTTATTAATATCTAGCTTTTTTACGTAAGGCTAGCATTGACACAGCTAAGCTGTGAAAGTACACTGTGAGGTGAAAGCTAAAGAAAATGGAGGAATAAATAATAATTAACTACTATAAAGGGAAAAATAATAAATAATATTATTAGTTATTATTACTATCATTTATTATTATTATTATTATTATTATTATTATTATTATTATTATTATTATTATAGAAGTTTGGAGGCCTTGGCATGAAGACGAGAGCTATGGAAAGAAACTTTAGGAAAATAAAAAACGAAGCAGCTCACATTGAAGGATTGGTAAAAAATACAAAAAGTATAAATGGATTATGGGAACAGGAAGCAGCAGTAAGAAAAAAGCTAAAGCATTTAAGAGAATTTAAAGGGCAAGGTTTAAGGGATTTTGATAAGGTATACCGTAGATATTCAGAGATATTGCAGAATGTATCTGAAAAATTAATTCAAGATTACAATAGAAAGAACAAAACAGACTTTACTTTTCATGAAATAGTTAGAGGTAATTATGAGGGGTATATGAAATCAGGAGTTATGAGCGTTTTAATAACTCATCATATACCTAAACTTATATTTAAGCAGTTTGATGAAATATTTCCTGAAAACCCCAAAGATGAATATGAAGAGGCAAGACGGCTTGAAAGAAAATTTTATCTTCATTTAGGGGAGACCAATACAGGAAAAACTTATAATGCAATGGAAAGATTAAAGGAAGTTAAAAAGGGAATATATCTTTCTCCACTTAGAATATTAGCCCTTGAGAATTTTGAAAAATTAAACAGGGAAGGGGTTAAGTGCAATTTAATCACTGGAGAAGAAGAAATATTAGTAGAAGATGCTAGCCATATTTCTTGTACAATAGAAAAATTGGATTTAAGAGAAAAATATGATTTAGCTATAATCGATGAGATACAAATGATAGATGATGATTCTAGAGGAGCTGCATGGAGCCGAGCGGTTTTGGGATTAAAGTGTAAAGAAATACATATTTGTGGTGCTATAAATTCTAGAGAAGTTTTACAAGAAATAATTGAGGATTGCTATGACACCTATGAAATTAAAGAATATAAAAGAAATGTACCACTTCAAATTGAGGGGAGAGGATTCTCATATAATGATGTACAACCAGGAGATGCCTTAGTAGTATTCTCCAAAAAAAGAGTGTTACAGTTGGCCTATCATTATGCAGATTTAGGTATAAAGGCTAGTTTAATATACGGAGATTTACCACCAGAGGTAAGAAGAAAGCAATATGAACAATTCATAAATAAGGAAACCACCATACTTATAACAACAGATGCTATAGGAATGGGAGTAAATCTTCCTATAAGAAGAATAGTTTTCATGGATATTAAGAAGTTTGATGGAGAAGAGGTAAGATATTTAACTTCCCAAGAAGTTAAGCAAATCGGGGGAAGGGCAGGTAGAAAAGGTATATACGAAGTTGGATACTTGACTTCCTTTGGTAACTCTCAAAGTTTTATTGAAGACATGATAAATAGTGAAGACAAAGTTATTGATACAGGAGTGGTAGGACCTAGTGAAGCCATACTAAAAATTAAAAATCTATCTTTAAGAGAAAAGTTAGCTCTATGGAGTACTAGAGAAGAAAAAACTTCTTTTTATAGAAAGATGGATATAAGTGAATATTTGATAGTATTGGATAGTATAAAATCATATAAATTGGATCAAAACACAGAATGGCAAACTCTAAGAATACCCTTTGATGTGACAACTCCAGAGATAATGGATCAGTTCTTAAATTATATGGATGAATTATTTATAGCAAAAAGAAAAGATATAACTAAGCCTAGAATAAAGTTTAAAGAGCTATATGAATTAGAACTTTATTACCAAAAAATAAATCTTTACTATTCTTTTTCAAAAGTATTCAACCTTCCTTTTGATGAAGAATGGGTATATGATGAAAGGCTAAAAGTTAGTGAAGAGATAAATGATATATTGCTTGGGATATAGTAAAAGGAAAATATGAACATTATGGTATAATTTAAATTAAAAGCGCAAATAAGGGGATGGGTATATGATTGTTATAATTGATTATATATTTAAGCTTGATATTGAACTTCGATTAAAAGGAGTATATTATCCAGGAGAAGATAATAACCTGCTTTTAGATGATAGTTGGTGCAATTATATAGGAGAAAAAATTGAATATGTATTAGGTGATTCTGTTAACCCTAAGGGAGGGACAGTAGAAATAAAAAATAAATTTTATAAATATCAGTGGCTGAAAGAAGAGGACGGTGTAAACTTATATTTAAGTAAAGAACCAATATTAAAAGAGTTTTATGAAGAAATAATCAATTATATACCAGAAGGGATTCAAATTTATGATAAGAATGGATATCTTTTAAACTCTAATTCTGCTAGTGAGATACTGCAAAATTATAATAAGGATGAGTTTAAGGGAAAGCATTTATTAGATATTTATGATTTAACAGAGGATTTCAGTACAGTTTTATCTGTGTTAAGGACTAAGAAACCTGTTATAAATCGTTGTGATAGATTTAAAATGAGGAATGGTAAGGTTTTAACTACTATTAATTCTGGCTATCCTGTAAAAGTACATGATAAATTATACGGTGCTGTTGTGCTGGAAAGTGATTTATCTGTACTTAACAAAATTAGAAATCGTTCATTGAATCTAGAGGCTTATATAAAAGATGAACAACCTATTTATGAATATGAATTGTATACCTTTGATGATATAATACATTCTTCTGAGAAAATGAGTGAGCTTATTCATTTTGCTAAAAAGGTTTCCCTAACAAATTCTAGTATTTTGATTATAGGGGAAACGGGGACCGGAAAAGAGCTTGTAGCCCAGAGCATACATAGTTTTAGCCCTAGAAGGCATAAACCCTTTATTGATGTAAATTGCAGTGCCATACCAAGTAATTTATTTGAGAGCATGTTTTTTGGAACTGAGAAAGGAGCTTTCACAGGGAGTATTAATAAAGAAGGATTTTTTGAGATGGCAGATGGAGGAACTCTTTTTCTAGATGAAATCAACTCTATCAGTGTTGATATGCAAGCTAAGCTTTTAAGAGTGCTTCAAGAAAAAAGATTTCAAAGAGTTGGGGGAAGTAAATATATAAAATGTGATGTTAGAATAATTACTGCGGCAAATGAAAATCTTTCTGATCTAATGGAGAAACAACAATTTCGTAGGGATTTCTATTATAGAGTTTCTACAATTAAAATAAATATTCCACCTTTGAGGGAAAGAAAAGAAGATATACATTTATTAGTTAAGTATTTTTTAAATATGCTATGTAAAGAATATGATGGGAAAAAAATATCTATTGATGGAAAAACCATAGATGTATTGATGGAATATGATTGGCCAGGAAATGTAAGAGAACTTCAAAATGTAATTGAATATGCTTTTAATAAAGTTATAGAAGATAAAAATTATATAGAAATTGAGAATTTACCAGATTATCTTCATTCATTAGAAAAAGGAATAAGTATAAAGAATCAATACTATAATGAAAAGGATGTTAGAGAAGAACAATACTATAATAAAATAGATGTTAGAGAAGTACAATCAGAAGTATTAGAGGAAAGAATGAAAAAATTAGAAAAACAGATAATAAAAGAAGTTCTTTACTTTAATGATGGAAACATAACAAAAAGTGCAAAGGAATTGGGAATGAGCAGGCAAAGCTTACAATATAGAATTAAAAAGTTAGATATAGAGTTAAAAAATTAGATATTTAAAGTATATGAAAATACAAAACTACAGAAGATTATAAGAAGATATAAAAAAATGAAGAAAATACAGAAGAATTTGAAGAAAATAGAATAATATGATGAAAAAACAAAATAAAATGCAAAATGATTTTGCAGGTGCTAAAAAATTTGGCACCTTTTTTCGTGTTTTTAAAGGAAATTATTTATAAAAGCGCAAAATAATTTTGCGGAGTGATAATTTAAAATAGTGGAATTGTTCATGCATAACTGAAAATTGTGACTTTTAGGCGTATATCTATCATATATGAACTTAGTATTTATTTGGCATTAGATTTGCTATAGATAGAAGTACTATTAAGCAAAAATGTAAAAAAACTAAGGAGGAAGGTATATGTTAAAAGAAGGTTATGAAAAAGAGACAAGCAATAGGAAAGAGGTACGTAAAGGAGTATTTTTACCAGCATTTATTGTGGTAGGAAGTGCAACTTTATTGGGGATTGTTAATAATAAACTATTAACGGATGTTGCTAAAAGTACTTTTACATGGTCTCTTAGAAGTTTTGGATGGCTATATCAACTTATATCCATTGTGACAGTTATACTTGCTGTAGTAGTCACATTTTCAAAGCTTGGAAATATACGTTTTGGAGGGGCTGATGCAAAACCAAAGTTCCCATTTCTAACATGGTTTGCTATGGCTCTTACTGGAGGAATTGCCACAGGTCTTATTACTTACGGAGTTAATGAGCCTATAATTTACTTTGGTAATATATATGGTGAAATGGCGCAAACAGGAATAGAACCGGGGACTTCATCAGCAGCACTATTTGCCATAGCTCGTTCTTTCTACAATTGGTCATTTATACCCTATGCAATGTATTCATTATCAGGATTAGCAGTTGCTTATATGTATTTTAATAGAAAGAAATCATTATCTGTAACAGCTACACTAATTCCATTATTCGGAGAAAAGGTAACTAAAGGTATTTGGGCGAATATCATTGACACTCTATCACTTTTGGCCATAGCTTTAGGATTAGCTTCTTCCCTTGGGGCTGGGCTCGCATTGGTTGGAGCTGGAATAGAGATTGCCTATGGGATTAAACAAGGAGTAGTTGTATGGTTGGTATTGGCAGTAATTATAACGGCTACATTTACAATTGCTTCATTTTTGGGCATGGATAAAGGTATTAAATGGTTAGCAACCTTAAACTCAAAGATATTCTATATATTATTAGCATTCCTTTTCGTTGTGGGACCTACAGTTTATATATGTAAAACTTCTACAGCTGGATTAGGATATTGGCTTCAAAACTTTTGGAACTGGGGACTTGACTCAGGTAATGTAGGTGGAGAAGCATTAGTAATGTGGTGGACATTATATGACTGGGCTATATGGATTGCTTATGCACCATTGATGGGTATATTTTTGGCTATTATCTCATATGGAAGAACGGTTCGTGAATATATGATAATCAATTGGATACTTCCTTCAACTTTTGGATTTGTTTGGTTTGCAATTTGGGGTTCAACAGCACTTCACTGGCAGCAAACAGGAGTAGTAGACTTAGTTTCCACCATAAAAGAAAGTGGGGCAGTAGCTGGATTATGGACATTTTTACAACATATGCCACTAGGAAAGCTGCTCATACCAATTGTTATGTTAACTCTTATTATTTCATTTGCTACGTCCGCTGATGCTATGACTACGACAATTGCATCTTTATGTACAAAAGATATGGAACATGATGAGGAACCTGCTACTTGGCAGAAGATTCTTTGGGGTGTTTCAATAGGAGCAATTTCATTCTTTATGGTAGCTTATGGTGGAGGAGAACAAGGAGTTGATGGTGTTAAATACCTTGCAGCAGCAGGTGGATTTATGGTGCTATTCATATTCGTTCTACAAGTAATATCTACTATTAAAATGTTTTTCATTGATAAGATAGAGGAATAATTTTAAAAAAGGGAGGAAGTAATATTGTCAGATATAAGATATGCTAAAGAAATAGAAAAAGTAATTTTAGGAGATAAAATAAGTATAGAAGAATTAATTGCAGTTGCTCGTTTTGGTGCTAAGGTAGAATTTTCAGAGGAGTATTGTGAAAGGGTAAAAAGGTCAAGAAACTTAGTGGAAAGATGGATTGAAGAAGGACGTGTCATGTATGGAATCACTACAGGCTTTGGATCCCTTTGTACTGAAGTTATATCACCAGAAGATACGGCCAAACTACAAAAAAACATTATTTTATCCCATTCAACCTCTGTAGGAGAACCTTTGTCTATTGAACAAGTGCGTGCAACTATGATGATGGTATTACAAAACGTTGGGCAAGGATATTCAGGAGCATGCATTGAGACTATGGAGATGTATAAAGAATTTTTAAATAGAGGACTTACTCCCTTTGCACCCAAAGAAGGTTCCGTAGGTTACCTTTGTCCTGAAGCCCATATGGCATTAGTGTTAATCGGAGAAGGCAAGGCATATGTTGATGGAGAATTAATGCCAGCGAAAGAAGCTTTAAATAAGTGTTCATTATCTCCAATATCATTGTCCGCTAAGGAAGGATTAGTACTTGTTTCTGGAACAACTAGTGTTACTGCTATTGGATCATTAGCATTGTACGATATGATAAACTCATCAAAAACTGCAGATATAATTGCCTCAATGACTTTAGAAGTACTTAAGGGAACCACTAAAGCTTTTGATAATCGTTTAATGAGTGTTAGACCTCATGAAGAACAGTCTAATACAGCTAAAAATACAAGAAAAATACTAGAGGACTCAGAAATAGCAAGGCATTATAAGGATTATCGCTTACAAGATGCCCTATCATTAAGGTGCATACCACAGGTTCATGGAGCAGCAAAAAAGACTCTTAAGGATGCTTTGAAAGTTGTTGAAATAGAAATGAACTCTTGTTGTGATAATCCAATAATATGGCAAGAAAATAATGATGGAGAAGCACTTTCAGGATGTAATGCGGATTCTTCCTATGTGGGTATAGAAATGGACTCTGCCTGCATTGCAGCTACCATGATTGGGAGAATGTCAGAGCGTAGAAACAATAGAATGATAGATGGGAATCTTTCAGAATATCCTTGGTTTCTTATAAAAAAACCAGGACTTAATTCTGGACTAATGATACCTCAATATACACAAGCAGGATTGATAAATGATATGAAAATTTTATCACATCCAGCTACGGTAGACGGCATACCTACTTGTGGAAATCAAGAAGATTATGTAGCTATGGGATATAATGCATGCAAAAAGGCTTCACAAATAGCAGATAAGTTGGAATATGTTTTAGCAATTGAGCTATTGTCTGTATTTCAAGCTCACCAATTTGTTGAAGAAAATCTTTTGCCAAGTACTGCTACAAAATCAGTTTTAGATGAGATTGCTAGTACTGTGCCAGTAATGGAAGAGGATATATATCTTTATCCACATATTAATACCTTAAAGGATTTAATACACTCAGGAAAAATTCTTGAGTTAGTAGAAGAAAAGGTTGGGAGGTTAGAGTAAATTATGAGGGTGAAAATAGATATTGCAAAAATATTTTTAACACCTCCATACGAAATGAGTGAACGTGTTACATTATTTCTAATGTTGGTAATTACCTTTATAATATTCTTTACACCGTTAAAGTTTTCACGGATATCACCTTTTGAAGCAGCGATAACAGCAGCATTTCCATCACTATCAATTTCTTGGGGGTGGATTGTACTTCTTAGATCCATTTTCAAAAAAAAGAAGTATTGCAAAGATTGAGAGTATAACATAAATAAGGAGAAGGCTTGTGTTATATATTACCCAGGAAATATCAAGTGATTCTTAGCTTCAGATGGAGTTTGCTTAAAAGGATACTTACTCCAACTGAAGCTTATTAAGAGAGTTCTTAGAAGCTTTGCTTCTTAGAAATCCTTATCCTTTAGGGGAAGAACTTATCCAGGGACGTAGCATCCGTTATACACAGCATAAGAATTCTAAATCGCTTTCACAGAGTGCGATGGGAGTATTACGGATGGTAGTCATCGGATAAAAAAATTAATGAATAAATATAATGTTTTTCCGCAAAATAATATTACCTCAACAAAATAAAGGAAGGAGAGGTAATAATGAACGAGAAAAATAAAATTGTAAAAGTAAAAAAGAATACAGAGGGAGATATAACTGATGTAATGCTTGATAATGGATCAGTATATCCAATAAAGGAAGCTATATCTATGACTAAAAATGAAATGATTGATGGAGTAAACGTAGGAAAAGCTAAAAATGGAAGAGAATTTTTAAGAAGCAATCCTAATGGAACAGAGTACGATAATTTAGATCAGCTTCCAACTTTTTAATAATAAATAAGTTTTTATAAAGTTAAATAATAGAAAAACTAGGTTAATTAATTAACAATATTAATTGCCTAGTTTTTTATTTTTAATAGATTAAAATCCGAAAATTACATTTGCAAATTAGAGGTAAAACAAAAGGATAAATTGGCTTCATGTGTTAGTTTACTGTTACCGGAACAAGAACTAAAAGGAGATCAATTTATAATTTTAGTACACAAGTCTAGTTTAAAAAGTTAGTTTTATAATAAAAAAGTTAAAACTGCTAATAATTTTATACTAAAACTGGTTATAGGGTGTAAAATCTAGAGAATCTACGAGCGAATAAGCTAAATTTTAATAATTAGTCAATACAATGCGTAATTGACATGGAGTTGATAATAAACTACTTTATTTACTGAAATTCAGCTGTTAATATATATATCATGCTCTAAAATTCTACAATATATCTTATTAGTTTTTGCAAATAGGATATTAAAACTAATATAATATTTTAAAAAGTCCTTTGAAATTTATTATTGGAAAATTTTTAATATTCGAAATTTTCGATTAAATATCACAAATATATTGAATCTTTATTTAACATAGATTTAACGCATGTTTAACAATGAAGGGCTTCCTTTAATTATATTTAATGTTAACATATATGTGATGTTGAAAATCATACAAATTACGCCAATATTTTCAAGTAAAATTTATCAAAAAATGTATAAGATTGATTATTGAAGTTTTTTAAATTATATTAAAACTTTATCAATAAACAATTAATATTTAATATATTACCATTGAGTACATAGAAAAAAAGAAAAGAGGTGGTGTGTTTGGAGAAGGCAATAGAAAGTTTAATAGCTTTAGATCAAGAAGTAGAAAGTAATTTAGAAATTAAGAAAAGAGAACTGATTCAAAGAAGAGATGACATAAGTAAAAAAGTAGAGCAAATGTGGAAAGATGCTGAAGAGGAATTGAACACTTTAAAAAATAGTAAATTAGAAGAATATGAGAGAAAAACTAATGAAAGTAGATTGACTATAAAAAAGGAATTAGAAGAAAAATCTATGCAGGCTAAGAGTAAATACAAAGCCATTAAAACTTCATTAGTTGAGTATTCTATAAATTATATTATTAATTCCTCTAAGGGGGAATAGATATGGGAAGTATAACCAGATATGCTGCTATTAATTCTAGGTTAAAAGCTATGGAAAGAAGGTTTTTAGCAAAGGAGCAATATAAAAAAATTATTAAAAGTGTAAATTACGAAGAATCTATAAGTTATATAAGAGATGAAACCTTATATGGAAAAATAATGAATAACTATAATTTAGAGAAATTTAACGAAGAAAATATTCAGTATATTCTAATGAAAGATTATATTAAGAATTTTCATAATATATCAAGCTTTTTCAATGGTGAATATAAAAAATTGTTTAACATCATGTTTATGAAGTTTCAATTTGAGGATTTAATATTAATCCTTAGAGAAAAGCATACAGGAAGAAAATATACAGATGAAAACTTGTTAATAACCTATGATAGTCCATTAAATAAGATTAACTTTGAAAAAATTATATCTTCAAAGGACATAAATGAAGCAATCTCAATGTTAAAAGATAATAGATTTTATAAATATCTTCATGGAGGATTAAATCCTTTAGATGAGGAGCTTTTGTTTCGTCTAGAAGTTTCTTTGGATTATATATACTATGTTGAGCTTATGAAAGCCTTAGACAATATTGATAAAGAGGACAAAGATATAATAAATAAGATAATCGGAAGTTATATAGATTTATTAAACATTCAATTTATTTATAGAGCTAAAAAATATTATAAGTTGAGTTCAGAGGAAATTTTAAACCACACAATACCTAATGGTTTTAATATAAATATAAATAAATTGAAAAGGCTGTGCTATCATAAGAATCTTGAGGAGTTTCAAGATATACTAGCAGATACAAAGTACAAAGATTTATTTAAATATGGAGTAGAAGAAGACTATTTAACAGAAAAATACATTTCATCTTATATCAAAAAAATGTTGTTGAAATATAAAAAAGAGCATAAAAACAACATAGGGACGGTAATTGCATACTTGGAACTGTCATTATTTGAAATAAAAGACATTATATCCCTATTGGAAGCTAAAAGATATTGTATAGAAGATGAAGAATTATTAAGCTATATAAGTTTTACTATTGATTGAGAGGTGAGTTTATGGCAATCGAAAAAATGATGATGATCAATATGGTAGCACCCGTAAATCATATGGATGTGGTGACCAAAAATGTAGTGCTTACAGGAATGTTTCATCCAATTAACGCACTAGAAGAAATCAACAGTGGAAATTTTAAAATATCTACAACAGAAGACAATCTAGACACTTTAATAGATGTAAACTATGTAAGATCCTATTCTGAGAAAAGAAACTACTCAAAGATAAACAAAGAAATAAACAATATATCACAAATCGTTCAAGATCGTGATAATAGAGATAAGAAATGTAAAGATTTAATTTTTGATTATAGCCAGTTACAAAGTAGTGTAGAGGAAATATCAGATAAATATAGAGAATTACATGAGGAACTTACAGCTATTAAGGCCCAGAAAGAAAAGCTAGAAGAGTATAAGAATAATCTTAAATATATATCAAAGCTGGACATCCCTATGGAGCATTTTTCAGAGTTAAAGAATTTTGAAATGCAGCTCTATAAAATAAATGATGAAAAGCTCAATATATTAAAGGCTAATTATGAAAATATACCAGCCATAGTTGATAAGGTTTATAAAGGCGATGGCTATGCGGTAATACTAGTTTTATCTATTAAAGAATTGAAAATAGACTCAGATAGAATGCTAAACTCTTTAAATTGTGAAAAAATAGATATTCCTATGAATTACGAAGGAAATCCAAATGAAGTAATGAAAAAAATAAATGAAGAGTTAAAAGAAGTAAGCAGTAAGGCAGCTATTTTAGAAAAGAATATAGATAAGTTTTACAATGAAAATAAGCAGGATATAGAAGTTATGGTGGAAAGCTTTGATTTAGAAAAAAGCTCAGCTAAATTAAAAGAATATGTAGCTTATAGTAACGAGTTTTTCTATTTATCTGGATGGGTTCCTAAGAGTTCATTAAAAAGCTTTGAAGAAAAAATTAAAAATGCAGATAGAAAAATAATTATATTAGAAAAAAAAACTGAAGACATGAAGGAAGACCTGAGACCGCCAACCAAATTAAAAAATAATTTTTTAGTAAAGCCCTTTGAAATGATGGTTAATATGTATGGTGTGCCTACCTATGAGGAGTCAGACCCTACTACTTTCTTAGCATTGACTTATATGATAATGTTCGGAGCTATGTTTGGTGATGTTGGACAAGGAGCTATATTGTTTTTAGCAGGCTTACTTATGAAATATAAGATGAATAATAATACTGCAGGAGGTATATTACAAAGATTAGGTATTACTTCCACAATATTCGGATTCTTATATGGAAGTATATTTGGATTTGAACATGTTATAAAACCTATATTAATAAGTCCAATGGAAAATATTGAAACAGTGCTTATTGCTGCCATCATATTTGGTTGTGGAATTTTACTTGTAGGTTTTGTATACGGAATTGTAAATAGTATCAAAAGCAAAAACTTAGAGGAAGGGCTTTTTGGACACAATGGATTGGCAGGTATGGCTTTTTATGTGTTGCTTTTACTATTTGCTTATTCAACTATAACATCAAAAAACATTGTGAATACTGGAGTTTTGATAGTTTTATTAGTAGTATTAATGGCTTTAATGGTGTTAAAACAACCTTTAACAAATCTTCTAATGAAAAAAGGTTTTACATTTTCAGAAAAAAAATCAGACTATTTTATTGAAAGTGGTTTTGGCGCTTTAGAGACTCTTTTAAGTATGTTTTCAAATACTTTATCTTTTATAAGAGTTGGTGCCTTTGTATTAAATCACGTAGGATTATTCATAGCCTTCTCAGCATTGGCTAATATGATGAGTAACTCTGCTGGAAGTATATTTATGTATATACTAGGCAATGTGATAATAATAGTTTTAGAGGGTCTTATAGTTCTTATACAGGGATTAAGACTTGAATACTACGAATTATTTAGTAAGTACTATGATGGATCTGGATTAGAATTTAAACCTATAACTATTAACAATGGAGAGTATATTTAGGAGGTAATATAGATGATATATGTATTAATGATTACTTTTGTAATTGCAATTGGAACTATAACTTATGGATTTGTACAAAAATCAAAGGAAGATATAGAAGGAAAGAGCAAGATTAAGAAGGCTTTGAAAATAAATTTATCTACGTTTATACCAGCAATAAGTGCAGCTTTAATATTTATGATCCCTAACATTGCACATGCAGCTGGAGAAGCAAGTTTAGGAACAGCTACTGGATTAGGATATATAGCAGCAGCCCTATGTACAGGACTTGCAACAATTGGTGCAGGATATGCGGTTGGAGCCGTTGGTTCATCAGCATTAGGAGCGGTATCAGAAGATCCTTCAATACTTGGTAAAACTTTAATATATGTTGGACTTGCTGAAGGTATAGCTATTTATGGTCTTATAATTTCTATAATGATATTATCTAAGATTTAATCATTAATTTTAAAATGACTACATGATTCTAGATATTTAGATGGTTAGATAATTAGGTATTTAGATTTTTAGATGATTAAAGGATTAAAGGATTAGATATTTAGATGGGTAGAAAATTAAATGTTTAAATATCTATGCGATTGGATAATTAGACATTTATGTTATTAGATAACTAGATGATTAGAGGTAGATAATATGAAAATGTATTTAATAAGCGATAATGTAGACACCTTAGTTGGTCTTAAAATTGCAGGTATAGATGGAGAGATTGTACACAATAGAGAAGAAGCTATAAAATGCATAGAAGAAATTAGGAGTAACAAAGAGATTGGCATTATAGTAATCACAGAAAAGGCTATGGAAATGATGCCTGAAAAAATTAGTGAACTTAAACTTTCAAAATATTTGCCTCTAATAGTTGAAATTCCAGATAGACATGGAAGTAAAAAAGAAAAAGATTGGATTTTAAACTATATAAAAGAGGCTGTAGGTATAAAGATTTGAGGTGAGATCGAGTGGTTACTGTAGAAGATAAAATTAATCTATTCTCAAAAATAATGCAGGATAAGCTTAGTGAAAAAATTAATGCTAAACTTGAAGCAGTAAAAAAAGAAGAGGAAGAAGTATTCGGAAAAGAAGAAAAATCTATAAAAGAATATAAAGAAAAAACTTTTAAGGATATAGAAAGAAAATGCAATTCAATGTACGAACAGGAAGTATCTAAGGCTACCTTTGATAAACAAGAAGAGTTGACCAATTTAAAAGAAACTATGATAAGAGAAACCTTAGATGATATAAAAAATAGATTGAAGGAATTTATTAATTCTGAGAACTATGAGGAGTATATATTTTCAAGACTTAATAAAACCTTAGAAGATATGAAAGACGGAGAAAGTGCATTCATATATTTTAATAATGAGGATTTATTAAGATTTGAAGATAAGCTAGCTAAATATGCCCTAGGAAAAAATATTGAAATAAGTAATAACTCTGTAAATATTTTAGGGGGATATATAGTAGAGGATAAATTAAAAAGATTTAGAATAGATTGTAGTTTAGATAGCAGCATCGAGGAATGCATTGAGGAAATAGGAATTAAAATAACAGATATATTCATGTAGATAAAGGAGTGGTTCTATTGGATAGTCTAGTAGGAACTATTGTAAGTATAAACGGTCCTGTTATTAAAGGAAAGAACATGGCTAAATTTAAAATGAGAGAAATGGTAATGGTAGGGCAGAAAAAGCTCATAGGAGAAATAATTGCATTAGAACAAGATTTGGCTATAGTACAGGTTTATGAAGAAACTTCAGGATTAAAAGTAGGAGAAGAAATCCTTTCTACTGGAATGCCACTTTCTTTAAAATTAGGACCAGGAATCATTGGAAATATATTTGATGGTATACAAAGACCCCTAAATAAAATAAATGAGATTTCCTATGGATTTATAAAAGAAGGTATTGGCCTTATATCCATAGATGAACAAAAGGAATGGCATGTGGATGTAGTTGCCAACATAGGAGATATCTTAAAAGCAGGAGACATTTATGGAGAAGTACAGGAAACAAATATAATAAAGCATAGATTAATGGTGCCTCCAGGAGTAAAGGGAGAAGTAATTAAAGTTAAGGAAAGCGGTTCATATAATATAGAAGAAAAAATCGTTACTCTAAAGGACGGAGAAGTCACTCATGAGCTAAGCTTATATCAAAGATGGCCTGTTAGAACTCCAAGACCTATTAAGAAAAGAAAAATATTAAGCAAACCTCTTGTTACAGGACAAAGAATATTAGACATGTTCTTTCCTATAGCTAAAGGGGGAACCGTTGCTATACCAGGAGGATTCGGAACAGGTAAAACTATGACACAGCATCAGTTAGCAAAATGGTCTGATGCAGATATAATAGTTTACATTGGTTGTGGTGAAAGAGGAAATGAAATGACAGAGGTTTTAGAAGATTTTCCAAAACTTATAGACCCAAAAACCAATACTTCATTGATGAATAGAACGGTTTTAATAGCTAATACTTCTGATATGCCTGTTGCAGCAAGAGAAGCTTCTATATATACGGGTATAACTATAGCAGAGTATTTTAGAGATATGGGATATAACGTGGCTATTATGGCAGACTCCACTTCCCGTTGGGCAGAGGCTTTAAGAGAGATATCTGGAAGACTTGAAGAAATGCCTGCGGAAGAAGGATATCCAGCTTATTTACCTTCAAGGATAGCAGAATTCTACGAGAGAGCAGGATTTGTAGAAAACTTAAATGGCAGTGAAGGTTCTGTTACAGTTATTGGTGCTGTTTCCCCAGCAGGAGCGGATTTTTCTGAACCTGTAACTCAAAATACTAAAAGATTTGTTAGTGCTTTTTTAGGATTAGATAAAAAGCTTGCCTATGCAAGACACTATCCTGCTATAAACTGGTTATCAAGCTATAGTGGTTATACACCAATGCTTAAGGATTGGTATGAAGAAAATGTATCCTCTGAGTTTATAGATTTAAGAAGCAAGATGCTGAAAATATTATTTGAAGAAAATAAGCTTCAAGAAATTGTTAAGCTTGTTGGAGAAGACGTTCTGCCAGATGATCAGAGACTTATTTTAGAAGCTGCTAAAATATTAAAAGTAGGATTTTTACAGCAAAATGCTTATCATGACGTAGATACCTATGTGCCTATTGAGAAGCAATTTAAAATGTTAAAGATAATAGAGTTGTTTTATGACAAGGCATATGGATGTGTTAAAATAGGAGTTCCTATCTCAAAAATTAGGGATGGAGAAATCTTCGGAGAAATGATTAAAATGAAATATAATATACCAAATGATGATTTTTCAGGCTTTGATAAAATAGAGGAAAAAATATCTTTATATTATGAAGAGCTAATGAAAAAATATAGACAATAGCAAGGGAGGGGAAAGTAGTGAAAAAGGAATATTTAGTATTAGACAGAGTACAAGGTCCCTTGATTGTGCTATCCGGGGTTGAAGGAGTTTCTTATGATGAAATTGTGCAGATAAAGGTGGAAAATGGAGAGAGTAAAAAAGGAAAAGTAGTTCAATTAGACGGAGATAAAGCCATAGTTCAGGTTTTTGAATCTACTGCAGGAATATCTCTTCACAATACTGCAGTTTCTTTTAGCGGAAGGCCTTTAGAGATAAGTCTTTCAAAAGAAATTTTAGGTAGAGAATTTAGTGGTATAGGTAAGCCTATAGATGGCAGAGGAGAAATATATAGCACTAAAAAATACAATGTAAATGGAAGACCTATTAACCCCGTTGCTCGTAAATATCCAAGAAATTTTATTCAAACAGGAATTTCTTCTATAGATTGTTTATCTACATTAATAAGAGGGCAAAAGCTTCCTATATTTTCAGGGAACGGTATTCCTCATAACGAGTTAGCTGCTCAAATAGTAAGGCAAGCTCGTATAGGAAGTGATTCAGATGAGAAATTTGCAGTAGTTTTTGCTGCTATGGGCATAAAACATGATGACAAGGAGTTCTTTAGAAAAAGCTTTGAAGAAGCTGGGGTAATGGACAGATTAGTAATGTTTACTAATTTGGCAGATGATCCTATAGTGGAAAGAATAGTAACTCCTAGAGCAGCTCTTACTGCGGCGGAATATTTAGCTTTTGAAGAGGGAATGCACATATTAGTTATAATGACAGATATAACTAACTATTGTGAAGCCTTAAGAGAGCTATCCTCATCAAGAGAAGAAGTGCCTAGTAGAAAGGGTTATCCAGGATATCTTTATTCTGACTTAGCTTCTCTTTATGAAAGAGCAGGCATGATGAAGGATAAAAAAGGATCTATAACTCAGTTGCCAATTTTAACCATGCCAAATGATGATATAACACATCCAATACCTGATTTAACTGGATATATAACTGAAGGACAGGTTGTTTTAAGCAAAGATATTTTTGGAAGAGGTATATATCCTCCTGTAGATATTCTTCCTTCTCTATCAAGATTAATGAAGGATGGTATAGGAGAAGGATACACTAGAGAGGACCATGCAGAGGTATCAAACCAGTTATTTGCTAGTTACTCTTATGTGCAAGATGTAATAGCCTTAGCTCAAGTTATAGGAGAGGACGAACTATCTCCTGTAGATAAAATATATATGGACTTTGGAAAAGAATTTGAAGGAAAGTTTTTAAATCAAGGATTTGATGAAAATAGAGATATAGTTAGAACTTTAGAGTTAGCATGGGAGATACTATCTATTCTACCTGAAAATGAATTAGATAGAATAAGCCCTGAAATTGTGAGAAAGTATTATAGGGGTGGTAAGTAATGCTTAACATCGCTCCGACTAAAGCAAACTTAATAAGTGCAAAGAATTCTCTAGAGTTCTCTCAAAAAGGATTTGAACTTTTAGATAAAAAAAGAAATGTACTAATAAGAGAGTTAATGTCATATGTAGATTTGGCAAAGGAACTGCAGGATAAAATTAATGCTTCTTTTAATGAAGCTTATGAAGCCTTAAAAAAAGCCAACATAACCATGGGGCTAAAGGAAGTTCAAGAGGTAGCATCAACTATACCTGAGGCTATGGATTATGAGGTTATTTTTAAATCCGTTATGGGGGTTGAAGTTCCTATAATAAAATATGAAGAAAAAGATATAATCCCAAGATACAGTATTTATAAAACCAATTCTACTATGGACGCGGCTTATATTAAGTTTAATGAAATTAAGTACTTGATTTATATGCTTGGTCAAGTTGAAAATGCCGTTTATAGATTAGCAATCGAGGTTAAAAAAACTCAAAAAAGAGCTAATGCTTTAGAAAATATTCAAATACCTAAGTTTAAAGAAATAATTAAAGAGATAAGTGGAGTGCTAGAAGAAAAGGAAAGAGAAGACTTCTTTAGACTTAAAGTGGTAAAAAAGAGAAAACAAGAGTAAAAATTATTTATTATTGTGAAAATTATATGATTTATAGGCTTATAATAATGTAAACTTTGTGTTATAATGAACATGTAAAAAAATTATATTTTATCTAAGAATGAAAGCCGCATCGAGGTAATACTTGATGTGGTTTTTATTTTAAAGAAATTATAGAAAAAAATGTAACTTAAAGTCATTGGCATATCTGACTTTGAGAATAGATTTGTAAAACTCAAAAGAGCTAAGTATGTAGGGAAATAGCGACTTTTTATTGGAGCGACTTCACTATGTGCTTAGCTCTCCTTTTGGATAAACTTATCATTGGGAAATAAATTTAGGGTTTCAACAAAAAAAATGCTATGCAATGCTTTTTATGCTGATTCGCTGCAATAAGAACTTCTAAAATTTATTTTAGAAAACTCCTTAATGCTGACAAACTCCCTTCGGTCAAACATGTACAGCATCTTAACGGTGCTTTCTAAAATAAATTAAGAATCTCTAGATTTTGCTCAAATGCATAGGGTGCATCACATAGCATTTTAAGGTTTTGAACAATAAATCATAAAGATAAATATTTGAGAAGCTAAATTATCATTGTAGAAATTTATAATTTAGAAATATATTTTTAAAACATAAGAGAACTAAGTATATAATAGAAGGAACGCCTTTTTTGAAGTGACGTTATTATGTACTTAGTTCTAATTTTGGATACTTAATTATTATTGTAAAAATTTATAGTTGAGAAACTAATTTGCAAAACCTAAAAGAGCTAAGTATATAGTGAAAAAGCGACTTTTTCCGGAGCGGCTTTACTATATGCTTAGCTCTCTGTTTGAGAAACCCAATTACTTTTGTAGAAACTTATAAATGTGAAAATAATTTACTACAATACATATTTGAAAATACATTTCTAAAACATAAAAGAACTGAGGTATATAGTAGGAGGAGCGCTTTTTTGAAGCGACGTCACTATGTACCTCAGTTTCTATTTGGATAATCGAATATCTTTACTTGAAATTACAATTGTAAAACTAAATTTTAATAACTTAATTTCAAGAATACATTTTTGAAATATTATAGTTATTTACAAGTTTCTTTATCAGCTCTAGGAGAAGTTAAACTTCCATCCCATTTTTCAATATTTGATCTCATTTTTAATAAAATGTTATCTGCTTTTTCCTTAGGAATTTTACCTTCTTCAACTTTTTTATTAATTCTCTCAGTTCTATTCTTTATAATGATTTCCTTAACTTCTTTTTCGCTTAAACCTTTTTTCTCTTTAGCGATATCAAATAGTGTTTTACCTGATTCTCTTGCAGAACGAATATCATCATTAGTTATTCCTAATTCTTTCATAGTTGCTGGGTCAATAAAGTTCTTGTGTTTATTTTTTCTTTCTTTACATCCCGTTCTATCCTTGGAGTCCTCGATTTTTTTATCAGGATTTTTTATTTCATTTGAATCAGGGTTTGATAAAGCAAAGGTTGTAGAACTTATTCCAAGTGATATAAAAAGGCCTAATGCTGCAAATTTTTTTAAATTTTTTATAAGCATTTTGCTAACCTCCCTAATATTTTTTTTAAAACCTTTAACATTTATTATTATGTGCATAAAATCAAATAAATAAATATGTAAAATATGATAATTTTTTTGATTTTGTAACATAGGTTACCGATTTAAAGTAGATTAGTTTAGTATAATTTAAATTGTGAAAGGGACAAGTTAACGAAAGAAAAATAAATAAAGTTATAAATAAATAAGACAAAAATAATAAAATTATAAATATGGAGGAATGAATAATGAGTATGTTTTGTTATCAATGTCAAGAAGCAGCAGGATGTAAGGGCTGCACAATAAAAGGTGTTTGTGGTAAAGACGAAAATTTAGCAAAAGCTCAAGATTTATTAATATATGTAGTAAAAGGAATTGCAGTATATGCTTCAAAAGGAAGAGAAGTTGGAATAGTTAATGAAGAAGTAGATACTTTCATAATGGAAAGTTTATTTGCTACAATAACTAATGCAAACTTTGACAGAAATGTATTTATCGAAAGAATCAAAAAAGGTTTAAAACTAAGAGAAGAATTAAAACAGGAACTTATAAAAGCTGGTGTAACTCTAGAAAATTCAAATGCTAATGAAAATTGGTTAAATAAGATGCTTTCATTTGTAGGATTCAAAAAAGAAGAAGAATCAAAGTTACCAGATGCGGCTACTTGGTTTGCTGATAATATAGAAGAATTTAATGCTAAAGCAGAAACAGTTGGAGTATTAGCAACTAAAAATGAAGATGTAAGATCTTTAAGAGAACTTATAACATACGGATTAAAAGGATTAGCTGCATATATCGAACATGCTCACAACTTGAAATATAGAAATAATGAGATATTTGAATTTATGCATAGAGCATTAGCAGCAACTTTAGATGATACTTTAACAGTAGATGATTTAGTAGCTTTAACTTTAGAGACAGGTAAATATGGGGTAGAAGGTATGGCTATACTTGATAAAGCTAATACTGAAAGCTATGGACATCCAGAACTTACAAAGGTTAATATCGGAGTTAGAAATAACCCAGGAATATTAATAAGTGGACATGATTTAAGAGATTTAGAACAATTATTAGAGCAAACAGAAGGAACTGGAGTAGACGTTTATACACACAGCGAAATGCTTCCAGCTCACTACTACCCAGCATTCAAGAAATATTCACACTTTGCAGGAAACTACGGAAATGCTTGGTGGAAACAAACTGAAGAATTTGAAAAATTTAATGGACCAATACTTATGACAACAAACTGCCTAGTTCCACCTAAGGATTCATATAAAGATAGAGTTTATACAACAGGTGTAGTTGGATTCGACGGATTAAAACATATAGATGCTAATGAAAAAGGTGAAAAAGACTTCTCAGTTATAATAGAACATGCAAAGAAATGTGCTACTCCAATTGAAATAGAAAAAGGAGAAATCATTGGTGGATTTGCTCATAACCAGGTATTTGCATTAGCTGACAAGGTTGTTGATGCAGTTAAGAACGGTGCTATAAAGAAGTTCTTTGTTATGGCTGGATGTGATGGAAGAGCTAAGAGCAGAAATTACTACACAGAATTTGCTGAAAAACTTCCAAAGGATACAGTAATCCTAACAGCAGGATGTGCTAAGTACAAATACAATAAATTAAACTTAGGAGACATTGGAGGAATTCCAAGAGTATTAGATGCAGGTCAATGTAATGACTCATACTCCTTAGCTTTAATAGCATTGAAATTAAAAGAAGTATTTGGATTAGATGATGTAAATGAGCTACCAATAGCTTACAATATAGCTTGGTATGAGCAAAAGGCTGTTATAGTATTGCTTGCATTACTACACTTAGGAGTAAAAAATATTCATCTAGGACCAACTCTACCAGCATTCCTATCCCCAAATGTGGCTAATGTTTTAGTAGAAAACTTTGGAATAGGTGGAATAACTAACGTAGAAGATGACATGAAGATGTTCTTAGGAGAATAATATTTAAAAGGGCAGGTTTAAACCTGTCCTTTTCTGTTAGTAAATTTATTAAAATTTGTATAGTTAAATATACTTCTAAAAAAATTAAAGGGATATATAACGTTAATTTTGTAGAAAACCCACGCAAAAAGTAGATATTTTTTATAATTAATAATTCTTTAATAAAATTTTAAGAAATGTAGAAGCTGAAATTAAGAAATATATATTAATATTGTCTTATTAAATAAAAATTTCAGATAATAGGTGGGTAATCTAATGAAAAAAGCTAAAGAATTATTAAATAGGTATAAATCAATTATTATATTAATTATGACACTTCTATTCTTTATTGCATTGGGATATATATTTAGGAAAGAATTAGAGCATATATTTAATATGTTAAGAGATCAGAAACAGATTAAAGAGTTTATTACTTCCTTTGGTCCTCTATCTAAAATTGTATTTATTATATTACAAATAATTCAAGTTGTAATATTTATAATACCTGGGGAAATTACGCAAGCTGCTGGGGGATATATTTTTGGAACTGTAAGGGGAACCATACTTTCCATAATAGGCATTAATATAGGAGCCGTGATTTTGTTTTTGCTTACTAAGAAATATAAAGAAAAACTAGTAGATAAACTTATACCTAATGGCATTAAAACAAAATTTCAAAAAATACTTAATTGCAAAAAGATAAATTTAATAGTATTTTTAATATATTTATTGCCTGGTATACCTAAGGATGTATTAACTTTTTTATGTGGATTGAGTAAAATAAGTTTAAAAGATTTTATTTTATATTCAACTTTAGGTAGAATGCCCGCCTTGATAATGTCTTGTTATTATGGTCAAAGTTTAGCTTTGGGAAATAAATCCATGATAATTATAGGAACAATTATAATATTAGTAGTTTTTCTAATCGGAGTAATATTTAAAGAAACTATAGTTAAAAGTTTAGAAAAAGTGAATTAAAAATTACAGTTTATTTCTTCATCAAATCCTGTGGATTTATTAGAGGATAATAATAGAAAAATTATTGATAATCAAGATAAGTTACTGAAATAAAAGAAATTTGCTACCGTAGTAAATTTCTTTTATTATATATATTTGTATACTTTTACTAGTAATTTTTTTAGATTTAATATAGTATTAATAATAGAATGTAATATATAATGTAAATATGTTTATATTGAAGGAGGATTTTTAAATGGGAATATTTGATGGATTAATGGGTAATGCTTCAGAAGTAACTATAGAGAATGTAGAAAAGGAATATTCAAAAATATTATCTTCTAGTGAAAGAGTTGAAAAAGCATATAGACTAATTAGAGATATGTTTATATTTACAAATAAAAGATTGATTATGGTGGACAAACAAGGTGTTACAGGAAAGAAAACTGAGTATCATTCAATTCCATATAGAGCTATAACTCATTTTAGCATAGAAACTTCAGGACATTTTGACTTGGATGCAGAGCTAAAAATATGGATATCAGGTACACAAATGCCGATACAAAAGCAATTCAATAAGAGCTTAGATATTTATGAACTTCAAAGTGTACTAGCGGAATATGCACTAAGATAAATTAATAGAACTTTAAATTTATAAAGCAAACAGCTTATGTAAGAGTAATGATTATACATACATAGGCTGTTTTTTATATTTACTTATCAAGTGATTCTTAGCTTCAGATGGAGTTTGCTTAAAAGGAATACTTACTCCAACTGAAGGTTATTAAGAGAGTTCTTAGAAGCTTTGCTTCTTAGAAATCCTTATCCTTTAGGGGAAGAACTTATCCAGGGACGTAGCATCCGTTATGCACAGCATAAGAACTCTAAATCGCTGAAGCTCAAGAGTTCTAATATCTCCCACTTGTAGAAAAGCAGAGAACTAAAATCTTTGATTTTATGTGAATCGCTTTCACAGAGTGCGATGGGAGTATTACGGATGGTAGTCATCGGATAAATGGACTTGATAGAAAACCTGTAAATAATGTTAATTTAAGGAAGGTGTGTTACAATTAAAATGGGGTGATGGAATGAGTATAACTAAAGAGATGCAAATTTTAATTTTCGGGAATATATTATTATTTTTTTGTATATCTACTGGTACATATGAAATAATTACTAGAGGTAAACTACTGTTAGCAACAGATCGTAAGGAGCATCCTACTATTATGACTGGATTCGTAATATTAATAAGTATAGTTTTATTTAGGAATTTTATAGATTATTTGAAGTATAAAGAAATATATTGGGATGAATTAATGAAATTTATACTTTACTTGCAAATAGGTATTTACAATATTATTATAAAAAAGCATTCCCTAGGAATAAGAGAAGGGGGAATATCAATAGGTAATGATAGAGTTTCTACTTTTTATAAATGGAATAAAATTAAAAATCATCAATGGATAGATGAAAATAAAATAAAACTTAAAATCTTGGGATTTAGAAATTCACTTGTTGATATAGAATTTCAAGTGGAAGATGAACAGATGGAAGAGGCAGAAGAACTGCTTGAGAGATATATTATCAAGAATTAATAATTATAAAAGCTAGATAATACGAAAATTACTAAATTGTAAGATTGTAAAATTTATTGTAAGAGCTGTGATATAGAGTAATAAGTAAAATATAGGTATAATTTCACTATAATTATGAGAAGATAGTTATAAAAGAGATATAAACAGATATCTTAATTATAGGGAGGATATATTTATGAATTATAGAAAACTATTCCTTTTGTTTATGGGACTATCAGTAATAATGGTTGGATTTTATGCTTTTTATATTTCATAAAAATAAGGACTTGATAAAATTTTAAGGTTACAATAAATCAAAAATGTTACGCAATGTTTCTGTAGCTTTCGCAAAAATGCATAGGACACATTACATAGCATTTTTAAGTTTTACATAATAAAATTATAAAGATAAATGATTTAGAAAAAAATCAGTTGCATGCTATTTAGTTAGATGTTTAGATAATGAAGAAATCATCTTAAAGGGATTTACGCTAAATCTATCATCTATTAATCTAAGCATCTTTAAAGATTTGTGAAATACAAAAGAGCTAAACATGTAGTGAAATAGCGACTTTTTCCGGAGCGGCTTCACTATATGCTTAGCTCTCTATTTGGTACAACAGATTATCTCTGTAGAAATTCATATCTATGAAAATATATTTATAAAACATAAGGGATCTGAGTATATAATATGAGGAACGCCTTTTTCTGAAGTGACGTCATTATGTACTTAGGTCCCCTTTTTTGCATACCTAATTATTCTTGTAAAAACTTATAGTTGACAAACTCCCTTCGGTCAAAGATGTACAGCATCTTAACGGTATCTTTCTAAAATAAATTAAGAATTTCTAGATTTTGCTCAAGTGCATAGGGCACATTACATAGCATTTTTAAGTTTTAAATAATGAAATTATAAAGCTAAATAGGAGCATACACTTTACAAAAGAACATATGTTCGATATAATAAATACATAATATGCTAAAAGAGGGGATACGTAATGTTAACTAAAAAAGAAGAGAGAGTACTCAATACTATAAAGAGATACATAGATGATAATAAAATACCTCCGACTATTAGAGAATTGGCTAGTATGTTGGAATTAAGATCAACGGCTACTGTTAGCGATTATTTAAACCGGTTAGAGAGAAAAGGGTGCATTGAGAGAATAGAGAGATCACCTAGGTCCATTAAAATAATAGAATAAAACTATTTAAAATAAAAAATTACATAAAAAATTAGTATTATATAAAGAATTAATATTATTAAGAAATGCAAAAGGCAACCTCTATAAATAGAAGTTGCCTTTCAGTCTACTTAAGCAAAGAGGATATTATCGCTCCTAGCGTTAGACTGGCTATCCATATAACAATATTCCATGCATTTTTATGAAGAGGTTTTAGGTCTATTTTGACTATTTTATAATGTACGGAAAGTGCAAATATGGATAGTGCACAAAGACCTACTGTTAGATGCTTCATTATAAATCCCCCTTTTAAATAATTTCTTAATTATTTATCAGGCGTGCATAATTAGCATCTTTGGCAAATAACTTTTTAATCTTTAGTAGGATATTTTAAGTATTGACAAAGTTACAAAGATTATTCACTAAGAACACAGGATGTGAATATTTTAAGTTACAATTAAAAAAGATGAAGAAATAATAGAAAGTAGTCTATAATGTTAAATATCTCTATCAAGGGTAATAAAAATGCTTTTGTCTTAATAATTTATTAGTATAAAAAAGAATAAATTATTTGTAGAATGAATATAAATTTTATGGGAGGGGATATTATGTATGGTGAATTACCGAATGTGACAATAGCATATACTTCAGGCGAAGAAGATAACTATAGAATGAATAAAGAGGAGATTGAAGAGCTTACTAAATGGTTAAGAGATACTGGAGATGAAAGATTATTTGAATATGAAACAGATTTGTATAGATTTTTTATTAATAAAAAATCTATAGCAAATGTTACTATAAGACGATAAAAGATAATAAAATATGAGAATTAGCTCCTAAATTGGGTATTCCGATATATATGATGTGGAAATAACATAGAATATAATATGTATGATGTTTGTTTTAAATATAAGACAAACGCAAATGAGCTAGAAAACATATTAAAGAAAAGTTAGAACTTATCAATATTAAAATAATAAATAATGTTAAAATAATAGGAACTGCCTTAGCAGTTCCTATTATTTATTTATATATCTATTTAGCTGGATTTATAAACATTTGAGTCCAATAGTATGTTCCATTAGACTTCTTAGCTACTCCAACTCCTATTTCAGTGAAAGATTTACTTAATATGTTAGCTCTATGTCCAGGTGAATTCATCCATCCATCCACAACCGCTTTAGGTGTAGGTTGTCCATAAGCTATGTTTTCACCTGCTGCAGAGTATTTTATCCCAAACTTTTTCATCATATCAAATGGTGAGCCATAAGTTGGTGATGTATGTGAAAAATAGTTTTTGTCAATCATATCTTGAGATTTAACTCTTGCTACCTTTGAAAGCTCTTGATTAGCTTTAAGTGCTGGCAAGTTAGCTTTTGCTCTTTCTGCATTAACAAGTGTAATTACTTCTTGTTCGAATGCACTTATACTTGAATTAGTGTTAGTTGTCTCAGTTTGAGAATTTGTGTTTCCATTAGTATTTGTATTAGTGTTAGTGTTCTTGTCTGTATTCTTGTTTGTGTTAGTGTTAGTATTCTTGTTAGTGTTAGTGTTAGTGTTAGTGTTAGTATTTTTATTTGAGTTTGTCTTTTCGCAGTCAGTATTACCATTAGAAGTCTTTTTTACTTCTGTGCCATAGTTAGGCTTATTTTTGTCAAAGTTAGCATTAATTTTGCTCCAGTTTATTTTATACTTAGATGTAACTGAAGTAGTAGGTTTAACCTCACAAGTTGAGCGATTAATACCTTGTGCAGATACAAATTGCATATTAGACATTGTTATTACTGCAGTAAGCACTGAAGTAGCCATAAGTTTTCTTATGGAAGATTTATTCATTGTAACACCTACCTTAAAATTTTTTTTTGGAATTAACTCATATTATACGTTAGGTAGGGAGGCATGTCCAAGGTAATGTTGTGGAAGAACATCAAATTTCTCCCACCTTTTTAAATATCTATAGAAAAAAATAGACATCTGAAGTTTATCTAAAACTTAAAAAGTGCAATGCATAATACTACTAGCTACGCTGCCCAGTAATAAAATACATTGCACTATTGCCCCACTAATATTAATTATGACGTTTTTTAAGGAAAATATTCAAAAATCCTGGAATAATTCTAGGGTTTTTATTTTATGGGAAAGATAGGATTATATTTTAAGCATACCTTTCAATCTTACATATTGGTAAGATTAGTTTTTTCTTTGTAAGTAAAGTGACATGGAGTGGATAATAAGAGTAAAGTATAATGTTAACATGGCATGCTAGAGCTAAACTTCATAAATAAGTAAAACTTTTTATACATAGAGCTTTATTTATAAGTTGATTTTAAGTTTATCTTACATGAAAAGATAGGTATGAGGACTACTTAAACTTATAGAAGGTTTATGAAAATGAAATAAGGCTCGATAGGAACTGTGTGTGTAAATAAGTGTGTATATAAAATATTAAAGGGAGAGATAGGGATGGAAATATTAAAGGTGGAAAACTTAAGTAAAATATATGGTAAAGGAAGTAATAAGGTAGAGGCCCTTAAGAATGTAAATTTATCTGTTACAAAAGGAGAGTTTGTAGCCATTGTTGGGGCATCTGGTTCAGGAAAAAGTACTTTACTTCACCTTTTAGGTGGACTAGATAGACCTACTAATGGAAAAGTGATTATAGATGGGGAAAGCATTTATAATTATAAAGAAGAAAAGCTTGCAATATTTAGAAGAAGAAAAATAGGTTTTGTATTTCAATTTTTTAATTTAATACCAGTTTTAGATGTAGAAGAGAATATAGCTCTTCCAGCTCTATTAGATAAGGATAAAATAGATAAAAAATATTTAGAGGAACTTATAGAAATACTTGGGCTTAAAGATAGAAAAAGTCACTTGCCTTCAGAGTTATCAGGGGGACAACAACAAAGAGTTTCAATAGGTAGAGCGCTACTTAATAAGCCATCTATAATACTTGCTGATGAACCTACTGGAAACCTAGATAGTAAAAATTCAAAAGAAGTTATTGAACTATTAAAGTTCACTGCAAAAAAGTATAATCAAACATTAATACTTATAACTCATGACATTAATTTAGCTTCTATGGCAGATAGAATAATTACTATTGCAGATGGAGAAATAACTTCGGATAAAAAATTGAAAAGTAACTAGGGGGGTGAGGGCATGATAACTAATTATAAACAGCTTACAGGAAAATATTTAAAAGGGAATAAGAAAAGAACTATACTTGCCATTATCGGAATAATTTTATCTATTGCATTGATATCTTCCATTGGACTTTTCTTGAAAGGATTACAGGATTTACAGATAGAAGATATGAAAAGAACATATGGCTCCTATCATGTAGCATATGAAGATGTAAATGAAAGCTTAGCTCTAAAGCTGAGGAATAACCCTAAGGTTTCTAGGAGCGGAATGTATAGAATTGGTGAGGAAATGGCATTTAAAGATTTACCTATAGAGGAGGTAGTAGCAACAGATGCAGCCCTTGAATTAACACCATATAGAATTAAAGAAGGTAAGTTTCCAAATGGGCCTGAAGAAGTGGCAGCGGAAAAATGGGTATTAGATTTTATAGACAATAAAATTAAAATTGGAGATAAAATTAAAATTGAAGATAAAGAGTATAAGCTAGTAGGTATACTAGATGATGTTATGAAAAATCAAGTGGATTTTAAAGGGATGCTGCTAAGGAAAGAAGATAAGGTGGAAACAGAGGGAGCTACTATGCTTGTGGAAATAAATCCAAAAGCAAACTTAAAAAAAGCAGTAAAAGAATTAAAAGAATTAGTACCAGAAGGAAAGGCTATAGAAAATGCATATCTCCTAGAAATGCAGGGTGCTGGAGGATTTAACTCAAGCTTAGGAGGACTTTATATAACTGTTGCAATAATAATTGGAATAGTTGTAATAGCAACTATAGCTGTAATATATAATGCATTTTATATAAGTGTAGTAGAAAGAATAAAACAATTTGGACTTTTAAGAGCAGTAGGTACTACACCAAAACAAATTAGAAATATAATATTTAGAGAAGCAACTGTATTAGCATTAATTGGTATACCTATTGGATTACTATGTGGTGTTATAGCCATATATGGTATTGGTATAGCCTTTGATTTACTTGCTAAAGATATGTTTGGAGCAGTACCTATAAAATTTTCAGTCTCTCCTAAAGTCTTAGGAATAAGTGCATTATTAGGAATATTGACTATATATATATCCGCATTTATACCAGCACATTTTGCGGGAAAACTTTCACCGCTTTTAGCCATAAGCAGTAGAAACTCAATAACTAAAGAAAATATTAAAAGAAGAAAAAGCTTAATCATAGGAACGTTATTTGGTTTTGAAGGAGCACTAGCTTCTAAAAATATAAAAAGAAATAAAAAAAGATATAGAGTAACGATTTTTTCTATAGCAATCAGTGTGGTTCTATTTATTACCTTTAAATCCTTTATGGATATGTCATTAAATGTAGGCAATGATCTTAATGAATCTTCAAAAACTAGTTTTTCAATAGTAAGGAATAACGATGGTATTATAAATGATTTTACTATTGATGAGGCAATAATAAAGGATTTAAAAGAACTAAGTTCTGTAGATAAAGTTTACAAAGTGTATTTTAATCATGATTTTCTTACTGTCATTGATAAAAATAAAGAGAATAAGGATGTTCAAAATATTGAGGGAATTTATGAGCATATAAAGTTAGATGATGTAGATAAAACCCTTATGAGATCTTCTATGGCAATTTATGATGATGAGGCCTTAGAAGCATCTAAAAAATATTTAAAAAGTGGAAGTATTGATAAAGAAAAGTTAAATAAAGAAAATGGCGTAATATTAATTGGAAAGAATAGAGTATATAATACTGAGACACAAAATAGCTTTTATGGCCCCGTTGCAAATATGAAGGTTGGAGATGAAATTGAACTTCAATATAGTGATTCATCACAAGGCGATTTAGAGTTTGGAAAAGGTAAAGTAAAAAAGGTTAAGATAGTGGCAATTTTAGAAAGGGATCCTTTTTATTTTAGAGGAAGTCAACAGGGGTTAAAGATGGTAACTACAGAGGAAGTTGCTAAAAACCTATCGGGAGTAAAAGAGATAAATCCTTCAGAATTAAATATAATAATAAAAGATGATAAAAATGATAAAAATGGAGAAAAGGCCAAAGGGGAAATAGAAGGAGTTGTAAAATCCAATACTTCATTGAGAATAATAAATTATATAGACGCTAATGCAAAAGGTAATTCAGCAATATTAATGGTAAAGATCCTGTTATATGGATTTGTTATAGTTGTGTCTCTAATTAGCAGTGTAAATATTGTAAACACTTTAACTACAAATATCATATTGAGAAAAAGGGAGTTTGGTACTTTAAAAGCTATAGGATTAACCCAAAAAGGATTAAAGAAAATGATAGTATTAGAAGGATTTTTATATGGTATAGTGGGTACAATTTATGGCTCAATTATAGGCTCTGCTTTATCCTACGCAATGTTTGGGGGTATGTCTAATGTAAGAGAGTTTGGTTGGCAGATACCTTGGAGCGCAATAGGTATTGCAGGAATAGCAGCTTTAATAATTGGATATATATCAGTGCTTGCTCCACTAAGAAGAATAGAAAAAGAAAATGTAATTGATGGCATTAGGGAAGAATTTTAGATTTAAAGAATTTCTCATATGAAAATTTATTTTAAAAATTCATGTTTAATAATATAGTTGTAAAATATAAAGGAATTGAGGTATATGGTGGAGGGTCGCCTTTGTTTCAGGGGGACATCATTATGTATCTCAGTTCCTCATTTTTAGATATCTAATTACTTTTGTGGAAATTTATAATTGAGAAATCATTTAATTTTTCAACAAACTCCTTTCAGTCAAACATGTGCAGCATTTTAACGGTATTGTTCTAAAAAAATTAAGAATTTCTAGATTTTGCTCAAATGCATAGGCCGCATTACATAGCATTTTTAAATTTTTCACAACGAAATTATGAAAATAAATATTTGGAAAACACAAAAGAGCTAAGCATGTAGTGAAATAGCGACTTTTTCTGGAACGGCTTCACTACATATTTAGCTCTCTATTTAAGAAACTAAACTATTTTTGTAAAAAACTATAACTGAGAAACCAATTGGATATAATTAATTTTCCATTGTAGATTCTCTGTTTAATATAAGGTTATCTTTTATCTAAGTAAGGGTTAATATATAATTAATGAGAGGTGAAATATATGAATAGATTATTATTAGTGGAAGATGATGAGTCCTTGGCTCTTGGTATAGAATTTACTTTAAAGGATGAAGGGTATGAAGTTATAAGAGTTGCCACTGTTGAAGATGCGAAAAAGGGATTAAATAGTGAGGAGTTTAGTTTAATTATATTGGATATAAATTTACCAGATGGAAATGGGTACGACCTATGCAAATTCATAAGAAAAAGTAGTGAAGTGCCCATAATATTCTTAACTGCTTGTGATGATGAAGTTAACGTAGTTTTAGGACTTGAAATAGGGGGAGATGACTACATAACAAAGCCCTTTAGAGTAAGGGAATTACTCTCCAGAATAAAGGCTTTGATAAGAAGAAATTCTAAAAATATGGTGACGGGAACAAAGTTTAGAAGCGGTAATATATTAGTGGATACATCAACAGCAATAGTAAAGAAAAACGAAGAAAATATAACACTTACTTCTCAGGAATATAAATTACTATTAGTTTTTATGAATAAACCACATATTTTAATGAAAAGAGAGAATATATTAACAGAATTATTAGAGGGAGAAGAGCCTTTCTTTGACGAAAATACTTTATCTGTTTATATAAAAAGAATAAGAGAAAAAATAGAAGATAATCCCAAAGAACCTGATTTTATAGTTACTCAAAGAGGAATGGGTTATAAATGGAACATGGATGTAATTAAGGAGTAGATTATTATGAACGAGCATTTTGTCAATCCTGAGCTTAAGAGAAGCTCTATTATCTTAGCATCTTTGATGAGTGTATTTTTTATTATTACATGCGTTGTACTAAAATATCATCATTATCAGTTAAAAGAAGATTATACAAAAAGCTTAGGGGCAATTGCTGCAAGGGTAATAGAAAAAGAACCTGATTTAGAAAAAGAAATTATGCCTCTTATTTCAAAGGAAGCATCAAAAGAAGAGATGGATAAAGGAAAGGCTATTTTAATTCAATATGGAGTGAGTAAGAATTTAGAAAATCAGTTTTTTCCTTATATAAATAAAACTATACAGAAAAATAATTACTATACTATATTTATATTTATTCTTATGATAGCTACAATACTCATTGTTAACTATTTTCAACATATATCTATTTATAAAAAAATTAGAAGATTAACACTGGGGGCGAAAAAAGTAGTAGATGGAGATTATGATATAGCTATTGAAGAAGATACTGAAGGGGAGTTTGCTAAACTTGCCACTTCCTTTAATTCTATGAGAGAAATAATTAGAAACAACTTAGAACAATTACAGCAGGAAAAGGAGTTTTTAGTGAATTTATTATCGGATATATCCCATCAACTAAAAACCCCTCTTTCTTCTATGATAGTATACAATGATATAATGCTAAAAAAAGATTTGAGTAAAGAGCAAAGAGAGATCTTCTTAGTAAATAATCAAAACCAACTTAGTAGAATGGAATGGCTAATTAAAAGTATATTAAAGTTAGCTAAATTGGACGCAAATGCAATAGAGTTCAATAAAGAAGAATTAAGTTTAAATGATACCTTAAATGATTCTTTAGAAGCTCTAGAAAGTAAGGCTTTAGAGATGGGGTTGACAATTAATGTCATTGAAAAAGAAGAGATGGTTTTTTCTCACGATAAACTGTGGGTTGAAGAAGCTTTGATTAACATTATTAAAAACAGCATAGAGCATAGTCCAAAGGGAGGAGAAATAACCATAGAACTATCGGAGAACCTTGTTTATAGGAGAGCTACCATATCAGATATGGGAGAAGGTATAAGAGAAGAGGATTTACCTAATATTTTCAAAAGGTTTTATAAAGGTAAGACTTCAAAGAAAACTGATTCTATAGGTATTGGACTTGCTTTAGCAAAATCTATTATAGAATCACATAATGGAACTATAGAAGTAAAAAGTACCATAGATGTAGGAACTACTTTTATTGTTACTTTTTTTAAATATTAAAGATAGTTTTTATAAGTATAATTTAGTAACTAATCCTTTTAAGGTATAAAGAAAAGATTATTTATATTGCTTATATATGTAGAGATATGAAAAAATATAAAAATTAAGGGAAGTCTAAAAATTGACTTCCCTTAAAATATTATATTATCAACACTGTTATAAAATATATCTAAAAATAAATATATTAAATCTTAAATTTATTTATCTCTGTCTCTAAATCTGCTACTAATTCTTTAAGGTTATTAGCTTGAGATACAAATTGGTCCATAGTTGCTGCCACTTCTTCTGTTGAAGCGGTAACTTCCTCTGTTCCTGCAGCATTTTCTTCAGATATTGCAGAGATATTTTCCATTTGATTGATTATGTTTATTTTGTTTTCTTCTAAGTTTAGTGCTAGATTTTTAATTCCAGAAACCTTTTCTGTAATAACTTGCATTGATTTAAGTATGTCATTAAATATTTTTTCTGTTTCTTTAACAGAAGATTCTTGTGCTTGTACAAATTTCTCTGATTTATCCATAGCAATAACAGCTTCCTTTGATTTTTGCTGCATTTCACTTATTATTTCCTTTATTTCTTTGGCGGAATCTCTTGATTGTTCTGCTAGTTTTCTTATTTCTTCTGCTACTACGGAAAATCCTTTTCCTGCTTCTCCTGCTCTTGCGGCTTCAATAGCTGCATTTAAAGCAAGTAAGTTGGTCTGTTCTGTTATATTTGTAATAGTTTCTGTAATAGCGTTAATATGTTCTGAGCTAGAATTTACTTCACCTACTATTTTGCTAACTTCTAGAGAGGAATTAAGGGTTTCTCTTGATTTTTCAGTAAGATCTTCAACAATAATTAATCCACCATTAGTAATATCATTAGTTTTACCTACTATTGAATCAACTTCTATAGTGTATTGATTTATGTTTCCTATTTTATCAGAAAGATCATTAATAGCTAGGGAACCTTCTTCTGTACTTTTAGCTTGTTCAGAGGTACCTGTTGAAATTTCCTGCATAGTAGAAGCCATTCCGTTAATAGCTTCAGAAGTTTCCTTTGCTATCTTAACAAAACTATCTGAGGTCTCTAAAACCACCATTGAAGATTTATCAGTATTTTTTATTAAAGCTGAAATACTAACCATCATTTTATTAAAGCTATTTGCTAATTCCAAAAATTCATCTTTAGTATTTACAGATACATTTGTGGTTAAATCCCCTTTAGAGGCTTTTTCCATTGAATCTTTAATTTTATTAATATTTTTTACTAATTCTCTAGCTATAAGTATAGAAACTAAAGCACAAATTAAAGTGGAAATTATAATTAAAAATAGAGAAGTATTTCTTAAGGTGTTAACATCAGATAAAAATTCATTTTCATCTAATGAGGCCATTAATCTCCAACCGGTTTTTGAATTAGTATCATAAATTCCTATTTTATTTGATCCATTATAGTCATATTCTGCAATACCGTTAAGCTTATATGATACATCTTCCCAAAAACTTTGCTTAGTTACGTCATTTTTACCTATAATTTCAGTATCTGGATGAGCCAACATAGTTCCTGCAGGATTAAAAATGAATACATATCCTTCTTTACCTATTTTCGTTTGAGAAAGTTTGTTGGAAATTTTATTCATATCTAAGTCTATAGAAATTACCCCAATAATCTCACCGTTTTTCTCCACGGTTTTTGAAACGGATATTACCAAATTACCTGTTATTATGTCATTATAGGGCTCACAATAAGTTACCCTTCCTTTATTTTTTACTGCATCCGAATACCATTTCCTTGACTGTACATCATAATTTCCTTGAAGACTATCATCAGGATATTGAAAGAATTTTTTAGATTCAGTTCCAAAATAAGCTCCAATAATGTCATCATTTGCTTTAGTTACACCTTCTAATAAAGATTTTATAAAAGGAGCATGCTCTGGATTTTCTTCTATACTAGTAAAATGAGTATCTTTAGATAACATATTTAATTGGGTTTCAAATCTATCAAAATAATTATCTAATCCTCTATTTACCTCTAATAACGTTTGTTGAGAGGTGACTTTAAAATTATTTTCTATAACAGAATAGGATTTTTTATAAGATAAAAACCCTGATACGTATAAAGGAATTATACATAAAATAATTATGATTGATGTTAATTTAAATCCAATAGTGTTTAAATTGAATTTCCGTTTATTGCTGTGTTTTTTATTCATATATTACCTCCTATGTTAAAAATGTACACTAGGAGATTATACCACCATATGATAATTATGTTAATACGCTAACATTAAATTAGCACATATAAAAATCTATTCTCATATAATAAATTTAAATAGTAATTAATGGGAATGTTTGAATTATGAATTATGAATATCATTTATTAAATAAGGTAGAAAAACATATGCCTCCTAATGCCAAAGTTTTGTCCATATCCATATACATGGAAGAGACTAGAGGAAATGCGGGAAAAATAATAGTTAAGTACCAATGGCGTGGAGAGGATTATATTGCTATTTTAGAAAATACCCTAGAGGATTACTACAATTCATTAGAGAATAATAGCAATAAGGAATATCAAAGAAATATAGAGAATATATATCCTGCATCAGTTAAAACAGTAAGAGGTACAAAGTGGGGATATATAAATGAGAGAGGAGAATTAGCTATTAAACCTATTTATGATGATGCTAATGCTTTTCAAGAAAATGGCCTTGCAGTTGTAGGTTTAAATGGCCTTTATGGAATTATCAATAGAGCAGGTGACTATATTGTAGAGCCTAAATATGGTTCTATAGGACAATTTTATGAGGGACGCTCAGTGGTGATTGATAAAGATGGTTTTAAAGTAATTGATGAAAAAGGAAGAGTAATAACAAATAAAGCATATAATTACATGTCAAGCTATAGAGAGGGAAGAGCTGTGTTCGCCAACACAGACAGCAGTGGCAATTACATTTATGGATACTTAGATTTAGAAGGAAAGGAAATAATTCCTGCTAAATATGAAGAGGCTAGGGATTTTAATAATGGAAAAGCTGTAGTAAAATTAAGAGAAGGTGAATATGCCCTAATAGATAGAAATGGAAACATAATAAACACTTATAAATATGCCTTTGTTGGGAATTTAGGGGATGGACTTCTACCTTTTCAACCTAATATAGGTGGTAATTATGGATATATAGATATAAATGGAAAAGTTGTAATAGAGCCTAAATATTCTATAGCACTCCCTTTTCACGAGGACAGGGCTATAGTAAATATTTCACAGGATTATATTAATAAGTATGGGTTAATAGATAAAAGAGAAAATTATATAATCAAAGCTGAATATAACGATATTATTGATTTGGGAGAAGACAGGTATGCTGTAGGAATGGCAATCAATCCAGAAGAACCTTTCCAAGGCTCAAAATATGCTATTGCTTGTGCTTATGGAAAATTCTTTACTAATTTTATTTATAATACTGTTACAGAATATAGAAGGGGATTAGCCTCCGCAACTAATGATCAATATACTTTCTTTATAGATAAAAGCGGAAATGTAGTAAGGACTTTACCAGGAGTAAGAGGATCAGGGACTTTAGAGCTACTAAATGGATTAATAAAAGCTGATGTAGACTATAGATTAATGTATTTAAATAGGGAAGGGAAGATTATTTGGCAGCAAAATGAAATTATACCATTGAATGATCGATATAAAGTAAGAGAAGAAAAATATAAACCTAATAAAGACTACCTAGTTTATTATCCACAGGTTATGGGAATGAAGAATAAAGAAGCGGAGATGAAGGTAAACGACAAATTAAAAGAATTGTCTGCAGTTAAACCTATAGATCCAAATCTTCAGTTGGATTACACCTACTATGGTGATTTTGAAATTGAGTTTTTTAAAAAGAATTTATTAGTTCTTGAACTTACAGGATATATCTATTATTTTGGTGCTGCCCACGGAATGCCAAGCAAAAACTATCCACATATTGATTTAGTATCGGGAAGATTTTATGAGTTAAAGGATTTATTCAAAGGAGATAGTGATTATGTAAAAGTACTGAGCGATATAATAGGAGAACAAATAAAAAACAATCCAGAGTATTCATATGTATTTCCGGATGCTTACAAAGGAATAAAGGCTGATCAACCTTTTTATGTAGATGAAAATTCATTGTATATTTATTTTGAGCCCTATGAAATAGCGCCGTATGCAGCAGGATTTCCAACCTTTAAAATACCTTATAATGAAATAATGAATATTATTAATACTAATGGTGACTTTTGGAGGTCATATCATTATAGTTCAAATACACATGAAATTTAATATAATATTTAAAACATTATATTTTCAGTAGTATATTAAAATATTAAAAAGGACCAATTTCTTACAAAATAAGCAATTGGTCCTTTTTAATTTATCTTAAATAGGAAGTGCAGTCTATTATAGATTAATAATAATTTTAATCATCATCCATATCACAAAGTGATTTCATATTTGGCATTGAATGCATAGGGTTCGTAGGCATCATTGATTGCATGGGATCTAAAGATTTTACGTCACATGGCATTAAATGCATAGGATGCATTCCCCACATAGGCATATTAGGCATAGGCATCATAGCTTGCATAGGACTTATGGATTCCATGCCGTACATAGGCATATTGTTCATAGGCATCATTCCGTGCATAGGATTCATAGATTCCATACCCCACATAGGCATATTGCTCATAGGCATCATACCCTGCATAGGATTCATAGATTCCATACCCCACATAGGCATATTGCTCATAGGCATCATACCCTGCATAGGATTCATAGATTCCATATCCCACATAGGCATATTGCTCATAGGCATCATACCCTGCATAGGATTCATAGATTCCATATCCCACATAGGCATATTGTGCATAGGCATCATTCCGTGCATAGGATTCATAGATTCCATATCCCACATAGGCATATTGTGCATAGGCATCATTCCGTGCATAGGATTCATGGATTCCATATCGCACATAGGCATATGGTGCATAGGCATCATTCCATACATAGGATGCATATAATGTATATGCATATGTTCCATATCATCCATATCATCCATATCATACATAGATTCCATATCGCACATAGGCATATAGTGTTCAGCCATCATTTCATGCATAGGATGCATTCCACCACAGATTGGACACATAGGTCTCTTTTCCTTTTTAGCTTTCACTTCTTTTTTAGGCTTCATTTCTTTTATGGGTTTTGTTTCCTTTATTGGTTTATTTTCGCATATACCACATTTCATAGAAGGGTTATTATAACTATTCATTAACACACCTCGTGAATTCATTTATTTACTTCATTGTTATTTTATGCTTGTATTCCAAATTTTGTTACTTTTTATTGTATGTAATTAAAATATTTTAAGATTAAGTCTTGTTTTATACATATACTTAGTGATACAATATAATTAGTATTACTAAGTATGGTGGAGGTGATAAATTGGCAGATGTAGATAACCAGCTAAAAAAGGGTGTATTGACTATTTTAGCATTAAAATTAATTAATTCTAAGGATATGTATGGATATGAACTTATTCAACTTCTAGATGATTATAGCAGTGGATATTATAAACTAAAAGAAGGTTCTCTCTATCCAGTACTATATAGATTAGAAGATAATGGCTGGATAGAAAGTTATACTGTTACATCTTTAGAAGGAAGAAAGGTTCCGAGAAAGTATTATAAAATAACCGACAGAGGGCGTAGGGAGCTAGAGGATCAATTAGATAGTTGGCAAAGATTTTACTCTGTAACTAATAAAATATTAGATATTTAGAGTCTTAGACCATTGCATTATAAAATTAAAAAAGATGTGTAAATTTAGAGGAGAGGGATTTTATGAGAGAAAAATTCAGGCTTTATACAGATAAAGTCATAAATAAAATTGGATGTGATAGAAAAACTGCTAAAAAAATAAGGGAAGATTTAATAGACACTCTTATGATGAAATGGGATGAAACAGGAGAGGAAGACCCTTATATATTAATGGGAGAAGTTGATGATATAGCAGAGGAATTTAGAGAAAACCTTCAGCTAGAATATAAAAATTCTTACAGCAAAAATAATTATAATGGAAGAAGAGGATATTATGAATATAAATCAGAATTAAAGATAGCAGGACTGCCATTAGTACATGTAGTGAATGGACTTGGAGTAGCCAGAGGAATAGTAGCTATTGGGCCTGTAGCTGTAGGTATAATCGCACTTGGAGGACTTTCTTTAGGGGTTATTTCTCTAGGTGCATTAGCATTAGGGCTTTTATTTAGCCTAGGTGCTATAAGTGCATCAACATTAATATCCGTTGGTGGAATTTCTATGGCTTATTATTTAAGCCTTGGAGGAATATCTATAGCCAAACATTTTGCTATAGGAGGAGTAGCTGTAGGTAATGTTGCTATAGGGGGAGCAGCTAAGGGAATAGTGGCGGTATATAAAGAAAGAGGTAGTGGACAGTTTGTTTATCCACATTACCACAAAAATATTGGAGAAATAATGGATAAAATTAAAAGCTTATATCCTAATATTAATAGTATAGTTAGTAAAATAATTGAGTCTTTAATAAAAATATTGTAAAAATTAGTGATTTTATGTATTTTATTGACAAAATCTTCGATTGAAATTATAATTTTAATAGGAAAAAATTATAATTTTAGAGTTAGAAGGAGATAAAATGGAAAAAAGCAGTAGTGGTAATTCTATAAAACATTATAATAATTGTAAATTTAAAGTGGCTATGGAAGGCATGCTTGTTGGACTTTTAGCTGGAATTATTATAGTAGCTTATAGGTTATTGCTAAATCAGGTTAGCGAGTTTAGGGAAACTGTATTGTTATTTTTGAAATCCAATTCACGTGTATACACACTAGGATGGTTTATTATATTAGCAGGGGTAGGTTTAACTCTAGGATTGTTGATAGAGAAGATTCCAATGATAAAAGGGAGCGGTATACCCCAGGTTAAAGGTGTATTTTTAAGACAATTAAAGATGGATTGGTTAAAAGAACTTTTAGCTAAGTTTTTTGGAGGCATAATCGCACCTGGATTAGGTTTATCCTTAGGTAGGGAAGGTCCATCAATACAATTAGGATCACAAGTAGGTTTAGGAGTCAGTAGAATATTAAAAAGACACCAAACAGAGGAAAAATATTTAATTACAAGTGGTGCCACTGCAGGGCTTGCTGCGGCATTCAGCGCTCCTTTGGCTGGAGTAGTTTTCTCATTGGAGGAATTACACAAGAACTTTACTCCTTTGATATTAGTCTCTACAATGGGAGCAAGTCTTGTTGCAAACTTTGTTTCCACTAAATTTTTCGGGTTAAAGCCGGCATTTAAATTTGCAGAGGTTACCCCTTTGCCAATAAATCAATATTTATATTTAATTCCATTAGGGATAATTATTGCTATAGCAGGTGGGTTTTTTAATTATTCTTTATTGAAGATTCAGGATATATACGGTAATCTTACCGGAGTTAAGGATAGATACAAACCTATAATTCCATTTTTATTAGCGGGAATATTAGGTCTATTTATGCCAGATATGTTAGGTGGAGGTCATGAATTAGTAGAAAAATTAGGGCAGCAGCAGTTTTTAATTACAACACTTTTATTGTTTATAGTGATAAAATTTTTATTTACCATTGTATGTTATGGATCAGGAGTGCCAGGAGGGATATTTTTACCCCTTCTTGTAATTGGAGCTCTTATGGGAAAAGTTTACGGATTAATACTAGTTGATTATTTTGGTTTATCAACAAACTATGTTATTAATTTTGTGATATTAGCTATGGCGGCTTATTTTACTGCTATAACTAAGGCGCCTATTACTGGAAGTATCTTGATTTTAGAAATGACTAATTCCTTTAATAATTTTTTAGAATTAATGGTTGTTGTTGCATTAGCCTATTTAGTTGTTGATTTACTTGAAGTAAAACCTATTTATGATTCTTTACTAGAAAAAATTCTTCATAAAAAAGGTAAGAAGGATATAACAGGGGATGGAAATAAAAAAATAATAATGGAGATACCCATATCACCAGGGTCAGAACTTGAATGCAAACAAATTAAAGAAGTTTTATGGCCAGAAGGGTGTTTGATAGTTGGAATTAATAGATTAGATAATGAGATAATACCAAAGGGAGAAACTAAAATACTAGAAGGGGATAGACTAATTATACTCTCTAGTGAAGAGGTGGCATGTAAGGTGAAATGTAAGCTCCTTTCTATGGGGGAAGAAAATGCAGAAAATACTCAGTTGATATAACTGAGTATTTTTTTTATATTACTTTCATTAAATTATTAACTACACAAACCTTTGCAGAGAAGGTTTTTTCTAAACCATTATCAAATAATATAGTAATAAAATCTCCGGACTTTAATATTATTTTTCCTTCACCAAAGGATTTGTGCTTTACAGTAACTCCTTCTTTCATAGACTTAATTGTACTATCTCTTAGAGCTTTATCTTCAATTCCTTCTAATATCTTTTCAGGAAGGATTTTTTTAAGCAAGCTTGGTTTTTCAAAGGTTGATACTATTTTAGATAGTCTATAGATAAAGAGAGAGGGATTACAATTTTTATTATTTCTATTTTGAGGACTTAGTAAATATAATTTTTTCCTTGCTCTAGTAATTCCCACATAAGCTAATCTAACTTCTTCATTATAAGAGGAGAAATCTCCTTCATTCTTTTTTATTATGCTTTCACTAGTAGGTATTATGTCAGCAGACATATCGATGCAATAGCAGGTATCAAACTCTAATCCCTTAGCAGAGTGAAAGGTGGTTAGGGTTAGGGCATTTTTATATTTATTTTTATTAGAAGATGCCATATTTTCTCTTATAAAGTCTAACTTGCCTTCTATTTCATCAATGCTAGTTAATTCTGAACATAGAGATTTTAAGGTGTTTAATAGGGTGTTTATAGTATCCATACTATAGTTAAACTTTTTAGCATAATCCTTTAAATATTCCATATAATTAAGGTCATATAATATAAGGTCTATAGCTTTTAGAGGAGCTAAGGTCTTAAGTAGATTGAAATTTTCCTCTAAAGTCTTTAATCTTTGCTTATTATATTCAGTTGAGACATTTTCCATAAGGGATTGAAATATATTTTTGCCTATTAAGATATCTCTGTAGAGATTTTCAATCTGATCCTTTTTTATATAGCTTTTCATTTTGAAATATATTTTTTCAAAGCAGTCTATGTTCTGTAAATCTTGAGCTAAACTGCAAAAGGTTAAAATATCTTTTATAATCCAACTGTTAAAAAATGTGGAGGAATTATCTTTTATGTAATAAGGAATACCTTCACTGATTAACCTATCTATTATTAAAATTGAAGATAAATTATTTCTATATAATAATGCTATTTCAGTAAGAGCATTATCTTTTTTAATTCTACTTATTATGTAATCCACTTGGTCAAATTCATCTTTTGGATAAATAATTTTTATACTTATTCCTTCTTCATTTTCAGTATATAAATTTTTGTTAAATCTTTTATGATTTTCTTTTATAAATTCATTGGCAACTTTAACAATTTTCTTTGTACTTCTAAAATTTCTGCTCATAAAGAGTATTTTAGATTCTTCACCAAAATGGGTTTTAAAGTTTAATAACTGGTCAACCTCAGCTCCACGCCAACTATATATGCTTTGGTCATCATCGCCTACAATACATATATTTTTATCCTTATTTAACATAAGTTTTAATATTTGAAACTGCAGTACGGATGTATCTTGAGCCTCATCTAAGAGAATATAGTCATATTTACTTTTATAGAAATTTAATATTTTTTCATTATTTTTTAGTATTTCATAGCATTTTAAAAGCATTAAATCAAAATCTATAAAATTATTAGCTTGAAGGGTTTTCATATAATCTTTATAGATTTCTAAAGCCTTTGGTACAGGAAGTTCATCCTCATTAATTGAATTCGTGTTTATCATCTTATTTATTAAAAAGCTAATATAGCCAGACAATTCTTCTAGCTTATCTTCATTTATATAGTCTTTATTATGTTTGAAATATAAATTTCTAATTAGTTTATTTTTACTTATTGGAGAATCGTTGATTTCAATAAGAGTATATTTAGTATTTATATAACGAGAATAATCCATTATAACCCTATAAGCAAAGCTGTGAATAGTTGAAAAGTTAACTTTTTCAGAGATGACATTGCCAAAAAATTTATTAAACCTTTCGTTCATATCCCTGGCAGAGGCCCTACTAAAGCTTAATGCTAGTATTCTATTTGGGGGAACTTTGTGATTCATTATTAAATTGCCTATTCTACTTATTAATGTAGCGGTTTTTCCTGCCCCTGGAACAGCTATTACAGCTATAGGGCCATCTATATTAAAAACTACTTGTTTTTGTTCCTCAGTTAATTTTAAATTACAATTCTTTTCTAGAAAATTTACATAGCCTTCATTAATTATTTTTAAAACCTCCTTAGAGTATGCTAGGATATATTATATCACAAAATAATGGGGGGACAAAATGAGGGACAGTTAATTAAATCTCTTTATAAATAAAATAAAAAAAATTTTTTGAAACAATTTATAGAGATGGTTTGTCTAATTAGTGAAATAAAAAATACAGGTTAATTTTATAGATCTATAAATTAAGTTGCAAGGAAGTGATGAGACTAGTGAAGATTTTTAATAAAACCATCGATGGAGATAAAGAAAATTTTAATATATTAATTCAGAATAGAAAAGAGAACATATATAAAATAGCTTATAGTTATGTAAATAATGTAGATGATGCCTTAGATATAGTTCAAGATGTTATCTATAAGGCATTAACATCTATAGATACATTAAAGAATCCTCAGTATTTTAATACTTGGCTTACTAGAATTACAATAAACTGCTCTATAAATCATTTAAGAAAGTCTAAAAAAGTTGTTTATATGGATGAGAGCAATATTGAAGGCGTAGATACAAATTTAAATAATAGAGAAGAAATAATGGATCTGCGAAGGGAACTTGAAAAATTAGATGTAAAATATAAAACAGTAATAATATTAAAATATTTTGAGGATATGACTTTAAATGAAATCTCACAAGTTTTAAATTTGCCTATAAGCACAGTTAAGACACATTTATACCGTGCATTGGAAAAATTAAAAATAAATCTTAAGGAGGCAGATTTGGATGAGTAATAAAATAGATGATTTTAAAAAAATTTATGAAGAAATAGAAATCCCTAATAATTTAGATGAAGTGGTTAATAAAGCTTTAGAAAATGGAGGAAATAAAATGAATAAAGAAAAATCAAATAGAAAATGGATAAAAGGGGCGGGGGTTGCAGCCGCTGTAGCAGTTGTTTTCACAATAAGCGTCAACACTATGCCGGTATTTGCAAACTCTTTAATAAATATACCTGGAGTAGGACAATTAGTTAAGGTGCTTCAGTTTAATGACGGAAAAGGAACAGGGGGAGAAATAACAGATGGATCAGATGTAAATGCTATAAGAATTAAAGCCAATAAAGATAGTGAAAGTATAATAATTAATTTTGCTCAAAATGGTGAAGGTTCTAATATAGCACCAAGCTATGAAATAGATTATAAAAATAATCCATATACTATGACTTTTACAATAAGCGGAGCAAGAGAATTAAATGCTGAAAAATACTTTGATGATTTAAGAGAAAGCAAATATGTATCTGATGTTTATAAACTTATGACACTAGATGATTCAATGGTTAGATTTACAGTGGTATTTAATAAACCTATTAAGTATGAAGTAAAAGAATATAAAGAACCTGCTTATTTAGAGGTTGATTTAAGAGAAGATACTCCTAAAGAAGAGACTATGTACTCTGTAAGAACTGCATCTCAGCCTTTTGGTGAAGGAATTGGCATAGTAGAAGAAATTTTATTTGAAGAAGACGGAAAAAGAATGCTAAAGGATTCAAAAGGAACATTTTGTGTAGAACTAGGACTTTATAACTCTAAAGAAGAAGCAGAAAAGAAACTTCAAGAAGTTACAGCTAAATATGGCTCACAATTAAAGTTCTTTATAGAAGAAAGAATGGGAGAAGACATTCCAAAATCTCTTAATTAACTTATAGTTGAATTTTAATCTTAACTATAAAAAGATTTTAGTATGAAAGAAAGGCTACCAGAGTGAGAAACTGGTAGTCTTTGTTCTGTTTCTTTTTAATTTACAATAAACACAAATTATGGTGAAAATCATATTATATTACTAGTTATAAATATAAAGGAGACAAATATTTATGTTTTATTGTCCTTATGCACATAGGTATAATAACTGGAATTATAGAGTCAACGGTACAAACTCTTATTTTAGAATATTCAATGCATCTCCCAATGTAGGACCTATAGATGTTTATGTGAATGATAGCCCCACTGTAATGAATTTAGCTTATAAAGAGATGTCTGAGTATATTATTGTTCTTTCAGGAAACTATAATATAAAAATATATCCTGCAGGACAGACTACGAGTCCAATAATAAATACAAGTTTACCCATTCCAAAAGACAGTATTTTTACCGTAGCACTTATTGGAATGCCTCCTAGTATAAGTCTTTATCCTATTCCGGAGCCACTTAGGTCAGAAAATTTTGGAGTGCCTTGTATAAGATTTGTTAATCTATCTCCAAATTCACCTGCAATGGATGTAACATTACCAGCTGGTAGGGAATTATTTAGCGATGTTAATTATAAAGATTTTACACTATATGCTTGCGTTCCAGCAGGAACATATAACATACAATTGAGGCCTAGCGGTACAAATGATATAGTTTCAACTGTTCGTGGTGTCACATTAGATGCAAATAAATTTTATACTATTTATGCAGTCGGTCTGTTTGGAGAAACTCCACCTTTAGAAGCTATGGTAATTGTGGAGCCAAGGTAATGTATTTTAGTGAAGGTATTATTCAAAATGCCTTCCTTTTTAATTTTAAAAACATTACACCTATTTCCACTTATTAATTAATTTATATAGGTAAATATAAATAGAAAGGTATATTTACAATAAATGAAATTGAGGGTGGATAAATTGAATAAAAAAAGATTAGCTATTATATTATTTTTTGTTATTATGCTTAGCTACATATATCCTCTAGAGGATGGAAAGGTTAGGGCTATTGACGGAGATATAAGTGCAAAGAAAAAAGTTATATATTTAACTTTTGATGATGGCCCTAGCGTTGTAACAGATAAAGTTTTAGACATATTAAAAGAAAATGATGTGAAGGCTACTTTTTTTCTAATAGGCAATCAAATTGAAGGTTATGAAGATATGGTGAGGAGAATAAATAAGGAAGGGCATAGTATAGGGCTTCATTCATATACTCATAATTTTAAAAAAATATATTCTAATAAAGATAACTTTATGAAAGAAATGTATGAGAGTAGAGATGAAATAAAAAAGGTTGCAGGTGTTTCTACTAATATATTAAGGTTTCCTGGAGGTAGTAGTAAGCGTCTAAATGATGAGATTTTTAACTTATTGCATAGCTGTAACTTCAAAATATATGATTGGAATATGTGTGTTTCAGATGGGTTAAGACCTAAGACTGCACCAAATAAATTATTTGAAGAAGCTACAAAGGGAGAGACGAAACCTAATCCAATTATATTGCTTATGCATTGTGATTATATGCATAAAAATACCTGTGAGGCATTACCTAGTATAATAAATTATTATAAAAAGGCAGGATATGAATTTAGAGTAATAGATGAAGGAACTCCTGAATGTTATTTTCCTTATAAAAAGGCTGTTTCTTGATTAGCTTGCGAAATAAAAAAATATCATAGCTCGCCATATATCTAAAGTAAATTTAAATATGAATTTTATAATTTTTCAATTTAAAAAGGGTATGATTATTAAAATGATTAGCTATATGATAAATTTGAGAGAGAATATGATATTGTGTTTATTACAACATCATATTCTCTCTTTGTGTGTAGTAGTCAATAGAATATGTCATTTCTACATTATTATTAATACTTCTATAAATATATGGGAAAATCTTCTAAATGGACCTTGATATTTCCTGGTAAAGTCCATAAATTTTACTAAACTGTCTTAAATTTTCAAATATTTTACTTAATTTGAAGGAATATTTTTATTTTGGGAGAATATAACATTATGAACTTAATTAATAAAGTTTATAAAGTATGTTCTGTGAAAGGATGATTATAATGAAGAGTTATATAGGACAGCCACAGATGATAAAAAAATTAAATAAGGATTTAATAAAAGATATTATAAAAAATAATGGCCCCATATCTAAACCTGAAATTGCAAAAGTTACGAAATTGAGTCTAGCAACAGTTAATAAAATAGTTGAATTGCTAGTAGAAGATAATATTGTAAGGAGCATAGGAGAGGGAGATTCAACAGGAGGAAGAAGGGCTCAGCTTTATGAGATAGATGGAGATTCAGGGCATGTAATAGGATTATATTTCAAAAATAATTATTATATTTGTGTGGTTTCGAACCTAGCAGGTGAAATAACTTATAGGCGTAAAGTCACAATAAATATAGATTCAGGTAAAGTTGCACTACAAGATACTTTCCAGGCAATAGATCATCTCATTAGTGTATGTGGAGAAGAGGACAAGATTAAAGCAATTGGAATTGGAGTGCCAGGAGTTGTTAATAGTGATGGAATATTATCAAATATCCCTACTATATCAGAGTGGGAAGGAATTAATTTTAAAAAAACACTTGAGGACAGATATGATATTGAATTTTTTATTGAAAATGATGTGAATTTTACAACTATAGGAATATATCATAATCAATTCAAAGAAATGTATAAGAACATAGTATATATTTATATTGGAAAAGGTGTAGGTTCAGGAATAATAATAGATGGAAGGCTGTATAGGGGAGCCACAAATTTTGCTGGTGAATTAAGCCATTTAAATATAGAAAATTGTATAAAGTATGAGGATGAAAAATTAATATCCAAAGGGAGTTTTGAGTCTATTGTCACCTATATAATCGAACTTATGACAAAAGAAGAGGTTCATGAAGAAAAGTTAAGGTTAAAAAGTTGCTTGATCCAGATTATAGCTAGATCAATTATAAATATAATATGTCTCATAAATCCAGAAGCTATTGTTATTGATAGTGAATCAGTGGATGAAGAATTTAAAGATGAAATTGAAAAAGAAATAAATAAGTATATTTACTTATGGAATATACCTAAAATAATGTATTTAAGTAATTGTGAGGATTTAAGTATTAATGGAGTAATAAACAGATGCCTTTCAGGAATAATGTCTAATTTCACACTGCTAAATATAAAAGGAGTTTAAGTTAGTTATGGGGATAACTTTGCTCCATATAAATAAAAGGAGATGGAGATATGAGAAATAAAGAATTAATATTACAGATTTTCACAGGGGGCTTTAAAAATAATATTACGGATTATGAAAAAATAATAGAAAAGATTAATATGTTAATTGATAAAATTAACATAAACAAAATTATTATAGGGTGGAGCATGGACTTAGATATGTATGTGAAGTTAAAGGAATTTCTTCATGAAAAAAATATAGAAATTTTTTTGTGGCTGCCTGTATTCTCAGAGATAGGTGAGTTGAAAAGTGCAAAGACTGTAGTAAGTTGGGATAACAATCAGGTTAAAAGCTATTCTCTACAAGAAGGAGAAAACTTTGAATTTTATTGTCCTTCATCCTATGAAAATATAGAAAGCTTAAAAAAAGTATATGAGGAGAATTTTGAAGAGGTTGGTTTTGATGGGGTTTTTCTAGATAAAATAAGGTACCCATCTTTTTCAAATGGAATAGAAGGTATATTTAGCTGTTTTTGTGAGAAATGTATTGAAGAATATGAAGCAATGGGTATAGATGTAGAAGAAATGAAAAAAGAGATAAATAATTTTATTAATATAAACAATAAAGAGATCAGTAATTTCAATATAGAGAGTTATGAAATGGGAAAATATAAATTTACCAATTCTTTATGGGAAGAGTTTTTTAATGCTAAAAATGAAATAATTTTTAATAGCTTAGAGGATATATATATATATTTTAAAAATAAAAACCTAAAGGTTGGAATAGATGTGTTCGCACCTTTTTTATCTTATTTTGTTGGACAAGATATGAATAAACTTCAAAATACAGCGGACTTTATAAAGCCTATGATGTATAGAATAACAAAAGCGCCAGCAGGATTGCCCTTTGAATTTGAAAAGCTGGTGAAGGCAATAAATTTTGGAAATAGCACTTACACCAATGAAGAGAGGATGTTAGAAATACTAGGAGTTCACCAATATAATCAGGAGAAATTTGATTTAGAGTTTATAAAAAGGGAAATTCAATATATGAGCAATAATTTACATGATTGTATTTATCCTGGAATTGAGATTAATAGAAAAGATAAAATTGCTGAAACCTATCCAGATTATATAAAAGAAAATGTTACTGGTATTGAGGGGGAAAATGTAAAAGGCTTTGTCCTATCCTGGGATTTACTTTCTGCACCTGAGGATAATATTGAAGAAGTAATAAATCTCTTTGGCAGGAGAGAGGAATAAATGGAAGATATATTAGTCTTAAAAGATATATGCAAGGATTTTGCGGGAGTAAGTGTTTTAAAGGATGTTAATTTTTCTTTAAAAAAAGGAGAGGTTAGAGCACTTTTAGGGGCAAATGGAGCAGGAAAATCCACTTTGATGAAAATAATTGGTGGAGTTTATCAAGCTACAAAAGGGGAGGTCTACTTAAATAATAATAGGGTAAAATTTAAATCGCCTAATGATGCAAAGGAAAAAGGAATAAGCATTATACATCAAGAGTTAAGTCTTATACCCACCTTAAGTGTTGTAGAGAATATGTTTCTAGGAAGGGAAAAAACAAATAAATTTAAGTTTCTAGATAAGGATACTATGTTAAAGGAATATAGAAATATTACTGAAAGTTTTAATTTTACTATGGATCCTTTCATTAAAGTGTCTAAACTAAGTATTGCAAATAGACAGATGATAGAAATAATGAAGGCCATATCCTACAACGCAGATATAATCATTATGGACGAGCCTACAACCTCCCTTACAGATAGTGAAAAGGTGAATTTATTTAATATAATAAATAAACTAAAAAAATCTGGGAAAACCATTATATACATATCACATATATTAGAGGAAATATTTAAAGTGACTGAAACTACTAGCATAATGAGAAATGGGGAAATGATAGGAACTTATGAAACCTCAGAGCTGACAAAGGAAAAAATTGCAGAGCTTATGACAGGAAGAGAGCAACAAAGATTCTCAATAAAAGAAGAAAGCTATGCAGTGTATAGTGAAGATGCAATATTGGAGGTTAAAAATTTAAACAAGAAAAACATATTAAAAAATATATCCTTCAATCTTTATAAAGGGGAAGTGTTAGGATTAGCAGGACTTGTGGGCTCAAGAAGAACAGAATTAGTAAATGCCATATATGGAGCAGAGGTTATAGATTCAGGGGAGATATATTTAAAAGGTAGGAAAATAAAAATCAACAATCCATCACAGGCAATAAAAAATAAAATTGGTCTCATACCAGAGGATAGAAAAAGTTTAGGGTTAATATTAAATCACTCTATTTACCAAAACTCCACCTTAGTTCAGTTAGATAAAATGAAGAAAAGTGGATTATTAAATAAGGGAAAGGAAATAGAGTTTACCAAAAATGCAGTAAATACCCTTAGTATAAAGGCAGATAACATTGTAAATAAAGTAAATAAGCTAAGTGGGGGTAATCAGCAGAAGGTAGTTATATCTAGATGGCTTAATAAAAATTTAGATATATTGATATATGATGAGCCCACTAAAGGTATAGATATAGGAGCAAAAGAAGACATATTTAAAGTTGTAAAAAAGTTTTCTAAAGCAGGGATATCTATTATATTCATATCATCGGATTTAGAAGAAGTATTGAGAGTATCAGATAGAATTTTAGTTATGAGAAATGGAGAAATAGTTGAAGAGTTAAAGAATGAAAATATAGGGGTTAGAGACATTATGAATTCAATATTTAATGTATGATTGAATTTGTAATTAAATTTATGACTAAAGGAAAGAGGTAAAATTTTATGTACACATTAAGGAAGGAGAAAGAAAGTACAAAATTAAGTAGATTTAGTTTCAAAGAATATGGAGTAATTATTGGGTTTATCGTTCTATGCATAGCAATAAGTATAATCACTCCTACTTTTTTGACTCAAAAGAATATTTTGAATCTATTAAGACAATCTTCAATAATAGGCATAATATCAGCAGGTATGACCTTCGTTATAATATCAGGAAATTTTGATATTTCCGTTGGGGCAGTTGCAGCTTTTTCCGGTGCCATAAGTATGAAACTTTTATCCATGGGCTATTCAATAACTATATCAATAATAGCATCACTGTTGGTAGGGGGAGTTATTGGACTTATAAATGGTTTCTTTGTGGCAAAAATAAATATTCCTTCTTTAATAGCAACTATGGGGATGGTAACTATAGTTAGGGGATTAATACTATTATTTACTGGAGGGTATCCTATTTCTCAAGACATACCCGAATTTAGCAAAATAGGAAATGGGTATTTTTTAAGAATCCCCATACCAGTAATAATATTTTTTATAATAGTGGCTATAGCACATGTGGTATTAACTAAAACACGATTTGGCAGGTATGTTTATTCCGTAGGTGGAAATTCTGAAGCTAGCAGACTTAATGGTATAAATGTGGATTATTATAAAATCCAAGTGTTTATAATAAATGGAGTACTAGCGGCACTAGCGGGCATAGTTCTTGCAGCAAGACTTGGAACAGCTACACCTGTAGCGGGAGAGGGCTATGATATGGACGCCATAGCTTCAGTAGTAATAGGAGGGACAAGCGTTGCAGGGGGAGAAGGGTCTGTATTAAAAACTGTCATAGGAGTACTACTTATGAGTGTTATCAATAATAGTTTTAATCTTTTAGGTGTAAATATTTATTTTCAATATATATTTAAGGGTTTAATAATATTATCTGCCGTTGGCTTTGATGCCTATAGTAAAAAAAGGCTTTCATCTAATTAATTGATAAGAGGTCATTAATGACTTTAAATAAAAAATACAAAAGGGGTTGATATGTTATGAAAAAGAATATTAAAATTATTCCCATAATCCTAGCTATTGTTATGATTATGGGAATGGTAGGCTGTAGTAGCCAACAAACAGATTCAAAAGAAGCAGGAAAGGATAAAAAGTATAAGATAGCAGTATTATTGCCAGGACCAACGGGATATTTTGTAGCAACAAAGGAAGGAATCGATAAGGCGGCAAAAGAGCACAATGTAGAAATTGAATATGCAGATGCACAATGGGATGCAAGTAAACAAATGTCTCAGGTAGAAGATTATATTGCTAAAAAGGTTGATTTAATCGCTTTGTGTAGTGTTGATGCTATAGCAGCTGAAAAGGCTGTTAAAGCAGCTAATGACGCAAAAATTCCAATGCTAGCTTTTACTAATGCTATAGGTACAGATCCAACTGGTAAATATGATGGATTAGTTTCCTATGTTGGCCAAAATGAAGTTAGAACAGGTGAATTATGTGCAAAAATAGCTAAGAAAATGTTAGGGGAAAAAGGCGGCAATGTAGTATTAATAGAAGGTAGACCAGGAACAAATCCACAGAGAAATAGAAGAGAAGGTTTCTTACAAGAAATTAAAGATACACCAAATATAAAGGTTGTATATACCCAAACATCAAACTGGGAAAAAGAACAAGCCTTAAAAATAACAGAAGACTTAATTCAGAAAAAAACACAGTTTGATTTGATCTTCTGTCAAGATGATAACTCAGCAACAGGTGCGGGACAAGCATTGAAGGAAGCTGAAATGAAGGATAAAGTTAAAGTTATAGGACTAGGCGGAAGCAAAGATGGATTACAAGCTATAAAAGACAAGACCATAGATGCAACCACATATATGTCCGCTGTGGAAGAAGGGGCTTTAGCTATAGAAACAGCAGTGAAATATTTAAAAGGGGAAAAGGTTGAGCCAGTGACAGAAATAATGCAAGTAGAAGTTAATGAGTCAAATGTAGACACCTTTAAAGGTGAGTGGTAATTATTAAAAAAGGGGATTTAAAATAAAAGAGGGCTATAGTATAGAGTTTTATAAAAGGGGATATGAAATAAAGTTAAAAGTCTGAGCAAATAATAAATGATTTTGCTCAGACTTTTAATATTCAGAGATGCAACATATTTATATTAATTTACTTTATACCATCCTCTAGAATTCATTGCATTGAATAGAGTTTCTGCATGCTCTTGTTCTTCTTTTTGGATATGTTGAAGTTGTTTTCTTATGTTAGAGTCTACAGATTCTAACACTGCAGTGTTATAGGAACTTGACACATGTTTTTCTGTAGATAGTGCGTCTTCAAGTAGTTGAGCATCAGTAATTCCAAGGTTGCCTTGAATAGCAGACTGATCTCCATTAGGAGGAGTATAGCTCTCAAATATGTTCTGAGGAGTTACGTTGCTTCCTTGAAGCATTCCTTTAAGAGTGTTTGCATGTTCACGTTCTTTATTAGCTAAGTCTGTAAACATTTGTTTTAACTGAGAATCTGTAGCCATAGAAGCATATTGTTCATATTTTCTTATGCATAAATATTCTGCATTTAAGTTATCTTCTATTAGCATTTTTTCTTTATTGGTAAGTGCCATAAATAAAAACCCCTTTCTTTATTAGAATTTAATTATAGTATTCCTTTAAAAAGGAAATTATATTTATAAATTTAGGGGTTTTTCATAATAATTAAAATAATTATTTGGCAATTTTTATATGCACATTCCATCCACAATAATATCTATAAGTCTATCTATTACAAAAGGATAGATATTCTCACCAATTTCTTCTTTTGAGTATACTAAAATAAAAAGGGAGCGGAGTATGCCAACTATTACTTCAGGGTTTTCTTTTATTAGTTTCCCTTCATTTTGCCATTTCTCTATGAATAATAAACCAGATTCTTTATCTTTGTAAAAATGCTCTTCCACTCTTTCTTTGGGAAGTTTTCTTAGCAAAAGATCCATTTCCTGCCTTTCATTAAGTTGTTTAAGAAATTCATTGTTTTCAACATATTTTAAACATTCTTTAAGAAAAGCTCTAAAACTTTCTTTAGAAGACTTATTTGATTGGAGCATTTTTTTAATTAGTTCCTCTCTAAATTCTTCTTCTCTTTCTAAAATTTCAAAATACAATTCTTCTTTTGACTTAAAAAATCTATAGAAGGTTCCTTTGCCTATGTCACAACTCTGGACAATATCATCTATGCTGGTCTTTTTTAAACCGTAAACAGTAAAAAGCTGTTTACCTTTGGTTATAATATCTTCTTTTATTTTTTCTCTTTCTTCCAAAGTAAATCTTGCCATATTTCCTCCTTTATAATATCTTGATTAAATTCTTCATGCTAAATCATTATTTAATGATGGAGATCCATGTAAATCTTTGATTTCTTATTTATAGTTTACATTACAGAAATGATATGTCAATAAAAACCACAACCATATGACTAAAAAGATTGTTTTAGTCATATAGTTGTGGTAATCTATTCATATAAAATAATTGCTAGTTCATGGGAAAAGATTTACTTGAACTTTAGTTTAAAGAATTTAAGGGGGGGAATTTATGATAGAGGTTAAGAATTTGAATTTTACCTATGGAAAGGGTTCTAAAAACTCTTTAACATTAAAGGATATAAACTTCACCATAAATAAGGGAGAGATATTTGGTTTTTTAGGACCTTCTGGTGCTGGGAAAAGTACTACTCAAAAAATAATAATAGGTATACTTAAGAATTATTTAGGAAGTGTAAAAGTAATGGGAAAAGAAGTGAGGAATGTTAAGGAGGATTATTATGAAAAAATAGGAGTTTCATTTGAACTTCCAAATCTTTATAGTAAGTTTACCGCCAGTGAAAACCTATCTTTTTTCAGGGGGATGTATAAGGGTGAAACAGAAGATATAAATAAACTTTTAGCTATGGTGAATTTAGAGAATTATTCTAATAAAAAAGTTAGCGATTTTTCCAAAGGAATGAAAATGAGATTAAACTTTTGTAGAGCTTTTTTAAATAATCCAGAGATAATATTTTTAGATGAACCAACCTCAGGTCTAGATCCTCTCAATGCTAAAAATATTAAGGATATAATCCTTCAAAAGAAAGAAGAAGGTAAGACCATATTTTTAACTACTCATAATATGAATGTGGCAGAGGAACTTTGTGATAGAGTTGCATTTATAGTAGATGGGAGAATAAAATTAATTGATTCTCCTAGGAATTTAAAAATTAGAAAAGGAAGTAAAAATATAAAAGTTGAGTATAAAGAAGATGGAGTAATTAAAGAAGAAATTTTCACTATGGAGAGCATAGGGTGTAACAACGATTTTTTAAAAATTATTAAAGAAAAAAAGATAGAAAGAATTTTTACCATGGAAGCTACCCTAGAGGATATTTTCATAGAAGTTACAGGGAGGAGCTTATCATGAGAATTTTAAATTCTGTATTTTATGATATAAAATTTCAAATAAAGCATGGATTTTATTCTGCATACATTGTTGTAAGTATTTTTTATATAGGTATTTTAAAATATATGCCACAGATTATTAATAAAAGAGTGGGGACACTGATTGTTTTTTCTGACCCCAGTGTTCTTGGAGCATTATTTATGGGAGGAATTTTCTTGCTTGAAAGAGATCAAAACACTCTAGAGAGTTTGTTTGTAACTCCTTTTAGAGTAGAGGAATATATAATATCTAAAGTTATTTCTCTTACTATAATATCTGTACTTTCTAGTGGATTTATAGTTTTTGCTACCTATGGATTTACTATAAATTTAATAGCTTTTTTCTTAGGAGTTATTATTACTTCTAGTTTCTATACTTTATTAGGATTAATTATTGTAGTTTATTCTAAAAACTTGAATAATTATCTTTTGAACTCATGTATTATTACAATCTTTATTCTTCCTGTAGTTGAGTATTTAAGCCTATATTCAACTCCTATATTTTATTTGCTTCCAGGGAAAGCATCTCTCCAACTTATAAATGGAGCCTTCTTTGGAATTTCAAATTTAAACTTTTTTTACTCAATAGCTTTACTAGTCTCATGGTCTGCCATAACCTATTTATTAGCTATAAGAGCATTTAATAGAAAAGTTATATTGAAAATAGGGGGGTAGAATAATATGTATAGAATGAAGAAATTAATTATAGGGGACATAAAAAATATAACAAGGGACTCTTTATTGATAGTAACTGTTCTAGCGCCCATATTTTTAGCTCTTTTTATTAAGTTTTTCATACCAGTAGTAAATTCAATGTTATATGAAAGGATGGAATTTAAACTATCTCCTTACTATAATGTCATTATGGGTACGGCTCTTATGTTAATTCCTATGATTATAGGATGTATGGCGGGATTTATTCTTTTAGAAGACAAAGATGAGAATATACTATCCTATTTTGAGATCACTCCACTTAGAAAAAAAGGTTATTTAATATATAGATTGACTAGCCCTATAATATTAAGTGTGTTTTTATCTATTTTTCTATTTTACTTTTCAAATCTTATAAAGATAAATTTTATAAAAGTTATTTTAATTATAGCTATAGCTTCCATGGAGGCTCCAATTATAACTCTTATACTGGGAAGTATTGCAGAGAATAGAGTGGAAGGACTGGCTTTATCAAAGTTAATTGGAATATTTTCTGTCTTGCCAATAATTTTTGGCTTAGTAGATATAAAATATAAATGGTTACTAGGATTTTTTCCTACCTATTGGATACCTAAAATGTTAAATGGAAATTTGTATAGTAGCCTAGATTTTATTTTATATATGACGGCAGCATTCTTAATTCATGTAATATATATTTTTGTATTTGGAGATAAATTTATCCGATGACTACCATCCGTAATACTCCCATGGCACTCTGTGAAAGCGATTTAGAGTTCTTAGGATGTGCATAACGGATGCTACGTCCCTGGATAAATTCATCTAAGCTTCAGTTGGAGTAAGTATTCCTTTTAAGCAAACTCCATCTGAAGCTAAGAATCACTTGATGAAAGAAAGGTAAGTATGAAATAGAGAAAGTGACATATATTTTCTAATTTTGAAAGATAAAAACAGTAAAAGATAGAATGGTTCCGATATATAAATAATTATGTTGAAAAGAATCGAAAACTATGATAGCATAACCATATCAACATCGTTAAAGCGAAGATGTTTATAACTTTCAAAAGAGAGGAAGTATTAAATGAGAGACTTTGATATATTTACCGATACATGTAGTGATTTACCGATAGATTACGTTAAAGAAAAAGGATTACAATTTGCAAGATTGACTTGTAGCTACAATGGACAAACTTATTATGATGATTTTGGACAAAGTTTATCTCATAAACAGTTTTTTGATGATGTGAGAAATGGGGTAGTTCCATTGACTTCACAACCTAGCGTAGATGAGTTCTATCAAAAATTTAAAAGCATAGTAGATTCCGGTAAAGATATACTATATATTTGTGTTTCGACAGGTCTAAGTGGAACCGAAAATAGTGCTACCATAGCTAAAGACATGATTTTAGAGGAAAAACCTGAAGCTAAGATTGCTATTGTAAATGTATTAACTGCTTCTCTTGGACAAGGTATTATGGTAATGAAAGCTTTTGAAATGAAAGAAGAAGGAAAATCTATGGATGAAATCGTAGATTATATGGAATCAAATAAACAAAGACTTAATACTTTTATGACGGTAGATGATTTGAACCACTTAAAAAGAGGGGGAAGATTATCCTCAGCAGCTGCAATTATTGGAATAATTCTTCATATAAAGCCTACGCTTATGATAGATACTGAAGGAAAGGTTGCCGTAATTGGAAAGGCAAGAGGAAGAAAAAGTTCTATCAATAAATTAGCAGAACTAGTAACAGAAAGAATAGAAAATGCAGAAGAGCAAATCATAGGAATATGCCATGGTGATTGCCTTGAGGAAGCGCTGAAGCTAAAAGAAATTATTTCAGAAAAGATAAAGGTGAAGGTAAAGGATGTAATAATAAACTTTACAGGACCAGCAGTAGGAACTCACGGAGGACCGGGGAACTTGGCAGTATTTTTTATGGGCAGAGATAGAAGTATTATATAATATAAGAATATATAAAATAAAAGATATACAGAGGATATATAAATATATATAAAAAATGTGGAACTATTTGTTCCACATTTTTTATTTCTATTTCTTTCTGCTTCTAGTAGAAACTTCTATATTAACTTTTCTTCCGCATAATTTCTTTCCAGAACATGTTCTAATTAATGTATCAACGTCATCTTCAACTACATCAACAAAGGAGAATTTATCTAACAAATCAATGTCTCCTACAGATTCTTTATAAATATTTGCTTCTTTATTAAAGAATTGAAGTAAAAGTTTTGGATTAAGTTTATCTTTGCGTCCTACGTTTATGAATAATCTAACATAGCTAGATTTAGCGCCAATGCTGTGTTCTGTATAGTCAAAGCTTACTTCGTTTTGATATACCATACTCATTAGTGCTGCGGCAACATCTACAAGATTATAATCGTCATCAAGCTCTGTAGCAAGTGGAATAAATCTTTTGTAAGTATCTCCTTCTAAGATGTCTTTAACGTTATCTAATATATGACCATATTTAACATTGAAGATATCATCAATAGTAGGAATTTCTTTTCTTTTAATCTTGCCTTTAGTAGCTTTTTCAATTTGTTTAAGTACAGAGTATTCTCTTGCAGTAACAAGGGTGTAAGCTGTACCAGTTTTATTAGCTCTTCCTGTTCTTCCTATTCTGTGAACATAGGATTCAGTGTCCTGAGGAAGATCGTAGTTTATAACGTGAGTTACATTTTCAACATCTATACCTCTTGCTGCTACATCAGTTGCTACAAGGAAATCAAGGGCTTCATCTTTAAACTTCTTTAAAGTGTTAAGTCTTTGGCTCTGATTCATATCTCCATGCATACCTTCAACGTTGTAACCTCTTCTTTGCATAGATTCAACTAATTCATCTACGCCTCTTTTAGTTTTACAGAAAATTATAGAAGTATCTGGTTCATCTACGTCAAGAATTCTACATAAGGATTCAAATCTATCCTTTTGTTTTATTTCATAGTAGTATTGATCTACAGTAGAAACTGTCATACTGTTTTTTACAATAGATACATGCTTTGCATCAGCTTTCATGTATTTTGAAGCTATTTTTTTTATTGGACCTGGCATAGTTGCAGAAAATAATAGTGTATGTCTGTAGCTATTGCAGTTGTTTATTATTTCTTCAATATCTTCTACAAATCCCATGTTTAGCATTTCATCTGCTTCGTCTAGTACAAGGAATTGAACTTCATCTAGGTCTAATACTCCACGTCTTATAAGGTCAAGCACTCTACCAGGAGTACCAACTACTATATCAATTCCTTTTCTTATTGCCTTAATCTGTCTATCGATGGATTGGCCGCCGTATACAGGAAGCATTCTTATTCTTGTGTGTTTAGCTATACGTACTAATTCCTCGTTAACTTGAATAGCAAGTTCTCTTGTAGGAGTAAGTACAAGTCCTTTAATAACATTATTTTCTTTAATAAGGTTGTTTAACATTGGGGCACCAAAAGCAAGAGTTTTTCCTGTACCTGTTTGTGCCTGGCCGATTACATCATTTCCTTCTAAAACTACAGGTATAACCTGTGCTTGAATTTGTGATGGCTCCTCAAAGCCCATATCTTCTATTCCTCTAAGTATTTTCTCATTAAGTCCTAGTTCATTAAATTTAGTGTTGTTCATATAATTTCTTCCTCCAATAGTAAATCAATTCATTATAATATAGTATTATCCGTCTAACAATATATAAAATAAATATTATAACAATACGATAATCTCTTCTTTATTTTAACCATTTTTCATAAAGTGATTCTTAGTTTCAGATGTAGTTTACTTATTTTCTTATAAGGTATATTTACTCCAACTGAAGCTTAGAAGAATTTATTCAGAAGCTTAGCATTTATTCTCTTCTGCTGCCTTACTTCTCCTTAGTGAAAAATTTAGTTTTAATAGCTATGAGTATTAACTGGTCAGCTATCGAATAAAACAATTAAGCGTTGATGTATTTTACAAGACATGAAAAGAACATAAAAAGAGAGGGATACTATTGTAAAACCCTCCCTTTAATATATCGACTCTATATTTTGCTCTACAGATTTATCTATATTCCAAAGTCTTTTAAACGATAGGGGATACCCTAATATAGGGTTTAGTATATGCAAATGATGACTATCTATTGCATACTGTACACTTTATTATAATACAATATGTTAATATTAACAAGCTTAGATATAATAGTCCTACTTTTCTGAAAAATATTGGGTTCTGTAGCCTTCGCTTTAATAAGAACTTCTAGATTTTGCTCAAATGCATAGGGCACATCACATAGCATTTTAAGTTTTATATACTAAGTTATCTTTGTATAAATTTATAATTGGGAAATACATTTGTAAAACACAAGGAAACTAAATATATAATGGAAGAAACGCCTTTTCTTGAAGTGACGTCATTATTTACTTAGATTTTTATTTTTGATCCCAAATTATCTTTACGAAAATTTATAATTGAGAAAATTACTTAATAATAAATGAATTTTGAAAATAGATTTATAAACTACAAAAGAGCTAAGTATATAGTGAAATAGCGACTTTTTCTGGAGCGGCTTCACTATGTGCTTAGCTCTCTATTTGATAAACTCCATTGTATCTGTAGAAACTTACAATCGAGAAGCTAAATTGATATTAATAGTTTTGCGCACCAATCGTTATTAAAAATGATATAAATAAATTAAACAGAGAAGTATGAGGATAGTTGGGGGAAATACAGAAATGAAGCATAGAAGGATAGAACCTGCAATTAAAGATACTTAAAGAATGGTGTAACAAATAGAAAAATAGTATAATATGGTATAATAGGAGATGTGTAAACAATATTAATAAAATATGGGAGAAGAGCATTGAAGAGATTTTTAAAATTATGTGTAGTTTTATTGATGATATTTTTAGTATGGTTAGTGTTTTATAAAAGGTCCTCTTCAGCAGTAACCTTAAATTTAAAAGAAAATGAAGAAAAAAATATGAATTCAGCTATATCTGAGTATGTTTTAAATAACTATTTTGACTGGTCTAATGTAGAGGATAAGACGAAATTTGAAGCTCATAAAATTTATGGGTTAGAGGAGAAAGGAAAAGAAATATACGCTTATGGATATGTGATGTTTCTTGCCTATGATTTTTCTGAAGAGATGGATAAAAACAAAGAAGTGCCAGAAGAGGCTGGAGGGTGCAATCCTATAGTTTTCATAATGGAAAAGGACGGAGAGGAATATTCCATTAAAGGGCATTTGGAGCCGGAGGATGGCGTAGAGTATTTACCTTCCATAAAAAAGATATTTCCACCTAAATATGTAGACATAATATTAAATGAAGTGGTTATACAAAAAGAGTTGAAAGATAATATACTAGAACAAGTAAGAAAGTATAAAAAATAGAATATAAAAATGCAATAGTAGATTCTATTTTTAAAGTTGCAACTATTATTACATTTATATATATTTTAATAATGAGTGTAAATATACTGTTTATTAAATAGACTAGACCTGTGAAAAATTATCACAGGTCTTTGTATTTACTCTTTATAGGCAAATTTCATATGAAACTAGGATCATTTTATTCTACAGATCTATCAATATCCTCAAAGCCATTTTTAAACCATAGGGGAATTCCTTTGAAAAGGGATTTATAGTCCTGTTCATTTTGTACCACTAATCTTCTAAACCTAGTAACATTCATGGATAGAGAGTTGATGCTTAATATACCTATATTATTTATTGAAGGATTTAACTTTACCACATGTTCTCCTAGAATACATTCTTCAGGAGAAGTGATGGTTAGAAACTTTCTACAATTAAAGGGTCTTACTGGATAAATAGTACAAGTTTTTTCTTCAGATAAAAAAATACAAGGAAGCTTTTTATTTAAATAATGAAGTGCATGCTCATTATTTTCTTCCATGTCCAAAGTGGTAGGCATTATAGGTACTACCTCATTTATTTTATTTTTTAAAAGGTTTATTTCATCTTGTGAAAAATTAGCTTGTACGTATTCTCTTATAAGCTCAGCTTCAATTGGGCTGCAATCTACGTAAAGACAACAGCAGTGGCCACAACCTTTCTTGCAGGAAGCATATTTTTCAAATTGCCTGTTTCCTTCATCATAAATCTCATAAATTTCTTTTAATAGCTTTTTACCATTAGAGAGGCTCAGTTCATTTTCATGTATTTCTTCAATTAATGTGGAAGCTATTTCATCGTATACTTTATCATTCTCAGCCTCAGAGTATAACATATTTTCACCTAAATAATTCTTGCCAAGGCTTTTAAACTTTTGTTTAACCAAAAAAATCACCTGCCTCGCAAGATTATATTATAAATCCAGTTTTTTTACAAGGTATCATTACCAAAATTGTAGGATGTATTGAAAAAATAGAAAATTTTAGGAATTAAATGGTATATAGGACATTTAATTCAAATTATCCTTATCATTAAAAGTAATAGTACCCTTAACATTAGGTTTCATAATCCTTTGATTCTTTAAAACACCAAGTTCTCTACAAAGTCTGTATACCTTCTTATGGTTTATGATAAGATCATATTTCACTCTTAAATGATGCATTATCTTCCTATAGCCATAGTTCATAGCATCGCTATCTATAGCCTCTAAAATATATTCTTTAATTTCATTGTCATAAATCTTATCCTGTTTTTTAGTCAATGAATATCCTTTGGGTTTGCCACCTAAGGCCTTATGCTTTTCTTTTCCTTCTATGCTTAGATTATAATAGTATGTTGATCTTGCTAACCCCACTACTTTTAAAACAAAAACTGCATTATAGCCTTCTTCTATGTATTTTTTAGCTAATTCTATTTTATCTTTAATTGAGGTTTGGCTTTTTTTAAGTAGTTCTTTAAGAATTATTATTTCTAAATCCTTTTCTCCTAATATCTTTTTAAGAGCATTCTTTTCTTGTGTCACTTTTATAATCTCTTCTTTTAAATAATTTTCTTCTTCAATTAAATGTTTTCTACCTGGCTTTACGTTTATTTTATCCTTTTCTTTCGAGTCTTTAATCCATGTAGATATAGTAGATTTTGAAATTCCATGCTTTCTTGCAACTAATGAAAGATTTTCAACCTCTTTAACTTCATTTAGTATAGATTCTTTTAATTCTTTAGTATAAATTCTTCCTCTCATAAACTACCTCCAATTTTATTATATATAATTTAACAATTGTTGTCCAAATATTATTGGGGGCTTGAGGGATATTGATGAAAGTAGAGTATATGGGAGGATTACTAAGAGTAAAAGAATAGAAGTTTGTACATATTTGGTTAGTCTATTCATTCGTACAATATGTTAGAATTTGAAATTTGAAGGTCCCAGGTAAAATTTGGTACAATAGGAAGTACATCAAGAAATGAGGTGAATGCATGCTAAAAATTGAAGTGAAAGGTCTTACCAAAATATTTGGAAAATATCCCAAGCAAGGTTTAAAGCTTTTAGAAGCAGGAAAAACAAAAACAGAAATTTTAAAAGAAACAGGAATGACTGTAGGTGTAAATCAAGTATCATTCAAAGTGCATTCCGGAGAAATTTTTGTGATTATGGGACTATCGGGAAGTGGAAAATCCACCCTTGTTAGATTAATTAACCGTTTAATAGAGCCCACTACTGGCAGCGTTTTAGTAGATGGTGAAGATTTAGCAAAAATGGATAAGTATAAATTAAGGGAGACCAGAAGAAAAAAACTCAGCATGGTTTTTCAAAAGTTCGGGTTGTTTCCCCATCGTACTATTTTAGAGAATGCAGGGTACGGTTTAGAAGTACAAGGAATTGGGAAAAATGAAATACGTGAGAAAGCACTAGAGTCGTTAAAAATGGTAGGATTAGAAGGCTATGAAGAACAATATCCTAGCCAATTATCTGGAGGAATGCAGCAAAGGGTAGGTCTTGCTAGAGCTTTAGCCAATGATCCAGATATTTTGTTGATGGATGAAGCTTTTTCAGCCCTAGATCCACTAATTAGAAAAGAAATGCAGGATGAACTTGTAGAACTGCAGTCAGCTATGCAAAAAACAATTATATTTATTACTCACGATTTGGATGAAGCCCTTCGAATTGGTGATCGAATTGCATTGATGAAAGATGGAGTAATTGTGCAAGTTGGAACCCCTGAAGAGATTATGACAAATCCTGCCGACGAATATGTTAGAAAGTTCGTTGAAGATGTGGATAGATCTAAGGTGTTTTCTGCTAAACATGTTATGAAACGTCCAGAAACTATTGATATAGAGAAACACGGTCCACGTGTTGCCTTACAACGTATGAAACAGGCGGGAATTTCAAGTATTTATGTAGTTAATAAACATAAAGAACTTCTTGGAGTTGTAACAGCAGATGCAGCTTCATTAGCTGTAAAAGAAGGTAATAAAAATATTTATGATGTAATGGAAGAGCAAGTTCCTCAAGTTCTACCAGACCTATCCTTAAACGATCTATTTCAGCTTATCCATAACTCACCTGTACCTGTAGCAGTGGTTGAAGATAAAATATTAAAAGGAATTATTGTTCGAGGCGCGGTATTAGCGGCTCTTGCTAGAAATGAGGTGAATATCAATGAATCAAATACCACAAATACCTCTAGTTAAATGGGTAGATTCACTTGTATTATGGTTAAGAAAAAATGCTCAGTGGTTTTTTAATCCTATAAAAGATTCACTGGATGGCTTTGTAGGTGGATTAAGTGAAATTTTAACAAGTATTCCACCTATATTTTTTATTGTCCTTATTGTAGGTTTAACTATATTTATAACTAAGAAAAAATGGGGATTATCCATATTTGTTTTATTAGGATTATTATTGATACAAAATCTTGGTTATTGGAATGACACCATGCTCACACTTTCCTTAGTGTTAACAGCTAGCTTGATTTCCATATTGATTGGTGTTCCTTTAGGAATTTGGATGTCAAAAAATAAAGTTGTACAGGCTATTGCAACACCTATATTAGATTTCATGCAGACTATGCCTGCTTTCGTTTATTTAATACCGGCTGTTTCTTTCTTCGGAATAGGAATGGTTCCCGGAATTATTGCATCGGTTATTTTTGCGATGCCACCGGTTGTACGATTAACTAATTTAGGTATTCGTCAAGTCTCTACAGAATTAATTGAAGCAGCAGATGCCTTTGGATCAACTGGAGCACAAAAACTGTTTAAAGTTCAACTTCCAATGGCAAAAAGTACGATTATGGCAGGAATTAACCAAACAATTATGTTGGCACTATCCATGGTTGTTATTGCTTCTATGATTGGTGCCGAAGGTTTAGGGGTTGAAGTTTTTAGAGCGATTACAAGAAATGAAGCTGGACAAGGTTTTGCTTCAGGTCTATCTATTGTTATATTGGCCATAATTTTAGACCGTATTACTCAGTCTTTAAATACACAAAAACATTTATAAAAGTTTTTAAATTTTCATATAACTACTTATAGTTTGTTTAAATACTTATTCTAAAACATTAAACAAACAGGAGTTAAAATAAAAGGAGGAAAATAATTAATGATAAAAAACAAGTGGAAGAAATTAGGTGTGGTAGTATGTGCTACCTTAGCATTAACCGCAGTAGGATGTGATAGTGATAATGGAGAAAGTGCTGCAACAAATGGAAATGGAGAAAAGACATTAGCACAAAAGTTAGATTATAAAATTACGGGCATAGATGCAGGTGCAGGAGTAGTGCAAGCTGCAGAAAAAGCTGTTAAAGATTATGGGTTAGATTTTAAAGTTCAAACTAGCTCAGGAGCTGCTATGACTCAAGCTCTTGGAGATGCAATTGAAAACAAGGAGCCTATTATAATTACAGCTTGGACACCTCACTGGAAATTTGCTAAATATGATTTGAAATATTTAAAAGATCCTAAAAACTCCTTTGGTGGGGAAGAAAAGATTCATACAATCGCACGTTTAAAATTGAAAGAAGATATGCCAAATGCTTATAAAATTTTAGATCAATTTCATTGGACTGCCGAAGATATGGAATCCGTTATGCTTAAAGTTAATGAAGGTGCGAATGTAGAGGAAGTTGCAGCACAGTGGATTAAAGATAATCAAGACAAAGTAAAAGAGTGGACAAAAGGGGCAGAAAAAGTAAATGGAGAAAAAATTAAGCTTGCCTATGTTGCTTGGGATTCTGAAATTGCATCTACTAATGTTATTGGAAAAGTATTAAAGGATATGGGATATGATGTTACTCTTACACAAGTGGAGGCAGGACCAATGTGGGCTGCAATAGCTAGTGGGGATGCAGATGCTATTGTTGCAGCATGGTTACCAGGAACCCACGAGAAATATATGGCAGACTATAAAGATCAAGTAGAAGATCTAGGGCCAAACCTAGAAGGAGCAAAGATTGGCTTAGCTGTGCCATCGTATGTAGAAATTGATTCTATTGAAGATCTAGCGAAATAACTTACTTAATATGGTTTATAGTATATAAAAAAACATTGAAGTAATATAGAAAAAATAATAAACATCTCCTATGATATAGCTTTTAACACTATCATAGGAGATGTTTTTTTATTGAAAAGTTATATTTTAATGGCTAAAATTCTTAAGAAATTATTAAAAATCTTTTTATATTAACACATCTACATAAGTAAGTTGTAAAATAAATTAAATTCCCTGTTTAAGTGGATTAAATTTTTCGATTCAGTCAGCTAGAGTTTAGGCAGGTTAAAATTTATATAAGTGAAATTATATATTAAGCTAGTATATAATTTACAGATAAGAGAGGGTGAAAATATGAAGAAAATAATTATAGCACTTGCAGCAATTTCTGTATTCATATACGCTCAATTCAATTGGTTGGAAGTAAGTGAATACAAAATATCATCCGATAAAATAGGTAATGAATTTGATGGTTTTAAAATAGTACAATTATCGGATTTACATAGCAAAGAATTTGGAAAAAACAATAGTACTCTCATAAAAAAGATTAAAAAACTAAATCCAGATATTATAGTCACCACTGGAGATATGTATAATTCAACAAATGATGATGGTGAAGTGTTTTATAACTTGGCTAAGGAACTATCAAAAGACTATAAAATATATTACATTGTAGGCAACCATGAACAAATATCAGAGGTTAGAAGAGAAGAAAGTGAAGTAAGTAAAGAAAATAATTATATAGAGAGCTTAAAAGAGCTTGGGGTAACTGTATTAGATAATGATAAGGTTGAGATAGAAAGAGAGGGTAAAAAGATTAATCTTTATGGATTGGAAATCCCCCTAAGATTTTATAAGGATAAAAACACTGCTACTTATTCTGGGGATAAGCCCTATGATAAATCAAATGTGGAAAAAGCCATAGGAAAAGCTAGCGAGGAGGATTTTAATATATTACTTGCCCATAACCCAATATATTTTCCTGTGTATAGCAGTTGGGGAGCGGATTTAACTTTATCAGGTCACACCCATGGTGGCATTATTAGAATTCCTTTTAAAGGAGGACTTCTATCACCAGAAAGAACATTCTTCCCTAAATATGATGGAGGAGAATTTGAATTAGATGAATCTAAACTCATAGTGAACAGAGGACTTGGAAATGACACAATAAAACTAAGAATATTTAATAGACCAGAAATATCAGTTATAACTTTGAAATCTAGTGAGGATTAAAAAATAAAAAAAGCTAACAAAGCATATGTTTAAAAGCATATGCTTTGTTAGTACTATAATAAATATCATATCTTTATAAAGTTTTGCAACAATTTGTGGAATGTTATTTATTAAGCTTCCCACCTACTTTAATGTCATAAAATATTAATGAGGATAATTGTTTTTACACCTATTTAATTTTTATTTGATGATATGCTTTTAAACATAATTCTAATATTGAACCTATAATATATTTGTTATATAATATATATAACAGATATAACATGGATGATAAACATAGGAAATTTAGAGCTTAAAAGAGGTGATGATTTGATTAAGATATTATTTGACAGTGAGACCCCCATATACCTTCAATTAAAAAATGAAATTATTAAAGCTATTGCGAGAGGTGAGTTAGAAGATGGAGAGGCTCTTCCCTCCATTAGGGATTTAAGTGTGGATATTGGGGTAAATCTCCATACCATCAATAAGGCTTACAATCTTTTAAAAGATGAAGGCTATTTGGTGATAGATAGAAGAAAAGGCGCTATGGTTAGTGTTAATAAGGATAAAAAAGAGGATTTCATAAACTCCGTAGATGAGGAGTTAGAGGTTTTTTTATGTAGGTGTATTTGTAAAGGGCTTAGTAAGGAAGAAGTAATCAAGCTAATCCATGATAAATATGATGATATTAAAAGGTAGGTGATTTTTATGAAATCAGAAATTTGGGTATTTGCAACTATAATGATAGTAGTGTATATTCCTCTTTTGTTTATGCAAAGTTTTTCTCAAAGGGCTGTTTTTTATGGGGTCAGAATTCCATTAGGATTTGAGAAGAAAGAGGAATTGATAAAGGAAGATAAAAATTATAAAAGAAATTTAAATATATGCTTTGTAATAACTACTCTTTTAAGCATATTGATAATGATTAAAATAAGTGAAGAATATTCTCCTATTGTATTTTTATGCGGCATGTTCTTATTTATTATTGAAGGAAGTTGGTGTTTTTATTTAGCTAATAAAAGAGTAAAAGCTATTAAAAAAAGAGAAAATTGGGAGAACTATTGACTAAGGAAAAAGTAGTAGTGGTAGATATAAAAGCTAAAACTAGAGGTTATGAAAAGTTAAGTAACTGGTATTTTGCTCCTCCAATTTTATTATTTCTAACAGTGCTTCTTATGGGCTTAAGAAACGCTAAAGAAATAGATGCTATGGGATTAATAATATTTCCTTTTACAATAATTGTAATGTTCTTCAGTTTTCTATCTATAAATAAATCAAAGCAAAACTTAAACGGAGGAAATGTAGAGGATATAAGATTTCAAAATATGAAATTTAGAAGAGTAAATGGAATATTTATAGTTATAATCACCTATGCCATATCCATACTTTTCACTGTGATGAATTTAAGTAGTATGAACTTAATCTCTTCTAGAAAAGAATCTATTATTATAGGAAGCATAATCATATTCACCATAATTTTATCATTGGCATTGATGATATATAGTTATAAAGTTGGTCAAGGGGGAAAGAATATTCCGCTAAAGAAAGATGGACAGGATAAAGAAGCTCTTATTATTAATAGAGAAGATGATGATAATTATCTTTGGGGCATGATTTATTATAATCCAGAGGATCCAGCCCTTTTTGTAGAAAAGAGAGCAGGAGTAGGTTGGACCATAAATGTTGCACGTCCTATGGGCAAAATAGCTATGGCCCTTACAGCGTTATTAATAGTAGGCTCTCTTGGAATGGTAATATATACATCCACTTCCATGAAGGTTAATTTGCAAGTAAAAGAGCAGGTTGTGACTATTAAAGGTATGTATTCTGAAGATATAAATAGTGAAGATATAGTGGAATTAACCTTTGAGAAATCCCTTCCACCAATAACTATGAAGCAAAATGGAGGGGCAATTGGAGATAAAAAAGTAGGGTATTTTAAAACAAAAGCTGGAGAAAAGGTTAAACTATTTATAGAAGATGACAAAAATCCAGTGGTTAAAATAGTTACAAAGGAAAAAATTATATATATCAACTATGAAGAAATCAGTAAAACGGAAGAACTATTTAATGAATTAAAGGATTTACAAGAGGGAAAGTAAGAATTAAATATTGAACAAAATAGAAGTAGTTATAGAATAAAATTTTATAATTACTTCTATTTTAGTATATAATGAATATATAAATAACTATTTTTCCTTTGTAAAAAGCAAGCTAAAAATAATTAACTGTAGATTTAGTTAGTTCAATAAATTCTAAGGGGGAAGATAAAATATGAAATGGGAAGAAGCTAGAAAAATATATCCTAACAAGTGGATACTGCTTGAAGCTATAGAAGCATATTCTCATGATGGATATAGAATTATAGATGATTTATCTGTTATAAATATTTTTAATAACGGAAGTGAAGCTTTAAAAGAATATGCAGAAAAACATAAAAAGGACAAAAGTAGAGAAATGTATATATATCATACAAAAAATGAAGAACTAGCAATACAGGAAAGGTCATGGATTGGAGTGCGAAAGAATGGTTAAGCTTGAATTAAAATATGGACTACCTTTTTGTAGCATTAAACTATGTAATAAAGGAAGAGAAATTATAATTGATAACGCAAACTATCCTCATTAATGTTTTATTGAATTAATGAGGATAGTTTTTTTATATCTATTTAATTTTAACTAAGAGATAAAAGTCAAAGCCTTTACCATTAATTTCTCCAGTGGAATTATTTTTACTGCCAGAGATATGCTGGAAAACAACCTTAACTTTAATTTTATCATTTTCTTCTGTGAGGACCATTTCCTCCTCAGGTACTATGTTTTCTTTATCGCTAGCACCATATTTAGAAATTAAATTCTTTACAAACTCATCTAAGTCTTTTTTATAAATCTCATTGCCTAAATAGATTATCTTTATAGTAGAGCTTTCATAATCATAAATAGCATCCAGATTTTTAGATTCTGAAGTATTTAGATCTTTAAATTCCGAAGTATTCCTATTGTGTAGACTATCCGTATCAAAGAGATAATCATAGCCTTTAATGTCTAAAGGCCCTTGTAAAGTACTGGTAATATAAAAATATTCATTAGGGGATTCATTAAATGGACTTTCATAGGAGAAGCCAAAAACTTTTTCCATATCTTCTATCTTAAAATTTTTAGGAAGATGTTTAAGATCTTTAAAGCTATGGTTTCTATCAAAATAACTAAGAATGCTACTTATATTAACTTTATCTCCTTTTGAAACAACCTTAGAAGTATTTATTTTCCCTTCAGTTAACATATTGTTCTTTGTAAGAATTTTTTCAAATCTATGTCTTTGACTGTATTTTGATAGTGAATAGCTGCTAACTGGGCCAAAGACTGAAAGAAGAGCAATGAACGCTAAGCTCACAGGTATTAATATATTTCTAAGCTTTTTACTAAAGGAAAAATAAATCATAATAGAGAAAATCCAAAGGCCAAGTATAACTACAAAATATCTAGGCTCAGTAAGTCCATAGGCATTTATTCTGATACCCATGGATATGAACATCATTACTATAAGAGGAAGCAAAATTTTAGGAGCAAGCTTTAAAAATTTATCAGCCCAACTGCTTTCATCTCTTATTGGAGTTATGGAGAATAATGTTATGGTCACGATTACTGAATACCAAAGAACAAGATGGGAAACTAGTCCTATTGGCCAGGTCATGGTGACTATAATTTTTCCAAAATAAATATAAAGTATTATGATGTAGGCTGTGAGCAGCGGCATTACAATGTATAGAATAAGTATCCTTAAAAGCTTTGGATATGATCTTAAAGTAAGCTTATTATCCCTTAATGGCATTACGGAAAGGAAGTAGGATACTGCAAATATAAAAACTACAAAAAGCCAAGTGTAGTAATAAACCTTACCTAAGACTTTTATTCCAAGAAGTTTATCTATGGAAAATAAAATTGCTGAAAGTCCAGCGTAAAGAACCACGGAATATAGTATGGTGGTAAAAAATCCAGCAACTAAAACAATAACATATAGCTCAAAGTCTGGTTTTCTAGGAAAATAAGGTATAAATAAAAATGCCATATATAAAGCTAAATTCACTGCAATATATCTTGTGGTAGTTACCATTCTCATATCATCTGGTAGCAAAAATAAATAATAAAGAACTAGTAGCAATGCACCAATTCCATAGCCAATAAAAAGCTTAAAGGTATTTTCCTCGTTCCTTTTTTCAAAGAATAACTTTATGGAAAGAGAAAGTGGAATACCTAGAGCTAAAGTCATTACTATTCTACTTAAAGTATCTTCAACAGGCCTAATTTCATGAATGGTTATAAGCAAAGTTAAAATAGAAACTGAAAGCAATATAGTAAAAGGAAATCTTTTAAGGCTCAAATACAGATTGGACAGCATGTTTTTAAAGTATTTTATAAGCTTCATAACTAACCCTCCTTAATATAATTTTTCCATGGAAATTGATAATAGAGGTCGATAATACATTAATATAAATCTTTAATATAAATTGATAATACAAGTTTGATATTAATTTCTAATTAAACTTGTCCTAGTATATTAATTATAATCTTTGACGTGGCATTGCTCAAGTTGAGATTTTTTATAGTTTGTCTTGAAGCTCAAACTGGGATGCTAAATAAAGTGTCTCGTTGACACCTTAACAAAGGAATGCTACTATTATGCTATACGATATATCGCGTGACATAATAGTTCTGCGTAATGAATGGAGGGTGATAAAATGTCAGAAATTCAAAGAACACCAATGACTGAGGCTATGTATTATGTACTTCTTGCTTTATGTGAGCCACTTCATGGTTACGTAGTTATGGAGAAAGTTAAAGATATTTCTAATGGAAGAGTTGTTATGGGACCAGGCACACTTTATGGGATTTTAACGCGTATGGAAAAAGAAAAACTAATTACTCTTGAGGAATCCGATGGAAGGCGAAAAATATATGCACTTACTTCAAGTGGGTATGAAGCTTTAAAGCAAGAATATTTAAGGCTTTCTAAAATGGTGGATGATGGCAGAATATTATTTGAAAAGGGAGATAGCCATGAAACGTAGAATAAAGAAAAAATTCTTATGGTTAGATGTATGGAATATTGAAGAGCAGGAGGCATGGTTTTCGGATATGGCCTCTCAAGGGTGGAAGCTAATTTCCACTGATGGATGGTATGCCAAGTTTGAAAAATGTGAACCAGAAAAAGTAAATTATCGTTGTGATGTGTTTAAGCTAAAGGATGGCGGCGGAAATAACCCCATTGAATTATACAAGGAGGCAGGGTGGGAATACGTAGCTTCTCGTAGGCTAGTTCATATATTTAGAACCAATGAAGATGCAAACATAGTTGAAATTCATACTGACCCTAATGAACAAGCAGAAACCCTATCTATACTAAAGAAAAATATAACTAGAATGGGAATGGCTGTTGTATTCTTATCAATGCTTATTATATTAATAACTCTAGCTACCATACGAATCGATCCTGTAGGTAATTATCTTAATAATAAATTTATGGAAGTTATAGTAGTGATGCTTGCTTCCATGTATATAAGTATTAGCATGATTACTGGTATTATTCACATGTCTAAACTTATGAGAAAATTAAAATCTGGAAGCCTCTTTGAACACAGAATAGAATATAAAAGGAAAATAAATAAAAATAGAATTATGGGAATAGTTGTTAACAGTATAACCTTGCTATGGGTGATTTCTAACTTTGGAATGCTTATAGGAATAATAACAAAAGATAGATTTCCTTCTATACCAGAAAAGGATATACCTGTTATTAGAATGTCAGATATAATGGATGAAACTACTTATATTAAGAAAGTAGATCCATATAAAAATAAAGGTGATAGATTAAATTATTATATAGTTAATAGCAGCTTACTTGTACCTAAGCAGCATGAACTAAATGAAAGTGTGGAAGTCACAGGGGTTATGTGGGAAGACAAGAGTGGTATATACAGCCCATCCATATACTCTTATGCTTATGAAACCAGAGGAGAATGGGTTGCTAAAGGGTTGGCAAAAGAATTATTAAAAAAATATGATTACTATGCAGAAGAAGGCTATAGATATGTACAAGATAGCGAATTTGATGATTTGTGGATTGGAAAAGAAGAGGTTAGATGCACTTTTATTGGGAGAAAGAGGGAAAATGTTTATCGTGTGGTATATTATGGTATAGAGCCTGTTGAAAAAATTATAGAATTAGTTTTAGATAAGGTAGAGAACCAGTGAAAAGATTAAGAAGAATATGAATTAGTTAATATTGGTGAGGAGTGTATCAAGATATAGTAAATGGAAGATAATTTAATACTTGTCCTAGGCTGTTGATAAATATTATTTATTAACAGCTTTTAATTTTGATTAGAATTACATACATAAAGTTTAATAAGAAATTTGCATCCAATTCATAATAATCCTTTTTCCGTTATTTTTAATCCTCATATAAGTAGAGAACATGTACAAGATTCTTTTATAATTGATAAAGATAATCATTATTAATAGCCTTGAAGGATTTATATATTTACTTGAAAGGAGGGTAAAATGAACTAAATAAAATTATGGATGAAACTATAAATAAAGCTATAAACAATAAATTAGAATTTAAACTTTCAAGGACTTGATATAAGAGTGAGGAAGGATATTTATGAATAAAAATCGTGAAGAATTAATTAATGGTAATATGTTTACATTACTTTTAAAGCTTTCTATTCCAGGAATTATAGGAATGTTAGTTATAGGTTTATATAGTTTATGTGATGCTATTTTTGTTGGAAAGTTAGTAGGAGAAACAGCCTTAGGTGCTGTAAGTATAGCTTCTCCATATACCTTTATAAACAATTGTATTGCTGTGCTTATAGGAGTAGGTTCGTCTTCAATTTTATCTCGTGCCATTGGGGCAAAGAATGATAAAGTAGTGAATAAAGTTTTAGGTAATTTAATAGTGTGTGTATTAACATTATCTTTGGCTGTTACTGTATTGGGATATATTTTTGCAGGGAATTTGCTTAGGTTTTCAGGAGCGAAGGGGGACATATTAGAATTAGGAATAGAATATTTAAGGATAACATACATTGGATCATTCTTCGTTAATTTTTCCCAAAGTGCCAATATGCTTATAAGAGGCGAAGGAAAAATGAAGGAAGCCATGGGAATTATGATATTAGGTGCAGTACTAAATATTATTTTAGATCCAATATTTATAAAGGTCTTAGGCTTAGGTGTGGCAGGAGCAGCTATAGCTACGGTAATTGCTCAAATAATTCAAGCTATAGTTACATTTATGTACTTTAAGTGCAATAAATCAATAATACCAGTTAATAAGTTTGAGTTTGCCTCTGATTTAATGCCGGAGATATTATCTGTAGGAGGGGCAGCTGCAATGATGCAATTTATGTACCTAATACAGCAAACTGCGTTATATAAAATTACATCAAAGTATGGTGGGGATGAACAACTAGTATTAATGGGAATAGCACTTAGAGTTTTAATGTTCACATTTATACCTATATGGGGAATGGGACAAGGACTTCAGCCTATAGTGGGCATGAATTTTGGTGCGAAAAAATATGATCGTGTGAAAGAAGCAGTTAAAATATTTAGCATAGCTTCAACAATATTAATTGGAGTGTTATGGGCTTTTTATATGATTCAGCCTAAGGTTGTTTTAGGCTGGTTCATTAATGATAAGGCTTTAATAGAAAGCGGATATAGTTTGTTTAGAATTATGTTTTTAACATTTCCAGTGTCAGGAGTTATAGTTATGGCTATGACATTTTTTCAATCGATAGGCAAAGGTGGACAATCGGCTGTAATAATTATTTTAAAGCAAGTACTACTTTTTATGCCCATAGCTATAATTCTTACTAAATTTATTGGAATCAAAGGTACATGGGCAGCTTCAGCAGTGACAGACTCAATAGTGTTTTTAGTATCTTTAATTCTTTTAGCCATTGAATTTAAAAAATTAGATAAGATCAAATAAAAGGAACCTTTAGGTGTAGTATTTTACTCTACCTAAAGGTTCAAATATTTTTTCAGATTCTAAATCTTTAAATATATATTATAATTAGAGTATAAAGTAAAATTTATTGCTTAAAAGTAAATTTTATCCGATGACTACCATCCGTAATATTCCCATCGCACTCTGTGAAAGCCATTTAGAGTTCTTATGATGTGCATAACGGATGCTACGTCCCTGGATAAGTTCTTCTAAGCTTCAGTTGGAATAAGTATTTCTTTTAAGCAAACTCCATCTGAAGCTAAGAATCACTTGATATAAGGGGGATTTTCATGTTTGAAGAATTGAATAAAAATATTGCTAATGCAAAAGAGAAATTAACAAGAAAAGAAGAATTAAAAAATCTTTTACAGAGAACTAATGAAGATTTAAATGCACAAATGGCTAAAAAGAAGGAATTTAATAAAATTTTACACGAGGAACAAAAGGATGTTGAAAAGGTTAAGTCATCGGCCATTGCAGAATTGCGTTATTCTATTTTAGGAGAGAAAGAACAGCAAGAAGAAAAAGGAAGACAGGAATACCTAAGCGCTAAACTTAGATATGATGAGTGCTGTAGTTTAATTGCTAACTTAGAAAAGGAAATAGTCTCTTATAATGAAGAGCTAAATAAGTATGTTAATATAGAGTTAGAATATGAGGAATTAATGAAAAAGAAAGAGAGATTAATTCTACAGAGTTATGACCTAAAGCCTAAAGAATTAATAAAGCTTATAGAAAAAATTCAGGATTTAAAATCTAATATTAAAGAAACAAAGGAAGCCATAAATGCTGGAGAAAAAGTTAGAGAGGCATTAGAAAGGGTTGTATCATCTTTAAAGAGTGCAAAAGATTGGGAACAATGGGACATACTTGGTGGAGGACTTATAGCTACAGCATCGAAACAGTCCAAAATAGGTGAGGCTAAAGGTCATGTTTATGAAGTGCAAAGGCTTCTTGGGATATTCAAAAGAGAGTTATCTGATGTAAAATTATCCTCAGATATGGATATAAATATAGCATTCTTTGAAAAGTTTGCAGACTATTTTTTCGATGGACTTATATTTGATTGGGTTGTACAATCGAAAATAAACGATTCTTTAAATAATGTATATGATACCTCTAATAATGTAAAAAAATTATTAAGCACATTAGAAGGAAACCTTAATGATTGTGAGAGAGAACTTAGGACTGTAGAAGAAGAGGTTAGAGGAATTATTGAAACACAATAAAAGAGCATGATGAAAACACAGAGGGGATGATAAACATGATAAGAAAAGCAGCTAATGAAGATTTAAAAGCTATTATGAAGATTATAAAGGAAACTATTGTTGAGATGCATTCCTATAACAACTATCAATGGGATGAAAACTATCCTCAGGAAAAAGATTTTGCAGGTGATATTAAAAAGGGCGATTTATATGTAATAGAAAAAGAAGGAGAATTAGTTGGATTTGCCTGTATCAATAAGGAAGAACCCATTGAATATAATGGATTAAATTGGTCCTTAAATGAGGATGTATTTGTTGTACATAGGATGGCTGTAAGTAGTAGCCATAGACAAATGGGAATAGGAACAGAATTGATAAACTTTGCCGATGAATTAGCATTAAAAAATAATATAAATTACTTAAAAACGGATACCTATTCATTAAATACAAAAATGAATACATTCTTTAAAAGAAGTGGTTATGATCTTATTGGAGAGATGAGTTTTTTAGGTAAAGAGAAGCCTTTTTATTGCTACGAAAGAATACTAGAGATTTAGAGGAAATGTTAAATTTTTAGGACAAGACCTAAGTTATTCGCTGATGAAAGAAATTCAGGAATGTGGTGCAGACCACTGCGGCGAAAATGGCGAATATCATACAGTGGTATATGGCGGTCCGATATTTAAAAGTCCTGTACACTTACAATATGGTGAGGAGTATGTCAAGATATAGTGAATTGGAGATAGTTGAATATTTGTCTTAGGCTGTTGATAAACATGTTTATTAACAGTCTTTAATTTTTTATAGAATTATATAAATAGAGTTTAATAAGAAATTTACATCTAATACTTATAAAAGTTCGATACTTTTTTGACTTCTAAACCTTTAAATATATATTATAATTAGAATATAGAGTATAAAATATATTGCTTAAAGGAGAATTTAATATAAGGGGGATTTTCATGTTTGAAGAGTTGAATAAAAATATTGCTAATGCAAAAGAGAAATTAAGAAGAAAAGAAAAATTAAAAAATCTTTTAGAGAGGACTAGGGAAGATTTAAATGTACAAACAGCTAAAAAGAAGGAGCTTCATAAAATTTTACACAAGGAAGGAAAGGATGTTGAAAAGCTTGAATCATTGAGCATTACAGGACTGTTTTATTCTATTTTAGGAGATAAGGAGCAGCAACTTGAAAAAGAAAGGCAGGAATACCTAAGTGCAAAGCTCAAATATGATGAGTGCTGTAGTCTAATTACTACCTTAGAAAAGGAAATAATCTCTTATAATGAAGAACTAAGGGAGTATATTAACATAGAGTCAGAGTATGATGAGCTAATGGCAAGCAAAGAAGAATTAATTCTACAGGGAAATGACCTAAATGCTGAAAAATTAATAAGTCTTGCAGAAAAAGCTCAGGATTTAAAATCTAATATTAAAGAAACAAAGGAAGCTATAAATGCTGGAGAAAAAGTTAGAGAGGCATTAGAAAGGGTTTTATCTTCTTTAGAGAGTGCAAAAGGCTGGGGACAATGGGATATGCTTGGAGGAGGAGTTTTATCTACAATGGCAAAACACTCTAAAATGGATGAAGCTAAAAGTCATGTTCATGAAGTTCAAAGGCTTCTTGGAATATTTAAAAGAGAGCTATCTGATATAAGATTATCCTCTAATATAGATATAAACATAGGATCTTTTGAAAAATTTGCAGACTATTTTTTCGATGGACTTATATTCGATTGGGTTGTACAATCTAAAATAAATGATTCTTTAGACAATGTGCGTACAAACTCTAATAATGTAAAAAAATTATTAAGCACATTAGAAAGAAACCTTAATGATTGTGAGAGAGAACTTATGGCTGTAGAGGAAGAGATTAAAGGAATTATTGAGGAGAAGTGTTAAATGAATAAAAATTGTTTTGTTTCATGGAGTGGAGGAAAAGACTCCTGTCTTACTTTGTAAAAAGCTATGGAACAGGGATATGATGTTAAAAAATTATTTACTATGTTCAGTAGGGAAAGTTCTATTTGATGATTATGAACAAATATTTATTTCTAATCTTAGGTCATTTAAAGAGCAGGGTATAGATTATGGAATTTTTGGTGATATCGATATAGATGACCATAAGAAATGGGAAGACAAAGTATGTGAGAAAGCCCCCATTGTTTCAATTTTACCCCTATGGCAAAGAGATAGAATAGATATAGTAAAAGAATTTTTAGATTTAGGGTTTAAAGCAAAGATAGTAGCAGTTGATAAAACCATGATAGATGAATATTTGTCCTAGGCTGTTGGTAAACATTGTTTATTAACAGCCTTTAATTTTTGTAGAATTATATATAAAGTTTAAAGGAGATCTACATCCAATATTTATAAAGGTTTAAATACTTTTTTTCAACTTCTAAGCCTTTAAATATATATATTATAATTAGAGTATAAAGTAAAACTTATTGCTTAAAAGTAAATTTTATCCGATGACTACCATCCGTAATATTCCCATCGCACTCTGTGAAAGCGATTTAGAGTTCTTATGATGTGCATAACGGATGCTACGTCCCTGGATAAGTTCTTCTCCTAAAGGATAAGGATTTCTAAGAAGCAAAGCTTCTAAGAACTCTCTTAATAACCTTCAGTTGGAGTAAGTATTTCTTTTAAGCAAACTCCATCTGAAGCTAAGAATCACTTGATATAAGGGGGATTTTCATGTTTGAAGAATTAAATAAAAATATTGCTAATGCAAAAGAGAAATTAACAAGAAAAGAAGAATTAAAAAATCTTTTACAGAGAACTAAGGAAAATTTAAATACACAAATGACTAAAGAGAAGGAGCTTCATAAAATTTTACAAAATGAAGAAAAAGATGCTGAAAGGCTTGAATCATTTTTAAAAGATATAGAACAGCAACTTGAAAAAAAAAGGCAGGAATACCTAAGGGCTAAACTTAGATATGATGAGTGCTGTAGTTTAATCGATACCTTAGAAAAGGAAACAATCTCTTATAATGAAGAACTAAATGACTATGTTAATATAGAATTAGAGTATAAGGAATTGATGAAAAAGAAAAAAAGATTAATTCTACAAGGTGATGATCTAGATGCTAAAGAATTAATAAAGCTTACAGAAAAAGTTCAGGATTTAAAATCTAATATTAAAGAAACAAAGGAAGCCCTAAATGCAGGAGAAAAAGTTAGAGAGGCATTAGAAAGGGTTTTATCTTCGCTAAAGAGTGCAAAAGGTTGGGAGCAATGGGACATACTTGGTGGAGGATTTGTAGCTACAGCGGCGAAACACTCCAAAATAGATGATGCTAAGAGTCATGTTCATGAAGTTCAAAGGCTTCTTGGAATATTCATAAGAGAGTTATCTGATGTAAAATTATCCTCAGATATGGATATAAACATAGGATCTTTTGAAAAATTTGCAGACTATTTCTTCGATGGACTTATATTCGATTGGGTTGTACAATCCAAAATAAATGATTCTTTAGATAATATATATGATACCTCTAATAATGTAAAAAGATTATTAAGTACATTGGAAAGAAACCTTGATGGTTTTGAGGGAGAGTTAAGGACTGCTGAAGATGAGATTAAAAGAATTGTTGAGGAGAAGTGTTAAATGAATAAAAATTGTTTTGTTTCATGGAGTGGAGGAAAGGATTCCTGTCTTGCTTTGTATAAAGCTATGGAACAGGGATACAGTGTTAAAAAATTGTTTACTATGTTTAGTATGGAAAATAATATAAGTTCAGCTCATAGGCTAAAGGAAAATGTTATTAAAGCACAAGCTTTGGCAATGGGAGTTGAACATTCAATAGGGAAAGCATTATTTGATGATTATGAAGAAATATTTATTTATAACCTTAAATCATTTAAGGAACAGGGCATAGATTATGGAATTTTTGGTGATATCGATATAGATGACCATAAGAAATGGGAAGACAAAGTATGTGAAAAAGCCTCTATTACTTCAGTTTTACCCTTATGGCAAAGAGATAGAGTAGATATAGTAAAAGAATTTTTGGATTTAGGTTTTAAAGCAAAGATAGTGGTAGTTAATAAAACCATGATAGATGTTAAATTTTTAGGACAAGATTTAAGTTATTCGCTGATGAAAGAAATTCAGGAATGTGGTGCAGACCCCTGTGGTGAAAATGGCGAATATCATACAGTGGTATATGATGGTCCAATATTTAAACATCCTGTACACCTAGAGTATGGTGAGGAAATAGTACCTGTTGGAGAACATTGGGCTCAAATTGAGGTAAGATAGTAGCAAACTGAACATTTTAAAGCGTATATAGAAAAAGAAGTGATTATAAGCCGTGTTATAGAAAAACCAAATGATGTAGTAAAGCTTATAAATTACGTAAAAGAAGGTTCAGGCAAACTTTCTCAAATGGTGTGTAAGTTTAACGTATAAAAAACGCATAAAAAGATAATGAGGAAAGAATTTTGTGAAAGTAGAATTTTTTCCTCTTTTAGTGTTACAATAATATTGCAACTATATGTTCTAATCTGCGTTGGTGATATCAGGTAATATTTTTACAATTTAATGCATGAGTATAAATTATTGTAAATATTTAAATGCGGATTCACATAAAATTATTAAATTTAAACATAAATATAAAATTTTATTTAAAAAGCCTTGACAAAATACTCTATACTTAGTAAAATATAAATCGTCGCCACAAGTGTGGCTTCAACAAAATTTTACAATAATATTGGGATGTCGCCAAGCGGTAAGGCACGGGACTTTGACTCCCGCATTCGTAGGTTCGAATCCTGCTATCCCAGCCACAAGGACTATTATTTAAGAGTTGAACTCTCAAATAATAGTTTTTTTAATTTATATAGAAATTAAATCTTGATTTTAAAGGTTTATTATATGTGATATAATGGAAATACAAGTTATTTATGTATTTGGAGGTTTATAGCCATGAAACTTAATTCTACTCTTATTGCAGTTAAAAACATAAAAAAGTCTAGAGAATTTTACGAAAGAGTGCTTAATCAAAAAGTAATATTGGATTTTGGAGAGAACATTACTTTTGATGGAGACTTTTCGTTACAGAGTAAACTATCTTGGCAAGGTTTTATTGATAAAGATGAAAAAGATATTATAGAAAAAAGCAATAACTTTGAGTTGTATTTTGAGGAAGAAAATTTTGAAGATTTTATGGATCACCTGAATTCTTTTAATAATATTGAATTTGTGCACGCAGTTAAAGAATATCCTTGGGGACAAAGAGTAGTTAGATTTTATGATCCTGATAGTCATATTATTGAAGTTGGAGAAAGCATGAGATCTGTAGTAAAGCGTTTTTTAGCAAGTGGAATGACCATAGAAGAAGCTTCAAAGCGATCTCAGTATCCAGTTGACTTTGTTAAGTCATGTATTGAATAAAATTAGCATCCAAAAGGGAAACTGAGGTACATAGATTTATTAGAAAAATAGGTAAAGTATTAATGCGAACTAAAAATTAGTCCGCATTTTTTTATGCTTTTATATTTCCGTTGAAATCTAAAAATCTAAAAAACTAAATATCTAAGAATTTAACTAAATAGGTTTTTCAATTATAAATTTCTATAAAAGTAATTTAGTTTCACAAACAGAGAGCTAAGTACGTAGTGGAGCCGCTTCAATAAAAAGTTGCTATTTCTCTACATACTTAGCTCTTTTATGGTTTGCAAGTATTTAAAGGAAAAGTTTGAAGTGAAAAAATATTGAACTTAACATTATAGAAAATATCCCAATTGATTTCCATTATAAAACTGACATAAGTTAATGAAATCAATGATTATGCCATGATTTTATATGATAAATTTTAAGTATACAAAACGTCTAGAAAAATATTGAAAGAATATAACAAAATTAATGAGTTATGTAATATGATAAAAATAAGGAATGCCGGTTTTAGAGTGACTGAATCTTAACATGGCCAATGTAAGTATATCCCACCATTTCTATTGCTGACCTAAATCCTCCTGTGCCTGAAAAAAGCTTAAAAAATCCATCTAACCATTTCCTATATTTTTAATTAGGTGACAGTTTATAGATTAGATGAAATTATGAAAAGCTTACATATGAATTTTATTTAATTAGTTCTTTTACATACCAAGCAATGTTTTAACCCTATTTTCTACTATCATACAACTGGAAATGTTTAACTTATAATATAAAACAAATTATTTCTCAATTTCTCAAAAAATGTCGTTGTATCTTAATATATCAAAGTTATTTTCATTCAAACTTACAGAATGTGTGATTCTATTTATTGTCATATATTTTAAATTATTGAATATTTTATAAGTGTATAATATGTTTTTTGCTGAACTTATTTGTAAAATTTTATTGAATTGGTAAAATATGATATAATGGTTATATACTACTATTAAATATGAGGAGGTACTTTAATGAAAAAAATTTTTACATTACTATTAAGCTTTGTTATGGTTTTAACAATAAGTGTTTCAACCTCAACAGTAAAAGCAAATATTTTAAATACTAATGACAGCTTTGATGGTTCTACATCTAATTTACTAAGCACTGGCGATAAAGAACAGTTATTATCATTAACCCAAAATTATTTTACTTCTGAAATCGAATCTATTAAACAAAATAGAGCTATAACTATTGATGATAACTTAATGTCTACTGAATTAAAAGAGTATAGTAGTCTTAAAAATTTATATCTTAGTGATTGGTTTAAAGAAGTAGATAAAGAATTGATTAACTATTCAGTTGATTTGAATTTTAAAGATCTTGAAGTGTATGATGAAAGTTTAAGTATTATTTGTACTGTTACAAATAAAATGGTATTTAAAGATTCTCCAGAAATAGAACAATTAGGACAAGATGATTATAAAATATTATTTAAAAAATTGGATGAGAATCTTATATTAGAAGATGTAATTTTATTAGAAGAGAGTGAATTTAATCAAAAAAGTTTATTAAGAAGTCCTGTTGATACTAGATATGAAACATTAAAATCTAAATATTTAAATCTTAAAAAAGATGCTCAAAGAATAAAAGAATTAAGTGTTAGCGAGGATTCAGATTTATTAAACCCTGAAAATACTTTTAATGCACGTAGTTACTCAAGTGGATATTTAGCTGCTATTGATTATGCTCATACTTGGGCTTTAGGAAGAAATCCAGCATATAGAGATTTCGGTGATAATGATTGCACAAATTTTGTATCTCAATGTGTTTTTGCTGGTGGTATGCCAATGGTAGAACCAAAATGGGCTTATAGTTCTTTTACTCAAAGTAGAAGCTGGGTGCTAGTAACAGAATTTTGGACAGCTATGTATCAGCTTGGATATGGAACTCCAAATAGTTCTGCTTATAGAGGTGATATTGTTCAGTTCTATAATTCAACTAAAAAGGAGTGGAGTCATGCTGGTATTATAACTGCAAAAGATTCATATGGTACACTTTTCTACTCTGCTCATTCCTCAAACAGAAGAGATTACGGATTATATAACGTATATCCATCATCTCTTTATACTGATGTTAGATTCTTAGGAATGAATTACTAATAAAAGAGCTCGTATTTTATGAAGTGCACCCTAAATGTTAGACAAAAAAACTAACATTTGGAGGTGTATTTTTTATGTCAAAATACTCATATGAATTAAAGTTAGAAATAGTTCAATACGTGCTTGAAGGAAAGCATTCCCAAGGTAATGCTGTAAGAAAATATAATATTACTAAAAATCATATACAAAATTGGCTTAAGTTATATCAAAATTATGGAGCTGATGGATTATTTATTAAGCACGGTTACTATACTGGAGATTTTTAAATATCTGTAGTAGAATATATGCATAAATGTAATGCTTCTACATTTGATACAGCAGCTAAGTTCGGTATTCCTAGCATGTCAACTGTATTAAAGTGGGAGCGTATATATTATGATAAAGGACCAGAGGCTCTATACCGAGATAATAGTGGTAGGCCGGGAAAAATATGAATGATAAGTCAAAGAAATCCAAACTTTCTAAAGACCAAAAAGAAGATTTAATTGCAGAAGTGCAACGTCTACGTATAGAGAATGAATACTTAAAAAATTGAATGCCTTAGTTCAAAAACGGGAAAAATCAGATATGAAGACAAAGTAATTGTCATCAGTGAATTAAGGTATAAATATAAGCTGATGGCATTATTGCAATATGCTTCCATGCCTCGTAGTACGTACTATTATTATGTGAAAAAGTTAAAACAACCAGATAAATATAAAGATTTAAAAGAAGTAATTAAACAGATTTATCAAGAGAATCATGGCCGTTATGGATATCGCAGAATTACTATGGAGTTACATAATAGAGTGTATAGTTTAAATCATAAAACAGTTCAAAGACTCATGAAACATATGGGTTTAAAATGCATGGTAAGAGTAAAAAAATATCGTTCATACAAAGGAGAAGTTGGACGTATTGCTCCTAATCTTTTACAAAGAGATTTCAAAGCATCAAAGCCAAATGAGAAATGGACTACCGATGTGACTGAGTTTGTATTATTTGGACGGAAGTTATATCTTTCTCCTATTTTAGATATGTATAACGGAGAAATTATTAGCTATAACATTAGTGAACGTCCTGTATTTGCCCAGACTGTTGATATGCTTAAAAAGGCTTTTAAGAAAATACCTGATGAAACAAATCTAATACTTTATTCAGAGCAAGGATGGCAGTAACAGATGAAACAGTACCAGGCAATGCTTATTAATAAAGGTATACGACAAAGTATGTCACGTAAAGGAAATTGTCTTGATAATTCTGTTATGGAAAATTTTTTTGGTTTATTAAAATCGGAGTTGCTATATTTGCAAGAGTTTAACTCATTAGAAGACTTTAAAATAGAACTAGAACAATATATTGATTAACTGCAATAACAAAAGAATTAAGTTCAAACTAAAAGGAATGAGTCCTGTACAATACAGGATTCACTCCTCGTTAGTTGGCTAAATAAATATTTGTCTAATTTTTGGGGGCAGATCATTATAATACGAGCTCTTTTATTTTAAGCTCCTCCAGTTTTATCAATATCAATATACCATAAACCTAATCCATTTTTCTTTACTGCTATAAGATCTGGTCCTATAGATGGATCTATGGTATAGTAGCGCTCTATATCATCATTATAAAAATCAGACTTTATTATTTTGCATTGAAAGCTAGTTCTATAATATCCCTTTTTAAATAAATAATACCTAACAGTTCTGTCTAATGATAATCGAATAAAAACTTCAAATATAATTATAACTATAACTACAATTGATATAATTATATTTCTCTTCTTATTTTTCATAAATAAAATCTCCTTAAAAGTTGATTAAATAGCATAAATTATTATATATATATTTTAGCATTAATTACCATACGAATCAATTCCATTTACCTTTATGATAATATTTCATCTACAAATACTATTGTAAAAATAAATTTCAAAAATTTAAAAATATATATTTATATACTTTACAGTTAGCTTTTTTCTAAAATTATACTTAAAATCCTTATTTATTTTAAATAATAAATTTAAAAATTATTCAATAGTGTTTTTTATAACTTAGCTCTTATCTATTTCCGATATCCCTCATAAAATCAAGCATTGAACTGTATGTTATACTAGATAGATCAAATTTACCATCTTTAAGCCGATATAAGATAACAATTTTACCTAGATACATTGCTGGTTATACTCGCGAGTCAAATTCAATTATTAAATTGTTATTTACAATATTATAATGAGTATAATTCCTAAAAAACATTATCTAATTATGATCTAGCATCACTAATATTTTTCTTTAATTATATCAAGATGATTAACCATTTCTATTTCTTTAAAACTTTTAAAGTTGATAACATATACCTCTTCAACATGGAGTACCGATCCAGTACCAGTGATTAATATTATAAGTAAATCTTCTTCGTTATCATTATCTAAATCTTATAAAAATAGCGCAGGATTATACGTAATATTACTATCATTTTTCTAATTTAAAAAGCTACTTTTATATTGATATCTAGTAGAAGACCTTTGTATACATCAGCATTTTTTTAGTTCTTTCCCTAATAATCGTATGTTTTGCTTTGAAAACTCGGCAATAATTTTATAATCTTGTATATTATATTTAAGTGTGTTATCATGCATTTTACTTATAGATGGTGTTAAGTTTAGGACAATAGTTAAAAAAAGCATTTAATTTTAAAAACATGTTATAACCTCATTAAATTATTCCATAAACAAATTATATATTCATATAGTAGAAGGGTTGAACCTTAATATGATATGTAACTGGTTATTTTCTCAAGTATAAGTTTTTACAAAGATAATTAATATCTCAAAGAGAAACTAAGTAAATAATGACGTCACTTCAAAAAGGTGCTCCTCCCACTATATAGCTTAGTTTCTTTATGTTTTACAAATACATTTTCAAATATATTGTGATAAATAGTTTTCCAAAATAGAGAGCCGAGCACGTAGTGAAGTTGCTCCAATAAAAAGTTGCTATTTACCTACATGCTTAGCTCTTTTTATTATTATTTAGATTAATTATGATATAATGTAATTAAATAGAAAATATATTATTTTAATAATAAAGATATGAATATACACAGTAAAGATCATCTATTTTAGGAATGAAAGGGAGATGGCCATATGAAATGCCCATATTGTGGAGAAGAAATGAAGCAGGGATTTATAAGTGGGGATAGGTTTTCTCTTAAATGGGTTCCAGAAGATTATTATTGATGTAGAAAATAAAATTGACCAAAGAAAATGAGTGTAATCTATAATATCATTAAAGTGAACTGAGATACATATAGAGCTGAGCACATAGTGAAGCGCTCCAGTAAAAATTGCTATTTCACTGTATACTTAGTTTTTTATGGTTTACAAATGTTTATAGATGATAGATTAATAGATCAATACATCTAACTTAAAATGGTTTATCATTTCACAATTAACGTTAATAGGGGGGAATAACATTGAATATAACTTTCATGAAGGTAGTTACATATTTATTATTTGGTATTATGTTTTATTTTAGCACCAAAGATTTTGAAAACTTTTATAAAAAAGAATATGATTCAGATTTAAATAAAAAGGAAATAATTAAATATATTCATAAATGCGAAATTAGAATAGGTATTATATTGTTTTTCATTATGTCAAATATAATCATTATTGCAACAAATATTAATAAATAAAAATTAAGTACACATTAACATAAGATGTATTTAAATTTGACTATAACAGCTATTGAACATGAAAGTTTAGATGTTGAACTATAACATAGAATGTATTTAAATAAAGGAATATAAAATAGAGGGCATGTGCAGACCAGAGTTGAACCATAACATAGGATGTAAACAATTTATTTAACTAAATATTTATTTCTATGAATTTATTGTCCAAAACTTAAAAATGATATGTAATGTACCTTATGCATTTTAACAAAATCGAATTTTGAGACTATAGTTATGAATAAATGATAAGTATGGTATAATATTATAAATCACACTTTCTTAAACTATTAAATAATATTAGGGAATCACAGGACTAATGTGGGAGAGATAGGTTATGAGTTTTAATTTAGACAAGAATATTATAGAATCAATTTCAAAAGTTGCAAATAGATATGAAATTAATAAAGTTACTTTATTTGGTTCAAGGGCAAGAGGAGATAATAAAAAAACTAGTGATATAGATTTAGCGGTATATTGTAATGAGGGATTTGATAATCAAAGTGAATTATATTTTGAGCTAGAGGATATAGATACGTTACTTAAACTTGATATTGTATTTATTAATAGTAACACAGATAAAAAACTTATAGAAAATATCAAAAGAGAGGGTGTTATTATATATGAAAGAAAATAGAAGCAAATTGCATAATTTTATAAAGGCTTTAGATAGATTAAAAGAAGGATTACTTCAATATAATGATGAAAATGAACTTCTAAGAGATGGATTGATTCAAAGATTTGAGTTTACTTTTGAATTAGCTTGGAAAACTTTAAAAGAATTATTTGAGGATGAGGGATTAATGGGATTGAATTCTCCAAAATCAGTATTGAAAGAGGCATTCTCAGCAGGAATAATTGAAAATGAAAAATTATGGCTAGACATGCTTGTAGATAGAAACTCTACATCTCATATGTATAGTGAAAGTAATGCTATAGAGATTTGCAAAAATATAAAAGAGGAGTACACTAAAGCATTAGAGGACCTTAAAGATAAAATAATTAGAAGAATTGGTTACATAGAGGATAAATAGCTCCAGTTATTTAACAGGAGCTATTTATTTAATTAATCAATGTTATTAGAACGTTAAGCCTTAATGTGAGATGTAACTGATTATTTTCTCAATTATAAGTTTTTACAAAGATAATTTAGCTTATTAAATAGAGAGCTAAGTATATAGTGAAATCGCTTCAGAAAAAGTCGCTTTTTCATTGCATGCTTAGCTCTTTTATATTTTACAATAGAGAATATCCCAACCGATTTTAGTACTGAAATTACTTATAATTCAATAGAATCAATGGCTATACCATAATTTTAGAGGATATATTTTAAATATATCAAACGGTTGGGATAGATTTTAATAAATCCTTTGAAATCAATGGCCTTACTGCTATAATAAAAATAAAGAATGTTGATTTTACAGTGGTTGAACCATAACATAGGATGTATTTAAATTTCCAATCTGAATTATTATCTTTACTTCTCCATGGAGTTGAACCATAACATAGGATGTACCAATTATTTTTTCAATATTCAATTTCTACAAAGATAATTTAGTTTCACAACAGAGAGCTAAGCATATAATGAAGTCGCTCCAAGAAAAAGTCTACATACTTAGCTCTTTTATGTTTTACAGATATAGTTAATAGATTTTCAAATAAATAGATTTTTTATAATTTTCCCAGGTGAAGGATAAAATATAACATATATAAATTTAAATATACCAATATTTTAGGGTGGATTTTTTATGAGTATTTTGGAAATGTTAAATTGCCTGGTAAGATTTCGAGGAAATGTAGAAATACCAATGGGTGATGTGGTACTACAAAAATAAAGAATGTTGATTTTACAGTGGTTGAACCTTAACATAAGATGTATTTAAATTAAATTTTGAACCTTTTTCTAGTTACCAAAAGTTCAATGTTGAACCTTAACATAAGATGTATTTAAATAGGTTTTGGGTATGTCCTTTTTGTTTTTCTCTTGATGTTGAACCTTAACATAAGATGTATTTAAATTTATCAAAGGTTGATAAAATGGTTTTTGGTACTAGTTGAACCTTAACATAAGATGTATTTAAATGTATACATATCATTTATTTTAAAATACCAATTATGTTGAACCATAACATAGGATGTATTTAAATAAACACTTTTAATAGCCGTAGTTGGAAGGATATGCGTTGAACCATAACATAGGATGTGTCAATTATTTTTTCAATCCTCAATTTTTACAAAAATATTTTAATTTCTCAAATAGAGAGCTAAGCATGTAGTGAAGCCGCTCTGGTAAGAGACGCTATTTACCTACACACTTAGCTCTTTTATTGTTTACAGATATATTTTTATAATTGATATATAAACAAATGAGTTTTATGATAATGGAACATCGGATACTTTCTTCATTTCAATTACTCTGCTCTTATTATTATCATAAATATAAAAACTTTTATTTAATAGTGAAATTACCTGAGTATCTTTTTCTCCATAACAAATAAATATATTATTTTTATATTTATTATACTTTCCTTTTTCAATTATAATATCATTAAATTTTATAAAAAATTCTTCTTCTGTAAAATTAAATTCGTACAAATCAGGTAAATACTCTGTAGATTGATAAAAACCTTTAATATATTCTAAAGGTTTTGCTTTATTAAAATTATAAATACTAAATATTAATAATACAACTAATATAATATTTAGTATAAGTGAAAAAGATAATATCATTTTGTTATCTTGCTTCATTTTAAATACCTCCTTTAGATCTATTAACAAATTGACTATATATAATTTAGTAGACATATAAAAACTGAAAGATTAATCTTTTAGTTTTTATATGTCTACTATCTATCTAATGCATCTGAATAATAAGTCTCGTCATATACTATATCCCTTAGATATCCATTATTTGTGAAAATTACATAAGTTTGTACTATTCCACCTATGCTTATTTCTACTCTCCTAGGTGAGTTTACCTTTCTGTGTTTATATGCTCTCCCTTGTATTGCTGTATAAATTTCTCTACCTGAAACTAGATGATAGAACATTGTTCCATCAAAATTTACAGGGGAACCATTTTCAGTATAAACATGAGAATCTCCTAGTGATACAACTTTATCAGGAGAACTAGAACCTGAATATAAAAGGCCTACTATAACTTCTGGTTGTATATGGTAGGTTCTATAGTACTTGCCTTTAAATTTAATTCCATCCATTGCAAATATAGAGTACCTTATAGTCGTTCCATTTTCTTGTGATGATTGTAATTTTAAGTTTTCTTCATGATTTTTTTTGAATTCTTTAATATCTTTTATTTCATAGTCACCATTTTCTGCATGCATTAATATTTCTTCGTATGAATAAGTTTTTTCAATTGGTAAAGTATCTAATTCTTTAATTGGTATAGGTTTTATTGAAGTATTTACCTTCTGAGTAAAAGTTGAATTTGGTAATAATAGCAAAGCAATTAAAAACACTGAAGTAAATTTAATTACTCTTTTCATTTTTATTCTCCTTGTTTTTAAATTGATTAGTTATGTTTGTATATAGCATATCATAAAGTTGGATGATAAATTGTCCAATATTGTCAAAATGTTTAAGGAAAATTATTTAAATGAAATTAAGTTAGTTCCACAAACAGAGAGCTAAGTATGTAGTGAAGTCGCTCCGAAAAAGTCGCTATTTCTCTACATGCTTAGCTCTTTTATTGTTTAACAAATCTATTTTTAAATTTATAGTATGACAGATTAGTATCTCAAATACTGAATTACTTCGACCATTCCAAAGAATCCTTTATGTATGGGCGAATGAGACTAGATGCTTAGTTATCCTTCATCAAGTGATTCTTAGCTTTAAATGGAGTTTACTTAAAAGCAATACTTACTCCAGCTGAAGCTTAGAAGAACTTATCCAGGGACGTAGCATCCGTTATCGCCCACTTATAGAAAAGCAGAGAACTAAAATCTTTGATTTTATGTGAATCGCTTTCACAGAGTGCGAGGGGAGTATTACGGATGGTAGTCATCGGACAAAAGGAATCTCCCTTTTTATGTTATATTCTTAAAAGTTATGTTTATTTATATCCTCTCTGCTTATCAAGAGATTCATCTTTAATTTCTGCTCTCATACCGCTAAGTGCATCTAATCTTCTTTCGTTTTTTTCCTCTAAAGAATTTTTTGTTTTTTCATCATCTGTTTTTTCAATCATTTCTTCTGCAAGATTATAGTTTTGAATAGTTTTGTCGATATTGTATTGAATTTTTTCCACATTATCTCTTCTATCATCTGGTTTGCTTTTCATATATTTATCACCTCCTAGATATTTTGCGACGGAGGATAATATAATATACATTGTATTAGGTAAACCATATCCAATAGATATTATGTGTTATTTACGTTGATCAAAGGGGAGTAGATCAATATAACCATCAAATAAATTAAGGGAAATCAATAGCTTCCCTTAAAAATTAGTATATAAACTTTTATTTAAGCCATTCCGGAGAATCCTTTATGTATGGACGGATATTATATTTATTTCTATAGTCCTTTAAACAATCAATAATTGCATTTTTATTTCCGTTAAAGCTTTTTATTTCGCTCATATGTATTCCTTGGCTAAAGGGACAGCTGTTTATACATATACCGCAGTCAGTTCCAAGACTTCTCCATCTATCGTAGCAACTTTCCTGATTTATTTGCCATCTTAAAGCTCCGTCAATGTTTTCTTTTTCACCTTTTGGTATTGATTTGCCAGGGCAAGTTATAGCGCAGTTATTACATAGCCTGCAAAATTCTTCTAGACCAAAATCTATAGGTGAATCTTCCATTAGCTCTAAATCTGTGGTAACTACTCCAAGTCTTATGCGAGAGCCATACTCTTTTGTGGTTAATATGCCATTTCTACCTATTTGACCTAATCCAGCATCTCTACCTACTAAAGGTGCTACAATAAGATAATTTGCATCCATGTGATTTCTAGCATTATAGCCTAATTCTCTTATGTAATAGGATAAAACCATACCTATAATTGAAGTGTTTACGTAACCCTTAGAAGTTTCAACTATTTCTGATATTTGGGGGGCTCTATTTATCATATCTTTATCCATTTCTACGGCAAAAACTATTCCATAAGGCATTAGGTTATCTACTTTTTCTCCATATACTTCTTCATGCCTTCCTCTGTGGCTGTAATAATGGTAATCTTTCATTTTTAGAGTTCCCACTAATTTTGCGCCATAGTAAGTTGCTAAGCCTTTTAATTTTTCAGTGGCCAATTCCTTATCTATTGGAGTTTTAATATTATTTACTTCTCCTTCAGAGAGGTCTTTAATGTCTCCTAGGAATTTAAAACAAGCAGTTGCTATAGGAGAATTGATAGCATTATAGGACATGGTTCCAGGGCCACAAAGATTAGGCTTTTTTCTTATTTCATTATCTATCTCTAGTTTATCTGCATTTCTACTATAATAATCTTCATAAGGAAAGGTACCTTCCATGTAATTCATTCTTGCAAACATGGTATCTCTTTCATCAATTTTTTTCATGAAAATCATCTCCTTTAGTTAATAATTTTATCATATAGTAAAAAGTGTGGAGTGTGAAGTGAAAACAATATTTTGTATAATTAAAAGGAATTGTAGGAAATATGTAGAAGTTTTAAATTATAATCATCTACTGAAAGGACTATTTAGTGAAAGGATCATTAATTGAACCAATCATTAATGAAAATAATTATTGACTAAAGAGGGAAATAATTATTGGTTAAAAATAATTAAAAATAAAAACTGAGGGGGTAAATATGAATTCGGTTATTGATGTAATAAATAAAAGAGTATCTCTTAGAAAATATGCACAAAGGGACATATCAAAGGAGCATTTGAATTTAATAATTGATTCTGCAATAAAGGCTCCTACTGCAGGAAATCAATGTCTATATTCTATTATTATGATTAAAGACAGTGAAACAAAAGAAATTCTAAGTAAATCCTGTGACAACCAACCGTTTATTGCAAAGGCACCATTAATCCTTATCTTTGCAGCAGATCAGCAAAAGTGGTTTGACTATTTTCAACATAGAGGGGTTAAGGAATATGCAAAGAAGGAGAATATTTCATTTGAGGCACCACAGGAATCAGACTTTATAATCGCTTGTGAGGATGCACTTATAGCTGCGCAAAATGCTGTTATTGCAGCTGAGTCACTGGGCATCGGTTCTTGTTACATAGGGGATATAATTGAAAACTATGAATTCCATAAAGAGCTTCTTAATTTAGAGGATTGGGTATTTCCAGTGTGCATGTTATGCTTTGGATACTATGAAGAAGATTTCAAAAGGGTTTATAGAAAGAGATTTGATAAGAAATTTATAGTATTTGAGGAGAAATACAAAAAACTTACTACAGATGAATTAGAGGAAATGTTTGAGGAAAAGGAAAAGCGTTATGTTGAAAATAATAAATACAATGCAGAGAATTTTGCTCAAATGTTATATGCTCAAAAAACAGGAGCTGAATTTAGCAGGGAAATGGCTAGGTCCATGAGAGTAGCTCTTAAGAAATGGGACGGAAGGAAACTATAAAAAGCTCAATAATTAGGCCTTTTTATCTACGGGTAAGAAGACCTTTTATTATAATATAATCAATGAAGGTTCATGTATAGATTATATAAATGAATTCATAATATAAGGCATAGCAAGGGGGACGTTTATGTTTAAATTAGAAAAAAGTTTATATAAAGAAATGCTGGATTATTCTAAAGCTAATCCTAACTCTATATATACTAATCAAGATTTTGAAACATCAGGGAAAGAGGATTCACTTTTGGCATCAGGGAAAGATAAATTACCTAGAAAAGTTAGAAATAAGAAGGCACAATCTTTATTGGATATTATGTGTAAGCATTTAGAAGAGGGGAATAGATATAAAGAATTAATAGAGTTTATTAAGGAAAATAGACTTATAACTTATTATTCTTCCTTTTATAGAATTTTAGATTTATATGTTAGGGAGGGTTTAATAAATAAAGACAAGCTTTTTCATGTGGGAATGGAATTTGCAACCTGCAGCAATAATCCTGAAGAAATTAAACTAGGAATAACCATGCTGGGTTTCTCTTATGATGATAGAGCTATGGAAATTTTAGAGATCCTTGGATTGCATAGCGAGTACACTTTATATGTTATAGAATCTTTAAAAACACATTATAATTACAACTCTTTTGTTTTTAAAATGGCTAAGAAAACTTATGGATATGGAAAAATTCATTGTTTAAAAAACCTAGAGCCAATTAACACTGAAATTAAAGAGTGGATTATAGAAGAGGGAAGTGAAAATTCTGTTTTAAGAGAAGCCTCCGCTATGATTTCTGTAGACAAAGTGGACATGAGCTGGTATTTAAAAAGTCGACAGGTAAAAGAAAAGGAATTTGCCGCTATTTCAAAGCTTTTATGTTACATATTTTCAGCAAAAGAAAATAATATATATGAATTGGAAGATAGCTTAGAAACCTTAAATATATATATGGAATTTGCCCGTGAATATGCTAATTCCTTTGAAGATTTATGCGCTATAGCATATGTGGAAGATTGGACGATGCCTTATTTCTATGACGGTGAAATGGGTTTGGTAAAGGAAAATGGTTGGAAAAGTGATGAGAAAAATGAAATTGGAATAAAGTGCAAAAATATTTTAAAAAACAAGAAATGGATTGAGGTTTTAAATAAGGCTATAGATAAGGGAGAGAAAGAAGCAGAACAGTATTTATTTTTGGCCAATTTCATAGGGGCAAGTTTAGAGTTTGATAGTTTTGAAAAGATGTTAAAGAGGTATCCTTGCAATATAGAAGTTTATTATTATATTACAGAACTTGGTGACTCAAGTGATGTGAAAAATCTTATTGAGTATACAAAAAATACCTTTCCTTTTGAAGAAATAGCATCACTACCTGAAAATATAAATGAAGATGATATCGGTAAAGATCATGAGCCAGATATGTGTCTTTTGTATCTTTTATGTAGTTTAAAACGCTATGATTTTATAGAAATAGATTTAGCCTTAAAAGCATTATTTGCTAGATTTTCTCAATGTAGAATAGAGGCAATAAAGCATTTAAAACAGAATAAAGAACATTGGAGCAGTAAAACAGTTGAAGAAATTAAAAAAGCAATAGATTTAGAGCCTAATGAAGGAATTAAAAGAAGAATGAAAAGATTGATAGGTGAAGATGAAAAACAGGTAAATAAGGCTAGAAAGTACGTAGATATAAGCAAAGAAATAGTTAATCCTCATTTTAAAGATATATATCTTTTTTCAACCAATGTAGCAGGAGTACTTTATAGGGACATGGGTGTTGTAGAAGATGAAATTCAGGTTGGAGATATACTTTTTTTAAAGAGAGAAATAGACAACTCATATGACGAAAATGCTATTATGGTTACCACCGATTATGGATATGTAATAGGGTACATACCTAAAAAAATTAATCACCAGCCTAAGAATTTGATAGATGGGGGAAAATATCTCTATGGTATAATAAAGGAATTTTCAATGGAAAGTAATCATCTGTTAATAGATGTGCATTTAAGCTATGAAGATGTAGTTGAAAGTATTAATGAGGTTATAAATATGTATGGGAAAAGTAATATCAATTCAATACAATAGAATAAAATAAAATATTCTCTTGACAAGCCCTAGAGATATGTGTAAAATTAGTTTTAAAATTAAATAAAAAATTAATCTTATCAAGAGTGGTTGAGGGACTGGCCCAATGAAACCCGGCAACAGCTAGTTTAAAGCGTTAAGCTAGAAATGTGCTAATTCCTGCAGGAAATATCCTGAAAGATAAGAAGTGAAGTGGACTATTTAAATTAATAGTCTGTTTAGTAGACATATGACTGCTTCTTATCGAAAGATTTGAGCAGTTTTTTTTATTTTTAAAAATGCTGAGTAGATTGCACTATTAAACTGATAATGTATTAAATTCATTATCAAGTGATTCTTAGGTTCAGATGGAGTTTGCTTAAAAGGAATACTTACTCCAATTGAAGCTTAGAAGAACTTATCCAGGGACGTAGCATCCGTTATCTCTCACTTGTAGAAGATGGGAGTGTTACGGATGGTAGTCATCGGATAAATAAATTTAAGGGGGAAAAATAAATGGCAAATAATTTGAATTTTAACAAGGGGACAATATGCGTTCAAGGAGGATACAATCCAAAATCAGGAGAAGCAAGGATTTTACCAATATACCAAAGCACGACTTATAAGTATGATGATCCAGATGAAGTAGCTGCATTGTTTGATTTAAAGGCAGAAGGGCATATGTATTCAAGAATAAGCAATCCAACTGTGGCTGCCTTTGAAGAAAAGATTAATGGATTGGAAGGTGGAGTTGGGGCTCTTTCATTAGCATCAGGACAGAGTGCAGTGGCACTATCTATACTAAATGTTTGTAAAAATGGGGATCATATCGTAGCTGCCTCAACCCTTTATGGTGGAACATTTTCACTGTTCTCAACAACATTAAAGAGGTTTGGAATTAGTGTAACCTTTGTGAATCCTGACTCTAGTGAAAAGGAGATATTCAACTGCTGTAATGACAACACTAGAGCAATTTTTGGAGAAACTATAGGAAATCCAGGATTAAATATATTGGACTTTGAAAAGTTCTCTAAAGTTGCAAAGAAAACAGGGGTACCATTTATTGTGGATAACACCCTAGCAACACCGTATTTATGTAATCCACTTAAGCATGGAGCAAATATAGTTATTCATTCCACAACAAAATATATTGATGGTCATGCAACTAGCTTAGGAGGAATTATAGTAGATGGAGGAAACTTCGACTGGAAGAATGGAAAATATCCTGACTTCACAGAGCCAGATTTAAGCTATCATGGAATTAAATATGCGGAAACTTTTCAAAATGCTGCCTATATAGTAAAAGCTCGTGTTCAATTATTAAGAGATTTAGGACCATGCACCAGTCCTTTTAATGCATTCTTACTTAACCTAGGAGCTGAAACCCTTCATTTAAGAATGGAGAGACATAGCTACAATGCTTTAAAATTAGGGGAATTCTTAGAAAAGCATGAGAAGGTTAATTGGGTAAACTATCCTCTTCTTGAAAGTCATGATAGCTACCTTTTAGCTAAAAAATATTTACCAAAAGGGGCTAGTGGTATTTTAACTTTTGGAGTAAAAGGAGGAATTGAGGCTGGAAAACAGTTTATTAGAAACTTAAAATTAGCTACCCTAGTTGTGCATTTAGGAGATGCTAGAACCACAGTAATTCACCCAGCTAGTACAACTCATAGGCAACTTAATGAAGAAGAACAGTTATCTTCAGGAGTTACATCAGATTTAATAAGAATTTCTGTAGGAATTGAAGATATTGAAGACATTATAAAGGACTTTGATGAAGCACTAAAAAAATTAGATTAAAATTAATTTAAATAAAAGGTCTTCTTACACCCAGATAAGAAGACCTTTTGTTATAATAAATGATTTTAGAGGATCAGGGTTATGAAAGTTCAGGTTTTATTCATTACTAATACTTTTTAAAAAGTTTTTACTTTCCTTTGCAATATTTTCAGGAGAATATAAGTATATAGAATGTTTCCCTGGAGCGGAAATTATTTTCCCATTTTCAAATTGTGATACATAGTCATTATAATATTTATTTCGTTGTTCAAAGAAAGTTGAACGCTGTATTCTTTCCTCTTCTGTTAAAGGAACAGCAAGAAAAATACAAAGAGGTGTTTTCGTCGGCAATTCTAGTGCAAGGGATTTATTTGAGTTCGCCTCCAATGCGCTAAATTCCCTAATTGCATCTTTAGAAAGTAAGTTTTTATATGTTAATGCTTTATATAACTCCTTTTCATCTTCAGATAGGAAATTAGATTCTAAAATAGTTTTATCAAAAACAAGTGATGGAAGTAATCTATGAACTCCAGATTTAGTAAGTAAAGCTTGGAGTTTTATTATTAATAAATCAGATTTTTTTACGCCTTGTTCTACATATCCCTCTGGGAAACCTATGTCAAGCCCAATTATCGCTTTAATTTCCTCAGGGTATTTTTGTGCCCAATATATTGCTTCTAATCCGGAAATAGAATGAGGAAATAGCACATATGGAGACTTTTCGCCTGCTAAAGATAAAGCTTTTCTCGTTTCATCAAGTATAGTATCTATATCTCTAGAATCATTTGAACTGTCACTAAAGCCATAGCCTGCCCTATCCACCACTGTAATTCTGTATTCATCGGACATATTTTTGTATAAAGCTTTAAACTCTAACTCAGGTGCGGGAATGCCAAGCCCAGACATAAATACGCAGGTTAAGTCTCCTTTGCCTTCCGAATAAACATGTAAATTCTTATTATTTACCTCTACAGTTTTTCCAGTTGGAACTAAAATATTAGCCTCTTTTTTTAGTTGTATTTGGTTATTGATAAAACATACAAAAAGAAAAATAGAAAGAAGAACAACTATGCTTACTACAATAAATTTAATGGTTTTAAAGACCTTTTTAATTACTTTTTTCACTAAATCCACCATCCCTATTTGACTTGATCCGATGACTACCATCCGTAATACTCTCATCGCACTCTGTGATTCAGAGTTCTTATACTGTGCATAACGGATGCTACGTCCCTGGATAAGTTCTTCTAAGCTTCAGTTGGAGTAAGTATTGCTTTTAAGCAAACTCCATCTAAAGCTAAGAATCACTTGATAAAATATATACAATATGAAATTGCCCAGTGGTTTTTATATTATCATCCATACATTAAGTTGTCTTGTATATTGCCTTAAGGTAACCTTAAAATTTATGTAAGAGAAATTACTCATTTTTAATATGCTATAATAAAAAATAAGTAAATAAAGAAGGAGTATATTATGTATTTAATGAAAGATAAAAAGATATTGCTTGTAGATGATGAACCTGAATTATTGAAAATGATAGAGACCATCTTTAGAAAAGACGGTTTTACTAATATATATACTGCTTCATCTTGTAAAGAAGCTATGGATAAATTAATTAATAACAAGCCTGATATTGCGGTGCTTGATGTTATGCTTCCTGATGGCGATGGATTTTTATTGCTTAATGAATTTAGAAAGCATTGTGAAATTCCAGTATTATTTCTAACAGCGAGGGGAGAAGCAGAAGATAAGATTTTAGGACTTGGGCTTGGAGCTGATGATTACATAGTAAAACCATTTTTACCAAAAGAACTTACTCTAAGATTAAATGCTATTTTGAGAAGAACATATTCAAAGCCTTATAAAGGGGAGTTGCCAATTTTTAATCTTCATTCTTCCGTTATAGATTTGGGTAGAGCTGAGGTTTTAAAAAATGGTGAAAGCTTTTCTTTAACGGCAAAGGAACATGCTATTTTGCTTGTTTTGTATGAAAATGCTAATAAAATTGTTACTACTGACACCCTTTGTCACCGTGCTTGGAGTGATGATTCGTACGGTTATGAAAATACTTTGATGGTACATATAAGACATATCCGTGAGAAAATTGAGGACAAGCCATCACACCCCAAATCTCTTATAACAGTTAAAGGACTTGGATATACATTACTCACAAAGAGTGGTGAATAATATGAAAAATAAATCATTTAAAATAATTTTAAACTACAGCATTACAATTGTTTTAACTGTATTAATAGTGATTTTCTTGAATTACACAGTTTTTCTTTATTTTATGCGCCATAGTCCATATATAAAAGAGCCTATTAAAACTGTAGAGGCTATTGCAGAAGAATTAAGTGAAAATAACAATGAATTGTCCTCAAAAACATCAGAGATGATAAAAAATAATAATATATGGGTACAGCTTGTAAATTCAAAGGGTGAGGTTATTTACAACAATAATAAACCAGATGATATAGGTGATTACTACTTACTTAAAGATATTGCTATACTGTCTAAGAGCTATCTCAATGATTATCCAGTTTTCCTATGGGAAAGCAAAGAAAACTTAGTCATTGTGGGTTACCCTAAAAACTCTATATCAAAATATAATTGGTTTTTGCCAACAAATATAGAAAACTCTACGCCAATGACTTTTCTATATATAGCTTTCTTTAATGTAGTAATTACTATTATATTATCAATATGCCTAGGTAGAATATTAAACAAACCATTAAATAGATTAATAAATGGAGTTTTATTACTAAAGGAAGAAAAGAAGGTATGCTTGAAAGAAAAAGGTATACACAAAGATTTAGCTAAAAGTATAAATGAAACATCACAAATTATCATAGAAAAAAACAATAAAATTAAACTCCGTGATAACGCTATTGAAAGTTGGATTGCAGCAATTTCTCATGATGTTAGAACACCTTTATCTATGATTTTGGGGTATTCTGCAATGATTGAAGAGGATGATACTTTACCTAAAGAAATTCATGCACAAGCAAAGATAATTACGGAGAACTCTCTAAGATTAAGAGAGCTTATTACAAATTTAAATCTTGCAACCTCTCTACAATATAACATGCAACCATTAACATTGACGTATACAAGGTTAAGCAATATAGCAAGAGAAGCAATGGCAAGCTGTATTAATAGTGGTGCTATTCAAAATTGTAGTAACCATATAATTATTGAAGACGAAAAAACAGCTGTTATGGTAGATGCAAAGCTACTATTAAGAGCTGTAATAAATCTCATAATGAACAGTGCTAAGCATAATAAAGAGGGGTGTCATATAACAGTTTCTGTTCCTAAGACCACTTCTGATAGTCCTTATGCTGCCATAATAGTTTCAGATGGTGGCTCTGGTATTTCACAGGATAAAATAAATAAGATTAATGAAGATGACTATTTTCAAACTCCAATAAATCAAAAGCAGGGACTAGGACTAGTTATTGTTAGAAGCATTGTAGAGGCTCATCATGGAAGCTTTATCATTGAAAATGGGGAAAATAAAGGAGTAGTTGCAACTTTAAAAATTCCAAAAAGTAAACTATAAAAGCTTAGAAAAATAAAGCTATACTTTATACCGTATTAGAGAAATTTAGTGCGGTTATTATTTTTTTATTTTACTAAAGCCAAAATCTATTGTTCTACGTCTAATGAGTAGAAAGGGGGATAAAAGTGATTAAAGATTTTAATTTAGACAAACTTGTTAAGAGAGCTCAAAATGGAGATGATGAAGCCTACATAGAGCTATTCACTGAGCATGAAGAAGCTATTTATCGTATGGTGGTAATCGAAAAATAGTATAGAAAGAGGGTTGAAAAGTACCCTCTTCCATAGTCTTAATCAGTGCGTAAAAGTTTGCACCATATATTTTTTTACAAAAGCATTTATAGGCGGTTTATAAAAAAATAGGGAAATGGTTTAATTTCTCTTTTTTTATCTTTGGCCATCTGAATTTTGAAACATGCGTTACCATTGTTTCAAAGATGATTCCCCATTGTTGTTCTGATAAAGACTCAATTGAAAAATCATTTTTTATTCCAAGATTTCTTTTCAAATGCTTAATTTGAGATGGCGTAAATATATCTCTAAGAGCTATATCAATAGATAATCGTGGGTTTTTAAGTATATAATAAGCCATCCCCCAAAAGATTAAATAATCCACAATCGGTACAATCGGTGTTGCTTTTCTATTTATCGTAATCATAGCGGAATCCACTTTTGGCGGTGGAGAGAAATTTTCTCTTGGAACCCATTTAACATACCGTATATCAAACCACATTCTCCAAGCGATAACATATGGATCTTTTACTAATTTTGATGTAAATCTTTTAGCTGCACCTTTTTCCATCACAAGTACTCCTCTTTGAAAAGCATTCGAAGGATTATTAAGAAGCATCTTCATAATTGGTGTTGTAATAGAATATGGAATATTGGAAACAACAATAAATTGTTCCTTTGGCAAATGCATTTTCAAAATATCTTGATGAATGACTTTAGTATTTGGATATTGAATTAATTTTCGTTTCAAAATTTCAACAAACTTACTATCATATTCTACAGCTAATACTTTTCTAGATCCTTCACTCAGAACTGAAGTCAAAGCTCCTTTTCCGGCACCTAAATCTAAAACTGTATCATGTGTGCCTACCTTTGCTTGATTTACAATCTCATTAATTAACTTTCTATTATGAATTAAATGTTGTCCAGAAAAATTGGGAGGTTCTCCATGGCTTGTTTTTTTTGTACTCCTATAGTTTTTTTGTGTCATGTTACATCTTCCTTTCAAAAATAAAAAAATCACAAGCATCTGCCTGTGATTCAGAGTAAAGGGAAGAAGACCATCCTTGCTAGATTATAGACTATTAGAAGCCATCAGCAAATAAACCTACCTTTTGTTTAATAAAAGAAGGAATAAAGACATAAATAAAGAAAGGCAGAACAATCCACCTTTCTATATATTACATATTTTTTATATGCAATGAAGATTATTAAAAAAGGACAGACTAATCCCGTTTACTCTGTTTACACAAAACAGAGCCTTTGAACATATTCAATTACTAGTTCAAAGTTGGGATACGAAGTCTCATGGAATGTGTCATTTTTTAATAATCCTCCTAAAATTTTAAAATATCTTATATATTGTATATTTCATTTTAAAATAAGTCAAGGTAAAATAACACATGGAAAGAAATAAACCTATTTATTTCATAGATAGCGAATAGATTTATCATATTTAAATATAGTGTTTATAGGAATAAACATGTTGATTTGGTGTTTAATAAATGAGAATATTCCATTCGAGTCACCACAGGAATCGGACTTTATAGGCATAAAATTTTATTTTTTATTTTACTAAAGCCAAAATCTATTATTCCACGTCTAATGAGTAGAAAGGGGGATAAAGGTGAATAAAGATTTTAATTTAGACAAACTTGTTAAGAGAGCTCAAAATGGAGATGATGAAGCCTACATAGAGCTATTTACTGAGCATGAAGAAGCTATTTATCGTATGGCATATATTTATGTGAAAAATGAGGAGGATGCCTTAGATGTGGTTCAAGAGACAGCATATCGGTCATTTAAATCTATAAATACTTTAAAGAAAAGTGAGTATTTTAAAACATGGCTTATAAAAATTGCAATATCCTGTTCCATAGATATTTTAAGGAAAAATAAAAAAGTAGTTTACTTAGAAGATATGGAAACAGAAGAAATAAAAGATGAAGATAATTATAATATTCATAATGAATCCTTGATAGACATGATTCAATCCCTTGAAGAAGAGGAAAAAACCATAGTAATTTTAAAATATTATCATGATTATACATTTAAAATGATTTCAGAAGCATTGAGCATGCCTTTAGGAACGGTGAAAACTATCTTGTACAGAGCGTTAAAAAAGATACGCATGGAAAGAGAGGGGGATATGATTTATGGATAATAATATAAAAAATGAAATAGAAAAAATAAATATACCTAGTACTTTAAGGAGTAAAAGTTTAGAAGGGATAAAAATAGCTAAAAGTGAAATTGAAAATAAGAAAGAAAAAAATAATGGGAATATAAAAAATAATAGAAGAATAAAAAATAAGGGTTCTATTGTTGCAGCTACAATAGCAGTTATGCTAATTATAGGAGTAGGTGGAAGCCGTACAGCTTTAGGTAAGAAAATTGGGGGATATTTTAAAGACATAACAAATTGGAAAGGTGCAGTAACGGGGATAGAATATAATGATGCAACAGATGAGGTGGAGATTAAAGGAGAATGGACAAAGGTTGATTCAACTAAAAACATGGTAAATTTAGAGGTGAAATTATTAAAAAGTGATATATTTCCTTATAAACTAACTCAGGCAATGACCTTAGGAGAATATAAAATAGTAACCAGCTCTGGCAGAGTAATAAATGAAAATGAAATTGTAGTAAAGCCAGAGAAAGAAGAAGAGTTTACTTTTGAAATAGAGGATAAGCATAAATTATTATCACCTTCAAAGGGAGAAGATAAGGAAAGCAAAACCTTTAAAGGGGGATTAATAATAGATGAAAATTTAATTAATTCAGAAGAAAGTATTACTATAATTATAGACTCTTTATATAGCCACGCAAAGGCAGAAGCTCCTTTAGAAATAAAAGGTCAATGGGAAATAGAAGTGCCAATTAAATAATTGAAAAGAAATTTAAACAATAAACCTATTCATTTTATGTGAAATGAATAGGTTTATCATATTTAAATATAGTATTTATAGAAATCAAGTGATTCTTAGCTTCAGATAGAGTTTGCTTAAAAGGAATACTTACTCCAACTGAAGCTTAGAAGAACTTATCCAGGGACGTAGCATCCGTTATGCATAGCATAGGAACTCTAAATCATTGAAGCTCAAGAGTTCTAATATCTCCCACTTGTAGAAGATGGGAGTATTACGGATGGTAGTCATCGGATAAACATATTCATTTTGTGCTAAATGAATATGTTTATTTAATTTTGGACATAAATTTTGCATATAAGTTTTGGGATAATTATTTTTTTATTATTGGCACATAAATATACATAGAAAGTTTTTTGCATTCCCAATGGTGGCAGAGTTCATCGTAGAATTCAAAGTCTAGTTTTGAATCATCAATTTCATATCCAGAGCTTGGGAACCACTCCTCAAGTATATACTTCCAAGTACCTTCAATTGAGCTTACAAAATCATCTTCATTTACAGGGGGAGTGGTAAATACTGCATAGGTAGCAGCAGGTACTTCAAGCTTATACATATCCTCTAAAGCATTATCAAAGTTTGAAACTTCTACTCCTAATACGTAGGAGAATTGGTCGTTTTCCATATTTGTATTTATGCAAATGCCATATTCACCATGTTTAGGTGGATTTTGAGTTTCATACAATTTAGCTTCTTTGCCTTCAATATTGCATTGGTTCCAAAATCCAGGAATATCTCTAGTGTGAGCATTGTTTCTTAGGGTAGTTTTAAATTCATATCCAACTATTTTAAAAGGGTCTTTTTTAATTATTTTAGGTTCCATTATAACCCCTCCAATTCTATTCTCTCTTAATTTTTTTAGATTAATTTTCTGTGGAAAACTTATGGATATATGCATTCGATAAAAGTTTGGTGCATATCCAAAGTGTTTTTTAAAGGCTTTTGTAAATCCACCATGAGTTTCAAAGCCATACTTTAATGCTATATCAAGTACTTTTACACCACTGCTAAGCTCGTAAAGAGCATATTGAAGTTTTCGTCTTGTCACATATTCCATTACAGGTAGTCCAACAAAGCTATTGAATACTCTATAATAATGATAAGTTGAGAACCCTGCAATTTGGGCTAACTCATTGACAGTTATTTTTTCAAGAATATTATCATCGATGTAATCTATTGTTTTTTGTATTAAATCTATATAATCCACGAGAGGTACCTCCTATAATCAAGAAATTGCCGTACGGTAATTATATATTATCATAGGTATGAAGAAACTTCTGTTCCTATTTTGCTAAGGATGAATTTTGCTCTATATTGTTCCACGAAATGGAATTGTGATAAAATTGAAGGAAGTTACAGAATATAAGAGAGGAAGAGAAGAAAGGAAGAATTATGCCAAAAAGAATTAAAAGCCGAAAAAGTAAAATTGGTACTGCTCCTGGTACACTTGTACATGTAGGTGAACATGTAAGTGAGGATGTGAAGATTACCCGTATAAGTTACAATAAAGAGAATTTTAATAGAGCTGTGTATGAGGATATAGAAAAATGTCTGTCCTCATGTAGAGATGATAGCATAAATTGGATAAATATTGATGAATTACATTCCATCGAAATAATTAGCGACATAGGGAAAAGGTTCAGTATTCATCCTCTTATATTAGAAGACATTTTAAATACAACACAGCGCCCTAAAATAGATATAGATAATAATTATATATACATTGTTGTTAAAATGCTTTATTACGATAAGTCGATAAAAGAGATTAAATCTGAACAAGTTAGCCTTATAATTTTTGAAAACTATATTTTATCTTTTCAAGAATTTGAAGGGGATGTTTTTGATGACCTTAGAAGAAGACTTGAACTGGATAAATCTAATATAAGAGCTAAAGGAACAGACTATTTGGCTTATTCTTTGATAGATTCTATAGTTGACAGCTATTTTGACATTATAGAAAGCATTGGCAATTCAATAGATACAATTGAAGATATTCTTATGAGTAATCCTAGCAAAAAAACACTTGATGATATTTACAAATTAAAGAGGGAATTGATTTTTTTAAGAAATTCTATTTGGCCACTTAGAGAAGTCCTTGCAAAACTTGTGAAATCTGAATATGAGTTGATAGAAGATAAAACTGTAATGTTCTTAAGGGATGTATATGATCACACTATTGAGATTGTTGATATAATAGAAACTTATAGAGATATTTTATCTGGCATGCTAGATACGTACCTATCTAGTGTAAGCAATAAAACAAATGAAATAATGAAGGTACTTACTATATTTTCAACCATATTTATTCCTCTTTCATTCTTAACAGGTATATATGGAATGAATTTTGAATACATGCCTGAACTTAAATTTAAATATGGATATTTGATTTTCTGGATAATAACTATTGCTTGCACATTATCTATGATCCATTATCTTAGAAGAAAAAGATGGTTTTAGTGTATTTTGCTTATTATACTTATAGGAGATAGGAGAAATTTTGATTAAATATTCTATGATAGAAAATAAACCCTCTGAATTAGTGCATATTAATTCAGAGGGTTTTTCACAAAATAATATATAGACTCTTTAATTAGATGATATAGAATTTAGCTATATAATACAGAATTTAACTATATAATATAAAATTCAATTATATAGCATAGGATTTAATAGCACTTATTAAATAAAATTTATCTAATAAAGTTTTTTACCAGCCATTTCCCCAAAATAAATAGTCAGGAGCTTTAGAGCCCTGTCCATATGGTTCGCTCTGTATCATTACCAAGATGGCGTCCTTTGCGCCTTCTACCATTTTACTCTGTTCTGGTGGAGCTACTCCTACCATTTGAGCTCTTGATGTTTTTCTAAACCATACATCCTTAATTCCATTCCAATCGCCCTTATATATCCATTGATCCGCTGGTAATTCATTTCCCCATGCGCACTGATCTTCGATTGGACCATTTGGATTGGATTTGCCACCTCTATAAACTTCAATAGTGTATGAGTGGATGCCAAGTCTGCCATATGTCCAATCTATCATTTCGGCAGAAGTAGGATAATCGTCATAGGACTGCTTTGTATAAAATTTTCTGCCTGTAGTATTTTGGAGTGCATTTGTCATATCAAGGGCCACTTTTTCCATGAAATTAGCGTCCACTGGTTTTTCAGGAGTATTACACCATGGTGTCAATACACATTGTATGCCTGTGTGAAGGGATGCTAGTGCATGGATTTTCTTTGTTAATAAGAAATTTTGAACAGCTTTTACTTCGGGTTCTGTAGCAGGGTTGGAGCCTGCTCTTGTATATGCATTTCCACCTAATGCTGGTTTTGTATCCACATCTAAGTAGTTCCACAAGTAATCAAAGGTTCTATTTAAATCAATATTACTTTGTTTTGGATCATCTCCGAATACTCCATTTTTATCCCAGTCAGGGCTTTCCATACCAATTTTCTTTCTGTCTTTTATAGCTGAATCTTTTGCACCTACATATATATCAGCTATTACTCCGTCCCCATCTGTATCTGTATATGGGTCGCTAAATACTATATTGTTGCCATTGCGGTCTGTAGGTCTTAAATTTTCTCTGATAGGATATATAAGTGATTGAGCGTATCCATCAGGATTCATAACAGGTATGATATATACTATATAATTGTCTAAGATATTCTTTACTTTTTTATCAGCAGCATAATTTGTAGCTAGCCACCAAGCTGTGTAAGATGCACTTTCAGCGGATTCCTGTTCATTTCCATGGATATTTCCAATGACAGCAATACCAGTTTTGTTTTTTTCATTCTTTACATTGCTAGTTAGTTCTATGGCATTTATCTTTCTTTCCCTCCAAGTGTGACCGATTGGATAAGTCTTTGCTATCTTAGGATATTCTTTAGCTAGGTCTTTTAATAAATTATCATGGAATTCTAAAGTATGTCTTTCATCCCAATTGATATTTTTTAATTGATTATTTGTGTTATTGTCATTTTGAGCAAATACATAGCCAGAAGGTGTAATTAATAATGCAAGAATTAAAATTAATACAGTAAGTTTTTTCATGGTTATCCCCCTTTGAAATAATAAGTCATATATATTATTTTGTGATGTCTTAAATCATTTAGGATTTTAAAAGAAATTATTATTTAATTCATTGTTTTATTAAATTATATTCATCTTAGTTACAATATAGTTCAGTAAACCACTAATTATTAAATGGTGAATTTTTTAAAATTTTTCAATGACTGTTCCTTAATTAGATCAAATTTTTCATTGAATGTACCTTATTTGGAATCAAATGTCTTTCAAATCTGTACATTACTCGTTGACAAGTGTCTATAAAACGTAGTACACTATAAATCTAGATTTATATATATAGGATTTATATTTTATTTAGTTGTGGCATTTATATCTTATTTAGGGGAGGAAAAGTTTATGAAAAAACTAATGAAAAGCTGGAATGAATTAAGCCTAGTAAAAAGAATAATCATAGGTTTGGCTATTGGTATTATACTGGCTGTAACAATTCCTGAAGTAGCAAAACCAATTGTTATCTTAGGTTCTTTATTTGTAGGTGCTTTAAAAGGGGTTGCACCTGTATTAGTATTCTTATTAGTAATGGCAGCAATTGCTCAACACAAGAGTGGACATCAAACTAACATGAAATCAATTATAGTTCTTTATCTTTTAGGAACATTTTTAGCTGGAGTTGCAGCGGTTGTTGTAAGTTTTATGTTTCCAGTAAATTTAACACTTACAGCCAGCGCTGAGAGTGTGACTGCTCCAGGTGGGGTTTCAGAGGTTCTAAAATCATTACTTATGAATATTGTTGATAATCCAGTAAAAGCTATTTATAATGCTAACTATATCGGTATATTATCTTGGTCAATACTTCTTGGACTTGCTTTAAGAGGAGCATCTGATTCTACAAAAACTATGATTTCTAATTTATCAGATGCAGTATCTCAAATAGTTAAATGGATCATAAACTTTGCACCATTAGGAATCATGGGGCTTGTATTTGATACTATTGCTACAAATGGAATTGAGTCCTTACTTGGCTATGGACAACTACTTGCAGTTTTGATTGGTTGCATGGTCTTTGTGGCTCTTGTTATAAATCCAATAATTGTGTTTATATATATTCGTAAAAACCCATTCCCACTTGTGCTTAAATGTTTAAAGGAAAGTGGTATTACAGCATTCTTTACACGTAGCTCAGCGGCGAACATTCCTGTGAATATGAGCTTATGTGAAAAATTAGGTTTAGATAAAAATACTTATTCTGTATCTATTCCATTAGGGGCTACAATTAATATGGCTGGTGCAGCTGTTACTATTGCTGTTTTAACCCTTGCAGCTGTTAATACTCTTGGCATTAAAGTGGACATAGGTACGTCCATAATCCTTAGCGTACTGTCAGCTGTAGCTGCTTGTGGTGCCTCAGGTGTTGCTGGTGGTTCTTTATTACTGATTCCTCTAGCATGCAGCTTATTTGGTATTCCAAACGATGTTGCTATGAAGGTAGTTGGTGTAGGATTTATCGTAGGTGTACTGCAAGACTCTTGCGAAACAGCACTTAACTCATCCACAGATGTGCTTTTCACAGCAACTGCTGAATTTGCAAAGTGGCGTAAACAGGGAAAAGAAATAGTTATTAATAAATAAAAATGAAATAATGGTGTTATTTTTACACATATTTAAGCCCTCTATTGGCAGTTTATCATTGCTAATGGAGGGTTTTTGTTTTAGATAAGAATCCTTTAATTAGAAAACATTACAAAAAAGGTATAAATTAGGGTTGAAATATATACTTAAAAGGTATAGAATAAAGTTATATGGTCTAATTATACTTTAAAAGAATATATTTCAAATATACTTGAGGCAATAAATCATACTAATTAGATAGATTTTAAATGTAAAAAGAATTGAAGGAGTTACTTGCATTAAACCATATTAATTCAAAGCGGAGGTGCATTTATGTTTTTTAAAACTACGGAACAACATGAAAATTTGAGGACAAAAATCAGAGAGTTTGCTGAAGAGGAAATTAAACCTATTGCGTTTATGTTGGATCAGGAAAACAAATTCCCTTCCGAAGCAATTCATAAGCTAGCTGATATGGGTATGATGGGGATTCCATATTCAAAAGAGCAGGGCGGAGCAGGCTTAGATGTAATCAGCTATGCAATCGCCGTTGAGGAATTATCAAGAGTGGATGGAGGTACAGGAGTAATTCTTTCCGCTCATACATCTTTAGGTGCATATCCAATTGCTGCCTATGGAACAGAGGAGCAGAAGGAAAAATACTTAGTTCCATTAGCAAAGGGAGAGAAACTTGGAGCATTTGGTCTTACGGAAGAAAATGCGGGAAGTGATGCCGGTGGTACAGAAACCACTGCTGTATTAGAAGAGGATTATTACATTTTAAATGGTGAAAAGATTTTTATCACCAACGCAGGTGAGGCTGATATTTATATTATTTTTGCGGTTACTACACCGAACATAGGTACTCGCGGCATCAGTGCCTTTATTGTAGAGAAGGGCTGGGAAGGATTTAGCTTTGGCAAACATTACGACAAGTTGGGTATTCGTTCTTCAGCCACTGGAGAGCTGATTTTCAATGACGTGAAAGTGCCTAAGGAAAATTTATTAGGCAAAGAAGGCGATGGTTTTAAAATTGCTATGTCCACTTTAGATGGAGGCCGTATCGGTATTGCAGCTCAGGCCCTTGGAATAGCTCAGGGAGCTTATGAACATGCACTGGAGTATTCAAAAGAAAGAGTTCAGTTTGGAAAACCTATTTGCCATCAACAGATCATCTCTTTTAAGTTGGCAGATATGGCTACAAAGCTTAGAGCAGCTAGATTGCTTATTTACAGTGCCGCAGAGTTAAAAGAAAATCATGAGCGTTATAGTATGGAAGCTGCTATGGCAAAACAATATGCTTCAGATGTTTGTCTTGAGATTGTAAATGATGCTCTTCAAATATTTGGCGGAAGTGGCTATATGAAAGGCATGGAAGTTGAGCGTGCTTATAGAGATGCTAAAATTTGTACAATATATGAAGGAACTAATGAGATTCAGCGTATAGTTATCTCTGCTAACATCATAGGTAAGATGCCGAAAAGCGAGGGTGCAGGTAAAGTTTCTCAAAGTGGGCCTGTCACAGGCTATCGTAAGAAAGTGATTTTTAAGGAAGGAACTGCTGAAGAAAGAGTTAATGCTCTTGTGGAAGCTCTTAAGGCAGATGGCTATGATTTCACAGTGGGAATTCCTTTGGATACTCCTATTAGTAAAGCTGAAAGAGTAGTCAGCGTAGGACTAGGCATAGGGGAAAAGGAAAATATGAGACTTATAGAAGATTTAGCAGTTCAAGCTGGTGCAGCTATAGGCTCTTCTCGTCCAGTAGCTGAAACACTTAAATATGTACCGTTGAATCGTTATGTTGGTATGTCAGGACAAAAATTTAAAGGGAATCTTTACATTGCCTGCGGTATTTCAGGTGCAGGTCAACATTTAAAAGGTATAAAGGATGCTTCTACAATTGTTGCTATAAATATAAATCCTAATGCGAAAATTTTTAAGAACTCAGACTATGGTATCGTTGGAGATTTAATGGAGATATTGCCATTGCTAACTGCTGCTTTAGATAACGGAGAAGCAAAAAATGAGGCTCCACCAATGAAGAAGATGAAGAGAGCTGTTCCAAAGAAAGCCGTTCCAACTTGGAAATATCATGTATGTAACGGATGTGGTTATGAATACGATCCTGGCTTAGGTGATCCAGAAGGAGAAGTAGCTCCAGGTACACTCTTTGAAGATATACCTGAAGAATGGACCTGCCCTGCTTGTGGTGAAGAAAAAGATATGTTTATAGAAGTTTAATTATTATAAGAATAGTTCTTACAAGTATGGTATTTATAAGTATGATTCTTATAAATATGAACTCTTATAAGTAAGCAAACGTAATAATGTGTTTTTAGTGTGAAGGAGGATTAGATTTATGCATTGTGTTAGAAATATAACTGAAGATCTTTATTGGGTTGGTGGCAACGATCGCCGACTTGCTCTCTTTGAAAATATTCATCCCATTCCAAGGGGTGTTTCATATAACTCTTATTTACTTTTAGATGAGAAGACAGTGCTCTTTGATACGGTGGACTGGTCAATATGTCGTCAGTTCCTTGAAAATATTCAAGGAGTTCTAGGGGACAGACCTTTAGATTACATGGTAATCAACCATATGGAGCCTGATCATGCAGCATGTATTGAAGAGATTGTTCTTCGTTATCCGGATGTAAAGATTGTATGTACTGAAAAAGCTTTTATGTTCATGAATCAGTTTGGTTTCCGTATAGATGGCAAAATAATAGAAGTAAAAGAAGGGGACACAATGTCCTTTGGAAAACATAACGTTGTATTTGTGTCTGCTCCAATGGTACATTGGCCAGAAGCTATGGTGACATACGATACTACCGACGGCATATTATTTTCCGCTGATGCCTTTGGCTCTTTCGGTGCATTAGATGGTAAGCTATTTAATGATGAGTTAAACTTTGATAGAGATTGGATTGATGATGCCAGAAGATATTATACAAATATTGTAGGCAAGTATGGCCCTCATGTTCAGGCTCTATTAAAGAAGGCAAGCACTATAGACATCAAGATTATATGTCCTCTACATGGACCAGTATGGCGTAATGATTTCGGGTACTTATTAGATAAATACGACAAGTGGAGTCGATATCAGCCTGAGGAAAAGGGCGTAATGATAGTTTATGGAACAATGTACGGAAATACAGAAGCCGCTGCCAACGATTTGGCAACAAGGCTAGTGAAAAAGGGAATGACTAATGTGGTTATGTATGATGTTTCAAAAACTCATGTGTCCTATTTGATTTCTGAAACATTCAAATATAGTCATGTGGTGCTTGCATCAGTAACTTATAACTTAAATATTTATCCACCAATGTTAAATTATCTAATGGATATGAAGGCGTTAAACCTTCAAAAACGTACTTTTGCTTTAATAGAAAATGGTTCCTGGGCTCCTCAATCCGGTAAACTTATGCGTGAACTTTTAGATGATATGAAAGAAATGAATGTGTTAGACAGCGACATATCAGTAAATTCCAGCATGAAAGAAGAAGATGGAGACTCAATGGACGCTCTAGCTGACAGCATCATAGAATCAATGAAGTAGTTTTGAAGAAGTAAATTTAAAAGACATGTATCTTACTCTGTAAGTAGGAGCATCATATTATAACAATAAACCTTCTGTCCATGCAATATATGGATAGGAGGTTTTTATTTTAAAAAGAAGGAAGCTAAAATAATAGAAGTTGCTTATTTAAGAGAGAAAGAAAGACTTAAAGATTTGACATATAGCTGACTTGTCAACTATAATATTGTAAAATAAAGATGGTGATAAATATGAAAAACATATACGAAGAATTTGGAAGATGGATATCCATATTATATAGACAGTTTCAGATATTTATAAATAATGAATTAAAGGACTTAAATATAACATCAGGTGAATATATATATTTAATAAAACTCTATGAAAACAAAGAATTGACTCAAGAGGATTTAGCTGAAATATATTATATCGATAAGGCAGCGATAACAAGGAGTATAAGTAGCCTTGAGGATAAAGGATATATAAAAAGAGTAAAAAATGAAAGTGACAAAAGATCATATAAAATACAAGTTACAGAAAAGGCTTTAATGGTTAAACACAGGATATACAATGCATTAAAGTCTTGGGATGATTTGATTTCATCAGATGTAAATGATGGAGAATTAAAAATGGTATCTGATATATTAAAGAATATGTCAGTAAAGGCACTGAATAGAGATTAATAAAGGTGGATGATGTTTGTGAAAATAAGTAAGAAGTACAGGGGAATCGTATTTTCATGTCTTGCTGCTGTATTTATATCTGTGCCCATTGCATTTTTTATGGTAATAATAAATTATGGATTTAGAGCAGGTTTCTTCATGGCATTTTTAAAATCTTCATTGGTAGGTACAGCCATTTCTGTGCCATTAGCTAATATACTTATTCCAGTGGCGGACAAGATAGTAAATAAGATAGTGGAGGAGTAGTAACAGCTCCTTGGTTAAAAATTATAGAAAACACAAAAAAATAAGGTTATAAAATAATTGCATCTGTATAGACTAATGCAATTATTTTTACATTTTGGAGGACAACTAATGATTACAGGTGAATTAAAAAGCAAAATAGATAGAATATGGGAAGATAGATACAACACTTCAGTATGCAATGGCTGATGATACAGTGTGAAATTTTGTAAATGACTTTCTAGCGGGAGATATTTCAAGAGGTGAGATTATTAATGAATGATATTCAAAAAAATGATTTGTTTTATGTCTGTTGTCTTATAGAATTTATAGGTAGAAAAAGTAAAAATAGAAGATCAACAATTGTTCAAATATTAGGTAAAAAAGAGCTAGCTAGACAATTAGATATTGCGGAAGTTAATCATTGTCTATCATTTGAGCAAGTTTCAGATGAAATATCAGATTTCGATTCATCTGTTTATTATAGCAATCCAGAGTATTTAAAGTATTCTTATTTAGAAGAAAAATTATTGGAGTAATGGGATTTTATTTATTTACATTTAAAGTCAAATAGAGATTTATATACAAAATGAATAGCTGTGAAAAAGTGGATTCTTGAGAATTCACTTTTTTTCTTTGTTATGTGTAATATACATAGCTAGTGCATGTATTATTAAGTAGATAGAAGTTATCAAGGGTAATTTATGGTAAAATATGGTTGAAGGAAATTGTAGTAAGGAGTACAATACTAATTACAATCATACTAAAATATATTAGCATCTTAGTAGATGCAGGAGAGGGGGAATATTAGAAATGTCAAATACTACACCAACTAAACAAACTGGAATGAAGAAAACTCTTTCTCTATGGAACTTTTTTACCATAGGATTTGGGGCTATTATTGGAACAGGATGGGTTTTGTTGGTTGGAGACTGGATGATTATAGGAGGAGGGCCTTTAGCTGCAATAATTGCATTTGTTATAGGTTCAATATTTTTACTCCCTATAGGGGCAGTTTTTGGTGAATTGACAGCTGCTATTCCTGTTTCTGGTGGTATAGTGGAATATGTTTCACGTACTTTTGGAAACAAGGCATCATATTTTACTGGATGGTTTCTTGCTTTAGGAAATGGTATTCTTTGTCCTTGGGAAGCTATTGCTATTTCATCTTTAGCTGGAGAGTTTATTCCTGCACTTAAGGTCTTCCCGTTGTATGAAATTATGGGAGCTACAGTATATCTTCCTACTTTACTTATAGCAATTATATTTGCATTTTATGTTATTCGATTAAATTTTAAAGGTGCTTCTGCGGCTGCAAAGCTTCAAGGATTTTTAACCAAGCTATTACTTGCAGGTATGGCAAGTGCTATGGCGGTTTCTTTATTTAGAGGAGGTCCTAGCAACATGCAACCTATATATAAGGGAGCAGCTTCAGGTAAAAGTATATGGATGGGTATTCTTCCGGTTTTAGTTATGACACCATTTTTTTATGCAGGATTTGATACTATACCACAACAAGCTGAGGAAGCAGCAGAGGGATTGGATTGGAATAAATTTGGTAAAGTTATTAGTATGGCATTGCTTGCTGCTGGTGTATTTTATGTAATTTGTATATATTCCTTTGGTACAATAGTTCCTTGGGAACAATTTGTTACTTATAATATACCTGCTTTAACTATTTTATCAGTAATTGGTCTTAGGGTATTTTCAAAAGTAATGATGTTTATTGCTATTATGGGACCATTAGGCCCTATGAATTCTTTCTTTGGAGCTACTACTAGGATTTTACTAGCAATGGGACGTAAAGGACAGTTGCCGGAAAAGTTTGGACAATTAGATAAAAAGAATGGAACTCCCAAAGCTGCTAATACTTTAATGGCAATGCTTACTATAATAGGTCCATTTTTAGGTAAGAATATGTTAGTACCATTAACTAATGTTAGTTCATTAGCATTTATATTTGCTTGTTTTATGGTTAGCGCTGCTTGTCTACGTATGAGAAGAACAGAACCTGATATTCCAAGACCTTATAAGGTTCCAGGAGGCAAAATTGGAATATCATTAGCCTGTGTTACATCATTTATAATTATAGCGCTATTGGTTATCCCTGGTAGCCCCGCATCTTTAAATACCGTTGAATGGGTTATTGTAGCTGCTTGGTTTTTAATAGGGCTTACATTTATGTTACTTAGAAATAAGAAAGTAGAAAAGATAGAAAACAAAAGCAGTACCTTAAATTAGTTATTAAAATAGCTTACAATACTTAAATTTAAATAATTTTAATGTTAGGGGGACATATTATGAGTAAAATTGCTTTTATGGGTGGTTTATTAATTGATGGAACTGGTAAGCAACCAGTAGAAAATTCACTATTGCTTGTGAATGATAAGAAAATTGAATATGCTGGTCCAATGATAGATGTAGGTGAAGATTATGAAAAAATTCATATTACAGGAAAAACAATTATGCCTGGCTTAATTGATAGCCATCTTCATTTTAGTGGAAATAGAACTGATGATGATTCTGATTGGATACTTGAACCTGTTATACAAAAGACAATTGTTGCTGTGGCGCAGGCTCGTGAAGCATTAGAACATGGATTAACCTCTGTAGGTGAAATTTCACGTTCGGGTATATATATCCGTGACATGATTGAAGAAGGTGTTATTCCTGGACCTCGTGTAGTTACATCTGGACTTGGCTTCTGTAGAACGGCAGGACATGGTGACTCTCATAGATTACCATTAGATTATAATAATGCTTCCCATCCTTGGGCTGAACGTGTTGATGGTCCTTGGGATTTACGTAAAGCAGTAAGAAGAAGACTTCGTGAAAATCCAGATGCTATCAAAATATGGTCAACAGGAGGAGGAATATGGAGGCATGATGCAAAGGCTGACTCTCATTATTGCTTAGAGGAGATTCAAGCAGTTGTTGATGAATGCAATATGGTAGGACTACCTGTTTGGTCTCATGCTGAAGGTTATGGCGGTGCATTAGATTCCTGTAAAGCAGGAGTATCTGCAATAATTCATGGGCAAGAGCTAAATGAAGAATGTTTGGAAATAATGAAGGAAAAAGATATTACTTTCTGCCCAACTCTTCAGTTCTTTTATGAATGGTTTACAGTATATGAGCCACCATATAGGGCGATTCATGATCAGTATCCAGGTAATACAACTGCAGAAAAAGAGCTTAATCGTATAGTTAGCAACCTACAAAATGCAAATAAAAAGGGAATCAGAATTACCGTTGGATCAGATTCTTTCTGCAGTAGCTTAACCCCATACGGAAAATATGCTATTACTGAGATGTATACACTTAACAAATCAGGATTAACAGAAATGGAAACAATTTTAGCTGCTACTAAAAATGGTGCTGAAATGCTTAGAATAGATGATATTACAGGTACTCTTGAAAAAGGTAAATTTGCTGATCTTCTTGTTATTGGTGGTAATCCATTAAAAGATATTCATAATATTGCTACTGAAAAAATGGAAGTTATTATGAAGGAAGGTAAGTTTGTTAAAAGAAAATAATAATGTAATATCTAAAGAAAAGGTAAGGATTAATTTTAAAGTTAACAAGGATAAGTGAAAAATAAGAGCTTCAGGTGAGGAAATAATCATCTGAAGCTTTTTTATTCGCTTATATTTTACTAACAAAAAATGTTCAAGTTTTTGCAAGAGGCCTGACACCTAGACAGTATTATAAAGATGGAGTACAATCAATATGGCAATATGAAATAGGGATGTGATATATTGATTAATGATATGGACTCATTAATACAGCAGCGACAGATGAAAGCAAAGCAAAAACAAAAAAATCAAATTCCATATGCAATTAGCATTTTTATAGTTGCATTAGCTATCTGTGTATTTCTTTGGAAATATAATCATAACTATGTTTGTTACTGGGTTATAGGTATTGGATTTGGTATTGTATTAAGATATTCTAGATTTTGCTTTTCAGCAGCACTTAGGGATTTTATTGTTTTGCGAAATACAAAGCTTTTAAAAGGTTTACTATTGGCTATGATGGTAAGCACTGTAGGTTTTGGGGTAATTCAATATACCTATCTTAAAAATAATCCCATAGATTATATACGTATTCCAGGCACTATAACTTCAGTAGGTTCTCATATTGCAATAGGAGCATTTATATTTGGAATTGGGATGACTATTGCTGGAGGCTGTAGTTCGGCAGCTCTTGTGAGAATTGGAGAGGGACATGCCTTTCCATGGGTAGTTTCATTAGGATTTATAATAGGGAATCTTTTAGGGGCCAAGAATTATTCATTTTGGTATGACAAAATTATTAGTAATGCAAAAGTAATTTACTTTCCAGAATATGTAGATTTTAAAATTGTAGTTATACTTCAATTAGTTGTTTTAATGATTTTATATAAGATAGCAAGTCGGTATGAAAATAAAAAATTAAAAAAAACATGAGGGAGGAGTATATATGGCAGTAAGAGAACTTGATTGCCTATATGAACCGTGTCCAATTCCGCTAATTAAGGCAGTTAAGGAATTAAAAACAATGCAATGTGGAGATATTTTAGTTTTGCGTTCAGATCAAAGTTGTATTGAAGTTATCGTAGAAGAATGGGGACAGCAAAATAATCACTTAGTAAGAGTAGTGGATTTAGAGGATGGAGAATGGGAAGTTTATATTCAAAAGCCATGATAATATAGGAGATGATTAAAAATATGATTGAATGGTTAAAAAAACCCTGGCCATACTGGGCTGGAGGTACATTATTAGGCATTTTCAATGTAATTTTATTGGGGATAACTGGAACTCCATGGCATATAAACACTGGTTTTCTTACATGGGGTATAGGAATATTAGATCTCATTGGTGTTAAGGCATATAAATGGGAGTTTTTTAAAATATTTGATTATACATATGAAGATATAATTTTAAATCATAATTTATTTATTAATAAGTATACTATTTTAAATATTGGTATAATTATAGGGGCTTTAATTGCAACATTGTTATCATCTCAATTTAAGTTAAAAAGGTTAAAGGGGAAAAAGCAGACTATTCTTGCACTTGTGGGTGGAATTATTATGGGCTATGGAGCTAGACTTACTTCTGGCTGCAATATTGGAAGTTTTTTCAGTGGAATACCATCCTTTTCTTTACATGCGTGGGTTTATTGGATTTTTGTTGTTTTAGGATCTATAGCAGGAACTAAAATTTTATCTAAATATTTAATTTAGGAGGAAGTTATATCCTCCTATTTTTTTAACAAAATGTTCTCTTATTAGAAGTTATAAAATCTGCAAACATCTGCTCATATTCGTCAAATGCATAATTTTTTCTATAGGCAAGGTAGTAATTAAATTCTATTTTAATCTCATCCATGGTAATATGTTTAAGAAGACCTTTTTTTAATTCATTTTTAACTATTATTTTAGGTAAAAATGACACTCCTTTCCCGGCTAGTATAGAAGATTTAATAGCCTCTGGAGAATTTAGAGAATAAATAACATTTAAATCTTCTAATAAAACACCTTTTTCTTGAAAAGCATTTTTTACTAAGTGTCTTGCATTGGAGCTTTCCTCTCTCAATATAAGAGGCAATTTCTTTAATTCTTCTATAGTAATATGCTCTATGTCTTCATTATTATTTCCAACTAAAATCAACTCATCTGAAGTTAGATATTCAATATCTAGGCTATTTTCTTTTGGATCATCTTGAATAATTCCTATGTTAATGGAATGGTCACATAATTTTTTTATAACTTCATATGAATTATTAACTTCCATATTTATATCTAGTTCCTTATGGAGTTTTTTAAAGACAAATATAGTGCAAGGAAGAGCATACTCTCCTATGCTTTTACAGGAACCAATAAGTAACTTTGGCCTATCCTGTTGTAAATTTTTAAGATCCCTTTCTATATTGTCTTTAATAGATAATATAGTATCGGCATAGTTAAATACAATCTTTCCTTCCTCTGTTAGTTTAACACCTTTGTTACTTCTTATTAAAAGACTTGTCCCAAGTTCTTTTTCTAAATTTTTAAGTTGCATACTAAGTCCAGGTTGAGTAAGGTGAAGATGAAAAGCAGCTTTTGATATACTATTATACTTTACGGTTGTATAAAATGACTGAAGATACTCAAGATTCACATTGTCACATCCTTAAATTTAAAATAATACATATCCTTTAATAGTCTATATTGTATCATTAGTTCTAATAAAAATGAATACAAGTAGCTATTTTGATTAGTAATTTTATAACTTAAGGATTTATTATGCAGTGTAACATAATTATTTGTTATGTAGTATAACGAACAATTATAATAAAAACCTATATCCATATATTATAATTAATATGAACATTGGGATAAAATTAACAATGTTATATTTATTTTACTGTGAAAAGATTTAGTGAATTGATATTGTAGTTTTTGTAAGATTAAATTAAAATATGAAAACTTAATAAGAAAGGGGGAGTAATGGTGAAGAAAAAAACAATAGGTGAAAGGATGTTAACTGGTGTAACAGTAATTATTATTTTAGTAATATGGTTCATTACCACAGAATTAGGATTGGTTGATGAAAAACTAGTACCATCTCCTCAATTGGTATGGGATGCATTAGTTGATATTATGGAAAATGGATATAAAAACTATACACTGCTTGAGCATCTAGGGGCAAGTATGAATAGACTTATTAGTGCCTTTTTTTCTGCTATGATAATTGCTATTCCTTTAGGACTTGCAAGTGGGTATAGTTCAAAGCTTAGAGCAATTTTTGAACCTATTATAGAATTTTATAGACCGCTTCCACCATTAGCCTATTATACACTTTTAGTTCTATGGATGGGAATTGAAAATGAATCTAAGATTGCACTTCTATTTTTAGCTTGTTTTGCACCAATTTATATTTCATGTGTATCAGCGGTTATAAAAATAAAAGAGGATTACATAAATAGTGCTTATACAGTAGGTGCAAATAAAATGCAAATATTTATGCATGTAATATTTCCGGCATGTTTACCTGATATTTTTACAGGGTTAAGAACAGCTTTAGGTGTTGCTTACACTACTTTGGTATCTGCTGAAATGGTTGCGGCAAACTCTGGTATAGGTTGGATGGTATTGGATTCAAGCCGTTATCTGAGAAGCGATATTATATTTTTGGGAATTATTATAATGGGGATTACAGGTATTTTATTAGACAAAAGTATACAGTTTATTGAAAATAAAATTGTTCCTTGGAAAGGAAAAGAATAAAAATATAACTCAGGAGTGATAAAAATGAATTTTAAAAAGATCTTAGCTAATGTTGCAATGGTAGCTATAACGGCAACATTATTTGCAGGATGTGCAGCATCAAAAAAGCCTGTAGACAGTGCAAAAAATGATGGAACTTCATCAAACTTACCTAAGGTAGTAAACATAGGTACGCAGCAAATGCCTAATGATGAAAAAATCGCCATAGCAAAAGACTTCTTTGAAGAAGAGCTTGGAGTTAAAGTTAAGGTTATTGAATTCCAAGCAGGGGATATAAGAAACGCTCTTGTTTCAAAAGATATTGACTTTGCCTTACTTGGTTCAGCTTCCGCAACACAGGGTATTGCAAGTGGCATTGACATAGAAACAATTTGGATACATGAAGTTCTTGGAGATGCAGAACAATTAGTTGTTAAAAATAATTCAAATATTAATTCTATAAAGGATCTTAAAGGAAAAAAAATTGGAACACCATATACTACAACAACACATTATAGCTTATTAAAGGCTTTAGAGTTAAATGGTATGTCTGAAAAAGATATAACACTACTTGATATGCAAATGCCTGATATATATGCAGCATGGCAAAGAGGGGATATTGATGCAGCTTACGCATGGGAACCAACACTTTCTAGTCTTTTAAAAGATGGGAAAAGTTTAATTTCAAGTAAAGACATGGCGGAAAAAGGCGTTATTACATCTAATGTAGAAGTTGTTAGAAGAGAGTTTGCTGAAAAATATCCAGATCTTGTAACAAAGTATATCAAGGCTGTAAACAAAGCTGTCAATCTATATAATGAAAATCAAGCAGATGCTATTAAAATACTTTCAGATTCTTTAGAAATTACACCAGAAGAAGCATTAAAGCAAACAAAAGGTTCTATTTGGCTTACTGCTGAACAGCAATTAGATCCTGCTTATTTTGGGACAAGCGATAAAAAGGGTAACTTAGTAAAATCATTAAAAGATACAGCTGATTTCCTATACAAGCAAAAGAATCTTAAAACAGAACCTCAGCTGGATACTTTTGAAAAAGCGGTAAACCCATCATTTATAGAAAAGGCTTTAAAATAATTTATAGATGAGTTTAACAAAGCTTAAAGCAATGTGATAGAAATGGAGAGTTTTGCATGGGTGAAATAGCAAAAGATAAAACAGACTATGTGGTAACAATAAGAGATATAGACTTAAGATATAGTGGTGAAAAAGGTGATGTTACTGCTCTTCAAGATATAAATTTAAATATTAAAGAAGGGGAATTTATATGTGTACTTGGCCCATCTGGCTGCGGTAAAAGTACCTTATTAAAGATTATTGCAGGTTTTCTTCAGCCATCAGAGGGAGAGGCTAGAATGGATAACAGCCCTATTAGTGGGCCGGATTGGCATAGAGGAGTTGTTTTTCAAAGCCCTACCTTATATCCATGGCTGAATGTTTATGATAATGTTGCTTTTGGCTTAAAGATGAGGAAATTTTCAAAAGGGGAAATTAAAGAATTAACCAATAAATATCTAGAACTTGTTGGTTTAAAGGGATTTGAAAAACATAAGCCCTATGAACTTTCTGGAGGTATGAAACAAAGAGCTTCTCTTGCAAGGGTTTTAGTAAATAAACCTAGAATGATTTTAATGGATGAACCCTTTGGAGCATTAGACGCTTTAACAAGGCAAAATATGCAAAAATTAACAAGAACTGTTTGGACTAAGACAAAGAATACTGTTTTCCTCATTACCCATGATGTTGATGAAGCTTTAGCGCTTGCAACAAGGGTTATTGTAATGTCAAACAGACCAGGTAGAATAATTAAGGAATTTAATACAGACTTTACACATGATATTTCAGAGGAAAATTATGAAGAGACGAGATATACACCTAAATATATGAATGTTAGAGAAGAAATCTTAAAAATTATCAATAGCCAAAGTTGATAAATAAGATTTCCCTAAAAATATATAAAGTATTTATAAAGTAACATATTAGGATTGATAAAAATTCTACTATATGTTGCTTTATTTTTTGGATTAAAAATACTTTTATTACCAATTGCCTGGTGGTATGCATAGGTTGAAAATATGCATTGAAAGAATTTTTTACATGAAAAGAATGGCTTTTACTGCTTTATTGCTTGATTTAAAAAATATTCTTGAACATGAACCTATAAACATGTGTTATGTTGTATAACACTTATTTATTATGAAAATGTATAAATCCGTATTATAATTAACATAGAGATTGAGATAAATTTAACGAGCTACATAAAAGCTGAGTTATAAATAAAAATTAAACTATGGAGGGGTAAAAATGAGTAAAAAGTATTTAATAGTAGGTGGAGTTGCAGGTGGTGCATCTACAGCAGCAAGATTAAGAAGATTAGGGGAAGAAGATCAAATAATAATGTTCGAAAGAGATCCCCACGTATCCTTTTCAAACTGCTGTCTACCATATCATTTAAGTGGAACAGTAGAGAAGGCAGAAAGTCTAGTACTTATGCACCCAGATAAGTTTTTAGCACAATACAATATAGATGCTAGAGTTCATAATGAGGTTATAGCTATAGATAGAGCAAAAAAAGAAGTGACAGTTAAAAATACATTAACTGGAGAAGAGTACACTGAAAGCTATGACAAATTAATATTATCTCCAGGTGCAAATGCTATAGTTCCTCCTATAAAAGGAATTGAAGATGTAAAAGTATTTACAGTAAGAAATGTTGTAGATATAGACAAGCTAAACAAATCTGTAAAAGCAATGGGAATAAGCAATATTTCAGTAATTGGAGGAGGATTTATAGGAGTTGAAGTTGCTGAGAATTTAAGAGAAGCAGGACATAATGTAACTCTAATTGAAGCGCTTCCTCATATTATGAAACCTTTTGACTATGATATGGCTCAGATTCTTCACAAAGAAATGCATGATAAGGGTGTAAATCTAATTGTTGGAGATAAAGTAAGTGCCTTTGAAAAAGATATTGTTGTTTTAGAATCTGGTAAGAAAATAGAAGCAGGGGCAGTAGTTATGGCTATTGGTGTAACTCCAGAAACTTCACTAGCAGCTAAAGCTGGTCTTGAACTTGGAGAAACCGGAGCTATAAAGGTAGATCAGAATTATATAACTAGCGACAAAGATATATATGCAGTTGGAGATGCTATTGAAGTATACCATGCTTTAACTGGAAAGATAACTAGATTACCATTAGCTGGACCTGCTCAAAAACAAGCAAGACAAGTTGCTGACCATATTCATGGAAGAATTATAAGAAATACAGGCTTTATAGGATCATCAGTAGTAAAATGTTTTGATTATAATGCAGCTTCAGTAGGTTTAAATGAAGAAATGATAGAATCACTTAAATTAGATATTAATTATGAAGTAGCTAAAGTAATTCCAGGAGATAAGGTTGGCCTAATGCCAGGATGTGAACCACTTCACTTTAAGTTGATTTTCGAAGTAACAACAGGAAAAGTATTAGGTGCTCAAGCAATTGGTAGAGGAAGTGTAGATAAGAGAGTAGATATAATTGCTACAGCTATTAAATTTGGAGCAACAGTGGACGACTTAAGAGACCTAGAATTATGCTATGCTCCACCATTTGGAACTGCTAAGGACGTAGTTAATTTTGCAGGGTATGTTGCTACTAACCTATTGCATGGTGAATTCAAACAAGTAAGAGAAAAGGATATAAGAGGCTTAGTTGAAAAAGGAGCTTGCATAATAGATGTAAGAGAAAAAGATGAGTATGAATTAAGTCATATAATTGGAGCTAAAAACATACCACTTAGTGAAATAAGACAAAGAATAAATGAAATACCTAAAGATGAACCAGTATATCTACACTGCAGAAGTGCTCAAAGAAGCTATAACGCATTAATGGCACTTAAACACTTAGGATACGAAAATGTTTATAATGTTTCCGGTGGATTTATGGGAATATCCTTCTATGAGTATTTCAATGATGAGACAAAAGGAAGAGAAAAAATAGTTACAGATTATAATTTCCTATAGGATGAACTTAAGTGCAAGTCTAATTACAGTTTAACTAACAGGGTTAGGCTTGCACAAAAAATTAAAAATTAGAAATAAGGAAGTGGAAGGAATATGAGTAACTCAACAGAAATAGTAACTAAATCAAGTCCTGCCAAGGGAAGGGCTACAAAGGCAACTATAAATAAGACACAGGCATTTGTTGGATTTGCAATTTTAATAGCTATGCTTGCTTTTGCCGCATTGCAATCTGAAAAGAATCCAAAATTAGGATTGTTTTTAATAACTGGACTAGCAATTGGATATTTAATGCAAAGATCAAGATTTGGATTTGCAGGGGGGGTAAGAAGGCTATATGTAACTGGAGAATCAAGCTTAACAAAAGCATTACTGTTTTTGCTTACCATCTCATTAATAATGACAGCAGCATACCACTATGGTTCATATCTTAATGGTGCTCAGGTTGCCTATAAAGCTGCAGAGGGAGCTAAGATAATAGCAGGAACTCAAAATGTTGAACCCATTAGTCTTTTAGCTATATTAGGTGGAATAGTATTTGGTATAGGTATGATGCTAGGTGGAGGATGTGCTTCTGGAACGCTTACAGACGTAGGTGAAGGTGAAGGAAGAGCATTAATAGTTTTATTCTTTTTTGTAACAGGATCAGTATGGGGAGCACATGATCTGGCTTGGTGGAAAAGTACTTTCCTTAATTCTTGGAGTGAAAGGGTTTATTTGCCAGAGGTTTTTGGTTATATGGGAGCTATAATAATTTCATTATTAGGATTTTTAGGAATTTATGTTTTTGCAAAATGGTATGAAAATAAGAGAAAAAGAGAAAATACGCTTATTCCATTAGAATACGCAGAGTGGGAAAAAGAATTAGAAGAACCAGCTACATACAAGTTCTTTAGCAAAGAAACTTATCACAAGTTCTTTGTAAAAAGATGGTCTTTTTATACTGGAGCAGTACTTTTATCAGTTATGTTTATGGTAGTATTACTTTCATCAGGTAAGAGCTGGGGAGTAACTTCTACTTTTGTACACTGGGGAGCTTGGATATATGAATCAGTAGGATTAATTGATGTTTCAAACTGGTCTTATTTTGCCAAGGATATGAAGACTATAAACGCAGGGTTTATGAACGATCCAGGTTCAATGAGAAACTTAGGAATAATTGTAGGTGCTTTAATATCTCCATTATTAGCAGGACACTTCTCATTTAAGAGAGGCTTTAAATTTAAAGATATTATTTTCTATGCAATAGGTGGAATACTTATGGGATACGGTGCAAGGCTTTCAACTGGATGTAATATAGGAGCGTTGTATTCAGCAATATGTAATTTATCCTTATCAGGATGGACATTTATGATAGCTTTAACTATTGGAGGAATAATTGGAGTGGACTTAGTTAAGAAGTTTAATATTTCAATGTAATTTTATATTGAAATTATATAATAGATTTTTATGATAGGAATAACAAAGAATGGTCTATATCTTACTTTTAAATGGTATTGTAAGGTATAGGTTATTCTTTTTTTCTTACATAGATAAAAAAGCTAAGTAAAAAGAAAGCTTCAGGTGAAAAAATAATTCATCTGAAGCTTTTATTTTGATATATTTTCTAGGAAATAATATCATTAGATAAGGAAAGGATTAAATTCATAAGTCTTTATGCAGATAAGGGAAAATAAATGTGATTATGGGTAACAGGTAGCATAATACTGCATAAGGCGCATATGCTGCAGTTGGAATCCCAGTTGTTATAAAAATAAATAATGAATTTACATTCCATGGAATAAGAGGAGCAATAACCATTCCAGTATCTGTTATAGTTCTAGCTAAAGTGGTATTTTCAATTCCTAATTCGCTATACTTGTCCTTTAAAAGTTTTCCAGGAAGTATTATACCAACACTTTGGTCACTTATAGCTGTTAATACACTACTTATAAATCCGGTCTTTAAAATAAGTTCTTCCTTTGACTTAATTCTTAGTGTTATTCTTTTAATTATAGGTATTATAAGTCCTGTTTCTTGAAACAGGCTACTTAGGCTGATTGCACCTGCTATTATAAGCAATACGGATATCATAGATATCATACCACCACTAACTAGCACTGTGTTTAAGTCGACAGAATTGGTGTTTACTCTGTAACCAGTAAATATGACAATAATAATATCATTAAAGTTCGCTTTCTGTAAACCAATTGAAATAATTATTCCAGAAGTTAAGGCTAAAGATACTGATTTTACCATATTCATTCCTAAAAATGACATAATTATAATGCTTAAAGGTAAAAGTAATAATAATGGTGAAACAACAAAGTTTTCATTAATAGCTGAGGCAAGGTTATCTATATTAGAATTTACAAGAACTATACTATATTTTTTTCCTATAAAATAATATAGTAATCCTGATACCAAATAAGCTGGAAGTAAAGTCTTTAGTATGGGTATAAAAGCTTCTTTGTAACTTATTTTTACGGTTTCAAGTGTGAGATTAAAAAGACTTGATATTGGCGAAATTTTATCTGCGATAAAAGCTCCTGAAACTATAGCGCCTAAAAGAATATGGTTAGGAATTTCAAATATTTTTGACAATCCCAGTAATGCAATTCCTATACTACTAATAGTTCCAAATGCTGTGCCCATAAATACTGAAACTATGGATGTAAGAACAAAAGCGGCAAATAGAAAATTCGTTCCCTGCATATATTTAAGTCCATAGTATAACATAGTTGGTACAACTCCTGAAGCCATCCATATAGAAATCATAGCACCAATTAACGCCATTAAAATGAACAGTGATTTATATTCACAAAAACCTTTTTTTATCATATTAAAAAGTTCAGTTATGGAAAATCCACTTTTTATAAATAAGAATGAAGCAACAACTATACTTGAAAGGAAACTATAAAATAGAAATATTCCCGATATAACACAGATGGTAATTGAAATAAGTGTAAATATTAAAATAATATAAGTATATTTTTCAGAAATTTTATTTTCTCCCATATACCCTCCTATATTTTATTAAATTAAATTTTTAACACTTTAGTCATTTAATAAACCATTCCAATATATTTCCCAAGAAATTTGAAATTTTTGATTAAACCTTTCAACGCCACCATATATTAATGCTACTAATAGACCATCTAATAAGGTCATAAAAGAAAGAGTAGCTCTGCTCACCTTATCTGAAAAAACTTTTGTATTTAAAAATAATTCATTTAATAAGTTTTCAAGTTCTAAAAAATATAGCTTAAAATTCTTAAGAACTTTTTCTTTCAAATGGAATGGGGGCATATAACACATACGTAACACAAATTTCATATTGTATTCCTCATTGTTTACATATCGTTCTTTGAATTCTAAAATAAAATCTTCTAAATAACTCTTTAAGTCAGGTTTGTAATGAGTAAAAAAATGGTGTAAAAAATTCATTTCTTCATTAATAACTTCATCCATGACTGTAAGAAACAATTCATCTTTATTTTTGAAATGAGAATAAATTGATTGTTTTTTAATTCCAACTTCTTCAGCAATATCAAAAAGTGAAGTGCCATCATACCCTTTCTCGGTGAAATTTAATAATGCAGCTTTTTTTATTTGTGTAATAGTCATTCAATCATCTCCTTACGACCGTTCGTAAGTTTATTGTATAATGACTATTTTAGAAAGTCAAGCTTTGGTTAATTTGTAAAAATAATGCATAACCTCACCTTATAAAGAGTGTAGAGAATTTTTATGTCCTAAGACTTTACTAAGGAATATAGAGTTTGAAGAGAATAAATACTATTGATTTTGTGTCTTTCTTACTTAACACATCAAAAAGACGTTTTTTGTCCTGTGGTGAAACACAAAAGGCCATCACTTTTGACTGCAAAATGGTGGCCTTTAATCTTTCCTCACACTTCGGAGCAACTTACCATGAAATAAATTATTTTGTTTACCGTGGTGAGCACAGCTTGTGGGGGATTGGGCCGAAGTTATCTATTTGAGTAAAAGTTTATCACGTAACTTATATCAGTGAATGAAGGTATTCAAGTATATCATCACGGTGGTGTTATTCACCGGCTAAGGAAATCAGAAAATCCATCACATCATCAGAAACTTCATAATAGTAGGTCAAATATTCGGAGGGAACTGGAAAGTTCTTTACAGTATCAGGCGATACCTGCATCATAATCATATGCGTATCTTTGTAAACCGTAATATCAAATAGTTTTTCCAGTGACCCGTTGTTATATCTTGCGGCAGGCGTTTTATAGGATGTGATAATGTATTGTGGTTCATATTCTTTCAATTTTTCTTGTATTTCTTCCTGCTGGTCTGTGTATTCCATAGGATCAATGCATAATTTATTGAACTGGAACAATGTTTCTTTGTTCTCAATGGTGTTAATCAATGCTTTATCTGCCGCATATACCTCTAGCCTCGAAAGCCGTTGTAAATCTTCGGCGGTATATTCTTTATTGTTTGTGGAGGCTCCAGTGGTATATTCTTTATTGGAACACCCACTCAAAATCATAATCAATAATGATAAAACCACAAGCATAATTATCTTTTTATTCATTTTGAATTCCTACCTTCCATCAATAATTTGCAAACAGTTACCAGCAAGGCACAGAACAATGCTATAATTGGCATAACCGGGCTCCAAGCGTTTACGACAATACCTATTACCACAGCAATGGCGGTTACAGGCAATGCAACATAAACCCATGCAAACCTACCCCTGCTGCTTTTCGTTTCTATATACTCTGCGTTCCGAGCAATCATGTTTTCCGCCTGCATAAACAAACCAGCCAAAATGAAAAGTGCTATCCATAACGCATTGATAACCCATGACAAAGCGATGCCAATATTGCTGCCAAGAAAGTTCATTGTTACCAACGTAATTCCTGGACCGAGAACCAAGAGGATAACACCTGCGATAATCATTACAACATATCGCTTACGGTTTTTTTCATATTCCATGCGAAAATCTTTGATAATTGCATCATCAAAGAGTAGTTGTTTTTTTGCAATCTCTTTGTAACGTTTGGGCTGAAATATATGCCATACCAATACAGCAATACCTAAAACCATAGTAATCCAATATGGCAATAGTGCGATTTCTTTATCAGGAATAACACTGATGAATAGATTACATAGAATAATCAGACTAACGCCTATTGTAATCCGCTTTGCTCCTTGACGCTTATAGGACAGAAAGCCATTTATCATTTCACGGCTAACATAATATCCTATGTCCTGTTGTTTTTCATCAGTGGAACCCTCTTTTAACAGGTAGTCTAAGGTAACACCGAATATAGTGCTAATCTGCAATAGCTTATCTGTTTCCGGCATCCCTTTATCACTTTCCCATTTGCTGACAGCTTGTCGTGAAACATCTAAGTGTTGAGCAAATTCTTCTTGAGAATAGCCATGCTCTTTTCTAAGAGCTTTTAATTTTTGACCAAATGTCAATAACCTCACCCCTTTCTGTATTTCATTATAGATAATATATCGGAGGTACACAACCAACTTGGCGTTTCCTCGTGTCAACTTGAAGTTGCATTATAAAAATATAAAGGAAATGACTATCTTAAACAATGAAATAGATGAAAAGCACATGTATTTTTTATTAATTCATAGGATTAAATACATGTGCTTTATTTTAATATTTACTATCTATAATTTTTTTATATTCTATTTATAATTGTATTTTTAAAATATAATTTATCCGATGACTACCATCCGTAATACTCCCATCGTACTTTGTGAAAGCGATTCACATAAAATCAAAGATTTTAGTTCTCTGATTTTCTACAAGTGAGAAATATTAGAACTGTTGACCCTAACATCACGTCATAGTGTAATATAAAAATGAGCTTGAATATATTAACAAAAACTCATGGTCGGCGGAGTGTTAGATAGTATTAATAGCTTTAAAAGTGAACTACTACCACTTACTTTGTTGAAGTGATAGCTTCGTGGTCAATATTCCTATTGGAACAAGTTTACTCACGCTCAAAAGGTCGAACCAACCTCGTTATAATACCAAAATTACATTACTAATTTCAGTAGATTTTTACTAGCATTTATATCTCTATCATGGTACGTACCACAATTAGGACATATCCATTCTCTAAGTGCAAAGTTCTTTACTTCTATATTTTTATAGCCACATTCAGAACATAATTGAGAACTAGCATAATTGCTGGGAGCTATTATAAGCTCTCTCCCATACCAATCCGATTTATACTCTAACATTGCTCTAAATTCTGACCAACTTACTTCGCCTATTACTTTAGCCAACTTTTTGTTTTTCATCATATTCTTTACTTTCAAGTCCTCAATAACTATAGATTGATTCTCTCTAATAAGTTTAGTTGAGAACTTGTGCAAGAAGTCTTTTCTCTGATTAGATATTTTCTCATGTAACTTAGCCACCTTTAGTCTAGCTTTTTCCCTATTATTACTACCTTTTTGTTTCCTTGATAAGTCCCTTTGTAACTTTGCTAACCTCAATTCAGATTTCCTAAACCATTTAGGATTAGGTTCTTTATGACCGTTAGAACATATTGCAAAATCCTTTAATCCAACATCAATACCTATCTTTGTATCAATTTTCTGTAACTTTATATTTTCTGTATCAGCTAAAATTGATATATAGTATTTTCCACTTGGAGTTTTTGAGATAGTGCAACTTTTGATAAGACCGTTTAGTTTTCTATGTTCTTTTATCTTAATCATAGATTTTAATTTAGGAATTTTAATATATCCATTTTCAATGTATACAGTACCTTTTTGATTATTAGTTGTATAACTATGATAATTACTTTTCTTACTTTTGAATTTTGGAAACCCTACAGACTTATCTCTAAAAAAGTTTTTATATGCCTTGTCTAAGTTTAATTGTTCATTAGCTAATGCAAGACTATCAACTTCTTTAAGCCACTCGAATTCTTTTTTATACTGTGCAGGTGTAGGATACTTAATTTTCTTAACATCCAAATCCTTATTTTCTTCATAGGATTTTATCCTGTCTGCTAACATCTGATTATATATAAACCTACTACAACCAAAAGTTTTTGCTAGATATATTTGTTGTTCTTCATTTGGATAAATTCTATATTTATAAGCTTTTAACATATCCTCACCTCATTTCACACCTTAATTTTCTATATATTTTTTAAGTATATCTATAGTCATGTCACCAATTATTATAATACAATAACTTCTCTTCTATACCTTATAGCTAATACTAATCGATAACACTACCTTTCAGCTAATATAATTGATTATAATTTGTCATACTTGTTGCCTTTCGGCAAGTGCTATTCATCTACCACTTATAGAAGAAGGGAGAATTTCGCACAATTACATTAAATTTAGAGGTGTAGCAATGAGAACAGTAAAACAAGTTTCGGATTTGACAGGGATAAGTGTGCGCGCACTACATTATTACGATGAAATAGGATTGTTAAAACCAAGTGAAATCACAGAAGCAGGTTACAGGCTTTATGACGATGAAGCCCTTAAAACCTTGCAGCAGATTTTATTTTTCAAGGAACTTGATATACCTTTAAAAGAAGTTAAAGAAATCATGGGTAGTCCCAAGTTTGATAAAATGCAAGCACTAAAAAACCAGAAAAAGTTGCTTATGTTAAAACCCAAAAGATTGGATGGTTTAATAGAGCTTATAAATAAAACATTAAAAGGAGAAAGCACGATGAATTTTAAAGAATTTGATATGAGCGAATATTATAATGTATTGGAAGAATTTAAAACAGAGCACGAGGATAAGGTAATTAAATATTATGGTAGTGTAGATAAATATAATGAACTTATTGAAAAATTTAAATCTAAGGAAGATGAAATTGCTAAAATGGCTATAAAGCAATATGGAAGTATTGAAAAATATGCTGAAGCCGTAAAGAAAAATCTTAATAGTGATATGTTAACTTTAGGAGAACAATATGATAAGTTTAAAAAAGATTTTTTAGAAGATAAGCATCCTAAATTAAAAGAATTATATAAAAAGCTTACATCTGACTTAAATAAAGATCCTTCTTCAAAGGAAATTCAACAAATTGCTGAAGAAATAATCAATATAGCTAAAAAAGATTATGAGGCTTTCAAAATGGATAATGGAGATGATCATTGGTACTATATGGTACAAATTTATTTGGTATATCCTGAATGGATAGAAGCAGTTGATAAGAAATATGGCCATGGTGCATCTAAATTTATCGGAGAAGCTCTAAAAAATTGTTCAGGAACTAAACAGCCTAAAGTAGAAGAACTATACGAAAAGCTAGTATCTGACTTAAGTAAAAATCCTTCTTCAAAGGAGATTCAACAAATCGTTGAAGAAATATCAGATGCAAGTAAAAAAAATCAGGAATTTTACAAAGTAGATGAGGGGGAGAATTATTGGGGTTATATGGGAGAACTTTATTTATCAAATTCTACTTTTATAAAAGTAATTGATAAGAAATATGGCAGTGGTGCATCTAAATTCATCGGAGAAGCTTTAAAATTTTATTCTGAAAATAATAAGTAAAGTTTTTTGAGAAAATTTTTCCTTGGCAACAAAATGGCAATAAGTTCATTAACTTTGGCAAAGTCATAGTGTTAGTATTTAGGTATACTAGTTATAAGGAGTGGTAAGACATGAGAAAAAAAGCAATACTTTTATTATTAACATTAACAGTTGCATTAAATGTTTCCGCATGTGGAAACAAGGAAAAAAAGAATGTATTATCAGAGGATGTAAAACAAGAAGTAGCCATGCAAGAAAATGAAACAAAAAAATTCATTGATGATGGAATCGATTTTTTAAACAAAGGAGAATACGATGATGCTAAAAGCAGTTTTGAAAAAGCAATCTCTATGGACAAATCTAATAAGGGAGCATATATAGAAATAAAAAATAGATATATGGAAAAACAAAGGATGGATGATGCTTATTATATTATAAAATTAGCTATAAGTAACGGTGTTGATACTGAAAACATGCAGAAGATATTAAATGATATAAAATCCAAATTTGAAGTTACTAAATTATCTGAATCTGCATATCAAAATGGTGAATACAAATTACCAACTAAAATCAAAGCAAAGATAAACAATGAAGATAAAGAAGTCAATGTGGTTTGGAATGATAATAAGGTAGACACAAGCAAATTAGGAAGCATAAAGTATGAGGGTAAAATAGAGCAATATGACAGAAGTGCGGAGTTGGATTTAGAAATAATAAAGGTTGAAAAAGCAAAGAAAATAGGCGGCATAAGCAAAGTATATGAGGAGAATGGTAAAAGATATTTAAAATTTGATGAGGTAGAATTTTACAAGAACAAAGATGGTAATGATAGCACTGCTGAAAACGAAGCTAGAAAAGACGGGGCAGACGCTGCTCTTTTTGATGAAGGAAACGTAGAAGGACGTTTAAATAATGGTTACTATATTAGAAATAAAGATAAGAGTTTAAAAACCTATGAAATATCTCCAAATGTAGATATATCCGTTTGCGGATATAGCGTTAATTTAAATACTATAGACCAACAAAATATAAGTTATGAAAAGTTTAAAACTTTGGATATGGGTGATAGAATTAGATTTAAAGGGGTTTTGTGTTATATACATCTAGAAAATAATGTAGTAGTTAAAATAGAGGAACAATATATTCCTTAAAAGATGTATAATGATAAGTAAGTTATAGATGAGTTACATTAAATAATTATTATTAGAATATGAATTAAAGTAATGTTGTGTTAAGGAGACTTTTTAATGGAATTCAAGGTTTTAGTAGTGGAAGATGAAATATCTATAAATGATATTTTAGTATCTGCTTTGAGGGCAGATGGCTATGTAGTCAAGGGTGTATTCCTAGGAAAAGATGCAAAAGATGTACTGGATTCTTTTAACCCGGATTTAGTGTTGCTGGATATAAATTTACCAGATGAAAGCGGTTTTGAATTATGCAGACATATAAATAGTAAATATACTATTCCAATAATAATGTTAACTGCACGAAATGATATTGTGGATAAGGTTTTAGGATTAGAATTAGGGGCTGATGATTATATCACTAAACCGTTTAATATAAAAGAGGTACTAACCAGGGTAAAGGTTGCAATTAGAAGAGTCAATAAGTATAAAGAGAAGCCAGAAGAATCATTTATAGAGATAAATAAATTTGTTAAAGTCAATTTAGAAGCTAGAATGGTATTTAAGGATAATGAAGAAGTTAAGCTTAAACCTCAGGAATATGAACTACTTGAGTTTTTTATTACAAACAGAAATAAAGTTTTTTCAAGAGAGCATATTTTAGATGAAGTTTGGGGAATGGACTATGATGGGGATTTTAGAACGGTGGATGTTCATGTTAGAAGACTAAGGAGCAAGCTGGATAAAGAAAATGCAGCCTCTATTATAGATACTGTTTTTGGCATAGGATATGTAATGAGGTAGCTTATGAAGATAAGAGATAAATTTATAATTGGATTGACATTTATATTGATAGTTTCATTGGTAGTTATGAATGTGGCAATAACAAATGTTTTAAAGGCAAGTATGGAAAAGGGTATAAATAATTCTTTAAAACAAGTAATGAATGGCACTCATGAGTATATAAAGTACAAGCTTTTAGCTAATGGTTCTAAAGATAAGAAAGAATCATTAGTGGAAGAAGGAAATTATATAATAAAATATATATCTTTAAACTATCAATGCAAATGTGACATAAGGGATATGAATTATAAATTGGTAGAAGGAAATGTTGAAGAAGAATTTAGAGGTATAATAAAAAGTAGTAATGAAATGGCCATGCAGGGTAAAGCGGTGGTGGATTTAAAATATAAAGGCGATGGAATAACTGCCATGCTAACTTATCCAATATATATTGATGATAATTATATAGGAATTATAAGTATAGTAAGAGGATATGATTCAGAATATAGTACCTATAAAAGAACTATTAACATTATAAATATTATAGAAGTTGGAATATTTATAGCTATATTTATATTTCTATTTTTAAGAACAACCAAAATTACCAATCCAATTAGTAAATTAACTGATGCTATAAAAAAGTTAGGAAATGGTGAGTACAGCATTTCAATTGATGAACATGGAAAAGATGAGGTTGCAATATTAGCAAGAGAATTTATAAACATGAGGGATAAAATAAAAGAGCAAATAGAAACCATTGAGGCGGAGAAAGAGAAGGTTTATAAGCTGGAAAAAGGGAGAAGAGAATTTTTTAACAGTGTAACTCATGAATTAAAAACCCCATTAACAGCCATATCAGGATATGCTGAATTATTGCTTAGTGGAATGGTGGATGATAAGGAATTTGATAAAAGGGCTATCGAAAGAATATATTCAGAAAGTGATAGACTTCATAAGTTAGTATTACAACTTATAGAGGTTTCAAAGGATATGTATGTTGTAAAAGAAGAGTTTAAAGAAGTAGATATGAAAAAGCTTATTACTCAAATTTGCAATGATATGAGCATAAAAGCTAATAAGTATTCCTTAAAAATACTACAAAACGTAAGCGAAGGGACAGTTTGGGCACAAGAGGATAAAATTAGACAAGTAATGATCAACGTAATTGACAATGCAATAAAGTATTCCTGTGGCGGAGAGGAAATACAGGTTAATTCACATGTATTGGATGATAAATATCATATTGAAGTAATAAATAATAGCAACCCAATTCCAGATGAAATATTTAATAATATATTTGAACCTTTCATAAAATCCAATGACAGCATGAGCAAAGACAGCAGAGGGCTAGGCTTATATCTATGCAGTGAAATAATCAAAGAGCACCAAGGGCAAATAACCATGGAAAATGGATTTGTAATAAAAATAAAAATTTCACTGAAAAATTATAAAAAAGCTTAAGGTTTAGAAAATAAATCTTAGGCTTTTTATTATTTTATCGAAATAAAAGTTTTTATACATAATCCTAGGGAATATGTTAAAATATTAAGGATTGGAATATAAAAATATATATTATTTTATCCGATGACTACCATCCGTAATACGCCCATCGCACTCTGTGAAAGCGATTCACATAAAATCAAAGATTTTGGTTCGCTGCTTTTCTACAAGTGGGAGATATTAGAACTCTTGAGCTTCAGTGATTTAGAGTTCTTATGCTGTGCATAACGGATGCTACGTCCCTGGATAAGTTCTTCTAAGCTTCAGCTGGAGTAAGTATTCCTTTTAAGTAAATTCCATCTGAAGCTAAGAATCACTTGATATAAAATCTAACATTTTATAAGTTGTATTAATAAGTATATAGTATTGTAATATAATTGTATTATAATTCCAATTTATTCTATAGGTAAATCTAAATGACAGATAGAAAATTATAAAATAAAATTAATGATATAATAATATAAATATTTAGGAGGGTCAAAAATGGCAATTGTAGAGGTAGTAAAGTATAATGGTAATCCAGATGTTTTTGCATGGAAATATCCCAGTGAAGAATTGGGGACGTGGACTCAACTTATTGTTAATGAGTCACAGGAGGCCATTTTATTCAAAGGTGGAAAAGCGTTAGATATATTTGAAAGTGGAAGACACACACTTGATACGGCTAATATCCCAATTTTAAATAAAATAATCAACTTGCCATTTGGTGGTAGGTCTCCATTTACCGCTGAAGTATGGTATATTAACAAGGCTCACTCCTTGGATGTGAAATGGGGTACAGCCTCACCTATACAATTACAAGATCCAAAATATGGCGTTTTTTTACCAATTAGAGCTTTTGGACAGTTCGGTATAAAAATTGACAATTCAAAGAAGTTTCTTCTTAAATTAGTTGGTACATTACCTATATTTGATAAAACCAGCATTGTAAAATATTTCAGAGGTTTATATCTAACCAAGGTAAAGGATGCTATCTCATCTTATTTTGTGCATAAGAAGATAAGTATTATGGAAATAAATGCTTATATTGATGATATTTCCACATATTTGCAAAGTGAAATGGCACCAATACTTGATGAATATGGCATAAAGCTAATTAATTTTTATGTAAATGATATTAGCGTTCCTGAAGATGATCCTGCAGTTGTACAACTAAAGAGTGCTTTGGCAAAGAAAGCTACAATGAACATTATAGGATATAATTATCAGCAAGAGCGTTCTTTTGACACACTAGAAGGTGCTGCAAAAAACAAAGGTTCATCTTCCAGTTTGATGGGCGCTGGCATGGGCCTTGGTATGGGAACTACAATGGGTGGCGTTATTGGGGATCAATTTGGAGGTATTGTGGGGAATATTAACACAAAAGCTGAAGATACAAAAACATGCTCAGACTGTAGTGCTCTAATGCCAAAATCTAAACGTTTTTGTGCTGACTGTGGTTTTGATACATTAAAGATAGAAAAAGAGGAAGAGGAGAATAAAGGGAAAACAGATTCTATAATTTGCAATAATTGTGGATCATCATATAAAAATACAGTGAAATTTTGTCCTGAGTGCGGGAATAAATATAATCCATGTCCAAAGTGTGGTGCAGATTTAGAAGAGGATTCTGTTACTTGCTATAAATGTAATTACGAATTTCCTACTCCATGCCCACATTGTAAAGCTACATTACCTAGTGGAAACACTAAATTTTGTCCAGAATGTGGGGGATCATTGGTTAAAACTTGTTCTTCATGTAATAATCCAATTAGCGGAAATCCAAAATTTTGTCCTGAGTGCGGGAATAAATTATAAGGGGAAGTGGCGAAATGAATTTATCTAAAAAAGGCTTTCTTACAATTTCTATAGGATTAATTACTTTAGTTACAACAATTATGATTTATTTTTTACTTCCATATACAAAGGAAGGGATAGATACGTTAACTTTTGGCGGTATAATTATTGCTGAAATATTATCCTTGCTTTTTATGTTAGTTTTAAATATGAAAACAAGTAGAAATAAGTTAATTATATCTGCTGGTGTATACACTACAATATTTTTATACTTGATTGCTTCTATTGGGACAGCAATTATTTTCCCTATATTTTTTAGAACAGCGCTAAAAGCATATATTATTATTCAAATTATACTCACAGCGGCTATGTTGGCTATTTTAATAATAACATTTGTTATGGGTTCAAGAGTAATTTTAAATGACAAGAATACAATGGAACAAGTTTCTGCATTTAAAACTATAGAAAATAATATTTTATTGATAAAAGATAATCCAAAAAATATAGAATACAGTGATTCTTTAAGACAAATATATGATGAAATTGTAGATTGCGACCAAAGCACATATGTAAAGACAGATAATATTATCGCAGAAAAGATTAATGATTTAAATCAATTGTTGCAATCTGAAGAAGTAGACAAGCAAAAAACTACTTATTTAATTGATCATATTTTACAGTTGATTAAGCAAAGAAATATTGAAGTGAGAAAGATTAAAATGGGAGGAATTTAACAATGGCAAATAATTCTATACAGGCTGCTATATCAAAAGATAAAATTAAAATCGTATTTCAGTCAATTATTGGCTGGGCACTTGCTATTATGTTTGGATTAATGTCTTTAGTTGGTCTTACACAAATTGAAGAAGGAATTGATGTGGCGGTTTTAATCTTTTGTTTGGCTCTTACTATTTATGGAGTTTCATTAATTAAAAAAGCAAAGAAACGCAAAAATTTAATTAGATTATTCAAAACCTATTCCGCTCGTTTGGCCTCTGATCCAACAAAATCTATTGATTTATTAGCAACATCAACGGGTGTTACTGTTGACGTTGCAAAGAAAAATATTACTGAAATGATAAACAGAGGTTATTTTACAAATGCTTATATTGATCTTAATAGGAATTGCCTTGTATTTGCAGGAGAAACACAACCAGTACAGCAGGCAAATACTATGAAGACTCCTAATAATCAACCACAGCAGGAATATATAACAGTAACATGTGGAGGATGTGGAGCAACAAATAAAGTAATCAAAGGAACGGTAGGAGAATGTGAGTATTGTGGTACTCAAATATCGGGAAAGTAGAGAGCAAGATTAATATTATATAAATATAATTATAAGAAAGTAAAGTTGATGGAATTATAAAAAAGCTTAAGGTTGAAAAAATTAATCTTAGGCTTTTTATTATTTTATCGAAATAAAAGTTTTTTTACATAATCCTGGGTAATATGTTAAAATTAAAGTAAAATATTAAGGATTGGAATATGAAAATAAATTTTGTTAGTAACTGCAGTAGTCATAGCTGTAGAAGTAAATAAAAATTTTCAATATAAAGGTAATTTTATTAGTAGGGCTAATAAGAAATTAACTAAAACAAGAATTTCCCTAAAAGAGATGGGTAGGTGTGAACAATAAAATATGAATAGTATAATTCAAACTTTAAATAGTGATCTATATTCTAAAGAAATACAAACTAGAATACTACCTGATAGCAACAAAGTTGATTCAAAAACTTTCTCCAGACTACTTGATGAAGAGAGAGTTGTAGCAAGTTATAAAATGTATTGGCTTTTAGGAATATTAGAAGAAGCAAGTTTAGGAAACAATGAAATAGAATTTCATAGACTCATAGCTAGAATGATAGTGGGGGCGTGGTATCCTACTATGCAGTATAAATTAAGTTTTGGTATGTTTGACAATTTAAAAACACCTATAAATTATGTTTCTGTAGAATATAAATTTGCTCCAAACTGCAATGAATCAGAGCTAATAAATTTTTTATGTGAAAGCAAAGATAATGAATTAAAAAAGATGATGAGAGATTTAACTTTGCAGGTTCCTTATAGGCTCCTATCACCATTCTTTTCAGAGGAACTTAGAGGGAAAAAGGATAGTTCTAAGAATAAGTTAATTACGGATATATCTTTAAATAGTGATAATTGTCTTTATAAAATTGTTAAAGGCGAGAAGGATAGAATTGTTTTAAATAAAGGATGGGCTGATTACCTTAATGAGAATTATAGAGTTATAAAATCTTGGATATACTACAAGCTTGTGTGTTTCCTTCAAAAGAGAAATCCTAATGTGCCTGCTATAGCTTTTAAGCTTGAAGCACCTAAAACTAGAAATCTAAATACAGCTACAAGGCTTTGGAAGGAGATTATTGTTGCAAAAAATATTAAAGATATTTATACAGGAAAAGCTTTTGTTGAAGGAAACTATACTAATCATGGAGTGCTTAGTATTGACCACTTTATTCCTTGGAGCTTTGTACTTCACGATGAGATGTGGAATCTTGTACCTACCTTTAAGAATATAAACAGCTCTAAGAGCGATAAGCTACTTAATTATAATAGATATATCGATAGCTTTTGTGATATGCAGTATGAAGCAGTTACTTATATTTTAGAAAAAGGTAAGGAAAAAGCATTGGAAAGCTATATTGATGTTTTAAAGATAGAGAGTTTTGCAGAGTATTTAAAGTACAAGCCTAAGGAATCTTTTAATGAGAAATTAAAACAGTGTATTTCACCACTTTACCAGATAGCTGAAAATCAAGGGTTTCAGGTGATTGATAAAATTTAATGATTAAATTATTTAATAATACAAATTTGTAATGAATGAAAAAAACTAAAAGAAGAAGTAGAAGAATTTTTTAATGCAAAAAACATAGAAGAACTAGCGGATATATATGAAGTAATAATAGCGCTAGCTTTCTTTGTGGGGAAGGGGGAAGAGGAATTGATAGATTTCTAAAGTGAAATAGTAAAGTCAAATGATAAAAGAATGCAAAGGCTATTATTTCATTAAAAGATCTATATAATAGATTTTGATTTTACCGTAGATTGAATGTTATGTAAAATAATGTTATAGTGTAGTAGCTATATAAAAAGTCAATTATAATAAAATAAATCTAATGATTTAAGATATATTTTTATTTAAGAAACTTATGATTTATCAAATTTTAAACAGCATTTTGTGAAAATAATAGGCAATATTTGATGTTCAATGGAAATAATTAAATTAAGGATTGGAAATAATAAATATTTAATTTGGATAGGTGAATTTTATGGGGAAAAGTCTAGGAATAATCAATAAGTTGAAAGAGAAAAATATCAAGTGTTTTGAAACCGATAGATTTAATTTAGATAATGAATTAATGGAGCCTTATCAAGATGATACAGGATACTATAATATTATTAAGCCACATGAAAGCTCAAAATTAAAGGAGTTTTTTATAGATGTACCTCAAAGAGGATACTATAGTTTATTTAAATATTTTTTAGATGGTTCTAGATATACTTATAAGATTGCAGATATGCAGACAGCGGATGGGGAGTACATGCCGATAGTAACAGCACAAATTGGTACAGCAATTTGTTCAAGAAATGTTATAACAGGTAAAATGAAAAAAGAGGTATTAAATAGAAAAAACTTGATTGCATTTTATAGCCATATAAATGAAGAAGATTTCATTGAAATAAAAGAAATGATTGAAAAATGTAATATTAATGGCGTAAATTTTTATGCTATTAAATATAACACTCAAACTAATAGAAGCAAAGAACGACCAGAAAATGCTGCAATAGCAAAAGTTCTCAAAGAAATGCATGATATGGAGATTGATTTGTTAAAAGATATGATGAAGAATAGAAAACTTAGCAGTGATAAAATGCTGATTTTAGATGGGTCATTACAATTTTTACAGAAGGATATAGATGATAATTTATTTACTTATGTAATAGGAGTTTCTAAATCATTTAATCCTAATCAAAGAGGAATGTTTAGAAGTAAGGAAATGCATATTGCATCGGCATTAACTCAGTTAAAATTTGGACAAAGAACACCAGTTATGAAGCATACAATGGAAGCAAATAACAGAGTAATTGGAGCGTGGTATCTAAGAATTAGACCAGAGAATATGGTTAAGAACCCGTTAGATGGAATTATAAGGGTTGAAAAGATTGCAATAGAAGATTGTGAAAAGGAGATAGGCTTTGATACCGATATTATAAATACTATTTCATATGCATTAATTTGTGAGAGGAATTCTACATGCCATGGTAAAGATCCAAGATGGTGCAATCATTTATATCCAGTATATTTAACAGAAAAAATGTTGAAAGAAAGTTTTTTAAATGAAAGAATTTTTTTGAATATATTTTAAAGGAGGAATTAGATGTCAAATAAAATTGGAAAGGTATCGGCAACAGAGAAAAACCCTACGAGTAATGATGAATTTATATTTTGGTTAGATGATGAAGCTGAAGTAAAGCCTTTTGATATTATAAAGGCAGAGAATAATATTGGAAACAAAGAGTCAACTACATACGCAATAGTTAAAGATATTTATCATTTGACGGATAGTGCTGGTCATTTAAGTAATTATATATCGTCTGACTTTGGTGATCTAGAATCACAGCCTATGACAAAGAGAATAGGAGTTACTTATGCTAGTGCAACTATAATTAATAATACAAAAGATGTGTATATGCCACTAAAAGATAATATTCCAATATATTTTGCTGCAAAAGATGAAGTTAAGCAAGCTTTGGGATTAAACAATATTAAAAATCCTATTTCAGCAGGATTTATTGATGGTACAAATGGTATTTCAGTTCCAATAGCCTTAAATAAGGAGTTTTTAATAGGTCCAGAAGGAGCACATTTGAATATATCTGGCATTTCGGGGTTAGCAACAAAAACTTCCTATGCAATGTTTTTGTTACAAGCAATACAACAAAAAACTAATGATACTGCTATAATAATACTTAATGTTAAAGGTTCGGATTTATTAAGACTGGATGAAAAAAATCCTAAATTGACAGATGCACAGAAAGAAGCATGGATAAAATCGGGATTAAAGTGTGAACCTTTTCAAAATGTAAAGTATTATTATCCATATAGACCAAATCCAGAATCTTATTATTCGAATACTTCCTTAGAAAAGGAGACCTTGGAATATCAGAAGGATTTGGAAAGATTAAAGAATTATGTATATACATATAAAAAACATAATTCAGATTTAGATTTACTTTTTAGTAATGTAGATGATCCAACTTATACAATGGAATCCATTATGAATTATATTATAGATAATAGTGACTTTTCCAATTTAACATGGAAAGAGTTTAAAGAAAAACTAAGCGAGTATTGTAAAAAGGGAATGGACAGACGAAATGGTAATGACATTACTGTTCAATCATGGAGAAAATTTAAGCGGTTACTTAATAAGTCTATAAATAACTCTATTTTTCAAGAAGCGCTTTCTACTGATAAAAGTAGAAATCATTGTTATTTAAGCGATGAAATTAAACTAATTAAATCAAATGAGGTGTTAGTAGTAGATATTGCAAAACTAGAAGAACAATTGCAATATCTTGTTTTTGGAGACATATTAAAAAGTGTTTATGAATTAAAACTAGGAGAAACAGATAGAGATGAAAGTGAAATTCCAAAACAAATAATTATTTTTGTAGATGAGCTAAATAAATATGCTGGCTCGAGTACGCCAAAGAATTCACCTATTTTAAGATATCTTTTAGAAATAACAGAAAGAGGAAGGTCAGAAGGTATTATATTGTTTTCAGCAGAGCAATTCAAAAGTGATATTCATGATAGAATAAAAGGAAATTGTTCGACTCATGTATATGGAAGAACTAATGCTATAGAGGTATCTAAACCAGATTATAGATATGTACCTAAGGTTTTTTCAAATATGATGACTAGATTAGGAAAAGGAGAACTAATACTACAACATTCAATATTTGGGACTCCGCTTAAGATTTCTTTTCCATATCCATCATATAAGCAAAATGCTAGTATAACTCAAAGAGGGGATGAGTAATGAATAAAATTAGCGCAACTATAGGAAAGTTTGCTTTAGATTCTTTAACTATAGGAATGTATGAAAATGAAATGGTGTTATATAGAGAATATATTCAAAATTCAACAGATGCAATTGATAGAGCAATCCATCTAGGGTTGATAAAATCTAATGAAGAAGCAAAAATAGATATAAGAGTGAAGAAAGAAGATAATTTAATTAAAATTACAGATAATGGCTGTGGTATAGCTAAAGATGAAGTAATATCTAAATTATGTGATATTGGAAATTCAGATAAGGACTACTATACTAATAGAGGGTTTAGGGGAATAGGAAGATTAGCTGGTACTGCATACTGTGAAAAGTTAATTTTCACTACTTCTTTTAAAGGAGAAGATTTAAAGAGCATATTGATATGGGATTGTAAAAAGTTAAAACAACTATTGAAACCAGGCGAAAATAAAGAGTTAGATTTAAAGCAAGTAATAGAAGCATGTGTAGAAATTACATATCAATATGAATCAGAAGAAAAACATTATTTTCAAGTAAGATTAGAAGGAGTGCAGCCAGAGTCTAATCTATTGTATACTGATAAAGTGAAAGACTATTTATCAGAGGTAGCACCAATAGAAATGGACTCTAGGACATTTTATTACTATTCAGATTTAAATGTAGGAATAAAGAAATATATGAGAGAAAATAAAATCCCAATAGAGGAGTATCCAATAGAACTTAATGGCAAAAAACTTACTAAGTTATATTCAACAAAAATAAAAGATAAAGATGGGAATAAAATTGATGATATAATAAATATAAATAAAGAAATCATTAAGGATAACTATGGAAATAATATTGCGTTTTTATGGTATGGAGAAAGAAAGATTTGTAAGGGTCAAATATACGATGATAAAGTCGCAGGATTACGATATAGAAAAAATAATATTATGGTAGGAGACTGTAATACTATATCCAAATTATTTGGTGATTCAGAAGCTCAAAAAAGATTTAATAAATATTATATAGGAGAAGTTTATATAATAGATAAATCTATTATACCTAATGCACGTAGAGATGACTTTGAGGAAAGTGATTCATATAAAATAATAAAAGAAAATCTTACTTGTTATTCTAAAAATTTAATTAAATTGGCAAGAGAAATGTCAAATATGAATAACGCTGAAAAAAAGTTAAATGAAAATGAAAAAGAAGTTGAGAAAATATTAAATAAGTTAAAAAACTCTAATTTAAATAAATCGAAGAAAGAAGAATTAAAAGAAGAAGTAGATAAATTAGAAAAGGAAATTAATAAAAATAAAAAGAAAATAGAAAATTCATCAGTAAAGTTGAGTGAACTAGGAAGAAAAGATGTAGCAAATAAGAGCCAGTCAGCAAATATAGCGGAGATTAGGGGGAAAGTAGGACATACTATAAATCTATTGAATAATGATGAAAATAAACGAAAAAGAAGGCAATCAGACCCATTACTTGGAAAACCAAAAGAAATTAAAAACATAGTAAGAGGAATTCTAGAAATATTAGAACAAGACCTAGATGAAAAAAAATATATGGAATTGGAAGTTAAAATATATAATTTTGTTAATAACAAAAAAAGGTAACATAATAAGTTACCTTTTTTTGATCGACATATTAAACATTATTTGATATAATTATAAAGAATTATTTAGAGAGGAGACTACTATGGCAAATATACTACTAATTGAACCAAACTATAAATGTAAATATCCTCCTTTAGGGTTAATGAAGATAGCTTTTTATCATAAATTTCATAGAAAGGATACCGTATGGTTTACTAAAGGTGAATTACCAAAAAAAATTTCTGATGACGTAAAAAATAAGCTTAAAAATAGCAAATATTATATAGATACTTATGGCGATAAAATAGAAGAATATGTAATTAACATTAATGAGATAATTAAGGATAATAAATGGGATAGAGTTTATGTATGTAGTTTATTTACTTTTGAGTATGAAGAAACCATGAAAGCGATAAATTATGCAAAAGAGTTAGTTGGTAAGGAAAATGTTTATACAGGAGGAATACTAGCAACTTTAATGAATGAGAAATTAAGTAATGATACAGAAGTAACTGTTAATATTGGACAGCTGACAGACTCTAAAATGATAGGATATGATGATAAAACAAATATAGATATATTAACTCCTGATTATAGTATATTAGATAATATAGAATACAAATATGAAAATGATGACGCATACTATGCATATACCACGAGAGGATGTGGAATGAAGTGTGGATTTTGCGCTGTTCAAAAATTAGAGCCAAACTATGAATCATTTATTTCTATTAGAAATCAAATAAATCAGGTGAAAGAATTATTTGGTGAGAAAAAAGATTTGCTATTAATGGATAACAATGTTCTTAAATCGAGCAATTTACATGAAATAATTGAAGAAATAATTAATTTAGGTTTTGAAAAAGGAGCTGTTTATAAAAATCCGAAAACAGGTAAGATGAAAAGAAGATTTGTTGATTTTAATCAAGGATTAGATGCTTTTCTAATAACTGAAGAAAAAGCAAAACTATTAGGAAAAATAGCTATTAAACCTGCAAGGATTGCATTTGATCATATTGAAGATGAAAAAACATATATTAGAGCAATAATGATGACAGCTAAAAATGGAGTAAATTACCTATCTAATTATTTGTTATATAATTCAGATGAGTTTAGTGGGAAAGGAAAAAATTATAAAGCAGATAATCCTATCGATTTATATAAAAGATTAAAACTTAATGTTGAATTACAAGAGAAACTTAACAAAGACATAAGTGATGAAAGTAAAAGGGTAAGTATTTTTTCATTCCCAATGAGATATATTCCTATAGATGACCCAAAGCGTGGATATGTAGGAAGTAAATGGAACAAAAAATATTTAAGAGCTATTCAATCAATATTAATACCTACTCAAGGAAAAGGTGTAACTAAAAAATCATTTTTTGAAGCTGCATTTGGCAAGGATGAAAATACATTTATGAATACAATACTAATGCCAGAGGCTTATATAACATCACGAGGGGAACCAACTAAAATAAAAAAAATAACAGAAGAAGAATTAAATAATAAATTGAAAATATTTAATAAATTTGAAATACTAAGGGGAGAATGGAATAAATTATACAAAAGCTTAAATAATACCGAGAGAAAAAATTTTGTCGATGTTATAGGAGAAAATAAATTTGACTATCAAAATTTTATTAAGATAGATAGCGAGATAGGAAGACTGCTCTTTATTCATTATTTAACAGAATCGTCATTTATGAGCTTGTTAAAAGATTTATATATAAATGAAAAATTTGAGTATATAAGTGAAATATGCACTTATATAAAAGAAAATATGATAAATATGTATGAGCAATTAGTGAGATATATGGCTTTAAGGAATAGAATTGATAAAAAATTAGAAGTATTTAAACATATATTTGGTGAAAATGAATTAAATAAGCTTATCATAGAGTGGATAAAGGATAATTGTAGTAGAAAAAACTTCATACTATACATAAAAAAGGTGCATTTTATAGATGAAAATATTCTTTATATAATAAAATGGACTATAGATCTTAACATACTAACGGATATAGAAAAGAATATTATTAAAAAGATAATAGAAGAAAATAGAATAAATGAAGAGGATGAATTCTTTTTTATGTTATCAGATAGAATATTTAATAAGCTGAAGAAGGAATCTATAGAAGATAAATCAAAAAATATATTAAAGGAAATTGAACATTATAGAACGATTCAAACACGATTGATTTGAGCTGAATGGAAAATAGATATTTAAGAATAATATATCCATTTAACTCAGTAACATTTTCAAACACTTCTGCATACTCTGCTAGTATTTAGCAAGTTTGTAGGAGAGTTAATAGAGAGGTAAAATATAAAAGATTAACAGTAAAGCTAGGGAAGTATGTAATCTAAGAAGCTGAATAAAAATGCAAGAGCTAACTTTAAAGAAAGCTTAGATTATTATATTAACTGGCTAATCTGTAGAGCTGAAGGATATGAAAACTATATTCATAAAAAATGTTGTAAATCAGGATAATTAAAAAATACAAGCTTCAGGTAAAAAATTATTATCTGAAGCTTATTAAAATATTTTAGAATATTAGATGAAGTGTAAGTATGAAAGTAAATAAAATATTGCAATATTCTTTATATAAAAAGAGCCTAAGGCTCAGGTTCTAAAGATGTAAATATTACATTAAGGATAATTAAGTTAATATTTTTGATAAGTAAGTATAACAGAAAGAAAGTATTATATGTGAAATAAAGTTATCAAATACTAAAATTTTATTAGCAACCATGGTAAAATATATATAATTATGAAATATATGAGGTAATTATAATATGAATAATATAGTTGAAAGCATGCTTCCTAATAAAACAATTGATTATGGAGAAGCAAGCATAGATCATAAAAACATAGAGAATGATGTGTATCTAGTAAATAATAAGTTAATAGTTAACTCAGAAAGTGATAACTTATTAAATGAGTTAAAAAAATGTTTGACTGAATGTGAAAAATTTTATTTTAGTGTAGCATTTATTAATTTCAGTGGATTACAACTTTTACTAGATAAGTTCAAGGAATTAGAGTTAAAAGGTGTAAAAGGAAAAATAATAACCTCAACTTATTTAAATTTTACTGAACCTAAGGCCTTAGAAAAAATTAAGACTTTTAGCAATATAGATTTAAAAGTATTTGTTGCAGATAAAGATAATGGTTTTCATACAAAAGCATATATTTTTCAAAATAAAGATGAATATAAAATTATTATAGGTTCTTCAAATATAACTCAAAGGGCCCTAAAAAGTAATGTGGAATGGAACGTAAATGTAATTTCAAAAAAGGAAAATATTTTTATTGAAGATGTATTAAAAGAGTATAATAAACTATGGGATTGTACAGAAATTGTAGATGAAAATTTTATTGATACCTACAAAAGATTTATAAAAGAAATAAAAAAGATAGATTCGTCTAAAAGAATTGAGCTTAAGAATTATGAAATTATAAAACCAAATAAAATGCAAATTAGAGCAGTAGAGAATTTAAATAGATTAAGAAACCATGGAGAAAACAAAGCTTTAGTTATAGCCGCCACGGGAACAGGAAAGACATATATGTCAGCTTTTGATGTTATAAACTTTAAAGCTAAAAAAATGTTATTTATAGTGCATAGAGAAGAAATCCTAAAAGGTGCAGAAAAAACTTTTCAAAAACTAGTTAAAAATAAACTAAAAACCACGGGGCTTTTAACAGGGAATAAAAAAGAAATTAATGCAGAGTATTTATTTTCAACCATACAATCCATGAATAATAATTTACATGAATTTAGAAGAGATGAATTTGAATATATTATAATTGACGAAGCTCATCATGCAACAAGCCCAACTTATAAAAAAGTCATGGATTATTTTCAACCTAAATTTTTATTAGGAATGACGGCAACTCCAGAAAGAAGCGATACAGGAAATGTATTTGATATATTCAATAATAATGTTGCTTTGGAGATTAGACTTAGAGAGGCCCTAGAATTAGATTTAGTTACTCCATTTCATTATTTTGGTATAACCGATATAGACGGAATAGATTTAAGTGATGTCAATTTAAATGATATAGATGAAGTTGTAAAAAGATTAAACGTTAATGAAAGAGTTGACTTTATAATTGAAAAAATGAATTTCTATGGATATGATGGGGACAAGCTCAAATGTGTTGGCTTTTGTGCAAGTATAGATCATGCAGAATATATGGAAACAGAATTTAATAAAAGAGGAATTAAAAGCATATGCTTAACAGGAAATGATTCTCCTAATAAAAGAGAGGAGTATATAAAAAAAATAGAATGTGATGAAGATGATCTTCAAGTGATTTTTACTGTAGATATTTTTAATGAAGGTGTAGATATACCATCTATTAATTTAGTGCTGATGCTCAGACCTACTAATTCACCTATAGTATTTATACAACAGCTGGGTAGAGGATTGAGAAAGTGTGAAGATAAAAGCTTTCTAACGGTATTGGATTTTATAGGAAATTATAATAAAGCCTTTTTAATTACCATAGCTTTAAATGGTGCTAGATATTATGATAAAGATAGCTTAAAAGTAGCTGTGGCAACTGAATTCGCTAATTTACCTGGATGTACAAATATTCAAATGGATAGAATTTCACAAGAAAGAATACTTCAACAACTAGATAAAGAGAACTTTAATTCTATGATATATTTAAAAGAGGAATATAATGAATTTAAAAGGATGAAGAATGGAAAAGTGCCATATTTGCTGATGGACTATGTAAAATATGATGGTGCTCCAGATCCAATTAAGTTTATAAGCAAAGAAAAAACATATTTAAGCTTTGTAGCTAAAGTGGAAGCTGATGAAGAACTTAAAAGTTTACTATCAAATGAGGACTTCTTCAAAATTAGCAAAGAACTATCAAGTAAGCTACCTTTGAAAAGAGTTTATGAATTTGCCATTATTAAATATTTATTAAAACATAATGAAATAACTTTAGCACAAGCTAAAAATGAAATACTAAAATATATAGAATATGTGGATGATGAAAGTGTTGAACATTCTTTTAAATATTTAAACCAGAATTATTATGATTCAGGGCAAGTTAAAAACAATATAAAATGTTTTGAATATATTGATGAATCTCTAAAAGTTACAAGTGTATTTTTAAATATAATTAAAGATAAAAAAATTGGTATATATTTAGAAGATATTATAAACTATGGGTTAATTAGATATGAAAGAGAGTTTAAAAATAAATATTATGGAGTGCCTTTTTTAAAGCTTTATGAACAGTATCAAATGGTAGATGCTGCACTATTATCTAATTATACTAAAATACATAGCTCTTTTAGGGGAAGTGGGCTTATGGCCAATGGAAAAGAGTATTTTTTATTTATAGATCTGCATAAAGAAGAAAATATAAAAGAGAGTATAAATTATAAAGACAAATTTATAAGTAGGAATATTTTTCAATGGCAAACTCCTAATAGCACATCACAAGCCTCAGAAAGAGGAAAAAATATAATATTTAATATAGAAAGAAATATTAACTTACATATCTTTGTAAGAAAGTATAAGCAAATAGATGGAAATGTTGAACCGTATATTTATATAGGCAAAGGAAATAGTAGTAAATATTATGGAGAAAGGCCTATAACAGTTCATTTAAAATTAGAGAATGAAGTGCCCAATAGTTTATATTTAGAGTTTAATAAAAAGGTATAGTTTTTAGAAGAACTATACCTTTTATGATTCTTTTATTAATAGCTTAACAGCAGGTACATCTGCTGGAGCCCATTTCAAAGATAGCAAGTTTTTTTTATGCATCCATATAAGCTTGTCATGTTCATTAGCTATAGGATTACCACCTATGATTCTACATTTAAGGGTAATCAAATTAACTATAAAGTTCTCGTACTCATGAGTATTATCATTAAATTCATCAATAAACTCAATATCGCATTTAAGTTCTTCTTTAATTTCTCTTATTATAGCATCACTAATTGACTCACCATTCTCTATTTTTCCACCAGGAAATTCCCAAAGATTTGGCAGTGTCATTTTTGTAGAACGAAGGGCACAAAGAACTTCTTCATGTTCATTTTCAATAATAGCACCAACTACTTTTATTAATTTCTTCATCTTAAGCACCTCTTTATATAGTGTAACATAGATGATAAATTTATCAAGACGGAAAATTCCAGAGGATATTAGAAGCGAATAATTTGTTTTGATATAATTAAAGATAAACTAAAACCGACAGGTTTCAACACCTTGTCGGTTTTTTATCTTTATTATCATATTTTCCTCCCAAACTACTTTAAATACGTAAATTAACGTACCTTACGTTAATGTGTCGATGAAAGCTTGGAAATTTGCAATAGAGACAGAAAATACTGAATAATCAATACAATTAAAGGGATTTGACTTGCAATATGGTTGAATATGGAAATAACTGATGTTATAGTAATATTAATACTAATACAAACGAATGTTCTTATAATTTAAAGGAGGTTGGCCATTTAATGAAAAAATTAATTAATGACTTGCCTTGGAATACAAAGCTTAAAATTTTAAGAATTGCTAAGGGGTGGACTCAATCGGAAGCGGCAAAGCGGTGTTGTACTAATCAAAAGATGTATTGGAGTTGGGAGAATGGAAAAAATTATCCCCGGGTGAATAGTCAGGTTTTAATTAGTCAAGTTTATGAGGTTAAAAGGATGGAAATCTTTACTCAAAGTGAAATGAAATTTGATTATTAAAAGGGAGGGGTTTTTGTGAAGTATACGATACTTGGATTTAAGCAAAGTGAGCTAGTAAAGCTTGGCTTGGATACTGTAGACGCATTGATATTGAGGTATTTTGTTGACTTTAAGGATAGCGGACGTATGGTAAGAGAAAAGGTAGATAATAAAGTTTATTATTGGGTTAAATATGAAGGAATAATAGAAAGTCTGCCCATATTAAATCTAAAAAAAGATGCTATATATAGAAGGCTGAAAAAGATGTCGAATGTTAATATACTTGAGCATAAAACTATAATTGGGAATGGAATGTTTTCTTATTACGGTATTGGTTCTAAATTTATAGAGCTGATATCGAATTTTAAAACGAATAATTCGAAAATAAATACTGAGTACTACGTAAATGAAGCCATAACCACTACGGCTTTAGAACCTGAGCAAAAGATTAATCTATTAAAAGACTCATCTATTAAAGATAATAATAATATATATAGTCTTGTTGTGGATTACCTTAACGAAAAGGCTAGTAAAAAATACAGGATGAGTAGTAAAAAAACACAGCAGCTCATAAGGGGAAGAGTGGGTGAAGGTTTCACTGAGGAGGATTTTTATAAAGTAATAGACAATAAGGTGGAGGAGTGGTTGGGTACGGATATGGAAAAATACTTAAGGCCAGAAACCTTATTTGGAACTAAATTTGAGGGATACTTAAATCAAAAGAGTGAAGAGAGGGATTTTGAAGAAGTGGAGGGTGAAGGTCTTGGATTTAGTATATAGGGATAAAATTGAAACTTGCGAAGTTTGCAAAGAACCTATAGGCATAGTGGTGGATTTATATTTTGGCTCTAGATTATATCCAAGGGCCTGCAAATGTAGAAGGGAAGCCTATAGGAGAGAAAGGTTTGAAGAAGAAAATAGAGAAAAGCAAATAAGGCTTAAAAGGGTTATAGCCAACAGCATGATAGATGAGAATTTTAGGACATGCACTCTTAAAAATTGGGACCATAGGGTAGGCAATAAAAGCTTATATAAAATAGCCCTTGAATACATAGAAAAATTTCACCATATGAAAAATAAAAATCAAGGTATGTTGATTTACGGAGAACCTGGAAACGGAAAGACCTACTTTTCTTCCTGTATAGCTAATGCACTTATGGACAGATCCATTCCTGTTATAGCAGTAGGAACTATAGGATTGACGGAGAGGATAAGTCAAAGCAAGAGAACCTGGGGGGATGAAGGAGTATTTACGGTTTTAAACAGTCTAGAAAATGCAGATTTGCTTATAATTGATGATTTAGGTGCAGAGGAGGACAATAAGTGGACAAGGGCTATGATATATCAAGTTATAGAAAAGAGAAATAGCTCAAGATTGCCAGTGATTATAACCACAAATATAAGCATCAATGAATTAAAGGAACGGTATAATGACAGAACCTATAGCAGGCTTGTGGAGATGTGCAGCTTTATTAGGAACACTGGAGGGGATATAAGAAAAATTAGAGGTAAAGGAAAGACAGAAAAATTTTTAGGGGAGGTATTAAATTAAATATGAGAAACCATGTTACTTTAAATGAATTTCTTATAAAAGCCAAGCAGCATGACAAGGAAGCCTTAGGAAAAATAATAGAGTATTTCATACCTCTCATATTAAAAGAATCTTCAAGATACATAATAAAGTGTTACGACTATGAGGACTTAGTACAGCATGGATATCTCTCCGTAATAAAGGCTGTAAACATGTATAAAGGAGAGCTAGACTACTTCATTCCATATTGCATAAGAGCTATTCAACTAAACTATAAGGCTCTATTAAAAAAGGAAATTAAACATCATAGAGAAATACCAGATGAGTTCGTTCACTTAAATGAGGATTACCATTTTACCATAGAAGATGAAATCTTAGCCTTTGAAAAAACAAAAGAATTATATGAAGCTATAGATAAACTTTCTGAGGAAGAAAAAAGGGTGATAAGTAGTTTTTATATAAACAATAATACCTTAGAGGAAATAGCAGTAGGCGGAGAAAAAAGCTATAACAATGTAAGGTACATAAAAGATAAAGCGATTAAAAAACTGCAAAAGATGCTTAAGGAACATATATAGTAGTTAAGAGTGAAGAGTATTTGCAAAGCAGAATTCTAGCCATAACTTTTAAATATTCATTTTTAACTTTTCACTCAAAAAGGTGGTGGGAATATGTATGACGAATTAGTTAAGCTTATTAGTAACTTAGGATTCCCAGTAGCAGTTAGTATATATCTATTAGTAAAACTTGATAAAAGGTTGGAGGAATTGACTAAAGCCTTTTTAAAGTTTTCTAATATATTGCTTTCTGTTATGGAACACCGTGAAGAGGAGAGGTAGCTTTCATAAAAGAGAGTAGCCTCTTTTTTTTTAATGATTAGAAAACTAAAAATACTTTTGCAGTTATCTTTTTAAAGTCATATATATAGGTGAAAACAAAAATAAAGGAGGGATAGAGATGGCTGTAGTTGCTGATAGGTATGATTCCGACTTAGTGTTACAGGTGGTAACAGGGGTAGGAGATGACGGTAAGGACAAAACTAAAAACAAGACCATATCTAAGATTAGTTTAACTGCAACAGATGAGGATCTTTACGCTGTGGCGGTTGCTATGGCAGATGTATTGAAGTATGAAACAGTTTCAATACGTAGAATCAACAAAAACATATTATTAGGATAAATTCCTAAGGTAAATTATTAAGGTAAGGAGGTATGAACATGGATAAAACTTTAAGCATGAAGTTCACTGACAGCGAGGGGAAAAAGGTTTCTATTTCCCTAAGTGAAATAAAAGAGGATTTAACTGCACAAGAAGTAGAAGCTCTTATGGATGTAATACTGGCAAAACATATGGTATTCGATTTTAAAAATCCTTTAGTTTCAAAGGACTCAGCTCAAATAGTTGCAAGAACTACAACAGAAGTATATAAAGCTTAGAAAAAAGGCTCTTTGAGCCTTTTTTTAGTTAGAAGTTAAGGGAGAAAAATCAAGAGTAAAAATATTAGATTTTTATAGGGAGGGGTATTATGAATATAATAAATTCTAACTTGATATTTAAAGGACTTGATTATAGCAATGTTCCTAGGATGATTATTTTACATCATGCAGCGGCATTAAAGTGTAGCATAGAGGATATTCATAGATGGCATTTAAACAATGGGTGGTCAGGCTGTGGCTATCATTATTTTATTAGGAAAGACGGAAGGATTTATGTAGGCAGAAATGAAAAAGCTATAGGTGCTCACTGCATAAATTATAATTCTGTATCTATAGGAATTTGTTTAGAGGGGAACTTTGATACAGAGAAGATGGGAGAAGTTCAATATAAAGCTTTGGTGAAATTATCCCGCTATATTTGCAGTAAATATAATATTAATAAAATATATGGCCATGGTGAACTTAATGCTACTAATTGTCCAGGGAGGAATTTTTCGTTGGAGAGATTAGGGAGTGATTTAAAAGTAGGGGCAGAGGTGGAAAGCTATCCAGGATACTTACTTAAATTTAATCCTAGTGTGAAAGATAAAAATGTGGAACTATTACAGAGCAAGCTTATTGAAAAAGCTTATAGTGTTGGGGCTTGCGGAGCGGATGGCTATTTTGGGAAAGATACTTTATTAGCAATTAAGAGATTCCAGAGAGATAATGGTTTATTGGTAGATGGGGTTGTGGGGAGGGAGAGTTGGGGGAAAATTTTAAAATATGTATAGAATATTAAAACGCAGTAGGTTTTAGGGCTTACTGCGTTTATGGCGTAATATGAAATAATTATGACGCAAAATGTTCTTTGAAAACTGAATAATACGGTGTTAGGAAGTAAAATTACTTTATATTCATTACCAGAATAACCATACATTAGTGCATGAATGTGATATAATTGCTATTAGTTAAATCACAATAGTAAGATATTATAACTTTTTCTTAAATTTCAAAGATATAGTTAAGATAATAATATAACTTAATTTTATAAGTAGGAGGGGTGAACAGTGAATTATAAATTTGTCCCTATGAATAAAGAGTATGCAAATGAGATTGCATACAATTGGAAGTATAATGGAATTTACTCATTCTATGACATGACGGCTGATGAAGATGATTTAATGGAGTTTCTTAATGAGAATAGTTGGGCAGACCATTATTTCACAGTATTAGATGATAAAAGTAAATTAGTTGGTTTTTATTCATTCTTCTTTGAAGGTGGAATTATGAGTATAGGTTTGGGACTCAAACCTGAATTAACAGGAAGAAGAATTGGACCTGAATTTGTGATTGCAGGTATTAACTTTGGAGTGGAAAAGTTTAATTATAAACAGAACTATATCATATTGGCGGTTGCTTCATTTAATAAACGGGCAATAAGAGCATATGAGAAGTTAGGGTTTCAATATGTAGAGAAATATATGCAAAAAACAAATGGTGGAGAATTTGAATTTATTAAAATGAAGAAAGTTATATAAATGTAAATTATTCATTTTTAACGTCATAACTGAAAAAACAAATAATTTACCCAAACACCGTATTATTCAAGTCTGAATTTGCGGTGTTTTTACGTCGTAATACAAATAAATTACAACGCAAACATGATATTTAAAATATAAACAATGTTCTTTGAAAACTGAATAATGCGATATAAAAATATGTTATAATTTACTTAAAGTAGACAGATAAATTAGAATTTGTAAAACAGAAAAGGAGAATAATTATGCTTGAATACAGATTTGATACGCAGTTATTGATTGAAGGAGAAAATCTTTCAGAAGATAAAATAAACGAGTATATTACAAAAAACATTGAAGGCGATTGCTTACTTGCGGTTGGTGATGAGGAATTGATTAAAATTCATTTTCACACAAATACTCCATGGAAAGTGCTTGAGTATTGTGCTTCATTAGGTGATATTCATGATATTGTTGTAGAAAATATGGAACGACAGTCCAATGGCCTTCAAGGTTAGACAATAAATATAAATTTTGTAGAGTTGTTTAAACTGCAAATTATTTAATGCAAAAGAGGGGCAATTATGAGAATACAGGATAAATGCTTGCCATGTGTGGTAAATCAAGTTATCAAAGTGGCAAATATTACAGGTGTTGATGAGAAGGAAGAGTTATTGAAGGAAGTTTTTACTTATCTCAGTAAAATGGATTTTGAGATAACCACACCAGAAATTATTGGCGAAATTTTTAACATGATAAAAAAACATACGAATAATCAAGACCCATATAAAGAAACCAGAAATTACTACAATACATTGTTTTTGAAACTGTTACCCAAATTTGAAAGGGAGATTGAGCAAGCTGGAAATTCGTTTCAATTAGCAGTGCGATATGCCATTGTTGGAAATATTATAGATTTTAATCCTATTCACAATACATTATTAGAGGATATATTTGATTGTTTTGAAAAAATGGAACAGTTAGAATTAGCAATAGATAATTCTAAGGAGCTAATGGAAGATATTTTAAATTCAAAAATATTATTATATTTAGGTGATAATTGTGGAGAAATCTGCATGGACAAGATTCTTTTAAAGAAAATAAAAGAACTAAATCCTAATATTAAAATATTATTCGGAGTACGAGGTAAACCTGTTGTAAATGATTCTATAGCTGAAGACGCATATGCTGTAGGAATTGACGAATATGCAGAGGTTATAGATAATGGGGATGGTTCTCTAGGGACTGTGCTTAATAGAACAAGCACTGAGTTTAGAGAAGCCTATGAAAAGGCTGATATAGTAATTTCAAAAGGGCAAGCGAACTATGAATGTTTAAGTGAAGAAAATAAAAATATCTATTTCCTGTTAATGACCAAATGTGATGTAATCGCAAATAATATTGGCGTTGGTAAAATGAAAATGATTTGTATGAAAAACAAAGTTTAAATAAGCAATTCAGCGATTATATAGGTAAGTTACAAATTTCAAATTTATTAATAAACTTGAAAAGATAAAAATAACATAGTATACAGCAATTCATGCCATACGCCCTGATTCGCGAAATTCTGGATGTGAATATGGTATTGGTATAACAATAGGAAATAATGTTTGACTTGGAGGAAATGTTGTTATTGTTACTAAAGATATTCCAGATAATGTGATAGCAATAGGAAATCCATGTAAGGTTATTCGTGAAATTACAGAAGAAGATTGTAAATATTATTATAAAAACTATGAGTTTGATATTGATGATTACAACCTTTAGGTGTTTTTACGTCGCAATATGAAAATATTGCGAACTAATTAAGAAAATTCGTTCTTTGAAAATTGAATAGTATGGTATTTGCAAAATGTATTACAATTAACTCATAATTGTATTATTATATGAGTTAGTAGTTTTTTTAACTAAACGATAAATTACAATTGGGGGAGGTTATAAAGATGTCTAAAAATAGAAAAATTTTGCGTGGTATTATATTGGCTGTATTGTTAATTTGTACAGCGTTTTTAGTATATTCCATTGTAACAAATCCGCTTGGCGAACATGATATAATGCTTGCACTTGCTGTTACAGTAGGTTTTATTGCACTCGGAGATGATAAAGTTGGAAAAAGATAAAAGAAGGGCCAAACCAATAGGTGTAAAATTATTTAGAAAATATGTATTTAGCACTTTAATTTGCATAGTTATTATTTTATTAATTGGTTTTTTATACGAAAAAATTGCTGAATATAATGATGCTAAAAATCATCTTCCAGTAGGAAAAATGGTTGATGTAAATGGTCATAAAATAAATGTTTACAGCAAAGGTGAAGGAAATACCACTGTAGTTTTTACTGGAGGATTAAATGTGCCAAGCTCTTATGCAGATTTTTATCCTCTTTATAATGAAATTTCAAAGTATACTAAAATAGCTGTTTATGATAGACCAGGACATGGATGGAGCGACGTAACAGATGAGCCAAGAGATATAGATTCTATTGTAAAAGAAATGCACACTGCACTTATTGAAGCAGGGCAGAAATCTCCGTATATATTAGTTGGTCACTCATACGCATCATTGCAAATGATAAGATTTGCACAAATTTATAAAAATGAAGTAGCTGCGTTAGTTTTGATAGATGGTGGAAACCCTGAGTACTATGCTAAAAATGGTTTGAAAGTTACTAATAGTACAGTATTTACTAATAAGTTACTAAAGTCTACTGGGATAGCAAGGCTAGCACTTTATCATACAGATTATTATTCAAAAAAACTTAAGTTACTGCCTGGTGATTTAAAACAACTGTATATGGCAATGACTCTTAAAACTATGTATAACAAAAATATTATAGATGAGGGTAATATGGCAAAAAACAATGCAAAAGTTGTTTTAGAAAATGGTCATTTAGGTAGTTTACCCATTAGAATAGTAACTGCTCCTAGTGATTTGGAGTGGGATAGTAGTCAAAGGGATTTAAAAGAGTGGTCAACAGATAGCCAACAAATAGTTGTTAATGGAGCAGGACATGCAATACATCATTCTAATCCAGATGTTATAAATAATGAAATAAAAAAATTATACAATATAATTAATATATACTAATCAATAACTATTTATATAAATTTATAAAATTCAATAACTAAGTACCCAATAGATTACAAATAGAGCTCAATAAAAAGGTATAGTTTTTCAAAGAAGCTATACCTTATTTACATTTTTAGCTATTTGCTTTTTGAAAGTTCCTTCATAACCAGTTCAATAAAGCGTTGTAATTCCTCACTGCGGGGCTGATTTTTTTAGATATTAAAACTAGGAACATTTCTATATTAGGTATTGGTATAGAGACTATTTTATCAATTCCCTTCATTTCAGGATGAGTCGTTTTATGATTAAATTATGACGCAAAATGTTCTTTGAAAACTGAATAATACGGTGTTAGGAAGTAAAATTACTTTATATTCATTACCAGAATAACCATACATTAGTGCATGAATGTGATATAATTGCTATTAGTTAAATCACAATAGTAAAAAATTACGGACTAACAATTGTTTATCATACCGATAAATAGTAATTTGTGGGGGGAATGAATATGGAAGCAAGAAAATTATTGGATGCATTATTGATCGCCGAAAGGCTGAAAGATACAACTCGCCATTGCTATACTTCAAAAGGCAGACACGAGAGTGTTGCAGAACATAGTTGGATGATGACCTTGATGGCTTTCTTTATGAGGGATGAGTTCCCCGAAGCTGATATGGATAAAGTTATCAGAATGTGCATTATTCACGACTTGGGAGAATGTTTTACTGGAGATATTCCTACTTTTGAAAAGAACCAAGCCCACGAGCAGGCCGAAGAAAATCTGCTGTATAGCTGGGTTCATTCCTTGCCAGAGGAATATGCAGTAGAAATGCGAGAACTTTATGAGGAAATGGCAGAGCGTAAAACAGTTGAAGCTCAAATTTACAAAGCCATTGATGGCCTTGAAGCATTGATTCAGCACAATGTGTCCGACCTGTCTACTTGGATTCCGAAAGAATTTGAACTCAATTTAACCTACGCAGATGATAAGGTTGCGTTCTCCGATTATTTGAAATCTTTAAGACAAGCTGTTCGTGAAGATACCATCAAAAAGATTGATGAAGCAAAGTAAAGCTCCGCGATAAATATGAGTTTTCTGTTTCTTTGTAAATTCCAATTTGTAGTGTAACTATTGCGCATAATTCTTATTTAACGTCATAACTGAAAAAACAAATAATTTACCAAAACACCGTATTATTCAAGTCTGAATTTGCGGTGTTTTTACGTCGTAATTCAAATAAATTACAACATAAATGATGTTCTTTGAAAATTGAATAATGCGGTGGAAAAAATAATATATAAATCCTCTGTAATCTATAAGTTATATGGAATCAATTACCCTTAAATGATACAATTAGAAGTAATTGAGACAGAATAGTTTTAAAATGGGTAGTATGACTAATTATTTGAGGTGAATACAATGGCTAAAAGAATTAAAGTGGGAAATTTGTATGGAATACCTTTGCCAAACGGGAAATTTGCTTTTGGAAGAATAATGCAAGATGCAGGTATTGCTATTTATAGTTATATCGGAACTGATGTTAATGATTTACCTGTAAATGAAGAATATCAATTTATTGTTGGGATTTATAAAACTGACATTAACAAGGATTTAATATATATTAAAAATATTCCTTTTAAAAGTGAGGAGTTAGAATGGCCGCCTCCAAGTTATATATATGATGTAATAAGTGGAAGATATCAAATTTATCATAAAGGAGAAATATACTCTTCCTGTAAAGAAAAATGTATAGGTTTAGAAGCGGCAGCAGTATGGCATACAAATCATATAATTGACAGAATTATGGGTGATGATAAATGGGGAGGCATTCTTAAACCCATAGATGATGAAAATAACTTTAGATAATGTAATAAACATTCTTCTTGTTTAACGTTACAACAATAAAAGCGAATAATTATTTTGAACACCGTATTATTTGAATGAATTTTGCGGTGTTTTTACATTGCAATACAAATGAATTATGTAGCCTTGTACAAGCTTTTATTTGCTATATGGTTTGAAAGATTTGAGGAATGGTTAGCTTCTGAATGGTGGTTTATAAAAATGTGTATTAACGAAAGGTGCGGTTTGAATGAGTAGACTAACCTTTTCCATAAGATTAAATTAATTATTATCATATTAAAAAAGATTTAAAAGAAGATTTCTTGGCAGAGTTATGTACACATGAGCATATAAAGAAATATGATATAATAAAAAACAAATATGCAGATGATATGTAGCAAGATATATATTATATATTTAAATTAAGGTGGTTGGATTTTGAAAGAAAATTTATTTTATAAAGATTATGTGGAGAAATTTATAAGGATTATAGATGATGAGCTTATTTTGAATTTGCACCTTAAAAGTATTGATCCTTCAGACCCAATAAAGGTGGAATTTGTTCCAAATCCTTGGATTTTATTGGGATGTGGTAATTACGCGGCGGTTTTTACACATCCGGACTCTGATGATTTAGTAGTGAAGGTTTATGCTCCAGGGAGAGGTGGCTTAAAAGAAGAAATAGAAGTTTATAAAACTATAGGAGATCATCCCTCTTACTCTAAGTTTTTATATAGCAAAAATAATTATTTAATATTAGAGAATTTAAAGGGGATTACCTTTTATGATTGTTTAATAAAAGGAATAAAAATTCACAAGCATATTATAAAAGATATAGATGATGCTCTTGAATACGCTAGAAAAAAAGGTTTAAATCCTCACGACGTTCATGCAAAAAATCTTATGATAGTTAACAATAGGGGAGTGGTAGCAGATATTTCGGATTTTAAACACAAAGAACATTGCTATCTATGGGATGATTTCAAAAAAGCTTATTATAAACTCTATATCCCTCTTGTGTATAAATTCTCTATACCAATTCCTGATTTTTTATTAAACATCATAAGAAAGATATATAAAAAATATAAAAAACTGGCTAATACATTAAAAAAATAGATTTTTATAAAATTATATAAAAGAAGGATTTAATAGATAAAGAATTCTTCTACAATAAGATGCACTGGATTATATGGTCTAGTGCATTTTATTGTAAAAATAAATATATTATGTTTTTAAGTAGAAAAGGGAAAATATATTCATTTAATTCAGTAACACTTTCAAACATTTCTGCATACTCTGCTAGTAGTTAGCAAGTTTGTAGGAGAGTTATATGGAGAAGGAAAATAATAAAAGATTAACAGTAAACTTAGAGGAATATGTAATTCAAGTAGCTGAAGAAAAGGCAAGAGCCAATTTTAAGGGGAGCCTAGATTACTATATTAACTGGCTAATTTGTAGAGATAATAAATCAAAAATCCATAAGTATGTAAGAAAAAGAGATGAGGATTTAGAAAAGAAAAAACCAAAATTAATTCCAAATTCATTGAAAGCTGCAATGTTTAATAACACCTGTGATTTTTGTAAAGAGCCTATATATCAAGGAGAAGAAATTTGTAAGGCTGAAGGATATGATAACTATATTCATAAAAAATGTTGCAAATAAGAATGATTAAAAAATAAAAGCTTCAGGTAAAAATTTATTATCTGAAGCTTATTATTTTTCAATGGAAATATTTTAGAATACTAGATGAAGTGTAAGTATGAGGATAAACATATATTTACTTATAGGACAATTTGGAGGGAAATTTGTAAACATGAGGAAACTATGATAACATATAAGCCGATAAGGGATGCCCATATATTTTTTGTAAAAAGGAAATTGAAAATAATTTTTATATATTATAATAACAATAATCAATGGAGGAAATGAAATTATGCTTAATTTGCCAAATTGTCCAAAATGTAATTCAGAATACACTTACGAAGATAGAAATCTTTTTGTTTGCCCAGAATGTAGCCATGAATGGACTTTAGAATTAGAATCCGAAAATAATGAAGATGAAAATGTTATAAAAGATGCAAATGGAAATATCTTAAATGATGGTGATTCTGTAACTGTAATTAAAGACCTTAAAGTAAAGGGAAGTTCATTAGTAGTAAAAATAGGTACAAAGGTAAAAAATATTCGTTTGGTGGATGGAGACCATGATATTGATTGCAAAATCGATGGTATTGGAGCTATGAAATTAAAATCTGAATTTGTTAAAAAGTTATAAACAGCGATTTATTTTTTCCTTTGCAATAATCCATCAAAGGATGTATTATGATTATATTAAAATTTATGATTTGTAAAGGAGTTACTATGAAAACAGTATATAAAAATCCTAAAGAACTAGGGCATAAAATTAAGGATTTGGTTGATACATATAATGATGGACTAATTTCTTATGAAAAGTTTGAAGAAATAATTATTAAAATGATAGAAAAGAATGAAGATAGAATTTATAAAAATGGATTTATGCCATCGAAATTAATTAGTATTATAGGTGAGGACAGAAAATTAATAATAGATGAGATAAAAAATAAAATAGAAAACTAGTAGTTTAGATGGAGTAAAAAAATATTCTAAATAAGGGTAATTAAAAAATAAAAGCTTCAGGTAAAATATTATCTGAAGCTTTTACCATGTCCTTTATCATTGTGATTAATGTAAATTCATGGTAAGATTAAATTGGTAAATCATTGTAAGATAAGGAGACGCGATATGTTAGTAAACCGTATAGGATTTATAGTTGTTACTTTTTTGTTGATGCTTATATTGTCAGTGTCAACGAAGAATATTATTATATCGGGAATCATTACATTTGTTACCGTAATAATTGGCTATATAATTATTGCAAATGTGCGAAATAAAAAAAGGGTTAATTTATTAGAAGAAAATTGTGATCCACAAGCATTTTTAGAAGCTACAGAAAAACAAAGGGATATGATAGGTAAAAAAGATAAATATAGTACTTATTTAAATATTGATAAAGCAGCAGGACTTATTAATATGGGAGAATTCCAAAATGCAAAGGAACTTTTAATGTCAATTGACAAAACTCAATTGTCAGTAAGAAATGGAACACTACTCGCATATACGATAAATTTATTATGTTGCTTATATGAACTTGGAGAAATTTCTCATGCGGAGGAAATATTTGAGACTCAAGTTCCTTTATTACCACCTGTGAATGCAAGGATGACTTTATCTATGAAATTGCTGGTAGCAGAAAGGTTTTTGTTTTTAAATAGGTATGAGGAAAGTAAAGAAAAATTTCAAGAATTATTGAACGAGAAAATGACCAAGCGTATGAGGATAAGTGTATTATATGATTTAGCAAAAATAGATGAAAGCACTGGAGATATTGATTCTGCACAGAAAAAGTATAGGGAAGTAGCAGAGTTAGGAAATAAACTATGGATAGCAGAGGAAGCTAAGAAGAATTTAAAATAACAAACGTGGTATAATTTATATCAAGTGATACAGTTTATATTATAGGAGTGTGTAAGACTATGGCAGATATAAAATATGAAATAAAAGAAAGCTTAGGAACTATTTCAGAATCATCGAAGGGTTGGGTAAAGGAATTAAACCTTATAAGCTGGAATGAAAAAGAAGCTAAATATGATATTAGAGATTGGGATTCAGAACATAAAAAGATGGGTAAGGGAGTTACCTTAACAGTTGAAGAATTAAAAAAGCTTAAAGACATATTAAATGAAATGGATTTAGAATAAGGGCAAATTTTAGCCCTTATTTTACTTAAGAAAAGATTTTAGTAGTATTGAGAGAAGGTGAAAATATGATTAAAGGAATTATCCAGAAAATAATAGATTTAAATAGAGATAAATCTATAAAAGCAAATAGCATACAGACTAATAGATTAAATGAATTACTAAGAGATGATATAGAATTATCAGCTATTCCAGATGCATTTCAACTATTACTTAGTAGTGATGAAAAAATAAAGTTTCAATCTGCGGAAGTTCTTAATCACGTTATGAGTACATTAAATTCATCTCAATTAATTAAATTAGATAAAATCTTTAGGGAAAGAACGAGCTATGATTGGAATTATGATTGGAGAAATAAAGAACCTGAAGAGTTATTTCATCCATTGATGTCCCGAGAAGAAAATATTGCAATACTTGGACTAAGTAGTTTCCATCCTAATGGTTATTTTAGAGAAAAGGCAGTAAGGGCCCTTTCTAATATGGAAACAGGTGATAAAATACCATATCTTTTGATTAGAATTAACGATTGGGTAAGCCAAGTAAGAAATATTTCAAGGAAACAATTACTTATATATTTAACACCAGAGTATGCCATGAGTTTTGTAAAAAATCTACCTTTAGTATTAAGATTAGAGGAATGTTTAAGAAATGAGCATATGGATATTATAGATGCTGTTGTTTCAATGTTATCTAGTGATAAATGTTTAAAAGAGCTAATAAGTGGACTACAATCAGCTGATCCAAAGGTCAGATTATGTTGTTATAAAATAATCCTTCAGAGAAGAATTTTAGATAATAAAAGTATCATAAGTTATGTAATCAAAGACAAAAATCCTTATAACAGATTATTTGTACTTAGGAACATACAGGGAAATATAGCATCTGATGAGTTTACTGATATTTCACAGCTATTACTTAAAGACAAGCTTTCTCAAATTAGGATTATTGCCCTTGAGTTACTATATAAATTTAACCCTGAAGAGGCTATAGATACATTAGAAAAAAGTTTGTTTGATAGAAATCAATCCGTTCGTGAATTATCACGATATTTGCTCTCAAAGCATAAAAAATATGATTTTCCTACTATATACCGAGATGCAATAGAGAAAAATGAACAACTATATTCTAGCATCTGTGGGCTTGGAGAGACGGGGAATAGGAAGGATTCAAAAATTATTGCAGAGTTTTTAAAGGTTGATACTATTCAAATAGTTAAAGCTTCAATAAGTGCATTAGCGCGATTAGATATTGATGGATATAAAGAAGAAATAATTATTACTTTAAATGATAGAAGAGTTGGCATATCAAAGGTTGCTAGAAGGGTATTATACAAAGAAATTGATGCTATTGATGCAGATGCTATATATAACATTTTTAAACAAACTACATATGATCATGCAAAAATTAACTCTTCCATTCTTTTGTGTTCATTAAGTAAATGGGATGCTATAAGATACATTATAGAATTTTGTGCAGATGAAAATGATAGTATTTCAATAATTGGAGGATGTGCCTTTGAAAGCTGGAAACAAAGATATAATCAGTCTTTTACAACTCCTACTAAAAATCAAATTGATAAAATAAGAAAATCTTTAATGGATTTTGGTAAGTTTATTAAAGATAGTGATAGAGATTTTATTGAATTTACCATAAGGGATTTTATTAAGTAGAATTAGATTTAAGAGAAGAATCAGTTCAACTAATAGAAAAGTATATAGAGATATATAGTTTGGAATAATATTCAAAAGTGTTCTATAATATAATAAGTGTAGTAATTAAGTGATTATAGGAGGGATTATATGAACAATTTTACCTTTTACAGTCCAACATATTTTGTTTTTGGAAAAGATACTGAAAATGAGGCAGGTAAATATGTTAAGCGTTTTGGTGGAAGTAATGTTTTAATTCATTATGGTGGAGGCTCTGTTGTTAAAAGTGGTTTGCTTGAAAGAGTAGAAAAATCTCTTGTAGAAAGTGGTATAACATATAAAACTCTAGGTGGGGTGAAGCCTAACCCAAGAAGTGGATTAGTTTATGATGGCATTAAGCTTTGCAAAGAAGAAAATATAGACTTCATCCTAGCTGTTGGTGGGGGAAGCGTTATAGATTCTGCAAAAGCCATAGCGGCAGGTGCAAAGTATGATGGAGACTTTTGGGACTTTTATCAAGGAAAAGAAGTAACAGAAGCAATTCCTGTGGGGACTATATTAACTATTGCTGCAGCAGGAAGTGAGGGATCTGGTGATTCTGTTATAACTCATGAAAATGGCATGTTAAAACGTGGGGCCAGTGGAGAGGCACTCAGACCTGTATTCTCCATATTAAATCCACAATTAACTACTACCCTATCCGACTATCAAACAGCTTGTGGTGCTACAGACATTATGGCTCACGTATTTGAGAGATATTTTACAAACACTAAAGATGTTGAAATAACAGATAGGCTTTGCGAAGGTGTACTGCTCACCATGATTAAAGAAGTACCAAAGGCTTTAGAAAACCCTAATGACTACAATGCTAGAGCAAATATAATGTGGGCAGGAATGGTTGCTCATAATGATATTTGTGGAGTAGGACGTGTACAGGATTGGAGCAGTCATCAAATAGAACATGAACTGTCAGCGCTATATGATGTAGCTCATGGAGCAGGTCTTGCGGTTATATTCCCTGCATGGATGAAGCATGTTATGAAAAATGCAGTGGATAAATTTGCTCAAATGGCAGTTAGAGTATGGGGATGCCAAATGGACTTTGAAAACCCTGAAAGAACTGCATTAGAAGGAATTCATAGATTTGAGAACTTTTTAAAATCCATCAGTATGCCACTAACTTTTGAGGAGATTGGCGCAAAGGAAAGTGACATTCCAGAGATGGTAAAAAAATTAATGGACGGAAGAGATAAAGTAGGTAGTTTAGTAGGATTAACTGCAAAGGATGTAGAAAAAATATATCGCTTAGCACTGTAAAATAGAAGATAAAAAGCTATGAGTGAAACGCTCATGGCTTTTTTATTATATCTGCAAGGTAATAAGTCAATTATATTAAAATTATCCTTGGCTTATGTTATAATTTTTAGTAAAGTATAGTTAAAAAGTCTATTTGACTAATAGACGAACATTATAACATTGATATAGAGCTGTAAATTCTAGTTTAACTGACATATAAATTAGGAATTTGTAGTGGACATTATTTACATAATAGGAGGTATTGACTTGAGCAATAATAAATATAATGGCCTTACTAAATATCTTGTCACTGGAATGATAATTGGTTTATTTGTAGGTGTTGTTTTTTCTATAATTATGAGAAATAATACCTTTTTAGCAATAAGTTCCCCAGGTTTTGGTCTATCATTTGGTTTGCTAATTGCAGATATTATATGGTGTGTAAAGAAGTGGGAAAAATAAAGGTAACTTTCCTTTGAACCCGACTATTTTTCGTGATACAATAAAAAAAATCATATAAGCGAGGATGTATCATGACCAAACATCATATCTATACAATGAGTGTCGCAAATGTCTATCCCCATTATGTTACGAAGGCGGAGAAAAAAGGACGTACGAAAACAGAAGTGGATGAAATCATCCGTTGGTTGACAGGATATAGCCAGGAAGAGTTAGAAGCGCAACTGGAAAAACAGACAGACTTTGAGACCTTCTTTGCGGAAGCTCCCCAACTGAATCCTTCGCGGGCTTTGATCAAAGGTGTGGTCTGCGGTGTCCGAGTGGAAAACATCGAAGAACCAACTATGAAGGAAATTCGCTATTTGGATAAGCTGATCGATGAGTTAGCAAAGGGGAAAGCGATGGATAAGATTTTGCGAAAATAATAATTAAAAATGAAGAAACACTGATTCTATATATAAAAGAATCGGTGTTTTTTTGTATAACATATTTTGATGGTAGTAGAGTAAAGAATCCCAATATTAATGTAGGGGAATATCAAATATCTTCTACCATAACTTCTATTTTTACACAGTATTGTTTTTCATCTTTAGTAGTAAGTTCATTTAGAGGATATTCCTCATAGGCATTACTACAAATACGTAGATTATTTTCTTTAATAAATGTAAATAACTTTTTATAAAAATCATCGGATTCTCCATAAGCACATCTACCATAGAATACTGCATATTTACCTTCTGGCTTATATGAATTTTGGTCATATCCAACTTTAAAATAGTATTGCATTACTAATAAAGATTCCTCAGAATCAAAGCTTTCTGTATTAATAACAGCACCGCTGGGATAACCTACTACATCAATTCCATTTTCAACAGCAAAATTATAAAATGAAATAATAGAATCATTTAGAGTATTATTAGAAACTATAGGACTTAGAAAAATAGGCTCTTTCTTTTTATATTCAATATGTATACTGTTTTCCTCATATTTAATAGCATCTTTTGCTATATCAATATATGATTGCATGATCGCTACAATATGGTTAAGTTTTTTTATCTCAGTCAAAATATGTTTTTTTTGTTTGCTAAATAAAGAAAACATCTGTTCAGGAGTACGTATATCTATATATTTCTTGATTTCGTCTATGCTAATGCCAACCTCTCTAAGAGAAATGATTAAATATGAGATAGTAAGCTGATTTTGAGTATAATAACGATAACCATTATCACCACGAAGTTCTGGAGAAAACAACCCAATTTTATCATAATATCTTAGGTTTTCACGCTTAATACCAGTGAGGCGAGAAAATTCTTTTATTGTCATATAAGATTTATCTTTCATAATAACCTCCAAGCTTTAAACAAACTATTGACCTTAAAGTTACTTTAAGGTTTATAATACCACTGAGAATAGATTTTTGCAAAATTACTTACATAACGGAGATAAGTAAAATACAAAAATTATCAATACATATATAAAGAGTATATTGTCAGATAGTATAGTATGATTACGCATATTTATAAATTATATTAAATGAATATATTTTAGTGAGGAGAAATATTATGGATTATTTTGAAAATGAGAAAATTAAAGGTTTAAAGTTTAGAGATGAAATTATAAGTAATAGGGAATATGTTGACTGTGAATTTTATAATTGCAATTTTGTAGATGTAGAAATTAATAATTGTATATTTAAGGAATGTAAATTTGATAATTGCACGATGAATAGTGTTACATTTAAATTTTCCACTATGAGGAATGTAACACTAAATGAATCAGAATTTATAGGTATCAACTGGAATGCTTTAAATGGGGATTCCTTTAGTGCAGGACCAATAAATAAAGTTAGAGAATGTTTCTTTAAATATAATAACTTTATATCAATGAAATTAAATAACTTTAATTTTTCTGGCTCAAAATTTCAAGAAAGTTTTTTTGAAGATTGTGATTTAATAAATGCAAATTTTAAAGATGTACGCTTTGAATCTACACAATTTACCCAATGCAATATGACAAAGGCAGATTTTAGAGGGGCATCTGGATATGTTATTGATATTCAAAGTAACAAATTAAAGAAAGCAAAGTTTTCATTGCCTGAGGTAGCAAATTTGCTAAGTTCAATAGATATAGTAATAGATTAATATATAAAATATCAAATTGCAGCAACAAAAGGCAAGCCCACCTTGTATTCAGGTGGGCTTAAGTTTATTATGTTTATACTACATTGTCAACAATAGATTATTTACATCCACTGTCTAAGTGAGAATAATATTTAATAGACCAAGATTCAATTTCTTTAATGATTTTAGTAAGATCTCTTCCCTTTTCAGTAAGGTAATATTCAACTTTTGGTGGGATTTCAGGATAAATCTGCTTATTTATTAAATCTTCATTTTCTAATTCTTTAAGCTTTTCATTTAATACTTTTTGACTTATTCCTTTAGTCATTCGTTGAAGCTCTAAAAATCTTCTAGGTTCATCATATAAATGACATAATAAAACTGCCTTCCATTTACCTCTGATAAAATCCATTGAAAAATCTAATAAACATACATAATGCCTATCATTGTAATTTATCATTTGGTTACCTACCTTCAATCTTTTATATTTAATAAAACTTGATTAACTATGCATTGGAATTACAGTATATACCAAGTAACTTTATAATAACAAATTTCTAAATTAAAATAAACATAGATTATTATTAAGTAAAATTTTATTTTATATTAATATAGATATTACGATAAATCTTACTTAAAGGTAAGTAATCTAACAAAAAAGTGCGTACTTGTCACTTGTATTATTGAACCATATAATGAACACATGATTGAAAATAAATTATTTGAAAATAAATTATATGGAGGTATATATATGAAAGCAGTTGCTTTTAATGGAAGTCCTAAAAAGAATGGAAACACTTATGAGGCAATAAAGGCTGTAGCAGCAGAGTTAGAGAAAGAGAACATAGAGGTAGAAATTGTTCATGTTGGAAATAAGATAATACGCGGATGTATGGATTGCAGGGGATGCAGTAGAAACATGAACGAAAGATGTGTTATGCAGAATGATGAGGTTAATGATTGGATTCAAAAGATGAAGGAGGCTGATGGAATTATTCTAGGTTCCCCTGTACATTATTCAGCTATTGGAGGAACAATGAAATCATTTTTAGATCGTGCATTTTTAGTTACATCAGTGAATAATGGAATGCTTAGACATAAGGTAGGGGCTAGTGTGGTGGCAGTAAGAAGATCTGGCGGTGTTCCAACATTTGAACAGCTGAATAACTATATCAATTATTCAGAGATGGTAATGCCAACATCAAATTATTGGAATGTAATTCATGGTACAAAACCTGGAGAAGCAGTACAGGATGAAGAAGGAATGCAAATTATGAGTGTTCTGGGAAAGAATATGGCATGGTTATTGAAGGTTATTGATTCTGGTAAAAATAATGTAAAGGAAAATGAAAGAGAAGATAAAATATTTACCAATTTCATCCGATAAGCTTTGAAGGTAAAGGTATTAAAATAAATTATTATGATAAAAATAATGTAAAGGAAAGTGAAAGAGAAGATAAAGATATTAAAATAAATTATAAGGAGAGAGGTAATATGATAAGCAATTTAAAAAATACAGTAACTTTAAACAATGGTGTAAAAATGCCATGGCTAGGGCTTGGCGTTTTTAGAGCAGAGGATAGCCCAAAATTAGTTGATGCAGTAAAGACTGCAATAAAAAATGGTTATAGAAGCATAGATGGAGCAGCTATTTATGCTAATGAAGTAAGTATGGGAAAAGGGATAGCTGAAGGAATAAAGGCAGCAGGTATTTCAAGGGAAGATCTATTTATAACATCTAAGGTTTGGAATGCTGATTTAGGATACGAATCCACAATAAAGGCTTATGAAACAAGTTTAAAGAAACTTGGACTTGATTATTTAGATTTATATCTTATACATTGGCCTGTAGAAGGCAAGTATAAAGATGCTTGGAGAGCATTGGAGTACTTATATAAACAAGGCCGTATAAAAGCAATAGGAGTAAGTAACTTTCAAGTACATCATCTTGAAGATTTAATGAAGGATGCAGAGATTAAGCCAATGATAAACCAAATAGAATTTCATCCACGCTTAACACAAAGCAAGGTTAGAGCGTTCTGTAAGCAGAATGATATTCAAGTAGAAGCATGGTCACCACTCATGGTTGGTAAATTATTTGATAATGAAATATTGAAGGAAATTGCTCATAATCATAATAAATCGATTGCTCAAATTATATTACGCTGGGATATACAAAATGGGATAGTAACTATTCCAAAGTCTACAAACGAAGGCAGAATAATAGAAAATTCACAGATATTTGATTTTGAATTAACTAATGAAGAAGTAGAGAAGATAAATAGTCTAAATCAAGATTTGAGAATAGGACCTGATCCAGATAATTTTGATTTTTAATTAATTTAAGAAGCCTACGTTATAGGTATTACGGAGAACCGTATCTGTGGAGAACCAAAATAAAAGGGAATTTATAAAATATTTGAATTAAGTAAGCCAATGATATTAAAAGTGTCATTGGCTTGTGTTATAATTATTTTAGTAAGTTATTGGAAAGCATAGTAGATAAATAGGGATTTGTAGAGGAGATGATTAAATGGAAATCAGATTGATGAACGAACAAGATGATTGCTTTGCCATAAGTAATGTCTATGAGGAAAGTTGGAAAGGCGCCTATAAGGGCATAATTCCCCAAGCATATCTTGATAGTATCCCAAAAGGCCGTTGGGTGCAATTTCTTAATGATTCAACATGGAATACACTGATTATGCTTGATGGTGACAAAATAATCGGCACTTCTTCTTATGGAGCATCAAGATTTGCAGATATGAATGGCTATGGCGAAATCATCTCCATCTATCTCTTACCTGAGTATTTTGGAAAAGGCTATGGAAAGCAGTTATTACAAACGACAATTGATGGTTTGATACAGATGGGTTATAAGGATATTTTTCTGTGGGTATTAGAAACCAACTCTAAGACCCGGCATTTTTATGAACGTTTTGGCTTTGAAACCAGTAGTGCATATTTGGATGACGATATTGGTGGTAAAAGGCTACGAGAAATACAGTACATTTATCATGCCAGATAGTAGATAGGAGGGATTTTATTTTGGAAAAGTGGGAATATAAAACTATTAAAATTCAACTTAAGGGATTTCAGGGTGGTATATTGGAAATAGAAGATTTTGACGACAAACTCAATAAACTCGGAGAACAAGGGTGGGAATTAGTATCTTGCTTTTCTACAAATGCAGCACAGGGTTATGGCAGAGAGGCAATAGCAGTTTTTAAGAGAAGACATTAGTAAGAGTTTTTATTAGCAGTCCCTGTGTCAAATTAATTCTTATATTACGAAATAAAGGAGTGTACTCAACACTCCTTTATTCGTGGATTTCATGGCTTAAGCGCTAGGTATCAAATTCACATTCGAAAGTAGATTGATTTAAAAATTCTTCATCTTGTATATAAGCATATTATATTTCCATTTCCTTAACATCATCAGCTATTAGTAAATCAGCTTCAGTGGTCTTTACTACTTCATTAACAGTTACACCTGGTGCCACTTCCATTAATACTAATCCTTTATCTGTAACCTTCATAACTGCTTTATCAGTAATTATAAGATCAACACACTTTTTAGCTGATAAAGGTAATGTGCATTTCTTTAGCACTTTTGGATTACCTTTTTTATCACTATGATTTAAAGCAGCTATTACATATTTTGCTCCTGCTAAAAGGTCCATTGCACCGCCCATACCTGGTGCAAAAATTCCCGGTACCTTCCAGTTTGCAATACTTCCTTCTTGATCCACTTCTAAAGCACCTAATACAGTTATATCAACATGTCCACCCCTTATTATTGCAAAAGATAGATCCATTTCAAATGTTGATGCTCCTGGCAATAAAGTAATTGGAGCTCCACCAGAATTAGCTAAGTCAGGATCAGCTTCACCTATGCTTGGAGTTGCACCAAACTTCAATGCACCATTTTCACATTGTAGTATTATTTCCATTCCTTCTGGCAAATAGTTTGCAGCCATATTGGGTATACCGAATCCTAAATTGGCAACCATTCCATCTCTAAACTCTTTGGCGATTCTTCTTGCAATTATCTCTTTACTATTCATCATTTCTCCCCCTATTTCATTTTGTTAGTTCTTGTCCATAGATCTTCAAAATATTTTGTTCTCTCTCCAAAAGAGTCTCCTTGAACTATTATATCTACCAATATTCCTGGTGTTCCAACACTATCAGGTGAAATTTCACCCACTTCTACAATTTCATCTACTTCAGCTATAACTAAATCAGCTGCAAGTGCCATAATTGTATTTGTTCCTTTAGTTGTTCCCCTATATACGATATTCCCAAGTTTATCAGCTTTATATCCCTTGATTAGCGCAACATCTGCTTTTATTGGTGGAAATACTAAATATTCCTTTCCATCTATAGTAAGTTTATCTCTTCCATTTTCAATTTCAGTTCCAATACCAGTTGGAGTTATAACTGCACCAAGTCCAGCCCCTCCAGCTCTTATACATTCTACTACAGTTCCCATAGGTATAAATTCAACTTCTAATGTACCTGCATTGTATTGTTCTTGTATTTCAGCACAAGTTCCAATATGTGAACCTACAAACTTTTTTATTTGTTTATTTGCTACAAGCTTGCCAATATCGTGAGTTTCTCCTGGGTGAGCTGATACGGGTTGAATAAGTGTAAGGTCTTTAACATTTGTCTCTGCCAATGCATCTATCATCTTTATTGGAGCACCTACTCCTAAAAAACCTGCTGTCATAATTTTCATTCCATCTTTAATATTTTTTACCGCTTCTTGTATTGTCTTAATCTTTGTCATTTCTCTATACACCTCCAAAATTTTATAATCTAACATAGACTATTTGTTTTGAAATAATCTTCCTATCTTAGAAATTTAATTCTTACATTATTATTATTCCTATCTCGCAATTATTGTTCCTATCTAATTATTATTGGCATATAATAATTATTATTCCAATTTTATTCAAATGTCAAGAGTATACTATTAACAAGAAGACCATATAACGGTGTAAAACCACTAATTGAAAATTATAATCTAATTGTTTTCAATACAAAAAAATGTTGACTGTAAGAATGGTAAGTTATATACTTTAGAAAGATTATATTTATAGAAAAGGAGAGTTGAAGAGATGATTTCAGTTGTTCTTAACTAAACTATTAAAATTAAATAGTTTAAGATGCTTTAAAGTTCTAGCTTAGAGCTTTATTTGATTTTGCATTTAAGAACAATATCTTCTATTAAACTCTTTTATAAAAAATAAAATAACTTTAAATACACATATAATATTGTATATGCTTATTTTTATTAAGATAAAATATGGATATATATATTTTGTATTAAGTTTAATTTGATAAAATAAAAGATCTTTATATAAATAGAATCCCCATAGATGATATTGTTCGTCTATGGGGATTTTTGTTTTCTATTAAGAAAGGTGGGAGTCTTTATGGCGTTAACAAAAGTTACAGAAAAAATTTATTATCTTATAAACGAGAAGGAAACTGATAGACCATTACTTGGATACATTAAAGGAGATAAGTATTCTTTGATGGTGGATGCAGGGAACTCAAAAAATCATGTTGAGAAATTTAATAATTCTATAGAAAAATTAAATTTAAAATTACCTGATTATGTTGCAATTACTCATTGGCATTGGGATCATAGTTATGGGATGCATGCAGCTATGGGAAAAACAATAGCATGTGAAATAACTAATGAACAATTAAAGGTTATGACTAAATGGCAATGGACAGATGAAGCAATGAAAAAGCGTCTTTTAACGGGAGAAGATATTGAATTTGCGGATACTAATATTCGCAAAGAATATAAAACATTTCAAGAGATAAAAATTACTGCTGCGGATATAGTATTTAAAAACAATTTAGAAATAGATTTAGGAGGATTAACAGTTATCTTAAAGAATGTTATTTCACCTCATTCTGAGGATTCAGTAATAGTTCATGTACCAGAGGAAAAAGTAGTGTTTATAGGAGATGCTTATGGAATGGACTATTATAATAATTGCAAATATGATCCAGTTAAATTAGAGAGTTTTATAAATACGCTAGAGAATTTAGAGTTTAATCTTTGTTTTCCAGGACATTCATCACCTATAAATAAAACTGATATCATTAAGTTTTTAAAATCACAACATAAAAAAATTTGCGTAAGAAATGAGTAAACTTTATTGAAATTACAACCCTATACTATCGCACCAGAGTTTATAACATGTGTTATAATTTGATAAGTAATTTTCAGAAGGGAGGTAATTATTTTATGAAGAACTATAGAACATCAGATGTAGCTAAAATCATAGGGGTGCACCCAAATACTGTACTGTCTTATGAAAAGTGGGGATATATAAGCACTGTACCGAGAAGGGAAAATGGATACAGGATTTATTCGGAAAAGCATATTGAACAAATTAAAATAGCAAGGCTAGCCTTAAAGAGTGAAGCAGTTAAAGCATACATGTTATTTGAAGTAAGAGGTATTTTAAAAACTATTGCTAAAGGAGACTTAGAGAAGGCTTTATCCTTAAGTCAAAATTTCTTGGCACAGCTGCAGAAAGAAAAGGCGAAGGAATATGAAGTTATAAAAGAAATAAAAAATCTATTAAAAGATCATATGGCAGAGAAAAAAAGTGTTTCTTTAAAAAGAAAAGAGGCTGCAGAAGCAATCGGTGTATCTATAGATGTGATTATTAATTGGGAAAGATACGGAATGCTAGAGATACCAAGAAATAATAAAAATAATTACCGAGTCTATTCTGAAAATGAATTGATATTATTAAAGATTATAAAGCTTTTAAGAGCTGAAAACTATATTACACAATGTATAGTGAATATGATTAAAAAGATAAAAGCTAATAATTTTGAATTCTTAAATAAAGATGATGAGTTGTTATCTCCTATTGAAGAAAAAGAGAATGATATAAAGAATTTGATTTCTCATCTAAATACATTGATTAATATATAGTAATATTTGTGTCAGGCGAAAGATAAGATATGAATTAAAAACAAAGGAGTACCAAGGAGGGATATAGATGGAGCAGGAATTTATAGTTTTAAAGGGCTGCAAAGAAAATAATTTAAAAGATATTTCATTAAAGATACCTAAGAGAAAAATAACAATATTTACAGGGGTATCTGGTTCAGGGAAGTCATCAATTGTTTTTGAGACAGTAGCAAAGGAAGCTCAACGTCAATTGAATGAGACTTTCACTGCCTTCATAAGAAATTTTTTACCTAAATATGGTGAGGTTAAAGCTGATCACATAGAAAATTTATCAACACCAATTATCATTGACCAAAGCAGGCTTGGTGGTAATTCAAGGTCAACTTTAGGTACTATTACAGATATAAATTCATTCCTTAGAGCTTTATATTCAAGGTTTGGGAGTACTTATATCGGTAAGGCTAATATGTTTTCCTTTAATGATATTAATGGTATGTGTCCGGAATGTCAGGGCCTTGGTAAAAAGTTGGTTCCAAATATGGAGGAGATTCTTGATAAGAGTAAATCCTTAAATGAAGGAGCTATTTTACTTTCAGGTTTCGGAGTTGATTCCTGGCATTGGAAGATATTTGCCCAGTCAGGATACTTTGATAATGATAAGAAAATATGTGATTATTCAGAAGAAGAATTAGATAAGTTTTTATATGGTGGGCCAGATAAAATTAAGATAGATGAAACAGGTGGAATGAATGTAACCTATGAAGGCTTATTGGTTAAGTTTAATAGGCTATATTTAAGTAAAGAAGGAGAAACCTCTGAAGCTGCAAAGAAAAAGCTAAGTAAACTACTTATAGAAGACCAGTGCCCTGTTTGCAGGGGAAAAAGGCTTCACGAAAGAGTATATGGATCTTTAATTAATGGTTATAATATAGCGGATTTAACAAGCATGCAAATTGATGAATTAGTTCAGGTAGTTAAAAAAATAAATGAGCCAGAAGCAGAACCTTTAGTTAAAGGGATAATAGAAAAGCTAAATAATATTATAGATATAGGTCTTGGATATTTGACTTTAGATAGAGAAACTTCATCATTATCTGGTGGAGAATCTCAACGTATAAAGATGGTAAAGCATTTAAATAGTAATCTTGTAGATTTAATGTATATCTTTGATGAACCTAGTATAGGTCTTCATCCAAGAGATGTCCATAAATTAAACAATCTATTAAAAAAACTACGTGATAAAGGCAATACTGTAATAGTTGTTGAGCATGACCCTGATGTTATTAAAATTGCAGACCATGTTATAGATGTGGGCCCAAGGGCAGGTAAGCATGGTGGTGAAATTGTATATGAGGGAACCTATGAAAGTTTACTTAAATCAGGAACCTTAACTGGAAATGCCTTAAATAAAACTCTTTCTATTAAAGAAAAGGTAAGAGAGCATAAGGGATATTTAAAAGCTGTAAATTGTAATAAGAATAACTTGAAAAATATATCTGTTACAATACCTAAGGGTATATTAACAGTAGTAACAGGGGTTGCAGGATCAGGTAAAAGTACATTAATTAAACATGAATTTTTAAAACAAAATAAAGATGCAATACTAGTAGATCAAAGTCCTGTGTCAGCTAATTCTAGATCTAGTTTAACAACATATAGTGGAATTATGGATGATATAAGAAAGGCTTTTGCTAAAGCAAATGGCGTTAATGCATCATTATTTAGCTCAAATTCACAAGGAGCCTGCGAAAATTGTAATGGAAGCGGAATAATAGAAACAAATCTTGCATTTATGGAAAACATAAAAAGTACTTGCGATGTTTGTGAAGGCAAGAAGTATAAAAAAGAAGTTTTAGATTATAAATTACATGACAAAAGCATAATAGAAGTTCTTGAAATGTCAGTTTCAGATGCAATTGAATTTTTTAACTTAAAGTCTGTTAAGGCAAAACTGCAGTCTATAGAAAATATGGGCATTGGATATTTAAATTTAGGGCAAACTCTCGATACCTTATCTGGAGGAGAATGTCAAAGATTAAAGCTTGCCAGTGAATTGCATAATGAAAGTTCTGTATATATATTGGATGAGCCTACAACAGGTCTTCATATGGCTGATATTGAAAAATTTATCAACATAGTTGAAAGCATTGTGGACAGTGGCAATACAGTTATAATAATTGAACACAATGTAGATGTAATTAAAAGAGCGGATTGGATTATAGATATGGGGCCTGAAGGAGGAACAAAAGGTGGAGAGATAATATTTGAAGGGGCTCCAAAACAATTATGTAACTCTGAAGCATCATTAACAGCTAAGTATATTTAGTTAATAATAAAGGAGAATTCTATTTATAGAACTCTCCCCTCACTTTAATTATAACATATATAAAGCATAAAATATAGACTACTAAATTTTGAACCTAACTGCTAAAATATAATAATCAAAGATGGGACTATATTTCATATAAAAAAGACATTTGTCATTGGGCAAATGTCTTTACTATGTAAGGAGGGGATATAATGAAGGATTTTGAATGGAAGGTTGAAAAGGAATGGCTGCAGGAGGTTCTTCAAGAGGTTCAAAAACAGTATAATGAAAAACATGATCTTAAAGAAAAGTTTAAAAAGGATGCCATTGAAACACAACGAGAACTATGGAATGATATAGGCTCTGTTTCCATAGCCAATGGATTAGATCAGGTTGCAGACTTTATGGGATTTATCAATACCATGAAAATACAGAAGAGAAGCCACGAGTTCACAAAAAAACTTGAGGAAAAATACGAGAGAATGCTCCTATCACCCTACTTTGGAAGGATGGACTTTATTGAAAATGGAGAGGAGAAAGCTGAAAAGTATTACATTGGAATCTCAAATCTTATTAATGATAACTATGATTTTCTCGTATACGACTGGAGAGCACCGGTTTCTGGCATGTTTTATGATTACGAAATTGGAGAAGCCAATTATAAATGTCCTGAAGGAACGGTAAATGGGAAGCTTACGCTGAAAAGACAGTACAAAATTAATAATGGTGAAATTAAGTATATGTTTGACAGCAATCTTAAGATAGATGATGAAGTGCTACAGGATATCTTGAGTAAAAGCGCCGATAGTAAGATGAAGGCAATAGTAACAACTATTCAAAGAGAGCAAAATAAAGTAATTCGTAATGAGGAGTATAAAAATTTGATTGTGCAAGGCCCTGCTGGAAGTGGGAAAACCTCCGTTGCTCTTCATAGAATTGCCTATCTATTATATAAGCATAGGGATAAAATAACACCTCAAAATATAGTAATATTCTCTCCAAATGATGTTTTTAACGATTATATTTCTAATGTATTGCCCCAGCTTGGAGAAGATAATATGTGTCAGACCACATTTAAGGAATATATGCACAAGGCATTAGGCAATGAGCTTATAAAGGAAAACTATTCTGAGATGATGGAGTATATTCTTGTCTCTAAGAAGGATGGTTCCTATGAAAAGAGAATAAGCAATATAAAATTTAAGTCTTCCATGGAGTTTATAGATGTATTAAGAGCATATGTATGCTATTTAGAAAAAATGGATAGAAATTTTACAGATATTATTTTCAGAGGGAATTTGATAATCTCATCTAAGGATATAGAAGAATTATTTTTTAAAGATTATGTAAAGCTTCCACTTAAAAGAAGGCTTCAAAAGATAAGAGAAAGAATTTTGTTTTTAATGAAGCCTTATGAAAAACATTGGGTAAAAGAAGAGGCTGAAGAGCTTAGGGATTCAGGTAACTATATAGATAATGTAGAAATTATGGAGCGCAGTATAGTTACTGTAAAAAATGAAATAGAGGATATATACAATGAAATCAATAGAATGACAGACCTTGATTTAGTGGATGCTTATAAAAAGCTTTTTGAGAACCTGGAATTTTTCTTAAAAAAATCAAACACTGGATATCGTGAGAAAAATATTGATGAAATCAAAAACTATACTTTAGAAATCTTAAGAACAGGAAAACTTAACTATGAGGATCAGCCACCCCTTTTGTATCTAAAAGGTGCCTTAGGAGACCTGCCAAAAACCTCAGAAATCAAATATGTTATTATTGATGAAGCTCAGGACTATACACCGCTGCAGTATGAAATCTTTTATCAACTTTTCAGCCATGCCAATATGACTATACTAGGGGATTTACATCAATCCATCAATCCATTCATGAACGTGGGGGATTATAGCAATATCTCCAATGTATTTCCAAAGGATAACACATGCATAATAAATTTAACCAAGAGTTACAGATCAACAATGGAAATTACTGAGTTTTCAAGAAGGATTCTTAACAAGAAGATTACTGATGAGTGGGTAGAAAGAAGTGGAGATAAGCCTTTAGTCCTCGGCTTTCCAGATGAAGAGGAGATAAAAGAAAGACTTCTAAAGGATATAAAAATATATAAGGATAAAGGCTACAAATCTATTGGCATCATAACAAGGACTATAAAGGAAGCACAAGAGGTACACAGTTTCTTAGAAAACAAGATTCATGTTAAAGCCATAATGAAGGATGATGATGAATATGTCAGTGATACCTTGGTAATACCCGCTTATCTTGCTAAAGGATTAGAATTTGATGTGGTGTTGATATATAATGCAGGGGATGAAAATTACAGCTGCGAAGAGGAAAGGCTACTACTTTATACTGCATGTACTAGGGCACTTCATGTTTTAGGCATATATTATTCAGGAAAGGTTACGCCTTTGTTAGGATAATGTTAAAAAGCTGTAGATAAAACTACAGCTTTTTTAGTATATAGAAATATTAATATCTAAGTAGTATACATGAAGCAACCACACCAGCTCCAACTGTCCATAAAATAATATAATCTCCACGATTAAGTTTACCATTTGAAACAGAATCAGCTAAGGCCATAAATGGGCTTGTAACACCTGTATATCCAAATCTGTCACCTACGAATGGAAATTTGTGTTCTGGTTCTTCTAAAGTCTCCATTATCATATCAACATTTTTCTTTGCAAATTGAGATAGGCAATATAATTTAACATCATCTTTAGTTAGATTATTTCGAAGTAGTATTTCATTTATTGAATCAACAGAACTTGCGAATGCATCATCTGTATTAAAATCTATCCATTCTACTATTCTATTATCTTTTGGTGTATCTTCATCTATTGGTAATACCTTAGAAAAGCCTTCAGGAGGAAAATTTATATAGCAGCTAAGTGAGCTATCCACGTAAGATGAACTGTCTATGAAATCTGATATATTATCATCAGTGTTTTCTAGTAAAACAGCACATGCAGATTCTCCAAAATTGGCATAAGTAATGGCTTCTGATCTTCTTGAATATCTATTTAATAAATCTGAACCTACAAGTAAACTATATTTAATTCTGTTATTGCTTTTCATTGTTCTACAGACTTGATCCATTGCAATTATCATTCCTGCACAATTACCATTCATATCATATGCACCTGCATCTTTAGCTAAACCTAAAGCATCGTGAATTTTAACAGCATTTGTAGGAGATAGATATTCTGGGCTAGTAGATACAAATACAACTAAATTTATATCTTGTACATCTATATTTGCAGTTCTTATTACTTTTTTACAAGCTTCTATAGCCATAGTTAAAGAATTTTCATGAAAATCTTCAGAAATATATCTCTGATTTCTTCCAGTAATATTTAATAACCCGGAAATATCTACGTCTTGGTTAAAAAAATGCTTCACAAAATATTCATTAGAATACTTTGTTTTAGGATGATAATACTCGATGTTTTTAATTTTTATACTCATATATTCTCTCCGCCTTATCCTTATTGTTAAATATACCCATTTATAATTATCGGAGAAGACTTCAATAAATTAAGATAATCATATAAAATAATACATTTATCCGATGACTACCATCCGTAATACTCCCATCGCTTTTCTACAAGTGGGAGATATTAGAACTCTTGAGCTTCAGCGATTTAGAGTTCTTATGCTGTGCATAACGGATGCTACGTCCCTGGATAAGTTCTTCTAAGCTTCAGCTGGAGTAAGTATTCCTTTTAAGCAAACTCCATATGAAGCTAAGAATCACTTGATCACAATAATTGACCTAGCAAATGGTTATTTGTATATCTTATATATCTTATATATAATAAAATGTATATTTATGAAATATAAGGATTAATAACAAAAAAATATAGGATATGGTAAAGCTATATAAAAATATTACGAATAATAATAGTATGGCATTAATTAAGGGGGAGTAGTAATGGATTACAAAAAAAATGCTGAATTGAAGAATAAAGTAATGTTGGCAGGATTTATATTATCGGTAACATTAAGGGCAATTTTTGATATAATTTTAAAGGTAGATAGGAATGCCATATTAATATTAGTTGGACTTTCCATACCTTTAGCTGTAATTGATTTTATATTAATAAAAAAGAAATATATTATTCAAACAATGTATTATACGGTAATGATGTACACTGCTGTTATATTCATAATGTTTATATCAAATCCAAATTGGGCTAATTTTATTTTGATATATTATGGTGTTATGGTAATGAGTGTATATCAAGATTTAAGGATATTAATTATTGAAGCAATTTCGGCTATAGTACTTGTGGTGTATTGCTTCTTAGGCTATAAAACAACCCTCTTTGCTTCCGTAGAATACTATGAATTAGCAATTTATATATTATACGTAATAGCAGCATCAGTTATATTATCAATTAATGCTATTACTACCAAAAATATTTATAAAGATTTAGAAGAAAATCATAAAGCTACTGAAGAAGCTAAATCTAGAGCAGAGTTGTTGCTAGAAAAAATATATAGTACTATAAAAATTTTAACATCAACTAATGAGAAAATAAAAAATGGAATTTCTGCAGCAGGACAAATAACAGAAGAAATAACTAGCTCCACAAGCGACGTTGCGAGTAGTGCAACCAAAGAAGTGGATTTAATGAATGGAATGAAAGATTCAATAGAGGATGGAGTAGAAAAAGTAGAAGAAGTTACCAATGCCATTAAAACTATGGAGGAATTATCTAAGTCAACTGAAAATGTTGTGTTAGAAGGTAATGATAAAGTAGATATATTATCTTCGGAAATGGATAAGGTAAATACAAATATTTTAAATGCGGTGTCTATGATAAATGAATTGAGTGATGAAAATACAAAAATAGTTCATATTATTAACAGTATTACAAAAATATCAGAGCAAACCAATCTATTAGCACTTAATGCATCAATAGAAGCAGCTAGAGCTGGAGAGCATGGAAGAGGTTTTGCTGTGGTTGCAGAAGAAGTAAGAAAACTTGCTGAGGATTCAAAAACATCTACAGATCAAGTAGAATCAATATTGAATAATATATCTAATAAAACAAAGGCAGTTGCAGAAGAAATACTAAAAGAAGAAAAGTCAATCGAGTTATGTACTGAACATACAAATGATGTTAAAGAGTTATTTAAAGATGTTAATAAGAACACTTCTAATGTATTAAGTTATTCAAGAAGTGTTGGATCACAATCTATATTGCTTGAAAGTACGATGAAAAATACATTAAGTTCAGTAAGTAATATTAGCGAAAATGTAGAATCCACTGCAACTGCTATGGAAGAAATTTTTGCGGCTATTGATGAGCTTAATAGTAGCATAATGGATATAACAAGTAGTTATGACGAAATAGATGATATATGTAATGAATTAAACTCTATAAGTGAATAAAATAGATAATATAAAAACCTCGACATATTATATGTCGGGGTTTTTTATAAGTTTTAGAATTGTTGATAGATTTTAGATTAATTTACTATACGTCTTATTTATTAAATAAATTTTTACTGTACATCTAAGAGCACGTGCTATCTAGTATAATAAATAGTTTAGACTAGTATAGTATAATTACTTATGAAATCAATAATATCAATAAACTAGAAGTATATTATTACTGTTAGGTAAAAAATATACGCCTTTAAAATTAAGTATGTATTGATGTAAAAGTCCATACATATTTTTTTTATTATTTACCAAATAAAATAATCATTTAACTACTACTTGATTGAATAATAAAATATGATTAATAGAAAAAGAGGGAATAAAGTTAAATGAATATCAATAAAGTATAATAAAATACAATAAAATATATTTACAATTCGCATAAAGTGCAATATAATGGGTGTATAAATATTAAATAATAAGGATGTGTAATGATGAGAAAAAGTAGCAGTAAAATAGATAATAGTAAGATGCAAGTTGCATTTAAATCTGAAGAAGGAAAAAATGAAATTTTAAAGTATTATGAATCATTACTTAAAAATTGGTCTTTTCCCCATGAAGAAATTAACGTTAATACGGGTTATGGAAAAACATTTATTATAGCTACTGGAAAAGAAAAGTTACCACCTCTTATATTACTTCATGGTAGTGGTATGAATTCAGTTATGTGGATAAATGAGATGGAGAAGTATTCATATAATTATAGAGTATATGCAGTGGACATGCCTGGAGAACCAGGGAAAAGTAATGAAACTCAATTGCCATTAGAGGGCGATGATTTTTCAAGCTGGCTTAATGATGTTTTTGAGGCCTTATCAATAGAAAAAGCAAGTATTGTTGGAATTTCATTAGGGGCATGGCTAGGAGCAAAGTTTTCTATAAAATATCCACAAAAGGTAAATAAACTTGTTCTACTTTGTCCAGCAGGCATAGGTCCTCAAAAAAAGTCTTTTATTTTTAAATCTATATTTTATATGCTATTAGGAGAAAAAGGAATAGATAAACTATACTATAAAATTAATGGTAATAAACTAATACCACAGGTAATGTTAAATTATCAAAAGTTAATTGCAAAACATTTTAACTTTAGAAAAGAGACTATTCCTCTATTCTCAGATGATGAATTAATAAAATTAACAATGCCAATTGCATTATTTGTAGGAGGAAAAGATGTTATGTTACATTCTGAAAAGACGGCAAAACGTTTAGAAGCATTACTAGGACATGCTAATATAAATCTCATCCCTGATGAAGGGCACTCCCTTGTTAATCAAGGAGATGAAATAAGGGAATTCTTAAATTAAAAGTACACAAACTATAATGAGTGGTTAATTCATTTTTCGTTTTAACCTTTCATTTTCCTAAAAGCCAGTGGTGTTTTTCCATGAACCTTTTTAAACATTTTTACGAAGTTTCCACTATAATTATATCCAACCATTTTAGATATTTCATCAATGCTTAATTCTGTTGTAGTCAATAGATTTTCTGCCATTGTCATTTTAATGGAATTAGTATATTGGCTAATAGACATATGATATTTTGCTAAAAAGCCTGCTTTTAATTTTTGTTCATTTAGAAATACCATTTTACTTAAGCTTTTAATGGTAGGAGGATTGCAAGCTTCCTTTGTTAAAATATCGTGGGCTTTTTGTATTGCATTGGCATCTGAGGCAGTTAAAGTAATATGTCTATTTTTCCCTATTTTAATATGACCATAATTTAATTGGTTAGTAAAAGCATTTTTGGGTGAGGAATATACTTCATTAGAAAGCAAGGCTATAGATTCTAAAATCTTACTTTCTAAATATAAAGGAGTTAGATAATCAGCTTCAGCTAGATTCTTTAAGTTTTGAATAACAGAAGCTATTTCAAGAGGTAGATAGTGATAAGTATGGTTACTAATAAAATTATTAAAATCTATAGTCTTTGGGAAATTTGGTTTTACTACTTCATCAAAGTATTTTTTATAAATTGTTATTTCTACTCCGTGAAAGTGCTGACCCTTTTTCCAAACCTGTTTTCCTTTTAGTCTTTTTTCAACTACAAAAAATGAGGAAGGACTAAAAGAAGAAACAGGATTATTTTCAATTTTAAATTTAGTCTCTCCAGTATAGACAGTTCCAAAACGCATTAATTCTTCATTATGATCAAAGGAAAGAGAAAAATTTAATGGTATTGTATAATCACCAATTCCCAAATCATAATATCCTTCTCTACCATATTTAATAAAATATCCAAGTTCAGGCTTAGCTTCATTCTTATATAGAGTGTAGTTTTCCGTAGGATAGGGTGTAAAAGTAATTTTATTTAAAACTCTATTTTGAAAATCTTTTGTTGTTTTAGAAACCATGTATCATCCCTCATTATTTATTTAGCTCTGGATATAATATTTTTAAGAACTCTGTTTATTATAGCATAAATTATCCTAATAGATGATAAAATTATTAAATTAGATGCAAGAATTGAAATGAGAATGAAAATCATATACAATTAGAACAAATAAAACAACAATATAGAAATTAGTGATGAAGGATGCGTGGAGGTATATTATGAAGAGAAATTTATTAAAGACATTAGTAGTTTCTTGTATGGCTGTTATGATGCTTGTAGGATGTGGAACTAAAGGTAGTCCAAGTGATGATAAGCCAATAGAAAAGACTATAACAGTTACAGATGTAAGAGGAGAGGTTAAAATACCAGCAGAGCCTCAAAGGATAGTAGATTTAAGTGGTAATAGTGATATTTTATCAATTTTAGGATATAAGGTTATAGGAACTGCAAATAGTGATGCCTATGACTATACTAAATTCCCTTCATATTTAGAAGATACATTAAAAGGAGCACAAATTTTAGGATATAGCATGCAAGAGACTATGGATATAGAAGCTGTTATGAATTTAGAACCAGACTTAATAGTCATATCAACAGTTCAAGAAAAAATGTATGATCAATTGAGTGAAATTGCTCCCACAGTTATGGTTAAATTAGAGGCATTAAACTGGAAAGATGATATAAGAACTTTAGGAAAATTATTCAATAAAGAAGATGTAGCAAATAAATGGATTGAACAATATGAAGCAAAAGCTAAAACAGCAGGAGATAAGGTTAAAGAAGAATATGGAAAAGATACAACATACCTTTCATTCTTAGCAAGTGGTGGACAATTCTTTGTATTTGATGGCGCAGGTTTTGGTTCTGTATTATATGAAGATATGGGACTTGCTAAACCACAAGGAATGCCGGAACAAAGTAATATCAGTCTTCCTGTAGTGACTTATGAAGGTTTAGCAGCAATTAAATCTGACTACATATTTCTAATGGCAACGGATGAAGATTATGCTCAACTTCAAAACAATGCAATTTGGAATAACTTACCTGAAGTTAAAGAAGGAAAAGTAGTTAAATTAGGAGCTTCACCATATTTTAACCAAGGTTACAGTCCAATAGGTAGAGAGTTATTAGTAGATGAAATAGGTGGCATGTTAAATGAAACAAAATAAAAAACATACCATAGTTTTTATAATTTTCAATATGTTACTTCTGATAATGGGATTGCTTCTAGCTGTAAGGTTAGGGGCTGTCCATATCGGCTTTTCAGAGATTTGGAATAGTATATTTAATTATAGTGAAACTCTTGAGCTTATGCTAGTTAGAGATGTTCGTATTCCAAGAGCTCTTTCTGTACTATTTACAGGAGGAATTTTAGGAGTGACAGGATCAATGATGCAAGGTGTTACTAGAAATCCCATAGCTGAACCATCAATTTTAGGTATAAGCCAAGGAGCAACTTTAGTAATAGCGATTTTTTATGCATTAGGAATAACAATAAATACGCAGAATGTTATGATAGCATCTTTTATAGGAGCATTGATAACTGGAATTATAGTTTTAGGCTTTATATCGAAAAAAGCAAATAATAATTCCATAGCAAAGATACTTTTAGCAGGAACAGCAATGAGCACATTTTTTATTTCATTAACCACAATAATTGGATTATTATCAAATCAATCTCAAATGATAGGTTTTTGGGTATCTGGAGGCTTTAGAAATGCAAGTTGGGCAGATTTTAGATTGGTATTTATGGTAGGAGTCATAGGGCTTATTATAGCAATTTTATTATCGCCAAAGATAAATATATTAAATCTTGGAGATGATGTTGCCATAGGACTGGGAGAAAGTCCTGAAAAAATAAGATTTACAACACTTATGGTTATGATACCTATGTGTGCAGCAGCAGTAGCAGTAGGAAAAAACATAGCTTTTGTTGGACTTATTGTGCCTCAAATAGTTAGAAGAATATTAGGAGAAGATTATAGAACAAACATACCATGTTCTTTTTTACTTGGAGCACTTCTTTTAACTTATGCAGATATTGCAGCAAGAATGTTATTTGATCCTTATGAAACCCCAATTGGAATATTTACAGCATTAATAGGAATGCCATTTTTCATATCGGTAGCTAGAAAGGAGAGGGGATAATGAAGAAAAAAAGATTTAAAATAACATTAATAATTTTATTAGCTTTATTATTTATCTCCTTTGGAGTTACATTATGTTGGGGGACATATAAAGTTTCTCCTTTAGAAGTTATAAATACCCTTCTTGGAAATGGAACAAAGCTTCAAAACACAGCAATATTAAGTATTAGATTACCAAGGCTTTTAGTAGGAACTTTTGTAGCAATTGCTTTATCAACAGCAGGAGCAATTCTTCAAACTATAACTAAAAATGATTTAGCAGATACAGGAATAATAGGTATAAATGCTGGAGCAGCGGTGGCAGCAGTGATATTTATTACTTATCAAACTTCTAACTATTATAGTGAACTTGGAGAACTTTCAATCTTTGTATTACCATTTATGGCTATAGTAGGAGCAGGAATTTCTTCATTTATAATATATATGCTATCTAGCAGAAATGGAATAAGGCCTAAAAGATTTTTATTAATAGGAATTGGATTAAATGCAGGTCTTAATGCCTTTATAACCTTTTTTACCTTTAGAGGCGGTGTTGGAGATTACAATAGAATGTTAGTTTGGACGTCAGGAAGCCTTTGGGGATCAGGATGGAGCTATGCAAAAATAATTATGATAATAGTAACTTTAATGTTTATATTAGTTTTATTAAATCATAAAAAGTTAGATGTTTTAAATCTTTCAGATGAACTTGCCTTATCTTTAGGGTTAAATTTAGAAAAGGAAAGAAAAAAGTTTCTAAGCTTTGTAGTTATATTAGCGGGAACAGCAACAGCCTTTGCAGGAAATATTGGCTTTTTAGGACTTATATCTCCTCATATTGCAAGGAAATTAGTTGGGCCCTATCATAAGAACTTTGTAGTAATATCAGCAATAATAAGTGTTATAATAATTCTTCTTGCAGATGCAGTTTCAAGAAATTTATTTTCTCCAATTGAAATTCCAGTTGGAATAACAGTATCCATATTTGGAGTACCATATTTTATTTATTTAATGATGAAGGAGAAATAATTATGGAAGCTATTAGTGTAAAAAACTTATCAGTATCATATGAAGACAATACTATAATCGAAAATATGGATTTATCCATACCAAAGGGAAAAATAAGCATAATAATTGGAGCAAATGGATGTGGAAAGTCAACTTTGCTTAAAACTATATCAAGAATTAATAAGCCTAAAAATGGAGATATCTTCATAAATAATAAAAATATAAAGAAAATAAAAGAAAAAAATATAGCAAAAGAAATAGCCTTTCTACCTCAAGGACCAGTTTGTCCAAGTGGGCTTACAGTGAGAGAGCTTGTGGCTTATGGAAGATTTCCTCATCAAAAAATCATAGGCGGACTTAATAGCCATGATAAACAAATTATTGATTGGGCAATAGAAGAAACTGGACTTAGTGAATTTGCTAATAGAGAAGTTGAAAATTTATCTGGTGGACAAAGGCAAAGAGCTTGGATTGCCATGATTTTAGCTCAAGAAACAGATATTATAATGCTTGATGAGCCTACAACTTACTTAGATATGTCTTATCAGCTTGAGGTATTAGAAGTTCTTCAAAAGCTTAATAAAGAAAAAAATATTACAGTAGTTATAGTGCTTCATGAGCTTAACAACGCTTGCAGATTTGCAGATAATATAATTGGGCTTAAGAAAGGAAAGATTATTTGTAAAGGAAAACCAATAGATGTAATTAATAAAGAAAGCTTAAAAGAAATATATGGCATAGATGCTAATCTTAAAGAAAGTGAAAATGGTGAATACCCAGTATGTACGGAATATGAACTTCTTAGGGAGGGTGCATGAAAAATAAAAACTTTATAATAATAGTCATAGGGCAGATTATTTCACTTTTTGGAAATGCAATTCAAAGATTTAGTATGTCCTTATATCTACTAGAAATTACAGGGAGTACAGCTGTTTTTGCTAATATATTAGCAATATCAACTATACCGTATATTCTATTTGCACCAATTGCAGGTAGGCTTTCAGATAAAGTAAATAGAAAAAAGATAATGGTGTACTTAGATTTCTTCTGCTCAATATTAATTGGAGGTTATGCTCTTATATTATTTAAAGGAAGAGATAATGAATTCATAGTTGCAGCAGTTATGTTTATACTATCAATATGTGCTACATTATATGGACCGGCAGTAGTATCTTCAATTCCACAAATAGTAGAGGAAGACAAACTCACTTCAGCAAATGGAGTAATAAATCAAGTGAGTTCAGTTGTAAATTTTGTGGGACCAATATTTGCAGGAATTCTTTATGGATTAGTAGGTATAAAACTAATAGTAGTAATAAATACAGTAAGCTTCTTAGCATCAGCAGTAATGGAATTATTCTTAGACATTCCAGATGTAGTTAAGCATGAAGAAGTAAATTGTAATGATAAAAATGAAAGTGAAAACAAATTACTGTCAAAGAATTTTGTGAAAAAATCCTTTATAGATATGAAAAATAGTTTCCTTTATTTAAAGAAGGAAAAGAAAATTGTATTAGGAATTATAGTTTCATATGCTCTTTGTAATGTCTTCGTAGTGCCAATATTATCTATAGTTTCACCATACTTTATAAACATATTACTTGGACTTCCTTCAGAAATCTACGGAATAGTAGAAGGGGTATGTGTATTGGGCATGCTACTTGGAGGTCTTTGGATAAGCTTAAAACCAAAGATGTTCTCAATGAAAAAAGTCCATTATACATATTTTCCTATGATAGCAGGGGTTATACTAATGGCCATGTTAGGAGTTATAAAGTTAAATAATTATGCTCTAGCAGCACTATTTGGAATTGGCGGTATGGCAATTATGCTATCTTTAGCATTATCAAATGTATTAACTCTAACATTTATACAAAAAGAAATATCGGGGGATATGCTAGGGAGTGTATCAGCCTTTTCAACAGCAGTAGCAACTATAAGCGTTATACCAGGACAATTACTATTTGGACAAGCAATAGATATGCAAATACCAATAGGAATAATCTTATTAATAACAGCAATAATTAATTTAGGACTTATACTATTTGTTAAGTGGAATGTAAGAGAATTGGAATAAAGGATTATGAGAAAATTAAAAACACCCTACATTTCTGCAGAGTGCCGTAAACTCAATAACGATTTGTTATTGAGTTTTAATTTTCGTTCTGTCTTTAAAGGTAACAACTGAGTCTCGTTTAACCTAGAAATTTAATACGAATTCCCATAATAAATACTAAAAATAAAACGAATAATATAGCTAAAACAAAAAGCACTATACCTATCACTATCAATACCTTATCTAATTTTTCTGAATTGAACACCTTTCTTAAACTTGTATAAATCAGTATGCCTAAGATTCCACCAAGAGTGTTAGTCAAGAGATCAGTTATATCAGTAGCGCCGATCGCTAAAATGAATTGACTCACTTCAATAAAAAGACTAAACAATAAAATATAGATGGCATTTTTAATCAGTGAACTTTTTTTGTTCACTATTTCTATCAAAATACCTAAGGGAACAAAAATAATAATATTATAGACAACTTCTTTTACGCCACCTGACGCTCCAAATGGTATCAAGTTAATACGTCGTAATTGCTCACCAGAAAATGCTTGATTAAATACATCATTCAGCGAAACTGAAAATTTGAAAAGCAATATCCAGGTCAAAACGATAAAGTAAAGGTATAAAAGAATTTTACCTGCTTTTTTCATGTGAACGCCTCCTTCGTATTTGAATGCTTTTTTTATTATATCACGAGGTGTCAAGTCAATTTAACATTTATACAAAAAGAAGTGCCGGGGGATATGCAAATACCAATAGGAATAATCTTATCAATGACAGCCCCTTTGTAATTTGCTTTGTGACCTATTGACAGTGTGGGATAGAAGTGTTACATTTGTTGTAGACCGCATGGTCTAGACTAGCCGGTATATAATAAAGGAGGTATAAAAAATTGAAAGAAAAGTCTTTTGAAAGAAAGGCAGAACTGCTTGAGGCAGCATTAGATGAATTTATAACAAAAAACTATGAAGATGCTTCACTCAATAATATCATAAGGAATGCAAAGATCAGTAAAGGTACTTTTTATTATCACTTTCAAGATAAACAGGCACTTTATCTATTTTTATTAGAGTGTTCTGTAAGAAGCAAATGGGAATTTGTGAATGATAAGATTAATGAATATACAGAAGAATATGAAGGAAAGGACATTTTTGAAAAGTTTAAAATACAAGCAAGGATTGGTGCAGAATTTGCTATTGTTTTCCCAAAGTTTCATAGGTTGAGCAAGATGTTTACGAAAGAAAAAGGTAACAAAGTATACGATATTGCAAAGGGTATATTAGGAAGTGATACGGAAAAATTGCTTGAAGAAATGATAGATAAAGCTATAGAAAATGGAGACTTCAAAAAGGAATTTTCTAAAGAATTTATTGTAAAAACTGTAAGTTACCTTTTTATCCGTTTTGATGAGATTTTTTATACGCAAGAGGATTTTGAACTTGAAAAAATGATTGAAAACCTTGACAATTATGTGGATTTTATGAAAGGCGGTTTAGGTAAATAGAGGGTTTACCCAAATATAAGATGGGAGTGAATATTATGGAAAATACTAAATTTAAACGCTATGATAAAATGTTAGCTTTGATTTTTGCAGTGCTTACATTATTATTTCTTGTTTTGGCATTTACGAATAAAAGCTTTTTCGATTGGGCTTATGAACGCCACCAAAATCAATTAAGCTGGTATTTAAGACCATTGTTCCTTATACCCTTTTGTTATTTTGCATATAAAAGAAGTTGGGCTGGTATTTTCGGAACAATTTTTCTTCTTTTGACGAGTATGTTTTGGTTTCCAAGACCAGAAGTTGTAAGTGAACAAGTAAAGCAATTCCTGGAAATGGAAAAGGAATATTTAAGTGGTGTTTGGGGAAGTGCAAAAATACTGATGTCACTTCTTATTCCCGTTTCGTTTATTGCACTAGGCGTAGCATTCTGGAAGCGCAGCTTATGGTTTGGATTATCTGTTGTTGTCTTTATGGCTGTGGCTAAAATGATTTGGAGTGTAGCCTTTGGTGGCGAGGCAGGAAAGTCCATCTTTATACCTGCAATCATAGGACTAGTAATTTGTATTGGCTTAATTTATCTGGGGTTTAGGAAGCTTGAAAAAAAGAATAAATGGTGATCATGTGAAGGCGGAGCACTTTTTTGCTTCAAAATATAAAATTTAGATGAAAAATAGCAAGCCTAATATAAGGAGTAGAAAAACTCTTTATCAACAAATTTAGCATATCCAATACTAACTTGCCATAACAAGTTATACCTTAATCATAATATTTTTAATATATATAAATATTGTGATTAAGGTATAATTAAGATAGAAGAGCAAGGAAAAGTAATTGCATAATTGACATACAATGTAAGTATAGGATACAGATACAATATTAATTACTGGGTAGAGGTGTTTATGAAAGAGATCAAGTGATTCTTAGGTTCAGATGGAGTTTGCTTAAAAGGAATACTTACTCCAGCTGAAGCTTAGAAGAACTTATCCAGGGACGAGCATCCGTTATCTCCTACTTATAGAAGATGGGAGTGTTACGGATGTTACGTCATCGGATAAATGATTTTAATAAGGTGTACAAGTATTATGACAAATTTATGTCTATGTTTAATCTATATAAGCATGAAGAAGTAAAGTCTGCTGCAAAAATTGAATACTTCAAAAAATACCATAAGCCACCTAAGTTTGTTGTATGGCACAACGACTCTGATGATGGTGTGTCTTTGAATCATATCTTAAGCAATAGGTTATGAGCATTCGTTCCTGTAGACGAATTAAAATAAAGCTCCAGGAAATTTATATTTGACGAATACGCGTAGGAGGAGAGTAGAATTGCTTATTTTAGAAGATGTTCAATTTGATATAGAAAATAATACAAGAGATACTGCTTTTTTTATCAATAACGATGAGACAGATAATTTGAAAGTATCATTAGATGTTACATGTCAAAAAAATCAATTTCGAGGAGAAGTAGTTACACCGTCTTTGGTGAGTAACTGGCATGAAACTCATGCGAGAAATTCACAAGAGCTTGTTGGAAAAATATTTGAAGTGGAAAATATCGAAGCCGCAGATAAAAGGGAAGATACTTTTTATTTGTATGAGCACGAGCCACTTGTAAAATATCAACTGGAAATACTGGGTATTGAAGAAAATAAAGTTCATGTTATATGTGAGGGTATATCTGTGATAGATGGATACTCTACGCCAAGCACAACTGCTGATTTCAAGATAGACTGTTATTTGCCTATTATTACTGGAAAAGATGATTGGGCAAAACACGGGTTATGAGCATTCGCTCTTGTAGGTGAATTAAAACAAAGCTCCAGGAAATTTATATAATCTGACAATGTGAAAAATCAGAATTGGAGGAAATATGAGATGGATGAATTATCTGAAAAAATCAAAAATAAGATAGAGGAACTTGCTGAAATTGGTAATGGCTTTTATGATAACGAACAATATGATGAAGCTTTAAAAGTTTGGGAAGAAGCATTAAGTCTCATTCCCCACCCGCAACAATTTTATAGTGAAACTGTATGGTTTTTGGCTTCGATAGGCGATATATATTTTATACAGAATAACTTTGATAAGGCATATCAATGTTTTGACGCCGCAAGAGGAAATCTTTCTGGTGAAGGCTATGGTAATCCATTTGTCATGCTTAGACTTGGTGAAAGTTGCTTGGAGATAGGTGATGAAAAAAACGCCTTGGAATATATGTTAAGAGCATATATGTTTGAGGGCGAAGAAATTTTTGATGAAGATAACCCTAAGTATCTTGAGTTTTTAAGTGCTCATATAAATTTAGGACAAGACCGCACGAAAGAATGATTATTTATATAAGCTACACAAAATTGTATTTTACGAGGAGGATTATCTGTGAAAAAGAAAATTCGGATTGTTGGCGTACTTTCATTAATAATAGTAATAGGGTTGCTATTTTTAAGCACTGGGGGAAAAATAACAGGTATTATGCTAACTGATTACTCAATATCCGAAGATGGCAATGTAATGACGCTAGAAGTTGGTGTTGCAAGTAGTATAGGGTATATAAGAACGTTTAAAGCGAGTGAAGACGGAAATAAAAAATACATTACCTTTTATTCAACATACGGATTGAACAGTAATATCGGTGCTAAAGACGAATTTCAAGTTGAATTACACCCATCCTGCGATGAGATATATTTTTATCGTGGGAATGGCGAGTACAAGCTGAAGTTGCAAAAAAATAGCGGAACGAATGAATGGGAAAGAACTAAGTAACGACAAGGGTATGTAGATAATGAGAATAACCGGAAGCTGACAAATTCCAATTTGAGATTGAGTAATATAAATTAGAGATTTGAAGGGAGAATTAAGATGAAATATTTATGTACCGTTATATCCGTAAGAGATATAAAATCATCTAGAAAATTTTATGAGGATTTATTTGGGCTAGAAGTATATCAGAATTATGGGAAAAACATTGCTTTTACATGTGGTTTAGCATTGCAACAAGACTTTGATTGGCTTGTAAATCTTCCTAAAGAAGAAATACTAAAGAAATCTAATAATATTGAACTATGTTTTGAAGAAGAAAACTTTGATGACTTTTTGAATAAACTTGATGAGTATCCTGATATTCAGCGTTTAGGAGATGTTATAGAACATAGCTGGGGTCAACGTGTTGTGAGATTCTATGATTTGGATGAACATATTATAGAAGTTGGGGAATCTATGAAAGATGTTATTAATCGTTTTATATCTTCTGGTTTATCCATGGAAGAAACCTCAAAAAAAATGGATGTATCACTAGGGGACTTGAAGAAACTTTTAAACAGCTAAATAGGAATTTGAAAGAAAAGCGGAGGCGTAAAATGGAACTAAAAGTAATTAAGTTATCAGAAGAATATTTGGAAGAATGTGTAGATTTATTTATAGATACATTTTCAAGATACCCCTGGAATGATGAATATGATTCCAGGCAGCAGGTAAAGGATTTTTTCATAAATCATATGAAAAATAATTATTTTTTAGGTTATATAGGATTAATAGATAAAAAAGTTATAGCATTAAGTATAGGAATGAAAAAGCCTTGGATTTGCGGGATGGAATATTACATAGATGAATTTTGCATAGGGGATGATTATCAAGGAAAAGGTATTGGTAGCTTGTTTTTGAAAAATATAGAAGAGTTATTATATGATGAAAAGGTAGAAGGAATGATACTAAATACAGAAAGAGATTATCCGTCTTGTAAGTTCTATGAAAAAAATGGCTTTCAAGACTTAGGGAATCTGATTGTTTTGGGGAAATAAAAAATTGTGGGAACATACAAATTCTAATTTGAAGAAGAGGATGACAATGAATATACATAATCATAATTTGAATATACATTATACTGCACCAGCGGAAATATGGGATAAATTGAATGAGTTATATTTTGAAATGCCATTTTGGAATGGGTTTGTGAATGGCTGTCCACAATGGTATGGCAATGATGGAAAGCTGATAGAAGTATCTGTTGAGCCTAGCGGACTACAGTTCTATGCTAAATTACCTCAAGAAGAATGGAACTCATGGTTTGAATTGTTTAAAAGTAGAGCTTCTGAATTATTAGGTTTTCAAGTTGGGGAACCAGAAGATGGTTTTGAATTTTATATCTATGATTGAAGTATAAATTCCAATTTAAGGTTGAGTAATATAAATAGTAATTTGTATGTGTGTCTATGTTAGAAAATGGAGGGTGATAAATGGGAATAAAATTGAAAGCAAAATGGTTACAAGAATGTTTATGTGAATTTTTAAATAAGAAAGATAACATATTAAATGAAGAAGATTTAAAGAAAATAAAATACATTAGAATTGGAACAAGCAATGGTTACGAACTTCAATTAAGTCTTCAAGCACCTCCTCAAAAATTTATTCCAAGTGATTGTGGTGATGAATACGAATGTTGTTGTATATATAATACAAAAAGATTTAATTCTATTAATGAATTTATTGAAATCGAAAAATGGGAGGATAGTTATTCTTTAGAATTAAAGGATGAAGCACTTGAAAATCAGGTGGATATCTGGGATGTGGAGTTTGAAAAAATATCAATGAAAAGTAGTAAATTTGAAGAATCTTTAGTAGGTTTTGAGCCTTATGATGGTTGTTATATAAAAGAAAAATATGAAGAAGATGTTGAAAATGAAAGGCTATTAAACACTGATGATTTTAAGTGCTTTACAGAATTAGAAGCCTTGAGATTTATGGATTGTTGTATTGAGATTCATAAAATTGATTTTTTGAAGAATTTAAATAAACTCAGAATTTTGGAATTGGGCAGTGTTTCTTTAGAAAGTCTTGATGGTTTAGAGGAATTGAAGAATCTTGAAGAGCTTTGCATTTGGAGAAATTAATATTAGGATTAAAAATTGAATGATATTAGATTTATACTAAATGTAATAATTTGTTAAAAATTAAATAGTAATTTTAGTAGAGGAAGAATGTATGAGAAAAGAATTAGAATTTCCTGAAATTGATGAAAGTAAAATAGAATATGTTAGTAGGCTAATTGACGTTATTGCTGAAAATGGTACAGAGGATTATCATAAGGAATTGATAGAAATTAATAGTATTACAGGTAAAGAGTTTAATGGAATTGAGTTTGCGGAATATTGGGGCTGGACATCATTAGAGATGATTTCAAGACAAGCATTAACTCCCAATCCTCCATGCATTCGTGATTTAAGTAAAAGTGAAATTATAGAAATGATAGGTATTATAAAAAATCATTTTGAAAATGGGAAAGATGTAGAGGCTGAATACTATACTGAACTTTTACAAAAAAGTTTACCATTATGTGATATTTTACACTATGTAATGCTTGAAGGCGAACCAGAGCAGATTGCTGATAAAATGCTTGAAGATTTAAGAAATAGTATTATTCATTTATAAGAAATAAATTCCGAATTTGTAAGTTTGATAAGTTGTTGCTTAAAGGAGAAATGAAAATGAGATTGTTTGATAAATTTAAGAAAAAAAATATGGATAAAAAAAGTGTCACAAATAACACTTTTTCACAATTTACAAGTGTATTTGAGCCATCTAATGATTTGGTAAAACCTACAGAAGAGGAACTGAAGCAATTTGAGGATATATTACCATCTGAATTATTACACTTTTGGAAGGAATATGGATTTGGCAATTATGGTAATGGAATAATAAAGGTTATTAATCCACTTGACTATATGGAAAGTTTATATGAATGGCTTGGAAAAGAAGACTTCTCAAAATTGCCTATTTTGGTAACTGGCTTTGGAGATATTTTCTATTATCGAAAATTATCAGAAGTGGATGAGGATATCTGCCTTCTTAATATTCATTATAGAAACATTATAATATGTTCATACAGTTTAGATGATTTTTTAAAATCATATATTGTAGATGAAGTTAACTACAGTAAAATATTGAGAAAAGAATTATTTGACCAAGTATATGCTGTTAAAGGGAATTTAAAACCAAATGATATATATTTCTTTGTACCATCGCTTATCTTAGGAGGTAAAGAATCAGTAGAATTAATTGATAAAGGAAATGCAAATGTACATCAAAGTTTATTGTTTCAATTGGGCAAATGATATTTTAGTATATATTTTAAAATTCCAATTTAAGGTTGAACAATATAAATAGTAAATTTGTGGAGGTAAAATATGTTTAAGTTAGGGAAATTAAAGTTTGATGTGGAGAGTGCGACATTTAGTGGGAGTTTTATGGATTCTGCTATGAGTAAAAGAATGCAGAGTACTGGACTGGCAGAATTTCACTGGTTTATAGAAATAGATATGAATGCAGGGGATTTTGTAACAGAATTAGATGATGAAGAATTGAAAGACTTAGAAGATGATGAAGAAATTTATTATGAATCGGTTTCACCTCGTTTGTATCATAACAACGGTTTTAGGCTTGATATAAAATCATGGAAAGATATAGAAGGACTTTCTTTAAAATGGGATTCTCAATATAATGCAAACGGTGAAGAAGCGGGAACATTGTATGTTTTTGAACATGAAGATGTAACTAATGGAATAATTGAATTCTTAGAAAGAAATGGAAATAAGTTTCTGGTTCGATGGACAGGAACTGCAAATGTGTATTGGGATGATGAATATGGGGAAGATGTTCCATTTTCTTTTGAAGGAGAAGTGGAATTTAGTGGAGTTAGTGCTTATTGTGATGATATATCAACTTTAGATGAATTAAAAATAGTCATGACAGATTTTATTAATTTAGATGAATATAAATGTATATTCAATGATGCACATGAGATTGAAACAGGGATTTCTCATGTGTGGAAATTTTTCCCTGAAAATATAGATAAATGATAAATAGTTGAGTAATATAAATTCTAGTTTGTCATTCAGATAGTGAGTATTATGGGAAACAGGTTTTCAGTTTTATATTATTTATACAATAGGAGGTAATTACTATGAGTTTTGAGCTAAGACAGATTTTCTTGCCAAATCCTAACACGGATAATGTGCATGTAACTTATGAAAATAAGCTGCAGCCACTAGATGATTATTTAGGACTTGAAGTTTGCTTTTATTACGATAAAGAGCAAAATAAGTTTATGTTAGACGGTATTAACAGTTCTTGCATTTAACTAAGGCTCTATTATTTATATTTGGAGAAATGATAAAGCTACAGGAAATTTATATAATACTTAATGAGATATTTGATGGAGGGTCATATGCGAGTTTTTATATCAATAACACAGGATTTAAAAAAGGCTGTTCCATTCCAAAGGATGCTACCCTATATATTGGACAAACTTAAAGAGCAAAGTCTTACACCTGCACGTTACTTATTCGCATTTCAAGATGTGCCGAATACTAAGAATCAACTATTTTCTAAAACTTCTATGGGCAAACTGGTGAAAGCGTTCCCGCAGTTTGAAGATTATCTGTGGCCGCACAGTGAACAAAGACCGTGCGAGACTACAGCCTCTAATTTTCCTGCTGTGAGCGGGCTTACCTATGTGCAGCAGGGAATCCAAAATGCGATAACACCGGAGACGCTGACAGCGGTGGCTGAGAAAATTCCCAAGCCGTATTCCTTCTATAGTACCACCATCCTATTGGATGCCATTCCGTGGTTTGGAGACAGCAACCCCGAGCCGGCCTTATCTTGCGGTATACAGGATGTTCCCTGTGCAACGGACGGTATGAATCTATACAATGCAGAGTGCAGTTTCTATCAATCTGACAGTATTGTTTTAGCAAAATGCTTTGATTATGGAACCAACTACAATCCCATGCATCTGCGCTTTGAAGTAACGCCATTTATCGAAACTGATATGCTTGAGCAGATGGATGAGCAAATCGAAAAAATCAGCACGTTGTTTGGTGGTCAACGCAGAATGAAGCAGATGGTCTGCTGTTTTCCACCGGAAGAAATAGCTCGTTTTGATGCTGCTGCAAAACAGATGGAGTTGTTTTTGCAGAAACGAAGCGAGGCATGGGCACAGTTGCCTATGCCCAGCGGAATTCCATTTGGCAGAGGGGCTTACCAATCAGTTGCAAATGCTCCCAAGGACAAGGATTTTCAACATCGAAACACAGCCTCTTATTTCAAGAAGATACTCAAAGAAAGCGGATTCCTCTGGCATCACCCGAAAATCAACGGATATTGTGACTTTGGAAAAATTTTGCCGAAGGGTAATTACGCTCTGAATATCAGCACAGAGCTTCGTCGCGGAGATTCGTTGCATATCTACTTACGGTGCTCAGGCTACAATTTTTTTATCAGTCATGTGTTGGCTAGCGATCGCCCATGTCATTCGATGTATGAACTGGAGCTGTATACCTCCGATTTGAAGAAAGTCATACAGCTTTGGGAGAGTGAAGTTGTTCCGGAAATTCGACGGCTTTTCGGGGATACCCCAGATTGGTATGCGCATTCCATCCATTATGACAACTATATTGGATGTACTATCCGCAATCAGCCGTAGCCACATTATGAGCATTAGCTCTTGTATGCGAATTAAAACAACGCTATAGGAAATTTATATTTGTTGAGTCTTATGGAGGTTTTTATGCTATGTACGAAAATATATATAAGTGACACTAAGAAACCTATGACAATAGAAAGCACATCTGGTATTTTGGAAAGCCAACATAATGTTATATTGGATAAAATAGGTAAAGACTATATCTATTTAGAATACACTGTAGGTGATATCAGTTTATCAGTTGAGTTTAACAAGGAAAAAGCAGCATTTATTGGATGGGTTGATGAATATAATGATGACATTTCTTATTTTGACAATGGAAGTCAAAATATCTATTCCGTAGATTTAATTATCAATGCTTGCCCTCAAGAAAGAATGATGTGCTATTCATTGAAGGATATTAAAGCTATCATTGTGCATTTTTGTAAGACAGGAGAAAAGCATCCATCTTTTAAATGGATTTCAGATGCTGACATTTGATGTGAAGAGTGTGGCATTTTTTAGTATTAAAATAACGCTACAGGAATTTATCAATTAGGAGGATAAGTATGCCTATCTATCAACCAGAGCAGTATAATGTAATAATAAATAGAATAAAAGAAAAATGCATAGCCGAAGATGTTTTCTTGGGAGAGCAATTATTAGAACAAGAAATTTGCTTATTTGAAAAGAAGCATGATACCATACTTCCTGAGGTTTATCGAAAATTTTTGCTTGAGGTAGGCGATGGCTGTGATATGATTGGTGGATTCAAAATGAAATCTCTTGATATGATAGACAGATTGATATCAGAAAAATTATCAGCTACTTTTCCCTTTGAAGATCCTTGGATTTGGGAGGATGAAGAATGTCCATCCGAATCTCAGTTATTGGAAATTAGAAATGGAAACATTGAGCTTATTCATATTGGAGATGCACAATCCTATAATTTAATTGTTACAGGGAAATATCGTGGGGAAATTTGGTTTTTTTGTGATGTAGGAATACAGCCCTGTTGTCAGCGTCAAGATTTCTTGGGTTGGTTTGAAAAATGGCTTGATTATGGTAATGATGTTGATTATTTTACAGAATAACAGAATATCAGTATGAATAAAATGAGGATTCGCTCCTGTAGGTGATTTAATACCCAGCTACAGGAAATTTATATTAAGCACGGGAGAATTATATGGAATTTGATAAGCTATACACAAAACTTGAAACAACAGATATACGTGATTTTTATCACGTTGATACTGATTTCATGCTAGAAATATTTAAGATAATTAAAATGGGAAAATCCGATGTTCCTGATTGTATTCGAATATATAGTACGATATCTCAATGGTTTGGGAACTCCTTAAGAAGTGGGGTGTGGACTTATTACGAGATTGCAGATATGCAAGATTTATTATTAACAGCCCAACACTTATCACGTTGTTCATGGAAAGAGTTGCATCATATGTTTTGCCTGGGTATACATAACTATCAGTCTCCTCAATTCATTGGAAATTTCAACTATCCGCAAGAGTGGATTGATGAATCCGAATCCATCGATAAGTGGATTATGAATAATGAGAAAAAAATATACGAGTGGCAAAGAGAATTTCTGCTTGATTATAAGGATGAAGTATGCTCACTATAAAACTACATTTAATTGGCATTCGCTCTTGTAGGCGAATTAAAACAAAGTTACAGGGAATGAATATTCTCTATTATTAAAGGAGGTAGTACCTTGACATACGTTTTACAAGACTATTTGAATATATATCAATGCTTTCCTGCACATAGTACATGGAAGAAAAGTGATCGAAAAGAAAGGCATCGCATGCTGACAGAATGGCAAAATTGCCATTATTCACAAATGCCTGATGTGGAAGAAATCCGTTCTTTTATCAAATGTAATCCTAATTTGGTGTATGAACGGCCTTTTTTCCTAAAAGTATTAGTACCTTGCATTTATGCGGACATTGAAAATAACAGTATTGATGCTATCCGTTTTATGTTTGAAAATAATAGCGATCATTACATTGGTACAACCAGAGATTTCGTGGAAATGTTTTGTGAAGCATCGAATTGGACATATACTCCCTTTGATATGGCTGCATTTATATTGAACAAAGAACCGAATAATAAAACCGTACTACATTATAAGTATGTATTGATGAGCAGAATCATTGGTTTTACTATACATGAGGTTCCTTGTGGCATTTTGAATGGTATGAATGGTGCCGAAAAATCCGCAATACCAAAAATGTTAGAAGACTTAAACGAGTTTAAGCAGCTATGTAGTGTGTTGGGAGAAAATCAGAAAGCATTTATCGACTTATGCCGCAGGCTCTATGTGGCTTGGGATGAATATCTTGATAATAAAAGCAGTTACAATAATTTTGTGGACTACTTAGATAAACATCATATTTGTTATAAGGAATAGTATCGTAATACCTGGCTGTTGTGGAGGTGAGTATTATTGATTGAAAAAAATCAGTTGTTAAAGAAAAAGATAAAGATACAACAGGTAAAAAACAAACTAAAATTACTTAATGGGATAGAAATCTTAGATACATTTGAAAATGATGAAAATAGAAGACTCAACGAAATGTTTTCAGATTATTATCCAGCAATGTGTTCAAACAATACACTGCCACATAGTAAATTACCTTTTGAATCTTCTGATTTAGAAATATTTTCTTGGATTTCATCTGAAATGCGATTAGAAAATGGACAAGAATATTTCTTTTTGTGTAATGGTATATGGACAAGAATCAGAATCATTGATTTACAGTGGGCAATCAAAAGTTTATGGGAACATAACAGATACAAACAAGGTAAGCACAAAATAGGGTCTTTCGGTTTTTTGCTTATGGAAGTGAACTTGAATTATATTATGGAAGCAGGTTGCGATTCCAGGGATGAGTACAACTATCTAATTGATATTTGGGCTTGTGCTAAATGAGCATTCGCTCCTGTAGGCGAATTAAAATAAAGCTCCAGGAAATTTATATAATCTTGCTTTAGGGGATAGTCAAATATCTTCTGAGTATCAAACGATTCAATCAGTAAGAAGGTGATGGGAATGAAGTATGACTTATCAAGAGAATTTGCAGCAAAACTAAGTGTTATGCTCGAATCATCATTGATTCATTATAAATATTACGAATTGTGGTGTGATGAAATAATTGAAAGTATGGATAATCCCCCATACTGGATTATTGATTTAACAAGCACCAAATATTTGCCTGACGCAAGAAATGTTGTATACAGCTATGCATTTTCAGAGCCCTTCATAGATTTTTACTATTTAGAACTAACGGATTTTTATATTGCCTGTAAATATGTAAAATATATAAAAAAGCACATTTCCTGGGCCACCTTTTTGTCATCTGCTGGAAGCTATTCTGATGGTAATAGTTGCTGTGTGGAGTGTGAGTATTTTTATTCCTTGCTCAGCCAATTTGAAGAAAGTGAATATTCCAAAAATATGGAATATGAACAGTCAGAAGAAGTGGGTAAGAAATTTTCGAGCTATATTAAAGAAAGTGATAGATTATATGAGTATTTTCTAAAATACTTTAGACAATATGTTTCAAAAACAAAATGAGCATTCGCTCCTATACATGATTTAATACCCATCTACAGGAAATTTATATAATCTCGATAATTAAGGAGAAAAATAATGAATAACATGAACATAGATATAAGCATTTACATAGATGGTTTGGGGATTGCATTTTATTCTCCGGGTATGGTAACAGATATTGCTGTCGGAAGTAATTTTTTGATGCAGGAGTTTAATTGCCCTGCTGATATTGGAAGGCACATCCGAAAAGGTGATATAACTGCTTTCTGCACTGGAACACCCGGACAATTTGACCTGCGCTTTAGAAGTGGGTATCCCGACGAAACCATAAACGAGGAGTATCCTGTGGCTATACGGCTTGGACTTCAAGTGAAAGGCGGTAAAATCCATGTCATAGATTTGTATTGGCTTATGGAATTTGACGCTGAATGTCCGCAGGAACAAGTAGTAGAAGTCCAGGATGGTTTCTATCATATCACAGCACTCACCAGAAAGCCGAATTCTGGAAGATGGGGAGATGATCAGACAATCTATATTTATCTCAATGAACTCCCTGAAATGCCAGAATTGACATGGAATGGGGCACCACCATTGTTTGTTGAATAAACAAGATTACGAACATAATATGAATGACAAAACAAGAACTTGCCAGGGTAGCTCAAAATAAAGCAAGGCTATAGGAAATTTACATAACATTGTATGGGAGGAACAATTATGAGTTGGGAACTAAAGCAAATCTTTATGCCAAATCCAAATCCGAACAATGACTATACAAACTATGAAAAGAAGTTACAACCTCAAATGCGGTTTGCCAATCCAAAACTGAAAGATCTTTTTGAAAATCATGAAGATGAGATCATGAAGATCGTGGTCAAAGAAATCACAGAGTATTTAGAAGATGAAAGTGCTTGCAACGATGATTTGCATATGTTTCCTCGCAGATGTGAAATGATAGGCGAATGGTATGTTGGTGGTATTGCGTTACGTGAAGAAAACGGAAGAATTTGGGGAAGCGTTTTTACGCGCTTCTTGGGATATTATCCCGATCCCTCTGTTCGTATGCCAATAGATGATTATCTCGGATTAGAAGTATGGATAGAATATGATCCAGAGCATAAAAAATTTATTTTTGATGGAGGACTTGACAGTTCTTCGATTTGAATTGCCTAAACGAACAATGTCAAATTAAAATATGTCTAAAAGGAATTTTATTATGGATATTATTAAACTGTTGCAACAGGATGAAAATTTGTCTGACCTTCTGTGTTATATTTGTGACGTTGAAATTCTTTCGGAATTCAAATCTCCACAAGATGAATTTGGGCATTTAGCCTATAGTATAACTGGAAAAACCTTCGCAAAAGAAGGCACAGGAAGTGAATACATCTTATTGGAAGATGGTTCAGTTGGATTTTGGGGAAGTGAGGGCGAAAGCGGAAGAATTGCCGATAGCCTTTATGATTTTTTTGTGTTTATGGTAAACTGTCCATTTTGGCGTGATTATTTGAATGCTGCATCATATCAAAATATGGAACGTCTCCAAAGCTTCGCAAAAGAACTCATGGAAGAACATAGACAAATGGTTGAAGAAGATATGGATATGGACTTGGATGAAACCCAAAAAGAATTAGCAGAGGGTTTGAGCATTCCACTTGATAACGATATTTCTAATGTACTGATGAAGTTTTACCATAGTGCTACTAGAGAGCCACGTTTGATAACTACATATACGGAAAATGACGGAAGTACGCATAGCAATACAGGTTCTCTGTTTGAAAGTAAAGGTATAGTTCGATTCTAGCTAATGTGAAGAAAATGAGCATTCGTTTCTGTAGGCAAATTAAAATAAAGCTACAGGAATTTATATAATTTTACTGAACAGTAAAATAGAAATTTGGAGTGAAAAATGAGGATTATAGAATATTATTTAATGCCAGAGGCTAATTATCATGGTGAATATGATAGAAAAGAAGCTCATTATTTAGTGAAAAAAGGTTCTGTTGCAGATATGATACACGATAGTTCCATGCTATGGGGATACGATTTTAATAAAGTTATTCCTGATTTTGAACGATTAAATACTATCTTACTTAGTGGAGTGTTTGGAAGGTTGGCTGAATGGGAGCCATTTGAAATAACAGAAAATGAATATTCAGAAATTATAGAACAACTTCTAAATGCTGTAATGAATAGACCATATAGAAAAGAATGATATCCAATCTATTGTCGAGAGTGAACAATACAGTTATAATGGCCACTCGTGTTTTACAGGATAGAACGATGTTATATGACCTTTCAAAAAAACTAATTAAACTAATTAAATTCGGAGCTAACCCATTAAGCGAAAACAAGTATGGAAAGTTACCATTACAGATAGCGACTGACGGGGTAGATGAAAAATTAATTGCAATATTAGAGAATAGTGCAGATTAATCAGAATTTGGAAAGGAGTATTAGAAATGAGCATGGATTTAGATTTTTGGAAATATAAAAAAGGGACATGCCTTGATAACAAAGAAGTATATCTAAAAGCGTGTTGTGATGGACAAGAAATAGACGCTTTGGAGCAACTGCCTATTGAGGAAATTTTGAATAAAGTAGCTGTAGTTTTTAAAGATTGGACTGCTCTTGATAAGAACAATTATGAGAAAGAAGGACATGGTGCATTTAGTATTTTTACAACACCACAAATAGTACGCTTTGATTGTTATGGTATCAGTGGAGATGATATGAATTTGATCATAGATATAATGTTAGATTTTGGTTGTCCGCTATATGACCCTCAAATATCAGAACGATTTGACGTGGAGAAATAATCATTTCTAAGCTAAAGTTTTTCTATGAGGTTATTAGCATTCGTTTCTGTGGACGAATTAAAATAAAACTACAGGGATTTTATATAATATGCAAGGAGAGTATCTGGTGAAGAATATACATGGATTTATTTCCCGTATCAATGAAATAAAATGGTTTTCAAGATGTGGAACGGCTAAAAAACGGTACATTGTTGTTACTTCCATTTTTGAAGCATACGACAGTTACAACTCAAAAACGTTAGCTGTATGGGGACCTAAAATTTCTTCTTTAGAAACTCAAGCCATAGACATTATTACGGATGAGAAAATAGACTGTATTTTTGAGACCGTTTCCAGTGAGATACAAAACTCTTTATGGAATGGCTACTGCAATTTCATAAAGAGATGTAAACTTGAAAATGAAAATGGGTTAGAGAACGAAATTATGGATTGCGTAAAAAGGAATATGTCATGGGCAGCAATCGAAATACAGCTTGGACAAAAAGACTTTTTCAACGACCTTTTAAGCATTTACGAAGAAGGTCGATGGCCGTGCTCATACGATGGAGTTTATCCACACGGGAAATTCGTTGTTATGTAGACAAATATGAGGCATAGGAAGGGGGCCTTTATAGTGAAAAACAGGATTCAAAAGCTAATACAATTAGGATCTATCCCATCGAATAAAGAAATGAGCGATGAACTCTTTATGACCTATGATGATTTATTGCAGACGGAAGAACCTATTACACTAGAAGAAGCAGGGCAAATTATTGATTTTTTTTCAGTGGATTGTGACGATTTGAATTGGGGATTGCTTCATTTGATTGAAAGCGCACCACTTCTTACAAAAGGTAATATAAAAGAATATAGAAAGTTGATTGACCAGTGTAGACAGAGTGAGTTTCGGGAAATATTGCGTATTAGATTGGAAAACTGGGAAAAGAAAAATAATCTCCATTAGGAGGCAGAGTTAGATGGAAAAATACATGGTGACTGTGGTTGAACTAAAAACGCAGCATGAAATAAAATTAGTCATTGAGGCTGATGAAGCAGAAACTACTGAAAATATCATTTTAAGAGCACAAGTGAAGGATAGCCTAATATCGGTATTTGATTATAACTATTTTTCAGCATACCAAAAGTTAAGAAACAAAATCTTGGGGCTGGGCTATGGTATAAAATGCAATGGTTCACGGCTCAATGCGGTGCAATCCGCTATGATGGGTACAAGCGAAAATATCTATCTTGTCGAGTTAGGTAGACAGGCATTTACAAAAGATATTGTAAGTCTTTATGATTATGCTGAGATAAGTGCTTTCCCAGATACACAAGAGCAAACGGCGTTTTTTCAAAGATGGATAGATTCTTTGAACCAAGGGCAATCATGAAGATTATAAGCATTCGTTTATGTGATCGAGCTAAATCAAAGAATAGGAAGTTTATATTTATTCAAATTAAGGGATGATTTTGATGGTGATAAAAAAGTATAAAGAAATATGGATATACAACGAAACAGATGAACAAGCCTTATGTGCACTAATCAATGGAGAGTATGGCTGGTTAATGTATCTGCGTGAGGAAGGTGATGCAGGGTTCAGTTCCCGAAATTCCGATTATAAAGGTACGGAAGATGCTACAATGGAATTCTTCTTAAATAACGGGCAACGTGATGAATATCCTTTGTCTTGGGTATTACCTATTGATAAAGTGAATTCTGCAATTGAATACTTCAAAAAATACCATAAGCCGCCTAAGTTTGTTGTATGGCACAACGACTCTGATGATGGTGTGTCTTTGAATCATATCTTAAGCAATAGGTTATGAGCATTCTCTCCTGTAGTCGAATTAAAACAAAGCTACAGGAAATTTATATTTGATGTAGGTAATTAAGAATTAGTGAGGTGTGGCGCTCATGTCATTTAAATTGTTAGAATATAAAATGCCTTGTGGGTGGCAAGTTTCATTTCCAAGCAATTGGATACATGAAGGTGAAGCGGATTGTGGTGAAAATATCTTCTATCCGCCCAATAGTGACTTAACAATTCGCATAAGTTCTTTTCACGCAGAAAAACATGGGATTTTAGCCCCAATAGAAGTAATGGAAAATGTTTTTATGCGAACTATCCCTGAATCTGCAAAACCGAAAGAGATAGTCGAATATACTTTAGAGGGCTTTTACTCAAAGGCTTTTGAGAATACGTATACAGAAAATGATACACTTGTGTTTCATATTTGTATTTGCTATTATGCTGCTGGCGAAATTCTGTCCATAAGTGTATTCAGTACAAGCAAGGAAGAGTGTGAAAAGTCGTTATCATTTCTCAAGACTCTGCGAAAAGTCACCTACTAAATTTCATTTTGGAAAGGAGGACCTTATTGTGGAAAAGGGGCTTTTATATTACAAAGAATTCATAGACAAATTAGTTGATATGTCAAAATCCTGTACTGATGCTAATAATATAAAAAATGGCAGTTATCCAAAAGTAGCAGTGTACCAAAACATGAATGCAATTTTAGAAAAACTATCACAAGAAGAACGCGAAGTGCTTTCTGATAGTATACAGTCTTGTTATAGCAGTGCTATTTTTGATGTTTTAAGTTATCTAGAATGGCTAAGCTGTTGTCATAATATGCAAATATTAATAGATGACGAAATTTTACCTTCTGATGCATTTGAAGGATTTTCAGATGATTTTATAGGGCGGTCAAATGATTGGGAATGGCCTAAATAAATTCTTATCTACAGAATTTGGAATGTAGATTATTTATATAATGTGAGGAAGGAGAGCCTATTATGAAAGAAAAAGATATAGAGGCAATCAAACACTATTGGGACGCGGCCTTTGACAAAAAATTATATATTGATGAAAACAATCCCAAAACAGCGCAGGCAAGGAAAGACCTCCTATCTTCTTTGTCAGAACATATTACTCAGATTGAAATATTTAATGCTTGGTTGAAACGTGAGTGTCTTAACAGAAATGCCGACGGACTTGACTATATGCTTACTCTCGGTACAACATTTGATTTATTTGATAGGGAAAGTTTGAAAGTTTTGCAAATGATTGCTTGCGATGATTGGCATCATGATGCTGAAAATCTGGTAGCGGTTTTTGAAGAGCACCCCACAGATTTCACGAATAAAATCTTATACGATATGGCTCTGTCACGATATCCAAATCATTATTATAGCGACGATGAAAACGGAAGTGTCACAAGAAAATGTGTCTGGGCTCTTTGGCGTTTAGGAGATATCGACAGTATAAAATCTTTAGCAAACAGCGAAGATAAAATTGCCGAAGGCTATGCTCAGAATCAACTTGAAAAGCTGAAAAAGAAATAATTTTGAAGCGTACATTATGAGCATTCGCCCCTGTAGGTGAATTAGAATAAAGCTACAGAAAAATTTATATTTGTAAGGGTGTTTATTATGGATGAGAATATGAAAAAACATTTGGAGTTTTTGAAAGAACAACAAAAGCAGAAAGAACGTGAGAAACGCATCGCCTTTGAGAAAGAGCGCTTGTTCTCTGAGAACATTAACTTTATACAACACTATAGGTTTGCCAGTAATATGGAAGCAGAGAAAATCAACGCATTTCTTGACGGACTTCCAGCCATTACACCTACAAGACCGGACTTTTCTAAAATGGCGATTGAACAACGGTTTCAAAATATAGAAGAATTATTGCTATATGAAAATAAGGACATTTGGATATGTTGTCTTTGTGGTTCCAGCGAGCTTATCGATTTGTATTCTTATGGCAGTGTGAGAAGTTTCATAAATGATTTTGAAAATTGGTGTTACATCAGCGCTTATCTGGTACTCTTGTTTGATAACTTGAGTGACTTTATTTTTGTTGATGACAATGGGAATATCATCAAATCAAAGAGCATCGAAAAATGAGCATTCGCTTCTGTAGGCGAATTAAAACAAAGCTATAGGAAATTTATATTTTTAGGTGTTAATTTATGGGTAATTATAATGATTTTTTAATGGATAAAGAGCGCGAATTGACAAGCATAAATCCTATTGACATAAGTGGTAATTATATTGAGAAAATTATTCGTGAATATTTGATTTATAGTTGTTCAAATACAATAGGAGCAACATTTGAAAAATTCTTTTTAGAGCGATTGTTCGATGAAAAACTTTTGGTCACTCTTTTTCAAATATTACTTGATGAGAGTGAAAATTATTCCAATGATGCCAGATATGGTGCCGCATTTTTTATTTCAAAATTCGATGAGAGGATACTGAAAAAATATAAGGACAAATTAATTTATGTGCAAAATTATGATATATATAGTTTAAGACCATTTGCCAAAGAAGACCTTCCTCATTGGTTGAATTTTGAGTGAGAAAATGAGCATTCGCTCCTGTATGCAATACAAAGATACAGGAAATTTATATAATAGGAGTAAGTATGATACAAATTGAAAGAGGAAAAGAAAAAGAAGCATTTATTGTTTTTGCCAATATGGCGGTTGCAAAATTAGCCCACAGAGAATACTCTTCGTTTTTAGCATTATTTGATAGCAGTCGCTTATCTGAAACAGATTTGATTTTAGCCCTCAAATATTTAGATGATTCTCGGCCAATACTTAAAATTGATGACCCAATAAAATGTAAATGTGAGAATCGACGAATCGATATAATACCCTATAAAAGTGGACGGGGATATGCTATGGACTATGACTTAACAACAAATGGAGAGATAAATGATTTGACTATTCAATTTGAGTTTTTGGTAGAAGCAGAGGGATATTCTGTTTCCCTTGAAGATTTACATACTTTATAGATCGCTCTTAAGATTATGAGCATTCGCTTCTGTAGGTGAGTTGAAACAACGCTACAGGAAATTTATATTTAGCGTGGTACGTAATATGGTAATAAGACGAACAGTGAAAATCGAAATTTGGAGATGATATGTATGAAAAAAAATCAATTTTGGAAAATAATTAAAATGTTGGATTGGAGCAACGAGGGAGATGATGATAAGGTTTTAGCACCTGTTATTCAGTATTTATCAGAGCAATCTGATGAAGAAATCTTTGATTTTGAAAATATTATGTCAAAGCTATTATATGATATTGATAGTAAGAAAATAGCCATGCAATTATATGGAACATTAGAGCTTTTTTCCAATGATTTATTCCTTTATCAGCGGTGTGTTGCAATCGTAAATGGGCAAGGTTATTATAGTTCTATTTTATATGGAGGAAGAACATTAGACCCAGATTTAGAGTTTGAATCAATATTATATGTACCAATCAAAGCATGGGCTAAAAAGCATCAACAGGATACATCCAACTACCCACATATTGCAGAGCCAAGTTATGAATCATGTAGTAATGAAGAGCTTTGGAAAAATTAAATTCGTAATCATGCACAACATAAAGAGGAATAATATATTCCAGCATGTCGGGTTTTTCAATATTCCCAAAGACCAAAGGAGGGGAAGCCAATGCTTGACTTATCAAAAAGCAAAATTGTGAAACGAGGAATTTGCTTATATGATAATATCAAAGAATATGAAGTTATTATTATAGAAAGCAATATTCGATATGGTTCAGGAGATTATGATGACCCTCCAGAAATAGCGGAGGATGTAGAATGTCTTTGTTATTACACATGGTTTGATAGCCCGATCCAAAGAGGTGAGTTTTGCACTGGAGGCGGTGCTTTTATGTCAATAGGCGAGGCCATGAATGATGTTGAGAAAGAAAGTTACTTTGCTTACTGGACTGCTTAGATTAACATTATATCAATAAGATTATGAGCATTCGCTTTTGTAGGTGGATCAGAGCAAAGCTGCAGGAAATTTTATATTATATGTGGATTTAGGGGATAAGCCACAGTAGGAGGGAGGGATTACTATTTCAGATTCTCTATTTTTGGATACCGTATTCTTTATTCTTAAGATTGAGGAAGTGTTTACTGTAAAGGGTAAAGAAAGTATTATAGCGGTTGGTAAGGTTCAATGCGGAACAATTCATGATAAATCGACTGTTTTGATTGCAGATGGAACAGGAAAAGTTTTGCAGGAAACCACAATAATTGATTTGGATTGGTTTGACCGTAGGAGATGCGGTGAACATGTTATGGCGGATAAGGGAATGCGCATTGCAATAATTTTTCCTGAGAAAGATAAGGATTATCTCCAAAAAGGACACAATATAATTATCCGTTAATTTTGTTCGCCTTAAGAGCGATCTAGCATTTAGTGAAGGGGAAACCATTATGGATATTAGAAATGAAATAAAGAATATCGACTGGAGTCAATATGAAACTGCTTACGGAAATGCTAATCAGGACATTCCGGAATATTTGGACCAATCAAAATATATTCCTAAAGTTTCGAGCTTGTTGTTAGATTTATTTTCAGAAGATAAAGAATGTGCCATGAGAGCAACACATTACTTATGGTGTGGTTTATGCCATCAGCATGCGTTTGTATCTTCTGCTGCGCTTCCAACCTATGATTTTCTTATTTATGGTCTAAAGAATTTGGATGACAATTTGAAGATTGAAATATTAGACATACTACTAGGTTTTTCTATTTGTACAGCCGGATTGAGTCTATCTGATTCATGGCAAGGAAAATTAAGAAGTAAGTTAAAAGAGGATATGAGATATTTTCAAGAATTGGCATTGAATACAAATGAAGAAATTTTATCTTTTGCTGAAAGTATTATTGAATGTTTAGAGTAGATTAAATTTTTTGTGGAAAATAAGCATTTTCTCCTGTAGGCGAATTAAAAAAGCTACAGGGAATTTATATAATTTTTTCATAGATGTGTGGAGGTAAAGATGATTCTTAATGAGTTATTAGAGAAAATAAATCAAGAAATGTTTGACGAAATAGATTGTGATTCCATATTAGACCTGCGTGATTGCGAAGTGTTTGATTCTAACTGGATAAATCTTTATAGTCAAATAGAGCAATTAAAACTGACGAAAGAGTATTCAGAAGAATCAAAACGCTTTTCAGATGAATATAGAAAAAAAGCTTTTTTGCAAGTGTATAATTTATCTCAAAACAGTGATTTAGCTGCCTGCATATCGGATGATTTCGGACTGATTTTTGATAGTATGCAGCTTGGTGTCACAACATCTTGGTTAGACAAATTGATACAGTCATATCGATCATCTAAAATTCCATATGGTAATTTGTAATTCTCATAAATTATGAGCATAATCGGGAGTTGACAAATTTGAATTTGTAGAAGAGCACCAAAAAAATATTTACAATAAGCAGTGGAACTTCTGAAACTAAATTATGATAAATAGTAAATAGGGATGAAATTGAAACATATTGGAGGAGATAAAATGATTAAGTATGAAATTCCTGAGACTTTAAAAGAGCATGAAAATATAATAAAAAGAACTTTTAGATATAGTAATGAGATAATTTTTAAATGTGAAGAAACAAAACCGTGGGAGAGTAAATTAGGTGGATGTCCATATTTAAAAAATATTGAAGAGTATCCAGTAGATGAAGAGGGAGAACCCATGTTATTTTTAGCACAGATAAATCTATCAGACCTTGAAAAACTGGATGATTTACCCCAAAAAGGGTTATTACAGTTTTTTGTTGTAAATGATGATATGTTTGGATTGGAAAGTCCTATTGTTGTAAAATATATAGAAGATTATGAAGAAAATGAAGCACAATTAATAAAGGAAAATCCTTATGAAGATAATGAAGGATATAAACAAAGTCTACCTTTTTCAAATAACGGAAAAATGTACTTTGAAACAAGGGAAATGCCTATATCTTCTTCATTAGAGTTATTTGAAACGCTTTTTAAGGATGAGCTTTCAGAAGAAGAATATGAGAAGCTGAGTAGGGATTGTTATAGCTGTAACAGCAGAGTTGGAGGTTATCCCTATTTTGTGCAACATGATTGTTTAGGTTTTGATGATGAAGATTTTCTTTTATTGCAGCTGGATATAGATGATGAATGCGGTATTATGTTTGGAGATTCTGGAAACTGTGTTTTTTCTATTCCTAAGGATGCTTTGAAGAATAAGGATTTTTCAAAAGTAATATATGATTGGCAATGTTGCTAGATTATAAAAATTATATATAGATGCTTATTTGTTGAATAGATAATAACTATTATAATATTGTCAAATTTCAATTTACCAGTGGAGGTAATGAACGTTCGTTACTGAAGGCGAATTAAAACAAAGATATAGAAATTTATATAAGTATATAGGAGGCATATGAAAAAAATAAATTTTCAATTTCATGCAAGAAATGATGAAATCGCTGATTTTCTTCAATGTGTAGTTGCAGAAAATGGTTTAAAAGCATATGGAATAATATTATTCCCTTACTGCCGCGAGGATATTTCAGAAGAAATTTGTATCAATTATAACAAGGTGAAGAAGTATAAACTTATTGTATTAAGTAGACGTGGCGCAGAAATTGCTGTGGAAGAGCAATACGATCAGTTCATATTTGAGTGCCGTGGAGATTTATTTATTACCATAGGCAAAGATAATGGTATAGAACTATTTGAATCTGCAATGGGGGCAGTAAGTGATAATGATATTGATAAGTTGTGGATAAAAATAATTAGCCATTTTAAGAGACGTTTATTAAAGGGTGCTTTTGTAACATCACCAAATGGATTAAGTAAATACTACCCTAATCATAGATACAGTGATGGGGCAAAACAGGCATATGACAGCGGTGTAATAATAAGACCAATAGCTGGATGGAATTATTATGAGCTGAAGCAAAGTTTGTAGTGCGCTTTATTGGGTAGTAGTGGCAAACAAAATGAGCATTCGCCCCTGTAGGCGAATTAAAACAAAGCTATAAGAAATTTATATTGACAGTGCAGGAGAAGAGATATTATGTTAAATAAAATTGATGAATTGGCAATTAAAAAAGAATGGACCATTGAAAAGAAAAGCACACCGAAATTTGACTTGCCTGAAAGCATAGTTAATAGATACGGAAGCTTCCCTGCCGATTGGACGGAGTTTATTTCTAATATAGATAGTTTCATAAATCAGGTTGAAACAGTTTGGTTTCTATGTTCTAAAGATTATAAAGAGCAAGACGAAAATTCTTTTCGATGGAATGAGTGGGAATTAACTAGTCTGCAAGCCGCCGCTGATGATAAAGACGAGGAATGTCAAGACAATATCCGCCAATTTTGGGATGCCCATTTGCCTATTGTTTTATCTGTTGGCAATGGATATGAATACTACGCAATCCGTTTGTCTGATGGGTTTATTGTTTATGGTTATGAGCCAGAATTTGAGGAATATGAAGAAGTTGCCAAATCTTTTACGGAATTTGCCGAAAAGATTATCAGCGGTGAAATTGATTTATAATATAGTTTTAGATTTTTCTGAGGCATTGGAGAGTTGGAGTAATCACTATGAATTTCATGATGGACAAGAGGAATTGGTATCTTCTTTGTTTTATCGTAAAATGAAATCTGGATTTTATAACACAATTACTCTTGATAAATGTGAGATTGAAGTTCTGTATGGTGAAGTTGATGAATGCGTAGAATCATTAGGCGAACTAAATATACTTCTATGATGATACGCAAAATGAGCATTCCCATCTGTAGGCGAATTAAAACAACGATACAGGAATTTTATATAATCTAACAGAGGAATAAATAAAAATTTATTGAGTGTTCGTAATTGACAAGCAGGAAAGTGGGTGAATATAGTAGATTTTAATTTTAATGGTGACGCTGGTGAAGTTGAAATCCTATCTATAAATAGAATCAACTTGCCCCAAGATTACATTGAGTTTATGAAAAAATATAATGGTGGGGAAGGTAGGATCGGCAAAGGAGCATGGTTGATATTATTTCCATTAGAAGAATTAGAAGAAATAAATGAGGACTATTGTATAAATGAGTTTCTTCCCAATCATTGCATTATAGGTTCTTCCGGCGGTGGTGAATTATTTGGAGTGGATGCAAATGGAAATTATTTTGCTGTTCCGGCGGTTTCAATGTCTGATGAAGATAAGATTGTTTTAGGGAATACATTTTTTAAGTTTATTCAGCGTTTAGATACATATTTGGATTGATAGTTCAGAAGTAAGAATTTGTAGGAGAATTAAAAAAGGCTACAGGAAATTTATATTTGGTGAAGGAGGAGAATTAAAATGGCGTTACAGAAGATTTATGATTATTTCCGTAACTATGACAAAAATACATATCAGGTGGTTGCCTGTATGGGGAATGAACCGTCTGAATCGGACATATCTGCATTCGAAAAAAGTATTGGAAGTATGCTACCGCAGGAGTTTAGAGAGTTTACTATGTCACCGCTAGGCGGACTCTATATGGATGTGAGAGAAGAAGTTTGGCCGCAAGCAAAGCAGTTTGATATTGGTCCGTTTTGGTCTTTTTGCCGTGGCATCATTGTTTATGGAATAGCAAAAGAAATACCAGATTTTTTAGATATACGTGTCAAGACAAAAGAATTACATGAAGCAGGATTTATAGACTATATTCCTTTTTTATCCATTGTTGGAAATGGTGACGAAATATTCTGTTTTGATAAGAACGGTAATATTGTCATATTAGATTACTATCAGACAGGCGAAACAACTTCAATAGAGGGGAGTTTTTCGGATTGTTTGATGAAGCAAATTGAGGAATTGGAAGAACGCAAGAACAAAAAGGTCCGTGGAGAAGATAAATAGATGTTTTTCTGCTCTTCATAAAACGAGCATAATGTATTATTTTGATTATTCATATTTGTCGAAAACAGGTATGCAATGGAAATTTGCTTTCTATTGGCTATTTCTGTTTTTATACTATAAATAGGAATTTGTAGGGGGGTTATTTATATAATGAGAGGTTATATGGAGAATTTGATAAAGCTTAGAGTGTTTAGAGATGAGGATATGGGATTGTTCAAAAAGTGGTTGTATACCACTCATGTTGCAAAGTGGTATCATGAACCTTTGGATTGGATAGATGAGGTTGAAAAGCGAAATAGTGAGTTTGTTTGGCTACACCATTACATTGTGGAACATGAAGATAAACCGATAGGTTTTTGTCAGTTTTATGAGTATTATAATAGCGGTGAAACTTGGAATGGAGATACAGATGTCAATGGTACATATAGCATAGACTATATGATTGGAGAACCGAATTACTTGGGTAAGGGTTTGGGCAAGCAGATAATTAGGGCTTTAGTTTCAAAAATAAGTCATCATAATAATGCAAAGCGAATTATCGTTCAACCAGAGGAGGAGAATAAAGCTTCTTGTGGTGTACTGCTATCTTGCGGATTTGAATTTGATAATCAAAACGGAATCTATATAAGGGTGTTATGAGCATAATACGAAGCTTGGTAAATTTCAATTTAACAGAGGAGGTACATAAATGAAAAATTTCAAAAGGAACTATCCTTTATTTTCTCTATGTGGCTTAAACTGCGGGTTATGTCCAATGCACTTGGATAATTATTGTCCTGGTTGTGGGGGTGGAGCTGGTAATCAACCATGTGCAATTGCAAGGTGCAGCCAACAGCGTGGCTGAATTGAATACTGCTATTTGTGTGATGAGTATCCTTGTGAAAAATATGATGGTATAGATTCGTTTGATTCCTTTATTACTCATCGCAATCAGTTAAAGGATTTTGAGAAAGTCAAGAAAATAGGAATAGATTCCTATCAATCTGAACTTGCTGAAAAAATAGAAATTTTAAAATATTTATTGGCAAACCACAATGATGGGCGGCGAAAGAGTTTTTTCTGCATAGCTGTTAATCTTTTGGAACTGCAAGATATAAAATCCGTAATGGAACAAATTGCAACTGAAACAGAATCGGACAATCTAACGCTAAAAGAAAAAGCTACACTTGCAGCAAACCTGTTTCAAACTATGGCAGCGAAGCGAAATATTGTGTTAAAACTTAATAAGAAAATCAGCAAGAAGAAGTAGTTAAATTTCAATTTAAGCCTGAATGTTATAAATAGGAATTTATTAAGGAGAATATGTGTGGAAGAACTATTAGCGTTTTACGTTTATCCTTTACCTAAAGGAACAGAATATACAAAAGAACAATTAAAAGATATTAATATAGTGGAAGAACTGTTTGATTATGCATCAATTTTAGAAGCGTGTATAACTAAGAAAGGTTGGGATTATCTGATTACTGTGCATGGTTATGAAACATTATTTAATGTAAATCAAAAAAGTGGTTAGCATGATACCGAAGATATAAATGATTTTATTAGTTATATTAAAATTGAAAAAAGAGATGCTCCTGATTAGGAAAATTCCAATTTGAAGTGCAGACTATTTATATAATCAGAGGTCCCAAAAAGTACAATAAGGTGTAGGAGTATATGGTATCGATTCTTGGAGAATGTGCGTGTGTAGAAAATTACAGTTGTTGAGGTGATGAATATGTCGTATGAAGTGGAATATGTGATTCCATTTGAAATCTTATTTGATGGGAGCTTTCGGGATACATGGGAGGAAAAAGATGCTACTTTCACAAATGAAATAGCAAGCTTGCTTAAATTGTTAGACATTGAAATGAATCCAAATACATTAGCGGAGGAGTATTGTCTCCTTAAGCGAGGACAAGGTGATGTACATGTATTTTTTGATTCTTCGAAGGAAAAATTTATAGTATTTGATTTATATTTGGGGCACACAGATCAACATAATATGATTTCTTTGGGAGCGCATGTTCCGGGGTATATGAAAGAACAAACGAAAGAGGCCATGTTTACTATATATAACGATGACGATGCTATTCCTAAAAGTGACTTTATAGAATATTACAATAATAAGTTAATTGCAGACATTGATAAATCGAATTACCCTAAGAAAAGTGAATTTAATTATCAAGAAATTATTTACCATTATTAAATTCAGCAGACATGCTGGTAAAAAGGAATTTGAAGTGCAGATTACTTATGTTGGGAGAAGATATATGGAAAATATAATAAATATACTAAAAACAGAATACGGTATAAAATGTCTGACCATTACCCCTCAAAAGGGTGGATGGTCAGCTTCGGCATATAAAGTGTCTGATGGTGTGGAAAATTATTTCTTGAAGGCTTATGAAATAAATAGGGCTTCTACTCCTAAGTTAACATCCATGATTGACATATATATTCCAATTACTATTTGGTTGAATCAAAATACAAAGTTGTCCCACAAACTTCCTGTTCCTGTGGTAACAAAGGCAGGTAATTATAAATGCCAAGATAACCATGCAATTTATCTTTTGTATGAATATATTGACGGCGAAACTATTGGTGATGATGAATTGTCAAATGAGCAAGTAGCGCAAATTAGTGATATGATTGCGGAACTTCATTCTTTCAGCAGTACGCAAATACCTTTTGATAGTTTGAAGATAAGAGAGGATTTTTCTCTACCTTTTTTACAGCCATTAAAGGAACATATTGTTCAAAACTTTGAGTATCTTGCTAATGATCTAAAAGAATTGCTGAAAGGACGAATTTGGTCTATTGAAAAACTGATGCAGCGAGCAGAAACGCTTTCACGATTTCTTATTAAGAACAAACCCAAAATGGTTTTTTGTCATACTGACCTTCATAATTGGAATTTGATGCAAAGCAAGAATACATTGATTTTAATCGACTGGGAGGGGCTGAAGGTTGCCCCGCCCGAAGCTGATCTTATGTTTTTGAAAGAAAAGCCTTACTATAAGTATTTTTTAGATGTATATAAGGAAAAACATCTAGACTTTCAAGTGAATTCGGATGCAATGGAGTTTTACTTGGCTCGACGTATGCTAGAGGATACTTGGGAGCTTGCTGAGCAATTATTATTTGATTCTCAGAACGAAGAAAGTCGCTCTCAAACGCTAAAATACCTAAAGGCTTTGTTAGATGATATGGAATTATAATTGAAAGCTCCAAATTCCAAAAGAAGAAGTAGTTAATAAATTATACTGAGGAACTATTGTAATTTATTACGAGATAAGACATAGGTTAAAAAAGGGTTACTTTTATATTTAAAGGTAATCCTTTTTCATTGATGAGGATATATAAGAGATTAGTTCACAATTTTAAATTATCATGAGCGTGTTAAATCCCAATTTATTTAAGAGATTAAGTAATAATATAGTGATATAAAAAAGACGATAGAAGCTTGAAGTTGAAATAAGTTCAATTATATTGTATATGGGGGAATTTATGCTTTTGATTTGCGGTGCGGTGAACCGTATCATAAGTAAATGAGGTTTTATTGTAAAGTATTGAGCCAATATGATTTTTATCATATTGGCTCATCTTTATTTATTAAATAAGAGTGAGGTTTTATGTAGTATGTAGAGTTGATAAAATATATACAGAAAAAAGATTGGAGGAATTATTTATGACAAGAGATATTTTTAATGCATAGCAGAGGCTATTGCATTATTATCAAAATGTGATGAAATAGCCTTTGCAAATCCTAAAAATTAAACGTCTAGGAGGAGCAAAATGAGCTATTTTAAAAAATATCAATGGGAACTAGTTCCTGGAAATTTACCAATAGTAAAAAGAAATTGTCCTAAATGTAATGAAAAAGCACAGTATATAAATAGTGAAAAATTTAGAGTAAATGCAAATAAAAATAACATTGACATTTGGTTAATTTATCAATGTGAAAAATGTAAATCAACTTGGAATATGACAATATATGAAAGAATAAAGCCTTATGAGATTAATAAATATGAGTATGAAAAATTTCTTTCTAATGATAAAGAATTAGCTAGAGAATATGCTTTTAATTTAAGTATATATAATAAAAATAAAGCAGAGGTTATTTTAAAAGATGTAAATTATAAATTAGTTCAAAAGAAATTAGAAGCATATTATATAAATGAAAATGAACTTGTTATTGAAATTGTTTGTAAGTATCCAATAGAGCTTAGAGTAGATAAGCTTTTAAGTGATAAACTTGGACTTTCAAGAAGCAAAATAAAAAATATGCATAAAAAAGGAGTAATCTTCATTAAAGATGATAAAAATTCATTAAATATGAAAGTAAGAGATGGAATGGAGATACATATTTTAAAGGTAGTAGAGAATATAGAAATTTTAGAAGCTATAGTATAAGCTATATTTTTTATATATGTAAACATGTAACTGCGGTATAATTAAGATAGAAAAGTACGGAGAAGTAATTGCATAATTGACATACAATGTAAGTATAGGATACGGATACAATATTAATTACTGGGGAGAAGGTGTTTGTGAAAGAGATCAAGTGATTCTTAGGTTCAGATGGAGTTTGCTTAAAAGGAATACTTACTCTAGCTGAAGGTTATTAAGAGAGTTCTTAGAAGCTTTGCTTCTTAGAAATCCTTATCCTTTAGGGGAAGAACTTATCCAGGGACGAGGATCCGTTATGCACAGCATAAGAACTCTAAATCGCTGAAGCTCAAGAGCTCTAATATCTCCCACTTATAGAAGATAGGAGTATTACGGATGGTAGTCATCGGATACAATATTAATTACCGGGTAGAGGGTGTTTATGAAAGAGATAAATGATTTTGATAAGGTGTACAAGTATTATGATAAATTTATGGCTATGTTTAATTTATATAAGCATGAAGAGATAAAGGCTGCTGCAAATATTGATGAACATGATGTGGTTGTAGATATAGGCGGGGGAACTGGAAGGTTAGCTCAGTATATTTGCAATAGTTGTAAGACTGTATATGTACTTGATGAAAGTGAGAAGATGCTTTCTAAGGTAAAGCAGGGAAAAAACTTGGTATGCATAAGGGGGAATGCTCTGAAAACTCCATTTGAGGACAATTCTATTGATGTAGTAATATTGAGTGATGTTTTCCATCATATTAAAGAACAAGAAGACCTTATAGTTGAAATAAATAGGATATTAAAGTATGACGGAAAGATAGTTATGCTGGATTTTCATAGAAAGCATATAAAAACAAAGTTACTAAGAGCATTTGAATTTATTCTTTTTGGAAGATTATTTTTTAGAACTAAAGATGAAGTTAGGAGTTTATTAGAGAAATATTTTTACATACAAAAGGTCTATGATAAGGGGTATTACTTTATATTTGTAGGAGAGAAAAGATGATAAATAAAATACGGTTTTACTCAAAGCTTGGATATAAGCTTATAAAAAAAGAAGTTATAAGTAGGGATGATTATAAGGAAGAGTATGATAAAGTTTCAGAAACCTATCACTATTGGCTTAAAGAAATGGGTAGATATACGGATAATATTATTCATTCAAAGCACATAGAAGTAGATAAAGAATTGAAAATACTTGATTTTGCTTGTGGAACAGGCTATATAACCAAAGGTTTATTAAATAAATCCACGGAATACAAAATTACTTCTGTAGATCAATCAGATAAAATGCTTGAGAAGCTTTTGGATAGGGATAATCCTAGAGTGACAGCTAGTCAGAGTGATGGCATTGAATTTTTAAAAACTACTAATGAAAGATATGATGTTATATTTTTTGGCTGGGCACTTTCTTATTTTAATCATAATGAGCTATTAAAGCTTTTTAATAGTGTTTTAAAACCAGGAGGTATATTAGGAATAATCACAAATGTTGAAGGAACTTTGGATAAAATAGAAAGTATTTTTTTGAATGTTATGAGTGAGAAACAAGAGGAAGTAATTAAACCTATGGATATAAAATTTAATTTGCCTAAAGGAAAGAAAGGTTTAGTTAGATGGTGCAGCAAATACGGATTTAAAGCTTTGGAGGTAGAGGAAGGTGAGGTATTCTTTAGTTTTAAAGAACCAGAGGAACTTTTACAGTGGCTAAATATAACTGGGGCAGCAGCGGGAACTAGGAAAATTTTTAAGAACTACCATGAAGTTAAGCCTTTAATAATTGAAAAAATAAAGAAAGAAAAATATAAAAATGGAGTTTATGAGATAAATCATAAATTTGCATATGGTATTTTTAGAAAGGAATAGAGATGAATGAATATTAATAATTTAAAAATCATGACAAAAATGGCTATGGATAAAAATGTTCTAAAGAGTTTACTAGAGATTTACAATATTTTAAAAGAAGACAAGCAATTCACCCTATTAAAATATATAAAAATGATGAAGGGTATTTTAAAGGGAGAGAAGCTAGTGAAGTATCAGGGCAAGTACCTATTGAGTACCTTTTTTCCGCCTTTTCCATCTAAATCCTTTATACAAAATATCTTAGCAGTGGATGAACCTATAAATATATTTACAAAGCAAATATATGCTAAAAGGACCGCACCTATATCTATGTACTTATGTATAACGAATAAATGTCCTAATAATTGTGTTTATTGTAGTGCAAAAAATAGGACAGCAGAGAGGGAGTTAACAAAGGAAGAATGGATTAGGGTTATAGGGGAGCTTCAAGACATGAGAGTCCCTATTATTGGAATAACAGGAGGAGAGCCACTGGTACGTGAGGATATATTTGATATTATAAAAGCTATAGATGATAGAAGCACAGCAATTCTATTTACTAGTGGCTTTAATTTAAGTTATGAGAAAGCAAAAAAGTTAAAAGATAGTGGGCTATTTGGTATAGGGATAAGCTTAGATTCTTATGATAAAGAGAAACATAATAAGAATAGAAATAATGAAAATGCTTTTGATTATGCACTAGAGGCAATTAGAAATGCAAATAAAGCAGGGTTATATACTATGGCACAAACAGTTATATTAAAGGAAAATCTTCATGAGGAAAAACTGTTTAGGTTATTTAAGTTGGCTAAAGATAATGGTGCTCATGAAGTAAAGATACTGGAACCTATATTAAGTGGAAATCTTCTAACTGAAAAACAATTAAACAATATATTTTATACTAAAAGTGATAGAGAGAAGCTTATAGAAATACAACATAAGGCAAATAAAAGAAGTGATTTACCTAAGATTACAACTTTTGCTTATACAGAAAGTGAAGCTAAATTTGGTTGTGGTGCAGGAAATCAACATTCCTATATAAGTGCTTCAGGAGAATTGTATCCTTGCGATTTTGTACCTATGAGTTTTGGAAATGTAAAAGAAGAATCTATAAAAAAGCTTTGGATTGAAATGAAGAATTATATTGGTAACCCTAAAATAGGGTGTTTTGCTCAGAAGGTAAATAAAGAAGTATTTAAACAATCAGAAGGTATGCTGCCACTTAATAAGGAAAAAGCAATAAGTATTTGTAATAAAAATAAAAGTGATAAATATCCAAAATACTATAGAGATTTGCATAAATAACATTTAAATGATTGAGGTTTTTAAACATTTTTAATCTTATATATAATTAAATATGTAAAAAAGCTAGAAAATACAAAACATTGAAGGTAATTCGCCATCATATTACAATTGTTGATAAATTCTCTGCATTGATATATTATAAACATAAATATATTATAAACATAAGAATGAGAAAAGGGGTAAGGATATGAATTTTAATTTATGTTCAATTCAGGATATCGTTCAGGAATATGCAGAGGTAATAGCTCAGGTGTCTGGCGTGGATGTAGAGGTAGTGGATGAAAAATTATACCGTGTAGCCGGTACAGGCCTTTATGCTGGGGGCGTAAATCAGGACATGTCCTTTGAGGGGTATGTTTATAAGCATATTTTAGATACCGGGGAAACAAAGGTTATTTATAATCCTGGAGAGGATATTTTATGTTTTAACTGCCCAAACTGCAGCAATTGTAAGGAAACCATAGAGATTTCTATGCCAATCAAAGTTGATGAAGAAATTATAGGAATTATAGGACTTGTGGGAAGTAGCACGGACCAAAGGGATTTGATTTTACAAAATGAGAAGCTTTACCTTGAGTTTATTAATCAGATAGCATATTCTATTGCTGCCAAGGCTTCAGATCAGAAGGAAAAAGAAAGTAACCTAGCCGTAATAGCTATCTTAAACAGTGTAATTGATTATACGGAGCAGGGTGTATTGATAATCGGAAAAGGTAATATCATAACAAGAAATAACGAGAGCGCCGAGAAACAATTGGGCATATCCACATTGAAAGGCAAGACCGTGGAAATCATTTATACCGGTGATGAGTTGAACAACATTTCTGAATACAAGATAACAATAGACAATAAAGAGTTATTTATTATGGGAGAGGTGCATCCCTTGGGGATAAGAGATGACCAGTATGCCAGTCTCCTTATATTTAAAAATAGTAAAACTATACATTCTGATTTGTACGAAATGACGGCTACACTTAAAACCCTAGATGCAAAAAATATTATTGGAAGCAGTGAGGCCACAAAAACATTAAAAAGTAATATAAGGAAGGTGGCGGGCTCAAATTCAACGGTGCTGATTACAGGAGAAAGCGGAACCGGTAAGGAAATGGTGGCTACGGCCATATGGAGAGAAAGCGACAGAAGGACTCAGAAATTTGTGGCTGTTAACTGTGCTGCCATCCCCGAATCATTATTGGAAAGCGAGCTTTTTGGATATGTTAAGGGAGCCTTCAGTGGAGCGGATCCAAGGGGAAGAATAGGAAAGTTCGAGCTTGCCAATCAGGGGATAATATTTTTAGATGAAATAGGAGATATGCCTATATATCTTCAAGCCAAGCTGTTAAGAGTACTGCAAGAAAGGACAATTACTCGTATTGGCTCTAATCAGGTAATACCTATAGATGTTCGGGTTATAGCAGCTACTAATAAGGATCTTAAAGATATGATAGAGACAAAAAAGTTCCGAGAAGACCTATATTATAGACTAAATGTTATACCTCTAAGTATTAAGCCTCTTAGAGAAAGAAGAGAGGATATTGAAGAACTTACGGATTATTTTATAAAAAGATATAGCAGCTTGCTTAATAAGCCCTACAGCTATATTGAAAGAAGTACCATGGAGCTGTTAAAAAACCATATGTGGAGAGGAAACGTAAGGGAGCTGGAAAATACCGTTGAATTTATGATTAACATGATGGAAAGCGACGGAGTTTTAAATGATAAAACCCTTCCGGTAGATTTTTTTGAGGATGTTTCCACGGAGGTTGTAATCAGTAATAACCCTAATATAATAACACCTCTTAAGGAACTAGAGCTTAGAGAAATACAGAAGGCCCTAAACATTTTTGGGGACACAACAGAAGGAAAAAGAAAAGCAGCCGCCAGTCTGGGCATTGGATTGACCACCTTTTATAGAAGGTTAGAGGAATTATCAAATAAATGAAGTAATTTTCAAAATGAAAATTCAATTTCAAAAATGAAAAATAATTAAAGTATTAACTTAGACGTTTATTAGCTGGTTCTGTAAACGTCTTTTTTATTTGTCAGGAGATATCCCTTGAAATATGCACCTTCTGAAAGTAACCATGTAAATGTTATCAATAAAAATAGGGTTTTTTAAAATGTTGGCATCATAATTGCTTATATTAATATTGTCATCATAATTACTGAATATTAAATTAATAGTAAATAAAAAAGCTATTAATACTGACAAAATGATATAAGGAGGATGGAAGGATGAAAGAAACCTTTAAGATAGTACAAGCTGAACGCAAAAAAGGACAGAAGTATCCTTTAGGTTTTCTTAGCATTGATACAGCTAAGGAGGTGAAGAGCTTCCACGAAAGTTTCCCGGTTTATACTGAAACACCTCTAAGAGATATGAAGAATCTAGCTAAAGAATTAGGTTTAGGAGCCATATATGTAAAGGATGAATCCTATAGATTTGGATTAAATGCTTTTAAGGTGCTTGGGGGAAGTCTTGCTATAGGAAATTATTTAGCTAAGAGACTTAACAGCAGTATATCAGAAATGCCGCATGAGAGGTTAATATCTGAAGAGGTTAGAAAAGAACTTGGAGATATGGTTTTTGTTACAGCCACTGACGGGAATCATGGAAGAGGAGTAGCCTGGACAGCGAATCAGTTAAAACAGCACTCAGTGGTATATATGCCAAAGGGCAGTGCTAAGGAAAGATTAGACAACATTAGAGCAGAAGGAGCAGAGGCTTCAATAATCGATGGAAACTATGACGAAGCAGTGCGTTTAGCAAATAGAATGGCTGAAGAAAAGGGCTGGGTAATGGTTCAGGATACAGCATGGGAGGGCTATGAAGATATTCCTACATGGATTATTCAGGGATATAGCACCATGGGCTATGAGGCTTATGAACAGCTAAAGAGCTTTGGAGTGGAGAAGCCAACACATATTTTCCTTCAGGCAGGGGTAGGTTCCATGGCCGCTTCTATTACAGGTTTATTCTCAGCTATTTATGGCGAGGACAGACCAATTATAACCATAGTAGAACCTAATAAAGCCGATTGTGTTTACAGAACAGCAGAGGCGGATGACGGAGAGCTACATTTTGTAACAGGTGATATGGATACTATTATGGCAGGTCTTGCTTGTGGTGAGCCATGTACCATAGCTTGGAATATTCTTAAGGACTATGCAGATAACTTTATATCTTGCCCGGACTATACAGCTGCAGAAGGTATGAGGATTTTAGGAAATCCGCCTAGAGGAGATGAAAGGGTTATTTCCGGTGAAAGCGGAGCAGCTACCTTAGGTTGTGTAGCTGAAATAATGACTAACAATAATCTGGCTTGGATTAAAGAAAAGCTTAAGTTAGATGAAAACTCAAGGGTACTATTCTTTAGTACAGAGGGTGATACAGACAAAGAAAACTACAGGGATGTTGTTTGGAATGGAAAGTATCCAAGCTATGAGGACAGATAAATATTACGAGGTGAGAAAAATGTTGAGTAAAGAAAGAGAAGAAAAGGTCATAAATTTATGTCAGGAGCTTATAAGAGCTCAAAGCTACTCAGGACAGGAGGATAAGGTTGCTGAGGTACTAAAAAGAAATTTTGAAGCCCTAGGCTTTGATGATGTAATAATAGATGGCTATGGAAACATTATAGGACATATAAAAGGAAATAAGCCTGGCAAAAAAATACTTTTTGATGGTCATATAGATACAGTTCCAGTAACAAACCCAGAGAAATGGATTTATCCGCCTTTCGCAGCAGAAATTCACGATGAAAAAATTTACGGAAGAGGTGCCTCAGACATGAAGGGCGCTGTAGCTGCAATGGTTTGTGCCGCAGCAAACTTTGCAGAGGACTCTAACAGAGATTTTGCTGGGGATATTTATATAGCAGGAGTGGTTCATGAGGAATGCTTTGAAGGTGTTGCCGCAAGAGCCATAAGTGAAAGAGTAAAGCCTGACTATGTAGTTATAGGAGAAGCCTCTCAGCTTAATATTAAAATCGGACAGAGAGGAAGAGGAGAAATAATAATCGAAACCTTTGGAAAGTCATGTCATTCAGCAAATCCTGAAAAGGGTATCAATGCAGTATATAAGATGACTGAGGTAATTGAGGCTATAAAAACCTTAAAACCAACGCATCATGAGGTTTTAGGTGATGGTATTTTAGAGCTTACAGATATTAGTTCAAGCCCTTATCCAGGAGCTTCAGTAGTACCTGATTACTGCAGAGCTACCTATGACAGAAGACTTTTAGTAGGAGAAACTAAAGAAAGCGTATTGGCACCTATAACAGAGCTTCTTGAAGAGATGATGAAAAAGGATCCTCAGCTTAAAGTTAAGGCTTCTTATTCCATAGGAAAGGAAATATGCTATACTGGCAATGAAATTCAGGGAGAGAGATTCTTCCCGGGCTGGCTCTATGGTGAGAAGGAAGAATTTGTTCAAGCTGTTTACCAGGAAATAAAAGCTATGGGCTTTAATCCTTCCATTACTCAATATAATTTCTGCACTAATGGCAGTCACTATGCAGGGGAGGCTAATATTAAGACTCTTGGTATGGGACCTTCAAAAGAAAATCTTGCACATACATTAAACGAGTACATTGAAATTGAACAGTTAACTTCAGTAACTCAGTGTTACTTTGGAGTTATGAAGGCTTTACTTAAATAAAAATAATAAAATTAATAAATAGGAGGAGTTAATATGAACAGTACACAGATTACAGCATTCGTGATAATTTTGTTATACATGGCGGCAACGGTTGCCCTTGGTCTTATTATATCAAATAGTAAAAAGAAAAAGACAGAAAAGCAGAGTAACGATGATTTCCTTATGGCAGGTAAATCTTTAGGACCTATAGTTCTTGCAGGTACACTCTTTGCGGCTAACACAGGGGGTGCAAGTACCACAGGTGTTGCAACTAATGTTTATACCTATGGACTATCAGCAAGCTGGTATGTTATTGCAGCGGGTATAGGTTTCGTTTTAGTTTCCTTTATCGCTCCTTATTTCAGAAGAACGCAGGCTAATACTGTTCCTGAAATAATCAATAAAAGATATGGTAAACCATCACATATTTTTACAGCAATTACCTCTATTGCTGCTTTGTTTATGGCTACAGGTGCACAGATAATAGCTACTGCTTCAATAATTAATGTTGTTACCGGAGTTGAATTTAATACAGCAGCTATAATTACTACAGCGGTTGTTATCGTCTACACCATGGTAGGAGGCTTCACCTCTGTTACAGCAACAAACGTAATGCACGTTTTATTTATAACCCTTGGAATGACCATAGCTATGGTTGTAGTTGTTAACAATAGTGCCGTTGGTGGTTTCACAGCATTATTTGAAAAGGCAAAGACGGTTACAGGTAGCTCAGGTGAGAATCTAGATCTTTTAAGCATGACTAAAGTAGGATTTCCAACTATAATCGGGTATATTGCTATGTACTTCATGACCTTCCCAACAGGACAGGAAATAGTGCAAACTTACTGTTCTGCAAAGGACGAAAAGTCTGCTAAGTTAGGCTCTCTTATAGCAGGTATTTTATCAGCTGCTTATGCTATCGTTCCTGGCATCATAGGTCTAGTAGCTTATGTATGTATTGATGGCTTTGCAGCAGGTGGTGCCCAGAAAAATGCTTTAGCAGAATCAACACTTACCTTTGCTCCAGCTTGGGTTGCAGGTATAGTACTTGCAGCTATCGTAGCAGCAACCATGAGTAGTGCTTCAGGTAATATGATCGGTACTGCTACAATGTTTACCAACGATATTTTTACACCTTATATAAATAAAGGTGTTAAGGATGATAGTAAAGAAGTTTGGATTTCCCGTGTAACAATGGTAGTAGTTGGTCTTGTGGGACTGGGAGTTGCTTTAACATCTTCAAACATCATTAGCGTTATGATGGGAGCCTTCGCACTAAGAAGTGCAGGACCTTTCGCAGCCTTTATCTGCGGTATTTTCTATAAAAATGTTACACAGAGGGCAGGCTTCATATCAATTGTAACTGGTACTGTTGTAGCTGCTATATGGATTTATGGCTTTAATACACCTTGGGGACTAAATGCAATGGTTCCAGGCGGTATCGTAGCTTTTATAGTAATATTTTTAGTATCAGCAATAGATAGAAAAATGGGTATTCAGCCTGCAAAAGAACTAGAGCTTGATAACTAGATATGTATAATTCATAATCAACTGAAATGTTATCAGCATTAGAAGAAAAATAATATTAAATATATTTTCATAAGAACAATTTTCAGAAAGGGGTTAATATTATGGCTAAATTATTAATTAAGAATGGTACAATAATTGATGGTACAGGAAAAGAAAGATTTAAAGCGGATATAGCAATTGAGAACGATACAATAGTTAAAATAGGTGAAATATCAGAAGGGGATTTTGATAAAGTTATAGATGCAGCTGGTAAAGTAGTATCACCAGGATTTATAGATACTCACAGTCACTCAAGTATGCTTTTATTTAAAGATGCTTTCTTAACACCTAAGATTCGTCAAGGTATTACTACAGAATTAGTAGCTCAAGATGGTATGGGACCAGCTCCAGTTAATGAGGAAACTCTATCACCTTGGATTAAAGCTATGAAAGGTCTAGAAGGAGAATATCCAGTAGATTGGACTTGGAGAAGTGTAGCAGATTATCTAGAATTAATCGAAACTTTAGATTTAGGTCCAAACATTGCATATCTTGCACCACATGGAAATGTAAGAATGGTATCCATGGGACTAGACAACAGAAAGCCAACGGTGGAAGAAATGAAATTAATGCAAGAAAATCTTGCTAAAGCAATAGATGAAGGTGCATTCGGTATGTCAACAGGTATGATTTATCCACCATGTTGCTATGCCCAGATCGATGAATTTATAGAATTAGGAAAGGTTTTACATGAAAAAGGTGGAGTGTTTGTAACTCACCAAAGAAGTGAAGCTGATTCAATCCTAGATTCAATGGAAGAAATATTAACAATAGGAAAAGAAAGTGGATGTAAGGTGCATTTCTCACACTTTAAAGTTTGTGGTAAAAACAATTGGGATAAATTCCCTAAAGTTTTAGCTAGACTTGACGAAGCTAAAAAGGAGGGAATGACAGTATCCTTTGACCAATATCCATATGTAGCAGGAAGTACAATGATGAGCGTTATACTTCCACCTTGGGTACATGATGGAGGTACAGATAAATTAATTGAAAGATTAAAAGACCAAAAATTAAGAGAAAAAATGATAGAAGATATTGAAAATGGTATTCCAGGATGGGACAACTTTGTTGACTTCGCAGGTTTAGAGGGAATCTTTGTTACATTCGTTGGTTCAGAAAAGAACCAAGCTGTAGTAGGTAAAAACCTTATTGAAGTTGGAGAAATCAAAGGTAAAGATCCATTAAATGCAATATTCGATGTAATCATGGAAGAAGAAAATATAGTAGGATTAGTAGACTTCTATGGCACAGAAGAACACGTAAAATTAATAATGAGCCGTCCAGAACAAAATGTTTGTACAGACGGAATTATGGGAGGAAAGCCTCACCCAAGACTACATGGTGCATTCCCAAGAGTACTAGCTAAGTATGTAAGAGAAGAAAAGGCATTTACATTAGAAACAGCAATTCACAAAATGACAGGAAAATCTGCAGATGTACTTGGCTTAACAGATAGGGGGGTATTAAAAGAAGGACTAGCAGCTGATATAGTAGTATTTGATCCTGAAAAGATACAGGATACAGCTGATTATACAGATCCAATTCAATATCCATTAGGAATTGATTATGTATTAGTAAATGGTAAAATTTTAATCAATGAAGGTGAACCACAACCTCAAAAAGCTGGTAAAGTTCTAAAGTTCAAAAAAAGATAATAAATACAATTTAATATTTGAAATACTAATTTATAATTAGTATTTTGAAAGAAGCAGTTGTATTAAATGAAGGTGTTAGAGCTAAGGACATTCATGGAGAAGTAATAAGAATAAAATAGTATAAAATTAAACAACCTCCTATGGTACAACATCTACCATAGGGGGTTTTTGGGGTATGTAAAAATATTGAAAGGTTGGGATTATATGAAGAAATATATGTCGATTGGAACTAAGTTTATTATTGGAGTTTTACTGGTATCCTTAGTATCATACTCACTATGCGGCTTTTATTTGAACAATGTAATTACAAGTAGAATAAATGAAACTACAATTCAAAATACAAATAAAATCTTAGAAGAAGTAGCTAGATATATTGAACATTCAATTATTAACCCTATGACAGAAAATATAAAAATGATTGCCATGGACGAAAGAGTTCAAGATATGGATAATACAATAAATAATTATACTAAATTTAATTCTAATAATTTTACATATAAAGATAGTATTACAGAAAATTCTATTAGTAAGTATTTTGAAAGTATAAAAAAATCTCATAAAGATATAGGGTTTATATTCTTAGGTACTGAACATGGAGGATATATTGAGTATCCTAAGTTCGCACCATCGGAGCCATATAATCCAAAAGATAGACCTTGGTATAAGGATTCTTTAACAAACAAGGATAGTTTTCTAATTGGAAATCCATACCTCACATCTGTATCTAAAGAAATGATTTTAAGCATTACTCACGCAGTTGAAAAAAATGGACAACTTCAGGGGGTTGTTGGAATAGGTGTAAAACTGGAAAGTCTCCAAAAGACCATTGAAAGCATTAAAGTTGGAGAAACAGGATATCTAATAGTTTTAGATAAAAACAATAAAGTTATTGCAAACCCAAAACATGAGGATTGGATATTAAAGACTACAGAAGAAATAGGAATAGATGAGTTAAAAGCGCTAGAGGACAAGGTAGGGCTTAGTACAGATTACAATGCGGATGGAATCCACCAAGTTATGAATGTGGCAATGTTACCTTCTACTGGATGGAAGGTTGTCTCCATTATGGATTATTCAGAAGTTACAAAACAAGCCCGAGCTCTTACAAATACAATAATATTTGCTTTTAGTATTACCTTAATTTTAGTGCTTTTTGCAATAGCACTTATATCTAAAAAATTAACCTTACCTATACATTCTTTAATTAAAACTATGGGAGAAGTAGAAAATGGAAATTTAGATGCAGTAAGTAGGATTGATTCAAATGATGAATTAAAGCTCCTTAGTGATAGTTACAATGCGATGATTGGCAAGGTTAAGGGGATGATAAGTTCAGCAGAAAATATTATTAATGATGTTCAAACATCTGCTGACGAATTAAAACATCTTTCCGTTGCAAATACAGATACCTTTTCGGATATCACCGATTCCTTGAATCAGATAAATATGAGTATGACTAGCCAAACCTATGATTTACAAGACATCAATAAAGCCTCAGAGATTATTTCGAAAAACTCTAGTAATCTAGTAGAGCTATTCGAAGATATGAAAAGTGCTTCTAGCGATGTAATTGATGTTAGTAAAAAGGGAAAAGAAGTAATTAAAATTCTTAAAGATAAGTCAGTAGAAACTGAAAATTTAACGGATTCTTTGTCTAATAGAGTCATAAAATTGGAGGAAAATATTAAAAAGATAGGTGTTATTATTGATACTATTACAAATATTTCTTCTCAAACAAACTTATTAGCTTTGAATGCAGCTATTGAAGCAGCACGTGCAGGTGAGTCAGGAAAAGGGTTTGCAGTAGTTGCTGAAGAAGTAAGGACGCTTGCAGAAGACTCTTCAAGCTCTGCATCAGAAATAAATGCTATTGTAACAGAAATTCAAAAAGAATCCTTAAATCTCCTAAATGAAATGAATAATATATCTCAATTTGTATATTCTCAAAATAGCTCCGTTAATGATACTGAGAATGCCTTTACTAACATTCAAGTTGCCTTAAATGGAGTCATAGAGAAAATTTCAATTTCCTCAGCAACTTCATTAGAAATGTCCACACAAATTGATGGAACACTTAAGAATATTGACTCCTTATCTAATATATCAGCAGAAACACTTGCATCTGTTGAAGAAATATCCTCTGCCTCTAATCAACAAATAACTAGTATGGAAAAGGTAGTGGATGTTTCAAATGACCTAGAAAAACATATTAATAGTTTAAGAGAGCACATATAAAATATAAGAAAGTTTAAATAAAAAAGGACTTACCATTAAATGGTGAGTCCTTCATTCGTCTAAAAAATAAACTATTTACAAACATATCATTTATTGATATAGTATATTTAATGATATATCAATAAATGATATATAGAAAATAGAAAGGATAGTGTTATGCCAAGAAAAGATTCTATTGATATTGGAGAACTAACGGACTCTACTTTTTACATTTTATCTAGTGTTATTGAGGAAAAGCACGGATATTTAATTATGAAAACCATTGAGAAGTTTACTAATAATGAAGTTGTTATCGGTCCTGCAACACTTTATACAACACTTAAAAAGCTTTTAGCAGCAGATTTAGTAGGGTTAAATTCAGACACAGATGGAAATAGAAAAGTATATAAGATAACAGATAAAGGACGAGAGATGCTGAAAAAAGAAATTGAGCGTAAAAAACAGATGGTTAAATTTGCTGAGAATTTTTTGGAGTAGAAAAGAGGAGTATTCATGGAAAGTAAATATGTAATGATTAGTGGGTTTGCCTTTAGTGAAGAAAGTGATATGGAAAAACTAAAAAAATATGCAAGCCAAGGTTGGATATTAGAAGACATAGCAGGAGGTTTTTTCTATAAATTAAAAAAAGATAAACCTCAAGACATAGTATATACTTTAGATTATCAAATGGAGGCAGATGAAGAATATTTTACTTTATTTAAAGAAGCAGGATGGGAACTTGTTATTTCTATAGGAAACCAAATGCACATTTTTTCAGCACCAGCTGGCACTAAACCTATTTATAGTGATAGTCAATCAGAAATAGATAAATATACAAGTATAAGGAATGGAACAAGAAAGGGAACGGTTTATTCTTTAATAATAGGTATAGTTCTAATATGTTTGTTATCTGTTTCCATAATTTCCATAAGACCTATTTCTCTGATTATCTTAGGATTATTAATGATTGATATGGTTGTGTTTGTTTTTAATTTTATGCCTTATTTAATGTATAATTTTAGAATTAAGCAAATAAAAAAATACGGCAAGTGTAATAGTGAAGCAATAGATAATAAAAGTTCATGGAAATTATATGCAATTGCAGGCGTTCTATGGTTAGCTATAGGAATATGGCATTTAATTGGGAAACTATATTTTTCTGCAGTATTTTTTATAATTTTTGGTGCTTTTTTTATTTTTTCAAGTTCAGCCTACTTTAAGAAATATAAAAAGTCTTTATCCGATGACTAGCATCCGTAATACTCCCATCTTCTACAAGTGGGAGATATAAGAACTCTTGAGCTTCAGCGATTTAGAGTTCTTATGCTGTGCATAACGGATGCTACGTCCCTGAATAAGTTCTTCCCCTAAAGGATAAGGATTTCTAAGAAGCAAAGCTTCTAAGAACTCTCTTAATAACCTTCAGTTGGAGTAAGTATTCCTTTTAAGCAAACTCCATCTGAAACTAAGAATCACTTGATAAATTAAAGCATATGAAAGTAAATTCCTAGTGAATATTCACTAGGAATTTACTATGTTAAGAAATTATTTGTTTTTTAATTAAGCAGTAATTTCTCTAGCAATTCTTCTAGTAGCAGATTTTATTTGAGGAAGCAGAGATACAGCTATACATATAACTGTTTCAGTTCCTATTAGAAGACCATTTACTGATAAAGAATATATAGCAGGATGCATTCCTGCTGGGGCATAGCTACCGAAGAATATAACTCCAGATAGGAAGTGAAAAAACATTCTTCCAAGTCCTCCTGCTAAAGAAGATAAAACTAAATTATTTCTAAATAGACCAGCAAGCCCTATAGCTCCGAAAGCTAATGGAAAGTCTAAAAAAACCTGTGCCCAGTGAACTATATAAGGATCTTGAATAAATTGTAATAATCCATAAGCTGTTCCAACTATGATACTTGGTATAGCTCCAAACATTGATGAAAAAACCATAATTGGCAACATACTAGCAGGAGTTATACTACCACCTTGTGGCCATGAAAATAGCTTCATATAAGATAATACAAAAGATAGAGAAATGCATAAGCTACCATATACTAACATTTTAATGCTAAACTTAGTTTCATTTTTCTTTTTTAAGCCCATTATAGATAACAATATAAGTAAAGTTAATATTACCAAAGTTACAGGCTTAAATTCTAAAAACTCCTTTAAAACTTCACTATTAAATTCTGGCATAAAAAAACCTCCTTAAGATTTAATTATAATCGCTGGAGGATACGAAGACTCACGCTTTCCTACGCAGGTATTATCCTGTTACAGGTTCAAAGGGTCCACCGAAGTGTCTCAGCAAAAGCTCCCCTAGCGATTAAATATATTATTTTCGTTTAAATATTAGCATGTATTATTAAAAAAGTCAAATTACGTGATTTTTGCAGAATAATATTAACAAGCTCAATTCACTATTTTCCTCGCAAGAACCCTCAGGGGTCGTTAACATGATCATGTACATATGTTACTAGAAGAAGGTAGTAAAATTTGAAGGCTTCATTGACCAAATAATTGTAAATTAGTATAATTCAATTTGAATAATAGAATATTTTCCTTAAAAACAAATATAGGTATTAATAGTATGAAAAAGTATAAATATAAATTTTAAGGTATTGGAGAAAATAAATGAATAATTATGATTATAAAAAGGAAACAAAAAAAACATATTCTTGGCCTGTAATTATAATGTTTACTATAGTGTTTTGGCCATTTGGATTTTACTTAATATACAAGAAACTTAACTCTAATAATAAGGAGAAATTTGTAAGATATATATCATATTTCTGCTTTTTTATGACTGTGGCAGGTATACTGGCGACATTAACCTCCCCAGAGGATGCAACAGAAAGTATTCCACCTACTATAGTTTTCTTTGTTATAGGACTAGCATTGTTTAGGCTTTATAAAAAACTTATTTTTAAGGCTGAAAAACATGAAAGATATATTTCTATGATTATAGATGGAAAAGAATTTATTATAGATAATATTGCAGGGGCTATGTCTCTACCTGTACATGCTGTAAAAAAAGATTTAAAAGATATGATTAATAAAGGATATTTCCAAGGTGCCTATATAAATGATATTACTAACGAAATAGTTTTCCCAAAACCAAATAAGAAAAATGTCAATGAGACTACACCTAACTATGAGCCGAAAATTCAGGCGAAAGCTGTAACATGTAAAGGTTGTGGAGCTCCTAATAGGGTGACTACTAGTGTTGCAGAATGCGAATATTGTGGATCACCACTATAGAACAATACTTAAAAATAGACGTTAAATAATTAAAATAATATTTAAAATCTCAGATAGAGTAGAAGAACTATCTGAGATTTTTTCTATACCATAGATATGAAAATATCTCGATAGTATAATATGTGTAATAGATATATTATACTATCCTTATAGGATGAGTATATAATTATGAAAAACTTAGAAAATAGTAAGGTAAGTAAAAGGGAGGTTTTTATGAATAATGTTACATATGAAAAAGTAAATTTAAATCAAAATCTACCTGCATTTATAAGGTACGTTGGTAAAGAGAATTTTGATACGGCAAAATATTCTTATATACCTCCCCATTGGCATAGAAGTATAGAAATCACATTTGTTACCGAAGGGAAAGTAGCAGGGGTTATTAATGGTAAAAGCATTAATGTGAAGAGTGGAGAGTTCATTTTTGTGAATAGTGGAGATGTGCATGAAATTGAGAAATATCCAGATCAACCATCTGGAGCTGTGATTTTGATTTTATCCTATGAATTTATAAAAAAATTATATCCTAATATTGATAATATTAGATTAGATATTATGAAGTCAAATTTTAAAAAAGATAGGTTACGAGAAATATTCTTAGAAATGAAAGAATTTTGTTTGCATCCAAAAGAATTAGATTATATTAAAGTAAATTCATATATTTATGAAATTCTCTATATTTTATTATCTAATTGTATAATTTCTAAAGAGCGGGATTATACAAAAAATTATTTTAAATATAGAGAAAAGCAAAAAGAAATATTGACTTATATTAGTGAAAATTATAAAGAAGAGCTAACATTAGAACGTATATCTAAACATTTTTATATGAGTAATGAATATTTCTCAAGAAAATTTCGTGAATGGTTTGGTATTACTTATAAAGCATATTTAAGTAATTTTAGGCTTCATAAAGCCTATGAAGATATAATAAACAGTGAGGTAAATATTCAAGATATTGCAATTTTTCATGGCTTTTCAAATGTAAAGTCTTTTATAAACTTATTTAAGAAAAAGTATAAAATGACTCCTTTGAAATATCGTCAATATTTAAAAGAATCAAAAAATGACATTAAAATGGGCAAAAAAGAACAACAATAATTCAATAAAAAATGATAACCTTTAAATAAGGAAAAAGAATGGGCATAATTGATTGAAAATAAAGAATGTGCCTAATTCTAAAAGGTTATGAAAACGTTTTAAGTAATTGTATGTAAAGAGATTTCTAAAAGAATAAAATATTAAATATTGGAGAGGTGTAAAATGAAAGAATATACAAGAAAAGAAATAGATAATTATATATATGTGAAAAATCATGGTGGAAAAGATATAGCATATGCAAAGAGCTCAGGGGTTGAAATTCTAGAAGAAGATGGATATTATTTTAAAGATTTAAATAAGAATGGAAAATTAGATCCATATGAAGATTGGAGATTGCCCATAGAAGATAGAATTAATGATTTAGTAAATCAGATGAGCATTGAGCAAATTGCAGGTTTGATGTTATATAGCCAGCATCAAGCAGTGTCTACTGGTGAGGGTTTATTTGCAAGGATGTTTTCAGGTACCTATGATGGGAAATCATTAAAAGAAAGTGGGAAGAAAATTAGTGATTTAACTGATCAACAGAAGAAGTTTTTAACTGAAGACAACTTACGTCATATTCTTTTGACAGTTGTTGATGATGCTAAAACAGCAGCAAAATGGAATAATAATATTCAAGCTTTTGTAGAAGGAATGGACCTAGGCATTCCAAACAATATTAGTTCAGATCCTCGTCATACTCCAAATGCAGATACTGAATTTAATGCAGGATCAGGAGGGAAAATATCAAAATGGCCAGAACCATTAGGTTTAGCCGCTACCTTTGATCCAGAACTAGTTAGACGTTTTGGACAGGTGGCTTCAAAGGAATATCGCTGTTTAGGGATTTCAACAGCATTATCACCTCAGGTAGACATAGCAACAGAACCTAGGTGGATGAGATTTAGTGGAACTTTCGGTGACGACAGTAAGTTATCAGCTGATATGGCAGAAGCCTATTGTGATGGTTTTCAAACTGATGAAGAAACTGGTCAGTGGGGAGCAGAAAGTGTAAATGCAATGGTTAAACATTGGCCAGGAGGTGGAAGCGGAGAAGGCGGAAGAGACGCTCACTTTGGATATGGAAAGTTCGCAGTTTATCCAGGTAATAACTTTGAAGAGCACTTAATACCATTTACTGAAGGTGCATTTAAGCTGAAAAATGGTACAAAACAAGCATCTGCAGTAATGCCATATTATACAATTTCTTATGATGTAGATATAATAAATAACGAAAATGTTGGAAATTCATATAGTAAGTATTTAATTACAGATTTATTACGTAATAAATATAAATATGATGGAGTTGTATGTACCGACTGGATGATTACAAAGGATTGTCCGGATATAGCATCCTTTATGGTGGGAAAATGCTGGGGAGTAGAAACAATGAGTGAAGCACAACGTCATTATAAAATATTAATGGCTGGTGTAGATCAATTTGGTGGAAATAATGAAATGCAACCAATTATAGATGCTTATGAAATTGGAATTAAAGAGCATGGAGAAACCTTTATGAGGGAACGTTTTGAAAGAAGTGCCAAGCGTTTACTTAAGAATATATTTAGCACTGGTTTATTCGAAAATCCTTATGTAGATCCTGATTATTCGGAAACACTTGTTGGTAATAAGGAATTTATGCAAGAGGGTTATGATGCTCAAGTTAAATCTGTAGTAATGTTAAAAAATAAGGATAATGTTTTACCTATTTGCAATAAAAAGAAGGTTTATATTCCTAAGCGTAGGGTAAAAGAAGGTGTGGATTGGTTTGGAAATGTAATACCAGCCCATGAGGTATTCCCAGTTAAGGATACAACTGTTGAAAGATATTATACATTAGTTGAAACTCCAGAAGAAGCGGATTTTGCATTGGTATTTATTGAATCACCAGATAGCGTAGGATACAAAGAAAAAGAGGGATATGTTCCTATAACTCTTCAATACCGTCCATACACTGCTGAGTTTGGAAGAAAAGAAAGTATTGCACAAGATAAAAATGATGTAATTAAAAATCGTAGTTACTTAGGCAAGAGTAATACATGTAGCAATGAACAAGATTTAGATATTATTTTAGAAACGAAGGCAGCTATGAAAGATAAGCCTGTAATAGTTTCTATGAATTGTAAGAATCCTACCGTTGTAGAAGAGTTTGAAAGCAAGGTTCAGGGGATTTTAATAAACTTCAATGTGCAATTAGAAGCAATTTTAGATATTGTTTCAGGAAAAGAAGAGCCAAGTGGATTACTACCTTTCCAAATGCCAAAAGATATGAAAACTGTAGAAGAACAATTTGAAGATGTTTCACATGATATGGAATGTTATGTTGATGAAGAAGGGCATAGTTATGACTTTGCTTATGGAATGAATTATAGCGGTGTAATTCAAGATGATCGTGTGAAAAAATATAAGAAATAGAAAGAAGATGAGTAAAAATGAGCAGAAAATATTCTCAAGAATTATTAGAAAAAATTATAGATAAACAAGAAATAGTTAAAGTTAAAGGGGCAGAAGTTCTAGTAAAAAACATACCTGATAGTGATGAGAGAGGGGTAATGGATCCGCGTTTTTATAATGATATGAAAATGCAAATGACTTTGATGAAATTTATGCCTAAAAAATTATTGAAAATGGATACTTCTCCAAAATCAATTGGCAAATTAAGAAAGATGTTTGGTGGAATTAAGAGTAGCCCAATAGTTGAAAAGAAGATTGATATTATTCATGAAACTGTAGAAGCAGCAGATGGATATAAAGTACCAGTACGTATTTACAAATCTGAAACTGCAAAGGAAAATTCACCAATTCTTTATTATATTCATGGAGGTGGATTCTTTGGCGGTTCACCTGATGTTGTTGAAGAATTAGTAAAATTAATTGTTGAAAAGACAGATATTTTAGCAGTATCAGTTGACTATCGTTTATGTCCAGAAAATCCATATCCAATAGGTCATGAAGATTGCTATTCAGTATTAAAATGGATTTATGATAAAGCGGAAAGTCTTGGTGGTAATAAAAATAATATTTTCGTAGCAGGTGACAGTGCTGGTGGAAACTTAACTCAATACTGTACTACAAAAGATATGGAGCAGGGATTAGGTATGGTAACAGGACAATTGTTGCTTTATCCTACTTTAAACATGGCAAACGTTGAAGATGAATTCTTCAAATGGAGTAGAGATGAATATGAGATTTCTCCAAAGTATAAATCCGGTATAGAAATGATGCTAGGAATGTTTGAAGGATTATCAGGAGGTTTAAGCGATGTTTTAGGTACTACTGATACTAAAAATGAATACCTAAATCCATATATTAGAGACCCTAAAGGACTTCCTCCAACATTTATTACCGTTGGAGAATATGATTTTCTAAAAGTAGAATGTTTAGCATATGCTGCAAAACTTACTAAGGCAGGTGTTGAAACAAAAACCGTATTATATAAAGGCTTAGGGCATGCTTATGGAGACAATGTAGGAGTTTACCCACAAAGTGAGGATTGTGCAATTGAAATGGGTAATTTCATTCTAAAATATAGTAAATAAATAGTAAATAATAGATAGTAGATAGTAGATAAATAATAGATAAAAGAAGAAGGAAATGAAACATGAAAACCTGGACAATACAGAAATGTGTTGTCCAGGTTTTAGTTTTCAATTACTCCTTAACATAACTTTTTTACTTACGGTAAGATGAACCGCATCTATGGAGAATCAAAATTATTATAGTTAATTAACGAGGAAAATATGAGAAATTGTGGTATAATATTTAATAATTATTATTAAGTAATAAAGGAGAAGTTATAAGATGATACAAGTAAAAGATTTAAGTGTTGATAGTTTACAATGTACTGTTACTTTAGCATATGAAGATCAAGAAATAAATAGTAAGATTTTAGAGAAGTTGAAGTTGAAAAAAGTATTTGAAGGAAAAAGGGAACAAATATTTTATAGAACGACTAATGATTTAAATTATGAGATTTTTGTAGGATTAGGTAAATATAAAGAGGTAGAAAGAAATGACTTTGTAAATGCAATTGCTAAAGCTATGAAACAAGCTGAAAAGTTAAATGTAGACAACCTTGGTATTTATTTTATAAAAGCTAAAGAGTTATGCACAGGTGGTATTACGAAAGCTATAGTAGAAGGTGTTAAATTATCAGGCTACAAATTCAGTAAGTATAATAAAGGGAAAGAAAGCTATAATCCACATGTAACTATATTAGGTGCACCAAAGGAAAAGACAGGAAAGATGGCAGAAAAGATAGCAGAAGCTAGCAATGTTATTGATGGTGTGATTTTAGCTCGTGATCTTGTAAATGAACCTGCTAACATATTGTATCCAGAAACTTTAGCAGAACGTGCAGCCTTAGTTGGAAAAGAAAGTGGCTTTGAAGTAGAAATATTTGATAAAAATGAAATAGAAAAATTAGGAATGAAGGCATTTTTAGAGGTTGCAAAAGGATCTATTCATAAACCCAAATTAATAGTTATGAGATATATGGGTAATCCCAAGAGTAATGAAAAAATTGGACTTGTAGGTAAAGGTCTTACTTTTGATACAGGTGGATATTCTCTTAAGCCAACATCATCCATGGACACTATGAAAAATGACATGGGTGGAGCAGCTGCTGTTATCGGTACAATGCAAGCATTAGCAAAGAATAAAGTGCAAAAGAATGTAATAGCGGTAGTAGCAGCTTGTGAAAATGCTATTTCAGGTGGAAGCTATAAACCAGGAGATATTATTGGGTCTATGGCAGGTAAGACCATAGAAGTGTTAAATACAGATGCAGAGGGTAGATTAACATTAATTGATGCTATCACTTATATTATTAAAAAAGAAAATGTAGAAAAATTAGTAGATCTAGCAACCCTTACAGGAGCAGTATTAGTAGCACTTGGTACTGAAATAACAGGAGTAATAAGTAATGATGATGCTTTTTATGATGAGTTATTAGTAGCAGCAAAGAGAAGTGGAGAAAAATTCTGGAGACTTCCAAATGATAAGTGCTTTAAAAAATTATATAAGGGTAACTTTGCAGAACTTAAAAATACTGGTGGACGTAATGCTGGAACAATTACAGCTGGTATGTTTATAGAAGAGTTTGTGCAAGATAAGCCATGGTTACATTTAGATATTGCAGGAACTGCTTGGACAGATGATGGAAATGATTGTACACCTAAGGGAGGAACAGGAGCACCTGTTAAAACATTATATGAACTTATTGTAAAAGATGTATGCGAACATTCTAAATAAATATAGTATATCCAAATCTATAAAATACTGAGCTTTACACAAAAAATGAGTTTTGTAAGGTGCTGCTCAAGAATCAAGATTGTCTGCAGGTATAGGAATCCATTTAAGTGGAAAAATAACGCTAACACTTGAGTAAATTTTAAGGAGTGGTTATATGAGTATTTATACTAGAACTGGAGATAAGGGAACTACAGCTTTATTTGGTGGCAGCAGAATAGAGAAAGATAGTCTAAAAGTTGAAGCCTATGGAACTATAGATGAATTAATCTCTAATATGGGGGTAGCTTCTTCCTTTATAAAAGATGAGGAACTTAAAGCTGAATTAGTAGATATACAAAAGAAGTTATTTGTATTAGGTGCAGAACTTGCCAGTGATGAAAATGGGATTAAACATCTAAAGGAACAAATTGAGCAGAACGATATAGATAATTTAGAAAAAATTATAGATAAGTATATGGGAAAAGCGGGCCCTTTTAATGGGTTTGTAACTCCAGGAAAAAATATTCAGTCAGCTATGTTGCATGTATCTAGAACTGTGGCAAGAAGGGCTGAGAGAGTAATAATAACTTTCAGCAAAGAAGATAAGGTTAGGGAAGATGTTAGAAAGTATGTAAATCGACTTTCAGATGCCTTATATGCTATGGCTAGATTTGAAGAAGAAAAATAGTGGTAAGCAAGTCTTTCCTTTCTTCGTTTCTATTATAAATTAATTATATCATATTATTTAAATAGCATTTGATGCTTCAAACAGCAAATATAGTTGTATTAGAAATTATGAAAATAAAATAAGGGTACTATGTGCAAATAGCACAAGTACCCTTATTTTATATATTTCTTTAAATATTGTCCTGTTAGGGAGGACTTACAATTTATCAAATCTTTTGGTGTTCCTTCAAACATTATATTACCACCATTTTGTCCTGCAAGGGGGCATAAATCAATAATCCAATTCCCTTGACTAATCACATCTAGATTATGCTCTATAACAATTACTGTTCTGCCTTGGTCCACAAGGCGATTTAAAATTTTAAGAAGTTGTGATATATCGGACATATGAAGTCCTGTGGTAGGCTCATCTAACACATAAACATTTCCTCTGCTCTCCAATTCTTCCTCAGTAAAATCTTTAATTTTCTTATCATTATCAAAAGAAACTGACGGTAGCTATAGAAAATTATACCATATAGTATTTTAATTATTTTCCGATATATAAAGTGTATTCAATAAATCGGAGGTAATTATTATGAGTTCAATTAAAATTAATAAAACAATCTCCTATCCAATAAACTTAGCTGTTAATGAATATAAAACTAAAAACAATAATAAGAATATAGAAAAAAATTATGATGGTGAAGCTTATAAGGATACAAATGATTCAGTTATATCAAAGAATGCCGTAATAGGGTATGAGTTTTTGAGTCGTATTGAAGCTTCATTTGGGGATGATAACAAATTCCACTTGATGGAGAAATATACTTTAGAATACGAAAAAATTAAAGGTGAAATTGCTTCTGGTAAGTATGGAAACGATACAAAAAAATATATGACATTACTAGATAATGCATTTAAAGACTCATTGGAAAATGCTGCTAACATTCTAGGAAAAACACTAGAAAAAACAAATGTCAAAGATAATAGAATAAAGTTTTCAGGAACAAATTCAATTAAGTATCAAAAGCAGCATGATACAGCTACACTAATTGCTTGGATACTTAGAGTAGAGAATAAAAGAATTTCACAGGAAATAGAGATGTATAGGAAGAAAAAAAATCGCAGAAAGGTAGCTTCCCTAACTCAATTAAGAAATACTTATAACCATATAATAAACGATGTTTCTGATATAGCCGATAAGATAAGAAGTGATATTGATGATAATTATAGTAAAGACAAAATTAAAGAATGATTTAAAAAGCTTTGTAACAACTTCAGATCTTTTTATAATTACTTCCCGAGATATGAACAAAGTGCGAATAAGCAAGAAAGTTTAGAATTACACAAGGTGAACCGTACCATAAGTAAGTGAGGTTTTTACTAAAATTAGATAATTGAATATATGAGAGTGCTGATTGTGCCTCGCCTCCACCATACATATCCACGACCGCCTGTAGGTGGCTTAAATAGCTACTTACGGGTGGTCGTGGTTTTTTATTGCTACGGGTATCTCCACCAATCATGAATTTTAATTAGATCATAATGCAACAAGCTACATAAAATACAATTACTGTTTTTAAAATTCTTAGGTTCCTGGAGTTCATGGATTTTAATTTTACTGTATTTTATAGAATCTTTGAAGGCTTTATTTTATCGTGTAATATCATAAAAAAATTAACTGAGCTTTGTTACGGTTGTGTTATTTCTATAATGCAATTCAATTATTAATTCATTAGATAAAATAAAATTATAGTTATTTCATTAAAATGAAATATATAAATTATAACATAAGTCTGCTAAGAAGTATTATATAGCTGGCTAGAAATTTTGAAATATTTTCTAGAATTGCTTTGTTTTAAAGTGTATACTAATATTAGTAAAACTTTTTAAATTAAATTTTATATTTAAGATAAGTTTAGCTAACTTATTTATAGTTAAAAATTTTTAGCTTAAATTTAAAGAGTAAAATAATATTAAAGTTATCAGTGAACAAAGGAGCAAAAAATGGATCAAATTTATGAAAGTATTTTAATGAGTAAATTAAAAAATAATGTAATTTATAAAGAGTTAAAAAAGAAATGTTCAGATTTAGAATGTGGTCCTAAAGTACTTTCACTTGTACATGAAGTTGGCCAATATTCGATTTCTAAATATAAAACAGTAATCAAAAATATGCCAGAATTTACGTTGCATGATGAAGATCATATATTCAATATGCTTTTCATTATTGGAAAATTAATTCCTAAACAAACTTTAGAATTTATGTCTATTCCAGATTTGATGTTAACACTTTTATCTGTATTTTTGCATGATATTGGAATGTGCCCAGAAGAAAATCAAATTAAAGCTTGGAAAAACCAATTATCTAATGATGAAAAGCAAAATTATGAAGAAGAGATTGAAACTTATAAGAGATTTAGAATGACATATACTCAACAAATTGAAGAAATTGAAACTTTAAATAATGCTGGCGAGTATTCTAAAGCGCAATTGCTTGAAGATTTTATTGTAACTGAATATATAAGAATAACTCATGCTGATCGTGCTAGGAAAATTATTGCAAGTGATTGGCGAAATAAAATTATTTATAATGAAACAGATTTAACGGCTGAATTGGCAGAAGTTTGTTTTAGTCATAATGAGGATTACACCAACTTGTTAAACATGGAAACAATTAAAATATGCGATACAGATGTGTTTTGTTGCATTCCGTTTATTGCTGTTTTATTACGTTTGTCAGATATAATAGATTTTGATACTAAAAGAACTCCAAGTGTTTTATTTTCACATTTGACAGTAAGGAACCCTATTTCTCTTTCTGAATGGAGAAAACATCAAGCTGTAAAGTGTTGGTCTATAACTAGTAAAAAATTAGTTTTTACAGCAGAGTGTAGTCATCCAGCTATTGAAGCAACAATTCGTCAATTCTGTGATTTGATTGATAATGAATTAAGAAATTGTACTTTAATTTTATCTAATTTGAATAGTGATTATATTGAGGAAAATATATTAAACTATAAAATACCTTTGCCAGCAAGAGTTGATCGAAGAAAGATTGCAGCAATTAAAGATATTGTGACTGGGAAACCAATTTATAGATATAATGATACTAAATTTACACTAAGCAAGAGTCAAGTTATTGATTTGTTAATGGGTACAAAATTATATGGAAAACCTGATGTAGCATTAAGGGAATTAATACAAAATTCTATTGATGCCTGTTTATTAAGACAAAAACTTAGTCAAAGATGGGGAGAGACATATAAACCTGAAATTGAAGTGGAATTTTATAGTCAAAATGGACATGATTATCTTAAGGTAAAAGATAATGGTGTTGGAATGAATCAGCATATTATTGATAAATATTATACTAATATTGGATGTTCATATTATAAATCAAGAGAGTTTTATGAACTTATGGCAGATATTAAATCTCCATTTAAGCCAATATCAAGATTTGGAATTGGTATTCTTGCTTGCTTTATGGTTTGTGATAGTATAGAAGTAAATACACGACGTATTACAGGAAGATATCAATTTGATGAAGCACTGAAAATTGTTGTTGAGGGATATGAAAGTTTATTCTCTATTTCTGATAGTAATAGGATAGAACCTGGTACAGAGACAATTTTAAGATTAAGAAAATTACATCCTTGGGATCAAATGGATAAATATTCCTTCAAAAAATCTGTAAAGAGCTTAGTTCCATTGCCACCATTTAAAATTACTATTAAAGCGGAAGATGAGGAAACAATATGCGTACCTAACGATTTTGAAGAGTTAGATTTATCACTGCTACAAGATTATACATGGAAGAGAGATAGCTTTAGTGAAAAAGATAATATTAAAATTATTAATATTGATTTAAATTCATCAGAGTATAGTTTTAGAGGAAATGCATCAATAGCTTATATTGTAAGTAATGGTATTCCAGTAAATAAAGTGGAATTGGTATCTAAAGATGTTTTGGTTGATGGAGAATGTTATTCATTGGCGTATGATATCTCATATGGAACTAATGGTATAAATAAAAATTCCACCCAAATAGAAATAAATGAAAATGGAGAAATTGAATCTAATCACAGCTTTACTGTAATATCTAAATCTAAATCTGCTGTATCAATTCATGGAATAGATGTTCCATGTAGTCTATTTTCTGATTATACAAATTATGGACAGAAAGCTGTGTTAAAATTTCCATTTCCAATTATATTTAGACTTGACATTGGAGAAGGGAATGATTTGAATTTAAATTCAGCAAGAACTCAAATTATATATGATAATGTTTGGATGAACTTTGAAAAACAATTTTTTAAAGTTGTATGTTCTAAAATTAAAGGAAAAATGGATAGTGATAGTTGGGTAGAATTTAAAGTCATTATATATGAACAATTAAAAGATAAATTTCTAAAGAACATTATTGAGAGCTTATAATAAAAAAATTAAAATAGATGTTTTTTAAAGAATGAGTTTATTTTAAAATTTATAAATAAGTGTTTGAAATAGCCTAGAGTATAGAAAAATATTCTTGGCTGTTTTGCACATTTGAATAAGGAGCGATAAATTAAAGGATAGTAACTGATAGTGGATTTTAAAGGTCATGCTTCGCCTCCACCAATGAAATCCACAAATACATAATGACCGTATTGGAGAAGTCTGATACGGTTTTTTAATTTATCCGATTATTGATAAAGTGATATTATAAAGATGCAAGACTAAAGGTTTTAATGTTTAATTATATAGAAATATAAAAAATACATAAAATTATATATGTTGATTTTTATTTTAGTTTGTGTTAAATATACCTATAGGGATATTTACAATTTTTGGAATATTCCCGTAAAAAATATAAAATAAGAAGGGTGGTAATAACAGTGAAAGAAGTACTTAAAGATGTACAACCAGTTGAAGTATTTAAATACTTTGAAAAGCTATCACAGATTCCAAGAGGATCTGGAAATGAAAAAGGGATTAGCGACTATTTAGTATCCTTTGCTAAGGAGCATAATCTAGAATATGTTCAGGACTCCGCATTAAATGTTGTTATAAAAAAGAAAGCAACATCTGGATATGAAAACAGTCCTGCTATTGTTTTGCAAGGTCATATGGATATGGTGTGTGAAAAAAATATAGGTATAGAACATGATTTTACTAAGGATCCGTTAAAGTTAAGAATAATTAATGACATGATATATGCAACTGGTACAACTTTGGGAGCAGATAATGGAATTGCGGTTGCAATGGGACTAGCAATTTTGGATTCTAATGAATATCAACATCCGCCAATAGAATTACTTGTTACCACTTCAGAAGAGACAGGAATGGATGGAGCAATGGCATTAGAACCTAAAAATATAGAAGGAAGAACACTTATTAACATAGACTCCGAAGAAGAAGGTACGCTATTAGTGAGCTGTGCTGGTGGAGTTACAGTTAAAACAACAATTCCTGTAGCATTGGAAGCAATAGATACAAACCTTGTTCCATATATAATTAGAATAAGAGGCTTAAAAGGTGGACATTCTGGAATGGAAATAGATAAAGAAAGGGGTAACTCAAATAAATTAATGGGTCGTATACTTATGTCTATTTTATCTGAAATAGATTTTAGACTCAGTTCATTAAATGGTGGATCTAAGCACAATGCTATTCCACGTGAGACAGATGCTGTTATCTTAGTAAGAGCCGAGGATAAAGCTTTAGTTGAGCAAAAAATATCTGAGTGTGAAGAATTATTTAAAACTGAATTGAGAACACCAGATCCTGATGTAAGAGTAGAATTTGAAGTTTTACCTACCTTGCCTCAGGAAATGCTTTCAAAAGAATCAACTAATAATGTAGTTAACTACTTATACTTGGTTATAAATGGGGTAGCTTCCATGAACATGGATATTAAGGGTTTAGTAGAAAGCTCCTTGAATCTTGGAATAATTTTTACTCATAAAGATTCCGTAGAATTCATAAGCTCAATCAGAAGTTCCGTTAGAAGCTTAAAGAACGAATTATATAATAGATTGGCTGCAACAGCTAAACTGAATGGTGGAAGTGTTGTTGCCGAATCTGGTTACCCTGAATGGGCATATAATCCTGATTCAAAAATAAGAACAATTTTTGAAGATGTATATGAAAAAATATACAAAAAGAAACCTCATATAACTGCAATTCATGCTGGGCTTGAGTGCGGACTGTTTGCAGAAAAATTTGGTAAAATAGATGCTATTTCTTTTGGACCAAATCTATATGATGTTCACACTCCAAATGAACATATGAGTATTTCTTCAGTTCAGAGGACCTGGGAATACTTATTGGAAGTATTGAAGAATGTAAAATAAGACACATTTAAAAAATATCCGTCGATAATTGACTTGTTATTTATTTTAATGTGCCTAATTAAATGTTTGGACCAAAGATTTTAATCTTTGGTCCTTATAATTTATTATTCTAATTAGTAGCCTCATTGCAATTAAATAAGTAAAAAATTTATATTTAAAAATGGTATATTTTAATGGAAAATATATTATAAATAATATGTATATAATACATTAGGGGGATATATCATGGATAATAAGTTATCTAAATATGCATATGGTGGTGTAGCTGGTAAAGACTACGTACCTTACGTTTCTAGTGGTTCTAAATCTGGTGGAAACGTTGTCGTATTGATAATTGGTATCATTTTGTCTGCTTTGTTCGCAGCATCTACTGCCTATTCAGGTATGAAATCAGGTCTTACAGTTGCGGCTGGTATACCTGGTTCTATATTAGGCTCTGCTCTTATAGCTGTATTTTCTAAACAAAAAGGTATTTTGGGTAAAAACCTAATTCAAGGTATGTCAAGTGGTGCAGAATCTGTTGCTAGTGGTATAATATTTGTTTTACCAGCAATTCTATTAATAGGTTCTAAAGTTACTTTCTTAGAAGGTTTTGTTGTTGGTGTAGGTGGAGTTTTATTCGGTATAGGAATAGCTTCTCTTGTTCACAATTACTTAATGGTTGAAGAACACGGTAAATTAATGTACCCTGAGTCAATGGCTATAGCTGAAACACTTGTTGCTTCAGAAGGTGCTGGAGAATCAATGAAGTACATGGGAATAGGGTTTGGAATAGGCGGTATTATAACTGTTGTAACTAGCTCATTTTTAAATGTAGCTAACAACGTTATAAGTTATGTAAATGAAACCTTCTACAAGTGGAAATTTGAAGTTGAAGTCAGTCCCCTATTACTAGGTATAGGATATATAGTTGGTTTAGAGGTTTCTTTAACTATGTTTGCTGGTTCTATATTATCTAACTTCTGTATTATGCCTTTAATAGGTTACTTCGCTGAGCTTGCACAAGACGGTGCAGCTGTATGGAATGATCCTAATGTTGCTATAAACGCTATGCAGGTTAAACACATAGCTGGTAGTTATGTAAAATATATCGGTGCTGGAATAATGCTTTCTGGTGGTTTAATAGGTGCTATAAAGCTTATACCTACAATAGTATCTTCCATAAAAGAAACTATTAATGCTAAGTCTTCAAATAGTGGTAAGGGTTCATCTGCTGGAAACAGAATATTACTTGGTGGTATAGTAATATGTTTCATAGGTGGTTTCTTGATATCTGGTGGTAATATATTAATGGCAATAGCTGCTTCTATTTTATCATTATTCTTATCATTGCTATTTGTTATAGTTTCTGGTCGTTTAACTGGTACTATAGGAACTTCGAACCTTCCTGTATCTGGTATGACTATAGCTTCTATAGTTGTTGTAACATTATTATTCGTTGCAATGGGATGGAAAAATCCTGAAAGCAACAGATCATTACTTTTATTTGGTACATTTATAGTTACTGCTGTAGCTATGGCTGGTGGTTATTCTCAATCACAAAAAGTTACTTTCATAATAGGTGGCGACAAAAATGAAATGCAAAAATACTTTGCTATAGCTGGTATAGTTGGTGTTACAGTAGTTGTTGGTACTATATTATTACTTTCTGACCAACTTGTAATGACTGGTGATAACGTTCCATTTGCACTACCTCAAGCTAACTTAATGTCAACATTAACTGCTGGTATAATGTCAGGTAAATTACCTTGGGTTATGATAATTACTGGTGCTGTTATGGGAGTTGTTTTATTCTTATTAAACCTTCCTGTAATGACAGTTGCTATAGGATTCTATTTACCAATATCTACAACTTCTATAATACTAATAGGTGCATTAGTTCGTTTATTTGTAGAAAGAACTTGTAAATCTGAAAAAGAAAAAGAAGTTAAAGTTTCTAATGGTATAAGTTTATCATCTGGACTTGTTGCTGGTGGTTCTATAATAGGGCTTATAGGTATAGCACTTCAAGTAACAGGTGTTATAAAAGGAGCTGGACCAAGTGGATTCAGTGCTTCTAATGGAATGGCGTTTATAATATTAGTAGGTCTTATAATAGCTACTATAATACCTATAATGAACAGTAAGGTAAAAAATGTTGAATAATAACGAAGAAATCTTAAGTATAATATTTAAAATCTCTGATAGTTTAGAATATGAAGTAGATAAGGACAATATTGTGACAATACTTGAAAAACAAGATCACAAGATCCAAAACTTCTTTAGAAAATTTAAATTTAGAATTCCAGAATATAAGAGAATTTCTATAGATGAATATGGAAGTTATGTATTTTTGCAAATAAATGGCAAGAAAACTGTAAAAGATATTGGAGAAAATCTAGAAGCAAAGTATGGTGATAAAGCTCACCCACTTTATGAAAGATTATTGTTGTTCTTAAACCATATCGATGTTAATTGTCACTATATAGAAAAAACAAATTTCTAATACAAAAGATGGCACTACATTGTAGTTGCCATCTTTATTTATTTAACAAGCTCCATAGGCTATATTGGGAAATGACAACTTAAAAAGTTTAAGGTAGAAGAAAATAAAATTTATTACTCCTTTATATATGAATCAGTAATTTTTTTACAAAGTTTAAGGAAGCAATCTAATTCTTTTTCTGTCAATGTATTTTCAATTAAATCCATTATTTCATTTCTGAAATTTTCTGATCTTATGAGAAAATCTTTGCCCTCAGGAGTAAGCATGATGTCATAAGCTCTGCGATCTGTTTCACGTCGTTTTTGTATAATATAATTTTTCTCTAAAAGTCTTTTGGTAAGTTTGGACATTCCAGCTTGGGAAATGCCACGAATTTCTGCCAGCTCCTTTGTGGTTTTAGAGCCTTGCTTATCTAAGATATCCAATACGTTGTATTGAGCAGTTGTTACCCCTTCAATATTAAAGCGATTGATATTGCTGATAATCATGCATTGAAAGGGGATATAGTATTGTTCCAACTCTTTTTTACCCATAAAACTCTCCTTATTTTATATATTTCTTTAAATATTGTCCTGTTATAGAACACTCACAATTTATTAAATCTTTTGGTGTTCCTTCAAACATTATATTACCACCATTTTGTCCTGCATGAGGACCTAAATCAATAATCCAGTCCCCTTGACTAATCACATCTAGATTATGCTCTATGACAATTACTGTGCTACCTTGGTCAACAAGGCGATTTAAAGTTTTAAGAAGTTGTGATATATCGGACATATGAAGTCCTGTTGTAGGCTCATCCAACACATAAATATTTCCTCTACTCTCTAATTCAGAAGCAAGCTTCACTCTTTGAAGTTCACCGCCAGATAAAGTATTTAGTGGCTGACCAAGTGTAATATATGAGGCCCCTACATCTACAAGTCTCTTGAGAACAGCGGATATTTCTTTTTCATAGAAAAAAGTCAAGGCTTCATCAACGGTCATATTTAAAACTTCACTTATGTTTTTATCACGTAATTTGCAGTCTAATACTTCATCTGTGAAGCGTTTTCCTTGACATACCTCGCACACAGTTTCAATTGTGTCCATAAAAGCCAAATCTGTATAGGTTACCCCTAGACCTTTGCAGTTTGGGCACGCTCCTTTTGAATTGAAGCTAAATAAAGCAGGCTTTAGGTGATTTGCTTTTGAAAACAACTCTCTTATATTATCAAATATTCCTGTGAAAGTGGCAATATTTGATCTCTTTGAAGCTTGAATAGGTTTTTGGTCTATGAAAATTGTGTCAGGATAAAATTTTGGAAGAACTTGATTTATTAAAGTACTTTTCCCTGAACCTGCAACCCCAGTTACAACTGTCATAACGCCTTTTGGGATATTTACACTAATGTTTTTAAGGTTATGCAAATTTGCGTTTTTTAAAGTCAAATATCCAGTAGGGACTCTACAGTTTTCTTTAATCTTAGCATGGCTATATAAATATTTACCAGTGAGCGTATTGGAATGAGCTAGGCCTTCCAAAGTACCCTGATACATGATTTTACCGCCGTTAATACCAGCTTTTGGCCCTATGTCAATAATGTGATCAGCAATTTCTATAACATCGGGATCATGCTCCACAATTAAAACTGTATTTCCTTTGTTTCGCAACTGTTTTAAAAGCATATTGATTTTATTAACATCGTGAGGATGTAAACCAATACTTGGTTCATCAAATATATAAGTAAGATCCGTTAAACTGCTACCTAACTGACGAACCATCTTTATTCGCTGTGATTCACCGCCAGAAAGGGTGGAGGTTTCTCTACTTAAAGTTAAATAACCTAGACCTATGGATACTAAATGTTTTAAGTGGTCTGAAATTGCTTCAACTATAGTGGCAGCTTTAGGCTCATGAATGGTATGGATAAAATCAAGTAAGTCTGTTATTTGCATCGCAACACAATCAGATATATTTTTATTATTTATTTTACATTCTAAAACATCTTGTGTTAATCTGACTCCATTGCAGACAGGGCATGTTTCGTTAGTGATAATTTTAACTATTTCATTTTTATATTTAAGGGATTCACCGCCTTCTTTTTTAAGAAAGCTTCTCTCAATTCGAGGAATGAGTCCTTCGTAAAGAGAAGTTTTTGGCCATTCTGGGTCAGAAGTGGTTACTTTAATATCGGATTTATACAAAAGCAACTCCAATTCTTCCTCTGTAAAATCTTTAATTTTCTTATCATTATCAAAAAATCCTGAATGAATATATCTTTTCAATCTCCAACCTCCCGGTTCAAAGGTAGGAAATAAAATTGCACTTTCATTAAGGGACTTATTTTTATCCAACAATTTATCGATGCTTATCATATCTATTTTTCCAAGCCCCTCACACTTAGGGCACATCCCTTGAGGATTATTAAAGGAAAAAACATCGGAATAACCCACAAAAGGTTTCCCTATACGAGAAAATAATAATCTTAGCAATGAATATATATCCGTAATAGTTGCAACTGTTGACCTTGAGTTTCCCCCGATACGTTTTTGGTCAATAATAATTGCTACAGATAAGTTTTCAATAGCATCCACATTTGGCTGCCCATAGTGAGGCAAACGATGGCGGATGAAACTGGAATAAGTCTCATTTAATTGCCTTTGTGATTCTGCCGCTATGGTATCAAACACCAAAGATGATTTTCCCGAACCTGAAACACCTGTAAAAACAGTTATTTTCTTTTTAGGAATTTTCACATTTAGATTTTTAAGATTCTTTTCTCTAGCTCCTATAACATGTATATATTCTTCAATATCTTCACTACTCATAAAATCACCTCTAAAAAATTATCTTAAGTAAAATGGATTACCTAGTTAATATATAACTAGGTTAAGTATATTTTACTTCTTTTTTTATACAAGTTCAACTAATAATCAAGTGATTCTTAGCTTCAGATGGAGTTTGCTTAAAAAGAATACTTACTCCAACTGAAGCTTAGAAGAACTTATCCAGGGACGTAGCATCCGTTATGCACAGCAAAGAACTGTGAATCGCTTTCACAGAGTGCGATGGGAGTATTACGGATGATAGTCAACAGATAAATTTATAAACGAATCCAAACGACATATTTTTAAATATTGTCGTCCTTAATTGGTTCTATATTTACATAACTTCCAAAATTTGAAGGAAATTAAGTTTGTTTGTAGAATAATGGAATTGTAAGGGAATTATAAAATGGAAATATAAATAAAATGATAAATCCAATACTAAATAAAAGTTATTAGTTTTGAGAAAGTTATTTAAGTGAGCACAGTATAAATAGGTGTAATTTGCCTATCCAGTATTTTTTCGAAAGTTTGAAAGTGTTCTTATCATTGGATTATTTTATCATAGTGATAGATGTTTAGATATATTAATAAAAGAGTTACTCTGAAAATCGATAATAATTTCTTGAAATATTTAAGTATGAAAGAAAGGGTATATGCAAATTATGCGTTATCTTTGCACATTAAAAAACGTTAGAGCAAATGCACTAAATTAATATTAATATGTGGTGTAGTTGAAAAAGTATAATTATAAATGGAGGTTGAATATTATGCATATAAGCAAAATAAGGATAAGGAATTATAAGTCTTTTTTAGACTCTGGAGAGATTGTTATAGATAAAAGTTTGTTTGCGTTAATAGGGCAAAATAACACTGGAAAGTCGGCTGTTTTAGATGCTATACAGTGTATATTTCCAAGTACTAAGAAAAGTATTTGTATTTCAGATTTTCATAAGGGAAGTACTAACGACGTACAAATAGAGATATGGTTTGATGAAGTAACAGACAAGTATATAGAGGAAACTATTTTTGTAGATAAAATTTTTAAGCAGATAGAAAGAGTAGAAGAATTGAAAAAAGGATTAGATGAAAGATTTTCAGAAGGCACCAAGAAAAACTTAGAAAAACAAATTTTAAAGATAGATGAAATAAGGAGAGAAAATCTAGAATCTAATATGAATAAATATAAGATAAATGAAAATAAAATGTATATAAAATTAGTTGCTAAACATGGAAAAAATATTAGCACAAAATTTTATGTTGATGGAGAAATTGAGGTTAAAGAGACAGACTTAAAGCAAATACTGCCTCAAGTCAAGGTTATACCAGCCATAAGGGATCCTAAGAATGAGAGCACAGCAGGAGCAAATTCATATTTAAAAGAGTTAATTCAAATGTTAGATGATGAGATTCAAACTAATATAGTGATAGAAGGAAATAGCATATCATATAAAGAATTAAATTCAGTCATTGCTGAGGAAACTAAAAATAGATGTAAGTCATTAGGTGAAAAGATAACAGAATTTTATAATAAGGCAATAGGAACTAATGATTATAAAGTTATTATTGATTCAGATGTAAATATTTCAAAAGGAACAACATATAACACAAAAATAAAAGATATAAATACGGGAATAGAAAGCGATATTCTTAATTGCGGGACAGGCTATCAGAGTATGATAATACTATCCATATTGGAAGCCTATGTAAAGGTATCAAGCAAAAAATCTAAATACATATTATTAATAGAAGAGCCTGAAGTGTATTTACATCCATTATTACAACGAAAGATGATAGACACTCTAATTATTATATCACAAAGCAATCAAGTTATATTTACATCACATTCGCCCATAACAGTAAGCAAGTTGGAGAAAAGACAAGTTAAGTTAGTTAAAAAAATATCAGGTAGTGCAACGATAGAAGATGTAGTTCCTAAGTTAGTTATCGATGAATTAGGTATAAAAGCAGACGATATAATTGCAAATAAGGGAATTATATTTGTTGAAGGAAAGGATGACAAGAGGATATTTGATATATTATTAGATAAAATTGAAGAAGGATTAAGTAGTAAAATAAATGTTTTAGATGTGGGAAGTTGTGATAACCTAAAATTTTATGCTAATGCAGAGGTGTTAATTAATAGTAGATTTAATGTTCCTACATTGATAGTTAGAGATTCAGATACAAAAGAACAAGAAGTCAGAAGGGAAACGTTTATAGCTGAAATATTAAATAACAGAAAAGAAATTGGAGATGAGATAAAAGAAAAAATAAGAAAAAGTGTTAGAGTTACAGATCAATACTCAATAGAAGGATATTTTATTGATGAGGAGCTATTAAAGTGTGTTCTAGAATGCAAATTAGATGATTTAAAAGATGCTGTTAAATGTTATGAATGCCAGTATAAACATTATTCACAAGAAGTCTATGCTGGGAGGGAAAAGGGAAACATACTATCTAGCTGGTATCAACCTAAATATTTTTTAGAGAAGTTTCTAGATAAGTTTAATGTTACTCAAAAAGCACTAATAGAAGAACATAATAAACGATATAAAAAACAGTGGTTAAGTTTTGCTAAGTGCGAACAATGTGTTGAAAGAAAAATTGAAAATTTTTTTGAAATTAGAGAATCAATTAATTCTTATAGCAAAGGATTAAAGTTAAAAGGTAAGGATTTAATGGTAGAGTGTATAAATGAAAAAGATTTAAATGAACTTAAGAAAAGCAAATTAGCAGGTATTATTGGCATGTTGGAAGAATTTAATAATAGTTTATAAGTTAATTTTATATAATGATATAATTGTTTGAAAATAGATTGGAATTTCTGGATTATATATTTTGTTTCCTGAATAGTCATTATGATAATTTACAATAAGAAGTTTGCTTATTGATATAAACTTTATATGCTATATGTACTTTAAATGCAAGGGTGGAAGTAACTTGAAAATACATATTAAAATAAACATAGTTTTTCTGAAAAAATAAACATGTGATTTTATCTCGTAAGAATATGCCGTAGATATTAATAAGTAGTTAGGATTAATTGTATACTTTAGAATATCTCGCAATAAGGATTTAAAATTAATTTATTCGAGAATATAAGAGAGGTAATACAAGATGGAAAAAGAATCTAAAGATAAAAAAATAAATGATATAAGAATAATGATATTGGGTTTAATATTTTATTTAATAATAACAGTTATAGTTACTTTAATTTTTGATAAAGTACCAATTCTATTTAACATAAGTTTATATGGTAAAGATTCATTTTGGGAAGATTTAATTGTAAGTATGCATAGCTCACTTATTGATTTTCTATTTTTAGGTATAATAATTTATCATTTTACAAATAAGTTAGAGGAAAAAAGAAAAGTACAAAGTTACCATGATAATATTGATGATGTAAGATTTTGGTTTGAAAAAGAAGCTACTAGTAAATTAATAGCTAATATAAAACGGTTAAATGAAAAAGGATATAATAGAATAAATCTAACAAGATGTTTCTTGAAAGGTGCCTACTTAAAAGACGTAAATTTAATAGACTCTCCGGTAATGGGAGCAAATTTTGAAGAAACAAATTTAAGAAATTCTATACTTGATGGATCTGACTTTAAAGGAGTAAGTTTCAAACGAGCTAAGTGTGAAGGGGCTCGAATAATTAATGGCAGACTTAGGAATATAAAGTGTTATGAATCAGATTTTCAAGGCGTAGATTTTACAGGATGCGATTTTATGAATTCAGAACTAGTTAATTCTAATTTTAAAAATGCTTTTTTTAAAAATGCAAATTTAAAAGGAGTTAAATATGACAACTCAAATTTTGAAAGAGCTAATTTCTTAGGAGCAAAAAATATAGATATAGAAAGTATTTTAAAATGTAAAACCCTAAAATATGCTAAATTGGATCGAACTGTTGAATTAGAAATTGAGTCAATTAAACCTGATTTATTTAAATGAAAAAATCCTACTAGCCTTAAGGAACTAATCTAATTCCCTAAGGCTAGCAGGACTCTAACCTGCAATCTCCTATTAATAAAATAATAAGTATTTAAGTTATATACCATACTATTTTAATAATAGGCGCTCTAAACCCTGAGCCATAGCCGTAATTTAATTATAACTTAGAAATATAATTTAAGTCAATAACACTTATTTATCATTTGCATCAATTTTTCTGAAAATTTATTTAAAAAATATGATTACGATATTAAATTTAATTTTAAAATATAAAATCTAGTTATTATATGAGGATTTTAAAATGTTTAAAATTAGAGAAATGAAAGGAAACAGGTATCTAGTATTACGAATACTTACTAACTCAAGTAGATTAATATAGAAATTTAAATATAATAATGACATTAGAAACAAAACAATGGAGGAAATAATATGAGCGAACATGCAAACGTGTTTGTGGCAATATTTAAATTGCCGATAAAAAGAACACATGAACATTGGAATGAAATATCAAAAGTATTATATAAATATTCAACTAAAAGTCAAATAGAAATAAGGATATTTCACGGAAATTTGTTATTACATCGTTTAGCATCTCCAATTTCTCAAATAAATATGGAAAATAAAATTTTTCAATGCACATATTCACTTAATCATAATTTACTATCTTTGCTATCATGGGAACTATATGATTCCTTATGTAGCCAGTATAATACTTTTAATGAAGAATTTCATCCAATATCCTTTGCTAACGAAAATATGTATATTATATCAATGACCAACTTGAGTGAACAATGTGTAAAATTCATTGATAGATTACTTAAAAAACTAGATACTTATATGGGAATTGCAAAATGTGACTTGGGTCATCCATTGCATCTACAGTTATTTATTGAAGATTTATATGATAATTTTTTCATTAAAAAAAATTTGGTTTATTATCGAAATAACGAAGGAGATCCAGAAGCTTCATATCCGTTTTGGGTTCATAATACAGAGTTTGCAACAAAAGCAATTGATTCATGGGAATATAACAGTGTAGCACCCAAAATTAAAAATGAAGTGATTTCAGAAAGAGGTAAGTCATTTAACTCACTATGCAAACAAATAAATGGAAATCATAGTGATGAAATTGTTAAAAAACTATTTGAACAGTTCTTTATGAAAAAAGAAGTAAATATTGATTTCACTTATAATGTTAATAAAAGTTTTAGCTTTAGAAATGTAATTATACCTAAGAGTAAATTAGTTGATTATAGTTTAAACAAAAAACATCCTACTGGGAGACATAAGGCAAAATTATTTGAAAATTTATTAAGTATTACAGCTGATGATTGGAAATATTTATCTTCGCAAATATTAGAAGGATTATTGAGCGGAGAGGTAAGAAAGGTTAGAACTACAGAATATGGAGTACAATATCATATAGATATACAAGTCAGTGGTTTAAATAACAATATTAAAACAGTACGTACTGCATGGATATCAAGGAAAAACTCAAATGACTCATCAGTATCACTAACATCAGCATATATTGCAGATAGAAAAGATCAATTAGATGATCAATCATTAGAAGTATTATATATTAGGAATAAATATATAAATAAAGATATTTATTATAAAGAATTATATGAATTAGCTAATAAGAAAGGAATTGAAAAGTATAATTCATGTATTCCCGATCCAGTATATATTGATGGAATTAAGGAGCCAATGATTGAAGGCTTATGTGGCAATGCATACGTGGTAGTAGATGGGAAAAGTGGTTTTTCAAGATGGCTTAAGAAGAATAAAATAGGATTTAAAGGATATAAAAAAGGCTACGAAATACCATGTTCTATAAGTTCTATGTCTTATGATAGAGCAATTGCATATGCCGAGGCTTTTTCAAAAGTATTATTTCAGAACGAAATAAATAGTCATATAAGAAAAGAACTTGATTAAAATATATTTAACATGATAATAAAAACAAGTTTAAATGTAAACAAAGAGACAATTATTTAGATATGTAAATTGCATTTCTTTGAATAGTTTTGTGGATAATTTTTTATAAAAATACATAGTAATGTTAGTGATTCTAGAATACTCTAATAATTATTTTACGACCAAATAAATAAATTAGTTTGTCGGTTCACGATATTATAAACATTATTGAAAGGCATTGAGGTTTAAGTTATGTATTTCCAACAGGGTCATTAATAGATGCAGATTTTATCATAATTTAAAAATTAGCTTTATCTATATTGGTTTAGAGAAATAAAAATGTAAACATTGCTAGGTACATAAATAAAAATCCATTAATATTGCCATTATTCAAAGTGAATAAACTCTAACTCCAACAAAATAAATTTATAACCAACCCCAAACGACAGACATAAAAACTCTGTCGTTTTTTATGTTTAAACTACTTTAAATATATAAAATGACGTATCTTACATTAATAGGTAGGGAAGACCTAGATAAATCCTATTAAATACAGAAAAACTGAGTATTTAAATAGTAAGTTGATTTTAACAGATGCTGATGTAAAATAAATAAAAGGAATCTTACTAGAAATATTAAATTTTAATCTAATTTTAATCTTTCTTATATTTTAGATTAATCTTCTAAAAGTATTATATAACCATGATGAATGATTAAAAAATACATGGAGGTAAATCTAATGGAAAGAAATGAAATGATTGAAATTATAATTGCAAAGGCTAATGTAACTCGTGAAGAAGCAATAGATGCATTAGAAAAATGCAATTGGGATGTTGTAGATTCTATTATATATTTAGAGAGAAGCGGAAAAGTAGAAAATAATGAAGTTACTACAATAGTTGAAGTTAAAGAAGAAGAGCAAGATAAAAAGGAAGATAGTAAAAAGCATGAAGAAAGATATGGTGGAATTGGAGAAATTATTGGTAAAATATTTAAATTTATAGGTATGTTTATAAAAAAGGGAAGTGAGAATTTTTTCGAGATTAAAAAAGAAAATGAAAAGCCAATAAGGGTATCATTAACAATATCAATACTTTTATTAATATTCTTATCTGTACCAACTATAGCATTATTAGTAATAGGATTATTCTGTGGATATAAATATTCATTATCTGGTTCTCATAACAATTATAATGGGGTAAATAATGTCTTTGAAAAAGTATCAGAATCAGCAGATACTATTAAAAAAGATTTTAAGGAAGGCTATGAAAAATAATATATAGTATAGTAAAGAGATTTTGAAAATATTCAAGATCTCTTTATTTTTAAAGTTATATAAAGTCATGATAAAAGTCATGATAAAATGATATAATTTAATAATCAAGGTTAGAATTATAATAAGTGATTTTATCTATGCCATAGGTACGGAGGTCTATTTATGGAGAAGCTTAAGTTAGTAGATAAATTGAGGGAAAAAACAAATATAAGTTATGAAGAAGCTAAAGTAGCTTTAGAGAATAGTAACTGGAATATTTTAGATGCTTTATTATATTTAGAAGAGAATGGAAGGGTGGAAAAACCTTCTGTTAGTATCTTTTATACTAATGAAGTAAGGTATAGTGAAAAAATCGAGGAAAGCTGGAAGAATGAAGAAAACAAATACGAAACTAACAATAGTTTTCAAGGAATTTTTGAATCTATATGTAAGTATATAGATACAGGTAATAATATTTTTCTAGAAATAAAAAAGGAAGACAGAATACTTTTTAATATTCCACTTACAGTAGTTGTTATACTTTCATTTTTTATGTTCTGGATTATTATACCTTTAATTGTCGTTGGATTATTCTTTGATATAAAGTTTTATGTATATTCAAAGAGGGTTAATACAGATAAGGCTAATAAGGTATTAAGTGATATTTCAGAGGGTGTAGAAATTGTAAAAGAAAAATTAAAAAAGGTGAATAAGAATGGTTAAGATTTTAATAGTTGAAGATGAAGAAAAATTATCAAGATTTATTGAGCTTGAGTTAAAACATGAAGGTTATGATATAGTAAAAGCAAATAATGGTAGAATAGGTCTTGAAATTGCAGAAAAAGGCCAGGTGGATTTAGTTCTTCTTGATATAATGCTTCCAGAAATTAATGGTCTGGAAGTATTAAGAAGACTTAGAAGAACTTCTGATATTCCAGTTATAATGCTTACTGCAAGAGATGCAGTTATGGATAAAGTATCAGGTCTTGATGCAGGAGCAGATGATTATATAACTAAGCCATTTGCAATAGAAGAATTACTTGCAAGGATAAGAACAGCACTTAAAAAGAGAATAGTTACAGCAAAAAAGGATGAAGACATAATAAGATGTGGCTTATTGTCATTAGATAAAATGAGACATAAAGTAATGTATGATGGCACAGAGATAGAACTTACTAATAGAGAGTTTAATTTGCTACAAATATTAATGGAAAATAAGAATATAGTCTTAACTAGAAATACACTTATGGAAAAGGTATGTGGGTATGATTATATTGGAGAAACAAACGTTATAGATGTTTATATAAGATTTTTAAGAACAAAAATAGATGATGTTTTTAATGTGAAAATAATAACTACAGTTCGTGGTGTGGGGTACGTAATTAAAGATGAGTAGAAAAAATAAAACAAAAAATGTTACGTCTATTGCAATAAAACTAAATTCTATTTTTGTAAGAAATTTATTTCTAAAGTTTCTTATTATTGATATATGCATAATTGCTGCATTTATTGGAGTTTGGTGTATTGAAAGTGAAATAAATTTTTATGGTGAGATTGTAAAAAATGCTCAAAGATCCTTTGAGTTTTATCCTATAGAAACAGCAAAATATAAAGTTGTTTGGGATAATGGAAAAGTTATGATAAGAGAGGCTAGAACTTTTTTAAATCTCCTTATAAGAGTAATTGCTATTATTGGAATTATAGAAGCAATAATGCTATTAGGGCAAATGATATTTGGGACTTCCAAAAATAGAAGGGTTTTAAAACCACTTAATGAAATAGCAGAAGCTGCAAGTAGGCTTAGCGATATAGCTTTTGATGAACAAAAATTTCAAAGCCTTGAGGAGGCTATATCTAAGATTACTCCTACTACATCTGATGAAAGAATTCATATTGGAGATAGCGATCTTCATGGATTAGAGGAAGCCATTAATAACTTATTAGATAGAATGAGAGATTCTTATAGACAACAAGCAAGATTTGTTTCAGATGCATCACATGAGCTTAGAACTCCTATATCTGTAATTCAAGGTTATGCTAATATGTTGGATCGTTGGGGGAAAGATGATGAGGAAGTATTAGAAGAATCTATTGCAGCTATAAAAAGTGAATCAGAAAATATGAAAAACTTAGTAGAGCAGCTATTGTTTTTAGCTAGAGGTATTAATGGTAAAACTCAACTTAAGGTTATGGAGTTTTCACTTAATGATATGATGAAAGAGGTTTTAGAAGAATCTAAGATGATAGATAAAGATCATATATATAGATATATAGATTCAGAAAATATAAATGTTTATGGTGATATATCATTGCTTAAACAAACAGCTAGAATATTAATAGAAAATGCAGCAAAGTATACAGATAAAGGTGAAGATATAATACTAAGAACAGGTAAAAATAATAAAAATGAGCCGTATTTTTCTATTCAAGATAATGGAATAGGCATGGATGAGAATGATGTATTACACATGTTTGAACGTTTTTTCAGAGCTGATACTGCAAGAGTTAGAAAAAACGGTGGTACAGGACTAGGGCTTTCCATTGCTAAGTGGATTATTGATAGTCATAAAGGATATTTTAGCGTTTTAAGTAGGAAAGAAATAGGTACAAGAATAACCGTTTTTCTGCCTGAAAGACAGTAGAATATATTATTGGTATAAAGGTGAAGAATATAATAATGTCAGAAAAAGGTCCCCCTTGGAATTTAGGAACTCCTTTAAGAATATAATTCAAATATAGATGTATTCTTAGTAAGGTTATGGAGGGAAAAATGGAGGTATTAACAGCTTTAAGGGAAAGAAGAAGTATTAGATCCTATTTAAATATACCTATAGAGTATGAAAAACTAAGTAGAGTTTTAGAGGCAGCTAGGATTTCTCCAACTGCAAAAAATAGACAGGAGTGGAAGTTCATTGTTGTTAAGGATGAGGAAATAAAACAAAGACTTTTACCTGCAGTAAATGGACGAAAGTTTGTTGTAGAGGCACCTGTAATAATAGTTGCATGCGCCACTGAATCATCTTTTATAATGCCCTGTGGTCAGCCTGCCTACACTGTTGACTTGTCTATTGCTATGTCCTATATGATTTTAGAGGCTCAAGAACTTGGACTTGGTACCTGCTGGATTGGAGGTTTTTCTGAAGATCAGGTTAAAGATATTCTTGAGATACCTGAGAGTGTTAGGGTAGTAGCAATGACACCCCTTGGTTATCCAGCAGAAAAACCAAATGCAAAACCAAGAAAGATGTTAGAGGAAATTGTTTGCTACGACAAATATAAATAGCAGTAGGAAGAGAAAAAAGCTATAACAATATAAAGAGGAGAGACGACCTTAGAAAAGAGGGAGCCTCTCTTTTCTATCTTCATATGTTCTACATAAAGAGCTGGTATTATATGAAAAGTATTTTTTATATTGGCAGTTTTTCATGTTTTTATTTTTCTAAATAGTTTTAGAAAAAACACGTCAGTGGAATGTGGGGGTGGGAGAGGAAAAAATTCAAAAACTTAATAAATAAGCATATAAAATAGATGGTCTACAAGGAGGAATGGGATGAGAAGAGCGCTAAAATATTTTATGATGATGTTTATAGTAATAGCAGTTTCAAATAAGCCAGTGCTAGCAGCACCAACGTCAGACCAAATACAAACGCAAAGAGAACAGTTGGAAGCGGACAAAAGCAACTTAAAGAAAGCCCAAGAAAAGAGATTCGAGATAGAGCAAAAAATAGAAAACTTAGACGTTCAAATTGAAGATACAATGCATGAGATAGATAAGAATAAAAAACAAATGGACAAGGTACAGGAAAATATTAAAGTTACAGAAGAAGAATTGAAGCAGACAGAAGAAGAGCTTAAGAATGAGAAAGAAATATTCTCTAAAAGAATGAGAGCAATTTACATAAATGGAACAGATGGATATTTGGAGATATTATTTGAATCAAATGGATTCAGTGATTTTATCTCAAGGGTAGAAAACATAAAAAGTATTATAGAATTAGATAAAAAAATTATGGAAAACATTAAATTGAAAGAAGTACAGTTAAATAATAAAAAAGAAGAGTTAAATAAACAAAATGATAAACTATTAGCATTAAATAATGAAAATAGTAAGAAGTTGGACAAGCTAAAAATAAGTAAAAACGAGCAAGATGAGTTAATTAAAGAAGTGGAAAGACAAGAGGGATTATATGCTTCAGTGGTAGATGAATCTCAGAGCAAATTAAATGAAACTTTAAGACAAATTCAACAGATAAGAAACTCCACCCCTAAATATACTCCTTCAAGGGGAGCAGCACCAATGTCAGGTAATAATGTTGTTGCATATGCTTCTAATTTTTTAGGAACACCTTATTCATGGGGAGGTACAACACCAGCTGGATTTGATTGTTCAGGATTCACTCAATATGTATATAAGCATTTTGGTATAAGCTTAGGAAGAACTACTTATGATCAAATTAAGAATGGTTATGGTGTTTCAAGGGAGGAACTTCAACCGGGAGATTTAGTATTCTACGGAAAAGGAGGAAATCCTACTCATATGGGCATATATGTTGGCAACGGAATGTACATACATTCACCGAGAACAGGAGATGTGGTTAAAATATCATCATATGATAGGTCAGACTATATTACAGCAAGAAGAGTTATGAGGTAAAGAGGCAGTTTTCTGTCTCTGCATATATATTAAAAAACTAGGAGTGTAAACCCCTAGTTTTTTTGTGATAAAATAATTATTCTAAATATTTATCTCGCACACTTTGTATATCTGTATTATTTAAATCATCAACTACCTCAATTATACCTAGGAGGGCATCATCTTTTAGAATAGCATAACCACCAGCTTTTTTAGGATTAAATTCTATTTCATTTACACCCTTTTTACCGGTAAAAGAAGTAGCAGTATTTCCTGTAGTTGCATCTATAATACGGTATTCTCCTTCAGCGTTATCAAAAGCAGCTAAATCAAAGGTTAATTTAGTTTTTGTACTATTGCCTGTAACTACTATTAAAGGTTGAAGTTCATAGCCAGTTCCTTTAAACTTTGCACTTTGATAGTTTTCTAAAACTTCAGCCTTGTTTACTAAAGCTTCTGTTGGAATTATAGATAAGTCATCACCGTAAATGCTTGAACTGTTGGAAACTTCAGAGTCTGAATTCTCATCTATAGGACGTGCACAGCAGCTAGGGCCTGTACTTGGAGCTGGTAGGGATGGATCAGGTACTGATGTATCAACATCCTCAAGTTTATCAACAACCTTTATTACACCTGGTATCATTCCCATCCAGCAACTAAAGTTTATATCCTTATCTCCAGGGGTAAATTCTATGATGTTTTCACCACTTTTTATTTTCTTTTCAATATTCAATGATTGTGCAACAATAGCATTATTACAAGAATTAATTTGCTCACCGTTGATTATCCACTTTACAGGAATCCCCTTTTGAACATAAAAGGAATTAGGAGTATAGCCTTTATTGCTAACAGTCATATTTATAATTTGCACTCCATCTTTTATAGTAGCTTTAGCTACATTTTCACCAGAGGAGTCACTTGAGTTTTTATTTAAAAAACCTTTAGAGCGAGAGGTAAGTGCATTTAGAGGATTGATATCTATACCAGCAAGTACAAAGCCTCTATTTCCCATGATTAGACCAAGAACTATAATAAGAACTCCACTAAATTTAAGTATTTTTTTAGTATAACCTTTACTTAAAAGTCCTGATAATGCACCAAAGGTTAACATAAGAGGTACTGTTCCGATAGAAAACATGAACATAGATAAAGCTCCCTTTACAGCGCTGCCTGTACCTAAAGCAAAAAGCTGCATAGTTTGAAGGGGACCACAAGGCATAAGTCCATTTAATATTCCAACTATAAATGGAGAGCCAGAGTTATTTTTAGTTTTACATACAGCCTTTGGTAGCTTAAGCTGAAACTTTCTAAAAAAACTGAATCCAGCCATATTAAAGCCCATAATGATCATGAATGCACCAGCAAATATTTGTATGATTGCTTTTGTAGTGATTGTAAGTGAAAATACTGAACCCAGGGCACCAACTATTCCACCTAATATTGTATAGGATATAACCCTTCCTAAATTATATAAAATTGCTGGTGTTATAGCTTCAAATTTATTCTTACTTTCTTTTGATAAGCTTTGAGATAGCATGATTCCACCACACATACCTACGCAGTGAATTGAAGTGAAAACTCCTACAATAAAGAGGACAGCATAAGAAGCATTGTTAAGCTTTGATTCCATATCAAAGCCGCTAGTATTTAATCCAAGTAATACCACAGCAGCTACCATTATAAGAATTCCCATGAACTTATAGTCGTTAGAGCTTTGTGTGCTGTAGCCTGCCCTATTTATAGCATTTTTGATTTCAAATAGATTACATAAATCGCTGTCATATACCACTTCAGCAGATTGGTTACTGTAACTAACTTTCACATCTAATACACCATCCAATTTTTTGATGGCTCTTTCAACTCTGGTTTCACAAGATGTACAGGTCATGTCAAACACTTTAATTTTCTCTTTTTTAATAATCATAGATACCCCCTAATATGTAGTAATAGTGGAAAAAAATTTACATTAAATGGAATAAAAAATATGGGTAAATTATATGAAATAGATATGTTGATATTATGAAGATAAAAAGTATATTTTTTCAGTTCTTTTTAAAAGTTATATATAGGTGAAAACGAAGGAATAAAATTATATAATAACTTTACACTTATTGTAAAAACAGGGAAATGTTATCATTAATATGATATAATTATTATTAATTAAGTAAAAATAGCTAATAGGTGGGAAGTAAGTGATTGTTTTATGAAAAGTAAATTAAGTAAGAAAAAATTTAAATTGTCGGTGTTTGATGCTTTAGGAATGATAATAGTGTATAAAGTTATAATTGCTTTTATTATAAAAATTCCTTTTCATATGTTATCAGAAACTATGTATGTTAATTCTAATAAAGTTTTAGAATTAATTGTAGCTGTATTAGATGAGTTAGTTTCAAATGTTATAATAGTAATATTTCTATTAAAAAAAATAAGAAAAGATTATGAAGCAAATTTTAAAATAAGATATGTTGAAAAATTTAATTTTAAACTATTATTATGCACAGCTTTTTTTATGTTAGGGCTTTATTTGTGGTTACAAAGTTCAATTGGTGTAATGGTAGGAAAAATTTCCGTATCCCAATTTGTTGAAGAGACATTTAAAGAATTTGTTAAAAATCCTTATTTGATGGTTATTTCAGGTGTAATAATAGGACCTATTTTTGAGGAAATATTTATGAGAGGGATTATTTTAGAAGGATTTTTAAATGAGTATAAATCAACAACTGCTATAGTTGCTTCATCCATTATATTTGGATTAATTCACTTAAATATTCCTCAATTTATTAATGCTACAATTATAGGACTATTTTTGGGAATGATGTATTACAAAACAAGATCTTTAATATTATGCATAGTTGCTCATATGTTAAACAATGCAATAGCTAGTTTAGGTATTCAGCATAATATTATAAGTTTTTTTGTAGGTGCAGTAATCTTTATAATATCAATAATATTTTTTGAAAGATATATTAGAGAATTAAAATATGTTGATGTTAATTTTCAAGAGAATAGTATATCATCAAAATAGTAAATTTGAATATTTATAGTTATGTGGTATATAATTGAAAAAATAAATAATTATGTTTTATTAGAGGGGGATATAATGAACAAATTTATAAATACTCAATTCAGTTGGTGGTTATTGATTATTGCAATTGTTGGGGACTTTGTTGTACCTTATATATTGGCTAATTTCTACAAAGGATATAATCATAAAACAATGGTTATGAGTGTATTAGGAAATCCCAATAGTCCTGTAAGAATATATTATAATATTTGGCTTGTGTTATTAGGTATATTTTTGATAATCGGTTCTGCTAACTTATATCAGCAATATTCTTCTTATTCTAAGCATTTAAGTATAACCCTTTGTGTTTTTATTGCTATCTTTGCTATTGGTGCAGGGATTTTATCAGGCATTTTTAGTGTTAATGAAAGTAAAGAAATAGAAAATATTGCTTCAAAAATTCATGGAATTGGTTCGGCTTTAGGATTTATGGCACTTTTATTCGTACCTTTACTTCTAAGTATTTTATCATTTAAAATGAAGGATTGGACAACTACTGTTATTTGTTTAGTGTCGTTTATTTTAGCTTTAATTTTCTTTGTATTATTTATTATGTCAGATAAATCAAGTTTCCAATATACAGTTATAGCAAATGAAGGTATTTGGCAACGTTTGACCTTATTGTTTATGTATATACCATTTGGTTATATAGCAATATTAAAAATTGTAGATTATATAAAAAAATAATATTATAATATGTAATTAACTTAATAATGTAAATTAACGGGACCCTCCACTATATCACCAGACTTACCACAAGTGTTATGATAATAACATGGAGGTGCAAATAGTATGAATAAGATATATAAAACATCAGAAGTAGCTAAAAGAGTTGGGGTACATTCCAACACTGTACGTTTGTACGAAAAGCTTGAATTAATACCAGAGGTAAATAGATTACCAAATGGTTATAGAGTATTTACTGACTATCATATAGAGCAGTTTAAACTTGCTAGAACTGCCTTTAAAGTAGAGGTTCTACAAAATGGGCTTAGAAAAAAGATAGTCAATGTTGTTAAGTTATCTGCTAAAGGGGAGATTCAAGAAGCAATTAACTGTACAAATGATTATATAAATCAGATAAAGCAAGAGCGAAAAAATGCAGAGGAAGCTATAGAACTGTCAAAGAAGCTTTTATTAGGGATAGATGCTAAAGATAATTATATATTTTTTACAAGAAAGCAAACTGCAGACTATCTTCAAGTCACAATGGACACATTAAGAAATTGGGAGATGAATGGTTTACTTACTGTTAAGAGAAAGCAGAATGGATATCGAGTTTACACTGAAAGTGATATTAATAGATTGAAAATAATACGTACCTTACGTTGTGCCAACTATTCCCTTTCAGCAATTTTAAGAATGCTTAATGCCATATCAGAAAGTAAGGAAATTGATATTAGAGAGGTAATCAATAAACCAAAAGAGGATGAGGACATTGTTACAGCATGTGATAAGCTTCTTACTTCTTTAAGTGATGCAGAAAAAAATGCCAATAGTATATTGAAGCAATTAGAATTTATGAAAAACGAATTTAATACAAACTCTCCATTTTAACACCTGACTTTGTGATGGTGTTATTCTTTTGTTAAAAGGAGGGAATAACACATGGAAGTAATAAAAGTTCATAATCTTTATAAGTCTTATGGGGATGTTCAAGTGGTGAAGGATGTTAGTTTAACGGTAAAGAAAGGAGAGGTATTTGGATTGCTTGGGGCCAATGGCGCAGGGAAGAGTACTACCATAGAGTGCATTTTGGGTACAAAGAATTTTGATGGTGGACAGGTATCTATCTTAGGTATGAATCCTCAAAAAGAAAGAAAACAGCTATTTCAGAAAGTTGGAGTTCAGTTTCAAGAATCTAATTATCAAGATAAGATTACAGTGAAAGAGTTGTGTGAAATAACTGAAGTTCTTTATAAAAATCCATTAGATTTCAATAAGTTATTGGAGCAATTTGACCTTCAACATAAGGTTAAAAATCTAGTAAGTGAACTATCTGGAGGTGAAAAGCAACGATTATTTATTATACTAGCGTTAATTCCTAACCCAGAGGTAGTATTCCTAGACGAGCTTACAACAGGGCTAGATGTAAAGTCTAGAAGAGATATGTGGAAGTACTTATTAAACTTAAAGAAGGAAGGGCTCACAATCTTTTTAACATCTCATTTCATGGATGAGGTTGAAGTTTTGTGCGATAAAATATGTATTTTAAAAAATGGAGTAATAGATTTCTATGGAACAGTTGAAGAAGCAGTGGCACTGAGTCCATATGAAAAATTTGAGGATGCTTATTTATGGTTTGCAGATGAGGAGGAATTGAATGATGAAAGTATTTAGAAGAATGTTAAAAACTGAATTAAAGTTATCGCTAAGAGGCATGGATATGTTCATCTTTGCAATCTGTATGCCAGTGTTGGTGACTGCTATTTTAGGTGTTATTTATGGCAATAAACCCGCATTTACTGGAGCAGATTTTACATTCATGGAACAATCCTTTGCAGCTGTATCAACCATTGCAATATGTGCAGGTGGCGTCATGGGGTTACCATTAGTATTATCTGAGTATCGTCACAGAAAGATATTAAAAAGATTTAGAGTAACACCAGTTAGCCCATCTATGATTTTAGTAGTTCAAGGAGTAATCTATGCCTTATATGCTATTGTTTCATTAATTCTTGTTTATTTAACTGCAAAAATATTTTTCAACTTTCAATTTAGAGGTTCATGGATAAACTTTTTAGGAGCATATACATTAGTAATGATATCAATGTTCAGCATTGGATTTATGGTGGGGGGAATAGCGAAAAATATTAAAATGGCAGGTGTTATTGCCAGTATTCTATACTTTCCTATGCTTATATTCTCAGGAGCAACATTACCATATGAGGTTATGCCAACAGCCCTTCAAAAAGTAGCAGATATCTTACCTTTAACTCAGGGGATAAAGCTTTTAAAAAGTGCATCACTTAACTTAAGCATAGATAATGCAATACTACCAATTTTAGTTATAAGTATACTTGCTGTGATATGTACTGGGGTATCTATTAAGTTTTTTAGGTGGGAGTAATTTAAAAGAATTTTGTAAAACATTAAAATCAAGCTAATGGTATCAAAAGTATTATTAGCTTGTGTTATAATTATTTGGGAAGTTTTTGAAAAATGTAGCTAGATATATAGGAGTTTGTAGAGTAGATTAAAAGGGAAGTGTATCATAAGCAATATGGTGAATTTATTTAAATGTGTTTGATGAAAGGGTGTAAAACATGAAGATTGATAGGTTAATAGGTATAATTACAATATTATTAAAAAATGATAAAGTGACGGCACCATTTCTTGCAGAAAAATTTGAGGTATCAAGAAGAACGATAAATAGAGATATTGAAGATATTTGCAAAGCTGGAATACCTATTATTACAACACAGGGCTATAATGGAGGGATATCTATTGCTGAAGGATATAAAATAGATAAAACAGTCCTTACATCTGAAGAGCTACAATCAATATTGATAGGTTTGAGGAGTCTTGAAAGCATATCTGATTCATCATATATAAATCAAATTGCAGATAAATTTTCAAATAAAAATACTGTAATATCAAATAATGGGAATATATTAATAGATCTTTCATCACATTATAAAATTAGTTTAACACAGAAGATAGAAGTTATAAAAACTGCAATCAATGAAGAGCATTTAATCACGTTTAGATATTTTTATGATAAAGGTGAAGTTGATAAAATAATAGAACCTTACTTATTGGTATTTAGATGGGCTTCATGGTATGTATTTGGATATTGTATTGAAAGAGAAGATTTTAGATTATTTAAATTGAATAGAATAACAAATTTATTATGTATGCAACAGTTTTTTAATAAAAGAGATGTGCCTCAGGAAAAGTTAGAGTTTGATAGATTTTTTTCAAATGAAATTATATTAGTTGCATTATTTGAAGAAAAAGTTAAGTATCGATTAATTGAAGAGTATGGAATAGATAGTTTTACTTATATAGAAGATAATAGACTTATGTTTAAGATGGGCTTCTCTAATAAGGATAACTTAATAAATTGGGTTAAAAGTTTTGGCGATTCAGTTCAGGTTATTGAACCTAAAGAGATTTGCTTAGAATTAAAAAAGAATGCAGAAAATATTCTCAAAATGTATAAGGAACATGACATATAGCTGTCTTGTTATAAGTTATATACTTATAAAAAAGAGAGGTGAATATGACATGTGTGAATCAAGATGTGGTATTTTATGCAGTCAATGTGTATATAAGGTGCAAGTTGGTTGTAAGGGATGTATAAATATTGAGAAACCTTTTTGGGGAGATAGCTGTAGGGTAAAAGAATGTTGTGAAGATAAAAAGAATGAACATTGTGGATTTTGCAAAGATTTTCCTTGTGAATTGTTAACTAAATTTTCTTATGATAAAGAGCAAGGTGATGATGGTAAGCGTATTGAACAATGTAAAAAGTGGTGTTCAAAATAAGGATGATTCATGGCTTCAAGAATAGATTTTGTAGAGTATGTATGTGAACAAATGAGTGGTGCAGGAATTATAACATATAAAAAGATGTTTGGTGAATATGGAGTTTATTGTGATGGGAAAATTATAGGACAAAAGAAAGCTTAAAAAGTCGGGATGTCAACCTTTGATGATGGTAAGATTAGATTAACGAATTGTAAGTGAGGAAAATTATGGAATGGATTGAAAGTATTAGAGAAGCTATTTCTTATATTGAAGAGAATATTACCAAGGATTTATCCATGAAAGAAATTGCAGATAGGGTAAATATTTCTCCTTTTTATTTTCAAAAAGGATTTGGAATGTTATGTGGCTATTCTTTAAGTGAGTACATTAAGAGAAGAAGACTTGCACTTGCCGGCAGTGAAGTTTTATCTACTAATGGAAAAATAATAGATATTGCAATAAAGTATGGATATGATTCTCCAGACAGCTTCACTAAAGCTTTCACAAGATTTCATGGAGTTACACCATCTGCGGTTCGTAAAGAGGGTGCAATGATAAAGTCCTTTGTTGCCCTTAAAATCAAATTTTCGTTGGAAGGTGGATATATTATGGATTATAAAATAGTTGAAAAGGATGCATTTAAGGTTGTAGGAGCGTCTAAGAAATTTAAATATGATTCAGCATTTATGGAGGTACCTTCATTCTGGAATGAGCATATTTCACAAGGAAAGTTAAAGGATATATGCGGAATGTATGGTATTAACGTTGATGAGGAAATGGGTGGTAATGAATTTGAGTACCTTATTGCAGAGGATTATTCTAAAGAGAAAGAAGGTATGGAAGGATATATAGTTAAAACAATTCCTAAGTTTACTTGGGCTGTTTTCCCTTGTTATGGACCAGGCTCAGTATCAATTCAAGAAACTAATAAGAAAATATTTTCAGAGTGGTTACCAAACTGTAGAGATTATGAGATTGCTGCAGGTTATAATATAGAAATGTATAGTGATCCAAGTGAGTATGAAAAGGGGATTTTAGATAAAAATTACTATAGCGAAGTTTGGATTCCAGTAAAGAAAAAATAGGGCTTAATTAAGATAATGAAAATATGAGGGTACTGAAAAAGTTTAAGTTTTCAGTACCCTCGTTTTTAAACAGGGGGTTTTTCAACAAACTGTTATTTTTTATAAAAATATATAATTAAAAGTTAAGATTGAAATATTATTAATTATATTGTATATGGGAAATCTAGAATTATTACTTACGGTAAGGTGAATCGTACCATAAATAAATGTGGTTTTTACTTAAAAAGGTAATGGCTAAATGTGTTAAGTCATTACCTTTAATAATTTAATTTATTTTTCACCTTAATTAAAATTATAACCATATAGAAATACATTAAGTTTTGATTGGAGTGAATCCAAATAGATTTCTTTTTCATTTAGGCGTTTAAAATTTTGACTATCATAAAATCCATAGTTGCATCTAGAATCTGTATATAGATATATAGATTGCACATCCATACTTTTCATATAATTAGACAAATGATTGATTAGAGTTTTTCCCACCCCAAGGCCTCTAGATTCCTTAGAGACAATAAATAACTGTATGCAGCCTTGAAAATCATCTTTTTTTCCTTGTATAATCTCGTTATACGTATCTTTAAGCTTTAAGAATTCTTTAAGTACGTTTTTATTGTCCTTACTAGTCATAATTAACTTAATCCCAGTACAGGCAATGCTTAACGTATTGTGAGCTTTCTTTAAACGATTTTTGTCCTTTTCTGCATCTCCCAAAATAATACCGATTACTTTATTATTTTTTTCTGCTACTTTGCTAAATGAACTTCCTAAAATACAATTTTGCAAATAAATGTTTGATAATAAATCTAAAAATTTTTTATCTTTGATAAATTCATCGAAGCCAAATGCTTTACCAATTAATTCTTTAACAAGATCATAATCCTCTTTAACTAGGTTTCTATATATTACTTCATTCATATTTATACACTATCCTTTCATATGACTAAATTTAAGCTTAATATTTTGTCGTAGATATCTTATAATGATAATAATATGTACTCTAAGGGGAGAGTCAAGGTTAATTTAAGAAAAAATATAAAGGAAGTGATTAGGATGAAAAATTTATTTCCTATTGGTGAAGTTGCTAAAATTAAAGATATTACAATAAAAGCTCTAAGATATTATCACAAAATGGGTATCCTTATTCCAAGATATATAGATAAGGCAACGGGTTATAGATATTATTCTATAGATCAATTTATTCATATAGATATTATAAAATCTTGCAGATCTTTAGGAACTAGTATAATAGAACTTCAAGAAATTTTTAAAGAGCGTGATACCAATAAATTAGTAGAATTTTTACAATTAAAAAGATATGAAGCAGAAAAAAATATAAATAAAATGAAAGAAGTGATCAAGAATATTGATACCTTAAATATGAATGTAGAGTATTCTAAAGGTATATTAAATAATCATGAAATATCTATTAAATTTTTTGGACAACGTTATATAATTGTATCACCATGTAAAGAAGTTGGAAGTTTAAAGGAGTTACTTTACTATTCAAATTTAGAGAAAATCATCCAAGATAAAAATGTAGAAATATCTATGGAGAGAGGAATTATATATAGCATTAGTTTAGATGGGAATATAGAACCAAGATATGTTTTTAATGGATTTCAAGGCAATGACAATATAGTAGCTGACCAAGATATTAAAATATTACCAGAAGGAAAGTACTTAACTTTAGCTTATAGTAAAGAGAATGAGCAGGAAAGTATAAGAAAAATAGTTAACTATATAAAAGAAAATAATTTTAAAATTAAAAGTTTTATTGAAGTGGAGTTACTTAATGATTTTTTTAATACGGAATCCTACAGTTGTCAAATTCAAATGTTTATAGAAAGTGATAAGTAAATTACTAACTACTAACTGCAAAGAGAATAAATTTTATTATAAAAGTTATAGGTTTTAAAGTTAGTCATTGGACAAAATTACTTGTAATATTCAATATTTAATTTATTTACGGTGTTGATTATTTTAACAAGTTCACTGGGGGATTCAGGCAAATCATTTTCCAGCCAAGCTTGAATGATTGAAATACATCCACCAACAACATATCTTATATAGTAATTTAAATGAGCTTTAGTAAATTCATTTGAATTACTATATATCTGTTCAATATCTGTTTTACTAGCAACATAGATTAATCGATCTAAAATTTTATTATCCCTTTGATTGCAAAGTAGGACCTTACATAAATCTTTATTTTCTGAAATCAACTCAATAACTTTAAGTAATAGGGAATCGCTATACTCTTCTACTGGAGTCTCATCAATATAATCAAGGATTTTATTAAATAGTTCATCTTCCATAGACTGAAGCAAATCAAAGGCATCTTTATAATGAGCATAAAAAGTTCCTCTATTAATATCTGCATTTTTACATATATCAGTAACAGTGATCTGATGGATTTCTTTAGTTTCAAGTAGTTTAATTAAACTATCTCTAATGGTTTTCTTAGTATATAAAACTCTACGGTTTCCTTTAATACCTGCCATATATATTCTCCTTAAAATAATCTGTTTATTACATGCTATTTAATAAACAGATTTAATTTTTATGTCTATTTAATAACGTTAAGAAATTATGTGATTATTGTTTATAAGTATCTATTAACTTATACTATTTATTGTACTATAAAGTGAACAATGTGTCTATTTAATAACTCTGAGTATATAAATTTAAAGGGAGAGTAAATGGAGGTATAAGATGTCGTATATAAATATTCTTAATGTATACAAAGAATATAGGATTGGAGAAAATATGGTTGTGGCAAACAACGGAGTTACATTTTCTGTTGAAAAAGGAGAATTTGTTGTTATATTAGGTCCCAGTGGTGCTGGAAAATCCACTATACTTAATATTCTTGGAGGAATGGATAGTTGTGATAAAGGAAAAATAGTAATTGATAACACTGACATATCTCAATTTAATAATAAACAGCTTACTAAATATAGAAGAGACGATGTGGGATTTGTATTTCAATTTTATAATTTAGTACAAAATCTAACAGCTAAAGAAAATGTAGAACTTGCTACGCAGATTTGCAACAATGCATTAGATGTAGATAAAACCCTTGGATTAGTAGGACTTAAACATAGAAAGGATAATTTTCCAGCTCAATTATCAGGAGGAGAACAACAAAGGGTTTCTATTGCAAGGGCAATTGCAAAAAATCCTAAGTTATTGCTTTGTGATGAGCCAACTGGTGCTCTTGACTATAATACAGGAAAGCAAGTCTTGAAAACCCTACAAGATACTTGTAGAGAAATGGGCACCACAGTTATAGTCATAACTCATAACTCAGCAATCGCACCAATGGCTGATAGGATTATTAGAATCAATGACGCAAAGGTTAGAAGCATTGAGATTAATAATAATCCCATTACAGTTGAAGAGATTGAATGGTAGAGGTGGACTTGGGATGCAGATTAAAGCATATAAGAAATCAATAGCAAGGGAAATTTTATCATCAAAAGCACGATTTATTTCAATATTAACAATTATATTTTTAGGAGTGGCTTTTTATTCTGGTATAAAATCAGCAGGACCCGATATGAATAAAACCATAAATAATTTATATAGTACCTATAATCTTATGGATAGTAAGATTGTATCAAGTCTTGGACTAAATGATGAAGATATAGAGGTACTTAAAAACAATGATGAAATATTAGATTTTTATGGCACACGTAGTATAAATGCAAACCTTGCCAATATGAGTAATGTAGTAAGATTCATGGAGTATGACAATAAAAATAACATAAATAATTTTATTGTTGTGGAAGGTAGGTTACCTGAAAAAAGTGGAGAAATAGCCCTAGATGAACAAGCTTTGAAATTAAATAAGAATATGAAGATTGGAGACGAATATGTAATTGATACTGACGAAGACATAATGAAGTCTTTTAAGAAGACCACATTTAAAATCGTTGGTATTGTAAGAAGTCCAATGTATATTGAAAAGGAATCAAGAGGTACAACTTCTGTTGGTAAAGGTACTATTGATTACTTTGCAGTATTAAATAGCTCGGATATATCAATGGATGTATATACCGAAATCTATGTAAGGTTTAAAAATGTACAAGGGCTCGATGCTTATAGTGATGAATATAGAGATATAATGGAGAAAAACACCCAATATGTTGAAAATTTATATTCAAATAGAACAATAGATAGAGTTGAAGAAGTAAAGACAGAAGTAGAAAAAGAATTTGATAAAGCTTATAAAGAAATAGAAGATAATGAAACAAAGCTTCTAAAAGCACAAAGAGAAATAGAAGATGGAAAAGAAGAAATTAAAGAAGGGAAAAAGCAGTACAACCAATCATTAATAGAATTTCAACAAAAAATTAAAGATGGTGAAGCGGATCTTTCATCAGGTCGAAAGAAATTAGAAATAGGTCAAGCGGAACTTAATAAAGAAAAAGAAAAGTTTGAAGAAGGAAAAAAACAACTTTATGAATCAAAAGGTGAGCTTGATAAAGCCAAGAAGCAATTTTTAAATCAAGGAATTGATCCTGAAAAGAATACAAGTGAATTAGAATATAAAATAGAAGACCTTAGAAAATTATTTAATTCAATCAATGTACTTTCTAGCGATATAAAGGCTACAGTTAAAAATATTAAAGAGGGTGGAGAGATACCTCCACAAAAGATACAGTATTGGAAAAGTGTTATATCTAATTTAGGTTTAAGTGATATGGCTGGACTAATTCATGAACTAGAAAGAAATCCTAAAAATTTAGATATTGCTATTAACATATATAAATCACTAGATGTTATGGCCAAAACTGTAAATGATAATATGTCTAATTTACAATTGTTAGTAGCAGGAGTTACTGAATATCAACAAGGTAAATCCCAATATGAGGAACAGTTAGAGATATTTAATAACAGTGGAATTCAGCTTGAAGAGGCTCAAAAGAAATTGGATAATGGGAATATTGAACTTTTAAAAGGGGCAAAAGAACTTGAAGAAGGCAAAATACAAGGAGAAGAAGAACTTGATAAAGCAATAAAACAATTAAATGAATCAGAGCAAAAACTAATAGATGGTGAAAAAGAAATAAATAAAAATAAACAAAAACTATTAGATGCTAGAAAAGAAGTTGAAAAGGAAGAAAAAGAAAATCTTAAGAATTTAGATAAAAATAAGTACTACTTCTTTGATAGAAATGATAATCCAGGATATTCGGGATATAAAGATTCAATTGATGCTTTAGATAATATTGCTTCAGTGTTCCCAGTATTTTTCTTTTTATTAGCAGTATTAATTTGTTTAACAACAATGACAAGAATGGTAGAGGAAAATCGATTAGAAATAGGTACTTTAAAAGCTTTAGGATACGATGATTTACAAATATCCTGGAAGTTTATAATATATGCTGCACTAGCAAGTATTTCTGGGTGTATATTGGGAATATTAATTGGATGTAGTTTTCTACCAGTTATAATCAGTAATGCCTATGGAAGTTTATACAGTTTACCAAAATTAATTATACATTATTATCCATCTTATATCATTCAATCTATGGTAATATCAATATTATGTACAGTTGGAGCAGCTTTATTTGTTATAAGGGTTGAATTGAAAAGTAAACCAGCTAATCTGATGAAAGCAAAAGCTCCAAAACTAGGTAAGAAGATATTATTAGAGGAAATTACGCTAATATGGAAAAGACTTAATTTTAATCATAAGGTCACATTAAGAAATATTTTTAGATATAAGCAACGTATGGTAATGACAGTACTAGGGATTGCTGGTTGTATGGCCATACTTGTTACGGGGTTTGGACTTAAATACTCAAATACAAGTATTATAGAAAAGCAATTTAGTAAGTTATGGAAATACGAAGCTATGGTAGTATTCAATGAAGATTCTACTGAAGAAGGTTATAAAGAGTATGAAGATATTTTAAATCAAATAACTGGATATGAGAATAATTTAAATATACATCAAGAATCAGTAACATTTAGTAAAGAGGATATGAATAAACAAACAGTTACTTTATATGTACCGCAAGATGTAGAGAAGATAGATCAGTTTATACTATTAAATGATAGGGTGTTAGGTGAAAAATATGAAATATCAGATGATGGTGTTATTATTAATGAGAAGCTAGCTAAACTTTTAGGAGCATCTGTTGGAGATACAATAACTATGAAAGATGAAGAGAATAATTCTTATGATGTGAAAGTAGATAAAATAGTTGAAAATTATATTATGCACCATATGTATATGTCACCATCATATTATGAAAAAATATTTGATAAAAAAGTTGGATACAATACTCAACTTTTGAATTTTGATAAAAATAAAGATGATGTTGATGAAATTTCTTCAAAGCTTTTAGAATGTGAAAATGTCATAAATGTTACGCTAACATCAAAAATAGAAAAATCCATTGAAGAGTCAACTGCTAATATGAACATAGTTATGTTAGTAATAATATTAGCGGCAGGATGTCTTGCTTTTGTAGTTTTATACAATTTAAATAATATAAATGTATCAGAGCGTATAAGAGAATTATCCACTATAAAAGTACTTGGATTTTTTGATAATGAAGTTACTATGTATATTTTAAGGGAAAGTATGATATTAACACTCTTAGGAGTACTTACAGGTTCATTTTTAGGAAAAATACTACATGCTTTTATAATTAGCACGGCGGAAACTGATACTATGATGATGTATCCTAATATTTTCATAAATAGTTATATATTCTCCGCCTTGATAACTATACTGTTCTCGGTAATAGTTATGATTATGATGCATGTTAAGTTAAAGAATATTAACATGATAGATGCATTAAAGTCCAACGAATAATATACATGTGAAGATTTTAAATTAAAAATTAGAAAAGATATGTAAATATATATTATAGTATTGAATACTCTTACCTTAGCAATATGGGTAAGAGTATTTTTATAATCCTTACTACGATGAAATAGGATTGTTAAAACCAAGTGAAATCACAGAGGCAGGTTACAGGCTTTATGATGATGAAGCCCTTATTCTAATAAAAAATTAGTTTTTTATTTAAAATAAAAAGAGAAGATTTAAATTTTTTATCTCCTCTTTTCTATGTTATTATAAGCATAAAGCTCAAAAACTTCTATTGCTGTTTGTATTGTGGTTCTTGACTTTCAATGTATTTTTGTCTTCCTTCTAAAACTTTTAAAGCATCTTCAAAAGTTTTGGCTAATTGTTGGAAGTCTTTTTTAGCTGCTTTATCTTCTGTTTCTAGTGCAAAACTTTTCATTGTAGCTGCTGCTGATTGAATTCCAACTACAGCCTGTTGCATTTGTGTTCCTACTGTCATAACCTTCACCTCCTTTCAAGGATATTATGTGCTAACCTTTAGGTTTAAATACTATTGATGCTAAAAATCCAAAAATTATAGCTGCGGATATTCCAGAACTAGTTATCTCAAATATACCGGTAAGCACTCCAATAATACCTGTTTCTTCAGCTTCCATTAAAGCACCTTTCACCAAAGAATTTCCAAAGCTGCTTATTGGTACAGATGCTCCAGCTCCAGCAAATTTTACTAGCGGGTCATACCAGCCTAATCCTCCCAGTATGGCTCCAACTACCACTAATGTACTCATAGTATGAGCAGGTGTAAGCTTAAAAACATCCATCATGATCTGTCCTATTACACATATAGCTCCACCTATTATAAAAGACCAAATAAAAATTGACAATTTTATACACCTCTTTTATATCTCAATAGATACTGCATGAGCAATACAAGGAATGCTTTCCTTTTGCTGATAAGATAAGGGAGATAGCAATGCCCCTGTAGCAACTACCAATATTCTTTTTAATTCTCCTTTTCTCATACGGTTAAGAAAGTGGCCGTAGGTAACGGTAGCAGAGCAGGCACATCCGCTTCCGCCAGCCATTACTGGCTGATCCTTCTTATATATCAATAAACCGCAATCAGTAAATATTTCTCTTGGTATTTCTAATCCATGCTTAGCTAATAAATCCCCTGCAATTTTATGTCCAACACTCGCCAAATCTCCTGTGGCAATTAAATCGTAGTAAGAAGGATTTATTCCTAAATCTCTAAAATGTGCTTCTATGGTATCCACAGCAGCAGGAGCCATAGCTGACCCCATGTTAAATGGGTCTGAAATTCCCATATCCACCACTCTTCCAATGGTAGCTGAGGTTACCCTAGGTCCCTTTCCATTTTGAGCTACTAAAGCTGCTCCTGCTCCTGTTACTGTCCATTGAGCTGTAGGCGGCTTTTGGCCACCATATTCTGTAGGATATCTAAATTGCTTTTCTGCTGCTACATTATGGCTAGAGGCTCCTGTTACTACGTACTCCGCAGCCTTACTATCCACCAATAAGGATGCTAAGGCAAGACCTTCCATAGAACTTGAGCAAGCGCCAAAAATTCCTAAGAAAGGTATGCCTAATGTACGAGCCGCAAAGCTACTGGATGTAATTTGGTTCATCAAATCGCCACTTATAAAAAATTGAACATCTTCTTTTTTCATCTTTGCCTTATTAATGGCTGTTTCGCAAGCTTCTTCTAATAACTTTTTTTCTGCCTTTTCAAAGCTTTCTTGCCCTAACCATATGTCTTCATGAAGACAGTCAAAATCCTCTGCTATGGCTCCCTGAGCTTCAAAGGCGCATCCCACGGCAGCTGAGGCAATTATCACTGGCTTTGATTCGAACACCCATGTTTGATGACCTTTAAGCATTTACATCCCACCTAACCACTTAATAGTTATTTTTACTATAGCCACAACAAAAGCTGAGAAAACTCCAAAAACAATTACTGACCCTGACAATTTAAACATATTACCTCCCACACCAAGCACATAGCCTTCTGTTTTATGTTCTATAGCTGCCGAGGCCATAGTGTTGGCAAAGCCAGTAACAGGGACAGCAGTACCAGCTCCAGCCCATTGAGCAATATGGTCATATACTCCAAAGCCTGTTAGTAAAATAGAAATTATTATTAAAATTGCTGATGTAGGATTTCCTGCATTTTTTTCATCAAATCCTAAGTAATTTATAAAAACCCATTGCAAAATCTGGCCAAATAAGCATATAAGCCCTCCAACCAGAAAAGCTTTTAAACAATTTTTAAAAACTGGCCTTTTAGGTTCTCTATCCTTGGCAAAGTCTTGATATTCTTGCTGTGTAGGCGTTAGTTTTTTCTTTTTCTTATCTGACATAAATTTACCCCTTTCTACCTTAGTAGGTATGGTTCTAGTTTATCTATTACTTTCTTAATTTTATTAGCATTATCTGAGTACATCTTCTTAGCTTTTGAATCTTCGGTTTCTAAGGAAAAGCTAAGGAGGTCTGCGTGTATCTTTGAAATAGTGGCATAAAGCAGCTCTTTAACCTGAGGCTCTTGAACCTCTATTAAATCATCAAATAAATCTATGTATAAATCCCCTGAAGAATCTACCTGACCAATAAACACATTGTCTATAGACACTCCTGAATTAGATAATTGAGTATTTAACCACTCTCTATTAAGTCCTATACTTGTCAAGGATTCATCCAGCACAGTTCCATCTAGTATCACCGTTTGAGGTTCAGACATTGGGGCCACCTCTCTATTTAAATCCTTTGGAGTAATAGGCTTCTTCTCTGACTTTAACAAAACATTTACCTCTCCTGTGTCTTCCATAAGTGCAAATTCCACATCAGACAAGTTAAAAGCATTCTTCGATCTTAGTTCTCTTAATAGCTCTTCCCCTGTATATCTAACTTCCTGTAGGTTTTCCTCCATGACTTTTCCGTCTTTTATTAATACAATTTCCCTTCCATTTATAACATCATGAATCCACTTGCTTTTTATAGCTAGATAATCCAAAGCTATAGTAAATAAAAACCAAACACCTAAAGCCACAAAGCCAAAAGCCATATTTGGTATTAGCCCTAAGGATATTAATGAAACCATGATGGCAATCACCATGTAGCTTACAAATTTAAAAGCTGTGGTCTTCCATAAAGTAGTTCTGCCCATGAACCTAATTATCACTAAAGTTAAAAAATATAAAATTATAACTCTTAACAATACCACGAAGAAGCTTTGCATATTACCTCACCTCTACTTCCCTTTATATTGTGGCTCTTCAAATTCTACAGTTTTTAATCTGTCTTCTATATCCTTTATAACTGATTCCACTGTTTGTAATTCTTTTTTATATACCTTTTTTTCTTCTTCATTTCTGCTTTGAACTGAATAAATCCTTAAGGTGCTTTCAACGCCTTTTAAACTAGCTAATGTTTGTTTTATATTTGATGCTACTGTCATTAATATCAACTCCCTAGATATATAACTAAAACTATTGTCTTCTTAGTTTGATAAAAATATACATTAGCCAAGGTAAAAAAATAGAAACTGCGTTAAACCTTTTAAATGTAAATTAAAAAGTCAGCAAGTTTTATCGTAAAATCCACCATAACTAAAATAAAGTGTTATAGTGAATTTTTACATTTTACAGAATGATTAACAAATTAATATTAAGTTTAATATAATGTAATATTAATTTAAGGAGAAAATTACAATGTATAATAGTATAAAAAAAGGTTATAAGCCAATAGGGCCAACTAATTTATATGCTTACTTTATTGGAGAAAACCCAGCTACTTCATTTAACCCTGTAAGTAGATATCCTCAAATAAGTGAAAGTGCATTTATAGGACCGTTTTCAAGTGTAATAGGTGATGTAACAATAGAAAAGAATGTATTTCTAGGTGCTAATGTAGTGCTAAGAGCAGATGAGGGAACACCATTTTATATAGGTTATAATTCTAATATACAAGATGGAGTAATATTTCATGGACTAAAAGATGCTAAATGCTCTGTAAATGGTGTAGGGTATTCAATATATATTGGGAATAAAGTAAGTATAGCTCATGGAGCATTAATTCATGGACCAGCTATTGTAGGAAACAATACATTTGTTGGATTTAATTCAATTGTATTTAACGCTATAGTAGAGGACAATTGCTATATTGATACTGGAGCAATTGTAACAGGAGGAGTTAGGATAGCTGCAAATAGATATGTTCCAATTGGTGCAATTATAAATACACAAGCTAAGGCAGATAATCTTTCAGAAGTACCAAAAGAACGATCAGATTTTGCAGGAAAGGTCATTAAAGTTAATGTAGAGCTTTCAGAAGTTTACGACTTGAAATTTGGTGATACACGTTGTAGTTGCGGTCTTTGTTGTAATAATAATACCTTAATTCACAATTAGAGAAAAATCATAGTTGATAACTTGAAAACTCTTACCTTAGCAATATGGGTAAGAGTATTTTTGTGGATAATTTTGCTACAGAATTATTTATAAACTAGATAAATTAGGAAATATAGTGTTATGATTTTATTAGAAAAATACTTTAAAGGCTAATAGTAGTTATTTGTTATTAAAAATTAAAACATTGAAATTTTAAATAAGGAATTATAAAATTATAACTTATTTGCATTTCATAAAGGAGAAATTATAATGATAAAGCAAAATTTAAAAGTAGAGAATATTCCTGCAATTTTGTGGGGGAACAAATCAGATAAATTATTTATAGTGGTACATGGTAATATGTCAAATAAAGAAGATAACTCAATTGTGGTATTTGCAGAAGAGGCAACAGCAAGGGGTTATCAAGTACTTAGTTTTGATTTGCCTGAACATGGTGATCGTAAGGGGGAAAACTATCCTTGCAAGGTTCAAAACTGTATTCAAGACCTTAATATAATTATGAGTTATGCGCAATCAATATCAAATAATATAAGTGTATTTGCCTGTAGTATGGGAGCATATTTTAGTCTACTAGCATATAAACATCATTCATTGAAACAGTGTTTGTTTCTTTCTCCTGTGGTAAATATGGAACGTATAATAAATAATATGATGACATGGTGTAATGTAAGTGAGAACAGGCTAAAAGAAGAAAAAGAAATTCCAACACCTATGGGGCAGACACTTTACTGGGATTATTACTGTTATGTGAAAGAACATCCTATCGATCAATGGAATAATCCAACTTCAATTCTATATGGTTCAAATGATAACTTATGTGAATTTGATGTGGTATCTAAGTTTGCAAAAGGCTTTAACTGTGATTTACAAGTAATGGAGAATGGAGAACACTATTTTCACACCGAAGAACAACTACAATTTTTCAGACAGTGGTTGAAGAAATATATAAGTTAAATCTATTGGGGTAATAAGATAACCATAAAAATAAGATTGTACCTCTCAATTTAGTGCATTAGAAGAGAGGTTTTTTTATTTAAAAAGTTATAAAGTAAATATAGGAATTGATGATTATCAGATTCAAGTTATCAATTTTAAGTTATCAATAAAAGGATATAGTGAAATGAATTATACAATGGAAAAGAAAAATAAGAATGTGAATTAATTGTATTGTAAGAAGGTGAAATAATGGCTAATTATAAAGAAATCACTTGTACTGTGGCTTGCAATAAACTGAAAAGGAAAATTCCCTTTGCATGGGATTTGAATATATACCGTGGATGTGAGCATGGCTGTAAATATTGTTATGCCATGTACTCCCATGAATACATAGGTTCTGAAGAATATTTTGAGGATATATATGTTAAAACCAATATTGTTGAACGGTTGGAAGAACAGCTCAGCAGCCCTTCCTGGAAAAGGGAAGTTGTCAATATCGGTGGCGTAACCGACAGCTATCAGCCAATAGAAGAACAGTATAAAATAATGCCAGATATTCTACGATTAATGATAAAATACAAAACACCTTGCATCATTTCCACAAAGTCAGATTTGATTTTGCGAGATTATGATTTAATTGCAGAACTCAGCTCCATTACTTATGTTAATGTAGCAGCAACTATTACTTGTATGGATGAAAATATTCGTAGAAAAATAGAACCAAGTGGTGTGGATTCCCTTAAAAGATTTGCTATGTTAAAGGAATTTTCAAAGACAAATGCATCCACGGGACTTCACTTTATGCCAATCATACCATATATAACAGATGGAAGAGAGAATGTTGATGCTTTGTACTCTAATGCTGCTGATTGTAGGGTTAGTTATGTCCTACCTGGAGTACTCTATCTAAGAGGAAAGACCCGCTTAGTATTCTTTGACTTTATAAAAAAGGAGTTTCCACATTTGTATGAGCCGTTACAAACATTATATAAAACAGGCGGTGCCAATAAGGAATACAAAGATAAGCTATACATGATGGTTAATGAATTAAAAGGCAAATATAATCTTTCTGGTAGTTATTCAAAACCCATGAAGGATAAATTAAATAAATCTGATAATGAACAGCTGTCTTTTATTTAAAACTAGCCTCAGCTAAGAAAAATTAATAGCCAAGGCTAGTTTTATAAGCAGGAAGCATGTCAATATCTTATATTAATATAATACCTTAATTTGAAATGATATACATTATATGCTATAATTAAATAGTTATGCCATAAATTTGGATATATTTAGGCAAATACTATTAATGTACAGAATTGGGGGACAAAAATAAAATGAAAAAGAAGTTAAAAATTTGTATTATTAGTTGCTTGGCTATAGGTTTATTAGTTGGTTGTGGAGCAAAAGGAAAAGAAAAAGAGCCTACAGCAAGCAGAGTAGATGGACAAAGCTATACATTTACTGGTGAAGAATTTAAGAATTATTTTAACGATAGGATTGGAGATAATAGAAAAATTGAAGAATTCAAAGGTAAGAAATTAGAGACTAAAAGTTCAGGAGCGGTAAAGGCAAATTCAGAAAAAAAAGATGATGTGTATTTTTACATAGAATCACTAGATGGATGCATGATTAGTGCTAAATCTAATGGGGAAAATGGTAAGCTTACGGAAGTCTCAATTGAATTCCAAGGTGGAACAGAAGAAGATAAAGAGGGCTATACAGTGACTACCTTTAGCAAAGGTGACATTAAGAATTTTAAAAAGCATGCAAATGCTGTATTTGATGTATGTGAGCCAAATGTAGAAACAAAACAATTTGAAGAATTTTTTGATAAATGCTTTACAGGTAATATAGTTACAACTAAAGAAGAAGAAATTGGAGATTTAAATATAACTTTAGATTCACGCATGGGACTAGAAATGAAATTTAAACCTAAAGAACAAAAATAGAATTGATTAAGCACTATTCTTTCATAGAGTGGTGCTTTTTATTTTGCAGTTGACTTTATCCTGGGGGAAAGGTGTATAGTAAAAGTGAATAAGATATCTATATTTAAAGCATTCAGCTGATATCAGAATATGAAGAATGGAGATGATCTCTTGTTATCTATTGGAGAATTCTCGAAGATATGTAAAGTATCTACAAAAACACTGAGATATTATGAGGAAATTGGATTAGTTAATCCTGATGGGATTAATGCAAAAACCGGTTATAGGTATTATTCCATTGGACAGCTAAAAAAGATGATTTTTATAAACCGTTTGAAGTCTTACAATTTTTCTCTAGATGAAATCAAAGCCATTCTAGAATTAGAAGAGGACCAAGCAGAAGAAAAACTTTGTTCTGCTTTCAATAAAAAGAAAAGGGAAATAGAGGAAAAGCTAAGTGATTTTGAATATACCTTAAAGCAAATTAGTAATGATATTTTAAATTTAGAGAAGGGTATACCAATTATGTCGTACCTTGATGATATAGAGGTACAACTTATTGAAACTAAAGGCCAAAATATACTTTATATGAGAAAAAGTATGAGCAGTTATGACTATGCTGAAGGATATGGAAAGTATTTTAGTAAGTTGTATGAAAAGATTGCTACTGAAAAACTTACTTTAGTCGATAAACCGATGACTATTTATCACAGCCCTGAATATAATCCTGCTGGCAACGATACAGAATTTGCTATTCCAATAAAAGAGGTTGTAAAGGGGACGAGGGATTTGGCAGGAGGACTTTGTGCCAAGTCTGTTTTAAAGGGCTCATATTCAGAATTAACATCGGTATTTGCTAAACTAAGGGAATGGGTAGAAAATGAAGGGTATGAATTGGTGAACTCACCATACGAAATATATTTAACTAATCCTTATGAAATCAAAGTTCCAGAGGAAAATATTACTGAAGTGTATTTCCCTGTAAAGAAAAAATAGTAATGTTTTTAGGAGGTATTTATCGTGAAAAGAAACTATTGGCCAACTAAAGAATGGCAAACTGCAGATCCAAAAACATTGAAAATGGACCCAATAAAGCTTTCAAAACTTGAAAATATAATAAAATCAGAGTTTAGCAATATAAACGGTATCGTAATTGTAAGAAATGGATATGTGGCTTATGAAAGATATTTTAATGGATATGGTCCTGACAATGCACATCATGTGGCATCTGTAACAAAAAGTATAATATCTGCCCTCATTGGCATTGCAATAGATGATGGATATATTAAAAATGAAGACCAAAAAGTTTTAGACTTTTTTCCAGAGTATGTTGTCAATGCTGATGATTTGCAGAAAGGAGAAATAACTATACGACATCTTCTTACTATGACAGCTCCTTATTCATTTGAAGACTGGCAGGAACCTTTGGATAAGATGTGCATGCAATCTGATTGGACAAAGTATATTCTTGATATGTTGGGTCAAAAGGGGAATATTGGAACCTTTAAGTATTCTACTGCAGGGGCACACCTACTTTCAGCCATCATCTCTTGCAGTACAGGGAAAAGCGCTCGTGAGTTTGCTAATGAGAGATTATTTAAACACATAGGCATGAAAGAAATCCCTAATTATGAGATGAAATCATTTGGATTTGATGACTTGTTTGGAAAGAACGTAAAAGGGTGGGTTAGCGATCAAAAGGGTAACTCCACAGGAGGATGGGGACTTACGCTAACTCCCCGTGATATGGCTCGTTTTGGATTTTTATATATGAATGGTGGCATTTGGGAGGATGAGCCTATTATTTCCGAGAGGTGGATTGATGAATCTATAACTTCTCATTCCCAAACGATAATCAATAATTCTGTAGCAAAATATGGTTATTTGTGGTGGCTGCTTGAAGATAAAGGAATTCCTACATACTTGGCATTAGGTGATGGAGGCAATGTTATTTGTTGCATTCCAGAAAAAGATTTAGTCATAGCAATTGCATCAGAATTCATAATGAATCCAAAGGATAGGAGAATACTTATTAATGAATATATTGTTCCTGCTATAATAGAGTAAACTTAAAAAAATCTTCTTCTCCATGAGTTTTGTGTACAATTCAGAATCGTCTTCAGTGGATTCCCAGAAGTTTATAAACTAACTTAGAAGAAATACGGTGAAACGTATCTATGGACAACTAAAATTAAAAGATAAAAGTAAGCCAATGATATTAAAAGTGTCGTTGGCTTATGTTATAATTATTTAGTAAGTATTTGGAAAAATGTAACTAGACAAATAGGAATTTATCGAATACTTGTAATAGGTATATGAGGTGGAATATATGCTTTGGATAGTGATAGTTTTGATTGCGCTGGCAATTATAGTGATGTACTTGGCGATACCCGGCGGCAGACTTTGGAAGCAATATCTGACAGATGTAAAAAGTTCTTTGACCGAAACAAATAGGCAAAGAAGCATACAGAGTATATTTACGGAAGATTATGTTGCTGAACTGCCTGCTCTGCTCCGTCAGCACATCATCAATGGGGGCTATATGGGAAAGCCCTTTATGGATAACATGCTGATATATTTTCACAACACAAAGTTTCGTATGTCGGCAGGCAAAAAACCAATTAAAATTAAATTCATGCAGGTTAATTTTGTGAATAGACCAGACCGACATGCTTTCTTGACAGGACGAATTGCGGGGATTCCATTGCAGGCCAAAGACAGCGTGTTGGACGGATTCGGCTCTATGACAGGTGTGCTTGCCAAGCAGTTCCAGCTTTTCCGCTCTACTGGATCAGAAATGGACCAAGGTCAGTTGATAACGGCGTTGGCAGATGCAGTATATATGCCGTCCTTGTTTTTACAGGAATATGTGTCATGGACAGTCGTTGACGATTGCGCCGTTGAAGGTGAGATTTCATGGAAGGGCGTTACTGCTAAAGGAAGATTTACTTTTGACAATAATGGCAACATTATACGTTTTGATACCAATGATCGATATATGGACGAAAATGGGAAAGGCAGCTCGCTGGTGCCGTGGTATGTAACCTATTCTGATTACAAAGAACAGAATGGTTACTTTCAGCCGGGAAGCGTTAGTGTAAATTGGATGCTCCCGGATGGTGACGACACATATTTTGTGAGCGACCACATTGAGGTTCAATACTCAATAAATGAAGCAATTTTATGACTTAATTATTTGGTCTTTGCAGCAGTAAGCTGAACAGTTTGGTTTACTTTATCCCAAGAATGTGAATCTATCAAATTCCAATTTATATAAAGAATGTTATTTAACATAGAGTTACGGAAAATTTAATCAAAACTTAAAATTGAAATATTATTAATTATATTGTATATGGGGGAAATATGGAAAATCTAATTTTAATAATTGAAGATGATAAACAAATTTGTGAAATGGTTAGGAAAGCTTTAGTTAAAGAAGGTTATAGGGTTAATGTTGCATTTAATGGGGATGATGGGCTAAGAGAATTCAGAAGTAAGAGTTATGATCTAGTGATTTTAGATATTATGATGCCCAAGATTAATGGCATTGAGGTTCTTAAGGAAATTAGAATTAACCATAATACTCCTATAATAATGCTTTCAGCTAAGGACAGTGATGTGGATAAAGCATTAGGACTTGGCTTTGGAGCAGATGACTATTTATCCAAGCCTTTTTCTTTAATAGAGTTAGTAGCAAGAGTAGAGGCTAATATTAGAAGAGCTACAAAGTATTCTAATACTAAAGAAACGAATAGCAATACTATAGAGATAGGCAATATTTTTATGGATTTTAATAGCTATGAAATAAAGAAAAATGGAGAAAGTATTAAGCTTACAGTAAAGGAGTTTGAAATATTAAAGCTGCTTGTAACCAACCCTAATATAGTTTTTACTAAAAATAAAATTTATGAAAGGGTATGGAAGGAAGACGCCTTTGGTGAGGAAAATATAATAAATGTTCACATAAGACATATAAGAGAGAAAATAGAAGATGATGCTAAGAATCCCGCCATTATAAAAACCGTTTGGGGTATTGGATATAAATTTGATAGAAAGGAATAATCATGAAATATATTATAATTATAATTTTATTTTCTCTTTGTATTTATGAGCATATACGTAAAAGTAGGTTAAAAAAAGAAATTTTAAATATTAATAGAAAGCTAGAAGCAATAATAAGAGAAGAAAACTATAAAACCTTGCTTTTAAATTGTAATAATGAGGAAACTCAAGGACTAATACTTACAATAAATAAATTAATTTCAGAAAAAAGATTGGAAAAATCTATTAGGGAAGAAAGAGATGAAAAAATTAAAGAAATGCTAGCTAATGTATCTCATGACTTAAAAACTCCGTTAACAGTAATTTTAGGATATGGTGAAATGATAAATCAAGATAAAGATCTAACAGAAGGGGAAAAGAAAGAGCTTTTAGAGGGATTAATGGGAAAAACTGAGGAAGTTGTGACTCTTATCAATAAATTTTTCACCTTAGCTAAACTTGAAAGTGGAGATAAAAGCTTAGAGATGGAAAAAGTAAATCTAAGTGAGATTATTAGAGAAAGTATTATAGATTTCTACGAAGTTTTGGAAAAGGAAAATTTTCAAGTAGATATAAATCTACCCGATGAAGATATATGGGTTAATGGAAATAAGGATGCTCTTTTAAGAATATTTAATAATTTAATATCTAATGTTATGCGTTATGGAAAATGTGGTAAGTATTTAGGAATTAATATGGAGATAAGCTCTAACTTAGTTAAAGTAGAGGTAATAGATAAAGGACAAGGTGTTGAAGAAAAGGAAAAAGAGAAGATTTTTGAAAGAAGCTACACAGGAGCTGCTTCAAGAAACAGTGAAATTTCAGGTAATGGACTAGGATTAACTATAGTTAAGTCCCTTGTAAACTCTTTAGGTGGAGATATTCAGATACATAGTATACCTTATAAAGAAACAGTCTTTTCCTTTACTTTAGAAAAAGCTTAAATTATTTTTATATGTAAGAATAAGGCTCCGAAAATAGATGAAACCTTAATAAGTTTTTGCTATTTTCGGAGCTTTTTTATGTAATCAAAGATATATAAGGTTTTAATTTTAAAAGTTAAAACGCAACTTAATAAATTCTTAATAAATACTAAACTAACACTAAAATTTTATTGAGTAATATATAACCATAGAAAGCAATTTGAAAGGAGTTAATATATGAAAACAATAATAGATATAAGAAATTTAAGCAAAAGCTTTAAAGATAAGCATGTACTAAAAAATATAAACTTGAATTTTCAAAAAGGAAAAATATATGGATTGATTGGAGAAAATGGAGCAGGGAAAACTACCCTTCTAAAATCAATTGTAGGATTAGTTAAGCCTAGTTCAGGGGATATATTAGTAAATGGTGAAGAGATTAATAAAAACTCTAGTGAATATCTTAGAGATTTTGGAGTTATTATTGAAAATCCTACTTTCTATGATGATCTTACAGTTAGAGAGAATTTAGAGATTTACTGTAGATATATGGGATACTACAACTTTGGGAATATAGATAATATTTTAAAGGATTTTGGAATTTTAGAATACAAGGATTTTAAAGCTAAAAAGCTATCTCAGGGTTTAAAGCAAAGACTAGGTATTGCAAGAGCAATTATTACAAAGCCAGAAGTATTAATATTAGATGAACCTATAAATTCTTTAGATCTTTCCTCAATTAAGTATGTAAGAGACATTCTATTAAATCTTAATAAGGAAAATGGCACTACAATAATTATTTCTAGCCATATTTTAAAAGAAGTTGAAGCCCTAGTAAATCAGGTGATTTTTATGAAGGAAGGAAATGTTATTGAGGAAATATCCTTAAATGAACTTAAAAACAAGTGTGCGGAGTGCTTTTATGTTAAGGTCAATACTCCTCAAAGGGCATTGGCTTTATTGGAACGACAATTTGGAATTAAAAATTATAGGCTGATAGGCGAAGATACTATAAAGATAAAGGGATTAAATATTGATTCAAGTAGAATTATAAAAGACTTAATGGATAAGGGAGTTGAAGTTAAAGAGTTTAAAACGGAAAAGATATCTTTAGAAGGTTATTATTTTGACATAGTAAAGAGAGGTGAATAATAATGTGGGATTTAATTAAATTAGAGTTTAGAAAAAATAAGATGTCAAGAGAGATTTTAGGTTTTGGCATTGTAAATATGGCTATATTTTTAGCTACCAATTTTGTAATAACTAAAGGTAAACTTATTATAAAAATCGCAAATGGAATTAATGTTGAGAAAGTCATATATTGGATTTCCGTAATATTCATTATATATAGTGGAATTTTATTTGCAGAATTATTTAATGAGGAGTTTGAGGATAATACCATAAAAACCACCTATATGTTTCCACAGGGAAGAAAAAATATAATTATTAGTAAGGTACTAGCAGCTTTAGGATTTGCTTTTGCAAGTATGATTGGAAGTTATATTGTTCAAGGTACGTTAACTATTATGACTAAGGCTATATTTAATATTAACAATAAAGATGTTTCAATATATAAGTTTATAGAAAATATACCTTTTTTTGTTGATGTAATAATACTTTCGCTAATAGCGGTTTTTATCATCATAATAATTGCTTTAGTAATAAAATCAGTGACTTTTAATGTGTTTTCATCTATATTTATAGGAGCTACCATAGCTCCAGATGTGATGAAAATAAACAAACTGTATGCAATGCTACCTATTGGATTATTAGCTAGTATCATATTAATGATCGTTTTTCTTAAGATATTAGAAATAGAAGCTAATAGAGATATTTAAAGTTCTAGAAAGATGTCCATTATACGATGAACCGTATCTATGGACAACTAAAATTAAAAGATAAAAGTAAGTCAATGATATTAAAAGTGTCGTTGGCTTATGTTATAATTATTTAGTAAGTATTTGGAAAAATGTAACTAGATAAATAGGAATTTGTAGGTGAGATAAGAAGCATGTATAAGATAATTAAAAAAGCTAATAATGGTTGGGAAGTACATGAAGTTGTAGGAATTGATACGATTTCTCTTGTAAAGTACAGTGCAAATCATCATGACATAAATAAATTAATAGAAGCATTACGACTTTTATATAAAAACAAAGTTGTAGAAGGATCCATTGATATGAATTTGGCTATGCAAGATGAATATTTACAGGATTTATCAATCGGAGCGAATCAGTTTATTATAAATTTAGATTTTTGGCAAACTTTTGTTTTTTATCCAAAGCAAAAAGAGGGTAATTCATATGTAATGAAAGTTTTTAATAAATTAGCGACAGACACTAATTGAAATTTCAATTTGCGGATGAGTGACAATAAAAATAAAAATTTTTATTGAAAAAATGATTAAAGGGAATGAACAAAATATACATGGATAAAGAAAAGATAAAAAATAAAATTGAAGAATTACTTGATAATTATGAATTATCGAAGGATATTGCAATTAGAATGGATACTAAGAATATAAAAATTAATTATGAAGATTGGTTTCATAATTATCCTATTGGAATTATTATAAGTGAGTTGGATTTTGATTCTGAGTATATTAAAAATAATATTCAGGAATGTTTTATTAAAGCAATATTATTAGATTTTGCTTGTTCGGAAGAATGGAGTTTAGATTTTTTTGAAATATCAGAAACAGAACGAAAAAAGTTGATGGATTCGCAATTTTATAAGAGTTTATTTACTTATAAGGAAAAAAGAATGAAACTTTTAAAGTATGATAGGTTTTCGAAAGAATTTATATGGTTTACAACGTTTAATGGTATGAGTAAAGAAAAGCAAGATTATTTTTTAGATATTTTTAAAGATGCAGTCATTATTGAAATTGGTGGCTGCTATGCTGGTGATTATGAATGTTATATTATTGCTGAGAAAAAAGTATTTGTAGTTAATTACGGAATATGGGATTAGTAAATTTTTGATGAGTTATAAATTCTAATTTGAAGAGGAGGATGACAATGAATATACATAATCATAATTTGAATATACATTATACTGCACCAGCTGAAATATGGGATAAATTGAATGAGTTATATTTTGGAATGCCATTTTGGAATGGGTTTGTGAATGGCTGCCCACAATGGTATGGCAATGATGGGAAGCTGGTAGAAGCATCTGTTGAGCCTAGCGGACTACAGTTCTATGCTAAATTACCTCAAGAAGAATGGAACTCATGGTTTGAATTGTTTAAAAGTAGAGCTTCTGAATTATTAGGTTTTCAAGTTGGGGAACCAGAAGATGGTTTTGAATTTTATATCTATGATTGAAGTATAAATTCCAATTTGTATAGGTGAATATATTAAAATAAAAATGATTATATAATTAGAAAGCTGTTAGCTATAAATGAAAAATTTGGAAAACAAAAGTCAAAAAGATAGGTTTAACTTTACTCTTAGTAAATTTGAGTCTATCTTAATTTTTATAAAAAATTAATTGAAAATAAGGCATATGCAATCAATTATTATCTGGAGGGAACATGAAGAAGAGCATATTAATGATAACTCCTGAAAATAAGGAGATTAATAGATTTAGAAAAAGGCAGATAAATAACTTTATACAAATAATGAGCAAAATAAAATAGGATGCTTATAGCACCCTATAGTATACAATTCTAGTTGCTTAGGCAACTAGTATCACTATTTAAATTAATATTTTAAAATAGTAGCTAGCCAATATTTTTAGAGTTTGAATTATATAGAAAGCTAGGATCAATCTCCACTGAATTAACATTTTGTCCTTTTTCTGTTGGTGCCTTTATAGGTTCTTTTGTTTTAAATTTGTACTTGTAGCCCTCAATGTTATACCCTCTATTACTATCTACATTATTCATTGAAAAATCTTTATCTATAAACATCACATTTTTCCCATCAATTTCACCCACAAATGCTTGAATGTATATTTTGTTATTGAAACTTTGTTCATTTAGTTCTTCTTTTGAACGAAAATCAAATTTACCATTTTCATCAACGTTGACATAAAGATTAAGAGGTATAATATTTTTTACATATATAGAATGCAATGCGCCATAATTACTTTCTTTAAATTCTTTTAATGTCTTTGAAATTTTAAGCTTTCTGCCATTACGTATCTCAAAAGATTCATTATATTTTCGTAACCTTTCAACTTCTTTTGGTGAGCAATCTATATACATTTGATTTGTCCAGGTTTTGGCAATTTCATTATGAGTTTCAAATTTTGTTTTAATATCTTCTGAAATTTCTTTATCAATTCTACACATAGCGCCTTCTATTTTATATTTAGCATTTTTATCTACAGTATCTTTTTTGTAATTTTTATCTGTAAATAATGTAGCACCATCGCCAAAAATTCCTACAAATAGTTGGCTTTCAATCTTATCTCGTAGATTATTAGCTTCAATTTCTTTTTGTGATACTATAGTCTTACCTTTAAATTCTTCTGATAGTTTGAAATAATTCGTTGGTATTACTATATCTAAATATATTCGCAAATTAATGTACTCGTCTACGCTGCGTAAATCATCTCTAGTTTTTATGTTTTTAAAAACTGTCTCATCTTCATCATAAATTATTTCATCTCGGGAATCAAATTTATCTTGGTATTCTATAGTTTCTTCAGTAGTATTATCATCAGAAAACTTGTTGATAATAAAAATTAATGTAAAAGATGCAACTGTTAATATCATAAAAATTGCAATTACTCTAGTTATTGCTTTTTTCATAGAGGGTTCTATTTTTTGTCTTTTATTTTTCTTTTTAACAATCCTTTTCTTGTGAGGGTTACGCTTTTTTAATTTTAAAGGTTTAACATTCTTTCCTTCTAATTCTGATTCTATAGTCATTATACATTTTTGTATTCTTTTATTTTTAGGTTGAAGTTCTAATACTCTTTCAAAATAATACTTTGCTTTTATTAAATTGCCAGTAAAGTAATAGCAGTATACTATGCTATTTAATGCTACTAAATCGTTACTATTGACGGATAAGCATATTTCAAAATATGGCAAAGCTTCTGCATAGAAGTTCTTTCTTCCTAAAATACTTCCAATCCATAAAGCAACATCTAAGTCAAATTTATTTATTTCAAAAGATAATTTATAAAATTCTAATGATTTATCTAAATCTCCAGTTTTATAATAGAACTCTCCTATTAATTTTAATAATTCTCCATCATGAGTAAATATCTCATAAGCTGAAAGTAAACACTCTTGAGCTTCGTAATAATCTCTAAGTTTTAATGCTTCATGGCCTTGATGACGTAATGATAAATATTTTTCAATAGAATTTGGGTTCATTTCTTTTATATATTCATATTTAAACTGACTAATATTTTGTAAAACCTTAAAAACTTCTTCAACGATATCTCCATCATATTTTTTATATAAACTTCCTTCTTTTTTAGTCCAATTAAAATTATGCTCTAATATATACCATATATTTAGAGGCAAATCTTTGTGGCTTACTAAAAATTCAAACATACAATCTTCTATAATAGGAGCGGTATAGACATTCCAAACCACATCCATGTTTAATAATTCTTCCCAAGCTTCAGTATTTTCCTTTAAAGAATTATCACTACAAATTTCATTTAGTTTATCTAAAAATTCTTCTATTTTTTCATTAATATTATTATTGAGTTGTTCTTCATAATTGTCATTAATATTTTGGTATTGCTTTTTAACTATGGTTTCATCTATACTCCAATCATCCGTATCCCATTCATCAGCATCCGATTCATTTGTATATAAATCATTACTAATATTTTCAACTAAATTAATATTTAAATTTTGTTGTTTATTATTATTCTTAACATTTTTTATAGCTTTATCATATGCTTCCCTAAGTTTTTGATAGCCTTCAGGGTCTTCTTCTGGATTATATATTTTTAATAATTTTGCATAGGCTTTTTTTATAGTTTTTAAATCACTATCATAGGATATTCCTAAAATTTCCCACCAACTCATAATTAATAATACGTCTCCAATTCATTTAATCTTTCAGCAAATAACTTTGCATTTTTTTCTATAAGCCTAGGATCTTGAGTTAATAAAATTCTTTCAAAGTCACTTAACAATGCTGCTATGTATTCTCGCTTATCTCCAAGGGATTCTTCATATAATCTTTCCCCTCTAGCCAAGAGCAATCTATTTTCAGTTTTATCTCTTGGATGAATTTTTATATCTTTAAGTTCTAGCATACGCTCTCTAATTTCCTCATCAGACATTGAGTTTTCTGAGTTTTGAATTATTAACGATTTCTTTTCTCCTGTACTTACCAAAGTAGTTTCTACTTCTAATAATCCATTTATATCATATGTATATCTAAGGGCTACTGCTTGTTCGGCTGCTTTTCCACGAGGTACTGAAATTTCTAATTGGCCAAGTTTTATGTTATTTTCAACTCGCCTGCTTTCACCTTGGTACACATTGATTGCCATGTGAGTTTGATTGTCTCTAATAGTTACCAATTGTTCAACTTTGCTTATTGGTATTGGAGAATTTCTTTCAATTATAGGTAGGAAATATCCTGGCTCATAATTGCCATCCCCCAAATCATTTACTATTTCAACTCCTAAAGTATATGGACATACATCCGTTAATACTAATTCTTTTAAATCTGAATTTCTTGATTTTAAAGCTGCTTGTATTGCTGCGCCTAATGCTACTGCTTCATCTGGATTTATATTAGAGTAGGGTAATTTATTAAACATTTTGCTAACTACAGATCTCACTAGGGGCATTCTTGTACTTCCGCCAATTAAGATAATGGCTTCAATTTCTGCTGGTGATATGTCAGCATCCCTAAGAGCTCTTTCTACTGGATGACGTAATCTTAAAATTATTTCTGAACACATTTTTACAAACTTATTTCTATCAATTTTAGTTTCAAAACATTTTTCATTTATAGTTAAACTCATAATTCCATTTTCTTGGTTTGACAATGATCTTTTGCAAAGTTCAGCTTGTTTGTGTAAAGATGATAATGCCTTTTTATCTAATACTTTTAAATCTAAATCATTTTCTTGTAAAAAATAATCAACCAGTAGTTTATTAAAGTCTTCACCGCCTAAATAATTGTCCCCAGCTATAGATTTTACTTCCATTACACCCTCAAAAAGTTCCAGTATTGATATGTCAAAAGTTCCTCCACCTAAATCAAATACTAAAAACTGTGTTTCATCATTTTCTTGATGCAATCCATAAGCTACGGCTGCTGCTGTTGGCTCACTAATTAATCTTTCAACTTTAAGCCCTGCAAGCTCACCAGCTCTTTTAGTTGCCTTACGTTGAGCATCATTAAAATAAGCAGGGACGCTTATAACTGCCTCGATAACTTCTTCACCTATATATTTTTCTGCATCTTCTTTTAATGATTTTATAATGAATGAAGATAATTCTTCAGGTGTAAATGTGTAAGATCCTAAATTAAATTTTTTTGATGATCCCATAAATCTTTTAAAGTTGCATGCTGTGGACTGGGGGTGAGTAATAAGTCTTTCTTTTGCCACATCTCCAATTAAAATTTCATTATTCTCATCCACACTTACAATGGAGGGTGTTGAATGTTTTCTTAGAACGTTTGGTATAATTTCTACTTGCCCATCTTTCCAAATAGCACTTAAACTGTTGGTGGTTCCTAAATCTATTCCAATAATAGCCATAATAATCTCCTCTCTAATTTCCTAAGAAAACCTCCTTGTTAATGGCGCTTATTGCTTCCATTTAAACACAAGGAGGTTTCATTTTTGTTATATATAAATATATTATCGTAAGTAAAGTAAATTACCTTAAATCCACTAAAACACATCACATTTATTAGATACAATTGAGAAAACTAAGGATAGTCCATTCACTAAAATTAATAATTTACCGGACATGGTATAAATATAATTTTGTGAACTAATTACCATATAAAAAGCCGCTATAAGCAATAGAATTTGAGGTAAATATGCTATTAATATTTTTTCAAATCTACTGGCTTCATCAATAAATGCATCCTTTAGCTTTATGTATGAACTACAAGGAATTGCTTTTAGGTTAAATTCAGTAATTCCAATGGTTTTACTGAATAGTTTTGGCCCCATAAAAATTGTTACTTCTTCCGGTTCAAAAGATAAAACCTTTATAATAATTAATCGTAAAAGATCAAAGAAGATTCCTGTGAATGAGAAAATAAAAAATATATATAAATATTCCATATCTGATACCACCTATATTTAGATTTAATTACAGCTTTATTTGTAACAACTTGTCCTATAATCAAATCCATGAAATTTATCATGAATTTTTAACTGTGTTTTAATTGTAATTATAACATAATTATAATTAAAAAGAAAAGTATAAAATAAATATAAACATTTAGTAATTAAGGAAATTAACTACTTCTATTCTATTACTATTAAACAGGAAATAAATTTTGATGAAAATTGCATTGACATTCACGCTGCGTAAAGGTGTATATTGACATTAAAAGGAGATGATAATATGAATATTACACTATTACGTTCATATGAAATTTACGAAAAAATGATGAATTCACCAAAAGAAAAACGAGATGATATTTATCGTTATGAAATGGCCAAACCTTTTCAATTTAAGTGGTCATGCTATAATGTACCTCTTAAGTCTCCAAATAAAGGTGGCTATGATGTAGTTATGGCAAGCAGTATGCTTGGTTATTTACCACCATCGGAGGTGGATGAAACCCAAAAGGAAAACATAAATTTAATTTCAAATGAAGATTTATGGCAAACATGTAAAAAAACCATTAAGAATTCCTTAGAGTGTTTTACAAAAGCAGGGTATGAATTGCCAGTAAAAAACTATATGTTTTCTCTTATACTTGGCAATCCTAAAAGCCCATACCTATCATTGAGTGATGGTTATGCTGGAGAGGGAGGCATCCCTGGATATATTATTATATCTCTTATTCCAAATGAACATACTATCAGCAGAATTCCTGTTGCTTTGGCTCATGAATGTAATCATAATGTGCGTTTTCAATTTGAGAAATGGGGTAATGATATTACATTAGGAGAAATGATGATTTCCGAAGGACTTGCCGAGAATTTTGCCACCTCAATATTTGGTGAAGACATGGTTGGACCTTGGGTAAGCAAAACTGATATGGATACCCTCAACAATTATATCAAACCACTCATTAAAGATGCTTTAGATGTAACAGGGCTGGAGAATATTTCAGCATACCTTTGGGGCGATGAGCTTGCACAGCAGCAGGGCTATTTTCCTGTAGGTATGTCTTATTGTGCGGGTTATGCATGTGGTTATTATATGATAAAGCATTATCTAAAAAAGACAGGGAAATCAATAGTAGAAGCTACCTTAACACCCTCGAATGAAATCATGAAGGAAATAGAGGATTTTTGGGATGAAGAATAGTTAAATTGTTAAGACTGTGACTTATATTACGATAATTGGAAAGTTAGATATAATATTAAATTTAATATCTAGAACACAAGGATTCAAAAGAAAGAACTAAAGAAAACTTAGGGGGAAAAATGTGGATTTTTAAATTTATATATTATAAGTGGAATGAAAGAAGAAGACTGCACATACTATCAAAGTTTAATGATTATGAAAAATTCATAGAAGAGCAACAAAAAGCTGTAAGTAAAATAAAGGATGAAACATTTAAAATATCAGCTATCTTAAATTTATATATTGGGCATTATTTAAACAATCAATTGGACAAGGCAGAAGAGATACTGGAAACAATGAAGTCTTTTGATATTGATGATTTAGATGATTCTATAAAATATATATACTTTTATTATTCAATAAATCACTATATTGCTACTGGTAATGAGATTATGGTTGATAGAATTTGGGAGGAATCGCAAAGTTTACGAGAAGAAGTAAAGGAAAAATGTACTGAAATTTATAGGCATACGAGAATGAATTATAATAATTTCAAAGGTTTATACGAAGAAAGTAATAAAGTTCTTTTAGAAGATGGCCATGATAAAAAGGATGATGTGTTTTGTAATATATTGAAAGCTGAGATATATTTTAATGTAGGAAAAGAAGAGGAAGCAAAATTTATAATTAATGATTTATTAAATGGTGATAAAAAACTTACGCCGATAGTTAAGAAAAAAATAAAAGAGCTTCAAGCCCAATATATGAATGTTGAATATGAAGGATTTATCAACACAAATGAAACTGATGAAAAAATAAGTTTTAAAGATAAAGTATGGTTAAAAGTTAGAGATTCAGCTTTTATGAGAAATTTATTGTTTTTATTTATAGATATAAAAAACATATTGAAAAATAAATATATTTTATTAATTTTTGGACCTATTGTTGCAGCATATTTGTGGGGAAAATTAGGGTATATAGCATTAAGGGATAATACATATAGGAATTATTGGAATCATGTTATGGGAAGTATTTTTTTAGGTGTGCTTACTATTAATATCACACTATTATTTATTAACTATATGATTAAATCTAAAAAATACTTCAGTACTATATTAGTAGCTTTAATAATACTATCTCCCATGAGTTTTATCTTTTTTGGTGAACCATATTCATCAACTTTAATGGCAACAATTAAAGACTTACCTTATGTAGTGTCAAAAGGTTATGTTGAAGAAGTTACTACTATTGAATATATTGATATTGTAAGTAAAAGTGATTATGAGTATATAGAGATAGAAATAAGTAATAATAGTTTTGAATTGTTTTATGATGATAAATTTTATAATTATATTCTCCAAAATTGTTATGAGGGAGACATCGTGAAAATCAAATATTTACCTAATACAAAAGATTTAATATATATAAAATTAGAAGATATAACAAAGTAGATAATACAATAGAAAATTAATTGTAGTTATTATATGAATTCATTACAACACTTTGCATTGCTAAAATAGCTGCTTGCAGGTGGTTGCGTTTTGGGATATGGAAGTGTAGCAGTAAAATATGACTGGTTTCAACTATTGAAATCTATAACAAAATATATCATACTATTATAGTAATATCTTTTGTTATATGAATACACATTCGTTCAGAAGATAAGAAATAATAAAATTTAAGGAAGTATCTTAAAATGATGAAGAGAATTAAAAAGTTTAGGAATGTGGCAGTGTGACCTAAGTTAAGTGATATTCAAAAACTTAAACTTAGGAGGATAAGATGAATAATACATTTAATCACTGGACAGAAATAAAATATTTAAAGGATACAGTAAAAAATCCCTTAATTGAGGTTGGGGAATACACATATTATTCAGGATATTATGCAGGTGGAGATTTTGAAGATATATGTGTGAGATATATATGGGGAGATGAAAAATCTAAGGAAATGTATAATCCTATAGAAGACTATGGGTGGACTTTAGATAGAATAAAAATAGGTAAGTATTGTTGTATGGCTAGTGGAGTAATATTTATGATGGGAGGAAATCACAATCATAACCCTGATTGGATAACTGTATATCCATTTAAAGATAAGTTACTAGATTCATATAAGCCAAAAGGAGATACAATTATAGGCAATGACGTATGGATTGGTGCAGAAGCTATGATTATGCCAGGAATTACAATTGGTGATGGTGCAATAATTGCATCTAGATCAGTAGCTACAAAAAATGTAGCTCCTTATACTGTTGTAGGAGGAAACCCTGCAAGACATTTAAAAGAAAGATTTGACAAAGATAAGATAGATATGCTACTTGAAATGAAATGGTGGGATTGGGAAGAAAATCATATTAAAAATAGCATAGATATATTGTCTAGTTCGGACATAAATGAATTGTATAAATACTATAAAATCAATGTAAAGTAATGTATATTTACTTTATTAAAGTGTTATGTAAGAGCATAATTATAAAACAATTACTATAAAATTAATATTATCATTTTGAATAAGAAATAGTTTTACTTAATAAAGTAAACTATTTCTTTATTTTTCTTTGAATAATGGAAACTAAATCATGTAAGTTCTCAATCGAATTATTAAATAAAAGATAAAGGCAATATGTAAACAGAAAAGAATATGATATTCAGGTGATTAAATTTACCCAGTTTAAAAATTCAAAGGTAAATAGTATAATTAAGTCAATAATGTATCCTGATTACAATATAAATTAGGAGGATATTAAAATGAAATACAAAATATATATTGTAGAAGATGATTCATCAATAAGCACTTTATTACAAGAATATATAGATAAGTATGGTTTTGAGGCTAGAACAGCAAATAATTTTGATGATATAATGATTGGCTTTAATGAGTTTGACCCAAACTTAGTATTATTAGATGTTAATTTGCCTAAGTTTGATGGGTTTTATTGGTGCAGAAAAATAAGACAACAATCAAAAATTCCTATAATATTTATATCAGCAAGGGACAGCGGAATGGATCAGGTACTGGCTTTAGAAAGCGGAGCAGATGATTATATAACTAAACCTTTTTATTATGATGTGGTTATTGCTAAGATAAAGAGTCAAATAAGAAGAGCCTTCGGTGACTACGCAGCTAAATCAGAGGAAAGAATCGTTGAAATTGACGGTCTTAAGTTTTATCCAGAAAGATCAGAATTAGAATTTAAAAACGAGAAATTAATTATAACTAAAAGAGAAGGTATACTGTTGGAATGTCTTATGAATAAATATCCTAAAGTTGTTGGAAGAGATTTGCTTTTAGAAAAGATATGGGATGATTTAGAGTTCGTAGAGGAGAACACTTTAAGTGTTAATATTAGTAGAGTACGTAAAAGACTGCAGGCTTTAGGAATAGATAAGGGGATAGAAACAATAAGAGGGTCAGGTTATAGATTAAATAAAACCTGGTAGTAAGGAGTAAGTATGAAATTATTTTTGAAGCATAACAAAGGGTATATAGTTATATATTTTTTAAGTTTAGCTCTCACAATAATATACTCTAATCTTAATGGATTTATAGGACCTAATGAGACTATTTATATACTTATGTTTAATACATTCATTCTACTGTGCTTTTTAGCTTTTAGATATTATCAAAATAGACAATTATATCGTTTGCTAGATGAGGGAGTCACTGATTTAAATGATGTTTTCTTAGACTTTGGCACTTCAGATTTAAGTCAGAATATTTCACAGGTATTAAAGGATTTGCACAGCTTATATGAAGCTGAAATTCAAAAAGGAAATAAACTTCATGAAGAACATTTAAGATTTATAAATCAGTGGGTGCATCAAATGAAGACCCCTCTTTCAGTAATACAGCTGATGCTTCAAGAATTTGAAGGAGAAGAGAAATATGACAGCATGCAAGACGAGGTCAATAAGCTAAAGGAAGGCTTAAGAATGGTGTTGTATTTTGCTAGACTAGATTCTTTCCAAAAGGATTTTTTAGTAGAAAAAATTTCTTTAAAAAAGCTTACTCGGGATATTGTAAATGAAGAAAAAAAGATTTTTATAAGGAATAGAATAATGCCAAGAATTGAGATAGATGAGAGTATTGAAGTTTATAGTGATGCTAAGTGGTTAAAGTTTGTGTTAGGCCAGCTCATTATTAATGGAGTAAAATATTCTAAGGGTAAAGGAAAAGAATTAATTATAAATGCCTCTGAAGATGAAAAAGAGATTAGATTAAATGTCATTGATAAAGGAGTAGGAATCCCCGCAAAAGATATAAAAAGGGTATTCGATCCTTTCTTTACAGGAGAAAATGGACGTAAATATGGGGAGTCTACCGGTATGGGATTATATATAACTAAGGAAGTGTCCAAAAATTTGGGACACCAAGTAGAGATAGAATCTACTGTTGATGAGGGAACAATGGTTACAATGAAATTTAAAAGGGCAAATGAATAGGTAGCTATTTATTTGCTTTTTTTCATCATAAAATCTTACACCCATGTCACATTCCCGTAAGCTTCCTAGATAGCAGTATATGTATTATTATTATAAACTATTGCTATCAGTTTTAAGGAGAGTGATATGTAATGGATATAATTTTTATATTAAAGGCTATTATAATTGCTATAGTAGAGGGTTTAACTGAATTTATACCTGTATCTTCTACAGGTCACATGATATTAGTAGGATGGGCAATTGGCTTTCACGGAGAATTTGCCAAGATGTTTGAGGTTGTAATTCAGCTTGGAGCCATAATGGCAGTAGTTGTTTTGTATTGGAAAAAGATTTGGGAGAGTATAGTTGAATTCTTTAGCTTTATATTCACCAGAGGAAAAAAAGGAGAAACAGGCTTTAGATTTGGAATAAATGTTATTGTGGCATCTATTCCCATGGGCGTTGTGGGATTGCTGTTTTACGATAAAATAAAATCAAAGTTTATACCTGAAGCTGTTATAGTCGGTTTTATAGTTGGAGGAGTATTATTAATAATACTTGAGAAGATATATAGAAATAAGACTCGTAAGGTAGAAGACATAGATAATATGACACCAGGGCAAGCCATTAAGGTGGGTTTGTTACAGCTTTTGGCTTTATGGCCAGGGATGTCAAGAAGTGCTTCTACAATTATGGGTGGATGGATTGCAGGATTATCTACACCAATAGCGGCAGAATTTTCATTTTTCATAGCTATTCCAGCAATGATAGGTTCTTCCGGAAAGGACTTATTTGAATTTGACTACTCCATAATGACACCAACTCTATGGTTTGCATTAATTTTAGGATTTATTGTAGCTTTTTTAGTAGCTTTAATAGTTATGAAAAAGTTTGTGGACTTTCTAAAAAAGAAACCACTAAAGGGATTTGCACTATATAGAATAGCAGTAGGGAGTTTACTAGGAATATTAGTATTAACTAAGGTTATAACTTTAACATAATAGGAGTGAAGGAAATGGAAGTTTTAGAGGTAAGTAACTTAAGCAAAGTATATGGAAATAAGGTATTATTCAATGCTTTAAATAATATAAGCTTCTCTATAGAAGATGGCGAATTCGTAGGGATTATGGGACCATCGGGAAGCGGTAAGACAACACTGTTAAATATGATTTCAACAGTAGATAAACCAACCTCAGGAGAAATAACAATAAAAAATAAAAATCCTTTAAAGTTACAGGGAGATGAGCTTGCCTTATTTAGAAGGAGAGAACTAGGCTTTGTATTTCAAGACTTCAATCTGCTTGATACCTTAACTGTGGGAGAGAATATAGTACTTCCACTTACCCTAGATGGTATACCAGTTAAAAAACAGGATCATGAGCTTAGCAGAATATCCAAGATACTTGGAATAGAGGATTTGCTAAATAAGAGAACCTTTGAAATATCTGGGGGAGAAGCTCAAAGAACAGCAGTGGCACGAGCATTAATTCATAACCCTACTTTATTGTTGGCAGATGAACCTACTGGTAACCTGGATTCTAAGGCAGCTAAAACAGTAATGGAATTGTTTGAAAAAATAAATGAAAAGGAGAGGGTAACTACAATTATGGTAACTCATGACCCTCTATCCGCCAGCTATTGCAGTAGAATTTTGTTTATAAAAGATGGAGCTATATATAATGAGATTTATAGAGGGAACAGCAGACAGCAGTTTTATCAGGAAATTATTGATGTGCTTGCAATGCTAGGAGGGGGTAACTAATGAATCTTAGAGAGTTTGCAACTAAAAATGTGCAGAGAAATGCAAAAGCATATTTTGCATACTTTTTAAGCAGCACCATATCGGCAGCATTATTATTCTCCTTTACTATGCTTGTATTTCACCCTGATTTTGATGTAAGTTTGTTTCCACAGCACATAAAAAATTCATTTTATGTAACAACGGTAATTGCGTACCTATTTTTATGTTTCTTTGTATTTTATTCTATAAGTGTTTTTCTTAAAAGCAGGTATAAAGAATTTGGAATACTTTACATTATAGGTGCTTCAAAAAAGCTAGTACAAAAGATGATACGTATTGAAAACATGCTTATTAGTTCAGTAGCAGCAGTTGCAGGCATATTGGTAGGATTAATTTTTTCTAAGATACTTTTAGCCGCCAGCGGAAAGCTTTTAGGATATGATGCTCTAAAGTTTTATTTCCCTGTTAAAGCTATGATTATTACTTTTAGTGCTTTTGTAATAATTGGAATAGTAATTTCAACTTTTTGCACATTTATTATAAGAGAAGATAAAGTTTTAAATTTAATAAAGGGAACTAAAAGACCAAGACCTGAACCAAAAGCTTCTGTTATTCTTTCTATAATATGTATAGTGCTTTTAGCTGTAGGATATTTTCTATCAGTTACAAGCAGTATAAAAACAATAACCAATAGAATAATACCTGTAACTACAATGGTTGTTGTAGCCACCTATTTATTGTTTTCTCAATTAAGTGTGTTTGTAATCAAATTACTGAAGAGAAATAGAAACTTATATATGAAAAAAACTACAATGCTTTGGGTTTCAAATTTACTATACAGGGTAAAAGATAATACCAGAATGTTTTTCCTAATAACAATAACTTCAACGGTTGCCCTTTCAGCAATAGGATCAGTATATGCTTATTGGAGAGATAAGGAATACCAAATAAACAGAGAATTTCCACAAGCATTTGTCTTTTCTAATACTTACGAGAATAAAGATGAAGTTGATTTAAAAACTGATTTTATTGAAGATTCACTGAAAGATGAGGGGATACCCTACACTAAAGCTAGTAACGAAATAAAATTTGTTATTCCTGATGGAGACGCAGATGAAGTAGTTATAATTAACGAAACTGGCTATAAAAAGCTAGCATCAACACTGGCTTTAAATACTATTCCCTTTAATGAAAATGAAACTATAAAGCATTCATCTTTCTCAGCAGATAAAAGAAAAAATATTAGTCTGAACAATATAAAACTAGAGGTTACTAAAGAGAGTGATAAAGGTATACTTCCTACAATTCATAGAGATGTAAATGTAGCTAATTATAATAAAGGTGTATATGTAGTTAAAGATGAGATATATGAAAGGATAACTGGTGTTAAGTACTATTTTGGAGCATTAAATGTAGAGGATTATAAGGATACATTAAATATATCTGAAAATTTTTATAATAACTTTGAAAATATCGATGAAAATAATAAATTTTATAATAATTCACTGAAAGCATATATATTAGAAAGTACAAAAATAGCTTATGGGGTACTTTTATTCAGTGTAATATTTATCGGGCTTATATTCTTTGTAACAACGGGAAGCTTCTTGTATAACAAGTGCTACATGGATATTATAGAGGACAAAACCAAATACAAACAGTTAAATAAAATAGGCTTAACTTTTAAAGAAATAAAAAGCATACTAAATATTGAAATAGGGGTACTATTTTTGCTTCCTTATATAGTTGCTGTAGTGCACTTTGCCTTTGCTATAAGTGCAATGAAACATAGTTTGGGCATTGAAATAACTGTTCCAGCATTGCAGGTCATAGGAATTATGTTAATCGCTCAAATTATATATTTCTTCATCATTAGAAAAAACTATTTGCTAGAGATGAAAAAAAGCTTGATATAGTAAATAAGATATACTAAGGTTGTAAAAAAGATAGCTAAGTTTTGCTATCTTTTTTCATAAGTATCTATAAGAAAAGTATAACAAAATTAATAAAACAATTAGATCAATATTAGATAATAATATTATTTATAGATATGCTATATTTAAGGTTTTACTAATGTTTTATTAATGTTTAGATTATAAATATATAAGATTAATAGTGTAAAATAAAAGCATAAACTTACAGCACTAAGTGTAGTGTGGAATATTAAATAAGGAGAGATAATGTGAAACGTAAGAAGAAGGTTTTTGTAAGAATTACTTTATTAATTGTATTTTTAGGAATCGTAGGTGTGATAGGATTTAACAAGTTATTTAATACAGAATATAATTCACTAAATGATATGGATAAGAGTATGATAGAACAGCTTTCAGAAGTTTATGAGACATATGATAATAATTCGGGGGATATATGGCAGGAAGGATATAATTTTAATAATATACCACTTGTATTAACTCCAGTAAGTAAGGATAAAGGGATGTTACATACATATTCATATGTGATTGGAGTCGATAAATTAGAAAACTCCATATTTTCTAAAAAAATAGAAGTTCCTAAAGAAATGAATTTACCACCTATTTATAGAGTATCTTTTTTATCTCCATCTTTGCTTAAGACATGGATGCCGGCAAATTTTATTTTTTCAGATATAGGAAATCAACATGTTACTTTTTTTAAGTATAATCCTTTGAGTACTACAGCACTGAATACAGAAAAGTCATTTAAATATTTTTTAATGCATGAAGTGTTTCATGAGTATAGACAAGTACCTTTATGGAAAAATGTAAATGACTTAACTTCAACTATTTTTATAGAAGAAAGAAATAAGGAGCAATATCAACTTTTATTATTAGAGTTTGCCATTTTGGACAAAGCTAATGAAATAAGCAATAAAGATGAATTAGTAAATGTTTTAAGTGATTTTGTTACAGCAAGAGAATATCGTTATAATAAATTTCAATATATGAAACAAGAAAAGCTAGTTGAAACTTTGGAAGGATGTGCTCAATATATAGAATATAACTATTCTAATTTAGTGGGAGATCTTGTAAAGCCACCATTCACTGTAGATGGAAAAGTAGCAGGATTTAAAGATGTATTTAATAAAGAAGCATTAGAGAATTTTGTAAAAGGAGCTAGCTTAAATGGATTTATGGATAAAGATTTATACTATTACGTAGGTTCATTAGAGGGAGTACTTTTAGATAAATTGCATATCAATTGGAAAGATAGAGTAGAAAATAATGAATTAATTTATGATATTATGAAAGATGAAATATATAAACGAGCAGATGGTAAGATAAATAACATAGAGGAAATCAAAAATAAATACGGTTATGATAATTTTGAGGATGAAGCAGAAATCATAATAAATAATTTTAATTAATATTAATCTACCGATACGGAGAACCGTATCATAAATGACTACATTTTTTTATAAAGGGACTGAAAATACTAGAATATAGAATAGTTTAATAATTACTTATATAATAAGCATAATAAAAGAATTATTTATATAAAGAGAGAATTGTGGTGATGGGGATGTTGAGCAAATTGTTTGGGAAAAATCAAACGGAGATAATTCCAATAAGAAAAATAGATAAAAATAAGAATTGCTGGGATGGGGAAGGTATTGTTTTCTACCTTAAAAATGGAAAAGGCAGACTTAGACAAAAATATGGAAGTAATGATACTCAGGGTTTATCATGTTTGGTTTATGATAATATTCCATTAAGTAAATTTCACGGAGATGAGTATTTCTGCCCAACTTGTGAAAAACTCATATCTGCTGGATATGGACTAGATAAAACTAATGATCAGATCATATCAAAATTAAGAGAAAGTTTAAATCAACCATTTGTTTCATTAGAGGAATCACTAAAGAATTTGGAGATGCTTTTGGGACTTTTGCCAACAGGATATTATGCTCTGGCGGATTTAGAGTTATTTCCAACAGATGGAGAGGGTAATTTTTTTTGGACTATAGGAAATAAGCCTACACTTAATAAGGCATCATGTCCTATATATGATGATGGAAACTGGAGTGAAGATGGCCCAAAATATATTTTGCCAACTCAACCGCCAAGGCTTTTTAATAGAGATACAGCAGAATTTTATAGAAATAATGATAACTATAGAGCAATAGCATATTATCTAGATGGATACCTATGTGCATTGCTTGATGGCCATCATAAAGCCGTTGCTGCTGCTCTGGAGAAAAGACCTTTAAAAACTTTAGTTATTCTACCTACAACGGGACTATTTTATCCCAATGATGATCAGGGGATTAAGGGTGGTTTAATTATAGCAGGAGAAACAGTTGGTGAAAATGAACTATTAAGCAGCTTGAAAAAAATTGCAGATTCTTTTACTGAGAATCAAATGTCAAAAAGTGAGATAGAAGATTATCTAAGTTTAAATGATGAAAGCTTTGGAACATACAATTGGTCAGAGGATATTCTAAAGACAGGTGAGTATTTTCCCAGTGCTTTTACTGCAGCTTGCATAGAATGGGCGGGAGACCTATCTGATTCAAGAATTGATAAAATTATCAGCTATGAAGAAATATGTGATAATGGCACTTTATACTATATTGCAAAAGCATTATTTGAACTGAAAAGCCCGAGATTCAAGGAGTTAGCATTTTTTATTGGCAAAAATGAATTCTGTGTTTCCATATGGAAGGATGTATATTCCTTAATTGCCAATATTAAAGATGAAGAGGTTGAAAATTTCTTTGTAGAATTTCTAATAAATGATGAAAAATTAAGACCAGATATAACCAAAATAGTAGATGACTATTTTAAAATACAATAAAGTCATAGTTTTGGGGACGGATCAACCTAATATATTTAATTAACCATATGCCAATTTTTATTCTGAGAGAACGAGGAGTTAAAGATGGTATATGGTTTTATTATGTTTATTACTTATTTAAAAACCTTAGGTATTATTTCCTGGACTCTAAAAAGTACAGGTTACTACCTAAGTTTTTTTGTTTCAATAAAAATAAATATATTTTTAAAATATTAGTTGACAAAATAAAATTAGTAGTATATTATTAAAACATATTAAAACAATATGTTTAGTATGAATTGATTAATGCGATGATAAGAAATAGTAGCATAAAGTAAACTAAAAGAGAGAAATCCCCTAGGCTGAAAGGGATTTTAAGTGTAACTTTTGTGAATGCATCTTTGAGCACTATCTCGAAATATAGTAGATGATAGCGTGTACGCCCGTTAAAGCGTTGAGGTATGTATGTACCAAAAGAATGGAGATGTCATTGTATTTTTACTATACATATGACAATTAGAGTGGGACCGTGGAAGTTAACTTCTGCCTCTAAGTTTTTAGGGGCAGGAGTTTTTTGTTTTAAATAATTAAATTTAGGAGGAATTAAAATGAAAAAAAGAAAAATATTCATTAGTGCAGTATTAGCTTTAACTTTAGTTGTAGGTTTTACAGCTTGTGGAACAAAAGACAAACAAACAAATAATCAAGGTACTCAAACTGAATCGAAAAATCTATTAGAAGAAATAAAGAGTGAAGGAAGAATACGTATTGGTACAGAAGGAACCTATGCTCCTTTTACCTTCCATGATAGTAATGGTAATTTAACAGGATTTGACGTTGAAATAGCAACTGAAATAGCAAAACGTCTTGGTGTAAAAGCAGAATTTGTGGAGACAAAATGGGATGGAATATTTGCTGGATTAGATGCAAAAAGATTTGATGCTGTGGTGAATCAAGTTTCAATTAACCCAGAGCGTGAAGCAAAATATGATTTTTCAACACCATATATAACATCCAGAGCGGTGCTTATTGTAGGAAATGATAATCAGGATATTAAAAGCTTTGAAGATTTAAAGGGTAAAAAATCTGCTCAATCTCTAACAAGTAATATTGGTAAAATTGCAAAAAGCTATGGTGCTAATATTGAACAAGTTGATGGTTTTAATCAGGCAATTGACCTTATAACTTCAAAAAGAGTAGATGCTACAGTTAATGACAGTTTATCCTTCTTAGATCTAAAGAAGCAAAAGCCAGATGCCCCAATAAAAGTAGTAGCTGAATATGATAATGCTCAGCAAAGTGCAGTGTTATTTAACAAAGGAAATGAGGAGCTTGTAGAAGCAGTAAATAAGGTACTTGCAGATATGAAAGCAGACGGAACCTATTTAGAGATTTCTAAGAAGTGGTTTAATACCGATGTGTCTAAGTAATGAGGTGATACAATGAATCTTGATGATGGAACATTAAGAATAATAGAGATATTAATAAACTCATTTTTACCCTTATTAAAGGCGGGACTGCAATTTACAGTTCCCCTTGCACTTATATCATTTACTCTTGGATTAATTATTGCTTTGGGCACAGCTTTAGCCAGAATATCAAATTTCAAGCCATTATCTATATTAGCTAAGTTTTATGTTTCTATAATAAGAGGAACGCCACTTATTGTTCAATTGTTTATAATATTTTATGGGCTTCCAGCAGCAGGTATAACATTAGATGCTTTAACAGCAGCTATAATAGGATTTACCTTAAGCGTAGGAGCATACAATTCTGAGGTTATAAGAGCTGCTATTTTATCCATACCAAAAGGACAGTGGGAGGCAGGGTACTCTTTAGGTATGACATATAATCAAGTACTAAGAAGAGTGATTATACCTCAAGCCACTAGAGTTTCAATACCACCACTGGCAAATTCTTTTATAAGTCTTGTTAAAGATACATCACTTGCTGCTACAATAACTGTTAGCGAAATGTTTCAAATAGCTCAGAGAATCACAGCATCTACTTATGAACCTCTTTGGATGTATATTGAAGTAGCATTTATTTATTTTATGTTCTGTAGTGTATTATCAATGCTTCAGAATAAGATGGAAAAAAGACTTGAAAGATATGTAACTAGGTAATAGGGAGGGGATCCTATGATAAATATAAAAAACTTGCACAAGAGCTTTGGAAGTAATGAAATTTTAAAAGGTATAGATTTGCAGATTAATAAAGGAGAGACTGCTGTTATTATTGGGCCATCAGGTTCAGGAAAAACAACTCTTCTAAGATGTATAAATTTATTAGAAACTCCAAATGAGGGTTCTATAACCATTGGAGATAGCAAATTAGTATTTAACAAAAGTGAAAAGATATCAAATAGTGAAATACTAGAACTTAGAAAGCAAACGGGAATGGTATTTCAAGGCTTTTATCTCTTTCCTCATATGACTGTCATAGAAAATATAATGGAGGGACAAGTAACAGTTTTGAAGCTTTCAAAGGAAGAAGCACGTGAAAAAGGCCTTAAGCTTTTAGCAAAGGTTGGGCTTTTGGAAAAGAAAGATCAATATCCTTATGAACTTTCTGGAGGGCAACAGCAAAGAGTAGCGATTGCTCGCGCCATGGCAATGGAACCTGAAGTTATTTTATTTGATGAACCTACTTCAGCCTTAGATCCAGAGTTAGCAGCTGAGGTTATAAAGGTGATGAAGGATCTTTCCAAGGAAGGAATGACCATGATAGTAGTTACCCATCAGATGAACTTTGCAAGAGAAGCAGCACATAAAGTAGTTTTTATGGAGGATGGTTTAATTGTTGAAAGTGGAACTCCAGAACAGGTGTTTCAAAATACAAGTAATGAACGATTAAGAAAGTTTTTAAGTATAGTAGATGAGTAAAACAGATAATACAATATTTAAGGAGGAATAAAAAATGAAATTTGAATCATTATTAATTCATGGTGGAATAGATGGAGATGAGCATACTGGGGCAGTAAATGTACCAATTTACCAGACTTCAACTTATAAACAGTCTAAATTTGGTGTAAATAAAGGATATGAATATTCAAGAACAGGGAATCCAACAAGAGAAGCTTTAGAAAAGCTTGTTGCAGATCTTGAAGAAGGATATGCAGGATTTGCCTTTGCTTCAGGAATGGCTGCTACCACTGCAGTGCTATCACTATTTAAATCAGGAGATAGAATAATAATTTCAAACAATGTATATGGTGGCACCTTTAGAGTTTTAGATAAAGTATTTAATAACTTTGGCATTAAGTATTCTATAGTTAATACCTCAGATTTAGATGAAGTAAGAAACAGCATTGATGAAACAGTAAAAGCAATATATATAGAAAGCCCAACAAATCCTCTTATGGACATAACCGATATAGAAGCGGTGTCAAAGATAGCTAAGGAAAAGGGGATATATACTATCGTTGATAACACCTTCATGACTCCATATCTACAAAAGCCGATAACTCTTGGAGTAGATATAGTTATTCATAGCGCAACTAAATATCTAGGAGGACACAGTGATGTAGTTTCAGGTATTGCCGTTGTAAACAGCAAGGAATTAGCAGAAAAACTTCATTTTGTTCAGAATTCTACTGGAGGAGTTTTAGCTCCATTCGATTCCTTCCTTTTAATAAGAGGAATTAAGACTTTAGCAGTCAGAATGGACAGACATGAGGATAATGCAAAGGTTGTTGCAGAGTTTTTAAGAAATAGAGAAGAAATAGAAAAGGTATATTATCCAGGTTTTGAGGATCATCCAGGTCATGAAATTCAATCAAGACAGGCTAATGGTTATGGTGGAATGATATCATTTGTTCTTAAGGAAGGCTACGATTATAAAAAATTCCTTGAAAGTCTTAAGTTAATAACTTTTGGAGAAAGTTTAGGAGGAGTTGAGTCCTTAGTTTGCCATCCTGCCTCTATGACCCATGGTTCTATACCTTATGAGCTAAGACAAAAGGTTGGTATTGTGGATAATTTAATAAGATTATCTGTAGGAATAGAAAAGGATGAAGATTTAATACAAGATTTAGAAAATGCATTAAGAGAGGGTAAATAAAATGGTAAAAGTAGAAAGTTTCTTATTAGATCACACAAAGGTTAAGGCACCTTTTGTAAGACAATGCGGAACTCAGCAAGGTGAAAAGGGGGATATAATCTCCAAGTTTGATTTAAGATTCTTACAGCCTAATGAAGAAGAAATGCCAACAGCAGCAGTTCATACACTTGAGCATCTACTTGCAGGATATATGAGAGAAAAGATGGATAATATAATAGATATTTCTCCAATGGGATGCAGAACAGGTTTTTACATGGTAGCTTGGGGAGAGGTTGAAGTTGATATTGTTATTGAAGCATTAAATTATGCATTAAATAAAGTTGTAGAAACAGAAGAAGTGCCTGCAACTAATGCAATCCAATGTGGAAACTATAGAGATCATTCTCTTTTTTCGGCAAAGGAATATGCAAGGCATGTTTTAAGAAAGGGTGTTAGCAGTGAAATATTTAAATAGTATAAAAGAGCTTATAGGCAATACCCCTATTATAAAGCTTAATAATTTAAATATTAAAGCTGGAGTTAGTATTTTTGCAAAGATGGAAAATCTTAATCCAGGTGGAAGTGTTAAAGATAGGATAGGAACTTATATGATTGAACAGGCTGAAAAAGAAGGAAAGCTAAAGCCGGGATATACAATAATTGAAGCTACTGCTGGAAATACTGGCATTGGTGTTGCTCTTGGGGCAATAAATAAGGGATACAATGTAATTTTTGTAGTTCCAGAGAAATTTTCAGTTGAAAAACAAGCATTGATGAGAGCATTAGGAGCTACCATAATAAATACACCAAGAGAAGCTGGTATGATGGGAGCTGTTGAAAAGGCTGAGGAATTATTAAATACTATAGAAAATTCAATAAGCCTAAGACAGTTTGAAAATCAATCAAATCCACTGGAGCACTACGAAACTACTGGTCCAGAGATATATGAAGCTATGGATGGGAAAATAGATTATTTCATATGTGGAGCTGGTAGTGGAGGCACTTTTACAGGAGTTACAAGATTTCTTAAGGAAAAAAACAATAATATCAAAGGAGTCTTAGCTGATCCTGATGGTTCTACTATGGGTGGTGGAAGCGAAGGTTGCTATGATATTGAAGGTATTGGCAATAATTTTGTGCCTAAAACCATGGATATGACCTTAGTGGACGAGGTAGTAAAGGTTAGTGATGAAGAGGCATATGAAATGGTTAAGGTTCTAGCACTAAAGGAAGGACTTATTGTTGGAAGTTCCTCTGGGGCAGCTGTAGCCGCCGCTTTAAAGTTGGCTCAAAACATTGATAAAGGTAATATAATTACGGTTTTACCTGATAGAGGAGATAGGTACTTTAGTAAAAATATTTATTAACAGCAATATAGCAGAGACTTTCTTCAAGCTGTACACTAATAGATTTACAGACACAAACAAGGATAAGCTGATAGCCTAAGTCAGCTTATCCTTGTTTTTTGCTTGTTCATAATCTCAATGATAAACAAAATTAATATCCATAAAATATGTTTATAATTTCATGGCAACTGAAGTCATCTCATGTGATTGTAATTCATGCTCAATCAATTCAAATACGGAATTAAAAACATATACTTGTTCATCATAATCATGAGTTGCATATAGTTTCCCACTTTCACCTATCCATACACATGCCGGATAGTAGTACCCTATTTGACCAACCAAAATAAATCCTTCATTAGCTTTTCTTTCAACACCTTGATAGTCTTCAGAATATACCATAAACTCTGCATCATCAAACATGTAATCTCTCACATCTGTCTTATATGAAATTGGGTAGGGAAATAGTTCAAATGTAAAATCTGGTGCATGGTGAAGATTACGAACTTCAATATACCATTTACTAGCTATTCCTGAAAACTCAAGGAAAAACTTCTTAGCAGAAGAAAAAAGAGTAATTCCCCGCTCATTATAGTATTTCTCGATATTTGAAATTTCTACTTGTCTATTATTGAACCAGCCTGCATTCTCCATAGCCTTAATGATTCTGTTTACCTTATCTCCTCGTAACTCAATTCTCTGATTAAGTACCACTTATTCATCACCCCATGTATATTTATAATCCGTTCTCGAATTCAAATTTATCCTGTTATATAAATTTTACCCTATAATTATATTCTATAGCTATATGAAAAGAAAGAAAAAGCACCCATTTAGAGACGTTTCTTTTTTAAATATATTTTGCAGTTCTCTTTTTAAAGTCATATATATAGGTGAAAACAAAAATAAAGGAGGGATTAGTATGGATAAAACTTTAAGCATGAAGTTCACTGACAGCCAGAGGAAAAAGGTTTCTATTTCCCTAAGTGAGATAAAAGAGGATTTAACTGGACAAGAAGTTGAAACTCTTATGGATGTAATACTTACCAAGCATATGATATTCGATTTTAAAAATCCACTAGTTGCAAAGGATTCAGCTCAAATAGTTGCAAGAACTACAACAGAAGTATATAAGGCTTAAATAGATAATTAGATGTTTTTTATATTTCCTTAAAGATTGACATTTAGTACTATATAGTAATATACTATATAGTACTAAATGTTAAAAGGAGAAAAATATGAACAATTACTATGAAGGTGGTTTATTAATAAGTAAGATTCATCAACTTACTGGAAGAGTTGCAAATATATTATTAAAACAAATAGATTTAGAAGAGATAAACCCTGCTCAAGGAAAAATTTTATTAACATTAAAGAAAAAGAATGGTATTGCAATAAATGAATTATCTAAAGAACTATCATTAGGAAAGTCTACACTTACAAGCATGCTAGATAGATTGGAGAAATTAGGATTCATAAAGAGAGTTTTATGCAAAGAAGATAGACGAAAAGTATTAGTCTACTTAGATGAGGATTATATAAGTTTAGCAGATAGATATGAATCTATGATAAGTGAAATGTCAAATATGTATTATAAGGGATTTGAAGAACATGAAATAGTTGAATTTGAAAATTACTTGAATAAAGTTTATAACAATTTATTAAATTGTAATTTAAGCACAAGGAGATAAGATTATGAAAAAAGTTGTAGCTTTTGTAGGAAGCCCTAGAAAGAATGGAAATATAGATACTTTGGTTAATGAAATTCTCAAAGGAAGCACTGAAAATGGAGTAGAAAGCAAAGTGTATTATCTAAATGATATGAATATAAGAGGGTGTCAAGGTTGCTTGTATTGTAGAAAACATAAGACGTGTTGTTTAAATGATGATATGAAAAATGTATATGATGATATAAAGCAAGCAGATTATGTTATTATAGGTTCACCTGTTTATATTTGTCAGGTATCAGCACAAACTAAGCTATTAATGGATAGATTATATCCTTTAACAGAGATTGATAAGGGTAAGCATATACCTAGGTTTGGAAATAAAAAATTAATTATGGTATATTCACAAGCAGCACCACTTCAGATTTTCTTTAGGAGTTACTTTAAATATACTGCAAAACATTTAAAAGGAATGGGATTAAAACTGCATAAAACTTTAGTGGCAACTAAGGCATTTGAAATTAATTCATCTGCAAAGAATGTAAAACTTATTGAAAAAGCTTATAATATAGGAAAAAAATATATTATTTAAAATATTTATGGCTACTTCATATTTTTAGACATTTATAAATAAACTAAGTGTTTTTATAATAATATGCCTTGCGGTCTTTATAGGCTGCTTTTTTAATGTGAGAAATTAGGAGGATATATGGATGAAATACACCAATTTCCAAGCATTTGAATATGATAATTATGTAAATATTAAAAAGGAGCTTATTGATAAGCTCCTTAAATTTTTTCTGTTAATGTTTCTACAGAATCATTTTTAATAAGTTTACCATCTTTTATTATTAAAATTTTAGAATCATTGAACAATGCCTGAGCGATGCCAAGTCCTTACTTCATTCTATATTAATTAGCTGCTCCTAGAATAAAAGTAGTAAAATTCATTGCTTTTAAAATATTTATCTTCAAGTATACTATGGAAATTCTTAAAAATTATTATTGTTTTTTATATCGGTAGCCGATATAATATAACTATAGACGATATAACGGCATACGTAATAGTTTGGGGGTGAATAAATGTCAGAAAGTACAGAACCAGGGGCATTAACGGAAGCAGTTTATTATATTCTCATATCTCTTTATAACCCCATGCATGGTTATGGTATAATGCAAAACGTAAAAGAACTAAGTCATGGACGTGTGTCACTGGGGGCAGGAACCTTATATGGTGCCATAAACACATTGGTAAATAAAGGATGGATAAAACTCCAATCCAATGATGAAGAATCCCGTAAAAAAGAGTACCTAATTACGGAATTAGGAAAAGAGGTAGTAAATGCTGAGATTTTAAGATTAGAGGAACTTATTAAGAATGGCAAACAAATCGTTGGAGGGGTTATGGAATGAAGCATAGTGTAATAAAAGCATACTTTGATTATGAAAAGGAAGAAAAGTATTTAAATGAAATGTCAGCAAAAGGATTGGCATTAACAGATTATTCTTTTTGCAGATATGTTTTCGAAGATGCTCCAAAGGGTGAGTACATTTATAGGCTTGAATTACTTGAAAATGCGGTGAATCATCCAGAAAGTCAAATTTATATTAAGTTTATGGAGGAAACTGGCGTAGAATTTATTGCTTCTTATAATCGATGGGTTTACTTTAGGAGAAAAAATTATGATGGAGAATTTAATATATACTCAGATATTGATTCTAAAATAAAGCACTATAAACGAATTAGGGAAATATTTTTCTTTGTCATGGGGCTAAATTTCATTATAGGATTGATGAATTACTTTTGGGGTAATATGACTGCTTCTTCTGTTAGTACAATTCCTGTTAACTCATATATGGCAATCCTATCTTTTTCAATAGCCACATTACTGTTGATATTCTTAGTTATACCTTTAAGCAAAAAGATTAATTTTTGGGAAAAAGAAAGAGAAATTAGAGAATAACAGACAGTAGTTTTATAGTATATATAAACTAAGCAATAGTTGTTATATATTATGAATTGAAGGAAAGGGGATGGAATTCATATGAAAAGTTTTTTAACAACTAAAACTTTAGGTATTATTGGTGCAATTTCATGGTTTGTAACGATTATTTTAAGAGAGACAACACTAAATAATATTGAAATATTAAATTTTATATTAGGTATTGCTCCAAATGTTGCGGCGGCATGGTTTTTTGCTTTTGCAGTGGAAGCTATTTATTCTGAAATATTAAAAAGAAAGTTTACAAATAAAGAGGCTATTGCAACATCGGTAACTATTTGGGTATTAGGTTTAGGTTCAGAAATCATCCACGATTTATTTTTAAATAGCCCATTTGATATAAACGATATGATAGCAACAAGCTTTGCTTTAATAATTTTATTGATAATTTTTTGTTCAAATAATAAAAAACTAAGTAGTGAAGTAGAAAATAATAAAGAATATTACTCATAATGTTCTTATATTAAAAAAACTATTATATATAAAGCTACTGGAGGAAACATATGGTTATCACAAGCAAAAAGATAGAAAGTAGAAATTTAATATGGATACTTCGCTGTCCAACAAAATATGATGCATTTGAATTATCTAAATTAAGAGTTAAAATTGATGGAGAAACGGAAAATCTTGATAGGGAACCTGGTGAAGGTTTATTAACCCCAGAAGATTTCGAAAAACTTATTTATGAAGATTCAATAGCGGAAAAAACTTTATTTTTAGTTGCAGAAGTAGAAGGTAAAATCGTTGGATTTACTCGCTGTGAGGGAAGTAAATTAAGTAGATTTAGACATAAAGCAGAGTTTGGAATATGCATATCAAAGGAATACTGGGGTTATGGAATTGGTAAAGTACTATTAGAAAATATTTTGATGTGGGCAGATACTGTGGGAATTGAAAAAATTTCATTAACTGTGGTACAAACAAATACAAAAGCCATTGAATTATATGAAAAATATGGATTTGTAGAAGAAGGATTATTAATAAAGGATCGTATTCATAAAGACGGAAACTATTATAATACAGTTATAATGGGAAGGGTATTAGATAAATAGATATTAATAACAAAAACATAATATTAATAAATATAGCAGGAGGTATTATATGGGACAAGATGTAAAGGTTGGCGTTACTACCCCAGATAATACTTTAAAGTTTGTAACTTTAAACGAATTACAACCATACCATTGGACTAATGCTTATCCAGCAGAAGAATTAGAACATTATCAAAATATATAGAAAGCATAGTATAATTTTGATATTAATCAAGTTGTAATTATAACACGTTACGAAGATTATTTATGTTTACGTTGAGTAGAGGGATACAAATATGGATATCATTATTGATTTAGGGAAAGAAAATGATATTGATGAATTAGAACAGCTTTATAACGATTTGAATGATCATTTGGCACAAGAAGTAAACTATCCTGGATGGAGAAAAGGTGTATACCCTGTTCGGCAAAATGCAATTGATGGAGTTAAAGATAGTAATTTATATGTATCAAAACATAATGGGAAAATCATTGGTTCTGTTATTTTAAGCCATGAACCTGAACCTGCATATTATAAGGCTAAATGGCAAATTGAGTCTGACTATTCAGATGTTTTTGTTGTATATACATTTGTAGTGCATCCAAAATTTTTGAATTGTGGTGTAGGCAAAGCATTAATGGACTTTTCTATTGAACACAGTATTAAGTCGCAAGTTAAATCAATTAGGTTGGATGTTTACGAAGGTAATATACCTGCTATTAGACTGTATGAAAAATGTGGTTTTAAATATATTGATACAGTTGACTTGGGACTTGGAAACTATGGATTGAACTGGTTTAGACTATATGAAAAATTACTATGAGATAATGAGCATAATCTTCTTATTTAACTTTATAACTGAAAAACGAGCAATTTATTAAAACACCGTAAAATTTAAATTTTACGGTGTTTTTGCGTCGTAATTTGAAAATATTGCGAATTAAATAATAAAATATGTTCTTTGAAAATTGAATAATGCGGTATAAAGATATGTTATAATTGAATCATATTATGAACGAACTATAAAAACATTAATAATTTTAAATTTAGGAGGTGAAGTTTTGATGAAAGAGAAAAGATTTGAAGTTTTATCTACACAAGGAGCTATAGAAAGTTATAGAATAATAGTTGACAAAGAAACTGGAGTAAATTATCTATATGTTAGCAATGGTACTTCTGGTGGGTTGACGGTATTATTAGATTCAGAAGGAAAGCCAATTATAACAAAAAATATATAATAAAAATAAATAACATATTAGAATATCGCATTATTCAGAAATGAGTATGCGGTGTTTTTACGTCACAATTCAAATAAATTATGACGTGAACATTAATTATAAATGTAAATAATATAATCCATGTGTTATAATTTTTATGTTGTTAAATGGAATTTATAACATATTGGGGGGAAGATAGATGTTGCATATATGTTTTGATGATAGTGCATATGGCGGTATGAGACATGCTATGAAACTAAAATTGATAAAAGAAGAGAATGTAGTATCATTTAATGATGATTTATCTGTGGGGAACATTTCAAACTGTAGAGAATATGAATACCGTAAAGCAGTAATACACAATATTTATAGTGACTATGGGACAGATATTGATGATGGTGAAATTAAGAAAAGTTTTGATAATTTTTATGAAATACTATCAAAAGAAAATGACTTTATTATTTGGTATGCACATAATCCAAGGGATTACTGCAATTTATATTATATAGTTAGCCTTCTTAAAGATAAAAATATTAAAGTAGTTGAATGTATAGAGAAAACATTTGAAGATAGAACATTATTTTATAAATGGGTTAATGAAGTATGCATAGAAGATTTACCAATATTGTTAAAAAAAGGTAAAATATTAAGTGAAGAAAAAAAGTTTATGTATACTAAGAAATGGAAAGAACTAGTTTCTCAAAATGGATTACTACGTGCTGAAAAATATGAAGGTATTGAAACAGTGGAAGAAGACTATTATGATGACTTGATTTTAAAAAGAATACCTACAAAAAATATACCTATGATAAGAGTAGTTGGTGAATTGATTGGAATGGATAAACCATGCTTACGTGATTGGTTTGTTGTTTGGCGAATTAAGCAGCTTGTAACAATGGGATGTGTAGAAATAGAGAAGAGATGTGATAGGTATATGCTTAATGATATTAGAAAAGTAATATAAACGCCCAATTAGTAGTTTAGATTATTACATAGATTTCATATTAATAGCCGTTAATAATTAAATAATTTTTGAAATACCATATTATTCGAATATGAATCTTATGGTATTTTTACATTATAATGATAAATTAAGAAGATTTATGTTGCATAAAGGTATCTAGTTACATAATTGTATAATAAACCTCCTATTTACTTAAATATGAAACAATTTTCATGCACAACCATGAATAATCTTCATATTATGTTATAGAAGCTTAAGTTTTTTAAGAAGAGTGTTAAAAAGTTTGAGCTAAAAAATAGGAGGAGATAGTTATGAGAGATTTTTGCGAAAGAGGTTGTTCCGAAAGAGATTTTCGTGATAGAGGGTTTTGTGAAACTTGTGAGGAATTTGCTAGAATACTTGGAGCAGAGATTTTAAGTACAGCTAATGGAGTTTGTACAGTAACCTTTATGAGAGATATCAATGCAGAGATATTAGGAAGACGAACTCGTTCTCCATTAGCTTTAGCAGCACTATTTTCATTTGAATCTCCTGATAATCGTGGTAGAACTCTTAATTTAGGTGAGACAGTTATTCTTCAAGAAGAGATAAATGATTTTATATCTATTTTGAGAGAAAACGGAATACTAGTTACTGCACTTCACAATCATTGGTTATTTGAAAATCCAAGACTTATGTATATTCATTTCGAATCAATTGACAATCCTCTAGATTTTGCTAGAAAGGTAGCAGAAGCACTTCGTGTGCTAAGAAGATGTTAAGAATATAGAATAGCATTTTAAATAATATAGGGGCACTTACTTATGTAAGTGCTCTTTCTAAATTTATAGCACTTGGAAATAATCCAAGTGCTATATATATTTAAACAGGGAGTCACCTGATATATTATTAAGTTAACGGATCTTGAATAAGGGTTGTGAAAATGAAAGAATGATTATGGCCATCATCTATTGTAGTAACACCAGTTGCTAAGTGAATGTGTTTTCCACCACCAACATTAATAGCTAGTCCTGTAGTTACACCTAATTCGTGATGATGATCCTCAAAAAAGTCAGTATTAGTAAGGATAGCGTGAACGTGAGAATTACCCATAGGAATAACTTCACTTGTAACACCAGCGAATCTATGGTTGTGTCTTTCAGCACCTTGTTCAGCTAATCGTGTGCTTCCTTCAAATTCATGAACGTGAGTTTGGCTACCGTTGGGATCATTGGATCCATTGCAATTACAATCTTCAGATTTTAAGTTCTCATCTTTTAAGTTCTCATCAAATGACATAACAGCACCTCCTATATAATATTAATATTCAATAAACTAAATTTTGACACTCTAAAATGGATTGAAAAATTCAAGGGGTGCTAGGATATAAAGAATGATAAGGACTAGGCAAGAATAAATAGATATATAAATAAATATAACTGCAGGACAAGCTGCAGTTATATTTTTATATTTTATATAAATGGCATTTATCTAAAGAAAAACCACCACCATGGAAACATAGGACGATGGAAATGATGATGGAAAATATGGTGGCGGCGTCTGCGGCGTCTGCGTCTTGATCTATGAGATGACCTATACATATCATCATCTTCATATCCCATACTACCAGGCATCATATCATAAGGCATCATTTGTGGACCATACATATCAGGATAATAGTCCATCATAGGGTTTTCGTCAAAGTCACTGCGGATTTCGTTAAAATCCTGATCTAAAACTTCGTCATTGTTTCTAAAATACATTTACATTCCTCCAGAAAAATTTTAATACATAATAATATAGTATTCGTATGTAAAAAAATGGTTACTATATTTTTAAAAAATAGTAAAAGGTGTGATTAAAAATATAAATCCCATAATAAAAGGAATGAGAATGAAGAAAACTAAGCAGGTACATAATTAGATATATAAATAAACATAACTGCAGAATAAGCTGCAGTTACGTTTGTTTATTCTATGAGGATGGTATTTATATAAAGAAGAACCACCACCATGGGAATACAGGATGACGTCTGCGACGGCGTCTACGACGGCGACGTCTGCCACGATCATCAAAATCATCAAAGTCGAAATCATCGAAGTCATCGAAATCATCAAAATCGAAACCTGGTCCAAAAAATGATCTGTACATATTATCATCGTCGCACTTCATACTGCTAGGCATCATGTGATAAGGAGATGGTGGACAATGCATCATGTGATAAGGCATCATGCCATAAGGCATCATATGATGAGACATCATATGATAGGGCATCATGTCGTGTCCCCACATATGTGGACAGTAGTCCATCATAGGACGTTTACAGTCATCATGATCTTTATGATGCTTATGACAATCGCCGCGGGATTCGTTAGGATCTTGATTTAAAATTTCGTCATTGTTTCTAAAATACATTTACATTCCTCCAGAAAAATTACAATACACAATATTATAATATTCATATGTAATAAATTGGTTACCATATTTTGAAAAAAATTTAAGTAAAAAATATAAATTTAATGAAATTTTTATCAGCTTGAAGTATATTAAAACAAAATATATACTGGATTATAATAGATGGTTCTTGAAATGAGGGGGAAGAATAATGTTTAAAATAGGAGAGTTTTCAAAGCTCACACAGGTTTCTGTAAGAATGCTAAGGTATTACGATGAGACAGACCTTTTGAAACCTGCTGAAGTTAATAAATATACGGGATATCGTATGTATTCTATAGACCAAATTGAAACTTTAAATAAAATATTATTCTTGCGTGATACTGGGTTTAATGTTGCAGAGATTTATGATGCTCTTAGCAATTGGGATAATGATTTTATTAAAACACAACTTAAAATAAAGGAACAAGAAATCCAAGCTACTATAAATGTAGAACAGCAGCGTCTAGTAAAAATAAGAACTGCTATGAATGATATAAATAAGAAGCAAATAGGAATTCATTGTAATGTAACCTTGAAAGCCATTCCAAGCTATCAAGTACTCTCTTTGCGAAAGATTATCCCAGATTATTTTTATGAAGGGCAGCTATGGAAGGAAATATATGATTATATTAAAACTGAAAAACTAAACATTTCAGAAAGCAACGATACCTTTGCTATTTATCATGATGTAGAATATAAGGACAAGGATGTTGACGTGGAAGTGTGTATTATAATAGAAGAAAAAGGTGATAACGAAGAAAAAAGTGTTAGCAAAGATGATTTTATATTTCGAAAAACAGAACCACTTGAAAGGGTAGCTTGTTCAATGGTATATGGACCTTATGAAAACATATCCTCTGCCTATATGTCTTTTGTACACTGGCTAGAGGAAAATAGTCAATATAAAATGAGCGGCATTAATCGTCAAGTTTGCCATAAAGGCCCGTGGAATGAGGAAGATCCAAATAAATACCTTACTGAGATTCAAATTCCTGTTGAATTAAAGGAAAATATATAAATGGACTGATAGATTTTTCAGTTCATTTTTTGTTGACTCTCACATGGTGTCAGGGTTTATTATCAGGTTAAAACCTATTAAGTAGGAGGCGTATTTAATGGATAATAAAAATTACTACGATTTTTTCCTCATTGGACAAGTGGAGATAGAAGATAATAAAAGCAAAATAGTAATCAATAAAGAATATGCAAAGGGGCTTAAATTTTTATCCTTGTTTAGCCATGCAATAATTATCTATTCTGCAAACACAAAAGATAATGTGCCTTTTTCACATAAGGTTGTTAAAGTAATTAGTGCTGATGAAAAGTCTGGCATAGTTTGTTTTAAGGGAAGCTCAGATTTTTCAGAAGGGGATTTTATTTATGATATTAAACCATACTTTCCTTGTGAAGATAGAGTAAAAAATTGCTCTGTACCAGAAGAAATACATTCACTTCAACAGTGGAAAGCTGAGAATATAAATGAAACAACAGTTAGAAAAGGAAAAGAAGGACTTTTAGCACCCAGTGGAAAAATAAGTTCTATAGGAAACATTAGAAAGATAAGAGGGGAGTTTTTCCTTGAACTATCTAATAATACCGAAGAATATTTTGAAAGACTTATAGGCTATTCCCACATAAAGATTTTTTGGTGGTTCAATGGTTTTGATAAAAGTAAGTATAGAAGAATAACAGAATGTGAGCCACCATATGAAAATGCACCAAGGACTGGAGTCTTTGCTTCACGTTCCCCGGTTCGTCCTAATCCTATAGCTTTGACTACTGCGCGAATTATTGACTTTGATAAAAAGTTAGGAAGAATTAAAGTAAGTGCTTTAGATTGTTTTGATAATACACCCCTTATTGAAATTTCACCTTATATTCCATCAAGTGATCGAGTTTTAGCTTTTAAAGTCCCAAAATGGCTATCCCATTGGCCAGAATGGTTAGATGATAGGGTAATAAACACTTCCGGAGCTCAGGTTTCTTTAAAGCCATCTAGCTTGGATATTATTAAGAAATACTCAAAATCTAATAATAATAAAACTATTAAGACTGAGGATTTTTTTAAGAGCAATGAAAATGAAAAAATTGAGCAGAGGAAAGGCATTGTTGTAAAAGGGGCTAGACAAAACAATTTAAAAAATATAGAGGTTACAATTCCTTATAATAAGATCACTGTAATCACTGGTGTAAGCGGTAGCGGTAAGTCTAGTCTTGCATTTGACACTATATTTGCTGAAAGCCAAAGGAGATTTATGGACAGCATTTCTATATCTGATTCCTCACTTTATGAACAAATGGAAAAGCCTGATTTTGATATGATATGTGGGCTTCCTCCATCAATTTCAATATCCCAAAAGAATATTGGCCGCAATCCACGTTCTACAGTAGGAACAATTACGGATATATATGACTTTCTGCGTACACTCTTTGCAACCATTGGTGTAAGACACTGCCCTGATTGTGGAAATACAATTATTCCTTTAAGTGTAGATGAGATCACCCAAATCTTATTAGAACTTCCCTTTGGCACGGCAATTGAAATAACACCCTTTAAGGTTGAAAGTCCCTCATATAAATATGTATTGCCTAAAAAAGTTGTTGAGGATGACGCTTTGGCACACCATGTAAATAAATCATTAGAAATAGGTAGTGGAGCAATATATGTGAGGATCGAGGATAATGAGAGAGTTTTATTCCAAACAACAGAAATGTGCTATCATTGCAATCATATATTATTTGAATTAACTCCATCTACATTCAGCTTTAATAACCCTGAAAGTATGTGTCCTGTTTGCAGTGGACTTGGAGTTAAAATGGAAGTTGATCCTAATTTAATTGTATCCCGTCCGCATTTATCAATCCTTGATGGAGCTTCAAACTTCTGGAAAGATTTAAGAAAGTTTAGAGATAAGCCCAATGCAAATTGGATGAAAGGTGAAATATTAGCACTGGCAGATGAAATGAAAATTGATTTGGAAAAACCATGGAGTGAGCTTCCAGAGGATTTTCGTAGGCAAGCTATTTGGGGCTCTGATGGAAAAGAAGTTACCTTCACATATAAAAATAGTAACGGGCGAAGTGGCAATATTACAAGGCCAGTAGAAGGTGCTTACAATTCTCTGAAGCGTATTTTTTCTGAAAACAATGGAGAGTCAGGAAAAAGAATTGCAAATGAGTTTATGAAGCAATCTGATTGTGATTGTTGCCATGGGGAACGACTTTCAAGAGAAGGAAGAATGGTAGAGGTAGCAGGCACACGATTCCCACAGGCGGCATCAATGTCAATAAGTGAGTTAAATAAATGGGTTAAAGAACTTCCGAGCATGTTATCAGATAGCCAATTGGCCATAGCAGATTTCATACTAAAAGAGCTTCATAAAAGGCTGTGTGGATATATTAAAGTTGGCGTTTCTTATCTTACCCTTGATCGATCTGTGCCAACATTGTCTGGAGGTGAATTGCAAAGATTAAGGCTTATAAAACAGTTAGGCAGTGGCATCACCAACATGCTTTATGTGCTGGATGAACCTTCTACTGGCCTTCATCCTAAAGATCATGAAAAACTTATAAATATTATAAAAGAGCTTAGAGGTTATGGAAATACGGTAATTGTTGTGGAGCATGATGCAGAAACTATGCTTATGGCAGATTATATTATAGATGTGGGACCAAAAGCTGGTATTCATGGAGGAAGAATAGTAGCGGAAGGTACTCCATTACAAATTATGAAAAATCCTAATTCAGAAACAGGGAAATATCTTTCAGGTGAAAGGCAGGTAACCATAGAAAAATCGGTACTTTCTAATGAATGTAATTGGATTAAACTTAATGGTGTAAGATGCAATAATCTTAAAAATATTGATGTTTCCTTTCCTGTTAGAGGGATTACCTGTGTAACAGGGGTCAGCGGTTCGGGGAAGAGCAGCCTTGTTTCTAAATCACTGTATCCTGCCATTGAAAATAGAATTAATGGGAAAAAAGACATACACCAATATTGTGATGCACTATCAGGTGATGAGTATTTTGATAAAATTATTCATGTAAATCAAAGCCCTATTGGACGTACATCACGTTCAAATCCTGCCACCTATACTGGAATTATGGATGAAATCAGAAACATTTTTGCTTTTACGGAAGAGTCGAAGAAAAGAGGATATAAAACAAATAAATTTAGCTTTAACAGTAAAGAAGGTGGCTGTGAAGTGTGTCATGGAGAAGGAAGGGTTTGTACTCCTGTATCATTTATGGCGGACATCTGGACACAGTGTACTGTTTGTAAAGGGAAAAGATATAAAAAAGACACTCTTCAAGTAAAATATGAAGGTAAAAATATATATGATGTTCTCCAAATGAATGTAGATGAAGCTTTGGATTTTTTTATAGATATACCAAAACTAACACAAATTTTAAATACTTTATCTGAAGTGGGGCTAGGGTATATAAAGTTGGGGCAAAGTGCACTTACCCTATCTGGTGGTGAAGCACAAAGGATAAAATTAGCCAAAGAACTTAGCAAAAATTCAAGTGGAAAAACTCTTTATATACTTGATGAACCCACAACGGGACTACATTTTTCTGATACCCAAAACCTTTTAATACTCCTTGAGAAAATAAGAGCTGCAGGAAACAGCATTATAATAATTGAACACAACCTAGATGTAATTAGAAATTCTGACTGGATAATAGATCTAGGCCCAGAAGGAGGAAGTAGAGGCGGCTATGTCATTGCTCAAGGCATACCCGAAGAAGTAGCAAAGGTAAAGGAAAGCTATACGGGAAAGTTGCTTAAAAATATTTTATAATGTTAGCATGTAAATATGATATAATTACCATTAGTTAAGTCAAAATAGTATTTAATTACCAATTATTAATAGAGGTGGTTATAAATGAAAAATGAGCTCATGGAAAAGATTGAGCAACTTGGAGGAATGAAAAGTGATTTTGATATTAACGAATTTTACCTTATATTTAAGCAGATAAAGGCATTAAATAATGTTCAAGATGTTTGGATAACCATAACAGATATTGATGAAGAATGGCTCTATTCTGACACCGCTCTCATTGCAGTAAGTAAGGATACAAGTGAAGAAGATGTCAATAAATGGTTTGGTAAAGGATTCCCAAGTGAAATACGAGAAGTAAATTTGGAAAAAGAAAAGTCTATTCATATACCCTACTTAAAAGATGATTATAAACTTCTTTCTTTATGGTGGGATTAATTAAAATTTAAAATACAAATGCTGCTCTTTGAAAATTGAATAATACGGGTTAGGAAGTAAAATTACTTTATATTTATCACCAAATTAACCATGTATTAGTGTATAAATATGATATAATTACTATTAGTTAAATCACAATAATAGCAATATGTTGTGATATATTAATTATATATAAAAAATCTAATAAATCGGAAACTGTGGAGTGGGAAAAATGGATAAATTTCAAAGAGGTATTGTTGTAATTACTTTTGCTTCATTGGCAATATATATAGTTCTTTCAATAGTGAATGTTGAAAAATCCTCTAAGTGGATAAAGTGGTATTGGCAAATGGATGTGGAGGAACAGAGAAAATATGATCCTCGAATTGCCATATGCCGTTTGAAAAAGGTGCTTGTTATAATGTTAGCAGTGGGTATATCTGGATTTTTGCTGTCTTGGTTTATTAAACCTGTAATTTCAATTATAACGTTTGGAGTGATTATGGTTATATTTGTTCTTTCTATTGGTTATATTGGACCAAAGAATTGCTTACTAGTAGAAAAAAAATAAGATTATAATCGCAAAATTTAAATTTGTAGAGTTGAATAAAAGTATAGTTTTTAGATTTAGTTAAGACGCATATTTCTTAAATTGTGTCGTAGTAGTTGATTTATGTGAATTAACGATTATTTATTTTTTATTGAGGAGGGATTTTATGAAAAGGCTATTTAAGTCTTTTGCTTTTTGGTTTCTTATAATATCCATATTGAAAATATACATGCACCAAATAGGACAGGATTCAAAAAGCATTGTATTGATTTACTTAAATCCCGTTTTAAAAATTATATCTCGTTCTGATACAGGACGAGCTTTTATGAATTCTGGATTGCAAGTATCTTCCAGAACAATCTTGGGGCATACTTCAATATATTGGTACATTGGTTCAGTTGTAACCTTTATTATTTACGGCTTAATTTTAGATGGGTTTAGATACTTTCTCAGACATATCTGTAATACCACAAAATGAGCATAATCTGTATCAAATTTATTGTAAAATTTTCTTATAAGATGTTAGCTACAAAGCCTAATAAGTATTCTAAACACCGCATTATTCATTAATTGAATTCTGGGGTATTTTTACGTCACAATTCAAATAGATTGTAACAGAACAGTCCTTATTAATACCATTTGATAATTCAGGTGGGGTTACCAAACAGAAAAAACTAAGAATAAAACATGTGTGAGGAAATATATTATGCAAAACATTAACTTAATAGATGGATATAAGATTAAATCTATTTACATAGAGGACAAAAAGGTTGTTGAGAAATTATGTGGGAAATGCTCAGATTATTATATGCTACATGATGGAGTATTACCATCTAAAGATGAAGTAGATGAAATATTTACAGCCCTACCTCCAAATAAAGATTATGAAGATAAATTTGTTTTAGGTATATATAAATTTAACAATGAATTAGTAGGTATAGTTGATATTGTAAGAGATTTTCCAACTGTGGGAGAGTGGATGCTTGGATTAATGCTTATTGAACCAGAGGAAAGAGGCAGTGGTTTGGGAAAAATTACACATCAAGCATTAGCTAAATGGGCAATTAATTTAGGAGCAAAATACTTTAGAATAGGCACAATTGAAGACAATCATAAGGGAATTAATTTTTGGTCTACTTTAGGATACACAAAGATTAAAGAAGTTAATATGGACTTTAAAGCAAAGGCACATATAGTAAATGTTATGATTTTGAAATTGTGTAATCAACTATAGAAATTAAATAATTGTTTAAAACACCGTATTATTCAGAAATGAATTTTATGGTGTTTTTGTTATGTAATTTAAATATATATAAGCTAAAGCATGTAGTTACATATTAATTTATATTTCATTATATTAAAAAACTATGTTACGATAAATGGAAATATTGGTGTATAATTGTAGTAGGTACGTCTTAAATACGTCATAAAGCAGGAGGATATAATGGAGAAAAGAGAAATAAATTATATAAAAGGTGATGCAACAAATCCTAGTGGGGAAGGTAAGAAAATTATTGTTCATGTTTGTAACGACATAGGTGCATGGGGAAAAGGCTTTGTTTTGGCCTTATCAAAAAGATGGATAAAAGCTGAACAGGAATATCGCAATTGGTATAGAGATGGAGGAAATTTTAGGCTTGGTGAAGTACAGTTTGTAGAAGTAAACTCAGATATTATTGTTGCAAATATGATTGGACAAAGGGGTATAAAGTCAAATAAGTCTGTTCCTCCAATTAGATACGAAGCCATTAATAAATGTCTTGAGAAAGTTGGAGATAAAGCAGGTGAAATACAAGCAAGCGTTCATATGCCAAGAATAGGTTGTGGACTAGCTGGAGGAGAATGGAAATTTATTGAACCATTGATTAAGCAAAATCTTATTGAAAGAAACATCGATGTATTTGTCTATGATTTTGAATAGTAAAAAATAATAGGAAATAGTAAGAAATCTCTAAGTGAAGATTATATAGTATGAAAGGAGAGAATATGAATTTAAAAAAGAAAGATATCAATAGCTCTGATTTTTTGTCTTTAGCATTATATGCTTTTGGAGGATTAGGTTTAGAAGTAGTATTAGCTTTTATGATTGAACCATTAGTATATGGAAAAAGTATAAATGATTTTACTACCTTTGAGAGCATTCTTCACTGGATAATTACTTGCATTATGTGGGGAATTGTTGCATCTATATTAATAAAGTGCTCAAGAGAAAAATATAAATTTAATATATTTGAAGAAAGAAATAAGATAGGAAAAATAAATTGGTTTATTGCTTTAGTGATTTTAGGAATTTGTATTATTATTAGTAACTGGAATTGGAATGGATTTAAAGTCTTAAAAGAGCTTGAACATAAAGGTTGGTTAAAATTTATATTTCAGTATATTTATTATTTATTTGAAATTGTACTTGTTGTGTTAATTATAGTATTTGGTCAAAAGGCTGGAGAGATGGAGTTCAAAAACCAGAAAATTCCTTGGGGAGGTATTCTTGTTGGGCTAACATGGGGATTAGTCCACATGCTTACAAAAGGAGATTTGATGATAGGTTTAACAGGATGCTTAGTTGGTATTCTATATGGCGTCACATATCTTATCTTGAAGAAAAATATTTATGCAACTTATCTATTAGTATTACTTATGTTTATATTATAAGCGTTTAGTAGCATTTGTTACTTAGTAATTCAACTGTATTTAAGTATTCTGAATTTGAATATATTAAGAAATTATATTATGGCAAATAAAAATGTTGTCGTATAATTCTATTGTATTGAGTAAGTAAATATTATTTATAATAGGGAGGCAGTTATATGAAGAAAAAATTTGCATTTTTACTTATGGGAAGTCATTATAACCCAGAGGAACATAAAGCTTGTTTCGAAACTGAAAAACAGATTACCTATATTTTCACAGTTAGAAGTTTTCAAGAGGCATATGATAAGCTTTCTTTCTTGGAGAGCGAAGGTGTTGGTGCAATAGAACTATGTGGAGCATTTGGAGAAGAAAGTGCTGAAAAAATGATAGAATTAACTAATAATAAAATAGCTATTGGATATGTTACCCACAAACCAGAACAGGATAATTTATTTGAGGATTTCTTTTCAAATTTCGGATAAGATAGTGATGTATTTAGCATTAAACATTGGAGTTGTTTACCACATGACAGAGTTTAAAAGGGGGATGATTATATGAAATGTCCATATTGTGAAGGAGAGATGAAACGAGGTTTCATACGTGGAGAGAAGTATTCTCTTAAATGGGTTCCTGAAGAAAAAAAGAATGCCATATTTCTATCTCTTGTAAAGGGAATAAAACTATCCAATTTATATGACACAGATGGTGTAGAATCATTTTGTTGCGAAAATTGCAAAAAGATTCTTATTGATATAGAAGATAAAATTGATCAACAAAAGTGAATACAGGCTGTTTATAAGATGTGATAGCTATAAATTTGATAGTGAAATTTATGAAGCATTAGGAAAGGTATATGAAAGTTTGCCATATTTCCTGGGAAATCCAACACGTCCTCTATTATAACACAGTTATAATGGGGAAATTATTAGAATAGATATTAATAACTAAAGCATAATATTGCACGGATTATCAATATATTATATAAAAAGAAAAGAGGTGGATTTTAGTGAGGGTTTCATAGTTGTTATATGACTTTCGCTAAAATGATTTATGTTAAAAGCAAATTTTAAAAGGCCATTTTCTGTATTAATAATGATACTAGTTTTGGCAACCTTTAGTTTAGGTGGCTGTTCTTTAAAAGAAAAAAATTCTGTAGAAACCTTTAATGTATATAAAGATTATTGGCAGAAGAAAGATTATAAAGCTATGTATGGTATGCTATCTAATGAAGCAAAAACTAAGATAACTGAAGAGAATTTTGTAGATAGATATTCAAATATTTATAGTGGCATAGAAGCAAATAACATTTCTATAAATGCAGAAAGTACTGATAAAAATCCAGAAAAAATACCTTTTTCTTTAACTATGACAACTGTAGCTGGAGATGTAACTATTAATGGCTATGAAGTAGCTATGGTTAAAGAGAAGGTAGATAATAAAAAAGTTTGGACTATTAATTGGAGTGAAAAAATGATATTTCCTCATATGGAATCTCAGGACAAGGTTAGAGTAGAAACTATTCCAGCTAAAAGGGGAGAAATTTATGATAGAAATGGACATGGCCTTGCAATAAATGGAACTGTAGTAACTATTGGTGTTAAGCCTGCAAATTTCAATACAGATAAGGAGGCTAATATTACAAAGCTAGCTAAAATTCTGGATATAAAGCCTTCAGTAATAGAAGATAAGTTAAAAGCTAACAGCAATCCGGAGCATTTCGTACCTATTGTTAATATATCCGCTGATAAAAAGGATACAATTGCACAAGCTATGGAGATCATTGGAGTAATACATAGCAAACCGGAGAGTAGAATCTATGAAGGTGGAGAAGCCATAGGTTTATTAATAGGCTATGTGGGAGATATAACAGCAGAAGAGCTTGAAAAATTGGATGGCAAAGGATACAGCTCTGTAAGCAAGATAGGAAAAAGGGGATTAGAACAGGTTTATGAAGATAAATTAAGAGCTAAAGACGGTAAATTCATTTATATATCTAAACAAAAGGATGGGGTAGAATCAGAAAAAATACAAATAGCAAAAACAGAACCTACAGATGGAGAGAACATAACTCTTTCCATAGATTTAGGACTCCAAAAGAAAATATATGAGAGCATGAATGGTGAAAAGGGAGCTTCTACGGCTATAAATCCTAAAACTGGAGAAGTTCTAGCTATGGTAAGTTCTCCATCTTTTGATCCAAATTTATTTACTACCTATGCTCCTGAAAGCGTTAAAGAAAAATGGGAGAAGGATAAATTTATACAATTTGACAATAGATTTAAAGTAGCCTATGCACCAGGTTCCACATTTAAACTATTTACTGCAATAGCAGGGCTAGAAAAAGGCAGTATAAATCCAACGGAAGCCATTAATGTACAAGGAAGACAGTGGCAGCCTGATGGAAGCTGGGGAGCATATAAGGTCACAAGGGTAGCAGATCCAGGAAAAGCAATAGATTTAAAAAATGCCTTCATATACTCAGATAACATATATTTTGCACAACAGGCGCTTAAAATGAGTAAAGAGACTTTTATAGAAAAAGCAAAAAGCTTTGGTATAGGAGAAAAGTTGCCTATAGATTATCCAATTGAAAAATCTCAAATTTCTAATGACGGAAGCATAAAAAGCGATATTCAACTAGCAGATAGCTCTTATGGACAAGGGGAAGTATTAATGAGCCCATTACATGTAGCTTTAATGTATAGCTCTGTGGTGAATAAAGGAAATATAATGACCCCTACTATTCAGCTTCAGGATGATAAGACCCCAGCAAAAGTATGGAAGGAAAATGTTGTTTCTGAGAAAAATGCAAATATATTATTAGAAGATCTTACAGCAGTTATAGAGAATCCATCTGGTTCTGGTCATGGAGTTAAAATATCTGGAGTAGCATTGGCTGGTAAAACAGGTACGGCAGAATTGAAAAAAAGTATTGAGGATACTAGCGGCGAAGAATATGGATGGCTTGTAACTATGAATACTAATAATCCTAAGATGGTGCTAGTTACCATGATTGAAGATGTTAGATCCAAGGGTGGAAGTCATTATGTTATACCTATGCAAAAGAAAGTATTAGAGTATTATTTTATTAACAGCGGAAGAAATTAAATAAAAAATAATAAAGATATAAAGACAATATTATTCATGTGATCTTGCGTGGAGGTAAATATGAATAAAAAAAAGAAAAATGCTATAGTCGTAAATGTATTTCTTATGATTTGGTTTTTTATGGATATGGTAGGGTTAAACATTGGCGATAATATTTTGGTAACAAGTTCATATAAAGATGATGGTATATTTTTTATTATTTTAGTAGCAGCATTTGTTTGGTTTGTTATAAGGGAGAATATTGGAAAATATGTCCTAGTAGGCTGGCTTTTTATTTGGTTTGCAACACAGTTTTATTTTCATTGGTATTTTACTATATTTGGTCCATGGGAAGGAAAAATTAATTATTTTGCTAATACTATAAAGTTAATACCATCTTCTAATATTTACATACCTGATTTATATCATATAGTATTGCATGTATTAATTCTGGCTTCGTTAATAAGTATGATCACATATTGTGTTTGTTTGAAAAAAGAAAAAATAATATAATTAATAGATTGCCAGTATAATCTAAAATTACTTCCTAATATTCTAATAAGTCGTAATAACTATAAAGCAGAATAATTATTTGAAACACCGTATTATTCAAAAATGAATTTTACGGTGCTTTTATATGACTTTTAAATATATTACAGCGTGAATATGATATAATTACCATTAATAATGTGGAAATAGTAGTTTATTACATAAAAGTTAATGTAATGGTGGTGAGATTTTTGGATAATTTTAGAATTCAATTATTAACTCAAAATTGGATTGATAATGTATCAGATGATGGTAAGGATTTATGTTCTCATGGAAAGGTGCAATTAATGATTAATGGAATAGTTTTAAGTAATGAGAATAGTGGAGATTGGACGGTCGCCTCTTCTGGCTTAAAGTTAATGAAGTCCGCAATTTACGGATATGACAGTGGAATAGATTTTGAATTGATATCATGCTGTGGATATTTAAGGATGTTTCCAAGTTGTAATAGATATATAACATGGGATACTGAAATAAATGATAATTTAATTATTATTTCCAATATTCAATGTCCAGAAGTTGATAAAGAGGAGTTGAAACCGTTAAGCGGAAAAATTGAAATTCAGTATATGGAATATACAACCCAAGTGTTGAATTTTGCAAACAAAGTAATTGAATTTTACTCATCTTCCTTGCCGAAACAGTTTTATTCTAAATATGAGGAAGAAGAATATAAATTATTTTGGAAAGAGTTTAATGAATATCATCAGACTTTAACAGAGGATATAAACAAGAAGAATTGATTCTAAATAGTTTAAATAATTTATTGTTTTTATAATTCTTATTCCTCTGTCACTTTTAAGTAGCCATTTTCTTATTGAATACATTAGAAATATGTAATTATATAGATGCTTATATTTATAAATACATATAAGTTTATGGTGAACAATGGCATAGTTTATATATCAGCTGTTTCTCAATAGTAAAATATCATGCATGTTTCATAGAAAGGGGTATGGGGAGATTGAAAATTAATAAGTATGTTTTCTTGATTACAATGTTTATAGTATATATTTTGATTGGGATGACATCATGGTTTAGGATAAAACTTGCTCCGCCAGTAGAAATGTCAGAGCTTAATGGAATGATGTATTATTTTTATCACAACTTTATTCACGCCTGGGGATTTAAAGTAATCGTTGCTTTAATAATTGCAACTATAGTAAGTCTAATTATAAGAAAAAGAGCAATCAATAACTAATTTCAGAGCTTTCTTATATTGCGAACAAGCTAATCACTTATTTAAGATTGATAAAGGGATATTATAAAATAGATTAGAGGACTATGAATGAAAATTTATTTTATTACGGGGGAGATAAAATGATTATTGATAATAATCCAAAAGAAAAAGAGACCATTGCACCTGCGAAAAAGCATGTAAGTATCATGGCAAATGGGTAGAATGTGTTGCCATATAAAGATGATATAATTACCATTAGTTAAGTCGAGGTAAATATTAAATGATAAAAGATAAACCTATTTTAAAGTCTATAATATGGACATTTGTAATCTTGATTTTTCCAGTAGTATCTGGAGTAATAACACAAGTGTTAATGATGAATAATATTCAAACAATGTTTATTCAAGGATGTTTTATGTTAATCTCATTAATAGTTCCAATAGTATATATGTGCAAATTTAAAATTAGTTTTAAAAAAATTGGATTAATAAAAATAGAAAATGGAAGTGCAAAGAAAGTTTTATTTTTTTTGCCGTTAGTAATTGCTGAGGCTCCTTTCTTGTTAGTTGGAATTCGTTTAAATAGTATAAAATATATTATTACACTTTTATTTTTTACAATAGCAGTAGGAATCTCAGAAGAAATCTATTTTAGAGGAATTATTTTTAAATTATTAGAAGAAAAATATCCTAAAAAAAAATCTATTATTATTTCTGCTTTAGTATTTGGAATAGGTCATATTGCTAGTGTATTTGCAGATAGAAGTATTTTAATAATAGTATTCCAAATATTAAATGCTTTAGTATTTGGAATACTTGCTGCTGAAATTGTTACTATTACAAAAAGTTTAATTCCAATAATTATATGGCATTTTGTATTTAATTTTGTAAATTATATTACATTAGCAACTGGAGTAAATGAGATATTTATGATTGGATTTCAAGAAATTATTATGATTATTTATGCTTATAACTTATGGAGTAAAATATCGTTAAAAAATAAGGATATAGTGAAGTTATGAAACTATAAGTTATGCGCATAGTCTGTATTTACAGTTAATACGCAATCTTCTTATATTGTGAACAAGCTTACCATTTATTGAGATTAGTAAAGGGATATTGTAAAATAGATGGAAAGATTATTTATATTTCGAGGAGGAGGTAAGATTTATGAAATGTCCATATTGTGGTGAAGAAATGGAACAAGGCGTCATACAAAGCCCACATGAAATCGCGTGGCAAAATAAAAGATCTTACATCGGGAGAGCAAAATTTCATAGAGGATCAATTGTTTTATCGAAGTTATATATGTTCGAAGGTTCAGCAGTGATAGCCAACTGCTGCCGTAAATGCGAAAAGATTATTATAGATTATAAAGAGGGTAGTTGTGATATGAACCAAACAAAATGAGTAAAATCAATGAGTATATAAAGATATACATTAGATATTAATAGGAAGGTGAATAAATATGAAGAAAGTATTTTATATAATTGTTGCACTTGTCTTGTTAATTTCTATAACTGCCTGTGGAAAAAAAGAAGATATTACTCACATGGGAGTTAATGCTGAAATTTTAGAAATAAAGAGTCAAGAAAAGGGGATAGTGGTTAAAGGTTTGGATGATAACAGCATGTTAGGCGAAAAAACTTATATTAATTGTGAAGACCCAGACACATATTTTATTTATGTAGATAACAATACCGGTGAAGTAAAGGATTTAAGTTTTACTGATTTATCCGTTGGAGACATAATAACAGTGGATATAAAAAAGGTTGAGGATAACTATGCCTCAACTTCAAGAGTTCAACTGTTGGAGAGAGCAAAATAAGCATTATATAATTAAATAATTTATGTTTAATACCGTATTATTCAACGTGAATAAGCGATATTTTTCTTTTGTAATAAAAAAATTATGAAAAAGTACGATATAGCTAAGCGTAGTCACTGAAATAAAATCACATATAGAAATCTAATGCTTACCATGAAAATAACCATATGTTACCATTAATGTGATATAATTATTATTAGTTAAGTTGAAAATGCTTGTATTAGGTTCGCAAGTAGGTCAAGTAATACAAGAAGTTAAGGAATTTAGATTTGCCAAGGGAAAGGTCTGTCCTCATTGTAATTCTGAAACTGTTTAAAGAAACAGAAAATATAAAGGGAAACAACGATATATCTGTAAATCATGTAATAAAAATATAAATGTATTTATAAAGGGGTGATTTTTATGAATGTTCCTCCAGATATAATTTTTTTAACTGATTGGTATACAATTTTATATTTTGCAGTTATAATTTCTCAATTGATTTCAGTATACAGTAATGCTAAGAAAGGGAAAAATCGTTTTGCAATTGCGAGTATTGTTTTCATAGTAATATTTAGTTATATGTATTTATCTAAATATTATATGCTTAAATAATTTGAGTATGTGTAATAGCAAATATATCTGCAACAGGGGAAGTTGTGGTTGGAATTGTAGAGATTAATATTGCAACAAGTTTCTTTTGGAGGCACAAAATACTTGATTGCATAATAGCATTTTTGGTATAGGCGCTGTTGATGGTGTAGTTGAGGCTGATGAGGTATTCTTCGGATGATAGAAATTACGGCACAAAATATAATTGAAGTCATTATGGTATGCTGATGATAAAAGAACCTACTGGAAATACTTGGGGATGTATATTTATCTTTATTTTTTTATGGAATGCATTTTGATATACAATATTATATCGCATTAACCAGTATTATCCAAAAGTGAATTGTACAGTGATATTATGAATATCAAATGTTTTTATATAAGGAGATGAGAACGTATGAAAGATTGCTATAAAAATGGTGTACCTACAATGGAAGAAGCAATGATAATTTTAAAAGAAGCTGAAAAGTTAAATCCAGGTGGCTGGGTCAATCATTCAATGTTTGTAGCTGAGGGGGCGAAACTAATAGCAGATCAGACGGATGATTTAGACTCAGAATTAGCATATATCTTGGGGCTTTTGCATGATATAGGAAGAAGATATGGAATACATGGTATGAGGCATGATATAGATGGGTACAATTATGCAATTAGTAAAGGATATGATTTAGTAGCAAGAACTTGTTTAAGCCATATAGGCTTTAAATGCAATAATGAAGTTGTTATTGTAGGAAAGTGGGATGGTACAGATGAAGAACTTCATTTTGTGAAGGAATACTTATCCAGTAGACAGGAGACAGACTATGATAAATTAATAAAATTATGTGATTACTTATCATTACCAAGCGGATTTGTTTTAATTGAAAAAAGACTTGTAGATATAGCTTTAAGAGGGGGAATTAACGAATATACAATTCCAAGATGGAAGTTAACTTTTGAGATTAAACAATATTTTGAGAATAAAATAGGTAAAAGTATATATGAAATACTGCCTGGGGTTATTGAGAATACATTTAAGTCGTAATAGTAATTTTACACGACATAAATAAAAATATATGGAGGTATAGTTATGTGGGTAATATTAGGGGTTATTGCAATAGTAGTAACTTTTATAAATCTTTATTTGTATAAAGCAGGAAAGGATTATAAGCTTGCCATGGCGATGGGATTATCATTTACAGCATTAACACTTTGTGCAGAATACAGTCTTGTATCGGTGTGGGTAGAAGTGGAAGATTGGGCAGCTTTAATGGATGTAGTACCTGGTATGGAAAGGGCATTATGGTTTTTGACAATTGTTTCTATCTTACTAAATATAGCACCTATACTTTTAGAACGAAAAGGTAAGAAATAATGACTTATTGTCATATCATTCTTATATTGCGAACAAGCTAATCACTTATTTAAGATTGATAAAAGGATATTGTAAAATGGATTGAAGAACTATGAATAAAAATTTATTTTATACGGGGGAGATAAAATGATTATCGATAATAATCCAAAAGAAAAAGAGGCCATGAAGGCATTTCGCAGAGGAGAACGTTCACTTGGCCATAAGCTTCAAGATGAATTTGTAGCAGAATTAAGAGAAAATATAGGAAAAATAGACCATTGCACCTGCAAAAAATCATGTAAGTATCATGGCAAATGCGTAGAATGTGTTGCCATACATAGAGCACACAGAGATCATCTTCCAAATTGTTTTAGAAGTTTGGTTAATGAAAGAATTGAAAAACTTTCTGAGTTAACAGAACATAGTATTGTAGAAGAAATAAAAAAATAGAGGTATAGAGAAAGCACTGTATTATTCAAAACTGAATTTTATGGTGTTTTTATTTTATAATTCAAATCAATATCTTCGTCTATCTAAAATGATAATGAAGTAATTAGAATTATATGTTATGATTACTAATAATCTAGTGGGAATCGTAAGAAAATGCGTTCATATAGTCCTATTTTTTAGTACTAAAAGTTTTTATATTTAATAATAGTGCGCTAAGTTTTAAAATTAATAGAATAATGAGCATATGTATGTTTGATGAAAAAATTGTGAGATTAGGAACAAACTCAATAAAATGGGATAGATACAATGATGAAGAAATTATAGCTATGGGGACAGCAGATATGGATTTTATGTCACCATCCTGTGTTACTGAAGCATTAATCAATCGTGCCAAGACAGGTATGTTTGCATATGAATTAAAATCACGTTCCTATTACAATGCTATAATTGACTGGTATGCTCAAAGGTACAATTGGAAGATAAAAAAAGAATGGTTATCTAACTCTCCAGGTATTTGGGCAGGGATTAGAATATGCATTGATTCATTTACAATGCCTGGAGACAAGATAATAGCGCATTCACCAACATTCCATCCAATCATTGATATAGCAAAAAAAGTGGTCGTGCTTTGGTAACAAACTCATTGGTACTTAAAGACGGTCATTACAGCATAGATTTTGAAGATCTTGAAAGTAAGATTGCTAACAATGTGAAAATGTTTATCTTAGTAAATCCTCACAATCCAAGCGGGAGAGTATTTACAAATGAAGAGCTTATACGAATAGGTGAAATTTGCAACAAACATAATGTTTTAGTACTTTCAGATGAGGTGCATGGGGGAGTAGTATTTCAAAATCATAAACATATACCGTACGCATCTATATCAGAAAAATTCGCAATGAACTCCATTGTTATTACGGCTGCAAGCAAATCTTTTAATTTACAAGGGCTGACACATGCTATATTGATTATACCTAATAAAGATTTGTGGAATATTTATGAATCTACATTAACAGGGTATGATTTTGGTTTCGCAACCAATGTGTTTAGTTTAGCGGCTGTTGAGGCTGCGTATAGACATGGTAAACCTTGGTTAGACGAACTGACTGCATATTTACAAAATAATTTACAGTACCTAATTGATTATTTTGAAGTAAACATACCTAAAATCAAAGTAATCAAGCCTGAAGGTTCTTATATGGTATGGTTAGATTGTAGGGAATTAAAAATGAATGAAGATGAACTTGAAACTTTATTTATAAGTAAGGCAAGGGTTGCACTAACATTTGGCTCTGGATTTGGAAAAGATGGTGAAGGGTTTGCAAGAATTAATATTGCCTGTTCGAGGAAATTATTAAAAGAAGCTTTAAAAAGAATTGAAGGTGCAGTAAATAGTATTATTTAATCTTATTATTTAACATAGCAATAATCAAACCGCAGTAGGTTTTGAAACCTACTGCGGTTTAGTCAGTTTATAATAATCGTGAGTAAAAATAAATTATTAATTTATATATTTTGAAGGCAAAACATCATTAATCTCTATGGTTGTAATTTTTTCATTATTTATAAATTCTAATAAATCTCTAGCTTCGGCATAAACTAAAGCTCCATAAATATTTATTCCATTCTTTTCAACATAGTTTAAAGCATTTTTATAATATTCTATTTTAACACCACCATAGTCTGACTCTAGCACCTTAACGGATTTAGGCCTGTCGCTAGCATATCTCAATAATGAAATAAAATGTTTAGTATATCCTTCTTCCATGAAGCCATCTCCAATGGGACCCCTATGCTCTGAAATGTAATCGAACAATTGTAAATATGGATATTTATCTTTATCTGCACTATCGTTAGTAATTGATCCATCAAAGTAATTAGGGTTAAATCCAGACAAAGAATAAACCCTCTCACCTTTGCTTATAGTGCGCACTCCTGCCCATTTAAACTTAATTGTATCAGAATATTTTTCTTTTAATTTAGTAAAATCCTCTATACTTAGATCTTCTTTAAATATTACATTGGCAGAAATATAAGAAAGAGGATTTAATTCCTTAATATAATTAATCACTTCATTCTTTTTCTCGTTTTGCGTTTCAACAGGGTCACTTTTAAACATATCAGAATACATGATCTCCATAAAACCTAAATGATAGTCATTAGGAAAATCTTGAAGGTTTCCTATTAGAATGTTTCTTTTAATCTTAGCATTAACATCTCTTCTCTCATCATTAAATAAATTTGTTCGGTGAAAAGATATATTGTACACACCAAATCCTAAATTCTTTGAGGGTGCAGTAGTAATTGTATAGCCTGGTGAATTTAATTCAGTAAAAGCTCTTAAATCAAAATATAAATCTTCACTATATTGATCAAATGTTTTTTGAGAAGGATTATAATAGAAACTACTTACAACGGAAGAAGCAACGTAATAAACAGTAAATAATATTAAAAATGTAATAGAAATAGTGGACAATATTGTCTTGCGTAGCTTATTATTTGCAGTTTTTTCAAGAATGGTTGTCTCATTATTAACATTGGCCTGTACATTATCTTTTTCAAAATCTATATCATGACCTTCAGACAAATAATTCTGAATTGATTTATACTTATCAAGTTCTTCTTCTATTAATTTTATCTCTTCTTCAGAAAGGTTCCCATAGTTATACTTATCTAACAAGTCTTTAAAGCTCATTTAAATTCCTCCTTTGGAGCGGCTAGAAAACTAGTAAAAAGCCTGGTTTTAGGCAATTGCTTATTAGTTAGCCTTTATTATGATTGAGTATTAACTACATTTTATCATAAAAATGGTAATAATGGTAATCATGGAGCTTTAAATAATCAGCTATAAATAAAAAACGTAGTATAAATTAAAATACCGCGGTAAAGTGAAATATGATATAATTTTTTTGAAAGATAATTCCAATTTATATTTATTGCAAAGTAGATATTATTTGTAGTAAGAATAAAGCTTTAAATAACTTAGATTTTCTTATTAGCTAAGTCAGATTAAAAGAATGTACATAAATTGTATTGATAAGCTTTCAAGATGGCTAGAGAGGATTTGTGATTTAATAGTAAGAATTTGCTTAGAAAGTATAATATGGGGGAATGGGAATGAATGAAGAGAAGTTTATAAAATTAAAAGAAAACTTTAAATTAAGAAATATAGAAGTACAGTATTTTGAGACTCTAGAAAATGTTAAATCATACATATTAAATATTATACCTATGGAATGTACCATTGGAATTGGACATTCAGCTACACTTCAGAAGGTAGATATTACAAGTTCTTTATTAGAAAGAGGAAATATTGTATATGATAAAGAACTTGCAAAAAATAAAGAGGAATGTAAAATCTTAAAGAAGAAGGCACTTACTACAGATTGGTATATTACTGGTTCAAATGCTATATCCGTTGATGGACGAATCGTTAATGTAGACCATACTGGCAATAGAGTAGCGGCAATTATTTTTGGACCAGATAAAGTAATAATTGTAGTTGGAAAAAACAAAATTGAAGATACAGTAGATGAAGCAATAAAAAGAGTAAAGAATATAGCATGTCCTTTAAATGCAAAACGAGCAGGATTTAATCCACCCTGTGTAACATTAAATAAGTGCGTAGACTGTGTATCAAAGGAAAGGGTTTGCAATAGTCTTTCAATAATTGAAGGGCAATCAGATAGTGATAGAATTAAGTTGTTTATAGTTAATGAAGAATGCGGGTTCTAATATATCATAGTATAATTTTTGCAAATATACTACATGGTGATATCAATGTAATCAATGCACACTCGCAACCTACATCTTTGTGCATTAAATGTCGGACAAAGAACTTTTATTTTATGTAGACTAAATATAGAAAGGATTAAATATATGGATTGGTTAGAGAGAATGAATAAGGCATTAGACTATATTGAAGACAGTCTTGATGATAAGATAGACTATACAAAAATTGCACAAGCAGCTTATTGTTCGGAATACCATTTTTCAAGGATGTTTTCTTCTATTACAGGCATATCACTTTCAGAATATATTAGACGCAGACGCTTAACACTTGCTGCATTTGAAATTCAAAAAAGTGATGTTAGAGTTATTGATGTTGCAATTAAATACGGATATCAATCTGCTGACTCATTTTCACGAGCTTTTCAAAAGACACATGGAATAAAACCTTCCGATGCTCGTAATAAAAGTGTGCAATTAAAGGCCTTTCCACGAATTTCCTTTCAAATTTCAATTAAAGGAGATAAGGAAATGGAGTATAGAATTGAGAATATTGATTTTGAATTAAGGATTGTAGGAAAGAGCAAAGTAGTAAAAACAAGTAGAGCATTTAAAACAATACCTACCCTTTGGAACGGTGCGAAAAAGGATGGATTTATGCAACAATTAATCAATATGTCATGGGAGAATCCAAAATGCAAATTAGAAAGTTTATTGGGCGTTTGTGGAAAAGAAGCGGCCATTACAGATGAAGAATTTACTTATTTTATGGGAGTAAGATATGACGGTGAGGCTCATAGCCATATGGAAACTATAATTATTCCGCCAAGTACATGGGTAGTTTTTCCCAATGTTCCAGATGCATGGAAACGTCTATATTCCGAATGGGTCCCAACCTCGGGTTACGAACTTGCTAACTTACCATGTATTGAATGTTATTACGGACCAAAACATAAACCAAGACATGAATTATGGGTTCCTGTTATTCCTAAATAATTCTTTAAAATATTAAAATAAAGAGGTTGTCTCAAAATGATTTAAGGAATCATTAGAAAAGATAGCCTCTTTTATTATATAATTATAAATTATTTTGTCTCGTCACAAAATCTTGTTTATTAATTTATATTTTTTATATTAATTAATATATCACTATGCTCCATATAATAAATAAATCCATAAAATAATTTAAATTTAGAATCTTTGTTATTATATATGTAACTAGTATAGCTACAGTTATTATGGTTATCTGGTTTAACTTGTGAAATTATGAAATATTCATTATCAATAAATTGGTTCCATATAATACGTCCAGTATCTAATTCAATATTTTTATTATCATTTAAAAATTGAATTTTATTAGATTCTATTATATAAAAATCTTTACCATTAAATTGTATATATGAATCATATTGAGGTTTAATATTAATATATTCTTTTTCTTTACTGACTATATTATATTTTACTATTGTTGTAATATCTGCTTTAAAATCAATTAATTCATAGAATATATTTGTATCGCAATAACCTATAAAATTAATCATTTTATTTATAAATGAATAATCTATATTCTCAATTCTACTATTTTTATTTTTAAATAGAATATTCTCTAAATCTATTAGCATTAATAATGATTCATGTACTTGTAAATCCATATTATTAGCTGATCTATAAAAAAATGCAATTATTCTATCCCATCTATCTAAATCATTTTTTTCTAATAATAAAAACTTTTTATCATTAAATTCTACTAAATAGCTTCTTCTTATTCTAAAATCAATTTTATTTAGAATAATCTTTTCGCTATTTTCTATGTCATATAATACATTCACATATGTATTATAATCATCAGAAATATTGTATCCATATAATATATAGTTATCATTTAAACGATTAAAATACATTTTACCACGGCTACATAGTTCATATAGTTCGTCTATGGTATTAGTATAAATATCAGTTTGAAAAATAACTTTTACTTTTTCTGTATCACACATATATTCTTTTATTAATAAAGTATATTTATCATTTATTTTTGTTATATCAGTGTAAATTATTGTATTTAATTCTACAAAATCATTATCATATAAAACTGAAAAGACATTTTCTGATATAGTATAAAGTTTCTTTTCATAATATGAATAAAGGTTATTTGAAGAGTATAATATAACTTTATCTTTATATATCTTTAATGGATTTAAGTAAATATCTGTAGTCTCAATATTAAATACTTTTTTAGTAATCATGATATATATTTCCTTTGCGATTGTTGTAAAATCATTGAATGTTTTTACATTATTCTAGATTTAAGATACCCTCTTTATTTTTTTAATACATAATTTAAACTCAGAAAAACATAATTAAATGCTATTAACATAATACAAAACGAGATAGTAGTTTTTATATACTTATCCTCTTTAGAATTTTTAACTATGCAAAATAAAAATATTATTTGCATAAAAATATAGAATAGAGTATATTTATCAGTCAATAAAAATTTCACGTTTTATCTATACCCTCCTTTTATCTTTTAGTGTATTATATACGAGCTTGTTGCATTTCTTAATTTTATATATATTACAGTATAGCATAAAAATTAAGTTTATTACAAATTATACCAAAGCATAAAAAGAAAGCAGGAGGACGATGAGAAGAGGAGGTATTATTAGTGGAATAAAATATACTAATTGTGCTCTTTCCATAAACAATCAGTCACCTTCATTTCAGTAAATACAGCCTTAAAAGAATTTTTACTTGGTGAACATGCAAGTAAACCGATATTAATTTCGTTTCCACCTTCAAACAAGTGAAAAATTCGCATCTGTTTAAAATTTATACCATCAAAAGAATTTTCAAGACAATAATCACTTTCTCGTCTGCTTAATCTATACCACATACATTTTACAAAAGTTCCAATATCCGTAGTCGCCCAATCAGAGTATCCATGATTTGTTACTACACTTCCAAGCCATGCAGTATTGTTGTCATGGAATTCTACTCCTGACTTTACCCAGTTTTCACTATTTTGATAAATTACAACTCCACATTGGTCAAACAATGCTGTACTATTAAACTCTGCTTTTACTGTAAAGGAAAAATATTTTTCATCTGTTGTAATATAAAGAACATGAGCATTATCATGTCTAAATCCATAATAAGTTCTTTGCCAAAAATCAGTGTTAGGTTCTGTTATAATTTCAACTCTATCTCCTTCAAGCACATAATTTTCAGGTTCGAAAAACCATTTTGCTTCTTTAGCATTAAATTGAAACATACTAATCCTCCTAAAAATTTCAAATAATTTTTACCACACAATACTCTACAAGTGTTCCTTACTTTATATATTAATTATACATAATAATAACTATTTTTATAATAAATTTCAATATTTTGTAAAGTTATATGAACACTACTTCTCTGTATCCATATACTTTGATTTTTGTATCAACAAAAGGAATTACAATGTGTATTAGCATATCTTTGTGTCGTAATATGAAAAATGTGACGTAACTATTAAAATTTAAAATACAAACTAGGATCTTTGAAAACTGAATAATATGGTGTTTAAAATTTTTTGTTGCAATCCATTTACTTTAATTCCATATTTCACAAAGGATATATTACTTCATCAGGGATAAAATATTGATGAATTGAAAATATGTACTTATAGGAGGTAATACTTATGATGGGCTTATTTGACAATATTTTTGGCAATGTCGATAATAATGACAATGACAATCAGAATAAGAAACGTAAAGATGAAGGAAGACTTACACTTCATAAGGAAGAGCTTGATATAAATAAAATCAAGGCTCAAAAGGGTGAAGTTGAACTAGGCAAGGAAATTATTGAAGAACAAAAGACAGTTGATGTTCCTGTTACTCATGAAGAAGTTGTTATTGAAAGAAGAGCAATAGACAACGAAGCTAGTGGCGAACCTATTAGTGATGAAGAAACCATACGTATTCCAGTTAGTGAAGAACAGGTCAACGTGGATAAACATACAGTAGTAACTGGAGAGGTATCTGCTCATAAACGTGAAGTGGAGGATACAAGACGAGTGGATGAAACCCTAAAAAGAGAAGAAGCTCGCATAAACACAAATGGTGATGCAGATATAGTGGATAAAGATACAGACGAGGGCTTCCATTAAAGAATTTATAAAATAAATAAACAAACACCTCTCAAATTTTACATTGGATTTAGGAGGATAGAGCATGTTAAACAAAGATGTACCTAATATAGAAAGTATTCAATATTTAACAGGTGCTACTATTGGTGGAATAATTGGCTTTATAATTGCCATTTTGTATAAGTTCTCTATTTTAACTATACCCGGATTTGTAACTATATTTACAATTACATCAATTGACCCAATCATAACCGGAACTATATTAGGCATTGTTGTAGGCGTAATTGTAGGTAGGCTAATGGTTCAGAGTAAGACATATAAGGACGATATTGAAACAAATTCAAAAAAGATTCCTTATAATTCAGATAGTGATATGAAGATGCAACTTCGGGAAGAACAGATGAAAATATCTAAGAACAAAATACAAACTGGTGAGGTATCCATTCACAAAGAAGTTTTAACCGAAGAAGAAAATATTACTGTACCTGTAAAACGAGAGGAACTTGTTATTGAAAAAACTGTTTGTGATCCGCAAATTCATGATAAATCAGATGGGCATACTGAAACTATTCGAATTCCTATCAGTAAAGAACGTATCGACATACACAAACAACCAGTAACTTTAGAAGATGTTTCAGTTAGTAACCATCAATATAAAGAGGTAAAGCATATAACTGAAACATTAAAAAAGGAAATACCTCACATTAGTATTAATGGAGATGCAAAAATTGTGGATAAGGAAATCGATAAAAAATATCGAAGTTAGAAATATGGGATAATTAATAGCTCTAAACACTTTCTGATTGTAAAAAGAGAGGGTTAGGAACCGTTTTGTTTAACGTCACAACTGAAAAATGCACAATTTACTAAAACACCGTATTATTCAAGTTTGAATTTTACGGTGCTTTTACGTCGAAATCCAAATATTTTATGAAAAAGTAAGCATGAATAAGGGAGTTTCAATATTTTGTAAAGTTATATAAATACCTCATTATTCAAAACCGAATTTTACGGCGTTAAAAAGTAAAATATAAATTGTTTGAATATTTTACAAGAGATTGATTATATGACCAAATGTGATAAGATATGTTTATTGATACTAGTAATTTTTAGATTTAGGAGTAGATAAAAGATGATTACTAATCATAATATGGCTCAACTAATTGCCAGTAATAGAGCCAATGCAGCTGGGAAAGCAAAATCTAATGCCATGGAAAGGTTAGCTTCAGGTCTGAGAATAAATAAAGCAGCAGATGACGCTGCTGGTTCTGGCATTTCTCAAAAGATGAGAGCTCAAATTAGAGGGCTTGAACAGGCAAATAGAAATATTCAAGATGGTGTTTCTTTAGTGCAAACTGCGGAAGGTGGATTAAATGAAATTACAGATGATTTGCAAAAGATGAGAGAACTTGCAGTACAAGCATCTAATAGAACTCTTGCTGATGATGATAGAAGTAACATCCAACAAGAAATAGAACAATTAACAAGTGGAATTGATGATATTGCAAATAATACTGAATTCAATGGTTTAGCATTACTTGCCGGGGAATATGATAAAGATGGAAATATTTCAGAATCTGATTCTTTAGATCAGTATGTAGATTACGTTACAACTAGTGGAGGCATAACTAATAAATACACTTATACTTATAATGGAAAAACAGAGAATTATGAAAGTGCTATTATTGATTTTAGTAATATTAACTCAGCTGATGACGTTGATAAGTTGGTTGGTAAAGGAGTTAATTACACTTGCTGTACTTGTAATGCAGCTTATAGTATTAAATTTGTAGATGGCAATCCAGATACATCACGTTTAAATACAGGTAATCCTGTTATGGAAGTTGATGTAAGTTCAGTTACACCGGAAAGTGTTATTAATTTAATGAACAAATGGCAAGGAAATACTCAACAGTAATTGTAACCTTTATACATTTACTATTTTTAGCAATCACCGCAACATTATTAATAAATTCAAAATAGAGTCAGTACACTGAAAATTATATTCAGTGCACTGGCCCTTTATTTAATACTATAGAATAGTTGATTTTCTATAAAAATTGTCTACTCAAGATCAGAGTTCATTGGTACAATTCAGTTTATTAGTCTTATCCAACAATTGGACATAAAGGAACTCTAACTAAAACAAGCTCATCTGTTGTGTTGGTTTCAACGTCAAATACTAAAAATACGTTTTGGCCAAATACAAATGCACAAATAAGATCTACATCTCTTCCAGGTGCTGGAGTTGGAATTTCATCTGGACCTACTATTCGACAAAGACCAACTTGTGGTATTAATGCTGCTGCTTGAGCAGGTGTTATTCTTATTATAAGCACTTCTTCAATATCTTGTCCTGGAACTTCTACTTCTATTTCTACAAGTAAAACAAAAACAGCTGGAGCTAATTGAGCAACACATGTTGCTCCAATTGTAACAGGATTGTCACAATTCGTCATATTACTAGTTATATATTCTGGTGTAGCCATTATGGTCATCCCCCATTTTTTATATTAGAGATAGGGAATATGTCCTTATCTCTAATATAGAATATTCTATATTGAGAAAAAAGGTTACTACTTTTCATAAGATAGTTAAGAAGTCAGAATATAAAACAATGGTACAATAAATTATGATATAATTACCATTAGTTAAGTATTTTTTACGAAATGAAAAAGTCTGAAATAACATTGAACTTCTCTAATTAAAGGTACATAATTAAGTTGTAAGAAAATAATAAATGTTTATATGATTTGATTAACTCAAATTAAAATGATTAAATTTCATTTAAGAAAGGAAATGTTTATGGAATCTATTTTTAGTAAAAAAGAAAACTGTTGTGGTTGCAGTGCATGTTACAATGTTTGTCCTAAGCAAGCCATTTCCATGGAGCCAGATGAGGAGGGATTCTTATATCCTGTCATAGAGAAATCCCTATGTGTGGACTGTGGAAAATGTACAAAGGTTTGCCCTTTAATTCAAAGCGGAAACTATAAACACAATTCTATTCCAGAATTTTTTGTGGCCAAGCATAAGTCAGAGGAGGTTTTGATGAAATCAACCTCTGGAGGTGCGTTTACTGCTATTTCTGACGAGATACTTCGTCAAGGTGGCGTTGTTTATGGTGCGGATTATGACAATGAATTTCGTGTTGTGCACAAGAGGGCGGAAAATGAAGAACAGCGAAATAGAATGAGAGTGTCAAAATACGTCCAAAGCAATCTTGAGGATATTTTTCAACAGGTAAAAACAGATTTAACAAATGAAAGAATTGTTCTTTTTACAGGGACACCATGCCAAATTGCTGGACTACGTGGATTTATAGGTGACTCCCCACTAGTTAAAAATCTATATCTATGTGATTTAATTTGCTATGGCATTCCAAGTCCTCTTATTTGGGATGATTATAAATATATACTTGAAAAAGAATATGGTGGTAAACTAGTAGATGTAAAATTTAGATCTAAGCTTACTGGCTGGAGTAGGAAAAAGAGCAATGAGTCATTTTTATTTAAAACTTCAAATAGTGAAAACTTTCATCATGATGGTCGATTCTATCAACTTTTCTTTGGAAAAAAGACAATTATAAGACCTTCATGTGAGAAGTGTCTATATACTGACATTCATCGTTCATCTGATATAACCATTGCTGACTATTGGGGTATAGAAAAATATGCTTTAGAATGGATGGATGTAAAGGGCGTTTCTTTGATAATGACTAATACTCTAAAAGGTGAAGAGCTACTTATGAAATGTAGTGATACCATAAAGTATGAAAAACGAGCAAAAGAAGAATCCCTTGCAGAGCAACAGCGTTTAAGCGGACCTATAGAGTTTCCAGAAGACCGTAAAGAATTTTGGGAGGAATACCAAAAGTTTGGATTGGCTCATTTACTAAACCAATTACCAGAAGAATTTTAACTCATATACTTTTAAAAAATGGAATTAATAAAGCGCCGTATTATTTAGAAATGAATTTTACGGTGTTTTTTCGTTGTAATTCAAATATAGAGCGACATACCTATGTTGCCTTATGAATTAAGTGCGACACATCTATGTTACCTTATGAAAATTATGCGATGTAACTGTTGAAAATACATATGCTTTCTGCAAAGTAATGAAGATATATAGATATTATGGTATAATTTTCATGTAAATTAAATAACAATTGTAATTAACTGTGAAGTAAAGATTATTTATATAATTGGCAGATAAATGGTAATTTGAAAGGATGAATGATGTAATGGCTGTTTTCGATAGTTATGATAATTATTATGATAGAGCAATGAAGGCTTATTGTTCTAATAAGAAAATAGATCCTAAAAATATTAATGATGAACAGAACAAGATAATTATTGAAAGATCCTGTGTTCATATTGGCTTTTACCTTACATGGATTATTAATAATAATCTGGAAGGAGATATGCATAAAGAATATGATTCAGAAAATCTTGAAAAGGTAAGAAGAGAAGAAATGACAGGAGTGAGTTTTTTCCTAACATGTTGTGATGGTAAGCTATGGAGTGATGATTTTAATGACGAAGGATTAGCATTTACTGAATATTATTATGCTAGTGAACAGTTTATGAAAGATTACGTAGATTTTGTTTTCAATGAACTGCATGATATTCCTTGTGAGTTTGATTTTGACTGGAAGGATTATAAAAAGTTTGAAGCTATACTAGATAGAAGATGTGAGGCTTTTGCCAAAAAGGAGAAATAGTTTTTATATACTTGTCATGCCTTTTATAATGCCTAGTAGTCAATGGTTTCCTAAAATTTTCAATATAAAAATATGTTTTAATTATTTGAAAGATAAGTAGCAATTTGAGGTTAAATATTATAAATCGAAATTTGAATTGGGGGAATTAATTATGGACAAAGAGCGTGTAAAAGATATAATCAAAGCATGGATTCAAAGAATGAATGAAGATGAAATCTTATCCAAAAATGTTGTGGCTTTAAATTTTGGAATATATGAACCTTAAAGAAAGGAAATAAGATGGGGATATTTAAGAAATTATTCAATAAGCAGAATGAAAATGAATCAGAAGAAGGTGAAAAAGTAGAGAATAAAATTTTGATAGAGAGCTGGTCACCAGTGTGCAATATTCAAGCCTTTGTTGAAAAGAGCGAAACTACAATTTATTTCTATTTATGGTTTAATCCATGTTCTGAAAATAGCACAATTAAACCATGTTGGGTTTGTAATACAAGTAGGACAGGCAAGGATATTGATTATGAAGCAATGGATAATGAAACTGCTCCTATGATGCCTTTGGAATACTGCAGTCATAGCAGTGAAGGGATAGAAATAGACACGGATAATTTATCAATTATCTGGTTTGAAGAAGGTGATGGGGCAGCACTATTGGAAAACAATAAACTTTTGGCCGTAATACCTGGATGGGCGCAAAATGGATTTTATGGATATTCAATATATGCTGTGGGAACTGGACCATTTGCATGGGAATTAACTGATGCTGAAGACAATCTATATAAGAGGGTAATGAAAAGTAAAAAATACTGGGAATATTTATACGCAGATTACTTCAAAGATGTGCAGAATATGCATTTATCAGCTTTAGAAAGTTTTTTTGGAAATTATGAAAAGTACTATGCTATTGATAATAATCAGTTTCCACCTAAAGCATTAATTACAGGCATGAAGGATAAAGTTAATTATGCATTTACAGCGGGAGTAAGCGCACTATGTCAGCCTAAAATTGAACAGTTTTTTCAAGAAGAAACAGAGCAGTACAGAAGAATAGAACTAGGCTTTGCATGTAGTAATGATTTTAAAAATAAAAACCATTATATGAAGCTATTAAGTTATATAAGCGGTCAGACAGATCTTCCATGGAAGGCAATAACTTGGCTTGGAAATGGACATACTATTCCTTGTAATGTAATAAGTAATTTTGAAGCTGTGCTATTGATAAATGATAATATGTTTCCTCAAATTAATTCACCTAAATATGATACTTTTATGGATGAAAGAATTAATTTGTTATGGGTAATTCCTATAACTAAAGAGGAATACAATTTTGTTCAGGACAATGATGTTGATAAGCTTATAGAAAAGTATAATGGTAATTTACAAGATATAATTATATTTGATGAAAAACCTAAATTTATTTAACAGCGTTGTTCAGATATGTTAAATTGCTTCTAAGTTTATTATATTGAGATTGCAGATAAAGATGATAATAAGATCTACTGTGAATTTAAAAAAATCTGTTGCTAATTATAATTTAATTATTTTTTATCAGTGATTTAGTGGTAGAAAGGAGAGAATGTATGAAAAAATTATTTGTTGCAATAAGACAAGGTGATATAGATACTGTAAAAACATTGATTCAAAAGAAACCTGAGTTGATTTCGTGTACAGCGAAACAGCCACCTAAAAAAGACCATGGACAATCTCCTTTGCAAGTTGCAATAAAATCTGGCAACTTTGAAATTGCAGAATATCTTTTGGATTGTGGCGCTGATGTGAATTTCATGGAAAAAGAAAGCTGTTATGAGTGGAGGATGCCAGTTTTACAGGATGCTATTATGGCAGCCGTTATGAGCTCAAGATGGAATACAAAGGATGCTATTATGGGATTTCGGGAGTTTAATTCAAAGGAAAAGGCTGATAAGGCCTTTCATGTATTGAAAAGGATGATTGATATGGGAGCGGATATTTCTTCTGTTGATTCCTATGGAAATTCTTGTTTAGTAAGAGCAATTTTAGATGCAAGACAAATACTTCCTAGCTACTATTACAAAGAGGATAGGGTTGCCAATAATAGGATTATTACAAATGAGCTTAAGGAAGATTTAATGCGAATTTTCGATTTGCTGATCCAAAAAGGTGCAGACATATATGAAATGGATAAGCGCAACAATAAAACGCTTTGTGAATCTTATTCAAAAGAACCAGTAGCACAATTTTTAATGAAGAGTAAATAGTAAACAAATTCTTAATTTAAGGATAAGTATTATAAGTAGTAAATTTGCAGGGGGATTATCAATGCGATTATTTGAGGTTGGAAAGAAAAAAGAAGGATATAAATGTGTGCAGTATGGGTTATTTAATGATGCTGAGTTTGATGCAGAATCATTTATAAATGGATTTGAAAAAGATTGGGGAGTGAAATTAGAAGCAGAAATAAGAAATGATGATATGATTACACATGTCAATTTTAACATAGATAAGATTCAGTTTGTATGTTCATTTATGAAAGCTGCGTATCCAGATGATTCTCCAATTGAAGCTGCAAAAAGAAATCCATTTTGGAGAGAAGCAGAAGAATGTGTTAACAATCATAAGGCATTTATGATTGTTAGTATTTTAGAAAATAAATGTTTAAATCAGATTAAAACTTGCTCTATATTTACACAGGTCTGTTGTTCACTTATGAGAATGTCTGATGGAATATGTATGTATAATGCAGATTCAGACTTAATCATTGAAAAAAATAGTTATCGTAGCTATATGAATATTATGAAAGCAGCAATTGAAAATAATGATTATTATCTTCCATATCAAAATTGGATAAACATTAACTATGTTAGAGAAGAAAATGGGAAAATAGGAGCTTTCACAATAGGATTAAATATATTTAATAAGTTAGAAATAGAGTTGGTACATGTAGAGTATGAAGTAGAAATAATGCAGAAAATTGTAAACAAGATTTTACTTTGCTTAATAATGGACAATAAGACATTGGAAAGTGGTGAACTAATTAAGTTGTATGAAGATATTGAAATTATTACAAAAAAGGGAAAGGGCTATTATCTAAATGATAGAGAGACAATACGTATTTTTTATTAATATCATTTGATAAACAAATTCCAATTTATTTATAAGGAGGAATAGAGGATGGAGTCATTGAGTAAAAGTTTAAGTGAGTATGTAAAACTATTACAAGAAACTAATTTACAAAAAGCTTATAAAGGTTTGATAGAATATATTTCAGAATTACGAAAACACTTCAAAGAAAATTTTTCAGAATATGAAGTATCAGGAAGTTTATATCAAGGCTATTTGGATTTAACTTTTTTCACATTAACTACTAAAGAAATGAAACTAAAAGAACTGAAATTTGCCATTGTTTTTATCCATGATAAAATGCAATTCGAAGTTTGGTTATCTGGAAAAAATAGAGCTGTAATGTCTTCATACCATAAGAAGTTCAGTAATTATCAACTAGATAACTACACCCTAGCTGAAGATGAAAAAGGAATGGATTCAATTATTGAAGCTGTGTTAGTAGACAAACCTAATTTCGATAATCTAATTGAGCTAACAAATGAAATTGAAATAGGCGTAATCAATTTTATAAAAGATATTGAAAATCTTATTAATTGATGAAGGACTTAAACTTAGAAATTACAAAAGATGCATATACTATAGATAATGATTGGTACTATGCATATGCTAAAAAGGTTAGATTAATTATTGATACCGTATTGTTCAACATGAATATGCGGTGTTTTTATTTTACAATTTAAATATTTTATACAAGAGTAAAACATGGCTAAATGTAGTTAATGAAATGAAAGTGCACATATCTATTTAACACTTATTGTAAAAGTAGCCAAGTGTTATCATTAAATATAATATAATTATTATTAATTTTCCTATTTAAAAGTATCAATGAGTATTTTTATATCTTCCTTATCGTCAATCCACTCTTCGGAATATCCACAGTCACAGCATAAATAGCGTGTTATCTTTATAGCACTAAGAACAGTAAATCCGGTCATTATAATATTTCCACTGCCATATGATCCTGCCTTACCTGGAATTCTCAATATAGAATTTGAATTACACTTTGGACATATCGATGTATTCTTCATATAAACCTCCTATAATATAAAAAGTTAGTATGTATTCACCTTATATATTCAGAATGAGTTGAATGTTTTTATTGAAATATTAGAATGTATGAAAAATGAAATTTTTATGTAGGAGAAAGAAATGTTTCAAAAGTTTCTAGAAAAATTTTAGTTTTAACTGAGTTTAATATTATGCACACAAAAAATATTATTGACTTGAGATTAAGGAAATGATAAAATTGTATATTACGCGAATAAATAAATATAATAACTCAATTATATCATATCATAATCAAAACAAAAAGTCAATAGGAAATTTTGAAAAATAAGGGGGGTAATTTGTGAAAAATTATATTGTGTCTATTCCAAATTCTATAATAAATAGTCAAGCATTTATACAAATCCAGCAAATTAACGAAGAGACTTTGGAATATGGATTAAAACTTTTAGAGAAAGATATAAAAACAATTATAGAAACGAGAGATGAAATTTTAGTAAGTAGTGGTAGAGTAGAATTTGGCGGAGGTATAATCACAAAAATTATTTCTAATTTTTGTGATTCGCCTTATATTTTACAAGATAATTATGTTGAAACTATAAATGATCTTATAGAAACTTTTTATTATTATAAAAATGAAACAATGGAAGAGATAAGTGATGATGAGTTAATTGAGTTGATGAAAGAGTATTTTGATAATAGATGCCAAGGGGATTTAGAACTTCTTAGATATAAATACTTGGATAAAATAGCTCACAATATAAAGTATGGAGTGTCTGATTATTTAAATGTGAATGGAGATGAAGAATAATGGATAATTTTATTACAAATAAAAGATATGATTTTGAAAATTTATTAAGTAAGAAACATTATTTTAGATCTCTGATGGAGGTGCTTCATTCAAATAATCTACTAAATATAAGAGAGGTTGAAAGTATTCAACTTCAATTGCTAGACATCTTAACAGAAATGGTTGGTTATTATACAAGAAATAAAAGTTCTTCAGTTAGGGTGGAAGTTGCAAATCAAATTATGCTATCTATTTGCTACACCATTGGATTGTTTTTAAAGAGTCAATCAACAATAGAGGAAAGTATAACTTTAATTAAAAATAAAGAAGTAAAGTATTTATTTTATCACGGGGGAAAGGTATTAAAGGCCAAGGTGGATGAATGTAAAAGATTATTTCTAGTTGTAAAAGAAACTAGATTACAAACAGAAAATTATGCCTATATAGATACTATTAGTTATGGAATTCCATTATTTTTTAAAGAGTATGATGTTAGATTTGCAAGTCATGAAACTCCAGGTTCTATAGATTATCCACTAGCCATAGATGAAATGAATTTAGTAGGAATTGAATATATAGAGGATTATTTAAATAAAATAATTCTTGAAAATAAGTTCTGTTCACACTTCGATGGTTCGGAAATTAAAGTTTTATTAAAAGAATTTAATAAAGACTCTAATCATATGTTAATTAATATTTTTCAGTTAGCTGTTACCAACTATCTAGGGTGTACTCTAATAGGAAAGGATAGTAGGTCCTTAGAGATAATTAAAGGGGATAGAACATATCTTAAAAGTATCATGAAAGACTTATCTCAAGTAGAATTTAGAAGATTGATTTTGGGGGCAACAGAAAAAATTTGTAAGGAACTTTTTATTAAGGATAAAAATTTTACTGAGTATATAAACAATACTGTTCTCAAGATTACACCTGAAATAAAAAGATGTATTGAAACTAACACCTTAGAAAAGATATTTATTACTTTAGGTAAGTCAGAGGAAAATATACTTAAATATGAGGACGGTAAAAGTTTAGATGATAGTAGATTTAGGAATATAACTGAAGAGATTAGAGATTGCAGTAGAGTAGAAGACAAAATAAAGATTATTAGAGAAGAATTTCACAGCTTAAAGGATCTGATAGATGCATTTAGTTCTGATTGCATATTTGATGATGAATTTATTGATATTTTTAAAGCTCTAGATGATTTTGAAGTAGCTTTATTAATTAAGAGTATTTCTAATAATAAAGCTCTAGATAATTATTATGGTACTGAAAGTGAGAAAGAATGGCATGAAAAGTTTAATAAATATTTGGAAAGCTTAGATGATACGAAAAAAGTAGAGTTAATTACAATATCTCAGGGGATTAGCATGTAAATTGGCATAGCTCCATGGTCAAATGAAAGCTTAATTCCAGAAGAAATTAATAGAATAGTAAAGGCGATTATGACAACTTTCTAAGAAGTATTAAAGTGTGTTAAAACAATCTAATGTATGTTATAATTAGGAGAAAGTCATAAATTAAGTTTTTACTTGCAAATTAGTATAAAAATATATATAATTAACATACAATATAGATTAAAAGCAGCATTGATAAAAGCTACGATTTATAAATTTCTTAAGAGAGCCGATGGTTGGTGAGAATCGGTGAAAGGATAAATCTTTCCACTTTTGGAGCTGTCGATGATAAATCGAAAGGTTAGTACCCTTTATCCTACTTTTGTCGAGAGGTTGGTTCTCTTTGTGAATCAACAATTTGGGTGGCAACGCGGATTACTTCCGTCCCAGTTATGTATTATGGGACGGAGTTTTTTATTTTATTGATCAAAAGCTATAATAAAGCTAAAATATTATTTATATTTAATTTAGGAGGAGACACTATGTTAGATTTAAAATTTGTAAGGGAAAATCCCGAAGTTGTTAAGCAAAATATGAGAAATAAGTTTCAGGATAATAAGCTTCACTTAGTAGATGACGTAATTGCTATGGATCTTGAGCTAAGAAATATAAAGCAGGAAGCGGATTCTTTAAGAGCAAATAGAAATAAGATTTCAAAGCAAATCGGTGGACTTATGGCTCAAGGTAAAAAAGACGAAGCAGAAGAAATGAAGAAACAAGTTACAGCGCATTCTGAACATTTAGCACAGCTAGAAGAAAAAGAAGGGGAACTTGAAGAAAAAGTTAAAAATAATATGATGGCTATTCCAAACATAATCGATCCAAGTGTTCCTATTGGTAAAGATGATAGCGAAAATGTGGAAATTCAACGTTATGGTGAACCAGTTGTACCTGATTTTGAAATTCCATACCATACTGATATTATGGAGAAATTAAGCGGTATTGATTTAGAAAGTGCTAGAAAGGTTGCAGGTAATGGGTTCTATTACTTAATGGGAAACATTGCTAGACTTCATTCAGCAGTAATTTCTTATGCAAGAGATTTTATGATAAATCGTGGTTTCACATATTGTATTCCACCTTTTATGATTCGTAGTGAAGTTGTAACTGGTGTTATGAGTTTTGCAGAAATGGATGCCATGATGTATAAAATAGAAGGTGAAGATTTATATCTAATTGGAACTAGTGAACATTCTATGATTGGTAAATTTATTGATACTATACTACCAGAAGAAACTTTACCACACACATTAACTAGTTATTCTCCTTGCTTCAGAAAAGAAAAAGGAGCACATGGTATTGAGGAAAGAGGAGTATATAGAATTCATCAATTTGAAAAACAAGAAATGATTGTTGTATGTAAGCCAGAAGATAGTATGATGTGGTACGATAAGTTATGGCAAAACACAGTAGATTTATTCCGTTCCTTAGATATACCAGTAAGAACTTTAGAATGTTGTTCTGGTGACTTAGCAGATTTAAAGGTAAAATCAGTGGACGTAGAAGCATGGTCTCCTAGACAAAAGAAATACTTTGAAATAGGAAGCTGCTCTAACTTAGGGGATGCACAAGCACGTAGACTAAAAATTCGTGTAAATGGTGAAGATGGAAAATACTTTGCACATACATTAAACAATACAGTAGTTGCACCTCCAAGAATGTTAATTGCTTTCTTAGAGAACAACTTAAACCCAGATGGTTCCATAAATATTCCAGCTGCATTACAACCATATATGGGCGGTATGACAGTTATTAAATAATATAAAAAAAAGCTTTCACTTCTATTATGGAGTGAAGGCTTTTTATTTGTTTAAGACTAGAAAATATAAGAGAAACAACATTAATTTCAAGAGATAAAAAAACATTACTTACATAGATAACTGATTAAAATATGGTATAATTAAAAGATTAGAGGAAGCGATATAAGAAAGGTTTATTATTATTTTTTAGCTATATTTATAGAAGAGAGGTTTTTATGAATATTTTTGATATTATTATTCCAGTACTATTTATTTTAATTATTTTAAAAGAATTAAGATATAAAAAAATACTAATAATCCCCACAAGAAAAAGATATGGAGAAATCATTGTGGTTTTATTTAGTATAATTATTTTCATTTGGATTATATATTCTTATGCTAAGACTTGGAATCATTATACAATAGGAGTATTAGGAATTCTTGCGCTTATAAGCGGTTGGATTAAGGAAGGAATTAGCTCAAAGGGTTTCATATCAATGTATAAATATAAAAAGATCATATTATGGGAGGAAATTGAAAAAGTTACCATAATTGGTGCGAAAGATATAAAGGTTAAGTTATTCGGTGGTTTTATGGAACAAACATTTCATTTCAAAAAGAGTGATTATGATAAAGTCATTAATATGTTAAAAGAAAATTTGACCATCAAGGCTGAAATAGAAACAATGGTTAAATGAGGAAGTGAAAGATGTGATATTTTAGGAGAAGAAAGCATGGATATATTATTCAAAGAAGAATATCTCAAAAAATTAAAATATAGCGATGGTGAATGGTTTGTAAACATCGATGAACTTGATGATTCAGTAGAAGTATACATTCAAGGAGATTACAAAGAGGCAGATAAATATTATATAGAATTAGCAGATAAGATATTAAGAAACTATGAGAAACACAAAGCAACAGCATTAGATCGCCTTAAAAATTGGCTTCCATATAAAGAATCATATTCTTGTGACACTATTGATTTTTGTAATTACGAATATGGTTCAGGAAGATCATTTGTGGGTTTTAAAATGAATTTTAAAAGGGACTGCAAAGGTTATAACGATATATATACAAATTATACAATAAAATTTAAAGAGGACGGATGGCCTATAGGCTTAGAAATGTGGTTTGATTAGGAATAGCACTATTAAGTTAATAGTGCTATATTTTTTATGTTGCGAATATATGACACTAACGATTATTTTTCATCAACACATTAATGTCAAAATATTTTTCAGGGCCTTTATACCGTGGATACTTAATTTCATTTTTTGTACCTTCTCCAATAAGAATTGCAGACTTAGGGCACTGGCAGTAACAACGTAAACACAACATGCAATTATCTCCAAATTTATAAGTGTCCCCACACTTTTTGATGTTTTGAGTTGGACATATACGCTCACATTTGCCACAGTTTACACAGTGTGTTGAGTCAATCTTAAATTCTTTACTTATCATATCAATCACCTTATCAATATGACTTCGCTGAAAATTACCAAGAAGATAGTCTATAATATTTTTACCAATGATGTGCTCTTGATTATTAGTGATTGCAAGTGCTAATTTTTTCACCTTTGGCAGAGACTTTTGGTGCAGCTTATCAACACGATAATCATTCTTAGGCCGATAAAATCTGAATTTTGGTATATGAAAGTTATTCATCATTCTAAAATGCATTGTTTGTTTGAGACTATAACCTTTTTGAATAAGCATTTTGCCTATATGATAAGCAGTATCGCCAGAGGCTAATGCTTGAGTGGCAAATATGCTAGCAGATTGGTCATTAGTTGCATTTGGAAATTGATTAATAAAATTAATCATGAACTTTGGAGCTGTTGAGCCGTATACTGGGAAACCAAATATAATATGATTGACATCTTTAACTTGTTCTAGTACATTTTCTGGGGTGAGTGTTTCAATAGAATAAGATTGGGCTTGATGGTTTTGTGCTGCCAATTGTTGTTGAAGTGCATTTGCTATCCACCAGGTATTACCTGTACCACTAAAGTAATAAATAATCGTTTTTTTCAATTACAAAACCTCCTATTATTCATTATTCTATAATTAAAGATTATTAGTCTTTATGTTTTTAAACTAAATTATATTGATAATTGTGTAGCATATCTTTTACTATAATTCTAATATAAGTCTATAGATCTATCAATAATATGAAAGTTTAATTTTGAAAAATTTCAAATTCAGGTTGACAAATGTAAAATATTGTTGTAAGCTTTATATAACAAAATTTAATAAGGCCTCACTTTCACAAGTGAGGTAGAGGCGCGATATTTAACAGTCCTTAGAGGAGTTTGAGAAGCATTGATACTAAGGAGAAGGAAATGTCGCCGAAGTTTGTAATATTCTCAGTATTACATGCTGGGTCTGCAGCTAAAAACTGCAGGACTGTCTCAATAAACTTCCCGGTTTATTGAGTTGAGCTATCTCATTCTAGGGAAAGAAGAGGAATTAGGAACAATTGTATGTGTATTGTGACCTGAGTTCATCTCAGGTCTTTTTTGCGTTTAAAAATATTTTAAATAATAAAAAAATGGGGGAGAAAATACTATGAAAAGAAAAATATCAATGCTTTTAGCAGCATCATTATCAGCAATTATGCTTTTTACAGGTTGTGGATCTAAAGGTTCAAAGGATCAAGCTAAAGTAGAATCAGACACATTTAAAGTTGGTCTTGAATGTGGATATGCACCATTTAATTGGACTCAAATGAATGATTCAAATGGAGCAATAAAAATAGATGGAAATGCGGAGTATGCAGGTGGATACGATATAGAAATGGCTAAGAAGATTGCAGATGGATTAGGAAAAGAATTAGTTGTGGTTAAAACAGAATGGGATGGTCTTGTACCAGCATTAACTTCAGGGAAAATAGATGCAATTATTGCTGGTATGTCACCAACAGCAAAACGTAAAGAGTCAATTGACTTCTCAGATAATTACTATAAATCAAATTTAGTTATGGTTGTTAAAAAAGGTGGACAATATGAAGGTGCAACTTCTATACAAGATTTCAAAGGAGCAAAGGTAACTGCTCAATTAAACACATTCCACTATTCAGTAATAGACCAAATAAATGGTGTAGCCAAACAGCCAGCAATGGACAACTTCCCAGCAATGAGAGTTGCTCTTGAATCAGGAATGATTGATGGATACGTATCAGAACGTCCAGAAGGCATTAGTGCAGAATCTATTAACTCAAATTTTAAAATGGTGGAATTTAAAGATGGATTTACTACTTCAGATGATGACACTGCAATTGCTGTAGGTGTTACAAAGGGTAGCGAATTAACTAAAGAAATTAATGAAATATTAAAAGGTATTTCAGAAGAAGAACGTACAAAAATAATGGATGATGCTATTAAAAATCAGCCGGCAGCGAAATAGTTAATATTTGAAACCAGGTGTATTTATAACATTTGGTTTCAAGATGTTTTTAGAGGAGGAGAATTATGAGTTTTCAGGTGATAGTAGATATTGTCAAAGATAACTGGCCAATGTTCATTCGAGGAGCTGGCGTTACGCTATTAATTTCTATGATTGGTACTATTATAGGTTCCATCATAGGTTTGCTTGTAGGGGTTATACGTACTATTCCAGTTCCAGAACAAGGAGCTAAAAGAAGTATTTTAAAAGTTGTAAATGCAATTTTATCTGCTTATATAGAAATATTCCGTGGAACACCTATGATTGTTCAAGCTATGGTAATCTATTATGGATCTGCCCAAGCTTTTGGTATAGATATGAATCGATTAACTGCTGCAATATTTATTGTATCAGTTAACACAGGTGCTTATATGTCAGAAATAATTCGTGGAGGTATCGTTTCTATAGATAAAGGGCAGTTTGAGGCAGCTCATGCTATAGGTATGAACCATATTCAAACTATGGGTAGCGTAGTGTTACCACAAGTAATTAGAAATATTTTACCAGCAACGGGAAATGAATTTGTTATAAATATTAAAGATACTTCTGTTCTTAATGTAATTGGTGTAACAGAGCTATATTTCCAAACAAAATCAGTTTCAGGAAATAACTTTAAGTATTTTGAAACCTTCTTTGTTGCTTGTGTATTGTATTTTGTAATGACATTTACAATAACAAGAATTTTACGTTTTATTGAAAGAAAATTAGATGGCCCTGATAATTACATTATGATGGGCAATCAAATGCAGGTTGCAAGAGCTGAAGATATGATTAGAAATTAGACAAAGGAGGGGATAGTATGGAAAAAGTAATTGATATTAAACATTTAAGTAAATCCTTTGGAACTCATGAAGTTCTAAGAGACGTTGATTTCTCAGTAAATAAAGGGGAAGTAGTTTGTATCATTGGCTCATCTGGATCAGGTAAATCAACCCTTCTTCGTTGTATTAACCTTTTAGAGAAACCAAGTGGTGGAGAAATTATATATAATAGAGAAAATATTTTAGATGAAAAGCATGATATTTATGATTATCGTACAAAGCTTGGCATGGTGTTTCAACAATTTAACTTGTTTAATAATCACAATGTTTTAAGCAATTGTACTGTAGGACAAATGAAGGTGCTAAAGCGTTCTAAAGAAGAAGCGGAAAAGGTTGCAATGAAATACTTAAAAGTAGTTGGTATGGAGAATTATATTAACGCAAAACCAAAACAACTATCCGGAGGACAAAAGCAGCGTGTAGCTATTGCCAGAGCTCTTTCCATGGAACCAGATGTTATGCTTTTCGATGAACCAACCTCAGCCCTTGACCCTGAAATGGTAGGAGAAGTTCTTAAGGTTATGAAGGAACTTGCTGAAACTGGACTTACCATGTTAATAGTAACTCACGAGATGGAATTTGCAAAAGATGTATCTGATCGTGTAATATTCATGGATAAAGGGGTTATTGAAGAGGAAGGTACGCCAGAAGAAATATTTAATAATCCAAAAAGAGAGCGTACAAAGGAATTCTTAAAACGTACTTTAAAATAGTACTAAATAATTAGTTACCTGCCTATAATTAAGGGAGGTAACTTTTTTATGGTTTATTTAGTTGTATATTGGTATAATTTACTTATGGATAATAAGCCTACCTATAATCTATATAAAAAGTTTGGTTTTATAGAAAACAATAATAAATAATGAGGAGGGGACAATATGAAATTTTGTTGGAGTACATTAACTGTTAAGGATATGGAAGAGTCTTTAAAATTTTATACTGGAATTGTAGGACTTCCAATTGTCCAAAGATTTCAAGCTGGTCCAGGAATGGAAATAGCCTTTTTAGGAGATGGAGAAACAAAGGTTGAATTAATACATGATAAAGAAGTTAAAGAGGTTAATATGGGAGCGGATGTTTCCTTAGGCTTTGAAGTGGAGTCCCTAGATAAAATGGCGGTACTCCTTGAGGAAAATGGTATAAAGATTGAAGCTGGTCCATTTCAACCAAATCCAAGTACAAGATTTTTCTTTGTGTTAGATCCAAATGGATTGACAATTCAATTTATAGAAAGCAAATAGAACTGCATTAATGGATTGCACCCCAAATGTTAGACATCTATAATATTTGGAGGTGTACTTTTTTATTATGTTAAAGCAACAGCATTAGATCGCCTTGTATTATTCAAAATGGTTAAAGAATATTTGTAATATAAAAGTAAAAAAATATAAATTTATAATATTGTATAGGAAGGTGTTATTATGGCTACTTTTGATGATTTTATGAAATTAGATATACGAGTTGGTGAGATTATTCAGGTTGAATTTTTTGAAAAGGCCAAAAAACCTGCTTATAAATTATGGGTTGATTTTGGAGATAAAATTGGTATAAAAAAATCCAGTGCTCAGATTACTGAATGTTATAAAAAAGAAGAACTTATAGGTAAGCAAGTTTTAGGAGTAGTAAATTTTCCATCAAGACAAATTGCAGATTTTATGTCAGAGGTATTAGTAATGGGAACTTATTCTGAACAAGGAGTTGTATTGATTCAACCAGAACAACCTGTTAAAAAAGGTGATAAATTAGGTTAATACATATAAGGGGGGATAATTATGGTAGAACTACGAAAAATCACATTTGATAACTTTGATGAATGTATTAAATTAGAACCAAAGGAAGAACAAAAAAGTTATGTTGCGAGTAATATACGTAGCCTTGCAGAGGCCTATGTTGCTTTAACGAATAATGATTGCATTCCCATGCCTTATGCCATCTATGACAATGATATAATGGTAGGTTTTATAATGTTATCATATAATGAAGCAGATGAGAGTAATGATGAAAATACCTATTGGGTATGTAGATTAATGATTGACAAAGGATATCAGGGCAAAGGTTATAGTAAGGAAGCTATGGTAAAAGCTCTTGAATTGATTAAGACATTCCCACATGGAAAGGCCTCGGAAGTTTACCTGTCTTATGAACCAGAGAATGAGGTAGCAAAAGCAATTTACACATCTTTGGGTTTTGTGGAAACAGGTGAGATCCAAGATGGTGAATTGGTAGCAAAGCTTGCTTTGCAGAACCAGTAATTATAAATATATTAAAAATATGAGGATATAGATGATGCAAATGATCAAATGTATGCAACAGGCATTATATATCGTGATGATTTTTTAAATTATTGGAAATACGGTTTATATAATGATATTGAAAACCAAGCTAATATTGAAGATGTTTATTCACGAATTTTTGAGACTATATCTGAAATACAATGATAAAGTTTCAATGAAATTAATAATTAACGATACCGTATTATTCAGAAATGAATTTTATGGTATTTTTTATGGAGCAATTTAAATAGATGTTAATATAACTATTGAAATTGAAAATATAAATAATAGGGTGTAAATAATAAAATGTAAAAACTTATTTACATTTATATAAATATTTGATAAGATATAAATGTAAAAACTATTTTACATTTGGAGGTTCAATTATTATGAGAAAGATGGATGAAATGGAAATGTATATTTCACTAAAGAGTATAAAAATAGCATGGTTCTATACTATAATTTTTCTATTTATATGGTTAGTATATGAGTATATTACTACATCAAAATTTGGGTTGCCATTCTTTTTGTTTATTACCCAAAATGTTATATTAATTATATGCCAGTTTATTTTCAAAAATAGGATGTTAGGTAAAAATGAAGAATAGAATTAAAGAATTCAGAAAAAAACTAGGGTATAGACAAGAAGATTTAGCTATTAGAATGAATGTGACTAGACAAACCATTAATGCTATTGAAAATAATAAATATAATCCAACATTAGAATTAGCAATGAAACTTGCAAAATTTCTTGAAACAAGTGTAGAAGAGTTGTTTTTAATGGATGATTAATTATTAATATACCGTATTATTCAAAATTAATATACGGTGTTTTTTTATGAATCAATTTAAATAAATTAAAATCTAACTTTCTTTAAGTACTAATGGAGCAATTAAATAATTTTTATAGTACGGTGTTAGAAAGTAAAAATATTTTGTATCAGTTATAAAAACAACCATATGAAACCATACAAATATGATATAATTACCATTAGTTAATTTGAAATAGTTATATAATGTGAATTTGAAAGGAGAAATTATGGAAGAAAATAAAAATATCTTCAAATCAATTGATGAATATATTTTGCAGTTTTCTCCTGAGATTCAGGAGAAGCTTCAAGCACTAAGAAAGGTTATAAAAGAGTCAGCGCCAGATGCAGAAGAAAAGATGAGCTGGCAAATGCCAACTTTCGTTTTGCACGGAAACCTAGTACACTTTGCTGTCCATAAAAAGCATATTGGATTTTATCCTGGTGCCAGCGGAATCGATGGATTCAAGCCTAAGTTATCTGAGTATAAAGGATCAAAAGGAGCCGTGCAATTTCCAATAGATAAGCCGTTGCCTTATGAACTGATAAGCGAGATAGTTAGATTCAGGGTTGCTGAAAATATAAAAAAAGCAGAAAGCAAAGCCCAAAAGAGGAAAAAGTAGCTTCTCATTGTTTATATTTAACGTCACAATAATAAAAGCAGAATAGCTTATTAAAACACTGTATTATTCAAAATTGAATTTTACGGTGAAAAAATTGCTTGAAAATCTTCTTTCATATATGGGTTATCTAGAATTAATTGGTTATACATGATAGAATTACTAGTAATAAAGTCGGAATGGTAATTAAATATGAACTAAAACTATTTAAAAGGTAGGATATATTTATGGAAATTATACCAGTGTATAGTATGGGTAATAAAAGGTCTGAAAATAGCATACAAAAATTTGCAAACCACAGCACTCAATTTAGTAATATACTTAATAAAGAAATTAGCGAGCAATCTACATATAGTATCCAAAATGAGCTTAGAAGTAAATATAATGCAAATCTGCATGTATGTTCCTTTGATTCTTATAATTATATGATGAATTCTACAGATAGTAATTCATTAAATAATGTAGTAATCTCAAATGAAACACTTGAAAAAATGGGGAAAGATGCAAAGTTTAAAGATAAAATTTGTAAAATTATTAATGATAATTGTAGTCCAGAAGCTCAGAAGGAATTAAGAAGCCTTTCTCCACCAGTTAAAAGTTCAGGTGTTGTTATATATCCTGATGGAACATATATCTGCTGGGTAGAGAGTGCTTATAGTAAAAATGATACAGATAAAGATAAAGTAGAGAATGGAACAGAAGATCTTTTTACAACTTCTTTTGATAGAATTGGGAAACAAATTAATAATCAATATATTAATTTTTCTAATGTTATTAACGGACAAGCAATGGGACATATCAAACGAAAAAAGAATCAAGAAGATTAGCTATATTCTAATTTTAATTGATAAATATTTTTGGTGTAGGGAATGTTTATTATGAAAAAAACTATAGTAATTGCAATTTCCGCTGTATCAGGCGATGGAAAAACAACTGTAATAAATGAATTAAAAAGAAGATTACCTTAAAGCCAAATTCAAATTTAATTGTCAATAGTAGTTTAAACGTTAATAATATTGTATCCTAAATTATGGAACAAATATTTAAATTTAAAAGAAAACAAATCAGTGTAAAAAGATGGAGCCGAGATTAACTCGGCTAAAATTTTATTCTAGTGATGGTGTTACAACCAACTGTTGATTAGGATAAATAATATATGGTGGGGTCAAGTAGTTAAACATAATTAGATTTCTAACAAAGGTCCCATATTTTCTAGCAATACTGTAAAGTGAATCTCCAGGTCTAACGGTATATATTATTGCCTCTGGAGGAGACCATGGAATGACGATTCTTTGTCCTGTATAAATACGGTTAGGATTAACTATGTTGGGGTTAAACTTTAATATATTTTCTATTGTGGTGATATGATTACGAGCGATATTATAGAGAGTATCACCAGGTTGTACTGTATAAATTGTTGTACCGAAATATGCCATTGGCATAAGCATCACACCTTTACTGTTTAATAATTTATAATATGCTAATTTATGTAAAATGGTTAATATTTCAAGGAGAAATGAATAAAGAGCGGATGTAATGATATGAGATAAATACAAAAATATTATTTCTGTTGAAAAGTGGGCAATTTACTAAAACACCGTATTATTCAAATCTGAATTTTATGGTGTTTTTGCGTTGCAATACAAATGAACTACAACATAAACATGATATTTAAAATATAAACAATGTTCTTTGAAAACTGAATAATACGATATTTACAAAATGTGTTATAATAAGGATAAATTTATATTGATTAAGTACTAATAATAAAAAGAGTAAATATTTAAAATGAAATTTCACATATTATTGTATTTTGAAGTATACATAATTTTTAGGAGGAATTAAGTGAAAGATAATACAAATTGCATTAGAGAAAACTGGAGTAAAATTATAAACGAATACAATAAATTGTTAAGGAGACGTTTCGTAATAAAGAAATATGATAATAATCTTAATAAAGGAGTAACAGATGAGCAAATAAAAGAAGCAGAACAAGTATTAGAATTTTCATTTCCAAGTGAATTAGCAGAACTGTACAAATGTAATAATGGAAATATTACTAATGGGGAGGAAAATGTTTATTTAGGTGCTATATTAGGATTACAATTTATATCACTAGAAGTACTTATATATACATGGAAAGAGTGGTGTAAATTTACCGATGAAAAAGCTCTAGATGAGTATTGTACATCAATTGATGAAGGTAAAATAAAATGTTTGTATGCTAATGATCATTGGATTCCATTTGCCTCTGATGGATGGGGAAATCACATTGGTATAGATTTAGATCCAGATATAAATGGAACTATAGGACAAGTTATAAATTTTGGAAGAGATGAAGATGATAAGATTGTTTTATCAAATAATCTAAATGAGTTTCTTGAGCTTATGATTAATATTATCAAAAGTAAAGATTTTAAATTGGTAAACAAAATAGGAGAAGAAGCAAAATTTTATCGTGGCAGTGGAGATAAAGGAATACATGCTATTGACTATTTAAAAGAGACATTAAAATATAAATAATGTTCTTTGAAAATTGAATAATGCGGTGTTAGGAAGTAAAATTATTTCGTATTTATTCCCAAATAAACCATGTATTAGTGTATAAATATGATATAATTACTATTAGTTAAGTAACAATAGTAGTACATTATGTAACAAAGATTATTTATATTTTGTCAGGAGGTTATGGATAATGGTATTAATTATTCAATGTATTATTATATGTGGACTATTTACTTTAATGGTGCTTCCACCACTATATAAAAATCCATTAAATTGCATAATGTCATATCCTACAGCGATTAGACAAAGAGTGGAAAGTTTGCCCCAATATCGGTCATCAATTAAAAAATACGAAACTAGACATATTACGATTAAACTATTGTTTGCATTATTATGTATTATTCTTATGGCAATAATCGCATGGGCCTCTGGTTCGAGAAGATTTATAGAAGCTTTTATACATATATTTATATTATTTTTTGTAGTTAATCTTTATGACTTATTTATATTAGATATATGGCTATTTTGTCATAACAAACGAGTAATTATTCCGGGCACTGAGGACATGGTAAAAGAGTATAAAAGTCCCGTTCATCATATTAAAGGTGCCATTATTGGTACATTAATTGGATTAATTGTAGCCACTGCATCAAGTGGAATAATTGCATTATTTAATTTTTTTGTTTATAAATAAAATGAGCATAATCTTTAGCAGATTTCTTAGCAATATTCTTATTTAACGCAACAACTTAAAAAACGAACAATTTATAAAAACACCGTATTATTCAAATCTGAATTTTACGGTGTTTTTACGTCGTAATACAAAAATATTACAACGTAAATATAATATAATTGCCATAAAAACTGAATAATACGTTATTAAGAAACTATATATAATTAATGAATATATTAGGGTATAATTGTAATATGGAATTTAATAGTAATATTATGTGCAGTAAAGATTATTTATATTTTGTGAGGTGTGAGGAAAATGGATTTTGGATATGAAATAACAATTCCAATGGAGGAAGAAGCTGAGTATATCGGAAATATGTTGCTGGAGTTCAACCTTCAATCAAAACCGCTTTCACAGGAAAAACCGTTTATCAGTATTAATAGATGCATAAAAGATGAAAACGGAAAGATTATTGGCGGAATCTTGGCATGTTTAGCATTATGGCACATTCTTAGTATTGACACATTATGGGTAAAAAAAGAATTTCGTAACCAGGGAGTTGCGAAACAATTATTGAGACTTGTGGAAACTGAGGCGAGAAATATGGGTTGCCATATTGTATATCTGAGTACATATGATTTCCAGGCGAAAGACTTTTATTTGAAAAATGGATATGAAATTTTCGGCGTATTAGAAGATTGCCCCAAAGAGCACAAGCTTTATCATTTATCCAAGAGATTATGAGCATAATCTATAAAGATTATTTATTTCAGTTTGTTATCTTGGGAGGTGTTGAAGTGGCGAAAAAGAACAAGAAAGATAAAAATATAGCACCTAGCCTAATTTGGTTATGCTTAGGATGTAGTGGTTATGTAATATATAAGAATTGGATTTTTTTAGCTGTGGGTCTGATATTAAGTGGAGTTTTATATGTTAGAAACAATTAGAATTAGTTTTTAGCGAGGGGATTATTTTGAGAAACAACGAAAAGTTTATTAAAAATTGGGAGAAATATAGAAAAAAAGGCAAAGCTAAATATATACTAACTAGTCTTATAGTACTTACTATAGGATATTGGTCAATGATTACAGTCCTTACAATAGCACAAGGGAAGGAACTTAATCAGATAACGAAATATTCACCTGTATTCATTGGTTTAATAACAGGAAATATAATCATGTTACCTATAAACTGGAACAGGAATGAAGAAAGATACCATAAATTATTACAAGATAAATAATACAAATTTTTATATTTAATATTGCACAATATTCTTATTAAGCATAAATAAAGGAGTAAAAAAGGGTGAAACTGAAAGTTTTAGTAGATAATAATACATACATTGACCAATATTATTGTGGCGAACCTGCTGTTTCGTATTATATTGAAGATGAGGATACTAGCTTACTATTGGATACAGGATATTCTGATTTATTTTTAAGAAACTCAACTGCATTAGGTGTAGATTTAGAAAATATAAGCACTATTGTTATTTCCCATGGCCACGATGACCACACAAGAGGATTAAAATACTACTTTGAACAAAATAATAAAAATAATATTTCTATTATTGCTCATCCAGATGCATTTAAAGAAAAATTTATAGACAATTTAAAAATTTGTTCTCCTATTTTAGAGGAAGAATTAAAAGAAAAATGCAATCTAATTCTTTCAAAAGAACCTAAAAAAGTTAGTAAACATATAACTTTTCTAGGAGAAATACCTCAAATAAACCACTTTGAAAATAGAAAACCTATTGGTAAACAAGTTGTTGGACAGACTTCTGTTGATGATTATGTAATAGATGATACAGCTCTTGCATATAAAAATGAAAATGGCATTTATATTATTACAGGATGCTCTCATAGTGGGATATGCAATATAATTGAATATGCAAAAGAGGTATGTAAAGATAATCGAGTATTAGGAGTTATAGGAGGATTTCATTTATTTGAAGTAACTGAACAGGTTAATAAAACTATCGATTATCTAAAACAGAACAATATAAAGGAATTATACCCTTGTCATTGTACTTCATTTGCTGTTAGAGCAGAAATACATAAAGCTTTGCATGTAAAAGAAGTTGGAGTGGGTTTAGAAATAAACTGGTAAATGTATAGGAAATGAACCTATATTATAGATATAGTAATACATAATATTCTTTTTAAGCGTCATAATTATTAAAGTTAAATAATTAATTATAGATGAAATGGGGGATAAAAGTGGATTGCTTAAGTGCAGAAATCAGAAAAAGGCTTATTGAAAAAGGTGCCTCAATGGTAGGATTTGCAGATTTAAAAGATATTCCAGAAAACCAAAGAGAGGGTTATAGATATGGAATCTCAATTGCAGTAGCACTGGATCCATCTATAATTTCTGGAATAGGGAGTGGACCAACAAAAGATTATTATGATGAATACATAAGGAAAAATAACCTTCTAGATGAACTTGATGAATATGCAGCGGAGATTATAAAATCCCATGGATTTAGAGCGTTACCTAAGATAAGGAAAAGCGTCACCACAGATGAAACGATTTTAAAAACTACTTTACCGCATAAAACAGTAGCAACTAGAGCAGGAATTGGATGGATTGGAAAGTGTGCGTTACTTGTTACAAAAGAGTTTGGTTCAGCTGTAAGGTTATCCAGTGTATTGACTGATGCAAAACTAGAGGTGGGTTTACCAACAAATGAATCAAAATGTGGGGCTTGCAATATGTGTAAAAATTTATGCCCAGCTAATGCTGTGTTAGGAGTTAATTGGAAGGTAAATATGGATAGAGATAATTATTTTCATGCTTTTAAGTGCAGAAATGAAGGGCGAAAAAGAAGTGATAAACTTGGAGTAGAGGAAAGAATTTGTGGAAGGTGCATATTAGCATGCCCATGGACACAGAAATATTTAAGGTTAGAAGAAAACAAAACTATTATTTAAAGTAATAACTGAAAAAGAGAACAAGCTGTAAAACACCGTGTTATTCAAACCTGAATTTTACGGTGTTTTAAAAATATTGTTTTTCTATGTAACTATTAAAATATATAGAATATATGGTGTAATTTTCATATTGATTAAATCACACTTGTAAGATGTTATGGACTGTAGCCTTGTGTTTAAATTATTGTGATAACTAATGTTAGTATACAATATAATTTAATAATTAGTATTAATTGAATTTTTGAGGGAGGAACAATAATGAATAAAGATTTAAAAAAACTTATATTTAAATCTATTGGCTTGGCTATGGGGGTCGCTACGCTTGTTCTAAATATAATAAAGACACTTGAAAGCAAAAGTGCTATAACTTTACTATCTATTGGTTTAATTTGTTTAGCAATTAGTGAACTTGAAAATAGGAAGGAAAGTTAGTACATAATATTTATATTTAACGAATCAACTATAAAAAACGAATAATTTACTAAAACACCGTATCATATAAATCTGAATTTTACGGTGTTTTTGCGTTGTAATATGAAAAATTTCCAAGGCAACGTTTGAATTTAAAAGTGCGAACAATGGATCTTTGAAAACTGAATATTGCGGTGCTTAAAAATAGAATTACAATTCATAAGTGTAATAATAGAGTGTTAAGAATATGGAAGATGTGCTACAATTTTTATATGTTAATAAGCAATTGTAAATAAATGTGCATTAAGGATTATTTATATTTGACAGAGGTGACAATATGATTAAAAAAAGCTGTTTTATAATTTTGGGCATAGCATTTGGACTATTAATTAAAACAGGAATTAAGAATGTTTTTCCTCAGGTTACAGGTACACCATACATTGCGTTGATGCTATTATCTTTAGGGTTAATTGTGATAGTATTAACGCTTGTTTTTAGACTATCTGACAAGATAAAAGAAAAAATCAAGTGCAAGTAAGATTATGAGCATTTAACGTAACAATTTACTAGATCACCGTATTATTCAAGTTAAAATAGTAAATTTTTATGAAGTATCTTTAGAATGGAGGTATAAAATGAAATATTGCATTCTTATGGGTAGCCCACGTAAAAATGGAAATACATCTAAGTTATTAAAGCCTTTTATTGAAGAACTTAATCTTCAACAAGTTCAGTATGATTTGATTTGGCTTTATGATAAACATATCAAACCTTGTACTGCTTGTCGGAATTGCCAAAAAGACTGGACAATCTTTGGATGTCGATATGACGATGACATGCAGGAAATTTTTGATAAAATATATGATTGTGATGTCATTATTTTAGCTACACCTATCTATTCATGGTACTGTACACCACCTATGAAATCATTATTGGATCGTTTGGTATACGGAATGAATAAGTATTATGGTAATGAAAAAGGCCCTTCTCTTTGGAATGGTAAAAAGTTAGCTATTATAACTACCTGTGGGTATAAACCACAAGAAGGAGCAGATTTATTTGAAGAAGGTATCAAACGATATTGTAAGCATTCCCAACTAAAATATATTGGAATGCTTGCTGAAAGAGACTTTGGATATAAATCTACCTTTATAACCAATGATAAAATTGAGCATTCCAGATTATTTGCCCTACAACTAATAAATGATAAAGTATAATATAACATGTTTCTTGCCTCATAGTTTTCTTAATTTAATGTCACAACCAAAAATTAATGATTTACTTGAACACCGTATTATTCAAACCTGAATTTTACGGTGTTTTTTGCGTCGTAATATGAATAAAAAGCGACGTAACCATTGAAATTTAAACAACGAATAATGTTCTTTGAAAATTGAATAATACGGTATTAATGATATAATAACTATTGTATAATTGTATTATTATGTGAGCTAGTTGTTTATTAAACTACTCGATAAATTAGAATTTGGAGGGTTATGCTATGAAATCATACAAAATAATAGACATGAAAGAATTTGATAGAGCAGACTATTTTCGATACTTTACGAGTGTAGGTACTACTATTGAATTTACAATAAAAATAGATGTAACAACTGCTGTGCAAAAGTGCAATCAAGAATCAATTAGTTTTCATGCGTACACACTGTTTAAAATTTATAAAGCAATGAATTCAATTCAAAATTTTCGATATGATATTCTTGATGGAAATGTTATTGAATGGGAAAAAATTATTCCAACATTCTCTAGCTTCAACAAAAAGAGTAAACTCTTTTTTACACTGTGTGAAGAACCGATAGAAAGTTATCTTGAATTTGATAAGCAATATAAAAATGTAACTGCAAAATATGCTGATTCAAACACAATTGTTCCTCAAATGGATTTACCACTCAATGTATTTAATATTTCTTGCATACCTTGGATGCATTTTGAACATTTTTCTTCCAATTCAAAAACACAGGAAAATCAAATTACCAAGATGATTACTCTTGGAAAATATGAAGAAATCAATTCAAAACTAGTGATGCCAATTACAATACAAATCTCACATGCAATTGCAGACGGTTATCATGTATCGATGTTTTTTAAAAACTTACAGGATGAAATGAATCAAAAATAGTGTTTCTATTTTATGCTGTATAATATCAGAGTGTAACAGTAAAATTAAGTTTCAGTATAAATATAACAAAATTAAAAATATTATTAAAATACCGTATTATTCAAAAGAATATGCGGTGTTTTTTATTTCGCAATTTAAATAAACTACAACATAAATATGATATTTAAAATATAAATAATGTTCTTTGAAAATTGAATCATACGGTGTGTTAAAACTATTGCTTTTCTATGTAGCTATTAAAATATATAGAAGATATGCTGTAATTTTCATATTAATTCAATCACGCTTGCAATATTTTATGAAAGAGTAAGTATGGCTAAATGTAATTAATGAAATGAAACCATAGATAGTTAAGAAGTTAGTCTATAAAATAATAGGATACTAAATTATGATATAATTACTATTAGTTAAGCCGAAATGGTAAAAAGGCTTTGTAATTTGCAAAGAAAGAAGGGTTAATAAAATGATACAATCTGTTGTACACATTGCTCTGGTTGTTAAAGATTATGATGAAGCCATTGAGTTTTACACAAAAAAACTTCATTTTACCTTAATTGAAGATACATATCAGCCAGAGCAAAATAAACGCTGGGTAGTAGTATCACCGCCAGGTTCCTCTGGAACTACAATATTACTTGCAAGAGCTTCAAAACCAAAACAAATGCCTTTTGTTGGTAATCAAGCAGGAGGAAGAGTTTTCTTATTCCTTGGGACAGATGACTTTTGGAAAGATTATAATGATATGATAGCAGAAGGAATTGAATTCGTTAGAGAACCAAAAGAACAATCATATGGTATTGTTGCAGTATTCAAAGATTTATATGGGAACTTATGGGATTTAATTCAATTTAAAGAGAGTCATCCAATGTTTCAACGAGTAAAATAACATAAACCTAAAGCAAACCTTATTACAGAATCTTCTTAATTTAACGTCACAACCAAAAATCAATGATTTACTTGAACGCCGTATTATTCAGAATTGAATTTTGCGGTGTTTTTACGTCGTATTTTAAATAATTTCTTAAGATACCGTACTATTCAGAAATGGATTTTATGGTATCTTTGCTTTACAATTGATTTACAAGATGCAGTTTACAGCTTTGTATTAAATTATTATAAAAATAAAGTTAGTTTTACATATTATAAAAAATTTAAATTTAAGTGAAAATAAAATGAACCTTTTGGTAAATATATGCATCTAATTAGTGTAAAGCAAAAAGTAGCGCTACAGTTTGCGAAGAAAGGTAGGAAGTCAATTGAATAAAGATGCATTTGTAGATAAAGTTCTTGAGGCTGAATCTACTTTATATCATGTATCAAAATCAATCTTGATTCATGATGAAGATTGTGAAGATGCAGTTCAGGGGGCAATTTTAAAAGCCTATAACAATTTAGGTACACTAAAAAAAGAACAATATTTTAAAACATGGTTGGTCAGAATACTCATAAATGAATGTTATAGTTTAAAACGTAAAGAACATCCAGAGGTATGTTATGAAGAATACTTTGAGTATGCCAAGGCCGATGATAAAGAGGATTATAGCGAATTATATTTGGCTATTCAGAAATTACCAGAGCGTATTCGTATTACAATTGTTCTTTATTATGTGGAAGGATATTCAGTAGAAGAAATTAAAGAAATTCTAAAAATACCCTCAGGAACTGTAAAAAGTAGATTGTCAAAAGGACGAAAATTATTAAAAGTAAAATTAGAAAATATGGAGGCAACTTATGGATAATTTTAATTGGAATAATACCTTTCCAGATACACCTAAAAGTTTCAAAAATAAGGTAAGTGCGACATTAAATAGCTTACCGGATCAAAAGGAGAATTATGAAATGAGAAATATGAAATCATTTAAGAAAAGAATTATTATTGGACTAGTAGCCGCTATGGTAATAGGAACAACTGTATTTGCTGCAGGAAAAGTGTTTGTTATAAATTCACATGGAAGCAATATACCAACTTATACTGCTATACCTACAGTAGAACAAGTAAAGGATGATTTGGGATTTAATCCTAAATTAGTTAAGGAATTTGATAATGGATATGCTTTTAAAGGTGGATATACTATAGATAATGAAGTTGTTTATGAGAATGGAAATTCTGTAGAAAAAACAAAATCCCTTAGCTTTGCCTATACAAAAGGTAAGGATGAAATAATGCTTTACATGGAAAATGGAAAGTTAGGTGATGAATCAGGGGAAGAAACTGTAGTTGATACTCATAACGGTATAGATTTATATTATTATTCATATGCTAACAAGCTTGTACCAGCGAATTATAAAATGACAGAACAAGATAAGCAGGATGAGTTGTCTGGTAAATATGTATTTAGCTATGGATCTGACAAGGAAAAAATCTCTGAAGTTCAAGGTTTAAATTGGATGCAAGATGGAATTAACTATACTTTCTCAGCAGTGGATTCTGATTTATCACAAGACGAATTAGTTAAAATGGCAAAACAAATTATAGATGCTAAATAAAAATAGTAGTAAAAGCCGTAATGACATTAAAAGTCATTATGGCTTTTGTGTAGTCAGCATGGACAACAATTTGGCGATGAAAATCCATTAAACATATGAACATTGTTCTTTGAAAACTGAGTAATAAGGGATTATAAAATAGAAACTTGCTATAGCAATATAGAAAATATGGTATAATTTTCTTATAAGGCAAATTCAATTAGTAAAATTATATGAGAATTTGGAGGATGAAATGAAAAAAGATAAAACCTTAATGATTTCTTTGACTTCTATAATATTATTTAATGTTTTCTTTATAATTATATTAATTTGTTATAACGATATTATAATTTTACCAATTAAGTTTATTAAGAATGTAACCAAAGAATATTATTATTGGTACATGGATAGACCTCCTATACCAAATGAATCAATTGTAATAGGAATAACTACGATTGTAAAAATGATGTTTTCATTAATCCTTTCATTAGAATTCTTCTATACAATATTTAATAAGAAATATGCAAATGTAATTGATAAAAAGAATATAGTAATATCTATAATTATTGGTTTTACTATTTATTGTTTAAGTTTTCTTTTTATAAAATACAAAGCTCAGCATTATAGATTATTTATGACTCTTATTTCAACGGAAATACTTTCTATGATGTTGCTAAATTTAGTTTTAAAAATTAAAAAAGAAAAGCTAACGTACAATATTAATTAAATTGTAAAAGTTGCGTTTATGATAGCCCTGTTTAATGGCTTAACTAAGAAAAACGAATAATTTCTTTAAATACCGTATTATTCAAATCTGAATTTTATGGTATTTTTTATGATGTAAAAACATTGTTAATCTATTCTTAAGAATAATTTACAACTATTTTAAGAAGATATTGATATTATTTTAATTGAGGTGATTTTAGAATGAAGAAAAAAACAATTAACATTCTGTTTACTGTAGGATTTGTATTTTATATTTTATTTCTACTGTGGAATATCCCTTTTAAATATGTATCTCCCCTAGAACTATTTAGTAAGAATAGGTATTATTCCAGAACACTTAATTTAATTCCTTTTTATGATGTTTTTAATGGAAAATTTAACAGGTTAGATATCTATGGTAATATAATTTTATTTATTCCATTAGGAATTTACATAAATATATTTGCAAAGGACTCAAAAATGTATAAAAATATCTGTAAAATCTTTGGAATAAGTTTAATATTTGAAGTTAGTCAATATGTATTTGGAATAGGTGCTAGTGATATAACGGATGTTATTACTAATACTATTGGAGGAATTATTGGCATAGGTATATACATGGCAATTAAAAAGATTTTTAAAGACTATACCAAGACAAAAAACTTTATTACTATTTGTAGTATTCTAGTTATGGTACCCGTTGCAATTATATTAGTACTCCTATTTACATATAATTGATGGACATACTCCTATGCAGTTCTAATGAAATTTATTAAAACGAAACTTTACTATGGAATAGCAGCTGCTTATGAAGCACACATATTGAAAAATACCTACATATATTAATTCTGGAACAAAAATAAAGAGGAGTTATAATATGTGGCATAACAGATATCTAATGGATATAATAAAAATGTTCTTACCACCTGGGGGCGAAATTATCCAGTTAGACAAACCCTTTGAAAAACCAGCGATGGGAATGGCGGATTTAGATGGAGATGGCATATTAGAACTAATAGGTGCTTATAAGTGGCAAGGTGAAAATTATATTATTGTACTAAAATGTTATAGTGGAGCTTGGCATGTAGCAGATACCATCAAAGGAAAGGGATATAACATAACTTATTTTAATGCTCTACCAATCACTAGTAAACACAAAAATAATTTAATAGTGGGTTGGCAGGTTGGAGCAATATGGTCAGATCTTAGTGTTTATGAGTGGACAGACATGGGATTAAAGGATTTAATCAGCGAAAATAAATACTATAGCAAAATAGAGATAAAAGATATTAGGAGTACAGAAGGAAAAGATGGAACATATGAAATAGCTCTATGGATTCATGATACGGGGGATGCTTATAAGGTAGAAGTATATAGATGGTCAGGGGATAAGTTTGTATTAGCATTACATGTATATCCCTATTACTTTAAAAAAGTAGCTAACTATTATAAAAACCTTTTAAAAGAAATGGATTCGCCAGTTTATTGGTATTATTTAGCGGATGCTCAAATAAAAACAGGTAATATTCAGGGAGCGTTGGAATCTATAAACAGGGGTTTAGACTCTAAATATCCTTATCCATCTAGAGAAGAGCTAATGAAGTTAAAAGCACAAATTTCTAAGTATTAAGAAATTTAAAATAGAGTCAGTACACTGAGAATTATGCCCAGTGCACTGACCCTTTATTTAATACTATAGAATATTTGGTTTTCTATAGAAATTTTACTACTCAACATTATAGTTTATCGATACAACTCAGTTTATTAGTTTTATCCAATAACTTTGCATAAAGGAATTCTAACTAAAACAAGCTCATCTCTTCTGTTGGTTTCAACGTTAAATACTAAAAATGCATTTCCGCCAAATACAAATGCACAAATAAGATTTACTTCTCTTTCAGGTGCTGGAGTTGGAATTTCATCTAGACATACTATTCGACAACGGCCGACTAGTGGTATTAATTCTGCTGCTAGAGCAGGTGATATTCTCATTGCAATCACTTCTTCTATTTCTTGGTATATTACATTTATTTCTATCTCAACAAGTAAGACAAAAACGTTGGGAGCTATTTCAGCAACGCATGTTGCTCCAATTGTGAAGGATCTGCCACAAGCCCTTGTATCATTAACATTTAGAGATTCTAATGTAGGCAGTATTCATCCCTAACTTCTATATTAGAGATAGGAAACATGTCCATATCTCTAATATAAAATATTCTATATTGAGAGAAAAGGTTACTACTCTTCATACAAAAATGAGATCCTTTTATGAAGGAATAAGACATTGTAATGCAGTTACTTAGAGAAATCACATTTAGCTAAGGATTTAGGCTATAAAATAATAGGAAACTAAATAATTTTCTTTAAAACTAGACAATACAGTGTTAAGAAATTATATATAATTAATGGATATATTGCTGTATAATTGTAATGTATTAAGGCGTAAAAATTATTTGCAAAATAGAGAGGTGTTAGAAATGGATAAATACATAGATAAAATGGGTCTCTTTGAAGACTTTAATTTTAAATTGGTAGTAATTGAAGCTTTACTAGATGAGGAGCCTACTTTTCAAGATAAGCTGGAAACATTGATTGAAAAGCATTCAGAAAACTACGAATGGTATACAGATGCGGAACCTATAAAGGAGCTGCTACAATTTTTTTCTGAATTATGCATTGAACAAAAAGATTTGGACAAGATTACAGAATTGTGTTTTGATGGCGGTAATGAAATCTACCACTATATAAAGCCCGATTGGGATGGAGAAGATTCTTTCTTTGATATTCAATCAGTTAGGGGATTTGAACATTTAAAAAATTTAAAATCTATAGTTTATATCAGTATGGCAGATGAAGAAATTTTAGAACCTATGAAAGAACAAGGGATTACTATTGAGTAGAGATATTTGGCATATTATAAAAACACCGTATTATTCAAAATTGAATATAATTCAATTTATATTGACTTTCTTGTGAATCAACCTCTATTGTGCAACCTTTAATGTAAGTCTATAATTAAACCATCAAAAGCTTTTGGATTTAATAAAATGGAGGCAGTATGAGTAATTTAATTATTGGAGATACAATATTAAGACTTAGAAAACAAAAAGGTATTACACAAGAACAGTTATCAAATATGGTCGGAGTTTCTGCAGGTGCTGTTTGCAAATGGGAAACTGGAAACTCTGTTCCAGATATTGCTTTACTTGCACCTTTGGCACGTGCTTTAAATGTTTCTTTAGATGAACTATTGTCATTTAGCTCAAAACTATCGGAGATTGAAGTGCTTGACATTAAGAAAAAGCTAAGAGAAGTTTTTATTCAAAAAGGATATGAAGCAGGAGAAAAACAATGTAAAGGTTTTTTGAATGAGTATCCTAATAGTGTTCATCTTAAATTAGTAGTTGGTGAACTTATATCAATGTATTCTATGATGTTAGCACAGGAGTCGGAAGAACTTTACAAGTTAAGAATGAACTATGCACTAAAATTATTGGACCAAGTTGTAGTAAGTAAAGAAATAGATTATGTGTCACAGGCATTATTCTTTATTGCAAGTATACAAATGATGCTAGAAAATTACGACGAAAGTGAAGAAGCATTAAAAGAACTTTCAACCACATTTATAGATCCTATGACAATTTATCCAATTCTTCTACAACGTCAAGGAAAAAATCATGATGCCAAAGTACTTTGCGAAAAAATGCTTTTATCACATTTAAACCAAAGTACCGCAATGCTTGCTACCGTAGCGAATATATATATTGGCTCAGAAAATTATGAAAATGCAGAAATGTATATAGAAGCTATTCGCAAAATTCAAAGGTTATTTAATATTGGATTACATTCAGGTGATTACAGCCTTTGTAGGTTATATATTAAAAAGCAACAATTAGAGCTAGCCGCAAAATATTTTAAGATTCATGTTGAAGGTTTAATTTCAACTGCATATGATTATAGTGATAACGAATTCTTTAAAGATGTTCTGTTGGAAGCAGATATACAAGGTCAAAAATTAGCAAGAAGAAAAATGTACCAATCTTATATGTATGATTCCACTTTGAAAATTTTAGAGGGGTTGCAAGATTATGATGAAGCTATTGAGATACTGAAAACGGCTCTTTTATAATCATGTTATAAAACACCGTATTATTCAAAACTGAATTCTACGGTGTTTTTATGTAATCTTTTAAATTATATATATATTAGAAGTTATTTAATTTGCAGAATAATTTAATCCCCATGTATTACCGTAAAGATCAGTTACTACTGCATGGTAAGCACCCCAAAAAGTTTTTTGTAATTCAAATTGTACTGAACCATTTTTGCTTAGTGCTGAGTATAATCTGTTTATTTCTTCTTCGTTTTCTAATTCAAGTACTAAGCTGCCGTTTTGTCTTTTGTGATTATCGCCTAATATATCTACTAGATACATTATGCAATCATCATTAATATGTAATTCGGAATGTATAATTTTACCTTCAAGGCCTTTGAACATTGGCTTTCCATCAGCTAATTGAACATTTTTTATTTCTCCACCAAACACTTCTTTATAAAATTCTAATGCATCCTTGCAGTTTTCAATGAAAATTTCAGGAATAATTCTTTTCATATAAACGTCTCTCCTCTTATTAATATATTTTGCATCGTTTTAATCATTACGAGAACTTTTAATTTCAGATCAATAGCAGTAATTAAAAGTTCTAGAGTTATGGCATATTATTATAGGATTATGTAGTAGTAAATATATTATACAGCAACAAATTAAAGTATAAAATTAGAAATATATGCCAATAAGAGGGATCAATAATATTACTTGACAAAAAATATTAAAATTTATATATAATACATACATTCAATATTATAGCTTATTCAATTTTAAATTTGTTATTTCAATTCCATCCATAGTTATAATAACTTTTTCTAAAGCGCCATTAATAGAATTATCAAAGTCATAAGCAATAAATGGAGCATTAAGAGTATTACCTTCAGATACTTCTTGGCCAGATATTAACATTAAGTTTACGGAAAAACTGTCACCATTTTTTCTAATACATTTTAATTTATACTCTGCACCTTTTCTGTAAAAATCATAATTAAGGTCAACTTCACCTAATATAAGAGCATCTAGATTATCTTTCATTTCACTATGTTCGTTATAAATAATTATTGATGAGGGCTTAGCCTTTAAAAATTCATCATAGTCAGTAAATCTAGAAATCTTAATATTAGCTATCTCATTAGTTCCTGAATAACTTATTTTACTGTTAATTTTTATAGAACTACAATAAATATAAATTATTCCCACAAGAGCAATAACAACTACTGATAAAATTAAATTTTTTTTATTTTTTATATTCTTCATATCAATTTCAACCTCATTTAGAATAAAAGATCAAATCCTTTTTATATTTTAAATCATATTACATTTATAAAGAATTTTACCATATATTAGAATATTTTTCAATTTCATATATAGTATAGGTATATAAAAGCAGCCTAGTTAAAATCAGACTGCTTTTATGTATAAAATCATAATATTAGGAAAACATTTACAGATGAGAAGTGTATAGTATACTAATAAAATTATAATCAGGCGGTGAGTAAATGTCTCATATAGTTGGAAAAGAAGCTTATAAAAGCTTAGAAGAAAGATTAAATAGATTCCCTCAGGGAGCTCCTCCATCTAAAACCCTTTATAAAATACTTCAGGTATTGTTTAGTGAAAAGGAAGCAGTTCTTGTTGCACAATTACCTATAAGACCTTTTACAGTTAAAACAGCAAGTAAAGTGTGGAATATGGACGAGGTTTCAGCAAGAAAAATACTAGACGAACTTGCAAGTAGAGCAATATTATTAGATGTAGATAATAAAGGCACTAAAGAATATGTACTACCTCCACCAATGGCTGGTTTTTTCGAATTTTCTTTAATGAGAATTAGTGGAGATATTGATCAAAAGGTTTTAGCTGAGTTGTTTCATAAATATCTAAATGATGAAGAAGATTTTATAAAAGAATTATTCTTTAGCACAGAAACAAAATTAGGAAGAGTGTTTGTACAAGAAAAGGTATTATCTAAGGATAACGAGATTCATATTTTAGATTTCGAAAGAGCCAGTCATATAATTAAAACTTCAAGCCATATAGGTGTTAGCACTTGTTATTGTCGTCATAAAATGGAACACATGGGAAAAGCCTGCGATGCTCCTATGGATATATGCATGACTTTCAACAATGTGGCAGATTCTTTAATTAGACACGGTTATGCGCGAAGGGTGGATGTATCAGAGTGTCTTGAACTTTTACATGAGGCCTATGAAAATAACTTGGTTCAATGCGGGGAGAATGTGAAAAAAGGTGTAACTTTCATATGCAACTGCTGTGGATGTTGTTGTGAAGCACTGATGGCAGCACGTAAATTTGGAATGCTAAATCCAGTAAATACTACAAGCTATATTCCAAGAATTGTAGAGGAAAGTTGTGTCAGTTGTGGTAAGTGCATAAAGGCTTGTCCTATCGAAGCTATTGAAATGAATGAAAAGAAAGTTAAAATAAATAAAGACATATGTTTAGGATGCGGAGTTTGTGTAAGATCCTGTGCCTTTAACAGTATTTTATTAGAAAGGCGAAAAGAAAGTATAATTACTCCAGTTAATTCTGTACATAGAATTGTAATGATGGCCATAGAAAAGGGTATGCTTCAAAATTTAATTTTTGATAATCATGCACTAGGTAGCCATAGGGCTATGGCCGCGGTTTTATCTTCAATATTAAAACTGCCACCGATAAAGAGAGCCATGGCGAGCAAACAGATGAAGTCTATTTATTTAGAAAAAGCAATAGAAAAGTTAGATATTTAGAAGTTGTAGTAAAATATCTAATATAAAATATCTTATATTATAATGAATAAGGATACTTAAATATAAGTAACCTTATTCATTATATTTTTTATGCAACTATTTCCACATTTCCAAGGTCTAATAGATATAACCAAAAAATATGCGCATATGAGATTACAGGAGGTAATTTAATGGAATTACTTATAAAAAAAGCACAAAAGGGCGATAAGGAAGCCTTTATTCAAGCAATTGATGAGTATATGATCCAAATGTATAAAGTTGCAAAAAGTAGACTTAATTCCGATGATGATATTGGAGATGCCATGCAGGATACCATATTATCAGCGTACAGAAGTTTGAAAACATTGAAGGAGCCTCGTTATTTTAAAACTTGGATTATTAAGATACTTATTAATAAATGTAATAACATCATGTCTAAAAGTAAACATATAGTTTATGTAGATGATTATAGCAAGGTTTCTAGAGATACAGATATGAGTGTTTATGATAGTGATGTTGAAGAAGAATTAGATTTTACAGAAACCTTAAAAATATTAAATGAGGATTATAGAACAGTTATTGTCCTCTATTATGTGAATGGATTTACTTCTAAAGAAATAAGTGAAATATTGGAGGAGAAAGAAGGTACCATTAAATCAAGGCTTAGTAGAGCAAGGCAACAATTAAAAGAACATTATATGACCAATAATTTGCTTGATAATTCTTTGAAATTAAATTTAGGAGGTCATGTGAGATGAATATAGATTTTGATAAAACAATAGAAAAAGAACTGCAAAAGGATATTGAAATACCTAACATTGTATTAGAAAAAACCAATAGGGCTTTTGAAGATATAAGAAATTCTAAGGATGAGGGAGGTAATAAAGGCCAAACCATTAGAAAACCGTTAATTGCTTCAATTGCAACAATATGTTTATTTAGTTTAATTGCCTTTAGTAAACCAACTCTTGCTGCCATAAGGTGGTTTTTTAGAGATGTGGGAATTCGAAAAGCCGTTGATAATGGGTATGTTCAACCTATTATTGATAATGTTGTAAAAGATAATGGTGTATCAATTAAGATAGATGATGTAATGGTGGATAAGACAAAAGCAGCAATCTCATTTACATTAAATTTTGATGATGCTACTGTATTAAAGAATGCTGATAAATTAAATCTAGATATGGTTGTAACAGACGAAACAGGTAGGACTATAATGGAGGATGGTAACGCAGAGTCATTGGTCGGGGGATTGGATAGTGAGACTTATATGTCCAATAAAGATAATGGAGAAATAAAGTACACACTTACCCTATATTCACCAGAAGGAAAGATGATAGATATTAATTCCTTAAAGTTAAATGTAAAATCCATAAATTTATATAATCAATTAATAGATAGATATTATAAAAAGATTAATGGTAATTGGAGTTATTCAATTAAACTAGATAGTAAATTTAAAAACACAGAAACTATAAAGTATATTGCTGAAAGTAAAAACGAAACCATTGACATAGTTTCTGCTGAGATGCTTCCTACTGGATTGTTTGTAAAGTTTATTGTAAATACACCTGTGGATGAAAGTATAATCAATAAGGTAACTATTGTGGATGAAAAAGGCAATACATTCCAATCTTCGAGCATAGCTAATATGTCTTATACATCTGATAGAAAAGACCTGATTTCCATGACCTTCAGTATAACTTCATTTGACAATGCAGATAGACTTCAAATGGTTGTTAAAGATATTAATGGAGAGGATATAAAGTTAAACTTAGTTAAAGTAGCAGAAAATAAATAAATATAAAAGCATTTTAAGAGACTGTCTAAAATTATTGTAGACAGTCTCTTATGTTAAGTTATAAAAACTTATACAGAGATATACGTCTATAATTAAATGGAATTTATTGAAGATAATAGCTATAATATAACTATCATGGGCAAAGTGTGCCTTCATTTTTATAAACTAAAATGTAATGCAAAAGGATTAAGGTGAAACATTATGGATAAAAAATAGGCACTTATCCTGCGTTGCTAGAAACTTTATTAAAACTTTTAGTGAAGGTACAAAAATGTAGTATTCGAAGGAAAATACGAAATAAGAATAAATTATAAATATTGTGAAAGGAGACTATAATGAAACTTGATATAATTAGGTCTAGCGTTTCTACCAACTTAAATCATACTCAAGATGTTATAAGAAAAGATATAGAATGTTTGATTAAAAACTATAAAATTGAACTGAAATCTTTGAGTAAAATGATAGGAGTAGATTATGTTTGGTTGAAAGATTATATGGATGGAAAAAACAATTTATATGACTATGATACAAATATTTCAAAATCTAAGGAGAATAATGGAAAGGTTTTGGACAACCTCAATATTCCAAACTCTGTCCGTTTAATCAATATGATTTCTATGTTATCTCAAGGAGTTTTGATGGTAAATGAAGATGATCGAGTTAAGGGAGCAATAGATGTGCTAATAGGTGAGTTTGAAATTAGTTATGAAACTTTAGCTATATATGCAGGACTTGAGTTAGGAGATTTGCAAAGTTTTATGAATGATACTAATTCCCTTTCTTGTGAGAAAAAATATAAGTTAGCAGTGGCAAGTTTATTTTTACACTATTTATTTAAAAGGTAGCCCAATTGATTTACAATCTTCTTATAGTACGCAGGTCCATGTAGTTTAGGGATATAGACGGAAATATTGTTAACTTTGTAAGTATCTTAAGAAATTAATTCATATTTATGGGGGTGTTAAAAGGTGAAGCCTTCAGATAAAAAAATGCTTATTATCGGTGCGGGTGTTATTGGAAGCATATATGCCGTAAACCTATCAAATGCTGGATATTCTGTCACTATGCTTGCTCGTTCCCGTAGATTAACTGAACTAGAAGAAAAGGGACTTACTTTTTATAATAATAAGACTGGTAGCATAGATAGGGCGCATGTGAAAATTATTAATAAGCTTCATGATGATGACATCTATGACTATGTTTTTGTTACTGTTAGATATGAACAAATTGAGGATGCACTTTTGGGAATAAAGAATAATTGCAGTCGTAATATAGTTACTATGGTCAATAACCCTTTTGGATACGATAGGTGGGAAGAAATAGTAGGAAAAGAAAAAATCGTACCTGCTTTTCCGGGAGCTGGAGGGAAAATTGAAAACGGCGTTTTGTATTATAAGTTAACATCAAGGGCAATTCAACCTACCACATTTGGAGAACTTTCAGGTGAAAAAAGTACAAGGATAACAGAACTTTATAAGATTTTAAAATCAGCTAGATTTCCTGTAAGCATTTGCAATAATATGGACTCGTGGCAGAAATCTCATCTTGCTATGGTGATACCCATGGCTAATGCAATATACTTTGATGGAGGGGACAACTACTCAACGGCTAAAAATGGACAGGCAATGCACAATATGAGTCTGTCTCTAAAAGAAAATTTTAATTTCCTAAAATCTATTGGAATCACTATTACTCCTATAAAGTTGAATATATTTAGAATATGTCCTGCATGGCTTTTAAGTTTTATACTTAAATCTGTATACAAAACTAAATTCGCTGAAACACTTATTAGCAATCATGCTAATAACGCTAAACGTGAGATGGACTTGCTGAGTAATGATTTCGATGAGTTAGCTAAAAGGAACGGTGTTTCTTTAAAGTATTTATACTCAATGTAGTGTTATTTGCAGCTTATCATTTTTGGCCACCTTGGCTTATTATATCAAGAATTCCAGCATTTAAAAAATATCCTGCCTTAAATACTCTAGGCAGGATAAAAATTTGTTATCGTAGCTTTTAAAGTTCCTTTTCCACTGTTAATATATACATGTTGGTCAGATGCAAGGAAGCTTATTGAATCATTAGGATTTAGTTTATAAGTTTCATTGTTTACTTCTAATGTTAATTTCCCTTCCAATACCATGATATATTCCTGGCACTTTTTAGAATGACCTACGGATTTATATGAGTGACCTTCATCAAGTTCAATTTGGAAAAGTTCAAAATTACGATAGGGTGTACTAGTGTAGTAACAATATACTCGATAGTGGCCTTCTTCGGTAAGCTGGACTTCAATATCAGATTTCTTTATAATGTGAGTATCATGTTCCTTTTGCTCAAGTAATGAAGTATAAGAAACTTTTAACCCTTTAGCTATCTTCCATAAAGTGTTTACAGTTGGATTAGTGTCGCCTTTTTCAATTTGAGATAGCATGACTTTACTCACATCAGATAATTCAGCAAGCTGACCTAAACTTAAATTTCGTTCAGTGCGAAGTGTCTTTAAGTTTTCTGCAATAATAAAATTTATATTCATTAAGGTATAACCTCCTATAATTCTATTGACAATTATAATTAACAAAAGTAAAATATATCTAATGTTAAATATATTTAACGTTCGTAAATTATTATAACGCAATCAATTGAATGAAACAAGAAAAATAAAAAATATTTTTATATTATATTTTATAATTTTTAAAGGAGGATATTACTATGATAACAAGAGAAGAGGCATGGAATTTGCTTAATGAATACAACAAGGAGGAATTTCATATTCAACACGCACTAACAGTGGAAGGTACCATGAATTATTTTGCAAAAAAATTAGGATATGGAGATGAAGCAGAATTTTGGTCTTTAGTTGGACTACTTCATGATTTAGATTTTGGAATGTATCCAGAAGAACATTGCGTCAAAACTCAAGAAATTATGAGAGAACGCGGTATTGATGAAAGATTAATAAGGGCAGTGGCTAGCCACGGATATGGACTTTGTTCAGGAGAAATTCCTAAACCAGAACATGAGATGGAAAAAGTATTATTTGCAGTGGATGAACTTACAGGATTGATTGGTGCAGCTGCAAGAATGCGTCCATCTAAGAGTGTTATGGATATGGAAGTTTCAAGTCTTAAGAAAAAGTTCAAGGATAAGAAATTCGCCGCTGGATGTTCCCGTGATGTAATTAAGCAAGGCGCAGAGATGCTTGGCTTGGAGCTAGATAAATTATTTGAAGAAACAATTTTGGCTATGCGTTCTTGTGAAGAAGATGTTAATAAGCAAATGGAAGCCTATAATAATTAGCAAATACATTTATGTTAAAGAAAATTAAATAGAAAAGAATAATACAGTATTTATGTTGCAATTAGTTGGAAAAAATTATAATATTAAATTAAGAGATAAGCCTCTCATATCTGTGCAGGAAATGAGAGGTTTTTATAATAATTATCTACTATACTATTATTTATAAGGGAGATGGCTTAATGGAATGGTTAGAAATACTAAACGAATCGCTTAAATATATTGAAGCAAATCTAGATGGAGAAATTGAATATGAAAAGGCAGCAAAAATTGCCTGCTGTACTGTATATCACTATCAAAGGATGTTTTCATATATAGCAGGAATACCGCTATCAGAATACATAAGAAATAGAAGATTAACAAGAGCTGCCCTTGATTTGCAAAATGGAGATAAGGTAATTGATGTAGCATTGCGCTATGGCTATGATTCTCCAACTGCTTTCAATAGAGCTTTTCAAAAGATACATAATGTATCACCTTCAGTAGCACAAAAAGAAGGGACAATCCTAAAAGCATATCCTCCTATTAGTTTTAAAATAACAATAAAAGGAGTAGGGGAAATGGAATATAGTATAGTTAATAAGGAAGAAATTAGAATAGTGGGAGTAAAAGCACTATTAGAAAAGAATATTGACAAAAATTTTGAAGCTGTACCTAAGCTATGGCAAGAATCATCACAAAATGGAGTGATTAATGACATAGTGTCTCTTATGGATGAAAATTCTAAGGGCATATTAGGGGTTAGCGCTTGTATGGATGCTTTAGATAATTGGGAATATTATATAGCCACAGAAACAAATAAAGAAGTGCCAAAAGGTATGTACGAGTATATAATACCAGCAGGAACTTGGGCAGTTTTCCCTGGAGAGGGAGCTATGCCAACAGCAATTCAAGAAATTGAAAGAAGAATAATTACAGAATGGTTGCCAACCTCAGGGTATGAATATGCAGATGCACCAGATATTGAATTATATTTAAATCCAGACCCAACTAATGCAAAATTTGAAGTTTGGATACCCGTTAGAAAAAAATAATATAAAAAGTAATATAATATGAAAATTTATAGCCTTGTGTAAAGAGCAGAAAAAAGTTTTAATTAAATAAAATATTATTAAATAGTAAGAAATAAGCCGATGATGTTAAAATGTCATTGGCTTATGTTAGTTTAATTATTGTTTTAAAAGTAGTATTGACTCTCACCTTACAGGAGGAAGTATTGTTTAAATGTAATCAATATCTTATGTAAGAAGGGAGTAAAGTAATGAAAAATGTTATTGAAGTAGAACACTTAAAAAAGAGCTATAATAATAAGCTGGCAGTAGACAATCTTTCTTTTAGTGTAAAAGAAGGAGAATTTTTTGGGCTACTTGGTCACAATGGAGCAGGAAAATCAACAACCATTGATTGTATTTTAGGCTTAAAATCCTTTGAGAATGGAAAGGTAAGAATATTAGACATGGATCCAATAAAAAATAGAAAAAAACTATTTGAAAGGGTTGGAGTACAATTACAACAATCTTCCTACCAAGACAGAATAAAAGTATTGGAATTGTGTGAAGAAACTTCGGTGCTTTACAAAGAGGTAGAGGATTACCAAAAGCTATTAAAGGAATTCTCATTAGATAAGGTTAAGAATCAATATGTATCCACTTTATCGGGAGGAGAAAAGCAAAAGCTAGCCATATTATTAGCATTATTGCCAAGACCAGAGGTTATTTTTCTAGATGAATTGACCACAGGGCTAGATACAGCAGCTAGAAGAGGGGTATGGAAACAACTAAGTGAGTTAAAGGAAAAGAGAGTAACCTTACTATTAACTTCACACTATATGGATGAAGTTGAAGTCTTATGTGATAAAATATGTATTATAAAGAATGGAAAAGAAGTTGTTAGCGGAACTGTGCAAGAAGTTATCTCTACTACTCCCTATAGCAGATTAGAAGAAGCTTATTTATGGTATATGGGAGAGGAGGAGATAGTATGAGAAAATTTTTAACCTTAGCGAAGATAGAGGGAAAACTAGCCTTAAGAGGAATTGATGGAGTATTTTTTGGAATATTTATGCCCGTTGGAATTGCAATATTAATAGGTATGATTTCTGGAAATCAACCAGCTTATGCTGGAGCAACTCATAGTTATATTCAAGAAAATATTCCAGCTATTATTACTGTAGGAATATGCGCAACTGCATTTATGGGAATACCACTGGGAATAGCAGATTATAGAGATAAAAAGATATTAAAACATTATTTCGTTAACCCTGTTAGTCCTGCCATAATATTACTTGTACAAGTGGTTCTTAATATGATTACAGCAATTGTATCAAGCTTATCAGTGTTGATTGTAATGAAAATATTCTTTGCATACGAAATGGATGGCAATGTTATTGAATTTATATTTGCATATTTTTTAGTAATGGCATCTATGTATGGCTTTGGAATGTTAATTGCAAGCTTGTGTAGAAGCATAAAACAGGCAAATTTAGTATGTACATTAGTGTATTTTCCAATGTTATTCTTATCTGGTGCCACAATTCCTTTCTCAATACTACCTAAACCACTACAGTATTTTTCAAATATACTTCCTCTAACACAAGGGATTAAGCTATTAAAAGGATATGCCTTAGGAATAGAAATAAATTTACAAGTACCACTTTTAGTAATGATTATTTCAACAGTTATTACAGTAATACTTTCTATTAAATTATTTAAATGGGAGTAAGGGGGACAAAGTTTATGGATGACATATATAAATCTGAGTGCAAGGAAGAAAGAACCTTATATAAGATAGGACTATTTTCACAAATGAATAGGGTAACAATTAAAACTCTCCATCATTATGATGAAATTGGACTTTTAAAGCCTGCTTATATTGATGAATTTACAGGATATAGATATTACTCTTCAGCAGAACTTCCAATACTTCATGAAATACTATCCCTTCGTCAAATGGGATTATCATTAGAAGAAATAGGAAAGGTTCAAAAGGGAGTATCTGTAGAAAACTTATTAATTAAAAAGAAAGCAGATCTTTTAAAGAAGATTGCAGAAGAAACAATGAAGCTATCTCAGGTGGAATATTATTTGCATCATAAAAATGAAGTTGGAGATTATAATGTTATCTTAAAGGAATTGCCAGAGGTTATTGTAGCATCTATGAGAACTATTATCCCTAGCTACAATAAATTACTTGAAATTATTCCTCCAATGGGAAGAGAAATGGAGAGGCTTGGCTGTGTTTGTGCAGTTCCTGAATATTGCTTTAATATTTATCATGATGGAGAGTATAAAGAAACTAATGTAGATGTAGAAATATGTGAGGCAGTTACAGAGAAGAAAGAAGATTCTCATATGATCAAATTTAAAAAGATAGATAAGGTAGAAACTGCAGCCTGCGTATTGCATAAGGGTTCATATGAAAACTTTCCCAAGGCCTATGGAGCAGTAATGCAGTGGATGGAGGAGAACGGTTTTGAATTAATAGACTTCCCAAGAGAGTCTTATATTGATGGAATATGGAATAAAGATTCTGTAGAGGAATGGTTAACTGAAATACAATTTCCAGTGAGAAAGAAAATATATGAAGAATAATAAATTCTTAGGAGTATAAACTAAAAAGGGTTAAGTTATTATAAAAGTTGATATCTAAAAAATTATAACTTCTATGATTTTCGTTTCATGTAAAAAGCTATGCAAAAATAAAATAAGAAAGGGAGATACAATGAAAGAAGGAAAAGTAATAACAGAAACAGAATTGAACTTGGAAAATAGTTATGCTTCCCTTCCAAAAATGTTTTTTTCTAGACAGAGCCCAAGCCATGTTCCCTCACCAAAATTGGCTGTATTGAATTATCCATTAATAGAATCCTTAGGGCTAAATGCCAAGGCACTAGAAAGTGATGATGGAGTAGATATACTTGCAGGGAATAGGATTCCAGAAGGAGCTATTCCTCTTGCTCAGGCATATGCAGGACATCAATTCGGTCATTTCACCATGTTAGGTGATGGGAGAGCTTTGCTCATAGGAGAACACATTACTCCGATAGGTGAACGATTTGATATTCAGCTTAAGGGTTCAGGTAGAACTCCGTATTCACGAGGAGGAGATGGAAAAGCATCACTAGGGCCAATGTTAAGAGAATACATTATAAGTGAAGCAATGAATGCGCTAGATATTCCTACCACCCGTAGTTTAGCTGTGGTTACAACAGGTGAGTCAATAATAAGGGAAAGGAATCTACCTGGTGCAATATTAACTCGTATAGCTTCTAGTCATATACGTGTTGGTACATTTCAATATGTTTCCCAATGGGGCACAGTTGAAGAACTTAAAGCCTTAGCTGATTATACTTTACAAAGACATTTTAAAGAAGGGGAGGATAAAGAAAATCCCTATCTTTCCTTACTTCAAGAAGTAATCAAAAATCAGGCTGAGCTTATTGCAAAGTGGCAACTGGTTGGCTTTATTCATGGGGTAATGAACACTGATAATATGACAATTAGTGGAGAAACAATTGATTACGGTCCTTGTGCCTTCATGGATGTCTATGACCCTGGAACTGTATTTAGTTCCATTGATACTTATGGTAGATATGCTTATGGGAATCAACCTAATATTGCTGCGTGGAATCTTGCAAGATTTGCTGAAACACTGTTGCCATTGTTGCATAGTGATGAGGATGAGGCTCTCAATCTAGCACAGAATGCCATTTCAAATTTTGCTAATTTGTATAAGAATAACTGGCTTTCTGGAATGAGGGCAAAACTTGGGATATTTAACGAAGAGCCTGAGGATGAATACCTAATTGAAGATCTTTTAAGTACGATGCAGAAACATGGTGCAGACTATACCAATACCTTCCGTGCATTAACTTCTGACAATAGGAAGGATACTGCACTGTTTGGTGCAACGGAATTTGATAAGTGGTATGAGCTATGGCAGGAGAGATTAGCAAGACAAGAGGAATCAAAAGGCGCCTCAAAGCAGCTTATGCAAAGCAGTAATCCATCAATAATTCCACGTAACCACAGGGTAGAAGAAGCACTAGAAGCTGCGGTTACAAAAGGAGACTATAGTGTAATGGAGCGACTTGTAAATGCTCTTTCAAAACCCCATGTTTATTCTAAAGAACAGGATTATTACTCTACATTGCCTGAACCATCAACTTGTCCTTATCGAACCTATTGCGGAACTTAATACAAAAGTAAGCTAGTAAAATATATTAAATTTTACTAGCTATTTTTATGCAAAGGCATAAATAACACCTAAGTATGTTAAAAAAATAACTAGTAAATTAGCCTATCTTCAACTAGTTGTTTTTTTATATGCCTAATTTGACAATAGGCTGTCACATTAATTCTGTTAAAGTTTTTCATAACATTAAAAGCACAAATAATACCCTTGAAATATTAAAAACAACTTCTGAAATCAAGTGTTTAGGATGAAAGAACTATTTAAATGAACAAGCAGCAAGAGATGGTAAATTAATAAGAAAAGTATAAAAACACCTATAATAGCAGTACATATAAAAAAATATAAATATATTAATTATAAGTTAAAGTTTGATATAAATTTAACGATATATATAGTAGATAGAATATTTTTAAAAGAACTACATCAAGTTATAACATATAGGAGGTGTTTTATTATGGAAGTAAATTTTCAATATGAAGAAAATAATTATTTCACAATTGAAACTATATCTGTAATAGGAAAATTTAATGATTATGATCATAACAAAGGGGTTATGGTTAAAGAGAATAATAAATGGACATTTAAATGTGATTTGCCAACAGGTGAGCATCCTTATAGATTTCTTATTAATGGGGAATTAAAGCTTAATGATCCAACTGCAAATATATATTTGCCAGATGATAATGAAGAACTTTGGTCTATAATTAAGATTAATGAAAATGGCCAGAGGATGTACAATAATACTCAATATACGACACATATAGAAAATTACAATATAAGTTCTGTAGTAAGTGAGCAAGAAAATATGGTGAATAAAAAAGTTTTTAATGTAGCTTTAGATAAGAAAATAGTAACAAGATTTCAATTCACCAATGTAACAGGATTACATACTGTAACAACAGCGTGGTATACACCTGTAGAAGAGTTATTCCAAGTAACTGAGAATAATTTATTTATGCCACCAAATGATGAAGAACCAATAATGTTGTGGTTTTGGATGGATTTAACAGACAATACTCGTGATTATCCTCTTGGAACTTGGACAATGAGATTTTTTATAGATGGTGAATTTATATTAGAAGATCAATTTAAATTATCTCGAAATTCAGTATATTCATCACAAGGACAAATGAGATATTAGTTTATGAATATAAATTTACAAGATATAAGCACTTAATAGTGATTATATATAATTTAAGAAATAAAAAAGAAAAGGATGTGAAAGGTTATGAAAATAACTAACAATGTTAACCTAAATGCAAATATTATCAACAACAGAAGTGATAGTAATAGCAAAGATAAAAGGGTAGACAATACTAATCTAAGTTCAGATGTACAAGTTACTAACATGAAAGCAGCTAAAGATGAATATAAATCATCAATTGTCAATGCTGTGAAAGACTCTTCAGAGGTTACATCTAAAGAAAAGAAGACAACTAAGAGTTCAATAGGAGGATTTTTTAAATCAGCAGCTAGTAAATTTTCTTTTGTAACTAGTGAGGTTTCAAAATTTGTTAAGACAGCAGTTTCTGTAGGTGAAAGTGTTATTAAAACAGTAAAGTCGGTGTCAAATACTGTTGTTGATACAGCTAAGGTTGTAGCAAAAACTATAAAAGACATGTCAGATTCAGTAACTAAAAAAATAACAAATACTGCATCACAAGTAGCTAGTACCTTTAAGCAAATAACAACTACTGCCGCCGATTTGAAAAAAGCAGCTGAAGATACTAAAAATTCAGCTACATCTCTAATAAATACAATGGTAAAGACAGCTGTCACAGTAAGGAAAGGAGTTGTGGAAGTAGCAGGAAAAATTGGAGTGTCGGTAAATGGAATTAAGAGTGAGTGGAACAATCCAAATAGCGGCATTATAAGCAAAGTAGTTAAAACTGGTGGAATGGTCAAAGTTGGAATAGACTCCATAAAGGAACCAATAAAAGAAATAGGAAATACAGTTTCAACAGGATATAATGAAATTAAAAAGAATTACAAAGACATAAAGAATAATATTGAAAATTCACTGTCTTGTATTCAAGAAGTTAAAAAGGCAGTTGTATCAGTTAGTAAGGATGTAATTGATACAGCAAAAACAGTTATAACTGAAGTTAAAGATGCAAGCAAAATTGTAGTTGATAGCATAAGTAATTCCTCAACTAACATAAAAAACATAGCTAAAAATGGATATAATGAAATCAATGAAACTATACAAAAATCACGTAATGATTATGAAAAAGATAGGAATAATCTAGAAAACAATAGTGGTATGGTACCTGTATTAGCTTAAAGAGTTTTATCTAAGTATAATTAAATAATAATAATGGCAGCGTGTTGAATTTAAAATTTGATGCGCTGCTTTTTATAAAAATATTTCGACCATCGATTTAAATGTGAGAAAATTTAAAATGTTTATTGACATACAGTAAAATAAGTTATATTATAAATACATAACATCAAATTGATATTATCTAATTGAAATTAAGTTGAGGTGGAAATAATTTTGGATAAACATTTTATAGATATAGATAAGGAAAAAGAATTCTTAAAAAGTTATGATGAGAATGATTATAAAAGACCGAGTGTTACAAATGACATCATAATATTGACAACTGATGAAAAGGAAGAAGATAATCTTAGAAAGGTACCAAAAAGAGGAATGCAGGTTATTTTGATTAAAAGAGATGACCATCCCTATATAGATAAATGGGCCCTTCCGGGTGGGTTTGTTGGTATAGAGGAAAGCCTAGAGGTGAGCGCTAGGAAGAAACTTAAGGAGAAGACAGGAATAGATAATGTTTATACAGAGCAGCTCTATACTTTTGGAGATGTTTATAGAGATAAAAGAACAAGGGTTATTAGTGTAGGAAATATTGCTTTGGTGGAAAAGAGCAGCATAAGGTTAAAAGAAGGGGATTTGCAAGAGAAAAGTAGATGGTTTTGGATAAATAAAACCCTTATTAGTTCTGAAAAATATGAAGAGTATATAGAAAATAAACATCTTTTATCTATTAAATCCATTGATGAAAGGATAATAATGAATTATGAAGTAACAGAGAAAATCGGAAGAGATATATTTAGAAATAAGGAAACAGCTTATAGATTATTAGATAACTCTACAGAGGAATTGGCCTTTGATCACTATAAGATATTAGATTACGGAATAGATAGATTAAGAAATAAAGTAGAGTATACGCCAATTGCCTTTAATCTTCTGCCAAGAGTATTTACTGTAAAGGAACTGCAGAATGTCTATGAAGCAATAATGGGGAGAGAAATTTTAAACTTCAGAAGAAAGATGGGAGAAATGATTATAGAAACTGATGAAAAAATAGAGGGTAAACCCTTTAGGCCAGCTAAGGTATTTAAATTTAATGAAAATTGGGAGCATAATTTTTAAAAATGGGGAGATTATAAAATGATTTATTTTAATAGTGAGAGAGTTGAGATTAAGAAATTTCCTAATGGTGAATCTCTGATTCATAGTGAAAATTTAAAGTTAAGAAGTGATGATAATGAGATTAGAGTTTGTTTTGAGAACGATGAAGATATAACTCATTTAATATTTTTAAAAAGCCATTTAGATGAATTAAGAATAAAATGTAATTTAATAATTCCCTATATGCCGTACAGCAGAATGGATAGAACCGAGGGTATAACTATTTTTACATTAAAGCATTTGTGTAAGCTAATTAATAGTTTAAACTTCGAAAGTGTAACCATTTATGAGCCCCATTCGGAGGTATCAACTGCATTATTAGATAGAGTTAAGGTAGTGAATATGTCTAAAATGTTAGCTGAGAGGCTCTTAAAAGAATTGAATAACGGAAAAGAAGAGGTATATTTAGTTTATCCTGATGCAGGTGCAGCAAAGAGATATGGGAAAGAAATAAGCTATGAAAAGATTTTAACTGCAAACAAAGAACGGGACTTTAAAACAGGATTTATTAAAAAACTAGAGATCAATGGGGATATTGAAAATAAAAGCTTTAAGGCAATTATAGTGGATGATTTATGTTCAAAAGGTGGCACTTTTATGCTTACAGCTTCTAAGCTAAAGGAAATGGGGGCAACGGAAATATATCTGGTAGTTACTCATTGTGAAAATACAGTTTTTCAAGGTGAGCTTCTAACCTGTGATTTAATAACAGGGATATATACAACCAATAGTATTTTAAGTAAAGATCATGAAAAAATTAAGGTGTATAAAATTTAAGGGGGTATTTATTATGACAAAACTATTAGTAGTTATTGATTATCAAAAGGACTTTGTAGATGGAACACTAGGATTTGAAAAAGCGGTAACCTTAGAGCAAGGTATATATGATAAGATTAATAAATATTTAAAAAACGGTGACAAGGTATTGTTCACTTACGATACTCATTATGAAGAATATTTACAAACTAGAGAGGGTAAAAGCTTACCTGTGGTACATTGTATCAAATGTACTGAGGGTCATAAACTGTATGGAAAAATAAATGATTTCTTAAACTCAGAGAATACAATGCATTATGAAAAAAAGGGATTTGGGATATCTCCAGAGGATATGATTAAAATAGCCAATGAACTAGGAGAGGACATTAAAGAAATTGAGTTAGTTGGAGTTGTTACTAATATATGCGTAATTAGCAACGTGGTATTGTTTCAGTCCCAATATAGAGAAGCTGACATCATAGTGGACGCAAGCCTTTGTGCTAGTTTTGATGAAACTTTACATGAAAAGTCATTAGATGTAATTGAAGGATTACAGGGAAAGGTAATTAATAGGGTGAACTGATTATGATAAACCCATTGTTATTAACGGATTTTTATAAAACAATTCATCATATGTGCTATGTACCGGGAATCACTAAATTGGTAAGCTATTGGACTCCAAGGATGTCCCGAAAAGATGATATGGATAAAGTTGTTATGTTTGGGCTACAGCCTTTTATAAAGAAGTATTTAATTCAGTACTTTAATGAAAATTTCTTCAAGAAGGATAAGAAGGCTGTGGTTTCTGAGTATAAAAGAATTATATCTAAAACCATGGGAAATATGGCAGCAGATACAAAGCATATTGAAGCTTTGCACCACTTAGGGTATTTGCCAATACAAATTAAAGCTGTAGCAGAAGGCTTGAGAGTAAACATTAAAACCCCAATGATTGAAATTACTAATACCCATGAGGATTTTGCTTGGCTAGTGAATTATTTAGAAACCTTTATGAGTTGTAATATATGGCAGCCAATGACTAGTGCCACTATTGCATATAGGTACAGAGAAATAGTAGAAAAGTATTTTAACCTTACTGTAGAAAAGGGTGATATAAAAAAAGCTTGTGGAGATTTTAGCATGAGAGGTTTTAGCTCTGTGGAAAGTGCGGAGCTTAGTGGTGCAGCACACCTGCTTTCATTTGTAGGAACGGCAACAATACCTGCTATTAGCTATTTAGAGGAATATTATAATTGTAATATAGAAGAGGAAATAGTTGGACTAGGAACACCTTCTACAGAACACAGTGTAATGTGCAGTTACGGAGAGGATGAGCTTGCAGCCTATAAGAGATTGATCACTGAAGTATTCCCAAGTGGAGTTTTGAGTATAGTATCTGACACCTATGATTATTGGAATGTTATAACAGACATACTTCCAAGGTTGAAAGAAGATATTATAAATAGAGATGGAAAAATTGTTATTAGAGGGGATAGTGGAGATCCGGTAAAAATAATTTGTGGAGATAAGAACGCACCAAAAGATAGTGAGGAATACAAGGGAACTGTTGAGTTACTATGGGATATATTCGGTGGAGAAATCAATTCAAAGGGATATAAAGTTCTAAATAGTAGAATAGGGACAATTTATGGAGACAGCATAACTGTAGAAAGGTGTAAACAAATCTGTAGAGGCTTAGAGGAAAAGGGTTTTGCAGTAAATAACTGTGTGTTTGGTATAGGCTCATACACCTACCAATACAATACTAGAGATACTTTTGGATTTGCTCTAAAGGCTACTCATGCAGTGATAGATGGTGAAGAAAAGTTTATATTCAAAGCTCCTAAAACGGATAAAGATAACTTTAAAAAGTCACAAAAAGGAATGTGTTATGTGTATAGGGAAGGGCAAGATATTTTATATAAGGATGAATTAACTTTAAAAGAGCAAGCAGAATGTAAGGATAATCTGCTAGAAATTGTATTTAAGGATGGTAAATTGATAAAAGATTATTCATTATGTGAAATAAGAAATAGATTACACGGAAGGTTTTAATAATATTCTAATAAGATTTTAGATAATATCATCATAATATGAGAAATTATCTTTAGATTTTCAGTGGAGGGGTAAAAAGTGAGGAAAGATTTTAATGCAGAAAAGGAATGTAAAAATATTATAAATTGGATTAGGGAATATTTTAAAGCTCAACCTAATGCTAAGGGAGCTATTATTGGAATTAGCGGTGGAAAGGATAGCTCCGTAGCATCTAAGTTATTAGTTGAAGCTTTAGGAAAAGAAAGAGTATTTGGTGTGTTAATGCCCAATGGTGAGCAGAAGGATATAGCTGACAGCTTAAGGGTTGTAGATATTCTTGGAATTAATTATAAAATAGTTAATATAGAAAAAGCCTATAATGGATTATTGGAAGCTATTCAAGAAAATAATTTATCTATTGATGCTAAAGTTAATATTCCTCCGAGACTTAGAATGACTACTTTGTATGCAATTGCAGCTAACATGTACTATAGGGTATGTGGTACTGGAAATAAGTCAGAGGGCTTTGTAGGATATACAACAAAATGGGGTGATAATGCCTATGACTTTAATCCTATAGGAAATCTAACTACTGAAGAGGTGGTAGCAATAGGAGATGTTTTAGGGTTACCTTATGAGTTGGTTCATAAAACTCCAAATGATGGGTTGAGCGGAAAATCTGATGAGGAAAAGTTAGGCTTCACCTATCAACAAGTTAATGAGTATATAGAAAATGGAAGCTGTGGAGATAAAGAAATAGATGAGAAAATTAAGTTGAAGCATGAGTATAATAAACACAAGAGGAATTTGCCACCAAAGTATGAGCGAGTATAAGCAAATAAAAGCCAATAGATTAAAAGTAAAAGATTTATTTATAAAGAAGTAATTATTTGTGGATAGGACGTTATGACGTCCTATTTTATTTTGCTGAAATAAATGTTGATATTTACCAAAATAAAATATACAATGATATATATCAAGTGATATATAATATAATAAGGGGGAAATAAAATGCCACCTAAGAATAAATTTTTAAAGGAAGAAATAATAGAGGCTGCATTTCAAATTGCAAAAGAAGAGGGAATGGATGGGATTACAATAAGAAAGATTGCAACAAAATTAGGGAGTTCAATTGCACCTATATATGTAAACTTTAAAGATGTAGAGGAGCTAAAAGGAGAAGTAATTTCTAAGATATCTCAAATCAGCAATGAAATAATATTAAAGCAAGACACAGGAGATAAGTTTCTTAATATAGGAATTGCCAGCGTTAAATTTGCAAAGGAATATAGCGTTATTTTTAAAGATTTAATTGTAAGAAGTAATATCTATATGGAGAGTTATGATAGTCAAGTTATGCATAATATTATTGAGGCAATGAAAGAGGATGAAGAACTTAAAATATTTACAGAAGAAGAACTTAAAGATATTTTGATGAAAATGAGAGTTTTTCAAGTAGGATTATGTATAATGGCTACAAATGAATCCTTTGCCTCAGAGCTGACAGATGAAAAAATTATAGAAATGTTAAAAGATACAGTGGGTGATATAGTGAATGGCATAAAAGTTAGGAAAAATAAAAAATAGAAGGGTGATATTATGGGGTATAGTATTGAGAGGTTAAGTGATTTAGAGAGTAAATACTTAGAAGGTGTAACTAAAGTTTTTGGAGAGTGCTTTGGGCACATGTTTAAAGGATTTACGGAAGATATAGACTTACTTGCAACTAGCTTTGGCAATTCATTTGTCAAAGATAAGTGTTATGTTTATTTAGAGGGGGATGAGGTTATAGGTTTTGTATCCTGCTCTTCTCTAGATGGACGTGCAATGAAAATAGATAAGGAACCCTTTCAAAAGAATTTTGGAAAGATAAAAGGAAAGATATTTGCTTGGCAAATAGAAAAAATAATGTGTAAGGTGTTAGTTAAGTCAAATAGAGAAGGGTATATTGACTTTTTAGGTGTTAGTTCTAGGCAGCAGAGAAAAGGCATTGGAGAAACCTTAATGAGATATATTCACCAAAATGAAGATTACGATAAATTTATACTTGAAGTGTTAGCTTCGAATTTAAATGCGAAAAAACTCTATGAAAAAGTAGGCTATAAAGCAATAAAAGAAGAAAAAAATATTTTCATGACTTTAGGTGGACAAGGCACAGCCTTTATTATGGAATATATAAAAGAATAAATGATTGTATCATTTGGAGAATAAAAATTAAAAGAGAGTTGGTTTATTATTTAAATATTTTAGTATATAATAATACACATAGTCAATTAAAAAATCTATTTAGAAATGCGAAAACAAAAGAAGAACAAGATTTTTATATGACTTTATGTAACTTAGTTTTGCAAAGAGAACAAGAAAAGGTTATAGATAGATAAAAGGTAAAGAAATAAATGACTCAACATATTGCAGATGTCTGCACTATGTTGAGTCATTTTCATCTTCTAAAGTCTCTATCATAAGCTTCGTAATATAATGTTTCTGATCTTTCTGGGCAATATCAGAAATTAAATACTCCTCATAAGAGTAATCCCCAAGGACAATTCCATTATCATCGGCGTAATTTAACATCTTTTTATAAGCATGGCATAAGTCATCGTATTCACCTTCAAAGTATCCACATAGATATATTCCCGGCTTACGGATTGTTGTTTTTCCAGGCAGAAAGGATTTAGTTCTAATATACAGGTGAGAAAGATTTGTGAAATTATTCTTGCGCAGGTTGTTCACCGATATGATGCTGCCTACGGATTCTTGCACCGTAATTCCTAGGTCATTACAGAATTTAATATATTCCTGCATAAAGTTGGCAAAAGTCTTATTCGGTGAGTTTTCCATATTATTGGATGGGAGAATAATCTCTGAAGGTAGGGATTCTAGGTAGACGTTATTGTGGATGTTTATCCCTTCCGTGGTCATGGCTTTCATGTTTTCAATCATTTCCTGTATCTCTTGAAAATATTTTATTTTTTCAGCTACCTGTTTACTTTTTTCCTCTAGTAAATCTAAGAACATGGAAGGGTCACGCTGTTCAAGATAGATTTTTATGTCCTTTAAAGACATTCCCAGTTTTTTTAGGTTGGTAATAACAGAGAAGGTAAAATACTGATGATAAGAGTAATAACGGTAGCCATTTTTCTTGATGATTTCCGGTTTGAACAGGCCAATGTCATCGTAGTGAAACAAAACATGCTTTTCAACGTTGCACATCTTAGCAAATTCTCCGGTAGTAAAATATGTTTCTTGCATTTTTGAAATCTCCTCTTGACTATAAGGTAACATTATAGTTTATCGTATTATATATTCACGGGGAAAGCAAGTATTGATTTTAGTGCTTTTTCTTATGCCTTCAATTTGATCTTTAGTCTTAATGATTGCTCTTGGAGGAACTTGAAAGCCTTGTTTTTCTAATATAACTATAATTTTAAAATATGCTTTAATTGTTTAAGTGTTCTTATTATATAAAAGTCGTATATCTTTACTTTATAAATATATATGATAAAATTACTCTAGAATCAGTTCAGTAATATAAATTTAAATTGATAGGAGGACTATGTATGAGATCAACAACAAAATATACTGCTCACTTAGGCTCTGCGCGAAGACTACATGAAACAAAGGAAACAAAGCTTTGTTCAGAGCCGGACTTCATTAGAGAAGTTTAGATTAAAATATTATAATTGTTTTGTGTGGTCTTTGCTTCATTATTTACAGATTAAAAGTAGATAGGAGCAAGGATTATGAAATATGAAAAGGCACAAAATATATTGCCAGAAGATGTAATTGAATTAATTCAAGAGTATATAGAGGGTGGGTATTTATATATACCTGTAAAATGTGAGAATAAGAAAGCTTGGGGAGAGAATAGTGGTGCAAAAGATAGTTTGAAGGAAAGAAATAGAGAGATTTTTGATTTATACAATCAAGGAATATCTATTAAAGAACTTGCTAGGCAATACTACCTTACTGAGCATAGTATTAGAAGAATAATTAGAGAAGAAAAACAAATAATATAAATACAAATCGGTATTTTAATATTATCAATATAGATAATTAAATACCGATTTTTTTATTTGCAATTTTAGAATTAAATATGAACAACTTTGATACATAATCATCTATGAACTTGAGAAGTGAGACAAGCTAATGATATGATGTGACTAGAAAGATCAATTTTCGATAGGTGAATTTTAAATTTCCTCTTGACTATAAGGTAACATTATAGTTTATCATATTATGTATTCACGGGGAACGCAAGTACTGATTTTAGAAAAGATCACTGACAAGAGAGGGTTGAATATGAAGTTAATTTTAAAGTATTTAAAAAACTACAAGTTATATGTATTCTTCAACATTCTAGGAGTGTTGGGATTTGCTGCAGCAGAACTTGGAATTCCTACAATTGTCTCCAATATGATAGACCGAGGCATTGTATTGAACGATAAAGCTTATATTTATAAGTTAGGTGTTTTAATTCTGACGGTTGCCATTATAGGTGGTATTGGAAATATTGTATTGGCCTATTGTAGCTCCAAGGTTAGTACGTCAATTACAAGAGATATCAGAAACGACATTTTCAAAAAATCACAGGAATTTTCTCATACAGAATATAATAAATTCGGTGTATCTAGTATGATTACCAGAACAACCAATGACGCTTTTATTCTCATGCAGTTTATTAATATTCTACTTAGAATGGTGCTTTTAACACCGGTGATGATTATAATCAGCATGTTTATGGTAATAAAGACAAGCACCACTTTGTCTATGGTAATCGGAGGATGCATTCCCATCATGTGCTTTGGAGTATATCTCATCGCTAAGACTAGTAACCCAATTAGCACTAGGCAACAGGAGGGAATGGACAGGTTAAATCGTATTACAAGGGAGAATTTAACTGGAGTTAGAGTTATACGTGCATTCAGGAAAGACCGATATGAAACTAAAAGATTTTCTGAAGCCAACGAAGATTATGCATCTAATGCGAAAAAGTTGTTTAAGCTGATGTCTGTTACGCAGCCAGCTTTTTTTCTGCTATTAAATATGGGAATTGTCATTGTATTTATCCTATCTAGCCGTATGATTGATGCAGGCACACTACAGGTAGGAAAATTAGTGGCATTCCAAGAATATATGTTCCATGCTATGTTTTCTATGATGCTGTTTTCTATGGCATTCGTTATGTATCCCCGTGCAGAAATCAGTGCCAGACGTATCCAGGAGCTGCTAGAAGAAGAACCGATTATTCAAAATCCGGAAAATGCAGTAATCCATGGAGATGAAAGCGGAACATTAGAATTCGATCATGTAACTTTTAAGTATCCTGATGGTGAGGTGCCTGTGTTACATGAGATAAGTTTTAAGGCAAGAAAAGGTGACACTGTGGCCTTTATTGGAAGTACCGGTAGCGGTAAAAGTACATTAATAAATTTGATTCCTAGATTCTATGATATAAGTGAAGGCAGCATTAAAGTAGATGGAGTAGATGTTAGGGAATACGATTTAATGTCACTGCGTGAAAAGATTGGTTTCATCCCCCAAAAAGCTCTACTGTTTTCTGGCAGTATCAATGAAAATATACGCTATGGAAAACATGATGCTGTACAATCTGAAATAGAGCACAGCGCCAAAGTTGCTCAGGCTTATGAATTTATTGCAGATAAGCCAAATCGGTTTGAGGAAATGATAGAAGAGGGAGGAAGCAACGTATCCGGCGGACAAAAACAGAGGCTGAGCATTGCAAGGGCCGTTGTAAGAAGGCCGGACATCTATATATTTGACGATTCCTTTTCCGCACTGGATTTTAAAACAGATGCCAAATTGAGAAAAAAATTAAAAAGTGAGACTACAGATGCTATTACCCTGATTGTAGCTCAGAGGGTATCCTCCATTATGGATGCTACGAAAATTATTGTACTAAACGAAGGAAAAGTGGTTGGTATGGGAACTCATGAACAGCTATTAAAAGACTGCGAAATTTATTATGAGATAGCGGCTAGCCAGATGTCAAAGGAGGAATTAGAACGATGAAAAAGAAAAATACTGGTATTAAACGTTTGATTCCCTATTTGAAAAAATATATGATAAAGATCATATTAGCAATATTATTAATTATTGTGGCTTCCTGTTTGATAGCATTAAGCCCGACTTTAGAAGGTAATATTACCACTCAGTTATTTTCCGATATTATGGGAGGACGACGGGTGGATTTTACAAAAATTAATAGAATTATCTTGACTCTAATATGTGTTTATGTGGCAGGGGCTTTAAGTAACTGTGCTTACCAGTTCTTGTTGACCGATGCAATCCAAAGCGCTATGGTGGATTTGAGAAATGACGTACAAGGTAAAATCAGAAGACTTCCTATTTCATATTTTGATAGAAATGCTCTGGGAGATACTCTGAGCCGTGTATCTAATGATATGGAGACCATTTCCAATGCTCTTCAGCAAAGCTTTGCCCAGATTTTAAATGCTGTCTTAGGTTTAAGCCTTGCGGTATATATGATGTTTAAGATTCAATGGGTAATGGCACTGTCTGCGGTGGCGATTATCGGAGTTTCTGTTATCATATCCAAGGTGATTGTAAAAAAATCTCAGCCTATATTTCAAAAGCAGCAGAATGCTTTAGGAGATTTAAACGGTATTGTTCAGGAGAAGTTTACTGGTTTTAATGAAATTAAATTATTCGGCAAACAGGAAGATACATTGAGTGAACTTATGAATGCCAATGAAGAACTGTGCGAAAGTGGTTTTAAAGCTCAGTTCATCAGCGGTTTAATGTCTCCGCTGGTAACTTTTGTAACTTATATTGGAATTGCTTGTGTAGCTATTGCAGGTACATTTTATGCCATAGCGGGAACCATAACTGTAGGACAGCTTCAGGCATTTATCCGTTATATTTGGCAGGTAAACCAACCTATGTCTCAGATAACTCAGCTATCTGGAGCAATTCAGTCCTCTGTAGCGGCAATTCACAGAGTTTTTGAATTCTTAGATGAAGAGGAAGAAGTAGATGAAACAGTAGAATTGGAAGAAGTAGATACAATAAAACCATATGAAGAAGTTCAGGGCAATGTGTCCTTTGAAGATGTGGCCTTCTCTTATACAAAGGAGAAACCTTTACTTCACGACCTGAATGTGGAAGTGAAAAGTGGTCAAATGGTTGCAATAGTAGGGCCTACTGGTGTAGGAAAAACCACATTGATAAATCTACTGATGAGATTTTATGATGTCACCGGTGGCTCCATTAAGATAGATGGCGTGGATATTCGTCATATGAAACGCGATGACTTAAGAGCAAAATTCGGAATGGTTCTCCAGGACACCTGGCTCTTTAAGGGAAGTATTAAAGAAAATATTGCCTATGGAAAAGAAGGCGCCAGTGAAGAAGAGATTATCCGTGCTGCAAAGGTGGCAAATGTCCACCACTTCATTACTACGCTGCCTGATGGCTACAACATGGTACTAAATGAAGAGGCAAGCAATATCTCCCAGGGAGAAAAACAGCTTTTAACAATAGCACGTTCCGTACTTTGTGATCCACCAATCATGATTTTGGATGAGGCTACTAGCTCCGTGGACACAAGGTTAGAACAAAAGCTCCAGGATGCCATGAAAAATATTATGAAGGGAAGAACTTCCTTTGTAATCGCCCACAGATTGTCTACAATTAAAAATGCAGATTTAATCTTGGTAATGAGTAATGGAAATATTGTGGAGAAGGGAACCCACGATGAGCTGATAGAGAAGAAGGGATATTACGAACAGCTTTACCATGCGCAATTTGCGGATTGCGATATGGCTTAATAATATTTTTCGCGTATTTAATTAAGCTAAATACAAAGGCAATAGTTAATATATTAAGTCTATAAATATATATGATAAAAGTAACAATAGGCTCTTGCTTGTATAGAGAATACAGGTAAGAGCTATTTTTATGCCTTTATTCCTTACATCATTTATGAGAAATTATATTGACATAGATAGAGCAAAAATGTATTATAAGTATAACAAGTTATACTAGTTGTAAATTACAATAAAAAGTAATACTAAAAGAGGGGGATATATGTCAATGAAAAAGGTAGTAATTGTAGGTGCTGGTATTAGTGGTCTTACAGCAGGTGTGTACGCACGGAAGGCAGGTTTTCAATCTGAAATATATGAAAAACACAGCATTGTAGGCGGTGAGTGTACCGGATGGGATAGAGAAGGATATCATATTGATAACTGTATTCATTGGCTTATGGGTACTACTGAGGGTACGGAGCTTAATAAAATTTGGAAGACAGTAGGTGCTATTGACGATGGAGTAGAAGTTATTACTTCGGATAGAATGTATACATCCGAGTTAAACGGAGAAAAAATTACCCTTTGGAGAGACTTAGAACGTACTAAAGAAGAGCTTATTGCATTATCGCCTGAGGATGAAGAAGAAATTAAAGATCTTATGAAATTTGTAAAAATGTCAGAGAAGGTAGAAATTCCAGCAGGAAAGCCATCAGAATTGATGAATCCCATTGATATGATTAAGATGGGAGTAACCATGAAGGATACAATGGCTGTTTTTAAAGCCTATGCTGGTATAGATACTACAGATTTGATAAATAAATTTAAGCATCCGCTGATAAGATGTATGATTACTGATTTTGTTACAAAAGAATCTTTAGCAAGTTCATTTCCTATGGCCTATGGTAATTTTATAAGTGGAGATGGTGGCATACCAAGAGGTGGTTCAAGGGCCATGGCATTTCGTATGGAAGAAAAATATAAGAGTTTAGGTGGTAAAGTATTTACCAATGCTAGTGTAGAAAAAGTGATATTAGAGAATGGAAAAGCCACAGGAATTCAGTTGGCAGACGGAACAGAGATTCAGGGAGATTACATTATTTGTGCTTGTGATACAGATTATACCTTTGGACATTTATTGGATGAATCCTATATGGAGCCGCTGATGAAAGAAATGTATGAAAATAGGAAAGCATATCCTGTCTATGGAATGTTTCAGGTTGCTTTTGCAGTTAATAGTGATGTAGATGCAGTTGGGTCAGAGAGGAACATTGACTTTAGTGATTCACAATTTGCCCCATGGGTAAATGATAGACTTACCATTAAATCCTTTGCCTATGAGCCGGATTTTGCCCCTGATGGTAAGCAGATAGTTCAGACCTTATTAGGTCTTACAGAGGAATCATATGATTACTGGGTAGAACTCTATAAGGATAAATCTAAATATGGCGCTAAAAAAGAAGAAGTTGGAAATATAATTTTAAGAAAAGTAGAAGAAAGATTCCCAGAATATAAAGATAAGTTAAGGATTTTGGATATTTGGACACCTATGACATATAAGCGTTATTGCAATGCATATAAAGGCTATAATCAAGCATTTATGATTACAAAGCATAGTGCCAAAATTCCTTATCCATCTGCTTATATTAAAGGGCTTGATAATGTAATCTTAGCAGGTCAATGGATAAGCCCACCTGGTGGACTTCCAGGGGCAGCAATTACCGGAAAATATGCAGTTCAAAGAATTCTTAGCAAAGAGAAGCGAAGTATTAAAATATAGAATAAATAAAGAGTTTGGGACTGCAATGAAATATTACTAAAAATTTTTGCTTTCATTAATAATAAAGAAGGAGAATTCTATGATTAAGGGGATTCTCCTTCTTTGTTGATCCATCATCCAGCGTATTTTCTTAAAGTTCAGTTGTTAGATATTAATCTTCAGCCTCCACAGGATTTTCTTTTACACGAAAAACCTCATTGGCAAAATGTTCAAATGCGTCAAAGCTTTGAATGGCGATTCCACGGTCTACATCTGCAAGTAAAAGCAATGTGTCACCCGGTTTGATTCCAAATAAGTCTCGTGCCTCCTTTGGAATTACAATCTGGCCCTTTGCCCCAACCTTTACTGAGCTCATGTACTTACCTTCATGTTTATTATCAGATGCTTTGTTATTATCATTTTCCATGCTGCTATCCCTCCTTTACATGAATGCTAAGTCATACTTTAGAACAAATATCATACTTTTGATACTTATCATACTGCAAAGAAGTAGAAGGGTCAATAGTAAAATGCCTACTTGTATGTGCATTCCAAGAAAACTATAATTAATTATATAATACCTGGATATTAATTACCAAAAACTAAGGGAATAGATTCTAATCTATAGATTCATAATATATTTAGGGGGAAATCATTATGAAAAAATATAATTTATATCAAATTGATTCATTTACAAATGAAAAATTCACAGGAAATCCAGCAGGAGTAATAACCAATGCAGATGGATTAACTGAGGATGAAATGCAGAAAATAGCTAGGGAACTTAATAATTCTGAGACAGCTTTTATCTTTTCTTCAAATAGCAATGAGTATGATGCTTATGTAAGATTCTTTACTCCAACAAATGAAGTTCCGATCTGTGGACATGCTACTATTGGAGCTCATTATGCTCGTGCAGTTGAAAATGGACTAGATACTTCAAGGGTTTATCATAAAACAGGTGCTGGAATTTTACCTGTAGATATAATAAAAGAAAATGAGGATTATAAAATTGTTATGACTCAGGGTAAAATTGAGTTTGGTGCAACTATTGATGGAGAAAATAAAAAAGAACTTTTGGCGGCTCTTAATATAGGAAATAATGACTTGCTGGAAAACTATGAAATTCAGATTGTTTCAACAGGTCATTCTAAGGTTATGGTTGGTATAAAAAGCATTGAAACTCTAAATACATTAGAGCCAGACTACGATGCGCTTTCTAGATTGAGTAAGATTATTAAATGTAATGGATATTATGTTTTTGTGGTTAATTCACAGGATAGTGATATTTTAATACAGGGCAGAATGTTTGCACCAGCAATAGGCATTAATGAGGACCCTGTTACTGGCAACGCAAATGGTCCTTTGGGTGCATATCTTGTTCGTCATAATCTTGTTAAACATAATAATTCTTTGTTCAAATTTAAGGCTAAGCAAGGTGAAGCTATAAAACGACCAGGCATTATTGAAGTTGAGGTAAAAATAGAAGACGAAGAACCTGTTGAAGTTAAGGTTTCTGGAAATGCTGTGATAATATTTAAATCTGAATTATCATTAAATGATTAAAGAAAAATGAAATATTAATACAAAAGGATTAATAGTGCAAGAGGTTCTTGCACTATTTAATTTTAAAAAATATAATAGAAACTTAAAATTAAAATAATCAAATTTATATAACAAAAATGTAATGTTAATGATATATAGTTCAATTGCTGATATAAATACAATGGTATAAAATAAGTTATATGAAGTTAAATTAACAGTATTAGCTAATATAAAGAAAAAATGGAGATTCATGAATGAAAAATATATTAAGTGTAGAAAAAATTGAAAAGTATTATGGTAGTAAATACAATGTAACAAAGGCTATAGATAATATCAGTTTTAAGGTAGATGAGGGGGAGTTTGTTGGGATAATGGGGCCTTCAGGAAGTGGTAAAACTACATTACTTAACTGCATATCAACTATTGATAATGTTACTACAGGAAAAATAATAATAAATAATAATGATATTACTAGGTTAAAATCAAAAGATTTAGATAAGTTTAGACAAAATGAGTTAGGTTTTATATTTCAAGACTTTAACTTATTAGATACTCTTACAGCTTATGAGAATATTGCTTTAGCATTAACAATAAAAGGAGAAAAAAGTTCAGAAATAGATGGGAAAATAAAATCAGTAGCAGAACATTTAGAAATAGGACAGGTATTAGATAAGTATCCTTATCAAATGTCAGGTGGACAAAAACAAAGAGTTGCTTCAGCAAGAGCAATAATAACCGATCCATCCTTAATACTTGCGGATGAACCAACAGGAGCATTAGATTCTAAATCAGCTAGATTATTACTTGAAAGGTTTGAAAGCTTAAATAAAGAACTAAAGGCCACTATACTAATGGTTACTCATGATGCCTTTACAGCAAGTTATGCTCATAGGATTCTTTTTATTAAAGATGGAAAAATCTTTAGTGAGCTAGTAAGAGGTAATGATACTAGAAAAGAATTCTTTAATAGAATTATAGAAGTTATAACCCTCCTCGGAGGTGATGATAACAATGTATTTTAAGATAGCTGTGGGCAATATAAAAAAGAGTTATAAGGATTATACTATATATTTCTTAACACTAATATTAGCTGTTTGTATATTCTATAGCTTTAACTCAATAGATTCACAAAAGGCACTTAGTGATATGAAATCTTTAAATGCAGATTACATATCTAGATTAACTGAAATTATATCTGGTGTGTCAGTATTTGTATCAATAATATTAGGTGGTTTAATATTATACGCAAATAATTTTTTAATAAAGAAACGTAAAAAAGAATTAGGAATATATATGACTTTAGGTATGGGAAAAAGAAAAGTATCTAGAATTTTAGTGACAGAGACCTTTATAGTGGGGGCTATATCTTTAATTGCTGGTATTATATTAGGAATGGGAGCATCGCAGGTTTTATCTGTTTTTACATTTAAATTGCTTGAGGTTGGAATAAATGAATATAGATTTGCTGTTTCAATAAATGCTATAGGTAAGACTATATTATACTTTGAAATAATGTTTTTACTTGTCATGATGTTTAATGTATTTGTTATTTCTAAGTACAAAATAATTGATTTACTAACAGCGAGTAGAAAAAATGAAGATATAAAATTAAAAAACTCATTTATATATTTATTATTATTTGTTCTATGCGTAGCATCACTTGGATTTGTATATAAATCTATACTAAAGATAGGTTTAGATTTAAGAGATTCTATGTTTAAGTCATTAATAGTTCTTTTAATAGTAGGTACAGTATTATTCTTCTTTAGTTTATCTGGAGTCATACTGTATATAGTAAATAAAAATAAGAATGTATATCTAAAAGGATTAAATATATTTGTAGTAAAACAAATAAATAGTAAAGTTAATACAAATTTTATATCAATGTCAGTAATATGTTTAATGCTATTTATTACAATACTTGTATTATCTACAGGAATAAGTCTTAAGAAAGATTTTGAAGTAGGGCTTGAAAAAGAAGCACCTTTTGATGCTAGTATAATAGTTTTCAATAATAGTAAAAAAGATAATTTAGAAGATGTATTAAATAAGATTAATTTTAAAAGGAGTAAAAATGAAAAATATGCAAATTACAATGAATATTTTTCAGGAGTAAAAGTAGGTAGTTTATTACCAATTCCAGATGAAGATTATAAAGATGATGAGGTATCCTTTGTTAAAATATCTGATTATAATAAAATGTTGAGACTAAGGGGAAAAAAAGAAGTAAGTTTAAACAAGGATGAGGTTTTATTTATGTCCAACTATAATGTGTTGGCTAAGCAAGTTAGTGAAAAGCTAAAAAGCAGTAAGAAAGTTAATATTAAAGGAAAAGAGTATTTAGTGAAAAATGATAAAATAATAGAGGAGAATCTTGCAACTTATCTGTTACCGAATAACTTTTTAACCATAGTTATAAATGATGAATTTTTATGTGATTATAATGAAATTAGTAGCTCCACACTTAATGTAATGTATTCAGATAAGAATAGAGAAGAAAATAATAAAAAATATAGGGAAATAAACGAGAACTTTTCAAGTGGTAAGTATAAAAGCTTAAATGTTCCAGTTATAATTTCTTATTCAAAGGATGATATTTATTCTATTAGTAAGAAAGCGACAACATCGGTATTATTTATTGGAATATATTTAGGACTAGTATTTTTAATAACCAGCATGGCTGTATTAGCTCTTCAACAATTATCAGAAGCCAGTGATAGTATAGAAAGATATAAAGCTTTAAAGAGAATTGGTGCAAATAAAAAAATGATAGACAAAACAATCTTCATTCAAACCTTTATACATTTTAGCCTTCCAGTGACCCTTGCATTAATCCATTCAATTATTGGTGTTGCAGTAGTTAATAAAGAAATAAGTAAGTTTAACCAAATAGATATTAGATTTTCAGCTTCAGTAACAGCTTTATTATTTATTGTAGTTTATGCAGTATATTTTTATATAACATATACAGGATATAAAAATATAGTAAAAAATAATATTTAATTCTGTACATTACATATAAAACATGGAGATATTAAATAAGTCATATGAAAGGATGATAAAACCATGAATATTTCAGTTAAAAATTTAAATATGACATATAAAACTGGTAAAAAAGCATTAAAGGATGTTTCGTTACAAATAGAAAGTCCAAGTCTTATTGGATTTTTAGGACCTAATGGAGCAGGAAAGTCAACACTTATGAAACTTATTGTAGCAGGATTGATACCAACTAGCGGAGAAATTCTTATAGATGGTGTGCCATTACTTAAGAATGAAAAAAAGCTAAAAGCAAGTCTAGGATATCTACCACAATCTTTTGGGCTTTATGACGAACTTACTGTGTGGGAATTTTTAGACTATATGGCAGCACTAAAAGGGATTAAAAATAGTAAGAGGGTTATTAAAGAGGTCATTGAGAAGACAAATCTAACAGAAAAACGCAAAGCACGTATTTCCACCTTATCTGGTGGTCAAAGGCAGCGTGTAGGGATTGCCCAAGCTCTTATGGGTAATCCGGAATTACTCATTTTTGATGAGCCAACTGTTGGACTTGATCCTGAGGAACGTATTAATTTCCGTAACTTGTTTTCCAAGACTGCACAGGATAAGATTGTGTTATTATCTACCCATATAATTGAAGATGTACAATCAGTATGTGATAAACTGATTGTTATTAATCGTGGGCAAATTTTGTTTACAGGTACACCAGAGGAACTAATTGCCTCAGCACACAATCATGTTGGAGTCTTTGAGGAAAAAACAGAACAAAGGGTAAACCAAGAATATAAGATAACATCAAGGGTTAACACAGCCCGTGGTATTGCCTGTCGTATTGTAGCGAAAACACTTCCAGCCTTTGCAGAAGCTGTGGAGCCTACTCTTGAGGATGCCTATATGTATCTTATTATGGAGAAAGAGGTGAAATAGTCATGAAGTTCTTTTCCTATTTAAGGGTGGAATTGAATCGTATTTTTCATTCAAAAATTGCTTGTTTAATTATGATATTGACTATGCTTTGTCCAATGGCTGGATATAAGTTGTACGATGGCATGATTAATAAAACCTTATCTGGACACTTTATTGGAAATCCATCTATTGCTGGAGCGGTAGGGGGAGGGATTTTATTCGCAATACTAACTTTACTAGAGTTCAATAGGGTACATAAATATGAAACTGAAGTATTAACAAATAGTATTGTATCTCCCTTAGTACTAAATGTGGTGAGATTACTTGCTATAGTAATAGCAGCCACTGTTACTGTTTCTATTACTTCAGTCCTTTATTATCCATATACAGTTATAAAAATGGGTAATGTTTTTGATGGATATACCTACTTAAATAGCTTCTTTCTTTTGATGCTTCCATCTGTACTGCTATCAATTTTAGTAGCTTCTGCATTTTATCAGATTTTCTATCGTGTAGATCTTAGTATGGCTACATTTATTCTATTAATGTTGCCAAACTTAATTGAACGTCTCCCTATTGGAAATATTTTGAATTGGATAAAACCTTCAGTTCCATCACTCTCAGATTATTTCAGTAATGCACAAATATTTCGCTTAATGAAACATAATAGATTATTTTGGTTTTTGATATTTGGTGGTTTGTGGCTAATTGGGTTGTTGTGTGTACGTTCCTATGGTAAAAGAATATTTGGTTCTATGCTGCATAATTTAAGGAAAGTTTATATTCCTTTAATGGCTGTAGCAATGATTGGTGGTGGATGCTACGCTTTTATAAATCAACCTGATGTTTTTTTAATATCTAAAGAAGAACTTATTAAAGCGTTTAATAGTGATTCGGCGGATAGTTCTGATAAGGTGAATAAAGAGCTTCAGTTGTTAAACAGTGATTTGAAAATTTCATTTGATGGAAGTAAAGGAAGTCTTTCTGCAAAGGCAGTATATTCACTTGAAAATTTGAGTGGTAGTGAACAGGAATGTACACTGACAATAAATCCAGGATATACTATTCATAAAATAATTGTAAATGATAAAAAGGTTACATTTAAAAGAACAGATGCCATAGAAACTAATATTATATTTAGCGTGCCTGAGGAAAAAAATATTAAGCTCATTATAGGATATGAGGGAAGACCTAAAATTCTATATTTTCTCAGTGATATTATTCTAGATACTACTATTAGCGACAAATATATTGATTTGTCAAGCAATAAACTTCTTCCCAATATCAAAGTAGCAAACAGCAAGGAAAATTCTGAATTTACATGTGAGCTTACCATGCCTGCTGGACTTATACCAGTAGTGGATCCATCACAAGAGGATGAGAATGGTGAAGCAGTAGCAAATATGACTGGTGATACAACCAGGGTACTTTCAGAGGATGGGGATAAGAAAACATGGCTTGTTCATCTTAAGGGTACTCGTTTATCTTTAATGGCTGGTGATTATGTTATGAAGCAGTTGGGAAATGAAGAATTGCCTATAGAGTTTTACTATAGCAGTAAACATGAGGATACTATGAATAATGCCAGTGCTGAAAAAGTGATGAAGGATACTATTGATTATTGCATTAATCATTATGGCAAGTTAAATGATGTTTCTAAAGATTCCCCCTTAAAAATAGTAGAAAAAACAGCCTTGTTTCCAGGAGGACTAGCATATCCTAATTATAGCACCATGGGAGAATTCTCTTTTAATGATGAAAATCTAAGTAATACATTAGAAGGAGCATCAAGTGGTGAAGTATTAGCTCATGAACTTGTTCATCAATGGTGGGGAGTGCACACTATAGGTTCAGGAGGGAATAATAGAAATTGGTCAGCTGAAGGACTTACTGTCTATACAACTTATCGAGTTGCTAAGAAAACTCATGGAGAAGAATATGCTCAAAAAAATTATGTGGACATGTGGAAGGCTCGCGTGAAAGAAAATAATAATAATTTTTATACTAGGCATCCAGAATATTTAAATATTCTGCCCCAAAAATATGTTCGAGATATTGATGGTAATAATAGAACTGTGCGACTATACTCAAAATTACCTCTTCAAATTTTGAAAGCTGAAAAACTAGTTGGCGGTGAAGATGAAATGGATAAAATTTTAGCTAAACTATATGAGAATAAATCAAAAACAAGAATCACATGGCAGGACTTTCTAGATGCTTGTGGACTAAAAGAGGAGGAATTAAATCTTGAATAGAATATTTAAATATGAACTTAAAAGGCTGATTATAAATAAATTTTTCTTAGGATTGCTTATTATTTCTGCTCTCTATAGTCGTGAAATTATGTGTAGAGATATAATTCTTGGGGTTTCAAATACTGCCCCTTTCTCTGGCTGGAGCTATGGAACATACCTTGCTAAAGTGTTACCAATATTGCTTGTTACCTTACTATTTTTTATATCTTTTCTTTATCAAAAACAGGAAAAGAGTGTGCAAGCGTTAACTAAAGCAACTCCTATTGATCCATTTAAGTTTCAAATGCTCCGCTTCGGCACTATTATTGTAGGATTTATTTTAATTTCTGCAGTGCCTATTGCCTATAGCTTCTATTTCTATGCTGCAAATTTTGACTTTACTAATTTTGGAAGTCTTGTGTTACCAACAGTTATAACACTGTTGCCTGCTATGTTGTTTGTGTTTGGTTTAGGAGTTCTCGGAGGGCAATATCACCAAGGATTAGTTTTTGTACTTATGACAGCGGTAATATTAGTAAGTTTCATTTCATTGCCATATGCAGTTGATTTATTTGGAGGAAACTTCTTTACAAAATATCCACAATCTCTTGATGTAGTTGAACCGGCTTTCTCTATACCTGCAAGTGTAGTAATTGGAAAAGTTATATATGGACTAACTGGACTTGGAATGATTCTGCTATCTGGTATTCAAAAGAAACGTAAAATATGAGGATATTAATTAAAAAATATAGTAAAAAGTAATATTTAATCTTATAATAATGATTAAGGTTATTAGATTTTGTTTCCCAAAGTTTAATAGCCTTATATTCTATGTCAGGGAGGTAGAGTAAGTAATGAAAAAAATCCTTATTATTGAAGATGATGAAGTCATAAGAGAAGAATTACAGAATTTTTTAAAAAAGTATGGATACGAAGTAAATGCACCTATAGAGTTTAATAATATAATACAATATACTGAAAATGAGAATGCAAACCTTATATTACTAGACATAAACCTTCCGGAGTTTGATGGCTATTATATATGTAGAGAAATACGTAAAACATCAGATGTTCCAATTATAATAGTTACAAGCAGAGATAGTGAAGTAGATGAATTAATTAGCATGAATTTAGGGGCAGATGATTTTATAACAAAGCCTTATAATACAGAAATATTATTAGCAAGGATAACAAATGTATTAAAAAGAACATATGGAAACTTAAAAACTAATAATATATTGAATTACAAAGATTTTAATTTAAATCTTTCAAATGCAACGGTTATTTATAAAGATAAATCTTTGGATTTAACTAAAAATGAGGTTAAGATACTTTCCTATTTAATAAATAATAGGGGAAGTATAGTAAAAAGAAATTCACTTATGGAATACTTGTGGAAAGCAGATTATTTTGTAGATGACAGCGCCTTAACCGTTAATATCAATAGATTAAGAAAAAAGCTTGAAGAGATAGGCATAGAAAATCCAATAGAAACAAGAAGAGGGTTAGGGTATATAATGCCATGAGTATAGGCGAATTTATTAAAGATAAAATTGTTATAATATTATGCAATATGATGATGTTTATCATATTAGCAGCTATAATGATTGCTATTAACATTAATTTCATTATAATTGTATTTGCTTTTGTTATCTGGTTTTTTCCACTAATTTCATATATGGCTTTAGAGTTCATAAAATATAAAAATTATTATGATGAGATTAATAGTGTATTAGAAAAATTGGACAAGAAATATCTACTTCCAGAGATGATAGAGGAAGCAAACTTTATGCAGGGGGAAAAACTTAATTCTATACTTAAAGAAATAAGCAGAGACATGCATGAAAATGTAAAATACTATAAAGATATGCAATCAGATTATAGAGAATACATAGAGACATGGGTCCATGAAATTAAAACACCAATAGCTTCTACAAAGCTGATAATTGAAAATAATAGAAATGAAGTATCTAATAAAATAGACTTCCAGATGGATAGAATTGAGGGATTTGTAGAACAGGTGCTTTATTATTCCCGAAGTAATAATGTTGATAAAGACTATATTATAAAACAAACTAACCTTGATAATGTAGTAAGAAATGTAGTCAAAAGAAATCATAGAGATTTTATTCATAAAAAAATAAAATTATATATAAAAGATATTAATGAAGTTGTATATACTGATGGAAAATGGACTGAATTTATTATTAATCAGATAATCGGAAACTCTATAAAGTATTCAAGTAATAAAGAGCCAATGATAAATATATATTCAGTTAAGAAAGCTAATTTAGTAATGTTAATTATAGATGATAATGGAGTAGGTATAATAGATAAAGATATAAATAGAGTCTTTGAAAAAGGCTTCACTGGTGAGAACGGAAGAAGATTTAGCAAAAGCACAGGAATGGGCTTGTATCTATGTGAAAAGCTTTGTTCAAAATTGGGATTGAAAATTAGTATTGACTCTGAGGTTAATAAAGGAACTAAAGTTACATTAATATTTCCTTTGTCAAGTATGGCAATTTTTACAGATGATTGAGGATAAAAGAACTCCAACCTATTTCAGGTTAGAGTTCTTTTAAATTTAGAATCATTAATCAATTATTATTTTATTTCATCAATAAACTTTTGTAATTGTTCAATGAATTTTCCAACATGAATTCCATCTAAAAGCATATGATTTACTTGTATAGAGTAGGGTAGTAATATTTTATTATCTTGGGTAAAATATTTTCCAAAGGATATTCTAGGAATAGAGTCTTCTTTATTCATAACTATTTCATTTGAAATGCTAGTAAATGAAATCCAAGGAATACATGAAAAATAAATTAACTTATCTTGATCAACATCTACTTCTGGGAAGTACTCCTTTTGAGATTTAGACATTTCTTTGGCCGTATTTGAAAACTCCTTCATACTATTATTTAAAGGCAATGTAACAATTTTAAATAAATTTTCTTCAGCACCCATATCGATAAATGATGGTTGTAAGGAGTCGTGAAGAATAATCTTCCCATCTCTAATCTTATAGCGAAAATCTTCAATTTGATTCATGACATATGTAGATGCATATACCATACTGTAATAAAAGGATAAATTATTTTCCTTTACAGACTTTAGGAAACTTGTAACATTTAAATTCATGCAAATGTTAAATTGAGGATTATCAACACCGTCAAAAAACTTATAGTGTTCTTTTCTATTCCAATTATCAAAATTAATATATTTCATAACTTCCTCCTGTAGTAATTAGTGATGTTATATTATAGTATATAATCTACAAATTGTAATGTACACTTTAATTTAAGTTAGTCCATATTTAAATGCTGTAATGTAGAATCATTCAAACAACTCATTTATAATTGATATAATATTAATCAATGGTTCTTCATAAGGATAATGATAATATTATGTTAAAATAATAAGTGAAAGTAATTAATCCTATTAAACTTTATGATAAGCTAAAGGAGGACAAAATGAATTCTACAAGGGAAGAATTGTTTCAAATACAAAGTGATTTACAAATGGAAGCTTCAGAATTGGAGAAGTTATTAAATCTTAATGAGTTATTACAAAGGGTAGGAGAACCTATTAGAGTAGGAAGTTCTGCACTAGGGTTAATGGTATGGCGAGATTTAGATGTTACAGTAGTTTGTAATGACTTAAATATTGAGAAAATAGCTGATATAGCTAAGGACTTAATGGCAAGCCCCTATGTTAGAGAATTGAAATTTAAGAATGATACAGGTTCATGGAATGAAGAACCTCATATTTATCCTGATGGTTTTTATTTTGGTCTTAAATGCAAGTCTAATACAAATCATATTTGGAAAGTAGATATATGGTTTGTAGAACAGCCAGAAAGACAACCAGACTTAAAGCATATAAAGACAATATCTTCTAGATTAACTCCAGAGAAAAAAGAAATCATACTGCGTATTAAAAAGGCATGGGCAGAAAAACCTGAATATGGTAGCATAGTTACTAGTTATCTAATTTATAAAGCGGTATTAGATGAGAATATAAAATCTTTGGATGAATTTAATTCATATTTAAAAAAATAGAAATGAATTAAGGAGCAATAATAATACACAAAAAGGTTGTTTCAAAATTAGTATTTAATTATTTTGAAACAACCTTTTGCGTTGTATAAATAAGTAAAATGAATATATTTTTGTTAAATTTGTGTATTTTTATTGCGAAAAAATTAATTATATTATATAATTAATTTGAAAAATTAAATAGGCAAAATTAGAGAAATCTAATGACGCAAAGCTATAGGGGCTAAAGCTAATGCTATGCCAGCCAGTTGCCAAAGAGTAAAGTATACTTTTTGTTTTGGAAATATTAAGCAATATATACGCTTTTTTCTGGTATCAATTTTCAGAAGGTTTATGTCTTTGAAAAACTAAAGCTGTATATATGTTTATTAATGATGTCTTTAATTAATAATGCTTTTATTTTCTTGTTATAGAGCTACTCTTTTAGAGTAGCTTTTTTGTTGAACACTATAGCTAAGCAATTGCCATCAATATATTTAAATGGGGGGAATTCCAATGAAAAACTTAAAAAATCTAAAAAAGCCACTAGTAGTATCATTAATGGCATCAATGCTGCTAGCGCCAGCAACATCATTATTACTAGCAAATGAAGTTAGTGCGCTAGAAAAACAATCAGGAGAATACAAATTAACTTGTCCAGTAGAAAAAGTAGCAGTAGCATCTACACAAGAAGATTTAAATTTTGGTGTTGGAGAAGGTATACAGTGGCCTTCACAAGTAAATGTGCCATTTGTTGATATGGTTTCTTGGGTAACTAAGCCAGGATATTCTAACAATGGAGCAATAAATTTACAAAGAATAGTAGAAGATACAGGTGTGAAATTCTTCAACTTAGGATTTATACAATCATCAGGTGGTATATCAGATGGTAAAGTAAATTGGGGATGGGGTTCACATGCTGTTCTAAGTGAAAGACATAAAGATAATACTCAATACCAAGGAATAAAGAAATCCATAAAAGACGTTAGAGATATGGGTGGAGACGTAACAATATCTTTAGGTGGACTAAATGGAGTGACATTCTGGGAAGTAACTCAAGATGTAGATATATTATTTAATACATATAAAGAACTAGTTGACGGTTACGGATTAACAAGACTTGACCTAGACATAGAGGGTGCAGCACAAAATAAGGCTTACAATATAGCTAATGCTAAGGCTGTAAAGAAACTACAAGATGCCACTGATGTGGATATAGTATTAACACTGCCAGTATTACCAAGTGGATTAACTTGGGTGCAGTTAGATGTTCTTGAAGCTTACCTTTCACAAGGGGTAGATGTAGAAGTAGTAAATATAATGACAATGTGCTATGGTCAAGGAACATTGCTTCCAGGTGAAAACTATGGGACAGGCTCCTTAAGAGCTGTTGATAGTACAAAAAATCAGCTAAAGGAATACTTTAAGAAGTATACAGGCATAGAGTTAACAGATGAGCAAGCCTACAGAAAAATAGGGACAACTCCATCAATAGGATTTGAAGGGTCTGCTCATCCAACATTTACAACAGAGTGGACTAACCTAGTAGTAGAGCATGCTATAGATAGAGGCATAGGAGTTACTTCTATGTGGTCAATGAATAGAGATGCTATGGTGGAAAGTAATCAAGGAGTATCAACTCAATATGAGTTTACAAATATATTTAAGAAGTTTGGTGAAAATACAGAAGGTCAACCAGAAGTTAATAAAGCTCCATTATTAAATGGTGTAGTTGATAAGACTATAGCGGTTGGAGATGATTTTGATAAATTAGCTGGAGTAAGTGCAATTGATAAAGAAGATGGAGACTTAACATATAAGATAAAAGTTGATGGAGAAGTAGATACTACTAAAGCTGGAGTATACAAGTTAATATATTCAGTAGAAGACAGTGAAGGTTTAGTAACTACAAAAACAAGAACAATAACTGTAAAAGAAGTATCTCAATTGGAAGATACTTATGATTCAAGTAAAATATACTTAGCAGGGGATGTAGTAATATATAAAGGTGAAAAATATACAGCTAGATGGTGGACACAAGGACAAACACCAGGCAAGTTTGAAGTATGGGAAAAAGAAATAATAGTTAATGAAGATGGGACTATAGACTACTATGAAGGTATAATTTGTGAAGGTGGAGAACTAGTAGCATATGAAGGCAATGTATATAAAGCTAAATGGTGGACAAATACTAAACCAGGCAGTGATTTATCTTGGGAATTAATAAAATAAAGAAAAAATTGGCTATCATTAGGGTAGCCAATTTTTTAAAATAAATATTTGTTGACAATAATAGGGTTTTATTATAAGATTAACTAAAATTATAATTATAGAAAAGGAGATTTAATCGGATGATTAAAGTTGTTCTTAACTAAACTATTAAAAATAAATAGTGTTAATGCTTTAAAGGTTCTAGAATAGAACTTTATTTAATGACGCATTTTAAGAACAATATCGTCTATTAAACTCTTTTATATAAAAATAAAATAACTACAAATGCACATATAAAAATGTATATGCTTATTTATATTACAATTAAAATATGAATAAATATATTGTGCATTAAGTTTAATTTGAATATAGTAAGAGATATTTATATAAGAAAGATCCCCATGGATGATATTGTTCATCCATGGGGACTTTTTTAATAGAAAAAATTAAATTCAATTATAAAGGAGAGAAGATATATGAATAAATTTGGGCCAAACCCAAACAGTATTTATCCTAATGAAAACATAAAGAGCATTTGTTATATGAAAAATGTTATCAAAAACCCCAATATTCAGGTTGGAGATTACACTTATTATGATGATGCAAATGGAGCGGAAAAGTTTGAAGAACATGTTACACACCATTATGAATTTATAGGTGATAAACTTATTATAGGTAAGTTTTGTGCCATAGCAAAAGGAATAGAATTTGTTATGAACGGTGCAAACCATAGAATGAACTCGGTAACAACCTATCCTTTTAATATTATGGGAAATGGATGGGAAAAAGCTACACCTACACTTGAAAATTTACCCTTTAAAGGTGATACGGTAGTTGGAAATGATGTATGGATTGGGCAGAATGTTACAGTAATGCCTGGTGTGCATATTGGAGACGGCTCAATTATTGCTGCTAACTCTGTAGTGACAAAAGATGTTCCTACATATCATATTGCTGGAGGTAATCCATGTAAAATTATAAAAAAGAGATTTGATGATGAATTGATTGATTACTTATTAAAATTAAAATGGTGGGATTGGTCTGAAGAAAAGATTTTTGAAAATCTTGAGATACTCTGTAGCCCAGACTTAGATAAAATTAAGTCTATCAAATAACCTTTTCATTATTAAAACAAAGAAAAATTATGTTGACGAAATAGCATACAAACAATATGTATTGTTAATATCACGTATTAATTTAAATATAAAAATTTATTGAAAGGACTATAACTATGAATTTTGATGAACTATATGATATTGCCAAAAATACATTAAATCCTAGAGAACTTTCTAAAAACTCCTATGCTGGTTCTGTTGCAGCAGCTATTTTGAGCGAAAGTGGAAAAGTTTATACTGGAGTATGTATAGATACACCTTGTTCTATGGGATTTTGTGCAGAACATGCGGCTATTGCAGCTATGATTACTGCTGGAGAAAATAAAATAACAAAAGTAATTGCAGTGTATGAGGATGGGGCGATAATTCCACCATGTGGAAGATGTAGAGAATTCATTTGCCAAATCCATGATGAAAATCATAAATGCGAAGTAATGATAGAAAAAGATAAGATACTTACTATTGATGATTTGTTGCCCTATAGATGGGAATAGAATTAGCTCGTAATTTAAAATAATCAAAAACAGTAAGAAAAAAGGGAGGACAATGATTTATGAGAAAACTTATTATTAACGCGTAGCAAAGGCTATTGCGTTAAAAAACATAATCAAGAAAATAGCCTTTGTTTGATCCTAAGTAAAAAGATTCAAATTTAGGAGGAACATAATGTGCTATATTAAAGCTGAAGATATATTTCCAAAAGAGATAATGGACTTAATCTGGGAGTATGTAGAAGGAAAAAATATATATATCCCTAAAAAAGAAGGTAATAGAAAAAAGTGGGCAGAAACAACTAACACAAGAAAAGAAATTAAAATTAGAAATGAAGCTATTTATGAAGAATATAATAATGGTATAGATAAAGAATCTCTTGCTAAGAAGTATTTTTTATCAAGAAAAAGCATAGATAGAATTATTTTACAGGAAAAAAGAAAATGATTAATTTAATGAGATGTAATAACTACAGAACGAATAGACAGCATCAATTTATATTTATGTTATAATAAAGAACAAATAAATTAAAAAGGGGGGGATGCATATGACAATAAATTTAATCAGATTCATTGAATTAAGCTCCGAGCAAAGACTGTAATATAAATCAAAACATGACTTGCTAGGGGTTTTATATAAAAATTTAAATAAGTGTTTTGTGCAGTTTTTGCTTAATTATTTACCCCGAAAGTAAATAGGAGTAGATAAAGTGAAATATAAAAAAGCACAAGATGTATTACCTAAAGATATTCTTGAATTAATTCAAGAATACATGGATGGTGGTTATTTATATATACCAAGAAAATTTGAAAATAAGAGATCTTGGGGTGAATCAAGTGGTTTAAAGCTTGAGATAAAAGAAAGGAATATAGAGATATATAATAAATATAAAGAAGGTATGTCAGTTAAGGAACTTGCTGAAGAATATTATCTATCTCAAAGTAGTATAAGAAGAATAATATGCCAACATAATATATAGTAAAGTGGATACTTAGTCTTAGGCTAAGTATCCACTTTTTTATATCAAGAGAATTGTAATTTTCAATAGACAAACTTAAACAACCAGTGAAGATAACTTGTGCTCAAAATCTTCACAGAGCCATTCTCAAGCGTGCAATAAGCAAAGAGTGTATGATAAAATTAGATTAAATTATAAAGCAAATGGATTATAATTTGAACATTTGATTTTTAATACTTAGAAAGAATTATTAAAAGATAAAGAACTTGCTAAAATTCTTATCAATGGATGTTAGATATTTTACAGCTTTTTTCTAGAATGATATTGATAAAAGTAGAGGGGATTTAAAAATAGCAAGGTTGATTCTAAAAATTACTATAAAATTAATAAAGTGAGGTATGAATAAATGATAAATAAACAGAATGTTACAAAAATTCAAAGAGTAAATCCTACAAATATTCCGTCTCCTGTGGGAAAATATAGCCATATAACAAAGATACCGAAAAATGCTGATATTTTTGTGGCTTCAGGCCAAGTAGGTGTGGATAGGAATAACAATATTCCTGAATCAATTAATGATCAAGTGGAAAATACCTTTAAAAATATTGCTGATCTATTAGCATCTCAAGAATTATCTGCTGATAATGTAATTAAGGTTAATATTTGGGCAACTGAAGAAATTGATTGGGATTATTTAGATGGTAAGTGGGATTCATTATTTGGAACAGAATATCCTTCAATGACTATTGCGTATATAAGTGCATTAGGGTTGCCTGAATTAAAAATAGAAATAGAATTATGGGCTGCAAAGTAATTAGCTTAATGAGCCATAAATTAGTTTTATATAGTTTATGGCTCATTTTTATATAGTAAAAGTTATTGAGGTTGTTCCAGAAAAAATACTAGGATAAGATATAGAAGATATAAGAATATAATACAAATACAAGAAAGGAGAAAGTAAAAATGAGTGGAAATTTATTAATTAATAATAAAAAATATATTTATAAGTGTAATTACAAAGATGACAGTATTTTAAGAAATAGTTTTAATAGATTAACGGAAAAAACTTATGATTTTAATTTTGAACAATGGTATGAGGATGGCTATTGGGGAGATAAATATATACCATATTCTTTGTTAGATGGAGATAAGGTAGTATCCAATGTTTCGGTAAATATCATAGATTTTTTAATTCTAGGAGAGCAAAAGAGATATATACAAATTGGAACTGTTATGACAGATGAAGATTATAGAGGACAGGGATTGAGCAGAGCGCTTATGGAGATGGTATTAAAAGAATGGGAGGATAAATGTGATCTTATTTATCTTTTTGCTAATGACAGTGTTCTTGACTTTTACCCCAAGTTTGGATTTGATGTGTGTGATGAATACCAATACTCAATAAATAAAACTAAAGAGGGCAAGATAGAGAAAATAAGAAAGATGAGTATGGATGATGATAAAGATAGGGAAATTGTTTGTAATATGGTCCGCAGTACACTACCTTTCTCAAAGGTTTCTATGAGAAACAATCTATCTCTTATAATGTTTTATTGTACGTATTTTATGAGGGATAATATTTATTATCTTGAAGACTATGATGGGGTGGTTATTTGTGATTTTAATGAAGAGGTTCTATATTTACAAGATGTGTTTAGTAGAAAAGAAATAAAATTAGATAGCATAATTAGTGCAGTAATCACTGAGAAGAGTAAGAAAGTAGTTTTAGGATTTACTCCAAAGGATAGTTCTTCTTATGAAAAAAGTTTGATGAATGAGGAGAATACCACTCTTTTCATTAAGGTAGGAAAAGATAATCCATTTAAAAGTGGAGATTTAATGTTTCCTGTATTATCTCATGCATAATGATAAATATATAAAACCCTGGGCAATACAGAAATGTGTTGTTCGGGGTTTTATTATGCCTTTGGAATATATATTTAATTTTAATTATCATATAGTTTGATTACTTTATAGGGTATCGAGAAAATTTCTACAACATTATTCGAAAATACGTACATTTTTAAATAATATGTTGAAAATGTTCGAATAAAGTGTTATTATAAAAGTGAAAAAATCATGTCTTCGTATATTTTTGGCGATAGAATCTAGATGTCTCTACCAGAACTATGTAAAAGTTCTGACTATGAGGATTTATTTATTACTAGAGTATAAGTGGGCAATTTAAAGGGGGAAAACAAGGATGGCAGACTTTTTTACTGACTTTTTAGCAATCATAGGTGTTGTTCTAAATGGCTTGCCACAAGGGTTGTTAGCATTAACATTTGGTTTTGCTTCAATTCCAACAGCATTTGCTTTTTTAGTAGGAGCAGTTGGAAATTTACTAACAGGTTCAGTTGCACCTATTTCTTTCCAAGCAGAAACTATTACATATGCAGGAACTGCTGGTAAGGATATGGAAGAGAGACTTTCAATGATATTCTTTGGTGCGGTTATAATGACTTTTATAGGAATGTTCGGATTTTTAGGTAAAATCGTAGATTTTATAGGTCCAACAATTACATCAGGTATGATGGCAGGTGTGGGAATAATGCTTGCAAAGGTATCTATGGACATGCTGAAAAGTGAAAAAGTTGTAAGTATTGTATCAATTGCCACTGCGGTAATAATACACTTTGCTACAAATGATTTAGTTCTAACTATTACTATTTCAGTAGTTATTTCAAGTATTGTTGGAAATATTCTTAATAAGGATATGAGAAATGTTGAAATACCTAAGGAAAAAATAGAAAGACGTAAACTTAGCTTTAATAGTAAAATATTAAGAGGAGCACTTGGAATGGTGTGCTTAAATATTGGATCTAATATAGCCTTCGGACAAATTACTGGAAGTATGGCTAATACAAATGTAAATATTGATCATCTTTCTGTTATCAGCAGTCTAGCTGATATGGGTTCTGCATTATTTGGTGGTGCACCAGTTGAATCTATAATCTCAGCCACAGGAAGTGCTCCACATCCATTAGCAGCCGGTATAATCATGATGTTAATTATGGCTGTCATATTGTTTTTAGGGTTACTGCCAAGAATAGGTAAGTATGTACCTTCTCAATCAATTAGTGGTTTCTTATTTGTACTAGGTATTTTAGTAACAGTACCAGTAAATGCAGCTACTGCATTATCAGGAGCAGATAGTTTAGTTGGTGGTGTCACTATGGGAGTAACAGCAATAAGTGATCCATTCTTTGGGATGCTTGCAGGAACTATAACTAGATTTGCTGTAGGATTATTTTAGGAGGTAAGTTCATATGAATACATATAAATTAGAATTACTTTCATTAGAGAGGGAATTACCTTTAATGAAAATTAAAGATGATTTAGCTATTGCAAGCTTTGTAATACTAGGTGATACTGAATTAGTACAAGCAGTTGCACCTGCAATAGCAGATAGATTAAAGGAAATAAAAGATATAGATATAATTGTTACTGCTGAGGCAAAAGGAATACCTTTAGCCTATGAAATTTCAAAGCTTTTAGGTTTAAAGGAATTTATTGTAGCTAGAAAAAGTATTAAAGCTTATATGGATTCACCAATAACTGAGGAAGTAAACTCAATTACTACTCAAAAGAAACAGTTTTTATGTTTAGACAAAATTGACGCAGAAAAGATAAAAGGAAAAAATATTGCTATTATAGACGATGTTATTTCCACTGGAGAGTCATTAAAGGTTGTTGAAAAGTTAGTTGAAAAAGCTGGAGGTATCATAAAAGCAAAAGCTGCAATTTTAGCTGAAGGAGATGCTTCAAACAGGGATGACATTATATTTATAAAAAGACTTCCGCTATTTAAAGTTGATGAAAATGAAAACTTTATAGAGATATAATAAAAATATAATAAAAAAAGATATTTCAATTGGGTATTATTGAAATATCTTTTTTAAAATTATAGAGTTATGTTACCGTACTGAGAGAAGTCTATTGTTATTGTAGCTTCCTTAAAATGAATTTCATAAAGAGCCAACTGGTTTCTAGCTTGTTCTATTGTCATTTCATAATCAGGAATCTTTTTAACAAATCCATCCTTTAAATCATATATTGTTAAATCACTTTTTTGAATTACTGCCTCAGTAACTCGAACATGCTCATTTCCTTTAGATGGAACGGTAGTAAATGCTACTGTGTTATTTTTTGGAAATTCCTCTACCTTTAAATTATCTCTAAAGGTTGAAAAGTACACTACACCTTTCTTTTTAGTATCATAATAGAAGTTTACAATCCTAACATTTGGAATATTGTCTACACAAGTTGCTAAAGCTATTTCACTTTGCTCCACCATAATCCTATTAAATTCTCGTAAAAAATCCATTTTTCTTCCTCCTTATCAAGTGATTCTTAGCTTCAGATGGAGTTTACTTAAAAGGAATACTTATTCCAACTGAAACTTAGAAGAACTTATCCAGGGACGTAGCATCCATTATGCACAGCATAAGAACTCTAAATCGCTGAAGCTCAAGAGTTCTAATATCTCCCACTTGTAGAAAAGCAGAGAACTAAAATCTTTGATTTTATGTGAATCGCTTTCACAGAGTGCGATGGGAGTATTACGGATGGTAGTCATCGGATAAATTTATTGTGTCATAGAAAACTTTTGTAGTTTTAATATAACATACAAATATTGACACCATTATGTCATGGTTATAAAATGAATTCATAAATGAATTTGAGGAGCGATACAATTGAAAATAGATAGATTGATGTCCATAATTATGGTATTGCTGAATTGTGAAAAAATCAGTGCAACAAAGCTTGCTGAAATGTTTGAGGTTACACCCAGAACTATATATAGGGATATAGAAACGATATCCCTATCTGGTATACCAATTATTACTTATTCTGGTATGAATGGCGGCATTAGCATTATACCTGAATATAAAGTGGATAAAAAATTTTTTACTGCTGCAGATATTTCAACACTTTTAATGGGGCTTGCTAGCGTTTCAACGACGCTATCTAATAAAGAAATTATAGGTACTCTAGAAAAGGTAAAGAGTCTACTTCCTAAAGAACAATTTAGGGATATTGAATTAAAATCAAACCAAATAACCATTGATCTTACCACATGGATGGGGAATAAGAGCTTTAAGCCAAGCCTTGGAAAAATAAAAAAAGCTTTAAATGAAAGCAAGTATCTATTGTTTGAATACTATGGTGGGGGCAGAGAAAAAAATAATCGTTGCATTGAACCTTATCAATTGGTATTAAAAGAAGGACATTGGTATTTACAAGGCTACTGTACTTTAAGAAAAGATTTTCGTGTTTTTAAACTATCTCGAATTTCAAATCTTGAAATATCAGATTCTACATTTATATCACGAGAATTTCACGCAAATCCGTTAGATGGAAGTGGGTGGATAGATAAAAGACTTATTACAATTAAGCTTCTAGTGGATTGGTCTCTTAGAGAACAAATGGTTGAACGTTGTGGGGAAGAAAATATTGAGCCTTATGGGGATAATCAATTTATGGTCGACTTTCCATTTGTAGAAGATGATTTAGGATATAATATTTTGCTAGGATTTGGAGATAAATGTGAATGTTTAGCCCCTGAAAATGTACGTAAAGAGCTTATCTATCGTATTGAAAAATTATCGAATATTTATAATAAATAATATCTATTAATTGCACCATTGACAGAACTGAATGAAAGAAGGATAGAAACGTCATTAAGTTATTAAGTCAAATAGTACATGGTCGTATGCTGCATATGGACAAATATTATCAGTTAGTCCTGTTATAGTTGATTGTGGTATTGAAGAATTTGATTTAGGGTACTTTTCCAGAGATGAACGATTAATAGGTGAGTATATATTTTTCGATATTGCAAGATTAGATATATATGATAAAAAATTATATTAGGAGGACATGTATGGATACTATTGTTACCTTAGAAGAATTAGAAAGTATAATTAATGTAAAGTTTCCAAGAACTTTTCATGAAATTTATAAATCGGGAGCAATGGAATGGTTGAAACATTCATATGATTGGCTTAATCAAAATAGAGAGGCAGTTGAAATGAATATAGAATCATTTTTTTATAGGGTTGGAGGTGACTGTGAACCAGTTGTTTTTCCAGCAATACAAGAAACGATAAATTACTTTGAGGAAATGTTAGAGTATGATGAGGATTATAAACTTGGAAAGGTAAAAATTAATCCTAAATATAGGTTTATTCCTTTTGCGCAAATGGGTTCAGGGGACTTGTATTGTTTTTGGTATGAAGAGAATAAGAAAGAGCCAAAAGTAACTGTATATGGACATGACACAGGAGATATGGATCTTTTAGCTAATGATTTTGATGAGTTTTTATTTATCCAACTATGGACATCTGTAGTGGATTGGGGAGATGATATTAATGATGATTCTATACAGGCTCATATAAGATTTTTAAAGAAGGAATATAAAGAACTTTTTCAAAGTGGAGATGAAGATAAAATAAAATCAGTTATTGAAAGTATGGGTGAACCTAAGCAGATAGAATATCTTGTATAGTTCTATAGTGAAATATTGGCATATATATAAATCAACCCGTATAACTTATAAGAAGCTATAGGAATAATTATTCTTATGGCTTTTTTATTAAATAAAATAAATTATATTATCAGTGTAATCATAATAAGAGATTAATTTTTATTAAATTTGTTGACAAGGAAACAAAAAAACGATATTATTGTTTCTGTGGAAACAAAAAGGAGATGTTTAAAGTGGATAATATTAATATTATTATGAAGAGTCTTAAAGAGATATATGAAAAGGAAGAAACCCTAGGGAAGTTATCATTTAAGGGTGAATATGAAAAGTATGGAGTTTCAGAAATACACTGCTTAGATCTCATAGGAAAAATAAAAGATCCTAACGTTACAAAAATATCTCAAAGCATGAATATGACGAGAGGTGCTATAAGTAAGATTAGCAAAAAACTTTTAAATAACAATCTTATTGATAAGTACAAAAAGCCACAGAATGATAAGGAAATATATTTTAAATTAACAGAGTTAGGTGAGAAGTTATATAAACATCATGAAATAAAACATAAGCAGTGGGAAGAAAGAAATAATAAGTTTTTTAAAAATATAGATGAAAAAGACCAAGAAGTTGTAGCTAGTTTCTTAAAGAAATTTAATAACTATTTAGATGAAATAATAGAATTAGAAGGAGAGATATAGTATGAATTTACATTTAAAGGAATTTAGTATTCCCGAGGAAATATTAAAATGGGGAGATTCACAACCAGCCCATCAAAGACAACATATAGGAACTCATATAGATTGTTATAATCTATCAAATATAGAATTACCATCAGAAATAAATGTTAAGGTAATAGATGTAAGAGGATTAGATATTATAGATGTTACTATATTAGAAAATGTAAAAATAGAAGAAAATTCATTTGTAATATTTAGAACAGGATATTTAGAGCAATATGGATATGGAAGCGAAGAGTATTTTAACTCTAAAACAAAACCTTATTTAACAAATGAAATCATAGATAAATTACTAGATTTAAATACCAAATTAATAGGAATAGATTTGGGTGGAATACAGCATGGTGAAAATCATGTAGTAATAGATAAATATGTTGAAAGTAGAAAATCTTATGTTGTAGAAAATATATGTAACTTAGATAAAGTTCCTTCAGACTTTAAAGCAAATCTAAAATGGCTTCAATTAAAAGGTGCCACAGCAATAAAGGTTGAGATTGAAACCATATAAAAATAGTAAATTTTATTGGATTATGATAGCATTCATTCTCAATATTTACATTAACAATTATTGGGAGTAATATAATTAATATTAACTTATCCTTTTTATATATGTTAGCAAAAAATAAGCAGATATATTATAAACAAATTCATGAGGTGAATTATGAAAACTGTGGTAATAAGGGAATTGGGGGATTATGAACTAGAGTCAATTTATGAACTAGATCTTACTAGAAATCATATCAAAGACTGTTGTGGTTGTTGGAGTTGCTGGTTAAAAACTCCTGGTAGGTGTATAAATAAAGATTTAGACCAATTTTATTTTAAATATTTAGAGGCGGACAAGGTAGTCATATTTTCTAAGCTTACAAAAGGTTTTGTAAGTGGAAATTTAAAGAGTCTTTTTGATAGGATGATACCTCTGTTTTTACCTCAAATAGAACTATCCATAAGGGAATCAACAGGACAATTTAGACATATGGTAAGGTATGAAAAATATCCAGATATAGAATTTTACTATGAAGGTAATTTTGTAACTAAAGAAGGTAATCAGATTTTTGAAGATTACATTTATCGTACATTTGATCAGTTTGCTTCAAAAAATATTACGGTTAAAACATTAGAACAATATGGTCAATAATTTAATGGAGGAGCTTATGAGTACAATAATTCTTAACGGATCTCCTAAAGGGAATAATGGTAATTCTGAAATATTTATTAATCAGTTTTTAAAGGGGATGAAAATTCCCTGTGATGTAAAATATATCGTCAAAGAAAATCCTAAGACTCTTGCTGAGTATGTTAAAGACTTTGATACTATTATTTTTGTACTTCCACTATATATTCATAGCATGCCCGGTGTTACAATGCGCTTTATTGAGTGTTTAGAGCCTGCAGAGCCTTCTGAAAATAAATCAATAGGTTTTATTGTGCAAGGCGGTTTTCCAGAAGCATCTCAATACAAATATGCTGAAAGATATTTTAGCTCACTCTCAAAGGAACTTAATAGAGCTTATTTAGGGACAGTAATAAAAGGGGGCTCAGCAAATGTTTCTACCATGTCAAGTTTTATGACAAAAAAACTCTTTAAGTCATTAGAACGCTTAGGTGAAATATATGAGCAAACTCATACCTTTGATAAATCCATTATTGAAGACCTAAAGAATCCACGTGAATTCACAGGATTCTCTCTTAAAATCATGAAATTTATTACTAAGACAGGTTTAATCAATCAAATGTGGGATAAACCTTTAAAACAAAATGGTGTTTTTGATAAAAACCTAGATAAGCCATTTTTGGGGAAAAATTGATATTATATAAATAAGAAATGCTTAGTGGCGATAACACTAAGTATTTCTTATTTATATAAAGTATAAAGTTTGGTTAAAGAGGAATTAATTACATAGAAATAAAAGCTTAGAAATTAAAGGAATAAAAACATTAGTATAGAAATAAATATTAAAGTGGTAGTGAATGTTATTGGTAATAAATACTATTACTATAAAATAATACAAGAAGGAGGGCATCATGAGTATTTTAACAAGATTTAAAGAGATTATGTTAAGTAATATTAATGCATTATTAGACAAAGCTGAGGACCCAGAGAAGATGATTGATCAATGCTTGAGAAATCTTAATAGCGACCTAGGTAAAGTAAAATCTGAAACTGCTTCTGTTATGGCAGAAGAGCAAAGAGTAAAAAGAGAATTAGATGAATGTACATCAGAGATTGATAAAATGCAGAGATATGCAATAAAAGCATTAGAAGCTGGAAATGAAGATGATGCTAGAAAGTTTTTAGAGAGAAAATCTGAATTAGCAAAGAAAGAAGTTGAATTAAAGGAAGCATATGGGGTAGCTTCTTCCAATGCTGCTCAAATGAAACAAATGCATGATAAACTTGTTAATGACATTGGTGAGCTAGAAGGGCGTAGAGCTATGCTTAAAGGGAAAATGGCAGTAGCAAAAACCCAAGAAAGAATTAACAAAATTGGTTTATCGGTGAACAGTGCCAATAAATCTATATCCGCATTTGATAGAATGGAAGAAAAGGTGAATAAAGCTTTTGATGAAGCAAATGCAATGGCAGAACTTAACGCAGGACCTAAAGATGATATAGAAGATTTAACTGCTAAATATGATAGTAATACAAATATAGATGACGAATTAGCTGCTCTCAAGGCAAAATTAAACAAATAAGTAATGATGCCTTATATATAAAAGCTGTAGCTTTAGCTACAGCTTTTATAATAAAATATATTCTTAATTAATAGTCAGAGGTGAATAAATCATGGTAATACATTATAAATGTCCTAGCTGCGGTGGTGATATGGTCTTTGATAGCCAATCAGGAAAATTATCTTGCCATAGTTGTGGAAGAAAAGATAATATAGAAAATTTTTCTGAAGAGTTTATTACCACTACTTTTTCAGAGGATGAAGCAAAAGAATACCATTGTAAAAATTGTGGAGCAATACTTATGACAGATGCAGATACTACAGCAACTACCTGTAGTTTTTGTGGTGCAGGGATTGTCCTTGGAGATAGGTTATCTGGAACAATGACCCCAGCAAAGATCATTCCTTTCACCATTAGCAAAGAGGAGGCTATGAAAGCATTTACCTCTTGGTGTAAGAATGGGCGTCTCACTCCAAAGGGGTTTATGACAGCTGATAGGGTAAAGAACATAACAGGGATGTACGTTCCATTTTGGTTATACGATTTAAATAGTAAAGTGAAGGTGAACGCTCATTGCACTAAAGTTTCAAAATATACTAGAGGTGATTATATATATACAGAAACGCAACATTACGATGTATACCGAGATATCAACATTGATTATATAAAGGTACCCGTTGATGCTTCTCAAAAAATGAATGATGAAATTATGGACAAATTAGAACCATACAATAATCTAAAAGATTTCAAAACCCCTTATCTTGCGGGATATATTGCAGAAAAATACAATTTTGATGATAAGGATTTACTCCCAAGGGCTAAATCAAAAATAGGAAAATATATAGAGTCCTATATAAGTTCAACCATCACTGGGTATTCTTCAGTTGACTATAGAAGCAAACAAATTGATACTAGGCCAAGGCAGGCTTATTACACCCTCCTTCCTGTGTGGATGGTTTGTTATGATTATAATAAATCTGAACATACCTTTGCCATGAATGGACAAACAGGTAAGGTTGTGGGCAAACCTCCTATTAGTTTTGAGAAAGTTGCAATGTGGTTTGGGGGAATTGCAGGCGCTACATTCATAATACTAAAATTAATATCAGTGATTATGGGAGGTGGCCTTTGGTGAAAAATAAAACATATTTAAAAGGAATTTTATTTTTAATTATGCTACTCATTTTTCTGCCGCTTGTATCAAATGTAGCAATAGCTGCTTCCGATACAAAACAAAGGATTTATGACTTTGCAGGCCTTTTAACTCCAGAAGAAATAGAGGAGCTTGAAGTTACAGCTAGTAAATACAGCTCTAAAAGGAAAACAGACATGGTTATACTAACCTCCAATAATATGGAAGGTAAAGATGTAGTAAAATACATGCAAGACTTTTATGATGAAAAAGCCTTAGGGTATGACAAACCCCATGGTAATTGTGCTATATTAACAATTGATATGGAAAATAGGGAAGTGTACTTAGCAGGTTTTTATAGAGGAAAGGAATACCTAGATGATAGTAGACTTGATCTTATAAGAAGTAAAATTACACCTGATTTATCAAAGGGAGATTATTATAAGGCTTTTCATAATTTTATTAAAACTTCCTATAAGTATATGGGAATTAGGCCAGGAGTGAATCCGGATAATATATTATTTGATTTAGGATTTCAGATCATTGCCTCCCTTGCAACAGCTGGGATTATTGTCGGCTTTATGGTCCATAATTCAGGGGGTAAGATAACCGTTAATGAAGGTACTTATCGAGATCATGGTAATTCAAGAATAATTCAAAGAAGAGACGATTATATAAGAACAACAGTTACAAAAGTTCAAAAACCATCTCAAAATAATTCTAGTGGAAGCAGTTTTGGAGGAGGCGGTGGCGGTGGTGGAGTCACATCAGGTGGCCACTCACACAGCGGCAGTAGAGGTAGCTTTTAGAGTTCTTAATGATAATAAGATAATGGGATAATAGGATGAAATGAAAGGAATGATAATATATGGCATTTTTTAAAAAACAATTTGCTAACGTAGTTGAATGGGAAGAATTTAGAGATGATATGATTTTCTGGAAATGGAACAATAGTGAGATTAAAAAAGGAAGTAAACTGATTATCCGACCTGGTCAAGATGCTATATTTTTAAATAATGGTAAAATAGAAGGTATATTTAAAGACGAGGGAGATTATGACATAGAATCTGAGATTATACCTTTCTTATCCACATTAAAAGGTTTTAAATTTGGCTTTAACAGCGGAATGAGGGCGGAAGTATTATTTGTTAACACAAAGGAATTTACAGTAAAGTGGGGTACGAAAAATGCTATTAATATTCCAACCCCTCAACTTCCTGGTGGCATGCCTATCCGCGCCAATGGTACATTTAATTTTAAAGTCAACGATTATATTGCTTTGATTGACAAAATTGCAGGGGTAAAAAATAGCTATCTTGTGGAGGAAGTTAAGTTAAGGATTACTTCTATTCTTAATCAACTTTTAATGAAATGGATATCTAAAGAAGGGAAGGATATGTTTAATCTTCAAGGGAATGCATTTGATATCTCAAAAGGAATTAGGGAAGATCTTGACATGGAGATTATGAGTAGCGGAATAACAATCACAGGCTTTAACATTATGAGCTTTAGTTATCCAGAAGAGATTCAAGATATGATTAATAAGAATGCTTCTCACAGTATGATTGGTGATTTGAATAAATATCAGCAAGTATCCATGACTGATGCCATGTCCTCTGGTAATGTTAAGGGTGGAGGCGTTGCTTCTGATATGGCTAGTATGATGATGGGAATGAATATGGCAAATCAGATGATGGAAAATATGAAGCAAAATCAAAGCACACCAACGCAAAATAATAATAATAATAATAATACTGCTGTTGAGAAGAATGCAAAGCCTAATTTCTGCCCTAATTGTGGTCAAAAAACTGGAGGGGCAAACTTCTGTGCTAATTGTGGACAAAAGCTAGGATAAGGGAGCAGTATAAGGAGTATTTGCAGGAGTTTAAAGGCTCTCACTATTGTGAGGGTCTTTTCTTGAATTATGAACAAGATTAATACAGAATCATAAATGAAATTGATAGACTCCTTTGATACATTATATAATAATGGTGTGTCAAAAATTAGTGTGTTCAGAAGTAAGAAATTTAATTTCTATATTGAATGCATAGATGGATTTAAGGAGAATGAGATATGAGGATGGATATGAGAAACTTTTTAGAGCTAAAAGGAAATTTGATTTATCTAAAAAAATTAGACAAAGAATATCTTGAACAATATTGGGAAAATCTAAGCAATTGCAGCATAGAAGCAACAGTATTTACAGGCACCCAACAAGTATTTAGTAAATCAGATATTGAAAGATACCTAGAAGATATATCTGAAGATAGAAGCAGAATTGATTTTTTAATATTCTCAAAAGAATCTAATGAAATAGTAGGCGAGGTTGTTATTAATGATATATTCAGGAATAACAGAGGTGCCAATATACGAATTATAATAAATAGAAAAGAAGATTTCAGTAAAGGTTACGGCAGCGAAGCAATGATTTTGGCATTGAATTATGGATTTGGAATGCTTAACTTACATAGAATTGAGTTAGAGGTATTTCCTTTTAATCAAAGAGCAATTCATGTCTATGAAAAAATAGGTTTTATAAGAGAAGGAATTCGAAGAGATGGATGTTTTTTTAATAATAAATACTATGATATGATTATCATGAGTATCTTAGAAGAAGAATTTAGAGAAAAATATAATTATAACAAAGATTTATTAAAGGAATTTAATAATTAAGTAGGTTTATTATTTAAATATGTAAGTATATAAAAAAACAGAAGACTTTTTAGTCTTCTGTTTTTTCAATAACTTTATTTTTTAAGCGAGTGTTCACTGATTCTCTGAGCAAAGTATATAAGACAGATGCGATAGGAATGAAGGTTAGCATACCTAAAACTCCCATCATGCTACCTCCAATGGTTACCGCTGTAAATACCCATATAGCCGGTAATCCCACTGATGCACCAACAACTTTTGGATAAATAATATTGCCTTCAATTTGCTGTATGATTAAGAAAAATATGATAAACCAGAAGGCCTGTGTAGGATTGGAAACTAAAATTAAGAAAGCTCCTACTACACATCCGATAAAGGCACCAAATATAGGAATAAGAGCGGTAAAGGCAATAAGCACAGAAACTATGGTGGCATAAGGGAAACGGAATATTGTCATACCAACCCAAAACATGCCGCCTAAAATAAGAGCTTCTATAAATTGGCCTGTAAAGAAATTAATAAAGGCATTGTTTGTAATAGAAGACACTTTAATTATTCTGTGAGACAAACCCTCAGGCAAAAATGCCTTTAACACTCGTTTTATCTGATTTATCAGGGTTTCTTTGTTCATAAGCATATAAAATGCAAAGACCAATCCTAAGAAAAACTGAAGTAAGCTTTTAAAAGTTATTCCAATTATGGACATAAAGGAATCAATAATGGAAAGACTTAGGTTTTGAGCTAGTGTTAACAAACGTCGATTTATATTTTCAAAACTTATTCCAAATTCTTCAGCCTGTTGTGCCAGAATAGGAATATTTAAATTTAAGCCTTCAGACCATATTTGTATTCTTTCGATAAATGATGGCATCATTTTATTAATTGAAGCTATAGTACGACCAATTTCAGGAATTACAATAAACATCACAAGGAGTATGACAGCTATAAATGAAATAAGAGTTAAAATAATACTTATGGGACGAATAAGTTTAGCAGTTTTCTCGCTTGTCTTACCCTTTGTATTTGACAATTTATAAAGGCCTTTTTCTATGGAACGCATAGGAATATTAAGAGTATATCCTATACATAGTCCAAGAAAAATTGGAGAAATATAGGTAAATAGTGTTTGGAAAATTTTCATAACAACAGGAAAATTGCTCACTGCCAAATAAAAAAGTACCACTGAGCAACCAATAAATATTATATGTCTGGCAGTTTTTTTATCAATGTACAAATAGATCCACCTCACTGTTTTGTTTAATTAATATTGTTCTGTTTAATTAAGTAATTAAGTGAGAGCCTCTATTTATTTTGAACAGAGGCTCCTCACAGTATATATTAGATGAGTTTATTTTTTATTAAATTTCATCATTTTCTCCTAAAATAAACTTATAAGTCTAATTGTATATTACAGAAGAAAGCACATTAAAGTCAATAACCTATTTGTTAATTTTTGTTCATACATGAGGAAAAAAGACTTAATATAAAGAGTGCACCTAAAAATGTTAGATACATATAACATTTTTAGGTGCATTTTAGCTAAAGGCTATCTATTTCTTTATTATCATTGTTTTACTATAAGCCACAGTTCCTAAATAGAACATTCCATAGGCTAAGTAATACACAATAAGTGTAATTATAGTTGGAATAATTATTGAATCGCCCAGCAATGATTTTAATATTCTCATAGCAAATAAATTATGTGTAGTGCCTAATAATACTGGGAGTAAAAATATTATACTAGTTTGTTTTAATAGAATTTTCTTTATGTGGCTATTATTAGCGCCAATCTTTTTTAGGGCAACGTATCTTTCTTTGTTATCATAGATATTAGATATTTGTTTGAACAATATTAAACTGCCCGTTGCAATTATAAATAATATTGATAACACAATTCCTATGAAGAAGAGCATTCCTAAAACCTTATATCCACTACTGTAGGTGTATGCATAGGAAGAAAGTTTTACTTTATTAGCATCGGCTATTTTGCTTATGCTTTTACTTAGCTCAAAGGAATTCTTCCTATCTTTAACATCTATACATCTTAAGTTTTTTAGTCCTTCTATTTTACCTAAGGATGAATATACACTGTCTTTAACTACAACGATGGTTCCGCTAATTAACTCATTTGTTAACATTTCAGAATAGGACTTTTTTATTTTAAATGTTCTTTCTCCTTCTGAAAAAATTAAAGGTTCATCTAGATTAGTTTCAAATAATGCTGTCATGGAGGAATCTTCAATTAAATACACATCCTCTTCACTAGGAAGATTTTCATATTCTCTATTTTCATAGTCCATAAGTCTTTTATAGTTGCTTTCAGATAATACCTCAAAGTTCTGTTCGTCACGAGAGCTTTTACCTACACTTAAAAATGTATTAACATAAGATCCTTTTACTAGTTTGAATTCAATGTTATCATTAAATAAAATTTCTTCATTATAGTCTTTTAGAACATTATCTACTTCATTTTTTATAGTATCTGAACTTTGGACAATTATATTGCTAAACTTGTATTTTTCGCTCATAGTCTTTTGAAAGTCATAATAGAAAGAAGAAGTTGTACCAAGGGCTGTAACACAAACGGCTATGAGTATAGTTACTGTGGTCAATATGTCCGCATTACTTTTAACCTTATAAGCTATTTCAGATAATGAAATCATATTGCTTCCTTTGAAGTAAAAGTTTTGGAATTTCTTTAAACCTTTTAATAACAAAGGTAAAGCTGATTTATAGAATAGTTTTGTACCTATTATAACTATCACTAATATAATAATTAAAAGGTCTAGTCTTCCAACGGTGGTTTTAGAGCTTAATGATATTCCATAACCTACAGTTATTAAAAGTATGCCAAGTATTCCTTTAACTACGGATATTTTAGCTAAACTATCAACTTCCTTTTCTTTTTTAAATAATCTAACTAGAGGAATTTTTTTAATTACCATATAGTTTTCTATGGAGAGTATCACTGTTATGGCAAAGAAAACTAAAAATGTTTGTATAATAGCCTTAAGATTGAAATTTAAGTGGATTATTATATCTATTCCCATTAATCTAACTAAAAGCATCATAAGCAGTTTTGAAAATATAAATCCTAAAATTATGCCGCCTATTACACCAAGTAGTCCTAATATAAAGCCTTCATATATGAAGATCAACCCTATTTTCTTTTTTGTTATTCCCAGTAAATTATATAACCCTATTTCTTGTCTTCTTTTTTCTCTAAAGAAGGTGTTAGCGTTGTATATGAATATGAAGGCAAAGAATACTACCACTATTGAAGATATTATTAACCCACTTGCTATTGAACCGGCAGCCTTTAAAATATCTTCATTATATCTAATGGAATTGAAGGTGAAAAATATAAAAGCACTAAATAGTATGGAGATAAAATATAATAAATAGTTTTTAAAGTTTCTTTTTATGTTATTATATGAAATTTTATATATGCTCATATTTTATACACCTCCAACCAATGATAGTGTATCAAGAATTTTTTTGTGAAACTCTTCTCTACTTCCACCTTTTCTTAATTCTGAGAATATAACTCCATCTTTAATAAATATAATTCTATTGCAGTAGCTTGCACTAAATGGATCGTGGGTAACCATCATTAAAGTTGCCTTCATTTCTTCGTTAACTTTCTTAAAGGTTTCTAAAAGTACCCTTGCAGCCTTTGAGTCTAGAGCCCCTGTAGGTTCATCTGCAAGAATTAATGAGGGGTTGGTTATCATGGCTCTACATACAGCAGCTCTTTGCTTTTGCCCCCCTGAAACTTCATAAGGATATTTATCTAAAGTTTCATGAATCCCAAGTAAATTAGCTAATTTCTCAGCTTCATTATTCATTGTTTTAGCTTTTGTATTACTTAAAGATAGGGGAAGAATTATGTTTTCTCTTATGGTTAAAGTATCTAAAAGATTACTATCTTGAAATACAAATCCTAAATGCTCTCTTCTAAAATCACACATTTTTTCATCGCTTAATTTATTAACCTCCTTGCCATCGATAAGCACTTTGCCTGAGCTTTGGCTATCTATGGTAGATATTATATTTAAAAGGGTAGTCTTTCCTGAACCAGAGGCTCCCATTATTCCTACAAATTCTCCTTTATTCATGGTGAAACTTACACCTTTTAAAGCATCTACTTTAGTATCACCTTTTCCATATGTCTTTTTTATATTTTCAACAACTAATGCGTTACTCATTTGTAACTACCTCCTCGTAAGTCTTATACCCTTATTATAAGTTCCATATGTATTTAGTACCTTTCAATAGTATAACAATACTCCATAGAAATGTAACAAAATTGTTATATTACTTGTTATAGTATTGCTTATTGTTATATTGCTTGAAGAGATTTGTTATAATCTAAGTATATTATTTTTGTAGATAGACGGCTATAAATGTTTATAGGTAATTTAAACTACATTACTACATGGAATTTTAAGAGGTGAAAAAATGTTTAAAATTATGGTAATTGAAGACGATGAGGGATTAAAGGAACAAATATGTTCAAGGATTGATCAGTGGGGGTATGAGGCTATTCCTAATAAGGATTTTCATGACATAATAGGAGAATTTAATACCTGTTCTCCCCATTTATTATTATTAGATATAAATTTACCAATTAAAAATGGTTTTAACATATGTGAGGAGATTAGAAAAATTTCAGAGATTCCTATTATATTTATCTCTTCAAGAAATTCAAACATGGATATAATTACAGGTATTAATCTAGGTGCTGACGATTTTATTCAGAAGCCTTTTTCTTTAGACGTTTTAATTGCAAAAATTGAAGGGCTTTTAAGAAGAGTATATAAATTTACGGAGAATTCTTCTACATTGATGGCACATAGAGGGGTTATACTGGACTTGTCAAAGTCATGCATTACGTATAATGATAATACAATATCCCTTACCAGCAATGAAATAAAAATTGTTTATGAACTTATGAAAAATAAAGGTCATGTAATTTCAAGAGATAAGCTTATGGAGAGATTATGGAATGTATCTTGGTTTGTGGATGATAGTACACTTACGGTTAATATTAACAGAATAAGAGCGAAGCTTAAAACCATAGGTTTAGAAGATTTTATAGAAACAAAACGAGGGCAAGGATACTTAATTGGTGAATAGATATGAAGTTTTTAGATTTATTAAAGGATAAAATACCTTTTTTTATATATAACTTAGCATTGTTTTTAATTATGGCAACCGTAATATACTTATCTCCAAATAAAGCCATAGCCGTAGATACCATAGGTTATATAGGGCTATTTCAATTATTTTTTATGACAATTTTTATATGCATTAGCATATTTCATAAAAAGAAATTCATAAGCAACATAGAAGAGGGCATGAGCAATTCAGATTTTAATGAAGTGAATTTCTTTAATAAGAATAATGAGGAAGCATATTATTATAGGACTATAAAGGCATACTACGAAAAGTTAGATGATTTCATGTATGAAAAGGAAAAGGAATATAATGAAAATCTTGATTTAATTACGGTATGGGGACACGATATAAAAACTCCAATTTCAGTTATAAAGCTTTTGTGTGAGAACTATGAAGTAAATAAAAATCCAGAGCTTATAGACTCTATACCAAGAGAGCTTTTTAAAATAGAGGATGGAGTTAATAAAATGCTCAACCTTACTAGAATAAATAACTTTGAAAAGGACTTTTTCATTGAAAAAATTGATTTAGAGGATATAGTTTTTAATATTGTAAAGAAACATACAAAGTATTTTATATCTAAGAAAATAAAACTTGAAATTAATATAGAGAAAGTAAGTGTTCTCTCAGATGTAAAATGGCTCTCATTTATAATAGAGCAAATTATAAATAATTCCCTTAAGTATACAGATAATAACGGAAACATATCTATAAAGGGAGTTAAAGGGGATTCTTGTTATTTATTAAAAATTAGGGACGATGGAGTTGGAATAAAGACAGAAGATCTTCCTAGAATTTTTCAAAAAGGCTTTACTGGTACTAACGGAAGAGAGAACTTAAATTCCACAGGTATTGGACTATATTTAAGCCAGCAAGTAATTAAAAAGATCGGACACAATATTTGTGTTAAATCGGAATATGGGTCCTATACTGAAGTGGTTTTAGAATTTAATAATGAGGAAATAAGGTAAACAACTATTTATATAATGAATATTCAGAATTATAGACGCTTTATAGACAATGAACCTTTATAATGTAGGTAATGACAATATTTATTCAGAATTTATTTAAAATTTATTCAGAAAAATAAATATAGTAGTAAGAGGTGGTTATAAAGTGGATACGAAAAATTACTCAACACCTGCAGAAATTGCTGCTACAACGGTGGAAACAGGAATAAAAAAGTCAAAGCTTTCATCTTCACATCAACTAATTTTAGGAATTTTAGCAGGAGTATTTATTGCATTTGCATCTGAAGGATCTAATATGGCTGCATTTAATTTGTTCGAAAGGCCTGAAACCTATGGACTTGGAAAGGTTTTAGCTGGGGCAGTTTTTGGTACAGGACTTATGTTGGTTGTTCTAGCAGGAGGGGAATTATTTACAGGAAATACGTTGATTATTATGAGCGTTTTAGAAAAAAAGGTAAAATTAAGAGAAATGCTAAGAAACTGGGGTACTGTATATATAGGAAATTTAATAGGATCTTTATTAATAGCTTTTATGATGGTACAATCAGGACTATTTAATAGTGGAGCAAATGCCCTTGGTGGACAAACTATTAAAATTGCTTCCTATAAAGTAGAATTATCTTTTATATCTGCATTATGTTTAGGAATTATGGCCAATTGGCTTGTTTGCTTGGCGGTATGGCTAGCTTATGGAGCGAAAGATATGATAGGAAAGATGTTTGGAATATTCTTTCCAATATGGCTTTTTATTACTTCAGGTTTTGAACATAGCATTGCTAATATGTATTATATACCTGCAGGAATATTAGCAAAATCAAATGCTAATTGGGCTGCTGCATCACATCTTTCATCAGAAAAATTAGCTAATTTGAATTGGAATACTTTTATATTTAATAATTTACTACCTGTAACCATTGGAAATATAATTGGTGGAGCGATATTTGTAGGATTTATATACTGGTTTGTTTATCTAAAAGGTAATACATCATCAGGAATGAAGCAGAAATTAGAAAATGAAATTAAAATAAAAAAAGCATTATCAAGTGATTCTTAGCTTCAGATGGAGTTTGCTTAAAAGGAATACGTACTCCAACTGAAACTTAGAAGAACTTATCCAGGGACGTAGCATCCGTTATGCGTAGAAGATGGGAGTATTACGGATGGTAGTCATCGGATAAAATTATGTGAAAAAATGCGTAGTACATAGAATTAACATTCTTGAACTAACGCATTTTTTATATTATCTAATTTAATAATTAAATTCTTAAAATGGGAAAACTATAGTTAGTTAAAATATTGTATAATTAATGTTAGCATATGTAGAAAGGACAGTGTATCAATGTACAAAGTATTTATTGTTGAAGATGATAGGTCTATATCTGAATTATTAGTAAGTCATTTAGAAAAGTATGGTATTGAATGTGCTGAATGCATTGATTTTAATAATATTATTGATGAATTTATAAAAATTGACCCCCATATTGTGCTGATGGATGTTAATCTACCAAAATATGATGGATTTTATTGGTGTAGAAAGTTAAGACAGATATCAAAATGTCCTATTATATTTATTTCAGCAAGAAGTGGAGATATGGATCAAATATTTGCTATTGAAAATGGTGCAGATGATTATATTACAAAGCCTTTTTCTTTTGATATTGTGGTTGCAAAGATAAATGCAAATTTAAGGAGAGCATACGGAGACTATGCTAAAAATCAAAAGGAGAGAATTTTAAAAAAGGCAGGAGTAATATTTTATTTTGATAGTCTTATTCTTGAAAATGAGGACAAAAAAGTTATGCTAAGTAAAAAGGAAGCTATACTTGCAGCTATTTTATTAGAAAATTCTCCAAAAGTTTTAAGTCGTGAGAGTTTACTTTCTAAGCTATGGGATGATGAAAGCTTTGTAGAAGAAAATACGTTAAATGTAAATGTAGCAAGACTTCGTAAAAAATTTAGTGAAATCCATGCTAAAATAGAAATTGAAGCAGTAAGAGGACTTGGATATAGGCTAATTGAGGTGTAAAAATGAAATTATTTTTGAAAGATAACTTACCTATTATTATTTTATATATAATTAACTTTATAGTTTTAGTATTTTTTTATAATAAATTAGGTGGTTTTGAACAAAGCATTGGATATTTTGTTTTTCTAAGCTTATTCCTTCTTATTTGTTTTCTAATATATAGATATATATCAAATAGTCAAATTTATAAAAAGCTTTCACAAAAACCGGAAAACTTTGAAAACATAATAACTATAGATGCACATTCCCCCTTAGAAGAAGCTTTTTTAAAAACTATGCAGGAATATATGAGACTTTATAATAAAAAGATAAATTCTATGGAGAATTCTCAAAAAGAATATAAGATAATGCTAAATAATTGGGTTCATCAAATAAAGACTCCAGTTTCAGTTATAAATTTACTTGTACAGAATAATTATGAAAATGAAGTTTTTCAGAAAGTGTTACTGGAAACAAAAAGAATAGATTACAACCTTTTGCAAATACTTACGTTTTTACGAATAGATGATTTTGAAAAGGATATGAAAATTGAAAGAGTAAATTTAAAATCAATTGTTTTAGAAGTTGTAAATGATCTAAAGGAATTTTTTATTGCTAAATCAGTATTCCCAAAGGTATCCATATCACAGGATTTAAGAATTAATACGGATAAAAAGTGGATAAAATATGCTATATATCAAATTATAAATAATGGGATAAAATATAGTACAAAGGGTAAAAATGTTTATATTAATGCCTTTGAAGAGAAGGGTATGATTGTATTTGAAGTCCTAAATGAAGGTATAGGAATCAAGAAAAGTGATATAAATAGGATTTTTGATTTATTTTTTACTGGTGATAATGGACGTATTTTTGGAGAATCTACGGGAGTAGGATTGTATATTGTTAAAAAGATATTGGATATACTAGAACATAAAATTACTGTAAAATCACAGCCTGGAGAGCAGACTGCATTTTATATATATTTTAAGCCTTGATACTTTCAAGGCTTTTTTATTTGAGTTTTATCCGATGACTAGCATCCGTAATACTCCCATCTTCTACAAGTGATAGTTCTTATGCTGTGCATAACGGATGCTACGTCCCTGGATAAGTTCTTCTAAGCTTCAGTTGGAGTAAGTATTCCTTTTAAGCAAACTCCATCTGAAGCTAAGAATCACTTGATTACTGCTAAGAATCACTTCATTACAAAAATGTAATAAAAGTGAAATATTAATGAATTGTTCAAACTAGGCCTTTAAAGTAGTATTAAAATATCAAAGAAAACAAAGGAGGTCTTCGCATTATGAAGAAAATAAATAAAGTTTTAAGCAGTTTAATATTATGTTTTGCCATAATTACAATAGTATCAGGATGTGGTAAGTCTAATTTAAAGGATAGGGAAGTGGAAAAATTACAGTCTAATTTAATCACTATAGCTGAAGAAAATAGCGGAAAATATTTTGGTAAGAAATTAAATACAAAGGATTTTGATATTTCTTTTGCAAGAGAAGTAAAAGAAGATGAGTATGAGGATATTAAATCCCTTGATGGGGTAAAAAATGTTTATATGATTGGTCATTTTAATGGTAAGCCATCGGATATAATTGAGTTCAACTTAATCTATGATGTGGAAAGTAAAAAAATAGTTAAATTTGGACTTAAAACTTTAAAAGATGACCATATAGTTTATGCAAATTTGAAGGAGTAATGAAAAAGATAAATTAAGTAATAAAATGTGAAAGATTAAGGGAGAATTGATATACATGAGCATATTAGAAGTAAAAAATATTGAAAAAATCTATAGTGGGAAAATAAATTATACTGCATTAAATGGTATAAGTTTTAATATGGAAGAGGGAGAGTTTGTCGCTATCATGGGGCCTTCAGGAAGTGGGAAAACTACTTTTTTAAACTGTGTATCTACAATTGATTCTCCTACAGGAGGAGAAATTATAATAAATAATAAAAAGCCACATGAACTAAAGGATGATAACCTTGCAAAATTTAGAAGACAAGAGCTAGGATTTGTCTTTCAAGATTTTAATTTAGTAAATACCTTAACAGTAGAGGAGAATATTATTTTACCCCTAACTCTAGATAGTGTTTCCAAAAGGGTTATGAAACAGAGGGTGAAAAGTGTAAGTGAATTGTTAGGAATCGAAGGTTTGTTAGAAAAACGTACCTTTGAAATATCAGGTGGTCAGGCACAAAGAGTGGCAATCGCTAGAGCAATAATTCATGAGCCATCTCTTTTGCTGGCAGATGAGCCAACGGGTAATCTTGATTCTAAGGCTGTTAAAGATGTAATGGAACTTTTTGTTTCAATTAATAAGACCCTTAACACTACTATTCTCATGGTTACTCATGATGCCTATGTGGCCAGCTTTTGCAGTAGAGTAATTTTTATTAAAGACGGAAAACTATATAACGAAATTCACTCAGGAGACAGTAAAAGTGAGTTTTATGGAAAGATTATTGATATGCTAAGTTTCCTAGGGGGTGGCAGAGATGACACTAAATAAACTTGCATTAAATAATGTATTGAGAGATAAATGGACGTATTTTGCTTATTTTTTAAGCAGTGTATTTTCGATTTTTATATTCTTTTGCTTTTCAGTTTCAATGTTTCATCCAGATTTAAATATTATACAAAATGGTTCTGCTCTTTCAATGGCAATGATGGTAGGAAGTATCATGATTTATATCTTTTCATTTATGTTTATTTCGTATTCAATAAGAGCTTTTATGAAATCCCGTGAAAAAACTTTAGGGCTTTTTATAATAATGGGGGCATCAAAAAAACAGTTAAATAGGATGATATTTAAAGAAAATATGGTTATTGCTATTGCGGCAATAATAACAGCAATCATATTTGGAATTGTGTTTTCACCTTTATTTTTAATGATTGGTAAAAAGATAATGATGATCGAAGGATTTGCTATGTATATGCCAATTAAAGCTATAGTTTTAACCTTTGTAATGTTTTTTATATTATTTTTTATTATTTCACTTATTTCTCCTATTTTTATTCGTAAAAATAAGGTTATAAATATGTTGAAGGCAGATAAAAGAGATGAAAAAGACATGGTGTCTTCGCCCTTAGTTATAATAATTGGATTATTAATAATTATAGGCTTTGTGTTTATATTTAATTTTTATAATAAGATCACCTTATTAAAGAATTTTATAGATTCAACTATAGGCACTATGTCAATGTTTGCAGCTATTTTAGCTTTACTATATATTTTATATACACAGTTGCCAATTTTAATAATAGCAATTGTAAAGAAGAAAAGATTATATCTCCGTAGAACAAATATGATTATAATTGCTGATATTAAAGCAAAGCTTCGTTCTAATGTAAAAATAATGTACCTTGTCACAATTTTATTTACAGGAGCTTTTTACTCAATTGTTATGCTTTATGCTGCAAATGCAGATGTAGAAAGAGCTACAAAAGAGAACTATCCTTATAGCTATACTTATGTTTCACTTAGCAATAATAACTATGAAAAGCAGCATATAAAATTCATTAGAGATAATATAAAGGATAAAAGTGGTTATAAAGAATACGCATTTACAGTAAGGTATAAAGAGGAAACTGATAGAAGTGCTACTATAATGTCTGAAAGTGAATACAATAATGCTATAAAAGCTATTGGTGGTACTCCAATTTCATTGAAGAGCAATGAAATATATATAGTAAGTGGCTCATCTAAAACTATGGCAAGCCACAACATAAATGAGCACATACAGAATGTTTTAGAAAAACAGGGGGTTACTCTAAAGGTATTGGGAGTAAGTAAGGAAAATGTAACACCAGAGGGGTATTTTAGCAAAATAAATGTACTAAAGGATGAAATAGCAGCCAGCTTTGATAAAAAAGAAGGTTTTGATACTATAAAGGTTTATGGATTCAATATTGATAATTGGAAAGAAGAAGGAGAGACTACAGAGCATTTAATGTCAAATATAAAAGGTGATAATGAATATAAGTTTGGATTTTTTAGCGCCCAAAACCTTTATGAAACAGAAAAAAATTCTAAAAATCTTATGTTTTATGTAGGTTTTTTTATAAGTGTAATTTTTGTAATAGCGGCATCCAGTATGATTTATTTTAAACTTTTTACAGAACTTGAAAAAGAATGTGTAAAATTTAAAGGCATTGTAAAAATTGGACTTTCGAAGAGAGAGCTTTCAAATATTATATCAACACAGATTTTTATTCTTATGTTTGTTCCATTTTTACTGGCTATAACCTTGCTTTTCGCTGGAACATGGTTTTGGGGCAATGTAATAAAATCATATTTTACCGTTGCGTTATTATGCTCGTTGATTTTCCTTATTATTCAAATTTCAGGATATATTATGGTGAATTCAAAATATAAAAAAGCTGTATTCAAAAAAGTTATTTCCTGAAGTGGATAGAGTAAATAAAGTATATAAAATATATGAAGCATATGAAGCATAGAAAGTAATAATATCAGTATTTCAGATAATAAACCAATAATATAGGTCTTATCTGAAATACTGATATTTTAATCTCTAAATTTATTGATAACTGTCCCTATATAATATTGATAAGTATTGCTATATGGATATAATATAAATGAGGATGTGATATTGTGGAAGATTTCGGTAATATAAATATATTGGTGGTTGAAGATGATAAAGAGATAAACAATTTAATAAAAGCTGCATTAAATAAAGAGGGATTTAATGTAGTACAAGCCTTTGATGGAATGGATGGCTTTGCAAAATATAAATCTATGAATTTCAGTATTGCAATTTTAGATATAATGCTCCCTTATGTGGATGGTATGGAGATTATGAAAAAAATAAGAGAGGAAAGTGTAATTCCAATCATCATATTATCTGCTAAAGGAGAAGAGTGTGACAGAATAACAGGCCTTGGATTTGGAGCTGATGATTACATAGTAAAACCTTTCTTTGTAGGAGAGTTGGTAGCTAGAGTAAAATCCAACCTTAGAAGATATATTAGTTTTCACAAAAATCAGGAAGAAGTGAGTACACTTAAAAAAGGAAATATAACCCTAGATTTTAATGATTATTGTGCTTATAAAGAGGGAGAAAGGATAGTACTTACTGCAAAAGAGTTTGAATTGCTAAAATTGTTTTTTACAAATCCCAAGAGGGTATTTACAAAGATGCAGATATTTGAAAGTGTATGGAATGAAGACTATATGGGAGATGACAATACTGTAATGGTTCATATAAGAAGGCTTAGAAATAAAATAGAAAACAATCCAAATAAACCTGAATATATACTGACAGTATGGGGGATTGGGTATAAATTAGGTGATGTAGAATGAGTGAGAAAATATTAATAGGTATAATAATAATTTTAGTGATGATTATTATAAATTTGAATAAGAAGATATATAGTATTTCTCAGATAATAAAAAATATTGGACAAGGAAATTATAATCAAAGAGTAAGAATGCAAAATGGAAATAAATATCTAAATGATTTAATAGAAAATATAAATTATGTAGTAGATAAATTTCAAAATACAATGAAGTTAAACAAAGAATATGAAGAGGAAAGAAAAAAGATGATATCAAATATATCTCATGATTTGAGAACACCACTTACATCTCTATTGGGATATATAGAATTTATAAAGGATAATAAAAATTTAAGTGAAGAACAAAAGGAAGAATACATAGACATAATTGAAAGCAAGGGAAATAATTTAAGAAATTTAATGAATGAATTTTTTCGCTTGTCTAAGTTGGACTCAAAGGATACTAACCTTGATATTAAAAAAATTAATTTATCAGAAGTTATAAGGCAAAATATAATTTTACTTTATAATGATTTCAGCAATAAGGAAATAGAACCTGTGATAAATTTACCGCCAAAAGATGTGTATGCCATGGGAGACAAGGAAGCGGTGGAGAGAATTTTAAATAATCTTATATCTAATGCCATTAAATATGGATATGAAGGAAAAAATATAGGCATTAATTTAAAATGTAATAAAGAAAATGTAGAAGTAACTGTATGGGATGAAGGTAAAGGGATACCAAAGGAAGACTTATCATTAATATTTGAAAGATTATATACATTAGAAAAGTCTAGAAATAAAAGTTTTCAAGGAAGTGGCTTAGGACTTACTATAGTTAAAAAGCTTATAGAAATGCAGAATGGAACTATAACTGTAAAAAGCACTCCTTATAAAAAAACTGAATTTATATTTACTCTACCTACCAGTTAAGAAACATGTAAGAAATATGTAAAGGTTGTGTAAGGACTATGCTCTATACTTATAGCATAGTTCTTTTTAGTTTGAAAATTTTAGGAGAGGTGATTTTGTGGAACAATTACTTAGAACTTATGATTTAACTAAAACCTACAAAAATGTAAATGTAGTAGATAAGTTAAATATAAATGTAGCCAGGGGAGACATTTATGGGTTTCTTGGGAAAAATGGAGCAGGAAAAACCACAACTATAAAAATGATTATGGGACTTTCAAAGGTTACCAGTGGGGAAATAGAGATATTTGGAAGTAAAGTATTAGATGACAAGTATCATGGAAGAATAGGCTCCTTAATAGATTATCCAGGTTTTTATTTAAATCTTACAGGGGAAGAAAATTTAGAGATACATAGGAGAATGATGGGATTTGCAGGAAAGGATAGTATAAATAAAGCTTTAGAAATGGTTGGGCTTAAAAATATAAGAGGAAAAAAAGTTAAGCATTTCTCCTTAGGAATGAAACAGAGGTTAGGAATTGCAAGGGCGCTTTTGCATCATCCTGAATTTTTAATATTAGATGAGCCAACAAATGGACTAGACCCCATTGGAATAAGAGAGATAAGGGAACTTATTATAAATTTAAATAAACAGTATGGAATAACAATGCTTATCTCCAGCCATATATTAAGTGAAATACAGCTTTTAGCTACAAAAATAGGCATAATACACAAAGGAAGGCTTCTTGAAGAGATAAGGTATGATGAACTCCAACAGAGGAATAGACATTATATTCAATTGAAAGTGGACAATGATAAAAAAGCTTCATTTATACTGGAAGAAAAGCTTGGAATAAATGACTATGTAATATGGGAAGATGGGTTAATAAGAGTATACGAGAAGTTAAGTGAAGGGTGGAACATAAATAAAACCTTAGTATCCAGCGATGTAAAAGTCGATGAGATATATGTAACTATAGACAATTTGGAGGATTACTTCATAAGATTAACAGGAGGAGACAGCGATGTATAATGGGGTTTATTGCGAATTTCTAAAGTTAAAAAGATCCCCTATTATTTTTGCATTAATAATAGGAGCAGTAATTGAGCCACTACTCATGCTGATGGTGGAAATATATTTAAGGCGTAGAGGACATATATTACAGTGGGATATATATATGATAAATACACAACTTATGACATTCTTAATTGCAGGATTAATAGTTTTTACTTTGGTAGCTTCTTATATTTATTCTAGAGAGTTTGCAGAAAAGGTTGAATATACTGCATATTCATATCCATTAAGTAAAACTAAAATTTTTATATGTAAATTAATAACTGTGTTTGGCTGCATTGCTTTCGTATATGCGTTGCAATTTATAACAATTCTTATTACAGGGATTATTATAGATCATGGACCTTTAGAAAAGGACTTTTTAATATTAAGTATAAAAATATACGGCTACTCCATGTTATTTCAATTTGCTATAGCACCTTTAGGAATACTTATAGCAAGCGTAAGTAGAAATTCAATAGTACCAATGATTTATAGCATTATAGGGACTATAGCCGTTTTTGCTATAGAAAGGTTTGGGAAAGATAATACATATTTTCCTCTATCTTATCCAGTTATGCCTATCCTGTCAGCTATTAGAAATGATATGAAGATAGTTATAAATAGTCATTCTATAATAATTGCAGTAATGTTTTTTATAATAACCTCTGCACTTTGTATAATTTATTATAAAAAAAGTGATATTGCTAGATAGTATAAAAAATACACAGTAAAATCATCAACTTTTTGAAAGTATGAACTAATAAAGAAAGGGGAGAATACTTTGGAAATATTAAGAACTGAAAATCTTACAAAAACTTATGGAATGGGTGATACAAAGGTCACTGCATTGGATAATTTAAATTTGAGAATAAGAAAAGGACAATTTGTTTCAATAATTGGATCAAGTGGATCAGGAAAATCTACACTCCTGCATATGTTAGGGGGAGTGGATCGACCTACAAAAGGAAAAATATATATTGAAGGCACTGATATTTCATCAATGGATGAAACTAATTTAGCTTTATTTCGTCGACGAAAAGTGGGACTAATCTATCAGTTTTACAATCTTATTCCAACATTAAATGTAGAAAAAAATATATTATTACCTATGCTGTTAGATGGTGTAAAACCTAAAAAAGAACAGTTTGATGAGATTGTAAAAATGCTTGGTTTAAAGGAAAGGCTTAATCATCTACCAAATCAACTTTCAGGAGGTCAGCAACAAAGGGTTGCTATAGGACGATCATTAATTTATAAACCGTCTATTATTCTAGCAGATGAACCTACTGGAAATCTTGACAGAAGAAATTCAGAAGCCACTCTTGAGATGTTAAAGCTTTCAAATAAAGAGTACAATCAGACCATTATATTGATTACCCATGACGAAAAAATTGCATTATCAGCAGATAGAGTGATTACAATTGATGATGGCAGAATTGTGTCAGATGAGGTGATTAAGTGATGAAAATTATGACCGAATATACATTTAATCATGTGAAAAAGAATAAAAGGCATACAGTTTCTATACTGATTGCTATTACAATTGCTTCCGCATTGTTATGTTCACTAGGTATACTTCTACATTCTAGATGGGAAGCAAAAGTAACCTCAACAATTGAAAAGACAGGTTATTGGCATGGAGAATTATGGCACGATATATCTGGTGATAAATTAAAATATGTCACAGAAAATCCTGAAGTTGAAACCACCATGATTAAAGGAACGTGGGTTACTGCTAAACTTTCCAATACAAAACGCCCCTATCTATTAATGAGAGATGCAGATACAAATTTTTGGTCGGACATGGGTTTGAAAAATACTCTTACGAAAGGTAGACTGCCTAAAGAGCCTGGAGAAATTGTTGTGGCAAAATTATTCTTCTTGGAGAATCCTTCCTATAAAATTGGTGATAAGTTCACTCTTCCCATAGGTAATCGTATGTTGGATAGTAAACTAATTCCAACTCAATCTGCCAAACAATCAAAACAATTAGGCGAGACTTTTGAGACAACAGGAACTAAGACATATACCATAGTTGGAGAATTAGATATTTCTAGTACTTCTGCATACCCCGGATATATGGCCATGGGATACTTGGATACTTCACAAATTCAACCTGAAGATGAACTTACGGTTTATATGCGTATGGTGAAACCTCGTAAAATCTATGAAACATTACCGCAGATTGCAAAATCTACGGGATTAACTAAAGATGAATATGGACAGTATGGAGTTAAGTATAATACCCATCTATTAAATCTATATGGGATTAGCGATAAAAGTGATACAAACATTCAACTCATTATACTACTAGTAATGGTAATAACAATGATTTTATTAGTTATGGGGGCATTTATTCTTATTATCTATAATGCATTTTCTTTATCTGCTAACAGCAGGATTAAGGAGCTAAGTATTCTAAAAAGTTTAGGAGCAACTCCAAGGCAAATTAGGTATTCTGTTCTCTATGAAGGACTTTTGCTCTGGATTATTCAATTGCCAATTGGTATCATGATAGGATATCTATTTAGTCATATGGTGTTTTCTAAAGTTAATGAAATTCTTATTGCTATAGAAGATTATAGGAATATATATGTTTCCTTTTCATGGGTAGTAGTTGTTTTTTCTATCATCATCTCATTGATTACCGTTTTAGTTTCAGCATATATTCCAGCAAGAAAAGTGGCGAAAGTATCAGCTATTGATGGGATACGTCAGAATAGCAAGAATAGTGCTAGAGTAAAATTTAAAAAACAAAAATTCCACTTAAAAAACAAAAAAATATTTGGCATAGAAGGTGAACTAGCAAGCGCACAATTTTCAGCTAACAAAAGGACTTTACGTACGGCTATCCTATCCCTTTCAATGTGTTTTATCTTAGTAACGGGGTATATTAACATTATAGCCATCTACAATTTAGCTAATTCTAAGAATGAAATACCTAAACATGATATGGAGGTTAATCTAGATATTATTGATGAACCAAGTGATGAGATGATAAATGAAGTTATTTCCCTGCCTGAAGTTAGGGAGAGTACCATTAGAAGACAGGTACGTACCTCAACCTATGTAACATCAGAACAGGAGTCAGATGTTTTTGCTGAATCTGGAGGGTTTGATAAGATAAACACACTAAAATATAATGTGTTGAATGAAGATGGAAAGCATAGAATTATAGTAAATTTAGTTGGATTAAGCGATAAATCATTTGAAAAGTATTGTGAAGAAATTGGTACTGATGCTGAGGCATATTATCAAGATGGTGTGACAACAGGAGTATTGTTAGATAGCACATATCATATGCCAGATAATTCAAAAGTTGTGCAAAAAATACCATTATTGAATATAAAAGAAGGAGATCAGCTAGTTTTATATGAAAAAGCAGAAAATTATATGAATACAAATTATAAATTTAATGTTCAAGTGGGCCATGTTACAGAGATTTCTCCTGGTGACCTAAGAGGGGGTGGATACAGCTTAGACTTTATAATTCCTATGAAAACTTATGAGCAAATAGTTAGTAATTTTATACCAGAGCGTATGCGTGAATACAGTATTATGTCAATTGATTTATTAGTCGGTGATGAGGCTAGTCCGCGTGTGAAGGAAAAACTAACACAGATTTGTAGTTCTTATCTTGGATCCGATGATTTTAGTATATGGACTCTATTGGAAGACAAGAATCGTGAAGAACTGGTTCAAAAAGCCGTAGGTATTAGTGTTTTTGCTGTAGCCTTATTGATTGGGTTAATTGGTATTTTTAATGCTTTTTCTACCATTTCCAATAATCTTAGACTACGCAGAAGAGAATTTGCTATGCTTCGGTCAATAGGATTAACACCAAAGGGATTAAATAAAATGTTGATGCTAGAAGGTTTGTTCTTCGCATTAACACCGATTATTGTTAGTATCCCAATAGTATTATTTATTTGTTGGTTTATGTTAAGATTAACGCCAGTCACATGGTCTGAGTTTATATCTGTTTTTCCAGCTGGACCAATTTTAACCTATGCTACCCTTATAATTGTATCTATATTTTTGGCGTATGGGGTTTCTTCAACATCCGTTAAAAAAAGTAATGTAGTAGAAGCAATCAAAGACGAAATAGTATAATACTAGAGTCTGTTGTAAAAGCCGGTAACTTGATAGGAATTAAATCCATCATCTACCGGTTTTTGTTATTACTTAATACTTTCAATTTTATATTAAGAAAAACATTATATGAAGATAATAGCAAAGAATTATAGTTGGAATAAATGATAATTTTAGTATATAATTTGGTTAGGTGATGATTATGAAACAATTAACATTATATGCATTGATAGGTGGATCCAATGTAATCATAGATTTTACAATATTAAATATCCTTTGGAAGATAACTGGCATATATAAGGGATGTATTAATATTTTGTTCAAAGCAATATCTTTTATCGCTTATTCCATCAATGGATACCATTGGAATAAAAAATATACCTTTAAGGGTGAAGGGTCTTATTTGAAATTTACATCTGTTATGGGTATAGCCGCTATGTTAAACGCAATAATATTATCTATAATGTCTAATAAAAATATTTTAGGAATATCTCAGGTGCTTTGGGCTAATATATCGGCTCTAACTGCATCTATAAGTACTGGAATAGGAAGTTTTTTTATAAATAAATTTTATATATTTAAGAAATAAATTTTATATATTTATGTTTTATAAGAAAATTACACAAAAAGAAAGGAGCATTTATGAATATTCTTGTTACATTAGACTCTAATTATATTAAGCAATTGATTATTATGATTTACTCTATATTAAAATCTAATCCTGATGTGAACCTTAATGTATATATTGCTCATAAAGAATTAACAGAGGAGGATTTTAATAATATAGAATCACATTTAGATAAAGAAAGATGTAAAATTATATCTGTAAAAGTTACGGATGAAGTGCTAACAGATGCGCCTGTTACTAAACGTTATCCAAGAGAAATGTATTTTAGAATATTTGCGGCGCAATTTCTTCCAAAGAATTTAGATAGAATTTTGTATCTAGATCCAGATTTGGTTGTTATTAATTCTCTTGAAGAACTTTATTATATGGATTTTGAAGACAATTATTATATTGCTGCTTCTCACGTTGAGAAGGGGATGCGAAAGTTAAATGAGTTTCGTCTAGATATGGAAAAGGATGCTCATTACATTAACTCAGGTGTGATGCTAATGAATTTAAAACTCCTTAGAGAGAAGCAGGATATAGTCAGCGTTTTTGACTATATTGAAAAGAATAAAAATCTTTTATTGCTTCCTGACCAAGATGTTTTAAGTGGATTATATGGAGGGAAAACTAAAATTGTAGATTCTCTTATTTATAACCTTAGTGATAGATACTTAAAACTATATAATATAAAGCCTAAAAATTTTGATAAAAGAATAAATGTACAGTGGGTAAGGGAAAATAGTGTTATTATCCATTACTGTGGAAGAAATAAGCCTTGGAAGGATAACTACGTTGGAGAGCTAGGTATATTTTATAAAGAATATGATGAAATGGTATATGGAGATAATATATAGATTTATATATGAATGTTAATAAGGAGATATATATGAAACATATAACTTTTGAAGATATAAAAAAGAATAAAGAATTTCAAACCTATATTGAAAAAGGCGATGAATTGCTTGGAGTCTTGGGATTCACTGAGCATTCCTTTGTTCATGCAGGAAGGGTTTCTTATACTGCAGCTAGTATATTGGCTGATTTAGGATATGGCGAAAGAGAAAGAGAGCTTGGGAAAATAGCTGGATATATTCATGACATTGGTAACATGATTAATAGAATTGATCATGCTCAAACAGGTGCTATATTAGCCTTTAATATTTTAACAAGGATGGAAATGCCTCCTGAAGAAATCGCTACAATAGTTTCTGCCATTGGAAATCACGATGAAGGTACAGGTCAGCCTGTAAATACGGTGTCAGCAGCATTGATATTAGCGGATAAAACTGATGTTAGAAGAAGCAGAGTAAGAAACAGAGATTTTGCTACTTTTGACATTCACGATCGCGTAAACTATGCAGTTGAGGATGCAAAGGTTAAAGTTGATAGTGAAAAAAGAATTGTTTTATTGGAGATGAAGATTGACATTACTATTTCTTCTCTAATGGAGTATTTTGAGATATTTTTAAATCGTATGATGATGTGCAGAAAGGCAGCAGATTTTTTAGGGGCTAAGTTTGAATTGGTTATAAATGGCACGAAGTTACTATAAGTATCAAAACTTAATAGACTATAAAGAATTAACTTTATAATGTAAATATATATATGCGTTAGTAGAGAGAACCAATATCTTGAACTAACGCATTTTTTATATTAACGTGAGAAAGATAAATGTATTGATGAGAAAAGAGTTTTCCTCGTTGACAATATCAAATAGTACATATTATAATAAAGTTGTGACCACATGGTCATGAAAGGAGAGGGAAATGGTGTTAAAAAATTTTTTAGCATTACCTATTGATAAACAGGAAGAAATTATTAATGCTTGTATTAAAGAATTTTCTACTTATGGATATGATGGAGCGTCTACTAATCGAATAATTAATAGTGCTGGAATTTCAAAAGGAGTATTGTTTAAATACTTTTCAAATAAAGAAAATTTATTTATATATATATCAGAAAAAGTTGTAGAGAAAGTAATCAGTAGGATAGATATTGAGGGAAGTGATATTCCAGAAGATTTTTTTGATGCACTTAAATTTTTTGCTCTTAAGGAAATACACGTGCTAACAAAGGAGCCTTATCTTTTAAATTTTTTTCAATGGATTAGAAAACATCCTGAGCATCCTATATACAGTAAGATTTTAAAAGACTATGAAGAAAAACAGCAGATAATTTATGCAGAAATGATTAGTAAAATAAATACAAATCAGATTCGTAAAGAATTCACACTAGAAGAAATAATGAAGGTAGTACAATGGGTTTTAGAGGGCTTTAATGAAGAGGTAAGGTTGTCAACTTCTAATGAAATGAATAATTTACAGGATATTATGCCAAGGCTAGAGGTGTATTTTAATATTTTAAAAAAAGGTATTTATGAATAGGTGTGCCTCTAGTGAACTTTATGGGGAGGGGAAAGAATGATAGCCAGTGTTAACAAAACGAAAATATACTACGAGATCAAAGGAGAAGGAACTCCTTTGATATTTATACCTGGACTAGGAGCAACTCATACAATGTATAAGCCACAGGTTGATTTTTTTTCTAAAGAGTATAAAACTATTGTTTTAGATTTGAGAGGTACAGGAAAATCTGGAGAGTTAAATGCGCCAATTAAAAAAGGACTCGAAACTCAATCAAAGGATGTAGCGGATTTAATGAATCAGCTAAATGTTAAGAAAGCAGTATTCATAGGGGTTTCTTACGGAGGCGTATTAACACAAAAATTTTATTCTTTATTTCCTGAAAAGGTAATGGGTATGGTGATAGTGGATAGTTTTACCCATACACATCCTAAAAGTATTAAAGAATTTTTCAATAAAGTAAACTCATATAATATTTTAGCCTATTATTTACCTAAAAAATTCTTATCTAAAGAGCTGAGAAAATATTATGAAAAACGCTGGGGAAAATTAGTAGGAGAAGAGATGGGAAAAATAATTTTAGAAATGAGGACATGGGAGACCGTAAAACAAAGATTGGAGATAAATAGTATTGATTATAGACATGTTCTTCAAAACGTGAATGTACCAGTATTAGGTATTGTGGGAGATCATACTAAAATGGGAGTTGAATTTATGAAAAGTATAATAGATGAAATTCCTCATGAAAAGTTAGAAATATTTGAAGATTCATTTGATCCTAGCAATCTATGTAAATCAGAATTATTTAATAACACCGTAAATGAGTTTTTGGTTAAAAATAAATTACTTTATTCTAATAAACGAGCTCCCTAGAGTAATTTTGAGTTATTGCTAGTAAGTATAATATATTGTGTTTTTCAGCCCACATCTTAATTGGATGTGGGCTATTTAATGTCTTTAAGAGGATACTTAAAATATGATAATATATATATTTAGATTTAAAATGAATAAATAATCAAAGAGGGTACCGAAAAATTTTCATAATATCGTAATGTATATGCAGGAGGTGTAGGGATGACCAAGCTTCTCAGTATTTTTAAGAGAAAAAAGACATTAGAAGAACGAGTGAAGGATATACAAAGGGGCAACGAAGAGGATAAAAATGATTTAATTGAAGAGTATATCCCTTTTGTAAAAAAAGTAATTAGCAATCAATTAGGACAATATGTTGAAATAGAAAATAATGATAACTTTAGTATAGGGTTGATAGCATTCAATGAGGCTATTGAAAAGTACGATGAAAAAAGAGGTAATTTTTTAACTTTTGCTGCTATGGTAATAAAGAGTAGGGTAATAGACCAACTTCGAAGTAAAGCTAGAAGACCAAAGGAAGTTTATATTAGTCAGTTAAAATGTGATGATGAAGATGATAGTTATCACGAAAATATTATGGCTGTAGATGGCTTTGAAGGAAGAGTTGAAATTAGATTTGATATTAATACTCTAATTAAAGATATGGAAGGGTATGGAATTTCTTTAGAGGATTTGATAAAGGAAGCACCAAAACATAAAGATACTAGAATTATAGCTATAAGTGTTGGAAGGTACATATTTGAAAATGATGAATTAAAAGAAAAATTTTTAAAAACTAAAAACCTACCAACTAGTGATTTGATGAGGGAACTATGTATATCAAAAAAAGTTATACAAAGGAGTAGAAAGTTTATTATAGCAATAGTATTGATTTTAGAAAGTGACCTAGATACATTAAAGGAATATATTTTTTATAGCGAAGGGAGGGAGTTAAATGATATACAAAGGAACTATAATAGAAATTTGTCATGATAGCATAGTTGTAATGGCTGAAGATTGTACTTTCAAAAGAATAAAGAAAAGCCAGGGTTTACAAGAAGGAATGGAGATATATTTTGAAGAGAGAGACATTATTAAAAAGTCAAATTCTACTACTAAAGGTATCTCTGGGGTAGCAGCTGCTATTTTTATTTTTATAGCTACGTCTATTTATGCTTTATGCTTTTGGAATGAAAATTATAGATCAGTAGCTTTATTAGCTGTAGATATAAACCCTAGTGTTGAAATGAATATTAATAAAAATTATCGTGTAATACAAATTTTAGCTCTTAATGAAGAAGCTTCGAAGCTTCCCCTTGAAAGCTTAAAAAACTACTCAGTGACAGATGCTTTAGAGAAGATTGTAGAAATGGCAGAGGCAGAAGGATATATTAAAAAAGATGAATCAAATCATGTATTGGTGACCTCAGTAGAATTAAAAAGCAATAATGAAAGTAATGAAGACTTAGATCAACTTCTAATAGAAGGAAAGGAAAAAATAGAGAAGGTATCTAATGAGAGAGGGCAACAGGTTGAAGTTGTTACAATAAAATCAGATAGAGAAACATTAAATGAAGCAAAAAAAGAACATATTTCAGTGGGAAAGATGGAGATTTATAAAAAAACAAAAGATGAGAATGAAAAACAAGATAAGAAAGAAGTAAAGAGATTAAAAGATAAAAAGGTAAAAGAACTTATAAAGCAAGCCGAAAAAAATGAAAAAATTAAAAGGATTAATAGCAATAATAATAATAAAGTTAATAAAGAGAAGTCTGTAAAAGAAGATAAGAAAAACAGTAAGGATAAAAAAGATAAGAAAGAGAAAGATTCAATTAAGGAAGATAAATACATAGAAAAACACGAGAAAAAAAATAAGGATAAAGCTAAAGATAAAGAAAAAAACAAAGATAAAAAATCAGAGGAGCCCTAGTTCGTAGGATTCATCACTGGAAAAATGACGAAAAATTAATAAATATTTCATGTGGGGTACCTAAAAAATTTAAGCAATCGTAATTATATAGTACAAAATAAAAGGAGGTATAGTAAAATGAAAAAATGGCTAAGTGTATTAACTATCGCATGCTTGGTATTTGTACTGAGGGGCACTTCAGTAAGTGCCGCTACACCACCAGGCCTAGCTAAGAAGGGAGGGTTGCCACCAGGAATACAAAAACGATTTATAGAAGAGAAAAAAGAGAAAAAATATTCTACAGTAGTGAAAGATATAAACTTGGAAGAGAGAAGAATCACTATTGAAGATGGAACAGCAATTCTTAATTTGTTGGTTTCAGATAAAGCTAAAATAGAATTAAATAAGAAATCAGCAAAGCTTGAAGAGATAATGAAAAATGATAAAATTTTTATTAAATTAGATAAAAAAAATACCATCACTGAACTTAGGGCTACAAGAGGAGAAGAAACAGTACATAATATTGAAGGGACTATAACTAAAATTGATTACAATAACTTAGAATTTGAACTTCAAGAGGGTACAAAGATAACTTTATATAAAGTTAAAAGTAGCACACCTATAAAAATAGATGGTGAAACAAAAACTTTTAAAGACTTAGTAGTTGGAATGAAGATAAAAGCTTCTGCAACAGATAAAAATATACTTAGTATAGAAGCTAAGTCTTTACAAAAAAACATTTAAAGTATATTGCAAATTAACATGTAAACATACTCAATTATACTACGATTAAATTTATAAAAATATGGAAATTCAACAAATTGTATGATATTCTTATACTATGAAAATTAAACATAAAGATAGAGCTAAGGTAGATAATTACCTCAACTATGCTGAACCACCTATAGAGCAAGGTGCTTTAGCTAAGAACCATAAAGATATGAGTGTAATTCTGAAATAAAATCTTCTTATCTACGGATAAGGAGATTTTGTTTTAATCAATAATCTTAGAGAGTTGATACTATGAATAGGTCTTAATAATCATATTTAGAGGTGGTATTAATTATGTTTGAGTTTATAAAACAATTTGTTAAAAATCCTAAATTTATTGGAGCAGTGGCACCAAGTAGTAAATATTTAGCAGAAAAAATGATAGAAGATATAGACTTTGAAATATGTAATTGTATTATAGAGTATGGACCTGGCACTGGTGTTTTTACAGAAAAGCTTATCGCAAGAAAAAAAGAGGACACGCTATTACTTGTTTTTGAAAACAATAAAGAGTTTTATGAAGATCTCTTAAATACTTATAGATATAAGAATAATGTTAAGATAATAAATGATGGGGCTGAAAATGCAAAAAAATATCTAGAGTATTACAACGTGAAGCAGGTAGATTATATTGTATCAGGAATACCTTTTACAGTGTTGCCTGTAAATATTTCAAATAGAATATTGGAGACTACAAAAGAAATATTAGATGATAATGGAGAATTTATTACTTTTCAGTACTCTTTAATAAAAATAAATTTTTTTAAGGACTATTTTAATGATATAAAAAATAAGAAGGTTATGTTAAATTTACCACCTGCCTATGTGTTGAAATGTAGAGAAGAAGAGATTTATGAAGGACGAGATATTAGTTGTTGACAATATAAAAGTATTTAATAAATGTGTAATAAGTATCATAGACATAATAGCAGAATCTATATAGGGTGTTTATAAAAGTATGTGAGCTTCTTTGGATAATTTACATTGCATATCCAATTTAAGGCTTACGCAAATTTTTATAAACACCCTAATTTTTAGAAAATCTACTTAAGCTATTATTTTTACATACTATTTAGTATCAATCTTCACATTGTCTTTTATAGTAGAAGAGAGGACTATAAATGTTTCTGTATTTCCAAACATTTGAATTTTGCCGATCAAATTTTCTAGGTCTGAAATATTGGACACTCTAGCTTTTAGAATCTTGCAGTAGGGGCCTGTGACATGGTGGCACTCTATAATTGAATCTTCATTTTTGATGAATTCCATAAACTTTTCATTTTGCTGAATATTCATATCTAAATTGATAAGAACATTAATAGTTTGTCCTATCTTTTCATAATCAATAATAGCTTTATAACCCTTTATAATGCCATCTTCCTCAAGTCTTTTTACCCTTTCTGCTGCTGCAGGAGCACTAAGACATACCTTTTGAGCAAGCTCCTTTATGGATATTCTCCCGTCTTCTACAAGTGTTTCTATAATTTTGTGATTTGTGGAATCCATATATATTCCTCCTTGCCATCAATAATAGTTTTTTTCGAATATATCTTTTATTTCAGGTATTTTATTTGTGTATCCAAGGGCAACCATAAGTTTGATTCTTGCTTTATGTCCGTTAAGATTATCTCCTAAAATTACACCTTTTTCTCTAAGTCCTCTTCCGGCGCCTTCATATCCATAATCATCAAGAACCTTTCCCATAAGGCATCTTGAAACCAGCACTACGGGAATGTTTTTACTTAAGGCATATTCTACACCTTGTACCATCTTAGGAGGAATATTTCCTCTTCCCATTCCTTCAATAACTATACCTTGAGTATCTGAATCTACACAGAATTTTATGAGACGATCGTCCATACCACAACCGCATTTTATTATATCCACTTGGCTATTGATTTTTTCTGCGGGGATATATTGGCTTTTGGTATAGTTATAATAAAAATATACCTTGTTATTGTCAACAAAGCCAATAGGACCAAAATCCATACTTTTAAAGGTGTCCAGGGTATGTGTATTGGTCTTGGTAACCTGTGAAGCAGCGTGGACTTCATTGTTCATAACCACCATAACCCCTCTGTTCCATGCTTCATCTGATGCAGCAGTATTTACTGCATCAATTAGGTTAGTGGGACCGTCCCAACCAAATTGTGAACTGTTTTTCATGGAACCCATGAAAACTACTGGGTTAGGGTATTTATATGTAAGATCCACTAAATAAGCAGTTTCTTCTAGGGAGTCTGTCCCATGAGTAACTACAACTCCATCATAGCCACCACATGTGACTTTATCTTGTATTATTTTTGACAGTTCAAACATTTTTTCAGGAGTCATATGAGGTCCTGGAAGCATGCCGAAATTCAGAAAATCAATAATTGCAATGTTTTCAATGCCAGGTGTAAGTTTTATGATTTCATCTCCTGTGAGAGCAGGGACAGCTGCATGAGTGGTTTCATTTTCTTTCATGGATATGGTCCCGCCAGTAAATATTATAATGATTTTTTTCATTGTTATATTCCTTTCTTTTTTATAATAGAAAAAGGGATTTTGCACACTTCTTAATTAATTAATATTAGTAATTATTGCTATTAATGCTTTAGACTTAAGTTTAACATGGACAATTTTATGTGTACATACATTATATAAGGTTAAGTTCAGTGCTTAACTAATAAAATTAACAAAAGTATAAAAGCTAATTAGTAAAATTAGGTATAATAAGAATATTGTTGACTTTAATAAACAATAGTATGAAAATAGAAAAAGCTATTGGAGAATATCCAATAGCCTAATTTATATACATTTTTAAACATTTTGACTAGTATTTTTGGTGCTTTTAGTATTTTTAAATAAATCTTTATTTAACCAGTAAGAGTATGCCATTGAAATTAATATGAATATAGGCATTACATATCCTTGAATAGTAGCATATTTTCCTCTTGAAACAATAATCAAAAATATAATTGGCAGTACTATAGGTAAAATGCTTTCTTTTTTACTTTTTATAATGAATGGAGCCATAATTGAACCGAACAAAGCAGGGATAAGATTATTAAATGCTGGCTGTATATATGGGTTATTAAACAGTGGTTCTATTAAAGAGCCAAGGAATAACATTCCTAAAAAAACTATAACAACTGTCACGATAGATGAAGCAGCAATGGCGATTATAGCTAATACATCACCTTTTTCAGTTCCGGGCTCACATCCGGTAACTTCCATAGCACTTAAGGCAGCAGGAAGTTTAAGATTGCTTAAATTTCCGGTTATACAGCCAAGATAAACTCCGCCTGCACCTATAATAGGTGAAAAAGAGAGAATCTCACAAATTCCCGCTGCAGCAAAGGTAATAAATATTGGTGCAGTATTAGCAATAACTTTAGCCATATCTACGTCAGCTTTGTAGTAAAGTGCTAAAACTATAGGAAGCATAAGGAAACATGTAAGTGCTAATATTACTGTGATTCTTCCAGCTCTGTGTACTGATTTTGAAAAATTTTCTGTATTATTATTCATCATATTAACCCCCTAAGCTATTATTTTAAAAAAAGATTTAACAAGGAAGCGGAAGCCATTCCTGCAATAATGCTTAAAGAGAAAGAAAACTCTTTAAGGGATTTATGCTTTTCAGAAAGCTTTCCAAAAACAAGAGAGGCAATACCAGATATAACTAAAGTTGTTATGGATAATGGGTTTTTAACATTGCTTATATGGGGAGCAGCTAATACTCCGTACATACCAAGAAACATTGCCGTAGTCATAATTGGAACAACAGCACTATTTAATGATTTCATACTTCTAACTTTTTCATCATATTTTTTTAAAAATAAAACATTAAACATATTACCGCCCAATATAGCTACGCTAACTACGAATATAATGGCGATAAACACATCTGGTGTAAAGTTTGATGCAAAAATACTTTCATATCCGAATGCTTCAGCAGCCATATTGGCAGCCATAGTTTCATAAGTTACTGAACCAACTACGCTAAGTCTTAGCCATGGAAAGAATTTGCCAAGGGCAGGTACTAACATCAAATAACTAATAATGATAGGAAGTGATGGTATAATAGCAAATACTGAGCTACTTTTAGTAGCTTTCTTCATCTCATCACTAGTTAAGCCAATTTCTTTTCCTCTTTTCCATGCTATTCTCATAAATATAATAGGCTGAATTAAAACTATTAAGATAGTAATCCCGCATAAAAGTAACATAATATTACTGTTAGCAATGGCTAAATGTTCTTTTGGCATAATAAAACCTCCTATTTTTTTAGTGTTATATTGATAAAATTAATAACCAGGTAAAACTTCTTCTGGAATTGGACAGATGTATTTTTCTTGACTGAAATCCTTTTCAAAAGCTTCCTTAATTTCTTGCAATACCTGTGGACTTTGTAAAATATCAAAGGCAGATAATGCCATTGTCTTAGCAGCAGTGATCATACCCTGATGTGCTAAGTTTGATTTTCCCTGAGCAACAAGCTGCCATGAGTGCATAGGAGTCTCGCAAGCTGCGCAAGAGGTAGTAAACTGTGCAGTAGGTACTACCCAACTAACATCTCCTACATCTGTAGAGCCACTGCCAAGTCCATTTGTTCCTTCAATGAATCCATTGCAGATACCAGTTTCCTCAATATATTCTACAAGTTTTTTATCTTCAAGCTTATGCAAGAAACCATCCATAGAAGGCATTGTATCAATCATAGACTTAGCAAGGGAAATATCTTCTTGAGTATAATTAGCTATAGGTAGAACTTCTTTTAGATTTTTTTCTATTAGCTTTGTTAGAGGAATATTTGGTCTATATTCACACTCACCAGTATCAAATTTAGTTTCTACTTGAGTTTCCGTCATAAGAGCAGCTCCATCGGCAATTTTGCAAACCCTACTATAAATATCTCTCACTTGACTTATATGTGGTGCTCTCATAAGGTAAAGCACTGTAGCTTCAGCTTGTACAATATTTGGAGCTATGCCACCAGTATTTGTAACAGCGTAATGAACTCTTGCATCTGAAATAATATGCTCTCTAAGGTAGTTAACCCCTACATTCATAAGCTCTACGGCATCCAATGCACTGCGGCCTAAATGAGGTGATGCTGCAGCATGGGAGCTTATACCTTTAAAATTGAAATACACTTGATTAGTTGCTAAACTGCTATCTTCCCAAACCATATTCTGTGAAGCAGGGTGCCATGTCATTGCCACATCTACACCTTCGAAGCAACCGCTTCTTACCATAAATACTTTGCCTGCTCCACCTTCTTCAGCAGGACAACCAAAGAATTTTATAGTTCCCTTCATGCCTGTTTCTTTTAGATATTCCTTAACTGCAATACATGCTGCTAGGGAACCTGTCCCTAAAAGGTGGTGACCACATCCATGGCCAGGAGCGCCCTCCACTAGGGGTTCTTTATGTGTTACACCGCTTTTTTGGCTCATATTTGAAAGGGCATCAAATTCTCCTAAAATACCAATGACAGGATTTCCACTTCCATAGCTAGCAATAAATGCGGTTTTAATCCCTGCAACATTTTTTTCTACGGTAAACCCTTCATTCTCCAAAACGCTAGAAAGTAATTCTGAGGATTTTTTCTCCTTAAATTGTAATTCAGCAAAGTCCCAAATTTTATCACTGATTTTTGAAAAATCTTTAACTTTGCTATCCAAAAATGCTATTAGTTTTTCTTTAGTATCCATAAGTACCTCCTTATAAATTGTTGGAATATTGACACTATGCAGTATTTTCTTTATAATAGCATTAATTTTTAATATTACGTTAATACTTTTTAGTTATGGAGCCATAACATTTAGCAATAGGGTAAACTTCATTGAGAAAGAGGTGTAAATTTTGAAAGTTGAATATTTAAAATATGTCATAGAAGTAGAAAGACAGGGATCCATATCTAAGGCTGCTCGTTCTCTTTTTTTGACACAGCCACATTTAAGTAAAACCATTCGTGAACTTGAAGAAGAACTTAATATAACTATTTTTGTAAGGGATAATAATGGCGTCCAAATAACTGATCAGGGGAAAGAATTTCTTGAACATGCTAAAAAAATAATTAAAGACTTAGAAAACTTTATAAAGTTATATAAGGATACGCAAAGTAAATCATATAATTTTAAGCTTTCTACTATATATTCATCACATATTGTAGAGACTTTTTTTAGACTTAATAAAGAATATAAAGATGAAACAAATACACAATTTTACATAAAAGAAACGGACAATTACACTGTAATAAATGATATTTATTCACAAGAGTCTAATGTTGGTGTCATATATGTTCCCAAGTCTATGAAAAACACTTTTATTAATACACTTAAAATGAAAAATATAGATTATAAATTTATTTGTGATTTAGGTAAACAAGTTATACTATCTAAAAATCATCCACTGCTAAAAAATGGCCATAAAATACAATCAAAAGATCTTTATAAATATGGTATGGTTAGATATGCTGATTTTATGGGATTTGGAATTGAAAGTGTGGATTATTTATCCGCATATAATTTAAAAGGTATGGATAAGATCACTAAAATTATATATGTACATAATCGTGCAACACTACATAATGTACTAACTCAAACAGATTATTTTACCATAGGGATGATAGATGCTATAAATCAAGAAGAGATGCACAACATTACATCTGCTACCATTGAAGATGATGATGAATTTCAAAGTGTATGGGGTGAAATGTGGGCCATAAATTTAAAGGATAAAACTATGGATGAGCTTTCAAAGAAGTTTATTAAAATATTAAAAAATAACTATGGAAAAATGAAAAAACAGGATATACCTTGATTGTAATGAAAGATATTATAGAGATGAGCCATTGTAAGCTTATATAATTGTAAGCTTATATATAAGAAAAGCTACTGGAAAATATCCAATAGCCTGAGTTGAAATTTCTTATAAAAACATGTATAGAGACAAAGGTTAATATAAAGAAGAAAAATATAACTTGAATAATTATTTTATTTTCCTTTTCATTTCTGGAATTTTTGCATTTAAAATAAATCAAGATTAAAAGCAATAAAGGTACCACAGATAAAATAATTCTAAATATATCAATATAGAATTGGATATTGTCACCGTCGATTGCAAAGGTTGGAATAAAAACAAATGCATATAATATATAATATCCTTTTTTATTTAAAATATCTTGTTGCAAATCATGTAAGAATTTAGTATTCATAAAAATCTAATCCTTTCAAATTCATAAATTACATAAGGTGTACAGCTACCTAAATATTTTTCGCAACTAAAATAATATCAATCTTTTGATTATATAAAGATTATAGCATGGTTGGTATTAAAATGGAAGTTATGGAATATAAAACAAAAATCAGCTTCTGTTGAATAGCAGGAGCTATTTTTATTTTAGAAATGGTTTTATATAGATTAGATCTATAATGTTGTGGATCTTTAATATTAAAGCTATAATTTATAAGGACTTTATAAAACTTTAGAATTTCTTTATAATTAGTTTAGAAAAATTATAGATGCTTCATTTAGAATGAATATAGGGAAAGCTTTCCTATTGTGTTTTAAATAAAAAGATAAAGGAGATGTTATAAATTGAAGATTAAAAAGAAAACCGCCATGATCTTAAGCTTTACTGTGGGAACTTTAATGTTTGCAACAACTGCTATGGCGGAAGTGTCATCTAAGAGCGGGTATGATCAAGCTAAAGATGCATTAAAATATTCCGCAGAAAGTTTTACAAGTAAGCTTTCAAACTATACTTTTGATGTTTCTATGAATATTAAGGATAATGGAAAAGTTATTATTTCTGAGAATATGGTAAATAAATACGATGTAACTAAAAAGGCAAGTGAGAACCTTCAGACAAGTATTAACAATGGCAAAAAGACAGAAGAGTACTACTATATAGATAAAAACGCTACTATTTCAACTGAGGGAGATGGAGCTACTTATTATGTAACTGAATATGAAAAACCATTAGAAGGAAGAACTTTTAGCAATCCATTTAAAGAGGAAGAAGCAGCAGATGTGGAAAAAATAATAGATGCTATGTTAGGCAGTTTGAAGGATTATGTGGTAGTAGATGAGAAAACTGATGGAAGTAAAGAGTTATCTGGTTCCATAAGCGAAGCTCAAATACCAGCATTAATAAATGCAGTAAGCTCTTTTTTATTAAAACAACATTCAGTTAATAGAAATGATGGGCAGGGAAATATTATGCCTTTAATTACTAAGGATGTATATGTAAAAGAAGTTAAAGGTAATATGACTGTAGATAAAAACGGGTTAATACAGCGCTTTTTCGGCACAGGAGTGATTGTAGGTAAAGATGATCAAGGAAAGGAACACAACTTAACTTTGGAGTTACTTGGTAAAGTATCTAATATTAACTCTACTGTTGTGAAGAGACCAGATCTTTCAGGGAAAAAAGTAGAAAAACATATAGAAAAGAATATGGATATAATTACAAAGCCTGAAATGTATGTAGGTAAATACAAAAATGATATTGTTATAGAAAAAGATGGTAAGTTCCAAAAAATTGGGGAGAGAATTATAGATATTACACATTCTGATTCTAAATCTGTTGCTGGAAGATATCATGAAGAGTATGTAAAAGGATATGAGAATTACGCAGGAAAGAAAGCAGAATTTAAATTTGATGCTAAATATTATGGTGAACAAAATGATTACCATGCATCATTTGATATTGAAGGATCATCTGCTCAAGGTCATATGAATTTTTATAGAGAAGAACCAAAGTTATATTTCGGTATGCCAGCTACTCCTAATGGTAGAACATGGTATAATGGCGAGTTTAATAGAGTGTTTGAATAGTAATATGAAGAAATAAAAACATTCTACTAAATTTTTGAGAATGAAGAGATAAGAGGAAAAGTTAGGTTAACAACTTAAATAAAGAGTTAAGTAAGAATGAATAGTTTAGAATGAATGGTTAAAAATGAAGAGTAATGGATGAAATTCCATCCGTTACTCTTAGTTTTTAATTTTTAACTCTTAATTAAAAAAAGATTGCTGTGCAATTTTTAAAGGAGGGTTATAATTGGAGAAGGTTATTGAGATAAATAACTTAAGCAAAGTATATAAAAATGGCAGAGGTATAATGGATATCAACCTTGAAATAAATAGAGGGGATATTTTTGGATTTTTAGGACCAAATGGGGCGGGTAAAACTACTGCTATGAAAATTATGACAGGACTTATAAAGCCAGATAGTGGTAGTGTTAAAATTTTAGGTTATAGTGTATTAGAACAATTTGAAAAAGCTATGGAAAAGGTAGGGTGTATCATTGAAACAGCAGAGTCCTATCAATATCTCACTGCTTATGAAAATCTTAAACAATTTTCAAGATATTATAAGAATATTGATGACAAGAGGATTAATGAAGTTTTAGAACTTACAGGTATATTAAGGTTTAAAGATGAAAAAACAAGAAAATTTTCCCTTGGAATGAAGCAGAGACTTGGAATTGCAGCGGCAATTCTATCCAGACCTGAAATTGTCATTTTAGATGAACCTCTAAATGGCTTAGATGTTGAGGGAATGATTGATATGAGAAATCTTATAAAAAGCCTTGCAAAAGAAGAGAAGACAACATTTTTTATATCAAGCCATCTTATTCATGATGTTGAGCTTACCTGTAGCAAGATAGGGGTTCTTTATAATGGAAAAATGCTTAATGTGGATACAACTAAAAACATATTAAATAATTATGCCTCATTGGAAAACTATTTTATAAGCGAGGTGGAACGAAATGGTAGAATTTAAGGCTGCTGTAATTAATGAAGTTGAGAAGTTATATAAAAAGAAGAAGATTTTAGTAGCAGCAATAATATCATTGATTTTCATCGTAATAGGACAACTTACTATTACTGGACTGAGGAGTGGCTTTGGATTAAGGGGAACCTCCAGTATGGAGTTTCCAATATTAGTACTCTCTATTGTAGTTAATAGTATATTACCGCTTTTTGCTACATTTATCACCATAGATAGTTTTTCAGGAGAATTTTCTCAAAACACTATGAAGATTGCAATTACAAGACCCATTACAAGATTAAAGTTTTTTACTGCTAAAATAGTAGCTATAATGTTTTTTATATTGATTAATCTTTTGTTTGTAATGATTTTTTCAACTATTGTAGGGGTTATTTTTAATGCAAACTCTTTTACTCTGCAAGGAATGATGAGAATAATTATATCCTATATAGTTACTATAATTCCTATGATGGTTTTAGTATTATTAGTTACAGTGTTTACTAACATTCTAAGAAGTGGAATAGGTGTGTTTTTTTTATCAGTTCTTGTTTTTAGCGTGTTTAAAGTAATGGAGGTTATTTTTTCACAATACTCAGGGATATTTTTCACCTCAATGTTTAGGTGGTATAATCTATGGATAATGAGCAGTTTTCCATTTTTAAAGATTCTTCGTCAGTTTATGATGATGAGCAGTTATGGAATATTACTCTTTACACTTGGGTATTATTTATTTGATAAAAAAGATTTTTAAGGTGGAAAAATGGATATAAAAAAACGACTAATAATATCTAATACAATAACGGCTATAGTGCCACTTATCATCACCATTATATTCATGTATGGCTCTGTATTTGTTTCTTCAAAGATTTTTAGTAATGAGCCGGACTATGATGGTTTTAAAGATGGGGTGGCCGTAAGGTCTGAATTAGTAAATATTAGAAATGATATATTGAAGCAAAATATTGAAGATATTGAAGGGACCAAATTTCAAGATGATTTATCATATAGGCTTTCAGATTTAGATGGTAAATTCATAATTGTTAAAGGACATAAAATTATATCTAGTCCTAAGGATATGAACAAAATAGATATAGAAAAAACTATGGAAATATTAAGAGAAAATCTTCTGGAAAAAAGAGTTGTGATAAATAATATTCATTATATGGCTGAAGTTATAGATTTAAACTTAAAAGGTGGAACTAGTGGAAATATAGTGTTGTTAGCTCCTATAGGAGAAGAAATAAATGAATTTAATAAACTTGTACTTATCGCTATTGTGGTTTATATAATATCTTTTATAGTAACTAACATAATCATGTCCTACCTTTTTTCTGAGAGAATAATAAAACCTATTAATTTTTTAAAAGAAGCTACAACTGAAATCAGTAATGGAAACTTAGATTGTGAGATTATTGAAGATGGGGATCGTGAGATAAGGGAATTGTGTCATGGCTTTGAGGCCATGAGGGTTCAGCTTAAGGATTCTATAGTTATGAAAATGAAGTACGATGATAATCGTAAGGTCCTTATATCTAGTATCTCCCATGATCTAAAGACACCAATAACATCAATAAAAGGCTATGTAGAGGGAATTTTAGATGGAGTGGCAAATACACCTGAAAAAAGAGAAAACTATTTAAAAACTATTTATTCAAAGGCTGAACATATTGATCATATGATTGATGACTTGCTTTTATATTCAAAACTGGATTTAAAACAGATACCTTTTAATTTTGAAAAAATAGATATTGTTCAGTATTTAAATTTTTGTATTTCTGAAAGTGAACCTGAACTTATAAAGGATAATATAAAAATAAGTTTAAAAAATGAACTAAAGATTTCTAAATACGTTATGATGGATAGGGAGAGAATGAGAAGGGTTATTTTAAATATTATAGAAAATTCTCGTAAGTACATGGATAAAGAGCAGGGTGAAATAAAATTAAATCTGCGGGAAACAAATTCTAGTGTTATAATTGAAATAAGAGATAATGGGGCTGGAATTGATAATAATGATATAAATAAAATATTTCATAGATTTTATAGAGCAGATTCTGCAAGAAGCGGAGCCAAGGGTAGTGGATTAGGTCTTGCTATTGCAAAACAGATTGTTGAGGGACATAAAGGCAGGATATGGGCAGTTGGTCATGAGAATGAAGGAACGAGTATTATGATATCCCTTGGGAAAGCAATGGAAAATAAGCATGGATAATATTTGGAGGTTTTCAAGCATATGAAAAGAATATTAATAGTCGAAGATGATCTAAGTATTGCTGAACTTCAAAGAGATTACTTAGAACTCTCAGGTTTTGAAGTGAAGATCTGTACCGATGGAGTAAGCGGTTTAAATGAAATAAAAGAAAATAAATATGATTTAATAATTCTTGATGTTATGCTTCCTAAAATTGATGGTCTTGATATATTGAGAATCATTCATGATTATAAGGATGTACCTGTTTTAATGGTTTCTGCTAAAAAAGAAGAAATTGATAAAATAAAAGGGTTAAGTCTTGGGGCGGATGATTACATAACAAAACCTTTTAGCCCAGGAGAATTAGTTGCTAGGGTTAAGTCTCACATTCAGAATTACGAGAGAATGAGAAATAGGTTTTGTAATAAGCCAATTAATAATAGTATTGTAATAAGGGGGCTTGAAATACTAAAAGACTCAAGACAGGTATTTATAAACGGCAAAGAAGTTAGTTTAACACAAAAAGAATTTGAATTATTATTGTATATGGCTGAAAATCCTAACAGGGTATTTGGAAAAGACGAACTTTTCGAAAGGATTTGGGGTCTTGACTCCCTCGGGGATAATGCTACTATCACAGTACACGTTAGAAAAATACGAGAAAAGATTGAATCAAATCCATCAGAACCACAGTACATTGAAACCCTTTGGGGAGTTGGATATAGAGTTAGAGTATAATGGCTATAAAATAAAGAAGTTCTGAAATTTTTCGCTATAATTTGACACAAATCCTGTTGTAATAGTATTGTATTCTTAATATAATATTGGTATAATACATTAAGATTGTTATAATTGTAGATTAATTTTATATTTAAGCTAAAGAATACCGAATTCATTCATATCTTGATATTTTTGAAATAGGAGAAAATGCATATGAAAGAATTTAGTATTAGTACAAATGTATATTTTGGAGAAGGGTCTTTAGATAGACTGAGTGAAATTAATAATAAAAGAGTACTGATAGTATGTGATAAATTTATGGAAACTTCAGGTATGGCTAAAAAAGTACAAGAAAAGCTTGTTGATTGTGAAGTAGCTATATATAGTGATATTGTGCCTGATCCATCTGTAGAAGTTATCGCTGCTGGTATTAAAAAATTACAAAGTTGTAATGCACAGATTATTATAGCCCTTGGTGGAGGTTCATCAATTGATGGCGCTAAGGCAATTAGAGAATATGCAAAAAAAATTACTGGAGGGGTTTCCTCTATAGAAGAGTTTTACGCTATACCTACTACAAGTGGTACAGGCTCTGAAGTAACTGAATATGCAGTAATTACAAATAAACAAGAAGGATTAAAATATGCTCTTACAGATAAATCTCTTCTTCCAACAGTTGCCATTCTTGATCCTGAACTAGTTAAATCTGTACCTAAAGCTATAACGGCTGATACAGGGATGGATGTAATCACACATGCTATGGAAGCTTATGTTTCAAAGAATGCTACTGATTTCTCAGATGCTCTTGCAGAAAAAGCTATTACTTTAGCATTTAGATTTTTACCACAAGCTTATGCTGATGGAAATAATATAGTAGCAAGAGAAAAGCTTCACAATGCATCATGCCTTGCTGGTATGGCATTTAACGCAGCTGGACTTGGAATTACTCATAGTTTAGCTCATGCTGTAGGTGGGAAATTGCATATTTCTCATGGAAGAAGCAATGCAATTATACTTCCTCATGTAATTGAATATAATGCTAATTTAAATAAAGATTCATTTCATGTTGAATATAGCATAGCAGCTAAAAAATATCAAAGACTTGCTAAATTATTGGAATTACATGCACCAAATGTAAATATTGGTGTTAATAATCTAATTAAAAGCGTTGTAGAACTTCAAAAGACATTGATGATTCCAACAACATTAAAAGAACAAGGTGCTGATATGAATTTGGCTCAAGCATCAAGAGAAGAAATTATTAATGCAGCTCTTAAGGATGTATGTACAACAGTAAATCCTAGAGAAGCTTCAAGAGAAGATCTATCAAAAATTTTATCTAAAATTTTTGAATAAAATATTGTAATATAAACCACTCATTAATGGGTGGTTTATATTTTTTTTGTTCATTTTTTCAGAAAAGTTGAAAAAATAGATGTAATAAAATATAATTTAAACATAATTTAATTTTTTTGAAAAAAGGAGGCTTCAATATGAAAGAAGAATTATATTCGATAGGGAAAGTTGGAGAAATATGTAGAATAACTCAAAAAGCACTTAGATTTTATGATAAAAAGAACATCTTATCTCCTGATAAAGTGTCTGATGAAAGTGGCTATAGATATTATAGCAAGAAAACTTTATTATCTGTGCCAGTGATAAAATATTATAAGCAAAGTGGATTTACCCTTGATGAAATGAGAACTTTTTTAAAAGGAACCACCTATGATTCTATTCATAAAAGCTTTAGAAATAAAATTGAAGAATTAAAAGAACTTGAGAGAGAAATAAATTTAAAAATAAGATCCGTTAAAGATTGGGACGATCTTATAGTTGAGGCACAAATGGTAATTGAAAATAATGTCTCTGATGTGGCTATAAAATATATAGATAATCGTATTTTAACATTTTTAGATCAAGATTTTGAATATGACTATACGGATTCTATAATTAATATAGAATTTACCAATTATATAGATAGTATAAATAATGCAATAACAGGTCCTGTAATTATACGTTTTCCCTGCTTTGAGGATAAAATTAATGGAAAATGCAATAAGATGAGGATAATGCAAGAAACAATTTTAAAGTGTAACGAAGAAGCAAGCACTGAATTTGGTGGTTGGATGGTAGCTTCTTGTTATCATATAGGATCTCATGAAACAATTAATGAAACATATAAAAAAATAAAAGAGTGGACAAAAGAACATGGTTATGTATGTGCTGAAGAATCTTATGAAAGATATGTAACAGATTATTGGACTACTAAAAATATTGATAAATTCGTAACAGAAATTTTGATCAAAGTCAGTAGGAAAAAATAATTTTATGACAATTAAAACGTTGACCCTAGGGTAAGGTATAAAAGCCTAATAATGCTTAGCTTATGGAGAATCGATATTAATAGATATGCTTTATCTATTAATGTATGAAGTTAAAGTTAAAGTTATACTAATCGTAATTCGGGTATAACCACGTTTGTTACTTAACAAACGTAACTTTAAAATCCATAAGCTATTTGTAATTATATGTTAATTTTCAAGTGTACCTATGATTATAAAATTTTTAATATTTCTGCAAAATATTTGTTGACTTTACCCCAAAGGGAAAGGACTATAATTTGCTTAAAGAATAAAACTGCAAGATACAAATGAAAAGGTGTTCAGTAGTATAAAAATAGAATGTACCAAATTATAACAATCTTAGATCATACTTAAAGTATGATCATCGTAAATTTTTATTTAATAATATAAATTTAAAGATTATTAATCCGCATAAGCGAAAGGAGTTTTAATTTATGAATGCAGTTTCAAAAGTAGCAAGTTTAGAAGCAACCGCTGCGAAAAAGAAGCTATCAAGTAATTTCTTCAAAAAGGGTGTATCCCTAGCTTTATTTTCAGGGCTTGCCTATGGATTATATACGGCATCTCTAACTATGGGTATGACTAAGGGAGTTTGGGCTGACTGGTATGGCGATAATACCGCTGGGTTATCAGCATTTGTTGTGGCGTATTTGCTTGCGGCAATTGGTAATGCCATAAATGACACATGTAGTGCTATTTGGGCACTTTTATATTCAGGAGTTAAAGGTAAATTTAAAGACTTCGTGAGATGTATTAACACAAAACCAGGACGCATTATGATATTAGCAGCTCTTATCGGAGGACCTGTAGCTGGTACTGCTTATGTTATAGCTATTCAAATGGCTGGTTCAATAGTTGTTCCAATATCAGCTCTTTGTCCTGCTATTGCTGCTATATTAGGTAAAGTTTTATACAAGCAGGAATTAAATAAACGTATGGCTTTGGGTATTGGTGTATGTGTATTTGCCAGCTTTTTAATTGGTAGTACAGGATTTAGTGGTGGCGCTTCAGCAGGCACTTTCGTTGGAATTTTAATAGCTATTATTGCTGCTCTTGGATGGGGATTTGAAGGTTGTGTAGCTGGATATGGTTCAGCAATGATTGACCCTGAAATTGGTATTTGTATACGACAAGTAATATCAGGTATAGCAAATCTATTTATTTTAGTTCCGATTTTTGGAATGATGGCTGGTGGAATTAATATTTCTACTGATCTTGTTATACAAGCATTTACAAGCACTTCCGCAATGCCTTGGTTTGTTTTAAGTGGTTTATTATCATTTATCACATTTATGACATGGTATGCTGGAAACAGTATGTGCGGAGCGGGACTTGGTACTGCATGCAATGGCACATATTCCTTCTTTGGACCATTATTCTGCTTATTGTTATTAGGAGTATATGGTGGAATGGACGGATGGGCACTACCTCCTGTTGCTTGGATCGGAGCCCTAATAATGATGTTTGGTATTCTTACAATATCTATGAATCCACTTGATTTATTAAAAAGAAAAAAGACGGAGGTAGAATAGATGAAACCACTTAATTATGCAATTTTAAAATATTTTACTAAAGTTGAAGAAGCTTGTGCTGATGACGTTATAGAGGCGTTAAAGGGGGAATATGGAAGTTTTAAGGCCTTAACAAAGAAAGCTGTAACTAACGCTTTAATGACAGCAGAAGCCAATGGTCTTATTGAAGAAACAAGATTTGAATTAGATAAAAATAAAGAGTTGAGGGTTTATTATCACGCACATGAAGAGGGTGCAGCTACAATTAACAAATATATTAAAGATTAATTTTGTTATAAGAAATAAAAAAATATATTTTGATAAAAAAGAGAGGAGGAATTATAGATGAGATACTATGGAGATGAGGCTTTAGGCCTTGTAGAAACAATAGGATTAGTTCCTGCACTTGAAGCTGCCGATAAAATGCTTAAGGCCGCTAATGTTGAATTAATTTCATATGAAAATGTTGGTTCGACTCTTGTAACAATTATGATAAAAGGTGATGTTGGTGCAGTAAAAGCTGCTGTAGAAGCTGGCGCCGAAGCGGCTAGAGCTATTGGCAAATTAACAGCACACAATGTTATGCCACGTCCTATTAGAGAGGTTGGAGATATTGTGTCAGTACACGATATCGATTTATAAAAGAGGAAGGAAAGGATACACATATGGCAAGATATGAAGCTTTAGGATTAATTGAAACCTTTGGTCTGGTTTTTGCTTTAGAAGCAGCAGACGCTATGTGCAAATCAGCAAATGTTGAACTTATAGGATATGAAAATGTTGCATCAGGTTATATATCTGTATTAGTTAGCGGTGATGTTGGTGCTTGTAGAACAGCAGTAGAAGCTGGCGTTGCAGCAGTTGAAGGAATGGAAGGTGGAAACCTTTATAGTTCAATAGTTATACCAAGACCACATCAAGATCTTGAAAAGATAATAGAACGATATGCCATTCCAAATCCTATAACGAAATAGGAAATGAAAATTTTTTCTAAGTAATAAATAAAAGGAGAGAGAAAAAATGAATATTATTGATAATGATTTACTCTCCATGCAGGAAGCTAGAATCCTTGTTGAAAATGCCCGCGAGGCACAAAGAAAATTAGCAACCTTTCCACAAGAAAAACTTGATGAAATAGTTGCACGTATGACTGAAGAGATTGAAAAACATTTAAAAGAACTTGCAAAAATATCTAATGAAGAAACGGAATATGGAAAGTGGGAAGATAAATATATCAAAAATCAATTTGTATGCAAGTATTTGAAAGATAGACTTGAGGGCATGAAGTGTGTAGGTGCCATTAATGAAGATAAAATAAACAGGACAAGGGATATTGGAGTGCCAATGGGGGTTATTATAGCCTTCTCACCATCAACTAGTCCTGTATCTACAACCATATATAAGGCACTGATTGCAATTAAATCAGGAAATGCAATTATATTTTCACCTCATCCAAGAGCTAAAAAAGCAATTTGCAAAACACTTGATATTTTGATTAGAGCCGCGGAAGGGGTAGGGCTTCCAGAGGGTGCTCTTGCATATTTGCATATAGTATCACCAAGAGGTTCATTAGAACTTATGGAACATAGAGATACTTCTCTTATAATGAATACAGGAGTTGCAGAAATGCTTGATGCGGCTTATAAATCCGGTAAGCCAGTAATTTACGGTGGTAACGGAAATGGGCCAGCTTTCATAGAGCGTACAGCTAATATACCGCAGGCGGTTAAAGATATTATTGATAGCAAGAACTTTGATTATGGAGTTGTTTCTGCAGCTGAACAATCAATTGTTGTTGATAGCTGTGTTGCCGCTGAAGTAAAACAAGAATTTATTAAAAATGGTGGATACTTTATGACAGAAGAGGAAGCTCTAAAGTTGGGATCAATAATTTTTAATAAAGATGGTAGCCCTGAATTGGATATGGTTGGTAAATCACCACAATTTTTGGCTAAGCGTGCTGGCTTTACTGTTCCTCAAGATATAAAAGTTCTTATTTCAGAGCAAAAGTTTGTCTCTAAAAATAACCCTTACTCAAGAGAAAAGCTTTGTCCTGTTTTAGCCTTTTATATAGAAGAGGATTGGATGCATGCTTGTGAAAAGTGTATAGAATTGTTACTTAGTGAGCGATATGGACATACACTTATTATACATTCAAAAGATGAAGAAGTTATTAATCAATTTGCATTGAAAAAACCAGTTGGAAGAGTGCTTGTTAATACTCCAGGAACTTTTGGAAGCATGGGAGCAACCACCAATTTATTTCCTTCAATGACTTTAGGTAGTGGTTCCGCAGGTGAAGGGATGACTTCAGACAATGTTTCACCTAGAAATCTAATATATATTCGTAAAGTTGGATATGGGGTTCGCACAGTAGATGAAATTGTTAAAACAGTAAACAATAAGGAAGATTCTACTTGTACAGTTTCAAATGATAAATTGAATGCAAATGAAATAGATAACTATAAATTATTAGAAAGTATTTTAAAAAAAGTCCTAGATAACTTAAAATAAAAAATCATATTTAAGAATTGTTACGAAATACACTAAAGGAGGTAATAAATTTGGATATTCATGAATTTTCAAATTTATTTATGGAAGCTACTAAAAATATGTCTGGTGAAGAGCGTGCTAGTTTAATGAAGATGTTTGAGAGTGTTTCCAAAGAAATAACAAAAGAAGAACCAGCTACTTGCAATATTGCATGTGACAATAATGGTGAAATTCCTGATGGAATAACAGAGCGTTTAGTTAAGTTAAAGGAAACTTACCTAAAGCATGTTCCAACAATAACAACTCATAGAGCAAGAGCTATTACTAAAATAGCCAAAGAAAACCCTGGTATTCCTAAATCAGTTTTACGTGGTAAATGTTTTAAACATTGTTGTGAAACCGCACCACTAGTAATTCAAGACAATGAACTTATAGTTGGAGCACCTAATGGACAACCTCGTGCAGGAGCCTTTTCTCCTGATATAGCTTGGAGATGGATGGTTGATGAAATTGATACAATAGGAAATCGTCCACAAGACCCTTTCTATATCTCAGAAGAAGATAAGAGAATTATGCGTGAGGAGTTATTCCCATATTGGCAAGGTAAATCAGTTGATGAATACTGCGAAGACCAGTATCGTGAAGCTGGAGTATGGGAGCTTTCAGGAGAATCTTTTGTTTCTGACTGTTCATATCACGCAGTAAATGGTGGAGGAGACTCTAACCCAGGATATGACGTTATTTTAATGAAAAAAGGTATGCTTGACATAAAGAGAGAATCAGAAGAAAAATTAGCTGAGCTTAGCTATGAAAATCCAGAAGACATAGATAAAATTTATTTCTACAAATCATTAATTGATACTGCTGAAGGTGTCATGATATACGCTAAACGTATGTCAGACTATGCTGCAGAGTTAGCTCTAAAAGAAACTAACCCTAAGCGTAAAGCAGAGTTATTAAAGATTTCTGAAATAAATGCTAGAGTTCCAGCACATAAACCAAGTAATTTCTGGGAAGCAATTCAAGCAGTTTGGACTATAGAATCACTACTTGTAGTTGAAGAAAATCAAACAGGTATGTCTATAGGACGTGTTGATCAATACATGTACCCATTCTATAAAGCTGATATTGAAGCTGGACGTATGACTGATTTTGAAGCATTTGAATTAGCAGGTTGTATGCTTATAAAAATGTCCGAAATGATGTGGATAACAAGTGAAGGCGGTTCTAAATTCTTCGCAGGTTATCAGCCATTCGTCAACATGTGTGTAGGTGGTGTTACTAGAGAAGGACGTGATGCTACAAACGAATTGACATACCTACTTATGGATGCAGTTCGTCATGTTAAGATATACCAACCATCTTTAGCTTGCCGTATACACAAAGGATCACCACACAAGTATCTTAAAAAGATAGTTGACGTTATCCGTGCAGGTATGGGATTCCCAGCATGTCACTTTGATGATGTTCATATAAAAATGATGTTGGCTAAAGGTGTTTCTATAGAAGACGCAAGAGATTACTGCTTAATGGGATGCGTTGAGCCACAAAAATCAGGAAGATTATATCAATGGACTTCTACAGGATACACTCAATGGCCTATATGTATAGAACTTGTTCTTAACCACGGAGTACCACTATGGTATGGTAAGCAAGTATGCCCAGATATGGGAGACTTAAGTCAATTTAAAACTTACGAACAATTCGAAGCAGCTGTTAAAGATCAAATTAAATTCATTACTAAATGGACAAGTGTTGCTACAGTAATTTCTCAACGTGTTCACAGAGAACTTGCACCAAAACCACTTATGTCTATGATGTATGAAGGATGTATGGAAAATGGTAGAGGAGTAGAAGCAGGCGGTGCTATATATAACTTCGGACCTGGAGTAGTATGGAGTGGTCTTGCTACTTATACAGATTCTATGGCAGCTATAAAGAAATTAGTATTTGAAGAGAAAAAATATACACTACAAGAAATGAACGAAGCTTTAAAAGCTGATTTCGTTGGATATGAACAACTAAGAAAAGATTGTTTAGAAGCACCTAAGTATGGTAACGATGATGATTATGCAGATTTAATCGCTGCTGATTTAATTAACTTTACTGAACAAGAACATCGTAAATATAAGACATTATATTCAGTACTTAGCCATGGTACTTTATCAATCTCAAACAACACTCCATTTGGACAAATGACTGGAGCTACAGCAAATGGACGTAGAGCATGGATGCCTTTATCAGATGGTATAAGTCCATCACAAGGATCTGATTATAAAGGACCTACTTCTATAATAAAATCCGTTTCTAAAATGTCTTGTGAAGATATGAATATAGGTATGGTTCACAACTTCAAGTTAATAGCTGGCCTTCTTGATACACCAGAAGGTGAACAAGGAATCATTACATTATTACGTAGTGCATGTGCCCTTCAACTTGGAGAAATGCAGTTTAACTATTTAAATAACGAGACTTTAATAGAAGCTCAGAAGCATCCAGAGCAATACCGTGATTTAATCGTTCGTGTTGCTGGATATAGTGCATTCTTCGTTGAGTTATGTAAAGACGTTCAAGATGAAATCATCAGCAGAACTATGCTTAACCATTTTTAATTAAAAAACTTAAAAAGTTAAAAACAACATGTAACTTAAGAATTTTTAGATTAAGTTTTAAGGAGTCTGTAATCTACAGAGGTGTTCTGTAGATTGCAGATTACAGTTAAGATATATATTAAGAATCAAAGTAAATGAAATTGGAGAATGAAAGATATGAGTAATGGAAATTTAGGTGTAATCGAACGAAAAGCGAGGATTTTTAATATACAAAAATATAATATGTATGATGGAGAGGGAATAAGAACTTTAGTATTTTTTCAAGGTTGTCCCCTTCGCTGTAAATGGTGTGCAAATCCTGAAGGATTGATTAAAATGCATAGAGTTATGTTTAAAAGCAATTTATGTGTTAACTGTGGAGCTTGCGTTTCTGTTTGTCCCGTTTCCATACATTCTATCTCTAATGAAACTTTAAAACATGAAATTAATCGTGATATTGAGTGTATCGGATGCGGTAAGTGCAAGGAAGCCTGTCTTAAATCTGCTATATCAATAGTTGGAGAAGTAAAAACTATCTCTGAACTTTTAGAAATTGTAGAAGAGGATAGAACTTTTTATGAAATGTCTGGTGGTGGAGTTACATTAGGCGGTGGTGAAGTTTTAATGCAGCCTGAAGCAGCTTGCAGTTTATTAATGGCATGTAAGCAAGAAGGTATAAACACTGCAATTGAAACTTGTGGTTATACAAAACTAGAAACAATACTTAAGGTTGCAGAGTTCACAGACTTATTCCTATTTGATATTAAGCATATTGATTCTGATAGACACTTTCAGTTAACAGGTGTGAGGAATGAACAGATTTTAGAAAATCTTCAGGAATTACTTAAGAGAAAATACAATGTAAAGATTCGTATGCCTTTACTTAAAGGTATAAATGATTCTCAAGATGAAATAGAAAGAACTATGGAGTTTTTAACCCCATATAAAGAATATAAAAACTTTAAGGGAATTGATTTACTTCCATATCATAAGATGGGGGTAAATAAATATAACCAATTAGGAATGGAATATCCTATACAAGATGATCCGAGTTTGAAAAGTGAAGATTTAGATAGAATAGAAGGATGGATTAAGAAATATGATTTAACTGTAAAAGTAATCCGTCATTAAGCAGAGAACCAAAATCTATGATTTTGTGTGAATCGCTTACTCATTCGACAAAGGAGAAGGAGTTTCATTAAATAATAAGATGGAAGGTAAAGCTTATGGGAGATTTTTTCGATAGAAATACGCAGCGTGTTGTACAAGAGTCAGTTCCAGGAAAGCAGATTACTATAGCTCATGTTATCGCATCTCCAATGTCTGATATATATGATCGTCTTGGAATCGATGAAAAAGGAGCAATAGGTATTTTAACTCTTTCACCCTGTGAAACTGCTATTATTGCCGCAGACATTGCTACAAAGGCTTCAGATGTTGAAATTGGATTTCTTGATCGTTTTACAGGGTCTGTTGTAATAAATGGTGATGTTCAAAGTGTGGAAACAGCGCTTAATGCAGTAAATGATACGTTAAAGGATATGCTTGGATTTACGACCGCTCCCATTACAAGGACATGAGAAAAAAGCGCATAATGGTGATTGGTCCTTCAAAATCTGGCAAAACTACAATAGTTAATGCATTAAACGATTATGATGGTCCATTAAAGGGAACACCAGAAGTGATTTATGGTAAGAATACCATTGATGTCCCAGGCCCCTATATAGAAAATTCATGGATGTATAAACATGTAATTGCTGTAGCTCAGGATGCATCCCATGTGCTTATAATAGTTGATCAGTCTAATTGCACTGAAATATACTCCCCTGGGTTTGCAAAGTCTTTTAGATGTCCGATAATTGGGGTTATAACAAAATGTGACCTAATACCTGAAAATGAAGAGAAATGTTTAAGACAGCTAAAAGCCATAGGAGTATCAGAGCCATATTTTCATATTAGCTTTCCCATGGGAACAGGAATTAATGCTTTAAAGAAGTATTTATTTAAAAAAGGTGAGGAGTAAAGGGCAATGATGAAATTTATTACCGAAGAGTATTTAAGAGATTTATATAGAAAAGAACCTTTTAATGCCTACAAGTTACAAGAAGGACAGCGCCTTACCCCTGGAGCAGCTCAATATTTGTCTGATAAAAGAATAAAAATTAATAATGATGCTTCGAAAGCAGATAAGAATGTTTCTAAAAGCAGCCGGACAGAAACAATACAGGTAGAAACAATAAAAGAAGCTGAAAACAGTAATTTAAATTTGAATAAGAAGCTTTGTTGTAAATTGAAATCTATGGAGGCAGCATTTCTTGTTACTAGTAGTGAAATATTAAAAGAAGATATTATTTTAGCACAAAATATTATAAGTTTGGGTAGAAAAATATCAAACATTAGAAATGTTGTGGATGGAAAAAGTACTCTTGAACCTATTAATTGTAAAGAATGTACAGGAATGAATTCATTAAATTTCACAACTGAGCTTGAAGATTGTTTTGAAATAACAGAATTTCATATGCAGCTGAAAAAAAGTAATGCGATTTTAAAAATGCACACACTTCGTTGTGCAGTGCAAGAATTACAGTTTGAAATAATTGAAATGTACAAAAGTGATGATGAGAGCTTAAAAAACAGAATTATGGAAAGTGTTAATTCAATAATTAATTCACTGTCTCAATTAATTTGTTTAGCAGTAGGAGGAAAAGAATGTCAAAGGAAAAATTAACTTTTGAATATTGCGATAATATGGTTCAGAAGTTTGAAGAAGTTATAGAAAAGCCAATTATTAATGAATCTTCTGTTTATTACACAGGTGTGGATTTAGGTACTGCTTGCGTGGTATTAGCTGTTTTAGATGAAAACTACAAGCCAGTTGCGGGTGCATATAGATATGCTGATGTAGTTCGTGACGGTATGGTTGTGGACTATATTGGAGCAGTAAGGATTGTAAAAGAACTTAAGCAGGAAATTGAAGAAAAACTCAATAAAGAGTTTATTTATGCCGCTGCTGCAATTCCACCTGGAACCGATGCTTTAGATTCTGGAGCAATTAAAAATGTAGTTCAAGCAGCAGGATTTGAATTGACATGTCTTTTAGATGAGCCTACTGCTGCAAATGCTCTACTCAAAATTGAAAATGGTGCAGTTGTGGATATCGGTGGAGGAACAACTGGAATATCAATTTTAAAAGATGGAAAAGTTGTTTCTGTTGTTGATGAACCTACAGGCGGTACTCATTTTTCATTAGTTATTTCAGGTGCATATAAAATGCCTTTTAAAGAAGCAGATAAATTTAAAAGAGATAATAAAAATCACAAGGAAATTTTACCAATACTAAGACCAGTAATTGAAAAGGTATCATCAATTATTAATAATAATATTGAGAATTATAATGTTAATGAAATTTCTTTAGTAGGTGGTACTTGTTGTTTGACAGGAATTGAAGAAATTATTGAAAAGCAGACAAAAATATATACTCATAAACCTAAAAACCCTATGTTTGTTACACCACTTGGAATAGCATTAAATTGTACACAAGATATTATGGAATAAGGCACATTCAAATAAATTACTTGTTATTTATTTTCATATGCCTAATAAGGAGAGTGTTTAAAAGTGGATTTTAGAATTATAAAATCACCTTCTGATAGCACTAAAGATATTCTTAAAAGACGAATGGGTGGAAATTGCAAAACAGATTTAGAAAATGCTGATGCGATAGGACTTGTTCAAGGTAAATTTATCGATATGATTTATGCCGCAGATATTGCTGAGAAGGCCGTTGGAGTTACCGTTGAAGATATTAGGGGATTATGTCCCCAGCATATGGTTCTAATTGGGATTTTAGGCGACACAGCATCAGTTGAAGCTGCATTAAATGAGATTAAGCTGAAGATGAAAGAGGAAAAAACGATATGATAGCAGCAAGACTTGTTGATAATGTATGGGCCACTAGAAAAGCAGAATCTCTTAACGGACTTAAGTTTATGCTCGCTGAGGAAATTAGTGGAGTAAGTGAAGGACGTAGATTTATTGTTGTTGATATTATAGGTGCAGGTATTGGTGATAAAGTTATCGTTAGTACTGGAGCATCTGCTTGCAGAATGTTAGGAGATAATAATATTCCTGTAGATGCAATTGTTGTTGGAATAATTGATCATGATTGTAATTTTGATTAAGGCACATTCAAAAAAATCATAGTATTTTATGATTTTGATAGATACCAAATACTATGTTGAAAGGATGTGAGAACATGAAAAAATTAATCTGTGCAAAAGATGTTGAAGCATTAATATTAAATAATGAAAAAATATTTTATATAGATGGCAGTGAAATAATTACACCATCAGCTCAGGATCTTGCAAAAAATAATGAAATAGTGTTTACTACAAAAGCTCCTGTACCTAAAGTACAAGATTTAGGAGTTAACAAAGCTTCAAGCATAGATGGTATTGATAGCGAAATGCTGCTTAATTTCTTTAGAAAAATGATGGACAAGGGTCTTTTAGAAGAAATGCTTCAATGTTTAAAGCAAAAGAATCTTCCATTTGAAGCAGAAAGTGACCCTAATGGACTTAAAGTTGTTAGAGGAAATACAGTAAAAATGGATGTATTCGACACTGGTAATCCAAACGCAAAAGTTTATTTTCAAGAATTGGTAAGTAAGGAAGAATCAAAGATGAGTGCTGGATTTTTAACTATCGAAAACTCAAAATTTGATTGGGAATTAACTTACGAAGAGATTGATTATGTTATTGAGGGAACTTTAACAGTTGAAATCAATGGAAAGACATATACAGCTTACCCTGGAGATGTACTATTTGTACCATCAGGTTCTAAAGTGGTTTGGGGTTCACCAGATAAAGCTAGGGTGTTTTATACAACATATCCAGCAAACTGGGCGGATCTCTTATCTGATTACTAGCCACTCTAAGACTTCCATCTTCTATAAGTGGAAGATAAGAGTGGCACGTACCTAGATAAGGTCTTCTAAACTTCAGCTGGAGTAAGTATTCCTTTTAAGCAAACTCCATCTGAAGCTAAGAATACTCTTTATAGAAAATTAGGAGGATTAGCCTATGCAAGCGCTTGGTTTAATAGAAACAAAAGGATTACTTGCAGCTGTTGAGGCAGCCGATACAATGGTTAAATCAGCAGAGGTAAGTATTATTGAAAAGACTTATGTAGGTGGAGGACTTGTTACAATTTTAGTTACAGGTGATGTAGGTGCAGTAAAAGCATCTATAGAAGCTGGAGTAGCAGCGGTTAAAAAACTTAATGAAGAATTTTTAGTTTCTGATCATGTAATTCCACGTCCTCATGAGGAATTGGAAAGTATAATTGGACCTAATACTCCACCAGAGGTTTTAGAAGTTCCATCATTTAATGAAGAAATAGAAGATGTAGAACAAACTGAAGAAAAAATAGAAGAAGCAGAAGATGTAGAAAAAAATGAAGAAGTAATAGAAGAAGCTGAAGAGGATATTGAAGAAAATCAAGATCAAGATGCTTTAGAAGTGGATTCAGATAAACTGCATAAGTTAGATTTAGAGAATTTGCACAAAGAGGATGTAGATAATCTAGTAAGTAAAGACGGTATAGAAAAAACCCTTTTAATACTAGCTAAGTTGAAAGTTATTAAGCTTAGAAATTTGGCTCGTGAATATAAAGATTTTGGAATTACAGGTAGAGCCACCTCAAAGGCGGGCAAGAACACATTAATTACTAAATTTAAATTATATTACGAGAAAAAATAGCTATTTTAAGGTTTATGAAAGGAAGTAAGGAATAATGGAAAACTTTGATAAAGATTTGCGTTCAATACAAGAAGCAAGAAATCTTGCCAGACTTGGAAAGGTAGCAGCTGATAAAATTGCTGATTATACTGAGGAGCAGATTGACAAAATTTTACGCAATATGGTTAGAGTAGCAGAAGAAAATGCTGCTTGCTTAGCACAAATGGCAGTTGAGGGGACAGGCTTTGGTAAATCTGAAGATAAAACTTTCAAAAACCATTTAGCAGCTACTATATTATATGATTCAATTAAAGATATGAAAACAATAGGTGTAATTAAGGAAGATGAGACAAATAAGCTTATAGAGATTGCTGAACCAGTGGGTTTAGTTATGGGTATAGTACCTTCAACAAACCCAACTTCAACAGCGATTTTTAAATCTATAATTTCAATTAAATCTCGTAATGCTATAGTTTTCTCACCACATCCAGCTGCTGCAAAATGTACAATTAAAGCAGTTGAATTAATGAGAGATGCAGCTATTGAGGCTGGTGCACCAGAGAACATTATAAGCGCTGTAACTATGCCAACAATTGCAGCCACAAATGAGTTAATGAAAAGCAAAGAAGTTTCTATAATAATAGCTACAGGTGGCCCAGGAATGGTTAAAGCTGCTTATAGTTCAGGAAAACCAGCTATTGGTGTTGGTGCAGGAAACTCTCCAGCATACATCGAAAGAACTGCTAATGTAGAAAAGGCTGTTAGAGATATTATTGCAAGTAAGACTTTTGATTATGGTACAATTTGTGCTTCAGAACAATCAATAATTTGTGAAGAATGTAATCAAGATGCAGTTGTTCAAGAGTTTAAAAAGCAAGGCGGATATTTTATGACAGAAGAAGAAACTGATAAAGTTTGTAAGCTGTTATTTAAGAATGGATATGCTATGAATGCTAAGTTTGTTGGAAGAAGTCCTCAAGTTATTGCAAGTGCTGCAGGATTTACAGTTCCAGCAGAAGTTAAAGTACTTATAGGAAGACAAAATGGAGTAGGTGCAGGTTATCCATTGTCCTTTGAAAAGCTTACAACAGTTCTTGGATTCTATACAGTAAAAGATTGGCATGAAGCATGTGAATTAAGTATTGAATTACTTCAAAATGGAATTGGCCACACAATGAGTATCCATACTGAAGATAGAGATATAGTGATGGAGTTTGCTAGAAAACCAGCTTCTCGTATTCTTGTTAATACCGGTGGATCTCAAGGTGGAACAGGTGCAAGCACAGCTCTTAGCCCTGCATTTACTTTAGGTTGTGGTACATGGGGAGGAAGTTCAGTATCTGAAAATGTTACTCCAGAACATCTTATAAATATCAAAAGAGTTGCTTATGGCTTAAAGGATTGTGCAACATTAGCATCTAATGACCCAACTTTCAACCGTATAAAAACTGCTGAAAATTGTCATGGAGTTCAAAATCAATTTATGAATATGAGCCCAGCTCAAATTGCAGCAGCTGCAGAAGTTTTAAATAAAGTTACTAATTGTGGTCATAACACTAACAGCTGTACTGAATCTAATAGTAAAAGCGAAAAAAATGAAGAAATTTTAGACTTAGTTAATCAAATAGTTGCCGCAATGAAGGGGGCAAACTAATGGATAATTGTGAAGAAATATTAAAGGTTTTGCTAGAAGCTATTAAAAGCAATGGAGCAAATAATGGAGTTCAGCAAAATTCATCTGAGATTCCAGTAGGAATTTCTAATAGACATATACACCTTTCACAAAAGGATTTAGAAAGCCTTTTTGGTAAAGATTATGAACTTACAAAGATTAAAGACCTATCTCAACCTGGACAATATGCTTGCAAGGAAGTTGTAACAATTTGCGGACCAAAAGGTGCAATTGAGAAGGTTAGAATACTTGGTCCTGTAAGAAGCAAAACTCAAGTTGAAGTATTAGCTGGAGATTGCATTAAACTTGGAACAGTACCACATGTAAAATTGTCTGGAGATTTAAGCAGAACATCTGGAATTACAGTAGTTGGAGCAAAGGGTTCTGTTCAAATTGAAGAAGGGTTAATAGTTGCACAAAGACACATTCACATGACACCTGAAAATGCTAGAAATTTAGGAGTACATGATGGAGAAATAGTATCAATAAAATTTGATGATTTGAGAGGCGGAATATATAGCAATGTGGCTATTAGAGCTAACGATTCATCAAAACTTGAATGTCACCTTGATATTGAGGAAGCTAATGCAATGGGCATTAACTCAAAATCAAAAATAACAATAGTAAAATAAAAAAATGTTTATAAATAAAAATTATAATATATAAATAAAAAATATTTAGGAGGATTTTAAAATGAAATACGATGCATTAGGAATGATAGAAACAAAAGGATTAATAGGAGCAATAGAAGCAGCAGATGCTATGGTTAAGGCAGCAAATGTATATTTAATAGGCAAAGAATATGTTGGAGGCGGACTTGTAACTGTTATGGTTAGAGGTGATGTTGGAGCTGTTAAAGCTGCTACAGATGCTGGTGCCGCTGCTGCACAACGTGTTGGAGAATTAATATCAGTTCACGTAATTCCAAGACCACATAGTGAAGTTGAAGTAATTCTTCCAGCATCTAAAGAAGCTGCAAAATAAGATTTTAATTAAATTGAAAAGCACAAAAACGACGCTAAAGGTGATTTAGCGTCGTTTTTATGTTGTACATAAATTTTTCAACTGAAATTTTAGCTATATTTAAATATTGTTAACATTTACAGTATTGTACAAACAATGTATAATAATATTATAAATACCATTATTTTCCCATGGTATTACAAAATAATAAAGGGAAAGGTAAGGGGAGGTTTTATGTTTAAAAAGTTTCAATTTAAGAAATGGACATCTTGGTTAGTAACATTAGTTATGGTGTTAAGCTTTGCTACGCCACTTAATGTATCAGCAGCAGCAAAAACTGTAAACATACAGATGCTTGCAACGAGTGATACACATGGAAAAATCTTACCATACGAGTATGCTACTAATTCAGAAAGTAAATCGGGTAGTATGGCACAAATCGCTACGGCGGTTAAAGAATTAAGAAAGCAAAATCCTAATACAATAATGGTGGATGTTGGAGATACTATTCAAGATAATTCAGCTAGCTTATTTTTAAACCATGAAATACATCCAATGGTTTTGGCCATGAATGAAATAGGATATGATACTTGGACTTTAGGAAATCATGAATTTAATTATGGTGTTCCTGCATTGGACAAGGTTGCTTCTCAATTTAAAGGAACAGTGTTATGTGGAAACGTTTATAGAGAAGATGGAAAGAGATTAGGAGAATCCTATAAGATTGTTGAAAGAGCAGGAGTAAAAGTCGGCATTATAGGAATGGTTACTCCTAATATAACAAGATGGGATGGAGAAAATTTAAAGGGTTATAAGGTTACAGATCCTATAGAAGAAACTAAAAAAGTAATATCTGAAATTAAGAATAAAGTAGATGTAATGGTGGCAGTAGTTCATATGTCAGAGGGCGAAGAATATGGAAATAAAGGTTCTTCAGCAGTTGAACTTGCAAATGCATGTCCAGAGCTTGCTGCTATAGTTGCAGCACATGAGCATAAAGCTGTTGAGGGAGCTTTATATAATAATGTTTTATTGGTTGAAAATAAAAATGCAGCCCAATCAATAGCTAAGATAGATATAAAACTTACTGAGAAAAATGGAAAATATGTAGTTAATGATAAGGCTAAAGATGTTACATCAAAAATTATATGGATGGAAGATGGAAAGACTAAAGCTTTAAATTATGAGTCAGATAAAGATTTAGAAAAAAAATTAGCTCCATATCATAAGGTAGCTTTAGATGATGCTAACCAGATAATAGGAGAACTTAAAGGTGGGGACTTAGTTCCAAAGGATGAAGTAAAAGGAATACCTACTTCACAAATACAAGAAACTCCAATGATCAATTTAATAAATGAAGTGCAAATGCACTATACAAAAGCTGATGTTTCATCTGCAGCAGCATTTAGATCAGATGCTAATATGAAGCAAGGTAAAATTAAGAAAAGTGATGCTTCATTAATATATAAATATGACAATACATTATATTTATTAGAAGTAACAGGAAAACAATTGAAAGATTACATGGAATGGTCAGCGAGTTATTATAATACTTACAAACCAGGAGATTTAACTCTATCTTTTGATGAAGATATAAGAGGATATAATTATGATATGTTCTCTGGAGTTAAATACGAAGTAGATGTTTCAAAAGAAGCAGGTAATAGAATTGTTAACTTAAGAAGAATGGATGATTCAGCAATAAAAGATACAGATACTCTTAAGTTAGCAGTAAATAATTATAGAGCTAGCTCACATCTTTTAAACCCTAAGGGTAGAATATTGAAAGATGGAAGCATACCAAAAGTTATAGAAAAAGATGCTATGGGAGCTACTCCAATAAGAGATTTAATAGGAAAATATATTGGAGAAGTAAAACAGGGAGTAATAACTCCACAGATGAACAACAACTGGAAAGTTATCGGAAATAATTGGGACTCTACAAAAAGAGCGGAAGCTGTAAAATTAATAAATGATGGCAAAATAAAAATTCCTCTATCTAAAGATGGAAGAACTCCAAATGTAGCAGCAATTACGGAAACAAATTTGGAAAATGCAAAAAATACTAAGACAGCAAATGTTATATCCTTTAACGACTATCATGGTATAGTAAAAGAATCAGGAAAAGATTTAGGAATAGCTAAATTTGTAGGAGCTATAAATGATTTCAAAAAGGAAAATAAAAATACTATAGTTGTAGCAGGTGGAGATTTATATCAAGGTACAGCTCTTTCTAATTTAAATTACGGAGCTCCAATAAATGAAATGCTAAAAGCAATTGGACTAACTGCTTCAGCAGTAGGAAACCACGAATTTGACTGGGGTGCAGACAGAATAGCAAAATGGTCAAAAGAAGCAGGCTTTGATTTCTTAGCATCAAATATATATGATAAGAAAACAGGACAGCCAGTTAGCTGGGCAAAACCATATAAAATAGTGGAAATGGATGGATTAAAGATAGGATTTGTTGGACTTGCAACTCCTGAAACAGCTTATAAAACTAAACCAACAAATGTAGAAAATCTTGAATTTAGAGACCCTATTAAAGCTACAAAAGAATGGAGCAAGAAATTAAGAAGTGGAGAGTTAAAAGAAGGTAAGGCTGATGTGGTTATAGCTTTAACTCATTTAGGATCTTTTCAAGATAAGAAGACTGGAGAAATTACAGGTGAAGCAGCAGATCTTGCTAAAGGAAATGCTGGAGTAGATGCTATAATTTCTGCACATACTCACTTGCCTGTATCAGGAAAAGTTAATGGAATTCCTGTAGTTCAAGGAAATAAAAATGGTAGAGCATATGTAAAACTAGAAGTAGCTTTCAATACTAAGACTAATAAAGTAAGTATAGAGCCGGCTTTCATCGATTTATCAGAAATAGTTAAAACATTACCAGAAGATGAAGCAGGAAAAACTATAGCTAAAAAATATGAAGATGCTTCAAAATCTAAATTAGATGAAGTTGTAGGAACTACAGATAAAGATTTAACCCATGATAGATTTGGTGGCCCTTCATTACTTGGTGAATGGGTTTGTGATGTAATGGCTAAGACTGCTAAAGCACAAATTGCAATTACAAATGGTGGAGGACTTAGATGTCCAATAGAAAAGGGTAATATTACTGTAGGAAAATTATATGAACTTATGCCTTTTGACAATACATTATTTACAATGGAATTAAAAGGATCAGACCTAAAGAGAGTTATAGAAAATGGTATAGGTAATGAGACAATAGGATGGGCAGCGATTTCAGGAGTAAAAGTTAAATATGACCTAAAACAACCTTTTGGAAATAGAATATATGAAATGACTTTAAAAGATGGTTCAAAAGTTGATATGAACAAATACTACACAGTTGTTACTAATGATTTTATGGCTGAAGGTGGAGACAACTATGACTTTAAGGGAGCTAAAAATTTAAAGGATACTAATTTACCAATAAGAGATGCTTTAATAAATGAACTAAGACAAGTTAAAAAGCTTTCAGTAGTTAAAGCTAACTATTTAGCACCAGGGGTTAAGCCAGCAACTGAGCCAGAAGTTAAACCATCTAAACCTGAATTAAAACCATCAGGCAAAAAGGTTATATATACAGTAAAAGCAGGAGATTGTCTATCTTCAATAGGAGAAAAATATAATATTTCTTATAAGAAAATAGCAGAAGAAAACAATATCAAAAACCTTGATTTGATATTTATAGGACAACAATTAGTAATACCAGTTAACTAAAAATATTATCAAAATGCCAGCTATGGTTAAAATCATAGCTGGCATAATTTATCCGATGACTACGTCCTTGGATAAGTTCTTCTAAGCTTCAGTTGGAGTAAGTATTCCTTTTAAGCAAACTCCATCTGAAGCTAAGAATCACTTGATTTTATTAAATTTATTATCTCGATACGTTTTTATTTTAATCTAAAGGTTTTTGGAGCCACTCTATAAGTTAAAATAAGGGCAATTGCCATGTACAAAATAGTTAATATCACTATTGCTAAAGTAAAATAGTAGGAAGATGTTTTGAGCCTTAAGCAAAAATAACTAACAAAGTAAATTAATCCATTTGTAAATTTGAATAAAGGACTTTTAACTTCAAGCTCTGCTGTATATGGTTGTATTACATAATACATAAACAAATAGTGTATAGAAAAAAAGCAGGATAGAAAAATTGCACATAAAAATAAAGGTATCATAGAAATAAGTTTATTGCTGTACCCACTAATAATTATAAAAGCAATTAATGCCAAGCATAGGGTGAAAGCTGGAATTATATTAAGAAAAACCACCTTTTTAAGCCTGGAAGTAAAATTAGATAAAATTACCTTTCCTTCCCTGTAATAGCTATATCTTAAAAGACTTACATCACAATTATAAAACATAGCCTTACAAATTCTCTCCCCTGTGGACATAGTATACATTATAAATACTAACAATGGAGCAGCATTTTCAATTCTATTTATAAATATTATTTTCTTTTCAGGATTAATTAATATAAGCACTATACCTATTAAAAACATAGCAGTTATAACCAAAACTCTAAATTTTATTGGGGATAATATTATTTTTCTATGACGTTTGAAAAATATTGAATTTAAATACTCATAACCCTGCTTTTTATCATAGATTTTGCTATTCAAGTCATCCTCTGTCATGTTTTTTTCATCTAGTTTTACATCTACAAAGCTTAGTTCGGATTTGAAATTTTCTATATCAAATATATTATCTCTAGCAAGTAACTTTTTAGCGATATTAGTATACTGCTTGTACTTCCATATGTGGATAAAAGATAATATTCCTAAAATCATTAAAACTAAAACTACAGAATTATTAAATAGTATAGGATAAAAATCAATGGTAAATCCAGCGAATGGAAGGGCATAAGCAAGAATGAGGAAAATAATAATTGAGGTAAATACAAATGAATTTTTATTCACGATAACTTTTCCTGTACATTCATATATGAAAAGATGCAGCCATTCACCTATAAATCTAAATGCGGTTAATTCAGTTATAAGTATTACAGCTTTTAAAGGGGATAGACCTATTATTGATCCTATAATAATCATTGGTACCATAAAATATATAAATTTTTCTACATTTCTATATATAATTTGTCCAAGATAATATTCTTTAGCATCAACCCTCATTAAAGTTATCATATTATAAGATGATCTATTATTAGCATCAAAAACTATAACATTCATAATAGATCCTAAAATAAAGCTTAAAAAGAAAAATATATGTAAAAACTCAGGTAAAATAAGTGACATATCCTTATTAATTAATAAATATGAAGGCAAAAGAATCATGACACCTAAATAAAAAGATTTGCGAAAAAAGTTTGATACTATACCTAAAATTTCTTTAATAATTCCAAAGACTATTTTTGCACGGGTTTGTTTGTATAGTTTTTCAGGTATTCTTTTTCCTATTACGGGTATTCTCTTTAGAAAGTATATAAATATATTAGCATTTTCTGCAAAAGAAACCTTGAAACTATTTATAAAAGTTCTAAGCAAGGCTTTCATGATCATTTTCCTCCCTTAGAATATCTATAATTTTTCCTTCAAATTCAGGACTTTTTAAAATTTCATTGTCTATTTTATCTAAAACGCCATTGTTTAATACCACAATTTCATCACATAAATCTGTAGCCAGCTGAAGAATATGTGTAGAAAAAATAATGATATGCTCGCTTTTAATTTCCTTTAATAGAGTTTTAATTTCAAGGGCTACTACCACATCAAAAGAAGTTAAAGGTTCATCTAGTAAAATTACTGGTGGCCTTGTTATTAAAAAACAAACCATCTGCATTTTATTTTTCATACCATGGGAATACCCTTTTATCAATCTATGCCTGTCATCTTTATTGATTTTTATAATATCTAAGTATTCATCAATAGTACGTAAATCTTTAATTTTATCTTTGTTAATGTCTATATAAAATTTTAAAAACTCATAGCCAGTTAAAAATTCTGGGAGTACTGGTGAAGAAAAAACATATCCTACTTTAGAAGTACCTATAATTTTATTTTCTTGTCCATCTTCCTCCAAAATAATTTTTCCGTTATCATAATCAATATCTCCATTTATACAATTGAAAAGGGTGGTTTTACCTGCTCCATTGCGTCCTAGTAAACCATAAATTTTTCCTTTTTCAAAAGTAAAAGATGATTTTCTTAATACTTTCTTACTATCAAAATTCTTTACTATATCCTCTAATACTAGCCTCATTTTGCATCCTCCTAATTACTAAATCACTGAATTGCTAAAAGCCCTGTAACTTGATTCCTTAATAAATACTGTATAAATTAAATTTTTTATAGAGCAAAATTTTATTATTTATAGGTTATAATTTAGTAATAACTTTGTATAATCTATAGAAAAATTATAGCATATATTCAAAAGATTCCCTAGGAAATAATAAAGGCTCCACAAAAGTGAGAGTCTTTATTATTTCAGTTTGATATTTTTATCTACCATGTAATAATGCAAATATTTACAACACATTTCCTTAACTTTATTAGTTAAATCATAGCTACCTTTTGCCTCAGCCCAATTAAAAATAATTCCTCTTGTTAACAGTAAAAGTTCTTCTTGAATAACAACAGCTTCTTCACTAGTTGTTATCTCATTATTGTCTTGTCCTAACTTAATTAATTTAGTTAATTCTTGAGCAATTCCTCTTTGTGATGATAATGGAAAATCAGATTCTTGTGTTAATAGTACACAATACATTTTTACAGTTAAATCAATTCCGTTATCTTCCATGATTCTCATTGGTAATAATGTTAAGTAAATAATAATATTTTCCAAAACACTATTCTCTACTAAATATTCATGAGAATGGTTAATGAAAAACTCATCGTGTTTTTTTAATATTTCTAAGATAATATCATCTTTACTTTTAAAATGATGATAAAAAGCACCAATTGTAAGGCCTAAGGAATCGCAAATTTCTTTTACTGTTACAACGTCGTAGCCATATTCATTAAATTGTTTAATAGCAGTTTCAATTATTTTATCTCTTGTCTCAATTCCTTGTTGAGCTCTTTTTCCACGATGTTTCATTCTATAACCTCCAGGTATATCTTTTATTATCAAATATAACGTTCGTTTTTTAGTTGAATTTTTTCATATAATTGAATGGTTAAACAAAAAAAGAACAGAAAGATTCTTCGTTGTTATAAATTCTATTATATCTTATTTACTAATGTATATTCAAGCATCTACATAAGCAGATGCTTGAATTGCTTATTTTTATACTTAATTATACCTCTTTTGTGTAGTGAGTTTCTGATGAATTATCAAGTTTAGGAGGTGAAAAATTCAAAATTTACACTATAGACGATTTATTCTGAATATATTGACATAGTCTATTAGGTATGATACTATGTTAACAAATAAAAAAGGGGGCTATATTATGAATGAAGTAGTTTTAAATTCTTTATTAGGAGCTAGTTTACACCCAGTAATATACTTTGCAATCCTAATTATCTTTTTAGCCATCGGTGATGTTATATCAACATTATCAAAAGCTTATATCCCAAGTCTCTTTGTTTTTGCAGTTTTATTATTGATAGGAGTATGGACAAACATTATTCCACAAGAAATTGTTAAATTAGCTGGTTTTTCCGATGCTTTTATTAGTGTGGTTATTGTAATGATTGTTGTTAATATGGGGTCAAGCCTCAGTATTAATGACTTAAAAGTACAATGGAAAACCGTTGTCATCGGGTTAGGAGGCCTTGTTGGAGTTGCCTTATCGGTGCTACTAATTGGCGCTCCAATTTTTGGCTGGGACATGGCTGTAATTGCTACTCCTGTAGTTGGTGGTGGTCTTGTTGCCGCTTTTGAAATGCAAGCTGCTGCTTTACAAAAAGGCTTAGACTATATGGCAATGGTTGCAATTTTAATTCTTACTCTACAGAACTTTCCTGCCTTTTTAGTTGTTCCTACTCTATTAAAACGTGTTGCAAGAAAAGAACTAGTAAAACGTAATAAAGCTGAAAATAGTCAAGTTAAAAAAATAGAAGAACAAACTAAGAAAAAACTTTTTCCGGCATTACCAGAGCGTTATAATACGGTATCTGCAATTCTTGCAAAGATAGCTTTTGTTTCAGTTTTAGCTGTTTTGTCTAGTAGTCTAACAAAAGTTGTTTTAAATCCATACGATATTTCACCAACGATTTTTGCATTATTCTATGGTGTTGTGGGCGTCGAGATTGGCATTTTACCAAAAAACGGTTTGGATCAAGCTAAGACATCTGGTCTATTCCTAATTGCTTCATTTGTGGGCATTATGGGAACTTTAGCAACTGCAGATAAAAATGAAGTAGTTCAAACAATTGTACCAGTCTTTGGTTTAATCTTTATTGCAATGATTGGGATTGCTCTTATATCAATTATTGTCGGTAAATTACTTAAAATTGACTGGGAATTATCATTTGCTATAGGATTAAACTGTTTATTAGGATTCCCTGTTAACTACTTATTAACTATTGAATCCATTAAAGCAGTAACAGATGATGAGGAAGAATATGAATATTTATTAGAAAAGATTGCTCCAATTATGTTAGTCGCTGGATTTACAACCATTACAATTGGTTCGGTAATTATGGCAGGAATTATGAAAAACTTCTTATAGAAACGAGGGTTATCAATGAAAATATTTTACAAGCAAGTAGAGGCTATATTTGATGAGCTAGTTGCTATCAGACGTAGGATTCATCAAAATCCTGAATTAGGACTTGAATTGCCTAATACTATTAAAACAATTACTAAAGAATTAGATTTATATAATATTGAATATGAAATAATTGAGAATTGCGGTATTCTAGCTCATGTTGGTAAAAATACAGGAAAAACAATCATGCTCAGAGCTGATATGGATGCATTGCCAATGGCAGAAGAAACTAATTTGTCTTTTAAATCGCAAAATGAAAACGTTATGCATTCTTGTGGTCATGATATTCATGCAACAATGTTATTGGGGGCTGCTATAATATTAAAACAAAATGAAGATCAGTTAAATGGCTATGTAAAATTGCTTTTTCAACCTGATGAAGAGGGCTTAAAGGGTGCAAGATTAATGATTAAATCTAAGGTTTTAGAAAATCCACGTGTTGATGCTGTTCTTGGAATTCATGTTGTGCCAGGTCAATTCCTGGATACTGGAACAATTCTTGGTGAAAGTGGAGCAATTATGGCTGGTAGTACCTCATTTGATATTAAATTAACTGGTAAAGGTGGACATGGTTCATCACCTGAAAATACTATTGATCCAATTTATGCTGCTGTTCAAATTTATCAAGGAATTTCATCAATTAAAACACGGGAGATTGATGCTCAAGAACCATTGGTCTTAACTATTGGCGAATTTTCATTTGGCAAAGCCAACAATGTTATTCCTCATAGTGGAAGTCTAGCCGGAACAATTAGATTTTTTCATCGTGAAACAGGGGAATTTGCATTAAGAAGAGTTGAAGAGATTGCTACTTCAATTGCACAAGGTTTACGAGTTGAAGTTGATTTTAAATCAGGTGTCTTTTTACCACCAGTTGTTAATGATGAACAACTTACTGAACAATTATTGCCTTATATTAAAGAAGAAATTGGAGAAGAAAAAGTTAAAGACTTTAATTTTAAATTTATGAGTTCAGAAGACTTTGCATTCTACGGTGAAGTTGTTCCTACGCTATACTTAAATATTGGAGCTGGTTCTAAAAAAGATGGCTATGAATTTTCACTACATCACCATAAAACTTTGTTTGATGAAAATGTAATTAAAGATGGGATATCGAGTTTAGTTGCTTCTGTCTTTGGTTATTTAAATAATTAAATAAAAACTTTACCATTAATGCGTTAGTAAATAGAATTGAATTCTAAAACTAACGCATTTTTTATTTAAAATATATTGACAATATATATCATTTAGTAATATATCATTAAATGATATACTGTTAAATGATATAGGAGGGGAAGAAGTGGCTCGTGGAAAAGCACTAGATGAAGATATATTGACGGATTCAACCTATTATATTTTGCTTACATTAGTTAAACCAATGCACGGATATGGGGTAATGCAGGAAGTTCAAGAACTTTCACAGGGAGAAATGATAATAGGCCCAGCAAGTCTTTATACAATCATAAAAAAGCTGCAAAATGCAGATTTAATCCAATTGATGGATAGCGATGAAGAAAGACGTAAGACATATAGCTTAACTTTGAAGGGCAAGGAAATATTAAAAAAGGATATTAAAAGAAGAATAACTATGGTAGAGCACGGGAAAGAAGCATTAAAGTATTTAGAGGAGGAAAGTGACCATGGAGAAGTATAAATATTTAATAAACATGGGATTAGCTTTTGAAGAAGATAGGATGATGAAGAAATTGAGCAAAATGGCTAAAGAGGGGTGGATTCTTGAAAAAATGACAATTTTTAAGTATAAGTTAGTTAAAGCTGAACCAAAAGAATTGATATATTCAATGGATTCCAAACAATTAGATGATGATAAAGATAAAGATAAAGATAAAGATAAAGATGAGTATTTTGAATTTTTTAAGAGTAGTGGGTGGGAGCATATGTGTTCTCTTAATGACATTCATTTTTTCTCAGCTCCGCCAAATACTATTCCAATATATACTGATGAAGAAAATTATTTAAGTAAATATTCAAGTTCAAAAGAAATATATAAGAAAACATTATTTACTTCAGTAGGATTACTTATTATTATAGCTTTAATTGAATATTTTCTGGGCTATAAAATGCCTGGAACGATATTAGAAGATATATTATTTATTATAGGTATAATTTCAGTAGCACTTGTAGTGCCATCACTAATGGTGGTTACAGCATATTTTTTAAAAGAAAAGAAAATAAAAGCCCATGGATGTACCCGTAAGTAATTGTTGGTTTTTCATATGAGCTTTTAAATTTAGCATATATATGACCTTTTTTCCTTTGGTTATCGTAGTATAAATATAAGATAATAAGTATAATAATCCAAAGGAGGAAAATTAATGATTAAAAAGAAAGTAATTTTGCTATTAACTTGTGTTGCTTTAGCATTACCTATAGGTGGAGTTTCAGCAGCTGATGTGAAACATGATAATGTAGCAGTGGTGATTAGTAACAATACAAGTAGTAAAGATGTGAAAATCGCTACTCAAAATGTGGAGGGAGAAATATTAAATATAAGAGATACTAAAAATGGTATAATGCTTTCCATGGAAGATATTAATATCTCTATTGATGATAAAAGTGAAATAATAAATGAATTTGATGGAAAGAAATTAACTAAAAATGATTTAAAAAAGGGCATGAAAATTAGAGCTTATTATGGACCAGCGGTTACTTTAAGCATTCCACCTATGTCCTATGGTAGAAAAATTATAGTTTCCCAGGAAAGCGAGAACATAGGAGCTGTAGAACAAAATATAGGTAGTATAGTTGAATTAAATAATAAAAAGAATGGAAAGAATGCATATATAAAATCAAAGGATGGATCTGCATTTACTTTTATTACAGAAAAAACTGAAATAGTAAATGGAGAAGGAAAAAAAGTATCCATCGAAGATTTAAAAGAATGGAATAAAATAAGAATATATTTTGATAAAAAAGATGGAATTATAGATTTTAAAGGATTTGTTACTACTGTATATATACCTGAAAAAATAGTTGTTTTAGATAAAGTAGAAAAAGATTTACTAGCTACTCAGGGAAAAATAACTAGCTTAACTGATAGTAAAGCAGGAGGAACTATCCTTTTAGAAGGTAAAAAAGCTACAGAATTTGGATATGATGTAATAAAGCTTAACATAAATGAAAATACAAAAATTATAGATGTAAAAAATAAAAAACAATTATCCTATAAAGATTTAAAAGAAGGCACTGAGATAGTAGCTTATTATGGTGGTGCAGTTACAAGAAGTATGCCTGCTATAGGAAACTGTATGGAAATAATAGTTTTACAATAGCCTAAAAGGTAATAAAGATAAAGCAGTAGGGGAACCTACTGCTTTTTTATTAAGGTTTTGTAATAAATAGTCGAAAATTTAATGTGACATATTGGTAAAAATGAAAAATGTTGTTTTATAATTAGGAAGGAAATATGGAATTAAATATGAATACAGAAAAACACTCAGAAGTAAACTGCAATTTAAAAACTATGTTTGAAAATCTTGATAGCGTATCTATTTTTGTTTTAGATAAATATTATAGATATACTTTAATAAATAATAAGCACAAAATGCTTATGAAAAAGTTAATAGGCGTAGATAGTGAAGTAGGAATGAGTATATTAGATATGATTGATAAAGTAGGAAATGATTCTATGAATAAAAATTTTATATCAAGAATTAAGAAAAAGTTACTCATTGCTTTTAAGGGTATCAGGGTTAGTGCTAACGAAGAAGTGTTAATAAAAAAAAATCGAATAGAATATTACAGAATAGAAATGATACCTATCAAAGATGAAAATGGACACACTACAGAAGTAGGTGTATGTATTTTAAATATAACCGATAGAATTATTGTTATGAAACATTCTTTAAAAAAGAAGTTAGATAACTCTCTAGAATATGAGGAAAAGTGTAATTTCCTTAGAAATGTAAGTCATGAAATAAGAACTCCTATAAATGGAATTATTGGACTAATAGATATTATATTAAAAGATGAATTGAGTTTTAAACAAAAAGAATATATGATGGCCGTTAAAGATTCGACTAATTCTTTATTAGATAACATGAATGATATATTAGAGAATTGTAAAATTGAATCCGATAAGTTAGAATCCTACTATAAAAAATTTAATGATACCTCTGAAAATAATATTAAATTTAAGGAAAATGTACATAAAGTTGAAAAGGAATTTAAAAAGTTCAATGAAAAAAAAGAAGTAAAAATATTAGTAGGGGAAGATAATTTAGTCAATCAAATGGTGATCAGTGAATTGATAAAAATACTTGGATGGAAGGGCAAAGTTGTAAATAATGGGATAGAAGTAATAGAAGCATTGGAAAGGGATAGTTATAATTTAATATTGATGGATATCTCTATGCCTGAAATGGGTGGGATAGAAGCGATGAATATAATTAAAGGCATAAAAAAATTTGAAAAAATCCCTATAATCGCATTGACAGCATATGCCTTATCAGAAGATAAAGAAAGACTTATAAAATTAGGTATGGATGATTATTTATCAAAACCAATAGATAAAGAAAAATTATACTCTATGGTAAATAAATATTTGAATCTTAATGAAGAAGAGTGTAATAAAGATGAATTAAATTTAGATGATAAGTGTTTTGATGGATTGAAAAGATTGGACAAAGTCTTAGATGGAAATAAAGAATTAATATTTGAATTAGGAAATAAAATGATAGATTTATTTTCTAAAGAGCAAATGGATGAAATAATTTGCTTTGCTAAAAAAGGGAAAATAAAAGAATTATCAGAAATAACACATAAATTAAAGGGTGCTATTTCAAACTTTGGATTAACAGAAATTAGTACTCTTTTAAATGATATTAAAGAAAAGGCTATGCTAGGGGAGATGGATTCAGTATATAAATTAATTGGTGAAATAAGTAGCAATATAAAGAAATTTAAAGAAAAACTCATGAAATACTGTAATAAATCTAAGTCTTACATATAATAGATTTTTAAAAAAATTGACTTATAAACTATTATGGTGTAACATTTTCCTTAGATAGTAAATTTTATGTTACTAATAAGACTAATAGAAAATAAGTATTTATTTAGCTATAGGTATATTGGTATGTTCGTATATTTACATGATTTTAAAATATAAATTACTGGTATGATTAATAGAGAATATGTAATTATTCTGCTAGATATAAGCCAGCGTAGTTAGTTTTTATTTATACTAAAGACTAATTACGCTGGTTTTTTGTTTATGCATATTGATAAATTTTGACTTATTTATTTAATAATGTTAAATGGGGGTATATGCGGTGGAAATGAGTTATTTAATAAATACTGATTTTAAGGTAGATAAACATGAAAATATAAGTTTAGAAACTTTTTTGCATAGCAAGAGGGTGGCAGTTTATGCGAAAAGAATAGGACAGTATATGGGTTATTCCTCTAAGGAAATTAATACTTTAATTTTACTTTCATTAAGCCATGATATTGGAAAATCAAGAATACCAAAGAATATCCTTAATAAAAAAGGAAAGTTAACAAATTTTGAATTTGAAACTATTAAAATGCATGCTGAATATGGAGCAGAGATATTAATAGAAAATAAATATTCTAAAGACTTTTACGATAGTGTTAAGTACCATCATGAGAACTATGATGGAAGCGGATATTATGGATTGTACAAAGATGAAATCCCTATTGCTTCTCGTATAATTCGAATAGCAGATGTTTTTGATGCATTAACCACAAATAGGCCTTACAGAGAAGCCTATACAATAGAAGAATCATTGGAGATTATGATATGTGAAAAAAATATGTATGATCCTAAACTGTTTGAAATATTTATAAAATTTGTCAAGGAAAATATAAATATAAATTTATTTAGCAATATATCATAAAAAATATGAAGAAGAATTACGACATAGAGGTGTACAATGAAAATAAAAATAAAAAGAAACATAAGTAAAAACAATAGTTCATTTAGTGCTTTAATAATGGCAGAAATACTTATAATAGTTGTATTAATATGCAGTTTTTTAGGTTTCACATCATATAGAAATGCATCAAATGCATTGAATAATGTTATAGAGAAATCATTAAAAAACAGAACTGATCAGGGGTCAAAATATTTTTCTGAAAAAATAAATGAGAAAATAAAAAGATTAAATATAATTGCAAACTGGAAAGAAATCGAGTCCATGGATGTAGCTAAGCAGAGAGAAGAGTTAGGAGAGGAAAGTGAAACAAAACATTGGGAATTTGAAAGATTTAAAATTGTAAATTTAAAAGGTGAAGTATTTAATATGGATGATGACTCTATAGAACATATATCAGATAGTTATTTAGAGAAAATATCATCAGGCGAAACCTTTATTATAGATGATAATTTTTATGAGATTAATGGTGTAGTTGTTATGGATATATGTGTTCCTATTAAAGATGACAGTGGAAAAGCAAAAGGAGGATTAATAGGAGCTATAGATTTAAAAGATATAAACAGCATAATTTCTGATATTCAATCTGGAGATGAGGATTTCCCATTTGTTCTTAATAAAGATGGTTACTATATTGCAGACGATGATATTAATATGGTTATAAACAGAGAAAATGATATAAAAAATTCAATTGATAAACCAGATTTACAACAACTTGCTGAATTACAAAAAAAGATGATTAATGGGGAAAGTGGATTTGGTACATATACTTATAATGGCTTAGAGAAATTTATGGCATATACCCCTGTACCAAATACAGAATGGTTTATGGGATTAGCGGTTACTAAGACAACGTTGTTTCAAGACATTTATAGATTAAGAAATATTACAATACTTGCTACTATTATTTTTATTATTATAGGAATAGCCGTGGCAAAACTAATTTCTAATGGTATTAAGACTCCTCTTTCTAAAATGAAAGGGCATGTAGAAGAATTAGCTATGTGTAATTTAAGTTATAAAAGTACAGTAGATAGCAACAATGAATTTGGACAAACAGCTAAAGCCTTAAATGATGCTACTGATACATTAAGTAAAACTATACAAAAAGTAAAAACTAGTACTGACCATATATTAAATAGCAGTAGCCATACAAAACAAATGTTTGAGGAAGTAAATGAAGAAATTCACCAGATAACTGCCTATACAGAAGAAATTTCAGCAAGCATGCAAGAATCTTCAGCAGGAGTAGAAGAATTTACATCTATGACTGAATCCGTAAAAGAAGATGTAAAATTCAATGTAGACTCAGCCAAAGAAGGACTAGAATTAGCTTTGAATATAGAGGAAAAATCAGAAAAAGTTAATAAAGATATGTATGAATCAATGAATAGAGCAGAAAATATGTACGAAGATTCCAAAGAAAAATTAGAGAAATCAATAGAAGATGCGAAAATTGTTAATAACATATCTGAAATGGCAAATAGTATTTTTGAAATTGCTGAGAAGACCAATCTACTGGCACTTAATGCAGCTATTGAAGCGGCAAGAGCAGGAGAGCAAGGAAAAGGATTTGCAGTGGTAGCAGAAGAAGTTAGAAAATTAGCAGAGCAATCATCCCATGCTGTTGAAAAGATACAAAATGATGTAAGAACAGTTTTAAGTGTTGTAAAAGAACTTTCAAGTTCTTCAGAGTCTGTATTGAAATTATTAGGAGAAAATGTATTAAAAGATTATAGAAAGCTTATAAATGTAAGTATTGAATACAAGGAAGATGGTATTGCTATTAGAAATATTACTGAAGGTTTTACTAAGACTTCAGAGAGTATATTAGTTTCTGTGGAACAGATGGCTAAAGGTATGGAAGAAGTAGCGACTTCAGTTACTCAAGTAGCAGGCTCAACTGAAGAGATAGTACAAAATGTAAGCAATGTTAGCAAAAAACATAATATTATATTAGAAGATACTAAAGAAAATGAAATAAAGGCAAAAGAATTATCTAATATTATTAAAGCATTTAAAACAGAATAATTACAGAATAACTAATGAATAAAAAATAAATAAAAAAGGTGCTTTAAAAGGGACGATCTTTCTCTAAAAATTAATTTTTAGTAAGAGATTGGCCCTTTTTTTATTTATTAATAAATATTTGAATATTATTAATAAATTTGGTAAAATTAGCTTGAATAATGAGAAGTATATAAAATAGTCCGTTCACCAAGGGATTCTTAGATTTAGATAAAGTTTACTTAAAAGGAATAGTAAAACATGGATTGAAGCCTAGAGAACTTATTCAGGACCGTAGCTATCGGATAAAATACATTTGAGCTGAGGTGTTTATAAGAAAGTGGACAAAGTTAGTAAGATAATGAATAATATTAAACTTTTATATGTAGAAGATGAAGAAATAACAAGAATTATAAATAGAAAAATTTTAAAAGAGTTTGTTGGAAAATTATTTATAGCAGAGGATGGGGAAGAAGGACTTCAATTATTTATAAAACATAGACCACAAATAGTTATATCAGATTTAAGAATGCCTAATATGAATGGATTGGAAATGATAAAAAAAATACGGGAAATAGATCAAGAGTGCGGTATTATCATAAATACTGAAGTAGAGGACATAGAATATATATTAAAAAGTGTAGATATAGGTATTGATAAATATTTAGTAAAGCCAATAGAAAAAGAAGAAATGTTAGAGTCCTTATATAAAGTAGTATTAAAGATAGTTAATAGAAAAAAGAATAATGGTAAATTCTATGAAATCTCACAATTAACCAAGGAGGAGACCAAAGATATTGAAGAAGAAATAAAGATAAAAACATCATCCTTCTTGAAAAAGTTTACAGGAAAAGGTCCAAAGGATACTCAAGTATCTTTATCAGGTGGTGTGATAGAAATTAGAACTCATGATATATTAACACCTATGGAAAAAACTTTGCTTAAGAACAAAGGTAATTTAATGTTAATCAAGTATTGTAGAAAATTACTCTACAACGAGATAAATGATGAGCTAGTAAAGTTAATCACAGAAATCATAGGTGTAAAGGTAACGGTGAATAAAGTTTACATAAATCCATTAGAGAATATGGAATATATTATTCTTGAAGTATAATTAAAAGAATGTAACTATATTATAATAAGAAAGATTTAATTATAAAAACATTGACTAAAAGTATATTGAAAAGTATAATAATGTAGAATGATGAAAAAATGTATTAAAAAAGAATAAAATAGAAATATAGGTTCTTCTTCAATAATGTAGAAGATTAATAGGGAAACCGGTTAGAATCCGGTGCAAACCCATTGCTGTATTCAGTACGAATCTCAAATATGCCACTGTGAAGATGTTCATGGGAAGGCTTGAGAGGAGGATAATCTGTAAGCCAGAATACCTGCCTATATTTTATGAATCGGTTAATAGGGTGTCAATGTTAACTGTTTATTTTGTGTGTTGAAATGGGAAACCGCTTAGTAATTTACTAAGTGGTTTTTTATTATATGTTATTAATATATTACTTAGGAGGAATTTATAATGAATCTTTCAAAAATGAAAAAAATTTTAACTGCTCTTATTTTGGGGATGACTATGGTTGCATTTGTTGGGTGCTCTACAAAAACAAATACTGACCCAAGCCCTGACTCCAAAGAAATCAAGGAAGAAAGTACACTAGAAAATAAAGATAGCAAAATTAAATATGCAACTAAATTTAATGTGGAATATTTAGATAACAATGTTAAGTTAGTAATAGATGGTGCTGATAGGAAGCTATTATTAGTACCAAAGGGAGAAAAAAAGCCAGAAGGATATGATGATATACAAGTTATAAACACACCAATAGATAATGTTTTATTATGTTCAAGCATGCAGACTTCTTTAATAAGACCATTAAATGTGTTTGATACGATAGGAGCTGTTACAACATATGATATAGACAAGGGACATATTGATGAAGTAAATGATAGAATGAAAAGTGGAGCAATCACATATGTAGGAAGAAATACTGCCCTAGATTATGAATTAATCAAATCTAAAAAACCGGAAGTAGCATTTATTATAGCATCAGATGTAGCAAAATTAGGAGCTAAGTTTGATGAGTTAGAGATACCTTATGTAGTTGAAGCGTCAGCAGCAGAAAGTCACCCATTAGGAAGAATGGAATGGATAGAGTTCATGTCTCTATTCTATAATAAGGAAGCTGAAGCTGATAAGCATTTACAAAAGGCTGAAGAAACTATTAATAAAGTAAGTGAAAAAGTTAAAGGAAAGAATAAGCCTGTGGCAACAGCTGGAGTTATTTACGATGGAAAGTTTTCAGTAAGAGTTGGAGGTTCATACCAATCAAAGATGTATGAAATAGCTGGTGGAGACTATACTTTTAAGGATTTTCAAAGTGATAAAACAGGAGCTGCTTCAATAACTAATGAGGAGTTTTATGCAAGGAGTACTAAAGCAGACATATATGTTTTTGAAGGTATGGGAAAAACAAGGCCTAAAACTATAAGTGAATTTGTTAGTCAAGCACCTATAATAGAAAATATGAAATCAATTAAAAATGGAGAATTGTGGTCATCTCAACCATGGTGGTCTCAATCGGTGGACAAACTGGATGAAATCATAGAAGACTTAGCAGCAATTTTTTATCCAGAAGAGTTTAAGGGACATGAAGTAAGACATTATTTTAAGGTTGAAAATAAATAAGTGCAAAAATAGGAGGGTAAAAAACTTACCCTCCTTTAAAATGGAGGAAAGAAAATGGAGACTATGGAGAAAAGAAAGTTTAAATATGTAGTTCTTTTAATTTCTCTTTTAATATTTATGTTTTTTGTATTTGCATTTTGCATTGGATTTGGCTCTGTAAAAATAGATTTAAAAGAAGTTGTACATATTATTTTTAATAAGGGAGCTTTTGATCCGACCAATAGGGATATTGTTATGGATATAAGACTTCCAAGGGCACTAGCAACCTTGATAGGTGGAGCTGCTTTAGCGCTTTCAGGTTTATTACTTCAAATATTTTTTAAAAATCCCATAGTAGAACCCTATGTATTAGGAATCTCCTCAGGGGCTACTTTGTTTGTGGCTTTAATAATGATTGGAGGAATCACTTTAGGTTTTGAAAGCCATTCTCCTTATATATTGGTTTTAGGAGCTTTTTTAGGCGCATTATTGGTAATGATGTTAGTAGTAGCTTTTGCTATGAAAGTAAGGGATATAGTAACTCTTCTAGTCATTGGCATAATGGTTGGATATATTTGCAGTGCAGTGACAAATATGCTGGTAGCTTTTGCAGATCATGAACGCCTGTATGGTTTTGTCATGTGGACAAAAGGAAGTTTCTCAGGTTTTACATGGAATAACATAAAGGTGCTTATGAGTGTGGGAATACCTATGATTATTGGATCTTTTTTTGTGGTGAAACCTCTTAATGCATTTTTAATGGGGGAAGAATATGCTAAAAGCATGGGAGTTGATATAAAGAAATTTAGGCTAATAATTATATTAATTGCTAGCATATTAACTGCTGTTGTAACTGCATTTACAGGACCTATAGCTTTTATTGGTCTTGCTGTTCCTCATATTTCAAGATTGATATTTAGAACTTCAGATAATAGAATACTAATTCCAGGTACGGTTATTATGGGTGCTATAGTTACATCATTTTGTGATTTAATTAGTAGAACAATTTTTGCCCCTATAGAATTACCCATTAGCTCCATAACATCTTTTATTGGAGCTCCTATTGTAATATATCTTATACTCAAAAGGAGGGCATCTCTATGATAACTTTAAATACTGAAGATCTTTATGTAGGTTATGAAAATAAGGTTGTTGTTAAGAATATAAATATAAAACTCATAAAGGGAGAAAATCTATGTCTTCTAGGACCTAATGGTGCAGGCAAAACTACTATTTTAAGAACTATATCAAAACTTTTAAATCCTATAAAAGGAACGGTTTATATAGAAGGAGAGAATATTAAAGATATAGCCAATAAAGAACTTTCAAAGAAAATGTCTGTAGTTTTAACAAATAAGTTTAATGGAGGGCTAATGACGGCCTTTGATGTGGTAGCTATGGGGAGATATCCTTATACAGGTTTTTTTGGATACCTAGGTAAAAAGGATGTAGAAAAGATTTCTGAAGCCTTAAAAACTGTAAGTGCTGAAGATATAGCAAAATCTTATTTTGATGAATTAAGTGATGGGCAAAAACAAAAGATTTTAGTGGCAAGGGCTCTTGTACAGGAGCCAGATGTTATTGTTTTAGATGAACCTACGACACATTTAGATATAAAACATAGATTAGAGCTTATTGAAATACTAAGAAAGCTTACAAAAGAAAGAGGGATTACAGTAATAATATCTCTTCATGAGATAGATATGGCATTAAAAAGTTGTGATAAGGTAGCTCTTGTAAATCAGGGAAGAATAATTGCTTACGGCAGGCCAGAAGATGTGGTGGATGAAAAAACTATAGAAGAACTATATGAAATAAGAGAAGCGAATTTTAATAATTTACTTGGAGCTATAGAACTATCAAACAACAATAGACCTAAGGCTTTTGTCATAGGCGGCAGTGGCTATGGAGCTCCTATATACAGGGTGCTTACAAAATATAATATAGGCTTTTATACAGGTGTTTTACATGAAAATGATATAGATTATGAAGTAGCTAGAACTATAGGATTACCTATATTAAAAGAAAATGCTTTTGAAGGCATAAAAGATGAAAATATTAAAAAAGCAAAAAATATGATAGATGATGTGTCTTATGTAATAGATTCAGCTTGTCCAATAGGTGATATTAACAAAAATAATTTACAATTAATTTTCTATGCTCTAAGCAAAAATAAAAAAGTTTTTAGTTTTAGGAAAAAGGAGGATTGTGTAAAACTATATGGTGAAATAGGGAAAGGCATTGAATACATAGACTGTATGTATGCTTTATCAGAAAAATTTCTTACTACATAGATGGAGAAACAAAATAATTTCATATTATACATTCATATTATACATAAGAGAAATCAATAGAAAAGAAAGAATAGCATGTAAGTAAAATCAGATTAAAAAAGTAGGAAAGGAATATTTTATCAGAAAAGGATTGACTAAAATTATATTAAAAAGTATAATAATGTAGAATAATGAAAAAATAGTTTATAAAAGAATAAAATAGAAATATAGGTTCTTCTGCAATAACGCAGAAGATTAATAGGGAAATCGGTTAGAATCCGATGCAAACCCATTGCTGTATTCAGTTACGAATCTCAAATATGCCACTGTGAAGATATTCATGGGAAGGCTTGAGAGGAGGATGACCTGTAAGCCAGAATACCTGCCTATATTTTATGAATCGGTTAATAGGGTGTCAATGTTAACTGTTTATTTTGTGCGTTGGAAATGGGAAACCACTTAGTATATTACTAAGTGGTTTTTTATTTGAGAAAGTTGCATAAAGTGATTTTCTTATAAAAAATTATTATTTTAATAAGGGGGACAATGTAATGAACCAAAAAAACAAAAGACTATTTCTAGTATGGTTTTGTACTATGTTATTATTTGTGTTCGCAGGTTGTAACACAGATAAGTCAAAAGAAGAAATTAAAAGTGGCAGTGAAGCAAAAACAGTGACAATTACAGATAATGCAGGAAGAACTGTAGAAGTTCCATTTCCGCTTGAAAGGGTTGTTGTAGCATCAAGATATAACAATGAACTCATACGTGCATGTGGAGCTATAGATAAAGTTGTGGGAGTAGATTTAAATACTGCTCAAGATAGAGAATATTGGAGTGATTTTGACCCTAATAACACTATTGGTAAAGGTCAAAATGAACTAAACTATGAAAAAATCATTGAATTAAAACCTCAAGCGTTGATACTTCCTAAGAATGGAAGCTATAAAGAGGCAGAAGAAAAACTAAGTCAATTTGACATTAAAGTAATTGTTATTTCAGGCTATGATACAGAGGACTTTGAAAATCAAATAAAAAATATCGGAAAGATTTTTGATAAAAAAGAGAAAGCAGAAAAATTTATAGCTTGCTTTAAAGAACCATTAGAGTATATTAATAAGCAATTAAAAGGTGTTGAAAAGAGAAAAGTTTATTGGGAAGATATAAAAGATTATCGTACTTCCTTTGAAGGAGACTACTATTACAAAATGATTGAACTTTCTGGAGGAGAAAATATTTTCGCAGGAGAGCAAAAAGCTGCTAGTAGTGCAGAAATTGATCCAGAAAAAGTTATTATTAAAAATCCAGATGTAATTGTTAAAACTGTGACTCCTAAGGCAGCTCTTAGTGGTACAGGATTATATACAGCTCCAACATTAGAACAAATGAATCAAACGATTCAAGATATTAAAAAGCGTCCAGGTTGGGATGAAATAACTGCGGTTAAAAATGACAATGTATATTTAATGACTCAATTCGGTCATGGTGGAGCATCAAAGCTTATTGGCTCTGTATACTTAGCAAAATGGATTTATCCAGATAAATTACAGGATCTTAACCCAGATGAAATATTTAGAAAATGGTTAGAAGATTTTCAAGGATTTAAGTACATAGATGGGCATTTTTACCCAGCACCAAAAACAAAATAAGTACAAGCTTTTATAAATATTTTAATTATGTGAGAAGGAAAATAGAATTTAATTTCCTTCTCACCAATTTTTAGAATAGAATGACTGCTCTCAATGGAGGATGGAATGAATAATTCAAAAATGAATCAAGATTATAGTATGGAAAATATAAAAAATGAGTATGATAAAAAAATTTATATAAAATGTTTCTTTATTTTTGTAAGTTTATTAGTTTTAGTTTTTTGTATATTGTTTTCAGTTACCATAGGTTCAGCAGATATTAGCATAGGAGAGGTAAAAGATGTAATTTTATCTACTATATTTAGAAACTTAAAATTTAATGATCAGAACAGTTTACAGAAAAAAATTATTATTCTTTTACGTATGCCGAGAGTTATTCTAGCTGTGTTAGCAGGAGCTGGACTTTCAGTATCCGGTGTAATAATGCAAGCTATTACTCAAAATCCGTTAGTAAGTCCATTTACCATTGGAATATCTTCTGCTGCTGTATTTGGAGCATCATTATCCATAGTTTTAGGAATCGGATTTTATGCAGGAACCATGGGAGGAGTTGTCCTAAATGCATTTATATTTTCATTGCTCTGTGCTCTTTTAGTTTATGGGATTTCTAATAAGGTGGGTATGACTCCAGAGTCCCTTATATTAACAGGAATTTCTATAAATTATTTATTCAGTGCCCTTTCTGCCACCATGCAATTTTTTTCAAAGGAGCATCAGTTAGCTGCCGTTGTACAATGGACATTTGGAAGTGTAAATGGAGCTACTTGGACGCAAGTTGCACTGGTAAGTGTAGTATTAGCAGTTTCTTTTCCAATACTTTATTATTATTCCTGGATATTTAATGCTATGTCATCTAGTGGGGATGAGGTTGCTAAAGGATTTGGAATAAAACCAAGTAAAGTTAGAGCTATTACAGGAATTATTACTGTGTTTGTAACCTCTGCTATTATTAGTTTTACAGGAGTAATTGGTTTTATAGGACTAGTAGGACCTCATATTGCAAGATTAGCAGTGGGCAGTGATCATAGATTTTTAATTCCTTATTCAGCTATATTTGGTGCCATATTACTTTTAATTTCTGATACAATAGGTAGAACAATTCTTTCTCCTGTAATTATTCCAGTGGGCATAGTTATTTCCTTCTTAGGAGTTCCACTATTTATCAATTTAATTTTAACTAGGAGAAAGGAGTATTTTTAATGAGTTTAAAGGTAAGTGGATTAAGCTTTGGATATAAAGAAAAATTAATTTTAAACAATATCAATTTTGAAGCAAAAAAAGGAGAGTTATTAAGTTTACTTGGACCTAATGGTACGGGAAAAACCACTTTATTAAAATGCATAAATAAAATAAATGTTCCACAAGAAGGAATTGTAACCATAGATGAGAGAAATATTGATGAATTATCCCCTAAAGAATTATCCCATCATTTAAGTTATGTACCACAAAGTACACATAGTATGTTTCCTATAAGTGTTATCGACACAGTTTTGATGGGAAGATTGCCTTTTATAAAATTTAAAGTAAGTACAAAGGATAAAGAAATTGTTTTTAATATTTTAGAAAGATTAAATTTAAATAAGCTAGCTTTTAAATCTATAAATCAGTTAAGTGGTGGAGAAAGACAAAGGGTTCTTATTGCACGAGCTATAGCACAAGAACCTCAAGTTTTATTGTTGGATGAGCCTACCAGTAGTTTAGATATGAAAAATCAACTTGAAACATTAAGCTTAATAAAAGAAATTATTAAAGAAAAAAAGTTAATCGGCATTATGTCTATACATGATTTAAATCTTGCCACTATGTTTTCGGATGAATTTCTAATGCTTAAGCATTCCTCTGTTTTTGTATATGGATCTTCATCAAAAGCCATTACTAAAGAAAATATTAAAGCGGTTTATGGTGTAGATACCATTGTAAATAACTTTGAGGATAATAAGCATGTGTTTTTATTAAAGCCAAATAAATAATGCTTATTATGGTGAATAAAAATTAAAGTAAAGTATAAACCTAAGAGTATAATTATTGAAATTAGGTTTATATTTTTTGCGCAATGAGTTTATAGTTCCTCATTAATAGGTGTAAAGTTCTTTATTTAATAGATGTATAAGTCCTTTATTAATATGTGCAGAGGTCTTGATTTTAATAAATGCGTAGTTTATTCTAAGCGGAGCGGAGGTGTACATTAATTTGAAACTACATAGGCGTTTTATAGTGATGTTACTTTTTCTAATGCTATTATTTTCAAGTAAGGAAGTTAAAGCTCATAATCCTAAGGATAAGCAAATTAAGAAAAGCAAAGCTGGATACAATATTTTAGTGGATATAAGTAACTTTAGAATGTATTTAATAGATAAAGAAAATAATGAACCTGTAAAAATGTATCCAATAGCAGGAGGAAAGCCTGAAACACCTTCTCCTTATGGAACATGGAAGATAATATCAAAGTCTGCCAATTGGGGAGCTGGATTTGGAACAAGGTGGATGGAATTAAATGTTCCTTGGGGAACCTATGGAATACATGGAACTAACAAACCATTAACTATCAACAATCCAGATTCTCAGGGATGTATAAGAATGTTTAATAATGATGTAGAAGAAGTTTATAGACTTGTAGATAGGGGTACTTTAGTTGTAATCTATGGTGGTCCTTATAATATGTATTGGAATATTTTTAGAAAATTAAAACCTGGAGATAAGGGAGCAGATGTATTAGAGGTTCAAAGAACATTGCAGGACAGAGGATACTATACAGGAACTCTAGATGGAATCTATGGAGAAGGTATGAAAGATCAAGTATTAAAATTTAAAAAGGATAGTAAATTGCAATTTACTCACTATATTGATGAGGATATGTATAAGACTCTAGGAATGGAACCCTTTGAGTAAAAATAAGTAAAAATAAATTGAAACCATAAAGCATATGTAAAAGTCGATGATTAGGTTTAATACATATGCTTAAAATTTTTATTTTTTTATATCTTTCACTTCACAAATAATGATTTTATAAATATGCTTATAATATAAGTTATATGGATTTTTATAGTATATAAAGGATAAAAGTAATTTATAAGATTATTTAGTTGAATCATCAGGAAAATAAAATTAATATATTAGTAAAAGGAAAATAGAGTGCAGTAGGGGAATATTATAAAATGAAGAAGGGGGGATTAAATGATAAATAAAGCCATAATTTTTGCAACTTTGGCTCATGAAAAACAAAAAAGAAAGGGAAGCGATATTCCTTATATTCTTCATCTTCTTGAAGCTGGAACTATCGTATCTTCTATGAAATATGATGAAGAGCTTATTTGTGCGGCTATACTTCATGATACTATAGAGGACGCCAAGGTGAATTATGAAACTATAAAAATGATGTTCAATGAAAAAATAGCAGATTTAGTTTTAGCACAAAGTGAGGACAAGTCAAAATCCTGGAAGGAAAGAAAGAGACATACTATAGAGTATTTGAGTAAAGTTGAAGATGAGGACATATTAATAGTTTTTCTTGGGGATAAGCTTTCAAATATAAGATCCACCTATAAAGATTATTTATCTATAGGAGATAAGGTGTGGGAAAAATTTAATGAGAAAGATAAACTTCAGCATAAGTGGTATTATATTGGATTAGTTAATGGTCTTAATAAATTGAGTAAATATCAGGAGTATAGTGAATTTAAAGAGTTAGTTTATAAAGTTTTTGGGCATTAATTAATATGCTCCCCATGTAAAAAATATTTACATAGGGAGCAAGTTTATTTACTGAGCTATTCCAAGGTCATAAACTTGGTTCATAACATTAAAATTAGTAGGTTTATTTACAAGGTTTGGAGTTTGTACTCTTATTGCACTATATAGAGCTGCACCAACAATTTCACCAGCTTGTTGTAATCTTTCTACACTAATATTCTGAGCAATTGTATCTTGAGGTGTATGGTACCAAGGCTCTAATTTTGCTTGATCATCTCCCCATATAAAACCAGCTGCTGGGATTCCTGCATCACCAAAAGGAGCGTGGTCTGAGGATTTACTATAGTTTACACGTACTACATTGTTGTTTAATCTTGCAGCAGCTTCAATTGCGTAATCTGTTACTAGGTTAGATTTTCCATCAACTGTACTAGCATATAGAGTAGTACAAGGTTCATAACTAGTTGCAATCATGTCCATATTAAAGTTAGCTACGCTTCTTGCAATTTCATCTTGTGACAATGTACTAACATAATATTTTGAGCCTATTAAACCAATTTCTTCTGCACCGCAAACTACAAATCTAACTTCTTTGTCAATTGGGAATGATTTTAATACTCTAGCAAACTCAAGTAACATACCTGTACCAGAAGCGTTATCATTAGCTCCAGGAGCATAAGGTACGCTATCAAGGTGAGAAGTTACATATACGATTCCATCAGTAGCTTTGTTTTTGTTTTTAGGCTCTATTTTAGCAGTAACATTCCAAGATTTTGTGGTAACTCTAGCGTTTATAGTAGCTATTACTTCTTTATCCTTCATTTCATTAAGAAGTAATTCACCATCTGCTTTTGAAATTGTCAAAACAGGAATAGGGCTAACATAATCGCCTAGTGTAGCGTTTAATGCTTCATCTACATTATTATAGATGATAACTCCAGCCGCTCCAGCAGCAGCAGCATTCATAGCCTTCTCACTAAAAGATGCTCCTCCTCTTTGAATTAAAGCTATATTTCCCATAACACTTTCAGGAAAATCAGAGGAAGTTGCTCCAAGTGCACAGTCTACAACAGTAGTAGTCAGTCCATTTTCAGTAGTATGTCCTGAGCCTGTTGCAGCATTAGCTTTCATTTCTTTGTTGCCTAAAGAATCTATTGCTAATTTTGTTACTACGTTGCTTATATCAAATTCTTGTATTTCAGGTTGGTATCCGTATTTAGTAAATTCGTTTTTAATATATTCTCTAGCCATTATTTCCTCATCTGTACCAGCAACTCTTGGGCCAATTTCTTCACTTAAATACCTAATGTGTTCTAGAGCCCTGTCAGCGCTGATTGTAGATATAACTTTTTGGTCAAAAGCTTTTGCTGAATTTTCATTTGGGGCAGCAAAAGCATAGGATGATGACATAAACACAACTGCTAATGTGGTAGCAAACATCCTAAGTCCTTTGAATTTTTTTGTTTTGTTCATAAAAAACCTCCAATAAATATTTTTTTGATACGTTATCAATCTTATTATGATATTGATAAATTTATGACAACATTAAAAATACATATATATGTAAGATGCAACATTTTAAGAGTTAAAAAGTTTATTTTCCAGGTAATCTATTGATGATATTAGCGGAAAGGCCAGTGTAGATCTGAAGTAGATAGGAAATATAATAAGGAATTTATTATATACATTAAAAGGAAATTATGTATGTTTATAGAACTAGTAAAGTAGAGGTGATATAAATGAATAATCATATAGAAAATAAAATAAGATCTTTTGATGGTACGGAAATATTTTACGCAAAAGATATGGTGGAGAATCCAAGGGCCATAGTTTTAATAGTTCATGGATTATGCGAACACCTAGGAAGATATGACTACCTTACTAATAAATTAAACAGTTTTCAGTATACGGTGTATAGATTTGATAATAGAGGACATGGAAGGTCAGGAGGAGAAAGAGGATATTTAGAAAAATTTTCGGATTTTTTGGAAGATGCAAATGTAATTGTAGATTTAGCAAAAGAGGAAAATAAGAAATGCCCTATCTTCATGCTTGGACATAGCATGGGAGGGCTTATAACTGCTGCTTATGGAATTAAATATGAAAATAAATTAAATGGTCAAATGCTATCAGGTGCAGCTCTTTTGGAGTTGCCTATATTTGAGGATTTAAAAAAGGATAATCATTTTGAAAAATATCCAAGAGAAAAGTCACCTAATGGCTTAAGCCACCTTATATGTAGGGATGAAGAAGTAGTTAAAGCTTATGATGAAGATCCATTGGTATTAAAGGAAACTAATATAAAACTATTAGGAGAAGCCTTCATAAATGGAGCAGCATGGGTGAAGGAAGGTGTGAAAGGTTACACTTATCCCTGTCTTATTATGCATGGTGAAGATGATAAGATAGTACCACTGGACTGTTCAAAATGGTTTTTTAATTATTCCAGTTCTAAAGACAAGACTTTAAAGATATACGAAGAATGTTATCATGAAATATTAAATGAAAAAGAAGAAAAAGAAGAGGTTATAGAGGATATACAGGAGTGGATAGAAGAAAGGATATAGTAATATAATAATATAAATGCTTTCAGTGTGAATATCTGGTATTATAAAATAGAAAGATATTTAATGGAGGTGTTTGCTATGAAAATACTATTTGTACAGTACCCAAAATGTACTACTTGCATTAAAGCTAGAAAATGGCTTGAAGAAAATAATATAGATTTTGAAAATAGGCACATAGTTGAAAACAATCCTACAAAAGAAGAACTAAAGGCTTGGTTACATAAAAGTGGATTGCCTATAAATAAGTTTTTTAACACTAGCGGAAGACTATATAAGGAAATGAATCTTAAAGACAAAGTTAAAACTTCTAGTGAAGAGGAACTTTTAGACATATTATCTTCTAATGGAATGATTGTAAAAAGACCAATAGTTGTAGGAGAAGATTTTGTTTTAGTAGGATTCAAAGAAGAACAGTGGGCGGAAAAACTTAAATAAATAAAATAGAAACTTATTAGGGCATTAAAGAAATTTAATGCCCTAATTTATTTTATTAACTACCATATGAGAAATTATTACAAATTATTCACCCTTAAGTTCTTTCATAATGGTTTTATGATATTCTTCAAGAGATTTTTGCACTAAGGAATTTGTATAAGCTATTAATAGTTTATATGTTTCTACATCATCTGCAATATCTTCTGGTAAAGAAAATATTATTGAAGATGCATCTAAAGCGTCTTTAGTAGCTTCTAGAGATGCATCATTAACTATCTTTTCAAAATCAATATTTAAGTCCAAATATAGCACCACCTTTCTACAGTATCTAGTTTTATTTACCTAACTATATTCTCACAAAAAAATTTTAACATAGGAAAAGCTTTAGAGAAAGAGTTTATTTTATTATGGATTATAAATTGAATTAAAATATAAAACATAATTTATAATTAAAAGAGCAGGATTATTCAAATTGTAATAAAAATTTATTAGAAGATATCACTTATAATGGTTATAATATAAAAAATAACACACAATAAACAAAGGGGTTAGTTCTATGTTTAAAAAAGAATACATAATAAATAATTTGAAAAATCAAATACTAATTAATAAACATATAATTGGAGTTGCTGTTGGGTCTGGGTTATCTGCCAAGTATGCAGAAAAAGGTGGAGCAGATATTATATTAGCTTTAAGTTCGGGAAAATTTAGACAAATGGGAATAGGTTCTCTTGCCGGCTGGATGCCTTTTTCAAATTCAAATGAACTGGTTATGGAATTTGGTTCTCGTGAAATTATACCAATAATAAAAAATGTACCAGTTATTTTTGGCATTAATGCAACTGACCCCACAATAAACTTGGAAGAATATATTGATTTAATAAAAAGCAATGGTTTTTCTGGAATTAATAACTTTCCAACGGTAGGAATGCTGGAAGGAAAGTTTCGTGAGGCCCTAGAAAATGAAGGAATTAGTTTTGATAAAGAGGTTGAAGCTATTAGAATTGCCCATGAAAAGAATTTATTTACCATAGCTTTTATTTTTGATGAAAAACAAGCTGTAGAAATGCTACAGGCAGGGGCTGATATTATATGTGTGCATCTAGGATTAACAGGTGGAGGAGAAATAGGGGCTAAGAAAATGATATCTTTAGAATCGGCAAAGAATGTCATATCGAAAATATTTAAGGTCTGTGATGATATTAGACCAGATGTATTTAAAATGATTTATGGAGGACCTGTTAAAACACCAATAGATATTGACTATATGTACAAAAATACTCAAGCAATAGGGTACATCGGAGGATCAGTTTTTGAAAGAACTCCTTCTGAGTCAACCATAACAAATACTACAAAATCTTTTAAGTTTGCCGGAATTCATGAAAAAGATGAGCTGTTAATAAAAATGATTGAAGGCATAAAAAAGCATTATAGCTATGTTGATTTTGTTAAAGAATATATTTCAAATAACTATATGCATAAAATACTTTTAAACGATTTAGCATCGGTGTTACATGTATCGAGACCATATTTAAGTACACTTTTTAAAAATGAAGTAGGTTGTACTTTCCCAGAATACTTATCTCAGTTTAGGCTAAATAGAGCAAAGGAAATTTTAGAAAAAGAAAATATTCAAATAAGCGAAATTGCCCATATTGTAGGATATAGTGATTATGCTCATTTTAGTAAATCCTTTAAAAAGCAAACAGGTTTATCTCCTAAAGAATATAGAGAAAAGAATAAAACGTTTACAGATATTACAAAACAACATGAACATATTACAAAGTAACATGTATATTTTAATTTGTTAGTTGTATCATTGAATTAGAGTAAAGAATTTAATTTATTAAGGAGGTTAACTATGAAGACAATTGCAATCGCAGGAACTTTTGATTCTAAAGGTGAAGAATTTAGCTATGTTAAAGACATAATTGAAGGCTTAGGATTAAAAACTTTTATGATTCACACAGGGGTTTTTGAACCTAAGTTTACACCAGATGTATCTAATGATGAAGTGGTAAAAGCTGTAGGTGGTGACATTAAAGAAATTGTAGCAAAAAGAGATAGAGCATTAGCTACGGATACTTTGTCAAGAGGAATGGAAAAGCTATTACCAAAGCTTTATTCAGAAGGAAAATTTGATGGAATTCTTTCCTTTGGGGGAAGCGGTGGTACTTCAATCGTTACTCCTGGAATGAGAGCACTTCCAGTAGGTGTACCAAAGATTATGGTATCCACTGTTGCAGCTGGAGATGTATCAATGTATGTAGGAACTAGCGACATACTTATGTATCCATCAATTGTTGACGTAGCAGGATTAAATTCTATTTCAACAAAAATATTTACTAATGCTGCCTTTGCTATAGCTGGTATGGTAAAGTTTGAAAATAAAATTGATTTAAATAAAAAACCTTTAATTGCTGCAACTATGTTTGGTGTTACAACTCCTTGCATAAATCAATCTAGAGAATACTTAGAAAAGCTAGGATATGAAGTTTTAATATTCCATGCCACAGGAACCGGGGGGAAAGCTATGGAAAGCTTAATAAGAGACGGTTATATAGAAGGAGTTTTAGATATTACAACAACGGAATGGTGTGATCAATTGTTTGGGGGAAATATGGCAGCGGGAGAAGATAGACTTGAAGCAGCTGTACTTAATAAAATACCTCAAGTTGTTTCAGTTGGAGCATTAGACATGGTTAACTTTGGACCCATATCATCTGTTCCAAGTAAATACGTAGGGCGTAATTTTTATAAACACAATCCAACGGTTACATTAATGAGAACTACAGTGGAAGAAAATAGACAATTGGGTTTAATCATTGCTGAGAAGTTGAATATGGCTCAAAGAAAAACAGCTCTATTACTTCCTTTAAAAGGGGTTTCCCTTTTAGATTCAGAAGGACAACAGTTCTATGGAGTTGAAGAAGATGCCATGTTATTTAAAACATTAAAAGAAAATATAACTAATCCATTAGTGGAAATTGTAGAGGTAGATGCAAATATTAATGATGAAGAATTTTCTACCACTGCAGCACAAAAATTAGTTCAGTTATTAAATGAAAAATAGTTAGGAGGAATTTAAAATGTCAAAATCACGTAGCGAAGTTTTAAATAAATTAAAAGCTGAAATTAAATCAGGAAAAGTAATTTTAGGAGCAGGTGCTGGGGCAGGTATTTCTGCTAAAAGCGCTGAAGCTGGTGGAGTTGATTTAATTATAATATACAACTCTGGAAAATATAGAATGGCAGGAAGAGGATCTCTTGCTGGATTATTATCCTATGGTGATGCTAACCAAATCGTAGTTGAAATGGGAAATGAAGTGCTGCCTGTTGTTAAAGATACTCCTGTATTAGCAGGGGTTTGTGGCACAGATCCATTTAGAGTAATGGAAGCATTTCTAAAACAACTTAAAGAACAGGGATTTGCAGGAGTACAGAACTTCCCAACCGTTGGACTTATTGATGGAGTTTTTAGACAAAACCTTGAAGAAACAGGAATGGGATATGGTCTAGAAGTAGAAATGATTAGAAAAGCTCATGAATTAGATCTAGTAACTTCACCATATGTATTCGATAAAGAACAAGCTATTGAAATGGCAAAGGCTGGAGCAGATATATTAGTAGCTCATATGGGATTAACAACAAAAGGAACTATTGGTGCTAAAACAGCACTTACATTAGATGATTGTGTTGCAAAAGTACAGGAGATATGTGACGCTGGTAAGTCAGTAAATCCAGATATTATAGTTTTATGTCATGGTGGACCAATAGCAGAACCAGAGGATGCTCAATATATAATATCAAAAACTCATGGTGTTGAAGGTTTCTTCGGGGCATCAAGTATAGAAAGATTTGCCACTGAGGTTGGTATAAAAAATCAAACTGAAGCATTTAAAAATATTAAGAAATAAATATTAGTTTAATTAAAAATTACTATAGGAAATAAACCTATAGTATTTTTTTTCTATAATATTATTAAATATAGCTGTAAATTTATTGCATATATCTTAAATAAAGCATAAAAATGAAGAAACATTATTTTCATGAATTTTTAAATAATGTATACTATCATTGGAGGGATGACTTAAATGAAATTAATTAGATATGCTTTTAGACTAATAGTAGCAATTATTTTAAGCTTAGGAACTATCATTAGTTTTTCTTATACAAATAAGTTTCTATCAGGATATAAGGAATATATTTTTTATATAATTCCAAGTAGCAGTATGTTTGTGGTCATTGGAATTATGGCTATAGCTATATTTATCTTTGTTAATAGAAAAATACTTTCAAAAGGAACAAAAATATTAGTTTCTATACTATGCTTGTTGGGATTGTTTTACAGCTACACAACTTATAGAGTTATAACAGAGGAAAATATAATAATTCACAATGTTTTAAATTTTAAAGGGAAATTCTATTCATATTCAGATACAGAAGAGATAAATACAGGTATTTTTAGTAAAAGAAGAGATGTAAATTTATATTATCAGTTAAAGTTAAAAGATGGTACAAAGGTAGAGGTTTTAGATGCAAGCATAGACAGCAAAGAAGATATAGAAGAAGCCCTATATGACTTAGATAGGAAGCTTGTTAAGAGTGGAGTAAAGAAAAATATAGAATTAAAGAATCTACAAAAATTTATAGACAAAAATTACGATAAAAATTATGTAAAAGATGTTATGAAAATATTAGAACAAAATGAATCTTAAAGACAAAGTTAAAACTTTCAGCGAAGATGAACTTTTAGAGATTTTATCTTCTAATAGAATGTGTGTTTTTTATTCCCTTGGACGTAAGTTCGAGGGAATTTTTGCATTTTATATTCTTGATAATTAAAATAATAATAGTGTAACCTAAATCTTGGTATATCGTTTATTAAGTGAAGGGGGTGTCTCTTTGAGAAACAACCATCTGGAAAAGTTATACATTAAATACCATAGGGAACTTTATCTTTATGCATTCTCATTATGTAGAGAGCATCACCTGGCACAGGATTTGACTAGTGAAACTTTCTTTAAAGCCATTTTATATCTTGATGATAATGTACAATACATTAAGTATTGGCTTTTTAGAGTTTGTAAAAATCTATTCTTGGATTATGTCAGAAAAGATAAAGAGTTCAGTAATACAGATGAATTAGAAGATATACTAACCATAGAAGAAACACCTTTAGATAAGGTAATCAACAGCGAAGAAAAAAGGCATCTCTACAACCTGATTATTAGTCTTCGTCCGGCCTATAAAGAAATTCTAATACTTTATTATTATTGCGACTTTACCCTTAAAGAAATAAGTGAAACAACAGGATTGACAAAGGGGGCTGCTAAGACATTGCTTTTCAGAGCTAGGAAAAAATTAAAAACTGAATTGGAGGGTAAAAATGAAATATAGAGAATTATTGGAGAGGTATAAAAAGGGGTTAGTATCCGAGGAAGAAAGGCAAATGATAGAAGAAGATATAGAAAAATATGAAGCAATAGAAGAACATCTATCGGAAATCGTGGATATGGATTTAATTAACTTTACTACATCAAAGGAAAGTGAACAGCATAATGAGGAGATTATAAAAATCAAAAAAAGTGTAAACAGTCGCTTAAGAAAAGTGGTATTTACCTCCGTATTCATAATGATGACTTTGTTAATAGGGATATTTTTTATAATATCTCCGCTAGTAGATAGCTTTTTTTATGACCCAGCAAAGGTTACTGTGGGTGAAGTTAACAGTGATATTAATTTTGATATATATGCACTAACGGAATTAAATATGCCGGGATATTCCCTAACAAGCGATGTATACGTTGACAGAGAAGGTTTCGGTGAATATGATATTGGTTATTTCCTCACAAATCTTTTCACTCATGAGAAAAATTATATTACTACTAAAATAAAACGTGGTGAAAAGATTAAGAACTATACAGAAATTATTCAAGATATTGGATTTAATTTTATGGGTGTCAAATATCCTATTGGAAATCCAAATCAAGTTAATGAGGACAAACAACGAGTAATGAATCATATTATACAATTAAATCCTGTTTCCTACGTTTCAGCTAATCTCATCTTTGAAGAGGATTTGACCATGGATGAATTGCGTGAACTGGAAGAAAAGTATCCTAACATTGATTTTATTTGGGCAGGTATTAGAACAGATCCTAATAGTGAGATGTCTAAAGATTTAATTGGTATTAACCTTATTAATAGCAATAAGATATATATGGCAAGAGAAGAAATTGTTGAAGAAAAGTATCCTGCTTTTCATATTTTAGAATGGCTAGTTAATCCAACGGGATACGAAAGCGGCGAAATGTCTCTTGAAGCAAAAGCTTATGAGCTCCATTATAAAAGCCTACTGCAATATATGATTGATAGAGAGGAAGCTACAAATGTACTTGATCGCAATCCTAGGAAGTTAGAGTATTATAAATCAGCCTTAAATTATACAAAAGATAATGGGGTAAAAACATTTGGGGTGCTTGTTTATGCTAATGCTAAGGATTTAATTGAGTTAGTAAAAAATGAATCTATAAAGTTATTGGAGCTGAATCAAGTTTTGGCTTCTAAAAGATATATTAATTAAAGAATCTTCCTTATTGCCAAGCTTATTTATATATGCTATTATAAAATGACTTTAAAAACTTCCATGCGTAAGACAAGGAGGCTTTGATATGACAAAAGGACAATTAGAATCGAAAATAAGTGAGGCTGTAAGCAAGTTTGAAATTGAATTTATGGGACGAGGTCCAAAGGAAATAAAAACAAAAATATATGAAGATATGATAGTAGTAAGACTTAAGGGATTTTTGAGTCAATCAGAAAAGAAGCTTGCAGAAAACACCCAAGGGGTGAAGCTTATAAAAGAAGTAAGAACGGCTTTATTTGAAAATGAAAGAGGATATTTTGATAACCTTGTAAAAGAAATTGCTAATGTGAATGTGGTAAGTGCTCATTCTGATGTTAGTACAAAAACTGGAGAAAAGATAATCATCTTTACGGTAGATGAGGATCTGGAATCTAGGCTTAATAATAAGTAATAATTTGGAAGACTAAATGAAGGGTTTATAAAACCAGTTGTGAAGGAGGCCAATATTTATTAGCTTGTTGCTAGTAAGTATTGGCTTTTTTGTTATGTGTCAAACTATATATCTATAAATTAATACCTAAATTACAAGCCCTATATTGGCAAGATGGGAAATGAAGGAGGAAAATATTTGAGCAAGATAAAAAATAGAAATGATATATTGACAGAGGAATTAATAAATTATAATCCTAAAAAGAATGGATTTAACATTCCAACAAAAGATTATACTGTAAGATTAGAAGATATTATTCCAGCTCTATCTGGAACTATAGGTAAAATTGCACTAGTAGCTGCTTTTGCTATAGCTTGGGCAAAGGCCTATAACATTTCTAATGAAGCCTTTGTTACGGAAAATGTAAGGATGGAGTTAATAGTTGGAAGTATTATTACAATAATATTTTCCGCCATATTAAATCCATATGCAGCACCTCCTGGGACGCTAGCACCACTAATTCCACTAATCCCCCTTATGGCTTCTCTAGGTGTACATCCACTTGTATTAGGAATTTCAATCGGAGTTTTAGGACTCATCATAGCAAGGTTTAAGTTTTTTGATAAAATAATGGAGCTAAATGGGGTTGCAGCTAGAGGAGGAATTATATTGCTCTTTGGCATTATGGGCATAATGAGTTCCGTTGATAGTCTAAGCCAATGGACATCTACAAAGAATAATTCAATACTCATTATATTAATTATGCTAGGAGTTATTGCTTACCTAGTATTAAATAAAATGAATTTGAAGTGGCTTATGATTCCCGTAGCAGCAGCTATTGGTCTATTGATTCCTGCGTTTTATGGAATTTATCCAGAAGTAAAAGCTGTGCCTGCTTTTCCTATACTTAACCCAAAGGTATGGTGGGTTGATATATGGGGTTTGGGCTTTGGGTTTACAGTTATTAATTTTGTAAAGGCACTTCCATTTGCATTACTAGCTGTGGTTATGTGGCCTACAGATGGCATAGCAATTAAGACTCTTCAGGAAAGCAATTATGGGCCAAAAGCAAAAAAATCTATATTTCACATGAATTCTACCTTTGCCTTTGCCTCTATAAGAAATATAATAGGGTGTTTTTTAGGTGGTGCTCAAACCGCTGCAGTGTGGCGTAGTTTTATGATACCTCTTAGTATAGTGAAAAGGCCAATTGGAGGAAGTGCCTTTCTTCTTGGAATTTCTGGCATAGTTTTTGCATTATTAGGTTTTCCAATAGATATAGCAATATTTCCCCCTCTCATAGGGCTTGTTCTATTGTTTGGAGTATATATTCCATTAGTAGAAATAGGATTAAATACATTAAAGACATCGGCACAAAAACAAATAGCAGCTATAAGTCTTTTAACGGGACTGGCGATAAATCCTGTTATAGGATGGGTAACAGCTATAGTAATTGAAAATTTCAATATAATTAAAGAGGATAACATGAAAACAGAGTTATCATCTGGAGATCTTAAAATAACAGTAATTGTAGCTATTGTTGCAACACTAACTTATCTGATTTCAATTAGCATATAAAAAATTACTACATAGAAGATTATATATTATAAGAGCATTCGTAAAAATGGATGCTCTTTAATCATTTATAAAGAAATTATAAAGTTTTATAAAATCCATAAATAGAGTGTATAATTAAAAGCGTAGGAGGGACCTTTCTATGAATGAGAAAATATTAATCGTTGAAGACGATGCAGAAATAGCTCTATGCATAAAGGAGTATGTTGAAAATAACGGTTATACCACTCTTTGGGCATCTACAGGAAAAGAGGGGTATGAGGAATTTAAAAGGGATAAATTTCAGCTGCTAATAGTAGATATTATGATGCCTGAAATGGATGGATTAACCCTTTGTAAAAATATAAGACTTACAAGTGACATACCCATAATAATTCTTAGTGCAAAGAGTGAAGATTATGACAAGGTGAAGGGATTAAATTTAGGAGCCGATGATTACATGACAAAACCCTTTAGTTTGATTGAACTTCAGGCAAGGATAGAATGTAATTTAAGAAGATATAAAAGATATAAAGGTATAGATGAAAATGCTAACTTTTTAAAATATGAAAATGGACTAGCTGTAAATGAGAAGGAGAAGTATGTAGAAATCCATGGTACAAATCTTCACTTCACATCTAAAGAGTTCGAATTACTTGTATTGATGTTGCAAAATCCAAAGAGAGTTTTTAGTAAAAAAGAGCTCTATGAAACTATATGGGGAGAAGAGGACATGGATGGAAACAATACGGTTACTGTCCATATAAAACAAATTAGAGAAAAATTAAAGGATGATCTTAAAAATCCAAAGTTCATTGAAACTGTATGGGGTACTGGTTATAGATTTGTAGGGGAAAGATTAGTATGAAGATAAAAAAATGGCTTACTCTATCCTATGTAACAGTAATGCTTATTCCTATATTAACAAGTATCATGCTTTTCTTTTGGATACAAAGCTATAATAAACGAACGGAAATGGATGATTACATAAATAATATAAAAAAATTTGAAAAATACGATAAACGACTAAGCGATAAAGAATTATTTAATAATCATTCTTTTAATGTGGGGGATTTGATTGATGAAGAGGACAGAAATAGTACTAAGATAGAGATATATGATAGAAATGGAGTTAGATTATCTTCATCTATTAGTGAGAATGTATATTATCCAATTTCTAGAGAAGAGCTTTATTCAAATCTCTATGAAATAAAGCATGGATTTAAATTAGATACCTTAAAAAAGCCTGTTTTTTATGAGGGGGATTTAATTGGATTTTACCAAATAAGCATAGTAAGAACAAAAATAATCCAAGGGGTGAATAACGCTACTATTATAGCAATCATCGTATTTGTTGGGATATTTACAGGGGTGTTAATGCTTATGATTAAATTGATGGATAGGAAATTCAATAAACCACTATTGCTATTAATAGATTCAATAAAGGATTTTGCAAAAGGAGAAGAAACTTCTATAACTTATAAATCAAAGGATGAAATTGGAGAACTTATAAGTCACTTTAATAATATGAAGGGGGAAATCAAGGAAAAAGATTATGAAATAGAAAAAGAGCAAAAGTCAAAGGAGTATATGATAGCAGCAATTTCCCATGATTTAAAGACGCCATTAACATCCATAAGAGCTTATGCAGAATTAATCAATTCCCAAAGGGAAGAAAAAAATAAAAGATATGCTTCAGGAATATTGAGTAAATGTGACTATATGAGTAACATGCTAGAGGATTTACTCATGTACACAATACTTACTTCAAGTTATACCATGGATTTTGTAGGGGTAGATGGAGAGGAGTTTTTTCAAATGCTTCTTTCAGGTTATGAAGAAGTTTGTGGAAAAAGCAATATAAATTATAAAACTCATATAAAAGTTAGAGGAAACTATAGAGTTGATGTTAAACAGATGATAAGGGTAATTGATAATCTGATGAGTAATGCTATTAAGTATACAGCAGAAGGAAAATCAATTTATATGGGTGCTTTTTCAAAGGAATTTTCTCTTCCAGATTGTATAGATGAAGAGGAAAAAAATAAGATTGAAGAATTAAGAAAAGACGGCGTAGTTATATTAGTTAAAAATCAAGGAGAAGAAATACCGCAGGAAGATATAGAGAGGATTATGGAACCTTTTTATAAGGTGGATAATTCAAGAAATAAAAAAGTGGGAACTGGTCTAGGATTAAGTATAGTAAAACTAATTATTGACAAGCATAACGGCAGCATGATTGTTTTATCAAGTAAAGAAACAGGTACATTAATAGCTTGTTTTATTCCATGACTACCTGATTCAAGTATTATGCTAATTAAGAAAGGAAAGTGAAAAATTATTATGATTAAAAAAAGAATTGTTTCTATAATTATGGGAGGACTATTAAGTGTTACTGCACTTTCAGGATGTGGAACACAAAAAAGTATTTTACCAGAGACAATAGTAGCTCACGCTATGGAGTCAGAAGATAATGTGAAATCCTATTACGGAGAAGCAAGAATCCGTTTGTATGATAAAGATAATAAGATTGTTGAAGATAGTATTATGAAAGAATGGCATGATACGTCTAAAGGTAAAATGAAAGTTAGAACAGAGTCCTATTCCAATGAGGGTGAGCTTGAAACTGTAACTACAAATGATGGAAATAATGTTGTGTCATATATGATCAAAGATAAAAAAGCTTTAACTATGAAAAGTTTAAGTGAATCAGATATGCCTATAAGAACTCAAAGAGAGCAAACTAAAATATTTTTAGAAAATATAAAGAAAAGCCATGCTATAAGTACTGTAGGAGAAGAAAAAATAAATGGCATGGATACTTATCATATAAAAGCAGTGCCAAAAGAAAAGAATACTATATTTTCAGAGCAGGACATATGGATAGATAAAGAAAATTGGTTTACAATTAAGATTATTTCTCATGATTCAGAGTCAAAAATCGAATGTGAATATACAAAGATTGATTTTTCACCTAAAATTGATGACAAAATATTTACTCAAGAAATCCCAAAAGATGTAAAGATAGAAAATATTAATGAATCTGGACCAAAGACAAAAACTATGACTTTAAAGGAAGTAAGAGATTTTTTAGGAAAGCCCTTCGCATATTTTTCAGAGTCATCTTCTTATAAAATTAAAGATATTAAGCTTCAACAGTATGGAAGTGAAGCAGTAGATGATGAAATAATTATGGAATATCAAAAGGACAATAAACCTTACTTTAGTATAAGCCTTAGAAAGGGAAAGAAAATTGACTCTGATGCTAGTGAAATTCCTGGTACAGAAGAGATTACTATAAGAGGACAAAAGGGAAATATGTTTAAAGATAATATTTCTATTATATTTTGGTCAGAAGGAGATGTAAGATATAGTATAATTCCTTATGAAAACATTGAAAAAGTAGAAGACTTTATAAAAGAGTTGGATAAGATGGAGATGTTTAATTAAATAGAAGCACCCTCTCAAAATTATTTCTGAGAGGGTGCTCATTATTTTTCATCCTTCATATTATTTATTGTGGCTTTTATAACAGAAGTAGGCCAATCATGAAAATCAATCTCTCCAAGTTCATAAAAATCCCATGATAAATTCTTTATTATTTTTTTTAGTTCTTTTATGCTTTTTTCCCTCTCAAAATCAATAACTTTTTTTCTGGACATAATATCCCCCATAGAATTTGCTTTTACTTATTATATATTCTCTAAAATTAGGGATATTACATAGTAAATATCTATAATTAAACCATCAATACATTTGAATTATAGAGCAATGTTATATACAATAATTGTATAGTATAACATGAATTGAAATTAATATAATGGAGGGATTAAAATGTTAGATTTACTAAAAAGCAGAAGAAGCATTAGAAAATTCAAGAATATGGAAGTGGAAAAAGAGAAGATTGAAGCTTTAGTTAAAGGGGCTCTTTTATCTCCATCTTCAAAGAATACCATGCCTTGGGAATTCATCGTTGTAACAGATAAAAACACATTAGGGGAATTAGCATTATCTAAAAAAGCTGGGTCAGCATTTTTAAAAGAAGCACCTCTAGGAATTGTTGTTCTTGGTGATCCTAATATTAGTGATGTTTGGGTAGAGGATACATCCATTGCTACTATAATTATTCAATTGGTAGCAGAGTCAATGGGACTTGGTTCTTGTTGGATTCAGATCAGAGAAAGAAAACATAATGAGGATATGAAAGCAGAAGAACATGTACGTAAAACTTTAAACATACCGGAAAACATGAGAGTAGAATCCATAGTTGCCATAGGATATCCAGATGAAAACAAAGAACCACGTAGTGAAGAATCTTTAAAATATGATAAGGTGTTTTTTAACTCTTACGAAAATAAGTATACACCTTAGAATATAGAGAATAGCCAAGGCACATAGTATTTTTAAGTATAAGTATTTATAATACGTATAATAATCAATGTTTGAAAATATATTTGTAGAACATAAAAGAGCTAAGTATGTAGTGAAAAAGCGACCTTTTATTGGAGCGGCTTCAATGCGTGCTTAGCTCTTTATCTGAAATTAAACCTTCACTTTCTTTAAGTTATACAGATGTACATGGAGAAGCTTTCACTTCCAGATTGGATGCATAAGGAGGAAAAGAAATAAGATTGAAGAATTAACAAAGTATGGTGTAATTATATTAATTAAAAACCAGAGAGAAGAAATTTTAAGTGAAATTAATTATAAGAAAGGAAAGTGAAAGACTATAATGATTAAAAAAAGAATTGCTTTTATAATTATGGCAGGGGTATTGAGTATTACTGCACTAACGGGGTGTGGAAGCAAAAACAGTATTTTACCAGAGACCATAGTAGCCAACGCTATTGAAGCAGAAAATAATCTAAAATCCTATTATAGTGAGGCAAGAGTACGCGCATACGATAAAGATAATAAAATCACTAACGGTGCTACTGAGAAGGAATGGCAGGATATTTCTAATGGTAAAATGAAAATCAGAAGAGAATACTATTCTGATAACAATGAACTTGAATCTGTATCTACAAGTGATGGAGATACCGTTATTACATATGATAATAGAGCTGGAAAAGCCTCAATTATGAAAAACATAGATGAATCAGATATGCCTATAAACTCTGGAAGACAATATAACAAAATAATTTTGCAGTATATAAAAGAAAATATAGAAAATCATGATATAAGTATTATTGGAGAAGAAAAGATAAATGGTATGAATACCTATCATATAAGAGCAGTACCAAAAGAAGAGAGCATTATGTTTTTAGAACAAGACATGTGGATAAATAAAAAGAATTGGAGCGTAATTAAAACCATAGGTGTTCTTACTGGAGGAACAAAAATTGAAGAGGAATATGTAAAAATTGATTTTTCACCTAAACTTCCGGATGAAATATTTACTCAAAAAATTCCAGAAGGAGTAAAGATAGAAAATATTGAGGAAGCTGGCCCAAAGACAAAAACCATGACGTTAAAAGAAGTGAGAGACTTTTTAGGAAATCCATTCTTATATTTTCCAGAGTTATCTTCTTACAAAATTAAAAACATTAAGCTTATACAGTATGAAAGTGAAGAGTTATATAATGAAATAACTATGGATTATGAAAAAGATGGGAAACCTTATTTTGAAATGAGACTTAGGAAGGGCAATAAAGTTAATTTCAATGATAGTAAAATTCCTGGTGCAAAAGAGATTACTATAAGAGGACAAAAGGGATATATATTAAAAGGCGTCAAAAGCGTTATTCTTTGGCCAGAAGAAGATATAAGTTATAGTATAATTCCACATGAGAACTTTGAAAAAATAGAAGACTTTATAAAAGAGTTGAATGAAATGGAGATGTTTAATTAAATAGAAGCACTCTCTCAAAATCATTTCTGAGAGGTGCTTATTTTTAATTTTTATCATTACGATAGCTATCAACGTTCTTTAATTTTAGAGTAGTATTTATTTTGAACTCTAATTTTTTCGAATTAAACTCATCTTCGCTAAGGGGGCCATATTCTGATTTTTTATTTATGTCTATTATCCAATATTGTATGTCATCTTCATTATCCGTAGATTCTAAAGGGTATTGTTTTACCATGATAAAACTATTATCATAAGCCATTTCTTGAACAGTTGGAGCAACAACCTCTTTTAGCTCATCCTTAACATATTTGTTTATACAAGCCATGGTTTTAGATGTTCTTGACAACTCATAATTACTATTTCCTAAAGGTAAAATAAAATCAGATGCACCAGGGCCAATATAAACCCCTGTAAATTGAATAAATAATACAAGGCTTACAAATGCAATACTCAATATAAATACAGACCAAATTATAGGTATTAATAATTTTTTTGTAATATTATTTTGTTTTATCATAATTACATCCTCGAATCTTAAATTTTATATATGACTCTATCATTTAAAATATAGGCTATATTAATTATTTATACATAAAATTGGGAATTCCTCCTTTATATCTAAAGAATTATTGACAGAGATAAAATTTAGTTATATGATTATATTTGAATTTAATCATATAATCTTTGGCGTAAATAATAGATTTAATGGTAGAAATAATTTTCTCTAGGAGGATGATAATATGAAACCTAAAGTAGCATTTATATGTGTACATAATTCTTGTAGATCCCAAATGGCAGAAACTTTAGGGAAACTATTTGGTTCAAAGGTTTTTCAATCCTATTCAGCAGGCACAGAGAGAAAGCCAGAAATAAATAAAGATGCGGTAAAGACAATTAAGGATTTATATAATATAGACATGGAGGAAACTCAATATTCTAAACTACTTGAAGATATACCAAAGGTAGATATTGTTATAAAAATGGGTTGTAATGTTGTTTGCCCATTTTTACCTTCAAAGCATATAGAAGATTGGGGATTGGAAGATCCAACAGGAAAGAGCAATGAAGAATTTATAAAAACAGCAAAGGCAATTGAAGAGAAGATTAAGGATTTAGCATATAGAATTGAGAAAAATGAAATTAATTTAAATGATAGATAGGAAGCAAATATATTTGATTTAGCATGGTAATATTAAACTATGATAAGCATATTAATGGAATAGGAAAGCATTGATAAAGAAAAGCTTTTATATATTATATGATAGAATATGAATGTAATCATGTTATTATATTAATACAAGGAGGAAAGTATGGATTTAATTACTACATTAAAAGCATTAAGTGATGAAAATAGAATTAGGATTTTAAATTTGCTGAACAACGGAGAGTTTTGTGTATGTGAAATTGAATATATATTGGAGATGACACAGTCTAATGTGTCTAGACATTTAAACAGATTAAGCAGTGCAAAGATAATAGAAAGCTATAAAAAAGCTCAGTTTGTATATTACAAATTAAAAGAAGATAAAATAAAACATCATGAGTTCATAGAGCATATATTAAATGATGAGCTAATGAATATAGAACAATGTAAAATTGACATAGATAATTTAAAGAAATATAGAGAATCAAAGTTAGATTGTAATACCATAAGTTTAAATAGGGGAAAATCAATTTGCACTAAAGAAGATAATGTGTAGCATATAAAACTATGTTACATATAATGCTTATATGAGTATATGTGAATGTAGTAATGTGTATGATGCTTTTCTATAGTAGATATATAGAACCTAATAATAAAGATTTAATTTATAAAGATTATAGGAGGATAATATTATGAAATTAGAATTTTTTGAACCTACAATGTGTTGTTCTACAGGAATATGTGGTCCTAGTGTGGATGAGAGATTAGTAAGGCTTAGCGAAAATATAGAATACTTAAAAAAGAATTATAAGGAAATAAGTATTCATAGATATCAACCACAGCAAAGTCCAATAGTTTTTATGACTAATAAAGGGGTAAGAGAACTTATGAAAGAAGTGGGTAAAAAGGCATTACCTATTACAGTTTATAATGGAAAAGTAATAAAACAGGGGGACTATCCTACATTAGAAGAATTAGAAAAAGCTATAAGAGGTGAATAAAGGTGAGCAAATTTATATTTTTTTCGGGTAAAGGTGGAGTAGGAAAGACCTCCATGGCTTGCACTTCAGGGGTATACTATGCTAATAAAGGGTACAAAACTTTAATAGTTACCACAGACCCTGCTGCCAACTTATCCGATGTTTTTGAACAGGAAATAGGACATAAAACAACTAAAATAAATAATATAGATAATCTTTATGCCATGGAAATAGATCCAGATAAAGCTACAGAAGAGTATAAGGAAAGACTTTTAGCACCTATGAAGGAATTATTTGATGAGGAAATGATAAAAATTGCAGACGAACAGCTTAGCGGCCCTTGTACTGAAGAGATGGCATCCTTTGATAAGTTTATAGATTTCATGGGTGAAAGTGAATATGATATTGTAATATTCGATACTGCACCTACAGGTCACACTATTAGGCTATTGGAGCTACCAGTAGACTGGAGTAAACATATTGAAGAAAGTGCTAAGGGCAGTGGTCAAACCTGCATGGGACCTGTCTCAATGATTCAGGATAGTAAAGATAAGTTTGATGATGCTATAGAAAAGCTTAGAGATACAAATATTACAGATTTTATATTTGTAATGCAGCCTGAACAAACATCTCTAGATGAAACCCATAGATCCATAAAAGAACTTGCGGATTTAGGCATAAAAGCTACAAAAATTATTATAAATGGATTTATACCTAAAGATGAAGCGGTAAATACTTTCTTTCAATCTAGATACCATATGCAGCAAAAATATTTGGAAAAAGCCTATGATGAGTTTAAAGATTTAGGTATAAATACTATGGAGCTCTTTGACAGTGAACTTAAGGGAGTAGATAGATTTAGATTATCAGCATCCATACTTTTTGAAGGAAAAAAGGTAGATAAAGCTATAAATATAGATTATGGAAACTTTGAAAGCATATCTATGAAGCAAAGCTCCAATATAAAGGAGTTGATTCTCCCTAAAGAAGGACTTCATAAGAATATATTCTTTTCTGGAAAAGGTGGAGTAGGTAAAACAGTTATGGCCTGCATAACGGCAGTTAAAACTGCAAAGGAAGGTTACAAAACCTTATTGTTAACTACTGACCCAGCAGCTCATATAGGGAAGGTTTTAGATAAGCCTATAGGGGATGAAGTAACAAAAGTAGAAGGAATAGATAATCTTTATGCTGCTAAAATTGATCCTAAAGTAGCTTTTGAGGAATATAAAAATAATATACTAGAAGATGCGAAAGGTAAATTCAATGAGGATACCATATTAACCATGGAGGAAGAATTGAATTCTCCGTGTACCGAAGAGATGGCTGCCTTTCAAAAATTTATATCCTATGCCAGTGAAGAAAAATATGATGTAATTGTATTCGACACAGCTCCTACAGGTCATACATTAAGACTTTTAGAATTACCTATGGATTGGAGCAAACAAATTCAGATGAAGGCAGGACTTTCAACGGAAATAAGCCAGGAGGATAGAAAGGAAAAAGAAAAGTTTGATAAGGTAATAGCTCTAATGAAAGATAAAAATGTTACTACCTTCTCCTTTGTTATGTATCCAGAAAAGACTCCAATCATTGAAGCATATAGGGCTTCAGAAGAGTTAAAAACTGTGGGCATTAAAACTCAGCTTGTTGTATCTAATCTTATAATACCAAAAGAAGAAGCGAACACTTCTTTCTTTAAGAACAGAAGACATATGCAAGAAAAATATTTAAGAGAAATAGAGAGCACATTTAATGAAGCATCAATATTAAAAGTACCTATGTTCAATAAAGAAATAAAAGGACTGGATATTTTAATTGATATTGCAGAGAAAATATATCAATAGTGAAAGATAATAAGAGAGCTAAAGTTGTAGCTCTCTTGTGTTTTTGTATTAGAGTTGTGAAGTCTGTAAAAATATTATTACAGGATTTGCGGATATATCCTTGAAAATTAAATAGTACGGTATTTACATATGGTATAATTATCCTATAAAGATTGCTTACACAGTTTGAGGTGATGAAGATGTATAAAGAATTGCATGATATTACAGAGCTCTATACATGGAAAACCATTGAGAAAATCAACAGCGGTTGGTCAAGTGATGTAAAATATTATGTTGAAGATTATTTAGGAAACAAGTTGTTGTTGCGAATTTCTGATATAAGCTATTTAAATTCTAAAATAAAAGAGTTTGAAATCATAAAAAAATTTAATACTTTAGATTTTCAAATGTCAAAAGCCATATCTATAGGCGTTTGTAATAATAAGAAGAATGTTTATATGCTTTTGAATTGGGTTGAAGGTGTTTCATTAGGAAAAGCAATGGAAAAACTAGCAGAAAAAGAACAGTATGACCTTGGTATACAAGCTGGAAAAGTCTTGAAGCAAATCCACTCAATAGATGTTGAGGATGTTGACATACCACTTAAAGATAAAAAGGAAAGGAAACTTCAAAAATTAGAAAGATACGAAAATAGTTCAGTTCGTATAGATAACGATCAATTAGTAATAGATTACGTGAAAAGTAATATAGATAAAATAGATCTATTACCACCTGTGTATAAGCATGGAGATTTTCATGTAGGAAATCTAATTTTTACTCCCGATAAGCATCTAGGCGTTATCGATTTTAATAGATGGGAATGTGGTGATCCATACGAAGAATTTTATAAGGTACAAAGTTTTGACGTAGAAGTTAGTATTCCTTTCTCTATTGGACAGATTGACGGATATTTTGATCATCAACCACCAAGAGGGTTTTGGGAGATTCTTGCTGTTTATGTAGCTCACGCTTCCTTGTTTTCCATTGCTTGGTCAGAAAAATTCGGAGATAACGAAATAAAGGGAATGAAAAGACGTGCTATGATGACTTTCCAGGACTATGATAATTTTCAAAGCATAATACCTCATTGGTATAAGGACAATTTTATGAGATATAGAAAATGAACAAAAACACCGTAAATTCAAAAAGGAATGATTGCAATACATAATATTAATGTTTTAAGCAGGGGTTAATTACTTATTAATTAAAATTTAAAGGTAAAAAGGGGAATAAACTATGGCACTAATTATACTTTCTTTTATAACGGGTTTTTTAGGATTATCAATAGGCTCAATGGGTGGAGAGTCGTTAATGATACTATTGGGAATTGCAGGTTTTCTAGTTCCTGGTCTATATATTTTACAACAAATATATAATGAATTAAGACAAAGGTAGATAAATTAAAATATCTATTGAACTTAGTTAAGAATGATTTTTATTATAAGCTTCTTCCATTTGTAGGAGCTTTTTTCTTCTTCAAAAATATTTTATTTAAATGAAACCCTAAGTTTTTCTGCTTTGGTTTTGGTTTCATCGAAAGTGATAAGGATTTTTTTGATTTTGCTTCTCTATATAAAAGCTCATTCTGAAGCTAAAAGTGACTTAGGTGACTAATATAATAAAGAAAAAATCAGTGTAAAACATTAATGATATGCATAATTAATTAATATAATTAAAAATAATACGTCATATAACGAAAAATAATAGATAATATAACGAATAATATTCTTGATTTTTAAGAAAACATTAGTATATAATTAAATATATAATATATCACCACAAAATTTATATTAAATAGGGAGTGGATTTGATGAAGCTTGTGTATACAGGAAAAACAAAAAATGTTTATGCTTTGGAAGATGGGAATTATCTACTTAAATTTAAAGATGATGTAACAGGAGAAAATGGAGTTTTTGATCCAGGTGCTAATACTGTTGGTTTAACAATAGACGGAGTAGGAAGAGCAGGGCTTAAATTGACTAAGTTATTCTTCGAAAGATTAAAAGAAGAAGGAATACCTACACACTACGTTGATGCAAATATAGAAGAGGCAACAATGACAGTAAAACCAGCTACATTGTTTGGAAATGGTCTCGAGGTAATTTGTCGCTACAGAGCAGTTGGAAGCTTTATGCGTCGTTATGGTATGTATGCTAAAGATGGACAAACTTTAGATGCCTTTGTAGAAGTTACTCTTAAAGATGACGCACGTCAGGATCCACCGATTAGTGAAGATGCTTTAGATATGCTAGGAATACTAACACTAAATGAATATAAAATACTAAAAGAACTTACTAAGAAAATAAGCGCTGTAGTAAAAGATGAATTAGCTAAAAAAAATATAGAACTATATGATATCAAGTTTGAATTTGGAAGAGTAGGAGAAGATAAACATATTGCCTTAATAGACGAAATTTCAGGTGGAAACATGAGAGCATACAAGGATGGAAAATATATAGAACCATTAGTATTAGAAAAATTAATGCTAGGCGAATAATTTATAATTTAAAACTGAAAATAACAAGATAAAATTAATATTAAAAAGCCCTAATTACAGTATGAATCATCCCCGATTCAATATGTGATTAGGGCTTTTTTTAAACTACCTATCTACTAAGTATGTATTTTAAATCTATTAAAATATCTAATGATTTAGCAAAACTAAATCTAATCCTTTTAAGTGTTAATTTTTTATTACATAAGTAATATGAAGCATATGACTTATATCACTTCTATGTCTTCTATACATAATATATACTTTACATGTAGGGCATAAAGGGGGCGTATAAAATTGAATAACCACATAGGAAGCAAAGGAAATGAAAGATTATTATTTGAGATCATAGTTATTATATTATTAACTTTTTTGCCATCATTTCTTTTCAAAACCTTTAAAGGTCTGGCTACAATAATACCTGTATTATATATATTTATAGAAAAGAAAAAGAGAAATCGTACATGGGGTGAATTGGGATTTTACCCTAAAAACACGATATCAGATATTAAGAAAAATTGGTTTTTGACAATTTTAGTTTCTGTTATTATACAGTTAGCAGTTTTGTTTATTGGAAAGTACTTCGTTCCAGAGTTTATAGAGCATATAAAACTGAGAATTCCTTTAATTAAAATATCTACAATAGTGCCTTTATTTATTACCGTAACCATAGGAACCTTTGGAGAAGAATTTATTTTTCGTGGATTCATTCAAGAAAGGTTGAGTTGGTTTATAAAACCTAGCTATGCTATAATTGTAACTTCTTTAATCTTTGGATTCATGCACTTTTACAGAGGAGCTTTTTTAATAGTTGCGTTGGATATAGGAGCAATAATAATTGATAGCATTATTTATGGCATTATTTTTAATAGAACAAAAAACATATTTGCCTCATGGATTGCTCACTATCTTGCTGATATTGTAGGCATTATTTTAATTTTATTTTTCATATAAATAAAAACTAAAAAAATAGACTTGCAAACCTCTATTAAGAGCTAAGTATGTAGTGAAAAGTGACTTTTCTAAAGCAGCTTCACTACGTGATTAGCCTCGGTTTTGTACAACAAATTATTTCTGTAGAAACTCAAATCTATGAAAATATATTTGTAAAAAATAAGGGAACTGAGTATATAATGAGAGGAACGCCTTTTTGTGAAGTGACGTCATTATGTACTTAGTTCCCCTTTTGAATACACCAATTATTTTTGTAGAAACTTATAATTGAAAAAACAATTTACTATAATATATATTTGAAAATACCTCAGTTCCTATTTTTGATACTCAAAAAAATAGATATTATCATGTGCTATTATACAATAGTTGCAGAGTATCCAGTTGCTTTACCATTCTCAACAGCTTCTATGTACCCTTTAAAATAGAATGGTATATTATCTTCTTTTCCATTTAGGATTCTTCCTCTTACTTTTTCAAAGGCATATATTGAAACAGAAAAATTAGGTTCGCCAGTTACAAGGACTGGTTGTTCCTTTTCTTGAACCCAATAATATTCTCCACCATAGTTTTTTCTTGCTACCTCAAAGATATAGCTACCAACCATGGAACAAATTGAATACAAATCATCTTCATCCAGTTCATAGTCACTTAAATCATCTAACAAAGCATCTATCTCTTCTAAACTTTTAACACTAAAGTCGAAATTTCCTTTATGAGCAAAATTATCATAAAAACTTTCTGCTGTAGATATTACATCATTCTTTAGATTTTTTTCCACTATTTCATCCCTCCAATTATAGTAAGTATATCATAAAGCATTATAATAATTGCTTCAAATGTAAACTGCTTTATAATTAGTAGTTCATTAAAATGAAATAATTTGTACAAATTATTGTGATAAATTTGTAACATTAATTTTTTATACTACGGATAGACGCGAAGGAGGTGAAGAAAAATGGGAAAATTAAATTATCGTCATGAGTTAAAGTACTACATAAATCATCATGATTATTATATTTTAAGTCATAGGCTAAAAAATATAATGAAGAAAGATAAGCATACCGATGAAAAAGGAGAGTATCTTATAAGTAGTTTGTATTTTGATGATATAGATAATAATGCTTTAAGTGACAAACTTTCTGGAGTTAAAGATAGGGAAAAATATAGAATTCGAATTTATAATAGAAGCGGCAGCGGAATCATTCTTGAAAAGAAGATTAAGAATGGCATATATGTTGGCAAAATTAGAGAGAAAACCAATATTGATATTTATGAAGATATTATAAATGGTGAGTATGGAAGGCTTAGAGATATTCAAACTCCCCTCCATCAGGAACTTTATTTTAAAATACAAAATAACCTTTTAAAACCAAAGGTAATAGTTGAATATGTGAGAGAAGCCTATGTTTCAGAACCGGGTAATATTAGAATAACTTTTGATAAGAGTTTGAGTACAGGGTTAAATCAAGTAAATTTATTAAACCCCAATTTAAATACAATAAGGGCGATAGACGAGGGTTTTACAATACTTGAAGTCAAATATGATTCTTATTTACCTGGATATATAAAAGACATGCTGCAACTTGAGGGATTGACTAAACAATCAGTGTCGAAATATATAATTTGTAGAAAATACATTAAATCAAATCTTTGGGAGGATAATTAAAGATGAATAATGAAGTATTTAATTTTTCAGATATATTTAAAAAAGGCTTTTTAAATAGTGCAACTACAGACTTGTCAGCGATGAAAGTGGTGTTAACTTTAGGGTTAACCTTTGTTATAGGGCTATTTATTTATGTAATATATAAGAAGACATTTAAAGGAGTTTTGTTCTCAAAGAGTTTTAATATTTCACTAATTGCCATAGCTATGGTAACTTCTCTAGTTATTATGGCAGTTACTTCTAATATAGTGCTTTCACTAGGTATGGTTGGTGCGCTAAGTATTGTTAGATTTAGAACTGCAATAAAAGATCCAATCGATATTGTATTTATGTTTTGGGCAATTTCTTCAGGAATAGTAACTGGTGCTGGATTGTACACCTTAGCTATTTTTGGATCATTAGTTATAGGGCTTATATTAGTTATGTTCAATAATGTATCCATGTCTGAGAATGCTTATCTTTTAGTAGTTAATTGCCATGATAATAAGGCTGAAGAAGAGGTTATAAAAAAGATTAAGGATGAGATTAAAAAATTTAATATTAAATCAAAAACAGTAGCTAAAGATAATATTGAAATGACCTTAGAACTTAGAGTTAAAAACAATGAAACAAGTTTTGTAAACACAGTATCCAATATTAATGGAGTAAATAATGCAGTACTTATAAGCTATAATGGAGATTATGTTTCATAGCTTAAATGGTGGTGATAAATTTGAATAAAAATTTTAAAATATATACTATATGCTTTGTGCTGTTTTGCACAATATTAGCAATAAGCAAGTTTATTCCAAACTTTGGAGAAGACACCTCAAATAAATCAAAAACAAATATTGAAACAGGTTTAACTCAAGAAGAAAAGGATGAAAAGATAAAAAGTGAGATATTTTCTAAAGATAAGGTTGTGGATTTAAATATAACTATTAACGAAGAAGACTTTCAAGATATGAAAGACAATGCAATGAAAGAAGAATTTAAAGTTGCGAGTATAAATTATAACGGATATGAATTTGATAATGTGGGAATTAGAACTAAAGGAAATTCTAGCTTAAGCCAGGTAGCTGGTAGTGATAGTGACAGATACAGTTTTAAAATAGACTTTGAAAAATATATAGATAATCAAAATTTTTATGGAATAACTAAGATCAATTTAAATAATTGTATTAGTGATGCAAGTTACATGAGAGAATTTTTGACTTATGAGATGATGGAAGAAATGGGAATACCAACACCTAGATATAGTTATGTAAATATATATGTGAATGGAGAATTATGGGGTTTATACTTAGCTGTAGAACAGATAAATGAAAGTTTTATAAATAATAATTTTGAAATTACAAATGGTAATCTCTATAAGCCAGATGGAGCAGGCAGCGATTTAGTATGGAAGGGTGAAGATGGAGATTACAGCGGAATAAGTTTAAAAACAAATGAAAAAGAAAATGATAATAGTAAACTATATGCTATGATGAAAGCGTTAAATGAGGGAAAAGATTTAGATAAGTATTTAAATGTGGATGAGATACTAAAGTATTTTGGTGTAAGCACTGTAGTATCTAACTTTGACAGCTATCAAGGAAGCATGAAGCATAACTATTATCTCTATGAGGAAAATGGAGTGTTTTCAATTTTACCCTGGGATTTTAACATGTCTTTTGCTGGATTTAACAATGGAGGCAGTAAGGATCAAATGATAACTAATTTAATAGATGAACCTACTATGGGAAAATTGAGTGATAGACCTTTAATTGCAAAACTGTTAGAAGTGCCGGAGTATAAAGAAAAATACCATGAATATATAAAAGAATTGGTAGAAGGATATTTAAGTAAAGAGAATTTTTCAAATAGAATAAATGAACTATCAAATTTAATTTCTTCATATGTTGAAAAAGATCCTACAAAATTCTATACCTTTGAAGAATTTCAAAAAGCTATAAGTGAAGAAGAAGTCACAGAAGATGATGAGAGGCCAACGGATAAACCGGCATCAACAGATAATCAGATGTCAAAAGATAAAGCAGTGTCAGTAGATGAGTCAAAATCAGCAGACAATAAAAAAGCAGCAGATGATAAATCAGAACCTAATAAAAAGGGTATGATGGGCGGAGGAGTTCAATTGCAACCCTTTGTAGAAAAAAGAGTTGAGAATGTAAAGAAACAATTATCAGGAGAAATACCATCTTATGATGAAGGTAACGGTATGGGAATACAGGATATGGGAGGACCAAAAGGAGCAGACTTTGCCCCAAACAACATTCCAAAGGATGGGCAGATGCCTCAAGGAAATGGTCAGAGACCGGAAGGACAGCAAATACCTCAAAGAGATGGCCAAAGGGAAAAAGGACAACAAATGCCAGGAAATCTACCAAATATGGGGGGACAAGGGAATAGATTCCCTGAAGATAGAGGAGATAATATAAATACTACTGACTTGATAATTAACGGAATTGGATTAGGGGTTATGCTGCTTACAGTAGCAGTAATATCTATAAGGAGAAGAACTAGAATATAGATTTTAAAAAATTACTAAGTAAATTATAATTTACTTAGTTTTTTAAACTTTTAAACAATCAAGGTCTTGGAGGTGAGTTTATTGAAAAAAATATTATTATGTGATGATGAAGAGAGAATAAGAGATATAGTAAAAGACTTCCTCATCAATGAAGGGTACATGGTAGTTGAAGCAAAGGATGGAGAAGAGGCTTTAGAAAAAATCAATGATGAAGAAGTAGATTTAGCTATTTTAGATGTGATGATGCCAAAGCTTGATGGTTGGGTTGTTTGTAAAGAAATAAGAAGACTATGGAAGAAGACACCTATTATCATGCTGACAGCTAAGGGAGAAGAAGTCGATGAGCTTTATGGATTTGAAATAGGTGCAGATGAATACATAGTTAAACCTTTTAAGCCCTCCATACTTGTGGCTAGAGTCAATGCATTATTAAGAAGGGTAAGTAGGGGAAGTATTTATTTAGATGAGGATTTAATTATAAATGACGATTTTCATGAAGTGAAATTAGAGGGAGAGCTAATCGATTTAAGTCCGAAGGAATATGAATTACTATTGTTTTTATATGAAAATATGGGCAATGTATTTAGCAGAAAACAACTTTTGGATAAAATATGGGGGCTTGACTCCTTTGTTACAGATAGAACCGTTGATACTCACATAAACAGACTTAGAATAAAACTTAACAATAAGAGGAATTATATTAAAACTGTAAGAGGATTTGGATATAAATTTGAGGTGGATAAATGAAGAACTCCATAAGAACTAAATTGTTTATTCAAATAAGTGTAATAATTTTAATATTTGTCTTATTAACTACAGTTATAAATTCAAATTTTCTTGAGAAATATTATGTTTATCAAAAGAAACAGGTTCTTATCAACCAAGGAGATTATATAAACAAGATAAGTACAGAGGATTACAAAGATATGGCTGTAGAACTTAGGAAGATAGAAAGTAGGTATAGTGCAAATATATCTATTGTATCTCCAAAAGGAAAAGTAAAATACAGTTCATCTTTTGCAGTAATCGATGATTCTCCATATATGTTTCAAAACCCTGATAATAAGTTCCCAGGGGAGAGACCTATAAAGCCATTTCCAAGGGAAAAACCTCATGAAGTAAAAGAGAGAGAAGTTATAAATAAAAACTCTTTTATTGAATTACAAACAGATAAAATGCTCAATGTGGATTTTTTAGTTTATAATAGAGAGCTTGATAATGGTGATACATTAGATATTAGAGTGTTTTTAAACTCAATTTCCGAAAGTGCAAATGTGGCTAATACTTTTTTACTCTTTATTTCATTGATTCTATTAGTTATCGGAGGGTTTTGGGCATTTATTATGGCAAATAATTTTACAAAACCTATATTGCAGATGAATGAAATAACTAGGAACATGGCGGCATTAGACTTTTCAAAGAAGTGTAATATAAAAACCATGGATGAGATTAATCAATTAGGAGACAGTATAAACTACCTTTCACATCAATTAGAGCAATCTCTTACAGAACTAAGAGAGGCGAACGAAGAGTTGCAGCATGATATTGAAAGGGAGAGAAAAATTGATGAGATGAGAAAAGAATTTATATCTAATATATCTCACGAACTTAGAACTCCTATATCAATTGTTGAAGCATATTCAGAAGGGCTTAAACTGAATATTATTAAGGATGAGAAGAAGAAAAATTATTATTGTGATGTAATAATGGAAGAAACAAGCAAGATGGATAAGTTGCTGAGAGAACTTTTAGATTTATCACAAATGGAAGGAGAATATTTTACATTAAATAAAAGTGAGTTCAATATAAAAGAACTTATTAATAGCTGTTACCTTAAATACCAAGAGATATTTAAAAATGAAAAAATTAATGCTTTTATAGATATCAAAGAAGAAGCTTTGGTCTATGCAGATTCATTTAGGATAGAACAGATATTAAATAATTTAATAAATAATGCCATCGCTCATATAGATGGAGAAAGAATAATTAAAATAACCTGTGAAAAAAACAAGGATCATGCAAAAGTTTCAATATTTAATACGGGGCCTCAAATACCAGAAGATGAACTAGATAAGCTTTGGATAAGCTTTTATAAAACAGATAAATCCAGAAATAGAGAAAAAGGGGGATATGGATTAGGTTTATCTATAGTAAGGGCAATACAACAGCTGCATGGTAGTGATTATGGGGCTGAAAATGTTGAAAATGGCGTAGTTTTTTGGTTTCATATAAAAATGTAGTAGAGTAAAAAGTAGAATTATCAATATAATTTAAGATGATTAAATGAAATTTAATATGGATAAGTAAAATTTAGAATAAGCAAATAGAATTAAAAGTAGTGTAAAGGAAACAATAAAAAAGAAAAAATTATTTGGGGAGGATAGTTATATGGAAAAACTTAAGGATGCCATTGAAAGAATAAAAATACTTCAATGTCCAACAGGTGATGTGGAAAATAGAGTTACAGGAATACTTGAGGACTATGGAGTTGCAAATAGAAAAGAAATAACCATAAACAGAAATGAGGAACTGGATTCTATTAGTGCAGAAGCCTATAGCGTACAGATTGGTAACAACAAAGAATCTATGGTGGTCTTAGCCAGGGCAGGAGAAGATGATTATGTGGCTGAAGTTGTAGATGTTTATATGAATTAAGTATATATGAATTAAATTATAAAAAAATGCCTAAGGGATATTTTCCTTAGGTATTTTTTTATAACACGTTCTCAAAAGTTAGCATTTTTATTAATGTTATCTCTTTAAGAGTAAATATATTTATAGTTTCTCTCCCAATTACGAGTATAATGTATATTATAGGTATTAAATTTTAAAAATAGAGAAGTTATCTTAGAAAGATAAGAGCTTTAATGGAGGGGGAGCACATGAAGATATTAGCAATCATGGGATGTTCTAAGAATGGCAACACAAGTGACATAATAAAGTATTTCGAAAATCAGATAAATAAAAATGGAGATGTGGACTTTGAGTATTTATATTTAAGTGATTATACTATTGATTTTTGTACAGGATGTCATAATTGTATATTTATTGGAGAGGATAAATGCAGGGAATATAAGAATGTAAAAGCTATAGAGGATAAGATTTTATCTTCTGACGGGATAATTTTAGCCTCCCCAGGATATATGTTTAGTGTAACGGGAATAATGAAAAACTTTTTAGATCACGTGGCATATAATTGTCATCGTCCAAAATACTTTGGCAAAAAAGCATACATAATTTCAAGCTGCACCAAATGGCAGGAAAAAGGAGTGTTTATTCCTATGGAAACCTGGGTTTCGGCAGCAGGTTTTAATTTTGTTGGAAAAACTTATGTGGATATGCTCCCATTACCCATGAGCCAAAAAGAGATGGATAAAAAAAGAAAAAAGATAGACAAAGCTTCCTATGAATTCTATACAGCATTGAATAGAAAAGAACAATTAAAACCTAAATTTTCACATTTAATGGTTTTTCACAGCTTTAGGACTTTATGTGAAATGGCTCCTAATGTGCTAAAGGCAGATTATGAATATTTCAAAGAAAGAAATGCCTATGATAAAAACACAAAATGGTATGTTCCCGCTAATATATCTTTCATAAAACATAATATTGCTTGTAAAATGGAAGGAAAAATGGTTAAAGTAATAGAAAAATTAATTGATAAGGAAAAAATAAGTGTTACTAATGGCAGATATAAAAATGAGTTATAGTACAAAGGAGGGATTGGATGTTTAAAATAGAGGATTTGCTTTGTGAAAATTTTTCCTCATATCCAGAAGAAGTTAGAGATTATTTAGAGCGCTTTTCTAACAATTTAAAAGAAGCCTTAAAAGAGGAATTGATCAATCATATTGCAGAAGATATGCTAAGCAATATAGAGAATAGCAAAGAGGAGTTTATAGTAAAACTAAGCATCATATTAAACAACGGACACAAAGGATATAATAATATGTCTACTAAGTCTCTATTGGATTTATATTTAGAGGTTAAAAAAGAAGAGGATTTTGTAAACTTGTTAGACAAAGTAAGTAAGGATTTAGAATAGGAAAATTGTTTTCGCATTTATAGGTTTCTACAAAGAGAATTTAGTTTATCAAATAGAGGGCTAAGCACGCAGTGAAATCGCTCCAGTAAAAAGTCGCTATTTCACTACATACTTAGCTCTTTTATGTTTTACAAATATGTTTTTAAGATTATGAAATAATAGGGTATCTAAAAACTTAAAAATCTATACATCTAAACATATCACTTCTTTCATTTTTGTAAGAATTAAGTAATATAACTTTATACAACTACAAATTAATGATTGTTAGAATAGATGTGAGGTGATAGAGATGAAAGGAATTTTAATGAGTTATTATATACTATGGGGCTATTGGGAGGTGGCTTGACCTATGTACGGTAAATTGGCATTTCGCAATATGAAACGCAGTATAAAGGATTACATCATTTATTTTATTACGCTAACTTTGGCAATTGCACTTATGTTCTCCTTTCTTTCAATCGCTTTTTCAGAAATGGTGATGGGGTTATCTGAAAACATGAGTGGGCTTTCTTCAGTCATACTGATTTTGTCATTGGTTGTAACTCTTATTGTTGCCTTTACTGTCAGCTATGCCACAAAGTTTATTGTAACAAAGCGTAAAAAGGAATTTGCCACCTATCTTTTACTTGGGATGGAACAACGTACTGTCAGTAATATGTTTTGTATAGAGAATGCTTTGATAGGTATTTTGGCACTTGTCATTGGAATATCTTTTGGCTCCTTGCTTTCACAGGTTTTTACGGCTGTAATAATGAATATTTTTGATGAAGTATATAGCTTTCAACTGGCTTTATCATGGAAAGCTGTACTTATTACCTTTATCTGCTTCATAATCATGTATGGAATCAATACCTTGAAAATGGGTACATCCATCCGTAAACGAAAGATAATTGAATTGATTTATAGCAGTGGATTAAACGAAAAAGTTTCTATGGGAAAACCAATTATTTATATTCTGATGTTGGTGCTCTCCGTTATTGTAACTATTATCTCTATATTACTATTTAAAACCAGTATCAGTTTTAGCGATAATCGTGCATACCTGTATATGTTTAGTGGCTTTCTATGTATTGCATTAGGGTTATTGGGGACTTACCATAGCTTGCCATACCTCATTTTGATGGCGGGAAATCACTATAAGCATTGGAAATATGATGGTGCAAACTTATTTTTGTTGAAGCAGCTTTCTTCAAAAATCAATTCCACCGGTAAGATGATGGGGGTCTTGGCTATTCTATTGACACTTGCCTTATGTGGTATGTCTTTTGGGCTTTCAATGGGTGCTGCGTATAAGGTGAACATAAAAGCAGAAGCGCCATTTGATATTGCACTAGGACTTGATGTGGCTGGAATAGAAAACTTTGATGAAGTAGTACAATTCATTAGTAAAACTGTGCCTGTAAAAGATTATGTTGATTATCAACTTTATGAAGACGATGCTTTACCAAATATAGATATTTTAACATTAAGTGATTACAATAAATTACGACAGCAGTTAGGATTGGATGAAAAGCAGATTACAGATGATCAGTTCATTATACATTGTGATACATGGAATAATCTTAAACCTATAAAAGAGGCGCTACAAAACGAAGATAGTATCAGCCTGGGAAATCATACTTTTTCATCCCATAATAGCTTAATTTTTACGGAACCTTTTGCACAATACCGTATAAATGGAACTTTTGGCTATGCTATTGTTCTTCCCGACTTTGTTATATCGGAATTAGATGCCTATAAATCTCGTCTTGTAGTTACAACAATGGAAGATGCGCCACAAAGCATTAAAGGGGATTTGAATACTTTTGTTCGTAAAGAATGGAAGGCGCAATTTTTAGAAACACCAAAACAAGAAGAACGTATTACAATGACTCTAAGTGTTAAGTCATGGAGCATTGCTAATGCGCTAACAGCTCTTTCTATATTGTCTTTTGGAGGGCTATATTTGAGCTTGATCTTTATGATATTAGTGGGAACTATCCTTGCACTACAACAAATATTTAATAGCAGCAAAAGTCAATATCAATACCGTGTTATTAAAAATATGGGAGTAGGTGATAACGAGATTAGGAAGCTGATTTTTAGTGAATTGCTCATGGCATTCGTTATTCCTCTCATTTTGCCTGTCATTTTAGTAAGTGTAGTATCAGTTTTCGCTAATAACTTTTTTAGAGAATTTATTTTGATGGAAGATGTAATCCATATATATACGGTAATTACATTGGCTGTGTTTTTTATACTTTATACAATTTATTTTATAGCAACATATAGCAGTTGCAAACGAAACATATATAGTTTTATCAATCATTAAGGTGTTATAAGTTAAGTATTAACATAGAGTGTAAAATTATTTTCTCATATATAAATTTCTGCAAAGATAATTTGTTTTTTAAAATATAAAGCTAAGTATATAGTGAAGCCACTCCAATAAGAAGTCGCTATTTGACTACATACTTAGCTCCCTTATGTTTTGAAAATATTTATTCTAAACGTTCCGATTCGATAACATAGTTACTATTAGGGAGATACTTTAACCTATAATTTTTGCCCTCATAAATTTTGTTGAACCGTGGATTATAATAATAAGTTTCTTCCTCCAATACAAATGATGGAGTTACTCCTTTTCCACCATCATGCACAATGCTACATTTTCCACTAGTAGTTTCATAATCTTGGTTAATATAATATTTAATATCTCGAAAACGTGGCTTTATTACATGAGTATAAGAATAACCCGTCCAAATCATAAGTAGAGGAATAAAAAATATTAAAAATGCATATTTCTTTTTATCCTTTACCCTAACTAAAAAGACTAAGCCTCCAATTATCCAAAAAAACGCAAAAAATACTTGGAATAATGTATCTATAACAAAATCCATGTTTCAACCAACCCTTCCATGTACACTATTCTGGCAAATACATAGGTTTTGCCAATAGAATTTCACCAAATAAATGTTTTATATTTTCTCTATATTAAAATTGGCAATAACTATACTATTTTTTTATTATAGCATAATTTTCAAATTCAGTTATATATTATGGCTAAACATTTATTTTTTAAATTATAAGTTTCTACAAAGATATTTTAGTTTAACAAACATAGAGCTAATCATATAGTGAAGCCGCCTCAAAAAGCGTTACTATTTCACTAAAAGATTAGCTCTTCTATTTTTGTAAATTTTATAAGTCCTTATTGAAGCAAGACAGTATGATAAGCATTGCATATTATTTTTTTATTTGACACAGATGTGCTTAAAGTATATAATGTGATGTATAGACATACACAGTTAGGAGGGAGAGCTTGAATATTATAATATCGAATATTTCTGAGAAGCCCTTATATCAACAGATTAAGGAGCAGATCAAGGAAGCTATTCTAACAGGGGAGTTAAAGAATGGAGAGTTATTGCCATCTATCCGTAATCTTTCATCAGATATTAGAGTTAGTGTTTTAACTATTCGTAGAGTATATGATGAGTTGGAAAAAGAGGGTTTTGTCTCTAGTCAAGCAGGCAAAGGAACTTTTGTATTAGCTGGAAATATAGATCTTATTAAAGATAGTAGAAGGTTGATGGTGGAAGATAAGATGACGGATATGGTGTCAATGGCTAAATCAATAGGAATTAGTAAAAAAGAGCTTATAGACATGATGGACATTATTTATGAGGAGGATTAAGACATGGAAGATATACTTAAAGTTTCAGAGGTTTCAAAGAGTTTTGCCAATTTTAAGTTAGATAAGGTATCATTCAACATCAAAGAAAATTGCATCACAGGGTTTCTAGGTAAAAATGGTGCTGGCAAGACCACTATAATAAAGATTCTATTGGGATTGCTTAAAAAAGATAGTGGAGATATTACCTTTTTTCCAAATAATCAGCAAATGGATAGATCCTTAATAAAAAATAAAATAGGTGTAGTCCTAGACGACGGATTCTTTTATGATAATTTGACTTTAACGGAAATGAAGAATCTAATTGCTTCAAGTTATAATGCATGGGATGAAGATAAATATCAAGAATTTTTAAGAGGATTTCGTTTAAATCCTAAGCAATCTATATCAACATTATCTAAAGGAATGAAGCTTAAGTATTCTTTATCCTTAGCCTTATCTCATGGAGCAGATTTACTCATAATGGATGAACCTACTTCTGGGCTAGATCCAGAAATAAGAAAAGAATTGATGGATATACTTATTGAGTTTGTTCAAGAAAAAGGGAAGAGTGCTTTTTTCTCAACACATATTACTAGCGATTTAGAACGATGTGCAGATGAGATCATAATTATTGATGACGGGAGAATAGTTGAGCAAGTAGGCAAAGATGAGTTAATGGAATCTTATCGTCTAATGAAAGGAAGTTTAAAAGATTTAGAATCATTAAATCAAGAGTCTTTTAAAATTATCGATAAGACAAACTATGGATTCATAGGAATTACAAATCAGTTTCAGCCGATAAAATCCATAAATCCCAATATAGTTTTGGAAAGAGCGACATTAGAAGATATTTTTCTGTCAATGGTAGGGAGGGAGTAGAATGAGAGAGATTTATAATTTGATAAAAAAAGACTTTTTGATGGTTAAGAAACTTATATTACCTATTTCTGCATTTATTGTGGCAGCTCCTATATTTATATCTTATAGAACACCTTTTTTTCAACAATATGGAGATGTTTTATATTCAGTATTGGCTTTAACCATAACATTTATGGTTTATCATGCAATATCAATGGAAGAGATGAAGCAAAAAGGCGATATCTACCTAAGAATAACACCTATGCCGATGATTAAGATTGTTCTTGCAAAATACATACTAATAATAACAACCTTTTTGATAACAACAGCGCTATATCTGATGATATCATATATTCCCCTAACTTATGTTGGCAACGTGGATGTGAAGAGTATTATAGCCACTTTTACAATAATAGCATTATTTTTTGGATTTTATATACCTCTGACTTTTAAATTTGGCTATGTAAAGTTACAGGTATTAAGCGCAGGAATAATGTTCATTTCGCCATTTGTGGTTCCATTTATTATGAAGTACTTAGGTAGTGACTTCTTGCTGCTGGCCTATTTCAAAAGTAGTCCAATGTGGAAGATTACTACAACTGCTTTATTAATTGCATTTATTGCAGTTATCAGTGGTACCATGTTATCAAATTCAATTATTAAAAATAAAGAGTATTAAAGAAGGTGATGCTATGAGCAGAAATATAGAATCTATATTAGCTATATTACTTTTTAGCATGGCATCAGCTACTTCCATAGTATACTCTGCATATCAATTTATCAGTTTTATGTTAAATAAAAATCGTATAAACTATACTATGTCAACGATCATCGATACAAAAACTGCTTTTCCTGAATCTATGAAAAAGAATAATTCTACATGGGCTATGGTAAGGTTTAGAGTAAACGAGAAAGAATATGTTTCTTCAAGTTGGATTCAGGTGTCAATGAATGTATTAGTAGGGGATGAAATTAGAATAGCTTATTTTAAAGATAATCCTAGCGAAATATTTACCCCTAACTTAAATAAAGCAGCGATTTTCTTTTTGATTGGAATCGCGTGAATGACGGTTATGTTTTATATAAAGTCAAAACAATAGAGTGGCAGTCATACGAGTTACAACTTATATGGCTGCCGTTATTATTTTATCTTCATTATCTTATCTTAAAGCCTCTTTCATATTAAACAGGATAATCAATATCAAGCCTGCTGCGAAAACCTAATATTGCGAAAAGCCTATCTTTTATGTAACCATTATTAATTATATTGAATATCATTATAATAGAAAAATAAAAATATCCTTAGAAAAATATTTTAAAAGCAGTTATAAGGAGGAGTAAAAATGCCTAATTCAAATAACTCAACAACTTTCCAGTGCTTCCTGATAACCTTTGAAGGACTTGGTCTTAATAATTTTGATCCTGTTCCTTCAATTGATGCTGGTTTTACAACGGCATCTTTTCCAGGCTGGGTTGCTCTTCTCCCAATTAGTTCAGGTGGTACAGGCAATATAGCTAATTTACCTTCACCAATAACAACAATTTTCTTTAAAGATGCACCTGATTCCCGGGATATAACCTTTACTAATCCGATTGCCTCCATTGACTTAAAATATGTTTCAACAGATACAGTCACAATGCAGGCATTTGATGCATCCAATAATCTTCTTGCAACAGTATCAGCACCAGGGAACTTTGTTCCTCCTACTCTTGACAATTGGGAGCCTTTGGGAATCAATCTATCTTCGAATGTAATTTCTAGAATAACATTTACAGGGCCTATAAGCAATTTTGCCATAGACAATGTAAATATATGTATAGTTACAGCCAACAGAGGACTTTCATGTGAAGCTTTTCAGGAGATTTTATAAGAAGATAGATAAATAATTTAATAAAATAGTAATGAATTTATGGATATATCCTATAAAGGGCAGATAATAACCTTTTTAATTTACCTAAAGGTTGTTATCTGTTTTAATTTTATATATGAGTAATAAGTATTACAATTTTTATCTTCAGGGACATAAGATGGAATTATTACATATATTGGTTATGTAGGTGGTGCGTAATATTATGTGAGGAGGAAAGAATTTGGGTAGGCTAAAACCAGAAAAACTTTCAGTGGAATTTAGAAAAGGTGTTACCCCAAAAGAACCAATCATACCAAGACGTTATACATTGACCCATTGTGACAGTACGGCAGAACTTTTTTTAACAATTGGAGAGGAATATGCGCGTGATAAGATCAATCCAATGAGAGATGAAGTTTTTGGAGAATGGGTTCAGGTTGATGGTAAATGTATATACAATGTATATTTATATCTAGATGGCGGTGAGTTTACATTCACGGTAATATCTATTAGAGATGGTATATTTAGGCGGGAGTTGCCATTGGCTCTAGAAGCTATAAGGTACGGAGATAGTGAATTTTTTAAAATTCATCCAGAGTTAAATAATGCCCCAATAATGGTATATTTCCAATCAAGTGATCCTCGATATAATAAAGTTGAAAATTGGGGATGCTTTTCACAATATGATAGTAGGACTGTGCTTATAGATGAGAAAAAATTTAGAGTAAGTAATAAAGAAGAGGGAACAATAGTAACACTTTTAAATCCATATATAGAAAATGTGATTTTTAGAATTTATGGCAGAAATGAAAGATTTTGTTTAGCGGAGGTAGAAATAGGAGGAATAGAAGAGGTAAAAACAAGTGATAGGTGCAGACCTAATTATGATGTGTTTGTAACTTTAAAAGTGGGAAATGATCCTCGTCCTCTTCCTAATCTTATTATAGGATTCAGAATAATGCCAAATAGAATAGTGGTTCAAAGTGTAAGACAGCCGAGATAATAGAAAAAATTTAAAGCTTTAGATAGGAATTTACCTTGTCTAAAGTTTTTATTTATTAAGCGAAAAAGGAATATTTACAAATAAAATTAAAAATTTTTTGGTTTTTTCACACAAAAGATGTAAAATAATATAAAATTATAATTAAAAAGTATGGGGGTAATATAAATGTATGATGTTATTATTATAGGTGCAGGTGTAATGGGTTGTGCAATTGCAAGAGAGCTTTCAAAATATAAATTAGATGTTTGTCTTATTGAAAAGGAAGAGGATGTATCAAACGGGGCATCAAAAGCAAATAGTGGAATAGTCCATGGAGGATATGCAGCAAAGTATGGAACCCTTAAGGGAGAACTCTGCATTAAAGGGAATAGTATGTATAGACAATTAGAAGAGGAGCTCAATTTCGGGTTTAGACAACCAGGGGGACTTGTGGTAGCATTTACAGATGAGGATATGGAAAAAATAAAAGAGCTTTATGAAAATGGATTAAAGATTGGATGTACTGACCTTGAGATAATAGATAGTAATAAAACAAAAGAATTAGAGCCTCATATAAATCCTGATGTTAAGGGGGCACTATATGCAAAAAGTGTAGGAGTTACTTCTCCTTATGAACTTACAATAGCTCTTGCTGAAAACGCTCTTGCAAACGGTGTTGAGCTTAAACTAGAGACAAAAGTTTTAGGAATAGAAAAGTCAGAAGATCACTTTACTATAAAAACAAACAATGGGAATATACAAAGTAAATATATAATAAATTCAGCGGGACTTTTTAGCGATGAAATAGCAAAAATGGTTGGAATAGATGATTTTGAGATACTTCCAAGAAGAGGGCAATATATAATCCTTGGAAAAGAGCAGGGGCACCTTGTAAATAAAGTTGTTTTCCAAGTGCCAACTGTAAAGGGCAAGGGAATATTGGTTACAACAACATACCATGGAAACTTCATGATAGGTCCAAATGCCGAAGAAGTAGATGAGAAATATGACGTTGCAACTACTATGGAAAGTCTTGAAAAAGTAATAGAAACAGCTAGAAAATCCATAGGGGATTTTGATATAAAAAGAGCACTTGCAACATATTCAGGTATCAGATCTGTAAGTAGTACAGGAGATTTTATAATAGGTGAAACAAAGGTGAAGGGATTTATAAATGTTGCTGGAATTGATTCTCCAGGGCTTACATCCTCACCTGCAATAGCAGAAAAAGTTACTGGGATACTTGAGTCATCAGGACTTGAACTTATGAGAAAAGAAAACTTTAATCCCTATAGAAAAGCTATAATTGTAAAAAAAGACAGTAGTTTTGATGGAAAAATAGACCATGAAGTACCAGAAAAAAATATAATCTGTAGATGTGAAAGAGTAACTGAAGCTGAGATAATAGATGCAATGAGAAGAGGTATACCTGTAAAATCTATAGATGCAATAAAAAGACGTACAAGAGCAGGAATGGGAATATGCCAAGGAAATTTCTGTAGACCAAGGGTTAGAGGAATAATATCAAGGGAAACAGGGATACCAGAAGAGGAAATTACACAGAGAGGAAAAGAGTCAAGTCCAGCACCAGAAAGGGTAGATATTAGACTTGTAAGGAAGTGCGATAAATAGACATATGAATAAACGTTAATTATCTATGTAGTTTGTGTAAAAACAAGTAAAATAAGAATATGTACCATAAACTACAGGAGATATTATGAAGAGGTGAAAGCATTGGAAAAGGAATTTTTTGATAGAATACAATTAAATCCTATTGTTGCAGCAGTGAGTAATGTTAAAAAACTTGATGAAGCAATAGAATCTCCCTGTGAAATAATATTTCTTTTAACAGGAGATATTTTTAATCTTGAGGATATAATAAAAAAAGTTAAAGAAAATGGGAAGAATATATATGTGCATATAGATTTAGTAGATGGATTTTCTAAGAATTTAACCACTTTGAAATATATCAGTAAAAAAACCGATGCGGATGGAATAATTACAACAAAGAGCAGTTTCATACGACCTGCCAAGGAAATGGGTTTATTTACTATACAAAGATTATTTATGCTAGATTCACTATCATTAGATTCAGGAATTGAATCCATAAAAGTTACTAGGCCCAACGCTGTTGAAATTATGCCAGGTATTATGCCTAAAATTACAGAAAAAATATATAACGAAACTAGCATTCCAATTATAACCGGTGGATTGATAATGGATAAAGATGATGTAATACAAAATCTTAAATCTGGTGCAGTGGGTATATCCACAACTAAAAAAGAAATATGGTATTTGTAAATGTTTAAATAATGGGTTGACAAGCATTCAGACTCATGATAGAATTAAGAAAAAGTATAGAAGATTTAGAAAATTTTATATTTAAAAGGCGAGAGAAATGAGAGCCACACTATAGGACCTATGTAAAGTAGGTTTTGGTTAGTGTGGCTTTTTGTTTTGATTTTTTAAAGTACTTAAAGTAACAAAGTTTACACAGGGGAATAATTGTATATTTTTCTGGAAAATACCTTCCAGAATTTTATAAAATTAATTTAGGGGGGAATTAAAATGTCAAACATGGCATTGTATTCAGCAGAGTTTTTAGGTACAGTAATCTTAATATTACTAGGTAGTGGAGTTGTTGCCAATGTATCTTTGAAAAAATCAAAAGCGGAAGGAGGAGGCTGGATAGTTGTAACCGCAGCATGGGGGTTTGCTGTTGCTATAGCTGCATATACAACAGGATGGATAAGTGGAGCTCATCTAAATCCTGCATTAACCATAGCTTTTGCTGTGATTGGAAATCTTAAGTGGAGCTTAGTGCCAGGATATATAATAGCGCAACTTTTAGGAGCTATTGTAGGAGCGAGCATTACTTATGTTACCTTCAAAGACCACTTTAGAATCACAGAAGATGCTGATGCAAAGTTAGGGGTATTTTGTACAGCACCTGCTATTAGAAACACTGTATCAAATTTAATAACGGAAGCCGTTGGAACTGCTATGTTGGTTTTAGGTATACTAGGAATTAACAATGGTAGTAACAATGTAGGAGCTTTAAGCGCATTATTAGCAGGAATTTTAGTTTGGGTAATAGGATTAAGTTTAGGTGGACCTACAGGATATGCTATAAATCCAGCAAGGGATTTAGGACCAAGAATTGCTCATGCTATTTTACCAATACCAGGCAAGAGAGACTCTGATTGGAGTTATGCCTTTATTCCTGTAATTGGACCGATTATAGGAGGAACAATAGGAGCACTAATATATCAATTTTTCACAACTCTATGGGTATAAATTAAAATGAAAAATTAAGGGGGAAGTACTATGGAAAAAAAATATATAATGTCATTAGACCAAGGAACTACAAGTTCAAGAGCCATACTCTTCAATCATAATGCTGAAATCGTTAAGGTAGCACAAAAGGAATTCAAACAAATATATCCTAAGCCAGGTTGGGTAGAACATGATCCTATGGAAATATGGGGAACTCAAATGGGAGTGGCAAGAGAAGTATTAGAAACGATGGGAATTAGCCCTCAAGAAGTTGCAGCTATAGGTATTACAAATCAAAGAGAAACTACTGTGGTTTGGGACAAAAACACAGGTAAACCTGTATACAATGCTATAGTATGGCAATGTAGAAGAACTGCTCAATTATGTGATGAGTTAAAAGAAAGAGGATTGGAAGAGTATATAAAAGAAACTACTGGACTTGTTGTAGATGCATACTTCTCAGGAACTAAGATCAAATGGATTCTTGATAATGTAGAAGGTGCTAAAGAAAGAGCGGAAAAGGGCGAACTTTTATTTGGAAATATTGATACATGGTTATTATGGAACTTAACAAGAGGTAAGGTTCATGTAACCGACTACACTAATGCATCTAGAACTATGCTGTTTAATATAAAAGATTTATGTTGGGATGAAAAAATATTAAAAGAATTAGATATTCCAAAATCAATGCTTCCAGAAGTAAAACCTTCTAGTGAAGTATATGGAGTAACTGATGAACATACCTTTGGAGGAGCACAAATACCTATAGCGGGAATAGCAGGTGACCAACAAGCAGCTTTATTTGGCCAGGCTTGCTATGGCGAAGGAATGGCTAAAAACACTTATGGTACAGGATGTTTCATGCTTATGAATACAGGAGAAAAGATGGTACCTTCAAAGAATGGATTACTTACAACTATAGCTTGGGGTATTGATGGAAAAGTTAATTATGCCCTAGAAGGAAGTATATTTATAGCAGGAGCGTTAATTCAATGGTTAAGAGATGAGCTAAGACTTATTGTTGAAGCTTCAGATAGTGAATACTTTGCACAAAAAGTTAAAGACACAAATGGTGTTTATATAGTTCCAGCTTTTGTAGGACTTGGGGCTCCATATTGGGATATGTATGCAAGAGGAACTATTATGGGACTTACAAGAGGAGCAAATAGAAGTCATATAATCAGAGCAGCACTTGAAGCTATTGCATATCAGACAAGAGATGTATTAGAAGCAATGCAAGAAGATTCAGGAATTACTCTTAGAGAATTAAAAGTAGATGGTGGAGCAGTAGCAAATGACTTCTTAATGCAGTTCCAGTCCGACATCTTAGGTGTACCAGTTAATAGACCAAAGATAATAGAAACTACAGCACTAGGAGCAGCTTATTTAGCTGGTTTGGCAGTAGGATTCTGGAAAGACACTGATGAAATAGCAAGAAACTGGAATGTAGATAGAGTATTTAATGCTGAAATGGATGAAGAACACAAAGAGAAAATATACAAAGGCTGGAAAAAAGCAGTGGATAGATCACGTGACTGGGCAGATGAATAAGATATTTGAAATAAGATAATTAATATTATATTTTGTGCTTGAGATAAAGAGAGGCATGCTAAAAACCTATGAAAAATGGGGTTATTTGGCATGACTTTCTATTTTACAAAAATTATGAAGCATTAGGAGGGATGAACATGAACGATATAGTCATTATAGGTGCAGGTGTTATTGGCTCCTTCATAGCAAGGGAATTATCAAGATATAATCTGAAGATAGTAATGCTAGAAAAAGATAACGACGTGTCAAATGGCACTACAAAAGCTAACAGTGCAATTGTACATGCTGGGTATGATGCAGAAGTAGGAAGTAATAAAGGTGAATTCAATGCTCTAGGTAACCAAATGTTTGATAAAGTATGTGAAGAGCTTTATGTTCCTTTTAAACGTACAGGATCCTTAGTAGTAGCCTTTGATAAAGAGGATATGGATATGCTACAAAAGCTGTATAATAACGGTATAGAGCTTGGTATTCCAGATGTAGAAATAATAGATGGAGAGAAAACTAGGGAATTAGAGCCAAACTTAAGTGATGAAATAATTGGAGCTTTATATGCACCTACTGCTGGTATTGTTAGCCCTTATGAGTTGGCAATAGCATTAGCAGAAAATGCAGTTGAAAATGGAGTGGACCTAAGATTAAATAATGAGGTGCTAGATATAAAAAAGAATGAGAATGGATATAAAATAATTACTAATGATGGAGAAGTGGAAGCAAAATATGTAATTAATTGCGCTGGAGTATATGCAGACAAGATTAATAACATGGTAGCCTCTCCAAGCTTTAGTATAATACCTAGAAGAGGGCAGTATTATCTGCTTGACAAGGGAGCGGGTAATACAGTTAGTAGAGTTATTTTCCAATGTCCTACTCCTATGGGAAAGGGAGTTTTAATTACCCCTACAGTCCATGGAAATATTTTAGTTGGACCAGACTCAGAGGATATAGAAGATAAAGAACTTACAGAAACCACAGCAGATAGAATGGCTTATGTAAGAGAATCTGCAAGCAGGGCATGTAAAAATATACCTTTTAATAAAGTAATAACATCCTTTGCAGGACTAAGAGCTGAAGCAACAGGGGGAGACTTCATAATAAAAGAGTCTGAAGAAGCTAAAGGATTTATAAATGTGGCAGGAATGAAATCCCCGGGATTATCTGCTGCTCCTGCAGTAGCTAAATATATAGTAGAAGTAATCAGAGAAATAGCTGGTGATCTAGATGAAAAGGAAGATTTTAACCCAAGAAGAAGAGAAATAATCAGGTTTGATGAATTAAGTGATGAAGAAAAGGCAGAGGTAATAAAAAGGGATCCAAGGTATGGAAGAGTAATATGCAGATGCGAAAACATTACAGAAGGTGAAATTGTAGATGTGATTAATAGAAAGGTTGGAGCAACTACCGTAGATGGTGTTAAAAGAAGGGCAAGACCTGGAATGGGAAGATGCCAAGGTGGATTCTGTGGTCCAAGGGTTATGGAGATTTTAGCTAGGGAACTAGGAAAAGATATATCAGAGATAGTTAAGAGCAACAAGGACTCCTATATAATAACAGGAGAAACTAAGGAATAATGTGGAGGTGATTATATGGTTAGTTACGATATCGTAGTCATAGGAGGAGGACCCGCCGGATTGGCAGCTGCCATTGAGGCAAAGAAAAATGGTGTAGATAATATTTTAGTTATTGAAAGAGATAGAGAATTAGGTGGAATATTACAGCAATGTATTCATAATGGATTTGGTCTTCATGTATTTAAGGAAGAATTAACAGGTCCTGAATATGCAGGAAGATTTATAGATGAGCTAAAGAAGGAAGGCATAGAATATAAACTAGATACTATGGTAATAAATATGACGGAAGATAGGGTAATAAGTGCCGTAAATACAACGGATGGTTTCATGAAAATAAAGGCAAAGGCCATAATACTTGCCATGGGATGTAGAGAGAGAACAAGAGGAACTATAAATATTCCAGGGACAAGGCCAGCAGGAGTATATACAGCAGGTATGGCACAGAGATTTATAAATATGGAAGGATATATGGTAGGAAAAAAGGTAGTTATATTAGGATCTGGTGATATAGGACTTATTATGGCTAGAAGACTTACCCTTGAAGGTGCTGAAGTACAAGCAGTAGCAGAATTAATGCCTTTCTCAGGTGGACTTACAAGGAATATAGTTCAATGTTTAGATGATTTCAATATACCACTATTATTAAGTCATACTGTGGTTCGTGTTGAAGGGAAAGATAGAGTGGAAGGGGTAGTTATAGCTAAGGTAGATGAGTTTAGAAAGCCTATTCCTGGCACAGAAAAACATTATGATTGTGATACATTACTATTATCTGTGGGCTTGATCCCTGAAAATGAGCTGTCTGAAAAAGCAAATATTCAAATAGATAAAGTTACTTCAGGACCAGTAGTTAATGAGTCTATGGAAACCTCTAATAAAGGTATTTTTGCCTGTGGTAATGTGGTACATGTACATGATTTAGTTGATTTTGTTACAGAAGAAAGCAGAAGAGCAGGAAAGAGTGCCGCTAAGTTTATAAAAGATGAACTCCAAGATGATGGAAATGTAATAAGCACTAAAACAGGAGAGGGTATAAGCTATATAGTGCCTCAAAGGATTAGGATTGAAAATGTTGAAGGTAATCTCCAATTATTTATGAGAGTGAGAAATGTATATAAAAATGTTAAAATGGTGATTAAAGGAGATGGAGAAATAATAAAAGAAATGAAGAAGACCCATTTAGCTCCAGGAGAGATGGAAAATGTACAAATTCAATTAAGTTCATTAAAAGGAAGAAAAATATCAGAAATATCAGTATCAGTAGAGGAGGTATGAAAATGAGTAAAAAGAATATGGTTTGCATAGTATGTCCTATGGGTTGTCGTTTAACTGTGACTACGAATGAAAACGCTCCATTAGGATATGTAGTTGAAGGCAATAAGTGCAAACGAGGAGAAGATTATGGAATAAAGGAACTTACCAATCCAACTAGAGTTATTACATCCACCGTTAAAATAACAAATGCTCATTTAAGAAGACTTCCAGTGAGAACTGATGGTGCAGTTCCTAAAAATAAAATTGATGAATGTATGAAGGTAATAAACTCTATCAATGTAAAATCACCAATAAAAGTTGGAGAGATTATTATTCCCAATATATTAGGGACAGGTATTGATTTAATAGCTACAAGGGATATGTAAAATATAATGCTTCTTATTTTAAAGTGAAGAGTAAATGATAAATCCTATCGTTTGCTTTTTCACTTTTTATTATTTATTAATGAAAACAACAAATATAAGTACTCTTTTTCACCGCATATCTATATTTAAAGCTTTCTAATACATTTTTTTATTGTTAACATTTATTTAAAGTATATAATATTGATATTCCTTTGCTATGAACGTAAAATATAAAGAAGATAGTGTAATTAGATAAGGAGAAGATGGATTTTGAACAAATATATTGAATTTAGGGATGTAAAAAAGGTATATAAAATGGGAGAGGTAAAAATTGAAGCTCTAAGTGGAGTTGACTTCTCTATTGATAAAGGGGAATTTGTTGTTGTTGCAGGAGCTAGTGGTGCCGGTAAGAGTACAATATTAAACATATTAGGGGGAATGGATAAACCTACCAGTGGAAAAGTTATGGTGGATAATAATGAAGTTAATGCCTATTCTAATAAGGAGCTTATCACCTATAGAAGACACGATATAGGATTTGTATTTCAGTTTTATAATTTAGTACAAAATTTAACTGCCATTGAGAATCTAGAGCTAGCAACACAGATATGCAAAAATCCATTGGACATTGAAGAAACATTAGAAGCGGTAGGCCTTAGTGAGAGAAAAAAGAATTTTCCTGCTCAGTTATCAGGAGGAGAACAACAGAGGGTGGCAATAGCTAGAGCTTTAGCAAAGAATCCAAAACTTCTTCTTTGTGATGAGCCTACAGGAGCATTAGATTATAACACGGGAAAATCCATACTAAAACTTCTTCAGGATACCTGCAGGAAAATGGATATGACTGTGGTTGTAATTACTCACAATTTAGCAATAGCTCCAATGGGAGATAAAGTGATTAAGGTTAAAAACGGCAAAATTGAAAGTATAACAAAAAATGAAAATCCTACTCCAGTAGAAAGGATTGAGTGGTAGTGCGGATAAATTCTTTAACAAAAGATACCATAAGAGATATTAAAAAATCTCTAGGAAGATTTACATCTATTTTAGCAATTGTAGCTTTAGGAGTAGCATTTTTTTCAGGACTAAAGATAGCCCCAGAGGATATGAAAATAACTGCAGACAAATATTATGATGATTATAATTTAATGGATGTTAGAGTTTTATCTACCCTTGGTTTAACTGAGGGGGATGTGGACGAAATAAGAAAAATTTCAGGGGTAAAGGGAGTTTTTGGAGCTTACAGTATGGATGTACTTACCCAACATGATGCTAAGGAAGTTGTATTAAAGGTACATGGTCTGCCTTTAGATAAATTAAACGATAATGACGAAGATTATATAAATAGAGTAAATTTAGTAGAAGGAAGATTGCCAGAAAAGTCTGAAGAGTGTGTAATAGAAAAAGGAAAAAATGATGCTATAGATGTCCCAGTAGGTTCTAGCATAAAGTTATATTCTGGTACAGATGATCCATTAAGTGATAGTCTTAAAGAAACAGAATATAAAGTTGTTGGAAAAGTGCAAACTCCATACTATTTATCCTTTGAAAAAGGTAGTAGTTCTATTGGTAATGGACAAATAAGAAATTTTATTATGGTTCCACAGGAAGATTTTAAGATACCTGCCTACACGGAGATTTTTGCTACTGTAGAGGGAGCTAAGGAAATAAACTCCTATAAGGATAGTTATTTTGATGTGGTGAGTAGAGTTACAGAAGAGGTGGAAAATCTAGCTGAATCTAGAGAAGAAATTAGATATGAAGAGGTTTTAAAAGAAGGTAGAGAGGGCTTAGAAAAGGGTAAAGAAGAGTACACAAAGGAAAAAAAAGAGGCTGAAGAAAAGCTAGATAAGGCATTAAAAGAAATAGAAGATTCTAAAATAAAAATAAATAATTCAGAAAAAGATTTACTTCAGCAGGAAAGAACATTTAATACTTCTATAAAGGAAGCGGAAGATAAAATAGCTAAGGGAGAAAAGGATTTATTAAAAGGTGAAGAGGAATTAAAAAGAAACCTTAAAACTTTTAACGAGAAGAAAGTCTTAGCAGAAGAAGGTTTTAAAAAGGCAGAAGAAGAATTGGCCAAGGGACAACAGTCACTGTCTTTATTAGAAGGTAAAGTAGCTGAACTGGAAAATGCTCTTAGAAATCAAGAATTGGCAGAGGAAGAAAGAAAAAAATTACAAGTAGAGTTACAAACAACCAAGGGAATGCTACAAGGTACTAAGGATGAATTAGAAAAGGGAAAAAAGGAATTAGAAGAAAAGAAAGCCGGGTTAGCCAAAGGAGAAGAGGAACTGAATAAATCAAAAGCTCTTCTAATATCCTCAAGGAATAAATTAGAGAAAGAAAAGTCAAACCTTCAGGAAGGAAAAAACAAGGCTCTTGTTGGATTTAAAGAGGGAAGAGATAAGATAGAAAGTGGAAAGAAGGACTTGTTAAAGGGTGAAGAAGAGTATAAAAGCTCAAAAGAAAAAGCTGAGAAAGAGCTATCTAAGGCTAAAGATAAAATTGATGAAGGGGAAAAGAACTTAGAAAAAATTGAAAAACCTCAGTGGTATGTATTAGATAGAAAAAGCCATTATTCTTATATGGATTATGGTGGTTCCGCAGATAGAATTGATGCTTTAGCAAAGGTCTTTCCAGTGTTTTTTGCTCTAGTGGCAGCATTAGTATGTCTTACTACTATGACAAGAATGGTAGATGAGCAAAGGGTAAATATTGGAACATTAAAAGCTCTAGGATATAAAAAGGGAGCAATAGCTTCAAAATATATAGCTTATGCCTTAGTTGCTAGTACCTTAGGATGTATAATAGGCTTAGCTATAGGGTTTACTATATTCCCCATAGTGGTATTCAATGCCTATGGAATAATGTATGTGTTACCACCGGTAATTACAAGCTTTAATATTCCTTTAGCGGTGACAATATCCTTAGCAGCTATAGCAGTAACTACATTATCAGCCTTTTTTGCATGTTATAAGGAATTAGTAGAAACTCCATCAGTATTAATGCGACCGAGAGCTCCAAAGGAAGGAAAGAGAATTCTTCTTGAGAGAATACCTTTTATTTGGAATAAGCTAAATTTTAGCGCTAAGGTTACAACTAGAAATATTTTTAGATACAAAAAAAGATTCTTGATGACTGTATTTGGAATAGCTGGTTGCACAGCATTAATTGTGGCGGGTTTTGGAATAAAAGATTCTATTAGAACCATTGTGGATAAACAATTTGGAGTGATATTTACCTATGATATGACTGTGAATTTAGAAAATAAGGCTAGTCAAAAAGAAAAAGAGGAAGCTATAGAATATATTTCAAAGGATAATAGAATATCCAGCTATGGATTAACCAGTCGTGAAAATGGAAGTCTTTCTTTAAATAAACAAGAAAAGAAAATTGCAATAGTAGCTCCAAAGGATGTAATAAGTATAGAAAATTTTATACATCTACAAGGGCGTAAAGATGAAAAGCATATTCCAATCCCAGCTAAGGGAGTTGTTATTACAGAGAAAGTAGCAAATGATATAGGAGTAAAGGTTGGGGATGAAATAAATCTAATAAATAGTGAAGATAAGAAAGCTAAAGTTAAGGTAACTGGAATTGCTGAAAACTATCTTTCCAACTATGCATATATATCTCCGGATTACTATGAAGAAATCTTTAGGAAGCCTGTAGAAATTAATGAAGTAATAGCTTCTTTAAAAGATACCTCTAAGGAATTTGAAGATAATCTATCTAGAGATTTAATAGAAAAAGAGGGAATATCTAATGCAAGTTTTAATACTGCAATCAAAGAGAACTTTGAAGATACTATAAGAAGTTTAAATTATGTAGTACTTATTATGATTATTTCCGCTGGAGCTTTAGCTTTTGTAGTTTTATATAATCTAACTAATGTTAACATCAGTGAAAGAATAAGAGAAATTGCAACAATAAAAGTTCTTGGTTTCTATGATAATGAGGTATCAGCGTATATTTATAAAGAAAACACAATTCTTACTCTTATAGGGATTGCCTTTGGATTGATCATGGGAGTGTTTCTTCATAAATTTATAATGATTACAGTTGAAATGGAAAACATGATGTTTGGACGTTCACTAGATGTAAAGAGCTTTGTAATTTCAGTAATATTAACCCTTGCATTTGCAGTTTTAGTTAACATTGCAATGTATTATAAGCTTAAAAATATTGAAATGGTTGAATCTCTTAAGTCGGTGGATTAGGGTCTCTAGGTATCACTAAAAAATCAGAGAAAATGTTTGGAAATCAATAAGAAACATAAGTAATTTAATTGGACAGGTGTAATATACCTGTCCAATTTTTATCATATAGTTACTTATATACTTATTACTTAAATTTAAAAGTTTGAGTGTAGGGAGGTGGCATTAAACTGACATCTTTAGGAGCACTATAAACTTTATCTATGATAGTACCATAACTATCTTTATCATTTTTAATTGCATCTAGAACCCTATTAGCTACATCTAATCCTAAGTTATACCCTTCAGATAGATCAAGGGGATAATGCACCCCAGCATAAAGTCTAGAGATACTGCATTCCTTAGCCAGTTCAATTAATCTTTCTTTTTCTGCGGGGAAAAAATGAGATAATATCCCTGCGAAACATCCAGCACTAACGGCATGGCCAGCAGGATAACTTGGATGCTCAGGAGTTTTTAAATATGGAGTAAAACAAGGGTCATATTGAACAGGTCTTGGAATTTGGAAAGCATACTTATAATACCAACATATAACCATAGCATCATTAGTAGCATTAGAAACAATGCTATAAAGTCTTGAAGCAGACACGGCTGGAACACCATAGGCATTAATGAGGGTTTGAAGAATTGGTATAAGTTGATTTTGAGGTACTCCAGCTCCCCAATAGCTAGCAATAGTTTTTTCAGCATCTGTTAGATTGTAAGAGATATCAATTACTTTACTTAACTCACTATGAGAAAAGTCCATTGAAATATCAGGGATCTTTATATTAAAAGCAATATCATTGCCATTTAAATCTGTAAATCCACCATTAGGAGATCTTTTAAAATAATATAAAGGCCAACTGCCCCCTGAAGGGGTTTCTCCTAAAGAAGTAAACTCATTTTGGGGGTAAGAAATCTTGTCCCATCTATTTTCTGTATTGCAGTGACACATAAAATTTTCCTCCTAAATATTAAGAATTTAAAAAGAGTAACTACCCTTATTTATATAGTATGTGGTAGGATTTGAACAGTTTCATGGTCTAATAATTATTTTATATATAATAGTTTGTTTTGGTAGTTATATTTAGAATTACGGCGAATAAAGTTATAGTAATGTAATTTTGTAGAGAGTTTCATGAGTATTATATGAGGGGTGTATTATATGGGATGGTCCAAATACACTGAGGACAATATCGAGATGCAATTAGAGAGATTGGAAAGGTTAGAGAAACCTAAGGAAAGAGAAAAATCACATAATCAATCCCATGGTGGTAATAAAAACAATAATAAGATTAATTTAGGGGAGAAAAACTATTTAATATTTCAATTATGTAAAGAGGATAAAGAGGGTACGGAATCTGCATTGGACAATATTTTAAAGGGAATTACTACAGAAGAATTGAGAGAAGACTTTAAAGAAGGAATAATAAAATTATATGAGAGCGATTATTTATTATGTCACTATTTGGTTAACAATAGTGTGGAATTTAAAGAAGAAAAAAACATAGTAACTAAGGAAGAAAAAGAAGTAGCAGCTCTATATGAAACTATTATATATCCCTTGCAAATGAATATAAAAAATACTTTGGCTGATGACTTTAAAAACTTAGAGGATGAAATAAGCTTAAAAGATATAGAAAAAATAATATTAAAGTATGCATTGCCATATAAGGGGTTTATAGAAGAAGAATTTATATTTTATTGTAGTAAGTTACTAGAGAATATGCAGCACATGGAAAAATATATGCTAATTAAAATTATTTTTAAAAATAACTTTCTAAGCTATAAAAAAGAAAGTATTGAAACTTGCTTAAACATATTAGAAAAAAACTCCAATCTTTTAGACAATGAACATATATATACATTAATAGATTGGTCAAAAAATTTAGATAGGAATATTAAAGTAAGAATTATAAAAATCCTATGTGAAGAAATAAAAAGAACGGATGAATATAAGGCTATAATGGAAGAAAATTATTATAAAAGACTTAATAATATGGTGGCAATACTATCAATAAATTACTTGCCACTTGAAAAAGGCATAAATTACGCAAAAGTCATTAGTGGTAGAATAGAGGAGGTTGAGTTTAAAGAGGAACTAAAATTTTTAGTTAAGGAAGAATTGGTTGGAAGAAAATTATATGTTTTAATGAACTTATTCAAAGTAAAAAACAAAGAAGAAAGAAAGCTAGTTAAAAAGATAAATGCTGAAAATATCTTATTAGTAAGAAAGCATTTCCCAGATGTATATAAAAGTATGGTTATGAAAAAAATTAGAAAAGCTGAAAAAGATAAGAATTTACCTCAGCTAATAGTATTGCTTAATAATAATGCAGGGGCAGAATTTTATGATGAGCTATTCCATAAGGTATATAAAAGCATACCTAAAAGAAGTGAAAGTTTAATATCATTTTTAAAAAGTGGCAATATTCAAGGGGAAAAGAGAAATGAAATCAATAGAGAAATCTATAGCTTAATAAGAAAAGAAAACTTTAAGAAGGTAGATACTGAAATTATTGATTTTTTTATAAGAGAAGAGCTAGATAGTTTTGAATTATTTGTAAGAGTTGATGATGAGCTAAAGAAATATCTTTTAAATAGTTGGTGTAAAACAAATAAAAAATATAAAGTAAAAGAAATCATTTTGGTTTTATTGAAGAAATATACTTCTTATGAGGAGCAGATTACAATATATAATAATTATTATATTGAATATGAAGTAGATGATAAAGAAATATTTAATATAATAAGTAATAGGGTTTATCAATATGTGGTAGATTTAATTTTGGGAAAAAAGCTATTAGAGGGAAAGGACATAGATGAAAGAGATATAGAAGAAATATCAAATTTATTTATGGAGTTTAATTTAACAGAAAGATTTATTTATGACAAATGGCTATTTGCCAATACAGAGAAGAACATAAAAAGAAGCATATTAAAAAGTATACTATCCTTTAAGAAACCTATGGATATTTATGATGAACTAAAAAGCTTTCTTTATGGACTGTATATAGAAAATAATGTTGAAGAATTGGAAGAAAATATAGATTTCATAGTGGAGGCATTAGAGGAGAAGAGTGAATTATATCATACTTTTAAGGAGGTTTTGGAAGAACAAGATACCATAGTGAATAAAACAATAACTATGCTAGAAGAAAAGCTGAATCTGTAAAGCTATTTTTAGGTTCAGGTGGAGTTTGATTATAAAAAACACTCTCTCCATCTGAACCTTAATATATTTAATAAAAATGATATATTTAAGTAGTTTATGGGAAACATTTAAGCTATGGAAATAAATTGTATCACTTTATATAAATATATAATATCTTGTATAGTAGAAAGTATATGTGAAGGGAATAAATTAATGAGAAAAAAAGGTCTAAAAGATATATATTTTGATGTAGAGCATCACAAATATTGTATAGAAGATAATTCTTATGAAGAAAGTGAACTGAAGCTACCTCAATCCAAACTTGGTATAGCTTCATTTGCTTTTGCATTAGTAGGTATTGTCCTTTTTGTTATATCTATTATTCTTTTAGTTAAAACCAATAATCAAGGAGCATATCAAGAAATTACCTCTTCAGAAATTATGGGAACTATTTTATTATTAATAAGTGGCATATTAAGTTTTGTAGGTATAGGACTAGGTATTGCAGGAATGGTAACTAAAAATAGAAAAAAGATTTTTCCTGCCATAGGGATTATAATAAATTTATTGATAGCATTATATTTCATTGCCATAATAATAGCTGCAATTTCAAGTTTAGAAGAAGAACAATATGAATATAAATCAATACAGGTTAATTCTAATAAGTGCGTATATTCTATGACCAATAAATATAGTCACAAAAATATATAATATTAAATTTTAATAAAATGAAATAATAAGCAGACTATATTTTGTTATAAAATATTTATATAGCTTTAGGTGAAGTTGATATACCACCTAGAGCTTTTGTTATTATATGTAACATTTTTAAAGTATATATCTTAAATTAATTGACAAATCTAATTAAGAGGTATATTATTTAATTAAGTAATTACTTAATTAAAATTTAGGAGAATGAAAATGGATTATGTAGTGCAGATATTCAAAGCATTAGGAGATGAAACTAGATTAAAAATATTAATTATACTTTCAAGAAGAAAAATTTGTGCTAAAGGAATTGCTAAACACTTAAATATATCTGAAGCAGCAGTTTCCCAACATTTAAAGATTCTTAGAGAGTCTGGAATCATAACAGGTGAGAAGGTTGGATATTATGTACACTACAAATTACAAGAAGTAGTTCTTGAAGAAGTAGTAGATTTTATTAATAAGATTAATAGTAGTCATGACTTAGTTGATTGCAAATTAGGTGTAAATATACCTAACGATTGCAGAGTAGATTGCAAGGTCAACAAGATTAAATGTTGCCAAAGATCTTTAAAGTAAATTAAATCACTGTAGAGTAAGTTACAGTGGATATTTGTGAAAGGAGAACATAATATGAAAGTGTGTATTCCAGTGAAGGAAAACAAGGGATTAGATAGTGTTGCTTTTAACCATTTTGGTTCAGCACCATTTTTTCTAATTTACGATTTAGAGAAAGAAGAAGTAAAAGTTATTGAAAACGGAGATTTACATCACGAGCATGGTATGTGTCAACCACTTAAAGCAATTGGAGGAGAAGATATTGATGCGATTTTAGTAGGTGGTATAGGTGCAGGAGCATTAATGAAATTGAGCAACCAAGGAATAAAAGTATATAAAGTTAGTAAGGACACATTGGCTCAAAACATAGAATTGCTAAAAAGAAATGAACTTCCAGAGTTCTCAGCAAATCATAGCTGTAATCACCATGGCTGTAGTCATTAAACCTAGCTCTCACAAAAGTGAGAGCTTTTTATATGTCCTCTGATTAATAAGTATATCCCTTAAATAATTCTTAATTATAGATCAAAAGTTCATATTTTGTTTATATATGTGCTAAAATATTCAATAATATATAATATGAGGTTGGTGTTTATGAAAAAAAATATTAAATTTATTACACTATGTTTTTTATTAATTTTTATATTCACAGGAAAAGTAAGTGCTAAAGATGGAATAGAAATTACTAATTGGAACGTAAAATGTGATATTTTAGATGAAGGTTCTATTCTTGTGAATGAATATATAACTTTCAAATTTTCAGGAAGTTATAATGGGGTATTTAGAGAGATAAAAATAAACGATACTGACGGGATTGAGGATTTAAGCATAATTGAAAAAGGAAAAGATGGAGATATAACCCTCACAGAAGTAGATAAAGGAAAAAATGGTCAAAAAGGAATTTATGAGAGAAGCAGCTCAAAAGAAGGGGAAAATATAAAAATTTATTCTCCCTCAAAGAATACAGAAAAGACCTTTAATATAGTTTATAAAGTTAAAAATGTGTGTAAAAAATACCAGGATATTGGGGAGCTTTACTACAGTTTTCTTGGAGAGGAAAATAAAACACCCATAAGAGAATTCAATGTAAATATTAGTTTTCCCTACGATTTTAATAAAGATGAAGTGAAAATATTCGGTCATGGGCCACTAAATGGAGTAGTAAAATTTATAAATAATAGCACTGTAAATTTAAATGTTAAAAATGTAGGTGAAGGAAATCTAGTAGCTGCTAGAGTAATATTTCCAAAGGATTATATAAAAAACTCAAGTAAAGTAGTTAACGAAGATGGATATAATAAAATAATTAAAGAAGAGAATGGTTATGCTCAAAAGATAAAAGATAACCAAGTTCGAAATGAAAAGAGAAGTATTGTTGGGAAATATATTTCTATTATATTAAGCATCTTAGGAGTTTTAATATTTATATTTACACAAATTAAAACTAAAGAAAAATATGTAGATGAAGTATATACACAGAGTACTTTTCCAGATGAGTGTACCCCTGCAGTGTTGAGTTATTTCTACTATAGTACTGTGAGCCCTAGGGCAGTTTTAGCAACTATTTTAGACTTGAACAGAAGAGGATATTTAAAGATAGAAGAAATAGAAGAGGATAATTTAACAAAGAAAAGAAAAGATAATATAAAAAACTATAAGATAATGAGAACAAATATGAATCTTGATCTTCTAGATCATGAGAGATATTTTATGAACTGGATTATTGATGATATAGGTGACGGATACTATGTAACTACAGAAGGAATAAAAGAATATAGTAAAAAACATAGCTCAGAATTCTATGATAGATATACAAAATGGTCAAAACCTATTAAAGAAGAAGTTAAGAAAAGAGGGTATTTTGATTTAGAAGTTAGAAAAACTGGAGTAAGAATTATGATATTATCTATCATAATGATAATAGTTAGTATTCCATTAACTATATTTAGTGGATTATACGGTGCTTTATCTATAGGAGTGTTTGTCGTATTGCTATTATGGGGAGGGATTAGTCTTTATAATAGAAAAACTCCTTATGGAAAGAGAGAGTACGATAAATGGAATAAACTTAAAAAGGATATTACAAAGAATAAGAAAGAAGAATTATTTGAGGCTTACCCTATGGATAAATATCTTATATATTCTCTAGTGCTTGGAGTAGAAGATAGAAGATTAAATGAATTTAAAGAAAGCATAGAAAGAGATAACTATTATTATAATAACAATAATTTTTTATGGTTCTACTTTTATGCAGGCATGTTCGATAGCAGAACAGGAAAAAATGAATTTAGTTCCTCTATAGACTCAGCCTTTATTTCAACATCGCCATCCTCAGGAGCTGGTGGTGGATTCACAGGAGGCGGCGGTGGTGCCGGTGGTGGGGGAGCTGGAGGATTTTAGGCTCTAGATAAATTTAATAAAGTTGATAGGGTATATATTTAAAAAAATATATTTAAAAAAATATATTTAAAAGAAAAAGGACTATGTCAAAATTTTGCTTTGAGATAGTCCTTTTTTATATTTATATTTACATTTTATGTTTTATGTTTTTATAAAATTGGTGATAATAATCTTGTTATGGACTCCAGTATTTTGCTACCTCTACTTATATTATTCAAGTCCTCTAGGGTTACTTCTTGTGAATATTTCATGTCCATTAAGAATTGCTCCCTTAATGTATGAGATATTTCATCGTTATAAATAAAAGCATTGGTTTCGAAATTCAATTTAAAGCTTCTTATATCCATATTGGCTGTTCCAATGCTACATAGAGAATTATCGGATACAATGGTTTTACTGTGTATAAAGCCATTATTGTATAGGAAAACTCTAGCACCGGATTTCAATAACTCTCTTATATAAGATTGAGCCGCCCAGGACATAAATATATGATCTGGATTCCCAGGTATCATAATTCTTACGTCTACCCCAGAGAAAGAGGATATTTTCAAAGAGTCTAACACGTTATCATCCGGTACGAAGTAAGGACTCTGAAGATAAAGATAATCCTTTGCATTATTTATAATTTTTACATAACCATTTTTTATATATTGCTCATTATGATCTGGTCCACTAGATACAATTTGCATTCCTATATTTATATCCATGTGAGTTTTAGGTGAAAAATACTTTGTGTAGTCCTCAATTTCCTCTTTAGAGGCATAGGTCCAATCTAATAAAAATCTTCCTTCTAAATCGTTAACTGCTTCACCTACTATTTTCATGTGAGCATCTCTCCAGTTGCCTATTTTCTTATCTTTGCTTATGTATTCATTTCCTACATTAAATCCACCAAGAAAAGCAGTTTCACCATCTATAACTACTATTTTTCTATGATTTCTATAATTAATTCTTTTATTTATAAATGGGAAGGAATTAGGAAAAAACACAGCATATCTTCCTCCAGCCTCTTTAAAGGTTTTTAGGAGTTTGTCTTTGTCTTTTGCAAATTTGTAAGAGCCCATGGCGTCAAAGAGAAGTTTAACTTCTACTCCTTCTTTAGCTTTTTTAGTTAATAGCTTCATGAGTTTATAACCTAAATCATCGGGCTTTATTATATAATATTCCATATGTATAAATTTTTTCGATTTTTCAATATAATAAAAAAGATCATTAAATTTTTCTTCACCATGAAAATATAATTTTACATCATTTCTTTGAGTATATAGGGCTCTAGAATTTTTATAATGCATTTTTATTATATCTTCATTTTCTAGTGTACTTATATCATAGTCATAACTTTTTAATATCTTACCTATATATTCATTTTTGTTTACATCATCTATAAGTTTTTTATTAAAGATTTTTTCGCGACTAAGATTTATTCCAAAAAATAAATAAACAATGAACCCTACTATAGGGAAAAGAGTTAAAATTAAAAGCCATGCCCAAGTAGTAGAAGGGTTCCGCCTTTCAAAAAATATTAAAAATATTATAAATATTATATTAAGTACTAATGCGGATGTTCCAATTATTGATAGATTCATTTTAATTTCCTTTCTGAAAATTATTTATCTTATAATAATACATTTTACACTAATGTCAATTATAATCAACTATTTACATTCATTTTGTATTTTTTGAATATTTTTAAGATTATGTGTTATAGAATGATTTTATTTGGAAAAGGTTATATAATATAATTATACTTTAATATAATAGTATAATAATTAATTAGGAAGTGAAATTATGAATAAAAAAGCGTTAATAGTGTATTATTCAAGGACGGGCAACACAAAAAAAGTCGCTGAAGAATTAGGAGAAATACTAGGCTGTGATGTAGAAGAGGTTATAGATTATTCCGATAGAAAGGGAACAAAGGGATATATAAAATCTGCAGTGGATGCTATTAAGAAGACAAAAACTAAGATAAGTACTCCTAAATTTAATCCAGAAAAACATGATATCATAATCATTGCCACGCCAGTTTGGGCATCTACAATGGCCAATGCTATAAGAACTTATATTATGAAATATAGATATAAGTTTTCAAAGGTTGCTTTTTTAACAACTCAAGGGTCTTCAATAAGTGAAAAGGCTTTTACAGAAATAAAGGAACTCTGTCAAAAGGAGCCAATTTCGACTTGTGCTATTAGCACTAAGGAAATTAAACAGGGACTTTACCAAGAAAAACTTAATAATTTTGCTTCTGAAATAAAATAAATATTGACTTTATATGGGTAGAATATATTATTAAGGAACTTTTGTTTTTATATGCAATATAATAGTAAAGGAATGAAAAATATTTTAGGAGGACTTTGAATGTATCGTGATGATTACGGATACTATGATGACATAGACGAATTGATGGAGATGAAATATTGTCCATACTACACCCCTTTATTTAGATGTCCTTTACAATATGGATATAGACAACAACAGGGACCACCCACAACACCACCACCAAGCTTTACTCCACAATTAACTCAAACTCAAGGGGCAACTACTCAAGCAGTTGACCCAGGTGCAATAAGACCTTGTGTAAATACATTTTCATATATTTGGTTGAAAAATGGCCAATCCTTTTGGGCTTACATCATATATGTAGGAAGAACTTCTATTGCAGGCTGGAAGTATCAGAACAGGCGTTGGGTGTACTTTGGTGTGGACTTAAAAGATATTAAGAGTTTTACCTGTTATTAAAGTTATTTGATAGGATAAAAATAGGCTCCTTTAATTTAGAGCCTATTAATTATTTTTTTGATAGGTTAAAACTTTTAGTGCAATAATCTCAGTACAAATTTCGTAAGGGGTTTTTACACCAGCTTTTCTTAAAGGAATTATAGGAAGACACCATCCTTGTATGGCGTATTGTAGTAAAAATGCCCCAGCCGTGGCAGAGAGTAAATACCATTTTCTATTTATACATGTACCGAAAATTAATCCTGTTAATATAAGAATTGAAGCATGGGTTTCTAGTATTCTTTCAATATCCCATTCCATAGATATTTCATATATCCTTTTATTTATAAATTCTTCATCCTTATCTTTGTAATAATTAACATTATTAATTATATCGTTGACTATTCTTAAGTTATCTTTGTAATTTGAATTTTTTCTAACCCTTTCTAGGCTATTTGGTATAAATCTACTTTTACTTTTATTATCTTTTAAAAGTAATTCTCTTATAATATCTACAGAATTTATCTCCATTTTAAATCCTCCGAATTCTTTAGGGTATTTTCACTAGATATTATTTGCAATAATTATTTATAAATTCAAATAGATTATATATTTAAATTTAATCTATTATAAATAAAATGTATAAAAAATAAAACCTCTAGAACATTAAATTCTAGAGATTTTAATACACTTTATTTAATTATTAACACTTGAAACTCTTTAGAAGTCTTATATAATGATTTGCTTCTCTAAGCACATGGTCACCTAATAATGGTAAAGCTATGATCCTTATAGTACAATCGAGTATGCCTTCTGTTCCTTGTCTTTTGAAGTCTCTAATTTCAATAGTGTTTTTTAGAGCGTCTTCTGTAGTTTTTGGTAAGAGATTTAAATTTTCCATTAGAAGTTTTGCTTCTGCTGTTAGAGCATCAAACTTTTTACCGAAATCATTGGCTGTATCGAATAATGTAACTTCTGTCGGGTCCAGTAATCCTCTTATGAATTTAGCATGTTCTGCCATGATTCTATTCCAGAAGTTTTCTTGATATGCTAATTCTTTAGCTAGATTTACTTCTTGTCGATTTTGAAGCATTATTAATATTCTTAAATAAAGTTTTGCTTCCCTAAGTATGTGATCAATAAGTAGGGGATAATTGGTTGTGAACATTTCACAAGCCAATACGTTATCAAGTAATGCTGTTTTGAAACATATTATTTCTTTAGTAGCAGCAATTGCTCTTCTATTTAATTGAGATACTCTTCTTTCAAGGCCAGCACTAGGTTGAGTTTGTGGGCATTTTATCAACGCTTCTTCCATTCTAGTTATATTACTATCAATTTCAATTCCAGACAAGAATTCCGTCTCTCTTTCTGCAGGAAATGTTAAATCTGTTACGAGCTCTCCTGAATTGGCTACCTCAGGACTGATAATTCCTTGGGAAAGCTTAATAGTTTCAATAAGTAATTGACTAAATTCATCTTTTAGCATATCTGCTTGGGAGGCCCAAACATGATCTTTAGGCACTAGTCCAGCTTGAAGGAAAATAGCATGCTCCTTTGCTATTCTCATAAAAAATAAGTTTAATTCAAGGGATTGTCTTACGAATTCTCTACTAGATAACACGTTATCTACTCCTTTTTCATACTCCATTGTTATTATATTCATAAAAACTCAAAAGTGAACTATAAAAATCTTATAAATTGCTTTATTTGAAATAATTTAAAGAATCCAAGAAATCTAAGGAATTAGCATATTTATCTTCAAAATAAGAAGTGAGCTAAAATTCTAATCTTAATAGTCCAGAATATTAAAATCTGCCAACTATAAAAGAGATATTCGCAAAGGATTAATCGGACAATCAGTTTGAAGATAGCGTATTATAATATATAATCAAATAAAAGCATTAAAATAGGAGGTAAGTTATGTTTGAAATTAAATCTAAAAAAAGAGCAATAGCATTTATAGTAGCAATTATAGTTTTTTTAATTGGTGTTTTTGGAGCAGAGAAATATAGTCAAGCAAGAGAATATAAAAATTTAGTTAACGTGGCTTCTAAAAGTATGGAAGAAAAAGATTATGATAAAGCTTTAGAAGAATTAAAAAAAGCCTTAGAGTGTAAAGAAGATAAAGCTATTAATGAGAATATTGATGAATGTAAAACACAATTGATATCTCTAGCTAAGGCTGAGATAGAAAAGAAAAATTATGAAGAGGCAAATAAGAATATAGAAATATTGCTAAAGCATGATAGTGATAATAAAGAAGGAAAAGAAATAAAGCTATTAATAGAGGAAAAAGAAAAGCAAGATAAGGAAATAACTAGAGAGAAAGCAGAAAAACTAGTGCTATCAATTAAAGAAGAGAAAGAGGAACTTAAATATTTAGGTATAACAAAGGTACCAACATACCCTCTAGAAGTTTCTTCCTATGAAAAATTTCCTGAAGAGATAATAGAAAAAGAGGTTCACATATTTGAAAGAATTATCAAATACGATGAAAAATCCGGAGTTTCTCTTGGGAGATTCTATGTAGATTTTAATGGACACATTTACAAAGACACTTATCATGCTAATTTAGAATGTGTTAAAGTGAAATAAGGCTTTTGATTATTTTCACATTTATAAATTTCTACAAGGATAATTAGATATCCAAAAGGGGAGCTAAGTACATAATGACGTCACTTAAAAAAAGGCGTTCCTCCCATTATATACTTAGCTCCCTTATGTTTTACAAAGATATTTTTAAAATTGTAAGTCTCTCAATTACAAAATTCTACATAGATAATTGAGGTTCCAAATCATAAAGCTAAGGTATAGTGAAGCCGCTCCAAGAAAAAGTCGCTTTTTCACTATATACTTAGCTCTTTTTTAGTTTACAAATATTTAAATGAAAAGTTAGCAACAAAAAAAGTATTACACTCAATATAAAATATAATCGATTTTAGCAGTTCTTATTGCAGCGAATCAGCATAAGAAGCATTATATAGCATTTTCTATTTGTTATACCCTTAGATTCGTTTCTCAAATATATTTAATAGATTTTTAGGCAATCTAATATTTTAATCAATATACTTAATTAATTTTGCACATGAATTTTAATTTTTGAATTAACATCAATTCTTGTACCGTCTATATCCAGGGTTTCATTATTAATCCATTTAACTTCCGGGCTTTCCCCAAAAGGGTTGATGTATATAGTTCTTGCCTTTTTGAAAGTGTTTAAATATATCTTTTCTAGTTTAACCACTGTATTTCCACCCGATGCCCCTTGATTGTTGTCTGTTACTGTTATGTTATATTTTTTATTTGGAGAAGGGATATTATGTAATAATTTATCTGATACAAAAAAAGTTTTTAGAAAAAATGTAGTTATAAACATAAATATGAGAAGGGCATATAAAATACCAGATATAAATTTTAATACCATATTTGAATCTTTAGCTCTTAATAATGGATATATTAAAAGCAAAGGTAATGTAATTATAGGATTAACTATAGTAGTCAAAAGTAACAAAATAATTATTGGTATTAAAATCCCATGAGAAAGTCTTAAGTTGTAATTTTTATGTAGAGTAAATATAGTTAACGAACAAAAGATAACATAAAAAATATAATATATATTTTCAGCTGCAACCCTTATAAAATGAAAATTATTTAAAATCAATAAAGCGAAGATCAAAATAACAGCATCAAAAATTAATAAAATTTTTCCACTTAAAGATTTTATATTCACCAAATAACCTCCCATCAAGTAATATTGTATAGTAAATTTAATGTATACATATGAGTATTATATCACTATATTGAAGCCCACTGCAGAAAAAGTCGATTTTTCGGTACATGTTTATCTATTTTATGTTTTCAAAATATATTTCTACAAAGATAATTTAGTTTATCAGCATTATATTGTATATTATATTTCCATATGTTATAATACAAGACAAGAATATTAAACAATATAAGGAAAAAACAAAAAGAAATGAAGGGGAGAACTTGATGTCCGCGAGAGTGTTCTAAATTAACCAACTGAATAGTTGTATCTTAAAAAACTTTTAAAAATCTAAGTTATTTAGGTTTACTTGTTGATGGGTTTTTTAGGATTGAGTTAGAACACGGATAGCATTCAACCTTATTTATATATGTTAGTAGGCCGTGCTTTTGCACGGTATTTTTATGCCCTAAAGGGGAAGTGTATTTTTTACCATGTGATTTTAAAACAATATCTTAAAATTTAAGCAGGTTAAATTAATATCCATTTAATTTGAATTTTTAATGGATATATTAAAATTGTGCTTATTATTTTTGAGATTGTTCATATCATGTATGGTTTTAAAAGAGTACTATTTTGACATATATCAAAAGTTATAAAAGGCTGTGGTGACTTTGTGTTACTATAGCCTTTTTATATTTTTATCTATGTTCTGACTTGAGACTATTCTGTTGGTAAAGGTTGCAATTTTAATTTTTCATATTGTAAGAAAGGGAGATAGTAATGAATAATTACCTACAGAAAGTAAGTGAAAATGTAAATATAGAGGATGGAGAGGAAGCAATAAAAAATATTTTAATAGATATATATTTTAAAGAAGGTATTTCTACGAAAGAATTAGCCAGAAATAACCTTTTACCTATTCCACTAATAGCAGCTATTAAAAAAGAGTTTATTAAACAGGGAGCGCTGATTCAACATAGAGGTATAAGGCTCACTGAAAAAGGGAGAGATTTTATAGAAAATAAGTTAGGATTTTTAGGCTTAAACAAAGAATTATACATGAAGTTATTGCAGGAACCATGGAAGGAGAATAAGGAAATTAAAGAAATAAAAGAAGTATTAAGTGAAATATTTATGAACCGCCCTGAAGTGGATGTTACTATAGATCAATCCAAATGTACTGTAGATACAGCTGTAAAAAGAGCAATGCTATGCCTTAAAAACTCCGCATTAATAGGTAAAGATATTTTATGCCTAGGAGACGATGATTTAGTAAGTATAGCTTTAGGTTTTCTACTGAAAAAATTATTTGCTCATATGAAGTATTGTAAAACAACAATATTTGTAATGGATATTGATAGAAGAGTTATGGATTATATAAAGAAAATTGCTAAGGAGGAGAATCTTCCAATTCAATGTGAATACATAGATTTAAAACTACCACTATCTGAAAAATTTAAGAATAAATTTGATTGTCTGTTCACTGATCCACCTTATACTCTTCAAGGAATGGAGCTATTTCTTTCAAGAGGAGTTGAAGCTTTAAAAAGTGAAAGAGGACTTACAGTTTTTCTTTCCTATGGACATAAGTCTCCAGAGTTTGAACTTACTATGCAAAAATCCTTTGTAGATATGGGTCTTACAGTTTTAGAGATACTAAATGGATTTAATTCATATGATGGTGCAGGAATAATTGGAGGTATAGGGCAAATGATTGTCCTTAAAACTACTAGTAAAACCAAAGCTTCAATAGAAACTTCTTATGAAGGAAAAATCTATACTGGGGAGCTAAAAGTTACAGTTCGTTCTTATAAGTGTAAAGAATGTGGTGAAATAATGAAAGTTGGCGCCTTAAAAGAATTTAAGACCATAGAAGAATTAAAAGCAAAGGGCTGTTACAAATGCAATAATCAAATATTTCAGCTTATGGAAAAAGAAATGACTAAAGATACAGCTACAATGTGTCTATAAAACTATATTAGAATAACTAGAAACCTATATTAAACAAATCTTGGGAAGGAGATAAATGATGAAAATAGAACAACTGGGAAGACATATTATGGTGGAATATTATAATTGTGATAAAGAAATATTAAATAATTATGAGAAGATAGAAAAATATATGGTTCAGGCAGCAAAAGAAGCTAAAGCTACAATAGTAACAAGTACATTTCACATGTTTAATCCTTGGGGGGTTAGTGGAGCTGTTATAATTCAAGAATCTCACTTAACTATTCATACATGGCCGGAATATAACTATGCAGCTGTAGATCTATTTACTTGTGGAGATGAGGTAAATCCTTGGGATGCATTTGAGTATTTGGAAAGGAAACTAAAGGCAGAAAAAACCGATTATGCAGAAGTATCTAGGGGAATAGTGGAGCACATTATAAAAAATACTAAAAAGGATTTAGGGATAATAACATTTAAGTCAGAACCAGTAAAATAATATTATATTTTTAAGGAAAAATATTAATTATTAGCTGTAGCAGTACTTTATAGAAAGGGATAAGATATTTGACAATAAGCTTAAAGTTATATATATTTTAATTGATTAAATTTTTAATTGTTAAAATAGGGGGTAAATGCTTTGAGTGAAGAAAATTCAGTTGATCGATATATACATTCTATTATGCTAGAAATGCTAAATGTCCAACAAAAATCTAAAGCTTTTATTGAATTCATTACAAAAAACGGAACATTGTCACAAAATCATCTTATGTTGATGATTGAGCTAAAGTTATTAGAAAGTATGAGGATTACTGAAATCTCCGAAAGATTTTTCGTTACGGCTGGTGCTGCTACTTCTATGTGTGATAAATTAGAGGAACAAGGATTAATCTGTAGAATTCGTACTAAAGAAGATAGAAGAGTTGTACTAGTTACTCTTACTCAAAAGGGAGAGGATAAAATAAATGATTTATTTAAAAGTTTTCCTAAAGAAAAATTAATTCAAATTGAAAATGTGTTCAAAGAAGTAAATGCTTTGATGTCTAGTATTATTGAATAGTTATATAAAGTTTAAAAAATTTATTGAGTTGTTTCCATGTAATGGGAACAGCTCTTTTTGTAGTTATAGTTATTAGATTTATTGACAAATTGATTTAATCAGTATATATTTTAATTGTTAAAATATATACTGATTAAATAATATATAAGGGAGGGGAAGATGAATATGAGTGAAGAGTATGTTGAAGATGAAATTACGATTAAAGGATTTTCTAAATATCAAAGAGATCTTAATGTAAAAATTATAAACATTATTGGAAGTGGTCAATTTGAGGGAAGAATATTCACTGAAAGCTTTGAGAATTATGGAACTACTAAAGTTAAAAATATCTGTGAAGCTAAAAAAATAACTAATTTAGGTCATTGCGGTTTTCAATCCGTTGAATGCAAGAATATTTATTCCTCAGGTTCTTTATATGTAGAGAAATCTATTCTTACAGAAGAATTTCATTCAAAAGGAGCGGTTCATATTAAAAATGAGCTAACTGCAAAAAATGTTCTTATAAATATAACTGCTCCTAGCCATATAGGTAAAATTATAGGGAGTAGAACCGTTGAAATATCTACTCATCCACTTTCAAATTTTAATATACTTTACTTGAATAGAAAAAAATTAGTTTGTAATTCCATAGAAGGAACTTATATAAAGGTTAAACATACGGAAGCAGATATTGTAATTGGAGAAGAGATTGATATAGGGCCAGGTTGTTATATTAAAGAAGTTCGATATTCTAAAAAATTGAAGATTAATCCAAATTCTAAAGTACTACATTATGAGCATATATAAATGGGAGGGGAAAAATGATTGGGAATATAAGAACATATTTAGCCAAGTTTTTGATTTCTTTGGTTGCTTTGCCAGTGCTTAGTGTACTCTCACTTGGATTATGGATTTCTGCTGGGTTATCAATTATTGCAGGAATATTAAGGACTTTTGGTGTTAAAATAATGATGGGTTTAGGAGAGTTTGGACAAGTGCCACAAATTCTTAGTTTGCCATTTGCCATGGTTTTTAGTGCAATGTTTTTAATCGGAGCTTTTTATAGTTGGAAGTTATTTAAAAAATCCTATGAATTTATAAAAACAGGACATAAATAATAAAAAATATTATTATAAAAAATTACTTAGTAAGCATTAAGAAGGTTTAAAAGCATAATGATTAGAGGGTTTTTTATTGACATATCTAAAATCTATGGTATACTTTTCTAGTAAAATTAAATAACTTAGTTCGAGGTTCTATTGAGATTAAAAGGGAAATCGGTGTAAGTCCGATGCAGTCCCGCTACTGTAAAGAAGAGGGCTTTTATTATATTCCACTGTGTGAAATACATGGGAAGGATTTAAAAGCACAATGATTCTAAGCCAGGAGACCTGCCTGAACAACTCTACCCATTATAACCTACGAGGAATAGGAAAGGGAGTGCATAATATTATATTAAGAAGCTTTCAAATTCTTAAAGAGCAAATTATAGGCATATTCTTATTCTAAAAAGGATATGCCTTTTTATTTTGCAAAATTTTAATTCAAAGGAGAATGCATTATGCTAAAGAAATTCAATAAAAAATTAATGTTGATTATTATGAGTTTAACTGTGGCAGCCACTGTAGTTGCTTGTGGAAAAACTGAAAAGACTAATGGAGAAAAAGTTGATAGTTCCAATGGGACAAAGCAAGAAATATCCATAAAGGCCTATGATCAAGATAAAAATGAAATAAACTTGTCCTTTAAAGAATCTCCTAAAAGGGCTATAACATTAAATCAGTCACCAACAGAGATGCTATTAGCTTTAGGATTAGGGGACAAGATGGTAGGAACAGCATTTTTAGATGACGAAATATTACTTGAATATAAAGAAGCTTATGATAAAATACCAGTATTATCAAAGACCTATGCGTCCTTAGAGTCAGTGTTAGAGAAAAATCCTGATATATTAATAGGGTGGCCAAGTAATTTTGATGAAAAGCATTTAGGGACAGTTGAAGAGCTTGAAAGCAAAGGTATAAAAGTGTACATACCTAAATCTACACTAAAAGGTGAAAAGAAGATTGAAGATGTGTATGAAGATATTTTAAACTTATCAAAAATATTTGAAGTAGAAGAAAATGGACAAAAGTTAGTTGGAGAAATGAAAGATAAAATAGAGAAAGTTCAAGAAAAGATAAAAGGTAAAGAACCTGTAAAAGTAGCAGTTATCGATTCAATAGAAGATACTAAATCACTTAATACTTGTGGTAATGTAGCTTTAGAAGATAAGCTTATAACTTTAGCTGGAGGAAAAAATGTATTTGGTGATATAGATAAGAGCTACACTACTGTAAGTTTTGAAGAGCTAATAGCAAGAAACCCGGATGTACTAGTAGTAAATTACTTTATGGGAAGTAATTTAAGTGTAGAACAGATAAAGAACAATCCAATGCTTAAAAACCTTGATGCAGTGAAAAATGATAGAATAGTTCTTGTTCCACTAACAGAAATGATGGGTGGAGTAAGAAATGCAGATGGAGTAGAAAGATTAGCAAAAGGATTTTATCCAGAAATATTTAAATAAAAAAGGAGTCTAATATGCCTGTAAAGATAACAAAAGAGAGCAGTGCCGCATCTATAAGTACTTCATCTATATTGGAGTCTATAAGAAAAAATAAAATTGTATTTTGTGGAATACTTATTTCACTTAGTGTAGCCTTAGTAATTTCTATAGCTTTAAGTGTAGCCCTTGGGTCCGTTAAGATAGATATAGCAGAAGTTTATAAAATAATTATAAATAATGTATTTAATATTAATGAAGAGGCAGCGTCAGGTCCTCTATATGAGATTATATGGAACGTAAGATTACCTAGAGTGCTATTAGGAGCTATAGTTGGAGCTGGTCTCTCCATAGTTGGAGTGGCAATGCAAGCCTTAGTAAAAAACCCACTTGCAGATCCTTATATATTAGGAGTTTCTTCAGGGGCTTCTGTAGGAGCCACAATGGTTATACTATTCGGGAGTTTTGGATTAATGAAGAACTCTTCTTTAGGATTAGCAGCTTTTATAGGAGCTTTAATATCTTGTGTATGTGTATATACAGTATCTAGCATAGGAGGCGGCATAACCCCTACTAAATTAATATTATCAGGTACTGCTATAGCAGCTATATGTTCATCTCTAACTAGCTTTATAATTTTTAGCTCGAAAGATGAGCAAGGAATTAGAACGGTGATGTTTTGGCTTATGGGAAGTCTTGCTGGAGCAAGATGGGAAAAATTAAAGATTCCTTTTTTAGTGCTGATTTTATGTTTAATAATATTATTAGTTATGCATAGAATTTTAAACATAATGCTTATGGGAGATACTTCCGCTGTAATACTTGGGGTAAACATTAAACATGGCAGAAAAATAATATTAGTCATAACTTCATTGCTCACAGGTACTGTAGTGTCAGCAGCCGGATCTATAGGATTTATCGGACTTATGGTGCCACACGTAAGTAGAGGATTAGTTGGTTCTGACCATAAAAAAGTTTTACCTGTAAGTGCATTGCTTGGGGCTATATTTACTTTATGGGCAGATGTGATTGCTAGAACTTTAGTAGCACCAGAAGAAATGCCTATAGGAATAATAACATCTATGTGTGGAGCACCATTTTTCTTGTTTTTAATGTGTAAAGGCTCCTATTCCTTTGGAGGAAATTGATATGAATTTAAGAACGGAGAATATATGTGTAAATATAGATAAAAAGTCTATAGTAAATAATTTTTCTGTAGATATAAAGGGAAAAGAGTTTGTAGGAATTGTAGGACCTAATGGTTGTGGAAAATCCACGTTTTTGAAAACCATATATAGAAATATATCTCCTGATAATGGGGCTATATTTTTAAATGAAAAAGATATTAAGAAAATGTCCATAAAGGATACCGCGAAACAAATGGCCGCCCTTCCACAGGAGTCACCTATTAGCTTTGATTTTAAAGTTGAGGAAGTAGTAATGATGGGAAGAGCTCCCCATAAAACATTTTTTCAAACTGATAGTAAAGAAGATATAGAAATAGTAATAAATTCTTTAAAAAAAGTAGGCATGGACGAGACTTGGGATAAAAGCTTTTTCAAACTTTCAGGTGGAGAAAAACAAAGAGTACTAATTGCAAGAGCTTTAGCTCAAAATGCTAAGTTTTTAATTTTAGATGAACCTACAAATCATTTAGATATAAAATATCAACTTCAAATAATGGATATAATAAAGTCTTTAAATCTTACAGTATTTGCTGCATTACATGATTTAAATATTGCTGCAAAGTATTGTGATAAGATATATGTAATTAAAGAAGGAAATGTATTTTGCTATGGCGCTCCAGAGGAAGTATTAAAACCTGAGGTGTTAAAAGAAGTATTTGGAGTAGAAGCGGAAGTTGCAATACATCCTAGAACGGGAAAAATTAATATAGTTTATCTTTAGAGGTAATAATTTTGATTTAATTAAAGAGGCTTTCTTAAATAATAGAGAAGCCTCTTTAATCATTTATTAAAATATAAATAAGTTAAGGTTTATTTAATATTAAGGTTATCATCAGTTAAGTTTGTCTCCTTATAATTAAAGTGAAATCATAATTAGAAGGAGGACAACAAAATGAAAGAAAGAGGACTTACAGGATTTCAATTAAAAATAACAGGACTATTACTTATGATATTTGATCATATTCATGAATTTTTTAGTTTTTCAGGAAATATTCCTGTGGCTTTTAAGTGGGTGGGTAGAATAGTAGCACCTATATTTATATTTATGACAGTAGAAGGTTACACTCATACTCGAAATAAGAAAAAGTACATGCTTAGACTATATTTAGCATCAGTTCTAATGAATATAGGAAATTACTTAATTCCTAAGTATTTTGAAAGAATAGATTCTTTAGCATTAATGAATAATATATTTGCTACTCTATTTGTAATTACTGTGTATTTATGTATCGTAGATTTCATAACAAAAGCAATAAAAGAAAAAAATGAAATGAAAATATTCTTAGGGGGGATATTATTCATATTACCTATAGCTTTATCAATATTTTTAATGATAAATGTGGAAACTTTAATATATTTGATTTTCCTTATTCCAACACCTATTTTTGTTGAAGGTGGTCCAATATTTGTGCTTATAGGAATAATAATGTATCTACTAAGAGGGGATAGAAAAAAATTATTAATAGCATATATAGTAATGTGTTTAGCTGTTATGTTTACAGGAGATCTTAGTGTTAAAGGATTATTCTTTAATAATTACCAATGGATGATGGCTTTTGCAGCTCCACTATTCTACTTGTACAACGGGAAAAAAGGAAAGGGAATGAAATATTTATTTTACCTATTCTATCCAACTCATATATATATTTTCTATATTATATCATGCTATGTAATGAATAGATAAATTAGCTTGTTACAATACAAAAATAATACATTAACGTATTATTTTTGTGCTATTTAAATTACTAAAAATAGTTAGGAGGATTTTTTATGCAATCATATTTGATACCTATAAGATCTGCACTTATTACATTCCCCTTTATAGCTTTACTTTTTACTTTTCCTTTTGCAATATATCAATATAAAAAGTATGGATATATAAATAAATTTAGAATTTTTATTTTATATTCTTTTCTATTATATTTAATTACATCTTATTATTTTGTAATATTACCTTTACCAGAAACAAGAGATATAAAAAGTTTACAAAGGCCAGGTACTCAACACTACAACTTAATTCCTTTTAGTTTTATTCGTGACATAGTTAATGAAACAAAAGTAGTTTTAAATGAACCTTCTACCTACAAATATCTTTTAACTGAAAGAGCTTTTTTACAGGCAGCTTTTAATGGAATTTTACTTACTCCACTGGGGATCTATTTGAGATACTATTTTAAAACTGGTTTGAAAAGAACTTTAACTATTACTTTTTTAGTTTCACTATTTTTTGAGATAACACAGATTACTGGGTTATTTGGTATTTATAATGCTCCTTATAGAATTTTCGATGTTGATGATTTATTTTTAAATACTCTTGGTGGTTATATTGGATATTTACTAACTCCAATGTTTACATTTTTTCTCCCAAATGCAAATGAAATTGATAATAATGTAAACTTTGAAGAAATGAGAGTAAGCTATTTTAGAAGAATTTTAGCATTTTTCATAGACATGTTTGTAATTGCTTTAATTCCTAATATAAGAGAGAGTATTATTTTTGAAGAAATAGTATATTTTGTATACTTTATTTTAATTGTCTATTTTACCAATGGTAAAACAGTTGGTAAATGGCTTACAAGTACAAGAGTAAAAGGACAAGAAAATAATTTAAAGTTTAAAGAAGTATTCATAAGATATGGTGTTTTGTATTTTGGAGTATTTAGTTTTAATAAAATTTTATTTACTGTAGGTGAGTTAAATCAAAATACTGAAATCGGTTATGGAATTGCTGTTATAAATATTATACAACTTGTAGTAATTTTACTAATTCTAGTTCATGGAGTACTTTGTGCCATTAAGAAAGACAGGTTTTTTTATGAAAAAATTAGTAATACTCGAATTGTTGTATCAAAGTAATAAAGGTAGATCGATTTACAATCTACCTTAAGATAATAGAAGATAAATCTAAAGCAAAAAATAACATTTACAATTGTATACTAAATTGATATAATATCAATAGGCTGACTGGCGAAAAATACCGCAATTTTTTTATTTAGGAGGAGTAATAATTGGCAAGACCAATGGGTCCTAGATTCAAAATTGCAAGACGTCTAGGTGTAAATGTATTTAACCATCCAAAGGCCTTGAAAAGAGGCGTTAAAAATCAAAAGCTATCTGAGTATGGCAAACAGCTTCAGGAGAAGCAAAAACTTAAAGGTTACTATGGAATCCTAGAAAAACAATTCAGAAGATATGTACATGAAGCTCTTAATACAAGAGAAAATTCCGGTGAAATATTAGTTCAAAATCTTGAAAGAAGATTAGATAACCTAGTTTATAGACTTGGATTCGGTTCAACTCTTAGACAGGCACGCCAAATGGTAGTTCATGGTCATATATTAGTTAACGGCAAAAAGATAGATATTCCTTCATACAGAGTTAATATAGGAGATGCTATTACCTTAATGGAAAAATCGAGAAAAAATGAATTGTTTATTGAAAATTTCCAATCCACTTCTTTAAGTATAGATTATTTAGAAAAGGATATTGAAAACTTCTCAGGAAAGCTAGTTAAAAAGCCTTCAAGAGAAGCGGTACCTATAGATGTAATTGATTCGAGAATAATCGAATTTTATTCAAAGAATTAAGTTTGCTTGAGAGAGCCATTTTAAAATAGAAGCTAAATTCTATTTTAAGATGGGTCTTTTTTTATTCAATTAATCATAAAATGAGGAAGGGAAAGAATTTGAAAATATATAATTCTTTCCTTTGTGCGTTATAAGCATATATTTTATAAGGAGGGATGGATCATGGACTATAGTATATTAGTAGGCGGCGCGGCAGGGCAAGGTATAGATACTTTTTCAAAATTATTAGATAAAACATTAAAGCGCTGCGGATTTTACGTATTTACTAATAATGATTTCATGTCTAGGGTGAGAGGGGGACATAATTTTACTCAAATAAGATTTTCAGATGAACCAATATACTCTCACAGCTCAAAAGTAGATATTATATTTGCTTTAAATGAGGAAACTGTAAGCAGCCATAATGGGAGGCTTAAAGAAGGCGGCATAGTAATTGCAGATATAGAAGTAGCAAAAGAAGAAGACATAATACATTTACCATTAACCTATAGGGCAAAAGAGCTAAAAAATACTAAAGTTTATCCAACGGTAGGATTAGGAGCAATACTTAAGTACCTTGGACTTCCAATAGATATAGCTAAAGAAGTTATAAGAGATAAACTAAATGAAAAGGTAACTGATATAAATATTAAAGCTTTGGAATTAGGATACGAACTGACAGAGGTAAAATACAATTTAAAAGTTTTTAAGGATGAAAATATTTTAATTGATGGAAATGAAGCAGTGGCGCTAGGAGCAATAGCAGCGGGATGTAAGTTTTATTGCGGCTACCCTATGACTCCTTCTACTGGGGTGCTAAGTTACATTGCATCTAAAAGTGAGAAAATGGGCATTGCTGTAGATCAAGTAGAAGATGAAGTAGCTGCTTTAAACATGGCGCTAGGTGCTTCCTACGCTGGAGTAAGGGCTATGACTGGATCTTCAGGAGGGGGATTTTCTTTAATGGTAGAAGCCCTAAGTTTAGCAGGAATAATAGAAACACCAGTAGTTGTAATAAATGTACAAAGACCAGGACCAGCAACAGGTCTTCCAACCAGAACAGAGCAATCAGATCTTAGATTCTTAATACATGCAGGTCATGGGGAATTTCCTAGAATGGTAATTGCATTAAGAAATGTAGAAGATGCATTTTATCAAACGGCAAAAGCCTTTAATACGGCTGAAAAATATCAAATACCTGTACTTTTAATGAGCGATCAATATTTTTCAGATAGCATGTCAACGATTAAACCCTTCGATTTTAAAAAGGTTACTATAGAAAGGCATATTGCCAGTGAAAATGACATAGGTGAAGGGGAATATAAAAGGTATAAATACAGTGAAAGTGGAATTTCTCCAAGATTAATTCCAGGGCAAATAAAGAATCAAGTGGTTCTTGTAGATAGTGATGAACATGATGAGTATGGAAATATTACCGAAGATGATGAAGTTAGAAAAAACATGGTAGATAAGAGAATGAGAAAGCTAGAGGGATTAAAAAAAGAACTTCTTGAGCCATGGGTAATAGGTCAAGAAAAAGCTGAAAACTTAATAGTATGCTGGGGTTCCACCTATGGCGCAGTTAAAGAAGCTGTAGAAAGGTTAGAAAAAGAAGGGGTGTCTATAGGAGCTTTAGTTTATGGTGATATTTGGCCTTTCCCAACTAAAAAACTATTAGAGGGAAGAAAATATGCTAGTAAGATAATAGATATTGAGCAAAATGCCACAGCTCAGCTAGACAGCTTAATAAGAGAAGAGGCATTGTTTAAGTGTACTCATAAGATATTGAAATATGATGGACGTGCCTTTAGCGGCGACGAAATCTACCATAGATTAAAAGAGGAGGTGTTATAATGAATTGTGAATACAAGCTTAAAGAAGCTGCTTGGTGTCCTGGTTGTGGAAACTTTATGATAAGGGAAGCGTTAAAGCAGGCCCTTGAAGAATTAAATTTAGAATGCAGCAAGGTAGTTTTAGTTTCTGGAATAGGTCAGGCTGCGAAAATGCCTCACTTCATAAAAATAAATGGCTTCAACGGTCTTCACGGAAGAGCTCTCCCTCCAGCCATAGGAATAAAAATGGCAAATAAGGATTTAAAGGTGATAGTAGAATCAGGAGATGGCGACACTTACGGAGAAGGAGGCAACCACTTTATTCACGCTATAAGAAGAAATATAGATATAGCTCATTTTGTACACAACAATCAAATTTATGGTTTAACTAAAGGACAAGGTTCCCCAACTACAGCTACAGGGCAAATTACTACACTACAATTTGATGGTGTAAAAAACGAACCACTTGAGCCTTTAGCTCTATCCTTAACAATGGGAGCGGGTTTTGTAGCTAGAGGATTCTCAGGAGATATTCCTCACTTAGTAAAGATTATGAAAGAGGCAATAAAGTTTAAAGGATATGCTCATGTGGATATACTTCAACCCTGTGTTGTTTGGAATAAAGTAAATACATTTGCTTGGTATAAAAAGAGGGTTTACCATATTGATGAAAATTATGATTACACTAATAAGGAAGAAGCATTTAAAAAAGCTAGGGAGTTTGGAGATAAAATACCTATTGGTATAATATACAAGGTTGAAAAAGAAACCTATGAAGATAAGTTCCCAACTATAAAAAATGGTCCTCCTCTAGTTTATAGAGAGATTAACTCAATGGATTCGGAAAAGCTTATTGGAGAATTTATATAATAATGAAAGCAGAGTGATTATGAAGTGCACCCTAAATGTTAGACGCTTATAGCATTTGGAGGTGCACTTTTTTATTTAGAAAAGCGATGATTTATTTACCCTAGTGAAAAATACAAAGGTAGAGGGATTTTAAATCTACCTTTGCTATTTTTTGGCATGAACAAACAACAGAAAATTTATAATTGTAAGTTTAAATTAAGATTCATGTTATTAAGAGTTAAGTATAGGGGGTTAGAATATATTTGTAGTCAAGAAGAGACAGGAGGAAGAAATAATGATTACTTGGGAAATTAAAAAAATATTTAAATCAAAAAATGGAATAATTGATTTAATATTATTTTTTATCCTTTCTACATCAATGGTATTTATAAAACCACAATTAGAAGGGACGAGTGATTATAAAAATGAAAATTATCAATCCGTAGAAGATATAAGTAAAAATTCAATGACAATGGAAGAGCAGTTTAATATGAAAGTTCAACTATTAAAAGAGGTTAGTGAAAATGAAGAAAAAGATGATATTTCAAAAGAACTAAAAGAAATATCTAATAAAAAACTAGCTGCAATAAAGTTCAATGAATATAAGGATATTAAGTTTTGGAAGGTGTTTAATCATAGAGCATCTCATCCATTTATGATTTTTATTATGCTTATCATCATAATAATTGTTTTTTCTAACATATATACAGACGAGATTATATCAACTGTTGATAATTTAATTTTATCATCAAGAAATAAAAATAAAGTTCTATATTCAAAACTGGCCTTAAGTATAGGGATTCCAACAAGTTTATATGCTGTATATTTAGGGATACAATTTATAATTACCTATATACAATATGGAAAACCCATCAATGGAGGGTTACAGGCCATAAGAATATTGGACAACCCATTATTACTTAAAGATGTCTATACAATATTCGGATTCATACTACTTAAAATAGGTATAATTCTAATAATCCTTATGACATTAGGAGTATTAGCAAGCTTATTTTCATTTATTACTACAAATTCTATTCAATCTACAAGCAGCTTTTTAGTCTTTCTATTTTTAGGAAAAGCAATGATTTTAATTAAATGGCTACCAAAAGAAGTATTGTTGATACTTTCAAAAATCAATTATATAGATTTAGTATTCAATTTCAATGAATTTGCTGGAATGTATTCTGGAAGATTAAAATTATTTAATATGAGTTTAGATGTAACAAACTTATGCTTGGGGATTATGATAGCTACTTTATTTATGAGTATGTTTTTATGTACAAGTATCTTTAAAAAAATTTTAACAAGATAAATTAGGAGGAGTTAATTATGAATAAACTTGAAATAAAAAATTTGACTAAAAGCTATGGAAAGAAAAATGCAAATAATAAAATAACACTTACATTGGAAAATGGAGTATATGGACTTTTAGGCCCTAATGGAGCAGGAAAAACAACCTTAATGAAACAAATAGTTACATTGATTAAGCCTACAAGTGGAGAGATAATCTACAATGGTAAAAATATTTATAGTATAGAAGATAAATATAGAGGGGTTATAGGTTATTTACCACAAGAATTTGGAGCTTATAAAAACTTTTCAGCTAAGAACTTTTTACAGTATGTAGCAGCATTAAAAGGTATAGATAAAAAGGATGCATATAAAAAGATAGAAGAATTGCTAAATTTAGTTGGATTATATGATGTAAGAAATAAAGCTGTTGGAAAGTTTTCAGGAGGAATGAAAAGAAGAGTGGGAATTGCTCAGGTGTTATTAAACGACCCTAAAATTATAATATTAGACGAGCCAACAGCAGGATTAGATCCTCAAGAGAGGACAAGGTTTAGAAATCTATTATCAGAGATATCAAAAGATAAGATAATAATACTTTCAACTCATATTATTTCCGACATAGAATCTATAGCAAAGGAAACTATTATGATAAAAAATGGTGAAATAATTATGAAAGGAAGCCATAGGGAAATTCTATCTGATATGAATGGAAAAGTATATAGAATAAGAACCAATGATGAAAATCAACTGGCAGAAATACAAAATAAATATAAGGTAGTAAATCTTCAAAGAGGAATAGATTTTACTGAACTTAGAATTGTAAGCGATAAAGTCATATCCTATGCAAATGCAGAGGTTATAGAACCTAAATTTGAGGATGTCTATATGTTTTATTTCGATTTAGAAAACACAAAGGAGGTATAATAAATGAGTACACTTATAAAATCAGAATTAAGAAAAATGCTATTTAAAAAAAGTATTTTAATAACTTGGGTAGCATCATTACTGTTAGGGACCTTATTAATTCACAATGGTACTTTAAGTGATGTTTATGCAGATATTTTTTATAAAAGTTATGGATATGCACCTATAATGGGACTGGTTATGTTTATGATTTTGTCTGGCGCTTATACCTTAGAGTATAATTCAAGCATGAGCGATCTAATAAACACTACACAAAATGGAAAGAAAAAATTAGTTATAGCTAAGGGAATAGGAGCTGGTATAGCAACTTCTATAGTAAACTTATCTATGGTGATTACCATATATTTAAATGGGCTTATGAAAGTGAATTTTAAAGGTTTGGACATGCCATTAAAAAGTCTTTGGTATTTCAAAGGAATAAGTTCAAATTTAAATGTGCTGCAAATGATGATAATAGTAATTATTACAGTAATTATAGCTTCTTTTTTCTTCTCCCAGTTAGGGTTATACTTATCATCCATAAGTAAATCTGCCTCTATGCCATTTATTTTTGGTGGCTTGATCATGGGAATACCATATATACTAGAACATTTTTTACCTAGTAAACTTATTGTTATGACTCCATTATGGGGAATGATGTCTTCACAGCTAATAAAATATAAAGCAAGTATAGGGGTAATGCTAATTCAAGGAGTTATATTTATAGCAGGATGTTTAATTTTACCCAAACTCACATATGCTGCATTTACTAAAGAAAATAAAAGATAAATAGATGACAAATACTTTATTTCTACTTAGTATAATAGTTTTATTTATTGGATTTCTTTTTATGGGAATGAGCAGCGCATCCTATAGATGGAGAGCTTTTAGAAATAAACCAGCATGGGACGGAAATACTTTAGTCTTTCTAGCCATAGGACTTGTATTTTTTATAATGGGGTTAGCGTTGGTATATATGTTTTATCCTTACAAATAATAAAGTTAAATAATAATTATTAGAAAAAGTAAAAAGTCAAAAAGAAGAGCCAAATTTAAAAAATATTATTTGGTTCTTTTCTTGTAGTGTATAATTAGTATTAGGATATAATTAATATGCAGCAGTTAGTCATCGGATAAATAATAGGAAAAGCTGATAGGAGTGTTTAATATGGAAACGTCATTAAGCAAAAAAAAGATATTAATAATAGATGATGAAGAGGATATATTAAAGTTATTATCTATGGTATTAAAAAAGGAAGGTTTTGAAAATATATATACAGCTGAGGAAGGAGAGAGCGGATTTACCTTATTTAAAAGAATTAATCCAGATATTATTCTCTTAGACATTATGCTACCTGATGAGGAAGGATATGAGGTTTGTAAAAAAATTAGAGAAACTTCCAATGTGCCTATTTTATTTATGTCAGCAAAAACTGAAGAAATTGATAGAGTACTAGGGTTTGCATTGGGAGGAGATGACTATATAACAAAACCTTTTAGCACTAAGGAAGTTGCCTATAGAATAAAAGCTCATTTAAGAAGAAGCAATTATAATGAAGAAGCAGAAAATAAGAGTGCTATATTGAATTTTGGACCTTTTCAAATTGATGAGGAAAAAATAGAAGTTAGGAAAAGTGGAGAACTAATAGAATTGAAACCCAAAGAATATAAAATATTTTTACATATGGCAAAGCATGCTAATCAAATTATGAGTAAGGAAAAGTTGTGTAGTGAAGTGTGGGGAGAAGATTATATAGGTTTTGATAACACTATAATGGTGCATATAAGAAGATTAAGAGAGAAAATTGAAGAGGATCCATCTAATCCGAAGTATATTATTAATGTAAAAGGTTTAGGATATAAGTTTGTTTTAAAGGATGAATAGATATGAATTGGAAAATAACAGGCAGATTTATTATAACTGTAGTTTTAGTCGCTATTATTGTAATAATTATCAATATTATTGGAGGAGCTATTTTCGTACTTAGTAAAAATAGAAGTGGTATTGATATAATAAATGGTATTAGTTATTCTTCACCAGAGGATCTTACAAGGGAATTTAAAGATTATCTGATAGAAGATAAAGATAAAATATATATCCATGGTAATGGAGAAAAAATTTTAAAAGAAGAAGAAGCTTGGATACAAGTTTTAGATGAGGGAGGAAATGAAGTTTATAACTACGGAAAACCTGTTAAAGTTAAAAGTCACTATACACCTGTAGAACTGATACATGCATATAAATATATTCTACCTGATAGTATGTCCACTATATTTGTAGGAGAAAAGAAACTTGGAAACAGAAATTATAGTTATATTATAGGATTTCCATCTGAAAGGATAAAGAGAAATGTTATTTCTTATGATACTTATAACTTAAGTAATGGTTTGGAAGCTGCAATATATATAATTTTGTTTATTGATGCCCTTATAGCTTTATTTTTTGGATATTTATTTAGTAGGAGACTTACCAAACCATTAGTAAATATTATAAAGGATGTTAAAAGTCTGTCAGAAGGAGAGTATGATTTAAAAAGAGAAGAAAAAGGAATTTATAAAGAAATTTATTATAATATAAATAATTTATCCTCAAAGCTTAGAAGCAATGAAGAGGAAAGAAAAAAGTTAGATAAAATGAGGGAAGAATGGATATCAAATATTTCTCACGATATAAAAACACCATTAGTTTCAGTGAAAGGGTATGCTGAGACTTTATCCAGTGAAGAATATGATTTTACAAAAGAAGAAGTTAGAGAATACAGTAAAATAATAGAGGACAAATCTAACTATATAAAAGACCTTATAGATGATTTAAATCTAAGTACTAGATTAAAGAATAAAGTTCTTGTTTTAAATTTAAAAAACACCAACATTGTAAGCTTAGTTAGAGGAGTTGTAATAGATATTTTAAATAATCCACAAACTAGCAATGTGAATATTGATTTTTCAGCCACAAGGGAAGTTATTGAAAAGGATGTAGATGAGATATTAATAAAAAGAGTTATCACCAATATGTTGTATAATGCTATTGTTCATAATAATGAAAATGTAGATATAGAAGTTAGAGTAGAGAAGAAAGATAGAATTCATATTTTCATCATAGATAATGGAAAGGGAATTAAAGAAGAGGATCTTAAATATATTTTTGAAAGATATTATAGAGGAACAAATACAGGGAAAAGGCATAAAGGTTCTGGACTTGGAATGGCCATAGCAAAGGATATTGTAGAAGCGCATGATGGCGTTATAAACATAGAAAGTGAATTTGGGGTAGGAACTAAAATTGAAATAGTTCTTTAAAATATATGAAAAAATTATTTAGAGGTGGCTAAGAAGGCCACCTTTAATCTTTAATTTTTTTATTTTCTAACTTTTCATCTAATTTGTCATTTATTATTTTTTTATCTAAAAAATTTGTTCCAATTATTCCAAGAAGAATCATGGCTGCTCCAATAATATGAAAGTACTCTAGTTTTTCTTTTAAAAATATTACACCAGCAACCATAGTTATTAATGTGGAAAGATTACTAAAAACACTCATCTTAGAGGCCTCTATTTTAGATAATGCATAGTTTGATAGCAATGATGTAATAAGCGAAGATAACACTCCTAGATAAATTATTGAAACCACAAATAATGGACTTGCAAAGGGTTTGAAGTAAAGATTAAGAGTTCCTTTTAGACTATGATTAATAAGTGACATAATATTAAAAGATAAAAATCCTATAGCAGTCATTATATAAGTTAAATCTATAAGAGTATATTTCCTTGTCATCTTCCTTGCTAGCACATTATAACTAGCAAAGGAAAGAGAAGATAAAAAAATAAATACTACTCCTATAAAAGCATTGCTTTTAAAATTTATCCCCTTCATAAAAAAGATATAAATAACACCTGACACAGATAAAAGTAATGATATTTTCTGTAAGCCACTGGAATGTTCCTTTAAAAAAAATGTTGCAAATATCATTGTAAAAATAGGAGTGGTTGCTTGAATGATTCCAGCTTCAGAAGAGGACACATGAACTAGTCCGAAAATTTGAAAAGCAAAAAACATAGCAGGATAAAACAGTGCCAAAGGCAAAATATTAAGTATATCATTCTTGTTTATGTTTAGTTTTATCCATCCTAATAAAACAGGAATAGAGGCAAAAACAAAAGAGATTGTAAAGCGATGAGCAAGTGTATCCAGGGGTGTAGCTACAGTGAGAGTTAGCTTTATGAATAAAAATGAGAAACCTATTATAAAGGCATACAATATAGCGGCAAAATAAGCCTTTTTTTTATGAGAAACTTCCATTTTTATATTCCTCCTAGGGGTAATATTTTAAACTTACTACTATATACTTATATGTCAGCACACGAAAAGATAGTATCTTTCTATATGAAAAGAAGGAAAAGTAAATATGAAATAGAAATAGTTTATATAAGATAGCCTTGAGTAAAAAAGCAAGCTTATAATAGGATGAAGTAAGAAAATGTAATATATTATATAGTTGAAATAATGAGAAAGGATTTGATAATATGGGTAGGATTCTTGTAGTAGAAGATGATAAGATGCTCAATAATGGCATCTGTTTTAATTTGCAGGCAGATGGCTTTGAAACTATAACTACTTTTTCTATAAAGGAAGCAGAAGAAGTTTTAAAGAAGACATCTATTGATATGGCTATATTAGATGTAAACCTTCCAGATGGAAGCGGTTTTGAATTATGTAAAAAAATTAGGGAAAATGAAGAGATAGGCATTATATTTCTTACGGCCTGTGATATGGAATTTGATGAAGTTACAGGTTTTAAATTAGGGGCTGATGATTACATAACCAAGCCATTTAGTCTGAGTATATTGAGAGAAAGGGTATTAGCTGTGTTTCGCCGTTATAAAAAAAGCAATAAAGTATCAAACATCATGGTGATAGATGAATTGACATTTGATTTCGATAAGATGACAGTTTCAAAAGACGGAGACAATATTATTTTAACTCCAATAGAGTACAAGCTTTTGAACGCATTGGTAAAAGGAAGAGGGCAAGTTTTAACAAGAGGAGTTTTACTTGAGGCATTGTGGGATAAGGAATGTGATTTTATTGATGAACATACATTAACAGTGAATATAAACAGGCTTAGAAGCAAAATAGAGAGTGATCCATCTAAGCCTAAGTATATTAAAACTGTTTATGGTATAGGTTATATGTGGATAGGTGATGAAAGATGAAATCAGTATCCGTTAAAAAGATATATATTGTCTTTGGAAGTATATTTTTAACACTTTCTACTTTGTTTTTACTATTGCTGTTTATGAATATAAGAAGCATTGTAGGTATGTATCCTGAAATTACAGGTAAAGCATATTCTTTTTTTATTATGGCAGTAATTTTTATCATATTATTATTGATGACATCAATATCTTTTTTATGGTTCATGAGAGCTGAAATTGTGAAATTTTCAGATAAGATGTGTAAGCTTATTGATGATGCAATATCGGATAAGCAGATGGTTTACTTTGAAACCAATAAGGAAAGTCTTATGTCAAAACTAGAAAATCGATTGAAGAAGCTAATAGATATGATTAATTACCAAAGGCAAAAAAATATGGATGAGCAAAATAACGTTAAATCACTAATATTGGATATATCTCATCAGGTAAAAACCCCTATTGCAAATATATCTATGTATAATGCTACTTTGATGGAAAGAGAAGTAACAAAAGAACAGGAACAAAAGTTTTTATATAATATGGAATCCCAAATCTCAAAGCTTCAATGGCTTATGGAGGCACTCATTAAAATGTCCAGGCTTGAGACAGGCTTAATATGTTTAAATAAGACCAGCTCAAAAATTGAAGAAACTATAGCTCAAGCTATAGGGGGCATATATTTAAAAGCGGAAGAAAAAAATATATCTGTCGCTATTGACTGTGATAGAAATATTCAATTATGTCATGATAAAAAATGGACCATTGAAGCTATATTGAATATACTTGAAAATGCTATTAAATATACTCAATGTGGTGGAGCTATAAAAATTGAAGTAAAAGAATTTGAAATGTTTACAAGGATTAATGTTAAAGATAATGGCATGGGTATAGAAAAAGATGATATTAATAATATATTTAAGCGATTTTACAGAGGAACGGAGGCTTTAGATAAAGAGGGAGTGGGAGTAGGACTATATCTTGCAAGGGAAATTATAAGTAAACAAGGGGGATATATAAAAGTTAAATCCAAAAAAGATATTGGATCAACCTTTTCTATATTCCTACAAAATTGAAGTACCATGGCTTCAAAAGAGCTATGGTATTTTTATGTTACAAAACTGTTATATTTGATTTTGAATTTGTAACTGCTTTGAGATATTTTATTGATAATATAAAAGTATAAAACTTGATTAAATAGGGAGATGAGGAATTACATGAGTATTTTGTCAACAAAAAATCTTAATAAATACTATGGTAAGGAGCCAAATATCGTAAAAGCTTTAGATGGGGTTGATGTAAGCATTAAAAAAGGAGAATTTGTAGCTATTGTAGGTACTTCAGGATCTGGGAAAAGTACATTATTACATATGTTAGGAGGGCTTGATAGACCTACAGATGGAAAAGTTATAGTAGATAATAATGATATTTTCACTATGAATGATGAAGAGTTAACTATTTTTAGACGTAGAAACATAGGATTTGTATTCCAAAACTATAACCTTGTTCCTATATTGAATGTTTATGAAAACATTGTGCTACCTATAGAGCTTGACGGCAATGAAGTTGATCAGGAGTATGTTAATAGGATTATTACTACATTGGGGTTAAAAGACAAACAAAAAAACATGGCAAACAACCTTTCAGGTGGACAACAACAACGTGTGGCAATAGCAAGAGCATTGGCTACTAAACCATCTATCATACTTGCTGACGAGCCAACGGGAAATTTAGATGGGAAAACAGGGCAGGAAGTATTGGGGCTTTTAAAAGTTACTAGTGAAAAGTTTAGCCAAACCATTGTGATGATTACTCATAATGAAGAAATTGCCCAAATGGCAGACCGTATTATAAGAATTGAAGACGGTAAGATTGTAAACACAAGGAGGTAAATTCACATGTTTCAAAACAATAATAGTAAGATAACTAAAAAGCTAGCTCATAGGACATTAAAAGCCAATAAAAGTAGAAATGTTTTTGCTATATTGGCAATTGTGCTTACAACTTTACTATTTACCTCTGTATTTACAGTAGGAACAAACCTTTTAAAATCCATGGAAATTGCAACTATGAAACAAGTAGGATCATCAGCTCATGGATCATTTAAAGGAATAACAGAGGAGCAATATAAAAAGATAATAAAACACCCACTTATAAAAGATTATGGTATTGGTATAAATTTGACTATTGCTAATAATAATGAATTTAAAAGCAAGGGTATGGAGATCAGATATGCTGATGAGAAATGGGCAAATTTCGGATTTTCTTCCCCCACAACTGGGAATTTACCTCAAAATAAAAATGAAATAGCTATGCCTACATGGGCCCTTGATATGATAAAGGTTCCTCATAAGATAGGTTCTCCAGTTCGTATTGAATATAAGATTAATGAAGTGCAATATTCAAAGGATTTTATTCTTTCAGGATTTTGGGAAGGGGATAAATATGTATCTATATCAGGGTATGCTTTTGTATCTCGTGATTTCATAGAAGAATCTATGAAAGGGATAGATTTCAAAACTATTTCAACCAATCGTGATTATGATGGAATGATTGCTCTGGATGTCATGTTGAACAATTCATGGGATATTGAGGGAAAGCTTAAAAGAATTAGTAAAGAAGTAGGGGTTGATTTAAAAGGGAACAGATATGGAGTAAATTGGGCATATACGTCATCGAAGATTGATGGTTTGGACAGCATACTTCCCTTTGTAATGATTATTCTTTTAATTTTAGTAAGTGGATATCTTTTGACCTATAATATATTTTATATATCTGTAGTAAAGGATATAAAGTATTTTGGGCTTTTAAAAACTATAGGTACTTCACCAAAACAATTAAAGAGTATAATAAAAAAACAGGCACTTGCCCTATCCTTTATAGGTATTCCAATTGGACTGCTTTTAGGATATCTCATAGGAGTTAAGCTAACTCCCATTGTAACAGAAGGAAGTATGATGGAGAACAGTACCACAGTCTCCCTTCATCCTATGATTTTTATAGGAGCAATAATTTTCACTCTCATAACAGTATTTTTAAGCAGTTATAAACCGGGGAAGATAGCGTCACAGGTTTCACCAATTGATGCAGTTCGATATACAGGTGTAAGTTTAAATTCAAAGAAGGGAGAAAAATCTTCAACTAATGGTGCAAAAATATACAAGATGGCATTTTCAAATATATTTAGAAGTAAGAGAAAAACTACTATTGTAATTATGTCTCTATCACTTAGTATCATTATTTTAAATTTAGTTGCTACACTAATCAGTGGTTTTAGTATGGATTTATACTTACAAGAATATATAAGAGGAGATTTTGTTATAGGTGATTCAACCTATCATACCCATTATGTTAATTTTAATGAAGAACCTACTTTAACCAGGGAAATTTGTGATGATATAGAGAAAAATAATGATGTTGCTAGAATAGATAAGGTTTATTTTTACGGACCTGGAGAAACGGGAATAAATGATAATATAAGAAAAATACTAACAGAGGAAAAAGAGAATTTAAATGATGATATGGATAGAGTTAAAGGATTGGAAATGTACCTAAATGAGGGGAAAATTATGGCACAGGTATATGGTTTAGATGAAGGTTGGTTTGATATTTATAGAGAGGATAACATTATTGAAGGGGAATTTCATGGGGAAAAGTTTAAAACAGGTAAATATGTTTTAGTAGATGAAGAAGAATATTATGATGTAGGAGATGAAATAAAAATAACTCTATTGGATGGGAAAGAAAGAACTTTTGAAGTAATGGCGGTGGTAGATAGTTTATATGTATATGATGTAAAATATTTTAATCATCCTGGAACAAAGATATATATGCCCTCATCTTCTTTTGTAGATTTTATAGAGGAACCTGTTATTATGTCTGCACAGGTTTATGCCAAGGAAGGAAAAGTAAATCCAGTAGAAAATTATATAAAAAGTGTATGTTCTAACACCCCAGACCTTGAATACCGTGCAAAGACAAGTTATATTGATGAATATAAAAGCTTTGTAAGCAATTTTTCTACTGTTGGATATTCACTTAGTTTACTTATTGGGGTTATTGGTATTATAAACTTTATCAATACCTTATTGACCAGTATTATTTCAAGAAAACATGAGTTTGCACTGCTAGAAAGCATTGGAATGACAAAGAAACAACTTAAAAAAATGCTTATATATGAAGGGCTTTACTATGGAGGCATAACAACTTTTATTGTTTTTACAATAGGAACTTTTATCGTACAATTTGGAGTAAAATCTTTAGGAAATCCAATGCCTCATTTTGTGTATAATTTTAACATTATGCCAACGGTGATCAGTTCATTCATACTCATGATTATTTCTTTTATACTACCAATTATATGCTATAGTAGCATTGAAAAGCTTAGTGTCATAGAAAGATTAAGAGAAATGGAATAACACATTGATATGAATATATTACAAAGACGATTGCAATTAAAGTTGTAATCGTCTATTGTTTTAATATAAGGTAAATTAATAAATCCGAGGTGTTATATATGTATAAAATAATGATAATAGAAGATGACAAAGCTATAAGAGATGAACTGTCAATAACATTGAGGAATAATGGTTATGAGGTATCATCTCCTTGTGAATTTGAAGATATAAAAAACAAAATAAAGGAAGAAAATTCACACTTAATATTGCTGGACATAAACCTACCTTACCAAGATGGATTTAAGTTATGTACCAAGGTGAGAAGTTACTCAAATGTTCCTATAATTTTTATAACAAGTAGAAATACTGATATGGATGAACTTATGAGTATAACATTAGGAGGAGATGATTTTATTACAAAGCCCTATAATATACCGGTTTTACTTGCTAGGATATCATCACTTTTAAAAAGGACTTATAGCAATAAAAATACAGATAATATATTGTCATACAATGGTGTGAAGATTGACTTATTGACAAGCAATGTAGAATATAAAAGCAATAAAGTTGAGCTTACAAAAACCGAACTAAAGATACTTCACTATCTATTTGAGAATAAATGTAGCATTGTACCAAGGATGGATATGATCGAATATTTATGGGACAATGAGATGTTTGTTGATGACAATACTTTAAGTGTGAATATCACAAGAATAAGAAATAAGCTTGAAAGTATAGGAGTTAAAGGCTTTATAAAGACTAAAAGAGGACAGGGTTACATAATATGAAATTTAGTGAATATTTAAAGGATAAAACATATATTATAATTTTAAATATCATTTGCATGATAGGATTATCTATATTTTTAAAAGGTGTTGGAAATAGTATAGGTATTATTTTTTTAATACTAATATTTTGGATTATCATTTTAATAATAACTTTTATGGCCTTTTATATACAAAGAAAAAAGTATTTTAATAATCTATTTAAGATTATAAATGGACTTGATAATAAATATCTATTGTCAGAAATTATGGAAAAACCATATTTATATGAAGACAAACAGTATTATAAGCTGCTTAAAATCTGTAATAAATCTATGATTGAAAATGTAACATGTATAAAAAATGAGCGAAAAGAATATAGAGAATATGTTGAACAGTGGGTACATGAGGTTAAAACCCCTATATCAGCTATGAAAATGATTTGTGAGAACAACAAAAATAATATTACAAGAAAAATAATTGCAGAAATAGAGAGAACAGATAATTTTATTGAACAGGTTTTATTTTATGCAAGGAGTGAAAATGTAGAAACTGACTATATTATAAAAGAAATATCCCTTAAAAAATGTATAAATAATATTATAGTAAAAAATAAGCAGATGCTCATACAAAATAAAATAAGTGTGACTCTTGAAGATACAGATGTAGAAGTTTTTGCAGATAGCAAGTGGATAGAATTTATCTTAAATCAGATTCTAATAAATTCTGTTAAATATTCTAAAGAGGATGCTCCTAAAATAAAATTTTATGTACAATCTACTAAAGACGGAGTGAATTTAACTGTTGAGGATAATGGCATAGGTATTAAGGAAAGTGAATTACCAAGAATTTTTGAAAAAGGGTTCACAGGTTCAAAGGGGAGAAATGCTAATAAATCTACTGGAATAGGATTGTATCTTTGCAAAAGTCTCTGTGATAAATTAGGAATTGAAATAAAAGCAGAATCTAAAATCAATGAATATACTAGAATTGCTCTTATTTTTCCTCGCTAAAAGATCTATTATCTTACAACATTGAAAGGTAAATGTAATGAAAGTTGATACAACAATGATAAAAGTTTATATAAGATATAGATAGCGGAGGTGAAAAAATGAAGAATATATTGAAAATAGAACATATTGAAAAATATTATGGCAGTAAAGGAAATGTTACAAAGGCTATCGATGACATTAGCTTTAATGTATATGAGGGGGAATTTATTGGTGTAATGGGAGCCTCAGGTTCAGGTAAAACTACCCTTTTAAATGTTATATCTACAATTGATACTGTAAGTGCAGGGCATATTTTTCTTGAAGGAAAAGATATAACAGAAATAGACCATAAAAATATAGCTAAGTTTAGACGGGAAAATCTAGGTTTTATATTTCAGGATTTTAATTTACTGGATACCCTTACAATACATGAAAATATTGCCCTTGCTCTTACTATAAATAAATGTGATGCAAATAAAATTGATGATAAAGTTATAAAGATATCGAGACAACTTGGCATAGAAGATATATTAAAAAAATATCCCTATGAAGTTTCAGGAGGGCAAAAACAGCGTTGTGCCTGTGCAAGGGCTATAATAAATAATCCCAAATTAATTTTAGCAGATGAGCCTACAGGAGCTTTGGATTCCAAATCAGCACAGATGCTATTGCAGAGTATTAAAAATATGAATGAGCAATTATCAGCTACTATATTGATGGTGACCCATGATGCTTTCTCTGCAAGCTATGCTAAGAGAATACTATTTTTAAGAGATGGAAAAATATTCAATGAACTTATAAAAGGTGAAAAGTCAAGGAAACAATTCTTTAATGAAATACTTGATGTGATGACACTCCTCGGAGGTGACCTCTCCGATGTACGCTAAACTAGCTCTACGAAATGCAAGACGTTCTATTAAAGATTATTTATTATATCTATTGACATTGACCCTATGTGTAGGGTTGTTTTATGCTTTTATTTCTCTTTCAAGTCCAAATTATCAGCTTATTATATCGGAACAATTTGATTTGAGCCGGTCCTATGGAGCGTTAAAGCGTATAGCCTTTTTTATAACGGTGATTCTTATTTTTTTGATAAAGTACGTAAACAACTATATGATAAAAAGAAAGAAAAAAGAGTTTGCCCTATATACTATGATGGGAATGGAGCAAAGAAAAGTTGCACTATTGTTTTTTACTGAAACATTAATAATGGGTGAATTATCTATTGTAATGGGTATTATTGTTGGCGTATTATTTTCACAGGTGATCACTGCACTCATTGTTCCAGCGATTGGACAGTCCTTTTCATTGTATTTTTCATTATATCCGGATACTGTTTTCATGACAGTTGGCTTTTTTACAGGAATTTTTGGAATTATTGGTTTTGGTAATATTAAAACCATATCTAAAATAAAAATAATTGATATGCTTAATGACGGAAAGAAAGTAGAAATTCAATCTGCAAAAAGTAAAGGCTTTTACAGATTTATTGGGATACTATCCTTTTTAGCATTTGTAATTACAGTAGTAAGTGCAAAAAGATATTTATATTTACTGCCTTTATCTAAAGAATTCGTGTCTCAAGAAAAAAAGTCTTTAATGCTTATGATTTCAATTTGTTCTTTTATATTTGCTATTTACACCATGTTTTATTACTTATCTTATTTAGTGATTTTTATAAGAGAGAATCTTGTGAAAGCTAAATATAGGAATGCAAATCTATTTTTGTTGGGACAATTGTCAGCAAAATTAAAAACCACATCTAAGCTTATGGCAACTATTGCTTTAACTTTAATGATATCAATTATCCTTTTAGTATTGGGTATGATCATGTCCCAGTGGAGTTTGGGATATCTTGAAAAAAGAGCTATCTTTGATATTCGAATAGACACTGAATATAAGGATATTTATGGACACGTTCGAAATATTCCCCAGATTGATTATAGTCCTGTTTTGGATCATTTAAAAGAAAACGGATATGAAATGGAAAGCAGTGTAGAAGTGGAATTATATTTTATTAATGAAAATGATTTTTTTCGTAGAATTAAAACAGACTTTCCTGTATTGGCCATTTCATTAAGCGATTATAATAAATTAAGAGAAATGGCAGGAATACATACAATAAAACTGGAAGAGCATTCTTTTGCAACACAATGGCATAGTACTGCAACTACAGAGGAAATCAATGAATTTTTATTAGCAAATGATAAGCTTATTGTAGACAACACTACTTTAGAATTGAGTAATCATTCATATTTTCAAGGTGGCATTGGAGAGGCGCTCTATAATAAATATGTAGATGTGACCTATGTGCTGCCCGATGAGGTTTGTAGTGAATTAGCTATTGCAGATATACAATTTTATGGTAATACTAAGAAGGATATCAGTTATAATGATGCAAAAACAGTAGAGTCATTTATCTATAAAAGATATTATGATGTTTATGCTAATTTCATTGAAGACTCAGGAAGAGATATTGACAAGTATATTTCAGTGAGCTTACAGACATTGGCAATCAATGATTCAATAGCCTCTTCATTGATGATTAAATTTCTATGTATTTATACGGCAATTGTTTTAACCATCATATGTCTTACTGTTTTATCTCTTCAACAGTTATCAGATTCCTTTGAGCATAAAGAACGATTTAATGTACTAAGAAAGTTAGGTGTTGATGATAAAGGAGTAGATAAATTAATTATAAGGCAAATGTGTATATGGTTTGGGATACCAATTGCAGTAGCATTGGTTGGCTTTGCAATATTTATATATGTATTTGTTCAAATTACACTAGGAGAAATTGTGGCCTATGTTGGTAGTAATATATTTGTTCTCAATATAAGTCTATCTGTGGGAATAAGTATTATAATTTTAAGCATTTATTTTACCATAACATATCTCCTATTTAGAAGAAATGTTATAAGTGAGTGAGAAATTAAAATTAATCATACCCATTCTTTGATGTTTTTCATCACATAAGAATACTATATTTCATAGTTATCATATGATAAAATATACCTAAATGATGGAAACTTAATTGTGCAAATATAAAGTGGTGAAACATAAGGGTGGGATACAGATATAAAATGGAGATTATAACTTATTCGTTATGTGCAAATGACACTACACCAGAGGAATATTATAATAAAATAAATTGCTTTACTAATGAAGTAATGGATAAAATAAATGAAACAACCTATGAAATAGTAGAGAATTATAGAAATTATATTATAGAAAATGGAATTGAAATACCAAGGGAAAAAGCAGTATATGGTTTTGAATTGCTAATGACAGGAGTCCTTTGGAGAGTATATATTAAAAAAGCACTTTCATTAAATAAATATGCTGGCAAAATACTTTCTAAATTAGTTTATTTTAGAGAAAAGGATGGTAATACAAAAGTCATCGTTGATTTATTAAGAGGGACATTAGGAAATAGATTTTTGTTAAAAGAAAACAAAAGCTCAAAAGATATAGACAATGAAATTGATAAATTTGTGAAACTTACTGAGTGGTTAAAAGCGTCAGGTGAATTTAATCAAGAAGGAAAAAGAATTGAAATTTGGATTGAATTTTTAAATAGTCAGAGTAAAGAGAAGAGCATTGATATTATTTCAAAGGCTAGGGAGATTGGAAAATGGTTCGAAATAAGAAGTGCCCAGGTGATAGGATGTTATACACAAAATGTAGAGGGTTTTATTAAAGAAAATCAGGGAAAATTAAGATGCAAAGAAAATAGTATATTTTGTAGTCGAGAAAGGGTTGAATACCATCTAAATATGGTAGGGGCAGAGATAATGAATAGAGCTTTTAGGGAGAGTTTTTTAAAGACTAAAGAAAAAAGAGTGCTCTTGCCAATATGTATGAGATATAAATCAAAGGAAAATTGTAAAGCATTAAAGACGGAAAATGGATATTTATGTACAGGTTGTTCATGTGAGTGCAGAGTAAATTCACTAACAGCATTGGGAAAAAAGAATAATTTTAAAGTATACATTATACCCCACGCATCTTCAGCATTTACAAAGGGAGAGACAAAGGAAGGAAAAGTTGGTATTGTAGGAATTGCCTGCGTTCTCAATCTTGTTTCTGGAGGATTTAAAGCAAAAGAAATAGGTTTTGAACCCCAATGTGTTTTACTTAATTACTGTGGGTGTAAAAAGCATTGGCATAAAAATGGTATAGCAACGGATATATATTTAAAAAGATTAATGAATATATTGAGTATAGAGCCAAAAAAAGGTTCATATATAGTGATGTAGTGAAATTCTATTCAATGATTTTCAAGCCTTGATTCAAAGGAATATTGAATAAATCATGACAATTTGAAATTATGTACATGAAATAATAGGCTCTCCAAAAAGTATTTTTAATAAAATATTTTAGGAGAGCCTTACTATTGAAAATATGTCTATTTTTTAACTATAGGTTGCCTTAAAATAGTTTTTAATTTTTCTGGAGCTGCCCTTCTTGCGTCATTTAGGTAAATCTCATGATGTTTTCCAACTTTAATATATCCCATTTCATCAATGTAATTATGAAGTTTTTCAATGGTAGGAGCTTCTTCACTATAAGGACCTATGTACATTATTTGAGCTACTAATCCTTCTTCCATGCTTTCAAATCTAATTTTAGAAACTGAAGGTAAGTTCTTTTTTTTCTTAACTTCTTCTAATGCTTTATGAACTAAATCTTCATCTACAAACTCAGGTTGCATAATTAATGCTGTCCAATTCCAAATATCTTTATTTTTTGTAGAGAAGTCTTTCATATTGTCAGTCCACCATAATCCTTCAAGGGGCAACACTCCATAATCTACAGCTGTAGTTCCTTTTTTAATCATAAATTTTATTGCATAAGAAACACTAAATAGCGCTTCTATAGCCTCCTTATATTCCTGTGAAGTGTTTGGATTTCCTGTACCATCAATTATTAAATAGTTTAATTTAGGCGTATTTACTATTTGAATTTCTTTTGAAGATGGGTTATATAATTCTTTAAATTCTTTTTTAAAATCTATTTTACTCATGATATTTTCTCCTCTCTTTATAGTAAGTTATACTTATTGTACCTTTTAATTTTATAATAAACTATGACACTATGATAAGGTCAATAAAAATTTAAAAATATATAAGCCTTAAAGAGAAAATTTACTAGAACATTGGATATTATAGGAAAAACAATAGAGGAAATAGTAGTTATTAAAAGAAAATATAGAGATAATTTATATATACGTTTGATTGTTAAATAAATTGCAATAAAATGCGGGTTTATTGATATTGATTTTCAATTTCAATAGGAGTATATTTTAATTAGGAAGATTTTTAAAAGACTAGGATAAGTTAAATATGAAAATTATATATGAAAGTTATATATGAAATTATATTATAGAATCTCTATAATAATCATTTTAAATAAGAGGGGTGAAGATATGTTATTAGCTTTACTTTGTGAAATAGCCAAAGGGGAGAATTACTCTAATAGAAATTTAGCAAATAAGTTAAACACTAGTGAAGAAGTGGTTATTCAAATAAAAAAAGAACTTGAAGATAGAAAATATATTAAAATATATGATGAAAAAAATTGTTCTCCAAGTAAATGTTCAGGTTGTACAGCATGCTCAACCAGTAAAACGAACAATATCCCTAAGATGTGGGAATTAACTGATAAGGGAAAAAAAGCTGTAAGTAAATATATATAAATATATGAATTTAATATCATAAAATTTATGGAGGGATGGATAATGGTAAAGAAACTAACTGAAATCGGCATTGGAACCAATGCCAAAGTTGAAGGAATTTGTAAAGATAGTAGATTTAAAAGAAGACTTATGGATATGGGTATAATTCCAGGAGTGAACATTTCTGTTACAGGTAAAGCGCCTTTAGGAGATCCTATAGAAATTTTAATAAGAGGTTATAAATTAACTTTAAGAAAAAATGAAGCAAATGATATTCAGGTGATAGTATGAAAACAATGCCTTTAACATTTATTTTAAGTGGAAAAAATTGTAGGATTTCTAATATTGAGGGTGGAGATGCATTACGAAAGAAGTTAATGGAAATGGGTTTTAATACAGGAGCTAAAGTAGAAATTGTTAAGAATGATGTAGGCCCTTTAATTATAGGTATAGGTGGAAGTAGGGTTGCTATTGGAAGAGGCATGGCGCAGAAAATATCAGTAGAGGCACAATAATTTTTTTGGAATATGCTTGATAATGATTATCAAAATCAAATTACGTTATGGAGGTTTAATATGAATACTATTGCATTAGTTGGAAATCCCAACTGCGGTAAAACTAGTTTATTTAATCAATTGACAGGATCAAGACAGCGAGTTGGAAATTGGCCTGGGGTTACAGTAGAGAAAAAAGAAGGAAAACTTGAATTTGGAGGTAAAGAATATGTTGTAGTAGATTTACCTGGTACCTATAGTTTAGGGGCTTATTCTGAAGATGAGATAGTTGCAAGAAATTATATTATTAAAGACAAACCTGATGTGGTAATAAATGTAGTTGATTCAACTAACATAGAGAGGAATTTATATTTGACCACTCAATTGTTAGAAATGAGCAGTAATGTAGTTATAGCTTTAAATATAATTGATGAGGCGGAAAATCAAAATATAAAAATTGATATAGATGGTTTGTCAAAAGGGCTAGGAGTTCCAGTAATTCCTACTGTAGCTACCAAGAGAAAAGGAATAGATGAATTAATAAAATCAGCTGTAAAAGTAATGGAGAATAAAAATAACTTAAAAAATGAGATACCTTATGGAAAGGAGCTTGAAAATGAAATAGAAATTTTAAAAGCCTCTATAGAAGAGTGTGCATGTCATGTAGAATATCCATCAAGGTGGACAGCCATTAAATTATTGGAAAATGATGAGTATATATTAGAAACTATTAAAAATAAAGATAATTCACAAAGGGTATTAAATAAGTTAAAAGAGAGCGTTGAAAAAGTTACTAATTCTGTAGGATTTGAACCTGAGATGGGTATTGTAGATAAAAGATATGAATTTATAGGCAAAGTTGTATCAAAAAATGTGAAAAAACGATCAGTTGGGGTAGAAACTACATCTGATAAGATTGATAAAGTTGTTACAAATAGGTGGTTTGGATTACCGATATTTGCTCTTATAATGTATTTATTATATCAAGCTACCTTTGTTGTAGGACAATTTTTTTCAGATAAAATGGATGAAGGAATTGGGCTTTTAGGTGAGAAAGTAGGAGAAATACTAACCAATGCAGGGGCTCATGATATGATAATTCAATTCATTTGCGACGGTATAATTGCAGGAGTGGGAGCGGTTGTTGTTTTCTTACCTATAATAATGGTTATGTATTTCTTTATAGGTATATTAGAAGATAGCGGCTATATGGCAAGAGCGGCCTATGTAATGGATAGATTTATGAGAGCGCTGGGATTACATGGTAAAACTTTTGTTTCTATGATAGTATCAACAGGATGCAATGTTCCTGGTATAATGGCCACAAGAACACTTGAAAGCAAAAAAGATAGGATGATTGCAATACTAATTAATCCATTTATATCTTGTGGTGCAAGGCTTCCAATTTATCTTGTATTTATTTCTGCTTTTTTCCCAGAAAAGGGTGGAACTATACTTTTCTCTCTTTATGTTCTTGGAATTATAGTTGCTTTAATATTTGGGAAAATATTTAGTAAAACATTGTTTAAAGGTGAAACTTCATATTTTGTAATGGAACTTCCACCATATAGACTTCCTTCATTTAAAGCTTCAATAATGTTGATGTGGGAAAAGGCTGGAGCTTTTCTAAAAAGAGCAGGTACAACTATCTTTGCAGTTGTAAGTATATTATGGGTGCTATCAGTATTACCACTAGGAGTTGAACAATATAGTGAACAATCAATATTAGGAAGAATAGGTTCATTTATTGCACCTATATTTAAACCAGCAGGGTTTGGAACATGGCAAGCATCAGTAGGATTGTTTACTGGTATAGCAGCTAAGGAAGCTGTTGTAGCAACTATGGGAATGGTATATGCAGGAGTGGAAGAAGGTGCTAAACTTACTGCTGCAATACAAGGAGCATTTACTCCTCTTACAGCTACTGCATTTATGGTAATGTCATTGCTTTATACACCATGCGGTGCTGCTCTTGGGGCTATAAAAAGAGAAACAAATTCAACTAAATGGACATTGTTTACAGCTTTATATACCTTTGGTGTTGGTTATATAGCAGCAGTATTAATATTCCAAATAGGAAGAGCTTTGGGATTTAATTAATAATATAAATGAAAATTAATAATCTAAGGTTCCCTTTAATGAAAAGGGAGCTTTAGATTATTTTATATATAGCCTTGACTACTATAATTAATATGATATAATAATATAAAATTTTATTCATAATTAAACTTGTGTATTGTAGTTTAATAGTATAAAAAAGTTATAAAAACTTCGTATAACCCCAATAATATGGTTTGGGGGTCTCTACCAGGAACCAATAATTCCTGATTACGAAGGGGATACATTTGTGTATTTTCTTCGTGGTCAGGAATTTTTTGTATTTTAATATTTAATATATGAAGATAAGTCTTCATTAAAAATCACTTTCCAATTAAAGAAAGGGGGATAATATGAATCTAGAAAAATTACCTAAAGTTGAACTCCATTGCCATTTAGATGGGAGTGTTAGGCCGGAAACAGTAATTAGTATAGCAAAGATGGAAGGTGTAGATCTTCCTAGTTATGACATTGAGGTTATTAAAAATATGATGATTGCACCTATGGAATGTACTTCTCTTAGAGAATATTTAAAAAGATTTATGTTACCTAATGCTGTTATGCAATCTAAGGAAAGTCTAAGAAGAATTGCGTACGAACTTGTTGAAGACGCGGCAAAAGAAAATGTAAAATACATTGAAATAAGATTTGCACCATTGCTACACGTAGAAGAAGGATTAACCATTGAGGAAGTAATCCAAAGCGTATTAAATGGGGTTAAAGATGGAGAAAGTACCTATGATATAAAAGGTAATTTAATATTATCCTATTTAAGACATATGCCTGAGGATACCATTTACGATGTAATAGAAGCTGGGAAAAAGTTTTTGGGAAAAGGTGTAGTGGCTATAGATTTATGTGGAAATGAAGAAGAGGGTTTTTCAAAAAGATTTATAGAACCAATTAAAGTGGCTAGGGAATATGGCTATAGGGTAACAATTCATGCTGGTGAAACTGGAATTGGCAAAAATGTGCTAGAAGCAGTGGAAATGCTTAAGGCTGAAAGAATAGGTCATGGAGTATTTATAAAAGATTGTCCTGAAGCTTATAGTATTGTAAAAAATAAAGAGATTACACTTGAAATGTGTCCAACAAGCAATGTTCAAACTAAAGCAGTGTCTAGTTATGGGGATCATCCAATAATAAACTTCTGCAAAGATGGAATTAAGGTAACAGTGAATACTGACAATAGAACTGTATCCGATACAACCTTGAGCAATGAATATGACTCTATCTATAAAGAGTTTAAGCTATCTTTTGAGGATTATAAAAAACTTTATTATAATAGTGTTGATGCCTCCTTTGCAGATTTAGATACAAAGAAGGAATTAATAAAATACTTGGATAGTATAATTTAAATATTAATCATAATACAGATATCTTATTGTTTATACGGGGCCGTCTCAAGATGATTTAGAAAATTATTTTGAGACGGCCTCATAGTCTTCTTTTAAAAGAATTGAGAAAAATATAACGAACGATATTGATAATCATTATCATTTAATGTATAATAATATTAGAGTTAATTATAGAAAGATAATATTGGCATTATATTTATAGTAATAGTCATAAAGAAATAAAGGGTTTGAGAGTACATAATTAAAAAATTAAAAGAATTTTATGAGAGGAGAATATATATGAGTGTTTTATTAGTGGGAGGGGACAGATTAGGAAATATCAAAGAAAACTTAAGAAAGAATGGATTTGATAAAATTGAACATGTAACAGGTAGAAGAAATGTACATACGAAAATTAAAATACCATGTGATACGGATTTAGTAGTAGTACTGACGGATTTTATAAACCACAAAGTTACAGAAACAATAAAGATGGAATGTAAAAAAAGAAATACAAAGATAGTATATTCAAAACGTTCATGGGTTTATATGGAATGTATTATTAAAAACTGTATAGAAAAAGGGGTACAATAAATATTTATAATATGATTAAGCACAGTCGTGCATACTTATTTTGGACAGTATAGTTATATAAAAGAAAAAACTGAGTATATAGTGAGAGAAAGGCCTTTGCCAGACCTAATCACTCTATACTCGGTTTTTTTACATAGCCAATACTTTTGAAAAACTATAATTAATTAAATGTCCAATTGACCAAAAGAATTTCTATACTCAAGCGGAGTCATATTAATAAGTTTTTTAAAAACAGTATTATAGTAATTTTGATTGTTAAAACCAACGGAAAGAGATACATCCAATATAGATAAATCTCCCTTTACCAATAAATCCTTACTTTTTTCTATTCTCACTTCATTTAGAAATTGGGAAAATGACTTACCGGTTTCTTTTTTAAAAATACTACAGAAATAACATCTATTAATATTAAGGTAATTGGAAATATCTATTAGTGTTATAGACTCACTATATTTATTATGTATATAATCTATAGATTTTTTTACATATAAATTGTATTGTGCATTATTTATATGATGCTTTTTCTTAATATAAATACTATCCGCTGATATGTTACGAAGTAATGAAATTAAGTGAGGAATACAGGTTGAGGGCTTGTACAAAATATCCATCTTGTTTGTTTTATTTGTTTTATTTGAAGCATAAGGACCCATAATAAATATGCCTCTATTAGCATATTTAGGGCAAATATTAAAAGCTGTAAAGCTAATATCATTTAAATATGTTGTGGTCACCATAGAATTAGCTTCTTTTTTTTGCATTTCATCTATTGTAATTTTATAAACATCATTTTTATTAAATAGCTCTTCAAACTCCTTATTATACCCTTGAGAATGAATCAAAGTTCCATTGCAATTAAAGGCTTTGATAGGGACATGGGTACATAGAAAGAAATTTTTCATTGTATTACATATATGAGTTTTAACGAAACAATTAAACATCACTCCTTTCAAATTATACAAATATATTTACAAAGATATAAATATATTTGAAGAAAATATAGGTAAAAGACAATATAATTATATGAGAATGATTCTCATATTCAATTAATTATGTGACAATCATTATATCATTATAAAAAGGAGGATGTCAAACAAGAAGAACTGGTTATTTATGTCAAGGAGGGATTATGAAAAAACGATATCTATTTTTAGCACTAATTATTCTATCATTAGGTTCAATATTTGTTGGAGTAAAAGATATATCCCTATTAGATATAGTGCGTTTAAATGAAGAAAAAGTTCAAATAGTATTGATTAGCAGAATTCCACGATTAATCAGTATTATTATAGCTGGAGCAGGTATGAGTATAAGTGGGCTTATTATGCAACAGATAAGTCGTAACAAATTTATATCACCAACTACAGCAGGAACAATAGATTCTGCTAAATTAGGAATTTTGGTTTCTCTAATAATATTTGCGGAAGCTAGCTCCTTTCAAAAGATGTTAATTTCTTTTGTATTTTCTTTAGCGGGTACAATTCTGTTCATGAAAATATTAAAAAGTATAAAATATAAAAATGCTGTTTTTATACCCTTAGTGGGAATAATGTTAGGAAATATTATTGATTCTATAGCAACTTTCTTTGCATACAAATACAATCTTGTGCAAAATGTTTCATCTTGGCTACAGGGGAATTTTGCAATGGTTATTAAAGGTAGATATGAACTTTTATACTTTAGCATTCCTCTTTTAATAATCGCTTTTCTGTACGCTAATAAGTTTACAGTTGCAGGAATGGGAGAGGATTTTTCTACAAACTTAGGTCTTAACTACAATAAGGTGGTAAATATAGGGGTTGCTATTGTTGCTCTAATATCATCCTTGGTTGTAATTACAGTAGGAAAAATACCTTTTTTAGGGCTCATAATTCCTAATATAGTAACTATTTACAATGGTGACAATACGAAAAAAAGTATCCCGCAGGTAGGTCTGTTGGGAGCTGTATTTGTATTAGCCTGTGACGTATTAGGTAGAGTAATTATATACCCTTATGAGATTCCAATTGGACTTACAGTTGGAATAATAGGAAGTATATTATTCCTTTATTTGCTGATGAGGAGGAATGCATATGAAGTGTAAAAGAAAAATAGGCTTCCTTGCGGCCATATCAGTAGCCTTAATTTTGATATTTGCATTTATAGGTGTAAGTGCAGGTAATTGGGAGTATACACTTTCTAGACGAGTGCCTAAAATAATTGCAATTGTTTTAACGGGAGGAGCTATAGCATTTTCATCAATGGTATTCCAAACAATTACCAACAACCGCATACTAACCCCTGATGTGTTAGGGTTAGATTGGTTGTATATATTTATTCAGACATTTGTAGTTCTTGTATTAGGATCTAATAGTATAGCTATTACAAATAATAACCTTAATTTTATAATATCTGTTAGTTTAATGGTGATTTTTTCAATGGGTTTATTCAAAATACTATTTAAAAGAGAAACCAATAATATTTTCTTTCTACTATTAGTGGGAATGATATTTGGAACTTTATTTCAAAGTTTGTCATCTTTTATGCAGATGCTAATTGATCCTAATGAATTTATGATTATTCAGGACAAGATGTTTGCTAGTTTTAATAGTATGAATACAGAAATATTATTTATAGCTAGTATAGTAATACTTTTAATAATGGTTTATACCTATGATTACATGAAGATTTTAGATGTGTTATCTCTGGGAAGAGAACAGGCCATAAACCTAGGAGTAGATTATGATAAAGTTACAAAAAAGATGTTAATTATAATTTCTATATTAGTTTCCATATCTACTGCTTTAGTCGGACCTATAACTTTTTTAGGGTTGTTGGTAGTAAATCTTGCTCGAGAATTTATAAATACATATGAGCATAGATACTTAATTACAGGGTCTGTGTTCATAAGCATAATTACTTTAATTGGAGGACAATTAATTGTTGAAAGAGTCTTAAATTTCAGCACAACTCTAAGTGTTATTATAAATTTTGTTGGTGGCATGTATTTTATATATCTGTTGTTAAAGGAGAATAAAGCATGATTGAAATAAAAAATGTAGTGAAAAAATATGGAGACAAAAATGTTGTAGACAACATCTCTATGAAAATATTAGATGGAAAGATTACATCTTTTATTGGACCTAATGGGGCTGGTAAAAGCACTCTATTGTCCATGATAAGTCGTCTTCTTAAAAAAGATAATGGGGAAATTTTTATTGATGGCAAAGAAATTTCAGCATGGGATAATGATGAGCTTGCAAAGAGGTTATCCATACTAAAGCAATCAAATCATATAAATATAAGATTGACCATTAGAGAATTGGTGAGTTTTGGAAGATTTCCATATTCTAAGGGTGCTCTCACTAAAGAGGACTGGAAATATGTTGATGAAGCAATAGAGTATATGAAACTTTCAGATATACAAAATAAGTATCTTGATCAGCTAAGTGGTGGACAAAGACAAAGGGCTTATATTGCAATGGTTATAGCTCAAAATACAGATTATATTCTTTTAGATGAGCCCCTTAATAATTTAGATATGAAGCATTCAGTCCAAATCATGAAAATTTTAAGGTCATTAGTAGATGATTTAGGGAAGACAATTATTTTAGTTATACACGACATTAATTTTGCATCCTGTTATTCAGATTACATAGTAGCCTTAAAGGATGGAAAATTAGTTAGTAAAGGAAATACTAATAAGATCATTGATGAATCTGTATTAGGAGAAATATATAATATGGACTTTCAGATAAAAAATATAGAAAACAATAGAATATGTGTTTATTATTCTTGATGAAAAATATGAAAACCCAGTAAAGAATTAAATGAAAATAATTTAATAAAAATATTAAATTAATAAAAATATAGAGGTGGAAAAATGAATAAAAAAGTAAGTATGATGATAACAATTTTAATAGTAGCAGTTATTGCAGCCTTTGGTTTTACAAAGTTAAAAGGCAATAATTCTAATGATGCTGAAAATAAGGCTGGAGGGGAACTTAAAATCACCCACGAATTAGGAGAAACTACATTAAATAAAAATCCTAAAAAAGTAGTTGTTTTTGATTATGGTATCTTAGATTCTCTTGATAAAATGGGTATAGAACCAGTGGCATTACCAAAATCAAATATCCCTAAAGATCTTCAAAAATATAAAGATGATAAATATACTGATGTAGGAACTTTACAAGAGCCAAATTTTGAAAAGATAAATGAACTTAAACCAGATTTAATCATTATTTCAGCAAGACAAGCTAAACTATATGAAGAATTCAAAAAAATTGCTCCAACAGTTTACCTTGCAATAAACAATGAAAACTATATAGATTCATTTAATAGCAATATGAAAACCTTAGGAGAAATTTTCGGTAAAGAAGAGTTTGTAGAAAAAGAACTTAAAAATATCGATGATAGTATTAAAGCACTAAATGAAAAAGTAAAAGCAAATGGAGAGGATGGCTTAGTTATTATGGTCAATGAAGGAGCCTTAAGCGCTTACGGAGCAGAGTCAAGATTTGGTGTTATACATAAAGGCTTTGGATTTACTCCTACAGATAAAGATATTAAGTCATCTACTCATGGTCAAAATGTTTCTTTTGAATATGTAGCAGAAAAAAATCCAGATTATCTGTTTGTTATCGACAGGGGAGCTGCTATAGGTGGCGATAGTACTGCTAAACAAGTTTTAGACAATGATTTAATTAAAACCACATCAGCATATAAAAATAACAAAATTGTATACCTTGATTCTGAAATTTGGTATGTTGCTACAGGTGGATTTAACACAACTATGAAGATGATCAATGAAGTAGAAGCTTCAGTTAAATAATATATTTTAAAAGATAGGTTATAGTTAAAGTTATAACCTATCTTTTATATTAGGCAAGGATTAGAAATAAAAATAAAAAATTACTTTCAATTATTGAGTATTAGTGTTAAAATAACAAATGGAGATTAGAGTATATAATTAAATATATAGTGCTAGGGGTGCCAAACGGCTGAGAAAAGTTCAAACTTTAACCCTTCGAACCTGATGCGGATAAAACCGACGTAGGAAAGCTAAAGTAATTCTATTGAAACCCTAAGCACTGTTTTTATTGCAGTGCTTTTTTTATTAAGTTTTAATAATTAGCTTTATATTTTTTACTAATGGAGGAAGTATGTATATTGATGCCCACAACCATTTAGATTTTTATGGAGAGGATTTAAATAAGGCTTTAACTATAATTAATGAAAATAATATAGAAACATTAGCATGTTCTATGGATGAAGAAAGCTATTTATTCTCAAGAAAACTTAGTGAAAAAAATTCACTTATAATACCCGCCTTTGGAGTTCACCCATGGAGAGCTCATGAAAATTATAATAAATTAGAAAGCTTTGAAGAGTATATTAAAGAGACTTCTATAATTGGGGAAATAGGGCTTGATTTTCACTGGGTTTTGGAAAAGGAAAGGTATTCACTACAACTTAAAGTACTTAAATATTTTTTAGAAGAAGCTAAAAAATATAATAAAGTTACTAATTTACATACCAAAGGTGCAGAAGACGAAATACTTGATCTTATTAAAAAATATGATTTAAGAACTCCAATAATCCATTGGTATAGTGGATCTTTAGAGATTTTAAAGAAGCTTTTAGACATGGGATGCTATTTTACTATAAGCGTAGATATTTCCTACTCTAAGCTTACTGATGAAATAGTAAAATATCTTCCTATAGAGAGGATTTTAACAGAAACCGATGGGCCAACTGCCTTAGAATGGGTAAATGGAGAGTATGGTTACCCAAGCTATATTAAAAATATTACAAAAGAAATCTCTGCTATTAAGAGACTTCCAGAAGAAGAGGTAAAAGAAGTAATCTATAATAATTTTAAGAAATTAATTGAAATTTAAAATATTGAAAGCAGGTGAAAACAAATGAAGAATGTTAATGTAAGTCTTCAAGTAATACCAAGTGTTCCTGAAGAAAGATTATACCCTGTGGTAGATAAGGTTATAGAATACATAGCATCTACAGGGGTAAAATATGAAGTGGGACCTATGGAAACTACTATGGAGGGAGATATAGACACTTTATTAGAAATTGTTAAAAAAGCACAAAGAATATGTGCAGAAGAAGGTGCCTCAAGAGTATGTTCCGTAGTAAAGATTGACTACAAGAATGAAGGAGTAACTATGGATGAAAAGATCTACAAATATAGATAGCAAGATCTATCCTATAGCAACTATAATCCTTATAACTCTATTTTGGCAGATTATTGTGGTAGTAAAGAAAGTACCTCATTATATACTCCCAGCTCCTACAGATATTATAAGAGCTTTATATAGTGATTATGAACTTATTTTATCTCACACTAAGGTTACCCTTTATGAGGCTTTTGTAGGTTTTGGATTATCTTTAATTTTTTCATTTATACTCGCTATAGTAATGGATAGTTTTGAAATTGTAAAGAAGGCCTTTTACCCTATTTTAGTTATCTCTCAAACCATTCCAACCATAGCTATAGCACCATTATTTATCATATGGTTTGGCTTTGGAACTTTGCCTAAAATTATAGTGGTAATTATGGTATGTTTTTTCCCAATAGTAATAAGTTTAGTAGATGGATTAGAAAAGATAGATAAGGATTATCTTCGTCTATTTCATTCTATGAAGGCATCAAAGCTACAAACTTTTTATCACTTAAAGCTTCCTTATGCTATGGTAAATCTTCTATCTGGTCTTAAAATTGCAGCTACTTATATGATAATGTCAGCAGTAGTTGGGGAATGGCTAGGGGGAGATAAGGGCATAGGAGTCTATATAGTAAGATCAAAAAATGCTTACGCCTTAGACAAGGTATTTGCTTCAATTTTAGTAGTAGTTATAGTTAGCATATTAATAATTTACATAATAGACTTTATAGGAAATAAATTAGTTCATTGGAAGTAAAATCAGAGAGGAGTAAATAAACATTATGAAAAGAAAAAAATTAACATGGCTAATAAGTATTCTTGGAGTTACTGCTTTATTATTTTCAGGCTGTGCCTCAAATAAAGCTGAAGATACAGGAAAAAATGGATTAGAAAAAACTACAGTTATATTAGATTGGACGCCGAATACAAATCATACAGGACTATATGTAGCTTTAGAAAAGGGATATTTTAAAGAAGAAGGATTGGATGTGGAGATTGTCCAACCTTCAGAAGGTTCTTCCACTACCCTTATAGCTACAGGAAAAGGGGATTTTGGAGTTAGCTATCAGGAGGATGTAACCTATGCATTAACTGGCAAAGAGCCTCTTCCAGTAAAGGCTATTGCTACTATAATACAAAATAATACTTCAGGCTTTGCATCTCCTAAAAGTAAAAATATAAATACTGTTAAGGATTTTGAAGGAAAAGTCTATGGAGGATGGGGTTCACCATCTGAAGAAGCGGTATTAAAAGCAGTTATGGAGAATAATGGAGCAGATTATGAGAAGGTTAGAAATATAAGCATAGGTAATGATGACTTTTTTGCAGCAACTCAAAAAAATATTGATATAGCTTGGATTTTCGAAGGATGGACAGGGATTGATGCCAAACTAAAAGGTGTAGATATAAATTATATTCCAGTTAAAGATTTACACCCAGCTTTAAACTACTATACTCCAATTTTAATAACTAATAATAAAACTATAAATGAAAAACCTGATAAAGTTAAAAAGTTTTTAAAAGCTACAGAAAAAGGATATAAATTCGCTATAGAAAATCCAGAAGAAAGTACAAAAATGTTCTTAAAACATGCTCCAGAAATAGATGAAAAACTTGCAATAGAAAGCCAAAAATTCTTAGCTAAAGAATATGCTAAAGATGCTCCAAAATGGGGAATAATGAAAGAGGAAATTTGGAGAGACTATGCTAAATTCATGAAAGACGCAGGATTAATAGATAAGGAGTTAAAGGTTGAAGATGCATTCACCAATGAATTCTTACAGTAATAAAGAATATCTTATAAATTTAAACAATGTAGATAAAAAATATGGAGAAACCCAAATACTAAAGGATATAAGCATAAAAGTTAGCAGAGGAGAATTTATATCCTTAATAGGACCTAGTGGTTGTGGAAAAAGTACTATTTTCAATATAATTACAGGACTCACATCTAAGGATAGTGGAGAAGTTATAGTTAATGGAAATATAGGTTATATGCAACAAAAGGATTTACTTCTCCCTTGGAAAAGTATCATGGACAATGTTTCATTACCGCTGATACTAAAGGGTGTTGAAAAAAAAGTTGCCTATGAGAAAGTTAAAAAATATCTTCCTATAGTTGGGCTAGAGGGATATGAAGATAAATATCCCTCTCAGCTCTCAGGAGGAATGAAACAAAGAGCAAGCTTTTTAAGGACATTTATGACCTCAGAAGAAATAATGCTTCTAGATGAATCCTTTGGATCCTTAGATTCAATAACAAAGGGGAAAATGCAAAAATGGCTTTTAGAAATGAAAGAAAAATTAAATAATACTATACTTTTTATTACTCATGATATAGAAGAGGCGCTTTTTTTATCTGATAGAATATATGTATTGTCAGATAAACCAGCTAGCATTAAAAAGGAAATTACTCTAGATTTTCATAATGATGACAAATTAAATAGATTGTTGTCGCCAGAGTTATTGATTTTAAAGGATGAAATCATAAAATTATTGTAAAATTCACTTCTTTTTCTCAAATTATTGGATTAATTTGAGAAAATGTTGAAAAAATTGCAAAAGTAATCCCGAATGGGATTGCTTTTTTCTTTAATTATAATTAAAATTAAATGGTAATGTATTCAGGAGGATTTGACCAATGAAGATATTGATAATTGATGACTCTAGCTTTTCACAAAAAGTCACTAATAATTTATTAAAGAAATATTTGCAGGATTTTTCTGTACATTTTGCCGGAGATGGACAAGAAGGGTATGAAAAATATAAAGACTTAAATCCAGACTATACTTTTGTGGATTTATTGATGCCAAAAGTAAATGGAATGGAGCTTATAAAAAAGATTAAGAAAGAGGATAAGAATGCTAAGATAGTTGTAATTTCGGCAGATGTTCAAGTAAGTGTAAAGGAAGAAGCAGAACAGCTAGGGATTATGACTTTTATAAACAAACCATTTAATGATGATAAAGCAAAGCTTGTGAGTCAATTAATAAGGAATGATATAAATGAGTGATAATGATTTAAGGTATGATGCATTAAAAGAGTTATTTAATATAAGTGTTGGAAAGGCTGCGTCCATGCTTTCAGAAATGATTAATAGCAAAATTATATTAGATGTACCCTATGTAGATATAATACATGTTGTCAGTGAAGAACTTAAAATTGAGAATTATCTTCCTAAAGTATTGGAAGGGGCATTAATGGTGTCCTCAATTTCATTTAAAGAACAATTAACTGGACAAGCAAATTTAATATTCCCAGCAGATAAGATGAAAACTTTTATAAATGTTTGTATAAATAATGAGGACCCTAACACAGAAATTGATATGGATTTTACGGATGTTGATTATGATATAATTAAAGAAATTGGAAACATAATTTTGAACTCAATAATTGGAGAAATAAGCAATTACATAAACATTAAATTAAACTACTCTCTTCCAGAAGTTAAGATTTTTGATAGAATTGATTTTGCTAAAGATATTAAGAGCAAAGAAAATACCCACATATTAATGCTTTACATCACATTTAACATAGATAATGTTAAAATAGATGGTGCAATAATAATTGACTTAACTATTAATTCTCTAAACGAAATAATAAATAAAATAGATATGATGGTAGATGATTTATATGGATAAGGTTTTAAAAAGCATATTAAATTTAATAAATGAAGGAACCATAATATTAAATGAAGAACTCCAAATAATATTTTGGAATGATTATATGGAGAAAATAACTAAAATCCCTATGGAAGAAGTTTTGAATAAAAATATATATGAAGTTATGCCAAAGTTGAATAAAAGTTACTTTGTTAAATCCATTGAAAGTGTTTTAAATGACGGATGCAAAATGTTCTTTTCTGCTGCAATACACAAAGGTATAGTTAATGACAATGAAAATTTTAATATTAAAATAAGTTCTATAGATAAAAATGATAGAAAGTTTATACTTTTAGAATTTATAGATGTAACAAATCAATTTGCTCGAATAAATCAACTTAAAGAATATGTTAATAAACTATACAACATGAATGAAGAACTGAAGGAAAAAGAAGAAACCATAACTAAATTAGCCTATTATGATGGATTAACTGGACTAGCTAATAGAACTCTATTCTATGAAACAGCAGAAAGACTTATAGGAGAATCAAAGGAAAATAATACTATATTGGGACTGTTATTTATAGATTTAGATGAATTTAAATTTATTAACGACACTTATGGTCATAGTGTTGGGGATGAGGTTTTAATAAATGTTGCTAAATCTTTAGTAGAATGCGTAAGAGATGGAGATATGGTTTGTAGGTTTGGAGGAGATGAATTTTTAATCGTTATACCTAATCTAAGGAACAGTGAGGATTTAGAAAATATAATTAAAAGGATTTTAAGTTCTAAAGATAAATTTGCTGAAAATATAAATTCTAATATAGAAGTGTCATTTAGTATAGGATCTAGTATTTATCCTTATAATGGAGAAGATATAAATACACTAATACAAAAAGCTGACAAATCAATGTATGTAGCAAAAGGTAAAGTGGTAAATTATTAAGCCGATTTTCTTTAGAGAGAATCGGTTTTTATTATATATATATAACATTCATAAGAGGAAAAGGCTTTTCTCTATAGAATAGTACTATTGATGTGGTTAAATATTTAGAAAGGTAGATGAAAGAAATGGAAAAGGATTTAGAGTTTAAATATGGAGATCAGGAGCAAGTTATACAGTATAATTCTGGAGATAAGATGAATTTTACATTTCCACAAGGAGCAGTTTTCTTTGTAGGAAGTAATGAAGGAATGGTATTGTGTAACAAGATAAATATATTTAAAGAAGAACTTGGATATCAGATTCATACAAAAATTGAGCTTCGCAATGATGAAAACATAATAGGTGTTTTCTTTGTTGATGTAGAAAAAAGTATTCAAATAATACTGTCTTCAGACGATACCTTGTTTAAAGCAGCATTTATTTACAATGCTTTTTAAAATACCCTAGTTAATAAGAACTCTAAAAGACAATAGCCTTATAGTTTCAAACTATAAGGCTCTTTGTCTTATATAAATGTAAGAATCACATGACATATAATATGTAGCTATGATTAGTACTATGATAATAATATAAGATGTTATTTCTGAAAATGATTATTTTTCTAAATACTCTATAGCTTTCTTGGTAGTAAGAGTGATGTTATCAGGTAAGTTATCAATGGAAAACCATTTAATATCTTTATGTTTATTCGGTTCCATATTTTTTACTTCTCCTTTTATAATTTTTACTAGAAAGCTAGGAGCCACCCAATGAGATTTTTCCTCTATTAATATATGATTAGTAACACCTAAGAGCTTAATTATATCAATTTCTACACCCAACTCCTCCTTGATTTCTCTTTTAATACTATCTTCAACTGTATCAAAGAACTCTACTTTTCCACCTGGTATAGACCAGTATCCAGCTTCTGGGGATCTTTCTCTCAGCAGTAGAAGTATTTCTCCATTATCATTTAAAATTACAGCGCCAACACCGACGCCGATATAATCTTGTCCTATTTTCATTATGCAATCACTCCAAATCAATATTATTAATTGTGTAACTTATTAATATTTATCAAACTCTAAATAAGTATGGTAACTAATTTACTAAAATATAATATAATTATTATAAATTTAAAGTGTAATTACTCATTTTCTTTAGTTTTTGTATCTTTCGCATCTTTTACACCTTTTTTATCTTTCTTATCCTTTTTATCTTTTGAAGTTTTCGTATCCTTCATATCTTTATCTTTTGTATCCTTTGCTTCTTTTGCTGCCAGTCTTGCTTCTAGGCTCTGTTGCTGAGCTGCAATAGTCAATATCAAAGCTCCTACCGTAGCTATGAAATTTCCTAAAACATTTGACTCATCTGCTGTTCTGCCTTCTGTTAAAGCGATGGCTACTATGTTGGCTAAAGTAGCTAATTCTTGAGGGCTTATATCATTTATATAACCCAATTTAATCTCTCCTTTATATTACATAGTATATTAAATGCAATATAGATGCAAATTGTTAAAGATCGAATAACTGGTAATTTTATTTTTAGGAATCTTTTTATCATTACCTTCATAAAATTAATTATATTTAATTATAGAAGGGGGTATATATAATGGGGGATAAGGGTAAAGGCAAAAGCAGTTCTACTAAAAATAGTAGTAAAAAGAAGGATGCAAACAAGAATAAAGGTAAAGACACTAAGAAGAAATAAGTTCAAAAATAACACTGGTGGGTTTAATTTAATGTTCCAGTGTTATTTTTTATTTAAACTATTATAGTTAGATAAATTTTATCTATATTAATCTCAAAATTGCTAAAATTATAAGGAGTACTCCTGAGAGCCAAGATAAATTAACTTTTGATTTCTCAACGAATTTTTTACCTAAAAATAATCCCGATAATACAGCAATCATGCCAGAAATTAAGGACAATAATATAACTTGTATATAGTTGATGCTCCCTAAACTACTTCCAAAACCTACAGCCAATGAGTCTAAAGAAAGAGCAACGGCAAGGTATAAAGCTTCTCTTGCACTAAGATCCTTTGAATTATTTGAATCGGCTTTAGTTTCATCTACATATATATCTATAATAAATTGGATATCAGAAAACTTTAATTTTAACTTTCTAGTTGATGTTGAACTTTTCTGCAAGTATGTTTTTATAATGGATTCAAACAAGTAATATATACCTAATAACAATAAAATTATAAAGCTTACTGTTGATGTTATGCTTCCTGGTACAAATTTTTTTACTAAGGAGCCAAAAAAAAGAGATACACCAAGAATACATGAACAAACAATATTAATAATAGCTACTGAAGAAAAAGGTATTTTTATCTTATTTGTTCCATAGGCAATACTAGCCACAAATGCATCTAAAGATAATGCTGATACTAATAATATAGACTCTAACATCATACCTCTCCTTTATTTTTTACTATTAATATGTTATTCCTGTAATTATAAATGGTTACTAAGGTCTGTAGAAGTGTTTTTTTATTTGTGAATGTATCATAATAGTAATAGTTTCATGAATTTATGCTATAATTTTAAAATACAAAGTATTATTTTATGAGGTATAGTGAGAAGTTAAGAGAGGGATTGAATTGGATTATTTAAATAAATATGTAAAAATATATTGGAAAAAGTATGCTATTGTATTAATTTTTCTAATCATCGAAGCTTTTTGTGATTTAATGCAGCCTACTATAGTATCAAAAATTATTGATAATGGGGTACTTAAAAATAACATGGATTATGTTTTCAGTATGGGGAGAGTAATGCTATTAGTTACAGCATTAGGAGCTATGTCAGCAGTTACTCGTAACATTATATCCAGTAATGTATCTCAAAGATTTGGAAGCAAACTAAGAGAAGATCTTTTTGAAAAAATACAGAGTTTTTCTTTTAGTAATATTGATAAATTTCAAGGAGCATCTCTGATGACTAGATTAACTAATGACGTAAATCAAGTTCAAAATTTTGCACATGGTATGATGAGGATATTTGTAAAGGCTCCACTTCTATGTATTGGAAGTCTTATAATGGCTGCTTTAATTAATCCTTCTATGTCATTAATACTATTAGCTGTGGTGCCCATTATTGTAGTTCTTATATTTATTAACATGAGAGTGGGATATCCATATTTCGTTAAAATACAAAAGTCACTAGATAGAGTAAATGCCGTGATGAGAGAATATTTAGCGGGTATAAGAGTAGTTAAAGCTTTTAATCGTTTTGACTACGAGATAAATCGTTTTGAAGGTGCCAATAATGACCTAGCACAAATATCTATTAAAGGAACTAGAATACTATCAATATTTAATCCACTTATAACATTGACAGTAAATATAGGCATAATTTTACTTCTATGGTTTGGAGGAGTGAGAGTTAATAGTGGAAATATGCAGGTAGGACAAATAATTGCTTTTACAAATTATATGACACAAATTCTATTTTCTCTTATAATGTTATCTCATGTATTTACAATGTTTATAAGGGCAAAGGCTTCTGCAGAACGTATAGGAGAAGTTTTTGCGGAAGAAAACAATATAAATATGAAAGAAGAAACCATAAGCTTTAAAGAAACCTATGGGGAAATAGATTTTGAAAATGTGAGCTTTTCCTACGATGGGAGTAAAAGTGAACCTGTTTTAAAAAATATTACTTTTACATGTGACCCAGGGGAAACCTTAGGAATCATTGGTTCTACAGGGGCTGGTAAAAGTACATTGGTTAACCTAATACCACGTTTCTATGATACAACTTATGGAGTTGTAAAAGTAGATGGAGTGGATATAAAAGATTTAAATCTTAAAGATTTACGAGAAATAATAGGAATAGTTCCTCAAAAAAGTACTCTATTTACAGGAACAATAATGGAAAATATAAAATGGGGAAATGAGTTTGCAACTATAAAAGAGGTAGAAGAGGCAGCAGCAATTTCCCAAGCACATGAATTTATATGCTCCTTTCCAGAGGGATATAATACTGTATTAGGACAGGGAGGAGTAAATCTTTCAGGAGGGCAAAAACAGAGAATTTCAATTGCTCGTGCATTAGTTAAAAAACCTAAAATACTTATTCTAGATGATTCTACTAGCGCTGTAGATGTGGCTACAGAAGGGAAGATAAGGGAAGATTTAAAAAGATATTCTAGCAACACTATCTGTATTTTAATTGCTCAAAGAATTACTTCAGTGATGGGTGCGGATAGGATAATTGTTTTAGATAATGGTTCTATGGTAGGTATGGGAACACATGAAGAATTGATGAATGACTGTGATATTTATAAAGAAATATTCCGTTCCCAAATAGGAAAGGAGGGTGTGTAAATGGAGAGAAAAGGGTTTGGGTCACCCTCTAAAAATAAAGGTTCCTTTGGACGTGGAATGAAACCCGTTGTTAAACCTAAAAATTTCAAAGAAACCTTTCTTAGATTATGGACTTATTTTGGCAAAGAGAGAAAACTTCTATTAGTAGTGTTTTCACTGATAATCATAAGTTCAGCACTGGGGTTGTTAGTGCCATACTTCATAGGGAGAGCTGTAGACATTATATCATTGGGGCAAATGAAAGTAGATTTCAATGGGCTTAAAATAATTATAGGAATACTTATATTTACATACTTTGCAGATAGTTTCATAAGTTTTATTCAAGGATGGATTATGGCTGGAGTATCTCAAAAAATAGTTTTTACGTTAAGAGCTTCACTTTTTGATAAGCTTCAAAATTTACCTATATCTTTTTTTGACACCCATACTCATGGTGAAATAATGAGTAGATTATCTAATGATATAGAAAATGTGAGTACCACCATATCCCAGTCTACTATTCAGCTAATGTCAAGTTCAATAAATATTTTAGGAGCTCTTATAATGATGCTCCTTTTAAGTCCACTGCTTACTTTGGCTAGTATGATTACCATACCTATGGTATTTTTACTCACCAGTAATATAGCAAAGAAGACAAAGGTTTTATTTAAGGAGCAACAAGTAATATTAGGGAATTTAAATGGACATATAGAAGAGTCTATATCAGGTATTGCAGTAATAAAAGCCTTTAATCGTGAGGATAGAATAATTGAAGAGTTTCATAATATTAATTCAAATTTATGTGAGGTGGGAATAAAGGCTCAAATTTGGTCTGGATACCTAATGCCTCTAATGAATGTGATTAATAATTTGGGGTTTGCGGTAGTCGCTGTTATAGGGGGAGTTTTATCTATAAAAGGTGGAGGTGCAATTACAGTAGGGATAATAGCTAGTTTTTTAAGTTATTCCAGGCAATTTACTAGACCATTAAATGATTTAGCAAATATATTCAATACTTTACAATCAGCTGTTGCTGGTGCGGAAAGGGTTTTTGAAATTTTAGACGAAAAAGAAGAAAGTGAAGACGTAAAAGGAGCTAGAACTCTAGAAAATATTAGAGGAGAAGTAGAGTTTAGAGACGTAACCTTCGGATACAGAGAGGATGTACCAGTAATAAAAAATATAAATTTTAAAGTGAAAAAAGGAAGTAACATTGCTTTAGTTGGGCCAACAGGAGCAGGTAAAACTACTATTGTAAATTTGCTCACCCGTTTTTATGAAGCCACCGATGGAGAAATATTAATTGATGACAAGAATATAAAAGAATATACTAGAGATAGCTTAAGAAGATGTTTTGGCATGGTCTTACAAGACACTTATTTATTTTCGGGAACAGTAAAAGAAAATATTAAATATGGAAGAGTAGAGGCTAGGGATGAAGAAATAGAGGAAGCAGCTAAAATGGCTAATGCCCATTCTTTTATAAAAAGATTACCTCAAGGTTACGATACCCTTCTTGTAGAAGGTGGAGTAAACTTAAGTCAGGGGCAAAGGCAGCTTTTAGCTATAGCTAGAGCGATTTTATCAAATCCTTCTATACTTATACTAGATGAAGCCACTAGCAGTGTTGACACCCGTACAGAACTGAGAATACAAGAAGCCCTCCTTAAGCTTATGAATGGAAGAACCAGTTTTATAATAGCTCATAGGTTAAGTACAATTAAAGATGCAGATATTATTATGGTAATTGATGAAGGAAAAATAAAAGAGAGTGGTAGTCATCATGAGCTTATAGATAAAAGAGGGGCATATTATAATCTTTATAAAAGTCAATTTTCACAGTAGATTTCTTTGATAATAGTGAACTTATGGTAATAATAAACATATTATACCTGTATAAGCAATAATTTTAAGGAGATAATTCATGTTTTATTGTCCATGGGCGCATCTTAATAGAGAAATGGCCGAGGGAAGATACCGTATAATTCAATATAAAAAAGGTGATGTAAACGGAGATAAAATAGCAGACGGTGTTTACTTAATAGGAAAAAAACCTTTTGGAGAAGAAAGTCCTTTTTATGATCATATAACTTTGGTTATTAGAGACGGAAAAGATAATAGATTATACTATATAGAATTAGAGGATAACTCTGGATATGACCCAACTATATTTTTAGGAGATTTCACAGGGGATGGCATAAATGATATTTTTATTACCATTAATTCAGGGGGAAGCGGTGGATTTACTTACAACTACTTATATTCTTTTGTGGGAAATCAGCCTAGGAAGTTGTTTGACTATGAAGATTTTAACAAAAGCTATGAATATGAGGTCACATATAAGGATAACTACAAGGTGGAGGTATTGAGTAAAACTTTAAATAAACAGTTTATTATTGATATTTCAAATAAGCCTCAAGATTATCTAAATGAAATTTATGATAAAAATGGCAAACTCATAAAAGAGATAAAAGGAGATGTAATTGGAGTAGGAAATATATATCCTATAGACTTTGATGGAGATGGAGTCTATGAACTTTTTGCTCTACAAAGAATAATAGGAAGATTTAATGCAGATACTTTAGGGCTTGTACAAACTTCATTGAAATGGGATGGGAATAAATTTATTCCTTTCAATCAATATGTAGGTATATTTGGAGCCACCATAGCTTTGATATAGTAAATAATGTGATAATAAGATTATTTTAAACAGTCTGAAAAAAATCAGGCTGTTTTTTATCATTTAATACCATTTGGTAATTTTCCTTAAAAATATAAAATACGACACAATTTTACTATATATTACTAAAAAATTGTGATATAATGGTACAATATAAAAATATTTCATAATACAAAGGAGAACTGTGTAGGAGGCTTAGGGATTATGAAGAAATTTGTAAAAAACAGAAAAGCAAAACAACATCAAAAAAATAATTGGATAAGCAATTTGAAGAACAATTTAAAGAATAGTTTAAAGAAGAATTCAAAAAGTGATTCAAAGAGCACTCATAATATTAGAAGGAAACTTATTTTTTCTTTTACTAGTTTAATCGCTATTATATGCATTGGACTAGGGGGGATTTATTTTTCAATATCCTATAAACTATTAATCAGAAATGTAGAACAATCCTTACCAGAGGTTGCTAAGGAAGCTTCTAAAGTAGTGAGGAGTAGATTAGATAAAGAACTTAGTGTAATGGGAACCATAGCTGAGATGCCAAAAATTAAAGATCCTAATGTATCTTTAGAAGAAAAAAACAAAATGTTAATTGAGCAACAAAAGAGAGAAGGTTACGCAGCAATCAGCCTCGCAGATACTAAAGGTACGTTATATGCAACAAGTGGCCAAAAGTTTAATATACAAGGGGCAGAATTCTACAATAAAGCTCTTAATGGAGAAAAGGCCGTATCAGATCCTATGAGTATGGATGGTAGTGAAGAATTAGTTGTGCCTATGGCAGTGCCTATAAAAAACGGAAATGAAATTACAGGAGTCCTAGTAGTTTTACAAAATGGCAATATTTTGAGCAGTATAACTAACGACATTAAGTATGGGGAAACAGGTGGAGCTGCTATATATAATAGAGAAGGGTATACTATAGCTCACATAAATAACGAGAATGTAATAAATAGAGAAAATATTGTTCAAAAATCTGAAGAAGATCCTAAATTAATGAAGCTTGCAGAAATGCACAAAGCAATGATGCAAGGTAGTGAAGGAGTAGACAAATATACATATGATGGTAAAGAGAAATATGGAGCATATACTCCAATTCTAGATACTAATTGGTCAATTATAGTTTTTGCAGATGAAGAGGAAGTTCTTTATGGTATGTCTAGTCTAATAACATCTACCTTAATTGCTCTTTTAATTTTTGTTCTTGTAGCGATATTATTAACCGCTTTGATTAGTAGGGCTATAACAAATCCAATTACAGATATGGTTGGACAAATAAAAGTCATGGCTACGGGAGACTATACATTAGAAATTAAAGACAAATATTTAAAAGAAAAAGACGAAATTGGTGAACTAGCCAGAGCATTAAGTAATATGAAGCATAATATTCAAGATATGCTTATGTTGGTGAGAAATAGCTCTGATGACATTAGATCATATACTATAAGTTTAAGCAGCACTTCACAAGAAATGGCATCTTCTTCAGAGAATATTTCTCAGGTTATACAAGAGGTAGCTAAAGGTACAGGAGAACAGGCACAAGAGCTAGTGGCAATCAATGATATATTAGATAACTTCAGTGAAAAGTTAAGTAACATTGTTAAAGATATCGAAGAAGTAAATATAAATTCTATGACTGTCCACAGTACAGCTCAAGATAGTAATGAAAATATGGAAAAATTAATAGAATCAATTAATGGAGTAAATAGTTCCTTTAAGGATTTTGTAAATAAAATAAATATGCTTGAGAGTAATATTCAAGAAATAAATAATATTACTAGCTTGATAAACAGCATTGCAGAACAAACCAATCTACTTGCTTTAAATGCAGCCATAGAGGCAGCACGAGCTGGAGAAGCAGGGAGAGGTTTTGCTGTAGTTGCAGATGAGATAAGAAAACTAGCTGAGCAAAGTAAAGCATCTTCTGAAAATATTACTCAAATAATCACTAGTATTTCAAAAGAGAGCAAAACTATAGTAGATTCTAGTGTGAATGTAGAAAATGAATTGTTAGATTCTATGAATATTATAAATGTTTCTTTAGAATCCTTTGGAGATATTGTTAATTCTATAAAAGAAGTAAGTCCTAAAATTTATGGAATAAACCAAAGCGCAAAAAGTGTTTATGATAATATGAGTCTAATAGTTGAAAAAGTAGAAAGTTCTTCATCCCTAGCAGAAGAAATATCAGCATCATCTCAAGAGATATCAGCATCTTCAGAGGAAATGAGTGCTTCAACAGAGGAAGTTTCTCAATCTATTTTAAATTTAGAAGAAATGGCTAAAGAGATGAATGGAAGAGTAAATAAATTTAAATTATCAAATGAATAACTAGAAAATAAAAAAGGGACTGTCTTAAAATAGAAAGTAATTTCTAAAGTGCGAGAGAGTCCTTTGTTTTTAACAATTTTATATTTATCATAATAATAGCTCTTAACTAAACTATGTAAATAAAGTATAATTTTATATAGCACTTTTAAAATGCATGTTAGGAGGATATTATGAAATTTATCGGATTTAGAACAGTAAAGACCGCCATAGGAGCTTCTTTAGCAATTATAATAGGAAAAGAATTAGGACTGCAATACGCCGCATCTGCAGGAATTATTACCATATTAAGCGTACAAAAGACACGAAAAAAGTCCGTTAAGAGTGCATTGAAAAGAATACTATCTTGTATTTTAGCTCTTTGTCTTGCGCTTATTCTATTCAATTTACTTGGTTATGGAGAGATAATTTTTGGTGTTTTTCTACTAATTTTTATACCTTTAGCTGTAAGGTTTAAAGTAGAAGAAGGAATTGTGGTTAGTTCTGTATTGGTATCTCACCTTCTAGTTGAACAATCAACTAGTGCATTCTGGTTATGGAATGAAGTAGCTCTAATGATAGTTGGAGTTACCGTAGCTCTAATACTAAATCTTTATATGCCAAGCGTTGAGGGACGTATAAAGGAAGATCAATTATTTATAGAAGAAAGCATAAAAGAAATTTTAATTAAAATAGCTGAAGCTATGAGGAATGGAGAATTTTCTAAGGAAGATGAAGAAGATTTACTTATAGATTTAGAAAATAGATTGCGTGGGGCAAGAAAGCTTACCTATATAAATTTAAATAACTATTTTCGTGGAAATGATCATTACTATGTTAGATATATGGAAATGAGAATGCAGCAATTAGAAACTTTGAAATCGATGAAGGAACATTTTAGAGATGATTTCTCAACATATGAGCAGGCGCTAATGATGGCAGATTTCACAGAAAAGGTTGCTAACTCTATATATGAAGAGAATACTGCGGAAAATTTACTTAATGATCTATATAGATTAAGAGAAAATTTCAGAAGTATGTCCCTTCCTGTATCACGACAAGAGTTTGAGAGTAGGGCATCCCTCTTTCAGTTTTTGAATGACATAAAACAATTTTTAAGAGTTAAAAATGAATTTATTATAGATATTAATATGCTTGAATTAAATGAAAAATAAATATTTACTGCTATTAATTATAAATAAATATTTATCAATAAAACTGCTCGGAGGATAATTAGATTTCCAGAGCAGTTTTTATAATATATTTTAGGGAGAATTTGTTAACAATATAAATATGAGGTGATTATTATGGTGGATATAGCACTACTAGGCTCAGGAGGAGGCATGCCTACACCTGAAAGATTTTTATCTTCTCTTCTTATAAATTATAAAGGTAGGAAAATATTAGTTGATTGTGGAGAAGGAACTCAAGTATCCATGAAAATTCTTGGCTGGGGATTTAAGTCAATAGATGTTATATGCATAACTCATGGACATGGAGATCATATCGTGGGATTACCAGGTCTTCTTGCAACTATAGGAAATAGCGGAAGAACTGAACCGTTGACAATTATAGGACCAGAGGGCATAGAGAATATAGTAAACTGTCTTAGAGTTATAGTGCCTTATCTTCCTTATGAGATAAATATAATAGAAAACCCCTCAGAGTCATTATATATCAGTGGTTTAACTATTTCTGCATTAGAGCTCAATCACTCAACGCCCTGTATAGGTTATAGTTTTTATATAAGTAGAAAACCAAAATTTGATCAGGAAAAGGCAATTTTAAAAGAGGTGCCAAAAACTCTTTGGAATACACTTCAAAGAGGTGAAATTGTGGTATGTGATGGGAAAAAATATGAACCTAGTATGGTATTAGGAAGTGAGAGAAGAGGGATAAAGATAAGCTTTATAACAGATACAAGGCCAATAAGTACCATAATTGATTTCATAAAGGATAGTGACTTATTTATATGTGAGGGAACTTATGGGAAAAATAAAGATTTAGACAAAGCAATTAATAATAAGCACATGACTTTTGCTGAAGGAGCAGAATTAGCCCTTAAAGGTGGAGTTAAAGAACTTTTACTCACTCATTTTACTCCAGCAATGGTTGAGCCAGAGCTATACAAAGATAACGCGGCAAGTATTTTCCCTAATACCATACTGGGAGAAGATAGACTGATCAAAACATTAGTTTTTAGGGATTAGTAAGAAAGTGGAGCATGAACAGCTGGAATATAGATAAAAATTTAACAAAATACATTAGTAGGCTAACTATTGGTTGTGGAATGAAAATGATGAATAGGTTTTAAAATAAGCCTATAATAAGGATGTAGAAATTACAACGTTTTCATTTAATGTTCTGAATATTAAGGGAATAAAGAGATGTGATTATGTTAATAAATTGTTTAAAATTATTGTTTTCTAATGATATTGACTAGGAAACAGTCTAATGATATTATTAAATATGTTTAGTCGGCTAATTAAATAGGAGGGATATTGTTGGAATGTATCGATAGAGATTCTTTATATCACGTTTTTTCGCAAGTGATAAGGCTTCATTATTATAGAACTCATAAACTATTAGAAAAAATTGGAGTGTATCCAGGTCAACCTCCCATGCTTATGGCATTGCATATTAAGGACGGTCAGAGCCAAAAGGAATTATCAGATAAGTTAAATATAAAACCTGCCACTATTACTATGATGTTAAAAAGAATGGAAAAGTTTGATTTGGTGGAACGGAAAGTAGATTCTGAGGATCAAAGAGTTACAAGGGTCTACTTAACGGAGCAGGGAAAAAAATTATGTAAAGAAGCAATTCAAGTTATTAAAATTATTAATGGAGAATGTTTTTCTAATTTTACAGAAGAAGAAAAAATTCTACTTAGAAGGTTGTTAATGCAAATGAGAGACAATCTTGAAGAAGTATGTGATAAAAAATTAGATATGTAATTACAGGAGAATTAGATGGAGATGATGATTTATGATTAAGCTGTTCAAATTTTTAAAGCCCTATGCAGCTTCAATAGCTGCAGTTTTAGTACTAGTATTTTTTCAATCACTTTCAGAACTATATTTGCCAACGTTGATGTCAGACATTGTTAATAAAGGTATAATTAACGGAGATACAAATTATATTTTAAGAGTTGGAGGATTAATGTTAATTGTAGCTGCAGGGGGTACGATATGTACAATCATTGCCAGCTTTTTATCCTCAAAAATAGCAACAGGATTTGGTAAGATTCTTAGAGGCAATGTTTTTTCAAAAGTTGAGAACTATTCTCTTCAGGAATTTGATAAAATAGGAACCTCTTCACTTATTACCAGAACTACAAATGATATAACACAAATTCAACAAGTGCTTATAATAATTCTAAGAATAATGGTTAGTGCACCTATGATGTGCATAGGTGGGATTATTATGGCAGTGTCAAGGGATGCAACTTTATCTTTAGTTATAGTGGTTGCAGTTCCTATAATAGCAGGAACTATATTTATTATAGTAAGAAAAGGAGTTCCATTATTTAAGATTATGCAAACAAAGCTTGATAAGCTTAATCTTGTTTTGCGTGAAAATCTTACTGGTATTAGGGTAATTCGCGCATTTAATCGTAATGATCACGAAAAGAAGCGTTTTGATGAGGCGAATTTAGATCTTACTAATACTGCTATAAAGGTAAATAAAATAATGGCTGCACTTATGCCGATGATGATGTTGCTTCTTAATTTTACAACAATAGCAATTATCTGGTTTGGAGGTATTCGCGTTGACAGAGGCTATATGCAAGTTGGAGATTTAATGGCATTTATTCAATACGTTATGCAAATTATGTTCTCTTTAATTATGGTTTCTATGATGTTTGTACTAATACCACGTGCCTCTGCTTCAGCAACAAGAATAAATGAAGTTTTAGATATGACTTCACAAATCAACGATCCTGAAGAAATTGTCAGCGCTGATAGTAAAAGGGGTTATGTGGAATTTAAAGATGTTAGTTTTAGCTACTCAGGAGCTGAACAGCCAGTTATCAAAAACATTTCTTTTAGTGCAAAACCAGGGGAAGTAACTGCAATAATAGGAGGTACTGGATCGGGAAAATCTACTTTGATAAGCTTAATTCCTCGTTTTTATGATGCGGACAGCGGAAATATATTAGTCAATGGTGTAGATATTAGAAAAATGTCTCAAGAGGATTTAAGAGGTAAAATAGGATTTGTGCCCCAAAAAGCAGTTCTCTTTAGTGGTACAATTGAAGAAAATATTAAATATGGAAAAGAAGATGCAACAAAAGAAGAAGTTCTTTATGCTTGTGAAATAGCTCAAGCTGGAGAATTTATAAGCAATATGAAAGATGGCTTGGATTCAATGATAGCTCAAGGTGGCACCAATGTTTCAGGGGGACAAAAACAACGTTTATCAATTGCTCGTGCCTTAGTTAGAAAACCAGAAATATATATATTTGATGACAGTTTCTCAGCCCTAGATTTTAAAACTGATGCAAAATTACGTGCAGCATTGGAAAGTGAAACAGAGGATTCAACTATGATTATAGTAGCTCAAAGGGTAAGCACTGTTATGAATGCAGATAGAATTATAGTTTTAAATGATGGTGAAATTGCAGGAATGGGTAAGCATAAGGAACTTTTAAATAACTGTGAAGTATATCGCGAAATTGTATCTTCACAGCTTTCAGAGGAGGAGTTGGCATGAGTGAAAAACGCAGAGAAAAAAAATCTGGTGGAGGATTTGGAAAAGGTCATGGAGGCCCTCCAATGGGAATGCCAGTAGAAAAAGCCAAGGATTTTAAGGGCACATTGAAGAGACTTCTAGGATATTTGAAACCCCTTAAATTTCAGCTTGTTGCAGTATTTATTATGGCTATATTAAGCACTACCTTTACGATTCTAAGTCCTGATATTTTAGGTAAAGTCACAACTACTCTATTTAATGGAATAGTGGAAAGATTTAGTGTCCCAAATGCGGCTATAGACTTTGATTATATATATAAAACTCTTATTATTTTAGCGGTATTATATATTAGCAGTGCATTTTTTGCTTATATTCAACAATATATCATGGCAGGAGTAGCGCAAAAAACCGTTCTTAATATGCGTAAGGATGTAAATGAAAAACTTTCCCGTTTACCATTAAAGTTTTTCGATTCCCACACTCATGGGGAGATATTAAGTCGTGTTACAAACGATGTGGATAATATCAGTAGTACATTACAACAGAGTATTACGCAGCTTATTACTTCCATTATCACCATAGTGGGAATTATAATAATGATGTTTAAAATAAGCCCAGTAATGACTCTTATTACTCTTATTACATTGCCACTCTCAGTTTTAATAACTAAAGGAGTAGCATCTCGTTCACAAAAGTTCTTTAAGGAGCAGCAAGGAGCGTTAGGTGAACTTAATGGTCATGTAGAAGAAATGTACACAGGTCATAAAATAGTGAAGGCTTTTGGACATGAAAGTAAATCTATACAAGAGTTTAATAAAATTAATGAAGAACTCTATGAGGCTGGTTGGAAGGCACAATTTATTTCTGGTATTATAATGCCCCTTATTACTTTTGTGAACAATATAGGATATGTATTTGTATCTGTAGTAGGTGGTATTTTAGTAACAAAGAAGGCTATTGAAATAGGTCATATACAAGCGTTTATTCAATATTCAAAGCAGTTTACACAACCTATAGTCCAAACGGCAAATATTGCAAACATCATTCAATCTACCATTGCATCAGCAGAACGTGTTTTTGAACTGCTAGATGAAGAGGAAGAGATTCCTGATAGTGATGATGTTAAGGTTATAGAATTTCCTAGTGGTAATGTAAAATTTGAAAATGTTGATTTTGGATATAAAGAAGGGGTTACTCTAATTGAAGATATGAATATAGATGTGTCAGAAGGTCAAACCATTGCCATTGTAGGGCCAACGGGAGCAGGTAAAACTACTCTTGTAAATCTACTTATGCGCTTTTATGAAATCAATGATGGAAAAATCACCATCGATGGAGCTGATATAAGGGAATTAAAGCGTGAGGATTTACGTAGTATTTTTGGTATGGTGCTTCAAGATACATGGCTTTTCAATGGAAGCATAAAGGATAATATTGCTTATGGACGCGAAGGAGCTAGTGAGGAAGAGATTATAAGAGCAGCAAAGGCAGCTCATGCTGATCACTTTATCAGAACACTTCCAGAGGGATACGATACAATTCTTAATGAAGAGGCATCTAATATTTCTCAAGGACAAAAGCAGTTATTAACTATCGCTAGGGCAATACTAGCAAATCCAGTAATATTAATACTTGATGAGGCCACAAGTAGTGTAGATACTAGAACAGAAGTTTATATACAAAGAGCTATGACTGAACTTATGAAGGGAAGAACAAGCTTTGTAATTGCTCATAGATTATCTACTATTCGTGATGCTGATTTAATACTTGTTATGAATAATGGTTCTATAATTGAAAAGGGTAACCATGATGAACTACTAGCTAAAGGTGGATTCTATGCAGATCTTTACAATAGTCAATTCACTGGTTCCAGTTTAGAAAAAGAAATTATATAAACATAAATTTAAAATGGGTTTAACAAATTTTATTTTGTTAAACCCATTTTTACGTGGAAATTAGCTAATAAATAATAGAATTTTTTATTGCTAACATTAATATAATGAAACAAATGTATTAAATTACAATAACGGGGTAGAAAGGGAAGGATCATATGTTAGATAGACGCAAACCAATTCCAATATATGTTCAGCTAAAGGAAGAAATAGTGAAAAGAGTTAAGGAAGGCACATATGAAGTAGATACTCAAATTCCAACGGAAAAGGAGTTTATGGAAAAGTATAAAGTTGGTCGCGCTACTGTCAGAGAGGCTATTACAGGGTTAGTTAGAGAAGGATATTTATATAGAAAGCAGGGTATAGGAACTTTTGTTGCAAGAAAAGAACCTGCTATTGGCTTTGAGCCTTTAATAAGTCTTACATATTCTTTAAAGGTAAGGGGAATAAGCCCTAAAAATATAATAGATGAAAGCAAAGTTATAACTTTAAATCATGAACTATATAAAAAACTAAAATGGGAAAGAAATCAGGATTGCTTTTACTTAAGAAGAATCCGCTTAGCAGAAAAGCTACCAATCGCCATAGAAGAATCTTATTTTAATGTGGAAGCTATGGAGCTTTTAAAAAATTTTGATCTTAACGAATCCCTTGCAAAGATTATATTAGAAGAACTTAAATTTACTATAAATAGAGTGGAGCAGGTTATTATACCAAGAAATCCAAGTGAAGATGAGCAGAATATTTTAAAGATAGATTATAATGCTGTAGTAATTGATATGGAAAGATGGATATACATAAACAATGAGAAAGAGCCTTATTATTATCTAAGATTTGTGATTCCCAATGATATATATAAATATCCCATAGAGGACTTAAGAAAAAATTGATTGGAATATATATGCAATATCAATAATAAAATATTACAAAACAGGATGTTCGGACAACATTATGACCATAGAGGTGGGGTATGAAAAAAATACTAAAAAATATTGAAGAGAGAATTAATAAGAATCTATCTTCTAAGGTTTATTGCAGGCAATGGAGAGATTCTATTGTGCTAGAAGGAGAAGTGGATAATTGGAATCAAGTGATTAAAGCAGGTAAAATTGCTGCAGGAAAAGGATTTAAAGGAGTGGTAAATAAAATTCAGGTAAAGGACTTGATAATCCCTCCTATTAACAAACCTATGCTAAGAGATTATGCATTACAGGGGAAACGTGTAGATGTATTAATAATTGGAGGTGGAGTTATAGGCAGTGCCATAGGAAGAGAACTGGCAAAATATAATATTTCAACTCTACTGGTAGAAAAAGAGGATGATGTAGCATTTCATGCATCTTCAAGGAACGATGGGATGATTCATCCAGGTATAGCCTCAAAGCCAGGAAGTAAAAAGGGTTATTATAATGTAAAAGGCAATAGAATGTATACAAAAATTGCGGAAGAATTAGATGTGGAGTTTAAAAGAAGAGGGAATATTATTCTATATGAAAAATCTTTGATGAAGATTCTAGCACCTATAGTATATAACAGAGCTAAAAAGTTAGGAGTGGAAGGGGTAACTCATGTACCATTAAAAGAGCTAAGGGAGTTAGAACCAAACATTACAGAGAGGGCAGCTGGAGGATTTTCCTTTCCAACCACGGGGATTTTATCACCCTATAAGATTACTGTTGCCTTTGCTGAAAATGCTGTAATGAACGGATTGGAATTATCATTAAATACTATAGTTGAATCTATGGAAGTTCAAAACAATAAAATAGAGTGGATCAACACCAATAGAGGAAAAGTATATCCTGCTATTGTTATAAATGCAGCAGGAGTATATTCCGATAAAATAGCAGAAATGGCCGGAGATGAATTTTTTACAATACATCCAAGAAAGGGAGAAATCTTAATATTAGACAAAAAAAAGGGCAATCTTTTTAATCGTGTATTAGCTATGCCTTCTATAAGCGAAAAATCAGGGAATACAAAAGGAGGAGGATTAGTTAAAACTATAGATGATAATATATTAGCTGGGCCAGATGCTTATGAACAGCCCTTAAGAGAGGACTATAGTAGTAACAGAGAAAATATAGATGGAGTTATAAATAAACATTTGCCTTTAGTAAAAGGATTGGGCAAAGAAGATATAATAACTTATTTCTCAGGTATAAGAGCAGCTACTTATGAAGAAGAGTTCATAGTTGAAAAGTCGGAATATATCCATAATTTAATTCATGCAGCGGGAATACAATCTCCAGGCTTAGCTTCAGCACCTGCAATAGCAGAGGATATAACGGGTATTGCAATAGAACTGCTCTCTAAATTTAAAAAAGTATATAGGAAAGTTGACTTTAATCCAATAAGAAAGGGTATACCTGAATTAGCTAAACTTTCTTTTGAAGAGAGAAGTGAAATTATAAAAAATAGACCGGATTATGGAATTATTATTTGTCGCTGTGAGGAAATTAGTAAAGGAGAAATAATAGATGTGCTAAACTCTCCTATAAAAGTAAACAGTCTAGATGCTATTAAGAGAAGAGTAAGAACAGGAATGGGTCGATGCCAAGGAGGATTTTGTACTCCTTTAATAACAGAAATAATAAGTGAACAATCAAATATTAGCCCAATAGAAGTGACTAAAAAAGGAAGGAAGTCTAATATATTAGTTTCTGAAACCAAAACTCCATGGAAGGAGGATACAAATGGAACAGTATGACGTGGTAGTAATTGGAGGAGGACCTGCTGGCTTAGCAGCAGCATTATCTTCTAATGAAATGGGAGCAAAAACATTAATTGTGGAAAGGGAAGCTAGGGTAGGAGGAATTTTAAAACAATGCATACACGATGGCTTTGGAATTATAAAGTTTAAAGAGCGGCTTACTGGTCCTGAATATGCAGAAAGATATATAAAAATGGTAGAAGAAAACAATATATCAATTGTTACATCAGTCTTTGTGGTGAATATAGAGAGAAACGAAAATAATTTTATTATTTCCTTAGTCAGTGGAAGTAAGGGATTATATAAGGTAAGTTCTTCTTCTATAGTACTTGCTAATGGGTGCAGAGAAAGATCTTCGAGGCAGGTATTTATTCATGGAGACAGACCAGCAGGAATACTTACAGCGGGTACAGCACAATATTTTGTGAATATAAAAGGATATCTTCCGTGTAAAAAATGTGTAATCCTTGGAAGCGGTGATATTGGACTAATTATGGCAAGAAGATTCGTTCTTGAAGGAGGAGAGGTGTTAGGGGTATATGAAGCTAAACCTACCCCATCAGGCTTAACAAGAAATTTAGTTCAATGTTTAAAAGATTACTCCATTCCTCTTTACTTATCGAAGACCATTAATAGAATAATTGGTTACGACAGAGTAGAAGCAGTAGAGATAATTAGTTTAGATGAAAATATGAATCCTATAGCTGGTACTAAAGAAATAATAGAATGTGATGGAGTTATTTTATCAGTAGGTCTAATACCGGAAAATGAAATAGCAGAAAAATTAGGAGTAAAAATGGATGGAAGGACAAAAGGACCTTATGTTGACCAAAACTTGATGACTTCAGTGGAAGGGGTATTTTCTTGTGGAAATGCATTACATGTAAATGATTTGGTGGATTATGTATCGGAAAGTGGTTCTATTGCGGGAAAGAGTGCTGCCAGCTATGTTAAGAATAAAGAAAAGCGAGAATTAAATAATATATGCTTTAAAAATGAAGAATTCTTATATGTAGTTCCTCAAAGCTTTGATATCACGTCTCAAAATAAAAAAATAGTATTGTATTTCAGAACTAAGGATATACGCAAGAATACCATAGTGCAGATAAAATATAACAATAAAATAATATATATGAAAAAGTATAGAAATTTAAGGCCGCCAGAAATGGAAAGGATTGAAGTTGATATAGATAACATAGAACAAATTTTAGGAAAAGACATAGAAGTGATAATGCAGGAGGGAATAAAGTGAGGGAGCTTACCTGTATAGTATGTCCAAACAGCTGCAATCTAGTGGTAAAAAAAATAGAAGATACATGGCAGGTTACTGGAGGATTGTGTCCTAGGGGAGAGGTTTTTGCAATAAATGAAATGAAAAATCCTCAGAGAAGTCTTACTACTACAGTTAAGACAATTTATAAGGAAATGCCAAGATTGCCTGTAAAAACTGATGGAGAAATACCTAAGAAAGACATATTTGTTCTGATGAATACCTTAGATAAGATAGTTGTTGATAGATTAATAGGCTGTGGAGACATAGTGGTAAAGAATGTATTAGGAAGTGGTGTAAATATAGTTTCTACCTCTGACATGAATCTTTGGTTAAAGGGGGAATAAGTTTTGGAACCACTGATATTGTCAATTGATTGTGGAACTCAAAGTGTAAGAGCATTACTTTTCGATAGGTATGGAGAACTTAAAGGTAAAAAGAAGGTTGAATTTGAACCATATATTTCGAAGAATCCAGGATGGGCAGAACAGGATCCAAATGTGTATTATAATGCTATATGTTCTGCTACCAAAGCATTGAAGGAAGAGGTAGAGGAGTTGTGGCAACAGGTTATAGGAGTATCTATAACCACCCAAAGAGATACTTGCGTAAATGTAGATATAAATGGGGAACCATTAAGATACTGTATACTTTGGCTTGACCAGAGAGATGCTCTTTGCACAGAAAAATTTTCTATGGGGAAAAGACTTGCCTTTCGTACCGTAGGGATGAATGAAGCGGTAGATATAACCATGAGGAAAAGTAAATCTCATTGGATTAAACAAAACCAGCCTGAAATATGGCAAAACACATATAAATACTTAATGCTTTCAGGATATCTGAATTATAAGTTAACGGGAAAGTTTATTGATTCCATAGGAAATCAAGTGGGGCATATTCCATTTGATTATAAGAAAAAGCAGTGGCCTCAATCTGATAACAGTTATAAATGGCATCTCTTTGGAGTGGAGAGAGAGAAGCTACCTCAATTGATAGAGGTAGGTGATATAATAGGAAAAATAACAGAAAAGGCATCAAAGGATACGGGAATAATTGAAGGTACAGCTGTGATAGCATCTGCCTCAGATAAAGCCTGTGAAACTCTAGGGAATGGATGCATGAGTTCTGACTGTGCTAGTATAAGTTTTGGCACCACTGCAACAGTACAGACCACCTCTAAAGAATATTTTGAACCAATTCCCTTTATGCCTGCTTATCCAGCTGCAATGAAGGGATATTATAACCCAGAAGTAGAGATATTTAGAGGATATTGGATGATAACTTGGTTTAAAAAAGAATTTGCCCATAGAGAGATGATTGAGGCGCAAGAGAGAAATATACCTCCAGAAGAGGTTTTAAATGAAAAGCTTATAAAAATACCTCCAGGATCCCAAGGGCTTATGCTTCAGCCCTATTGGACTCCGGGACTTAAAATGCCTGAAGCTAAGGGGGCAATAATAGGCTTTAGTGATGTGCATACTCGCGCACATATATATAGAGCTATAATTGAAGGAATAAATTATGGATTATTAGATGGCATCGATAAAATTGAAAGTAAATCTCATAAGAAGATTAATAAAGTTTTTCTATCTGGAGGAGGTTCTCAAAGCGACATTATATGTGAAATAACATCGGACATGCTAAATAGACCTATATACAAGGTACAGACCTATGAAACATCTGGTCTTGGAGCTTCTATTATAGCCTTTGTAGCCTTAGGCGTTTATGAAAGCTATAGTGAAGCCATTGAAAATATGGTGAATTATACAAAGAATTATAAACCCAATAGTGAAAATGTAAAAATATATTCTCAACTTTATAATAATGTGTATCAAAAGATTTATCCTGCCCTTAAGGGACTTTATAAGGAGATAAGAGAGATAACAGGGCATGAGAATTTAAGCAAGGAGGATGGGTGTAATGAGTAAAAATAATAATGATTTTTATCCAGACTGGCATGAAGAAGCACCTCCAGAGGGGAGTTATCGTTCTATATTAAAGTGGGGGGATCCTAAAGAATTTAAACATCCTAACAGAAAACTTTATGCACTTATGAAAAAAACCTTTAATATGACAGATGAAGATTTTAAGACCAAGCAGAAAATGGGTCTTGAGAAAGTAGATTTTGATAAACCTATAAAGCTTAATGAAACACAAATAAATAAATTTAAAGAGATGCTTGGTGAAGAAAATGTTAAGGTGGACAATTACTCCAGACTTCAAATTGCTTACGGAAAGACCATGTTTGATTTAATGCGACTTAGACAGGGTATTATAGAGAATATACCTGATTTAGTGTTACACCCAAGGAATAAAGAGGATATTATAAATATAGTAAAATACTGCAACGATGAAAATATTGCGGTATATGTTTATGGTGGAGGATCTTCCGTTACCCGTGGAGTTGAATGCATGAATGGTGGAGTTTCCCTAGATATGCGAGTTCATATGAATAAGGTTGTAAGTTTCAATGAAGTAAATCAAACTATTACAGTACAAGCTGGAATGAGTGGACCAAAACTTGAGGAGACTTTAAATAAGGCGCCAGAAAATTTTAATGCAAAAATAAGATATACCTGTGGACACTTCCCTCAATCCTTTGAGTATTCAGTTGTGGGAGGATGGGTGGTTACAAGAGGTGCAGGTCAAAACTCTACCTATTATGGCAATATTAAAGATATAGTTATAAGTCAAGAATATGTTACTCCAATAGGAATTATAAAGAGCGATGAATACCCTGCTAATGCAACTGGACCATCAATAGATGAAATAATGATGGGAAGTGAAGGTGCTTTTGGTATTCTTGTAAATGTAACTTTGAAGGTATTTAAATACATGCCTGAAAATATAAAAAGATTTAGTTATATATTTAAAACCTGGGAAGATGGAAGAAATGCGGCTCGTGAAATAATGCAGGGACAGTTTGGATTCCCATCTGTATTTAGATTATCAGATCCTGAAGAAACAGATGTAATGCTGAAGCTTTATGGTGTAGAAGATACAATAATTGATAAGCTTATGACTATAAAGGGGTATAAACCTATGGAAAGATGCATTTTCCTTGGATTTGCAGAAGGAGAGAAGGGTTTTGCAAAATTAGTAAATAAAAAACTTCATAAAATATGCAAAAAATACGGTGCTATGTATACAACAGGTTATGTGACAAAAGCTTGGGAACACGGAAGATTTAGAGATCCATACATGAGGGAAGATCTTCAAGATTACGGTATAATGACGGATACCTTAGAGTGCTCTGTCAACTGGGATAATATGAAAGAAGTTCATGAAGGAGTTAGAAAGTTTTGTAAAAGCAGACCCAATACTATATGCATGACTCATATGTCCCATGTATATCCACAGGGAGCGAATCTTTATTTTATATTCATAGCTAAAATGAATAAGATTGATGATTATATAGAGTATCAATCAGGTATATTAGACAATATACAAAAATATGGAGCTGCTATGAGTCACCATCACGGCATAGGTAAGATGACTGCACCATGGCTAGAAGGTCAGATTGGAAGTAATCAATTAGAACTATATCGTACATTAAAAAAACATTTTGATCCTAATAATATTATGAATCCAGGAGGAACTTTAGCTTTAGATTTACCTGATGAAAAGAGAAGGTTTTTAAGAAAAAAATGGTGAAGTGAACAAGTAAAATATTGAAAATATTATAGAGTAGCTAACTGGTTAATTTAACTAAGTTAGCTACCTTTTTCATTTTTTGAAAATCTGTTCAACGTGAAGGTAAGTAATAGTATGCTTATGAAATTAATCTCTATTGAATAAAATATTTAATAAAATTTTAATAATTTCTTTAAAACTTAATGTTTTCAATATCTGGGCAATAAATGTACATTTTATTGCCACTAAGTACCATAAGGAATGCTTAAAATCTATGTTACAATAAAAAATATATAATAATGAGGGAGGAATAACAATGACCTTAAGGAAAAAATTGTTAGTATTCTTATTTTGCTTTTTTGCTGCACTACATATGCGGGATATTAAGGCATTTGCTGCTCCCACTGTAGAGAGGTTTGGAGGAAAAGACAGGTATGAAACCTCAATACAAGTTTCTAAAAATCATTGGGAAGTTTCAAATTACATAATACTAGTTTCAGGAGAGGATTTTCCAGATGCTTTAAGCGCAGCACCCTTATCAAAAAAGTATGATGCACCAATTTTATTAACTAGGAACTCTTCCATGAGCAAAGAAATGATGGAAGAAATAAAAAGACTGAATGCCAAAAATGCCTTTATAATAAGTGGACCTGGTGTTATATCTGAAAATGTGGAAAATCAGTTGAAGGATATGGGATTAGAGTCTACACGAATATATGGGTCGGATAGGTATGAAACAAGTGTGAAGGTAGCAGAAGTCTTAGGTACATATAATGATATATTTATAGCCTCAGGGGAAAATTTTCCGGATGCTGTATCAGCGGCACCAATGGCTGCTATAAAAGGAGCTCCCATACTCCTTACTAGAGCTAAAAACATACCAGATAGTGTTGGAAAATTTATTAACGCTAATAAAGGAAGTAATTATTATATTATAGGTGGAGAAGCTTCAATCCAAAGTGAATCTATAAAAAATATTGAAAACTTTAAAAGATTAAGTGGACAAGATAGGTATAAAACTAACGAGGCAGTAATAAATGAGTTTTTGAACCAAATTACTTTTGATAGCACTTACATAGCGAATGGACTAGCTTTTGCTGATGCTCTATCCGGCTCTGCGGCGGCAGCAAAGACATTATCACCTGTAATGTTAGTGGGTGATTCTTATGACTTGAAAAAAACTTTGTTAACTTCTAAATTAAATAGTATATCTACAATGAAGGTGCTGGGAGGAACTGGAGTAATATCTGATGTACTGTTAAATAAAATTTTAAATGGAGGATCCATAAAAGTACTTCTAGACCCAGGACATGGTGGATATGATTCTGGAGCAGTGGGGCCTACTAAAAAGCTCGAAAAGGATGTAACTTTAGCTATAACACTTAAGGTTGGAGAGATACTAAAAAGCAATGGTATTGATGTTGTATATACTAGAAATAGTGATAAAGTATCTTGGCCTTCAAATGAAGCAGAAGATCTTAAAAAACGTGTTGAAATAGCTAATAATGAAAATATTGAATACTTTGTATCTATACATGCTAATAGTGCTCCTATTTCAGGTGCCCATGGTACAGAAACTTATTATTCACCAGGTAGTGTACAGGGGCAAAAATTAGCAGAAGCAGTACAAAGCCAACTTATAAATGCTATAGGATTAACTAATAGAGGAGTTAAAACGGCAAATTTCTATGTTCTTAAATACACAAAAGCACCAGCAATCCTTGTAGAAGTAGCTTTTATAAGCAATGCTAACGAAGAAAAGCTCTTGGCTGACAATAATTTTCAAAACAAAGCAGCCAAAGGCATTGCTGAAGGTATACTAAAATCTATAAGGAAATAACAAAGCTACATAAAATTTGAGTATATTAAAAAGGTAGGGCTATCTCAAAATACAATTTTGAGATAGCCATTTTTGTCTTGATAATTTACTCATAATGTTATAATATTGTTGTGGTTTAAAGCAAATAGTTATAATAACGTAAATTTATTTACAGATTATTAATAATACCGTAATAAAACTGCAACCTTTAACTAGTAGCATTAATTGGTGTAGATAAAAGTAGATATTAATATTAGTTTTCAAAATAGGAGAGAAGAATGGATAATAGAACTATAGTAGAACATAATTCACAAAATACCTTAAGTAATATTTGGTTAAATATACAAAAACAGTGGGCACAGCATTGGGATGCACTGACTTTTTTAATTATAGTAACGGCTAAAGTTTTATATTATGGAAAAGAAATATCACCAGAATATTTTAATCCCATAGCATTGCAAGGGCCAGTTGTGGCTTCAATTTTGCCCATTGTAGCTATTGGATATTTATTTAAAAATAATGGTAGAAAAAATTTTTTTTATACAGTGAATATAATTATTAGTTTAATTTTATTTGCGGATACACTTTATTATAGATATTTTAAAGACGTTATTTCCATGGGAGCAATAAAGGATAGCTTTTTACTTAAGAGCGTATCATCTAGTGTATTAGCTTTAATAAAATCTAAAGATATTTTATATTTTTTAGATATAATTTTACTTATTCCTTTAATGAAAATAATGAAGAACATAGAAAGAAAAGAATTTAAATTCAGATTGAGATTTATGGTTTTTATATTTATATTTTCTTTAGGAGTTGGCTTTAATGGAAAATATATTTATAAGCTATCCAAAGAACAACCTTTACTAATCAAAACTATGAGTAATAAGCTTTATCTAACAAAGGTTTTAGGAAATATCAACTTTCATGCCATAGATAGCTACAATTATATTACAAATAAAATAAGTAGATCGAAGAAAGTGCCAGAAGCAAGAATAGAGGAAGTTCAATCGTTCTTAAAAGAGAAAGGTGAAACTAAGGGTATAAACTTTGCTGGAGAAGCTGAAGGCAAAAATTTAATTGTAATACAGGTAGAAGCTCTGCAAAGCTTCGTAGTAAATAAAAAGATAAATGGGGAAGAAATTACTCCAAACCTTAATAAATGGATAAATAAAAGTATGTATTTTGATAACTTTTTTTATCAAGTAGCAGGCGGTAATACTTCAGATGCGGAGTTTATGGTTAATAATTCCTTGTACCCAGCAGCTTCAGGAGCGGCTTATTATCAATATTCAGGTAACACACTTAATTCATTACCTAAAGCTTTAAAAGAAAAGGGATATAATACAGCTGCCTTTCATGGATATATAGAAGGTTTTTGGAATAGGAATGTTATGTATAATACAGAAGGGTTTGATAATTTTCATGGAGAGCATAGTTTTGAATTAAATGACAGAGTAGGCCTTGGATTAAGTGATGAATCATTTTTTAATCAGTCATTTGAAAAGATAAAAGAATTAAAGGAGCCATTTTACTCCTTCATGGTAACTTTAAGCAGTCATTTTCCTTATGAGGATGCAGAAGGCTATGGCAGTTTTAATGTGGGAGAGTATGAAAATACTTTATTAGGAGATTACTTAAGAGGAATCCACTATACTGACAAACAGTTAGGAATGTTTTTGGACAAGATCGAAAAAGATGGACTAGCAGATGATTCAATTATTCTTATTTATGGAGATCATAGTGCTATTCCAAAAGAGTATGCTGAAGAGTTATATAAATTTGAAGGGGCTACTAATCCTACAGATTTGGATTGGTATCAATATCAAAAAGTACCTATGCTAATACATTTTCCTAAAGATGAGCATAAAAGTGTTAACAATACCTATTCAGGACAAATGGATGTATATCCAACTTTAGCAAATTTATTTAATTTGCCTAATAAATATATGCTAGGGCAGGATATATTAAATTCCACTGAGGATAGAGTAATTTTCAGAAATGGTTCTTTTACTAATGGAGAGATCTTTTATGTTTCCTGGTCTAATCAGTATTATGATATAGCCTCAGGCAATGTAATATCTGAAACTGAAGAGTTAAAAAAGATTAAACAGAAGGTTTTACAAGAATTGGAGTATTCTGATGATATTCTCGATTATGATTTAATAAAAACTTATGAAAATAAAACTCAATGATAAATTAAGGGTCTGTCTCAAAATTGTATTTTGAGACAGACCCTTTTGAATTCTTCCACAATTAGTATCTTTATTAGAATTGAAATACAGGGTTAAACTATACCATTCCATATATTAGACATAGTCTTATTAGGCTCATTGTAATAAATATAAGCTGGTTGCCAATGGCTTCCTATATATTCTCTTTGTCTGGTGTTCACGGTTAATAGTATTTTTTTAGTATCATTTATATCTTTTATTCTGATGACATTATATCGTTGAGGAATTCCGGGCCACATTCCTTTTTTGTTAACACTTAAAGCGCCAGATCCTATCATAATTATATTTGGATTTATATTTTGAGGATTAAAACAGTCTAAACTTATATCTCTATGAACGTGACCATGCAAATATATTTTGAAGTCTTCGTTTTGTAAAGCATTGACAAAGGGTATATCATCTCCATAACCATTTACAAGATTTGCTGGATGATGTCCTACAGCTATCTTAATCATATTGTTATCTTTATATTCCCTCGAGGCTTTTATAAGACTCTCTAAGTCAAAGTAGGTGATTTCACGATTAAATTGATCTGTTTCAGCAGAAGTATTAATCATAAAAAAACCAATTTTTCTATCGCTAATAAAATTTCCAGTGATTACTTTTAGCTGTTCTTTAGGGTTTGGTGGAAAGGGTGTGCCATATAGTTTTTCATACAGGAATTTGCTATAGTTTGCAAACTTTTGTCTCCATATTTCGTCATTTCTTTTTAGATAGAATAAATCATTACCTATATTATCAACTACTTTATCTGTAGCTGTTGGTGTTCCTATTGCCAATTTATAAGCATCCATTGTAATTGTCCAACTTAAGTCATGATTTCCAGGGACAATAACAACTTTTTCAAAAGGTATATTGCATTCTTTAGATAACATGCTTATAAAATTGAATGCTTTTTCAAATGCTTCTTCATCATTACCATATTCTACAAAGTCTCCGCTTATTACTATATAGTCAATACTTTTTAAATCCAATCTATCTTCAGTACTATCGAAAAATACTTTTTTTAAATCCTCTGTAATCAAATATACTTCATTTTCTTCATCAATATCTTTCATATATTGTAAATCACTTAAATCCAGTATGAAGCCATTTTTTTTAATTGCTGCTGCATTATCTATTTCTTGTGAAATATACGACATTATTTATTCATCTCCTACATTTTATTTAAGATAAGCTTCTACTGTATAGTATTCTATAAAGATAACTTAGTTGTAACAATTAATAGGTAATGAAATAGGGTTAAATATTTTTTATAAAGCATTATCTCAACTTTTAATGCTCAAAATGCTCAACATGCTTGACTACTATAGAGGTTGTTATATTATAATGAAGTAGAAATCTTTGATTTGGGGCTAGAAGGTTTTATAAAATATGAAAAAAGTAATTATGATATTCATTAAGCTATTTACAGGATTTTTTTTATGTGCAACGGGTATAGTTATGACAATTAATGCTAATCTAGGCTTGTCACCTTGGGATGTTTTGCATCAAGGTATTTCAAAAATTGCTAACATTACTATGGGTAAGGGAAGTATTACCGTTGGAGTTGTAATTGTAATATTAGATAGCATATTGGGAGAAAAAATAGGATGGGCAACCATACTCAATATGATAGTCATTGGTTTTTTCATGGATTTCTTAATGCTGAATAATATAATTCTAGTATTCAACAATCTTCTATTAAATGTTATTATGATGTTTTTGGGAATGATAGTAATTGGAATTGGAACTTACTTTTATATTAGTGTAGGGCTAGGTTCAGGACCAAGGGATGGTTTAATGGTAGCTCTAACGAAAAAGACTCAAAAATCTGTTAGACTTATAAGAGGAACCATTGAATTAGGTGCATTGATTGTAGGATATATACTAGGAGGTCATGTAGGATTAGGAACATTCATCATAGCAATATCCCTTGGGTATTTTATACAATTTGCCTTTAAATTATTTAAATTTGATGTAAAGACTATACAGCATAGGTTCATAGATGATGATATAAAATTGCTAAAGGAAAGATTTTTAAATGTAAAAGAAGATTTAGACGCTAATTAAAGCTCACCACATCTATTTTGAATTAGTTTTGATAATAATGTCAATAATACATATGAAAACATTTATTATATATGTAAAAAATGAGGTGGTTGACATGAAAATACCAAGACACATAGGAATAATACCAGATGGAAATAGAAGATGGGCTGAAGGAAAAGGATTATCAAAAGAAAAAGGATATGACCAGGGAATTGACCCAGGTCTTTTACTATTTAAATTATGTCAAAAGGTAGGAGTTAAAGAAGTAACTTATTATGGGTTTACCGCAGACAATACCAAAAGGCCAACGGAACAGAGAAAAGCTTTTACAGAAGCTTGTATAAATGCAGTAAATATACTCTCAAAAGAAAATGCGTCTCTTTTGGTGGTAGGAAATACAAAATCCCCTATGTTTCCAGAAGAATTGATGCCCTATACGGAGAGGAAAGTTTTTGGAAATGGTGGAATAAAGATTAATTTTCTAGTAAATTACAGTTGGAAGTGGGATTTATACCAGCTGAAGAAATCAACTTCTTTAAGTAATAATATAAACAACCAAATTCAATCAAATGATATTTCTAGAGTAGATTTAATCATACGTTGGGGAGGAAGAAGAAGATTAAGTGGATTCTTACCAGTTCAGTCTATATATTCAGATTTTTTTGTTGTTGATGATTACTGGCCAGATTTTAATCAGGAACATTTTTATGACGCACTGAATTGGTATAATACTCAGGATATAACTCTTGGAGGGTAAAGCTCATTATAAAAGAAATAATTATTATAAACAATGCTATGAATTTTGTTAGGAACATTGTATAATAAATATATAAAATAAATTTGGAGGAGATTTACAATGATGTGTTGCTGCTGTTGTTGTTTAAGTAATTTAATATGTAAAAAAATAAATAACAACAGACCTGTTTGCATTGTATAATCTTATATCCTTTGAGTTTATAGTGTAATTCTCTATAAATTTAATATATCGATATTTAAACTGCAGGTCATATCCTGTGGTTTTTCTGTTTAAGAGAAACCACGAAAACCTGCAGTTTTTTTAGTTTATTCATATAGTAAATACAATAACTACTAAATCAACAAAAGTATTTAGTAATTGATTTTATACCATGTAAATTAACCAAGAAAAATAATAACTTAATTATATAAAAGAAATATAGTGTAGATGACTAAATAGTATTTATAGTATCTTATCTATTACTTTTATATAAAAACATAACATAGATTACTATATAAATAGTTAGTATAAATATAGTAGTTATAATACACACTATGATTAGAAAATAATAATTATAGGAGTGTATATAGAAAAATGGAAGTAGTGAAGGTTAAAACAGAGGAAGGAAAAGAGAGGTACTTTGTAGCAGATGATGACGGATTACCAATAGAACCAGTATTAAAGTTTATAAGATTTAAGGATAACACTAATTATGCAAGAAATACACTAAGAATGTATTGCCAACATTTAAAGTTATATTTTGAGTATTTGGAACAGTGTGATTTAGATTTTCAGAAAGTTACTATTGATGATTTATCATTATTTGTTAACTGGTTGCAAAATCCATATAAGAGTTTGAAAGTAATACCTGTAACACCTGTAGATACTGCAAGGAGTCCAAGAACAGTAAATATTATAGTGGATACTGTATTGAGATTTTATGATTATATTCTAAGGCATGAACAATACAGTAATGATGTATCAGAAAGACTTAAAAAGTTTGTTGCAAGTTCAAGTAGAAACTTTAAAGGATTTTTATATGGAATAGCTTATGATAAGAAAAAAGTTACCAGTAATATTCTTAAATTAAAAGTGTCTAAAAGTAAGCCTAAAACACTTTCTAAAAATGAAATAGAAATGCTCGTTAGAGCTTGTAATAATCTAAGAGATAGATTTTTATTATCACTACTGTATGAAACTGGTATAAGAATAGGCGAAGCCTTATCTTTGTGGATTGAAGATTTTGATATAAGTGACATGATAATCGACTTGAAAGACAGAGGACAATTAGAAAATAATGCAGAGATTAAAACAGTATCAAGTCCTCGTAGAATAGATATATCACAGAATTTAGCTGGTATGTTCATGGAATATATAGCTGAATACCATAATGAAGAAGTAGAAACTAACCATATATTCATAAAGATAAGTGGTAGCAATAAATTTAAAGCTATGGACTATGTAGATGTAGATAATCTATTTAGAAGTCTCAAAAAGAAAGCAGGAATATATGTAACACCACATATGTTTAGACATAGCTCACTAACGGTTCTTAGAATGACTGGGTGGCAACCGGAGCTTTTAAGAATTAGAGCTGGTCATAAAAATATATATACCACAATGAATACTTATATACATCCTTCTGATGAAGAAATATCAAGAGAGTTTGATAAAATTCAACCTAATTTGAGCTTAGATATTTATAACGAAGGAGAATAAGTATGAATAATTTACAAAAGATAGACAATCAACAAAGTAAGTATGATGAAATAATTGAATATCTAAAACAAAATGATGGATATTGGTTAGAAAATAATAAATGGGATTTAACAGAAGAAGTATTTAAAGGTGAAAGAGTAAAAGTTGGAACTTCAATATTTAGATATATAAATTTTAATAATTTTCAAAATATAAAACTAAAAAACGAAGTAAAATACTATATTCTTTATCATTTTAAAGAAAATTTATTAGGAATAAAGTTTTTATTAAGAATTTCAGAAACTTTTAATCAGTTGTCGATTTTTTTAAATAGATATTATTTAGACAAAGAAAGTTTTGAAAGTCTTAAGATTGATAAAGTTAATAATAAATGGATATTACATCTTTTAAACAATGGTTTTAAGCCGAAATCTAATGGCGGAGTAAAGGCTGAAAATTATAATTATACAATAAATGTTATAATAGCATTTATTAAAGATTTTTACGATTGTAGAGAAGAAACTGAAAAAGATATATGGTGTTTAAAAAATATTATTGGAGCAAAGAAATCAGGTGCAACTCAAAGTAGACAAACAAATTGTTTAAATTTTAATTATATACCAAGTTATTATAGAGAAACTGTAAAAAAATATTATAAAACTTTAATTACTAAGAAAAGTTTTTCTCACTGTTTTTGCATACTCAATATAATGAATTATTTCTTTAATGTTTTTTATAAAAATGGTTATACTGATGGATTTATAGAGAATTTATCGAGAAATGATATCGAAGAATATTTATATTGGATAAATAGCGATTATAACGATAAAAATCCAACTTACAAAAGTAAATTTGTATCTTACATCAGAACATTTTTAGAGTATATTCAGATAGCTCAATATGATAAAGCACCTAAAAAAGAAGTATCGTTCTTAATATTTCAAGATGACATTCCTAAAAGAGAATTAAATAAAGATGAAGTAAAAAAAGCTAAATTTGTTCCAGAGCCTATATTGAAACAACTGGATAATAACATCATGGATTTAGATAGACCTCAGTATATCCCTATTTATATTCTTCTTAGGGAAACTGGATGGCGTGGTACTGATATATTAAACCTTAGATATGATAATTGCTTAGAACAGATTTGGAATAGTAAAGAAGAGAAATATAACTACTATCTTTGTGGTGAAATAACTAAAACAGGTATAGCACAACTTAAAATCCCGATTAGGGATAAGGTTGCTGATATGGTTCAAGAAGCTATTGATAAAGCTAAAGAACTAAGTACAGAAGAAAATAATCCTAAGAAGTATTTATTTAATACTTATGAAGGTAAATTAAAAGGAAAACCATTGAACAAAGCATCTTTGTTAAGAACTATAAAAAGGCTTATTGAAGAAAAAGACATTAGGGATGTTAATGGTGAATTGTATCACTTTAGATTACATTCTCTAAGGCATACAAGAGCTAAAGAATATGTGGAACAAGGTATGGGAATCAGTATTATACAACAAATATTAGGGCATCAAAGTCTTCAAATGACTGTTCATTATGCTACAGTAACAGAAAATACACTCTACGAGAAATGGAAGAATACTGAGGATTTAGACTTATTTAGAGTTAATGCTGAAACTAATAAACTTGAACAAGTAGATTTAAATTCTGATGATGGCGAAAATCTAATAAGGTATGAATATGTTAAAAAGAATTTGGATGCGGTAAGAGTACCCTTTGGTGTATGCTTTAAGCCTTCTAAATTACCTTGTAAGCAACAAATGAATCATTGCTTAACCTGTGCAAGTTTCTGTACCACAGTCGAGAATATACCTGAATATGAAGAAGAAATAAACAGTGTAAAAAAGCAAATTGAGATTAGTGAAAGATGTGGCAGAGAGCTATGGGCAGAAAAGAATAAGACATACTTAAAACTGTTAGAAGATACACTCGAAAGAGTAAGAGAACAAAAGATACTTCATAAAAATGGTGGTTCAAGGGAGGATGTTCAATAATGGCTGGAAACACAAAAGGATTAAAGAAATATGCAGAAGAAAAGACAAAAAATACATTAGAAAAGGTTGATAAAGCTATTAGAGAACTTTCTCTTAATGGAGAAAAAATTAATTTTAATAGTGTTTCACAGTTTAGTGGAGTGTCTAAAACATTTTTATACAATAATAAAGAAGTTAAGAAGAGAATTGAAGATTTAAGACAGCAACAAGTTAGTAGAGAAATGAATCAAAGAGCTAAATATGACAAGACAGCTAAATCTAAAGATATTATTATAATAGCTAAAGATAAAAAGATTAAGGAACTTGAAGAAGAAAATAAAAAACTAAAAGAGCAGTTAGAAATTTTAAGAGGTAAATTGTACGAGAAACTATAATCAATTTATCCACAAAGCAATAATATATAGACTACATAAATTATATGTAGTCTATGTACAAAATAAGTAAAATCAATCAGTGTATAGAAGTGTACACGAGATATTAAAAGGAAGTGAAGAAAATGGATTTTAAAGTTTATAATACTTTGAGCAGAGTTAAAGAAAAGTTAATCCCAATAGAAGAAGGAAAGGTAGGTATATATACCTGTGGACCTACAGTTTACAACTTTGCCCACATAGGTAACTTAAGAACCTATATATTTGAGGATGTACTAAAAAAATCCTTAACTTATTTGGGGTATGAAGTAAAGCATGTGATGAATATTACGGATGTAGGTCACCTAGAATCTGATGGAGATTCTGGAGAGGATAAAATGGCTTTAGGAGCTAGTAGAGAAAAGAAGACAGTATGGGAAATAGCTAGATTTTATGAGGAAGCTTTCTTAAAGGATTGTGAAAAACTAAATGTAGAGACTCCTTCAATAATTAGCAGAGCAACAGAACACATTGAAGATATGATTCAGTTCATTAAAATATTAGAGGAGAAAGGTTTTACCTATATAGCTAATGGTAATGTTTATTTTTCCATAGATAAATTTGAAGATTATAATAAACTAGCTAATCTTACTTTAGAAGAATTAGAAGCAGGAAATAGAGTTGAGGTTGATCCTTATAAGAAAAATCCTTTAGATTTTGTATTGTGGTTTACAAACTCAAAATTTACTAATCAGATAATGCAATGGGAATCCCCTTGGGGAAAAGGCTTTCCAGGGTGGCATATAGAATGTTCTGCTATGTCAATAAAATATTTAGGGGATAGAATAGATATTCACTGCGGAGGAGTTGACCACATTCCTGTTCACCACACAAATGAGATCGCTCAATCAGAAAGTGCTTTAGGCCATAAGTGGGTTAACTACTGGATGCATGGAGAGTTTTTAGTACTAAACAAGGGAAAGATGTCAAAATCCAGTGGAGATTTTCTTACTCTATCAAGGTTAGTAGAAGAGGGGTATAGTCCATTAGATTATAGATATTTTTGCCTACAATCTAGATATAGAAAACAACTACTATTTAGCTTCGAGAGCCTTGAAGAGGCAAGAAAGGCACTGAAGAAACTAAAAAACAAAGTAAATAATATAGTGAACAATAAACTTGAGGATGAGAAGATAGATGAAAATAAAATATATAGTTATAAGGAAAAGTTTTCTTCCCAAATAAGTGATGATTTAAATTTACCTAACGCTTTTACTGTTTTAGAAGAGGTAATAAAGGAAGGGACTTTAAATAATAATGAGAAAGCTTACCTTATTGAGGATTTTGACAGGGTATTTTCACTAAATCTTTTAAGTGAAGAAGAGACAAAAGAAATCTTAATGGATGAAAAATGGGTTGAAGAGCTTATAGAAGAAAGAAATATTGCAAGAAAAAATAAAGATTGGGCAAGAGGGGACGAAATTAGAGAGATTTTATTGAGTAATAATATTGAGATTATTGATTCTAAAGAAGGAACCACTTGGAGAGTTAAATAAAACCTATTGACATTTTTAAGAGCGTAGAATAAACTAGTATGAGATAGGTTTGAAATAAGAAAGATGAGGTGCTTTATGAGCGGGGTAGTATCAGAATAGACATGTTTTTGGTGAATAAATCTAAAAAGAGGTATATAAAATACCTTTATTTGCTATGGATTTATTCAAAGATAATATGAAGATACTAAGTCCACTTATAATGTACTTTAATATATTAAAGGATAGTTTATTTAGGCTGTCTTTATTGAGGTATGATTTTAAGCTGTGGAAGTATCCACAGCTTTTATTTTTACTACAAACCTATTCTTTGGAGCGTATCTTCATGGAGATTTATAAAATCAAGGAAAAATTTCTATAAATTTTTGTGAAGGAGATATTTAAAAGTGAATAATATTACATTTGAAAAATTACAATACAACGAATTGAAGGAATTAGTAAAATCTTATTGTGTAAGCGGTTTAGGAAAAGAATTAATAGATAAGTTAGAGCCAAGCAATGACATTAAGGTTGTTCAAAGAAGATTGAAGGAAACCAGTGAAGGTAAAAATTTATTAAATATGACAAATCACATACCTTTAGAAGGATTATTTAATATAAAGGCTGCTTTAGAAAAAATTGAAAAGGGTGGAGTGTTATCAGGAGAAGAACTTACCATAGTTTCCGATTTTTTAAGAGGGTGCAGAAAAGTTAAGCAGTTTATGATAGATAAAGAGACTTATGCTCCTACATTAAGTTCTTATGCAACTTCAATCACAGAAGTAAAAACTATAGAAGAAGAAATAAATAATTCTATAAAAGGCAATACAGTGGATTCTTCAGCTAGTAAGGAACTGAGGAGAATAAGGAGACACATAGAAAATACAGAAAGTAAAATTCAAGAGAAATTAAATAAGTTTTTAACTTCCAGCGAAAACAAGAAATATATACAGGAGTTTTATATAAGTAAAAGAAATGATAGATATGTAGTACCGATAAAAGCCACTTGCAAAAATCAGGTTGATGGGGTAATAGTAGACATTTCATCAAAAGGTTCGACTGTATTTATGGAACCAAACTCCATTGGAAAATTTAATATTGAATTAGTAGCATTAAAGTCAGAAGAGGCTTGTGAAGTATATCAAATTTTATCATATCTAACTGGACTAGTTTATGAAAAAGTTAGAGAGATAAAAATTAATTTAGAGCTTATGGGGCATTATGATATGGTATTTGCAAAAGCAAAATACAGCAATAGTATAAATGGCATTGAACCTAAGGTAAATGACTATGGATATACCAAGATAATAAAAGGAAAACATCCATTGCTAACAGGAGAGATAATTCCTCTAAATTTTGAAATAGGAGGAGACTATAGAAGTTTAATTATAACTGGACCTAATGCAGGAGGAAAAACCGTGGTGTTAAAAACCTTAGGACTATTAACCTTAGCACTTCAATCAGGATTTCATATAAGTGCAGCTAAGGACTCAGAGTTTAGTATATACGATAAAGTATTTGTAGATATAGGAGACAACCAAAGCCTAGAAAATTCTCTAAGCACCTTCTCCTCTCATATAAATAATTTAGCTCAAATTATGAAAGAGGCAAATAGAAGAACTCTTTTACTCTTTGATGAAATAGGAACTGGGACAGAGCCTAATGAGGGAGCAGCTCTTGCTATTTCTATATTAGAGGAATTTTATCATATGGGATGTATAACTGTAGCCACAACCCACTATGGAGAGATAAAAAAGTTCGGAGAAAATCATCCAGAGTTTCAAAATGCCTGTATGCAGTTTAATCCCGAAACTCTAGAGCCTCTATATAAATTAACTATAGGACAATCAGGAGAAAGTAATGCTCTTTGGATAGGAAAGAAAATGGGATTAAAAGAAGAAGTACTAAAGAGAGCAAAGAGCTACATTGAAAAAAAAGATTATAATCTTGATCTAGTAAAGAGAAGTAAGATAAAAAAAGAGGATGTAATTATTGAAATAGAGGAAAGCACTGAAGAAAGTTACCAGTACAAAATTGGCGACAAGGTAAGACTGCTAGATTACAATGATTTTGGAATAATCTATAAAGAAAAAGATGAATTCAATAATATAAAAGTACTATATGGGAATAAAATAATTGAAGTTAATATAAAGAGGGTGGAACTATTTTTAGAAGCTGAAAATTTATATCCAAAGGATTATGATTTAAACAGTTTATTCACTAGCTATGAGGAAAGAAAGTTGAAAAGAGATATTGAAAGAGGGTCTAAGAAAGCCTTAAAGAAATTACAAAAAGAGATGAGAAGAAAAGTTGATTAAACTTAAAATAATTAAATAAAAACTATTTTTAAACTATCTATTGCATATTAAATATATAAGTGATATACTTATCAAGCGCTGGTAGTTAAGTTAATTATTAGCAAGAGATTTAATATGATGAATAATATTTCCTCTTTTTTAAAAGGTTAGATTAATCAACTTTAAATCTTAATATTGAAAAAGGAGGAATGTTAAAATGGCAGATAAGAATATAACTTGTAAAGATTGCGGAAAAGAATTCGTATTTACAGAAGCAGAACAGGATTTCTACAAAGAAAAAGGATTCGAAAACGAACCACAGAGATGTGCTGATTGTAGAAGAGCAAGAAAACAACAAAACAATAACAGAGGATTTAGAAGATAATAATATTTGCTAAATTTACCCCATAAGAAGTAATTCTTATGGGGTTTGTTGTTATGTCCAACATGGGCGAAAGCTTGATAAAGATTTTCTAATTAAAATATGATAGAATAGAAGAAATTTGACTTGTTAAAGGGGGACTTATTCATGAAACCAGATTTTAAAATAATACTAGCAATGGCCATTTTTGGGAGCATAGGCTTATTTGTAAAAAGCATTAATTTACCTTCTATTGAGATGGTATTTTTAAGAGCTATTATTGCTAGTGTTTTCTTATTTATTGTGAAGACCATAGCTAAGAAGAGACAAGTAGGAGAGGAACATAAGGAAGAAGAGGAAGAAAATAAAAAGGATAATAAGAAAAACATGATTTTACTTATTATTTCAGGATTCGTCATGGTATTTAACTGGCTACTTTTATTCCAAGCTTATAAATATACCACTATAGCTAATGGCACTTTAAGCTATTATGCAGCTCCTATATTTGTGGTATTGATTTCACCTATTGTATTAAAGGAAAAGTTGACAGTAAAAAAATTAGCATCAGTAATAGTGGCTATGTTTGGACTAGCCTTAATTGTTATGAATCAACCACAAGGCGGTAGTGGTAACTATATTCATAGTAAAGGAATTGCTTATGGAATTTTAGCTGCCATAGCATATGCTGCTGTGGTTTTATTGAATAAATGCATTAAAAACTTTTCTAGCTATGATAGAACCTTTGTACAAATTTTTATAAGTACCATTATATTAACTCCAATTGTAATATATAGAGGGAATTTATATATAGAGAATATGAACTCTCTAATAAATATATTAATATTAGGTGTAGTTCACACTGGTGTAGCATATTTATTGTACTTTTCTGGTATTGAACATGTGACAGCACAAAGGGCATCCTTACTAAGTTACATAGATCCCATATCAGCTTTGGTCTATGGTACTATATTTTTAGGAGAACCTTTAGGTATATATCATATAGTAGGGGGACTTATGATTATACTTTCTACGCTAGATATATAATAAAATTATTTTAAAGAAAGAGATATGTTAATTTCTTTCTTTTTTTCTTTATAGTAAAATAGATATTGGATATAATCATAATTAGTAATGCTAAGAGGAGGAATTGACTTTTGTTTCATATAGATAAAGGGGTTATTAAGAGAGCAGCTGGAGATCTTATATATGCTAGAGGTATCAGATGCTACAATAATAATTCCATTTCAAGCATAGAAGGAAAAATAGTTAAAAGATGGGGAAATACTGCTCTAGAGATCAATTCTAAAGTTCTTTCTTCTAATGGACTTAAAGAATATGATACCCATGTAGAACTTATCAATGGAAGTAATTATTTTACATGTGGCTGTGATTGTATATACGTGGGAAAAGTCTGTAAACATATAGTAGCAGTAATTCTTCATTTTATTGACAATAAGGAAAAAATATTAAAAAGTTACGAAATGAGAAAAAGTGAAGAAATACTAAAAAATATTAAAAAGAGCTTTTTAGAAGATAGAGGAATTGTAAATAAAAAATATTTAAATACTAGATATAAACTAGACTTTTCTATGGGTTATGGTGGCTTTATAACCTTTGAAATGAAAGTAGGAGAAAGCAAAGAATATGTTGTGAAGAATATAAGAGAATTCATGGAAGGGTTAAAATTTGAAAAAGAAATTTATTTTGGTAAGGGTTTTACTCTAAATCCTGAGATCCATAGTTTTAGAAAAGAAGATGAAGAGATAATAAACTTATTAATGGATATTTATGAAAATGATAATATGATTCAAAATATAAGCCATTATGCAGATAACAGTGCTAAGATAATAAGAGGTAAAAAAGTATATCTTACAGAAAATAATTTAGAAAAGATACTTAACATTCTTAAAAATAGGACTATAGGATTAACCATTGATGACAGTGATCTAGGAGAAGTGCCTATAATGAATGAAGATTTTTTTATAGATTTTAGTTTAAAGCTAGAAGATGATAATGTATTTATAAGTCAAGTTTCAGAATTACCCACCTCTCTAAGTAAAAGTAGTAATTATTTTTTCTATGAAGGAAAAATATACATACCTTCGGAAAGTTGGGTTAGAGCTTATAGAGTGTTATTTAATACTTTTATACATGAAAAAACCATGGAGATTAGTTTTAAGGAAGATTACAATGAAGAAATAGCTTCCTATGTACTTCCACTGCTAAATAAGATAGGTAGAAAGGTAGAGGTAGAAGAGAGGTTTAAAGATAGATTTTATCAAGAGCCTTTAAAAACCTCTATATATTTTGATAAAAATGAAAAAGAGATTTTATGCACTATAATTTTTAAGTATGGAGAAATAGAAATAAATCCTTTAGTAAGAGAAGAAAGAGAAAAAGAAAAGATATTAGTTAGAAATATAGATGAGGAAAATAAAATTATAAATATTTTAGAAAACTTTTCTTTTAAAAGCGATAAGAATACTTATTTTCTAGAAAATGAAGATGAAATATTAGATTTCATGTTAAAAGGCATGGAACTCCTTCAAGAATTAGGTGAGGTTTACTATTCAGAGGAATTTAAAAATATGAGAATATATTCTTCCTCAAACTATAAATCTACTATTAGATTAAATGAAGAAAACTTATTGGAATTTACCTTTGATATTGAAGGTATAGATAAAAGTGAGTTAAAGGATATATTCCAATCTTTAAAAGAAAAGAAAAAGTATCACAGATTGAAAAAAGGTGGTTTTATCTCTCTATTAGAGGATAATCTCAACCATGTACTAAACTTAATTGAGAACTTAGATATAAAAGGCTCTCAATTAGAAAAGGATAGAATCCTACTTTCTAAATATCAATCCGTGTATTTAGATTCTTCTATTAAGGATAATAAATTAGATTTTGTAGAAAGAAATAAACCCTTTAAGGAACTAGTAAATAGTATTAAGGATATAGGAGATATAGATATTCAAGTACCTAGCAGCTTGAAAGGAATAATGAGACCTTACCAAAGGTTTGGCTTTAAGTGGTTTAAAACTCTAAGCAGCTGCGGTTTTGGGGGTATTCTTGCAGATGAAATGGGACTAGGTAAAACTCTCCAAACCTTAGCCTTTATAAAATCTCAAGTGGAGGAAAACCTTGAGGATAGGCGTCCATCTATAGTAATTTGCCCTACTTCTCTGGTGTACAATTGGGTGGATGAAGTTAATAAATTTGTTCCGGATCTAAAGTATGTTGTAGTATCTGGAAGCAAAGAAGAAAGAGAAAAAGACATTGAAAACATTGAAGAAGCGGATTTGGTAATTACCTCCTATGCCCTTATAAGAAGAGACTTTGAAGACTATAAACATATAAGGTTTAGCCATTGTTTTTTAGATGAAGCTCAAAATATAAAAAATCCTCAATCCTTAAATGCTCAGGCAGTTAAAAGTATAAAGGCGGATCATTGTTTTGCTTTAACGGGAACACCTATAGAAAATTCCCTTACAGAACTATGGTCTATATTCGATTTTATTATGCCAGGGTACTTATTTACTCATAGAAAATTTTCTCAAAAATATGAGATGCCTATAGTGAAAAACAAAGAGGAGAAGGCTTTAGTTGAGCTGAACAGAAGAATAAAGCCATTTATTTTAAGAAGATTAAAGAAGGATGTAGTTAAAGAATTGCCTCCTAAAATTGAGCATAATGTAATAGTAGATATGGAAGATGAACAAAAAAAGATTTATGCCTCCTTTGCCACTCAAGCTAAAAAGGAATTTAGTGAGGAAATAAAGGTAAATGGATTTAATAAAAGCAGAATTAAAATACTATCTCTAATTACAAGATTAAGACAAATATGTTGTGATCCTAGTACTTTTATAGAAAACTACAATGGAGGAAACGGTAAGATGGAGGCTCTTTTAAATATAGTAGAAAACTCCATAGAAGAAGGACATAGAATATTAATATTTTCTCAGTTTACCTCTGTTTTAAAAAATATATCACAGAAGTTTAAGGAGAATAACATTGATCACCTCTATTTAGATGGAAGCATAAAAAGTGAGATAAGAGGAGCTTTAGTAAAAGATTTCAATGAGGGTAGGGTACCAATATTTTTAATATCTCTTAAAGCAGGAGGTACTGGATTAAACTTAACCTCTGCTGACATAGTAATTCATTTTGACCCATGGTGGAATCCAGCCGTAGAAGAGCAAGCTTCAGATAGAGCACATAGAATAGGGCAGAAGAAAACCGTGGAAGTTATAAGACTTATTGCAAAGGGAAGCATAGAAGAAAAAATTTATAAAATACAAGAAAAGAAGAGAGGAATAATAGGAAAAGTAATGGACGAAAATTCTGGAGAAGAAATTTTGATATCCAGTATGGGTCAGCAAGAAATAGAAGAAATTTTTGCGTTATAGCATTAAAATTTTATTTGGCATACTCATAACACCCCACAGGTTTAATCCTATTGTAACGTTTATATAATGGGGAAATTATCAGTATGCCATATTTATTTGTGTAGTATTACCAATTTAATTAAAAAGACCAGTTTCCATTCTTAAATACAGGAACTTCTTTACCATCATGAGTTATTCCCATGATGCTTAGGTCTTTAGTTCCTACCATAAAGTCCACATGAGTAAGAGAATCGTTAACTCCTGATTTTTGTAGTTCTTCGTCGCTCATATTTTCTCCACCTTTTATGCACACAGGGTATGCTTTTCCTATGGCAAAATGGCAAGAAGCATTTTCATCATACAATGTATTAAAGAATATAATATTAGAATTTGAAATAGGAGAATCATAAGGAACTAGAGCTACTTCTCCTAAATAGTGTGAACCTTCATCCGTATCTATAAGGGTTTTTAATGATTCATAACCTTTTTCTGCTTTATAATCTACAATTTTGCCATCCTTAAAGGTTAAAGCAAAGTTTTCAATTAAGTTACCATTATAGTTAAGAGGTTTTGAGCTAACTAAAGTACCGTTAACTCCAGTTTTTAAAGGCAATGTAAATACTTCTTCTGTAGGCATATTAGCTATAAACTCAACGCCTTCAGGTGTAAAGTCTCCGCCACCAAGCCATAAATGACCTTCTGGTAGCTCTACTTTTACATCTGTGCCAATGGAATTTTTATATTGAAGATATTTAAAGCTATTAGAATTTAAAAAATCTAAGCTCTTCTTTAAATTTTCTTTATGTGCATTCCAAGCAGCTACAGGATCTTCTTTATCTACTCTTACTATTTTAAATATAGCATCCCAAAGGTTTTTTACTGCGCCTTCTTCACTTATTCCAGGGAATACTTTTTTAGCCCAAGATTTTGTTGGTATAGATATTATAGACCATGGATTTTTATTGCTCATAAGTCTTTCTTGATGTTCTCTCAATGCTATGCTTGAAGTTTTTTGGAATTTTGAAATTCTATTAGGATCAACTTCTTTTAAAACTTCAGGGTCAGAAGCAGAAATACTTAAAAATGCAGCTCCACCTCTACTATAATGAAGATAAAAATCCTTTTGCCATTGAGGCATTTCTTCAAATATTTCTTCAGGAGCTTTTAAATATCTAGTTTTTGATATTAAATCATCCTTCCAATTTAAAACTACATCCCTTGCTCCTTCATCATAAGCTATATCTACAATTAACCTTACAAATTCAACACATTCTACAGGAGCAGAAATAACGAGAGTTTGCCCCTTTTGTAAATTAACCCCCGTTTTAACAGCAAGGCGTGCGTATTTTTTAAAAGTTTCAATATGTTCCATTTTAAAACCCCTTTCCAATGTTTTTGTCAATTTAATATTCAACAGTAAATGAATTAAGTATAAAATTAATAGAAATTACTTTACGTACTGTTAGTTTCTCACTTTTACTATTAATTAACCAAAGATTTACTTAGATAAATATTACCATAAAATTATGAAAATATGTAGCTATAATATATTGTGAACGGAATTCAAAATTATAGAGTCTTAGTATTTGAAGAAAATAAAGAAAATATAAAATTTTATTTAACCGTAGAGGAAGGAAAATTCTTAGAAGTATTCGATGGTGAAATTGATATATACGATGAAACTAAGCCGGAGAACAATAGAAATTCCTATTTGGGAAAGAGATTATTTAAAAGAATAAAAGACAATGAGTACGTTATGGAGATAGAAAAATATAAAGGAGAACCTAGACTAGAAATGGAGAGATTAAAGGATTATAAAATAGTCACTTCAGATTTTGATAAGCTATACGAAATTGTAGGAGAAGAGTTAAAAATAGACTTAAATTGATATTGACTAAGAGCTAGGGGAGTAATGATATTGATATGTTCCCCTAGTTCTTTTATTTTTTAAATGATACACTGTTTATTCCTAATCATATCTATAATTATTTTAGGGATTTCCTCTCTATTTTCCTCATTTATATTAAATAGAATAACGTCCTTTCTATCTTTAATGTAATTAATGAACTCTCCATTATAATTCTTTAATACTCCAATGATAATTTTTTTTGAATCTAAAGCTTTTATAACAGAGGCTTTAAATTCATCACAATCATTCTCTATAAAACCAATCTCATCTAGTATAATTACATCCTTTGTATGAATACTGTCTAATATTAGGCCTGCTCCAAAAACATTAAAGGCGTATTCATAAATTTTTATAATTTTTTTTATTGAATGGTCTCCGATGGCCATCAATGTTTTATTGCCTTTGTGGCTCAAGGAAGTTAAATAAAAATGCTTCAAATTATTCTTCATAATAAATTCTGTTGAATATCCACCTATACTACTAGAAAGAGACTGTAATATTTTTTCTACAATTGTACTTTTACCTACATTTTTTTCACCTGTTAAAAAAATATTATACATGTACATACCTCCCTATAATGTATTATTATATCAAAAAATTTAAAATACTTAAAAATTTACCAGAATTATGATATATTTTATACATAAGAATTTGAATGGGGGCTCTAAAGTTGAGTAAAATAATTGTTAATTTACTAGGCATACCAGAAGTATATAAGAATGATGAAAAAATTAAATTTCCATTTAAAAAGGCTGAGGCATTATTTTACTACCTTATGCTAAAAAAAGTAAGTTCCAGAGATACTTTAGCAGATCTTTTATGGGGAGACTTAGATCAACAATTAGCTAAAAAAAATTTAAGAAATGCTTTGTACTTTTTAAGAAGGTTATTTGATGAGGATATATTCATATCTCCTAAAAGAGATATTGTACATATTAGTCCAGAAATAGAAATTATTTTAGATATTGAAGGATTTTTAAATGATGATAATAAAAATATGGAAAAATATTACAGAGGAGATTTTTTAGAAGGGTTTTATGTAAAGGATGGTCAACGGTTTGAAGAATGGATGATTGCTACAAAAGAAGAGTATAGAGAAATTTATATAAAGGGATTGCAAAAATCTTTAAAAGAATATATTAAGGCAAAAGATGTAGAAAAAATAAAGGATTACTGTAAAAAGATAATATATATGGATAATTATAATGAAAAACCTTATAGAGTATTGATGAAGATATATGGGGAAGAAGGTAAATATGATAAGGCAATACAGCTTTACAATAAGTTAGAAGAAACTATTAAAGAGGAGTTGTCTCTATCTCCTGATAAGAAGACTGTAGAGGTTTACAATAATATTATAAATCTAAAAGCAGGGAAAAATACCAATTGTTCAGACGATGAATTTTTCTTTGGAAGAGATATTGAGTTAAAAACATTAAACAATAACTATAATAGATTTATTTTAAATTTAGATTCGAAGTCTTTATTTGTAGAAGGAGAAGCAGGTATAGGAAAAACAAGATTGGTATGGAAATTTTTAAACTCAAGGGATAAAAACAATACTTTTATTATAGATTCTACCTGTTATCAAGCGGAGCAAGAGTATCTATTAAAACCTTGGAATAATATATTCATTAAAATTGCAAAAATAATAAAGGAAAATAATATAAAAATTAATCCTATATTATCCAATATAATATCTAATATCTTTCCAACCTTTGATATGAATGAAAGGATTACAATAAATCTATCAGAAAAGATGGACATGATAAGATATCAGGCTATTGAGGATTCTATAATAGGAATTTTAGAACAGGTAGGGAAGAATAAAAAAATAATATTATTTATTGACGATATACAATGGATAGATAATATGAGCTTATCTATACTAAAAAGCATAATGATAAAAAATAGGAATGAATCAATTATGATTATTGCAGCCTCTAGAGAGGGATATGATAATAGAATACATGAATTTTTAAATTTAATGGAAATGAAAAGCTTGATTTCTAAAATACATGTGAAAAGATTGAATGAAGAGGAAAATTGCAGGTTTATTGATATTTATTTATCAGAACATAATAATATGTCTACGGCTCAAAAGAAGAGTATATACCGGCAAACTGAAGGGAATATATTTTTCTTAACAGAAGTATTAAATATGTATAAGGAAATGGGGTCCTTTGAACGTATATCTCCCCAAATGCAAAATATACTCCAAACTAGGCTTTACAATCTTTCTAAAAATGAAAGAAGAGCACTAGATATTATCTCTGTATCCTTTGATAAAGTTAAATTTGATGATTTAAAAGATTTGTGGAAAGAAAATGATTTAGGATTGATAGATACCATTAGCAACTTACAAAATAAATGTTTAATTAAAGAAATACTAAATGGAAGAGACATAGAAATAACCTTTTCTCATAATAAAATGAGGGAATTTGTTTATTCTAAGTTGTGTCTATCAGAAAAAATTATTATTCACAGTAGAATGGCCAATAATATTGAGAGAAAACTTAAGGGGAATTCCTTTGATTCTCTATATTATTCTAGATTAATATATCATTATGAAAACAGTGGAAATAGATTAAAAGCATTAAAATATACTATTGAAAATATTGATTTATATTTACAAAGCTATCATGAATTTATTCCTGTTATATATAGTTTAAAGAATATAGAGAATAGATATGATTTGCTAAATGAAGAAGAAATTAAATCAGAATTTAATAAAATAAAAGAGACCATAGAAAATTTAAAGAGTGAAGGAGAAGAAGGAAGAGAATTTTACTTTATCCAAATGAAGTTTTTGTATATGCTAGGAAGAAATTATATAAGAAAAGGTGATTATGAAGAGGGCCTAGAAACAATAGGTGAATTGTTAAAAATAGCTGAAAAAATTAATAGCCAAGAGTATTTATTAAAAGGGTATAAACAATTAATCTACTACTCTATAAATACTGATGATAAAAATTATATGGAGAAATATGTTTCAAAAGTTTTAGATATAGCAGATAGATGTAATTATAAAGAAGAGAAGGCCATAGGCTACAGATTAAAAGGTTTTCAAAAGGTTATGGAGGAAGAATATGAGGAAGGAGAAAAAATACTAAAGGAATCAATAAATATGTTTTTAGCTTTAAATGATAATGAAGAATATGTATTAAACATAGCAGCTGCCTATGACTCAATTGGAGAGTGTAATAGGAGAAAAGATGATTTCCTTCAGGCCTTAGAGTATTACCATAAAGCTATAAAAATTTGTCTAGATAATGGATTATTACAAGGGTTGCCCATGTTTTATGTTCATGCAGCTCAATGTTATTATGAACTAGAACAGTATAATGATTGTGAAACCTATATTAAAAGTGCATTAGATATTTATGAAAAAATGGACATAATATGGGGAAGAGCATTAGCCAATGGCATATATGCTCTAGTGTTAACTATGAAAAATCAACCTAAAAGAGCAATCGAAATGCTTAATGAAGCAGACAACTATTCTAACATGCTAAAAAATCCATATGAAATCCTCTTGTTAGAAAGTATTAGAGAGAAAGTATTAGAAAAAGAGTATTAAGTTAAAGGCATAAGTCCCATGTATTTTTACATGGGACTTTTTTAGAAAAGTCAAAAAATTGAAAACCATTGTTAAATATTTGACTTTTATTTGACTAAGACTTAGTAAATTGTAAGTATAATTCTAAATATTTAGATGGATTGATTAGGGGGAATGATTATGAAGAACTTATCAAAGAAAGCAAAAGCAAAAATTCGGTGGTCCATATTTTTGCCAATGAGTATAATACTGCTTATGGCAATTTTAACTGGACTAATTGCACCAGAGGCATTTTATAATGCAGAAACTGCCATAGTATCTTTCGCTTTTGATAATTTTGGATGGCTATTTCAGATATCAGGCAATATTTTTTTATTTATTTGTATTTTCTTTTTATTTTCAAAACATGGAGATATAAAATTTGGAGGAGCAGATGCAAAGCCAACTTTAAAGTATTGGGAATGGTTTGCAATTACTCTTTGTGCAGGTATAGCTACAGGAATATGTTTCTGGGGCATTGCAGAACCTATAACTCATTTCATGAATCCACCAGAAGCATTAGGAATAAAACCTGGAAGTGAGGCGGCAGCTAATTTTGCAATGACTACTTCCTTTATCCATTGGTCATTTATACCTTATGCTATGTACGCTATAGCTGGACTGGGAATAGCCTTTGCTGTACATAACATGAGGCTTCCATACCAAATAAGCTCTGCCCTATACCCTATATTTGGTAAAAAAGTAAAAGGGAAAGTTGGAGCAGTGGTAGACAATATCTCAATGTTCGCTATGGCAGGAGGAGTGGCCGCAGTTCTAGGAGTTGGGGCTATGCAAATAGGTAGCGGATTAAATATACTTACAGGAATTAACACTGGAAAATTCCTTTGGACAGTAATACTTGTAGCTTTAGTTATAACTTATATATTTGCAAGTTACACTGGATTAAGTGGTGGGATTAAATGGTTATCAGATAAAAACTCTAAAATATATTTTTGCTTAATGATTTTTATATTAGTGGTAGGCCCTACAGGCTTTATTTGTAAAATGGGTACCCAAGGAGTGGGAGATTTTCTTCAAAATTTCTTTTCAAGAACTCACTATCTAAGCCCTGTAGATGCTTCAGATTGGCCAAGATGGTGGCCAATATATTATTGGGCAATGTGGCTTGCTTATGCACCAATGGAAGGTATGTTCTTTGCATTACTTTGTAAAGGCAGAACTATAAGGGAGTTCATTATTGTAAATCTCGTATGTCCAGCAATATTTGGTATCCTGTGGTTTTCAGTATTTGGGGGAGCAGCAATTGACTTACAGTTAAAAGGAGCAGGACTTTGGGAAACAATACAACAAAACGGCTTAGAATCATCGGTATTTGCGTTCTTAAATAACTATCCTTTATCAAAGATTATATCTTGGGTATTTTTAATAACCATTTTTATATCTATAGTTACACTATGCGACTCCATGACATCTACAGTTGCTTCCTTAACTAGTAGTGCTCATGACCACGATAATGAAGAAGCGCCAACCTTCCTTAAGATATACTGGGGAGTATTAATGGCTGCTATTGCACTAATAAATATATTATCTACTGGTGGAGGTAAAATAAGTGGTATAGATGCAACAAAGCAAATCTCTACAGTTGCAGGATTTCCTATATTGTTTTTCATGTTAGTAATAGCTTATTGTACTGTTAAGATGATAGTAAATAGAGAAAAATATGATATTGCATATTTTCCAGAAACCGCCCAGGTAGAAGGAGCAGAAATATTAGAAGATAAAGAATCAAAAACCTTAGATATTTAATAAGTTTTATATTAAACCTGGAGGTAAGTTTAAATGAATGATAATATAATAAAATTGTCTGGAAAAGATTTAACTGTGGAAGAAGTAGATAGAGTATCTAGGTATGGTTATAAAATTGAAATAACAGAAGAAGGAATAAAAAGGTTAAAAGACTCTAGACAATTAGTTTTTGACTTAGTAGATAGTAATATACCAGTGTATGGTTTTAATACAGGAGTAGGTTGGAATAAGGATAAGGCAGTATTTAAAGACTTTTTCCAAGAATACAATACTAACTTAATAAGATCACACAGCATAGCTGTAGAACCAGAAGCAAGCATTGAAGAGGTAAGGGCTGTGATGCTTGTAAGGTTAAATGGGCTTTTATATGGATGTACAGGCATACAGCCGGAGATAGCTCTTATGTATAAAGAAATGATAAATAGAGAAGTGACTCCTGTGCTTCCAGAAAGAGGTTCTGTAGGAGAAGGAGATATAGCTTGTTTATCTCACATAGGTCTTACTATGATTGGAGAGGGAGAAGCTTACTATAAAGGAGTTAAAATGCCTGCCCTAGAAGCTTTACAACAGGCAGGACTTGAACCGGTGGTTTTAGGACCTAAAGATGGACTAGCTATAGTAAGTTCAAATGCTTTAGCTGCAGGAGAAGGAGCTCTTGTAATAAAAGACGTGGAAGAGCTTTTGGACATGGCAGATATAATATACGCTCTAAGTCTAGAGGGGCTAAATGGAAATACTTCCCCTCTAGATAAAAACACCCATAAGGTGAGACCTTTTCCAGGACAGAGCTACAGCGCTGAAAGAATAACAAAATATCTTGAAGGAAGCTATGTTTGGAACCCTAACTGGAAAAAAGCTCTTCAAGACCCACTGAGCTATAGAGGTTCAGCACATATCCATGGGTCTATAAGAGACGCTTTAGATTATGTTAAAAAATATTTAACCATACAAATGAATTCTTCGGATGATAATCCTTGTTTACTTTTAGATGAAAGAGTAATAGTTTCTTGTTCAAATTTTGAACCAACTACTTGGGTTTTAGGCTTTGAAATGTTAGGAATAGCTTTAGGGCATTTATCAAAGGTAAGTTGTTATAGAAGTATAAAATTAGGTGATCCGGACTTTACAGGTCTTCCAAGATTTTTAGCACCAAGTGATAATGTGTTGAGTTTTGCAACATTACAAAAGACCTATACGGCCCTTGATGCAGAAATAAGACATTTATCAAACCCAGCTACAACGGACTTCTTTTCCTTAGCTGGTGACATAGAGGATCATGCTAATAATTCTCCTTATGTTGTTCAAAAGACAAGAAAAATTGTGGACAACATAAGGTATATTCTAGGTATAGAAGCCATTCATGCCGTTCAAGCTATAGACTTAAGAAAAGATATACATTTAGGTAAGGGAACTAAGATAGCTTACGATATAATCAGAAAGGAAATCCCTTTCTATGATAAGGACAGAAATATAAGCATAGATATTAAGAAAGCTTATGAATTGATGAAAAACAAAAAAATATTAAGTGAAGTTTTAAAGGTTATAAAATAGGAACTTTTAAAGAATAGGAATAGACAAAAACTCCTGAGGCTTTTGTCTATTTTTATTTAATTTTCAGACTATATTTTGACTATAGTCAATTATAATTAAGAAAAAGTATAAAAAGGAGCGATAATTTATGATCATGGAAACTATGGTTAATGGTGAAAAATATACTTTAGATATAGATCCAGGTAAAAGACTCATAGATTTTCTAAGGGAAGATTTAGGGTTGACCGGCACTAAAGAAGGTTGTGGGGAAGGAGAATGTGGTGCTTGTACTGTAATTATGAATGGTGTTGCAGTTAATTCCTGCCTTATTTTTGCTTATCAAGGAAGAAATTCTGAAATAATAACTGTTGAAGGTTTAGCTAAAGATGAAGAATTAGATATCCTTCAAAAGTCTTTTATTAAGAATGGAGCTGTTCAATGTGGATATTGTACTCCAGGTATGCTTATGTCCTCTAAAGCCCTTCTTATGAAAAATCCTAATCCTACCGAAGAAGAAATAAAAATCGCCATATCAGGAAACTTGTGCAGATGTACAGGTTATACAAAAATAGTTAGAGCTGTAAATGATGCAGCCAATCATAATAGTTGTAATTGCAATTGTAAATAAAGGGGGATTATTATGGAAAAGTTAGAATTTAAGAGTCCATCCACTGTTGAAGAGTTAATAAACTGTCTAAAAGAAGCAGAAGAAAATACATTCCTTTTAAGTGGCGGCACAGACTTAGTTATTAAATTAAGAACTCAAAATATTTATAAAGGGACACTTATAGATATGTCCAAAATAGAAGAACTAAATTATATAAAGGTCGAAGATGGATACATTAAAATAGGTGCTAATGTAACCTTTAGTGAAATTGCTGATAATGAAATAATTAGAAAATATGCAAACTCCATATATGAGGTAGCTTCTCAAGTAGGTTCAACTCAAATAAGGAATACAGCTAGAATGGCAGGGAATATTGCTAATGCATCTCCAGGAGGAGATTCTATACCAGTTCTTGAAAGTATGGATGCTAGGGTTAAGATTATGAATAGTAAAGGAGAATATATTTTAAAAAGTATATCTGAAATTGTAGTAAGTATTGGAAAAAATACGTTAAAGAAAGATGAAGCTATTGTAGAAATTTTAATACCTCATCTATCAAAGGAGTATAGAAGTGCCTTTAGTAAATATGGAATGTCTAGCAGAAGCACTGTAGTCATTGCTAATATTAGTGTTTCAATGTTAGTTAAATATGATAAAGAAAAAAATCTTATAGAGGATGCAAAAGTTGTGTTAGGTGCCGCGGCACCAGTGATGTATCATGCGGTAGAGGGAGAAAAACTTTTAATAAATGAAACCCCATCAAAGGAATTAGCGGAGGAATTTGGAGAAAAGCTAAAGAATCATGTGACAGAGTCTATTAATGGGATTAAAATGTTTGAGTGTAAAATAGATGCAGTTAAGGGACTTGCTTTGGATGTATTTAATAAAATTTTTAGCGATGTTTTATAGGAGGGATGATATATGGGAGAGAAATTAAAGTATGTAGGTAAGTATGTACCAATACATGATATAGAAGAAAAGGTTACTGGTAAGGTCAAATATGTAGGGGATATGGAGTTTTCCAAAATGCTTCATGCAAAATTATTATTAAGTGATATAGCTCATGGGAAAATTATTAGTATAGACACTTCAGAGGCAGAAAAACTTCCAGGGGTTAAGGGAGTGTATACCTATAAAAATTCACCAAATACACTATATAACTCTCATAAATGGATTGAGGGGATTGAAGTGATAAAAGATGAAAGCTTATTTAGCGATATAGTAAGATTTCATGGTGATAGAATAGGGGCAGTGGTAGCAGACACAAAGGAAATTGCAGAAAAGGCAGTTAAGCTGATAAAGGTTCAGTATGAAGAACTTCCTCTAGTATTAAATCCAGAAGAAGCTTTGAAAAAAGATAGTTATAAAATTCATAATAGAGATAATTTAATCTACTCAAAGGAGTTAAAGTGTGGGGAGCCAGAAGAAATAGGTACATCAAAATTTGTTATAGAAGATAGAGTGGAGACACCTAAGATACATCATGGGGCTATGGAAACTCATGGCTGTGTAGTAGACATAGATAGTTATGGGAATTTAACGGTGTATACCCCTTGTCAGGTGGTTTTCCAAGTAAGACTTATAATATCAGAAGCTTTAAATATGGCTTTAAATAAAATAAGGGTGGTAAAAACCACTATGGGAGGATCCTTTGGAGGTAAAGGGTTACCGATATTAGAACCAGTTTGTGCTTTTTTAAGTTTAGCTACTAAAATGCCAGTAAGCCTTGTATTAGATAGAACAGAATCTATATTATCTACAAGAACAAGAACTAAAACTTTGGGAAGGGTAAAAACTGCAGTAGATGAAGAAGGAAAGATTCTTTCCAGAGATATTCACATGTTAATTGATACGGGAGCTTATGCAACTAATGGAGAAGCAATAGCCATGGCTATGGGCAAAAAGGCTTTCAAATTGTATAGAGTAAAGAATCAAAAATACACCGCAGATGTGGTATATACTAACACTCCCATAGGGGGAGCAGCGAGAGGATATGGTTCTCCTCAAATACACGCTTTAACGGAAATTAATATGGATAATGTAGCAAAAGCACTTAATATGGACCCAGTAGAATTGAGACTTAAAAATCTTGTACATCCTTATGACAAGGATCCATTAGGAGGACCAGAGCTTGGAAATGCAAGAATAATAGATTGCGTTATAAAGGGGGCAGAGGCCTTTAAATGGAAAGAAAAATACAACGAAGCTAAAGGTGAAGGAAGATTTGTAAGGGGAGTTGGAATGGCTTGCGCTGCCCATGGCAATGGATATTATGGAGCATACCCAGATTTTATTACTATGTCCCTTAGAATAGATGAAGAGGGAGATGCTGTTTTGAAAGGAGCAATCCACGATCAAGGATGTGGTACTAATACTACAATGATGCAAATTGTAGCAGAGGCTTTAGAAATGGATATTAATAAGGTTCATGTTCCTGAAGCGGATACTCTTTTAAGTCCCTATGATTCTGCAGGAACTCAAGCCAGTCGAGTAACCTTTGTATGTGGAGGGTGCGCAAAAGAACTTTCTGAAAAGGTTCGTGAAAAATTGATTAATTATTCAGCAGAAATTTTAGAATGTAATAAAGAAGATATTATTTTAGAAAAAGGAATGATATACAATAATAAGGCTTCAATCCAAAATAAAATAAGTTACGGAGAAATGGTTACCCACATTCAAAGTAAATTTAATGACGAAGTTGGTGATACATTAACATACAAATCTCCAGCAAATCCAGCTAGTTATGGAGTTAACTTCGTAGAGGTAGAAGTAGATAGAGTAACAGGCAGGGTAAAAATAATTGATTTTATAGCAGTCCATGATATAGGGAAAGCCATTAATGCAGGCTTTGCTGAAGGACAGGTTCAAGGAGCTGTACAAATGGGTATAGGTTTAGCTCTATGTGAAGAATTTGTTTTCGATGATAAAGGAATAATGACGGCAAATAGGTTTAGTAGATATCATGTTATAAATGCACCAGATATGCCAGAAGTAAAGGTTATTTTAGTAGAAGAAGGAGAAGAGTATGGCCCTTATGGAGCAAAAAGTATCGGAGAAGTTTGCGCTGTTCCATCAGCACCAGCGATTATAAACGCTATAAATAATGCTTTAGATATAAATATAACCACCTTACCTGCTACTCCTGAAAGAGTACTTGAGGCATTAAGAAAAAAAGGTGAAATTATATGATTTCAGCCATAGTAATAGCAGCAGGATTTTCAAGAAGAATGAATAGAGAAAAGCTTATAATGCCTATTGATAAAATTCCTATGATAGAAAAACTATTAAAGGAAATAAAAAATTCAAGAATAAAGGAGATAACCCTAGTTTATAGGAATAAGGAAATTAAAGATATTGGTGATAAATATAGCGTAAATAGTGTTTTAAATCATAAAGCTAATCTAGGACAAAGCGAATCAATAAAATTAGGGGTAAAAAGTTCAAGGGATGATATTAAAGGATATATGTTTTTCGTTGGAGATCAGCCTTTTATAAAGAATAGCACTATAGATAAATTAATAAATGAATTTTACAAAGATGAAAAACATATTATAGTGCCAAAGTATGGGGATAATCCCGGTAATCCTGTAATTTTTCCTATAGTTTTTAGAGAAGAATTATTAGCATTAAAAGGAGATATTGGGGGAAGAAAAATTATAAAAGAGAATGGTAATTGTGTAAAATTTATAGATGTAGAAGATGAAATAGAGGGCTTGGATATTGACGATATGAACACTTACTATAATGTTAATAGGGTGATTTTATGATTTTAAAAAGGGAAAATAAGATTAATATAATACTAGGAGTTTTACTATGCATACTTATAGTTATCTCTCTAGTTTTAGGAAAGTACAATATACCTTGGGATATGTTTTTAAAAGCTATAGCTGGGAAAGAAGTTCCAGAGACAATAAACACTGTAATATTTAATATAAGAATTCCAAGAATTATGGGAGCAGTACTTATAGGAGCGTCTCTATCAACAGCAGGAGCAGCATACCAAGGTATGTTTAAAAACCCTATGGTATCTCCTGATATTTTAGGAGCTTCTTCTGGAGCAGCATTTGGCGCTGCTCTAGGAATTTTATTTTCCTTTAACATAGTAGCAATTCAAATGTTATCTTTTGTATTTGGTGTATTAGCTGTTTGCTTAACTTATGTATTAAGTTTAAAGGTAAGTAAAAATACTGATATTACAATAGTTTTAATACTTATAGGTATATTAATATCTACTCTGTTTTCATCCTTTGTTTCATTAATAAAATTTATTGCAGACCCCTATGGTAAGTTGCCGGACATCACCTTTTGGCTTATGGGAAGTTTAGCTTCAATAAACAATAAAGATATATATATAGCCATAATACCAATAATTATAGGGATTTCTACATTGTTGTGCGTAAAATGGAAACTTAACTTAATGTGTTTTGGAGAAGAGGAGGCTAAATCCATGGGTATTAATACGGGAAGATTAAGAGCAATTGTAATAATTGCCTCAACTCTAGTTGTAGCTTCCTCTGTTTCAATAGGTGGGGTAATTGGGTGGAATGGCCTTGTTATTCCTCATTTTGCTAGAATGCTTGTGGGAGCAAATTATAAGTATTTACTTACCACTTCAATGTTACTTGGTGGTGGGTATTTACTTTTGATAGATAATTTAGCTAGAAATATTTCATCTACGGAGATACCAATTGGAATACTTACTTCACTGATAGGAGTGCCTTGTTTTATATACTTAATGATGAAGGCTAAGAGGGAATGGGTATGAAGGTAAAATTAAAAAATCTATGCAGCGGTTATGGAAATAATAAAATTATTAATAATATAAATTTAGAAGTTGCTTTAGGGGACTCATTATGTATTTTAGGTCCTAATGGAGCTGGAAAAACCACTCTTTTTAAGACAGTACTAGGGTTTATAAAGCCTATTGAAGGAGAAGTTTTGGTAAATGAAAAAGATATTTTCAAGATCTCAAGAAAAGAGCTAGCAAAAATTATAGCTTATGTTCCTCAAGTTCATGTACAACCTTTCTCATATACTGTTTTAGATGTAGTACTTATGGGAAGAACACCTTACATAGGAAACTTTAGTTCACCTTCTCTAAAGGATAAACTTTCAGCTGAGGAGATTTTATATAAATTAAATATTTATAATTTAAGGGATAAAATTTATACAGAAATAAGCGGAGGAGAAAAGCAACTTGTATTAATAGGAAGAGCTCTAGCACAAGAGTCACAAGTACTTATAATGGATGAGCCTACTTCTAATTTAGATTTTGGAAATCAAATTAGAGTTTTAGAACATGTAAAATCTTTAGTAAAGGAAGATAATATAGCCCTTGTAATGACTACTCATCATCCTAATCATGCTTTTATATGTTCCAATAAAGTAGCGTTAATGGACAAGGGCAGCATAATCAAATATGGCAGTAAAGAAGAAGTTTTAACGGAGGGTAATTTAAAATCACTTTATGGCATAGATGAAAAATATTGTTCTTTTAAGGGGGAAACATATGAAAAAAATATTTAAGACAATAGCAATGATATGTATATTTGCTACTATATTTATAGCAGGGTGTAGCAATAATTCAAAACCATCCGCGGCAGAAAATCAGCCTATGATAATAAAGGATATGGCAGGTAGAGAGATTAAGATAGATAAAGAAATAAAAAAGATTTTTGGAACTAGCCCAGCGGGTAGTATTATGCTTTATTCTTTAGCACCAGATAAGTTAATAGGATGGAATGTAAAGTTAACAGAAGAGGAAAAAGCATTCATACCTGATAAGTATAAAAACTTACCTGTGTTAGGAGGATGGATGGGGAAAAATGCCACAGGTAATGCAGAAGCTATATTAAAAGAAGAACCAGATTTAATAGTGCACGCATCAGAGATAAATGATAAAGAAATATCAACTGCTACAAGGATACAAGAACAACTAGGTATCCCAGTGATTATAGTTGATACAAGTATAATAAATTCTGATAAAGCTTATAAATTTTTAGGTGAAGTTATAGAAGAAGAAGCTAAGGCAGAAGAACTTATGTCCTATTGCAGAAAAACTTTAGATGGAGCAAAGGAACTTACAGAAAAGATTCCTCAAGAGGAAAGGGTAAGAGTTTATTATGCTCAAGGAATAAAAGGTCTTGAAAGCGAACCTAAAGATTCCGTTAGAAGCGAAATATTAAATATAGCTGGAGGGGAAAATGTTATAAGTTCCAGTCCAAATAAAAGCAGTTATGGACATAGTCAAATTTCTCTTGAACAATTAATAGCTCTTAATCCGGAAGTAATACTTACTAGAGGAAATATTGAAAATGGGAAAATAAACAGTCCTTATAATATGATATTAAATGATAGCAATTGGAAAAGTATTGAGGCAGTTAAGAATAAAAGGGTTTATGAAGTACCTCAAGTGCCTTTTAACTGGTTTGATAGACCTACCTCTGTAAATAGAATAATAGGAATTAAGTGGTTGTCTAATTTGCTTTATGAAGATATGGCTAATATAAATATAAAAGAAGAGGTAAAAGAGTTCTATAAGATATTTTATCACTACGATTTAACGAATAAAGAATTAAATGAAATTATGGTTAATTCTAAATAAGGTGTCTAACACCTTATTTTTTTATGATATAATCGTTAATATAGATATTTCAATAATTGAGGAAAAGATGAATGGATAGTAAAAAATTATTAATCATTATTAGATATATAATCATAACTTTATTATTATTTAGTATAGTCACCTACAGGGAGAATAACGTAACTATAAACACTGTAATGGTGATTCTTTTGCTTATAGTAAATAATCAAATAAGGTTTTTCATTTTAAATAAAAATACATTGTTGATTTTTTTCTCTATAATAGCAGAATGTTTATTAGCTTTTATGGCATATAAGAGCTATGGAGGGGCACTCATATTTTATTTTTTAATCCCTACATTAGACAGTGCTTTTATGCTAAAAAATAATTTATCCTATATAGGATTAACTATAATTTCTTTACTAACTGTGTACTCTAGTTATTCTCATGTAGCTTTAAATATAAGTGAGTTATTATCTAGTTTATCTGCAATAATTATAATATATTTATTGGTATTTTATATTAAAGAAGAAAACAATAAAAAGATTAAGGCTCAAGAGCTCTACGATAAATTAAGAATTTCTGAGGAGAAGCTAATAAAAGCAAATTCAGACTTAGAAGAGTATGCTAGCTCTATTGAAGAATTAACCCTATTAAGAGAAAGAAATAGAATTTCAAGGGAGATACATGATAGTGTTGGACACGCTCTATCCACTATGATAATACAGCTAGGAGCTATAGAGAAAGTAGCTTTGAAAGATGGGAGAATAGCCTCGGAAATGGCCAGTAATCTAGGGGGATTTGCAAAAGGAAGTCTTCAAGAAGTTAGAGGGGCTGTTAGAGCATTAAAACCTAGAGAATTTAAAGAAAATCAAGGTATGTTACCCATCGAAGAATTAATTAAAAATTTTCAAAAGTTTACTGGAGTAGAAGTAAGATTAAATTACGCAAAAGAAAAGTGGACTTTAAATTCAGAGCAGTCCTTTGTAATTTATAGAGTAATTCAAGAATTTTTATCAAATTCTTTAAAACATGGAAAAGCAAGTAGAGTGAACATATTTATAAATTTTACTACAGAAAATATTATATTGACTATGCAGGATAATGGTCTTGGAGCGGATAACATAGAAAAAGGTATGGGTCTTAAAAGTATTTGGGAAAGAGTTCATGAAATTGGAGGAGAGGTATCCTATAACAGTAAGAGCGGAGAAGGTTTCCTTCTAAGGGTGGTTTTATTTTAAGTTATATTTAGGGAGAGGGCATATATGAATAAAATTAAGATTATAATTGTAGATGATGAAAAATTAATTAGAGAAGGATTAAAGATAATCCTTTCTTCTTATGATGATATAGAAATACTGGAACTGTGCAGCAACGGATATCATGCATTAAAGACTTGTAAAGAAAAAGATGTAGAGTTAGTACTTATGGATATTAGAATGCCTGAATGCGATGGAGTACTGGGGACTAGAATGATTAAAGAAGAATTCCCTAAAACTATAGTGTTAATATTAACTACTTTTAACGATACAGAATATATCCATGAAGCCTTAAGGTTTGGGGCATCAGGCTATCTTTTGAAGGATAGTTCCTATGAATTGATTTATGAGGGAATTAAAGCTGCAATAAAAGGCAATGTGGTAGTTCATCCAGAAGTAGCTTCTAAAATGATTTCTGACACATGCTTAAAAGAAATAAATAGCAAAGAAATAGTTGAAGAGTATGATCTTACTGATAGTGAAATTTTAATTATTAAAGAAGTGGCTAAAGGCTTTTCTAATAAAGAAATAGGAGAAAAGTTATATCTTTCAGAGGGAACTGTGAAAAATAAAATAAGCATAATACTATCAAAACTTAATTTAAGAGACAGAACTCAAATAGCAATATTTGCATTTAAAAATGGAATATCAAAGTGACAAAAGTCACTAAACATTGTTACTTAGGACAATATGTAAATCCCCTTAAATATTCTACTATATAATTAGATAGAAAATTTAAGGGGGTTTTTTTATGAGTCTTATAGAAGTAAAAAATGTAGTAAAAAGGTTTGATGATAAATTAATATTAGATAGCATTTCTTTTAATATAGAAAAAGGAGAGGTTTATGGATTTATCGGCCCTAATGGTGCAGGAAAAACCACTTTAATAAATATTATGATAGGTTTGCTTAAAGCAAATTCTGGAGAAATTTTTGTTGGAGGACATTCAATAAAGGAGGAACCTCTAAAAGTAAAGGGGCAAATAGGATTAGTACCTCAAGAGTTAGCATTGATGGAGACGGTTACTGCATATGACAACCTAGAATTTTTTGGAGCCCTATATGGATTAAATGGAAAGCTCTTAAAAGAAAGGATAGAAGAGGCTTTAGAGGTAATAGGATTAAAGGATAAAAGGAAGGAAAAAGTTAAAAAGTTTTCAGGAGGAATGAAAAGAAGGTTAAATATTGCAGCGGCAATTATGCATAGACCTAAAATATTGATTTTAGATGAACCTACAGTAGGTATAGATCCTCAATCTAGAAATAATATTTTTGAATTTACAAGAAAAATAAATAGGGAAAATGATACAACCATAATTTATATATCTCACTACATGGAGGAAGTAGAGCATCTTTGCAATAAACTTTTTATAATGGATTTAGGAAGAGAAATAGCTTCTGGAAGCATTCAAGAGATAAAAGCATTAATTGGTGAGAAGGACAAAATTAAACTAAATTTAGGAGGGTATAAGGGAGAATTATTGTTAAAACTTAAAGAACTGCCAGGAGTAAAACAATGTGGAGAAGAAAATGGCTTAATAAATATTTTTGTAGATAAAAAAGATTTTACATTAAATTATTTATTAAATCTTCTTCAAAAATCTAATGTAGAAATAAAGGGAATAAATTTTGAAGAACCAACATTAGAAGAAGTGTTCTTATCACTAACTGGTAAAAAGCTTAGGGATTAGGGAGGATATATGAATGAAGTTAAAGGCGTATATTAAGATAACCCTAAAAGGTATTATAAAAGAATTACCTATGATGTTATTTGTTTTTGCAGTATTTCCAATTTTTCTAAGTTGTCTCTATGGATATTTCCAAAAGGATGTATTTAATATATCAAATGAAATGTCCAAAGTTACAATTAGTATTGTAGATGAAGACAATTCTAATGCATCAAAGGGGTTAATAGATTTTTTACAAGGAGAGGAATTAAAAAAAATAATTAAAGTTGAAGAAGAAGATAAGAGTGATATGAATGTAAAGATTCCCTTAGGATATGAAGAAAGCTTATTAAATTTAAAAGAAAATGAAATAAAAATTGATCAAAAAGATAAAAAGAAATTATCTTCATTTAAAATAGTAACCATACTTATAGATAAATATAACCAAGATATTCAACAGGGAGTGGTTATAAAAAATAAGTTAGGAGAAGAGAAGTTAAAGGATATAAATTCTAAGATTAGTGAATTATACGAAGAAAATGTAATAGAAAACAATATAATAAAGACGGAAAATAATCTAACTTCTTTTGAATATTACTCAGTATCTATAATGAGTTTTATTATAATTTACACTATTATATCTTTGGTGGCAGGATATTATACTGAAAGAGAAAATGGTGTTTTTAATAGAATAATGTCCACTTCATTGAGTAAAGTACAATATTTCAACTATAATTTAGTTACTTTTTTTATGTTTGCTATGATTATGAATTTTATATATGTGATGACTTATAGAGTTTTTAATATATCTTTTAAAGGATCATTGGGCTTATTGATGGTTTTATTAACTTTAACTAGTATATTAGAAGCGGTTGTAGCAGGGCTTGTTATTGCATTTATAAAAAGTAAAAAAACTGCTACTCATCTATTAAATGGTCTTGTGATTGTAAGTTGCTTTTTTGGAGGAGTATTCTTGCCAATAGATAAGATGAACAATTCTTTTATGAGCTTTATTGGTAAGTTTATGCCTAATAGATTGATAATTAAATCCTATAATAACTACTTATTAAATAATTCATTAAATGACTTATATCCTTATATATTTATGTTTGCTGCAAGTGCTGCTGTTCTATATATTGTTAGCTTATTAAAAGTGAAATTAAAGTGGGGTGAGGAATAATGAAGATAATAACTTTAGCATTAATTCATTTAAAAAGAATGGTTAAAGATATGAAAATGTTAAGTGTCATGCTCATAATGCCCTTAGTAGTTATTACTGGAACCTATTTTATTTTTGCTAAAGGGTCAGATGGAAGTGGAGTAGACGTAGCCTTTAATATAAAGGATAAAGGTAATTATGCAAATATATTAATGGAAGAATTAAATATAACTAAATCTGTTTACTATAATGATGAAGATAAAGCATTAGAATCTCTAAAAAACAATGATATTGTTGCAGTATACGTAATTCCCGAAGATTTTACAGAGAAAATAAAGGAAGGTAAAAAGCCTATTATTGAAGCATATAAAAGAGAAGAAGGCAATGGCACTTTTGTTATAGAAGGAAGATTGAATGAAGAGATAAACAAAATAATTAAAAATAGAATTTTCCTTAAAGAAGGGGTTATAGAAGAGGGGCAAGAATTAAGTAAAAGCACTATTACTACAGTAATGGAGAAAGAAGATAAAATAGATGACGAATTATTTTATACAGTACTCTTGATTATAAATTTTATTATACTTTCAGCAAGCTCTATAGGCCAAGAAATAATATTGCTTAAAAAAGAAAAAATATTATCTAGAGCAATAAGTACTGCAAATAAGGGATGGGAGATTATCGGAAGTTTATATTTAGCTATGTTTTTACTGCAAATAGGTATTTATACAACGGTGGTACTTGCAGAAAAATTTATAATAGGATATTCATTTGAAAATTTACACATTGTGTTGATAAATATATTATTAGTAAGCTTATATTCATTAAGTCTAGGAGTTTTATCAACGAGAATATTTGAAAATGAAGGTGTAGCATCCATTACAATAACTCTTGTGGGCATCACCAGCACCTTTTTCAGCCTGGTAGGCTTAGGCTTACACTCTGATAAAACCTCTTGGATAATAAATAATTTATCTAAATTTACTCCTCAATATTGGGCTTTTGACAGCATAATGAATGGAGTTATATTTCCTAATTCTATGATAATAATTTTGATGTCTTTAGTATTATTTACTGCAGGAAATATTAAGCTTAATAATTTTGTTAATAGATAGATTAGAAAAATTGCCGCTTTTTCTTAAAAGGCTTAAGTAAATATTTATAAAAATATAATTATAAAATATAAAAAATAAGAAATATTTATGGGTTTGACAGATAAAAAAATACTTTCATATCTGTAAGTTTTTACAGATATATTTTTAGAGTTAAGTTATGACAAGTTATTTTCACAATTGTAAGTTTCTACAGAGATAATTTGTTGTACGAAATAGAGAGCTAAATACGTAGTGAAGCCGCTCCAGAAAAAGTCGCTATTTCACTACATACTTAGCTCTTTTATGTTTTACAAATATGTTTTGGAATATTGATTATATGAAACTTCAAAAATGCTATGTAATGTGCCCTATGCATTTGAGCAAAATCTAGAGATTCTTAATTTATTTTAGAACAATACCGTTAAGATGCTGTACATGTTTGACCGAAGGGAGTTTGTCAGCATTAGGGATTTTTATAAAATAAATTTTAGAAGTTCTTATTGCAGCGAAGGCTACAGAAACATTGCATAGCATTTTGGAGTTGTTGTAATATTGAAATTTTATAAAACTTAAAAATTTCATCTCAATTTTTATTTTATAGTGACAATTTTATATATATGTGATATAATCCATAAATATATAAAATAATTGGACTATGAAGGAAGAAAGTAGCAGGTTTTGTGTGTTATTTAGAGAGCATGGTGGTTGGTGGAAACCATGTGTTGCAAAGGCTAGCAAATTACATTCTTGAGTCTTAATGTGAGAGCATTACGGTAGTCGCCCGATATAGCGATTTAAGGCACAATTATGTGTAAAGTAAGGTGGTACCACGGGTTTTCTCGTCCTTAATAGGATTTGAGAAGGCCCTTTTTATATTTTAAGTATTATTTGCCACTGACTTGGTGTAGAAATCTTAAATATTTTCCGGTGGCACATGACATCACGATAATTTTAGGAGGAATAGTAGTATGGTAGAAAGAGAAAGTTTTACAAGTAAACTAGGATTTGTGCTGTCCTGTTTAGGATCAGCAGTGGGATTAGGAAACATATGGATGTTTCCATGGAAGCTTGGGCAGTATGGAGGAGCAGCCTTTTTAATACCTTACTTTATATGTGTGTTTCTTTTAGGATCAACAGGGCTTGTAGGAGAGTTTGCCTTTGGTAGATCTAGAAAAAGTGGTTCTCTACAAGGGATTAAAGAAGTTTTTAATGAAAGAGGAAAAAAGGGTGGTAAGCTGTTGAGCTTTATACCTATTATGGCAGTAGCGGGAACTTTGGTTTTTTATGGAGTTGTTGTTGGATGGGTGTTTAAATATTTTTATGCTTCACTAAAAGGTGAATTTTTTACAGAAGATATGGGAAGTTTTTTTGCGAATTTTGCAGGAACTAAAAGTAGCATTCCTTGGCATTTTATAGCTATGGCTTTCACATTAGCTATTGTTGCTTTTGGAGTAATAAAAGGTATTGAGAGAATGAATAAAATCATGATGCCAGCCCTATTTATTATTTTTACTGTTCTTGTTATTAGAGTAAGTACACTACCAAATGCTATAGAAGGAGTTAAATATCTTTTAATACCAAGATGGGAATATTTATTAAAACCAATTACTTGGGTAATGGCTCTTGGACAAGCATTCTTTTCAGTATCGTTAAATGGAGCAGGTATGGTAGTATACGGAAGTTATTTGAAGGAAGACGTAAACATACCGAAGGCAAGTATGCAAGTAGCTATATTTGATACTTTATCAGCTTTACTTGCGGCTTTTATAGTAATACCAGCGGCTTTTGCTTTTGGATTAAATCCTGAGGCAGGACCCTCATTACTTTTTATAACTATGCCTTATATTTTTAAATCAATGCCCTTTGGATATTATTTTGGTATATTATTTTTCTTGAGTGTTATTTTTGCATCCGTATCATCTATAATCAATATGTTAGAGGCCACTTCAGAAGCCTTTATGAGTATATTTAAAGCAAATAGATTAAAGAGCTCAATTATTATAACTTTAATTGCTTTTATAATAGGTATACAGCTAGATTTGAGTATGGATAGGTTTGGAATGTGGTCTGACTTTGTAACTATATACTTAGCACCAATAGGTGCATTAGTAGCGGCAATTACATTCTTTTGGGTATATGGAATGGACAACGCTTTAAAGGATATAAATCTTGGAGCAGAAAAACCTCTAGGAAAATGGTTTCAACCTTTAGCTAAATTTGTATTGCCTATTGCATCTATATTAGTATTGATTTTCGGTATTATATACAATGGAATAGGGTAATAAACTAAATAAATTTATCATTTAAAATAAAGGGTTCCTCTTATATTTAAAATATAGGAGGAATTTTTAATATACAATATATTAAAAATTTTTTATATTACTATTGACCTTGTCACTATAGTAAAGTTTAAAATATAATTAACCACTTCGAAGAGGAAATATATAGGAGGATATAATGTACACAATTGGTGAATTCTCTAAAATAGGGAAAGTAACAACTAAAATGTTAAGACACTACGATAAAATAGGTTTGATTAAACCAAACTACGTAAACCCGGAAAATCAATATAGATTTTATGGGAAAAGTCAAATAAAGGATATTTTGACCATTAATAAATTAAAGAGATTTGGTTTTTCATTGGAGGAAATAAAAAAAGTTATTGAAAATGAGAAAGATAGGAATGAAGAAGAACTAAATAAATTAATAAAAAAGCGTATAGAGGAAATTAAAATTGAGATTAAGTTAAATAGCAGCATTTTATTTGAACTAAAAGAAATAGAAAGAAAGATTATGAAGGGTGATGATATAATGAGTATTAAAAGAAGTTTTAATATTTCTATTTGTCAATTAGAAGAATTTAATATATTGAGTATAAGGGATAGAATCGCTGTAAATGAAATTGGCGATTTAATAAATAAATTATTTGAGAAGGTTTATAAAAATGGCCTTAATCCAACAGGAAATGTTATGACTATGTACTATGATGAAGACTTTGATCATGACATGACAGATTTAGAAGTTTGCGTTTCTGTAGATAGGGAATTTAAAAGTGAAGAGCTGTCCACAAAAACTTTTAAAGGGGGATTACATGTATATACTACATTTATAGGTCCTTATGAAGAAATTGGAGAAGCATATGCTGCTCTTATGGACTGGATTAAGCAAAATGATTATAGAATAATAGGAGCTCCCTTTGATAAATATGTTAAAGGCCCAGAAACAAAATGTAATTCTAGTGAATATGTTACAGAAGTATACTTTCCAATTATGAAAAAATAAATTGAAAATGCAAATATAAATATTAGTTAAACCTTGTAATGCTTGTATCATTGCAAGGTTTTTATTCTTTCATATGGATTATATAACGGGATTATGGTATAATATCGCAGTATGTGTCGATAATTATAGAAATTAACATATAAGATTATGGAGGAGTATATAAAGAATGATAGCAGTAAGTGATGTAAGCCTAAGATATGGCGGACGTGTATTATTTGAGGATGTCAACGTTAAATTTACAAACGGAAATTGTTATGGCCTAATTGGAGCCAATGGAGCTGGAAAATCTACATTTTTAAAGATATTATCCGGTGAAGTTGAAGGAAATAAAGGTGAGGTTTCAATGGGTTCAGGTGAAAGACTTGCAGTTTTAAAGCAAGATCATTTTGAATTCGATGAGCATGGAGTTTTAGAAACTGTAATAATGGGGCATGAAAGACTTTATTCTATAATGAAGGAAAAAGATGCTATTTATGCAAAGGAAAACTTTACTGATGAAGACGGAATAAGAGCTGCAGAATTAGAAGGTGAGTTTGCAGAACTAGATGGATGGGAAGCTGAGGCTGAAGCTGCAACTCTCCTTATGGGACTTGGAATAGAAGTTGAAAGCCACTATAAACTTATGAAAGAACTAGATGGAAGTCAAAAAGTAAGAGTACTTTTAGCTCAAGCATTGTTTGGTAAGCCTGATACCTTACTATTAGACGAACCTACAAACCATCTAGATTTAAAATCAATACAATGGCTTGAAAATTTTCTTATGGACTTTGAGAATACAGTAATAGTGGTATCCCATGATAGACACTTTTTAAATAAAGTTTGTACCCACATTGCTGATTTAGATTTTGGAAAGATCCAGCTTTATGTTGGTAACTACGATTTTTGGTATGAATCAAGCCAACTAGCTCTTCAAATGGCAAAGGATCAAAATAAGAAAAAGGAAGAAAAAGTTAAACAACTTCAAGAGTTTATTGCAAGATTTAGTGCTAATGCATCTAAATCAAAGCAGGCCACTTCACGTAAGAAAATGCTTGATAAAATAGACTTAGAAGATATAAGACCTTCATCAAGAAGATATCCTTTTGTTGGCTTTAAGTCAGAAAGAGAAGCAGGAAATGACCTTTTAAACGTAGAGGGATTAAGCAAAACTATAGATGGAGTAAAGGTATTGGATAATGTAAGCTTCATGGTGAATAAAGGTGATAAAATAGCCTTCGTTGGAACTAATGAAATAGCTAAAACTGCATTATTTCAAATCATTACTGGAGAAATTGAAGGGGACAGTGGAGAGTACAAATGGGGAATAACCACAACTCAATCATATTTCCCTAAAGATAATAATGAATATTTTGAAGGTGTGGATTTAAATTTAGTTGATTGGCTTCGTCAATTCTCAGAAGAAAAAAGTGAAACTTTCATAAGAGGATTCTTGGGAAGAATGCTTTTCTCAGGGGAGGAAGCCCTAAAGAGTGCTAAGGTGTTATCAGGGGGAGAAAAGGTTAGATGTATGTTATCTAGAATGATGTTAAGTGGTGCTAATGTGCTTATATTAGATGAACCTACAAACCATCTTGATCTAGAGTCAATAACTGCGGTAAATAATGGTCTTATAAATTTTGATGGTACAATATTATTTACTTCCCATGACCATCAGTTTGTTCAAACCGTTGCAAATAGAATAATTGAGATAACTCCAGAAGGAAAGATAATAGACAAGAGAATGTCTTATGATGAATACTTAGGATTAGATAAGTAAAATAGATCTTTCTTAATTGTTAGTACGATTTGAAAATATATTCGTAATATAGGTTATAGGGGAAAATATATCCAATATAAGATAACCTCACAAAAATAGAAAAAATAGTCCCTCTTATGGAAATAGAGGGGCTATTTTTTATTAGAATACATAGCATGGGATATTTATTTTTAAATGGTTAGAGTTCTGATTTAAGGCCAGAACCGCAAAGGGGAATAATAACTTTTCCGCTAGGATTAAATCCTGTCTCCCTTACATATTTGAAATAACCTGCAAAGGTAGAAGCGGTAGTAGGTTCAATGTAAAAACCTTTTAGAGCTAAGTCGTCTCTTGTTTTTAATATATCATCCTCAGGAGCTAAAATTATTTCTCCACTAGTATCCCTTATTGCTTCAAGTATTTGACCTCCTCTTTTAGGATCAGCTATGGCAATACCTTCTGCCAATGTTCCAGTATTTTTTACTTCTATTGTATAATTCTTATTTTCCACGAAAGCTTCATATATTGGTGCACAGTATTGAGATTGAACTGCAATTATCTTTGGAAGCTTTTCTATAAGTCCAAGTTTTAATAGATCTTTAAAGCCATAATACGCTCCCAAAACTAAAGTGCCGTTTCCTACAGGAATTATCAATGCTTCTGGAATCTCTCCCTTTAACTGTTCATATATTTCATAGGCATAGGTTTTAGTGCCTTGATAAAAGAAAGGATTGTACACATGACTTGCATAAAAACCTTCTCCTCTTTCAACAGCAGATAAAGCCGCTCTCCCAGTATCTTCTCTATTACCAGGGACTACATGAACTTTGGCTCCATGAGAAGCTATTTGTTTTATCTTTTTTGGAGAGGTATTTTCAGGAACATAAATATCGCAGTCAATACCTGCGCGATTAGCATAGGCGGCCACTGATGTGCCAGCATTCCCACTACTATCCTGTATTACTTTCTTTACGCCAAGCTCCTTAGCCTTTGCTATCAAGACAGCAGCACCTCTATCTTTAAAGGACATGGTAGGCATTAGATAATCAAGTTTAACTAGAAGATTTGGATTTTCTTTATCCAATGGAACTATAGGTGTCATACCTTCTCCCATAGATATATCTTTCCAAAGAGTAAATTCACTAGAAAATGGTAGAGCTTTTATGTATCTAAATAAGCTCCATTCTTCCTTATTTATGCTTTTTTCAGAAAAGTCTATAGAAAACTCTTCTAAATCTAGCATTCCCCCGCAATCACATTTGAAAACTAAGCTTTCAGGAGTGTGCTTTTTTTCACATTTGCTACAAATATAATTTGTTGACATAATATCATCCCCCATAATAATTAATTCATAGCTGCAATAGCTTCAATTTCTATTTTAAAACCATAATGAAGATCTTTTGTAGGTACAACACTACGAGCTGGCTTATGATCTCCAAAGAATTCTTTATATACTTTATTAACCCTATCCCATAATTGAATATCAGGTATATAAAGTGTTACTTTTAACACCTTTTCTTTGCAAGTGCCAGCTTCATTTAGTATTAACTCCATGTTTTTTAAAGTTTGCAGTGTTTCTTCTTCTATTGAGCCGAACTTTTTCTCACCAGTGTTAGGGTCTATAGATAGCTGACCTGAAATAAACAATAAATTGTCGTGGGCAATAGCCTGAGAGTAATGGCCACCTGGTTTTAAGGCGTTTTGTGTACTAATAATTTTCATTATTGCTCCTCCTCTTTTTTTATGATATCTAGGTAACTATATACAGTTACTCTAGAAATACCTAGCTTTTCCGCGACTCTGTCTATGGCTCCCTTCATTAGAAAAATTCCTTTCTTATCCATAAACTTTATAAGCTCTATTTTATCTTTACGTTTCATATCATCAATGCTATCTGTTTCTATGATTTTATCAATGAGATCTTCCACTATTTGAGCTACATTTGGAAAGGGTTCTACTTCTTCTGTTATAACTTCTTCTTCTACATATAAAAAATCTGCAATCGTTTCCTTGAAATTTATGAATACATCTAGTCCATAATTAACGCAGAGGGCACCGATAACTTTTCCTTTCATATCCCTTATCAAGGCAGTAGAGGACTTTACCTTTTTACCATCTGCAGTGGTAGTCATATAATTTACTGCACAGTCATCCATAAATTTTTTTGATAGCAAAACTTTTTTTACTAAGTGATCAAAACCTTGACCTATTTGGCGCCCTGTTACGTTATTGTTTATCGTATAAACAACAGAACTTTGAGGGGTTGATAAGTCATGTATGACAACTTCGCAATTTTGTCCGAAGGTTCTAGCAATAAGATTTGCTACAGGAATAAACTTTGCTAAATCTTTGTTCATTGTACCCATTTTAATCAACTCCAAATAAAAATTATTATATATTTTATTGTATGTATAAATTTTTATATAAAATTACTATAAAATACTGTTTGTATAATATATTATATAATATTTTATATTTATTTCAATCTATATATAAAATATTAAACAAATATAAAAGTTATGTTGTAAAATATATGTATAACTTTTATTAATATTGAATACAGGAGATATAGTAATGATAGAATACACTTTAAATAGAAAAAAAGTAAAAAATATAAATTTAAGAGTAAAAAGAGATGGTTCTGTGGTAGTCTCGGCAAATCCAAAAGTTCCAGTAGAATATATAAATAAATTTGTTTCTAGCAAAGAAGAATGGATAATTAAAAGTATTGAGAAATTTAGAGAAATAGAAGATAAGAGAAGAGTAGAAAAAGGAAAGATACAAATATTAGGAGAAATTTATAAGCTGGAGGATATAAGTATAGGAGAGGATAAAATAGATAAATGGATTAGAGAAAAGGCAAGACTAGAATTTCATCAATCAATTAAACGAATGTTGCCTTTATTAAAGGAATATAACATAAAAGCTCCTACTTTTAAGATTAGAAAAATGAAAACTAGATGGGGAAGTTGTATTAAAAATAAAAACTCCATTACATTAAACATGGAACTTATAAAATACCCAAGAGAAGTTATTGATTATGTAGTTTTACATGAGCTAGTACATTTTGTCCACTTTGATCATAGTAAAAACTTTTATAATCTTTTAGAAGGATTAATGCCTGACTGGAAGGAGAGAAGGGAGTCTCTATAGAATAAATAATAAAGATATAGTATGTTTTAATGAACATTGCTATATCTTTAATTTAATTAATAGTTTATAAATGAGATTTAGTACTAATAAAAATCTCTAAAAATCTTTAAAAGTTCAATACTTCGGACATCTTATTGAAGTTTCCTGTCAGTGCATTGAATAAAGGCTCAGAAACAAGTATTACCCATTTGTTATTTTCTTTTACTAATTCAACATCCATTTCTGACACAGTTGTAGGAGCATTAGGATCATTTATGGCTTTAAGGAAATGCTCCATCATCATTGCTTCTGCTTTTGCATCATCAATATTTTCTTGTGAAAAGGCTGATGCAAATAAAGTAGGCAATAATTCAGCAAGAGTATTTGTTAATATTTTTGGTAAATTACAGGAAGTAATTTTAACTTTAGCTGTGGCTTTATCTCCCTTAACTTCAGTTGATAATATTTCATACTCTAGTTTTGTTAATACTGCTTCCATTATTTTTTTCTGTTCTTCATTTTCAAGCTCTAGATCTTCAGAAGGCACATCCGTTTTAACGAAGGTCATAGCAGTTTTAAAATCTTGCTTTTTAAAGTTTTCTAAAAAAGAATTCATGGTATCACTAGGCTGGGCAGAACAAGCAATTAGTGATAAGGATGTGATTAGTATTGCCATAATCAAAGCTAGTCTTTTAATATTTTTTCTCAATTTTATAGAACCCTCCCCGATAAATTTATTTATTAACGTATAATTATATATAATCAATCTATGTAATAACATAGAAATGATGCATCATACCATTATATCATTAATATGGTTATAAATCATATTAATATAATTTTTGGAATAATTTATGATATCAAGTTAATTAGACAAATTACGATAAATATTTTACATGAGATATTTTACTTTAAAAAAATTTTGAATTAAATTTAAAAGGGGTGTATTGAGGTATATTAATGAAAAGAAAAGGAAAAATTTCCAAATTACTTCTTAAAAATTATTTGGTATTATACTGTCTCACCACAATTACTTTCATTATTTGTTTTGCTATGATTCTATTTTTTATCAAAAATGATAGTGATAGGACGGTTAATAATTTGAATAAAACCCTTCAAATAATGGAGGATGATTATAGAAAGATAGATGCTTCTGATATTATAAAGCTTGGTGGATTTATAGAAATATTAGATAATGACTTAAATGTAATATATAGAAAGGGTAATGTTGAAAAGTATAGAAAAAATTATAACAAGAATGAGTTTTTTAGCCTTATATCAGAGGACAATGAAATAGAGCATAATAAATATAAATATAAATATATGATTGAATATAATGATAGGAAAGCTTTCTTTTTAGTGAAAGCTCTACCTATGGATAGTTATAATAAATTAATTAACGGCATTTCTGATATAGACACGCTATATATAATTAGCATTGCAGCTTTATTTTATATTATTATATCTGTATTAAGTATATATTTTTATTCTAAGCTTACGGCAAAAACATTCTTAAATCCTTTATATATCCTTAGAGATGGTGCTATAAAGATTGCTTCAGGTAATTATAGTGCAAGAATAACCCTTGATCTAGATAATGAATTTGGAGAGTTAACAGATACTTTTAATATGATGGCAGAAAAAATAGACAGTGATATAATAAAGCGAATATCTAAGGAGAAAAAACTTGCTAGCAAAGCTACAATAGATGAATTGACAGCAATATATAATAGAAGTGCAGGAATGCAGATTTTAAAAGATAATTTTAAAGTTGCAAAATATATGGAAATCCCTTTAAGTATATGTTTTTTAGATTTAGATGAACTTAAGCATATAAATGATACATTTGGTCATGCACAAGGAGATAATTATATTAAAACTGCAGTTGCGATAATAAAAAATCAAATACGCGAGAAAGATGTATTTATAAGGTTAGGAGGAGATGAGTTTTTATTAATTTTCATAAATACTAGATATGAGGAAGCAGAAAAAATATGGTTAAGAATTAAGAAAAGTATAATTAAATTCAATGAAGAAAATGGATATACATTAAGCATAAGTCATGGTATAGAAACTTTTTATAAGAACAACTTCAACAGTGTAAATAATTTTTTAAACTGTGCAGATATGAAGATGTATGAAGATAAGAAAAAATTTAAATTAAACAGAAAGAAGAAAAAAACTGTGTAAAGAAGGGGTATAATTATTTTAATATATTATACCCTTTTTTAGGTTTATCCTTTTTTAAGTTTGTAATATCTACTCCCAAGATTTCCATATATCAGGTTCATAGCCTACGGTAGCTTGTTTACCATTGCGAACTATGGGAGTCTTATAGAGTTTAGGATTATTTAAAAGCAGTTCCTCTTTAACACTATTGTTTCTTATATTCTGTAAATTTAATTTTTCATATTCTTTGGAATTTTTATCAAATAAATTTATTAAACCTACAGCAGATTTAACGCTTTCTAGCTCTCTTTTGCTTAAGACTTTTTTATTTAAATCAATAAATTGGTATTTAATTCTTCGTTCTTTAAAATATCTTTCTGCCTTTTGTGTATCAAAACATTTTTTGGTACTGAAAATTTGAATGTTCATAAAGCAATATTCTCCTTTAACTCTTTTATAAATACATTATTTTTGTGTAGATAAAGCTAATTTTAATCCTAAAAGCAAAAATACAGTGCCTGTAGTTCTTTCTAACCAAAGCTTTGATTTAGAAGTTCCTTTAAGTAAAGAACCAGTTTTACCAGTTATTATACTAATTATAATGCTCACTGTTGTTGATGAAAAAATAAAATAAACTCCAAGGATTAATATTTGTACAACAGTATTCCCTGCATTCCCGTTAATAAACTGAGGTAGAAAGGATAGAAAGAATATGGCTACCTTTGGATTAAAAACACTAGTTAGTACACCTTGAAAGAAAATTTTAAAAAGGCTATCATTTTTTAATGAAATTACATGATCAACTTCTTTTTCCTTAGAATTTTTCATAAAAGTAGTAACTCCTAAGTACACTAGATAAGCAGCACCAGTATATTTTAATATATTAAAAGCTAATGTAGATTTTGCTAATATTGCTGACATTCCTAATGCTGCTGCTATTATATGAACTACTTGTCCTGTAGCTATTCCAAAAGAGGAAATAATACCTGTTTTTGTCCCTTGTTGTATGCTTCTAGTAGAAACGTATATCATGTCTGGGCCAGGAGTAATATTTAGTAAAAAGGTTGCCAGCATAAAACCTAAAAAAGTTGAGTAAGAAATCATGTAAAGTCCCCCTTTATTATAATTTTCTATTAAAACTTAGACTAAGGCGATTTAATGTACTATAATATATTATACATTAAATTTAATTATTTAAAATAAAACCTATTTTATTTTAAATAATCAAGTAATTTTTAATTTAATATGGTATAGTTATAATAGTAGGATAAAATAACAGCTATTGGTCCTTATTGACAGCTTTGATATTAATAGATAATATATTTATAGATATTAAAGTATGTTAAATAATAAAGCATATAAAATAAAATATATGCTTAATATATAAATTTAATTAATTTTGGAGGTGCTGTATTATTAATAATTTTAATTTAAACGAGGGCATAAAAGAAAAGGAAATTAGACTAGTTGGTGATGAAGAAAGCCGTATTATTAGTACTAATGAAGCTTTGGATTTAGCCAGAGAAAAAGATTTAGATTTAGTAATGATTTCCCCTAATGCTAATCCACCTGTATGTAGGATAATGGATTACAATAAGTTTCTTTATGAGCAAGCTAAAAAGCAAAAAGAAAGTAAAAAAAATCAAAAGGTTATTAAGATTAAAGAAGTAAAATTGAGTGCTACAATAGAAGAGCATGATATTGATGTAAAGGCTAACAATGCAAAGAAATTTTTAGCTGCGGATAATAAGGTTAAGGTTTCTATTAGATTCAGAGGAAGACAAAACAATTATACTAGCGTAGGGAATGAGGTCTTCAAGACATTTGTTGAGAAAATAGGTGATATAGGAACGGTTGAAAAGCCAGCAAAATTAGAAGGCAATAATATGATTATGATTTTAGCTCCTAAAAAGAATTAGGATTTAATAAAAGAGACTTGTAAATACAAGCCTCTTTTTTATTTAAAACAGCATATGAGCGATAAGTGAAATAATAGGTAGGGTTATTAAGGTCCTTTGTAAAAATATTATAATTAAATCTTTTATAGATACAGGTATTTTTGAACCTAAAAGCAATCCTCCAACTTCAGACATATAAATTAATTGGGTAACGGATACACAGGCAATTATAAAGCGAGTCATCTCACTTTTAATTGTAGCCCCAATAACTGATGGTAGAAACATATCTGCAAAGCCAACTACTAAAGTTTGAGAGGCCTGTGCTGCTTCTGGCACTCCAAGTAATTTTAATAATGGTATAAAAGGAGTTCCTAACCATTGGAAAATTGGTGTATACTCAGCAAGAATTAACGCAGTTGTACCCATTGCCATAACTATAGGAGTTACTCCTAAAAGCATATCAAGGATATTTTTAGAACCTGCTATAAAAAACTCACCTAATCCTAGGCCATTACTTGCCTTATCTATTGCCTTATTTAATCCCCATTGAAGGGTGGTAAAATTTTCAGGAATAGTTTCTCTGTCATCTTTTGTACTATTATTTATATAAGTATCTGATTTTCTTGAAAGCGGAGGTATACGCGGTGCTATTATAGCAACCACAATACCAGCAAAAGTAACGGTCAAATAAAAAGGAACAAACATATGAGAAAGTCCAATTTGAGATATTACTACTAAACTAAAAGTTATAGAAACAGCAGAGAAAGTTGTTCCAATAACAGCAGCTTCTCTCTTTGTGTAATAACCATCTTCATATTGTTTACTTGTAAGCAATACCCCAATAGTTCCATCTCCCAACCAAGAGGCTATGCAATCTATAGAAGCACGACCAGGTAATGTAAATACAGGACGCATTACTTTAGTTAACAAAACACCGAAAAACTCTAATAAACCATAGTCTAATAGTAAAGGTAAAAGCATTCCAGCAAATAGGAACACAGAAAATAAAATAGGTAGTAAGCTAAATAGCAACAATCCACCAGTATTTTCTGACCAAATCCATTCAGGACCTATCTTAAAGTAAGTGCATGTAACGAATATAGCACCTAATATTCTAACAAAAAACCAGAAATTGCTCACGTTGAACAATGTATTAAAAAATTTATTTTCAATTACAGCTTTTGGCTTTAATACTTTAGTCCAAATTGTTCCTAAAGAAGTAATAATAATTATAATAGTCATAAGTCCAGGTAAAATTGACTCCAGTCCAGTTTGAACTAATTTTGAAAATATAGCAATGGGAATAGTTACTTCTCCCTTATATGATATTGGAGTCATAAAAAGAAAAACGCCAATAATAGATGGTATTAAAAATTGGAGTAAATTCTTTAATGAATAATTTAAATTTTTTTCCATTCCGCACATTTCTCCTCTTAAAATTTATTAATATTTATGCAACAGAACCCATTATAATGTATAAATATAAGCTTGGCAACAGCTTTTGAAAAATAAAAAGACTATTGGCAATGAAAAATCTACCAATAGTCTTAAAGTCTTAGTTTTTAAAGCTATGTATAGGTGCAGGTATTCTTCCACCTCTATGGATAAAGGATTTACTAGAGAATTTGCTAACCTCCATTATAGGTGCTCTTCCAAGCAATCCTCCAAATTCAACTTCCTCTCCGATGGTTTTACCAGGTACAGGTATTATTCTAACTGCTGTGGTTTTATTATTAATTACTCCGATAGCTGCTTCATCTGCTATTATTGCAGAAATAGTCTCAGCTGGAGTGTCACCAGGTATGGCGATCATATCTAAACCAACAGAACATACACAAGTCATAGCTTCTAGTTTTTCTAGTGAAAGGGATTTATTATTAACGGCATTTATCATTCCAATATCTTCACTTACAGGTATGAAAGCGCCACTTAACCCTCCTACATGGTTACAAGCCATAACTCCACCTTTTTTCACAGCATCATTTAATAATGCTAGGGCAGCTGTAGTACCAGGAGCTCCACAACTTTCAATGCCCATCTCTTCTAGAATATGTGCTACACTATCTCCAACAGAAGGGGTAGGAGCCAAAGATAAATCTACAATTCCAAAAGGTACTCCAAGTCGTCTTGATGCTTCACGAGCAACTAATTGTCCCATTCTAGTTATTTTAAAAGAAGTTTTCTTTATGGTTTCTGCCACAATGTCAAAAGGTTCACCTTGTATATTTTCAAGAGCAGATTTAACAACTCCAGGACCACTAACACCCACATTGATTACACAATCTCCTTCTCCAACTCCATGGAATGCTCCTGCCATAAAAGGATTATCCTCTACAGCATTAGCGAAAACTACTAATTTTGCACTTCCAATGCCAAAGTTATCCTTTGTAAGTTCAGCGGTTTTTTTAATTATTCCACCCATTTGACGGACAGCATCCATGTTGATTCCTGATTTTGTGCAACCTATGTTTACGGAAGAACATACTAGGTTTGTAGAAGATAGCGCTTCAGGTATAGATTCTATAAGTATTTTATCTCCCTTATTATATCCCTTTTGTACTAGGGCTGAAAATCCTCCTATGAAATTAACTCCCACTGTAGAGGCAGCCTTATCTAAAATTTTAGCATATTCCACATAATCAATATCATCAGATGCTCCCGCTATCAATGAAATAGGGGTTACAGAAATTCTTTTATGAATAATTGGAATACCGTATTCTTCCTCAATTTCTTCACCAACTTTTACTAAGTGTTCAGCGTTTTTGCATATTTTATCATATATTTTTTTTCTGGATTTTTCACCGCTTGAGTCTATGCAGTCAAGCAGAGAAATTCCCATGGTAATTGTTCTTATATCTAATTTTTCTTTTTCTATCATTCTAATAGTTTCAAATATATCATATGAGTTTAGCATGAAAAGTCCCCCTTTATATTCTGTGCATGGAATTAAATACATCTTCGTGTTGAATTCTAATAGATACTCCTAATTCTTCTCCTTTAGTTTTTAAGGAATCTTTTAGTTCTTTAAAGCTTATGTTAGATTTTTCAATGTCGATAAGCATAATCATAGTAAAATATTCTTGAATTATTGTTTGACTAATATCCAATATATTTACATTTTTTTTGCTTAGTTCATTACTAACTCCTGCAATGATACCAACAATATCTTTCCCGATAACTGTTACAATAGCTTTCATAATTAATCCTCCTCATTTTAAAACATATAATTCTTAAAGTAGATTTTAACACATTAAAATTATAAAGTGAATATATAATTAACTAACTAACCATAATATGGTTAGTTATAATTATAATTGAGGAGTGATTATATGGATAAAACAATAATAATGGGAGTTTCTATTGAACCAAGAAATCTTCATGCAGTAAAAGTTCAAGACATACTTACAAGACATGGCTGTATCATTAAAACTAGATTAGGATTACATGAAACTTCAACGGATACTTGTTCTCATAAGGGAATAGTATTATTGCAGCTCTGTGGAGAGGATAAAGATATAGAAATATTAGAAAAAGACTTGATGGATATAGAAGGTGTGAGAGTAAATAAAATGGAAATTTAAAAAATACAATTAGCCAAAATATGGCTAATTGTATTTTTACTTTAAAATAATATATTTTTTGCATATACCATGGATACCATTTGAAGTATAAATATACAAGGAATTCCAAGGGTGAAACTTTTATGTTTTGTCTTATGACGAAATAATTGCATACCTAGAAAAATACCTATACTGCCAAAAGCTAGAGCAGTTAAAAATAAATTCTTTTCAGATATTCTCCACTTACCCTTTATAGATTTTTTTTTATCTATGTACATTATTATAAATCCGTATAGATTAATAATTAATAAATAATAATAAAATACTTTCATGATAAACCTCTTTTCTTTACTTCTCAAATATATACATATATTACAATTTATTATCTTTTCTAAATTTATAGGGAGAAACTCCAGTAATTTTCTTAAAAACCTTACTAAAATATGCGGAATCTGTAAACCCCACATTCAATGCTATATAACCAATGTTTTTATCAGAATCAATTAGTTGAGCTTTAGATTTTTCTATTCTTACCTTAGATAAATAATCAACAAAATTAATATTTGCTTTAGATTTGAAAAATCTACTAAAATATTGAGGATTCAAGTGAACATGGGAAGATATATCTTCTAAAGTTATTTCTTTACTATAATTATCATTAATAAATTGAATAGCCTTCTCTATAATATCACATTCTATATCTAGTAATTCATTTTTAAAGGCTATTTTATTCCTATTTATTTGAGAAATTGCATTATTTATAGACTGGATTAAATCTTGGGGTTTAGCAGGCTTTAGTAAATAGTCAAAAACATTTGCTTTTATAGCAAATTGCGCAAATTTAAAATTATCATAAGCTGTTAATATTATAGTCTTAGTATCTGGTAGTAGATCATATATGATTTGTTGGCATTGGAGACCATTCATCACAGGCATTTTAATATCCATTATAATAATATGAGGCTCAGCACTTTTAGCAATACTAAGGGCTTCCTCGCCATCCTTTGCCTCTCCTATAATTTTTACATTAGAAAAATTATTTCTTATGATAAAATTTAGAGCCTTACGCTCTAAAACTTCATCTTCAGCAATTAATAATTTATACATGACATTTCTCCAGAAAAATAATGAGGTATTTTCATTGTAACTTTAGTACCGGAACCTAGAGTACTTTCCACAAAAAAGCTGCATTCATGTGCAAAATAATGTAATAGTCTATCTTTGACATTTTGTATACCTAGCTCAAGAGAGGTGTTTTCATTATTGTAGAAATTTATCATTTTAAGTTTAACTTCATCCATTCCTAAGCCGTTATCTATTATTTCTAATAAAATATATTTATCATAAAAAATTTCTCCATTAATTATAACTTTTCCTCCTTCTTTTTTAGATTCTAAACCATGTATTATGGAGTTTTCAACTAAAGGCTGTAAAGTCATAACAGGTATTTTACAATTACATATTCTTTCGTCAATATTAATTTCATATGAAATTCTATCTCCAAATCGCTGATGCTGTATATAAAGGTATTTTTCTATATTTTTAATTTCAGTATCAATAGTAACTAAATGTTGAGAGTTTTTTATGCTATATCTAAGTAAATCGGAAAGGGCATAAATAAGAGATTCCGTTTTAGGGGCATTTTCAATAAGTGCCATTCTACCAACTGTATTTAAAGTATTGAATAAAAAGTGAGGATTAATTTGAGATTGAAGTGCTTTTATCTTGGTATTCTTAAGTAGTTTTTCTAATCTTGCTTTTTCTTGAGTTTCTTTTAAAAGCTTATTATTGATAATATTAGATATTCCAATTTTGGCAATGAAGTTAGAGAATAGAAACAGAAAATCTGCAGATTCTGTAATATCTTTATGTTTCCACACATTAACTTCTTTAAGCGCATCTTCTAATTTAGCTTTTGGGAGATTTAGCTCTTTTGATAATTTATTTAAATTCATCTTTTTTTTATTATCAAACTCTTCAACAATAACTTGACCGCATAACATACATCCTATGTAGTTGTTATCTACAATAATAGGTGCAGCTAAATCAGTTAATCCTGCGTGGCAAAAATAAATTATAGGTTTACCTTGACGCATGGCATCGAACCCACCCTTAGCATCACATAATGTGCATCTTCTTTTTCCCTCATCACTACTTCTGATTAAAGTGCAAAATTTAGAAAATTTACTTGAGTTAGCCACAGGGTTACCACTTTCATCTACGGTAATGGTAGATAGCCCAACTATATTAGCAAACTTATCTTGTATATTTTGCAAAAAGTCTATGTCAATAATTTCATTAAATTTATAATTATTGAATATTGCCATTATATCCCCCCTACAACAGCTATTTATTCTATATTTTGAAGTAAAAATCCTTTAATCTAATTCCAATAAATTATTTTAATGTCAATAAAATACAAATAAAAGTAAATAAAGTACAAATTAAGTATGTCAATATACTATAAAAACATATCAATATAATTAAGTTTAAATAGTATAAAATGGTATATATTTTAATTAGAAAATAAATTTGGAGGTGTCTATATGGGACAAGAAGCCTTAGGAATGATAGAAACTAAAGGATTGGTATCAGCAATTGAAGCTGCAGATGCTATGGTTAAGGCTGCAAATGTTAGTTTGATTGGGTATGAAAAGGTTGGAGCAGGCTTAGTGACTGTAATGGTTAGAGGGGATGTAGGGGCAGTTAAAGCTGCTACAGATGCAGGAGCTACTTCAGCACAAAGAGTTGGAGAGCTAATATCTGTACACGTAATACCAAGACCTCACACAGATGTTGAAAAAATTCTACCTAAATCTAATCAAGAATAAAAGGTAGATAGAGTATGAATAAGGATATTGTTCAAAAAGTTTTAGAGGAAGTAAAAAAGCAAATAGAAATGAAAGATAAAAAAATTCTTGATTTAGAAATAAAAGAGGAGGAAGAAAAGGTGGAAAATCTAATAGGTTCATCAAGCATTACAGAATATATAGGATGTGCTATTGGAGATACAGTAGGACTAGTAATAGCTAATGTAGACACAGCCCTTCATGAAAAAATAGGATTAGATAAGAAATATAGATCCATTGGTATTTTAGGTTCAAGAACAGGAGCTGGACCTCATATAATGGCGGCAGATGAAGCTGTTAAGGCAACTAACACAGAAGTTGTAGCAGTTGAGCTTGCAAGAGATACTAAAGGTGGAGCGGGACATGGATCATTAATAATTTTAGCATCAGAAGATGTTTCAGATGCAAGAAGAGCTGTAGAGGTAGCTTTAAGAGAATTGGATAGAACCTTTGGTGATGTTTATGGATGTGATGCAGGACACCTAGAGCTTCAGTATACCGCCAGAGCAAGTTATGCAGTAAATAAGGCTTTTGGAGCACCTATAGGAAAGGCATTTGGACTTATAGTTGGCGCTCCAGCGGCTATTGGTGTAGTTATGGCAGACACCGCTCTAAAAACTGCAAACGTTGAAGCTGTTGCTTATTCAAGTCCTAATGCAGGAACGGCTCATTCAAATGAAGTTATACTTGCTATAACAGGGGATTCAGGAGCAGTTAGACAATCTGTAATGGCTGCAAGGGATAAAGGATTAGTCATACTTAAAGCTATGGGGCAAAAACCTAAGTCAACAACTACTCCATACATTTAATTATAGGGATGGTGTGAGGAATGAAAAAATCTAAGAGATTTGAAATTTTAAAAAATAAAGAAGTTAATAAAGATGGGTTTGTTAAGGATTGGGCAGAGGTAGGGCTTATTGCTGTAGGAAGTCCTAAAGATCCTAAACCAAGTATAAAAATAGAAAATGGTTTAATAGTTGAAATGGATGGTAAAAGAAGAGAGGACTTTGATTTTATAGATGTATTTATTGCTGATTATGCACTAAATATAGAAAATGTTGAAAAAGCTATGAGTATCCCTTCCATGGAAATAGCTAGAATGTTAGTGGACATAAATGTAGCCAGAGAAAAGTTAGTAGAAATTACTACAGCTTTAACTCCAGCTAAGATAGTAGAAGTTGTTGATAACCTAAATGTAGTGGAAATGATGATGGCCCTTCAAAAGATGAGGGCGAGAAGAACGCCAGCAAATCAATGTCATGTAACTAATGTTAAAGATAATCCAGTTCAAATAGCAGCAGATGGAGCTGAAGCAGCAATTAGAGGCTTTGATGAGATGGAAACTACCGTTGGTATAGTTAGATATGCTCCTTTTAATGCTTTATCTCTATTAATAGGCGCTCAAACAGGAAGAGGAGGAGTTCTAACTCAATGCGCTCTTGAAGAAGCTACGGAGTTAAGACTTGGTATGCTTGGATATACTTCTTATGCAGAAACCATATCAGTATATGGTACAGAAAATGTATTTGTTGATGGAGATGATACACCATGGTCCAAAGCATTTTTAGCTTCTGCCTATGCTTCAAGGGGGTTAAAGATGAGATTTACCTCAGGTACAGGTTCCGAGGTTCAAATGGGCTATGCAGAGGGAAAATCTATGTTATATCTTGAGGCGAGATGTATCATGATTACAAAAGGAGCAGGGGCACAAGGGTTGCAAAATGGTTCCATAAGTTGCATTGGCGTGCCAGGTGCAGTAGCAGGTGGAATAAGAGCAGTTTTGGCAGAAAATCTTATTACAACTATGCTGGACTTAGAAGTAGCTTCTGGAAATGATCAAACTTTTACTCACTCACCAATAAGAAAAACAGCAAGGACTATGATGCAGTTTTTACCGGGAACGGATTTTATATTCTCTGGATATAGCGCAGTACCAAACTACGACAACATGTTTGCAGGGTCAAACTTTGATGCAGAGGATTATGACGATTACTTGATTATACAAAGGGATTTAAAAGTGGATGGAGGACTAAAACCTGTAACGGAAGAAGAAGTTACAAAAATAAGGAATAAAGCAGCGAAGGCACTTCAAGCGGTATTTAAAGAATTAGCTCTTCCGCCAATTACTGATGAGGAAGTAGAAGCCGCAACCTATGCCCATGGAAGTCAGGACATGCCAAATAGAAATGTAGTAGAAGATTTAAAAGCAGCTCAAGAATTATTGGATAGGGGGCTTACAGGACTTGATATAGTTAAAGCTCTTTATAAATCAGGATTCGAAGATGTAGCTTCTAATGTATTGAATATGCTAAGACAAAGAGTTGCAGGAGACTATCTACACACATCATCTATATTTGATAGAGATTTTAATGTAATAACGGCAGTTAATGATATGAATGATTACATGGGACCAGGAACTGGCTATAGATTAGATGGAGAGAGATGGGAAGAAGTTAAAAATATTACACAAGCTCTTGATCCAGCATCTATATAAGGGGGAATGAGATTATGGCTAATGTATTTTCCAATGAAGATTTAATAGAAATTATAACTAGAGAAGTATTAAGACAGATGGGAGAGGATCAAAAAGTTGAAAAAGAAGTTAATAAGCCAATCCCAAACAACGATGGTAAATTTAAAATAATAGAAAATGGAGAGGCATCCATAGGGAAAATAGTAGATGAGGTTGTAATCGCTGTAGGGCCAGCCTTTGGAGAAAGATTGACTCAAAGCATAATAGGCATACCTCATGAAGATATATTAAAGGAAGTTATGGCAGGCATTGAAGAGGAGGGTGTATCTCCAAGGATTATTAAAGTATTTAGAACATCTGACGTGGCGTTTATGGCTCATGATGGTGCAAAATTAAGTGGTTCTGGCATAGGAATTGGAATTCAATCAAAGGGGACAACGGTTATTCATCAAAAGGACTTACAACCATTAAATAACTTAGAATTATTCCCTCAAGCTCCTTTGATAGATAGAGAAACTTATAGAAACATAGGGAAAAATGCCGCAAAATATGCTAAAGGGGAATCACCAGATCCTGTTCCAGTTAGAAATGATCAAATGGCAAGACCGAGCTATCAGGCTATATCTGCAGTACTACATATTAAAGAAACAAACTATGTAGTTCAACGTAAGAAACCTGTAGAGCTTAAAGTAGTATTTGAATAGGGGTGAAAATATGGATAATGCTTTAATAGAGCAAATTATCAATGAAGTATTGAAAAATTTAAATTCCAGTGAAGATAAAGAGTTTAAGGAAGTCTCACACTCTAAGTCTTTGGAGAACCTTAAGGATAAGTTAAGAAAAGAAGATTATCCTCTTATAAAAAATAGAAAAGAGCTTTTAAACACTAAGACAGGTAAAGGCATTGATGAAATAAATATTAATAATGTTATAAATGGAAATATAACGCCTGAAGATATAAAAATAACAGGAGAGGTATTATTATACCAAGCTCAAATTGCTGAAAGTGTTGGTAGATATCAATTTGCAAGAAACTTAAAGAGAGCGGCGGAGCTTACAGCGGTGCCAGATGAAAGAGTGCTTGAAATTTATAATGCACTGAGGCCTTATAGATCCACAAAAGAAGAACTTTTAAATATAGCCCTAGAACTAGAAAGGGAGTATGACGCCAAATTAAATGCAGCTTTAGTTAGGCATGCGGCAGAAGTATATGATAAAAGGGGAAGACTAAAAGAATAGTAGAGTTAGAGGTGATTTGCATTGAAGCTAGTTGCAGGAATTGATATAGGAAATTCTACTACAGAAGTTGCCATTGCTAATATTGAAAATGGACTGAATTTTTTAAGCAGCAGCATTGGCAAGACTTCTGGAATAAAGGGTACTGTTGAAAATATTGCAGGGATGATGTTAGTTCTAAAAGATGCATGTGGAAAGATAAATGTAGATATAAGTGATTTAGAAGCAATATGTATAAATGAAGCTACTCCTGTAATTGGTGATGTTGCTATGGAAACCATAACTGAAACAGTAATCACAGAGTCTACTATGATAGGGCATAACCCGGATACTCCAGGAGGCATTGGACTTGGTATTGGGAAAATAATTTATTTAGAAGAACTTGTAAATGTAGGTTCAGAGGAGGTTATATGCATCATACCAAAGCATATTCATTTTGAAAGAGCTGCAAAGGAGTTAAATTTAGCTATGGAGCGAGGGGCGAAAATTAATGGGGCCATAGCTCAAATGGATGATGGGGTTATTATATGTAATAGACTAATAAAAAAAATACCCATAGTAGATGAGGTAGCTTTTATAGACAAAATACCAATGGGAATGATTGGTGCTGTTGAAGTTGCCAACCCAGGTGAAACTATAAAGACTCTATCAAACCCTTATGGACTAGCTACTATTTTTAACCTATCCTCAAAGGAGACTAAACAGGTTATTCCTGTAGCTAGAGCCTTAATTGGTAATAGATCTGCAGTGGTTATAAGAACGCCTAAAGGAGATGTTAAAGAAAGAACTATACCTGCTGGAAAATTAATTTTCATGGGAAAAAGAATAAAAGAAATAGGCATAGAAGAGGGTGGAGAAAAGATAATGGAAGCTCTATCAGAAGTATGTCCTTTAAAGGACATAACTGGTGAAGCTGGAACAAATGTAGGAGGAATGATTGAGAGAGTAAGGCAGGTTATGGGAGAGTTAACTAAACAGCATTTAAATGAAATAGGAATTGGAGATATTCTTGCGGTAGATACCTTTCTCCCTCAAAAAGTTCAAGGAGGAGTTGCCGGTGAATTTGCATTAGAAAATGCAGTAGCTTTAGCTGCCATGGTAAAAACCAGCAAGCTTCCTATGGAGCATATTGCCCAAAAACTTAGAGAGGAAACTAAGGTTAAGGTTTTGATTGAAGGAGTTGAAGCAAATATGGCTGTACTTGGAGGACTGACCACTCCAGGTGCAGATAAGCCCCTTGTAATTTTAGATATGGGTGGAGGGTCTACTGATTCAGCATACATAGGAAAATCAAATTCTATAAAATCTGTACATCATGCTGGAGCAGGAGAAATGGTCAGTATGTTAATAAAATCTGAATTAGGAATAGATGATTTTAGTTTAGCAGAAGACATAAAAAAATATCCACTAGCAAAAGTTGAAAGCCTGTTTAATTTAAGGTATGAAGATGGAAGCGTATGTTTTTTTCAAAAGTCTTTACCCTCATCATTATTTGCTCGTGTTGTAGTAGTAAAAGAAAATGAAATGGTCCCAATACCTACAAAACATACTATAGATAAGATAAGAATGGTTAGAAGGGAAGCTAAGAGACGAGTATTCATAACTAATGTCTTAAGAGCGTTAAAAGAGATATCTCCTAACAATAATATAAGAAGCATAGACTTTGTTGTATTATTGGGAGGCTCTGCTATGGATTTTGAAATACCAGAGATGATTTCAGATGAATTATCTCACTATGGTATAGTTTGTGGAAGAGGAAATATCAGAGGGGAAGAGGGGCCAAGGAATGCAGTAGCTACAGGGCTTGTAATATCTTGCTACAATAAATTAAGGAGCAGGGAAAATGAAGGATGAAGGAATAAATCTTCACTGTATAAGAGTTTATACTTATAATCCAGAGGAAAAAATTTTAGTAGAAGTATTAGCGGGTATGGAAGAAGAGGGAATCCCATGGGAAGTTGTAAATGCCACTAAAATTAATAATAACTTTGGATATGAAGATTTAATCAAAATGGCTTATGAAGCATGTAAAAAATCTAATATGGGTATAGGCATAGCTATAAATAAAAATAGAGTAGCAGTTCATTATATTAAATTAAAAGAGAAGAATCCACTAATATTAAAAGAAGTAAAAGATTATGAAATTAGTGTAGCAAGGCTCATAGGTTGTAATGCAGGAAGGCTTTATAAAGTAATGCCTTTTAAAGATATTGAGGATAAGAGAAATAAGGAGTTAGTAGAATTTATAAGAAAATCTGTGATAGAGGTTTTGGAGAGGCTAAGGGCTTTATAAAAAATAGCATTGATATATGTGGATTGAGGAGAAAAGTTATGATTTTAGGGAAAGTAATAGGAAACGTGGTTTCCACTCAAAAGGATGAAAGGCTTACAGGAAACAAACTTTTAATTGTACAACCAATAAATAGTAAAGAGGAACCTGAAGGGAGCTGTTTTGTAGCAACGGATATAGTAGGAGCAGGGGTAAATGAAATAGTACTGGTAGTCAAGGGCAGTTCAGCAAGGCATGTGGATGAAAATAAAGCTAGCATATCCGATGCTGCTATAGTTGGGATAGTAGATTACATCGAAAGAAAGGATTGAGATATGTATTGATTGGAGATGGTGGATTGAAAATCTATACAAGAGGAGGAGACCATGGCGAAACTTCCCTTATTGGAGGAGGAAAAGTAAGCAAGGAAGACGATAGATTATGGGCCTATGGTACAATAGATGAATTCAATTCTTTCCTTGGGCTTGCTAGATCTAAAGTGAAAGATCATAGATTAAAGGAAGTTTTATTAAATATTCAAAGAGAACTTTTCCATGTTGGAGCAGAACTTGCCTCTATAGGAACGGATAAATACAAAATTTATATAAATGAAGATAATGTAAGCTATATTGAAAATACTATAGATGCTTTATATAAAGATCTACCTAAAATAAATAGCTTTATAATCCCTGGTGGAACGGAAGAGTCTGGAGCTTTAGATGTAGCTAGAACTCTAGCAAGAAAGTCAGAGAGATACATAGTGAAGCTTAAAGAAGATTATGATGTAAATGAATATCTTTTAAAATACATCAATAGATTATCAGATTTATTATATACTATGGCAAGGATTGTAGACTATAAAGATATTCTACAAAAGTCCAAAGAAAAGATAGATATAGGAGCAAATTTGAAGGAATTAGATTGGAAGAAGGCAGATTATATTATAAAACAATGCATAAAAAAAGCTGAGGAAATTTCTGTTCCTATGGTCATATATGTATGTGACCAAGCAGGGAATCCAATTTCTATGGTTAGAATGAGGGAATCTTTATTAGCAAGTCTAGATATTGCAAGGGATAAGGCATATACGGCAGTGGCTCTGAAAATGAGAACTGATAAATTAAAGGAGCTATCTCAGCCTACAGGAGAACTTTATGGAATAAACAATTTAAAGAAAATCATAGCTTTTGGTGGAGGAGTTCCCATTAGTGTAGATGGAAAGGTTATAGGAGCAGTTGGAGTAAGTGGAGGAACTGTAAAAGAAGATATAATAGTAGCGGAATATGGTGTGAAGGCTTTTAGAGAGGTGGTTAGTTATGGAACTGAATAATGATAAGCTTTCTCTTATAGTTCAGAGAGTGTTACTGGAGATGAATGAAAAGAACTTAAATAAGAAGACAAGGGACGGTATATTTAATACCATGAATGAAGCCATTGAAGCTGCAGAACAGGCATATAAAGATTTATCTTGTATGACTGTAAGTGAGAGAGAAAAATTAATTAGTTCTATGAGAAAGGCAATTTTAGATAATGCCATGGAAATTGCAGATATATGTGTTAAAGAGACTAAAATGGGAAGGAAAGATCATAAATATCTTAAAATGAAGTTAGCGGCTGAAAAAACTCCAGGTACAGAAATATTAAACACTAAAGCTTACACTGGAGATAAAGGGCTTACTTTAATAGAGATGTCGCCTTATGGTGTAATAGGTTCTATAATTCCTTCAACAAACCCTGCGGCAACTGTAGCTTGTAATTCTATTGGTATGATAGCTGCAGGTAACTCAGTGGTATTTTCTCCTCATCCTAAAGCCATGGAATGTAGTTTAACTACTATAAAGATATTAAATAAGGCTATAAGGGAAGCAGGAGGGCCAGAAAATCTTATAACTAGCGTATATAAACCAAAGCTTGAAGATACAATGGCCATGATAAATCATCCTAAAGTTAGAATGTTAGTAGCTACGGGAGGGCCAGAAATAGTAAAAATAGCTCTTTCTTCAGGTAAAAAGGCTATTGGAGCGGGGGCAGGCAACCCTCCAGTATTAGTGGATGATACGGCGGATATAAAAAAAGCTGCAAGGGATATAATCAAAGGATGCTCCTTTGATAACAATCTACCCTGTATTGCAGAAAAGGAAGTTATAGTAGTAGAGAAAGTCTTTGAATTTTTTCTGGAAGAAATACGAAAGATTGAAGAGGTTTATGAGTTAAATGAAGATGAAATCAACAAGTTATTAAATTTGGTACTTGTTGAAAAAGCAAATAATAAGTTTACTTTAAACAAAGAATATGTTGGAAAAGATGCTAATGTAATTCTTCAGAGCATAGGGGTAAATGTTTTAAAGCATATTGAATGTTTGGTATGTAGAGTACCTAAGTATCACCCTTTTGTAACAGAGGAACTGATGATGCCAATACTTCCTATTGTTAGAGCCCAAAATTTTGATGAAGCTTTAGAAATTGCATTACAAGCAGAAGGGGGAAATAGGCATACTGCGGTGATGCATTCTAAAAATGTAGATAATTTGACTAAAATGGCAAGAACAATAAATACCACAATATTCGTTAAAAATGCTCCATCCTATGCAGGTATTGGATTCGGAGGAGAGGGGTATACTACATTTACCATAGCAGGACCTACAGGAGAGGGACTTACTAATGCTTCTTCTTTTACAAGGGAAGTTAGATGTGTAATGGTGGACTCCTTCAGGATTATATAAGTAGATACTTAAGAAAAACATATAGAATGGAGAATACTTTATGACAGATAAAAATATCGAAATGATGAAAAAAATTATTGAAGAAAAGAAGATGAAAGGCTCAAAATCTAATTTAGTACAAAGGCCAGAAAAGAATACTGGGCATACTAGAAAAGCAATTAGAAGCGGTAAAAAGTCTGGAGGATTATTTGATAAATAGAGCTCTTAAATAAAGATTATAGAGGGAGTCTAATTGGGACCTTACGTAGAAAATGAAATATCTATATAAGGTCCCTTTATATTCCTTGAAGAATAAGGAATTAATTTTAAATTTTGTATAGTGTTAGCATTTATATGATATAATTAAAATATTATAGTATTTTAAGGTGATGTTATTATGAAGTTATTTAGTGTGATAAATATAGATATAGTTGCCTCAAGAAATATAAAAAATAGGCAAATTGTACAAGAAGAATTAATAGAATACATAAAAAAATTGAATATTGAACTTAAAGATATCCTTGCAACTTCTATTACATTTACATTGGGGGATGAATGGCAAATCGTTTTGAAACAACCAAGCAAAAGCTATTATGTTGTAGATAAGTTTCAGAAGTTTTTAAAAAGTAAAGGTATAAATATTTATGCTGGAATAGGTATAGGAACCATAAGTACTAGTATTTATAGCGATACTAGATTGATGGATGGAGAATGTTTTCTTATAGGGAGAGAAGCATTAAACATAGTGAAAGAAAAAAATAGATTTTATAGTAAGCAGCTAAATAGTACAAAAAATAATATTTATTTTAGCGCTAAGAATATGTTCTTTGTAAAACTACCTGCAGAGAAGTCTACAATACTTGAAGAGGTTGCAATAACTAGGGAACAGGAAGAAAATTATGATTTATCAATTAATAAAGTTATTAACACATTAATTGAAAATAACGAAGTGTTGAAAAGCGGAATAACTAGTAAGCAGTTGGAAATTATAGAGCTTTATGAACGCCTTGGCTCTTATAATAATATTATAAAGGAAAATCCAGGCCTTTCTAAGGCTAATATAAGTCAAAAAATTAATGCATCTAATTATTTTGTAATTAATAATAATAATTTAATTATTGAATCTATGTTAGATCTATATTGTAATATTAGAAAGGGTAATTAAAATGCGTTTAAGAATTATTTTGTTGCTTATACTGAGCCACTTTTTGTGTGATTTTATATTACAAAATGAAAAAATTTTGAGATTAAGATTTAGCGAAGATATGAGTAATAATTTAAAAGGAAATGCAGTACATAGCCTTATACATTTTTTTGTTATGTTTCTCATAATGGGTTTGTTTGGATATAGTTATTATTTTAAAATTATACTTTATATAGCTGTATTTCATTTTATAATAGATGAAATAAAAACATTAGTCATTAAATTTAAAAAATCCCTTGAAAACAATATACTTTTATTTTTATTAGACCAATTGCTTCATATGATAGTAATACCTGTAGTTGTGTGTGATTTATCTTTAAATAAAGCATTGGATAGCATATATGAAGTCATTAAGCTTTACCCGGATGGAATAAATGTAGTAGACCGTTATATTATTATAAGTATTGTTTTTATATTGTGTACTTGGGGAGCCGGAATTTTTATTATGAAATATATTAAAAGTAGAAATTTAAATGGATATGCTCATCTTATGGATAAAGGATTTATTATAGTAAAAAAATCTAGCGATGTTAACTCTGGCGCTAGAAATGGAGGCTTTATAATTGGTATCCTAGAGAGGATTTTTATATTAATTGGCATATCTATAGGACAACCCTCCATGATAGGTTTTGTCCTTACTGCTAAATCCATTGCTAGATTTAAAAAATTAGATGATGATAGCTTTGTAGAATATTTTATTATTGGCACTTTTATTAGTTTTATTATAGCTATAATAGGTGGTATAATAATCAATACTTTAAATGTTATTCCAATCATCAAATAAAATTACTAAGGGTAAGTTGTTTTTTTTAGCATATTTTACTGCATCTCTTGCTCTATAAAATGAGGGGCCATCTAACTGATTTACAGTAAGCTGGAAATTATGGATAGATACATCGCCAATACCTACACCTGTATAGAACTTAATATCTTTCAAATATATTTTGAAAAAATCTAATATTTCTATAAAGTCGTAAGGATATTTTAATAATCCTTGCCACTCGTCACCTGTAGTTATTAAAAATGGAGAAATAATAACATCTTTAAATTTAATATTTGTATTTTTCAACATATCTATAATTTTATATTGAACTTCTTCTCTATTCTCTATTCTTCTAGATGATTTTATATCACAAATTAAAGTGCAGTAAAGCAAAGAATAACTACCTCCTATCCTTAAGTAAAGATTTTAAGCCTTACTATACAAGAGTTAAGTTTAAAAACTTTACTATATAAAATTATATCCATATTTTATAATATGAGTATAAAAATAAATGGTGAATTTATTTCCTTGGTTTAATGTTAAATTGATTGGTTTTACCCATTGCATAGGCCAATTTTATAATTGATTGCTCCTCTGTGGTCATTTCTCGGCTAAACATTTTTTCGAACTGTTTAATTAATTTAGCCTCATCAATGCCTCCACTTTTACCATTATGCCTATTTTCATTTGTTTTTTTCACATAGTTATATATTTTAGGTTTCAGATCACTTATATAAATTTTTTTGAAAACTTCTGAGGTATAGTAAGCATCGTTAAAAGCGTCATGAAATTCCATATTGGATTGAATGTTTAATAGATTCACTGCATTACTTAATCCAATATTAGTTCCTTTAGGGAGTTTAAAAAACTTAGATGCTTCACGTTGAATATTAATATATTCTTTAGAGATTAAGGAAGAATCTAGATTATGGTATTCTATATTTCTAAATAATTCTTTCATATCAGATAACCCCCAAATGCATAATATACTTTTAAATTCTGCAAATTCAACAAAGGCTTTATATACCTCTTTAAATGCTTTTCCTTTATTTAAATTTTCAGTGGTTATATTGGTCATTTGTTTTACATAAGGATGAATTCTAGTATATATTTCAGGCTTAACTATATTATTAAAAGTCGAAAGTGTTTGAAGATTTTCGTCAAGCTTTACCGCACCAATTTGAATTATCTCAAAAGGACATTTGTAGTTTCTTGCAGTAGTATTATCTTCAATAAAGTTATAGTGTTGATTAAACTCTAAATCAAATATTATATAGTTCATTTTTCACGCCCCTAAAAGTAGTTAACATCACTTAGTATTCCACATGGATGTACAAAAATACTTTAATACTTTGAGAATACAAAAGCAAAAATTTTAATGGTTGATTTTACATATTTATATATATATTATTTAATTAATAGGGAAAAATTAAAGGAGGAGGGATAGGTGATTATATGTTAGAAGAAGCAAATAATTTGATAAAAAAAATGGAAGAAACTATGAATAAAGATGATAGAATCAATACAAACTGCGAAATGAAGGTGGGGGTAGATTTAGGAACTTCACACATAGTTATTACTGTACTTGATAAAGAGAATAATCCTATTTGTGGAGAAATGTATAGAGCTAGTGCGGTAAAGGATGGTATAGTAGTAGATTACTTAAACGCTGTAGACATAGTTTCAAAATTAAAAAACAAGATAGAAAAAAGATTAGGGACAGAGTTAAAATATGCAGCCACTGCCATACCTCCAGGAATTTCAGAAGGTAACATTAAAGTTATGAAGAATGTAGTTGAGGGAGCTAGTTTTGAAGTTAACAATATAGTAGATGAACCCACAGCTGCTGCTCATATACTAGGAATAAGGGATGGCGCCATAGTAGATATAGGAGGAGGAACTACAGGCATATCTATTTTAAAGAATGGCAACGTTATTTATACTGCTGATGAGCCAACAGGAGGAACGCATTTATCCTTAGTTTTAGCAGGATACCACCGTATAAGTTTTGAAGAAGCTGAGAATCTTAAGAGAAAAAATGAAAAACATCATGAAATATTACCTATAGTTAAACCGGTTTTAGAAAAGGTGGGAAGCATAATAAATCAATGCATAAAGGGACATAATGTAGATATAATTTACTTAGTTGGAGGAACTTGTTGTCTTCAGGGATGTGAGAAAATAATAGAAAAGTATACCGGCATAAAATGTGTAAAGCCGGAAAATCCACTATTAGTAACTCCTATGGGCATTGCTATGGATTCACAATTATAAGATAGATTTGATAAAAATAAAATACATTATGACGGGTGGTAATATTAAAGGGATTTTGCATAGCAAAATCCCTTTTTTAAAAAGAGAATTAAGTATATACTTTAAACAAAGGTCTTCATTATTATATTAAAAGATAAGGGGTAAGGTATTATGAAGGATATAGTTGTCGTCGCTCCTTTTAAGGATTTATATGATTTAAGCAATAAAATAATTAAAGAAAAGGGATATCAAAATATTGAAGTAGTTTTAGGGAACCTAAGTCAAGGAGTTGTTGAGGCAAAGAAAATAGTGGAGAAGGGAGCTAGTTTAATAATTTCTAGAGGTGGAACTTATACAATGATAAAAAACGTAGTGAATATACCTGTAGTAGAAATTAAGATGACCTCCTTTGATATATTAAGAGGATTTAAAAATATAATTAGCTATAAGGGTACCATAGGTGTGGTTGGATATAAAAATATAATTCATGACTGTGAAATAATACAAGATATATTAGGTTTAGATATGGTAAAAATTGAAATAGAAAGAGAAGAAGATGCTGAAGAAAATATTAGGTATTATGTAGAGAAAGGGGTTAAAGTTTTTGTTGGAGATACGGTGGCTAGTAAAGTATCAAAAAAATTAAATTGCGTAAACTATATGATTACCTCTGGGGAGGAAGCTGTACTTAATGCAATGCAAGAGGCAAGAAGAATATTACAGATGTCTAAAATTGAAAAGGAGAAAGCACAAAGATTTAAAACTATAATGGACTTTGTACATGACGGGATAATTTCCATAGATGACAACGGAAAAATATCTATAATCAATAGCAGAGCGGAGAAAATTTTCGGGTTAAATGAAAAAAATGTTATCGGCAAAAATATAGAAGATGTTGTAAAGAATAGTAAACTACCTATCGTATTAAGAAGTGGTATATCAGAACTTGGAGAAATTCAGGAGGTAGGGCAATCTAAAATAGCTACTAATAGAGTACCCATAATTGTAGATGATGAAATAAAGGGAGTAGTAGCAACCTTTCAGGATGTTACTGAACTTCAGAATTTAGAAAAAAAGGTAAGACTAAATTTATTGAAGAAGGGCTTTGTAGCAAAATATAATTTTAATCAAATAGTATATAAAAGTAAGAAAACAGAAGAATGCATAGAAAGAGCTAAAAAATATAGTAAATATGATTCGCCAATACTAATAATAGGCCCATCTGGTGTAGGAAAAGAACTTTTTGCACAAAGCATACACAACTATAGTCATAGGGAAAAAGGTCCTTTTGTAGCTATTAATTGTGCCGCACTTCCACCAAATTTAATAGAAAGTGAATTGTTCGGATATGTAGAAGGTGCATTTACAGGAGCAGCAAAGGGAGGAAAGGCCGGTATTTTTGAGCTTGCCCATGGTGGAACTATATTTTTAGATGAAATAGGTGAGTTACCTTTAGAACTTCAAGGTAGGCTTTTAAGGGTATTGCAAGAGAGAGAAGTTATGAGAATAGGCGATGATAAAGTGCTTCCTGTAGATGTAAGGGTTATTTCTGCAACCAATAAAAATTTAAGAGGTATGGTGGAGAAAGGGGAATTTAGAGAGGATCTTTATTTTAGAATAAATATATTGTCTTTAAAAATACCGTCCCTAAATGAAAGAGCTGAAGATATTGAACAGTTAAGCCAGTGTTTTATAAAAAAATATTCCTCAAAATATAATAAACCTGTTAAGAGCATGGATAAGGGAGTATTAAATCTTCTATTGAAATATTGTTATAAGGGCAATATAAGGGAGCTAGAGGGCATAATACAAAGAGCTGTAATACTTGCAGAAAAAGAAAAATTAAGGGAAGAAGATATAATTTTAGAAGAGGATTTCAAAGGAGATTTTAGAGGGAAAAATGCATGTAGTGAATCAGAAGAATTATTTAAAGAAGAGGACTGTGCATTTAAAGTAAAGAAAGATATAAATTTAAAGGAGTTAGAAAATCAATATATTAAATATATACTCCAGAAATGTAATGGTTCAGTAAATAGAGCATCTGAAGTTTTAGACGTCAATAGATCTACCATATGGAGAAAATTAAGAGAAAATTAGCATGTTGTAAATTACAACATGTTTTTCTTTTTGCATCAAAGATATTGAAGCAAAATGCAACAATAGATTTTAAGAAAGAATATATATTATTCTAAAATATCAGTTAATTTAGAAAGGTCAATGCTTTTAGATGGTTTTATATATATGAATAATACTTTGGCATGGTGTTTGCTTTAATAAAGAGTAAAGAAAAATTAGGGGTGATGTAGATGTTAAAACTAGCAGTAGTAGCTCACGAAAAGGATAATGTAGCAACTACAGTAAAAGATTTAAAAAAAGGTGAAAGCGTAATTGTAGACATTTTTGGAAAGGAGGATAGGATCACACTTAATGAGGATATTCCTTTTGGCCATAAATTTGCTATAAGAGATATTAAAAAAGATGATGAAATCACAAAATATGGTGAAGAGATTGGGCAAGCAACAAAAGATATAAGATGTGGAGATTATGTACATGTGCATAATGTTGTAAGTGAAAGAGGAAGAGGAGATTTGGAGGTGCAAAAATAATGAAATTATATGGATATAGAAGAGAAAATGGAGAAATAGGAATTAGAAATTATATATTAGTAATACCAGCATCAGTATGTGCAAGTGAAGTAGCAGGAAGGATTGCAAATCATGTTAAAGGGGCAGTAGCTATTCCTAATCAACATGGCTGTTGCCAAATAGGACCTGACTTAGAATTGACTACTGAAATATTAATAAACTTAGGAAAGAATCCTAATATAGCGGCTGTTTTAGTAGTGGGATTAGGTTGTGAAGGAGTTCCAGCTAAAGAAGTAGCGGAAAAAATAAGAGAAACTGGTAAGAGAGCTGAATGTATAATCATTCAAGAAAATAAAGGTACATTAAATACAGAAGCTTTAGGTACAAAAATTGTAAGAGAGATGGCAGCAGAAGCAAGTAAAATGCAAAAAGAAGAAATAGACTTATCAGAGATTACAATTGCCATTGAATGTGGTGGATCAGATACAACCTCTGGGCTAGCTTCAAATCCAGCAGTTGGATATGTTTCAGATAAAGTAGTAGATCTAGGAGGTACTTCAATATTTTCAGAAACTACAGAGTTTATTGGAGCAGAGCATATTTTAGCTAAAAGAGCTGTATCACAAGAAGTAGGAGATAAAATACTTAAAATAGTTTCAGACTGTGAAAAGAAAGCTAACACTATGGGCGTTGATATGAGAGGAGGACAACCAACTCCAGGAAACATCCAAGGTGGATTAACAACTATAGAAGAAAAATCTTTAGGATGTATTTATAAAGGTGGAACAAGAATAATACAAGATGTATTAGCTTATTCAGAAATGCCAAAAGGTAAAGGTCTTTACATTATGGATACTCCAGGTCAAGATATAGAATCCATAACTGGTATGGTGGCAGGAGGAGCACAATTAGTATTGTTTACTACAGGTAGAGGAACGCCAACAGGTTGTCCTATAGCTCCTGTAATAAAAGTTACAGGGAATCCAGAAACCTTTGTAAATATGAAAGATAATATTGATATAAACGCAGGAACAATAATAGAAGGACATGAAACTATACAGGATGTAGGAGAAAAAATATTTGAGGAAATGCTTGAAGTGATTAACGGAAAATATACTAAAGCTGAATCACTGAATCATAGAGAGTTTGGTATATATAAACTTATATCAACATTTTAATAAAATAGATAGACTTTCTGTAAAAGTTCAGAAAGTCTATCCTAAATATATTTAGGAGGGTATAAGATGAAGATATTAAAGACTGTTCAAAAAGTACCAGGTGGACTTATGGTGATTCCGTTACTTATGGGTGCAACTATAAATACTTTTTTTCCACAAGCTTTGCAAATAGGTGGCTTTACTACGGCACTTTTTAAAGACAGCGCTACAGCATTTATAGCTCTTTTTGTACTATGTAATGGAGCTCAAATAGATTTTAAACAGGCAGGACAACCTTTGTATAAAGGAGCAGTTTTAACTTTTGTAAAATTTGTTTTAGGGGCTTTAATAGGTTGGATTGTAGGAAGGGTATATGGGCATGCAGGAGTGCTAGGACTAACTCCTCTTGCTTTGGTAGCAGCAATAACAAATTCAAAAGGTGGGATGTATGCAGCACTAGCTGGTCAGTATGGCGATTCAACAGACGTTGGTGCTATATCTGTACTATCCTTAAATGATGGACCTTTCTTTACCATGTTAGCTTTTGGTATATCGGGCCTTGCAAATATACCATTTATCGCATTTATAGCTGTACTTGTTCCAATATTAATAGGATTTATTCTTGGAAATCTTGATGAAGATATGAGAAGTTTTTTAGCCCAAGGTCAGGTGTTACTTATTCCTTTCTTTGCTTTTCCCTTAGGAGCTGCACTAGACTTTAGAACCATAATTAAAGCAGGAGCTCCAGGACTTATGCTAGGTGTTTTAGCAGCTGTTATTACAGGACTAGGTGGATATTTTGCTACATCCCTATTTGGAAAAAGAAAGGCGGTTGGAGCAGCCATAGGAACTACAGCAGGAAATGCAGTGGGAACTCCTGCAGCTTTGGCATTAGCAGATCCATCTTTACAACAATATGTTGCTGCCTCTACAGCTCAAGTTGCAGCAGCGGTAATAGTGACAGCAATATTATGTCCTCTTATTGTATCCTATTTAGATAAATTAGATAAAAAAAGGGAGGTAGCTGGAGCCAGTGCCTAAATATTTAATAATTGCAGATGATTTTACAGGAGCAAATGATACAGGTGTTCAACTTAAAAAAAGAGGAATTGAAACTCAAGTTATTGTAAATTTAAAGGATACATGTGAAATTAATACTTCTTGCGTTATAGATACTGAATCCAGGGGATTAGGTGAAAAAGAAGCGTATGAAAGTGTTAGAAATTATATAAGAGATATATTAAAAGAAGAATTTGATTTCGTATACAAAAAAGTAGATTCTACACTAAGAGGAAATTTAGTAAGTGAAATAAAAGCTATAGACGATATATATAAACCTGAATTAATTATATTTGCACCTGCATTTCCTAAGATAGGCAGAACAACTGTAGATAAAATACACAAACTCAATGGAATAAGAATTATAGAAACTGAAATAGCTAATGACCCTAAAAAACCAGTAAAGGAGGATAATTTAAATAAGCTTTTACAAGAGGGGTATGAGGATAAAGTTATACATCATGATCTATTAGAAATAAGAAGAGGGGAAATGGATCTAGAATGTAGTAGAATACACAGTTTTGATGGAGAAACGGATGAAGATTTAATCCATATAGTTAATGCTTCTATAAATACTAATAAAAAGATATTGTGGGTGGGATCAGCTGGATTAGCGGATGCTATATTTGCTGTAAAAAAACCTTTCAAACCTTCTTTAGCTATAGTGGGCAGCATTAGTGAAGTTTCAAGGAGTCAACTAAAATATGCTGAAAAAAATGGAGCTAGTATTTTAAAAATAGATATAGGTAAATTGTTAAATGGAGAAAATAAAAAAAGTTATGTGGATTTAGGCATAGATATTTTGGCAAAAGGAAAAGATTTAATTTTAAGCTCAGCTTATAATAGAGAAGATTATGAAAAAGCCATAAATATAGGAGATAAAAAATTCATGCCAAAGGAAGAAGTAAGCATGTATACTCAGGAAACTTTAGCTGATATAGGAATAGAGATATTAAAATCTAGCCATGTGTCAGGTGTATTTTTAACAGGTGGGGATACTGCTATTAGTTTTATAAATAAATGTGAAGCTATAGGTTCCGTTATCATACAAGAAGTTATCACTGGAATACCACTTATGAAAATTAAGGGTGGAAAGTTTGATGGATTAAAAATGATTACTAAAGCAGGAGCTTTTGGAAGGGAAGAGGATATATACTATAGCTTAGGTAAGTTAAAGGAGGATCTATAATGAACTACTTAGGAATAACTATGGGAGATCCTGCAGGGGTAGGATGTGAAATTATTCTAAAAACTTTACATGGAAATGAAGAATTTAGAAAAAAATCTATAATATTTGGCAGTGAAGAAGTAATTAAATTTTATATGAACTTATTAAATATAGATGAAAAATTAAATATTATAAAAGATATTTTGGATTTTGACAAAGATTCTATCAATCTAGTAAATGTTTTACCAATAACTATGAATGATTTTAGAATTGGCAAAGTATCCGCTCTTTGTGGAGACGCTGCCTATAAGTATGTAGAATTAGCCATAAAGTGGGCCATGGAGAAAAAAATAAAGGGAGTAGTAACGGCACCTTTAAATAAAGAGGCTCTCCATCTTGGAGGACATAATTTTGATGGCCATACAGAAATATTTGCAAAACTTACACATACTAATAAATATGCTATGATGCTATGGAGTGATAAATTAAAAGTCATACATGCATCTACTCATGTATCTTTGAAGGAAGCTTGTAATAGAGTTGAAAAAGAAAGGGTACTAGATGTTATAAAGTTAGCATATTCTTCTTTGAAAAATATGGGTATATCAAATCCTAGAATAGCGGTGGCAGGACTGAATCCCCATGCTGGTGAATCTGGAATTTTTGGAAGGGAAGAAATAGAAGAGATTACCCCTGCTGTTCTAGAAGGTAAAGGATTAAAAATTGATGTTGAAGGACCTGTAGCTCCAGACACTGTGTTTTTAAAAGCTTATAGAGGACAATATGATATAGTAGTGGCCATATATCATGATCAAGGACACATACCTATGAAATTATTAGCTTTTGATTCAGGAGTAAATATAACTTTAGGTCTTCCAATAGTTAGAACTTCTGTAGATCATGGTACTGCCTTTGATATTGCAGGAAAAGGTATCGCTGCTGAAGAGAGTATGATAAATGCTATAAAAGCTGCAGAGAGCTTCAATTAGAGTAATAAAAAGTAGTTAAAAGTTTGAGAATAATCAAAATTTTAACTGCTTTTTTTATATTTGAAGATATATTTTGAAAGTATATAAAAAACGTAAATATAATAATGGTATTTAGGGCTATTCCATACAGTCCAATAACAATGTATAATATTATTGTTTTTACTATGAGTTTAGGAGGAACATTAGTTGAACAAAATTATAATGTACATAATAGGAATATGCTTTATACTGGGAGGTTTAGATTACATACTAGGTAATAAATTTAAAATTGGGGACAAGTTCTGTGAAGGCATAAAATCTATGGGAGCTTTAGCTATGGGAATGATAGGTATATACTCATTGGCACCATTCCTAGGTAACATGATATCTAAAGGAGTTATACCAATATCAAATAAACTAAAAATAGATCCATCTATAGTTCCAGCATCTATACTAGCAGTGGATATGGGAGGGTGGCAAATATCTAATTTAATAGCTTCAAATGAAAAAATGGCTTTGTTTTCGGGAATAATATTAGCTTCAAGCTTAGGTGCTACCATGAGTTTTTCAATACCTCTAGCCTTAGGTATGATTTCTAAAGAAGATTATGAAGAGTTCGCTAAAGGAACTATGATTGGCTTTATTTCCATACCTATTGGAGCTTTAGCCTCAGGGATATACATGGGTATAGAGATTAGTAATTTATTGTGGAATATGTTGCCTATTGTATTATTTTCAATTGCTTTAAGCATAGGGTTAGTTAAAATCCCTAACATTCTTGTTAAAATTTTTAATTTTTTCGGCAAAGCCATAGTAGTTTTAAGCATAATAGGACTTATTTTAGTAGGAGCAGAGGTTTTATTGGGTATAAAAATAGTCTATGGATTAGCACCATTAAATGAATCAGCCTATGTAGTTGGAAAGATTGCCTTTGTATTAGGAGGAGCCTATCCTATGCTAGAAATAATAAATAAATTATTTAGAAGGTCTTTTGATAGAATAGGGAAAAAAATCGGTATAAATAATTACTCCATTAGTGGATTGCTTGGAAATCTGGCTAATAATCTGTTGATTTTTGGAACTTTCAAAGATATGGACTCTAAAGGAAAGACTATGTGTGCCGCCTTTGCTGTGAGTGGAGCTTTTGTATTAGGTGGACAATTAGGTTTTGTATCTGGAGTAGCTCCGAATATGGTCATAGCATTTATAATATCAAAATTTGTTGGTGGAACTTTTAGTTTAGTGCTTTCCTATTATTTATCCTAATAAAATAAATAGTATGCAATATATTATAGTATATATTATTATAAAAAGCCTTAAGAGTAATCTTAAAGGCTTTTTTGTTCTAATTAATTTTTATATTAGCTTATATTACAAAATTGTAATTTTAACATTAAAGATTGTAAGGTAAATTAATAGATAGTAGATTGCAATAATTGTATAATTAAAATATCAAATGAAGCATAATTTAAGCTTATCATGAGTTTTGAATAAGAAAGCCTTAGTAGTAGTTGAGAATTATTATAAACATAAGAATATTAGGGGGTGCGAATTATGAGAGCTATGGTCAATATTATAAATACAATATTTAAGATAATTTGTTTAGCAATAGATACAAAGAAAACAGTTAATGAAAATGAAAGTTTAAAGAAAGTAGTAAGTTTATAATCCGTATATTTTATAAAGGACTCTATGAGTCCTTGTTGTTTTTTGTTTTTCTTTTTTAATAAATTGTAAAATAATCAAAAAAGAAGTGAATTTTAAGGAAAAATTTAGTATAATACTCTTTATGATACAACGGAACTTAAGAGGGGATGATTAAAATAGATAAAAAGAAATCAAGTCTTAGAAAACAATGGACAAAGAGTATTATGATTATAATTGTTGGGATTTATTTATTAGTAATAATGGGAGGATATCTCGCGGTTAAAGCCGTAACTAAAACTATTGTGCTTAAAGGTGGACCTGCTCTAGCTCATATAATTACAAGTGAATTAGAGGGTAAGGATATAAACGAACTAATAAGTAAAGGTGAAGGCAGTGAGACTTATAAAAAAATAGATGAAGCCTTAGATGATCTACAAGCTGGAGGGGCAGGCATTTTTAGCAAAATATACGTTGCTAGTAATCAAGATAATAGTCAGTGGAAATATTTAATAGGAAGAGACACTACAAAGCGTTTTAACAATGGTGATAGTGTAGATGATGAATATCATATCGAAAATTTTGAAGAGGCCTTGAAAAAAAACACTATAATTTGGGATGATGGTAAAACCAGTGAGCCGTCAATATTCATGCCTGTAACAATGAAGGGTGGAGAAAAGCTCATATTAGGTGTAGATTTTGATTTACAATCCCTTGCTAGAATACAATTAATAGGGCTAGGGATATTATTAGTTTTCTTGTTTGTAAATCTATTAGTTATGAGATTTATTGTAGGAGGAATTACAAGGAAACAGATAAAATCAATTACAGAATTAGTGGAAAAGATGAAGGAAATGGCATCCTTGGAAGGGGATTTAACTAAGAGAATTGAGATAGACAGAAATGATGAAATAGGAGAATTAGCATTATATACTAATAAAATGCTAGACACAATACAGGATACTCTGAGAACTGTAAGTGAATTATCTAATGAATTGAAGACCACAACAGAAGATGTTACAGATTCATTTAGCAGAACAGTAGAAGGATATGGAGTCATGAAAAAGTCTGTTAGGAGTATATCAGAAAGAATCGAAAATCAAAGTGAAGAATTAAGTGAAACTTCCTATGGTGTAACTCAAATAAACAATGCTATTAATATAATAGCAGATAACTCTCAAGTGGTTACTGAACAGGCAATTTCTACTAGCGATAACGCATTTGAAGGTAATAAAGTAATGGAGAAACTAGATGAAGGCTCAAAAGAGATTACATCTGTTGTAAACAAAACTTCTGATTTAGTTAAACATTTAGGAGAAAAATCAAAAGAGATTAACGGTATTGCAGATACTATAGGAGCTATTGCAGCTCAAACTAATTTGCTAGCCCTTAATGCTTCTATTGAAGCAGCACGTGCTGGAGAACAAGGAAAAGGATTTGCCGTTGTAGCTGAAGAAGTTAGAAAGTTAGCTGAAGAATCATCAAAATCTGCTAAAACTATATTTAGCTTAATTGAAGAAGTAAGTAAAGGAATTGAAGATGCAGTAAATTCAATGGAATTAGTAAATAAGAGCAACGGTGAACAAAATAAGTTTGTAGAAGATGTAATTCTTAAGTTTACTCATATAGCGGATGCAATAAATGAAGTATCACAAAATGTAGAAGAAGTTTCAGCTTCTACGGAAGAAATGTCATCTAATATAAGTGTAATAACAGAAAAGTTTGAAAACCTAGCCAATGTGTCTGAAGAAAATAGTAGAACAGCGGAAGAAGTATCATTATTTATTGATAATCAATCAATGGTTATAGACGATCTTTCAAACACAATAAATAACCTGAACAGTAAATCAGATGAACTTAAGGTAAGATTAACTAAACTAAAATTAGATTAATACCAGAATTAAACTATCAAAACCCTATGCATGAGTGTATGCATAGGGTTTTGATGTGATATAATATTAATAAGAAAAGGGGGACAGAATTATGAATATTCTTATAGTAGAAGATGAACAAGATATAAGAGAATTATTACAGTTACATTTAATAAAAGAAGGTTATAACGTATATGAAGCAGAAGATGGAATTGAGGCAATTAAGATCTTTGAAAATAATAAAATAGATTTGATATTGCTAGATATAATGTTACCAAAGCTAGATGGATTCAAGGTGCTAAACAAGATAAGAGAAAAAAGTGAAGTTCCAGTTATATTTTTAACTGCAAGACTAGGTGAGGGAGATAAGATATTAGGATTAGGTCTTGGTGCTGACGATTATATAGTAAAGCCATTTAATACGATTGAAGTTATAGCTAGAGTTCAAGCTTTACTTAGAAGAACTTATAAGTATGGAGTTTCACATAAGAATGAAATAATCAATGGAGAATTGAAAATAGATAAGGATAGCTGCGCTATTTATAAAAATGATATTCCTTTAGATTTAAATGCAAAAGAATATAAAATATTGGAAATGTTTATGGATAACATAGGAAAGGTTCATACAAAAAAGCAAATATATGAAAATGTATGGGGAGATCCATACTATGAAGATGACAACACTATAATGGTTCACATAAGTCATATAAGAGATAAAATTGAAAGCAATCCTAAAGACCCTAAATATTTAAAAACCATTAGGGGCATTGGATATAAAATGGAGAAAATAGAATATGAGAGCTAGAAAAAAAATATCTAATTTATTGTTAAAAAATTATTTAATATCTAGCTTGATAATGTTTTTTATATTTTTAGTATTCTTTTTTGGAACTATAGCCATGTGGGTTACTTTATATTTTCCTATAAATATGATGATGAGTAGTGAAGATTCTAAATTAGTAGCAGAAAACATTATATCGAAGGATTATAAAAATATCAACATAGAAGAAATATTGAAAGTAAATGGATGGATTGAGATATTAGATAAAGATTTAAAGGTGGTATATACTAAAGGGAAAGCTGAAGTAAAAAGATCACAATACTCTAGAGATGAATTAAATAAAATGCTAATTAAAATGTCTGCTCAAGATATGTTTACTCAAGAGAAGTTTATATATTCAATAGCTTATGATGAGGATAAGGATTTTTATCTTTTAGTATATCTACCTAATGATAAGTATTTTAATAGTGGAATAAAAAAGGCACCTGTATTTATTAGTGTTAGATTATTTTTTATTACGGCAATATTACTTTATATAATAATATTTACAATTATAATGATTATATATGCAAAATTAACATCAAGAAATTTAACTAAACCTTTAAAGGAGCTTATGAATGGAGTTAAGTCTATATCTAAAGGGGATTATTCTGCTAGAATAAATGTTAGATCAAAAAATGAATTTGGAAATCTTGGATATGCCTTTAATCTAATGGTAGAAAAGATAGAGGAAGAAAGAAAACTAAAGGAGAAGTCTGAAGAAAACAGAAGGAGACTTATAATGGATATTTCTCATGATTTAAAGAATCCTTTAGTAAGTATAAGGGGATATTCAAATTTATTAGTGAATAATCACAACTTAGATGAGGAAGAAAGAATTAAATATTTAAATATAATAGAAAAGAATAGTATAAGAATAAATGATTTAATTACTGATTTATTTGAGTTATCTAAATTTGAGAGTATAGATTTCGAATTAAGTTTAAAGAAGGAAAATATTTGCGAATTCTTAAGAGAATTAATTGCTATATATATACCTAGCATGGAAGAAAAGAACATAGAATATAATTTCGTAATACCTGAAAAGGCTATATATGCCAATTTTGATTACTATAGTTTGGATAGAGCTATTGGAAATTTAATATCTAATAGTATAAGATATAATCCATCTCATACTAAATTAAATATAGAGGTTGAAGAGTTTGAAAATATAGTGAAAATTGTAGTACAAGATAACGGTATAGGTATACCTAAGGATTTATCTGAGGATATATTTAATCCATTTGTTAGAGTAGATACATCGAGGAACTCTAGAAGTGGAGGAACAGGATTAGGCTTAACAATAACCAAAACCATTGTAGAAAAGCATGGTGGAAGAGTGTATTTAGAGAGTGATATCCATAAGGGATGTAAATTTACAATAGTATTAAATAAATAAATTAAAACAGTTTCATGTATAATTATATATGAAACTGTTTTAATTATGGACCGCAGAATCAATTTTTGTCCATAGAAACTTCTTCTATAATAGCATTATTGCTTTCTTTTGAGTTATCTACTTCTATTTTTAAAAGAGAATTTTCTTTTTCAAGTTCAGCAATCTTAGTGGATAATGATTTATTATTATGCTTTAAACTCAATTCTCTTCTTAAACCTAAAAAAGTTACAATTATTGCTCCAATAATAGCAGATATAAATATTATTAAGGCAAGGGATATTTCAACTTTAGTAAAAAGAAAATTAACAGTTATAACTGCAGAATTTTGTATAGCAAAAATAGTAACGATTATGGCAAATATTAATGATAGTATGAATCCTATTCTCATAAAATTACCCCCTTAATTTCTATAAAATATATATTACAATTATAGCATAATATTTGTAATGTTTATAAGTATTGGGGTAAAATAAAAAAAATGTCACATAAATTTTGAACACGTGCATTCTGTAAAAATTAAGAGCTAAGCAAGGAGTGAAATAGCGACTTTTTATAACAGTGGCTCCACTACTTGCTTAGCTCTATGCTTTGGAGTTTTAAGTATATTTGTAAAACTTATAATTACGAAATTAACTTGATTATAGATAGTTTTGTTTCTCAATTTCTAATTATTATGAGAAAGCTTTGAACGTTTGGTAAATTTAGCTCCATTTTCATGAGAACCAATCTTTTCACCATTTTTTATACCTATATTAGCCCCATCTTTTGGAAACATTTTTCTTAATTCAGCATTGCTTTTATGATCACTTTTTAAATGATTTTTATTATTATCCATAAGGTTTCCTCCTCTTGCAAATGTCAATATTATTTTATCCAATAAAACATAAAATATAAATTTTTGTTGACAAAATTATTTTTTAAGTATATTATATACCATACAGGGGTATGGTAAAGGAGGAATCAATCATGAATAGTTTAAAAAATTTTTGGAGCAAATATTCATATCTAATATTTTTAACTTTTGTAGTTTTGGGGTTATTCGATTTTAGATTTGCTATTGTAGCAGTAATATGTATGATATCACCAATACTTTTATCTTTATTAGGTAAAGGCAGATATTGGTGTGGCAATCTATGTCCAAGGGGAAATTTTTATGACAGATTGTTATCAAGAGTTGCTAAAGGAAATAAAACTTCTAAATTGCTAAAGAGTAGTTATTTTAGATTTATAGTTATTATTACCATGTTCACTATTTTTGGAAGAGGATTGTATAATAATTGGGGAGATTTTTATGGAATAGGGCTATTATTTTATAGAATGATAGTGGTTACAACTTTAATAGGGATTACACTATCTTTTTCGTATAATAGTAGAATTTGGTGTAGTTTTTGTCCCATGGGAAGTATTGCTGCGTTTATTACGAAATTTAGAGGAAATAAAAATTCATTAAAGATAAATGATAGTTGTGTCACATGTAAATTATGCGAAAAAAAATGTCCAATGGGCATAGTTCCTTATAATTATAAAGAAAATGGAACTATAGATCATTATGACTGTATACAATGTAAACAGTGTAGCTTTGTTTGTCCTAAAAACTCAATAAAATAATTTGTTTACAACATTGTTACTTATTTGTTACCCAAAAATTCTCATTTAATATTATCATATAATTAAAGGGGGATTATTATGTTTGAAGATGCAGTTTTAGTGAAAGATATATTAAATGGAGAAGTTGACAAATTTGGTGACATAGTTGATAAGTATGAAAAAATAATTTTTATTTTAATATATAACCTTATAGGAAATAATTATGACGCTATGAAAATCTGTAAGGAAGTTTTTATTCTGGCATATGAGGATTTGTATAAATACAATTTTAACTGTAAATTTTTCAATTGGATTTTAAAAATTACAATAGATAAATGTAATTTTTATTCTAGAAATAATGAAGTGAAAAGCATAAATATTTTATCTACATTAGATTGTAAGGATAGATATATTGTAGCTCTCAAGTCATTGAAAAAAGACTTAACGTATGAAGATATTAGTGAAATATTGGATATAAATAAAAATAATATAAAAGAAAGATATAGAAAAACTGTAAGTATATATAAAAGTGCCTTAAAGGAAGCTGCCCTTTAAGGCACTTTTATTATTAATTTTACTTGACAAAATAGAATATTAATATTATTGTTAACTATATAATAAATTAAGGTTAACAATAATAAGGGGGAGAAGTATGAAAATTAGTACTAAAAATATCATAACTATATCACTTTTTACTGCATTAACAGCTATAGGAGCTTTTATTAAAATTCCCATTGCCCCAGCACCCATTACCATACAATTTTTATTTACAGCATTAGCTGGAATACTTTTAGGAAGTAAATACGGCTCACTTTCTCAATTGATGTACTTGCTTATTGGACTTTTTGGAGTACCTATATTTACAGAAGGTGGAGGATTTAATTATATATTTAAACCTTCTTTTGGATATATAATTGGCTTTGTATTTGCTTCCTATGTCATTGGGAAAATTGTAGAAGGTAAAGGAAATATAAGCTTTAAAAAGATTTTTTTAGCCTGTATCGCAGGATTATTTGTAATGTATCTAGTAGGAGTACCTTATCTTTACTTTATACTAAAATACGTAAGTGGTGTAAATATAACAATTAATAAGGCTTTAAATATGGGACTAATAGTTTTTTTGCCTGGAGATATTTTAAAATGCATAGTTACTGCTTTATTGGGAGAAAGAATATTAAAACATAGGTTTTACTTAAAAGCATAAATTTTTATATGTATCCATTTAATCCTCTGATGGAAATTTCTCCAGAAAATATGGGGTAGGAGTTTCCATCAGAAGTTTCAATAATCAACCTTCCTTCTGAGTCAATATCTATCGCTTTAGCCAAGTATTCTTCACTTCTGTTTATTATTCTAATTTCTCTACCTAAAACCACAGAGTATCTTTTGCATATTTCTAAGCTTTTAGATAAGTCTCTGTTTATCAAAAAATCCTCATAAAGAATTTCAAAATTGTTTAATACCTTAGCTGTTAAAATTTTTCTGGATATTTTTTTATTCATTTGCATTTTGATAGAGGTGGCCTTATCCTTTACTTCTTCGCTAAAGTCACAATCATCTAAATTAGCATTTATACCTATACCTAAGGCTATGTAATTAACTCTATTTAATTCACAACTCATTTCTGTAAGTATTCCACAAACTTTTCTACTATCCATAATTATATCATTTGGCCATTTAATATAGGCATCGGCGCCTAGTTCTCTTAAGGAAGAGCATAGAGCTGCGGCTGCAATCTGTGTGATTTTAGGTACTTCCATTGGTTCCATATCAGGAGTTAGTATTATTGTGAGCCATATACCTTTACCCTTAGGAGATATCCATGTTCTTCCTAAACGCCCTTTTCCACCAGTTTGTTCTTCGCTAATTAATACAGTGCCATTTGTTTCTCCTAATGAAGCTAATTCTTTAGCTTGTTTATTTGTAGAATCAATACTATGAAAATGAATTATCTTTTTACCTATATATTTGGTTTCAAGTAGCCTTTTAAGTTCTTCAAAGGTTAATATATCTGGGGAAGATAAGAGCTTATATCCTTTTTTTGAAATTGATTCTATTTCATATCCCTCTTCTTTTAAAGTATTAATGTATTTCCAAATAGCTGTTCTTGAAACTCCTAGTTTTTCACTAATAAATTGACCAGAAATATATTCATCTCCACTGTTTTTAATTAAATCAAGTATTTCTTCTTTCATATTTTATCTTTAGTGAGAGAAGGTATTGTAATAATAAGCTCTCACTAAAGTTCACCTCCCTTTAATACATATACTTTTTTTATTTTTCACAACTTATTTTATAACAATTATATCATTTATTTTATTTAAGAAATAATTTATTTAAATCTATTGACTTATCTATTGTTCTAGTGTACTATTTAATTAATACACTAGAACAATAGGTAAGGAGGTAAATATGGATACTAGATTTGATGGGAAAAATCCTATATATATTCAAATAATGGACTATATAAAAGAAAATATAATCTCAGGAAAAATAAAACCTGGAGATAAGCTACCTTCTGTAAGGGAAATGGCTTCAGCTTTGAAGGTAAATCCTAATACATTACAAAGAGCTTATCAAGAATTAGAAAGAGAAGGCATTACTTATACTCAAAGGGGAATGGGAACTTTTGTTAAGGAGGATAGTAAAATGATAGAAATATTAAAGAAGGATATGGCAAAAGAAGTTATAAGTTCATTTATAGATAGAATGAAAAATATAGGTTTTACAGAAAAGGAAATAGTAAAAGTTGTTGAGGAAAATTTAAAAGAGGGGGATAAATAATGGATAATATATTGAGAACAGAGAATTTGGTTAAAACCTATATGGGCAAAAGAGCATTAGATGGAATAAGTATTGAAATTCCTAAAGGAAAGATAGTTGGATTACTGGGACCAAACGGCAGTGGGAAAACAACTTTTTTAAAAATAGCCTCAGGCATACTAAAACCTACTTCAGGAGACATTTTAATAGATGGACATAAGCCAGATATATACACAAGATCTATAGTCTCTTATTTGCCAGATAAGGATTATCTATATAAATGGATGAAAATAAAAGATTCTATTGAATTTTATAAGGACTTTTATGAAGATTTTGAAATGGAAAAATGTAAAGAACTATTAAGATTTATGAATTTAAATGAAGATATGAAGATTTCATCCCTTTCGAAAGGGATGGCAGAAAAGCTTTATTTAACATTAACTTTATCAAGAAAGGCAAAGTTATATATTTTAGATGAACCATTAGGGGGAGTAGATCCAACTACAAGAGAAAAAATATTAGATGCCATTATTGATAATTATAGTGAAGACAGTTCAATGGTAGTCACTACTCATTTGGTAAGGGATATAGAGAGGCTGTTTGACTATGTATATTTTATATCCGATGGTAGTATTGTACTTTCAGGAGATGCAGAAGAATTGAGGATTAAGGAAAGTAAATCCATTGATGAAATGTACAGGGAGGTATTTAAATAATGGGAAATCTTATAAAATATGAAATTAAGGGATATATTAAAGATGTTATAGGATTGATATTAGTTATACTATTCTTTCAAATGTTGTTATTAATAAAGGGAGTAGATATTTTTGATGAGAAAGCTTTAGTTATTGTATTTGTAAATTTAATTGCATTTGGAAGTGCAGTTATAACATTAATATGGAATATAAAGCTATTTAGCAAGGATATATATGAAGATACTTCATATTTAATATATACCATACCCAAATCTACTAATGTTATATTAGGATCAAAATTCATAGCTTCATTTATTCAATTTGCAATTGTTTTCTTGGTAAATTCGTTTTTTGTACTTAATTACTTTAATATAACTTTTAATATTTTTGAGTATATTAGAGAAATACCTGCATATTTGATTTTATTGTTTATAGTCAATAGTATTGCTGGATATTTAAGCTTTTTAGCAGTGATATACTTTTCCATCACTTTAGGGAAGGTAGCTACAAAAAAGATAAAGGTAGGAAAAGTTGCTGCATGGATTATATTTTTAATAACTTCTATTGTTCTTAACTATATACAGGCATTTATAATTAAACATTTACCAGATGCGTTAGTTAATAATATAAAAAATATCACAATGTATGAAAAAGGAAGTGTTCATATAACTTACGGTTTAGCTAATGCAAATATAATAAGTATAATTCTTAGCACGATAATTTTTATAATCTTATTTTTCGTAACCTCATATTTATTAAGAGAGAAGCTAGATTTATAGAATTCAGCTACTGACAAAGTTAAAATGTCAGTAGCTTTTATTTCTTAAAGAAACAAAAATAATTTATAGTTTCATGCTAAACATAATTATTATATATTTTTAAAAGCATATATATAACTATATAATAATTTATAAGAAAGGTATGTGGAGGCAGGAAGCCACATAGGTGATTATATGGTTAAAGAATTTGATAAGAGTAAAATAATTTATGAATTTAGTCCTAATAATAAAGGAATATATTTTGTTAAAGAGGGAGAGGAATTTTGGGTAGAAACAGAAGATTGCTATGGTGGGCAAATAAGAACGGAAAAGGATTTAAGGCCTAATATTAATAATTCAACGATGAACCCTTCAGTAGGACCTATAGTAATAGATGGAGCGGAAGAAGGAGATATTCTATGTGTAGAAGTTTTAGATATTATATTAGATAATCAAGGAGTTATGTGCGCATCACCGGGCGTAGGGGTTTTAGGAGATAAAATAAAAGAGTACAACACTAAAATTATTCCTATAAAAGATGATATGGCTTATTTTAGTGAAAATATAGTTATTCCAATACAACCTATGATTGGAGTTATAGGAGTATCTCCAAAGGAGGAGAGTATAGCGTGCATAACTCCAGGAAAGCATGGAGCTAATATGGATACTAAAGAAGTATGCAAAGGGTCAAAGGTTTATTTACCCGTTTTTGTTAAAGGGGCTAATTTAGCTGTAGGAGATTTACATGCATCTATGGGAGATGGAGAATTGAGTGGAATGGGAATTGAAATCGCTGGAAAAGTAAAACTTAAGACCAGATTGATTAAGAATAAAACTATTAGAAATCCAAGGATAGATTCTAAAGACTATTTAATTACTATAGCAAGTGCCAATAACTACAAAGAAGCAATTGCAGAGGCTGTAGGGGATATGGTAGAAGTTTTAAAAGAATTACTTAATTTAAAGTTTGAAGATGCATATAGAATATTAGGTGCCACTTGTGATTTAAGAATAAGCCAAGTTGTAAATCCATTAATTACAGTGAAAGTTTGTGCTCCTAAGGAAATATTAAAGTTAGAGGGTTTTAATTTTTAAAGTATAATAGGGGAAAGTGTTAAATTTAACACTTTCTTTCTTATTCACCTCTGCATTTTATTAAATATATTTCATTAATTAAATATTAATAATTTATTAAGCCTTATTTAAAGAATATATTGCTTTTTCGTGTTATAATCAAAATAAAATTTAAATTACACATTAGGAGAAGGGGTTAATATGGATTTTATAAAAATATTATTAATTATAGGAGTAATAGTCATTGCGTTTCAATTTTTTATATGGATGTTACCTATAATAGTTGCAATATGGGGAGCGATATATTTGAAAAAAAGAATTGATATGTGGAAAATTAAAAATAAAGGTAATAGAGTTAATGAGGGCAATCAAGGTGCTTATTATCATCATATAAATACTACTGATGAACTAGAGGATAAAAAAGTTGTAGATGTGGAATATGAAGAATTATAATTTATGGAGTGATTTTAATGAGGTATGAGGGAGTGGTTTATAGACCACCTAGTGAGGCTAATAGTTTAATTGTTCAAGTAACCATAGGATGTGCTCATAATAAATGTACATTTTGCGGAATGTATAAGGGTAAAAAATTTAGAATCAGAAAAATAGAAGAAATATTAGAAGATTTAATCCAGGCAAGAAATTATTATAGCAGAGTGGAAAAGATTTTTTTAGCAGATGGAGATGCACTGTGTTTAAAGACTGAGGATTTAAAGCAAATATTATATAAAATAAGAGAGTTATTTCCAGAGTGTAATAGAATAGGTATATATGCTACTCCAAAGGATGTGTTAAATAAATCCTTAGAAGAATTAATTGAGTTAAGAGATTTAGGTCTAGGAATAATATATATGGGATTAGAAAGTGGCAGTGAAAAAATACTAAAAGAAATTAATAAAGGTGTAACCAAGGAAGAAATGATTATGGCAGGTAAGAAGGTAAAAGAGAGTAAGATACCACTTTCTATGACTCTTATATCAGGGCTAGGTGGAAAAGAAAATTGGAAAAAACACGCTTTAGAATCTGCAGAAGTTATATCAACAATCGACCCAGATTATTTAGGGCTACTAACACTAATGATTGAAGATGGAACTGAGTTACGTGATAAGTTATCTAAAGATGAGTTTTCACTGCTAAATCCTAAAGAAATTATGTTGGAAACAAAAACTATGCTTCAAAATACTTATGTGACAAACTGCATATTTAGAAGTAATCATGCTTCAAATTATGTGGCTTTAAAGGGTACTCTTCCACAGGATAAAGAGATATTATTAAACAAAATATATGAAATTTTGACTACAGAATATAATTATAAAGATGAAAATTTTAGAATTTTGTAAAATATAGCTTAATTTTAATATGGACAAATATGTAAATTAAATATATAATATAATTATAAATGAAAATGATTACATGGGAATAAATTGCATAATTAAAACCTGGTTCAAAAGCTGTACGAAAAAAGGAAATATGAAGATAAAAAAGTATTTCCTTTTATTTCATATAATAAGAAAAGGTTTTCTATATCTAAAATAAAGCATAATTACCTTTAATGTATTATTAAAAAAAGTATAGAGCATTAGTGAAATTTAATAAAATTAATGTTCTATTCTTAAAATATATTATAAATACATAATATTAAGGGGGTATAAAAATGAAAAAAATTATTTCACTAGTTGCTGCGACAATTCTATCAGTAGGAATGCTTTCAGGTTGTGGAAGTAAGCCTACGGACGCTGGGAAAGATGCTAATGGGGGAAAAGAAATAAAAATAGGGGTTGCACTATATAAATTTGACGACACTTTTATTTCTACTGTTCGTCAAGCTATTGAAAAGACAGCAGATGAAAAAGGAAAAGCTACTGGAGAAAAGATTTCTTTAAATTTCGCTGATGGACAAGGACAACAGGCTAATCAAAATGACCAAGTAGATACTTTTATAGCACAAAAATATGATGTTATTGCCGTTAACATGGTTGACCGTACTGCAGCTTCTGTAATAATAGACAAAGCTAAACAGGCTGGAATCCCATTAGTATTTTTCAATCGTGAGCCAGTTAAAGAAGATATGGATAAGTGGGATAAGATGTATTATGTTGGAGCAAAAGCTGAAGAATCAGGATCAATGCAAGGTCAGATTATAGCAGATTATTTTAAGAATAATCCAGCTGCTGATAAAAACAAGGACGGAAAAATTCAATATGTTATGTTAGAAGGAGAGCCAGGACATCAAGATGCTATATTGCGTACTGAACATTCAATAAAGGCCTTAGAAGAAACAGGAGCTAAAGTAGAAAAACTTGCTAGTGACACAGGATTATGGCAAAGAGTAAATGGCCAAGAAAAGATGGCTGCTTGGTTATCAAATTATGGTGATAAGATAGAAGCTGTATTTGCAAATAACGACGATATGGCTTTAGGAGCTATAGAAGCTTTAAAAGCTGCAGGATACTTTAAAGGAGATAAGAAAATTCCTGTAGTTGGGGTTGACGCTACTGCACCAGCAATTGATTCACTTGAAGCTGGAGAAATGTTAGGAACAGTATTAAATGATGCTAAAGGGCAAGGAAAAGCTGTAGTTGACATAGCCTATTCTTTAGTAAAGGGTGAGGATCCATCAAAATCAGTTGAAGGAATAACTGATGTAAAATACAAATGGGTTCCATATCAACCTGTGACAAAGGAAAACGTTAGTCAATTCAAATAATTTTATAAATACTTAGGGAGTGCTAACACACTCCCTAATATTAAATTATCATGGGAAAAAGAGGTGTGGGCTATGGAACAAGAATATATTTTAGAAATGCATAGTATTTCTAAAAGCTTTCCCGGTGTAAAAGCTCTAGACAATGTAAGTTTAAAATTAAAGCCTGGAACAGTACATGCATTGATGGGGGAAAATGGAGCAGGTAAATCAACTTTAATGAAGTGTCTTTTTGGAATGTATGTGGCTGATGAAGGGGAAGTTATTCTCGATGGTAAAAGGGTACAATTCAAAAATGCAAAAGATGCATTGGAAAATGGAATCTCCATGATACATCAAGAACTTCATCCTGTTCCTCATAGGAGCGTAATGGAGAATATCTGGTTAGGAAGATTTCCGGTAAAGAATTTTATGGGAGTTAAAATGGTTGATCATAAAAAAATGTATAAAGATACTTTAGCATTACTACAAGAAGAGCTTCAATTAGAAATTACGCCAGATATACAAGTAGCAAAACTTTCAGTATCTCAAATACAAGGTGTTGAGATAGCTAAGGCTGTTTCTTATAGATCAAAAGTAATCGTAATGGATGAACCAACATCATCCCTAACAGAAAATGAAGTTTCACACCTATTTAATATAATCCGAAAGCTAAAAGCTGAAGGCGTTGCAATCATATATATATCTCATAAAATGGAAGAAATTTTAGAAATATCTGATGAAGTTACAATAATGAGAGATGGAAAGTATATCGGCACATGGAATTCATCAGAGATGAGCACAGATATGATTATATCTAAGATGGTTGGAAGAGATTTAACTAATAGATTTCCCCCACGTGAAAATAAACCAAGTGAAGTAATTATAAGGATAGAAAATTTCACATCAATTAATTCTAAATCCTTTAAGGATATAACTTTTGATCTAAGACGTGGAGAAATATTAGGAATAGGAGGGCTTGTTGGGGCTCAAAGGACAGAATTGGTAGAAGCTATATTTGGACTTAGAGGAATAACTAGTGGTAAAGTATATATTTCAAATAAGGAAGTAAAGATAAAAAGTCCAATTGACGCTAAAAAATATGGCATAGCACTACTTACAGAGGAGAGAAGAGCTACGGGTATTTTTCCGGTGCTTTCCATAGAAAATAACACGATAATTGCAAATTTAAATCGTTACATGGATTTTAATTTTATTATAAATAGCAAGAAAGGCATGGAAGAAGTGAATAAAAGCATAGACATGCTTAACATAAAAACTCCTTCAGCTAAAACTTTAATAAGAAATCTATCTGGAGGAAATCAACAAAAGGTAATTTTTTCTCGTTGGTTGTTAACAGAACCAGACATATTGATATTGGACGAGCCTACTCGTGGTATTGACGTAGGTGCCAAATATGAGATATATTCCATAATTGCTGACCTTGCAAAGGAAGGTAAAAGCATTATTATGATATCTTCAGAAATGCCTGAACTCATAGGTATGTCTGATAGGATTATGGTAATGTGTTCAGGAAGATTAAGTGGCATTATAGATGGTAAGGAAGCTAATCAAGAACTTATAATGAAATATGCTACAAAATTCGCTTAGTCAGGGAGGGGATAAATATGGCAGAAGAATCAAAAAAAATCAGTGGAAATTCTATAAAAGAATATACGAGCAAATATGCAATATACTTAGTACTTTTAGTCTTATGTTTATCTATAGGTGCATTAAATAGCAATTTTTTATCTTTAAATAACCTTGTTAATGTATCTATTATCGCTTCGGTTCGTATAATAATCGCTTTAGGAGTAGGAGGAATATTGATTACTAGAGGAACAGACCTTTCGTCAGGTAGAGTAGTTGGGCTAACTGCTTGTATTTCTGCAAGCTTGCTTCAACGTCCTGACTATGCCTACAAACTATTTAAAAATGCTCCAGAATTAAACATTTTTATAGTAATTTTGTTTGTTATGGCTATAGGTATGATAATAGGTTCAATAAATGGAGTGGTAATAGCCTATCTTAAAGTTCCACCATTTATAGCTACTCTTGGAATGATGGTTATTGTATACGGTGCTGCGTGTATTTATACTAATGCTCAACCTATTGGAGGGCTTAGAAATGACTTTACAGAATTAGCATTGGGAAGAACATTTAATATACCTAATTCGGTATTAATAGCTGCGGTTGTTATATTTTTAATATGGTTTATATTAAATAAAACACGTTTTGGAAAATATATTTATGCTATAGGGGGGAACCCAAATGCAGCAGAGGTTTCAGGAGTAAATGTTGAGTTTACGTTGATAAAGGTTTATGCTCTTGCAGGAGCGCTTTATGGATTAGCGGGAGCTTTATTGGCTGCTAGAACTGGTGGGGCCACAAATAATTATGGAAATATGTATGAGCTTGACGCTATAGCAGCGGCAACTATAGGTGGGGTTTCAACTTCAGGTGGTATAGGTACGGTATCCGGTATAATAACAGGAGTATTAATATTTGAGGTTTTAAATAATGGATTGGTAATATTAGGGGTTTCTGCCTACTGGCAGCAGGTGGTAAAAGGAATAATAATCATAGGTGCTGTAGCTTTCGACATACGTAAATACTTAGCAAAGAGGTAAGTATGTCTAAGACTTTCCATTTATGGTTAATGGGAAGTCTTTTAAATAACATTTGATAAACCAGGGAAAAATATATATTATATAGTATATATGTTATAAAATATTAGAGGGTGAGTATATGACTGTAACCATTAAAGACGTTGCTAGGGAAGCCGGTGTTTCTATAACGACGGTATCTAGAGTTTTAAATAATAATTATCCTGTAAAAAAAGAAACTAGAGTAAGAATAGAAAGAGCCATAGAAAAATTAAATTATAAACCTAATATGATGGCTAGAGGTTTAATAACAAGAAGATCCTCTGTTATCGGTGTTGTGGTACCAGGTATAACTAATTTATTTTTTCCAACTATTGTAGAGTCTATTGAAAGTGTCACTAATAAAGTGGGCTATAGTATATCACTAAGCAATACTGGTGGCGATGAAAAAAAAGAGAGAAATTTAATTGAAGAGTTGATAGCTAAAAGAGTAGATGGAATAGTTATAATAGACCCAACAGTGAATAATTTAAATAGTGGATATTTAGAAAATATATCAAAATCCTTGCCCTTAGTTATAATTAATGGTTGCAGTGATGGATATGATTGTAATTTTGTATCCTACGACGAGAAGGCTGGAACTATGGAAGCCTTTAAATATTTAAGAAGTTTAGGTCATGAAAAAATTGCTTTCGTGAGAGGAAGTAGAAGTTATTCTTATGATATAAAAGAAAAGATTTATCTAGATATAATAAAGGAAGATAAGCTTAAATATAAAAAAATATTAAATGTTGGTATGGGAAATACCATTGAGGTTGTTAAAAATACTAAAGAAAAAATTAAAACTTTAATCTTTGGTAAAAGCAAACCAACAGCAATATTTGCGTGTAATGACTTGATGGCAGTAGGGGTAATAAATGCATGTAATGAACTAGGCTTAACAGTACCTAAAGATTTATCAGTGATGGGATTTGATAATACCTTATTAGCTTTCGTGAGTCATCCAAGATTGACTTCTGTGGATTTAAATATGAGAGAAATAGGGAAAAAAGCTGCCTTAGAAATACTAGATATTATAGATAAAAACAATAAAACTAAAAAAATAATTATAATGGGCACAAGTTTGATAATCAGAGAAAGCTGTGATAAGGTATAACTTAAATATTGCGTGTTAATCGCGCAATTAATATAGGAAAATAGAAAAGGTTTTCTAAGAAAGGGGGAGTTTTATGGAGAAAATGAATATAGCTAAGGAAGTAGAACTCTTAATACAGTATGCTTTAAAACATAAATTAATAGAAAAATGGGATGTTATTAGCAGTAGAAATGCACTTTTAGATTTATTGAATATAGATGAGCCTTATGATAAAGCTTTGGAAAGTGAAAATTTTAACAGCGCTACTCCTATATTAAATAATATATTAGATTATGCTAGCCACTGTGAATTGTTGCCAATAAATACTATTACTTATAGAGATTTATTAGATTCAAAAATAATGGGGATATTAATGCCAAGGCAATCAGAGATAGTAAATAAATTTTATAGTATTTATAATATTGAAGGTGCTAAACAAGCTACCGATTATTACTATAATCTATCAAAGGATTCAAATTATATAAGAGTAGATAGAACAAATAAAAATTTATACTGGAAAGCAGATACACCTTATGGAGATATAGAAATCACAATTAATTTATCTAAACCTGAAAAAGATCCAAGAGATATTGCAGCTTCAAGATTGAAAGAAAATTCAAATTACCCAAAATGCCTTTTATGTTTAGAAAATGTAGGATATGCAGGGCATATAAATCATCCTGGAAGACAAAATCATAGAGTAATTCCAATAAACTTAGGAGAAGAACAATGGTACTTACAGTATTCTCCATATTTATATTATAATGAACATTCCATATTATTTTATGAGAGTCATATACCTATGAGTATTACTGAGAAAACTTTTGAAAGAATAGTTTATTTTCTTGATCAATTTCCACATTATTTTATAGGTTCTAATGCTGACCTGCCTATTGTAGGAGGATCCATTTTAAATCATGAACATTACCAAGGAGGAAAGCATACTTTCCCTATGGTAAAAGCTCCTATAGAATATAATTTTATAAATAAAGAATTTATTCATGTTAAAAGTGGCATTGTAAAATGGCCTATGTCAGTAATAAGGCTTTCATCAAAAAATAAGAAACAATTAATTGCCCTCTCAAATAAGATATTAAATATTTGGAGAGAATACAAAGATGAGGAGTTAGAAATATTACCTTATACTATAATTCAAGATAGTATAATTCAAGAAGAAAAAATTCCACACAATACAATTACTCCTATAGGAAGAATAAATTCTATAGGGGAATATGAGATTGATTTAGTATTGCGTAATAATAGGACTAATGAAAAACATCCTTATGGGATTTTTCATCCTCATACTTATTTACATCATATAAAGAAAGAGAATATAGGGCTAATAGAAGTTATGGGACTAGCAGTATTACCAGGTAGATTAAATGAGGAATTAAAGAAAATAGAAAATATATTAATGGGGGATGTAGATAGCTTAAATAAAATCAGAGAAAATGAACATTCAAATGTGAGAAAGCATCTTTCTTGGATAGAGGACATGATATCCAAATATAAAGACGATGAAAATATATGTACAAATAAGTATGTACAAGAAATTATAAAAAGAGAAATAGGAGAGAAGTTTATAGAGATATTAAGTCATGCAGGAGTATTTAAGAGGGACGAAGATGGAGTAGAAGGATTCATAAGATTTATGAAAAAAATAGGGTTTAAGTATAAGGGGTGAGGGAATGAATTTAGATTACTTAAAAGATGGATTTATAAAGCTTTATGGAGATGGAGAAATCAGAATATTTCATTCTCCGGGGAGGGTTAATTTAATAGGAGAGCATATTGATTATAATGGAGGATATGTTTTTCCTTGTGCATTAGATTTTGGAACCTATGGACTTGTGAGAAAAAGAAAAGATAGAAAAATTAATTTATGTTCTATGAATTTTCCTAAAAGGGTTCAAGTGGATATAGATAATATTGTCTATGAAGCAGAAGATGATTGGGGAAATTATATCAAAGGTGTAATTAAAATATTTGGAGAAGAAGGCTATAATGTGGGAGGTATGGATATATTAATTAGCGGCAATATACCAAACGGTGCAGGACTTTCTTCCTCCGCCTCGGTAGAAGTGTTAGCTGGGGTTATTATAGATGAGTTATTTAATAATGGTAATATAGATAAAGTAGAACTAGTAAAGCTTTGTCAAAGGGCTGAAAATGAATTTGTTGGAGTAAATTGTGGTATAATGGATCAATTTGCTATAGGCATAGGGAGGAAAAACAAAGGGATACTTTTAGATTGCTATACACTAAAATATCAATATGCTTATATAGAATTACGAGATTTTACTCTAGTAATTATGAATACAAATAAAAGAAGAGCATTAAGTGAATCAAAGTATAATGAAAGAAGAATGGAATGTGAAGAAGGGTTAAAAATTATAAAAAATATTAAAAATGTAGAAAATCTTTGTCAGTTAGACATAGAAGATTACAATAATTTTAAAGATTTATTCTTCAATGAAAATGTTAAAAAAAGAGTGGAACATGTAATATACGAAAATCACAGAGTAAAAAAAGCCTTTGAATTAATAAATGAAGGGAAAGTAGAGGAATTTGGAGAATTATTAATTGAGTCTCATATGTCTCTAAAGAATTTATATGAAGTTACTGGTAAAGAGCTAGATACTATAGTGGATTTAGCCTTAAAATGTGAAGGGTGTATAGGAGCTCGAATGACAGGAGCTGGCTTTGGTGGATGTGCCATTGCTATAGTAAAACAATATAGAGTTGCAGAGTTTATAGAATATGTAAAAGAGCACTATAGTAAAAAAATTGGCTGTGAACCAAGTTTTTATCTGAGTGGTATAGGAGAAGGGGCAAAGGAATGTTGAAATTAAATGACAATAAATTTATTTAAGGAGGTTATGTTATGGCAGTACTTGTTTGTGGAGGTGCTGGCTACATTGGAAGCCATATGGTAGCCGCATTGATTGAAAAGGGAGAGGAAGTAGTAGTTTTAGATAACTTTCAAAAAGGCCATAAAAAAGCTGTGCTAGGTGGAAGAGTTTATGAAGGTGATATAAGAGATAAGGTTATTTTAAACAAAATATTTAGTGAGAATTCTATAGATTCAGTTATCGACTTTGCAGCAGATTCTTTAGTTGGAGAAAGTGTTTTGGAGCCCTTAAAATATTTTAATAACAATATTTCAGGTACAATCAATCTTTTAGAAGTGATGAAAGATTACGGAGTTAAGCACATAGTCTTTTCATCAACAGCTGCAACCTATGGAGAGCCTAAAAATATACCTATAAAAGAAGAGGATGACACTATACCAACAAATCCTTATGGAGAATCAAAGCTGGCTGTAGAAAAGATTTTAAAGTGGTGTGACAAAGCTTACGGGATAAAATATACAGCTTTAAGATATTTTAATGCAGCTGGTGCACATATAAATGGTAAAATAGGTGAGGATCATAGACCAGAAACCCACCTAATTCCAATCATACTTCAAGTAGCTCTAGGAAAAAGAGAGGCTATTACAATCTTTGGAGAGGATTACCCAACGAAGGATGGTACTTGTATAAGAGACTACATACATGTTATGGATTTAGCTAAGGCTCACTCCCTAGCGCTAGATAGGTTAAGAAAAGGTGGAGATAGTAGAATATATAACCTAGGAAATGGACAAGGTTTCTCAGTAAAGGAAGTAATTGAAGTAGCAAGAAAAGTCACTGGTGAGCCTATAAAGGCTGAAATCGCTGAGAGAAGAAAAGGAGATCCAGCGGTGTTAGTTGCATCTTCAAAAAAAATTATAGATGAGTTAGGTTGGATACCAGAGTTTAATTCCATAGAAACAATTATCAATACAGCATGGAATTGGTATAAGAACCATCCAGATGGATATAATGATTAATACTCAATAGTAGATTAAGTAAAACTGTAGCAAAACTTGCAAAAAGCTACAGTTTTATATTTTTAATTTTCCATAATTAAAGTTATTGTATAAAAGTTGAATAAATTGTTACAATTTCTTTAATTTTATTTAATTTAGAAGGATAATGCTTCTGTATATGGAAGTATTAATATTGGGTATTTTAATCATTATTATGTAAGGGTGATGTTATTGAACATGAAAGAATTTAATAATATAGAAGATTATATAAATATTTATTTAAAAGAGATAGGAAAAGAAGAATTATTAAACCAAGAAGAGGAAATTGAATTAGCTAAAAAAATAGAAGAAGGAGATCAGTTAGCTAAGGATAGGTTAATTGAATCAAATTTAAGATTAGTAGTAAGCATTGCAAAAAGGTATGTAGGTAAAGGCTTGAGCTTACTAGATTTAGTCCAAGAAGGAAACATTGGACTTATGAAGGCAGTTGAAAAATTTGATTATAAAAAAGGATATAGGTTTAGTACTTACGCTACTTGGTGGATAAAACAGGCTGTAACAAGAGCTATTGCGGACCAATCAAGGACAATAAGAATACCAGTACATATGAACGAAATAGCAAGCAAAGTTATAAAAACACAAAAAAAATTAGAACAAAAGTTAGATAGAGAACCATCGGAAGAAGAAGTAGCAGAGGAACTACAAATACCTCTTCAAAAAATAAAGCAGATATATAGTATCTGTAGAGAACCTATATCATTAGAAACTCCTGTGGGAGACAATGAGGATACATTTTTAGAAAATTTTATTGCAGATGATAGCTATGCTCCAGAGGAAAATGTTATATCTTCAATGCTTGGAGATGTAATTACCAGTGCTTTAGGAACTCTTTCACCTAGGGAAGAGAGGATTGTAAGACTTAGATATGGTCTATTAGAAGATGGAGAAATTAGAACATTAGAAGAAATAGGAAGAGAGTTTAACTTAACTAGAGAAAGGATAAGACAAATAGAAGCAAATGCAATAAGAAAATTAAGACATCCTAATAGAATGAAACTACTTCAAGGATACATGGATTAAAAAAAGGGATTTTACAAATCCCTTTTAAACTATCAATTCTCAACTATAATGCAATCAACTAGTAATCTATTTCATTATATCTTTAATAACTTCTCCGCCTATAATCATTCCAGCTACAGGAGGAACAAAGGAAATGCTTGCAGGAATTTGTCTTTTAACTGTACATTTTTTACTACCATTTGAACAGACGCAACCTTCCTTGCAAGTGATTATTTCATCTAATTTAGGTTTAGAAGGTGTTTCTTCTGAATAAAGAACTTTTAATCCATCCACTCCACGTTTCCTTAATTCATATCTCATTACTTTGGCTAAAGGACATATTTTAGTTTTATAAATATCCTCTATCTTAAATTTAGTTGGATCTAATTTATTACCTGTTCCCATAGAACTAATTATTGGTATATTATTATTTTTACACCAAATTATTAGAGCTATTTTAGAGGAAACTGTATCTATTGCATCTATAACATAATCTGCATCTTTTGGAATTATACTTTCTATATTGTCATCTTTTACAAAGGTTTGATGTATTGTTACTTTACATTTTGGATTGATTTTTTCTATTCTCTCTTTCATCACTGCAACCTTAGGCTTTCCTAAAGTGCTATAATCAGCAATTATTTGTCTGTTTATATTTGTTAAGCATACTGTATCATCATCAATTAGAACTAAATGTCCTACACCACTTCTAACTAAAGCTTCCGTTGCAAAACTTCCTACTCCACCGATTCCAAAAACTACTACGGTACTATTTTTAAGTTTTTCTAAGGATTCTTTACCAATTAAAAGCTCTGTTCTTGAAAACAAATGTTGAATCATTTTATTTACCTCGCTTCTTTTATCTACATAATATAATTCGTAATATATCATAGAATGAAATACACTGTAAAGTCAATAATAAATATATAAATATAATTTAAATGAGGTGGTTTTATGAGAAGGAACTATATGAAAGAATTCATAAATAAGATAAGAAAGACAAATATTGAAACTTTTGGAACAGATGAAAAGCTAGATTATAGAATTGTCCATAAAGAAAGAATTGAAAAAGCAAAAGAAGATAGGTGGCCTCTAGATTAAAAGTGCACTAATTTACTAGAAAATTAAAACATACAGTGTTATAATCTATAGCATTGTATGTTTTTTAAGATATTTAGGGGTGATAAAATGGAAATATATTTAGATAATAGTGCCACCACAAAACCTTATGATGAAGTAATAGAAAGAATCAGTGAAGTTATGAGAGATTATTATGGTAATCCATCCTCAGCTCATAGTTTCGGAATTAAAGCTGAAAGATTCTTAAACGATAGTAGAGCAATAATTGGGAATACTATAAATTGTAATAAAGAAGAAATAATATTTACATCAGGTGGAAGTGAGAGCAATAATTTTATTATCAAAGGACTTGTAAAGGAAGGAGGCAATGTAATAACCACAAATATAGAGCATCCTAGTGTATTTAATACTTTAAAAGAGTTAGAGAAAGAAGGTATTGAGATTAAAGTATTAAATGTAAACGAAAAAGGAATGGTAAATTTAGAAGAGTTAGAAAAGGCACTAGATAAGGATACTCATTTAGTAACCATTATGCATGTAAATAATGAAATAGGAAGTATACAAGACATTGCTTCCATTGGAAAAATTATTAAAGAAAAGAGTGGTAGAGCAAAATTTCATGTAGATGGAGTACAGAGCTACGGGAAATTTAAAATAGATGTTAAAGAGTTCAATGTAGATGCATTTTCAGCTAGTGGCCACAAAATACATGGACCAAGAGGTGTAGGTTTTGTCTATATAAAAAAAGGATTAATGCCAAAACCTTTAATCTCTGGAGGGGGGCAAGAGAGAAATTTTCGATCAGGTACAGAAAATCTTCCTGCCATAGTAGGTTTTAGTGAAGCAGCAAGGATAATTCATAGTTCTATGGAGAAAAATTATAATAAAATTTATGATATAAAAAATTATTTTATAGAGCAAATTAAAGATTTTAAAGATGTAAGAATTAATAGCCCATTAGAAAAAGATTTTTCACCATATATCCTAAGCCTTTCTTTTATGGGAGTTAGGGGTGAAGTTCTACTTAGAGCGTTGGATAGTAGTGGTATTTATGTTTCTACAGGTTCTGCTTGTTCAGCTAAAGATACAAAAGATAGCCATGTGCTAAGATCTATAGGATTAAACGATAGTGAAATAAAGGGAACCATAAGGTTTAGTTTTTCTGAATGGAATACAATAGAAGAAATAGATTATACAGTAAACAGTCTTAAAGATTCTCTAAAATTTTTGAGGAGGGGTAAATAATGAAGAAGCTATTGCTAATAAAATACAGCCCAGAAATATTTCTAAAAGGCTTAAATAGAAACAAGTTTGAAAAAACATTAAAAGATAATATTAGAAGAGTATTAAAAGGAGTAGATCATAGATTTGTCATAGATAGTGGAAGATGGTTTTTGTATTCAGAGGATATAGATGAGTTAGCAAAAAGAGTAACAAAAGTTTTTGGTGTGCAAGAGGTATGCATGGTAAAGGAAGTCAACCTTTCCTTTGAAGATATATGTCATCAAGCTTTAAAAGAAATAGAAGAAGGAGATTACAAAACTTTTAAGGTTGAAACAAATAGAGCAAATAAAAAATTCCCTAAAAATTCAATGGAGATAAGTAGAGAAGTAGGAGCGTTCATATTAAAACATAGGGGAGATTTAAAAGTTGATGTTAAAAATCCAGATGTGTTCATCAATGTAGAAGTAAGAGAAAAAGGGGCATATATCTACTCTAAGAAGATAAAAGGTGTTGGGGGTATGCCTTACGGAACCAACGGAAGTACTCTTCTTATGTTATCGGGAGGAATAGATTCACCTGTGGCAGGTTATATGATGGGAAAACGCGGAGTAGAGTTACATTGTGTATATTTCCATAGTCATCCTTATACTAGTGAAAGGGCGAAAGAAAAAGTTATAACATTAAATGAGATTTTAAAGTCTTATACAGGCAATACAAAACTGTACATAGTACCTTTTACAAAAATACAAATGGAGATCATGGATAAGTGTAGGGAAGATGAGCTTACTATTATAATGAGAAGATTTATGATGAGAATTGCTTGTGGGCTTGCAAGCATTCATAACATAAGTTCCGTTACTACAGGTGAGAGTATAGGGCAAGTTGCTAGTCAGACTATGGAAAGTTTAGTTGTTACAAATGCTGTAGGAGATAGACCGGTATTTAGACCATTAATATCAATGGATAAGGAAGAGATTATGAATATTTCTAGACAAATTGGAGCATATGAAACTTCCATACTTCCTTATGAAGATTGTTGCACAATATTTGTCCCTAAACATCCTAAAACAAAACCTGTTTTATCAGTTATTGAAAAATCAGAGAGTGTGTTAGATATTGAAGATCTTGTTAAAGATGCTATTGAAAATACTGAAGTTATTCAATAGAATATGATTTAATCTTCATATTTTCTTTATAATTATATTGTAATGTTATAAAATAAGTATAAGCATATAGTGTTTAAGACGTTTTTGCAAAAAATATGTCTTCGCTATGTGCTTTTTGAATAAAGTAATATTTCAAAAAGAGGTGGGTATATGGGGAACATACTTATTATTGAAGATGAAAGAAAAGTGTTAGATGTAATAAAGGCTTACCTAGAAAAAGAAGGCTATAATGTTTGGGGAGCAACTACTGGAATAGAAGGTTTAGAACTATTCAAAAAAATAGATTTTGATTTAATATTATTAGATTTAATGTTACCAGACATAGATGGAGAGGAAATATGCAAAAAAATAAGACTGATTTCAAAGGTGCACATCTTTATGCTCACAGCTAAAGCTGAGTTAGGAGATAAAATAGAAGGGTTAAACATTGGTGCTGATGAGTATTTAGTTAAGCCACTAAGCCCAAGAGAGCTAACTGCAAGAGTAAATGCCCTTTTTAGAAGGATAAACAAAGATAAAAGTTCCTTACTAAGCTTTGATGGAGGGAATTTAAAGATATATAAGGATGAAAGAGTAGTTAAGGTAAAAGAGGTTGAAGTGAACTTAACTCCAAATGAATTTGATATTTTATATACCCTAGCTTCAAATAAAGGAAAGGTATTCACAAGGGAAATGCTTATAGACTCAGTGTTTCATTCGGATTTTGATGGATTTGACAGAACTGTAGATGTGCATATAAAAAATATAAGGAAAAAGATAGAGAAAGATAGTAGAAATCCTAAATACATTATTACAGTGACAAGAGTTGGCTATAAATTTAGTGGTGATAACTGATGTACAGTATAAGAAAAAAAATATTAATGTTTTTTCTGATATCCTCTCTAACTACATTGATAATATCAGCTTTCTTTGTGAATTCCACCATAAACAATACTTTTAAAGATTATATGGAGGATCTTCAAAACAAAAGAGACGAGAGAATAATTCAATATTTTCAACAAGTATATAAAAAAGATAAGCAGTGGAAGAAAAATTCAGGGGAAGAATTAGTACATGAAGCCTATATGAGCAACTATTGTCTAACTCTTATGGATGAGAATAAAAATATTATTTGGAGTATGAATCCAGATGAAATTAAGGCTAGAATACATATGGAAAATATGATGGGGCAAAATAAAGGGGTTTATACTACAGATACTTACGAAATAACGGATAAGGGCAAGGTAGTGGGCTATGTATCTATAGGTCAGTATTCTTCACTATTGTTATCTGAAGAAGACATTAAATTTAAAAATCGAATAAATGAGGGCATTTTTATTTCATTAATATTTGCGGTAATAATTACTATAATAATAAGTATTTATCTTTCTAAGGATTTTTCTAAACCTATAAAAAAGGTATCCGATATTTCAGTGGAATTATCTAGAGGAAACTATGATGTAGAATCAAATAATGAAAGTAATATAATTGAAATTAATAATCTTCAAAGTAGTATAGAAGGCTTAAAAGAAAAGCTGAAGAATCAAGATGCGTTAAGAAAAAGATTAGTTTCTGATATATCTCATGAAGTACGAACACCACTTAATATATTGCAAAACAATTTAGAAGCAATGATGGACGGTATAATTCCTATAAATGATGATACATTATCTGGACTCAACGACGAGGTTATAAGATTTAGCAAACTATTAGATAATCTAAATGTACTTAAAGAAATGGAAGGGAAAGATATTAATTTGGACTTTCAAAAGATTTCTTTAAATAAAATTATCTCAGCTGTTATACAAGATTTTAAAGTAACTTCTAAGGAGAAAGGTGTAACTATAAATTTTGATAATGATGATAAAGAATATTTCATATCAGGAGATGAAAATAGTTTAAAGCAAGTATTTATTAACCTGATTTCTAATAGTCTAAAGTTTGTAGAAGAGGGCGGAAAAGTTTGGATTAATATTGAAGAAACAAAAGAAAATATAGTAGTAGAAGTAATAGATAATGGAGTAGGTATAAAAAAAGAAGATTTACCCTTTGTTTTTGAAAGGTTGTATAGGGGAGATAAGAGTAGAAATAAAATAGAGGGCAGCGGAATCGGGTTGGCTATAGTAAAAAACATATTGACCTTTCACTCAGCTTGGATAAAGGTTGAGAGCGATGTAGATAGAGGAACTAAAATCTCTATAAATTTTAAAAAAATATAATTTTTCAATAATATATTTATACAAAATTGTATTATAAAACTTATTAATAAAACTAAATTATAGTATAAATTTAATAAAACAGTTGCAATTTATTTTCAACTGTTTTATAATATAAATAATCCCCTTACTGCGGGGGGGTATGGAGGGTGAGAAGTATGAATTCAGAAAAACAAAAAGCTTTACAGTCTTTAAAAATATCTAAAGGACAAATAGAAGGCATAATTAAGATGATAGAAGAGGAAAGATATTGTATAGATGTATCTAATCAAATTATTGCTGTTCAATCCTTACTAAAAAAAGCAAATATGCACATACTAAAACAACATTTAAATCACTGTGTAAAAGATGCCTTTCTTCATGATTCAGGAGAGGAAAAGATAGATGAAATAATGGGAGTATTGCAAAAACTAATAGATAAATAAAAGGATTAAAATATGAAAAACATAATAAAGAAGTTTATAAAAAAACTTGCTGAGGAGAATAGCAAGACCTTTGGAACAGGAGAAAAATTAGATTGTTGTAATATAAATAAAAGCAACAATGTAAAGAAGACTCCAAATAAATAATTAAAAACTTTATAAATTTTCAAACCATAAAATTATTTAATATTAAAGAATATATTGGAGGGAGATAGTATTATGAAAAAGAAAATATTAATTGAAGGAATGAGCTGTGGACATTGTGTTAATCACGTAGAAGGAGCACTAGAAGATATAGGTGGAGAAAATATTGAAGTAAATTTAGAGGGAAAATATGCAACAGTAGAATTTAACAACAACTCTACTGAAGAAGATATAAAAGCTGCTATAGAAGATGCAGGATATGATGTTGTAAAAATAGAAACTATTTAAAAATCCTCATTTAAAGATGTAGAAAAAGCATATAGTGCAAGGCTTACTTTGCACTATATGCTTTTTTATTTAGAAATATAATAGCCTCATAAATCAACATCATTAGGTATTATATCAGAAGCTTTTAAATCACTAGTATCATTTATGTCATCAACTACTTTAATATAGCCTCTTATCATTCCCATCCAACAACTGAAGTTTATATCACCATTTGCAGGAGTAAATTCAACTATGTTTTCTCTGCTTTCAAGTTTTCTCTCCACATTTATTGATGAAAATACTATTTCATTATTACAGTAGTTAAGATTTTTGCCATCAATAATTAATTTTACCGGAATGTTTTTTTGAACATAAAATGCATTAGGTGAATATCCACTGTAGTCTGCATTCATTTTTATTACTTGAACTCCATTTTCCATAATGGGTTTAGAAATATTTATATTGTTTTTAGGTTCTTTAACTAACCCTAAAAATATTACTAAAAAGAAAATTATTAATACTACTATTAATATTCCAATTATACTAGAGAAATTATTTCTTTTAGTACTATACCCGCATTTCTCTATAGATTCTATAAGTTTTTTCTCGCTACATAATTGAGAGTCATATTGAACTTCTACTAGGCTTTTAGCAAAATTGATTCTAATCCAAATAAGGCCAGGAAGTTTTTGGATTTCTTTTTTGATTTTTTGCTCGCAGGAACTACAAGTCATATCGAAGACTTTAATTGTAGTTTTTTTAATCCTCATTTTAAAACCTCCACATATTTAATAGGTGAAACTATTATACTTAAAAGCTATAAAGAAACTATGAATAAATAAATATTTATAGCAAAAAATAACTTGAGATTTAAAATAAGATTTAAAAAGAGGAGGGATTTTTATGATAAAAAACATGATGACTAATATGATGAATAGTTTGTCTGATGATTTAATGGTAAATATACTTACAAAGGATTATCCGGAAAATTTTTTCGTAATGGCAACGGCTGCCGAAAAATTAAGTATTATGGCTATTGTGGAAGCCTGTATGAGAGGAGAAAGTGGCAAAACTCTTCAAAGAACTTATGGGAGTCCTAATGTTCAATCCCAATGGAATAAAATATTTTTAAATGGAAGGCAGTTATTTCAAATGCCAACTGAAAGTTTAGACTCCATAAATACTCAGGTTGTTATCGGTAAAAATGCTAAAAAACCTTTAACTATATCTATGCCTATCATGATAACTGGTATGTCTTATGGTGGATCTTTAAGTCTAAAAACAAAAATTGCTTTGGCAAAAGGTGCATCTATGGCAGGAACTTCAAGTAATACAGGTGAATCAGGTGTTTGTAAAGAAGAAAGAGAAGCAGCAAAACTATTGATAGGTCAATATAACAGAGGAGGATGGTTAAGAAAACAAGAGGATTTAGAACAGCTAGATGCAATTGAAATACAATTAGGCCAGGGAGCTTGGGGTGGAGCTGTACCAACTCAAATACCATCAAATCAAATAGGAGAACATTTAAGAAATACCTTTGGGTTGCAAGAAGGGGAAGACGCGAAAAAAGGATCTAGAATGGAAGGAATAAACAATGAAGATGATTTAGTTAATTTAGTAAAGAACTTAAGGGAAACCTATGGTGTTCCTGTGGGAATAAAGATAGGATCTACGCATTTCCTAGAAAAAGAACTAGATGTGATTACAAAAACAGAAGTAGATTATATTGTACTTGATGGAGCAGAAGGCGGTACCTCAAGTGCTCCGCCAATTTTAGAAGATGATATGGGATTGCCTACTTTATTTACATTAGCTAGAGCATCTAAATATCTAAAGGAAAAAGGACTTGATGATAAAATTGACTTAATAATAGCAGGGGGATTAAAAACTCCAGGAGAGTTTTTAAAAGCTTTAGCTTTAGGGGCGAAAGCAGTTTACATAGGGTCTATTGCACTTATAGCTACAATACAGAGTCAAATAATTAAAACATTAACTAATGAAACTACACCTCAATTAGTGTTATATGGTGGAAAATTAACAGATGATTTAGATGAGGACAGAGGAGCAGAAACTCTTTCTAATTTTTTGATGTCTTGCCAAGAAGAAATGAAATTATCACTAGCAGCTATGGCGAAAACTGATATAACTCAATTAACTAAAGAAGATCTTATGTCTGTAGATAGAGAATTGAGTGAAGTCTTAGGAGTAGCATATGGAGGAGAGCCTTGTAATTAATTTAAAATATGTAATTAAGAAATTATAGTAAAGATAGGAATTTTGATAATACAAAATTCTTAATAGACATAAAATTTAAAGGATAAAATTTTGCTAAAATTTTATCCTTTACTGTTAATTTTTCATTTTCAAATTTAAATTATTAATGAATACTATTCAATTGTTCTTGTCTATGGTTTTGTTTTTTCTTCATATTTTCTAACTGAGCATCATTCATGCTTCCTAAATTTTCTTTAATATATCCGCCTGTATATTTCATGTTTTGTATAATATTTTCTTCTTCGTTAGTTGGACCACCTTCACCATATACTAGCTTATCTTTTAAGTTTGATATGCTTTCCTCACGTATATTTTGTAGATCCTTAGCTGCTTCTATATTTTCAGGAGAAGATATATCCTCATATTGCTCAAGATGTCTCTCTGTTCTTGTATGCTTTTCTACTAAATTTATCATTTCATCTACTCTATTTTCTTTTTCGCGTTTATCCATTTTTATTCCTCCTATAAATTCATTTCACCATATTTATTTTGTCCTTTAACAAGCATATAATTCTATAAATATTTTGGTATAACAATATGACTTTAGTCATAATAGATGATGACCTTTAATACTGTAATAATATTTTATATATGAGTATAATTAAAATATAGGATTCTTTAATATATAATATATTTTATAAAAAATTTAAATTTAGAGGTGAAGAATATGAATGGAAAGGCAACTATAGGAATTTTATTTATACTATTTGGCTTAGTAACACTATTGCAACAATTTAATATTTTTTATTTTGGAAATATACTTTTCAATTGGTGGCCTATTATTATTATTGCAATAGGAATAAATAAATTAATAAGTAGGAATGAATCAAAAACGTCAGGTGTAATATTTTTAATAGTAGGTGTTTTTCTCCAGCTAAAAACCTTGGATATTATTACTGTAAGCATATGGAAATTTATTTGGCCAGCAATATTTATATTTATTGGTTTGAATATGCTTTTTCCTAGGGAAAGATATGGAAAAGATTTTCACGGAGATTCAGTTCAGGATGATGTAGTAGATTATGTGAATATATTTTCTGGATTAGAAAATAGAAATTTTTCTCAAAATTTTAAGGGTGGAAGTATCGTCGCTGTTTTTGGGGGAGCTACTGTGGATTTAAGAGAGGCTGAATTAGCACCAGAAGGAGCAATTCTAGATGTGATAGCTGCTTTTGGGGGAATTGATTTAATTGTTCCTACCCATTGGAAAGTTATTGTTACAGGTATACCTATATTTGGGGGATGGAGCAATAAAACGCAAAGTGACCAATTAGGTAACAATGATGACTTTATTTCTGTGCAACCAGTGTTAAGAGTTAAATGTGTAGCTGCCTTTGGAGGTATAGATATTAAAAATTATCATGAAAAATAGAAATATAAAAAATGGTTAATATATAATTATATGTATTAACCGTTTTTTTAATGTTAAATCTATGTTAATTAAGTTTAAAAAAACTTTATTTTTGTTAAAAATGATGTAATATTTATGATGTAATAATTTATGACATAAAAAATTTATATTCTTTTGGAAGGAGTTTAGGAATGAGTGCTTCACAAATGTTAATAGGTCTTTTTGGAGGATTAGGTTTATTCCTTTATGGAATGAAGCTAATGGGAGATGGTCTTGAAAACGCAGCAGGAGATAGGCTAAAAGTTTTTTTTGAAAAAGTTGTCTCCAATCCATTTAAAGGAATACTAATTGGTACAATAGTAACTGCCATAATACAAAGCAGTAGTGCTACTACAGTAATGGTAATAGGATTTGTTAATGCGGGATTGATGAACTTATATCAAGCTGCTGGAGTTATTATGGGAGCAAATATTGGAACCACAGTGACTGGCCAGCTTGTTGCTCTTAATCTTACAGCAGTTGCTCCAGTTTTTGTTGGGGTTGGTGCTTTAATTGTTCTATTTTCAAAAGGGGATAAAAGGAGAGAGATTGGTAATATTATATTAGGATTTGGTATCCTATTTATAGGAATGCAATCTATGTCTTCTTCAATGGCGCCACTAGCTAAGTCCGAGGAATTTACAAGTTTAATAGCAACTTTATCATATAATCCTATATTAGGAGTTTTAGTAGGTTTGGTTCTTACAGCAGTAGTTCAGAGTTCTTCAGCTACTATTGCAATACTTATAACATTAGCTAATACAGGATTAATGCCACTAGAAGTTGCATTACCAGTATTATTTGGAGATAATATAGGAACTTGTGCTACAGCACTTTTATCCAGCGTAGGTACTAATAAAAATGCTAGGAAAGCTGCACTTATACATATGTTTTTTAATGTAGTTGGTACGGTAGTATTCTTATTTATGTTGAAACCAATTACTTATTTAATGCATTCAATAACACCTGGAAATGTTGGTAAGCAAATAGCAAATGCACATACTTTCTTTAATATTGCCAATGTAATTATACAGGCTCCATTTATTAAATATTTAGTTGCTTTAGTAAATAAAATAATTCCAAACGATATGGAAGAGGAAAATCCAACAATGCTATATTTAGATTATAGATTATTGGAAACACCAGTAATTGCAGTTGGACAATGCAATAAAGAAATTGTAAGAATGGGTCAAAAGGCTAGAGAAATATTAGTATTAGCAGTAGAATCATTGGAAACGGGAGATGAAGATTTAATAAAGAAAGTAGCAGAAGGAGAGGATTTTGTAGACCTCTTAGAAGAAGAAATAACAAAATTCCTTGTTAAACTTTCAAATACAGAACTTTCTAAACAACAGGTAGATAAAGTGACATCAATGTTCCATGTGGTTAAGGATATAGAAAGAATAGGAGACCATGCTAAAAACATTGCTAACCTATCTACAGAAAAAATATCAAAAAGATTAAGTTTCTCAGAGGAAGCTCAAAAAGAATTAAAAGAAATGTATGAATACACTCTCAAAGCCCTAGATACATCTATAATAAGCTTTGAAAAAAATGATGTAAAAATGGCAATTGATGTTCAAGAAATTGAAGATGAGATTGATAGACTCCAAGATGAATTAAGAGACAATGATATAAAGAGATTAAACTCATCAGCTTGTGAAGCAAGGGTTAGCGCTATATATTTAGATATCATATCAAATTTTGAAAGAGTAGGAGATCATTCTCTTAATGTATCTGAAGCTGTAATAAGAGTTAATAAATTAGTTGCATCTGAAGCAACAGTAAACTAATAAAGACTAATTAAAAAAAGGATGCTTAGCATCCTTTTTTAGCTTTCCTTATTTTCTTCATCAACTTCGTCTTCGTTATTTTCATCTTCTAATTTTATCTCGAAAGATGAATCCATATCTGTTTCATTTAATTCATCATTGTGGCAACCACAACAAAAGTCATCTTCAATATCTTCTATTTCAATCACTCCGTGATTTTCAACAATGCCTTCATCTTCGTTTTTATTTTCTTTGTATTTTTTATATATAAATGTTCCTAATGCAACAGCAGCTGTTGTAAGTGCAGCTTTAAATATATAATTATTTTTTCTTTTCATGGGTGAATTACCTCCTTAATAATATTAATATATTCATGATGTTATATAATTAATGTATTCTTTTTAACTTTTTTTATACAAAAGGACTTCAAATTAAGTTGTTCTTTATATTCTACCATTATGTGATATTTTTTACAATGTAAAAAGCGAAAATGACCATATTATTCTAGAAGCTTTTTTAATAGATTTAAAGGAACATTATATGGTGGATACTTTAATTTTAAATCAAATAAAAAACTTCTTTTCATTACAGATCTTTGATGAGTAAATGAGTAGTAGCTCCATTTTCCATGGTATTTTCCTAAACCACTATTACCAACTCCTCCAAAGGGTAGATAAGGACTATTTATTTGAGAAAGTGTTTCGTTTATGCATACACTACCGGAAGAGGTGCTCTTTATTAGCTTATCAATATTTTTATTATTTCTAGAAAAATAATAAAGGGACAAAGGCTTAGGCCTACTGTTGATAAAATATATCACTTGGTCTAAATTATCAAATTGAAGCATTGGTAGTATAGGCCCAAAGATCTCTTCTTTCATTACTAAAGAATTAATTTTTGTACCTATCATTAAAGTAGGTGAAATATATAGCTCTTCTTTTTTTGTTTCACCACCAAAGATGACTTTTCCATCTTCCAGGTAAGAACTTAATCTATCAAAATGTTTTTCATTTATTATTCTTCCATAATGAGGACTATTTATTGCATTTTCTCCGTAAAATTCTTTAATATATTTTATCAAAAGGGGAATAAATTGATGTACAACATCCTTATGGATAAATAAATAGTCAGGAGCTACACAAGTTTGTCCTGTATTAAAAAATTTACCCCAAGCTATTCTCTTTGCTGAAATTTCTAAATCTGTGCATTTATCAACTATACAAGGGCTTTTACCACCAAGCTCAAGGGTAGTTGGTATAAGATTCTTGCTTGCAGCCTCCATAACTATTTTTCCAACATTTTCACTTCCGGTAAAGAAGATATAGTCCCAATGTAGAGAGAGTAATTTGCTTGTTTCATCTACTCCTCCTTGAACCGAGTATAAATATTTTGGATTAAAATTGTTATTAATTAAGTTAGTTATCACGTTTGAGATATTAGGAGATAGCTCAGAAGGTTTAACAACAGCACAGTTACCCGCAGCGATAGCTCCGATTAAAGGTGCGAAAATTAAATGAAAAGGATAATTCCATGGTCCAATTATTAAAACGGAACCATAAGGTTCGTTGACAATATAACTTTTGCCAGGAAAAGCAGTTAAGGGGGTTTTCACCTTTTCACTCTTGCACCATTCTCTTAAATTATTTATAATATGATTTAATTCAGAGATAACAAAACCAATTTCACTTACATAACTCTCAAAATTACATTTGCCTAAATCTTTTTTCAATGCCTCATAAATTATAGTTTCATTATCTTTAATAAGATATTTAAGCTTTTTTAATTGATTTATCCTAAAATTTATATTGTAGGTAGCCCTACTGTTAAAAAATATTTGGTGGTCACATAGAATTTTATCAAAATCTGTATTAACCATATTAATCACCTCTTACTATAAAATATACCATAATATTATATTATTTGAAATGAGGAAGATTTTATGTTAAATATTATTTGGCTAGATGGAAATGATGAACTAAAAGATGCATATAAAATTAGAAGTGAGGTTTTTATAGAAGAACAAAAGGTACCAAAAGAAATAGAAATAGATATTAAAGATAAAATTTCAAAACATATAGTTGTATACCATGGAGAAGAGCCAATAGCTACAGGAAGAATTGTTATAGATGAGAATATATGTTCTTTTGGTAGAATAGCTGTAGTAAAAAAATATAGAGGGAAAGGAATAGGGGAATTTTTAGTTGAACATATGATAAAAAAAGCTTCTCATTTAAAAATTAATGAGATTTATATACACGCTCAAAAGTATGCAGAGGAATTTTATAAAAAATTTAACTTTAAATCCTTTGGGGATATTTTCTACGAAGGAGGAATCGAACATATAAATATGGTATTAAAATTATGAACTATATGTAAAGTAGATGTAAACTTTATAACAAAAGTGTATAATAATTCCAATAATGTGATATACTTAACTTTACAGATATTATTGAATACATATCACTGAGGAGGGTTTAATATGGGAGTAGCAATAAATGCATATGTAAGAAATGAAAAGCCAAAAGTTACAAAGAGGGAAGGATTTATCCCTGGAGTTGTTTATGGCAAAGATTTTGAAAACATACTTGTTAAATTTGAAAGAAATAAGCTCATAGGTCTGCTTAAAGAAAAGGGAGAGAAAGCAAAAATATCATATACTTTAGACAATGTTAAAAAAGAAGGTATCATTAAAGAAATAGGAAGAGATTTTGCTACAGGTGAAATCATACATATTGATATTCAATCAGTAAAAGGAGATGACACCGTTAAGTGGACAATACCTGTAGTTTTTACGGGAAAGGAACTTCTAAATAATAGAGGGTTATACCTTCAGGTGTATTCAAATGAAGTTGACGTTGAAGCAGAAGCTTCATTAATACCTGACAATGCAGAATTTGAAGTGAGTTCTATGAACTATGGTGAAGAGGTAAAAATTAAGGATTTAAATTTAGATCCAGTTATTAAATTAGCTAAGGATAGCGAAACTATTTTAGCAGTTATAACAAACTCTTAAATCTTTAATTAGAGTAAAATTCTTTATTTAAATAAGATTTAAAAGTATAGAGTTAAAAATAAAAAAAGAGATTTTAGTAAAGCTAAAATCTCTTTTTTATTTAAATATTAATTTAAACAATATCTTTATAGGCAATGAGTCCATAACGGGAATTAGCATTTTTAACTGCATTAATAACCGCTTTTTCAACAACTCTAGCTGCTAACATACCTACCACATTTATATCTGCTTCTATCTTATTTGTGGCCATTGTAAATATTGTGTCTCCATCAAACATAGTATGAGCAGGGCGCATAGTTCTAGCATAACCATTATGAGCCATTGAAGCAATTTTATTAGCAGAAGATTTTGTTAATATGGCGTTAGTGATAACTGCTCCTATAGTGGTATTTCCTGGGAAAACATTATTATCCTTATTATAGTTATCTATCATCCATTGTTCAGTATTGATAAATTTGCTGTTTTTTATAGCGCCAGCAATAATTTCACCTGTTTTAGGATCTACAACATCTCCAAGGCAGTTAACTGCGATAAGAGCACCTATCTTTAGATCTCCAACTTGAATACAATAACTTCCTAAACCACCTTTCATAGAGTGTTCAGGACCCAACATCTTTCCTAAAGTAGCACCGGTCCCTGCGCCTACATTTCCTTGTAAATCTTCTTTATTATGTTCAGAATGAATTGCAGCTTGGTAACCCATTGCTTTATCAGGTCTAATATTTTTAAGACCTACACTCAAGTCAAAAAGCACTGCTGAACAAACTATGGGAACTTTTGTAACACCAACATCAAATCCAACTTCACATTTATCCAAATATTCCATAACTCCATTAGCAGCCTCTAAACCAAAAGCACTTCCTCCAGAGAGTACTATACTATGTATTTTTTCAATCATATTAACTGGATTTAAAAGATCTGTTTCTCTAGTCCCTGGAGCTCCTCCTCTTACATCAACACCTGCGGTAGCTCCTTCTTTACATATTATAACAGAACATCCGGTACCACCTTCTAAATTTTGAGCATGCCCTATATTTATGCCATCTATATCAACTAAGTTTATTTCTTTCATTTCATTACTCCTCTGTAAATGTTTTTATTCCAATGTTTTTAAAAATCTCCTGAACTAAGTCAGGAGATTTTTCTTACTTCTTTATTTTTTTTACTGCCATAACTACTGGCACGGTTATTAATACGGATAGTATGGCTTCAGGAATTCCATTTGCTAGACCCACAGCCATAATGGCTTTTTTAGCAGCGGGCACGCTTATATTAAAAACTAATGCATATCTTTCTACATAAATTAAGTACATTAATCCTAAAACACCAAAGGTATTTATCAAAGATCCAACTACTGCAGCTAAAGCAATTTTTAAAGTACCTAGTTTTGAAGATAGAATCGAATAGCAATAATAAGATGCTATTCCAATAATAACTCTAGGAACTACAGAAACTATTGGATTGACAAAAACAAAGGATATGGGTGTAGGATTTGTAAAGGCATTTATTACGCTGAAAATGCCGAAAATTAACCCTATCATTCCTCCCACTACAGGGCCTTCCATAATGGCACCAATTATTACTGGTACATGCATGATAGTGGCTTTTACTGGTGGAATAGGTATAAAACCTAAACCAGAAATACCAAGAAAAATTGAAATGGCAGACAACATTCCAACAACGGCTATTTGTCTAGTGCTAAGATTAATTGATGATTTTAATTTTTTCTCCATTAAAATTACCTCCGTTATTATTCCCTTAGGGATATAATTCGAAAATTTCTTATTAAACTATTGGGTGTTCAGTTTCATAAGAATACCGACGAAATCATTTTAACACGTTTATAAGGAAAATTAAATAGAATCGTTAAAATTTTATCAATAAAGAGTATTCTGACAATTTCCATAAACCGAGAAAAAAACCTATTTATATAAAGAGGAAAAACGCATACTATGGAGAATATAGAATAAACGTAAGGAAATAAATGATAAATTGTAACAATATGAAAAGGGAGGACGAATATGGTGTTCAGCAAAAAAAAGAATAAAAAAGATTATGATGTGGATAAGGATTTGGAAATAATAAAAAATAATATTAATGAATTAATAAAAGGAAATTTAATAAAAATAGATGAAGCTCAGGTGAAAGATAAGGAATTACTGAAATTATGGAATAAATTAGTTGATAAGACCTATGATGAAAAAAATCATAATGTAAATTTAGTAAATGATGTATTAAATTCAGTAATTAAAATGGAATATATCGGTGACATGGTGGATAATGCAAACAATCAAAATAATTCTATTAAGGATGTAAATGATAATAGCGAGGAATTAACCTTGTCAATCCATGAAATGGCAAAATTTGCTGAGAAAATATCCATGAAAACCGAAAATGCTATTAATGCAGTAGATGAAGGGGTTAACAGTATAAGAACTTCTTATACTTATATGATAGAATCTTTGAAAAACAATAAGACTATTGAAGATAACATGAATATGGTTATTCAGAGAACAGCAGACATTGAAAAAATAATAGATATAGTTAAAGGTATTGCAGATCAAACAAACTTACTAGCACTAAATGCTGCAATTGAAGCTGCAAGAGCTGGTGAAGCAGGAAAAGGATTTGCTGTAGTAGCACAAGAAGTAAGAAAGCTTGCAGAAGATACAAAAGAATCAGTAAATAGTATACAAAATAATATTGGAGAACTGAAAAGCGATATAGAAGTTTTAGTTAACGATATAAACAGTACAAGTTCTAATGCATCTCTTGAGGAAGATTTATTAAATAATTCAATAAGTACTATAGAAAATATTAAAAAAGTAGTTGAAGAAATTAATGTAGAGATGAATCAAATCTCTGCTAGTAGAGAGGAGCAGTTAACTTCCACAGAAGAACTTAATGAGCATATAAATTTAATAGCTAAGGAAGCTAACGAGCTTTTGCTACAATTTAATAAAGCAGGAAGAGATATTTATGATTTAAGTATAGCTACAGATAATGGAAGAAAAATTTTGCTATCAAATGGAGGATGTTTAGAAGATAAGGATATGATAGAGCTCTATAAGACAGACCACCTACTTTGGAAATGGAAAGTTTATAATATGATGTTAGGATATGAAAAGTTAGATGAAAATATTGTAGCAGATTATAAAATTTGCAATCTGGGAAGATGGTATTATTCAGTAAAGAATGAAAAACTTCTTAAAAATAAAGATTTTATTGAAATAGAAAAGTATCATAAAGAGCTTCACAGCATTGCTAAAGAAGTTATAGCATTCTGTAAAAAAGGGGATATGAGAGATGCAAAGTTAGGTATAAAGGATATGGAGAGTTGTTCTTCAACAATGTTAAGTTATATGGATAAAGTAAAGAGCTTTTTAAATGAAAATAATGGTTAGAACTTTATAGTTCTAGCCATTATTTTATGCCCTTCAAAAGTTGGGTGAATACCATCTGTGTAAAGATTAGATAGGACTTCAGGGTTGATTTCAGGATTTTTAGTAAAGGAAGCGTAGAAATCAAAATAAGTGATGTTATTAATATTAGAATAATCTATAATATTTTCCCTATAAATCTCAATAGCAGAGTTAACCTTAGAGTAATCAATGCTATCATCCCAATATTTATTTGCTAGACTTACATGAACTGGAGGCTGAATTCCTATAAGAGGAATTATATTGTTTTCTTTACACTCCTGTATAATCAATATAATATTATTTATTGTATTATCTAGACTTGCGTTAAGCAGAAAGTCATTTGTACCTCCCATGATTATACAATGAGTAGGGTGCAAGCATATCACATCTTTATAAGATCTAAAAAGCATACCAGCAGTAGTATCACCATTTAAACCTTTATTTGTAACAGGAATTTTAAATACTTCCTTTATAATATCACACCAGCATTCGCCATATGATACGCCATAACCGTAGGTAAGACTATCACCAAAACAAACTAATTTCATCTAAATCACCTTTTATAAAATTATTTTACATATATATTATCATAGCTTATTTATTATCTCCATGGACAAAGTATTGAATTCGTAAGATAATAAAAAATGAATGTATAAAATAAATGTATAAAATAAAGTTTCATATTTTTCAATATATGTCTTATAATAATGTTATTAGAAAGGTGGGAGATATTTGTGGTGCATTATAAAAAGAAAAATAAGTTTAATGCCTTACTTCTTGGACTAATAGTCTTTATAAATATATTATTTTTTAATGGAAGTGTACACAGTTATACAATAAACGAACAAAGTTTATGGGAAGCAAAATATCTAATTCAAAAAAATTCTATTTATGATCTTCCATTAGAAGGAGTGAACTCCAATGATATTAATGAGGTTATAAAATACTTAAAGGATCCCTATAGTCAATATTTTACTAAAGAAGAGTTTGAAAAATTTGTTATGGGGATCAATCAAAGTTTTCATGGTATAGGTATATATAATGAAAGCGTACCAGAAGGTATAAAAGTAGATTCTTTCTTGCCAGGTTCATCTGCACAAGAAGCGGGGTTAAAAGTTGGAGATATAATTATAAGTGCAGATGGAAATAGTTTAAAAGGATTGGATTTATCTAAAGCAGTAAAATATATAAAAGGTGAAATTGGTACTTTTGTTAAGTTGACGGTAAAAAGAGGAGAAACTATTTTAAATTATAATGTGGAGAGAAAGGAAATAAAAATACCTACTGTTGAAGGAGAACTTTTAGATAATAATGTAGCATATATTTTAATTGAATCCTTTGGGGAAGATACTCCACAACTTTTAAATGAAAAATTTAAAGAGATGAAAAGTAAAGGAGCAGAAAAGTATATTATCGATTTGCGGAACAATACGGGAGGATATACTAACTCTGCCTACGATATTTTAGGTTATTTTATAGGTGATAATGTAGCTACAGTAATGAAAGATAGTAAAAATAATGAATATAAATATAAAGCTCAAAAACATGATTATATAATTGATAAAGATATTATACTTTTAGTAAATGAATATACTGCTTCTGCCTCCGAAATACTTTCAGCTGCATTAAAGGATTATAATAAGGCTTTGCTCGTTGGAAATAAAACCTATGGAAAGGGAGTACAGCAAACTATATTTTCATTAAGTAATGGAGATGTAATAAAATTAACTACCCATAGCTTTTATTCACCTTTAGGTAAAGAGATAAATGGTGTTGGAATAACTCCAGACATCAATTCTGGAAAAGTAGATCCTTTGAGGATAGCAGAGTTACTTTTTTCAGGAAAAGCTTCTACTATGGATAAAAGTCATTTAGTGAAGATTATAGGGGAAAATAAAAAGGAATATTATATTGATTTAAATAAAGCTAGGGATAAAAATTATAGGAAAGCATTTAAGCATATATTGAATTCAACCAAGGAAGGTAATATATTTATTGGAACTCAAAGTGGGTGGAATAAACTTACTAAGAAAGATATAGCTAATGAAGTTAATATATATTTTAATGATTATAGCAAATTGCCAAAGTTAGTTAAATCAAAAGAAAAAGCAACTTTTAAAATAAAGCTAAATAAAAATGTTGACTCTAAAACAGTAAACTCAAATACAATAAAATTAATTAATGAACAAACCTTTGAAGAGATAAAAGGAGACTTTAACTTAGAAAAAGATAATGAGATAATATTTTCTCCATTGCAAGCTTCTAAATTACAAGGCAATTATATATTATTAGTTGAAGGCTTAAAAGATATAGATGGTAATGAATTAAAAAATAAAACATTGTTGCCAGTGCAATTTCAGTAATCTCTAGATTGATATTTATAGGTTTATAGATCTACATTTATAAGTGTATAGATTTATATTTATATGTGTGCATCTTGATATTTTATGAAGACTTTGCTACATTATCTATAGCAAAGTCTTATTTTACCTATGTAAAATATACAAAAAGTTTATAAATCATTAATAAAGTATTATAAAGAAATATGTTAATATATTATATATAATATATAGTAAATTTTAATTACTTCAGGGAGGTAATTAGTCAAATGAATATGAATTATTATAAACAGATGGATCAATGGGATAATTTAACTAAAATATTATTAATTCTTGGTGTGATTCTATTATTATCAAGCTCCAGTAGGATAATAGGAGTTACATTAATAATATATGCTGTAGGAAGAATGGGGTACTATAGTAGCAGGAATAAAAGTATGGGAGATGTTAACTTTAATAAAGTTAAAAGTGACATGAAAAATGTTTTAGACAATTTTAAAAACAAAATGAAGGAAAGAAAAGAATTTTTGGTTACAAGATGTCCTAATTGCTCTCAAAAATTAAGGCTTCCACGAAGGAAAGGCAACATACTAGTTACTTGCCCAAGATGTGGATATAAGTTTAAATTAAAAACCTGATAGTTCATTCTATCAGGTATAAATATATGTAAGCTAAAGGAAACTTTATTAATTTAAAGTTTCTTTTATTTTTTTGTTGGTTATCAGTAGTGATAGTTATCAATAGTGATATATATCACTATTGATATTCATATATAAATGGTGATATAATTTATACATAATGTGGAATAATATACTAGAGACTTATCTATATAAAGGAGGAAATGTAATTGGAAAAGATTGCTTTAATAACCGATACCACAGCCGATTTAACAGAAGAAATTATTGAGGAGTATAATATAAATATACTGCCGTTTAGAATAATTTATAAAGATAGAGAATATAAAGATAAGATTGAAATCACTCCACAAGAAGTGTATGATAATTTTAAGGTGGAAGTACCAACATCTTCACTACCATCCATGCAAGATACGGAAGAGTTATTTACAAAGCTAGAAGAGGAAGGATATACTCATGCAATTATAATAACACTATCAACAGGTCTTTCAGGGATATATAACGGAGTAAAATTGGTAAGTGAGAATCATCCTAAAATTACTTCACATGTTATGGACTCAAAAGCTATATCATGGGGTGAAGGAGCTTTAGCTCATAAATGTGGTGAATTAATAAAAGAAGGTAAAGATTTTAATACAATAATAGATGAATTGTATAAATTCAGGCAAAAGATTCAAGTTTTTTTTGTTGTAGGTACTTTAGAATACTTGAAAAGAGGTGGCAGAATAGGCAAAGTTTCTGGAACTATAGGAGAATTATTAAATATCAAGCCTATAATTGTTGTAGATAACAATGATGGTAAATATTGTACTTATGATAAGGTTAGAGGTAGGAAACAATCGCTAAATAGGATGTTTGAAATAGTAGAAAATAAATTAAAAGAAACCAAATGTTCTATTTATGTTATGCACGGAGATGCTTTAGAGGAATCAACAAAAATATATGAAAAACTAAGTAAATTAGAAAATGCATCAAAAGTTGTAATGGGAGGAGCAATAAGCCCTGTATCTGGAGTTCATAGCGGACCTGGCCTTGTTGGAATTGTATTAATAGAGGAGTCGTAAAGATGAATTTTGGGTATGACGATGTGAAGGAAGAGGAGAAGCGCCTTTACGAAGAGTATAAAAAAAAATTAGAAAATCTAAAAAAAATTGAAAAAGAAAAGGAAGCTGTAGGCCAAGTTTTTACCAAAGGGCTTTTGCCTTTATATGTTTTATACATATTAAGTTTAGGTCCAACTAATGGTAATGACATAGCTCATCAAATAGGTGAAAGAACAAAAGGCCTATGGATACCAAGTACTGGGGGCATTTATCCACTTCTTAAAAAATTTGAAAAACAGAAGTTGGTTAAAGGTGAATGGGATAGTTCAAAAAGAATATATTCACTTACGGATGTAGGACATGAAGAGCTTAAAAACAAAAAAGAATTATTAAAACTTAAAATTGAAGAAGCACTTAAAGTATTTAATATTATATATAGTGATTTATATAAGTAAACAGCGAAAAACGCTGTTTTTCTTTTTTGCTATAGAATCTAATAAGAATATGATATAATGTAATAGATTACATGTGATTTTGTCACCTTTTATTTTCAGAAATTTTATAATATTAAAGGATTGGGGGATTTTATGATAAAAAGGGTTATTTTAGCTGGTTTTGGTAATGTAGGTAAGGAATTTGTAAAGCTTATTGATGAAAAAAGGTTATATATTAGAGAAAAATACGATCTAGATTTAATCTTATGCGGTGTTTTAGAAAAGGAAGGATGTATTTTTGAAGACGGAGGAATTGATACATCTTATTTAATCAACTGCCCTTTAGGCTCTCAAGGAGTGCTTAAATATACTGAACATTATAAAGAATCCTACTATAATTATCCTGTTTTAGAAGGCGATATTCTTATAGAATGTACGCAAAGCAACGTAAAAACAGGAGGCCCTTCAATAAATTATATAATAAATTCTATTAATAGAGGTATGGATATAGTAATGTTATCTAAAGGTGCTTTAGCCACAAACTTTAATCAATTGATGGAGTTGGCAGGAAAAAAAGATGTAAAAATAAAATATAGTGGTGCTACAGCAGCGGCTCTTCCGACTATGGATTTAGGAGTATACAGTTTAGCAGGAGCAAAAATTATAAGTATAACCGGAGTTTTAAATGGAACCACTAACTATATATTGAATAGAATGTTTGAAGAAAATATATCTTTTGAACAAGCATTAAAAGAAGCTGTTGAAAAAGGGATAGCAGAGCGAGAAAATTCAATGGATATAGATGGGATTGATAGTGCCTCTAAAATATTATTATTAGCAAATAGTTTAATGAATAGTAATTACTCTTTAGAGGATGTTGTAATTAAAGGTATTAGAGATATAAGCAAAGAGGATATACTAGAGGCTAAAAATGAGAATAAGGTTATAAAGCTATTATGCAAGGCATATTATAAAGATGAAAAGTTAGTTTTAGAAGTATCGCCGGAAAAAGTCCATGCTAATAGTCTCTTAGGGAGCATAAATGGAAGTAATAAAGGGGTGGTATTCAATACTGATACTATGGGAGAAATATATTTAATTGGTGGAGCATCAAATCCTAGGGGAGCAGCGGCTGCTGCATTAAAAGATGTTATAAATTTATGTAGAAAGTAATATATAATTAGAAAATGGGTTCATTATAGGGAGGATATTTTCTTGATTACATATTTATTAATTTTTTTAGCAAAGATAGTAGAAGTATCTTTAATGACCATACGAACTGTATTGATAACTAGAGGGGAAAAATTATATGGTTCAATAATTGGTTTTTTTGAAGTGTCAATATGGCTATATCTAATTAATAAAGTATTGGTAGGAATAAATGAAGACCCAATAAGGATGATAACATATGCATTGGGATATGCATGTGGTAACTATTTAGGGTCTGTATTAGAAGAAAAATTAGCTTTAGGATTGTTAACTATAAGTGTAATTTTACCCGAACCTGAAGGAGAGGAACTGGCTGCAAAATTAAGAGAAAAAAATGTAGGTGTAACAAAAGTAAGGGCTGAAGGAATAAATAAAGATAAAAGCTTATTATTAATTCATATTAAAAGAAAAAGAAAAAATGAGATTATCAATCTTATTGAAAAAAGTGCACTTCATTGCGTTATCTCTATAAGCGATATAAAAACTGTAATGGGTGGATACGGCATAAAAAAATAGATTCTATTTTATATAGAATCTATTTTTTGTGAAAATTTATTAGTTTGACTTAATCTTCATATAATTTTATTTTAGTTACATATATAAATGACGTATATAGATACGATAATAATTATAAAGTACACTATATAATATATAGTATAGTATACTACTAAAAAAATATAATAATAAATATAAATATATTTAACAAAAAATAATATTATTATGAAAACATTAGTAAATCCATTGAAATTTATCAATAAATGTTATATTATACATTTATAACATATGTAATTATTAGGAGAATTTTGTTCAAAAAAGGAGGGGGTTAAAATTAAATCTATAAAACACAAATTAATATTTGTAGCTGTGATGCTTGTAACCATACCAGTTTTAGCTATTACTATTACTACTGCAAGTATTACAAGCAAAAACCTTACAAGTCACTTTTATGAAGATCATGTAACATTATCCAATACTATAGCTAATAGTGTATCAGATTATATGAATAAGGCATATGTTTTAACAGAAGAACTTATAAGTAATCATTATGTAAGGCAAATGGACCCTAAGATGCAAGATAGTGCTGTAAAGGATACCATGAAGAGGAACCCATATTTTGATTTGTTTTGCATTCAAGATATGAAAGGTGACCAGACAGCCAGAACTACAGGAAAATTGGCAAATAGGGCAGACAGATGGTGGTTTAAAGAAAGTGTAAGCAAAAAGAAACCCTTTGTTACTAAATCATATCTTACTGTAAATGATGATAGTGATGCTATTAATTCTATCATATTTCCAATCTTTGATGAAAAAAATAATATGGTTGGGGTAATGGATGCAGATTTGAAATTGGACGAGCTTCAGAAAATGGTAGAAAAATATAGTACCGATTTAGTTTATGCATATGTTGTTGATGGAGAAGGTGCTGTTATTGCACACCCAGACAGGGAAAAAGTACAAGAAATATATAATTACAAAACATCTACAAGAACTGTAAGGCAGAAGGATAGTTCTAATAAAGTTATAAAAGATGAGAATGGTGCTCCAGTAACTAAAGTGGAGAATATAGAAGTACCGGAAAAATTAGCGGAAATTACATTAGATGCTTTAGCTGGAAATTCAGGTAAAACTGAATACAAAGATTTAAACGGCGAAATAGTGATAAGTGCATACCAAACCATTAAATTACCAGGAGAGTCAGATAACTGGGCAGTAATTACAGTGGAAAAGAAAAGTGATGCACTAGCACTGGTTTATAAAGTTCAAAAAATCAGTTACATAATAGGTGCTGGAATGTTATTTCTTGTAATTATAATTACATATTTATTATCAAGTAAATTTACAAAACCATTAATTAACCTTGCTAAAATTACTGAAAAAGCATCTTCAGGGGATTTGACGGCTTATAGTGATTATAAGTCAAAAGATGAAATAGGGCTTTTAAGCGATAGCTTTAATGCTATGTTAGATAATATGAAAAATCTAATAAGAAATATAAATGAAACATCATCGGTAGTATCCAATTCTTCACAATCATTATTAGCATCAACGGAGCAAACTTCCAGTTCCATAAGTGAGGTAGCTCAAAGTATAACTGAGGTAGCTTCTACCATGGAAAAAGGTGCTGATAGTTCAAAAGAAGGAGTAATGGCTGCCAATGAATTATCAAAGGAATTAGATTTAGTTGTACAGCGTATAAAAGAAAGTATAGATACTACAAATAAAGTATATGAAATTTCTAATACTGGTTTTCAAACAATTAATAAATTAGAAGCTAAAAATTTAGAGAATGGCAATGTATCGAGAGCAGTATTTAATGTCATCAATGAGTTAAGTGAAAAGGCTAATAGTATTGGTGGAATTGTAGAAACAATTACTTCAATATCAGAACAAACTAACTTACTTGCATTAAATGCGGCTATAGAAGCTGCTAGAGCAGGGGAAGCTGGTAAAGGTTTCTCAGTGGTAGCAGAAGAAGTAAGAAAATTATCTGAAAACACTGCTCAATCTACAAATAATGTTAAATCTATAATAACCAGTATACAAAAGGACATAGAAGTAGCACTAACCACAATAAAGACAGCAGATACAGTTCTTAAAGATCAAAACGAGGCTGTAGATAATACTAGAGATACCTTTAAAGAAATAAATGCTTCAATAGTAAATGTTGTTGAAAAAATTGACTATATATCTGAAAGTTTAAAGAGTGTTGATGAATGTAGAAATAAGCTATTGTCAGTAGTTCAAGAAGTTTCTAGTATTTCAGGCGGTATTGCAGATGCGGCTCAAAATGTAAGTGGTGCAACAGAAGAGCAAAATGCTGAAATGGAAGAGATAAATGCATTATCGGAAGAATTAAATAGAATGGCTCAGACATTAGAAAGTGAAATAAGAAAGTTTAAAATACAATAAAAAAATGATCCTAGGAAGTATTTCCTAGGATTTGCTTTTATAATCATTAATTCTTTTCTTTCTATCTAAAGATTTGGGTTCAAGATTTATTTGTATATTTTCTAATAGAGATGAAACACCAGTAGATAGTTCTTTATTTTCGCTCTTGCATGTTGGACAATTGCAAGGAGTTTCTTCGAAGTGAGAAGGTTCTGTATATGTTGTTATAACACCTTCGTAGTTTCTTAACACAACTTTTGAAGGGGATTGACTAATAAGATATTGAGGCATTACAGGTATTTTTCCGCCGCCACCAGGGGCATCCACAACGAATGTAGGAACACAGTAACCAGAAGTGTGACCTCTTAAGCCTTCGATTATTTCAATTCCTTTAGAAACTTTAGTTCTAAAATGTTCAATTCCTTCTGATAAATCACATTGATATAAATAATAAGGTCTTACCCTCATTTTCACTAACTTATTAACCAAATCTTTTTGTATATATACACAATCATTAATTCCTCTTAATAAAACTGTTTGATTTCCTAGAGGGATTCCAGCGTTGGCTAATTTTTCGCAAGCCTTTATAGAATATTCTGTAATTTCATTTGGGTGATTAAAGTGAGTGTTAAGCCAAATCGGATGATATTTTTTCAACATATTTACTAAATCATCTGTTATTCTCATTGGATTAACTACAGGAATTCTAGAACCTATTCTTATAATTTCTACATGGGGAATTTCCCTTAGATTCTTTATTATATATTCTAGCCTGTCGTCTTCAACCATTAGTCCATCTCCACCTGACAATAGTACATCTCTTACAGAGGGGGTATTTCTAATGTAATCTAATGCCATTTCAATCCTATCTTTAGGCATGAAAGAATCTGTATGACCAGCAAATCTTCTTCTAGTACAGTGCCTACAATACATTGAGCACATATCGGTGATTAAGAATAAAACTCTGTCAGGGTAAGCGTGAGTCAATCCTGGAACTGGTGAGGAAGCATCTTCTTGCAAAGGATCGCACATATCAGCTTTTGAAAAGCTTAGTTCATGTATGGTTGGGACTGCTTGCTTTCTAATAGGATCATTTAAATCGTTTGGATCTATTAGTGTAGCGTAGTAGGGAGATATTCCCATTCGCAAAGTCTGTAAGCATTTATCTATAGCTTCTTCTTCTTCTGGCAAAATGTTAATAACTTTTTTTAATTGTTCTATAGTGGTGATTCTATTTCTAACTTGCCATTTCCAATCATTCCACTGATCTTCAGTAACGTCTTTCCATAAATCAATTTCTCTGTAATCTCTCATATATTATCCCCCTATTCTTTATTTTTTAGCATTTCTACTAATTTTTTTTGTATTGAATGAATATCTTCTTTTAAATTATCTCGTTCATAGTGAAAGTCATTAGAATCTAAAAGATAGCTATGAGTAACTCCTAGAGTAAGCTTATCTTCATCAATTGCATCATTTAAGAGTTGGCATAGTTTTTCAGAGGAGAAATATTCTAGTCTTAATTCCTCTTTGTGATCTAATGAATATACAGGTAGTGATGTAAGTAGATTATTACTTACTCTATACTGTTCTCTATAAGTATTATGAGATTCAAACCTTATATCCGTTAACTCGTATAACGCTTTGGCGGTGTCATCGTTCATTGAAAAGTAACCACCTCTATATATTTGAATAGGCGTTATACCTCTTTGAGTTAAATATTCCATAGAATAATTAATAATACATTTTTGCTCTTCTAGATTGTAAGAGGCCAGTAACTCCTCATCCTTTTTTATAAAGGAACATTTTCCAGTGATTTCATCTGGAAGATTTTCAGGATGAATATGAAGGCCAAAAATTACATTATACTGCTTTATTTTCTCAACTAAGTTCAATTGAGATAGCATGTCCGCAAAAAAAGGGGTTATAAATAAAATGGTAGTAACATCATTTTCTGAATTAAATTTTAAAAATCTTTCTAAATTCTCTACATTATTTTTTAAATTTTTATCAAAATTAGTTCCTTCGCAATCTATTGTGATTGCATACTGGAAACCATCTTTACTTATTAATTCTAGTATGTTTTTCATGTTTAAAATCCCCCTATAATAAATACATTGAAAAATTACAACTTTAACTATATAATAAAGTTGTAACTAAATAACAACTTTATTATACTATATGGGTTTTTGGTTGTCAAAAACTTTCAGATAAAAAAATAATTAATATTTTGTTAAGAATAGGGGGATAAAAATGATTACTTTAGGATTTCCAAGAATGCACAAAGAAGAAAATGAAAAGAGGGATTTTTTACCTGATTTCTTTAGGAGATTAAAGGGAGAGAATGCAGAATTTTATCTAGAAAAAGGCTATGGCTCGAAAATGGAAATAAAAGAAGAGGAGTATTTACAGGCTAATGAAAATATAAAGTTTGTATCAAATAAAGAATGTTATGAAAAGGATATTGTAGTAGTTCTTCGTTCACCGGAATTTAATGAAATAGACTATATGACCAATGGTAGTACTTTAGTTAGTATGCTACATTATCCTACAAGACCTACGAGAATTCAGAAGTTAAAAGGCAAGGATATTTTTGGAGTATCTATGGATTCCTTAAGAAATGATTTCTTAGAAAGAATAGTTGTAAATTATAATGGAACTTCTGGTAATGGTATAGAAATGGCTTTTCAAGAGTTGAGTAAAAGTATGAAAAATTTTTATTCAAAAGATAGAGGAGTTATAAATGTGACAATAATGGGAATGGGAATGGTTGGCCTTTATGCTGCTAAAGCTGCTGGAAAATATGGAAATAGGGAATTGAATAATAAGATGGTAGAATTAGCTACTAAGGGGATAGTAGTAAAAATGTTACCAAGAACGGTAACAGGGGACAGAGAAGAGATAATAAATTTATTAAAGGAAACAGATATTCTAGTAGATGCAACTACAAGAGACAATGCATCTGAGTATATAATTACAAATGACTTAGTAGCACATTTAAAACCTCATGCCATAATATTAGATTTAACAGCAGACCCGTATTTAATTGATACAGATCCTATTCAAGTTAAGGCTGTTGAGGGTATACCTACAGGAACCTTAGATAAACCAGTAATGTATCCAGAGGATGAAGTTTATAATACTATACCTAAGGGAGTTAATAATGATAATAGGAGAACTGTAGTAGGATGCAATGCATGGCCAGGAATAAAACCAAAGGAATGTATGCACCTATATGGAATGCAACTGTTCCCAATAATACAACAATTAATAAGATTAGATAGAAAAGACTTTTCTTTGAATAATGATGATTTTTTCAATAGATCTATTTATAGAGCTACAATGGATCACTTTGAAAAATATGAAAAATAGTAGAAAAATAAGGATTTTTGTTGTAATATATAAGAAGTGACATCAACATCATTAAATACTACAAAATGGAGGAATAAAAATGAAAGTCCATCAAGGCGGGGCAGTATACAAGAACATTGCTTTAGATGTAGCCAATAAAATAGTGCTAGGTGATTTTAAAGCAGAGGAGAAAATTAGTGGAAGATCTACGCTGGCTAGTATGTATAATGTATCCCCTGAAACAATAAGGAGAGCAATAGCTCTACTGGAGGAAATGAATGTTGTATCTTCTACTAGAGGAAGTGGAATAGAAATATTATCAGTATCCGCAGCTGAAAAATTTATTGAAAAAAACAAAGATACGGAATATCTATCTACGGTAAAAGAAAATATTTTTAGATTAATAGAAAAAAAGAAAGAATTAGATGATGAGATTCAAGTTAATTTTGATAAAATATTAGATTTTATTGATAGATTCAAAAACATAACACCATTTACTTTAATAGAGATCGAAGTAAATGATCAATGTAAAATAATTGGTAAAAAAATTAATGAGATTAGATTTTGGCAAGCTACAGGGGCTACTATGGTAGCTTATAGAAGAGGAGAAAAAATAATTATTTCACCAGGACCACATTATGTCTTTGAATCTGGAGATACTATTGTAGTGATTGGGAGTAATAATGTATACGATAAAGTATATAACTTCATATATAATGTATCTCCTGATGAAGAAGAATAGGGAAAAAAACATCAAGCAATTATTGTTTGATGTTTTTTTCTTAAATTGACAACTACAGGGTATGTATATATACTATACCTATGTTGCTATTTTGAGGTGATAATGTTGCTTAGAAACTATTTTAAAGATTATAAAAGTATGGATGAAAGATGGAAAATATCTCTTGCGTCAGTTGTGTTATCTATAACATCTACAATTTTATTTTTAGGATTAGTATATTATTTTTATAAACTACAGGGAAATTTTTTAATAGACAAGAGAGCTATAGATTATATAAATCATATACAAGGGAAAGGTCTGGATACTTTTTTTAAAACTATAACTACCATAGGAGATCCATTAACAATAATAATCATGTCCCTTTTAATATTAGTTATTTTTTATTATAATAAATTTTTAAAAGATGGAATATATTTCGTTATTAATATAATAGGAGTATGGCTTTTTAATGAATTATTAAAATTTATTTTTAAAAGAGAAAGACCAATATTAAAAGTAATTGAAGTGAGAGGATATAGCTTACCTAGCGGGCATGCCATGGTTTTTACTGCATTTTCTTTAATGTGTGTATATTTTATTTCTATAAAAATTAAATCAAGTACGCTTAGGAATATTAGTATTTTATTAATTATTACCTTGAATTTTCTTGTGGGAATTAGCAGAGTATATTTAAGAGTACACTTTTTAAGTGACGTAATTGCTGGATGGTGTGCAGGAGTTTTATGGTCGGGTATTGGCATAATTATTCACAGATATATGTATTATAAGAGCAAGGTAAAATTATCAAATGATGAAGCAAAGTAAAAATAGTAAAGATTATATTTCTATAAAATTAAAGATGGAAATGTAATCTTTTTAATTATATTCTCTATAACATAATTTATCTGATAAGTAAAAGTTCTAATACTAATATTTTCTTTTAGTTAGGATATAAGAACTGATAAGGTTTTGAATAAGTGAGATTATCAGGAATTATTTTAAAATTTTTATTGACATGTTAAAACATTCATAATAATATCTATACAAAGTTATTAAATGCTTTTATTATACTAATATGATAAAAAACATATAAATGGAGGATATTTCTGTGCCGTTAATATTGACTATAATTTTACCATTACTAGCTATGATATCATTATTTACATTATTACATTTTTATAAGAAAAAAGAGAATTTTAATATGGACATAGAAGCTATAAATTATGTAAAGTCTATAGAAAATGAAAGACTCTATAAGCTTTTTAAAATAGCCACTACAATAGGTGATCCTACTTCTATAGTTATAATGACTATAGTTGTATCCTTTATTTGTTATAAAAATAATTACTTTAAGGAAAGTATATTTTTTTTGATAAATATTATTGGCGTATGGTTATTTAATGAATTATTAAAACTTATATATAGAAGAGAAAGACCTAGTATAAAATTACTTAAAGTAAGAGGATATAGTCTTCCTAGCGGCCATGCCATGGTATTTATGGCTTATTCTATTATTGGCATATATCTCATATTTGATAAAATTGGTGTTAATTTAATTACTTGTATAATAACTGGTATTATAGTAATTTTGAATATTGGAGTTGGATTAAGTAGGGTATATTTCAGAGTACATTATTTAAGTGATGTAATAGCAGGTTGGTATGCAGGAATAGTATGGATATGCTTAAGTATTCCCATATATAGATTTTACTATTAGAGGATAATGGAGGAATAGTTGAGAAAAATAAAATTAAAAATTAATTTCAAAAGTACTAAATATATTAATATTTGGTACTTTTTATTATGTTTATTTTTGCAATTTAAGTTTATAGCTATTAGTAAAAGTATATATAGTATCTTTAATAGTGTAATTTGGTAAATATTCATTAAATTATAAAGCACTTATACTGAATATTAAAATATTTACTGAGCTATACTAAATTAAGTGATTGTAAGGAGTGCTATAAAAGATTGTAAGGAGTGCTATATATGAACATTTATTCTAAAAAGGTAACATATAAAATTATAATAAAATTTTTAATAATAATAAGTATATTTTTATTATTAGATTTATTTAATTATAATAGAGCATTAGCAATTACGGAAAATAATAATGAAGAGGTTATAAATGCTATAGAGGAGATTTTTGAAAATAGGAATAAAGCTATTCTAAATGGGGATTTAGAATTGATAGAAGCTATGTATGATGAAAATACTACCTATGGTAAGTGGGCCTGTGAACATGAAAAAAGGAAGATGAAATACATTAATAATTGGGAACAGAAACAGGGGGTAAAATTTATTGACATAAATCCAGAGGTTGTAGTGAGAAAAGTTAGTGGAGGGGATAATAAATATTCTGTCAATTTATTATGTTCAACAGAATATAAGTATGTATATGAAAACAATCCAGAGGAAGTAAATATATCTAGAATTGGGACTTACCATATCTTGAACTTAGTAAATAGAAGAGGAATGTGGATCATCACAAAGGAATGGTATAAAGACCCTTTTGCAGATTCATTAAACTTAGATAACATAAAAACTGATTCCATAAAAGAATTTATATTGAATCAAAGTAGCAGAGATTTTTCCAATATGAATGAAAGAAGAATTAAAGCTATAGAGTATGCTGATAAATATTGTGGAGCAGCCAATGAAAAAAAATATGGTTTTACTTATAATAAAGATTATAGAAATTTTAATTCTTTAGGAGGAGATTGCGCGAATTTTGCCTCTCAAATACTCTTTGAAGGTGGTAAGTTTAGAAAAAATGCCATGTGGAATTATGAGAAAGGTAATGGAACACGTGCTTGGTTGAATGCAGATGGATTTAAAGATTATATGCTGCATAGTGGTAGAGCCTCGTTAATTGCCTATGGAAATTATGATAAGGTATATAAGGCATCCTTTAAGCTATTACCTGGAGATTTCGTTGCATATGAAAAGAAAGGTGATGTCACTCATATCTCAGTTGTAACAGGAGCTGATTCTAAAGGATATTCTTTAGTTAGTTGTCATAATACGGACAGAAACAAGGTGCCATGGGATCTTGGTTGGAGCGATAGTAATATAAGATTTTGGTTAGTACGTGTTCATTATTAATAATTAATATACTTATCAACTTTTGAGGAGTGATCTTATGAAAAATTTTATTACAAAAGTATATTTAATTATAGCATCACTTTGTTTAGTTCTTTATAGCGGCTGTACTGTAAAGGCTGCATCAGATTCTAGTGATTATGAAAGAATTATGAAACAGGATATTCTATCTTTAATGATGGCTTATCCTGATTATATTTCAGATGTGATACAAGAAGAAAATGGATCAGTCCATGTAGTGATGAAATCAGGTAAAAAAATTTTATATGATGATAAAAAAGAAAAAAGTTTTGAAGGGAAAATCGCCAATCCAGATATACAGGATATGATGGAACATATATATCCATTATCATCCATTTCGAAATTAATGGATAAAAACTTTGATCCTGGTCGTTGCAGGGTATACCCTTTGTTAAAAGAAGTTTATGGTGATTCAAAAGAGAAAGTACAGTGCAGTCTTAAAAATGTAGCATATACTAATTGTCAATTCAGCGGCAATAACAAGGCTGCTGAATCATTGGAATTAGTAATGAAGGAGCTTATACCAATGGCCAAGGGAAACAACACCATAGGAGCCTGTATATATCCAATGAGTGGAACTTTTAATTATCGCTATATAGCTGGAACAAATAGATTAAGTCCTCATGCTTTTGGAATTGCTATCGATCTTGCAAGGGATAATAGAGATTATTGGAAGTGGACCTCTGCTGAGGAAGGAGAAAAAAGAATAGCCTCTTACCCTAAAGAAATTGTAGAGATATTTGAAAAAAATAATTTCATATGGGGAGGTAAATGGGGACATTTTGATATTTTGCATTTTGAGTATAGACCTGAGATTATAATAAAGGCCAGGTATTTTGGAGAGAAATGTAAAGCAGGAGAATTATGGTATGAGGGTGTATCTACAGAAGATGCTACTATAAAAACTTATATTGAAAAAATTGAAAAAGCATTTAAATAATCTAGCTAATTAGTACTAAATATTTAATATGATTCATAGAATAACCAATAGAAAAATATAACCATAATGGAGAACATTATGGTTATATTTTTGGCAAATGAAGATTGTGTACTTTTATAGTATTGTATTATCAGTTTTTATATTGATATAATATAGTAAGATGTTTATAGTATGAATAAGTAGAGAGTTCATATGGAAAAATATCATTGGCAACCGTATAAATTTACAATTGATTTTACCATATACAATTTAAAAGTGTGAGGAGGATTAATATGAATGTTGGACTAATTGGATTGGGAAGAATGGGTTATAATTTAGCATTAAATGCAAAGGATAAGGGACATAATGTGGTGGTTTTTAATAGGACGCTGGAAAAGGTTCAACAAGCGGAAAAAGAAGGACTAATTGGAGCATATAGCTTAGAGGAGTTTGTTCAAAAGCTTGAAGGAAGAAGGATTATATGGCTTATGGTTCCTGCGGGGAATTCTGTTGATGAAATGATTACAAAGCTTGTGCCGCTTTTAAATGAGCATGACATTATAATAGATGGAGGAAATTCAAATTATAAAGATACATTAAGAAGATATGCTGAACTAAAGGGTAAAGGAATAGATTTTGTGGACATAGGTACTAGCGGAGGTATAGAAGGAGCAAGAAATGGAGCATGCACGATGATAGGTGCAGAAGATGATGTATTTAAATTTATAGAGCCTTTTATTAAGGACATAAGCATCGAAAATGGATATCTACATACAGGTGCAAATGGCTCCGGTCACTTTGTAAAAATGGTTCATAATGGTATAGAGTATGGTATGATGCAGGCTATAGGAGAAGGTTTTGAAATACTTGAAAAGTCTCAGTTTGATTTAAATTATGAGAAAATCGCAAAAGTATGGAACCATGGCTCCGTTATAAGAGGATGGCTTATGGAACTTTCAGAAAATGCATTTAGGAAAGATCCTAATCTTGATAAAATCAAAGGAGTTATGTATTCATCTGGAGAAGGATTATGGACTGTTCAGGAAGCATTAGATTTAAAAGTGGCTGCAACAGTTATAACTCAATCCCTGCTCATGAGATATAGATCGGAACAGGAAGACACTTTCAATGGTAAGGTTGTAGCTGCATTAAGAAATGAATTTGGAGGACACGCAACTAAGAAGAATGAATAAAACTCTTCTAGAGAGGAGGAATTAGCATGGAGATAAATATTGATTTATCATGTATAATGGTTATTTTTGGTGGTACTGGAGATCTTACACATAGAAAGCTTATGTCTGCTATATATAACCTGTCATATCAGAATATGCTTCCTGATAATTTTGCTATTGTATCTATAGGGAGGAGAGTCTTCACCGATGAAGAATACAGAGAGCAAATAAAAAAATCCGTAAGTAAATATTCAAGATTTCCTATGAAAGATGAAAAATGGGATGAGATTAGAAGTAAAGTATATTATTTGGATTTTGATTTTAAAGATAATGATGGTTATATAAAATTGAAAAAACTTTTAGGTGATCTTGATGAGAGATATAATACTCACGGGAATAGAATTTACTATCTAGCTGTAGCTCCAGAATATTTTGAACCCATAGTTGGAAAATTAAAATTTCATGGCATGAATACTCATAAAGGCAGCAAAAGGAGAATAGTAATAGAGAAGCCATTTGGAAAGGATCTTAAGTCCGCTACGTATTTAAATGAGAAAATCACATCAGCCTTTAGTGAAGATAACATTTATAGAATAGATCATTACTTAGGAAAAGAAATGATACAAAATATAATGGTAATAAGATTTGCAAATTTATTTTTTGAATCTCTTTGGAATAACAAATATATAGATAATGTACAAATTACATCAAGCGAAATGGTAGGTGTTGAAAGCAGAGGTGGGTATTATGAATCTGCTGGAGCACTTAAGGATATGATTCAAAATCACATGTTTCAGCTACTGTCACTAATAGCTATGGAGCCGCCAGTAAGTCTCCATACTGAGGATATTAGAGACGAAAAGATAAAAGTATTTAAATCTATTGAAAAAGTAACACCAGAGTATGTAATGGAGAATATGGTAAGAGGCCAATATGGAAGGGGCAAAATAGGTGATAAAGAAGTCGTAGCATATCGAGAAGAAGATAAGGTATCACCTGCTTCAAATATTGAAACCTTCGTAGCCATGAAGCTATATATTCAAAATTATAGATGGGTAGGAGTTCCCTTCTATATTAGAACTGGAAAGAGGTTAGCGAGTAAATCTACGGAAATAGTTATTCAATTTAAGTCTATGGAAAAGCTATTATATTTTAAAGAATTTGACAACTTAGAACCTAATCTTTTAGTAATAAAGATTCAGCCCAAGGAAGGAATTTTCTTTCAGATAAATGGTAAGAAACAAGGGGTTGAAAATAGGATAATACCTATTCAGATGGAGTTTTGTCAAAACTGCCCTCTTGAAAACAATTCACCAGAAGCTTATGAAAGACTTCTTTTTGAGGTTATGAAAGGAGATTCAACACTATTTACGAGATGGGATGAGGTTGAGTATTCATGGAAGTTTGCTGATACAATATCAGAGGTATGGAAAAATAAGCAACCTAATTATCCTAATTATGATTCTGGAAGCTGGGGACCAAAGGAATCAGATGAATTGCTAAAAAGGGACGGAAAGTTTTGGTGGAATGTATAGGAGGGGGAAAGTATATGAAAATCTATGATATATCAATGAATATACATGAGAAAATGGCTGTATATAAAAATAAGGATGAAAAAAGACCGACTATTAAGGTGTTGCAAGATTTTTCAAAGGGAAGTAGTTATGAATCTAGAATAAGTATGGATATGCATACTGGCACTCATATAGATGCACCACTTCATATGATGGAAAATGGAGCTACTATGGATGAGTTTAATATTGAAAATGTGGTGACAGATTGTAAAGTGTTAGATTTAACATCATTAAGGGATAGAATTACAAAAGAGGATTTTATAGGTACAGAAATAAATGAAGGTGACTTTATTTTATTAAAAACTAGAAATTCCTTTGAAGAGGGGTTTGACTTCAACTTTGTATTCCTTGAAGAAAGTGGAGCTAAGTATTTAAAGGAGCTAGGAATAAAAGGTGTAGGAATAGATTCTCTTGGGATAGAGAGGAGTCAAAAAGGACATGAAACTCATAAGATTCTACTTGGAAACGGCATAACCATAATTGAAGGACTTAGACTTAAAGATGTTAATGAGGGGAAATATCTATTATGCGCCTTGCCACTTAAGATTATGGGAGTAGAGGCTGCACCAGCAAGAGCCATTCTAATAGAACAAAAGTAAATTTAGTTAATAAAAGACCACATAGTTTATTAAATTACTATGTGGTCTTTTAAAATAGGCATTTTATGGATTGAAATGATATAATAATTATAATAGAGGGTTAGCAGCAGAAGAAGAAGGAGCACTTTAAAATATTTAAGGAGGAATAAATATGGATAAAAAAATTTTTGATATTGCTAATAAATACTTTAACGAAATTACTAAAACTGCTTCAGAAATGATTCAAATTCCAAGTAAATCAGGGCATGAAAAAGAAATGGCAGAATATACTGCTTCTAAGATGAAGGAACTTGGATATGATGAAGTGGTAGTAGATAAAGTAGGAAACATAATTGGTAGATTTAAAGGTACAGGCGGAGGACAATCTTTAATGTTAAATTGTCATTTAGATGTGGTAGATGAAGGTCCACATGAAAAATGGAAATACCCTCCCTTTAGTGGAGCTATAGCAGAAGGTGCTATATGGGGAAGAGGAGCATCAGATACAAAAGGAACTTTTGCAATACAACTATATACTCCATATATTTTAAGAAAGGAAGGAATGATGAGTAAAGGAGATATATATGTAATTGGCGTAGTTCATGAAGAAAGTAGTGGTTTTGGCTCTATGACAATGGTTCAGGAAGGCTTTAGGGTTGATAATGCTATCATAGGAGAAGCTACAGAAAATGATATAGCAATATCTTGTAGAGGAAGAGTGGCAGTTAATGTAATCATAGATGGTAAATCATGTCACGCAAGTATACCTGAAGAAGGAGTTAATCCATTTGATTTTTTAGGAAAGTTTTTAGTAGAACTAGAAAACTATGAGTTAGGTGATGACCCTGTTTTTGGAAAATCTACTATTTCGCCAACCTTTATAAGCTCTTCTGAAAAAGGGACAAATATAATACCTAATACAATTACATTAACCCTTGATTATAGAAGCGTGCCTATTGATACAAATGAGTTTGTTTTAGAAAAATTACAGAGGATTGTTGATAAAGCAATGATACCAGGTATTAGTGTAGAACTAGAAATTATAAAGATTCCAGTTAAATGCTATACAGGATTTGAAGGGGAAGGATATCAGGGAGAACCGGCTTTTGCTATAAGCAAAAATCATGAATTAGTAGTCAATTCAAAGAATATTTTAGAAAAAACTCTAGGAAGGAAGGTACAAGTTAAGCCCTGGGATTTTGCAACAGATAGCGGACATTTTATGAACGTAGGAGTTTCTGTAATCGGATTTTCACCAGCAGAGATAAAAAAATGTCACACAGTTGAGGACAATATAAGATTAGATATGATAAAGGAGGGAATCGTTGGATATATTGCGTTGTCATATGAAATAGCTAATAAAAGCAAATAATATGGGAGTGTAATTATATGCATGAATTAAAAAAGAAAAAAATTAATATTAATGCCTTTGTACTTATCTTTAGTGTAATTATTGTGTGTGCTATAGCTTCTTACTTTGTAAGTCCGGGTGCCTTTGAAAGACAAGTTGTTGATGGAAGAACTATTGTGGTGCCAGGAAGTTTCCATGAAACATCAAGAAGCCCTCTTTCGTTATTTGATATTTTCAGAGCTGTACCAAATGGATTAATAGGAGCTAGTAATGTTGTATTCTTGGTATTAATAGTAGGGGGATCTATTGAAATATATAATAAATCTGGATCTATTAGTGCAGGAATTTCACTTTTAGTTAATAGTGCAGGTGACAAAGGTGGTCTTATAGTTATAACCATGCTTATGATTATGTTTGCTATTTTAGGGGGATTTTTAGGATGGATTGAAGCGGCAATACCTTTTGTACCTATTGTGATTCCGATAGTTTTAGCATTAGGATATGATTCTATGACTGCTGTAGCTGTTTGTATTTTAGGATGTATGGTAGGATTCGCTGTGGGTCCTACTAATGTGTATACAGTGGGTATAGCTCATAGCGTGGCAGAGCTACCTATGTTTTCAGGTTTTGGTTTTAGAATATTAGCCTATATAACTTTTGTATGTGTAAGCATTATATATACCCTTAGATATGCAACAAAAGTTAAAAAAGATCCATCAAAAAGTTTGGTTCTTGGCATAGATGTTAGTGATATTAAATATGACTTTAGTAAAGATAAAGATAAAACTATGAATTCAACTCAAAAATTAGCATTAATAATTTTAATATTAACATTTATTTTTGTTGTGTATGGAATGATCAAGCTTAAATGGAATATTAATGATATGTCAGCAGCATTTTTACTAAGTGGTATTGTAGCAGGATTAATATGCAAAATGAATGCAGATACAATAGCTACAACATTTATCTCAGGTGCCAAAGCATCAATGAGCGGTGCTATGATTGTAGGTGTAGCTCGTGGTGTTCAGTGGACTCTTGAGAAAGGAGGAATAATAGATCCTATTATTAACTCAATGGATAAAGTTCTTCATGGACTACCACCGTGGGCATCAGTTATAGGTGTAATGGTTCTTGTAACATTATTAAACGGATTAGTTGCGTCAGGAAGTGCTAAAGCAATGGCTTTAATGCCTTTGTTAATCCCATTATCTGATTTAATAGGAATTACAAGGCAAACAATGACACTTGCATATCAATTTGGTGATGGTATATCAAATATTTTCTGGTTCAGTTATGGAACTCTTTTGATATTTCTCTCTTATGGAAAGGTTCCTTTAACCAGATGGTACAAGTTTTTAATGCCTCTATTTGGAATATTCATTATACTTTCTATTATGTTTTTATTTATTGCAATTAATATTGGGTATGGACCATTTTAATAAAAATTTTATTATAAACTTATTATGCAGCTTGCTTTAGATTTAAAGTGAGCTACATTTAATATACTATCACTAACTAGGAAAAACTTGACTTGATTTTATATTATAGAGTATAATACACTAAAATGTGCAATTTAGAGATGATTATTTAGAAATTGAAATAAAGATTTTAGAGTGAAAAAATCTATTAGAGGTTATATAATAAATATAGAGAAAATCATCAATTTTTGTGTTTAATGCATTTAAATTGATGATTTTTTATTTTGATTTATAAAGATTAAAAAATCTTAACTTAATTCTAATTTTCATCTGATTGATAAGAATATAAAAATAATATATCATTAATTTTTAGTAATTCATTAAACTTTTAGAGGAGGACTTTATGTATATAATTAATTTTATAAGAGGATTTTGTATGGCATTAGCTGATAGTGTTCCCGGAGTATCAGGTGGGACCATAGCATTTATATTAGGGTTTTATGATGATTTTATTAATTCATTAAGTTCTTTAACATCAAGAAATGGAACAGGTGAGAGGAAAAAAGCCCTTTTATTTTTATTTAAGTTAGGTATTGGCTGGGTGGTAGGAATGATTTTATCAGTCTTATTTCTATCTTCAGTATTTGAGTCTCATATCTATGAAATAAGCTCATTATTTGTAGGCTTTATTATATGTTCTATACCTTTAGTAATAAAAGAAGAAAAAGATGTAATAAGGGATAAATATAAATATTTGATTTTCGCTTTAATTGGAATTTTAATAGTTGTAGCAATAACTTATTTTAATCCAGTATCAAGCAATTCATCAATGGATTTATCATTAGATAACTTTTCTTTAGGGTTTGCCATTTATGTATTCATAGCTGGTATGATAGCAATTTCAGCAATGGTATTACCAGGTATTTCAGGCTCAACATTATTACTTATATTCGGGTTATACGCACCAATTATAAGCTCAATAAAGGAAGTTTTAACTTTAAATTTATCACCATTACCAATGCTTATAGTTTTTGGAGTAGGTGTTATTGTAGGTATATTATCAACTATTCATATTATTAAGTATCTTTTAGCAAATTATAGATCACAAATGATTTATTTAACAATAGGACTTATGATTGGCTCAATTTATCCAGTATTTATGGGTCCTACAACATTAACAGTTCCTTTAGAGCCAATGAATTTACATACCTTTAGTTTGATTTATTTTATTATGGGTGGAGCATTGATATTTGGTCTTGAGAAGTTAAATATATGTATTAAAAATAAAACTAGTAAAAATGTTGAAGAAAATGGAGTTAATGGGTAATAGAAAATATTTTATTAAAATAAAATAGAGTTTAAATAAATACAAGAAAAAACAGGCCACAGGTGATGAGTATCATTACCTGTGGCCTATTTACGTGCTAATTTAGTTTTAATATTGTTAGAGTATTCTTCAGTGAATCTTCATAAAATCTTCATTGTTTTAGCAAATGTTTCTTTAATAATAGGCTTCATAATAACTAGTATAAATGGAAATAGTTATTAGATTAAGAGAAGAAGCATTTTTTATTAACTATAATATTTCTTTTTTTACATTTTGCAGAGAAACTTAATTTTTTTCATCTATAGATTTTAAAGAAAGGGTGGGAGATAGTTATGAAATATTTAGCGATAATTCCAGCTTATAATGAAGAAAAAAATATATATAAAGTGGTAAAGGCAATTAAAGATAGTAATTTTGAATTTGATATTGTAGTTATAAATGACGGCTCAAAGGATAATACAGAATTAGAAGCGAAAAAGGCAGGAGCAAAGGTTTTAAATTTAAGTAGTAACTTAGGTATTGGTGGTGCTGTACAGACAGGATATTTATATGCACTTTATAACGATTACGATGCAGCGGTACAGATTGATGGGGATGGTCAGCATAGTTCAAAGGATTTAGGTAGGTTAGCTAAGGAGCTTAATGAGAGTAATGCAGATATGGTAATTGGTTCAAGGTTTATTTGTAAGTCAAATTATAGACCTAGTGTATGTAGGAAAATTGGAATAAAATATTTTTCAAGGCTTGTGTCTTTTTTATGTAAAAGTTCATATTATGACACCACTTCTGGTTATAGAATGGTTAACAAAAGAGGAATCAGCCTTTTTGCAAATTACTATCCTCAAGACTATCCAGAAGTTGAGACTATAGTATACGCTGTAAAAAATGGTCTTAACGTGAAAGAGATTGATGTTAATATGAAGAAAAGACAAGGAGGAAAATCTTCTATAACACCAATAAAAGCTGTTTATTATATGGTGAAAGTAACTCTAGCTTCACTTATTCAACCAAATAAAAAAGGAGTGTTACAATGAATCTATTTTGTTTTATGATTTCACTTTTTTTTCTAGTTATAAGCATTATATTTGTTCGAAAAAGAAGTTTGGAATTTAAGTGGGGGTTGTTATGGATTTTAGTAAGTTTAATTTTAATGATATTTTCAATAGATTCAAGGATTGTAGAATATCTTGCAAAAGCTACAGGGATAATGTACGCACCAGCATTTTTGTTTTTTATGGGTATAGTATTTAACTTAATAATGATTTTTTATTTAATGATAGTAATCTCAAGTATGCAGAAAAAATTAACAAAGCTTATACAAGAAAATTCTATATTAAAAGATAGAGTTGAAGAAAGGTAAAAAAATGAACTATTTATTATTGATAATTAATATATTTATGTTGGTATGCGGCCAAGTTTTATGGAAGATTGGAATGAGTAAAATTGATTTTCAGCTATCTTTTAAAGGCATAATTAATACTTTATTTAATCCTTACATATTTTCTGGTGGAATTATATATGTTTTTGCTACGATTATTTGGTTGTATTTATTGTCTAAGGACCAGTTGAGTAGAATATATCCACTTCAAAGTTTATGTTATATTGTAGGGGCCTTTGCAGGGGTTATTATATTTAATGAAAGTTTAACAATATCAAGAATTCTTGGACTTTTGTTAATTTTTGTAGGAGCTATTTTAGTTGTGATAAAGTAGAAGAATTTATATATTAAGAGGCCATCAATACAGCATTAAAAATGATGATTCAATAAGATGATTTAATGATAGGATAAGCGGAGGAAGATATATGAATAAATTAAAAGATATGAGTGAGGAGAAAAGAATCAATATTTATTTAATAATTATTGAAATAGTTTTTATATCAGTAGCTATTTTTTCTATATTTGCTTATGGAGATTCGTTGCTATTAGGAAGCCTAGAAGAATTCAATAATGATGATGTAAAATATATTAGGAGCGCATGGAATTTAATAGATAATAATATATTGTCTTATGAAAATATAAAAGAACCTACAGTTTACATAATGCCGGGCTTAACCCTTGTGCTTTCATTTTTTATGTCTATTTTTGGTAAGATAAATGGCATTGTAGCATTTAAGATATTTCAAGCAATATTGCAAGGGATAAGTTTATATTTGTTGTTTTTAATAGGGAAAAAAGTGTTTAATAGTAAAGTGGCTTTAATAGCATGCTTTATGGATGCATTATATGCAGCTGAAATTTATGCAACAAACCTAATTTTAATGGAAGTTATTTTTAAATGTTTGCTGTTACTTTTAATATATATAAGTATTTATGCAATTGAAAAGAAAAGTTTAAAACTATATGTGTTGGGTGGAATTGTTTGGACAACGGCCTGTTTGTTTAGACCTCCCATTGCTGCTTACCCACTGTTGATTTTAATTATGTGGATAAAAAATAGATATAGTTTTAGTGAAATGGTTAAGTATACTATGGTAGTTACAACTATATTTTGTATTATTATGGCACCCTGGTGGATAAGAAATTATAAAGTTTTTGATAGAGTAATTTTGTTTACAAAATCTAGTGGAAATCCGTTTTTGCAAGGGACCTTTGTTAATTATGATCAAAGTAAAGGTTGGGGAGTGCCTTATGAAAAAGGAAAAGATGCTCTAGAAAGTGATGAAAATGAAATAAAAGCAGGACTTGAAAGATTAAAAATATATGGAAAAAAAGAACCATTAAAATATATAGCTTGGTATACTTTGGGTAAAACTTTTTATCTTTGGAGAGCTCCTTTTTATTGGATAGCTAATATATCATATATTCCTGTAATTATTTATCATCATGTAATTTTATATTTGGCTCTTTATGGTATGATAAAACATAAGGATAAAAGTTTGAATCTTAAGTTTTTGATTATGGTAGTAGTTTATTTTAATGTTATATATTTACCATATTTTACATTTGAAAGATATGCATATCCTATAATGCCATTAGTAATATTATTTGCGGCATATACTGTTAATGATAGGAGATATAAAAAAATAGGTAATTATTATAGTTATTAATAATAAGAAAGGGGCCATAATTCATGGAAAAAAACACAATATTAGTAGTGGATGATGAAAAAGATATAAGAGAGTTAATTGAAATTTATTTAATAAATGAAGGATTAAAGGTTATTACTGCTTGCGATGGCATTGATGCCTTAGAGAAACTTAAAAATAACAATATTGATTTAATAATTTTAGATATAATGATGCCTAAGTTGGATGGAATGAGAACTTGTCTAAAGATTAGAGAGGAAAAGAAGCTTCCCATCATTATGCTCTCTGCTAAAACCGAAGATTGCGATAAAATATTAGGACTAAATGTTGGAGCAGATGATTATGTTACCAAACCTTTTAATCCATTAGAGCTTACCGCAAGAGTAAAATCTCAACTTAGGAGATGTTTTAATTTTAATGAAGTAAAAGAAGATGATGAGGATGAGATAATAATTGATGGACTCTCCATAAATAGAGGCTCTAGAGAAGTTTTTGTTGAGGGTATATTTGTAAGACTTACTCCCTTAGAATTTTCTATATTGGAAACCTTAGCACTTAATAGAGGTAGAGTTATGAGTACAGAACAGATTTATAATAATGTATGGAAGGAACCTTTTAATAATGCAGATAATACTGTAGCTGTACACATAAGAAACATAAGAGAAAAGATTGAAATTAATCCTAAGGAACCTAAGTACATAAAAGTGGTATGGGGAGTGGGATATAAAATTGAAAAATAGAATTAAGAAATTATTATTTGGTAGCATAATCAGAGAGCTGCTATTGACCGTTATTTTAAGTATCACTTCCATATTTTTGATTTTTGATGTAATACCATATAAGGTATCAAATACAATATCCACTATTATATCATATGCGGTGCATTTTATCGCAATAGGCGTCATACCAGCTATTACGGTTATGATATTGATTTTTCCGAAGTTTAGAAATAAAGCTAAAGAGCTATTATTTAGAAGCGTGACAAGGGAATTAATATTGGCCTTTTCTTTAATTCTTATTTCTGTAAAATTATTTCCTAATATAATAACCATTTTATTATTAATTTACCTATTAGTTAGAAGAAAAGCTGAATATATAAAAAGCATATGTAATGGTATAAAAATAATTTCTGAAGGAAACTTAGATTATAAAATAGAAGTAAAGGGGAATGATGAGCTAGCAATTTTAGCAAAAGAGATAAATAGCATGTCACTTAAGTTAAAAAATAAAATAGAGGACGAAAGAGCTGCGGAAAGGTTGAAAAGTGAGCTTATAACTAATGTATCTCATGATTTAAGAACGCCACTTACAGCTTTAATGGGATATATTCAGCTTGCGGCAGATGATAAAAAAAGTTTTGAGGATAAGGATAAATATGCAAAAATATCTTTAGAAAAATCAAAAAAACTAAAGATATTGATAGATGATTTGTTTGAGTATTCTAAGCTTGAGAGTGGCGGTATTAAGCTTGAAAAAGTAAAAGTTAATATAATAGAAATAATAGAGCAAAGTATAGGAGAACTCTCAATTAAAGCGAAAGAAAGAAAGATATGTTTTAGTAAAAACTTTAAAAATACCAAAGTGGAATTATTGGTGGACCCTAACAAAATGGCAAGAGTTTTCGAAAATATTATAGGTAATGCTGTTAAATATAGCATTGAAGAAAGTTGCGTAAATATAAATTTACATGAAAATAATGAAAATGTAATTATAGGTTTTGAAAATATAGCTGACAATATTTCAGAAGAAAGTTTAGAAAAAATATTTAATAGATTTTATAGGACGGATGAATCGAGAAATTCAAAAATTACGGGGTCGGGTCTAGGATTAGCTATTGCAAAAGACATAGTAGAATTACATGAAGGGAAAATTTGGGTGGAGAATCAAGGAGATAAATTTACAATTAACATAGAATTAAATAGGAAGATATATGAATAGCATTAGAAAGGATGTGAGTGAAAAATTAAACGAATACTTATAATTGAAGATGATCAAATGTTAAGTTCAGGATTGCGCTTTGATTTAGAAGCAGATGGCTATGTTGTTAATACGGCATATACAATAAAGCAGGCATTAGAAAGTATTGAACATAAGGAATATGACTTAATTGTAATTGATGTTAATTTACCTGATGGCAATGGATTTTTTCTATGCTCTAAGATAAAAGAAAGAAAAGATATTCCTATTATTTTTTTAACCGCCTGCGATATGGAAAGCGACCAAATAAAAGGTTTTGATTTAGGCGCTGATGATTACATTACAAAACCCTTCAGTATGCCATTATTTAGAAAGCGCGTCTCTGTTGTATTAAAACGTAATGAAAACGCCAATATAAAGAACTTGTATTCCGATGGCTATCTAATAATCAATTTTGACACATTAGAGGCAATCAAGGATAGTGAAACAATCAGTCTTACAGCAACAGAATACAAGTTGCTAAAACTATTTATCTCCAATGCAGGAATTGTTTTGACAAGGCAAATCTTTTTAGAACGTCTTTGGGATAATGATGGGAATTTTGTTGACGAACACACCCTGACGGTAAACATTAACCGCCTGCGCTCAAAAATAGAAAGCCCCAATCATAAATATATTAAAACCATTTATGGTATGGGTTATCAATGGGCAGGTGAAAAACTATGATAAAAAAAATATCTATTAAAAGAATCTATGAAATAAGTGTGGTAATTACGCTTATTATTTTTGCTTTATTTACTGTTGCGGTGTTTCATATTACTTCAATATTGGCAGAAAGGCTTTTATTACTTTCACTACTTATCTTTTCTGTGATTGTGGGCATGGTCATCATGTATGTGATTCACAAGAAGATTGCCGATTTTTCAGATGAATTAGATAGCTATCTTGATGATATGATAAATGGAAGAGAAGATATTGACTTTGTACTCAACGAGGAAACACTAATATCAAAACTGCAAATAAAACTAAAGCGGCTTTATGAAATTATGCTACAACAATCGAAGAAAAGCATTACAGAAAAAGAAGCCATACAATGCTTGGTATCTGATATTTCCCATCAAGTGAAAACACCTATTGCAAATATAAAAATATATAATGGAATTTTACAAGACAGGCAACTTACTGAGGAGCAGCGACGGGATTTTTTTATTGCAATTTCAACACAGGTTGATAAACTTGATTTCCTCATGCAATCCATGGTAAAAATGTCACGCCTTGAAACAGGAATTTTTGAGATAAAGCCCAAACAGGCTTTAATTTATAATACCCTTGCTCAGGCGCTAAGCGGTATTGAGCCAAAAGCCGAAACTAAGAAAATAAATATTATAGTGGAATGTGCAGAAACTATGGTAGCATTGTTTGATGAAAAATGGACCACGGAAGCACTTTTTAATATCTTGGATAATGCCGTTAAATATACCCCAAGGGGTGGTGAAGTTGCGGTATCAGTCAATCAATGGGAGTTTTATACGAAAATTGATATCTTGGATACAGGTAAAGGTATTCCTGAAAAAAGTTATGGCAGCATATTCAAGCGGTTTTATCGTGAGCCGGAAGTCCACAACCAAGAGGGTGTTGGTATTGGCCTGTATCTTTCCCGTGAAATCATTACCATGCAAAATGGTTATATTGAGGTCAAGTCCAGACTTGGTATTAGTACTACTTTCTCTGTTTTTATTCCAAATTGCTAAAATGTCTCAATGTTGTTATATTTCTGAGAGGTTTGTGAGATATTTTAGATATATTATTAAAGTATTCCAAAAGAAAGTAGGTAAATAATATGAAAACTGTGTTACAAACAAGGGAATTAAAAAAATATTATGGCACAGAGCAAAATATCGTAAAAGCTCTTGATGGCATAAATCTTTCCGTAGTACAAGGTGAATTTGTTGCAATTGTAGGCACTTCAGGCAGCGGAAAATCAACCTTACTTCACATGATGGGAGGTTTGGACAATCCTACCTCTGGTAGTGTTCAGGTGGATGGAAAGGAATTGTCAAAAATGGATAAAGACCAACTTACTATTTTTCGCCGTAGAGAGATTGGTTTCGTTTTTCAAAACTATAATCTTATTCCAAATCTTAACGTATATGAAAATATTGTGCTACCAATTGAATTGGACGGAAATAAACCAGATGAAACTTTTGTGAATGATGTTTTATCGTTACTCCATATTGAAGAAAAACGAAATAGCCTCCCTAATACTTTATCAGGAGGACAGCAACAGCGAGTTGCAATCGCAAGGGCATTGGTGACAAAGTCAGCTATTATTTTGGCCGATGAGCCAACAGGAAATCTTGATAGTCGTACAAGCCAGGAAGTATTGGGACTCTTGAAAATGAGCAGTCAGAAATTTAATCAGACAATTGTAATGATTACCCATAACAATGAAATAGCCCAACTTGCGGATCGGATTATCCGTATTGAAGATGGCAGGATTGTAGGATAGGAGGAGGCTAGGCTATGATAGAGAATAATAATAGCGGTGTAATTAAACACCTATCAAACAATAGCTTGAATTCCAATAAATTTCGCAATCGTTTAATTGGAATTGTCATTATTTTATCAGCATTTTTGCTTAGCTTTTCTTCAACATTCATATACAATGCTGCCGTTGATATACAAAATAAAACCTTATATCAGGGTATATATTCTAATGTAAGCGATGACATGCTTAGCTATATCCAAAATAATGTTGATGTATTTGAATATGGCGTTCATAGGGATGTTGGCATAGTAAAAGGTGAGAAAGCCATTTTGGACATCATTTATACAGATGACAATATGATGAAATTATCTAATGTATCTATCAGTAAGGGAGAAATGCCTAGCAAAGATAATGAAATAGCAATTGAGGAGAGGTATTTGTCAGCGGTGGGAATAGATGCTGGTATCGGAGATACTATTACATTATCTTTTAGAAATGATGTGAGCCGTGAAATACAAGAACGGGTATTTATCATTTGTGGTTTTTTGGATGTAGGTAATAACAGCACTGCCCGTACTAGGTTTGACTCTATTGTAGCAAAAGACTTTCTGCTCTCAGATCCGTTTTTGTCTACTGCTGATATGGCAATAGCTGTTCAAATATCAAATGCTAGTTCATATTCTAACGACGAACTGAAAGCAAAAGTTAAGGAAATAGGGACACTTGCAGGGGTAAGAGGGGAAGATATCCATATAAACAATTGGAATATTGATAGTAATAATGCTTCTTCTCAAACCACTTTAGCTATCGTTGCAATTGCACTTGTTGTCTTATTTGCTTGTGCATTAGTAATTTACAATATATTCTATATTTCTATTATGAGAAGAATAAATGAGTATGGCCAATTGCGTACTATTGGAGCCACATCAAAGCAAATTCGTAAAATTGTCCTTCGAGAGGGAAGAAAGTTATCTTTTAAATATATTCCCATTGGAATTGTACTTGGTTGCATTGCTAGTGCTATGATTTCACCAGTCAAATGGCAAATGTATCCCAGTTTAATATATGCTATTATTTCCTCTGGAATAACTTATCTAACTGTTATGGTATCGGTGAAAAAACCTGCAAGGTATGCAGCTTCAATTACTCCGATAGATGCTACACGATATACCCATTATCAGTGGAAAACCAATAAAACTGAACGTGCAACAAAAAAACTTTCTGCTTTTTCCCTTGGGATTATGAATTTAGCAAGAGATAAGAAAAAAACAATATTGACCTTTACATCATTGTCTCTTAGTGGGATATTATTTATTTCTTTAGCTTCAATTATGACTGCTATTGATGCCAACCTTTATGCCCGTGGTTTCTTTCCATATGGAGGTGAATATACAATTAGTTTGAATGGTGATTTGATTTCTTCAACAGTGAGTTACAGTGATTTACAAGTTGACAATCCACTTACGGAGGAATTGAGGCAAAGTATTGTACAGATTGATGGAGTGGACAGCGTTGAAACAAAAAAGTACATTAGTGCATTCCTGTTAGATGAAAACTACCAAGGTGATACAATAGGGATTTACAGTATGGCAGAACAGGATGTTGATAACTTTCAAAAATATTTAATAGCTGGTGAATTAACAGGAAATATCAAATCTAATGAAATTAGTATTGTGGTTAATCAAGGTGCTGCAGCATATGAAAATAACAATCTCACTTATGAAATTGGGGACTACGTAAATACCATTATTAAGGAGGGTGAAAAGAGAACCAAAATAACCTTTGTTGTAGATGGGGTTATTTTTAACGATGACAGTGGAATAACATTTTATTTGCCAAGTGATGTGATGGATAGCATTGTGTCTGGAAATTGCAATTCTGCTTTTGAAATCATTTCAAGTCAAGGTTATTCCAAACAGGTTGAAACTCAACTTAGACAGTTGATTGCTAGGGATGAAAGACTTTCAATAGAACTTTTGAGAGATATTACTATAGAGATAAAATCTGCTTTCAAAATGATGATCATAGCACTATATACTTTTGTAGCCTTTATTGCCGTATTTGCTATTGTGAATTTACTGAACACAATTATTACCAACACCATTGTACGCAAAAAAGAAATTGGCATGTTGCAGGCGGTGGGGATGGACCGTAAGAAACTACGAACAATGCTTCAAACTGAAAATTTATGCCTAACACTTGGTAGCTTTCTAATATCACTTGTTATAGGCGGTATTGGTGGTTATGCGTTATGCAATGCTATTTCAAATATAGGTGGCTTAGATTATATTCAATACCAATTTCCTTTGTGGCAAATTGTTTCATACTTTCTCTTAATTATCATTGTCCAATTTACCATAACTTATTTCCTTGATCGTTCTATGTCAAAACAAACAGTGATTGAGCGTCTACAATAAAAGACTAGATTTAACGGCGGCCATAAGGCCGCTATTTTTTATCCGATGACTACCATAATAATAAAGGTCTTATTTTTATAAGCGAAATACAGAAAGTATTTATGAAGATTAGTGTTTCTCAAACATCATTGATAAAAAAACAAGCCTATAATACCTGTTAGAATAATAATAAATATTGGATTCATTTTATACCTTCTTAGTAGAAATAAAGAAATAATGAATACAATGATGGCAGTAATATTAAAATTAACAGCTTTAGCATCAAGTGATGGTGAGCCCCAAAAGGCAATCAAAAGAATAGTGGATGCAGAAGCCGCAATAAGTCCAACAGAAGTAGAACGCAACCCTTTTAATATATTGGAAATGATATCTATATCTTTATGTTTTCTGAAAAATCTGTATAAAATAATAGAAAGAATAAATCCAGATAGAATACATCCTAATGTAGCTACTATAGCTCCCAATATACCTGCAATGCGTATTCCCACAAAAGTTGAGGTATTAACTGCTAAAGGCCCAGGGGTCATTTGAGAGATTGTAATAATATCAGTGAATTCTTGCAAAGTAAGCCAATGATGTAAATCCACTACTTGTTCCTGTATTAATGGTATTGTGGCATAACCGCCGCCGATACTAAATAAACCAATCTGCAAAAAGCTGACTAACAAAATAATTATATTTTTATTCATAGCTTGGCCCTCCTTTTCAAATAAGTTTGTACAAAGCATAGGAATGAACAGAAAATAATAATTAGAATAACATTAATATTTAAAAAGAAACTAGCGAAAAATGAAGCAGGAACCATTAATGTTAACAACCAATTTCTTTCATCTAAAATTCCTTTACTCATATCGATTACTAAATCCACGATAGTAGCGGCGACGCCTGCCTCCATTCCTTTTAGGATTGAAGAGATAACTCTATTATCTCGAAATACACTATAACAAGAAGATATAACAGATAAAATAAGCAAAGGGGGGAGGATTGTTCCGATACAACAAATGATTGCACCTATAATTCCAGCAATACGATAACCTACTAATACAGAAATATTAACTGCAATGGCACCAGGTGTTGATTGGGAAATGGCTGCCATATCTAGCAGCTCCTGTTCATTAATTAACTTTAGATCATTTACGAAATATTTCTGTATCATAGGTATAACAATGTATCCACCTCCGAAGGTAAAGGCGCTTATGGAAAACATTATTCTAAATAGCGAAAAATAAAATTTTAATTTATTAGATTTCATAATGATAAAATTCTCCTCTACATACAAATTATAGACCTTCTATATTATATCTTATAGAAATATCATAAGTAAAATAGTATAATATTATAATAAACATAACTAATTAGTAATGAGAGGTATTCATATGAATTTGAGGCACTTACGTATTTTTAAAACTGTATGTGAAGAAGAGAGTATTACAAAAGCATCTGAAAAATTGTTTATGACACAGCCAGCAGTTTCTCAAGCAATCAATGAACTAGAATGTTATTTAGGTATTTGTTTATTTGATAGAATTTCTAGAAGACTTTATTTAAATGAAACGGGTAAACTATTTCTAGCAAAAGTAATAAAGCTTTTGGATTTGTATGATGACTTGGAACAAAACTCCAAAGAATTAGAAGATAATGCAACTATTAAGATTGGATCAAGCATAACCATTGCAAATTTTATTTTACCTAAAGCAATAGCAAATTTTGAAAGGATTTGCAAGAATACTCCAACCAAAGTTATAATTGATAATGCCAGAAATATTGAAAATATGCTAATCAATAATGAAATTGATTTAGGATTGATTGAAGGAGTTATTTATAAGGAAGAGTTAATAAAAATTCCATTTTCAAACTATGAATTAGCAGTACTTTGTTCGCCTGAACATAAATTTGCGCTAGAAGAATCCATAGATGTTAATACATTAATAAAAGAAAGGTTATTATTGAGAGAAAAAGGTAGTGCCATTCGTGATGTTTTTGACAGCGCATTATTATTACATAATATAACTGTAAATCCAGAATGGATAAGTGTAAATTCACAAGCTTTAATTTATGCAGTAAAGCAAAACTTAGGAATAAGTGTGTTGCCAAAAATATTAGTGGAAAATGAAGTTAGTAATGGAGAGCTTTTTGAGGTAAGAGTAAATGATTTTGAATTAATCAGTGTAAATCATATTGTATTTCATAAAGATAAGATCCAAACTAAGAATTATAAAACGCTAATTGAAATAATAAAGAATAAAGCAAGTAATAAATAGATTACCTATATTGAAAAAAATATAAAGGATTCATCTAAGATTACTATTAAATTAATTATAGTAATCTTTTTTATTTAGGGAATAATACTTAAAAATGTAATATGAAAGACGGTGGTGTTATGCCTAATAATAAAATACCGAATCGATTGATTAATGAAAAATCCCCTTATTTACTTCAACACGCATATAACCCTGTAGATTGGTATCCATGGGGTGAAGAAGCATTTAAAAAGGCTAAGGAAGAAGATAAGCCAATATTCTTAAGTATAGGATACAGCACATGTCATTGGTGCCACGTAATGGAAAGAGAGTCCTTTGAAGATGAGGAAGTTGCTAAAAGGTTAAATGATGTTTTTATATGTATTAAGGTAGATAGGGAAGAGAGACCTGACGTGGATAATATATATATGACTTATTGTCAAGCCATGACAGGAAGTGGAGGATGGCCACTTACCGTAATTATGACTTCAGAGAAAAAACCTTTCTTTGCAGGTACATATTTTCCTAAAAAAAGAAAGTTTGGAAGACCAGGTTTATTTGATATTATAGATGAAATAGAAATTAACTGGCACGGCAATAGGGATAATATTATTAAATATTCCAATAAGCTATTAGAAAACATAAAATTGGAAAATAGTAAAAATAGAAAGACTGAGCTGGATGAAAATATAATTATAGAGGCTTTTAATAAACTAGAGAGAGCTTTTGATAGTGAATATGGAGGATTTTATGTTCAGCCTAAATTTCCAACTCCCCATAAACTAATGTTTCTTCTTAGAGTATGGAAGATTTATGGGTATAAAGAAGCCCTACATATGGTTGAAAGTACATTAGAAAGTATGTACAAAGGTGGCATATTTGATCATATAGGATTCGGGTTTAGTAGATATTCTACGGATGGGAAATGGCTTGTTCCACATTTTGAAAAAATGCTATATGATAATGCTTTATTAGCTCTAGTATATGCAGAAACTTATGCTGAAACTAAAGAGGAAAAATACAAGGACATATGTGAAAAAATACTTTGGTATTTAAAAGATAAGATGATATCTCAGGAAGGAGCTTTTTATTCCGCGGAAGATGCAGATTCAGAAGGGGTGGAAGGAAAGTTTTATATATGGACTTCAGAAGAGATAAAAGAAGTTTTAGGAGAGGAAGAGGGAGAGTTTTTCTGTTCTTACTATGATATTACGGGGAGAGGAAACTTTGAAGGAAAAAACATTCCAAATTTAATCAATCAGGATTTAAATGAAATAAGTAGAGATACCTTAGAAAGATTAAATTCATTAAGAGAAAAGCTATATATTTATAGAGAAAAGAGGATACACCCACATAAGGATGATAAAATACTAACCTCTTGGAACGGATTGGCTATAGCTGCCTATGCTTATGCAGGTAGAATATTTAACCATAAGAATTATATAAATATAGCAGAAAGAGCTGTAAATTTCCTATTAGCAAATCTTGTAAGGGAAGATGGAAGAGTTTTAGCAAGATTTAGGGAAGGGGAGTCAGCTTATTTAGCATATCTAGATGATTATGCCTTTTTAGTGTGGGGCTTAATAGAGCTATATGAAGGAACTTTTAATGATGATTATCTAAAAAAAGCTATTTATTATAACAATGAGACCATAAGATTATTTTGGGATAAAGAACTATCAGGCTTCTTTATTTACGGTGAGGATGGAGAAGAGCTTTTATTAAGACCTAAGGAGAGTTTTGATAATGCAATGCCTTCAGGAAATTCAGTGGCTATTTACAATATGCTAAGGTTATATAGCATGACTGAGGACTTAGAATTAAGCAATAAAGCTACAGAGGCTTTTAATGTATTTGGAGAAAATATTAAAAACTATCCGGAAGCTCATTTGTTTTTGTTAATTCCGTTTATGTTTACAGTAAAGGGAAATAGAAAAATAATTGTTTCAGGAAAAAGAGAAGATAGTACTTTAAAAGAAATGATAAGTGAAATCAATAAGAAATTCACACCTTTTACAAATGTAGTATTGCAAAGTAGCAATGAAGATGAGACTAAGGCATATATATGTGAGAATTTTGCTTGTAGTAGTCCTGTAAGTACTTTAGAGGAGTTTGTAAAGTTGCTTCATTAATTTAGGGTGAATTAAATAATTGTAAGTCAAACTATAGTAAATTAAGTCATGGTAAATTAAACCATATAAAAGAAGTTCATATATGATAGCATAGTGGAGAATAAAGTTTTAGATTAGTTAAGAGCATACAATCTTAAATTTTAATTCTCCACTATTAATTAATCAAATTAGCTAAGTTTTTTTATTAAATAAGTATTTTTACTAGAATAGGAGCTAATATGGAAGTGGCTAATCCAGCGATACCTATAGCTAGTCCACTCATTGCTCCCTCTGTTTCACCCATTTCTATAGCTTTAGTTGTACCTACGGCATGAGTAGAAGTACCAATAGCTATACCTATTGCGATTTTATCATCAATTTTAAAAAGTTTACATACTATAGGCGCTATAACGGCTCCCATTATGCCTGTAATAACAATTGCAGAAACTGTAACAGCAGGTATACCTCCAATAACCTTGGACACTTCTATTCCTATAGGAGTGGTTATTGACTTAGGTACCAACGAAAGCGCAAGATCCATATCTATGTTAAATAATTTGCATAAGTATACTACGCTAAAAATAGCTGTAAATGTTCCTACTGTAATTCCTAAAAATATGGGTATTACATACTTTTTTATTAACTCTAATTGATTATATAAAGGTACAGCAAGCACCACTGTAGCGGGAGCAAGAAAAAAGGAGATTAAATTTCCTCCTAAGTTAAAAGAATCTAAATCAATATTAAACTTAATCAAAATTGATGCTATTAAGATTACACATATTAAAAGAGGATTAAATAAAGGTATATTAGTTTTTTTGTAAATCAATAATCCAATTTCAAAACATGCTATAGATAAGATTACCCCAAATAAAGGTGAGTTTATAATTGAATCCATCTATTTGTTATTCCTCCTTGCGTATAATTGAATTGTCCAACCTGTTACCACCATCGTTATAATAGAGGAGATAAACAGTATAGACAAGAAAGCAACCCATTGTCCTTCTAAAATTGCCATACATGATATTATGCCTACCCCTGCTGGAACAAAGAAAAAAGAAAGATGATCCAATAAAAATTTACTTAAAGTATCTATCATGTTAATTTTTATAATTCCAGAGCATAAAGCAATAAATAAAAGCAACATGCCTAATACATTACCGGGTATGGGAAGTTTGAATATATTGTGTATTAATTCTCCTAAGAGGCATAATACTAATATAATACCCATTTGTCTAAGTAGTTTCATAAAAACACCTCTTTTCTGTAATAGAGTTAGGAATGTACCAATACTTATTTTAGTACTATTGAAAGAAAAATGCCAGAATTAATATATATTTTTGTAGAAAAATGAGGGTGAAAATATATGAAAAAATATATTGAAAGTATTGTAAACCCTTATAAGGGATTGCCTAAAGAAATTTATATTATGTTTATTTCAAGAATGATTAATAGTTTAGGAAGTTTTGTTTACCCTTTACTCACATTGATATTAACTCAAAAAATTGGATTATCTCGTAATAAAGCAGGTATATTTATGACATTTATTGCAGTCTTATCAGCACCAGGTATGCTGATTGGAGGAAAGTTAGTAGATACTATAGGGAGGAAAAAAACAATATTAATATTTCAAACTTTAGCTTTAATAGTTTTTGTCATATGTGCTTTTTTAAAACCATCATTTAAAATGGCATACACACTCATGCTAGCTCCTGTTTTTTATTCTTTTTGTATGCCGGCTCAAGATGCCATAACAGCAGATTTGACTGATGAAAGTAATAGAAAAGAAGCATTTTCCTTGCTATATATGGGACATAATTTGGGTTTTGCTATAGGACCTATAATTGGAGGTATGCTATATAAAAATTACCTTCCCTTAGTTTTTTTAGGAGATGCTCTCACTACATCTGTATCTCTCTTGCTTGTAATGTTATTTATTAAAGAAACTCTAAATAAAGAAGATAAGAAAATTATAGATAATAGAGAATCCTCAATATCTATATTAAAGAAAAGAAAAAAATTAATATATTTCGCTTTAATATTATTTATATACCAATTTTCCTATTCTCAATGGGGATTTTTACTGCCTTTGCAGTTAGGAGATATTTATGGTCAGGATGGAGGAAAGTATTTTGGGTTTATGGCTGGTGTAAATGGAGTTTTGATAGTGTGCTTAACTGCTTTTATATCAAGGGTTACAACCAAGCTTAAGAGTTTAAAAATTATTGCTATAGGGGGATTGTTTTATTCTGTAGCTTTTTTAATATTTTCAATGGAAAGTAGTATAATATATTTTTTTATTGCTGTAGGAATAATGACTTTTGGAGAGGTAATGGTATCTGTTAACACTCCGGTGTTTATATCAAATAATACTCCACCTAGTCATAGAGGAAGGATTAATGCAATACTTCCAACTATATATGGAGCTGGATGGGCACTAGGTCCTGTTTTGATGGGATCATTTTTGTCATATTACCCAATAGAGGTAGCATGGACTGCTGTATTTTTGTTGATGTTTCTTGCAGCTTTATTCATGATGATATTGAATGTTCAGAAAGACAAAAGTCAATAATTCATATTGACAAAACGGGAATTATAATACTATAATTACTAAAGATTAGTAATAAACAAGTAGCTTAAGTAATTTTTATTAGTAATAATGAAAATGCATTGCTTTGAATAATATTACAGTTAAAATAAAATCTAAATTTTATGAAGAGGAGAGTATTTTTAACATTTCTTTAAGCGAGCAGGGAGTGGTGGAAGCCTGTAAGAAAGTTAAGAAGAAGAGAGCCTTGGAGAAGCTTATTCCAAATTCTAAAGTAGAAGAGTAGAGTAAGACGTTAACCGCGTTAAGGTTTTGAGTGGACTATTGTCAACTAGAGTGGTACCGCGGAATTTAGCCGTCTCTTTTATTTAAGAGAGGCTTTTTTGTTTTTTGAACTAATAGTAAATAATTAAAAGTAATTAATAAAAATAAATCAATAAAAAGGGAGGAATAAATAATGGATTTTAAAAAGTTAGTAGCAGAGAGGATTTCTGAAAATATAGAATTACCTATTGAAAAGGTTGAAGAATTTATAGAAATACCACCTAAAGCAGATATGGGAGACTTTGCTTTTCCTTGTTTTCAATTAGCAAAAACCTTAAGAAAATCTCCAAATGCAATAGCAAGTGAACTAAAGGAAAAAATAAATAAAGATGGGTTTGAAAAAATCGAAAGTCTAGGACCTTACTTGAATTTTTTTGTAGATAAAGAGGTGTTTGCAAAAAATACTTTAGAAAAAGTGATAAGTGAAGGGGAAAAATATGGACACACTAACGTAGGAGAAGGTAAAAATGTAGCTTTAGAGTATTCATCTCCTAATATTGCAAAACCATTCCACGTTGGACATTTATTTAGTACTGCTATCGGTAACTCCTTATATAAAATAATGAGTTCTCAAGGATATAATTGTATTAGATTAAACCATTTAGGAGATTGGGGAACACAATTTGGTAAACTAATTTCAGCATATAAGAGATGGGTAGATGAAGAAGCATTAGAAAAAGAGACTATAAAAGAATTATTAAGAATATATGTAAAATTCCATGATGAAGCAGAAAAAGATCCTTCATTAGAGGAAGAAGGAAGAAGGTATTTTAAAAATCTAGAAGAAGGCTCAGAAGAGGAAACAAAGCTTTGGGAAAGATTTAAAGAGTTAAGCTTAAAAGAGTTTGATAGGGTTTATAAAATGCTAAACGTAGAATTTGATTACTATAATGGGGAGAGCTTCTACGGTGATAAAATGGATGCTGTAGTAGAAGAAATAGATAAAAAAGGATTATTAACTGATAGTAATGGAGCTAAGGTTGTAATGCTAGATGATTATAATATGCCACCATGTATAATAAAGAAATCCGATGGTGCAACAATATATGCCACTCGTGATTTAGCAGCAGCTATATATAGAAAAAATACTTATGATTTCTATAAGAGTATATATGTGGTTGGCCTTGAACAAAGCCTTCACTTTAAACAGATATTTACTACATTAAAGCTTATGGGACATGAATGGGCAGATGATTGCAAACATATAGGATTTGGTCTTGTAAGATTTTCAGATAAAAAACTTTCAACTAGAAGAGGAGAAGTTATATTCTTAGAGGATCTATTAAAAGAGTCCATAGATAAAACCATGGAAGTTATAAAAGAAAAGAATGCGGAATTGGAAAACAAGGAAGAAGTAGCTGAGAAAGTTGGTATAGGGGCTGTAGTATTCACTTACTTGAAGAATAACAGAGAAAGAGATATAGTGTTTAGCTGGAATGAAATGCTAAGTTTCGATGGTGAAACAGGACCTTATATTCAGTATAGTTATGCAAGAGGAAAGAGCATACTAAGAAAATTAGGAACTGTATGTGAAGAAGTAGACTATAGCAAACTATCCTCTAAAGAAGAATTTGAATTAATAAAAACTTTAGAAGGATTTAATAATGCTATAACTTATTCAATAGATAAATTAGAGCCATCCATAGTTACTAGATATGTAATAGATGTAGCGAAAGGATTTAATAAATTCTACAATCTGCACAGCATTATAAATGCTGAAGATGAGGAAACAAAGAAGGCAAGATTAAAGTTAGTTGAAGCAACTTGTATAGTAATTAAGAATGCTTTAGCACTATTAGGTATTGAAGCTGTTGAAAAAATGTAATATAGAATATAGATTTAAAATGGTCTACAATTTTTTGTAGACCATTTTAAATTTAGGCATTATATTGTATAATTATATAGGTTCTAAGATAAAAAATGGAGGATAAATATGATAATTGAAGATAGAAATGTAGGTATAAATATTCCTGCTGAAATATTTAAAGAATATGACCTAGAAGATATAGCTTTTTTTGATATAGAAACCACTGGTTTTAGCAAGGAAGAGGACAAGATTATACTTATATCTGTAGGGAAATATATAGATGGGAATATATATAATGTAAAACAATATTTTGCAGAAAGCATTGAAGATGAAAAAAATATTCTTTTTGAATTTGGAAAAGATATTATAAACTTCAATAAATGGTGTTCCTTCAATGGCATTGCTTTTGATGAGCCTTTTATTAAACATAAATTATATAAAAATAAATTGGAAATTGAGTTGCCAAATGAGCATATAGATTTATATAGGCTTATTAGACCTTACCATAAACAATTAGGATTAAATAGATGTAATTTAAAAACCGTTGAAAAGCATTTAGGTATTGAAAGAAAAGACACTATTGACGGAGGAATTAGTGTAATATTATATAATGAATATCTTAAGAGTAGAGATGAAAACTTAAAGAAAAAGATATTGTTGCATAATTATGAGGATGTTCTTAATTTACCTAAAATATTTAAGTTGATATATAGAATGGATAATAACTGTGAGTTGGTGAGAGAGAATCCTATAACGGATAAACAAGCGAAATATTTGATGTTTTTGTTAAAAAAGCATAATATAGATATAGAGATAGATTTAAGTAAAATATCAAAAAGAGCGGCATGTAGATTAATTGATAGTATTATAAAAGGGGAAAAAAACTTAGAATTTTTAGAGGGCATTATAAAAAATAGTTATTAAGAGGAGCATTATTAAAGGGGGGTGTTTTTGTGCCAATAAAAGATATTATGGTGTCAAATTTAATAACTTTAAAACCTGAAGACACAGTTGAATAAGCCTTAAAGTTGATGAATCAAAAGAAAATAAACGGAGCACCAGTGGTAGATGACTTAGGAAAGCTTCTAGGAATGATAGTAAAGGCGGATATTTACAGGTTTTTAATGGAAGAGGGACATTATGATACTTGTCCAGTAGATTGGGTTATGACGAAAAAAGTTGTGGCAGCATCACCAAATGATGATTTAGTAGGAGTTGCAAAGAAGTTAAGAGAACATAATATTATTGCTATTCCTGTAGTAGAAGAAGACAATACATTAAAAGGTATACTTACGGTGGAGGATATAGTAGATTATTTTTTAAATGAAAACTAGAACAAAATTGAATTTAATAATATGCTGTGATAAAGTAAAAAACAGAGTAAATTAGTAAGAGAGTTAAGCTAATTTACTTTGTTTTATTTATTTGCCATTATATGACGAACGATATATTTATAAAATAAAATAATATATGTTATAATGTGAATGATTGATAAACAACAACACTATAATATACGCAATGAATTTTCTGCACACAAAGGAGGAAATATATGAATAGACAATGGCAAGATTTTAAACTAGGAGATTGGAATAATAAAGTAAATGTAAGAGACTTTATTCAAAGTAATTATGCCCCTTATTATGGAGATGATAGTTTTTTAAAGGGAGCAAGCAAAAAAACTCAAGAAGTATGGGATATAAGTAGTAAATTAATTATAGAAGAATTGAAGAAAGGTATATTAGATGTAGATAGGGAAACTGTGTCAGGAATAGATTCTTGTAAAGCTGGATATATAAAAAAAGACAGTGAAGTTATTGTTGGATTACAGACGGATTCACCACTAAAAAGAATGATCAATCCTTATGGTGGAGTTAGAATGGTAAAACAAGCTTTAGATGAATATGGATACCATATAGATAATAAGATTGAAGAAATATTTACTAAATATAGAAAAACTCATAATCAGGGAGTTTTTGACGCTTATACTGATGAGATGAGAAAAGCTAGAAGTGCAGGTGTTTTAACAGGGTTGCCAGATGCCTATGGTAGAGGAAGAATTATAGGTGATTATAGAAGAATACCTCTTTATGGAATAAATTTTTTAATTAGTGAAAAGAAAACTGAATTAGAGAAAATTAAAGGTACAATGTTAGATGAAAAAATTAGATTGAGAGAAGAGGTTAGCGAACAGATTAAAGCCTTAGAAAAAATGAAAACTATGGCATTGTCCTATGGTATAGATATATCAAATCCTGCTGAAAATGCTAAAGAAGCCGTTCAATTTATATATTTTGGTTATTTGGCAGGAGTTAAAGAAAATAATGGTGCAGCCATGTCTTTGGGAAGGACAAGTACCTTTATAGACATATATATAGAAAGGGACTTAAAAAAGGGAATCATAACAGAAGAAGAAGCTCAAGAGATAATAGATCAATTTGTAATTAAATTAAGACTTATAAGACATTTAAGGACTCCTGAATATAATGAGTTGTTTGGTGGGGATCCTAATTGGATTACTGAATCAATTGGAGGAATGGGGTTAGATGGAAGAACATTAGTAACTAAAACCTCCTTTAGATTTTTACATACACTTATAAATTTGAATCCAGCTCCAGAGCCAAACATGACCGTTTTATGGTCTGAAGCCTTGCCAGAAAGCTTTAAAAAGTTTTGTGCAAAGATGTCTATAATAACGGATTCCATACAATATGAAAATGATGATATTATGAGACCTATATATGGAGATGATTATGGTATAGCTTGCTGTGTTTCAGCTATGAAAATGGGGAAGGAAATGCAGTTTTTTGGAGCAAGATGCAATATAGCTAAAGCGCTACTGCTTGCTATTAATGGAGGAAGAGATGAAGTAAAAGGTAGTGTAGTTGTGCCTGAAATAGAAAAACTAGAGGATGAGATATTAGATTATAGTAAAGTTTATTATAATTATAGTAAGGTTTTAGAGTACTTAGCAGAGCTTTATGTAAATACTATGAATACTATACACTTTATGCATGATAAGTATGCTTATGAGGCTTCACAAATGGCCCTACATGATATTTATGTAGGAAGACTTATGGCTTTTGGTATAGCAGGGTTGTCCGTTGCTATTGATTCACTTAGTGCCATAAAGTATGCTAAAGTAAAACCTATAAGAAAAAATGGATTAGTAGTGGATTTTGAAACAGAAGGAAACTTTCCTAAATACGGAAATGATGATGATAGAGTAGATAATATTGGGGTGGAATTAGTAAAGAAATTTTCAGAAGAGCTTAAGAAACATCCAACATACAGAAATGCAAGACACACCCTTTCAGTATTAACAATTACATCAAATGTAATGTATGGAAAGAAGACTGGCTCTACTCCAGATGGAAGAAAAATAGGAGAACCTTTATCTCCAGGAGCAAATCCAATGCATGGCAGGGATAAAGAGGGAGCATTAGCTTCATTGAATTCTGTTGCTAAAATACCTTATTGTCACTGTGAAGATGGAGTTTCTAATACTTTCTCTATAGTTCCTAAAGCCTTAGGCATGAATTTAGAAAATAGAATTGAGAACTTGGTATCCATTATGGATGGATATTTCCTACAAGGTGCTCACCATCTAAATGTTAATGTACTAAATAGAGAGACATTAATAGATGCTATGGAACACCCAGATAAATACCCTACATTGACAGTAAGAGTATCTGGATATGCGGTTAATTTCAATAGACTATCGAAAGAACAGCAAGAAGAGGTTATAAGGAGAACCTTCCATGATAGAATGTAAAATGGGAAGGATTCACTCAATTGAAACTATGGGATTAGTTGATGGACCTGGAATAAGAACTGTTGTGTTTTTTCAAGGGTGTCATTTAAATTGTGTATACTGTCATAATCCTGACACATGGAATGTAAAAGAAGGATACGATATAAGCTCTAAGGACTTAGTTAATAAAATAATTAGATATAAGCCATATTATAGAAAATCTAATGGAGGGGTAACTCTATCTGGCGGTGAGTGTCTATTGCAAGAAGACTTTCTTATAGAGGTTCTAAAAAAGTGTAAAAAAGAAGGTATACATACAGCAATCGATACTTCAGGGTATGGAAAAGGAAATTATGATGAAATTTTAAAATACACAGATTTAGTTATATTAGATATAAAACATGTAGATGATGATGGATACAGAGAGATTACAAGTTATGGAATTGAAGAGCTGGAGAGATTTATTAAATCACTAAATAAAAATAGCTGCAGTGTTTGGATAAGGCATGTAGTTATTCCAGGAATTACGGACAATGAGGAGCATATATTAAAATTAAAAGAAAAAATAAGTAATATAAAAAATTTAGAAAAGATAGAACTACTTCCTTACCATAGTATGGGGGAATATAAATATGAGCAATTGAAGATTCCATATAAGCTTAAAGGAATAAAAGATATAGATGATGAATTAATAATAAAGTTAGATAAGATAATAAATAAAAAGTAAGGATAGTGTTTATACACTATCCTTATTTTTGTCTTCATAGATTGGGCAATTTGAAGAACAGCTTCCGCAACTGCATCCACCAGAAGACTTTTTCTTTATGTTTCTATATAATATATAGATAGCAGAAAAGGCTATTACAGCTGTAATAACAATTTCAGGGAACATATTTATCACCATCCCGTAAAATTAAAATTCCTATATTATGCATCTAAAATAATACTATTAAGATTATCAAATTCAAAGAAAAATGAATTTGATAATCATTATCATTTATATTTTAAATATAATATTTTTTTAACGTAAAGTCAATAACAAAGTGCTGGTTTTTTCATATGATAGATTATATAATAGTATTAAAAATGACACTATAGTTTTATTTTTGACATAAGGTGGTAATGCGACTTTGAAAATTTATAAAAATGGTAAATATATATATATAAATGATGACAAAGAAAATAATGACAGAGATAATAATATTGATAAAAATAATGATATTAATAGTGATAAAGATAAAAAAGGAAAAATTAGTATAGATATATATTATCCTAGAGTAAATGATAAGAGTGTGTATGAGCAATATAAGTCTAGAGAACCCGTCATGAAAATTATAAATATGTCTTCTACAAAGCTTACCATATTAAGTAAAGTTTTTCTTAATACAGGAGATTTTATCAACTTTTCTTTAGCTTTAAGAGATTACCCATCCTTTTGGTGTTTATGTGAGGTAAAGAATATAAAATTTCAAGATGAGTATTGTGAAACAGAATGCCAGTTTTATTCACTTACAATGGAACAAATAAATAGTATTAAACAATATATAAATAGTATATAACTGACTATATAGAGTAGAATATAATATTAATAAGGTGTATAATGAAAGGTGGAATTTAACATAAATTCTACCTTTTATTTACTGTGCATAATAAATTTATGGAGGAAATAATATGAAAAATATTGTAGCATTTTTCGATATAGATGGTACTCTATATAGAGAGGGATTGATTTCTGAAGTATTTAAAAAACTTATAAGATATGAGATAATAAGCTCAGAAAGATGGCATAATGAAGTTAGACCTGAATATGAGAAATGGGATAAAAGACAAGGGAATTATGATAATTATTTATTAAAAATGGCTGGTATATATTTAGAGGCTATAAAAGGGCTTCACAAATATCAAGTAGAAGTTATAGCTAAGAATGTAATATCCCAAAAGGGGGATAGAGTTTATACTTATACGAGAGATAGAATAAAGTGGCATAAAGATCAGGGGCATAAGGTTATAACTATTTCAGGTAGCCCTATAGAATTAGTAAGAGAGATGAGCTTGAAACACGGTTTTGATGATTATAGAGGAACCACATATATTATGGATGATAATGAAATTTACACTGGTGATGTAATACCTATGTGGGATAGCGTTAGCAAACAAAAGGCTATTGAAGAATTAGTACAAAAATATAATATTGATTTAGAAAGCAGCTATGCATATGGAGATACATCAGGAGACTTTTCTATGTTTAAAATGATTAAATATCCTGTTTGTGTGAATCCTACTAGAGAATTGATAAACAAAGTATTAGAAGATAAGGATTTATCAGAAAAAATCAATATAATCGTTGAAAGAAAAGATGTAATATATAATATTAACCCAAGTAATTTAGAGTTACTTATGTTGTAATTTATTAGAAAAGAGTGGTACTAGTGATTATAAGAGAAAAAAATATTAAACTTGATGATATTCTAGATGAATATTGTTTATATGATATTAATAATGCTATATATAAAAATTCCATTTTTTTTGATTTAGAGCATTATGTTTATAAGAAACCCATATGTGTGGGGGTATTTGGAAGTTGCTATTATGATGAAATAACTAATAGTTTAAATATAACTCAATATATGATTGAGAATAAAGAGGACTCAAAAGAAATTTTAAAACTAGCTAAAAAGTATTTCATAAATATGGGGAATTCTAAAAAATATATTGTAACTTTTTCAGGTAATAATGATTTTACAGTTATAAATCATTTATTTAAAAAATATAAAATTGATATTGATATAAGTGATTATTTTATTCATGTGGATTTACAAAAGGAATATGAGAAGATTAAAAAGACAAGTATAGGACTTAAAGCGTTAGAGAAAGAATTTAACATTGATAGGGAAAGTGAATTAATAAGTGGCCAAAACTTAGCAAAAACTTTTGGTAAGATAGTGAAGGATAGAGATTATATTAACAGAATGCCTAATGAAAAAATAGAGAAAATACTTCTATACAATGAACAGGATGTAGTTAGTCTTTTTTATATGAGTGTTAGTTGGTTAAAAATAATATAGAATGTACTATTTATTGATAAAGAAAGGAATGACATTATGTTTACTCCAATAAAAAATACAAAAGTTTATGAACAAGTTATTGAACAAATTAAAGATATGATAAATAAAGGCATATTAAAAAAAGGAGATAAACTACCTTCTGAAAGAGATTTGGTTGAAAAGTTGCAAGTGAGCAGAACATCTATAAGGGAAGCTTTAAGAGCACTTGAAATAATAGGACTTATAGAATCAAGGCAAGGAGAAGGAAACTTTGTAAAGAGTAACTTTGAAAATAATTTATTCGAACCATTATCAATAATGTTTATACTTGAGAAAAGCGATCCTATGGATATATTAGAGCTTAGAAAAATAATAGAAAAAGAAACTGCTACTTTAGCAGCTACAAGAATATCAGAAGATGAGCTTACTGAATTAAGAGATCTAATAGATAAATTTAAAAATCTTGATGAAGATGAGGAAATGGTAAAAGCTGATAGAGAATTTCATTATAAAATAGCTCAAGTGTCTAAAAATTTTTTAATCCTTAGCATATTAAATGCAATATCATCCTTGATGGAAATTTTTATAGAGAATGCTAGAAGAAATATATTAATAAATACAGATAATAAAGAGCTATTAGTAAAGCAGCATGAAGATATATATATTGCTTTAAGTGAACATGATCCAGAAAAAGCTCTAAAGGCCATGAGTATACATTTAGAAACTATAAATGAATACATGTCAAAATAAGAAAAACTAAGCATGTTGTTATAAAAATAACAATGTACTTAGTTTTTTTATGTGAAATAATAAAATTTAAAATTTTCAGAAATCAATTATGCGTAGATAGCTCTTTAGATATGTGGCAGAACATCATTTCCCCTGATATGAAATTAATGTTAATATATTAACCATTATAGAAATATTTAAAATATTGTGATATTATTATGGTGTAACTGGTAATACCATATTACCACAATACCAGTAAGGGGGATTAGAGATGAATGAATACTTATTATTTTTAGTTGCACTGATACCTATAGCTTGGCTTATGATATCTTTAGGTGCACTAAAAATGGAGGGGCACAAAACTTGTTTTCTTACTTTATTAATTACTTTAATACTGGCTATAGTTTTCTGGAAGATGCCTGCCTTAGATGCAGTGACTGCAGCACTAGAGGGAGTAGCTTTAGGACTTTGGCCAATAATGTTAGTTATTATAGCAGCAGTATTTACTTATAATGTATCTGTTCATACTAAAAGTATGGAACTAATAAAGAAAATGATGATAAACATTTCAACAGATAAAAGAATATTAGTTTTAATTTTAGCTTGGGGTTTTGGAGGTTTTTTAGAAGCCATAGCAGGTTTCGGAACCGCTGTAGCTATACCGGCTAGCATAATGGCTGCATTAGGCTTTGATCCAGTATTTGCTGCAATAATATGTTTAATTGCTAATACAGCTCCTACAGCTTTTGGAGCTATAGGCATCCCTGTAAGTACTCTTGCTCAAATTACATCATTAGATGTTAATCTTTTAAGTTATACCGTTACAATTTTCTTAACTCCTGTCATAATACTCATTCCAATTATATTAGTAATGTTAACAGAAAAGACCATAAAGGGAATAAAAGGTGTGGTAGCGATAACTTTGGTATCTGGGATAAGCTTTGCAATTCCTCAAATGTTTATAGCCAAGCATATGGGAGCGGATCTTCCATCAATTGTAGGAAGTGTATCCTCTATGATATGTACCATTATTATGGCAAAGGTATTTTATAAAGAGAAATCTTCTCCAAGTGATAAAAGTATTACATTTAAAAGTATAGTATTAGCTTGGTTACCATTTATATTAGTCTTTCTATTTATAATTTTTACTAGTCCATTATTTCCAAAGGTAAATGAATTTTTATCTACTATACAAACATCTGTATATATCTATACCGGTGAAGGAGCTAAACCATTTACATTTCTATGGTTGGCTACTCCTGGGACATTAATAATCATAGCTACTTTTATAGGTGGAGCTATACAAGGAGCAAAATTTAAAGATATGTTTCACATTTTAATGAAAACCTTTAAACAGATGAGTAAGTCATTTATAACCATACTATCCATAGTAGCTTTAGCAAAGGTTATGGGATATAGCGGCATGATTAAATCTATAGCAACAATACTTGTGCAGGTAACAGGAAAATATTATCCACTGATATCCCCTGTAATAGGTGCAATGGGAACCTTTGTTACAGGAAGTGATACCTCATGTAATGTATTGTTTGGAGGTTTACAGGTAGAGGTGGCTAAAAGTTTAAATTTAAGTCCTTATTGGCTTGCAGCTGCAAATACCGGTGGAGCAACTGCTGGGAAAATGATATCTCCTCAAAGTATAGCAGTAGCTACAGCAGCTACAGGACTCGTAGGGGCAGAAGGTAAAATTTTAAATGCAACATTTAAGATTTGTATATTCTATGTAATCATTTTAGGCTTAATAGCATATTTTGCTGCACCCTTATTTAATATAATCTAAAAATAATTTTAAAAGGTGGTTGTTTTAATGGAAATAAAAATACCTTATTGGAAAAAACATTTAAGCGTCAATATACCAGAGAAGAATTTAGTAGCCATACTGGAATCTAAGGCAGATTCTTATATAGTGGAAAAAAGTCAACAGGAAATAATTAATGAAGCATTGGATAATCCTATAGAAAGTCCTTTGTTAGAGGATTTGGTAAAAGAAAAAAATAATATGGTTATTATAACTAGTGATCACACTCGACCTGTGCCAAGTAAAGTAACTCTTCCTATATTACTGAAAAGGATTAGAGCAGTTAATCCAGATATAAAAATAAAAATACTTATAGCAACTGGATTTCATAGACCAACTACTAAAGAGGAGCTTATAGATAAGTTTGGAGAAGAAATTGTTAAAAATGAAGAGCTAGTTATGCATATATCAACGGATAAAGATAGCATGGTTAAGATGGGAATACTTCCTTCTGGAGGAGAGCTATATTTAAATAAGGTGGCAATAGAGACTGAACTTTTAATAGCAGAAGGATTTATTGAATCCCATTTCTTTGCAGGATTTTCTGGAGGAAGAAAAAGTGTATTACCAGGAATAGCATCCGCTGAAACTATCATGGCAAACCATTGTTCCGAATTTATAGCAAGCTCTAATGCTAGAACTGGAATCTTAAATAAAAATCCAATTCATGAAGATATGCTATACGCAGCTAAAGTGGCAAAGCTTGCTTTTATATTAAATGTAGTGCTGGACCATGATAAGAAAGTAATACATGCAGTAGCAGGTCATAGTGAATATGCACATAAAAAAGGCTGTGAATTTGTGGAGAAATTATCCACAGTAAAAAAGGTAGACGCGGATATTGTAATTACAAGTAATGGGGGATATCCTTTAGATCAAAATGTATATCAATCTGTAAAGGGAATGACAGCAGCAGAAGCTACTTGTAGTGAAGGTGGAGTAATTATTATGGTTGCTTCCTGTAGCGATGGACATGGAGGACAGGCTTTTTACGATAATTTAGCTAATGCTAAATCTCCTAAGGAGGTTTTAGATAAGGTAATTAAAATACCAAGAAATAAGACCATTCCAGATCAGTGGGAGTTTCAAATATTATCAAGAATTTTAGATAAATTTACTGTAATAATGGTTACAGATATGTGTGATCCAAATTTAATAAAAAATATGCATATGCAACATGCGTTTACTATAGAAGAAGCTTTAAAGAGAGCCTTTGAGATAAAAGGAGAAAATGCCAAAGTAGCAGTTATTCCAGACGGTGTAGCGGTAGTAGTTAAATAATATACAAATATATTTTAATATATTCACTATAAGTATAAAATTATCACAAAATCTATAATATTGGAGGTAATAATGATGAACATGTTAGTATGTATTAAACAGGTTCCAGGAACTTCAAAAGTAGAAGTTGATCCAGTTACAGGGGTGTTAAAGAGAGATGGTATAGATTCAAAGATGAATCCCTATGATTTATATGCACTTGAAACTGCATTAATGCTTAAGGAAAAGCATGGTGGTGAGATTAAGGTAATAACTATGGGACCACCACAAGCTGGAGAAATAATTAAAGAAGCATATGCCATGGGGGCAGATGAGGGAGTTATTTTATCCGACAGAAGATTTGCCGGGGCGGATGTGCTTGCAACCTCATACACTTTGTCCCAGGGAGTAAAAAAGATGGATGAATTCGATATTGTAATTTGTGGGAAACAAACTACTGATGGAGATACAGCACAGGTTGGACCAGAAATGGCAGAATATTTAAATATACCTCATATTGCAAATGTATTAAAAATATTAGAAGTAAAGGATAATTCAATAGTTGTAGAAATGGATATGCCGGATACTATAGAAGTTGCAGAAATTAAATTTCCTTGTTTGCTCACAGTTGAAAAAGATATTTTTGAGCCAAGACTTCCTTCATATAAGAGGAAGAAAAATACAGAAAATAGAGAAATTAAATTTTATTCATTAGATAATTTTGAGGATAAAGATGAAAAGAAGTATGGACTTAGCGGTTCTCCAACTCAAGTTGAAAGGATTTTTCCACCGGCTGTGAATGATCATAAAGAAATTTGGCGAGGAAGTGCTGAAGAGTTAAGTGATAGAATATTTAAGGCATTAAAAGAATCGAAATTTATATAGTTTAAAAGGGGGAATATACATGGGAAAATTAATGATAAACCAGAGCATGTTGAATGATAAAATTATAAAGGAACTTATAGATATATGCCCATTTAAAGCTTTTGAAGAGAACAATGGAGAGCTTTCTATAAATGCTGCCTGTAAAATGTGTAAATTATGCATAAAAAAAGGACCAGAAGGTGTTGTTGAATTTGTAGAAGAGGAAGTTAAAACCATTGATAAAAGTAAATGGAGAGGAATTGCTGTTTATGTAGATCATATGGATGGAGAAATACATCCTGTTACTTTTGAACTAATAGGAAAGGCTAGAGAATTAGCAGGAAAAATAAATCATCCTGTTTATGCAGTGTTTATAGGAGGAGATATAGAAAAAAAGGCTGAAGAATTATTACATTATGGTATAGATGAAGTGTTTGTATACGATGATAATGAATTGAAGGATTTTAAAATAGAACCATATACAGCAGCTTTTGAAGATTTTATAAACAGAGTAAAACCTTCTTCAGTATTGGTAGGAGCAACTACCATAGGAAGATCTTTAGCGCCAAGAGTAGCAGCTAGGTTTAGAACTGGCCTTACAGCGGATTGTACAGTTTTAGATATGAAAGAAAATACTGATCTAGTTCAAATAAGACCTGCTTTTGGTGGTAATATAATGGCACAAATAATAACTCCAAATAATAGACCGCAATTTTGTACTGTAAGATATAAAATAATGGATGCACCAGAGAGAACAAAAGAAAAAAGCGGAAGAATTAATTTATGCAATATAGATAAAGAAGAATTACATTCTGATATAAATGTTTTAAAAGTAACTAAAAAAGAAAAAGAAGTTAGTATATCAGAGGCTGATGTAATTGTAGTAGCTGGAAGAGCAATAAAGTCAGAAAAAGATATGGATATGATTAAAGAACTTGCTGATTTATTAGGAGGGCAAGTAGCCGTTACTAGACCTCTAATAGAAGCTGGTTGGGCTGATGCAAAGAAACAAATAGGGTTAAGTGGTAGAACTGTAAAGCCAAAGCTTATAATTACCTGTGGAGTATCCGGTTCTGTTCAATTTGTAGCAGGAATGAATAACTCGGAACAGATATTTGCCATAAATAAAGATCCAAATTCTTCGATATTTGATGTGGCTCACTATGGAATAGTAGGAGATTTATATGAAATAGTACCTAAACTTATAGAAAATATAAAAGAACATGGAAGATTGGCTTAACAAGTAAAGGAGGATTTGTTATGAAGAATTGTAATAATTATAAAAAAGTAGATAGTAAAGATATAGATATTTTAACATCTATAGTTGGTAAGGATAGAATATTTATAGGTAATAATATAAGTGAAGATTTTAGCCATGATGAGCTTGGTGGCATAGAAAATATGCCTGACGTTTTAATGGAAGTTTTAAGCACAGAAGAAGTTTCTAAAATAATGAAATATGCTTATGAAAATAACATATCAGTAGTTGCCAGAGGATCTGGTACAGGACTTGTTGGAGCATCTGTTCCTATACATGGAGGAATAATGATAAATCTTTCGCCTATGAACAAAATATTAGAATTGGATGAGGATAACTTAACTCTAACTGTAGAACCAGGAGTCTTACTAATGGAGATAGGTAAATTTGTAGAGGAGAATGATCTATTCTACCCACCAGATCCAGGTGAAAAATCTGCAACTATAGGAGGGAATATAAGCACAAATGCCGGTGGAATGAGGGCTGTTAAATATGGAGTAACTAGAGATTATGTAAGAGGTCTTGAGATAGTATTACCAGATGGTACTATTATGGATCTTGGAGGAAAAGTTGTAAAGAATAGCTCAGGATATAGTTTAAAGGATTTAATATGTGGATCAGAGGGAACTTTGGCTATTGTTACTAAGGCTATATTAAAACTTTTACCATTACCTAAAAAAGCTATAACCCTTTTGATACCCTTTGAAGATTTAAATAAGGCTATAGAAACTGTTCCTAAGATAATAAAGTCAAAGTCAATTCCAACTTCCATAGAATTTATGGAAAGAGATGTTATTTTGGCTGCAGAGGAGTTTTTAGGCAAAAAATTTCCTGATAATTCAGCCCATGCATATTTAATACTAAATTTTGATGGAAATAGTAAGGAAGATATAGAAAGAGATTATGAAAATGTAGCTCAGATATGTTTGGAGAATGGAGCTATAGATGTGTTAATTGCGGATACTGATGAAAGAAAAGAAGCTATATGGTCTGCTAGAGGAGCTTTCTTAGAGGCTATAAAAGCTTCTACAACTGAAATGGATGAATGCGATGTATGCGTTCCAAGGAATGAAATAGCAGAGTTTATAAAGTACACTTATGAACTTCAAGATGAGTTTAATATACGTATCAAGAATTTTGGCCATGCAGGGGATGGAAATTTACACATCTATATATTAAGAGATGATTTATCAGAAGAGCAGTGGAAAGATAAACTGAATAAAGTATTCAAATGTATGTATGATAGATCTAGGGAATTAAATGGACAAGTTTCAGGAGAGCATGGTATAGGATTCGCTAAGAAACAATATTTATTTCAGTCTATAGGAGAAGAACAAAGGGAGTTAATGAAGAGAGTAAAATTAGCATTTGATCCAAAGAATATATTAAATCCAGGGAAAGTATGTGAATAAAATAAAAAAAGGTAGATCATCATGATCTACCTTTTTATTTTATTGTTGAACTCCTTTTAAAAGTTCTATACCAACTTTAATTCTTTTTAAGGACTCTTCTTTTCCTAGAATTTCAGCTATTTCAAATGCTCCGCCTGGAGTGAACTGCTTTCCTGAAAGTGCAGTTCTAATAGGCCATAATACTACGCCGTTTTTTACCCCTAATTCAGTAACTAGGTTCATCATGCTATCATGAGTAGAATTAAAAGTCCATTCATCTAATCCTTCTAATATAGGAAGAGCTTTTTCTAAGCTGGTCAGTGAATTTTCATAAGTTGTCTTCATTTTCTTATGAAGATAAAGTTCAGGAGAATACTCTGGCAATGCTTCAAAGAAATCTATATTACCAGGTATTTCGGATAATACCTCAGTTCTAGTATGAAGCAATTGACTTAACTTCATTAGGTCAATGTCCTTAGTTATAACTTTCTTATAATATGGCAATGCCATGCTATGGAAGTCTTCCAAGGATAACATTCTTATATACTCACCATTCATCCATTTTAACTTAGTAATGTCAAAAATAGCAGGAGCCTTATTGATATTCATATAATTAAATTGTTCTTTTAATTCTTCTAGTGTAAAGATTTCCTGTGTAGTTCCAGGATTCCATCCAAGTAGCGCTATATAGTTTAATATAGCATTTTTAAGATATCCCATTGAAAGTAAATCTTCAAAGGAAGCATCTCCCTTTCGCTTACTTAATTTATTGTGGGCATCTCTCATTATTGGAGGACAATGTATATATTTTGGAACTTCCCAACCAAAGGCGTCATATAATCTATTGTATTTTGGAGAGGATGATAAATACTCACTTCCTCGAACTACGTGTGTTATATTCATTAAATGATCATCCACAACGTTTGCGAAATTATATGTAGGGAATCCATCAGATTTTAATAAAACCATATCGTCCAATTCAGAATTATCTACAGTTATTCTTCCGAAAATTTCATCATCAAAAGAAGTAGTGCCTGTATTAGGATTGTTTTGTCTTATTACATAAGGAATCCCAGATGCAAGTTTTTCTTCAATTTCTTCTTTTGAAAGGTGAGAACAGTGCTTATCATATTTATGAGGTCTTCCTAAAGCTTCGGAATTTTCTCTTATCATATCTAATCTTTCTTTTGTACAGAAGCAGTGATATGCTTCGCCTTTGTCTATAAGTTTTTGTGCATATTCTAAATAAATAGATTTTCTTTCGCTTTGAATATAAGGACCTACAGGACCACCTATATCTGGACCTTCATCATGGTGAAGACCAGTTGTCTTTAGAGTATTATATATTATATCAAGGGCACCCTCTACCTGTCTCTCTTGGTCCGTATCCTCAATTCTCAATAGAAAATCTCCGTCATCGTGTTTAGCAATTAAATAGGCATAAAGTGCTGTTCTCAAGTTACCAACATGCATATAACCAGTTGGACTTGGAGCAAACCTTGTTCTAATTTTATTTCCTTCCATTTTTTCCACTCCCTATTATAAATATTTTAACCCTGAAAAGGGACACTAGCTTATGTATAAAACAAAAACCTCTCATCCTGAAATCTTGGACGAAAGGTAAGGTTACCAGATAATTCTATCATATAATACTGTGAATTACCTGTCAAGCGGATGTAACAAGTTTTTTATAATCATTATACATAAAGTTTGTAGAGAAGATTTTATTATCATATATTATCCTAAAAACGGAAAAATATTCTTTTAACTGTTTTTTATAGTGTTCTCTATATTTTTTAATAAAAGATCTTTATCCATGTTATCTATATTATCTAGAGAGTTTAATAAATCAAACAATTTCTCTTTCAAAGGACTTTTTTCTTCTTCCATATCGGGAATAAAAGTATCTCCACTACTCATAATATAAGATTTATATCCTTTGCTATCTAATAGTTCTTTAAAGCTCCTTTGGGATTCTTCTTCACCATGTATTAATAGAACTGCCTTTGGTCTTTTATTAAAGGCTTCAAGCCAATTTAATAAACCATTTCTATCAGCATGACCAGATAAACCAGGAAGATTATAAATTTTAGCATTGACAGCTATCTCTTCACCAAATATTTTTACTCTTTTTGCTCCATTCAGTATATTTCTTCCAAGGGTACCTTCTGCTTGAAAACCTACGAAAACCACAGAACTTTCTTTTCTCCATAAATTATGTTTTAAGTGATGTTTTATCCTTCCAGCTTCACACATACCGCTAGCAGATATAATTATAGCATTACTTTGAATTTTATTTATCTTAGCAGATTCTTCAGGAGACTTTGTAAAAACCAATCCATCAAATTGGAATGGATTATCTCCATCTTCTATTAGTTCTGTAGCCTCTTTATTATAATATTTAGTATATTTATTAAAAATTCTTGTAGATTCAGTAGCAAGAGGGCTATCTACATAAACTGTAATATTTTTTAAGATATCATTTTCTACAAGTTTGTTCAGAGCATAGATTACTTCTTGAGTCCTACCCACAGCAAAAGAAGGAATAATTACATTACCACCTTTTTTGAATGTAGATTTGATTATATCTACTAGTTCATTTAAGTTAGTATTGAATTTTTCATGGAGCCTATCACCATAGGTGGTTTCCAGCATAACATAGTCAGCCTCTTCGATAAATGTAGGGTCTTTTAATATAGGTAAGCCTTTGTTGCCTAGATCACCAGAATACACTAGTTTAATATCTTTTTCTCCTTCATTTATAAGTATTTCTACTATAGAAGAACCTAAAAGATGACCAGCATCTTTAAATCTAATCTTAAATCCATCAAACAATTCTACCCAATGGTTATAGGGATATCCTTTAAATAAATACATGGATAATTGTGCGATTTTAGCGGTGTATAATGGTTCCACAGAATTTAAGCCCATTCTAATTCTTTTTCTACTAATCCATTCAGCTTCCATCTCATGAATACTACCACTGTCTTCTAACATTATACTGCATAGATCCTTAGTGCCTTCTGTACACAAAATGTCTCCTTTGAAACCTTGTTTATAAAGTAAAGGAATTCTGCCGCTATGATCTATATGAGCATGGGAGAGAATAACATAATCTATATTTTTAGGGTTAAAGTTAAAGTTTTCATTTCCTCTTTCTTTTTCATCTTTTCCTTGATATAGCCCACAATCTAATAAAATGGTTTTATCCTTTACTTTAAGTAAATGACAGGACCCTGTAACGCATCCAGCAGCACCGTAAAACTCAAGCTTCATGACAATCCCTCCTAATATAGTAGTATATATATAAATTATATCACTATAGATAAAAAAGTTAAAACTAGTATGTTATAATTTTACTATGTATTTATGAAAGTGAAGTGAAAGATTTTATGAATAGAAGTTTTAAGTTTATTCACGCTGCAGATATGCATTTGGGCAATATAATGAATATTTCTGAAGAAGCCAATAATAGTTTTAATAATAATATATTTGAAAGTTTTAAATATCTATGCAACTATGCTAAAAACAATAATGTGGACTTTATTCTTATATCGGGAGATTTATTTCATAGCAAAGGAAGAGATATAAGGGTAGATAAATTTTTTTATGATCAATGTAAAAATATAAGTCCTATAAAAATTTATGTTATATGTGGAAATCACGATCCAATGAAAAATAGAAATGAGATATTTGAAATACCCTCTAATTTAATTTTCTTTAAAAGCAATGCTCCTCAGGTAGAAGAAGTATATAAAGATGGAAATATTATATGCAGAATTATTGGACAATCTTATCAGAATAGCTTTGAAAAGAAAAAGATTCATCAAGGGTATGAGGAATTCTTAGAAAAAGATGAGACATTTAAAATTGGTTTTTTACATACTCAACTAGGAGATGATAACTATATTCCATGTACAATAGGAGAGCTTAAAGAGATAAAGAGCATAGATTACTGGGCATTAGGACATATTCATAGAGCTCAAGTATTAAATATAGAAAAACCCTTTATAGGCTATCCAGGTGTACCACAAGGATGTGACTTTGGTGAGAGAGGTTCAGGAGGGTTCTATTTAACAGAAGTTAGAGAAGAGAAAATCTCTAATGTAAAATTCATTCACTGTTCCTCTATAATCTGGGAGAGGATTAATTTAAATATAGATGTTAACAACACTCCTAATAACATTGAAGAGCTAGAAGACTTAATGATTAAGGTAGGAGAAGATTTTCTAGGTAGATATAATAGCAATTTAAAACTAGGAATTGAAGAAGAGAATGAAATTGAGAACAAGATTTTTATTATAAGATGGATAATTGAAGGAAGAGGGGAAGGACATAACTTAGTAAGAGAAAAGGAAGAGTTTTTTATTTCATACCTTAAAGAATCTTTAAACAAGAGATTGTTTTATAGTGGTTTTCCCATATGGACTGAGGAGATAAGTATAAATACTAAACCTTCATTGGATTATAATCTCCTAGAGAAAAATTCTTTTTATGAAGAAATTAAAAAAATATATGAACTATGTTTAAGTGATGATGAAATAAAAAAAGATATAATGAAATCTTTAGGAAAGATTTGGACTCAGGGAGATGAAGAGTTTATAAATGATTATCAGTTCCCTTTATATGAAGAAGATTATATAGAGTTGATAAAAAGCAGTTTAAATTTAATTGAAGAGAAACTTTTAGAAGGTAGTGATTAAATTGTATATAAAAAGGTTATACATTGGAGATTTTGGGATATATAAAAATGAAACTATTAAGGATATAAATAATGGATTGGTAGTAGTGGGAGGAGTTAATAGAGCAGGAAAATCTACTTTGTTAAAAATACTTAAAAATTTACCCTATGGACTTAGTAAAGGGGGAGATTTACCGCCACCAAATGACAAATATTATATAGAAGCTACTATGGAAAAGGATAAGGATGCTTATAATTTAAAACTGGAGGGCTATAAAAAACCAGTTATAACACCTAATATAGAAGAACTATATAATATAGATAAGTATACATATAATGAATTATTCACTATAGACTTAGATCTTTTAAATAATAACTTAAGAGAAAGAAAAGATATACAAACCATATTACTAGGAGCTGGTTTTAAAGAGGTTTTAAAAGTTCCTAAAATAATTAGAGAAATAAAAAAAGAAGGAAATAAAATAGGGGGTATACAAGGAAATCCTAGTTCTAAACAATTTAAGCCCTTTTTTAATATAATCAATAGAAATATAAAAGATAGAGAAGAAGCCTTAAAAGAAAAGGATATATATTTGCAAATAAAAAAGGAATTAAAAGAATTAGAAAATCAAATTGAGATAAGTGTTTTAGAAAAAGAAAAAAAGGAAAACAAATTAACTAGATTAGAGACAATAGTGAATAATTATGATGATTACATTAGGCTTAGGGAAATAGAGGGGAAAATTAATAAAGAGAAATACATATTAGATAATTATAAAGGATTTTCCAAAGAAGGTATTGAGGTATTGAAAAATGAATATGAAAGAATTAAGAATGAGCTAAGGGAAAAGGCTTTAGTCTATGAAAATTTATCAAAAGGAGAGCAGGTAGATAAAAAGAATTTATTAAATAATTTAGAAGAACTAGAGTATTTAAATAAAGAAGTTTATGGACTAAGAGAGCAAATTAAAAGCTATAATGTTTTAAATAATGAAAATTATAATGAAAAAAAGAACATTATAAATTTAATCAATAATTTAAACAGCGCTTTAAAAGGAAATATGAATTATTTAATGAATTTAGAATGCGATTATTTATGGATAGATGAATTGCATAATTTAGATCAAAAGTATAAAGAATTGAGGGCAAAGGAAGAGGGGAAGGGAAGTTTAAGAAATAGAAATTTAATATATATTTTTGTAATAATTATGACTGCTTTTACTTCTTATTTATTTATAATAAGTGTAAAGAATAATTTATCTAAATTTATGTTTGTAATTGTTCAATTTTTAATATCTGGTTCCTTTATCTATATAATAAATAGACTAAGTTATGGTAGTGAAGAAGATTACAAGGAGATTAGAAATATAGAAAACAAATTTCAAGAGTATAAAGATATGCTTAAACTAGAAAGGGAAGTAACATCAGAGGGAATGGTTCAATACATTAAATCAATTATAGCTATTAAAGAAAGAATAAATAATTTTTTATTACAAGAAAAAAAGGTTCTACAATTTGAAAAAGACATAGAGATTAAAAGAGAAGATATAGTAAAAAAGATAAATCAATGCTATATAAATGAAGATTTCAACTACAGTGAAGCTACTTCAATAGACTATATTATGGATAAATTAGAAAAGCTAATTCAATTAGGTTTTAAGTTAAAAGAGGTTGAAATTTACTTAGGAAATTTAAATAGATGTGAGGAAAAAATACTAAAATATTTAAACATAAGCAAAGGAAATGTAAAGGTACAAGATGTACTGGAAGAGCATTATAAAAATGTGGAATTGAGTAATGAACTTTTAGAATTGAGAGATGAAAAGGATAAAATTATATATAAATTAAAATATTCTTTTTTAAGAGAAGACCTAGGTAAGGACGTTTATGATAAGATAAATAATATATTTCAAGAAGAATTTAAAAATTACGGTTCTATTGATGAAATGAAAAGAGAAGTAGAGGAACTACTTCAATATAATAAAAACATAAAGATTACTATAGAAAGTTTAAAGGAAGAAAAAAATAAGTTGTCACTAAAATTAGAAGGATTACAAAAATCCTCTATATTAGAAAAAATAGAAACTCAGATTTCTAAAACTAGAAGTGATATGAAACCTTTAGCTGAAAAATATGCACTATATAATTGCGCATCTTATATACTAGAGAAGGCTTACAATGATTTTATTGATAAATCTAAGGATCATATATTAAATGAAGCTAGCAATATATTTAATAAAATCACCAATGGAGAATATGATAAACTCCTCTTAGGAGATGACTTATTAGATATGGATTTTAAATCCCATTCAAGCCATAGTAATTTAGAAAAGACAACAGGGGAGCTAAGCAGAGGTACAAGTGAACAACTGTTTTTATCTGTAAGGCTTAGTAGAATACTTAGTTTAGACCCATTACCTGTTATAATTGATGATTCCTTAGTTAATTTTGATTCTTCAAGCTTAAAATCCACACTACATATTATAAAAGAGCTAAGCAAAAGAAACCAAGTTTTCCTTTTAACCTGTCATCCAAAGTTAATCCAGTGTATTGATGAGCTAAACATAGATAGCCAATATTTCATGCTGGATAAAGGAAGTTTTACACCTACAGATGGAAAAACTCTGATTAGCTGTCTAAGCTAAGGAAGACTTTTTACAAATGTTTAAATATTTACCATAATAAATCAATATATATGTTAAAATATATTCATTGTAACTATAGTGTAAGGGGGAATTTGTTTGGAAAATAAAAAACAAGCTCATGTATTAGCTATGGTATTAATGACCTTATGGGGGTTGTCATATCTAAGTATAAAGGTGGTAGTAGAAGAAATAAATCCTGTATTATCCGCATTTTATAGGTTTTTATTAGCTTCAATTATTCTATTTATATTTTTAAAAATTAAATATCCAGCAGAAAAAATATTAAAAGAGGATAGAGTAAAAGTTGCTTTAGGCGGTCTCTTTGGAGTGTCACTCTATTTTTATTTTGAGAATTATTCTGTATTATTTACCTCTGCATCAAATGTGGCTGTATTGATATCTTCAATACCTGTATTTACTCTTTTAACTCAAATGTTAATATTTAAGGAAAAGATGACACCAGGTAAAATAGGCGGGGCAATTTTAAGTGTAATAGGTATATTTATAATAATTATATCTAAGGAAAAAGTAAGTTTCTTTTCAAGTGGAACTATTGGAGATATTATGGCATTAATGGCTGCTCTTTGTTGGGTGGTATACACTACTATAACAAGCAAATTTAAGGGAAATTATAAGAGTATAACTATAACCACTTATCAAACATTATGGGGATGTCTATTTTTAAGCCCGGCAATTTTTATATTTGAACCAAGTATGCCTTCAACTAAAGCTATATTTAATCTTCTATATCTTTCAATATTCTGTTCTTGTATAGGATACGCCATATATGTATATTGTTTAAATAAATTAGGATCTACTGTTATCACTACATATATAAATTTACAGCCCATTATAAGTTTAATTAGTGCTAAGGTACTACTAAAGGAAAAAATAACTTTATGGCAATTGTTAGGTAGCTTAATAATAATAAGTGGAGTGTTTTTAGTTAGCTTTAGTGAAAAAATTAGCTTGAATAACTTGGAAGAAATGATATAGTAGTAATATATTCACTTTAGGAGGGATAAGCATGGCAGATCAAAGATTAAATAAATTAGCAAAGCTATTGGTAAACTATTCAACAGAGGTGAAACCTGGGGATTTTGTATTAGTTCAATGTGAAGAAGTATGCATACCTTGGATGGCAGAAGTAGTAAAAGAAGCATTAAAAGCCGGAGCTCATGTAGAGACACTAATAGATTCAGGAGAAATTGATAATATTAAATTAAAATATTCATCAAAGGAACAATTAGAAGAGGAGAAGTTTATCCAAAAACAAGCCATAGAAAAGGCAGATGTATGGTTAACCGCTTGGGGAACCATAAATACTAAAATAAACTCTAGTGTAGATTCTGATAAGATAAAGTCTTCATCAAAAGGAAGCTCAAGCTGGAGAAAGATATACTCAGAAAGAACAGGAGATGGGTCATTAAGATGGTGTGGAACTCAGTTTCCTACTCATGCAGATGCTCAAGAAGGATCTATGAGCTTAGATGAATATGAAGACTTTGTATATGGAGCTGGTCTTTTAGATAGCGATGATCCTGTGGAAGAGTGGAAAAAAATAAGCAGAGAGCAAGAGAGATGGGTAAAATATTTAGATAGTAAAAAAGAATTACATATATTATCTGAAGGTACAGATATAAAGGTGAAAATAGAAGGAAGAAAGTGGATCAACTGTGACGGTAAAGCAAATTTTCCTGATGGTGAGATATTTACCTCTCCTGTGGAAGATGGAATAGATGGATACATAACTTTTAGTTTCCCAGGTATATATGCTGGAAAAGAAATTGAAGGCATAAAACTAAAAGTAGAGAAAGGCAAAGTTGTAGAAGCAACAGCGGATAAAGGAGAAGACTTATTAAAAGCATTGCTTTTGACAGATGAAGGAGCGTCATATTTTGGCGAGGTTGCCATTGGGACAAATTATGGAATAAAACAATTTACTAGGAATATGCTCTTTGATGAAAAAATTGGTGGTACAATTCATATGGCTATAGGGGATTCCATGCCTGAAGCTGGCGGAAAAAATAGGAGCACAATCCATTGGGATATGCTATGCAATATGAGAAATGGTGGAAAGCTATATGCCGATGGTGAATTATTCTATGAAAACGGAGAATTTATTTACGAAGTATTAGAAAAGTATAATCTATAAAAAATAAGGAAGCATCTGCTTCCTTATTTTTTATAGATATTTAGATTTTCTTCTTCTTCTTTTACGTCTAGTAATAGTCTTTATAATAGACATAATTAATAGGATAACTATTATCAAACCTATGAAAGTTCCTATGTACAGTATTAAATTAGACTTTATTATTTCTCCTTTTGAGATAGTTGTATAAAGTTTATATTCTTTTACTGCTTCTCTTTCTTTTAAGCTTAGTGTTCCTATACTAGTATTTTCGTCTATTTTCCAAGGATTTACCGTATCTAATTTAATCTCTTCTTTAGCTTCCTTTTTGTTTACCTCATTATCATAATAGAGTACATCTTCTTTTAAGATTAGAGGAACCTCAATTTCTTTAACTGGGCCAAAGAAAACCAATGGTTTGTAGCTTAGCTTTTCAGTCTTTATAGGCGTATCTTTTTGGTGAAGACTGATTTTCTTAGCATTAAAGCTCCAGTCTATAATCTCTTTCATATCTTCAAATACAAAAGAATCCTGGCTATCATAAACAGAGTTTAGCACCACTCCAAGAATTTGTCGTCCATCTCGCTCATACATAGCTACAAGACATCTTCCGGCCTTTGAAGTATACCCTGTTTTTCCACCTACATTTCCATCTTTACCTACAAGTTTATTTCTATTCTCAATAATAAAAGTTGTTCCCTTAGAGGTCTTAATTGTACTAGTTTCTTTATTCATGGATTCTTTTACCCAAGAATTTTTATAGGCTTCTCTTCCTATAACAGTTAAATCATAAGCGGTAGTATAGTGCTCAGGATCATGTAAGCCATTAGGAGTAATAAAATGAGTATTCTTTAATCCTAAGCTTTTTATTTTATTATTCATATCTTCGGTAAATTTTTCGCTACTACCTGATACATTATCTGCAATCATATAGGCTATATCGTTACCTGAGAAAAGAAGTAGCCCATCCATAACATCCTCAGCAGTCATAGTCTCCCCGATGTCTATCGGATGTAAATTTAGATTTAGAGAGTACTCAGGCTGAGATTTTGCGGATTCTGTATATTTAAGTGCATCTCCCTTATCGAATTTTTCTGCAAGTAGTAAAGCTGTTAATAATTTAGTTGTACTCGCCGGATACATCTTGCTGTCCACAGATTTAGCATAGATTATTTCACCTGTTTTCATATCAATTGTAATACCAGCTTTTCCATAAATATCAGGCTTACTTTCAGCTGCAAATGCAGAGGTGCAAAATGAAAATATTAATACGATGGTTAATAATAATGAAGTACATCTCTTTTTCAAAGTTCATCTCTCCAATTTCTTTATGTTTTGTTTTCGATATTTTATCCATTAAAGTATAACATGGAGAAAGTGTTTTTACAAATGAAGAAAATATTAAATTTTAAAATAATAATTGATATAATTTTTGATATAATATAATTTGAAGTATATAGTTTTGGTGGTGAATATATGTTAAATAATATCATGTCCATTTTTGCTAAAAGAAATAAAGGAATAATAGGAAATTATGAGAAAAGTTCAGTAATAATCTTTTTGATATCAGATAATGAGAATTTAGAAGTTTTATTTCAAGTAAGAGCTTTTAATTTACAACATCAACCAGGAGATATATCCTTGCCAGGTGGAAGGATTGAAAATGGAGAAACTGAAGAGGAAGCTGCAATTAGAGAATCTATTGAAGAATTGAATATAAAAAGGGAAGATTTTAAAATAATAGGAGAAATGGATTCTTTAGTAACCCATTATAATAGAATAATATATCCATTTGTTGCATTACTCAATAAAAATCAAATAGATCCTAGTGAAGATGAAGTTGATCATGTATTTAAGGTACCTCTTAAATATTTTTTGGAAAATGAACCAGAGGTCTATGAAATAAAAATTATGCCTCAAGTACCTGAAAATTTCCCATATCATTTAATAGTTGGAGGAAAAGATTATAAATTTAGTAAATCGAATATAGAACAGTATTTTTACCAATACAACGGATATGTTATATGGGGAATGACAGCTCAAATTATTAAATCTTTTGTAGATATCATAAGAAGTGAAGGGCTAAAAGAGGATAATGAAAAATGAAAATAAAGGGTGAAGAGTATAGAGAAAAATTTTAGTTTTACTAAAATTTATATTCTATACTCTTCACTTTTTATTATATAAATTTTTTAATTATAATACTTTCTTCTTTGGCATAAATAACATAACGGATGCTGCTATCATAGCTATATAAACAAAAGGAAAAATTATTGATATCAAACCGGTAGTGGTGTAGAAAAACTTAAAAAATGCAAATAGTGCGATGGAGATAACAGCCCAACCTAAAGATAAGTATTCCATCATCTTATTTTTTTCAGTCCATAAGGCTACATCTTTCATCTCTCCAATTACTTTTTTTCTATCTTTACTTTTTGGGTCAGATTTAATGGAGAGCATTTTAAAGTAGACGTAGAAAACAATTGATAGTAAACCTACTCCAAGAAAAAAATAAGAAAAAGATATCCTAGTTATATTCATACAAATCACCTCATGATCTTTATTAACATTATGTACTTATTTTTATACTAAAATCTAAATTTATTCATATTAATTAAATCGTAAAAATTTAATGAATTATCAAAATATATATTCATTTTTCTTTTAGAGTAATGTATAATATGGGTAATAAATACTTACATTAAATTAAGCTTGGGGAAGGGGTTGTTTTCTATGACAGAATGTCCTTTTTTATCATCATACGATGATAAGGTGGAGTGTTTTGCAGATTGTGCACTATTTAACTACAAAGATAACAATGGGTTATGTCCATTTAAATCCTTAGAAGCATATAATATAGAGAAGATGGAATATTATGATAGTGCTCTAGATGATATAGATTTAAAATTTATAAAAAGCTCCTACTTAGAAAAGAAAAATGAATATTTTTAAACAATAAAAAAAGGCAGTTAACTGCCTTTTATTCTTCCTCGTTATATATACTAGAATATTTATTTATTAAATTATGTTTTATAGACCATAATTTATGTGACAAGTCTACATAATAATTATGAGGATTTTCAAACCTTAGAACTTCATGCCATAATTTTTCGCTTTCACTCTCGGCAACTTTACTTATTTCTAATACATCAGGACAATCGTAAACTAGGTTACCTTTATCAAATATTTGAACCAATAGCTCTTTAGCATAGAAGTTCTTAACCTTCTTCTTTTTCCAAGTAAATACTGGGTCGAATAGAGTTAAAGGTTTATTCTCATCTATGATTTCATCATTTAAAGTTATTAAATCCGCGATTGCTTTATCAGTTTCTTTATCAAAAATCCTATAGACCTTCTTAAAACCTGGATTAGTTATTTTTTCTTCATTTTCGCTAATTTTAATCTTTGGAACTATGGCGTGGTTATCTTCTATAGCAACTAATTTATAAACGCCACCAAAGACTGGTTCGGATCTAGCGGTTATTAATCTTTCTCCGACTCCAAAGCCATCGATTTTAGCTCCTTGCCTCAATACGGACCTTATTATGTACTCATCTAGAGAATTTGAAACTATGATTTTAACATCTTCATAGCCTGCCTCATCTAGCATTTCTCTACATTTTATTGATAAGTAGGTTATATCACCACTATCGATTCTTATCCCTTTAGGTCTATAACCTTTAGGTTTTAAAATATCATCAAAAACCTTTATAGCATTAGGTAGCCCTGATTTTAAAACATTATAAGTATCTATTAACAGCACACAATTGTCTGGATATGCTTTTGCCCATGTTTCAAAAGCCTCATACTCAGTAGGGAAGAGCTGAACCCAACTGTGAGCCATAGTACCTGCGGAAGGCACACCAAACATTTGCTCAGCTATAGTGCAAGCTGTTGAATTACATCCACCAATTATTGCAGCACGAGCACCGTAGATAGCTCCATCATACCCTTGGGCTCTTCTTGAACCGAATTCCATAACAGATCTACCATCAGCTGCTCTGCATATTCTATTTGCTTTTGTAGCAATTAAAGTTTGATGATTAATAGATAGCAAAATCATGGTTTCAACAAATTGAGCCTGTATTATAGGACCTCTTACTGTTACTAGAGGTTCATTAGGGAATACCGGATTTCCCTCTGGTATAGCCCAAACATCGCAACAAAATTTAAAATCCTTTAAATAATTCAAAAACTCTTCTGAGAAAATATTTTTACTTCTTAAGTATTCAATATCCTCCTTTGAGAAAGATAGATTATTTAAATATTCGATAAGTTGCTGTAGACCAGCCATAATGCAGTAACCACCACCATCGGGTACTCTTCTAAAGAACATATCAAAATATGCTATTTTATTTTCTATTCCACTTGAAAAATATCCATTACCCATGGTTAATTCATAAAAATCTACCAACATAGTGAGATTTCTTTCGTTACGAACATTAAAATTTTTAATGTATTCCATAGCAATTTCTCCTTGTTAAATAAATTTAAAGTTATTAATATTTTAAACCTTAGTTAGTATTATTACAAGAATAAAAGAAATGAATCAAAATTTTCTACTTGAACATAATATATTATTGATACCAAACTTTATGAAATAAATAAAGTATATCATAAAAAGTAAATTTCAATCGATTAAATGTATATAATGGGTTACATGCACGAATAATTGACATATTTAATATATATGTTATACTATATATTAAGCTATTCATTAATTCCAAAATAATAGGAGGTAAAAAATATGATAGCTTTTAAAAAGATGTGGAATGATGTAGAAGATATTATTTCAAAAGATGAAATAAAAGATATTTATATTGTGGAAAAATATAGAGATGGATTTGTTGTGGAAGATAACTTAACTAACTATTTTGTTGGTAAACAAGACTTTGTAAACTTTTGGTGTAATATGTTATATTTTAATGAGATATCTTTAGATGACTTAAATGTAAAGAAAGAACCTAATTTTAAGTATGTATGCGCAGTTATAAAAGAGTTACCATACATAAAAGTAAATTCAGGTATAATTAGCTTTATGGAATAGTTTGTTGAATAAATAAAAAATTTGGTATATAATTTAAAATAATAAGCTCATATTCTTAGAATATGAGCTTTTAAATTGTAGTAAAGAGGTAGAAGAATTATGATGAGTGCAAATATAGATCCAAAAGATATGATATTTGCTTTGGATATAGGAACAAAATCTGTCATTGGTGTATTAGGAGTTGTTAAGGATAAAAAACTCTATATTCATGACGAGATATATGTTGAACATGAAGAAAGAGCTATGATTGATGGGCAAATTCATGATATATCTTTAGTTGCTAATGCAGTTAATAAAGTAAAAAAAGGACTAGAAGAAAAATCTAATATTAAATTAACAAGAGTTGCAATAGCAGCAGCAGGTAGATTTTTAAAAACCATAACTGTAAAATCAGAGATTTCTCTAGATGAGAATAGAGAGATAGATAAGGACATTATAAGGAGTTTAGAATTAACTGCAGTAAAAAAAGCAGAAGATTTATTAGGTGAAGATGAAAATGGAAAACTCTATTGTGTGGGCTATAGTATTGTAAATTATTATTTAAACGGATATGTTATCGGAAATTTACTTTCCCAAAAAGGTAACAATATAGGAGTAGAAGTAATTGCAACATTCCTTCCAAAATCCGTTATAGACAGTCTTTATTCAGTAATGGATAAAGTAAGTCTAGAAATTATAAGCTTAACCTTAGAGCCGATTGCAGCTATCGAAGCAGCCATTCCTAAAAACTTAAGACTATTAAATTTAGCTTTAGTAGATATTGGGGCAGGAACCTCTGATATTGCCATAAGCAGTAAAGATACTGTTGTAGCTTATGGTATGGTTTCCGTGGCAGGAGATGAAGTAACAGAGGTTATTGCTCAAAACTGTCTAGTACCTTTTAATGGAGCAGAGGGAATAAAAAAGGCTGCAAGCCAAGAAGAAGTTATAAAATATACGGACATACTTGGAATGGAAAATGAAATAAGTGCAGAAGAAATAAAGAAGATCATTGGTCCAATGGTAATAAAAATTGGAGATGAGATAGGAGAAAAGATACTAGAGTTAAATGGAGGTAAATCTCCTAATGCGGTATTTTTAGTTGGGGGAGGAGCACATACACCAGGTATCAAGGAAGCTTTATCTCAAAAACTAAATATTCCACTACAAAGGATTGGCATAAAAGGAAGAGAGGGTGTAGACAACTGTGTATGTGATGATAACAGTTTAGGAAGTGTAGGGGTAACTGTTTTAGGAATAGCATTAGTTGCTATCAAAGAGTTAGGATATGATTTTATCAACGTTATTTTAAATGGAAATGTAATAAGTCTTTTTAACTCACATAAGCATACAGTTATGGATGTGTTATTACAGGCTGGTATAAATCCTAAAATGCTAATAGGTAAGAATGGTAAAAATATTAGATTTATGCTTAATGAAATAAAAAGAGTTGCCTTTGGAACCCTTGCCTCTAATGCAGAGGTATGGATTAATGGCAAAAAAGAAACTATTGATTGCGAAGTTAGAGAAGGGCAAAATATTCAAATTAATTTTGCAAAAGATGGTGAAGATGCATCTCCAAAAGTTATGGAGTACATAAATCAATTATATTCCACTACTTTTTATTTAAATGATATGGTGCATACATTGGAACCTATATGCATAATTAATGGTAACCAAGTAAGCATTGAAGAGGAGATAAAAGATGGAGATGAAGTGGAAATTATAAATCTATTAACCCTTGGAGATTTTAGTAATTACTTTGAAATGGCTGGATATGAGTATTATCTAAATGAAGAAATTTTAAAGGATAATTACGTAATAAAAGAGGGGGATAGAATATATAGAAGAAAGATTGAAAATAATAAAGAAGAGGCTATAACGAAAGAAGAAACGAAAGAAGAAGAGTTAGCAAAAGAAGAAGAATTAATAAAGAAAGAAGAGTCAATAAATAGTGAAGCTTTCAATGAAATAGAAGTTATAGTAAATGGGAAAAAAATATTATTAAAAGGCAAAGAGAAATACGTTTTCGTAGATATATTTGATTATATAGATATGGATTTAACAAAACTTCAAGGGAATCTAATTTTAAAGCTAAATGGAGAAAATGCTCAATATCACACTATATTAAATCCTGGAGATAATATAGAAGCCAGATGGGAGAGTTAATATGAATTTCTATAGTGAAGCATTGAAAATAAAAGATAGATTAATTCACTGGAGAAGAGAATTTCATATGTATCCTGAATTGGGGTACGAAGAAAAAAGAACCTCTGCAATAATAAAAAAAAAATTAGAAGAGAATGGTATTGAATATGTAGAAACTGCTCATACTGGAATATGTGCATTAATTAAAGGAAATGGAGATAAGACTGTAGGCATTAGAGCTGATATGGATGCTCTTCCACTGATGGATAACAAAAATTGCAATTATGCATCTAAAGTAGAAGGTAAAATGCATGCTTGTGGACACGATGCCCATACCGCTATACTCATGGGAGCAGCTCTAGTATTGAATAATTTTAAACACTCTTTAAATGGAAATGTAAAATTATTTTTTGAACCAGCGGAGGAAACTACTGGTGGAGCTAAAATTATGATAGAAGAAGGAGTATTAGAAAATCCTCATGTAGATGCAATAATAGGATTACATGTGGATGAGAATATACCTTGTGGTAAAGTTGGTATAAAAAGAGGAGTTGTAAACGCGGCATCAAACCCATTTACTATTAAAATATTAGGCAAAGGAGCCCATGGAGCTAGGCCACAGGATTCAGTAGATCCCATTTATATTGCCAGCAGTATAGTTATGAATCTACAATCTATAATTAGTAGAGAATTATCTCCTGTTGAGCCTGCAGTAATAACAATAGGAACTATCCATGGAGGAACAGCTCAAAATATTATACCAGAAGAAGTAACCATTTCAGGTATAATAAGAACTATGAAAGCTGAACATAGAGAATATGTAGTAAAAAGATTTAAAGATATAATAGAAGGAATAACTGATTCTTTAAGAGGAAAGTGTATTGTTCAAGTTGACGAAAGCTATCCTTGTTTATACAATGACGAGAGTATGTATAATTTATTTATTAATACTTCTTTAAAGTTGTTAAAGGAAGAGAAAGTAATAGAATTACTAAATCCTAGTATGGGTGTTGAAAGTTTTGCCTACTTTTCTAATGAAAGGCCATCGGTCTTTTATTATTTAGGAGTTAGAAATGAAGAAAAAGGCATAACAAACCCTGCACACAGTAGTCTATTTGATATAGATGAAGATAGCTTATCTTTAGGAGTTGCTTTACATTGCCAATTAGTACAGAGTTATTTAGATACAGAATAAATTAAGGAGTGTTTATATGAGAATAGAAATAGGAAACAACGAAGCAGGGCAAAGAGTAGATAAATTTTTGAGAAAATGGTTAAAGGATGTTCCGCTAAGTCTTATATATAAGAGTATAAGAAAAGGTGATGTAAAGGTTAATGGGAAGAGATGTAAAGAAAAATATTCCCTAGAAGTTGGAGATGTGGTTGAGGTTAGAGATATAGTATCAAATAGGAAGCCTCAAATAAATTTTATTAAAGTTGAGGATTCAGGCAAAATAAAAATAACTTACGAAGACGAAAATATGATTATAGTTGAAAAATGGCCGGGAGTTTTAGTTCACTCTGACAGTAAAAAAGGGGAACCCACCCTTACAGACTATGTGCTTTCCTATTTATATGATAAGGGAGACTATTTACCTGAAAACGAGGTTACCTTTACTCCAGCTTCATGCAACAGACTTGATAGGAATACTTCAGGAATAGTTATATTCGGAAAAAATTTTGAAGCTTTAAAACTATTAAATGAAATGATTAGAGAAAGAAAAATAAAAAAATATTACTTAGCACTAATATGTGGCAAACTTAAAAATGGAAAATATGAAGCGTATATATCAAAAGATGAAGATAAAAACATATCAGCTGTTTCTTTAGACAAGAAAAAGGATAGTAAAAAAATTGCAATGGAAGTGAAGACAGTTGAAACTTGTGGGACTTATTCTTTAATAGAAGTGGATTTAATTACAGGAAGAAGTCATCAAATTAGAGCTCATCTAAGCTTTTTAGGAAATCCTATAGTTGGAGATAGCAAATATGGAAAAGGTAAAATTAATAGTTTCTTTTTCAATAGATATGGTGTAGACTATCAATATCTATATGCATATAAATTAATTTTTAAAGATTGTCCTGAGAAATTAAACTATATGGAAAACAAAACAGTTGCAGAATCACTTCCACCAGTATTAAAGAAAATTAAAAACGACGTATTTAAGTTTTAGTTAAGGAGAATAACAATGAAGGACAGGTCAACTACTAAAGGTTTTGCGGTGTTGTCCGCCGCTGGTATGATAGCAAAGGTATTATCTCTACTATACATACCTTTTTTAAAAGGAATTATAACAGATGAAGGGTATGGCGTATATGGAGCGGCATATTCTGTGTACGTATTCGTATTTGTTATAACTAATGCTGGGATACCAGTTGCTATTTCAAAGCTTATTTCTGAATTAACTGCAGTAAAGAACTATAGAGATGCATTGAAAGGTTTTAAATTATCAAGATTTATATTGTTAATAATTGGAATATTTATGACTATCCTTATGATAATTTTTGCAAAACCTTTGTCCAAGCTAGTTCATTATGAGAATGCATATTTATCCATACTTGCATTAGCACCAGCCATATTATTTACTTCTGTAGCTTCTGCTTATAGAGGATACTTTCAAGGATGGGGCAATATGGTACCTACAGCAGTGTCACAGGTTATTGAGCAATTTGCAAATGCTATTTTTTCAATAGTTTTTGCTTCAATTCTTATTAAATATGGAGTAGAAGCTGGATGTGCTGGAGCAACAATAGGCACATCTTTAGGAGCCTTTTTTTCTTCTATCTATTTAATGATTTATTACGAGAGAAATAAAAGGATTAAAGTACCAAAAGGATATAATGAACTTCAAATAAAAAGACATTCTACAAAAGAGATTGTAAAGAAAATAGCAGCTTATGGTATACCAATTACCATAGCCGTTGGTATGACATATGCAGGAAATTTAATTGACGTAGCTAATACTAAGGCAAGGCTGATGGCAGGAGGGTTACCAGATGCTTATGCATCAACCTTATATGGATACTTAGTAAAATACCAGCAATTGATAAATGTACCTATATCAATAATTACTTCTCTAGCTGTTGCAATTTTACCTGCTATTGCTAGTGCAGCTGCGGTGAACGATAAAAAACAAGTTAAAAGTAATATAATGTATGCTTTTAGAGTATGTTTTTTAATCGCTATACCATCTGCATTTGGATTATCAATACTAAGCAAACAAATCTTTTATATGTTAAAGTTTGGAGAAGGGGCATTTTTAATGACCTACGGCTCTATAGTATTAGTTCTAATGTCAGTTATGCAAATTCAAACTACAATTTTACAGAGCGTAGGAAAACTTTACACAGCTACAATTTATTCTGTCATTGGAATAATATTTAAAATAGCAGCAAACTACTATTTAATTGCTATTCCAAGTATAAATATATCAGGAGCTATTTATGGAAGTATAATTGGATACATAATACCAATACTATTAAATGGAAGAATGATAAAGAAAACTTTAAATGTGAAATTTAAATTGTTTGGAGGAGCAATAAAGCCAACAATATCATCTGTATTTATGGGTGGTATGGTTTATTCTTCTTTTAAAATATCCTTTATGCTACTTAAATTTTTGGGAAGTGGATACATAAGAAATGCGGTGGCTACACTCATATCTATAATAATTGGAATGTATTCATATATATTCGCCCTTATATTAACAGGCGGTATAACAGAAGAAGATTTGAAAATTATTCCATCGAAATTAAGAAGGTTCATACCTAAATTTATAATAAATAGAATAAGATAATTTTAATAGATAAAAGTGAATAGGATATCCTATTCACTTTTATCTATTATTAATTTACAAACATATAGTTGTGAAAATCCAAAGATTACTATAAATAAATATTTTAAAGTTCCTAAACTATTTGGCAATAAATTCTTTAGCATATTCAATATAAAATACATTAAAATTGAGGTTAGAATAATTATAAGAAATTTATTTGCATCAAAATCTAAATGTATTTTAGTATTTATTTCTTTTAAATTTAGTACAAGGGTAGTAATTGAAGTTATTATTACTGTAAATCCATATCCATATATATTCACTTTAGGAATTCCTACTAATATATATAGCAAAATAATTTCTGTTATTGAAACTATTAAAGAATTTTTTAACAAAGCTCCTTGTTTGCCTAAACCATTTAATATGCCGAAAGTTGTAGCTGATGTATATACAAATGGAGCGGTAAAAGATGCTAATAAAATAAACTGAGTCAAATCATTTCGCTTAAAAATAATGCTTCCTAAAGCATCTGGTATAGTAGAACATATAATTAATGTAGATAGTCCTAATGTAAAGCTGAGCCTAAAGACGTTTTTAATTCTCTCTTCTGTCTCCCAATGGTTTTTGTTTACTAAACTTTGAGATAAATCAGGAATAAGAATGATAGATATAGAGTTAATAACTACCATGGGAAAGAAAACTACACTCATACTCATACCAGACAGTTTACCTATTAAGGAAAGGGCTGAACTATAGTCCATACCTGAAGAAATTAATCTTCTAGGTATAATAAGTGTTGATATTGTAGACAATGTGGTAGATAAAAAACCATTTAAAGATAGAGGAATTGACATCACTAATACATTAAATAATAATTGAGCTCGCCCCTCTGTTCTCCCTCTATAAAAATAATTATTTTTACAACTAAATTTATAAAATATATATAGGAAAAGTGCGCTAGTAAATTCTCCAATGGCAAGTGCAATATAAGCAGATGTAACGGTATCAGCTATTTGTTTTGAGGGTAAAATCGTTGTTATGCTTATTATTATTAAGATTCTTAAAGCTTTTTCTAGTATATCTATTATTGCAGGAATAGATACCTTTGATATTCCATAAAAAAACCCTTTTAATATAGAAGAAAAGGCAACAAAAATCATAGCTGGGCATATGGCTTTTATTGAATTTATTGATCTCACATCTTTAATAATATTTTTACTAATATAGTTTGAACTAAAAAAAACTAAAAGAACTACAATTATTGACCATATCATATCAAATATTAAAGTTATATGTACGGTTTTCTTTAAATTAGTAAAATCTTTTTTGCTCCAGTATTCTGCTGCTACTTTAGATACGGCGGTAACCATACCACCACATATAAGACATATAAAAAGATTATATATAGGCATTACAAGTCCGTATAATCCCATCCCTTCAGGTCCTAACTTTAAAGAAAGAATTATTGAAAATGTAAAACCCAATATACCAGTAATTAGGTTGGACACTATTAAAATAAAGGAGTCCCTAAAAAAACTGTCTTTTTTCATTGTTGATCCCCTCTAATATTATTAACATTAATTAATATTCTTTTAGAGTGTCTATTATTACACTATATTTATAGTAGAGAATTAATAATTATGTCATATAATTTAATTTTTAACATAGTATTATCTGTTTTATTACATTACATGAGAATATTGAGAAAGATTTAACTTGAAAATATGATAATATATGGAATGGTAATGTGTTCAATATTTAACATGCCTAAATAATACTAGAATAATAAGATTTTTTAATGTAAAATAAATTGTAGTAAAGTTTTAGGGGGAATGGATGTGGCTAAATATATTTGTTCTATTTGTGGTATGATTATTAATGAAAAGAATTCTTCTTTTAATAAAGAAGCCTTTGAAAAGAAGAATACATTAGAGGATATAAAACATTGTCCATTCTGTGGTGTAGATAAAAAATATATAGGCGATGAAAAAGAAGTGGAATTAATTAATAAAAAAATAGAGGGATTAAGTAGTGATGCATTAAAAATTTTAGACCATGCTACTAAATTAGAGGTTTTTAACGGAGATTTTTATAAGAAGGCTTCACTTATTGCTAAGGATAAAAAAATAAAAGATATGTTTGAAGCATTAGCAAATATTGAATATATGCATGCTAGAGTCCATAAAACTTTAGGCGGGTTTAAAGAACTACCTAAATTACGAGATATGGATTATAGTAAATATAATAGTGATGATATTTTAATTAAGATAGCAAACAAGAGAGAACAGCATGCAGTACACTATTATACTAAGTATTACAGTGTACTAAATTCTAAAACATTAGAAGATATATTTAACGCTTTTATCAGTGTTGAAAAGGATCATATAAATTTAACTATAAATATTTAAAAGTATAATAAATAATGCATAATTTTATAAAAATTATTTATCATATATAATGAAGTTTATAGTTACTTTTTACAAAAAAGGAGATAATTATTATATGGATAATAATAAAAAAATAGAAAAAACCTATGGTAGCGCATTAAGGGGCATATTTCATGCTGTTAACCCTTTAAAGAAAAAGTTTTTAAAAACTTATTGTACAGTCCATAAGTTTGTAACAATTCAATCTTTAGAAATACTAAAAAATGATGGATATGAAGAAGAATATAATTTTTTTAAGGAATATATATTCTATATAAATCAGGGTGTTACCTGGGCGGATCAAGACTTTAAGAGCTCCAATCATTTTTTTCATTTTAGCAAAGGAAAGGGTCTTTATGGATTTTCCAATGCATTAATTGAATGTAGAAGATATTATGATAAATCTTTATCATACTTAAAAGAAAACAACATGCCTAAAGCTATGTTTTATTTTGGAGCGGCCTGCCATTTAGTACAGGATGTTACCGTTCCACAGCATGTTAATAATAAATTGTTAAAAAGCCATAGAAAATTTGAGTTATGGATTATAAGTAGACTATTGAGCGACTATTCTTTTATGGCAGATAGTGGAGTTGTAAGATACAAAACCTTAGATAATTATATTGTTAACAATGCTTTTTTAGCTAATAATACTTATTTAAAGAATTTGAGCAATAGAAATATTGAAGAAAGGTATAGTTTAGTTGCTTCTACTATATTAAAAGCAGCTCAAAAAACTACCGCTGGTTTTATGGTGGATTTCTATGAAGTTATAAAAGAAAACGATAATTAGTATAAAAATCCTCTGCATTTAGAGGATTTTTATATTTTGAAAAGAATTAATAATATGAAAGGTGGTGATTTTTATTTGGTTAAAGAAGCCTTAATTGATTTAAGTAATGAAAAAATTCAAGGAAGTATTTTAGATATTGGAATTAAGAACTATGGTGTAATTTACAATATAAGTAAACACTATAGTGGAAATTTTGATGTTGATTATATAGATGAGAGGAAAGATAATGTAAAGATAGAGCAGGATTATTATGATTGCTGTACATTGTTTTTTACATTAAGTGATATTCTTCTTAAGACTAGCAAAGAGACCTTATTTAAAGATATACATACATATCTTAAAGAAGAGGGATATTTATATATTTGGGATATAGACAAAAAATATAATAAATATTTTCACTCTAAAATAAAAATTAAACTTCCTGACAATAATATGAAAGAAATAACTATTAAAGATTATAATATATTTAAAGATAATTCAAAGGAAAGTATATTAAAGCTATTAAACCATTACTTTATAATAACGGATTCATTAGAAAGGGATGGTTTATATTTTATTAAAGCAAAAAAACGCAAAACTTATTAGGAGGAAAAAATGAAAATACTATTGACAGCAGTAAATGCAAAATATATACACAGTAATTTAGCAGTAAGGTACTTAAAATCCTTTACAGAAGAACTGCCTTATAATTGTGAGATTAAGGAGTTTTCAATAAATGACAATATTGAAAGGATAGTTCAAAATATAATTGAAGAAAAGCCTGATATAGTGGGATTTTCCTGTTACATTTGGAACATAGAATTTGTTGAGAGAATTGCGACACTTATAAAGCTAATAAATAAAGACATAGTAATACTTTTTGGTGGACCAGAAGTGTCTTATGACCCAAGATACTACTTGGAAAAAGGTTACTGTGACTATTTGATTACAGGAGAAGGGGAGGAAACCTATAAAGAATTTATTGAACATATTATAAATCAAAAATCTAAGGAAGAAGCATTAAATCTAAATATTAACAATGTAAAAGGTATATACTATAAGAAGGATTCTTTTGTATTTACTGGAAATAGAGATTTGATGGATATGGATAATATAGTTTTTCCCTATAAGCCTGAAGATAATTTAGACAATAGGATTGTCTATTATGAGGCATCTAGAGGTTGTCCATTCCGTTGCAAGTATTGCTTATCCTCAACCATAAGAGGGGTAAGGTTTTTAGATATTAATAGAGTAAAGAATGAATTGAAATTTTTTATAGATAAAAAAGTTAGATTGGTTAAATTTGTTGATAGAACCTTTAATTGCAATAGAAAATTTGCAATGGAAATATGGAGTTTTTTAATAAGCCAAGATACTGAAACCACATTCCATTTTGAAATATCTGCAGATATTTTAACAAAGGAGGAAATAGAACTTTTATCTAAATCACCTACTGGAAGATTTCAATTTGAAGTAGGAGTGCAAACTACAAATGATGAAGTGTTAAAAAATATTAACAGAGAAATAAATTTTAAAGATATAAAAGAAAAGGTCGATGAATTAATAAAAGTAAAAAATATCAAACAACATTTAGATCTTATTGTGGGGTTACCAGGAGAGAGTTACGAATCCTTTATGAAATCCTTCAATGATCTTTATTCAATTGAACCAGAAGAAATTCAATTAGGATTTTTGAAGCTATTAAAAGGATCCCAAATGAGGGAAGAAGCACCTATATGGGGAATGGTTTACTCTCCATATCCACCATATGAGATATTAAAAAACAACCATATATCCTATGAAGAAATCATTCAATTGAAAAGAGTTGAAGAAATGGTAGATAAATACTACAACTCTGGTAAATTTAAAACAATTATTAAATATTTTATTGATAAATTCAAAACCCCATATGATTTTTACCATTCTCTTGGAGAGTTTTTTTATGAAAAAGGATATATGTCTAGGAATATATCATCCTCTGATTATTATAAAGTATTTTTAGAATTTAACAGTGAAATACTGAAAAATGATAATTACGATCTTAAAGAAATAGTAAAATTTGATTACTTATCCTTTAATAAAAAAAGATGGCTTCCAGATTTTCTCCATAGGGAAGAAAATAAAAATTTTAATAAAGAAATTATGAAAATAGCTCAGGATGAAGGAATTATTATTAAAGATAAGGTGAATAATTACCATATAGAAAAATTTAATGTAGATATATGTCAATACATTGAAAAATCAATACTTAGAAGAGGAGATTACTACTTGTTATTTTGCGAAAATAATAAATATTTATACAAAAATTTAAATTTTCTTATTGAAAAATACTGGAGATGATTTATAATGTATATTAAAAATGTATAAAATAAACAAGTCTCGCAATTAAGAATTTTAATAATAATTTAACAATAATTTCAATAATAATTTATTGATTAAGACATTTATACGTATTATAATGGTTCATAAATTGTTATTTAATTCTATTAAAATTCGTAAATTTTTACAAAATCTTACAACTTATTTGTTGTCGAAGGAGGTGTTATCTTGGCAGTAGAAGCTTTAAACAGTATAAAAAATGCTGAAACTAAAGGAGAAGAAATAATAAAAACTGCTCAACAAGAAAGTAAAAATATTATTAAGAATGCAGAAACCAAATCTATTGAAGAACATAAGAGAATAATCGATGAAGCTAACTCATTAGCTAGCAACATGGTATCAGAAGCCTTAAAAAAAGGTGAAGAAGAGAGCAAAATAATAAAGGAGGGAGCTGAAAAAGAGATAAATGATATTATAAATGTATCTAGTGATAAAATGGAAAAAGCTATAAATTTAATAGTTGAGAGGATAGTGAAGTAATATGGCTATAGTTAAAATGAATAAGTTCTCTCTGCTTGTGTTTAAATCAGTAAAAGATGAATTACTTCAAAAATTTCAAGGTTTTTCTAAAGTTCAATTTATCGATCTAGGTGAAGATATAGACACTAAAAAAGAGGTTGATTATGTTAAAGCATATGCTGATACAACAAGCATAATTGAATTAGAAAGTAGTCAGTCTAAAGTAAAGTTTTCAATAGATACAATAAGTAAATATTGGTCACCAAAGAGTAGTATAAAAGATAAGCTTAAAGAAAAACCAAACTTTTCTTATTCAGAGCTAAAGGTTTTTGAAAGAAGCTCTGATTGGGAGAATGTTTATGATATCTTAAGAAGTAAGGAGGACAGACTAAATTCCATAAATAATGAGATATCTAAACTAATGGCGGATATAGATATATTAAATCCATGGAAAAGTTTAGATGCACCATTAAGAGAATTAGATTCTGTCAAAACAGCAGCTAGCTTTTTAGGAACTATACCAAGAAACCTAAAGGATAGTTTCAGAGAAGAAATAGAAAGTAGTATTAAAGAATGCTATTTGGAAAATATTAGCGAAGTTGGAGAGGAACTGAACATACTACTTTTAGTTTATAAAGATAAAATAGAAAAAGTAGAGGGAATATTAAGAAAATTTGGCTTTGCTAGAGCTAATTTAGCTTACAAAGATTCTCCTAAAGAGATAATATCTGAGTACGAAGGTAAAATCGTTTCGCTAAAGGAAGAAAAATCTAGAATAGTTGAAGAAATAAAATCCTTTGGTGATAAACTAGAAAATTTAAAAATAGTTTATGAGTACCTAGGAAATGAAATTGAAAAAGCTAAAGTTAGTGAAAATTTCTTAAACACAGATAAAGTTTTTATAATCAATGGTTGGATTCCAGAAGAAGAAAAGATGGAGTTGGAAAAGGTTATAAAAGACGTGACTGAGGATTATCATATAAGCTTTACGGAGCCATCGGAAGAAGACGATGTTCCTATAATGCTTAAAAATAATTCTGCAGTACAGCCTTTCGAATCTATAACATCCATGTACAGTTTGCCAAAATATAATGAAATTGATCCAACGCCATTATTGATGCCTTTCTATTTATTATTTTTCGGTATGATGTTATCTGATGCTGGTTATGGATTATTAATGTTAATTGCAACTGCATTGGCTTTAAAATTTGTACCGCTAGAGGAAGAAACCAGAAATTTTGTAAAGCTATTCTTTTATTTGAGTTTACCTACAATTTTCTGGGGAATTATGTACGGTAGCTATTTTACCGGAGCTATAAATATTCCAGCGGTATGGATGAAGCCTGAAGATAATGCTAACTTTATTCTTTTAGTATCCATGGGCTTTGGATTGATACATGTATTTATTGGATTAGGAATAAAAGCTTATTTATTAATTAAGAATAAACTTTATTTAGATGCATTTTATGATGTAGGACTTTGGTACATTACTTTAGTTTCTGTAATTCTTTACCTTGCTGGAAGTCTTGTAAATATAGAAGCCTTAAAAGGAAGCATGAACATAATCAAGTATATTATGTTTGCTGGAATGATAGGACTTGTATTAACCCAAGGAAGAGAAAATAAAGGCATTGGTGCAAAACTGGGTGCAGGACTATATGGTCTATATGGAATAACTGGTTATATAGGAGATTTAGTTTCTTATTCAAGACTTATGGCTCTTGGGTTAGCTACAGGATTTATAGGTGGAGCCTTAAATCTGATTATTAGCTTTTTAGGTAATGGAGTAAAGGCTTGGATATTCGGACCTTTAATATTCGTTATAGGTCATACATTTAACTTATTAATAAATACGTTAGGTGCTTATGTTCATACATCAAGATTACAGTATGTTGAATACTTTGGTAAGTTCTATGAAGGGGGAGGAAAACCATTCGCTCCTTTCAGACATATAAATAAAACTATAAAAATAAAAGCGGAATAAGGAGGAATTTTATTATGAATACTTTTTTTAGTTTCTTTTTAGACAATGGTGGGGTAGTATTAGCAGCATTAGGAGTAGCATTAGCTACTATATTGCCAGGAATTGGTTCAGCAAGAGGGGTTGGCTTAGTTGGTGAAGCTGCATCAGGATTACTTACTGAAGAGCCAGAAAAATTTGGTAAGGCTCTTATATTAGAATTGCTTCCTGGTACACAGGGATTATACGGATTCGTTATTGCATTTATGGCGTTAGGTAAAATAACTCCAGGATTAGATTTAGGTGCTGGATTTGGAGTAATGCTTGCATGTTTACCAGTTGCTTTTGTAGGTTGGAAATCAGCGATTTCTCAGGCTAAAACAGCTGCATCTGCAGTAGCTATACTTGCTAAGAAACCAGAACACAATACTAAGGGTATAGTTCTTACAGTTATGGTTGAAACTTATGCTCTTTTAGGATTCGTTATGTCAGTATTAATGTTGAGATAATCCCTGAAAAATATTGGTTAAGGGAGTGGAATATATGTCTAGTTTAGATAATATGACAGCAAGAATAATAAGAGAAGCTGAAGAAAGAGCTAATCAGATTATTAATGATGCTAAAAAAGAAGAAGCAAAAATAATCAATGAAAAGATTAATGATGCGAATATAAAAAAAGAAGAGATATTAAAAAAGGCAGAGTTAGAAAGTATTAGTAAAAAAGAAAGAGTAATTTCTAATGCCCATCTTCAAGTTAGAAATAAAAAATTAGAAACAAAGCAAGAAGTTATTGAGAAAATATATAAAGAAGCTTTGGAAAAGTTAAGTAGATTGAATGAAAATAAATACTTGGATTTTATTAAAAATAGTTTGTTGTCCTTAAGCATTGATGGAGATGAAAAAATTATTCTATCAAATATGGAAGCTCTTATTGACAATGACTTTATAAATAAAATAAATGAAGAGTTAATTAAAAAAGGTAAAACCGGTGCAATAAAAATCAGTGAAGAAAGAAGAGACTTTAAAGGTGGATTTATACTTTACAAAAATGGCATTGAGATAAATAATACCTTTGAAGCATTGATTTTGTCAGTAAAGGATGAACTAGAGCCTAGTATAATAGAAACGGTATTTGGTTAGGAGGTTAGTTAAATGGAAGGTTTACAGTTTACCCATGCCATTTCAAGAATTAGGGTACTTGAGACTAAACTCCTTGATAAAGCAAAACTAGATAGGATGATTGATAGCTCATCTGCAGAGGATGCCTTAAAGATACTAGGAGAGACAGAATATTCAAATTACATGTCTAATATTAAAAGGCCAGAGGACTATGAAGAATTATTAAGTGGGGAACTAATAAGGTTATACCAATTGATGTATAGCTTATCCCCTGTTAAAGAATTAATTGATATTATGTCTATAAAATACGATTATCATAATCTGAAGGTTATGATAAAAGGAAAAATTCTTAATAAAGATTTATCAAATTTACTTATTCCTGTTGGATTAATAAATCTTAATAAGCTAAAGCAAGCATTTGATAATGAAAATTTTAAAGAGCTTACGGATTATATGATTCAAGGGATAGAAAAAGTTAATAAATCCTTTGAAGAAGATAAGGATCCTCAAAAGATAGATATTGTATTAGACAGCTTTATGTACAAGGAGATGCTCTATAGAGCTAATGAAATAGGAGATAAGTTTTTATCTGATTATTTTAAAGTGATTATTGACCTAACTAATATTAAAACTCTTTTAAGGGTGAAGAAACAAAATAAAGGCAGAAGATTTATGGAGGAAGTTTTAATAGAAGGTGGAACTATACTTAAAAAAGATTTGATCAGTTATGAAAATGAGTCTATTGATGGTATAGCTAATAAGCTTTCATATACTCCTTATGAAAAAATATTAAGATTAGGTCTTGAAAATTATGGAACTAACGGCAATATGAGTTATTTCGAAAAATTAACTGATAATTATATTATGGATTATATTAAGAAAGCTAAATATGTTAGCTTTGGTATAGAACCTTTATTGGGTTATATAATGGCCAAAGAAAGTGAAATTAAGACAGTAAGAATAATAATGGTTGGAAAATTAAATAACGTAGCACCAGAAGTTATTAGAGAAAGGTTGCGTGATGTCTATGTATAAGATAGGAGTTGTTGGAGATAAAGATTCCGTACTTGCTTTTAAAGCTCTAGGAATAGATGTATATCCTGTAAATGATGTAGAAGAAGCGAGAAAAACTGTAGACACTATGGCAGCTAGAAAATATGGTGTTATATTTATAACCGAACAGGTGGCACAAGATTTAGAGGAGACAATAGAAAGATATAATAGAGAAATGCTTCCTGCCATTATACTCATTCCAAGCAATCAAGGAACATTAAATATTGGAATGAAGAAAATTAGCGATAACGTTGAAAAAGCTGTTGGAGTGAATATTTTATAGGAAGGTAGGTAGGTGTACTTGAAGACTGGAAGAGTAGTTAAAGTTTCAGGACCTTTAGTTATGGCTGAAGGAATGGAAGAAGCTAACCTTTTCGACGTTGTAAGAGTTGGTGATCAACGTCTAATAGGTGAAATTATAGAAATGAGAGGCGATAAAGCTTCTATCCAGGTTTATGAGGAAACACAGGGTCTTGGACCAGGAGCTCCAGTTGTTACTACAGGAGCGCCTTTAAGCGTGGAACTAGGTCCTGGTTTAATAGAAGCAATGTTCGATGGAATACAAAGACCCTTAGATGCAATTGAAAAAGTTGCAGGAGATTTTATATCAAGAGGTGTTGACGTACCTTCATTGAATAGAGAAAGAATTTGGCACTTTACTCCTACTATAAATGTAGGTGATGAAGTAGAGGCTGGAGATATAATTGGAGTAGTTCAAGAAACTTCAATTATTGAACATAAAATTATGATTCCCTATGGAGTTAAAGGAAAGATACTTTCAATAAACGAAGGTGACTTTACTGTAGTAGATAAGATTGGTGAATTAGAAACAGAAAAAGGAACAGTTGACTTAACCATGATGCAAAAGTGGCCAGTTAGAAGAGGTAGACACTATTCTAGAAAACTTAGCCCTGTTGAACCTATGGTTACTGGCCAAAGAGTAATTGATACACTTTTTCCAGTAACAAAAGGTGGAGTAGCCTGTGTTCCAGGTCCTTTCGGAAGTGGAAAGACTGTTGTACAGCATCAGTTAGCAAAGTGGGCAGACGCTCAAATGGTTGTTTATATAGGCTGTGGAGAACGTGGTAATGAAATGACAGACGTTTTAAATGAGTTCCCAGAATTAAAGGACCCAAAAACTGGAGAACCATTGATGAAGAGAACTGTACTTATTGCTAATACATCTAACATGCCTGTTGCAGCGAGAGAAGCTTCTATCTATACAGGAATTGCTATAGCAGAGTATTTTAGAGATATGGGATATTCTGTAGCCTTAATGGCAGACTCAACTTCCCGTTGGGCAGAAGCTTTAAGAGAAATGTCAGGAAGACTTGAGGAAATGCCTGGTGAAGAAGGATATCCAGCATACCTTGGCTCAAGATTAGCAGATTTCTATGAAAGAGCTGGTAAAGTTGTATGTCTAGGAAAAGATGGAAGAGAAGGAGCTATTACTGCAATTGGAGCAGTTTCTCCTCCAGGTGGAGACTTATCAGAACCAGTAACTCAGGCAACGCTTAGAATCGTTAAAGTTTTCTGGGGATTGGATGCTCAATTGGCGTATAGAAGACACTTCCCAGCTATAAACTGGTTAAATTCATATTCACTGTACGTTGATAAAACAGGGGAATGGATGAATGAAAACATTGCTCAGGATTGGAGCGATTTAAGAATAAAAGCTATGGCACTTCTTCAAGAAGAAGCTAACCTTGAAGAAATTGTAAGGCTGGTTGGTATTGATGCATTATCCGAAGAGGATAGATTAAAGCTTGAAGTTGCAAAATCAATAAGAGAAGACTATTTACAGCAAAATGCTTTCCATGATGTGGATACTTATGCTTCTTTAGGTAAACAATATAAAATGTTAAAATTAGTTCTTAAATTTGGAGATGAAGCATCAAGAGCTTTAAAGGCTGGAGTTTATCTAAAGGATATATTAAATATGGAAATCAGAGATAGAATAGCTAGATCTAAATACGTTTCTGAGGAAAGTATAGAAAATATAGATAAAGTTTCTGAAGAACTTGAAAAGGACATTGATGATCTTATCAGCAAAGGGGGGATAATGGATGCTTAAGGAATATAGAACAGTAAGAGAAGTTGTAGGACCATTGATGGTTGTTGATGGAGTAGAAAATGTAAAGTATGATGAACTAGTTGAAATAGAAATTCAAACTGGAGAAATCAGAAGAGGTAGAGTACTGGAAATAAATGAAGATAAAGCCCTTGTTCAGTTATTTGAGGGTTCTGCTGGAATAAACTTAAAAGGAAGTAAGGCTAAATTTTTAGGTAAACCATTAGAAATTAGCGTTTCAGAAGACATGTTGGGAAGAGTTTTTGACGGTCTTGGAAGACCTAAGGATAATGGTCCTAAAATAATTCCAGAAAAAAGAATGGATATTAATGGTGAGCCTATAAATCCAGTGGCTAGAAATTATCCGTCAGAGTTTATTCAGACTGGAGTTTCAGCAATTGATGGACTAAACACTTTAGTTAGAGGACAAAAACTACCTGTGTTCTCAGGATCAGGTTTACCACATGCCCAGTTGGCTGCTCAAATTGCAAGGCAAGCAAGGGTTTTAGGCTCAGATTCTAAGTTTGCTGTTGTATTTGCTGCAATAGGTATAACTTTTGAAGAAGCTCAATTCTTTATTGACGATTTTACAAGAACTGGAGCTATAGACAGATCTGTTCTGTTTATGAACTTAGCAAATGACCCTGCTATAGAGAGAATTGCAACGCCAAGAATGGCTTTAACTACAGCAGAGTACCTAGCTTATCAAAAAGGAATGCACGTACTTGTTATTATGACTGACCTAACAAATTATTGTGAAGCACTGCGTGAAGTTTCCGCAGCAAGAAAAGAAGTTCCAGGAAGACGTGGATATCCAGGATACCTATATACAGACCTTTCAACTCTATATGAAAGAGCTGGAAGAATAAAAGGAAGAGAAGGTTCTATAACACAGATACCTATACTTACAATGCCGGAAGACGATAAAACACATCCGATTCCAGACTTAACAGGTTATATTACAGAAGGTCAGATAATTTTAAGTAGAGAACTATATAGAAAAGGTATAATGCCACCTATAGACGTTCTACCATCCTTATCAAGATTAAAAGATAAGGGTATAGGAAAAGGAAAAACTAGGGAAGACCATGCGGACACAATGAACCAGTTATTTGCTGGATATGCACAGGGTAAGCAAGCAAAAGAATTAGCAGTTATACTTGGAGAGTCTGCCCTTTCCGATGCAGATAAGCAGTACGCAAAATTTGCTGAGGCCTTCGAAAAAGAATATGTTTCACAAGGATTTACAGCAAATAGAACTATAGAAGAAACATTGAATTTAGGATGGAAGCTGTTATCTATTTTACCTCGTACTGAGCTCAAGAGAATTAGAGATGAATATTTGGAAAAATATCTTCCTGAAACACCTAATGAAAATTAAAGGGATGATTGTTTATGAGATTAAATGTTAATCCAACAAGAATGGAGCTCACCAAGCTTAAGAAAAGGCTAGTAACGGCTACCAGAGGACATAAGCTTTTAAAGGATAAGCAAGATGAATTAATGAGAAGATTCATTGATTTAATAAAATATAACAATGAACTTAGAAAAAGCGTAGAGGAAGAATTGCAAAAATCCTTAAAGGATTTTGTTATGGCTAGAGCTTTAATGTCATCGGAATTCCTTGAAGAGGCTATAGTCTTCCCAAAAGAAAGCATTTCTCTTGAAGTTGAAAGAAAAAATATTATGAGTGTTAATGTACCTGTAATGAAGTTTAAAAGAAAGATGGAAGAAGATGAAGGTAGTATATACCCTTATGGTTTTGTAAATACCTCAGGAGAATTGGATACTGCCATAGAAAAATTATATGGTACATTGCCTAAACTATTAGAACTTGCTGAAGTTGAAAAGTCTTGCCAGCTCATGGCAGATGAGATTGAAAAGACGAGAAGAAGAGTTAATGCTCTAGAGTATATGACAATACCTCAATTACAAGAAACTATAAAATACATCGTAATGAAATTAGATGAAAATGAAAGAGGTAATTTAACTAGATTAATGAAGGTTAAGAGCATGATGAAGGAAAAAGAAGGTCTATAGTTTAAAGCCGAGAAGTATATTCTCGGCTTTTACTATTTAATTTAAAAAATAATTCAGAATAATAGAGTCCGAGTATACTAGTGTATATACACTAGTATACTCGGAGGTGCTTTCATGAACAGTATTAAAAAAATAACCTACACAGCTTTATTAACTGCTTTAGCAGTAGTAATACCTATAGCCTTTGGTTTTTTATCTATTCAATTAGGACCATTTTCAGCTACATTAGCTTCTCATGTGCCATTATTCATAGCCATATTATTAGGACCGGGACCAGCAGCTATGGTAGGGATAGGTTCTGGCTTAGGATTTTTAATAACCAAAGGGTCGTATATAGCAGCAAGAGCTTTTATGCATACTTTTGTAGGCATAGTAGGTGGATTATTAATTCAAAGAGGTATTTCTTATAGAAGTATGGTGATGATAACTGCTCCTATACATGGAATATTAGAAGCCCTTATAGTAATTCCTTTTGGAATAACTTTAGAAAAAATTTTAATAACTGTAGGATTAGGATCTACATTGCATCACATTGTAGATGGTGTAATAGCTTTTGTAGTTGTACAAGCCTTATATAGAGCATTAAACATATCACTGTTAAAAAAAGCTTAAAGTAAATCTAAAATAAATCTCTGGCATTTGGAGAACCAGAGATTTATTTATTATAAATATAATTCATATGGTTAAAATATAAATGAAATTATTTTAAATGATGGGAATGTATATTATAATTATCTTAACAGACAAATTTATGTAGAAAGAATAGGAGTGATCAAAGTGGGAAGTATAAAATTAAAAGATAATATATATTGGGTTGGAGTGAAAAATCCAGAGCTGAGAGTCTTTGATATTATAATGGAAACTAAAAACGGCACTACATACAATGCTTATGTTATTGATGATGAGAAGATAGCTGTTTTAGATGCTGTTAAAGATGGATTTTATGAAGAGTTTTTAAAGAATCTAAAAGAAGTAATTGGGGAGAGAAAGGTTGATTACTTAATAGTTCATCATACGGAATTAGATCATACAGGTATAATTTCAAAGTTTATTGAAGACTATCCAGAAGTTCAAATAGTTTGTTCAAGAGCTGCTAGTATTTATTTAAAGGATATATTAAATAAAGAAGCCAATATAATGGTGGCAGGAGAAGATATTTCTTTAGGTAAGACTACTCTTAAATTTATAACAGCTCCTAACTTACATTGGCCAGACACTATGTTTACATATGTAAAGGAAAGAGATATGTTATTTAGTTGTGACTTCTTAGGATGTCACTATTGCCCTAATGACAACGTAATAGCAGGTGCCGATGAAGACTATGATGAAGAAATGATATATTACTATAATGTAATTATGGCACCATTTTCAAGGTTTGTTTTAGCTGGATTAAATAAAATTAAAGATTTAAAGTTTGATTTAGTGGCTACAAGTCATGGTCCAATACATAATAAAGAGAATATAGCTAAATATATGGAGATGTATAGAAAATTTGCAACAGAGGCTGAGAATTTAGAAGATTGTATACCGGTATTCTACATATCAGCTTACGGAAATACTGAAGCTATGGCACATTATATATGTGATAAATTAAGAGAAAGAAGTATAGAGTGTGAAGCAATAGAAATAACTTCTATAGGAGAAGAGAAAGCTGCTTCAATTATTGATAAATCTAAAGGGTTTCTAGTTGGATCTCCAACAATAAATCAAGATTCAGTAAAACCAGCCTGGGATTTATTATCTTGTGTAAGTCCAATAGTAAATAGAGGAAAGGCATCAGGTGCTTTTGGTTCATATGGATGGAGTGGAGAAGGTGTTCTTATGATGACCGAAAGATTAAAGTCATTAAAACTTTCTGTAGTAGATGAAGGATTAAAATTTAAATTTGTTCCTAATAAAGAAGAATTCAAAAAAGCAGATGAATTTGTAGAAAAATTTATAGCACTATTGCAAAAATAAATAAAATCGGAGGATTGAAAATGGATAAAAACAAAATAATTAACTTATTATTAGATGGTAATATAAGTGAAGTAGAAGAAATAGAATGGGAAGATAAGGATTTATGCCTGCTGAGAATATATTATGATTTTGATGAGGATGAAATACAGGCTGCTAAAGCTTATGAAAAGGAAGAAATAGATGAACAAGAAGAGGGGGATGAGGATTTATTTAAATCATACTTGTATGACTTAGCATTAGATACAGTTTCAGAGATTATAGAGGAGATAGTTGATGATTTAGAAATAGATTGCCAATTTTCATCCTATGAAATAGAAGAAGAAAGTGATTGCGCTGAATTTGCTGCAGCATTCTACCCTAAAGATAAAGAGGTGGATTTAGATTTAATATTAGACAAAATAGATGAATAATATTACAGAAGAGGATGTTACAATGAAAACTTTGATTTTTTATTCTTCCCCAAATAAAAATGGCAATACCTATAAGTTGATGAATGAATTTATTAAAGGATTAGGAAAAGAAGCGGAAATACTTGAGGTATTTAAAGCTAATATAAAGCCATGCATCGATTGTAAATATTGCTATAAGTTAGAAGCTTGTTCTATTAAGGATGATATGACAGAAATTTATAAAAAAATCAATGATAGTGATTTAATAGTAATAGCCACTCCAATGTACTTTGCTTCAGTGCCGGGACCGTTAAAGAATCTTATTGATAGATTACAAGTTTATTGGAGCAAAAAGTATATTAGAGAAGATAGAGACGATATAAGGATAAAAAAAGGTGTTTCAATAATTACTGGAGGTACTTATTGGGAAGAAATGTTTAAACCTATTGATGAAACATTAAAATTAGCTTTTGGAGCTATGGACGCTAAAATAGAAGGGGAGCTCCGTGCAATAAATACAGATGAAAATCCAGTTGAGAAAGATGAGGAAATACTAAAGGCTGCATACAGTCTAGGTGAAAAATTTAGATGAATTTAATAAATTTCCATTGAAAAAATAAAAGAATATGTTATAATTAAATTGCATCCTGAGATGATCGTCAGACTTATTCGTTCAACCTACATAATGTATAAGGGATCTTTTAAATTTAGTCCAATGTCAGGCTTCTGACGCTAATGTACTTAGCTAAAAGTAGTAGACAGAAGGCTAATGCAAAGAACCCACCTGCGAGAGTGCGGGTGTGAAATGATAAGTGCAACGACATATTGGGATATATGCATTTTTATTGAATGTTAAGCTGAAAGTTTTAAACTTTCAGCTTTTTAATTTTATTATTTTAAAACTATACCTGACACTTTTATTTTAATATGATATAATAATTAAGTAATTTATCGGAATTAGAGTAGATTATATACTATATAATGCTATATATTTACTTTTATATTTCATTTAGGAGGTATATATATGATTTATCAAGATATAGCAATGGGATTAGTTAGAGTTACAGAAGCAGCGGCACTTCGTTCAGCTAAGTACATGGGAAGAGGAGATAAGATAGCAGCAGACCAAGCGGCAGTTGACGGAATGGAAAAAGCCTTTTCATTGATGCCGATAAAAGGTAAAGTAGTTATTGGAGAAGGAGAAATGGACAACGCTCCTATGCTCTACATAGGGCAAGAGGTAGGTTTATGGAAAGATGGAATGATGGAGATGGATATTGCTGTAGATCCATTAGATGGCACAGTTTTGATTGCGAAAGGACTACCTAATGCAATCGCTGTTGTGGCAATGGGACCAAAGGGAAGTTTATTACATGCTCCAGATATGTATATGAAAAAGATAGCTGTTGGTGCGGCAGCTAAAGGTGCTATAAATATCAATAAATCTAATAAAGATAACATAATCAATGTAGCGATGGCATTAAATAAAGATGTATCAGAATTGACTGTAATTGTACAAGAGAGAGAAAGACATGAAAGTATAATAAGTGATGCTAGAGAAGTGGGAGCAAGAGTAAAGTTATTCTCAGAAGGAGATATTGCTGCTGTACTAGCTTGTGGTTTTGAAGGTACAGGCATAGATTTAATGATAGGTACTGGTGGAGCGCCAGAAGGAGTTATTGCGGCAGCTGCTATAAAGTGTATGGGTGGAGATATGCAAGCCCAGCTAGTTCCCCAATCAGAAGAAGAAATAATTAGATGCAAAAACATGGGGATTTGTGATGTAAATAAAGTACTATATATAAATGATTTAGTAAAAAGTGATGATGTATATTTTGCAGCTACAGGAATCACCGACTGCGATTTATTAAAAGGTGTAGTTTACAGCAAAAATAATTGTGCTAGCACAAACTCAGTGGTAATGCGTTCTAAAACAGGTACAATTAGATTTGTAACTGCTAATCATTTACTTGCTAAAAGTAATTTAATCTAATCAAGTAATTTTTAGCTTATTAATCAATGAAATAAAATGAATAGTTAATAATAAAAAATGAAGATTATTAAAAAGAGTATGACTTTAGAGTTATACTCTTTTTAGGGTATAAATAAAAAAATATAATAAGATTCTTACATTTAATTTATATTTACTATTCTTAATTCTAAAGTTTATAGTTAAAATTATATAACTTATCAATTATTAAAATGTTATAATGAGGTATACAATTTATTAGGAGGAGAAATATGGCGGTTATCGTTGAAGATTTAATAAAAGATTTTAACCTAGAGGTAATTAATGAAGGTAAGGAAAATATACATATAACGATTAATGATATAAATAGACCGGGTCTTCAATTTTCTGGCTTTTATAGCTATTTTGCAAATGAAAGAGTACAACTCATTGGTAAAGCAGAGTGGAGTTTTTTAGATGTAATGCCAGAGGAATTAAGAAATAAAAGACTTAAGAAGTTTTTTCAGTTTGAAACTCCTTGTATAATAATGACTAGAGGATTGGAACCCCATAAAGAGTTGTTAGAGAATGCATCTAAATATGGGAGATGGGTGCTTAGATCAGAAGATATATCTACAAGATTTATAAATAAATTAACAAATTATCTTGATGAAAAGCTTGCCCCTGAAACAAGACTTCATGGAGTACTTGTGGATGTACATGGTATAGGAATATTAATAACAGGAGAAAGTGGAATTGGCAAGAGTGAAACTGCATTAGAACTCATAAAAAGAGGACATAGACTAGTAGCAGATGATGCTGTAGATATAAAAGAAATTGAAGGTAAACTACTAGGAAGGTCTCCCTATGTTACTTCAGGCATGATGGAAGTTAGAGGCATGGGTATAATTGATGTACCTGCACTTTATGGCTTAAGCTCCGTATTAGATGTAAAAACTATAGGGCTTGTTATACATTTAGAACAATGGGTACAAGATAAAACCTATGATAGATTAGGTATAGATGGAGAAACTATGCAAATACTAAATGCATCTATAAGAAAAATTACCCTTCCAATAAGACCAGGAAGAAACATAGCAATAATAATAGAAACTGCAGCGGTGAATTATAGATATAGCTTAAATTCAGATATTACTCCTGTAGATACAATAACAACAAGGATGGATGAAGAAGAATTAAGGAGAAGAAAGTATGGAGAATAAAAAAGAATTAAGAAATAAAGTCATTAGTCTAAGGGATAATTTATCTTTAGAGGTAAGAAGAAAATATGATGAAGAAATTTATAATAATGTTATAGAAAGTAAATATTATAAAGAGTCGAAATCCTTATTTATTTTTGTCAGTTATAAGACAGAAGTAGATACACATAATATAATAAAAAAAGCATTAGAGGATGGTAAAAGAGTTTCAGTACCTAAAATAAAGAACAAGGATGAAGGTATGTACCTTGTAGAGATAAAAAGTTTTGATGAATTGGGAACAGGTAACTATGGCATATTAGAGCCAATCCATGACAATATAATGAATAAAGATGAGATAGACTTAATCCTTGCACCAGGAGTTGCTTTTGATAAAACTGGAGGCAGATTAGGATATGGTGGAGGCTTTTATGACAGATTTATTAGCTCTTTAAAGAATGATATGCCAATAGTTGCCCTAGCTTACAGTATTCAATTTGTTAATAAAGTGCCTAGAAATGAATTTGATATGATGGTAAATGACATAATAACAAATGGGTGATGTTTAGAATGAAGATTCTTGATATTGATAATAATTTCAATTTAGTAGAAATGCATGAAATCACTGATGAAAGAAAATACTGGATATGGTGCTATGTAGATGAACTTGAAGATATAAAAACTATATTTTCTATAAGAAAAGATAATGTAGAGGATTGCAAAGAATTTAACAAATCTACAAAAATTGAATATTATGAAGAGTATATTTTTGTTGTTTTCAATATATTGGAATACTATGATGAAGGAGTTCACTCTAGAGAATTATACATATTTTTAAATAATAACTTCATTATAACTGCATTTAAAGAAGATTTAGATTTACTTAATAATTTACTTACGGACATAAGTAGCTATAAAAATTGTTCTATGCTTAAAGAAAATCCATCTACAACTATAATTTTTTACTATATTATAGATAGAATAATAGTAAAAAATTATAATGTAATCTCTATCATAGAGGAAGAGGGAGATAAAATAGAGCTTAGAATATTGAAAAATCCTAAGCATGAGCTGTTAGTTCAGCTAATACATCTTAGAAGACAATTATATAAACTAAGAAAATATTTAAATCCTCTTAGATACATAGGCGATACTTTACAAAATGATAATTCTATTATTGAAAAAAAATATATCAAGCATTTTCAAGGGTTAAATAATAAAATTGATAAATTAATGCTTTCTTTAGAGAGTCTATATGGAGATATAGCCTTGGTTAGAGAGGCTTATGAAGCAGAAATAGCAAATAAGACAAATGATTTAATGAAGATATTTACCATTATAGCTACTATATTTCTTCCTCTTAATTTAATTACAAGTATATATGGAATGAATGTTAAGAAGATTCCCTTCTCAGAGCATGAGTATGGATATTATTTAGTAGTAATTTTTATGGTACTTACATCTGTTTTATTGATAAGGTTTTTTAAAAATAAAAATTGGTTCTAAAAATAAACTATATAACTGATAGTATTTATGATAAAATATAGTAAAATTACTAGGTGGAGGTGAAAATGCTCTATTTTACTAACTAGAGCGAAATATATGGAAGAGATGAAAAAAGATTTAGTGAAAAAATATGAGTATGCATGGGATAAATATTCTGAAGAAGATTTAAAAAAGGTTTTTGAATTAAGTGAAAGATATAAAGAATTTATGTCAAAATGCAAAACAGAAAGAGAATGTGTAAAGGAATTTGTCCGTATAGCTGAAAATAATGGTTATAAAAACATTGAGGAATATATTAATAAAGAGCAAAAGTTAAAAGCTGGAGATAAAATATATGCAAATAACAAGGATAAAACTTTAGCATTATTCGTAATAGGGAAAGAGTCAATACAAAATGGAATGAATATATTAGGAGCTCATGTGGACTCTCCAAGACTTGACTTAAAACAAAATCCATTATATGAAGATAGTGATTTAGCATTACTAGAAACTCATTATTATGGTGGAGTGAAAAAATATCAATGGGTTACAATTCCATTAGCTATCCATGGTGTGGTAGTAAAAAAAGATGGAACTGTTGTAGATGTTGTAGTAGGTGAGGATGAAAATGATCCAGTAATAGGTATATCAGATCTATTAATTCATTTAGCTGCAGAGCAGATGGAGAAGAAGATGTCAAAGGCTATTACAGGAGAAGATTTAAATATATTAGTTGGTAGTATACCCGCTAAAGATAAAGATACAAAAGATAGAGTAAAACTTAATGTATTAAGACTATTAAATGAAAAGTATGGCATAGAAGAAGAAGACTTTGTATCAGCAGAATTAGAAGTTGTTCCAGCTGGAAAGGCTAGAGATTATGGTTTAGATAGAAGTATGGTTATGGCCTATGGACATGATGATAGAGTATGCTCATATACTTCTTTTGAATCTATGATGTCTTTAAATAATCCAAAGAAAACGTCAGTTACTTTACTAGTAGACAAAGAAGAGATTGGAAGTGTAGGTGCTACTGGAATGCATTCAAAATTCTTTGAAAATACAGTGGCTGAAATCATTGCTTTAAGCGAGGATTACTGTGAATTAAAACTAAAGAGGGCTTTAGCTAATTCAAAAATGTTGTCCTCAGATGTAAGTGCGGCTTATGATCCAAATTTCCCATCAGTAATGGAGAAGAAAAATGCTGCATACTTTGGAAAAGGACTTGTTTTTAACAAGTACACTGGAGCTAAAGGTAAATCAGGATGTAATGATGCAAATCCTGAATTTATAGCTGAATTAAGAAATATAATGGAAAAACACAATGTAACATGGCAAACAGCAGAATTAGGAAAAGTAGATCAAGGTGGTGGAGGAACTATAGCTTATATATTAGCTGAGTATGGCATGGAAGTTATAGATTGTGGAGTAGCACTTCAAAACATGCATGCTCCTTGGGAAATTGCCAGTAAAGCAGATATATATGAAGCTATGAGAGGATACCTTGCATTCTTATTAGAAGCATAAACAAAACTAAGCTATATCCTTTTTAGGATATAGCTTTTAATATTTTCCTGAAAAAATATAATTGCATAAATAAAATAAATTATATGAAAGGGGTATATTAGTCATATCGATATAGTCCGTTTCTTTATCGCCATCCCAAGGGTGTATTGCTACATACTTGCTATTATAAATATTTATAACATATTTCTCTTTATGAAAGGTTAGCATCATTTTATAAGCGGGTTTTTCATCAAGATCATTAGGTTTCTTAGTAAAGGATTTTTCATTCAAGGCTTTAGTAAAATTCCCTACAATATAAAAGTCATCAGTATTTAAATCTTTTTCTTTATAAAGATTCATATCAAATATAGAACATGTATAGTTATCTTCCGTATTGATTAGTTCTATTAAATTTGAGGTATAATGATTATTTACTTTTTTATTTTCTGATAAATAAGTGCAGGATGTAAATAATATTAATATGCATATAAGTATCAAATAAAATTTATTTTTCAAAGCTTATCACCCTAATAATAAAATATTTATATATAAACAATATGAAATATAAAAAATAATATTCATATTTTTATATTAAGAATTGATTTAATAAGAATTGATTGATATAATTTATACGGGGTATGGGTATAATGAGCGTAGGAGTGATTGTTTAATGGAAAAGAATAAAGTGAAAAAAGACATACAAAATAGATTGAAAAGAATTGAAGGTCAAGTAAAAGGAATTGAGAAAATGGTAGATAATGATGTAGAGTGTAAGGATATCCTTATACAAATAGCTGCAATTAGATCTGCCATTAACAAAGTAGGAACTTTAATATTTGAAAATTATGCAACGAAGTGTTTTGCTGAGAGTGAAGATAATAATTCTGAAAATAAAGTAGAGGATTTAGTAAGTACCCTTACAATGTTTATTAAATAGTCTTATTTGGTTTACAATTAATAGCTTAAAATTAACACCATTAATGAAGAGTTTGCATTAGAGCAAACTCTTTTTAATTAAACAAATAGAATTTATGTGGCAAAATTCAATCAATTATTTTTTTATTCTTCGTTTTTTATATGTAATAAGTTTTGTTATTGAAGATACGAGAACTAATGCAATAGCTATAGCGCCGGCGGTTGTTAAAGTGCTTAATCCCATTTCTAAGGCCTTATTTACGTCTCCTCTAGTAAACTCTAGCATGGTGTAATACATTCCTCCACCTGGGACTAAGGGAAGTATACCAGATATAATGAAGGTAGTTACTGGTGTCCTTAAAGCTCTTGCAGTTATTTCAGAGTAAATAGCGGTAAGTAAGGCGCCATTAAAAATGGATAAGGTATTTGACATATTGCTTTCAAGAGAAATAAGATAAAAAAACCAGCTTATTCCTCCACCTAGAGCGGCAAAGAATAAATTTCTACCTTTGATATTAAATATTACGCTAAATGCAAAAGTGGCAATAAAAGAATAAAATGAAAACAAAAGAACATCATAAATCATATAGAGGATCCCCCAAAGAATTTAATCCATACAGTAAAAATTAATCCGCTTCCAACAGCAATAGCCACGGCTATTAAAAATGCTTCTGAAGCTCTAGATGTACCTGCTAATAAATCCCCTGCTAAAGTATCTCTTATAGCATTTGTTATTGCTAATCCAGGCACAAGTAACATTAAAGAACCAATTACTATTTGGTCAGTATTATTAGCAAAACCTAGAGTGGTACTAATTAGTGCTATAAGTGAAGAAGTAGCACCCCCAATTGCATTTATAAAGAAGCTATTAGTACCAATTTTATTAAGAATTATACGTATACATTCTATAACAAAACCAATAAATAAAGACACAAAAAAATCTCTCAATGTTCCACCGAAGACCAAGGTAAAAAATCCTGCAGCTATCGAAGAAGAGAAAATGAGTATTTTATCATTATATTTAGCACTATGTTTAATTTCTTCTAACATACTTTCTACATAATTTAAATCTAGTCTCTCACTGCTTATCCTTCTAGAAAGGTCATTAATTCTAGCTATTTTATCTAAATCTACAGTCCTCCTATTAATCCTTACCACCTTTGTCATTACATAATCTCTATTGTCTGTTATAGACATAATAATTCCAGTAGGGGTAACAAAGCTTTGAGCGCTTTGTATTCCATAGGAAGTACATATTCTTGTTAAAGTTTCTTCAACTCTATATATTTCCGCACCACTTTGTAACATTAATTCACCTGCATAGGTAGCTAAATGAAGCACTCTATTGTAATCCATAGTTAAAACTCCACTTCTTTACTAGATATTCCCTATGTATTATATCATAATATATATATATAATTAAATATATAACACTTATTTTTAAAAAATAAATATCATAGATTTTGTTGTTAAATAAAGGATTTAATAGATAATTGTAGAACGATTATAGGTTGAAATTGTAATTCTATATGTTACAGTATATTATTTAAAAATATTCAAAAACTCTTGACATGCTTGTCATAACAATTTAATATTGATGATGGGCGTACTATTAAATCTACCTATGATTTTATTAGTATTTATTGGATAAATAAATAGATTGGAGGGTCTTTATGGAATTATTAACATTTAAGAATGGAGTACATCCTCCTCACGGTAAACACTATACTGAGAACAAACCAATAGAAGAGTATTTACCAAAAGGAGACCTAGTTATTCCTATGTCACAGCATATAGGGGCACCTGCTGAACCTATAGTTAAAAAAGGTGACAAAGTATTGGTAGGACAAAAAATAGGGGAAGCAAAGGGATTTATCTCTGCAAATGTACACTCAAGCGTTTCTGGTATTGTTAAAAATGTGTCAGAAGTTGTATTATTTAATGGCATTAAGTCGATGGCTGTAATAATAGAAAACGATGGACAATATGAAGAAGTTGAAAGTACAAAGAGAGACTGGACAAGCTTATCTAAAGAAGAAATTGTAAACATTGTTAAGGAGGCTGGTATAGTTGGTATGGGTGGTGCTACATTCCCAACACATGTAAAACTTGCTCCACCACCAGAAAAGAAAATTGACGCTATAGTTGTTAATGCAGCTGAGTGTGAGCCTTATTTAACTTGTGACCATAGAATGATGCTTGAAAAGACTCAAGAAATAATTGAAGGATTAAAAATAGTTTTAAAATTATTTCCAGAAGCAAAGGGTTATATCGGAATAGAAGATAATAAGCCTAATGCTATTCAAGCTATGAAAGAAGCTATAAAGGGTATTTCAAATATTGAAGTTAAAGCAGTTAAAACTAAATATCCACAAGGAGCTGAAAAGCAATTAATTTATGCAATCACTAAAAAAGAAGTTCCATCAGGAAAACTTCCAGCAGATGTAGGATGTGTAGTTCAAAATGTTGATACTATATATGAAGTTTATAACGCTGTTGTAAACGGTAAACCTTTAACTACTAGAGTTGTTACTGTAACTGGTGATGCTATAAAAGAACCTAAGAATTTAAGATTCAAGATTGGTACATCAGTAAGAGAATTGGTTGAAGCAGCAGGTGGATTTGTTGAAGAACCAATGAAGGTTATTTCTGGTGGACCAATGATGGGAATGGCTATGTATTCATTAGATGTTCCAGCTACTAAAGGTGCTTCAGGAATACTTTGTTTAACTAAAAAAGTAGCCGAAGCTGAAGAAGAATCTAATTGTATAAACTGTGGAAAGTGCTTACAAGTATGCCCAATGGGATTAATGCCAACAAAGCTTGCTACATGTGCTGCAGTTAGAGATTACGATACATTTGATAAATGTAGCGGAAGAGATTGTATTGAATGCGGATGTTGTTCATTTGTATGTCCAGCAAGACGTCATTTATTACAAAGAATACGTTCTGGAAAAAAAGTAGTGTGTAAAAGATAATAAAAAACTAACTTTAAAGAGGTGAATTTTAAATGTCTCAAACAACTAAGTATACTGTCTCATCATCTCCACATATTCGTGCTAACGATACAACAAAATCGATAATGAGAGATGTTGTAATAGCGTTGCTGCCAGCAACATTTGCTTCTGTTTATTTCTTTAAATTACAAGCATTATTAGTAATTTTGGTTTCAGTTCTATCTTGTGTAGGAGCTGAATACATTTGGCAAAAGGCATTAAAAAGAAAGGTTACTATTGGTGATTTAAGTGCTGTTGTAACAGGTTTACTTCTAGCTTTTAACTTACCACCATCAGTTCCACTATGGATACCAGTTGTAGGAGGAATTTTTGCAATTATTATAGCTAAACAATTCTTTGGTGGACTAGGACAAAATATAGTTAACCCAGCATTAATAGCAAGAGCGTTTTTACTTGCATCATGGCCAACACCAATGACTACATGGACATTAGATGGAGTAACAACAGCTACACCGCTTGCAGCATTAAAAGCAGGAACACAGGCTCCTGGCTTAATGGATGTATTTTTAGGAAATGTTGGAGGATGTATTGGAGAAACTTCAGCATTAGCTTTACTTATAGGTGGAGCATATTTAATATTTAAACATGTAATAGATTGGAGAATTCCAGTTACTTATATTGGAACAACATTTATAATAACAGCCATAGCTGGAAGAGCTGGTAATCCACTATATGAATTATTTGCAGGTGGTTTAATGCTAGGAGCCTTCTTTATGGCTACAGACTATGCAACATCGCCTATAACACCACTAGGAAGAATTATATTTGGAGTTGGCTGTGGAGCTTTAACAGGTATTATTCGTATATTTGGTGGTTACCCAGAAGGAGTATCTTATTCAATTTTAATAATGAACTTATTCGTTCCACTAATTGAAAGATGGACAGCTCCAAAAATTTTTGGGAAGGTGAAATAGATGGAAAAGGAATCCGGAGTAAAATTAAGTGTTAGATTAGGATTAATTTTATTAACCATAGCAGCAATCTGTGGACTACTTTTAGGTTGGGTTAGCGGAGTTACAAAGGATCCTATTGATATTCAACAAAAGAAAACTTTAGATGAAGCTAATGCAGCAATATTACCTTTAGGAAAAGAGTTTAATATTAGAGAAGATATTAAAGGTGAAGGTGGAGTTCTAGAAGTTACAGAAGGAAAAGATGGAGCAGATTTAAAAGGATATACATTAAAAGTTGCTCCAAAAGGATATGCTGGAGCTATAGAAATGATGGTTGGAATATCTACTGAAGGTAAAGTTACAGGTATAAAAATATTAAACCATTCGGAAACTCCAGGTCTTGGTGCTAAAGCGATAGAACCATCCTTCTCAGATCAATATAAAGACAAACCAGTGACAGAATTAGAAGTTGTAAAAGGTGCAGCAACAGCAGATAATCAAATTTCTGCAATCACAGGTGCAACAATAACTTCAAAGGCTGTTACAAGCGGAGTTAATGAAGCTATTAAGTTTTATGACTCTAAATTGAAGGGAGGCAATTAATAAATGGGAGTAATTCGCGAAAGATTATATAACGGTATTATTAAAGAAAACGCAACTTTCGTTCAAGTACTTGGTATGTGTCCAACATTGGCTGTTACAACAAGTGCTATAAACGGATTTGGTATGGGATTATCAGCAACAGTTGTATTGATTGGCTCAAACGTACTAATATCATTACTTAAAAAGGTAATTCCAGATGAAATACGTATACCAGCATATATAACAATCATTGCAACGCTAGTTACAGTGCTTGAATTTATGCTTAAGGCTTACTTACCAGCTTTAAATAAATCCTTAGGTATATTTATTCCTCTTATAGTTGTTAACTGTATTATATTAGGTAGAGCAGAAGCTTATGCAAATAAAAGCAATGTGTTTGCATCCTTATTTGACGCTATAGGTCAAGGATTAGGTTTCACTTTATCATTAACAGTATTAGGAATTATTAGAGAGATACTAGGAGCTGGTAAAGTTTTTGGAATGCAGATTATGCCTGAAGCATACCAGCCAGCATTAATAATGATATTAGCACCAGGTGGTTTCTTTACACTAGGTATCTTAATGGCTATCTTAAATGCTAGAAAATTAAAGAAAGCTAAAGCGAACTAGTCTTCTGAAGATACCTTAGTTTAAAAAAGAAAGGTGGATAAAGGAAAAAATGAATATTTTCACTATATTTTTAAGTGCTTTATTAGTTAATAACTTCGTTTTATCAAGATTCCTTGGAATATGTCCATTCCTTGGAGTTTCTAAAAAAGTTGAAACAGCAACAGGTATGGGAGCAGCGGTTACTTTCGTTATGGCACTTGCTTCATTAATGACTTGGTTGGTTGAAAATTTTATATTAATACCATTAAATATACAATACTTATCAACATTAGCATTTATATTAGTTATTGCATCACTAGTTCAGTTTGTTGAAATGGTTATTAAAAAGGTGAGTCCAGATCTATACAAAGCTCTTGGAATTTACTTACCACTTATAACAACAAACTGTGCAGTTCTAGGGGTTGCAGTTATTAATAGTAATGAAGGATATGGATTAATTGAATCTGTTGTAAATGCAACTGGTGCAGCATTAGGATTTACCCTAGCACTAGTACTTTTAGCAGGAATTAGAGAAAAATTAGAAACAAATGAATATATTCCAGAAGCGATAAAAGGCTTACCACTAAGCTTGGTAACTGCAGGATTAATGGCTATAGCTTTCTTAGGCTTCCAGGGCTTAATTTAGTTAGGAGGTGTCAGCATGGAATTAATATATCCAGTATTAAGTTTAGGCGGATTAGGTATAGTATTTGGTCTATTATTAGGATATGCTTCAAAGAAATTTGCCGTTGAAGTTGACCCAAGAATACCTCAGGTTAGAGAAGTACTACCAGGAGCTAACTGTGGTGGTTGTGGATTTGCTGGTTGTGACGCCTTTGCAGATGCAGTTGTAAATGCAGGTGCCCCAGCTAACGGATGTCCAGTTGGTGGAGCAGGTTGTGCGGCAAAAATAGCTGAAATTATGGGTGTAACAGCAGATACATCAGAACCTAAAAAAGCATATGTTAAATGTAATGGTACATGCAGTCAGGCAAAAGAAAAATATCAATATTATGGTGCTATGACTTGTACTGATGCAGCTAATATACCAGGAGAAGGTTCAAAGGAATGTAAGTACGGATGTTTAGGATTAGGAACATGTGTATCAGCGTGTCCTTTTGATGCAATAACAATAGAAGATGGAGTAGCTGTAATCGATGAAGAAACATGTACAGGATGTGCTCAGTGTATAGCTGTTTGTCCAAAGAGCGTTATTGAGTTAACACCAATATCAAAGAGAGTACGTGTTGCATGTAACTCAAGAGAAAAGGGTGTTGCTGTTAAGAATTCTTGTTCTGTTGGATGTATTTCATGTACACTATGTGTAAGAAACTGTCCAGAACAGGCTATAACAATGGTAAATAACTTAGCTACAATTGATTATGACAAATGTACACAATGTGGAGTTTGTATATCAAAATGTCCAACAAAGGCAATTGTTAACTTAGATGGAAAAATAGAAGTTAAAGAAGCAGCTAAAGTTGAAGAAACAGCTAAAAATTAATAATAAAAAAGCGTGGTGAGAACCACGCTTTTTTTAACGTTTTTTATTTTAATCTAATTCTTTAAGCTTGCTAATCAAAGGAACTTTTTTAACATGATTATATAAGTAGTCTGTAGCAACTCCTATAAAGTATCCTGTAATTATGGCAGATATCATTAGAACTGGTAAGTATAAATATATCCTGAAATCTTGAACTATTAAGGAAGCTACTAATAGCTGTCCTATATTATGAAATACCGCTCCGCTTACACTTATGCTCCATATGCTTAAGTTGTCTTTAAACTTATTATACAATATAATCATGATTATATTACTTAATAGTCCACCAGATAGGCTATAAAAGAAGGATGACATAGTTCCTCCTAAAAAAGAGCCTAATAGTGTTCTTAAAAACATGATTAGTATGGCTTCTTTACCACCGAGAGTCAATAGAGCGAATAGAGATATAGAGTTAGCTAGTCCTAATTTTATTCCTGGCACTCCAGGAAGCAATACTGGTAGTTGAGCTTCGATAATATATATTATTAAAGCGATACTGACTAGTAAGCTAATAAATACTAATTTTCTTATATTCTTCATTACATCACCTATAAAGCAATATTTTAATAAGTAGTAGCGTCAATTTCCTTGTTGGCTTTTTCGCCTTCAATGGCTATCATAAGCCTAAAAGGAAGACACACTACAGTATCTCCAACTTCTGAAATGATTCCTGACTTCACACAAACTTGATCAGGACAATCTGCTTCAGAAATATATACACCATCTTTTGTTGCAACTATTTTATTATAGTGCTGCTTATCAGCTGAATATATTATAAATTCCTCTTCTTTATCTAAAGTTTTAAAATTAATCTCTTTGATAACTTTTCCATCTTGCTTAATTACCGCTATTGTATCTTCAGACTTTGTAAAATTTTTATAAAAATAAGTTCCTAAAAATCCTACTACGGTAATAATTAATATTACTGAAAAAATTAACTTATCACCTTTCTTCATAAATGTACTCCTTATTAGTAATCTTTATTGAATCTTTTAATCCAGAAGTGGTATAAACTTTCTTATCTTTTGTTACGAATACAGCCTCAACGCCTTCTAAACCTTCTATTAATCTCATACCTTTATCTAATCCTAATACGAAGACAGAAGTAGATAGGGCATCTCCGTCTATAGATTTCTCAGAAATTATGGTAGTAGCCATTATTTCATTATTTGATGGATAACCAGTTTTAGTGTCTAATATATGATGATATCTTACTCCATTTTGTTCAAAGAATCTTTCATAATTACCAGAGCTAACTACAGATTTATCAGAAGCTTTCACTATAGCAAAGTATCCACCACGGGTCTCTAGTGGATCTTGAACTCCGATATTCCAGTCTGATCCATCAGTTTTTTTACCAAGAGTTACTACATTTCCACCTAAATTTATGAATGCAGTTTTGACTCCTTCCTCTACCAATACCTCTTTGACCTTGTCTGCAGCATAACCTTTAGCAATGGCACCTAAATCTATTCCTTGTCCTTCTCTTTTAAGTTTAACAGATTTACTTTTTTCATCTATTTCTATATCTTTATAATTAATTAAACTCAATTTTTCTTTAATTTCCTTTTCCCCCGGAACTCTTGCATGATCTGTTCCTATACCCCAAATATTAACTAAAGGACCTACAGTTACATCAAATGCACCATCTGACAAGGAAGAGTAGTATAGTGACTTTTTTATGACATTTAAAGTATCATCACTAACTTTTACATAGCTTTTACCTGAATTTGAATTTATTTGAGAAACTTCGCTATTGGGTTTGCTTGGCGACATTAAGTCATCTATATTTGATATAACATCCATAGCTTTATTAGCTGCCTTTTCAGCATTTTCACCATATACCTTAAGTTGCACAATGGTACCTAATAGGTAGTTTTCTCTTGTAACATAAGGTTCTTCCTTTGCTACTTTTTGACCACAAGAGGTCAATAATAAAAAACTTGACAGTATTATTCCTAAAACGATTTTTTTATTCATTTGCTTCCCACCTTATGCGATATGTTGTAGTATGAACCATAAACATTACTATTATAACATAATATCTGGTATATTAAATGTAAATGGGTAGATTTTAATAAATTTTTTACTGGTCATTAAGGATAGTACATTATATAATGTTTATGTTAACCAAAGAATAAGGAGTGAAATACATGAGTAATAAAAAGAGTGAACTTAAAGAGTATGCAAAAATCATTAATGAAAAATATGGAGTCAATATTAATGATGATAATTATGCAGATATTCTTTTAAGGGAATTATCATATTCAGCATACCTAAGTGAGTATTTTAAGGAGTATATAAATGAAAACAAAGAAAAATTGTCATTAGAGTGGGCACATTTAATGTTTTTATTTATACATAGTGTAAAAGAGAAAAATGCTACTTCTGTTGTAGAATATTCTAAAAAGTTAAGAGGATATGTTGACAATTACTATGTAGAATACATATTGGGCGATATTGATTTAATGTTTTATGGAGATGTTTTTAAAAGTAAAGATAGGTTCATAAAAGCTCTAACATTAAGAGAGAATGATGCAAACGCTTACTATTCACTAGGGTTTATATATAACCTTTTAGGTGTATTTGATAAATCATTAGAGTATTATAATAAAGCTATATATTATTATGATAATTCTACAAATCCAAAAGATATTAAGCTTAAATCTCTATACAATGTAGCGGCTTATTATATAACAGTGAACAAAGATCTTGATAGGGGAGAAGAAATACTAAACTCTTTATTAGAAGAAGAGCCAAATCATGAAAAAGCAATAGAAACACTAAAGAGGCTAAAAGGAGAGATGTAAGATGATCATAAATAAAAAAGATAATAATGTATGGTTTCCAACTCAATTAGCAGCTGTGAAGCTATTTTTGATTCAAATAGAGTGTTCTATAAATGAAAGTTATAAGGAGCTTGAAGGTAAAACTCTTTATGAATATACAATAATAAACAAAAATGAGTCTGGTGTGCTAAAAGTGCTTCCGGGATTAAGAAATTCACCTATACTAGAAGAGTATAAGAAAATGCTACCATTAGATAGTTTAGAATTTTTATATCAAGCAGTTTATAAAAAAACTGGTGGATTATTAAACATATTGCATGGTGAAACAAAAGAGACTATGGATAGTCAGCTGAAAAATTTAAAGAATAATAAGGATATGAATAAAGCTATAGAGGAATGGAAGGGCATTAAATCCGAACTTTGGAGTGGATTGCCTCCTAAATTAGTTTGGGCAGGTGGAGGTAAAATAGAAAAAGAATTAATATTTGATTTTTGTAATAAACTTACTAATATTATGGGAAATCAAAAATTTTACTCTCAAGGAAGTGCAATAATTAAATCAATGGAATATTTAAGAGCTTGGCAATTAACACAAAACCCAATTTGCAATGATACTCCAATGAATGCTATCATTAAAGAAAGAGAAGAAATATATAATAGAAAAGTTAAATTTTTAAAAGATATGAACATTCAGTGTGACTTTTTTTAAAAGATAATGGAGGGTTGATATGGAAGGGAAGCTATTATATGATGGATGGTTAAAGCTATTTAAAAAAAGAGTAGGGGACAGAGAGTATGAAATAGTGAAAAACCATGATGCAGTATCAGCACTAGTAATAAATGAATTTGATGAAATACTTTTAGTGAAACAATTTAGGCCTTCTATAATGAAAGAGACTTTAGAAATACCGGCGGGAATTATTGATGTAGAAGGAGAAAGTATAGAAGATTGTTTAATAAGAGAATTGTGGGAAGAAACGGCGCTAGTGATAGAGAAAAATGATATATCTAAAATCATAAGCTATAAACCTATATTAGGCTTTAGTTCAAGCACCATGCATATGTTTAAAGTAAAAATAAGTAAAGCTTCTTTCATACCTGAAAATATAAGAGATGAAGATGTATTAGATGGTAGATGGGTTACTATTGATGAATTGGAAGACTTAATAAAAAAAGAAATAATAGTAGACGATAAAACCATAATGGCCTTTTATTATTTTAAAAGTTCAAATACGTAAGGAGGATTTTATGATTAAAGCTATATTATTTGATTTAGATGGAACCTTAGTTGATACTAATGATTTAATTTTAGAAACTTTTAAGTATGTTTTTACAAACCATCTAAATATAGAAATAGATGATAAGGAGATAATTAATACCTTTGGAGAGCCATTAATGGGTGTTTTAGAGAGATATGGCAAAGAAAGAGCGGAGGAATTATATCAAGCTTATATAACCTATAATGAAGAGGTACACGATAGCTTAACAAAATCTATAGACGGAGTAGAAGAAGGATTAAAGCTCCTTAAAGAAACAGGATTGAAAATAGGGGTAGTTACTTCTAAAAGAAGAGCAGCTGCTCTTCGAGGCCTAAGGTTATTTGATTTAGAAAAATTTATGGACGTAATAGTAACTCCAGAGGATACTAAAATGCATAAACCACATGGGGAACCTGTATTAAAGGCTTGCGAGTTGTTAGGTATTTCACCAGAATACGCTCTAATGGTAGGAGATAGCCATAATGATATACTATGTGGACAAAATGCTAATGCAAAAACCTGTTTGGTAAAGTATACTGCTCTTTCTGTAGAGGAAATTTTAAGGCATAAACCTGATTATGTAGTGGATTCAGTAATAGACATTTATAATATAGTTAAAGATAAAAAAATCTGTTGAGTTTTCTCAACAGATTTTTTAGTGTTATTTTTTATACTCTTTCACATTTTCATAATCAACCTTTATAGGTTCATTTTCTTTCATAGATATATGTCCAGAAGAATATGGTTTTCCATCTAAAGTAATTATAGCTTTATCTACATTATAGTAGTTTCCTAATGTATTGCTTATACATTTTAATAAAGCCATCTCATAACCAGCGCCAGCATTTATTTCTTTAACAAAGTTGCTTGATAAATCTATTCTAGCTGTATTTGTGTTACTATCTAGATATATTTTATTAATTGAAACTTCATCTCCAATTAACTTGCTAATATTTGTATCTAAATTTTTCTTAAGTTCTTTTTCGAAAACTGATTTAACATCTTCATTTGTATTAAACTCTAGTGTTTTATTAGTAAAATATATTTTATCCTCAGCGTAATCGGAGTAATAGAATTTTACTGTTTGGGTTACTGGAACATTTTCTTCTATGGATTCTAAAGTTGTAATAACTTCCATATCTTTTGCTTTATATATACTCTTTACCAATCCTTTATTCAATACATAGTAGTCATGAGAAGTATAATCTGCATTTTCTGTTGTAACTTCTAGTGCTTTAAACTTTCCTGCAGGAGTTTCTACTTCCTTTTCTGTATCAGAAATAAATCTTTTACTTCCATTTGGTAATGACCAAGTTGTTCCCTTTATCAAAGGCTCTTTTAATAAAACTTCATAATCTTTGTTTTCTATATCAATTATACTATCTCTATGATAATATTCTCCCTTAGAAGTTATAAGCCTTAGCTCTCCATCTTTTATTTCCATAACCTGGACTGAAGTGGTACCAGGATTAACAACTCTTAGCTGAACTTTATTGCCTCTTATATAATCAGTAAATACTGTCTTTTCAGCAAATTCATTTCCAGTACCTTTATATTTTATTTTAATATTTTCTTTAAATGGGTAATAGTCTTTAATAGTGTAAGTGATAGTTCCTTTATCTGAGGTTTCAGGTTTTTTATTATCACCATTATTCTTTCCTTTACCACAACCAACTAACAATAAAGTTGGTATTAAAAAAATTGATAAAATTCTTTTTATGTTTTTCATACTAATCAGCCTCCTTATATTAGATAGTACGATAATTTAGATATATAAGTTATATTATATTAGAAAATAAATATGGACAGCTTCAGGGCTATCCATATTTATTTTATGACAATATACTTTTTAGGCTATTCACTATATAATCTACATTATCTCTTGAAATCCAGTAATGAACTACAAATCTCCACTCTCCATCTTCAGTAGGATTTATTTTTATTCCTCTCTGAAGCATTTCATTAACTATAATGCTATCATCCAAAGCTGTATCTATGGTAAAGAATACCATACTTATGTGAATATCGTCAAGCCTTACCTTTACTCCTGGTATTGTTGATAGTTCTTTACCTAAATATAGGGCGTTTTCATGATCTTGTTTTAGATTTTCTATCATATCATTTAAAGCAACTAATCCGGCAGAGGCTAATATACCTGCTTGTCTTAATCCGCCACCCATAAGTTTTCTCTTTTTTCGAGCCTTATCTATAAATTCTTTACTACCTGCCAACACGGATCCAACTGGAGCGCATAAACCCTTTGACAGAGCAAACATAACAGAGTCGCAATATTTAGTAATTTCATAGGCTTGAACGTTTAAATATGTAGCTGCATTAAACAAGCGTGCGCCGTCCAAATGCACAGGTATATTGTGAGCATTAGCTATGTTATAAATTTCTTTCATATTTTCTAATGGAATTACTCTTCCGTTTGAATATGCATTCTCAACACATATTAATCCTGTTTCAGGAAAGTGAATATCTACTCCTCTAATTTTGCTTTCTGTTTCTTTTGGGTCTAATTGTCCTTTATCTGTTCTTACAGGTCTTAGTTGTACTCCAGCAATAACAGATGATGCACCTACTTCATGCATTATTATGTGGCAATCCTCCCCTAATATAACTTCATTTCCCCTTTGACAGTGAGTGAATAATGCCAACTGATTACCAAAAGTGCCGCTAGGAACAAATAGTGCTGCTTCTTTTCCAGTAATTTTAGCAGATAATTCTTCTAACTGGTTTACTGTAGGATCATCTCCATAAACGTCATCTCCAACTTCTGCTTCAAACATAGCTTTTCTCATAGCTTCTGTTGGTTGAGTTACAGTATCACTTCTTAAATCAATAAACTTCATAACAATATCCCCCTTTAGAATATATTAATTTTATTATAATGCCAAAGAGGTGTAAATTAAAAGGGTAAAATTGATTTGTTCTAAATTAGGTAAAAATATAATATAAATACAATAAAAATATAAGGGGATATTATGAACATCTATGGAGGTAAGTATGAATTTTAAAGAATTAATAGAAATAGATAGAAAAAAAAGAAAAACTGAGGATTTCCAGTGTACCTTTTTACACTATCTAGAAATAGTAAAAAGTAATCCTGACATATGTAAGCTATCCCATAAAAGAATTTACGATATTATTCTAGAAGATGAATTTGAAGTATTAGATACTGAGGAAAATTTAAGATTAAGAAAAATTTATGGAAACGAAGTATTAAAAAAATATAATTTTTTTAGTAAAGACTTTTTTGGTATAGATAAAACATTAATGAAGATCATGAATTATTTTTACTCAGCTTCCATGAAAGGGGAAGAATCAAGACAAGTATTATATTTAGTAGGACCTGTAGGTTCAGGAAAGTCTTCTATAGTTGAATGTATTAAAAAAGCTCTAGAAAAAAGTGAGGATATCTATGTATTAAAAGGATGTCCCATGAGAGAAGAGCCACTACATTTAATTCCTAAGCATTTAAGGGGAGAATTTGAAAAAATATTAGGAGTAAAAATAGAGGGGGACTTATGTCCAGTTTGTAAATATAGATTAAAGGAAGAATATAATGGGGAATACGAAAGATTTATGGTAGAGAAATCTGGTTTTTCTATTAGATCAAGAAAGGGCATAGGAATAGTGCCACCTGTAGATCCAAATAATCAAGATGCATCAGCATTGGTGGGGGCTGTAGATATATCAAAAATGGATTTATATCCAGAAGACGATCCAAGAGTTCTTTCATTAAATGGAGCTTTCAATGTGAGCAATAGGGGATTGGTTGAATTTATAGAAGTATTCAAAAATGATGTGGAATATCTTCATTCAATAATAACAGCTACCCAAGAAAAATCTATTCCATCTCCAGGAAAAGCAGCAATGATATATTTTGATGGAGTAATTATCGCTCATTCTAATGAAGCAGAATGGAATAAGTTTAAAGGGGACCATACCAATGAAGCTATATTAGATAGAATAGTAAGAATAGAAGTGCCTTATTGTTTAGAGTTAAATGAAGAGAAAAAAATATATGAAAAAATATTAAAGAATAGCAATTTTAATGTTCATATAGCACCACATACTATAGATGTTGCGGCTATGTTTGCTATTTTAACTAGACTATCTCCATCCGTGAAAGTAGATTTATTAACTAAGCTTAGAATATATAATGGAGAAGATATTATTGACAAGGGCGGAACAAAAAGAATTGATATTTTAGAATTAAAAGAGGAAAGCGGCATTAAAGAAGGAATGAGTGGAATATCCACAAGGTTTATTATAAAAGCTATAGATAATGCTATATGTGAATGTAAAAATAGCTGTATTAATCCCTTAAGCATTATAGAAAGTTTAATAAAATCTATAAAAGATTTAGATATAGCAGAAGAGGACAAGAAGAGATATCTTTCATTTATACAAGATATAATTAGAAAAGAATATAACAAAATACTAGAGAATGAAATTAATATGGCTTTCATACAAGGATTTAAAGAAGGGGCGGAAACACTTTTTAATAATTATCTAGATAATGCAGAAGCCTATGTAAATAACAGTAAAATAAAAGATAGTATAACGGGAGAGGAATTAGAGCCTGATGAAAAATTTATGAGAAGTATAGAAGAGAAAATTGGAGTATCGGAAAGCTCTTCTAAAGGGTTTAGGATGGATGTAACTTCGTACATGCTATATTTATTAAGAAAGGGAGGAAAAATAGATTACACCTGCTATGAGCCATTAAAGGAGGCTATAGAAAAGAAGTTAACTTTTTCGGCAAGGGAAATTTCCAGGATAATAACCAAATCAAAAATTAGAGATAAAGAACAAAATGAAAAATATAATAGTATGCTAAAGGAAATGGAGCAGAATGGATATTGTACTCATTGTTGCGAAATGGTGTTGAACTATGCCGCTAATAATCTATGGAAGGATTGACTTTATGGCAGTAATTAGAGAGTATAGTGGAATTCATTATGATAGAGCTGAAGAGGATAGGAAAAGACACCAAAAGCTTATAGAGGAAAGTATAAAAAAAAATTTAGTAGATATTTTATCAGAGGAAAGTTTAATTGGCGATAGCTATAATAATAAAAAAATAAAAGTTCCCATTAGGGGTATTAAAGAATATAGTTTTATATTTAGAAATAATATTTCAACTATAGGTTGTGGTGATGGAGAGGAATTAAAAGGTGAAAAAATTCCCCTAGAAAATAATGATAACGCTAGAGGGAATAGTGGCGCTGGAAATAGAGAAGGAGAAGATATTTTTGAAACGGAAATAACTTTAGAAGATGTTCTAGAATATGTATATGATAAATTGAAATTACCACATCTTAAGAACAAAAGAAAATCTAAAATAATAGGACAGTCTCGCAAAAAGAAAAGCGGTTTTCAAAAGGGAGGAATTCCTCCAAGACTTTCAAAAAAAAGAACAGTAATGGAGAAACTAAAAAGAAAACAGTCCATGAAAAGAGGGTTAAAAGATATTGGAGAATATAATATAAATACTACAAATAGTACAATCCCTAGGTTCCCTTTTAAAAAAGAGGACTTAAGATATTCCAGAATAAAAAGTGATAAAGGAAAGGAATATAATGCTGTTGTTATATGTATTATGGACACCTCAGCTTCTATGGATCAAACTAAAAAATACTTAGCACGTTCTTTCTTTTATATGATTTATAACTTTATAAAAAGTAAATACGAAAGTGCTGACTTAGTATTTATATCCCATTCTACTACTGCTAAGATTGTGACAGAAGAAGAATTTTTTCATAAGGTTGAATCAGGTGGAACATATATATCTAGTGGATATAAAAAAGCATTGGAATTAATCAGCCAAAAGTATCCTGAGGATAGTTATAATGTATATGCTTTCCATGCTACAGATGGAGATAATTGGAGTGAGGATAATGAAAAAGCTCTACAGTCAGCAATAAGATTATGTGAGATTTGTAATTTATTTGGATATGCTGAAATCATGACTTATGGATATGCTAGTAGCATTAAAAAGAAGTATCTACAAGAAATTAATAAAGAAAATTTTATTGCAGTGTCCATGCAAAAAAAAGAGGATCTTTGGGAGGCACTTAAAGAGATGTTTAAAGCAGAGTTGAGTATAGGAGAAGAGAGGGGTTAAGGATATTGCAATATACAATAAAAGAATTAGAATATTGGAATAAAAAAATTGAGGAAAAGGTTAAACAGTTCGGATTGAATTGTTATCCTCAGGAATTTGAAATTATAAACTATAATAATATGCTTTCTTACCAAGTATATTTAGGTATGCCATCAATGTACCCACACTGGAGTTTTGGGAAAAACTACGATAAATTAAAAACTCTTTACAGACATAACTTAATTGGTCTACCATATGAAATAGTTATAAACTCAAATCCTTGTACTGCTTATCTCTTAAAAGAAAATAGCTTATTGATGCAAATACTTACAATGACACATGTCTATGGGCATAATGATTTTTTTAAAAACAATAGACTGTATATAGAAAATACAAATCCTCAACATACTTTTGAGATGTTTAAAAGCCATGGAGATAGAATTAGAGGATATATAGATAAGTTTGGCAGGGAAGAAGTTGAGAAGATATTAGATGCAGTTCATTCTATAAAGTTTCAAATAAATTTGCTAGAGTTTATTAAAGAGAATGGAGAAATAGATTCATGGAAAAAAGACATCTTAGGCATTGTAATGGAACAAACTAAATACTTTATTCCTCAAATAGAAACAAAGATAATAAACGAAGGGTGGGCAAGCTTTTGGCATTATAAAATACTAAAAAATTTAGAACTGCCACAAAGTTTATATTTAGAATTTTTAAATAGACATAATGCTGTTGTAGCACCCAATAAAGAAAAAATAAATCCATATTACTTAGGTTTTGAAATATTTACTAGATTGGAAGAGGCATATGGGACGGATAAATTATTCGAAGCAAGAACCGTTGAAAGGGATGAATCCTTCATAAGAAGGTATTTAACTAAGGAACTATGCATGGATATGAATTTATTTCAATATAAAATAGATGAAAAAACTTTTATAGTAGAGGAAATATCAGATGAAGAAGGATATAAAACTATAAAAGATACATTTCGTAAGTCCGTTGGAATGGGAAGCATACCATTTATAGAATTAAAGGACATTGGAAATAAAACCTTACTATTAGAACACAAGTATGATGGTAGGGAACTAGATTTAAATTACGTAGGAGAAACTTTAAAACATGTAGTATCTCTTTGGAACCATAAAGTAATATTAAAGACTAAATTAAATAAAAAGTCAATTGAAGTGATATGTAGTAAGGATAAGGAAATTAGTTATGTTTGATTAAATAAAAAATGCTATACAATGCTTATTATGCCAGCTCGCTGAAATAATAACTTCTAAAATTTATTTTATAAAAATCCCTAATGCTGACAAACTCCCTTTGGTCAAACATGTACAGCATCTTAACGGCATCTTTCTAAAATAAATTAAGAATTTCTAAATTTTGCTCAAATGCATAGGGCACATTATATATCATTTTTAAGTTTTGGACAATGAAATTATAAAGATAAATATTTGAGAAATTAATCTGTCATAATATATATTTGAAAATATATTTGTAAAACACAAAGGAACTGGGGTATATAGTAGGAGGAGCGCCTTTTTTCGAAGCAACGTTACTATGTACCTCAGTTCCCATTTTCGCATACTAAATATATCTTTGTAAAAATTTATAAGTAAGAAACTAATTTGTTATTAACTAATTCAGAAAATATATTTGTAAAACACAAAAGAGCTAAGTATGTAGTGAAATAGCGACTTTTTATTGGAGCGGCTTCACTACATACTTAGCTCTCTATTTCGTACAACAAATTACTACTGTAGAAACTTATAACTGTAAAAATAATTTGTTATATACTAAATTCTAACCTGCCCATCTCCATATACAATATATTTAATTGTAGTTAACTGTTCCACTCCCATTGGGCCGCGAGCATGTAACTTTTGTGTACTTATTCCAATTTCTGCTCCAAACCCATATTGAGATCCATCGGTAAATCTTGTGGAGGCATTTACATATACTGCAGCGGCATCTATTTCATTTAAGAATTTTTCAGAATTAAAATAATCTCTTGTTATTATAGCTTCTGAATGTTTTGTTCCATATAAGTCAATATGATCAATTGCGTCTTCAATGGATTGTACTACTTTAACTGCAAGAATAAAGTTTAAATATTCCTCACTCCAGTCCTCTATTGTTACATCTTTTATATAGTTAAAGATTTCTTTATCTTCTATGGTATTTAACAATATTTTCTTACTATCCTGGCAAACCCTTAATTCTACTTTATGTTTATATAGTTCATTAGCTATATAAGGTAAAAACCTTTCTGCAATATTTTGGTGAACTAATATGGTTTCTATTGCATTACATACACCAGGTCTTTGAGTTTTTGCGTTAACTATAATATCTTTTGCCATAGCCATATCTGCACTTTCATCTACGAATACGTGGCAATTTCCAACTCCAGTTTCAATTACAGGTACTGTGGCATTAGCTACTACTGTTTTAATTAATCCACTGCCACCACGTGGAATTAAAACATCTATATATTCATTGAGCTTTAGCATAATATTTACCGCTTCTCTGTCTGTAACTTCTATTAATTCAATGGCCCCTTCTGGAAGGCCACATTGTACACATGAGTCTTTAAGAATTTGAGCTATACATTTGTTAGTGTTTATAGCCTCAGATCCTCCTCTTAAAATAACTGCATTTCCTGATTTTAAGCATAAACCTGCTGCATCTACAGTAACATTAGGTCTAGCTTCATATATGATGCCCAAAACTCCAAGAGGTACTCTTTTTTGACCTACTCTTATGCCATTGGGTCTTTTCCACATTTTAATAACTTCTCCAACTGGATCAGGTAAATCTGCTACTTCTCTAAGACCTTCTGCCATATCGGAGATTCTTTTTTCAGTGATGAGAAGTCTATCTAAAAGAGCTTGGCTTAGTCCTTTCTCTTTGCCTTTTTCCATGTCTATTTTATTAGCTTCAATTATAGCTTGAGAATTGTTAACCAAATTCTCTGCCATACGAATCAATGCTTTGTTTTTAGTATTTGAATCTAAAATTGAAAGAATTTTAGAAGCTTTTTTAGCATTTTTACCTTTGGATACTATATAATCCATTAAGCTTTCCATTTTTAGTCCTCCTATCATAAATTAGCTTTAAACCAGGTACCTATATTTATCCCATTGAGTATATCTCTTAAGTTCTTAGAATTTTCGCCATTGATTATCACCATTGAGATACCTGATGCGGTAGCAATTTTTGCTGCATTAATTTTTGTAGCCATTCCTCCAGTGCCTAAGTTGCTACCAGCTCCTCCAGCACAGGCAACTATTTCCTCTGTTATTTCTTCTATAAAAGAAATTATTTTAGCATCAGAGTTTTTTCTAGGATCGCAATTGTAAAGACCGTCTATATCAGACATAAGAATTAAAAGCTCTGCATTTACCAATTGAGCAACATAAGCAGAAAGAGTATCGTTATCTCCAACCTTTATTTCATCTACTACAACTGCGTCATTTTCATTTATTATTGGTATAACCCTTTGTTCTAACAGAGATGAAAATGTATTATGGGCATTATTTTTTCTAATATCATCAGTCATATCCTCTTTTGTTAAGAGTATTTGTCCAACGGTTTTTCCGTATTCAGAGAATACTTTTTCATACATATGCATAAGTATTCCTTGGCCTACTGCAGCAGCAGCCTGCTTTTCAGGGATAGTCTTTGGCCTTTCCTGTAATCCTAGTTTTCCCATACCTGCACCAATAGCACCTGAACTAACCAATACTACATTATATCCCATATTATGAAGATCAGATAATTGCCTTACCAGGCCTTCTATGTGATTTAAATTAAGAAGTCCATTGTTATAAGTAAGGGTTGATGATCCAACTTTAACAACTATAGTTTTTACCTTTTCAAGGTACTTTAATCTCTCGTCATTTAAGTTATTCATATTATTGCCCCCTCATCAAATAAATTTTATGTATATTATACTACATATTAATGCATATAAAAATTCATTTTATTCTTTTTTGTATTATAATATAAATTATGAAGATTTAATTTAGTGGAAAATAGCTAGCAATGGAAGGGAGATTATTTTGAGAAATAAGATTAAATTTATAGAAGCAAAGGGAAGCCCTTATGAAAGAGGATGGACTTCTGGAGTAGAGTTAAAAGAGGCTATAAATAATTGTATTAAAAATTATATACATTTACTTGATAACAAAGATTTAATGAAAAAATCTGCTTATATTAAAGAAATTACTAAGGAAAGATTTTCAGATTATGTTATGGAGATAGAAGGAAGAGCAGAGGGAGCAGGTGTAGACAAAGATTTATACTTTTTAATAATGTGTGCTGAACTTTTGAATGAAGGAGTAGGTTGCACAACGTTGGTTTGTAAAAGAGAAGATGGTACAATATTATTAGGGCATAATGAAGATGATAACTATATTCCAGGTAATTCAGCTCTAACAAAATGCTGGAATGATAAGGACTGGTTTGTAACCTACGACTACTGTAATATGCCCTTTGGAAATGCTTTTAGCTTTAACAACTACGGTATAGTTAAGACAATAAACTACTGTTATAGTGAAGATGTTTCAGTAACAGGTATACCAAGATACTTTTTGCAAAGATATATAAGTGAAGCTAAAAGTTTAGAAGACTTTATTGATAGATGCAACATTAAAAATAGAGGTTCTGGCTTTCATGCAGTAGCTTTAGATACCAACAAAAATCAATGTATATCTATAGAAGTTACTCATAAGGATATAAGTATAAAAGAGATTAATGATTATTATGTACATACAAATCACTATATACATTCATCAATAGCAAATGAAAAAAGCATAACTGGAGAGGGAAGTACATCTCCTTTTAGACTTGAAAAAGGGAAAGAGTTATTAAAGAAAAAAATAAATGAAAAAGGAAATGAAATATTAAGTGCGGATTTTGTAAGTATATTAGATTATAGAGGGGAAAATTATGAGGACTCTATACTATGCATAGAAAACGAACCTAACTTTACTTGTTCAAGGATAATTTTTGACACAAGAATAAGTGACAAAGTTTTACTGCAGTTTTTTCATACTCAAGAAAAACATTATCAAAATTATAAGGACTTTAATATATAATATTATCATCCATGGTAGTAGCAGCAGTAGTTTACGTGGTTAATAGGTTAATAACATTATTATATAAAATTTAGGAGGTAAAAATGTTCGATTGTCATGTTCATACAGAATTTTCATCAGATTGTAAAATGAAAATAGAAGAAGTAATAAAGGAAACACAAAACAATAATTTAGGAGTAATTCTAACTGAGCACTTAGATTTAAATTTCCCACAAGAAGGAGATTTTATATTTAATATAGATGAATACTTTGAAAAATATAGTAAATATAGGGGAGATAAACTATTACTCGGAGTAGAATTAGGGATGAGAACGGATTGTGTAATGGAGAATGAAGAGATAGCTAAAAATCATCCCTTTGATTATGTTATAGGTTCAGTTCATTTAGTTAAAGACGGAAGTGATTATTACGATATTTTTGGCCATGAATTATATGAAGGCAAGAAAAAGGAAGAGGTATATAGTAATTACCTTAATCATATGTATAATTGCATAAAAGAGCATACCTTTATAGATTCTCTTGGACATATTGATTTCATGTGTAGATATTCCCCTTATGAGGATAGAGAAATCTATTATGAAAACTATAGAGAGACCATAGACAGTATCTTTAAAATATTAGTGGAAAGGGAAATTGCCTTAGAAATAAATACTAGAAGATTTGGAGATAAAGAAGCTGTAGAAAACTTAATGAATTTATATAACAAATTTAGAGAATTAGGCGGTAAGTATGTCACCATAGGTTCTGATGCTCATGTAAACAAAAATATAGGTAATTATTTCTCAGATGCATTTGACTTAGCGGAATATTGTAAATTAAAGCCTATATATTTTAGGAATAGGAAAAAAGAATACATGAAATATTAATAAGGAGGTATAAATTATGAAAGACTTTACTAGCATAATGGGAAAGGCAATGGAGGTAATAAGAGATAAAGGAGCCTTTTTAACTGTAAAAGATGGAGAAAAAGTCAACACGATGACTATAGGATGGGCTAATATAGGATATCAATGGAGAAAACCAATATTAACTGTATTAGTAAGAAAGTCAAGATATAGTTATGAACTAATAGAAAACACTGAGGAATTTACAGTAAGCATGCCTTTGAATGTAGACTTAAAAAAAGAATTAACTATTTGCGGGATTAAATCAGGAAGAGATATAGATAAGTTTAAGGAGTGCAATTTAATTCTCAAAGAAGGAAAGGAAACCACTACACCAATCATAGGTAACTGTGATATGCACTTTGAGTGTAAAATAGTATATAAACAAGAAATGGAACCCTCCTTACTTTGTGATAAAATCAAAGATGGATCGTACAAAAATGGAGATTATCATGTACTATATTATGGAGAAATATTAGATTGGTATATTGATTAGAAGGAAGTAGAGATTATGGGGTTGCTTAAAAAGGTAAATATAATAAATAAATTAGCTTATAGTAAGGCTAAAGAAAAAGTTAAATATGAATATCTATCTAGAAAAGCCAAAAAAAATAATGAAAAAATATCAAAAGAATTAATTGAAGCAGAAGAGAGAGGTAAAAGAGAAACTTACTTAAGTGAACTCAAAAATGAAATAACCATATCTAAAAAATCTAGAGCTGAAAGTAACAAAGACTTATCATTAATAGAAAGAGTACAAAAAGAGTTTAAAAGTATACCGGTAATATCAGTAGTTGATGATATGGTTGAGGGAGCATCGCAAATTGAAAAAATTAAAATCATGGTGGAAAATAATCCCGATGATCCTTTATCTTGGCTAATACTAGCGGAATGCATTAAATATTACAAAAAAGTTTTTCTTTTTTTAAACTTAGCCAAAGCTCCAATAGATCCATTAGGAACTGCGATGGATATAGGAGTTGAGTTTGGTGGAGAGGTAGTTGAAAGTGCACTAGATAAAAACAAATGGACATATAAAAGAGCACTTTTAAAGAGTATAAACATTGGATTAAAAAGTGGGCTAAAAGATGAAAAAAATTTAGTATGTATAGGTAGAAGCGCACAACTTATTTCTTTATGGACAAAAGACCCTGCAGAAAAGGAAAATTATTTAATACTTTCAAAGAAATATTTAAATGAAGCCTTAAAAATTGCATCCCCTTACTGTAGAAATGAGATATTATATTATTTAGGCTTATTAGAGAAAAATAAAGTTAGAAAGTTTAAGTATTCATACAACATTAATAAAGTTAAAGCAATTATAAATGGTGGGTCAAATGCTGCTGTAAATCAAGGAACCAAGATGGTTAACACCATTGAAAAAGTACTTGATAATACCTTAGATAAGCTGATTAAGGAGAGGAAATTATAATTGAATACAGCGCCTTTAGCAGAAAGAATAAGACCAATAGAATTAACCGAAGTAGTTGGTCAAAAACATATTTTAGGTGAAAATAAAATTTTAAATAGAATAGTAAACTCAGGAAGAATATCAAATATGATATTCTATGGACCACCAGGTACTGGGAAGACTACTGTAGCAAACATAATAGCAAAAAAAACTAATAAAAGTTTTTATAAACTCAATGCTACAAATGCCTCATTAAATGATGTAAAAGAAGTTATAGCTACTACAAATACTCTTATGGGTATGAATGGGGTGTTATTATATTTAGATGAAATACAAAATTTTAACAAGAAACAACAACAGTCTTTATTGGAGTATATTGAAAATGGGAAAATAACACTAATTGCCAGTACCACTGAAAATCCATATCACTATGTTTATAAAGCCATACTTAGTAGATCTACTATTTTTGAATTTAAAATGTTAGTCAAAGAGGATGTAATAAAGGGATTAAAAAGAGGGCTAACCATAATAAGAGATGAGATAAAAAATGATGTTATAGTAAAGGATGAAGCATTGGATTATATGGGAGAAGTTAGTGGAGGTGACTTAAGAAAAGCATTAAATGGATTAGAGGTAGCAATTTATTCTACTCCCCCTAATTCTCATGGTGAAATTATCATTGATTTAAATATAGTGATGGATTCTACCCAGGGTAAAATACTAAACTATGATAAGTCAGGAGATAGCCATTATGATGTATTAAGTGCTTTTCAAAAATCTATAAGAGGAAGTGACGTGGATGCTTCATTGCACTACTTAGCTAGATTGGTTGAAAGTGGCGATTTAATTTCCATTTGTAGAAGATTATTAGTCATAGCTAGTGAAGATATAGGGTTAGCTTATCCTAATGCCATTACTATTGTTAAAAACTGTGTTGATTCTGCACTGCAGTTAGGATTGCCAGAGGGGAGAATACCTTTGGCTCAAGGAGTTATACTTCTTGCTACATCTCCAAAATCTAATTCTGTTATATGTGCCATTGATAGAGCTATAAATGACTTAAGAAATAAAGAGATAGGCGATATTCCAGCCTATATAAAGGATAGCCACTATTCTGGTGCAGAAGATTTAGGAAGAGGAATTGGGTATAAATACCCCCACAATTATAAGAATAATTATGTAAAACAGCAGTATTTACCAGATAACATTAAGGAGGCTATATACTATAATCCTGGCAATAATAAAATGGAAGAACAATTTTCAAACTACATAAAAAGCTTAAAAGATCTAAAATAAAGAAGGTTAATAAGTTTAAATATAAAGGGATTTTGGGTGGATAAAATCTCTTTATATTTTTTATTCTTTATTTGTTTATAAATAAAAAAATTTTATAGTTAAATTTACTAATTTATAGTTGACAGTTTTACTCTGATTTGATATTATAATCTTGAAATTATAGTAAAACACTCAACATTAATTACTCAAAGGGGTGATTATATGAAATTATCTACAAAAGGGAGATATGGGGTTAAGGCAATAGTGGATTTAGCTATCAACTATCGCGGTGAACCAGTTTCTATAAAAACAATATCAGAAAGACAAAATATATCCGAATATTACTTAGAGCAACTTTTTGCTGTACTTAGAAAAGGAAAAATAGTAAAAAGTATTAGGGGAGCACAAGGAGGGTACATTCTTAGCAGAGACCCAGAACATATAACAATTGGAGAAATTATAGAATTATTAGAAGGGCCTGTATTTTTATCAGAATGTATTTCCGAAGATAGTTGTGAAAATAGTGATCTTTGCTCAACTAGGCTTCTTTGGGTAAGGATAAAAGAAAGTATAGAAAATGTAACAAGAACAACAACCTTACAAGATTTAATAGACGACAATAATAGATTAAAAAGCTCTTCACGAAAGGAGAAATAATAAAATGGAAAGAAAAAATGTTTATATGGATTACTCAGCAACCACATATACAAAACCTGAGGTTTTGGAGGAAATGCTCCCATATTTCACAGAAAAATTTGCAAACCCATCTTCAAAATTTTATTCTATTTCACAAGATCCTATAGCTGCTATAGATAAAGCTAGAGAAAGAGTTGCTAAAGCTATTAATGCTAAAAAGGATGAAATATTCTTTACAGCTGGAGGAAGTGAAGCAGACAACTGGGCTATTAAAGGTGTAGCTTTAGCTAATAAGAATAAAGGTAATCACATAATAACTACTAATACTGAACATCATGCCGTATTGTATGTATGTCAATACTTAGAAAAGCATGGTTTTGAAGTTACTTACTTACCTGTAGATGAACAGGGATTAATCAAAATAGAAGATTTTAAGAATGCTATAAAAGATACTACTATATTAACTACAATAATGTTTGCTAATAATGAAGTAGCGTCAATACAGCCTATAAAAGAAATAGGAAAAATTTGTAAGGAAAAGAAAATCATTTTCCATACAGATGCAGTTCAGGCCATTGGACATATACCTGTTGATGTAGAAGATATGAATATTGACTTATTATCTATAGCTGCTCACAAGTTCTATGGACCTAAAGGTGTAGGTGCCCTTTATATTAGAAAAGGAATTAAACTTGATAATTTAATACACGGTGGTGGACAGGAAAAAGGAAGAAGAGCGAGCACTGAAAATGTACCAGGAATGATAGGTATGGGTAAAGCTATAGAGCTTGCAGTTTCTGAATTAAAGGAAGAGAGCGAAAGATTAATAAAACTAAGAGATAAATTAATAAATGGCGTGATGGAAAGAATACCTCACACTAAGTTAAACGGTCCAACTGGAGAAAACAGACTTCCAGGTAGCGCTAACTTTAGTTTTATTGGAATAGAAGGGGAAGCATTGCTACTTTCTTTAGATTTTGAAGGTATTTATGGTTCAACTGGTAGCGCATGTGCATCCGGTTCACTTGATCCTTCCCATGTGTTGCTAGCTTTAGGATTACCACATGAATTAGCTCATGGTTCCTTAAGACTTTCAATGGGAGATGGAACTACTGAAGAAGAAGTAGATTATGTACTAGAAGTTTTACCTAAAATAGTGGAAAGACTTAGAAATATGTCACCATTATGGGAAGATTTCGTTAAGAAGGGAGAAAAATAATTATGGTATACAGTGAAATAGTTATGGATCATTTTAGAAACCCAAGAAATGTTGGTGAAATTAAAGATGCTAACGGTATTGGCGAAGTAGGAAATGCAAAATGTGGAGACATTATGAAAATATACTTAAAGGTTGAAGATAATATTATCGAAGATGTTAAGTTTAAGACCTTTGGTTGTGGTTCAGCTATAGCTTCCTCAAGCATGGCAACTGAACTTATAAAGGGTAAGACAGTTGATGAAGCGTGGGAATTAACTAATAAAGCGGTGGCTGAGGCATTGGATGGACTTCCACCAGTAAAGATGCATTGCTCTGTTTTAGCTGAAGAAGCTATACATGATGCAATTAACGATTACAGGAAATCAATAGGATTAGAACCTTGGGAAACAAAACATCATTCCGAACATATTCATGAAGAAGTACACGGAGAATAATTAAACGGAGAATAATTAATTAGTTGAGAGTAGAAAATTGAAAGTTGATTTTCAACTCTCAACTTTTATGTTTTAATTAATATATTAATGTAAAATTAATTGATATCAAGTGATTCTTAGCTTCAGATGGAGTTTGCTTAAAAGGAATACTTACTCCAACTGAAGCTTAGAAGAACTTATCCAGGGACGTAGCATCCGTTATCTCTTACTTGTAGAAGATGGGAGTATTACGGATGGTAGTCATCGGATAAATTTAAATATTATGAAGAGTTAGGTGAAGTTATGAAAAAGAAAGTATTTGTAGGAATGAGTGGAGGAGTAGATAGCTCCGTTACAGCCCACCTTTTGAAAAAACAAGGATATGAAGTAGTTGGAATGACTATGAAAGTTTTCCCAGGAAATAAATGTAATAATGGATTAACTGAATCAGAGATGATAATAGAAAATGCTAGAAAAGTATGTAAAGATTTAAACATAGAATTTGTAGCTGTGGATTTAATTGAAGAATTTAATGATAAAGTAGTAGACTATTTTATGAATGAATACGTAAATGGAAGAACGCCAAACCCATGTGTTCAATGCAATAAGTACATAAAATTTGATGTGTTTTTAAAAAAAGCTCTAGAATTAGGAGCTGATTATATTGCCACTGGACACTATAGTAAAGTTAACAAAATAGAGGATAGATACTTAATATATAGAGGGGATGACGAGAGAAAAGACCAAAGCTATATGTTTTATAATTTACAACAGCATCAATTAAAGCATGTGTTAATGCCTTGTGGTGATTATACAAAGTCTCAAATAAGAGAAATTGCCAAAGAAATTGGGTTAGAAGTGCATAATAAAAAAGACAGTGAAGAAATTTGCTTTATTCCAGATAACAATCATGGAAGATTTATATTAGAAAACTATAAAGGAAATATACAAGAGGGAGAATTTGTGGACAAGAATGGCAAGGTTCTTGGAAAACACAAGGGATTAATGTATTATACTATAGGCCAAAGGAAAGGATTAGGTATAGCTCTAGGAAAGCCTTCATTTGTTATAGATATAATTCCTTCTAAAAATCAAGTGGTAATAGGAGATGAAGAAGAAATATTCAAAAGAGAGCTTATTGCTAAAGATTTTAACTTCATACCTTTTGATAAGTTAGAAAATAAGATGAAGGTGGAAGCGAAAATAAGATATGCTGCAAAACCTTCACCAGCAACTATAGAAGTATTCGATGGCAATAAACTAAAGGTTATATTTGATGAACCACAAAGAGCCATTACTAAAGGTCAATCTGTAGTATTTTATTTAGAAAATCTTCTTCTGGGCGGAGGAATTATTGATAGCATACTTTAGTTGATTCATATAAAAAAATTTTAAATTAAACTACCATTAATATTTGAAAATTAATAAATTAAAGTGAGGTTATAATTAATAGCTTCGCTTTTTTATTTTTATAGAGTAAATAAAGAGGATATTTTTAAGATATAGGGTAAAAATAAGTATAATCTTAACAAAAAATGGAGTGATAAGGTGTATAGAAAAAAAGACTTTTTATTTATGGATGTCTTTGATATAAAAGGTAAGAATATAGGATGCATAAAAGATTTATTAGTGGATTTTAATAAAGGAGAAGTTCTAGGATTCTCTATTATTTCCTACAGGATTTTTCAATCATCTCAATACGTACTAAAGGAAGATATTATATCCTTTAATAAATATATGGTGGTATCAAAATGCAGAAAAGGATCTTTAACTCAACTAAGTCACGTTAGATTAATGGATGTGATTGACCTAAATGGAAATATAATAGGAACATTAGAAGATTTAATTTTTGAAGGAAACAATTTTATTATAAATGGTATAGTGCTGTGGACAGGTTATTTAACAAGTCTAATTTATGGAAAAAAAGTTTTGCTAGTTAAAGATATGCTATTGGGTGATGACTCAATACTTTATTTTGGTAATAAGGATACATTATCTTTTTCAAATATACCTAAGACCTTGGTATTTAAGAATATAAAACAATGAAGTTAAACATTATTAAATATAAAAATATAATCATTATATTAGGAATTGTTTTATTCTTATTGCTATTTAAATTTGAAATCACTAGGCAAATATTTTTTATTTTATTTTTGTCCTTCATATGCTCCTATATATTAAGACCCTTATACCGAAAATTAATCTCTATTGGAATTAATAAAAGTTTTGCAGCATTTTTGCTGATCATTGGATTAATTTTAATATTAGTAATAAATATAGTATTTTTAATCCCTGCACTTATGAAAGAAGCCTCAAATATTGGAGGGGCAATATATCAGTTAGAAGAAATAATAAATGGAATCTACAATAAAATAAAGCCTGTAAAAAACAATAGATTGTTTTATAATGCATTGCAAAATTTATATTTAAAAGCAAATTTAGCTGTGGATAATATATTTAATAGTATATTTGAGAAAACTTTAAAATTTGGGGAGAGCTTTTTTGCTCTCAGTTTGGTCCCCATATTAGCCTATTACTTTTTAGTGGATAGTAAAGATATATATAAAGTGTTTATAACTCTATTTCCCTTAAAGAGCAGAAAAGTTTTTAGAAGGATATTAGAAGATATAGATAAAATTTTATCCAGATACATAGTAACTCAGGTAATACTATCAATAATAATTTGGGTAATAACTTTTATTTTATTAGTTTCATTAAAAGTTCAATTCCCTTTTGTATTATCTTTTTTGAATGCTTTTTTCAATATAATACCTTATTTTGGTCCAGTATTTGGGGCTTTACCGGCAATTGTAATTGCACTTTTAAAATCACCTTATACAGCACTTTGGACTGCAATAAGTTTTTATTTATTACAGCAACTAGAAGGGAATATAATATCCCCTAAGATTATAGGAGATAATATTAGTATTCATCCATTAGTAGTAATAGTATTGCTATTGCTAGGAGGAAAACTTTGGGGATTTTTAGGTATGATATTAGCAATTCCTATAGGAGTAATAATTAAAGTGATATACGAAAACTTAAATTACTATATTTTTTAGTAAAGAACAATCATAAATAAAGTTCAAGTATTGACATAAAAGAGTTTTTTATTTATAATCTTTATCAAAATGAATAATTTGGCTGTGAAAAAAAGGAGTAGATATTTTTTGCTATAAAGAGAGGAAGTGGATGGTGAGAACTTCTTAGCATAGATATTGAACGCTGTTTTGGAGCCATAATATTTTAAAGAGATATGAGCATTGGCTTATATAAATAGGGTGGTACCACGGATAAGCTTTCGTCCCTTGAATTCGAAGGCTTTTTTTGTTGCGTAAAATTTAATTAAGATCAAAATATATAAAATACGGAGGAGATATTTATGAAAAAGATGGGCTTAAATGAACTAAGAGAAGCTTATTTAGAGTTCTTTAGAAGTAAAGAACATTTAACACTACCTAGTTTTCCATTAGTACCTAAAAATGATAATAGTTTATTATTAATAAATGCTGGTATGGCACCATTAAAACCATACTTTACAGGAGTTCAAGCTCCACCAAAGAGTAGAATAGCTACTTGTCAAAAGTGTATAAGAACTGGAGATATAGAAAATGTAGGAAAAACATCAAGACATGGTACTTTCTTTGAAATGTTAGGGAACTTTTCTTTTGGAGACTATTTTAAAAAAGAAGTAATTCCATGGGCTTGGGAGTTTGTAACAGAGGTTTTAAAATTATCTAAAGATAAATTATATGTAACTATATATTTAGATGATGATGAAGCTTTTGAAATATGGAAAAATAGTACGGATATAGATCCAACTAGAATTTTTAGACTAGGTAAAGAAGATAATTTCTGGGAAATAGGCCAAGGTCCATGTGGTCCATGTTCTGAAATTCATTTCGATAGGGGAGAAGGAAAGATTACCACAGTAGAAGAGTTTTTAAAGGCTGCAGATGAAGATAGAGTAGTGGAATTTTGGAATTTAGTATTCACACAATTTGATAAAGATGAGCTTGGTAACTATAATAAATTGGCTCATCCTAATATAGATACTGGAATGGGCTTGGAAAGAATTGCAACAATAATGCAGGGTGTAAATAGCATTTTTGAAGTAGATACAATAAAAGCTATATTAGAAGAAATAAGTAAAGTATCAGGTATAGAATATGGCAAAGATAGAAATAATGACATTTCCTTAAGGGTTATTACAGATCATATTAGAAGTGTTACTTTCATGATTGGGGATGGAATATTACCATCAAATGAAGGTAGAGGATATGTTTTAAGAAGATTACTTAGAAGAGCTGCAAGACATGGTAAAATTTTGGGAATAGATCATATTTTTCTACATCAAATATGTGAAACTGTTATTTTAAACTCTTATGGTGCATATCCAGAACTAAAGGAAAAAGAAGATTATATTAAAAAAGTTATAAAATTAGAAGAAGAAAGATTTGGAGAAACCATAGATGCTGGAATCCAAATATTAAATGATTATATCGAAGAGATAAAGAATAATAATGAAAAAATACTGTCAGGAGAAAAAGCATTTAAGCTTTATGATACCTATGGATTTCCTTTAGAATTAACAGAAGAGATTTTAGAAGAAAAGGGAATTAAACTTGATATAGACGGATTTAATAAGGAAATGACTGAACAAAGAGAAAGAGCAAGGGCTGCAAGAGAAGAATCCAACTACATGGGATTAGAAAATACTATATTAAATAAGCTTCCAAAGGAATTAGAAACAGAATTTGTAGGATATACTAAATTAGACGTAGAGTCGAAAATAACTTTTATGGTTGTAAATGATAGAGCTGCTACTTCTATAATGGAAGGTGAAGAAGGGGTAATTATAACTGAAAAAACTCCTTTCTATGCTGAAATGGGAGGCCAAGTAGGAGACGTAGGGTTCATAATAGGAAAAGAAGGAAAAGCGGAAGTTTTAGATTGTAAAAAGAATTTAGCTGGAAAAACCCTTCATTTCGTAAAAGTTATTCAAGGAAAATTAGAGAAAGACGAAGAAGTTAAATTAGCAGTTGATGATATTAGAAGAAATAACATAAGAAAAAATCATACAGCTACTCATATTCTTCATAAAGCACTTAAAGAAGTGTTAGGGGAACATGTACAGCAAGCGGGCTCTTATGTTGATGAGGAAAGATTAAGATTTGATTTTAATCATTTTACAGCTTTAACAGAAGAAGAATTAAAAAGTATTGAAAAATTAGTTAACAACAAAGTAATGAGTGTATTAACTGTAAAAACTGATATAATGACAATAGAAGAAGCTAAAGAAAATGGTGCTATTGCATTATTTGATGATAAGTATAAGGAAGATGTAAGAGTTGTATGCGTAGGAGAATTTAGCAAAGAGCTTTGTGGAGGAACCCATGTAGGCAATTCAGGGGAGATTGGACTATTTAAAATTATCTCTGAAACAGGAGTTGCAGCAGGAATTAGAAGAATAGAGGCTTTCACCGGAATAAGAGCAATAGATTATATGGAAGAAAAAGAAAATGTAATAAAAAATCTTTCACATATATTAAAATGCGGAGAAAAGGATATAATAAATAAAGTAAATGCGCAAATAACTGAAATGAAGATTAAAGACAAGGAAATGAATGAATTAAAAAAACAATTAGCTAGTGGTGCTGAAGATGAACTCTTAAATAATTTAAAAGAAGTAAATGGAATCAAATTAATCTCAGGTGTAATGGAAGATATAGATGGAGATGCATTAAGAGATTTAGGAGATAAACTAAGAGATAAAATAGGAGATGGATTAGTTTTACTTGGTAGCATAAACGAAGGTAAGGTGCAATTTTTAGCAATGGCTTCTAAAGGTGCAGTAGCTAAAGGCGTACACTGTGGTAAGATAATAAAAGAAGTTGCAACTGTTGCTGGAGGCGGCGGTGGAGGCAGACCAGATATGGCACAAGCAGGAGGAAAGCTACCAGAAAAAGTTAAAGAAGCTATACAAAAAGGAGAAGAGTTGTTAGCCAATTTATCAAAATAGTATACATTTTTACAATAATACTATATAATATATTTAAACTATTCATTTCTTACATATAGTAAGCGGGGTGAGATATGATGGGAAATGATCATACTATACAATTTGACGTAGTAAGAAATAAAGAAGATTTAACAAAACAAATACTAACAGAAGTGTATGCTTCATTAAAGGAAAAAGGATATAATCCAGTAAATCAAATGGTAGGATATTTAATATCTGGAGATCCAACGTATATTACAAATTACAATGGAGCAAGAACTATGGTTAGAAAATTAGAAAGAGATGAGATTCTAGAAGAGGTATTAAAAAGCTACTTAAATATTAAATAAAAATGCCTTAAAAGGCATTTTTATTTTTAAATCGTACATAACAAAAGGAGATGGCTATGAGAATTTTAGGTCTTGACGTAGGAGACAAAACCATAGGAGTTGCTATAAGCGATCCATTAGGATTTACAGCTCAGGGAATTACAACTATCAAAAGAAGAGGAATTGAAAGAGACATAGAAGAGATTAAGTCGATATGTTCTCAATATGATGTAGAAAAAATGGTAGCTGGGTTACCTAAAAATATGAATGGAACTTTAGGACCTCAAAGTGAGAAGGTAATGGAATTTTGTGATATACTAAAAGAGAGTCTTTCAATAGAAATTATTATGTGGGATGAAAGACTTACTACTGTAGCAGCTCATAAGATAATGCTGGAAGCAGACTTATCAAGAGCCAAAAGAAAAAAAATAGTAGACAAAATAGCAGCTACCTATATATTGCAAGGATATTTAGATAGCATATTTAAATAAATTTTAGAGGAGAATTACTATGGAAAATGATGTAACTACAATTGTATTAACAGATGAAGAGGGAGAAGAAATTGAGTTTGAAGTCCTTACAAAACTCGATATAGAAGAAAATGAATATGTAATAGTTGTACCGTTAGGGGAAGAGACAGATGAAGCAATAGCTTTAAAAGTTGAAAAAGACGAAGATGATAATGATATATTAATAACCATTGATGACGAAGATGAATTCGCTTTAGTAGCTGAAGCATATGAGGCATTATTTTCAGAAGACAATAATGAACTAAATTAAAATAATAAAAAGCTATGTGAGCTCAACATAGCTTTTTATTATTTTATTAAATGATTATCAATTGACATTGATTATATTTAATAGTTATAATAGACTATGATATATTTTTATGAAATGGGGTATTAACATGGGAGAAAATTCTTATACTCAAATAGATAGATTAAAGGATATTTTAAAGGATAAAGGTTATAAGTTGACACCTCAAAGAAGAGCTATAGTTGATATAATAATTAAAAATCAAGGAAATCATTTAACTACGGAAGAATTATATAATCTTGTAAAAAAGGAATGCCCTGAAATAGGGTTAGCTACTGTGTATAGAACGGTATTGTTATTAGAAGAAATGGGTATAATAACTAAATTGGATTTAAATGATGGTTGTAGCAGATATGAGTTAGTGAACGAAGATGAAAGTCATCACCATCATCACCTTATATGTACAGATTGCGGTAAGGTCATAGAAGTTGAAGGTGACCTTTTAGAAACTTTAGAAAATGAAATAGAATTAAAATATAAATTTCAAATAAAAGATCATAGTTTAAAATTCTATGGTTTATGCAGTGAATGCTCAAAATAAAAAATAAAGGAGGGAAAAGATGAGGAAGGAAAAAGACAAAGTAAGAATTATTCCATTAGGTGGAGTAAATGAAATAGGAAAAAATTTAACAGTAATAGAATACAAAAATGATCTAATTGTCATAGACTGTGGATTGAAATTTCCTGATGAAGAAATGCTAGGTATTGACTTAGTTATACCGGATGTTAGCTATATTGCAAGACATAGAGATAAAGTTAAAGGAATATTTTTAACCCATGGTCATGAGGATCATATAGGTGCACTTCCTTATATATTAAAAGAATTAAACGTTCCAGTGTATGGTACAAAGCTTACACTAGGTATTTTAGAAACAAAATTAAAAGAACATAACCTATTGAGCAGCGTTAAACTTAACTGTATTAAACCTAGAGATTTCATAAAATTGGATGATATTTCCATAGAATTCATAAGAACTAGTCATAGCATTGCAGATTCAGTAGCAATTGCTATCCATACGCCTGTAGGAGTTATACTTCATACTGGCGACTTTAAGATTGATTACACCCCTATTGATGGATGTGTAGCGGATTTAGCAAGATTTGCGGAGCTTGGAAAAAAGGGTGTAACAGTAATGATGGCTGATAGTACAAATGTTGAAAGACCGGGTTATACCATGTCAGAAAGCACTGTAGGAGAAGCTTTCGAAGACATATTTGCTACAGCAAAAGGTAGAATTATAGTAGCTACCTTTGCATCACACATACATAGAATTCAGCAGGTAATAAGTGCTGCTAATAAATATGGTAGGAAAGTAGCCTTCTCGGGAAGAAGTATGGAAAATATAGTAGAAGTGGCAAAAGAATTAGGGTATATTGATGAGGCTAGTGAAGTGATAATTGATATAGACTTAATAAATAAATACCCTAATGATAAAATAGTTATTATTACCACAGGAAGCCAGGGGGAACCTATGTCAGCACTTTCAAGAATGGCTGCTTCAGAGCACAGAAAGGTAAACATCATCCCAGGAGATATGGTAATAATCTCAGCTAACCCTATTCCAGGTAACGAAAAGCTTATATCCAAAGTGATTAATCAGCTTTTCAAAAAAGGTGCAGAGGTAATATACGAAACTTTAGCAGATGTTCACGTTTCAGGACACGCTTGCCAAGAGGAATTAAAACTGATGCATACTTTAGTAAAACCTAAGTTTTTTATACCAGTTCACGGAGAATATAGACACCTGAAACAACACGTTGAGTTAGCTGCAAAATTAGGACTACGTCCTAATAATGGAATAATTGCTGAAAATGGAGACGTGATAGAAGTTACTAGGGATTCAATAAGAAAGAATGGCACGGTACCTTCAGGACATGTATTTGTAGATGGACTAGGAGTTGGAGATGTTGGTAATATAGTATTAAGAGATAGGAAACATCTATCACAAGATGGTATATTAACAGTAGTTGTAACAATAGAAAGAGAGTCAGGCTCTGTAATCGCAGGTCCGGATATAATATCAAGAGGATTTGTTTATGTTAGAGAGTCAGAAGATTTGATGGAAGAAGCAAGAAACATAGTAAGAGATGCCTTAAGAGAATGTGAAGAAAAGCATATTACAGAATGGGCAACCATAAAATCAAATATAAAGGAATCTCTTAGAGTATTTTTATATGAAAGAACTAAGAGAAAGCCAATGATATTGCCAATAATAATGGAAATCTAATTTTAGGGGAGGATTACTATGAATATTTATGACAAAGCTCATGAACTTGCTAAAACTCTAAAAATTTCGCCAGAAGTTGTTGAATTAAGAAATGCAGGTAAAAAAATTGAAACTAATGAAACAAACAAACAAATGTTGAACGACTTCAGAAAATTGCAATATGAAGCTTATTCCGAGCAAATAAAAAATGGTAAGCTATCTTCAGAAACTGAAAACAAATTAAATAGCCTAGGATCAATAATATCAATGAATCCAGACGTTGCTGCCTATATTCAGGCAGAAGCAAAGTTTGGAGTTATATGGGAAGATATTATGAAAATATTGAATGATGCAATAGATATTGATTTAACTTTTGGAATAGGAAAATAATTTCCGTAAAGTTGACTTTTTTTCTCTAAAATATTAGAATGGATATTAACGACAAAATTCAATTGGATACTTGGAAGTATCCAATTTTTTTGAGAAATTTTACAAAAAGATGGAGGAACAAAAATGAATTTATACACAAGAGAAGATATAAGAAATATAGCAATAATTGCTCACGTTGATCACGGAAAAACTACGCTGGTAGATGCAATGTTAAAACAGAGCCATATCTTCAGAGCAAATGAAAAAGTGGAAGATAGAGTAATGGACTCAAACGACTTAGAAAAGGAAAGAGGAATTACTATTCTTTCTAAAAATACTTCTGTTGTACACAAAGGAGTTAAGATAAACATAATAGATACTCCAGGACACGCAGATTTTGGTGGAGAAGTAGAGCGAGTTCTAAAAATGGTAGATAGTGTTGTACTAGTAGTAGATTCTTATGAAGGACCAATGCCACAAACTAAATTTGTATTAAAAAAGGCGTTAGAACTAAACTTAAAGCCTATTGTTGTAATAAACAAAATTGATAGACCAGATGAAAGAGCTGCAGAAGTATTAGATGAAGTTTTTGATTTATTTGTAGAATTAGGAGCATCAGATGAGCAATTAGACTTCCCAGTGGCTTATTGTTCTGCAAAAAAAGGTATAGCAAAAGCAGAATTAAATGAAGAAAGTGATAACATGGATCCGCTATTTGATGTTATAATTAATAATGTAAAGGCACCGCAGGGTTATATAGACAAGCCGCTACAAATGTTGATTTCTAATATAGATTCAAATGAATACGTAGGAAGAATAGCTATAGGTAGAATTGAAAGAGGGACCATAAGAAAGAATCAGCAAATAGCTTTAATTAGAAAAGACGGAAAAATAGATAATGTAAAAATAAGTAATTTATATGTATTTAATGGACTTAAGAGAGAGGAAGCAGAGGAAGCTAGTTTTGGTGATATAGTTGCAGTTTCAGGTATATCAGATATAAACATTGGTGAAACTTTAGCAGATAAGGATGAACCTGAAGCACTTCCATTTATACAAATTGATGAACCTACTTTAAGTATGTATTTTTTAGTTAATGATTCACCTTTTGCAGGAAAAGAAGGAGAATATGTAACTTCAAGACATTTAAGAGATAGATTGCTTAAAGAAGTGGAAACCAATGTTAGTTTAAGGGTTGAAGAAACAGAAACAGCAGATACTTTTAAAGTAAGTGGAAGAGGAGAATTACATCTTTCAATTCTTATTGAAACTATGAGAAGAGAAGGTTATGAATTTCAGGTTTCAAAACCAACAGTAATTTATAAAGAAGTAGATGGTAAACTCCATGAACCTATAGAAAACTTAACTATAGATGTACCAGAAGAGTTTATGGGAGTGGTTATGGAGAAGCTGGGACCAAGAAAAGCGGAAATGGTTAATATGACTTCTGCTGTAAATGGATATACAAGGCTTGAATTCAAAATACCAGCTAGAGGACTTATAGGCTTTAGAGGAGAGTTTATGACTGATACTAAAGGAAACGGTATAATGAACCATGTATTTAGTGATCATGAACCATTTAAAGGGGAGATACCTGATAGAAGTAGAGGATCTTTAGTGGTATTTGAAACTGGAACTTCTATAACTTATGGACTATATAATGCACAGGAAAGAGGTATTTTATTTATAGAGCCAGGAACTGAAGTTTATCAAGGTATGATAGCAGGGGAATGTTCAAGGGGAGAAGATATTGAAGTTAATGTTTGTAAAAAGAAGCATTTGAGTAATACGAGATCCTCAGGATCAGATGACGCTTTAAAATTAACGCCTGTAAATCCTATGTCACTAGAAAATTGTTTAGAATTTATAACTTCTGATGAGCTTGTAGAAGTAACTCCAAAAAGTATAAGAATGAGAAAAAAAATTCTTAATCCTGAGTTAAGAAAGAGAGCTAGTAGGAAGAAATAAAATGTGGAGGTAATATGAAAAGAAAGGGTTTTATAATCTCTATAATTTTACTTTTATCAATAGCTTTTCTAGGTTATTTTTATTATAATTCTATTGTTAAACATCCTTTTAAAGGACAGGGTAAGGAAGTAGAAATACTTGTTAACAAAGGTGATAGCTTATATAAAGTATTAGATACACTAAAAGATGAGGGAGAAATAAAAAACTTACTATTTATTAAAGCTTACATTAAACAAAATAAATTAGACACTAATATAAAGCCTGGAGATTATGTTATTGATTCAGATGTTACTCTAGAAAATTTAATTTTAGACTTAAATAAAGGTCTTTATAATAAGAATCTAGTAAATGTAACTATACCAGAAGGATACGACATAAGTAAAATTGGAGATGTATTAGAAGAAAAGGGCATAATAAGTAAAGAAGATTTTATAAAGGGAATAGAAGCATATCCTTTGCCTAAGTATATCAAAGAAAAGGGTAATAGAAAGTATGCTATGGAGGGGTATCTATTCCCAGATACCTATATGCTGGCTAAAGATATGAAGGCAGAAGACATAATAGATATTATGCATAATAGATTTAATAAGGCATTAAATGAGCTAAGAAAAGACTATAGAATAGATGATGATAAAATAGATACAATAATAACAGTAGCATCTATGGTTGAGAAGGAAGCTGAAGTGGACAGTGAAAGAGGAAAAGTAGCTTCTGTATTTTATAACAGAATGAATAAGAATATGAAAATGCAATCCTGTGCTACGGTTTTATACGCATTAGGTGAGCATAGAGAGAAATTATATAATAAAGATTTACAGGTTAAATCACCATATAATACCTATATTGTTGAAGGGTTTCCGCCAGGTCCCATAGCAAGTCCAGGTATGTCTTCTATAGAAGCTGCTTTAAAACCTGAAAAAACTAATTATTTGTTTTTTGTATCCTACAATGACGGAACACATTTTTTTACGGACAATTATAATGAATTCTTAAAAGTAAAGGAAAAAACTCAAGGAAATTAGAAAGTCACCAGGAGGATAATATGAGCGGTATTACTTATGACTACATGGAAGAATATTTAAGGGGATTGATAACTGAAGATAGAATTCCGTTATTAGAGCTGGAGAAATATGCTTTAGAAAATAATGTTCCTATAATTCAAAAAGAAGTTAGAAAATTTTTAGAGGTGATATTAAATATAAAAAAACCAAAAAAAATTCTAGAACTTGGAACTGCTATAGGGTATTCTTCTATTCTTATGGCAATGAATCGCAAAGAGCAATGTAAAATAACCACTATAGATAGAGATGAAACTATGATAGAACTTGCTAAAAAAAATATTGAAAAGTATGGTTATAGTGACAATATAAATATAATTCAAGGTGAATGTTTGGAAGTTTTAGAAAAATTAGATGACAAATTTGACTTTATATTTATGGATGCTGGAAAAGGTCATTATAATCACTTTCTTCCTCATTGCTTAAGAATGTTAAATGAAGATGGAATTATTGTAGCAGATAATGTATTGTTTAGAGGAATGATAGCCTCAGATGATCTTGTAAAAAGAAGAAAAATTACTATAGTAAAAAGAATGAGAAATTTTCTAGAAGAGGTTTCAGGAGATGATTTTCTAACTTCCATAATTCCTATGGGAGATGGAATAGCGGTTATAACAAGGAGGAATAAATATGAATAAACCTGAAATATTAGCCCCTGCAGGCAATTTAGAAAAATTAAAGACAGCTATTTTATTCGGAGCAGATGCTGTATATTTAGGAGGAAGCAAATTAAATTTAAGAGCTTTTGCTGATAATTTTTCTGATGAAGAATTAAAAGAAGGAATAGAATTTGCGCACAGCAGAGGAAAAAAAGTATATGTAACAGTAAATGTATTCCCTCACAATGAAGATTTAGAAGGATTAGATGAATATTTAATTCAATTACAAGACTTAAATGTAGATGCTATATTAGTAGCTGACCCAGGAATAATAATGACAGCTAGAGAGGTAGTACCAAATCTAGAAATACATTTAAGTACTCAGGCCAATAACGTCAATTGGAAATCAGGGTTGTTTTGGTACAATCAAGGGGTTAAAAGAATAGTTATGGCTAGAGAATTATCTATAGAAGAAATAAAAGGAATTAGGGCTAAACTACCTGAAGATTGTGAAATAGAAGCTTTTGTTCATGGCTCCATGTGCATGTCCTATTCAGGAAGATGTGTTATTTCAAATTACATGACTGGAAGAGATTCAAATAGAGGACAATGTGCACAACCTTGCAGGTACAAGTATAATGTAGTTGAGGAGAAAAGACCAAATCAATATTTCCCTGTATTTGAAGATGAAAGAGGAACATATCTTTTCAATTCAAAAGATTTATGTATGATTAAGCATATACCAGAATTGGTTCAATCAGGAATAAATTCTTTAAAAATAGAGGGTAGAATGAAAAGTTCCTATTATGTTGCCGCTGCAGTAAAATCTTATAGAGAGGCTCTAGATAGTTACTTTGAAAATCCAGAAGAATATACATTTAAAGAAGAGTGGATGGATAATCTCTTAAAGACTAGCCATAGAGAGTACTATACAGGATTTTATCTTGGGGATAAAGACAGCATTGTATATGAGAGTTCATCTTATATAAGAGATTATGATATAGTTGGTATAGTAAGAGGATATGATGAATCTACAGGAGAGGCTATAATAGAGCAAAGAAATAAATTATTTGAAGGAGATGTTGTCGAAGTATTAAGACCTACTGGAGACAATTTTAAGGTTAGACTTCAAAATTTAAGAGATGAAAAGGGAAATAAAATAGATGCTACCCCAGTAGCTCAGATGATATACAAGGCAAATGTAGATAAATCATTAGAAGAAAATTATATGCTTATTAAAAGCAAGGATGAATAAGCATAATTCAAGGGGGAGAAGTTTTACAACATGAGAAAGCCAGTTTTAATAGGTATAACAGGTGGAACAGGTTCAGGCAAAAGTACAATTGCTAAAGAGATTTATAAAAAGTTCAATGAGGACTGCATAGCTATGATTGAACAGGATAGCTACTATAAAGACCAAAGTAATCTTACTCTTGAAGAAAGGATGAAAACTAACTATGATCATCCAGATGCTTTTGACAATGAATTATTAGTAGAGCATTTAAAACAGCTATTAAGAAATGAAGTAATAAATAAGCCAATATATGACTTTGAGAAACACAATAGAAAAGAAGAAACTGTAAAAGTTTATTCAAAGGATATTATAATTGTTGAAGGTATATTGGTATTAGAAGATAAGGCATTAAGAGATATGCTTGATATTAAAATATTTGTAGATACAGATGCAGATGTAAGAATAATAAGAAGGCTTCTAAGAGATATGAAGGAAAGAGGAAGAACAGTAGATTCAGTTATAAATCAATATTTGGATGTGGTTAGACCTATGCATATGCAATTTGTTGATCCAAGCAAAAGATATGCAGATATAATTATTCCAGAAGGCGGACATAACAAAGTTGCTATAGATGTAATTGTTGGTAATATAAAGCAGTTATTACAATACGGTAAATAAAACAGAAGAATAGAATACCTCATTTTGGCTATAATCATAGTTGAAAGTGAGGTGTTTTTTTGTGCGCAGAGACAGAGTAAAGTATATATTTTTAGTTTTTATAATTTGTTTTATATATTTATTTGCAAGGGTATTTAATTTACAATATAAAGAAGCTGATGAATTAAGTGTTATAGCAGATTCTCAATATACTCAAAAGGAATGGGTGGAGGAGCTTAACTATAAATTGTTAGATTATAGTGGGAAAGACCTATTAGAATATAATATAAAGTATAATGCTGTCATACTTCCAAGTACATTTATAAAAAATAATACAGAGTCGGAAAAGGAAGAGATGCTTAAATTACTATATATATTAAAAAATTATGATGAAGAATATGATTTAACAGAAGGTAAAATAAATAATATAAGCCAAAAATTATATTTTCCTATAGATAAAATAACTTATGAAAAACTTAAAAGAATTAAAGGGGTAAAGGGGTTTTATGTTTATTCATATGAAGAAGTGGATAGAAGTGAAGGATGGAAAATAGAAAACTTAATAACTAATACAAGAAATATAGTTGATAATTCATTTAAAAAAGAAAATAGTTTAGAAATGTTTTTAAACAATAAGGTAAAAAATAATAAAAGGCCTTCTAAAGAATTCATATTAGACATGGATGGCAACATAAGTAGTAAGGAAAATGAAAAAGATTATTTAAATAATAAAAACATTATGCTCACTTTAGATAGGGATTTTCAAGATAAAATAAGAGAAGTTTTGAATAGTAAATATAATAAATATGAGCAAATTGGTGTGGTAGTAATGGAGAGTGAAACAGGTAACATAAAAGCAATGGTGCAAAAAAATGACAAGTTACCTAATGTAAATATAGGTGCTGAAACATTGAATGGTTTTTTTCCAGGGTCCATTTTTAAGACCATAATACTAGAAGGAATACTAGAGGAGGGAAATATATCTCTAGATGATAAAATGACCTGTAGAGGACTTTACGAGGGAGGTAAAGACAAAAAAAATCCTGGGCATGGCACTTTAAGTGTTGAGGATGCTTTTGTAATTTCTTGTAATGATGTATACTCTCAACTAGGAAATAAATTAGGGGGAGAAAAAATATTAGAACTAATAGAGAAACAAAATATACTTTCCAAGGTGTTAGGCTTTGAAAGAGAACAAAGTGGAGCTTTAGAGAAGAAAGAATTAAAAATTGAAGATGGAAGTTTAGGTATTACAGCTATAGGACAAAATATAAGAATGACACCAATTCAGGCTATTGGAATAGTAAATACCATAGTAAATGATGGAGTGTATATAAAGCCTAGGCTTGTAGAAGGATTAGTAAATAAAAATGGAAGCATATATGAAAAGATGGAGAGTAGTAAATGGCAGGTTTTTTCAAAGGATACAGCCACTAAAATGAAAAGAGCAATGAATAGAGTTGTAAATGAAGGTACTGGAAGAAGTGCTAGGGTAGAGGGGATAGAAGTTGGTGGGAAAACCGGTTCTACAGAAAGAATAGAAAATGGAGAAAAATATTCTGATGGATGGTTTATTGGATACTTTAATAAAGATAGCAAGTATTATTCTACAGTTGTATTTGTGAAGGGAATAGATAAAGACAATGAAAGTGGAGGTAGCACTGCATCACCAATATTCAGTGATATTGTAAAAATAAAATAAAAAATTCCCTCCCGTATATACCATTTTAGGTAGGGAGGGGATTTTTATTTTTTAGGAAACCAGCCCTTTTTTACTCTTTCACGTTGCTGTATAAGCTCGTGAATTCCCCATAAGAAAGTCACCCCAACAATTCCAAGAGAGCCTGATACTAAATCATTTTTAACTATGAAAGATGAAAGAGTGCATAAGATTCCTACTATGAGAAATAATGGCCACAATTTAATTCCAAAATGATATTCACCTTTAATAACAATAATGTGTCCTAGACCAGTTGAAATTAACATAACTAGTCCGATAATTAAACCATAAAAATTTAAAGTCATTGCTATTTCACCTCGATTCAAAAGTGTATATTATATTTATTATACATTCAATAAATTAGTATTAAAACCTATTTATAGGCAAATTGTTATAAATTTTATCATACTTTAAAAAACAGAACATATGTTTGATTTTTCGCGAAAAGAGTAGTATAATAATCTTATAGCTCAATATGAATCAGAGGTGTTAAAAATGTATGATTACGTATTAAGAACATCTTTAACAGAGCATAAGATTATTGACATAATGTATTTAAAAGGTAATGAAATTACACAAAGAAAAATAAAAGTCATTAAAATCAACGATAATAATATAGAAGCGTATTGTTATTTAAGAAATAATATAAGACACTTTAAAAAAGAAAATATACTTGCTGCAATGTATACCAACTAGCATGTATTTTCAATTAAATAAAAGATAAATTTTAGAAAATACATATCTGAATAATCTTATAATATGGTATACTTAAATTAGACATTTTTTTAGCAATACAACTATAGGTAAGGTATATTTATATCAAAGACAGCTTTTTATAGTGTTTATATGACATAATTTTACTTTATCTTAATTTTAAAAAGGAGCAAGTTTATGAAGGGAGATATGACAAAAGGGAGTGCATCAAAGCTACTTGTATCTTTTGCAGTTCCTATGATGCTTGGAAATATATTTCAACAATTGTATAACACTGTTGATTCTGTTATAGTAGGGAGATTTGTAGGAAAAGAAGCATTGGCGGCTGTTGGTGTTGCCAATCCAATTATGTCCATTGTAATTTTCTTTATTGTAGGAATTTGTATGGGTGCTTTGGTGCTTATGGCAGAATTTTTTGGTGCAGAGGAGAAGGACAAACTAAAGAGAGAAGTATCTACATCGCTGATTATTGGAACAATATTTACTTTAGTGTTATCTATAGTGAGTATAATGTTGTCGAAAACTATTCTTATATTAACTCAAACTCCTGAAAATATAATCAATGATGCGGATGCATATCTAAAAATAATATTTATTGGACTTATATTTTCTTTTTTATATAATTTTTACTCTTCAGCCTTAAGAGCAACTGGAGATTCAAGAACTCCTGTATTTTTTTTGGTTATTTCAGCAATAATTAATGTTATTTTAGACATTGTTTTTGTGGTGGTTTTCAATTGGGGCGTAGTTGGTGCTGCAATTGCAACTGTTGTGGCGCAGGCAATATCAGCGATACTTTGCATACTATATATTTATTTCAAAATACCAATATTGCGTCTTAAAAGGAATGAATTAATTGTTGATAAAGGGCTTTTAAAAGCAACTATAAATTACAGTTGGGTTTCCGCTACACAGCAAACTTGTTTATATGTTGGTAAATTATTAGTACAGGGAGTGGTTAATTCTTTTGGAACAAATGCAATTGCTGCATTTAGCGCTGTTACAAGAATAGATGCCTTTGCATTGGCACCAGGAGGCAGTATTGCCGACGCTGTTACTACATATACAGCTCAAAATAATGGTGCAGGAAGACAAGACAGAATAAAGGAAGGATATAAGAAAGGTAATGTAATTATTATTGTATACTGCTTTATTGTAACTACACTTATTTTCTTTGGAGCTGACATAATAATGAAGTTTTTTGTGTCGGAATCTGAAAGAGAGGTTATTTTAATCGGCGTTGATTATCTAAAAACAATGTCATTATTTTATGTAGTTTCAGGACTTTGTAATGTGTTCCAAGGATTATTTCGTGGAGTGGGAGAACTACGCGTAACTTTATTTGCTACCCTTCTTCAAATATCTATTAGGGTTGTTCTTTCCTATATGCTTGCACCTTATTTAGGTGTAACAAGTGTCTGCTATGCAGTTATTATAGGTTGGATATTTATGATTTGTTATGAAGGAATGGCATATAGGAAATATGTATATAAAATTAATCAGGTTTCCTTGAAAGAGTAAATTAAAAACATTTATATTAAAATAATGAATTGAAATAGAAATCCCTAGGATTAATCGGGGATTTTTATTTCGCATAGAAAAATAAGTAAATATTTAAAAGAAAAATTAAATACTAGAAACAAAGAAATATATATGAAAAGCTAAATTGCATTGATTTTACTAACTTGTAAAAAAAATATAGGTAAATAGGAACTAAAATTACAGTTTTTGAATAATATAATAATAAGCACTATTTGGAGGAACAAATGTGTTATTCATTAATAATTTACTAAACCTATTAAGTGATAGTATTTTACTAACTGCCTATGTAAGTGGAAGAAATTCCTTTCCCCAACCCTTAGATGAAAAAGAAGAGGAATACTATTTAACTAAATTAAAAGAAGATGGAGATCTCAATGCAAAAAATATATTAATCGAAAGAAACTTAAGATTAGTTGCTCATATAGTGAAGAAATATTCCTATCCAGGAAAAGATATGGACGACTTGATTTCTATAGGGACCGTAGGTTTAATTAAGGCCATCGATTCATTCAATACTAATAAAGGAACAAGACTTGCTACTTATGCCGCTAAGTGTATTGAAAATGAAATATTAATGTTAATTAGAAATAATAAAAAGACTAAGGGAGAAGTATATCTTCAAGACCCTATAGGTGTTGATAAAGAAGGCAATGAAATATCTCTTATGGATGTGCTTAGCTATGAGGAAGATTCTATAGTAGAGATGGTAGAGCATAAAATACAGGTGAAAAAATTGTATAATAAAATATGCAATTGTCTCTTAGAAAGAGAAAGATCTGTTATTGAAATGAGATATGGACTTGTAGATGGTAAACCTAAAACTCAAAGAGAAATAGCGGTAATATTGGGTATATCAAGATCTTATGTATCTAGAATTGAAAAAAGGGCATTAAAAAAACTTTACAAAGAATTAAACAATAAGGTATAAAAATGTATTAAGCACTAGCAATTCTTGTAATTTTATTATAAAATTAAATTGGTAATAAAATATAATTAATGAATAGTATACCATAGGAGAAAAAAATGAAATATACTGGACTTTTAGGAAAAAATATAGGGTATTCTCAATCTCCTCAAATTCATAACAATTATTATAGAATTAACAATATTGACTTTTATTATAAAATCTTTGATATTGATGAGAAAGATATATCAGATTTTATAGATAATCTCAAGGAAAATGACATACTAGGTTTTAATATAACTATACCCTATAAGAGAGTAATATTGAACTACTTAAAAAAAGTAAAATATCCTGCAGATAAAATAGGAGCAGTTAATACAGTGGTTTTAACTGAAGAAGGATTAGTAGGATACAATACAGATTATTATGGTTTTTTAGAAAGCTTAAAAATAAATGAAATAAATTTATATGATAAAAAAGCTCTTATAATTGGTAATGGAGGAGCAGCTAAATGTGTTTATGAAGCACTTGTAACTTTAACCTTAGGTAGTATAGATATGGTGAGTAGAAGTATTATTAAAGATAAGGATGAATTTAAAAATATTAATAAATTTTTAATCTTAGGAGAAGAAAATGATTATTCGCCTTACCATATAATAATAAATTGTACACCAGTGGGTGGAGAAAATTATAAAGATATTTCACCAATAAATCTTGGTGAAATTAATGAAAATTTAATAATTTATGATTTAAATTACTCGCCAAGTAAAACTAAGCTATTAAAAGAAGGAGAGCTTCTAGGAGCTAAAATAATTAACGGAGAACTCATGCTTAAATTACAAGCGTACAAAGCAATAGAAATTTGGAAACAACATAGGTTAGAGAGGAGATAATTAACTTGGTATCTTTAAATAGTTTGTTAGAAACCACAATCAAAGAAAAGGCGTCTGATTTACACATCACTGTTGGTGTATCACCAGTGATTAGGGTAAATGGTGATTTGAAAAACATAGGAGAGGACAAATTAACCCCAATAGAGACTGAAAAATATGTTAGAGAAATTTTAGGTGACTTATATGAAGAATATATGCTGAAAGGTGAAATTGATACATCTTTTTCAGTATCTGGACTAGGAAGATTTAGGGTAAATGTTTTTAAACAACGAGGCAGTGATGCGGCTGCAATAAGAGTAGTAGGACTTAAAGTTCCAACAATAGGAGAATTGAATTTACCACCAGTGATAACTAATTTAACTAATAAACAAAGAGGATTAGTATTGGTAACTGGACCTACTGGTAGTGGTAAGAGTACAACTTTAGCAGCAATGATAAATGAAATTAATTCTAACAGAGCAGCTCATATAGTTACACTAGAAGATCCAATAGAATATTTACATAAGCATAACAAATCCATAATCAATCAAAGAGAAATAGGTAAGGATAGTAAAAGTTATGCTAATGCACTAAAATCCGTTTTAAGAGAGGATCCAGATGTTATACTAGTAGGAGAAATGAGAGATCTTGAGACTATTTCTATTGCTCTAACAGCTGCAGAAACCGGTCATTTAGTATTTTCAACCCTTCATACTATAGGAGCAGCTAAGACTATAGATAGAATTATAGATGTTTTCCCTCCTTATCAACAGCAGCAAATAAAAATACAACTTTCTGCAGTGTTAAAAGGAGTAATATCACAACAATTAATTCCAAGAGCTGATGGCAATGGAAGAATTGCTGCATTTGAAGTTATGGTTTCTACTCATGGAATACAGAATTTAATAAGAGAAGGGAAGACGCATCAAATAGAGTCTTCAATACAAACAGGTGGGAAATATGGAATGAAAACTATGGATATGTCCATATCTGAAATAATAAAAAAAGGACTTATAAGTAAAGAAGATGCTATTGCGTATTCTGTAGATAGAGAAATGTTAAGCAGATTAATTAATTTATAAGAAATAAAAAAGAGAGGTAGTTAGAACTATCTCTCTTTAATTTGTTAAAATACAGTATAATCGTACATCTTTAAACAATATTGGTTGTAGAGCTTGTTTATTTTTTGACTATATAAATATTTTCGTACTTTTTTATTGTTAACCATTTTTATATTTTTTTTACTATACTTTCTCATAATTACCCCTCCTAATTTCTGAAAATAAAGAAATATGAAGGGTCTACCAGAAAGATTCATCTTTTTTATGCAATTTTCTTAAATCTAAAAAATATATAGAATGAAAGTATCTCATCGTTTTAGCCCCCTTTAATGGCGCCATGGAATGGATATTTATTTACTTATATGATATCATATATAATTGAGAAATTCAAAGTTGATAATATTGCATAATGAGTTACTTATTCACACCTATTTTTTATATATTTAAATGATTATTATTTTCTTCAATGTTCCTATTAAATCCTTAAATTTAGCTATATGTGCAATAATTATTTAATTAATTGTAAATAATTAATGCATATATATAGTAATTATGAAATTTTTGTGCTAAAATAACTGTGAATTAGGGGGGAATATTAAATGGAAATTATAAATAGCTTAATTCTCGAAGTATCAAAAGTAGCAACCTATATAGTATACATAATTTCTATGTACTATTTGTTTATTTCCTTTTTCGGATTGTGGAGAAGAAAGGATGAAGAGGAAATTCCGCCGAAGAAGAGCTTCGCGTTAGTAATCGCAGCTCACAATGAAGAGATAGTTATAGGCAACACCGTTCAAAGTTTATTGGACATAGATTATCCACGAGAGTTATATGACATATATGTTATAGCAGATAATTGTACAGATAGAACAGCACATAGAGCTAGAGAAAAAGGTGCTTTTGTCTATGAGAGGAATAATATCAAAAAAGTGGGTAAAGGATATGCTTTAGAATGGATGTTTGATAAACTATTCAAAATGGATAAAAAATATGATGCTGTAGCTATTTTCGACGCTGATAACTTAGTACATAAGAATTTTTTAAGAGAAATTAATAAAAAGATGTGCAAAAATTATAAGGTGGTTCAAGGCTACCTTGATAGTAAGAATCCTGTAGACACCTGGATTACTGGCAGCTATTCAATTGCATTCTGGACATCAAATAGAATGTTCCAACTTTCAAGAAGCAATTTAGGATTGTCAAATCAGCTGGGGGGTACAGGATTTTGTATCGACATAGATGTGCTTAAAGAACTAGGATGGGGAGCTACATGCCTAACAGAAGATTTAGAGTTTACTTGTAAACTGGTGCTAAACGGTTACAAGGTAGGATGGGCTCATGATGCAATAATATATGACGAAAAACCGCTAACATTAAAACATTCATGGGCTCAAAGAAGAAGATGGATGCAAGGTTTTGCTGATGTATCCCATAGATATTTTTTTAAGCTAATAAAAAGGTCAATAAGAAAATTTGATTTTAAAGCATTAGATTGTGCATTATATACTATTCAACCAATAGTTATAATATTAACTGGTTTTTCAATGGTGGCATCAATCTTTAATTATTTAGTAAGAGCTTATAACTTAATGATTAATTTTAATACACATATAAATATTTATTCTATGAACTTTAAATTAGTGGCGTTACTTGGTATATTGGTATCAATTATGCAATTTATTTATACACCTTTCATATTGCTATTGGATAAAAAATTAAGCCCTAAAATATTTTGGTATTACTTAATTTATCCTATATATACAATAACTTGGTTACCAATATCAATTCAAGGTATTTTAAGGAAAAATGATAAGGTATGGAGTCATACTCCTCACACGAGGGATGTACACATTAATGAACTAGAAAAAGCCAATTAAAAGAAAGATTTCATAATCTTTCTTTTTTCGTTAAAAAATATGTATATTAATGTATATATTTTTTAAATAAGGCTGAAATATAGGTTAAATTTTTTTCTGCTTTTAGAGGAAAAAACTCTTTTTTGTTGAATATATAACTTAACGGTTCTCTTTAAGGAGGTTGTGGATAACATGAATGAATATGTAGTAGGAATCGATATAGGATCTTCAAAAGTGTGTGCAGCAGCAGGTAGATTAGATAGAAACAATAAAATTCAAATTATTGGTATTACTTCAACTCCTTGTAGTGGTTTAAAGAGAGGTATAGTAGTTGACATAGATAGTACCGCTGATGGGATAATAAAAGCTTTAGAACAGCTCGAAAGAATGATTGATTCTAAAATTAAAGACATTTATATTTCTATTTCAGGAGAAATTTGTGAAATTACTTCTAATAGAGGAGTGGTAGCAGTTTCGGCTGAAGATAGAGAAATAACAAAAAATGACGTTGATAGAGTATTAAAAGCAGCTAAAATTATTTCAGTTCCATCCGATAAAGAGATAGTAGGTGTAGTGCCTGAACAATTTGTTGTAGATGGATATGATAATATTACAGATCCAGTTGGTATGTGTGGGATGAGATTAGAGGTAGATGCGCAAATAATAATGTGTCAATCTACTATAATTAGTAATCTGTTTAAGAGCATCAACAAAGCTGGATTTCAAAGTAAAGGAATAGTTTTTCAGCCAATAGCAACTGCTTTAGCTGTTATGAACAGTGAAGAAATGAAAATAGGAACTCTTTTGTTAGATATTGGAGCTGAAACAACAAACATATCAGTGTTTAAGGATAATAAATTAGTATTAAATGATAAATTACCTTTAGGCGGAAACACTATAACAAATGATATATCACTTTGTTTAAAACTTCCTCAATCAGAGTCAGAAAAAATTAAAATTAAATATGGTAACATTACGGACGCTTTTGATAATGAGGATTTTAAAATTAAAATTAATGCTAACTATGATAGTATTGTAGAGGTTAGCAATAATTTATTAAATGATATAATTGCTGCAAGAATTGAAGAGATTATGTATTTATTAAAAAAGAAATTGGACTTACATGGTTATTTAGAAGAAATTTCAGGTATAGTCGTAATAGGGGGAGGTATAAGTTTAGTAAAAGGTAGCATTGATATTTGTAGAGAAATTCTAGGAAAACCTGTTAGAATAGGAATTCCAGAATACATTGGTGCAGAAAACACAATGTATTCATCTGCTATTGGAGTTGTAAAAGACGTAATAAGTTCAGGAAAAGTAGATTTCAAAGAAGAAAAAATAACTAAAGAAAAAAAGAAAAGTGATGTTAAATCTATTTGGAATGATGAAGATGATGAGGATAATGATGAAGAAAATGATGAAGGATTCTTCTCTAAAATAAAAGATTTTTTTACAGACTTTTTTTAATATGAATTAAGGGAGGTATTATTGTGCTAGATTTCGATGTAGATGTAAAACAATTTGCGCAAATAAAAGTAATTGGTTGTGGCGGTGGAGGAAATAATGCTGTAAATAGAATGATTAAGGAAGGACTTAGGAATGTTGAATTTATAGCAGTTAATACAGATAAACAAGCATTAATGTTGTCACAAGCTTCACAAAAAATTCAAATTGGAGATAAATTAACAAAAGGACTTGGAGCAGGTGCTAATCCAGAAATTGGACAGAAAGCAGCTGAGGAAAGTAAAGAGGAAATTTCTCAGGCTATAAAAGGTGCAGATATGGTATTTATAACTGCAGGAATGGGCGGAGGAACTGGTACAGGTGCTGCTCCAGTAATTGCTGGAATTGCAAAATCTATGGGTATACTGACAGTAGGAGTTGTTACAAAACCTTTTCCATTTGAAGGAAGAAAAAGAATGCTCCATGCTGAAATGGGAGTTAATAATTTAAAAGACAGTGTAGATACTTTAGTTACAATACCAAATGAAAGATTGCTAAATATAGTAGATAAGAAAACTACATTAATGGATTCTTTTAGATATGCTGATGATGTATTAAAACAAGGTGTACAAGGTATATCAGACTTAATCACTATACCTGGATTAGTTAATCTTGACTTTGCTGACGTAAGAACTATCATGACAGATAGAGGACTGGCTCACATGGGTGTTGGTAATGCAACAGGCGATAATAGAGCTCAAGATGCTGCTAAGCAAGCTATATCCAGTCCACTTTTAGAAACCTCAATTGTTGGTGCCACAGGAGTATTGTTAAATATAACTGGTGGAGCTGATTTAGGATTATTGGAAATAAATGAGGCAGCTGAAATTGTACAACAAGCTGCTGATCCAGATGCAAATATTATATTTGGTGCAGTTATAGATGAAAGTTTAAAAGATGAAATAAGAATTACTGTTATAGCAACAGGATTTGAACAAGATAAATCAATTGCAAAAGAAAAAGGCGCATCAACTATTAACACAAAAGCTGGAAAAACTAATTCAGAAGCAGCTGCAACTGTAGAAGATAATTTTGACAATTATAGCCCAGAAGATTTAGAAATTCCAACTTTTTTACGTAGACAAAGACTATAAACAACATATTATATTAAAAAAATCTGATCATTTAACAAAATGGTCAGATTTTTTTATTTTTATGGGGAAATATAAAAAATAAAAATAGGAATAATTAATAAAATATGACAAAATTTTGAAGTGAATAGTTATATAATTATCTATAGAGGTGAAGGGATGTGGTTATTTATTTAGATGTATTACTTTTAGAAAACTTTATTGTAAACACCTTTTTAATATTTTTAACATCAGATACGTTAAAAATAAGAGCAAAGAAGTTAAACGTATTAATAGGTGCCTTAATAGGAACTTTGTATGTTATAACTATACTTTTTAAGAGCTTAAATGTATTTAATAACATACCAGTTAAAATTAGTATGGCACTTATAATGATTTTAATTTCCTTTAGAAAAAAAAATATACTGTTTAATTTAAAGGCAACTGCCATATTTATTTTATATTCTATGCTACTTGCTGGTTTATGCATTTTTATTGAATTTAATAAAAGTGGTGGGAGATTAGATTACGGTATAATAATTAATTTTTCTTATAAAAAACTTATGATAGCTTTAATGGTAATATACTTGATTTTAAGAAGAGTAGTATTCTTTATAAAAGATAGAAAAATATTGAATAACTACATTTACGGAGTTGAAATAGTATTAGATAGCTCTGTAAAAAAGATAAGAGCATTTTTAGATACAGGAAATGAACTTGTAGAGCCTATAACCAATTTACCAGTAATTATAGTAGAAGAGAGTTTATTTACAAGAGAAGAGATTAAAAATTATAAATATTATTATATACCTTACAATGTTATAAATGGTAGCTATGGTAGATTAGAAGCAATTAAACCAGAGAAAATTATGATATATAAAGAAGATTCTGTAGAAGAGAAGGAAGCACTGATAGCTTTTTGCCACAATAAATTAAGTGGTGAAGACGATTACCAAGGTTTATTATCTAGGGGAATATTATAGGGAGGTTAGAATATGATAAACATAAAATTATTTCTAAACAATATAATTAGCAAACTAAAGATATTTGCTAGAAAAGTCTATTATATTGGAGGGAATGACGCTCTTCCCCCACCCTTGACAAAAGAAGAGGAGGAAAATTTAGTACAAAGATTAATTTATGGAGATGAAAGTGTAAGATCAATTTTAATAGAAAGAAATTTAAGATTAGTTGTTTATATAGCTAGGAAGTTTGAGAACACTGGTGTTAATGTTGAGGATTTAGTATCAGTGGGAACTATAGGCCTCATTAAAGCAGTTAATACCTTTGATCCTGATAAAAAAATAAAGCTTGCTACATATGCATCAAGATGTATAGAAAATGAGATACTAATGTATTTAAGACGCAATAGTAAAGTTAAGGCAGAAATATCTTTCTATGAACCATTAAATGTAGATTGGGATGGAAATGAACTTTTATTATCAGATATATTGGGAACAGAAAATGATGTGGTTTATAATTTAATCGAAGATGAGGTTGATAAACAACTGCTTTTTATAGCTATGGGAAAACTAACTAATAGAGAAAAAGAAATAGTAAATTTAAGATTTGGATTAGGGGGGCATAATGAGAAAACTCAAAAAGAAGTGGCAGATATGCTAGGAATATCCCAATCCTATATTTCAAGATTAGAAAAAAGAATTATAAAAAGACTTAAAAAAGAAATTAATAAAATGTTATAAGGCTTGTTCGTGTATAAAAATCAGCTTCAAAGGAGATAATTAAAATGCAACAATATAGAAGGGGCTGATTACATATGATGATAAACAAAGTTGAGATTTGTGGAGTAAATACATCTAAATTACCGGTTTTAAAAGAAAAAGAAATGATTAGATTACTGAAATTAATGCGTGATACCGGAGATAATGAAGCTAGAGAAACTTTTATTAAAAGCAATTTAAGATTAGTTTTAAGTGTTATACAAAGATTTAACAATAGAGGAGAGAATGTTGACGATTTATTCCAAGTAGGCTGTATTGGGCTTATTAAAGCCATAGATAACTTTGATTTAAGTCAGAATGTAAAATTCTCGACATATGCTGTTCCTATGATTATAGGCGAAATAAGAAGGTATTTAAGGGATAATAACTCCATTAGAGTTAGTAGATCGCTTAGAGACATTGCTTATAAAGCTCTACAAGTTAGGGATAGATTAATTGCTGAAAATAACAAGGAGCCTACGGTAGCTGAAATTGCTAAAGAGTTGGAAATTCCAAGGGAAGAAGTGGTTTTTGCACTAGATGCCATACAAGATCCTGTGTCTCTTTTTGAGCCTATTTATAACGATGGGGGAGATGCAATCTTTGTTATGGATCAAATAAGTGATAGTAAAAACTTAGACGATAGTTGGCTTGAGAATATAGCTATTAAAGAAGCCATGAAAAAATTAAATGATAGAGAAAAATTAATATTAACTTTAAGATTTTTTGATGGCAGAACTCAAATGGAAGTAGCAGAAGAAATAGGAATATCTCAAGCACAGGTATCTAGACTGGAAAAAACAGCTTTAAAGCACATGAAAAAATACGTATAAAAATTTAATAGGTAAAACTAAAAAAGAGGCTAACTTAATCTATATTTGTAGCCTCTTCTTTTGTTTTATAAATTTAGTTATATAATATTCTAAAAAACATAAAATATAGTATAAAATAAAAGGGGGATGAAAAATGGAGTTAACATATCATTCTATTAACAATATAAGAACTATGGAGATTATAGATATTAATTCAGGGGCTAAGTTAGGATATATGAGAGACTTTAAAATAGATGTAATAAATAGTAAAATAATATCAATTATAATTCCATCTCAAAAAATATCTTGGTTTGGAAAGAATAATGATATTGAAATACCCTGGGAAAAAATAAAGAAAATAGGTGTGGATGTGATATTAGTAGATGGAGAAGAATATTTTATTGATAAACCTTAGTGAAAATATAGAAAAAAAGCTGTATAATATATTATTATATAACTAATAAGGAAAAAGGCGGGAGAATATATGAAATGTCCATTTTGTGGATATACAGAAAGCAAAGTTGTAGATTCAAGAGCTACGGAAGAGAATGTATCAATAAGGAGAAGAAGAGAATGTTTAAAATGCAATAAAAGATATACAACCTATGAACAGATAGAAAATATACCGGTGTTGGTTATCAAAAAGAATATGAGCAGAGAATACTTTGATAGAACCAAGATGATTAATGGAATCATTAAAGCTTGTGAAAAGAGACCAGTTTCAAGAAATCAAATTGAAAATATAGCTGATGAGGTAGAAAAGAATATTAACAATCAAATGTTAACAGAAGTAAGCTCTGAATACATAGGGGAAATGATAATGGATAATTTAAAAAAAATTGACGAAGTATCTTATGTTAGATTTGCCTCAGTTTATAGACAGTTTACAGATGTAAACACTTTTATAGATGAAATTAAAAGATTGATTTCTAATAAATAATGATTTGAAATGGTTTTATGATAGTCGTAAAACCATTTTTATGTTAAATATACATTAAATAATGTTAAATATATGGAATTTAAATTAACTTTATTTGAAAAGATGTTACAATATAGTTAAAAAACAAATAGTTAAAAACCAATGACTATAATAGTTTTGGAGGTTTATTATGGCTGATGAGAAGATTTTAGTTGTAGATGATGAAGAAAATATAAGAGAATTGCTTAAATTTAATTTAGAAAATCTAGGATACAATGTTATTTGTTCAGACAATGGTAAGGATGCCTATAATGTTGCAAAGGCTGAAAAACCTAATTTAATATTACTAGATGTAATGCTACCAGGTATGGATGGATATGATGTGTGTAAATCAATAAGAATGAACAATTCAATATCAACTACTCCTATAATAATGATTACCGCAAAGGGAGAAGAATTAGATAAAGTATTAGGGTTAGAGCTAGGTGCTGATGACTATATAACTAAACCTTTTTCTATAAGGGAATTAGTAGCAAGAGTAAAAGCTCTATTAAGAAGAACGGGTATATCATCAATAGAAAATAATAACTTTAATTTTGGCAATATAATAATAGATTTTGAAAAGCATGAGGTTTTGAAAGAAGGAGAGAAGATAGACTTAACATTGAAAGAATATGAATTGTTAGAGACTTTTATAAAAAATAAAGGCAGAGTTTTAACTAGAGATTTTTTGTTGGATAAAATATGGGGTTATGAATATATTGGAGAAACTAGAACGGTGGACGTCCATATAAGGCATTTAAGACAAAAAATTGAAGAGGATGATAAAAATCCTAGATATATAGAAACTATAAGAGGAGTAGGCTATAGATTTAATTATTCAGAATAGTTTGCAGGGTGATAAAATGAAAAAAAAATTCATGTTATATATGTTCTTAACACTGCTCTTTAGCTTAACCATTGTGGTAACTTCTTTTATAATAATTGTTAACTACCAAAACACTGAAAACACTAAAAAGATGTTAAAAGCTAACAATCAATTAGTTATAAATATATTAGAAAATGCAGAAAAAGAAGAGTTAGACAGTGTTATTAAAAAAAGTTTTAATGGAAATGAAATAAGAGTTACTATAATAGATAGAAATGGTGTAGTTGTTGGAGACTCTAAAATGGATTCAAATACTATGGAGAATCACAATAATAGAGAAGAGATAATTTTAGCAAGAACTAACGGAAGTAGGTATGCAATAAGACATAGTGATTCTACAAAAATAGATAGTATGTATTTTACTACTTTATTTAATGATGGATATGTGGTAAGAAGTGCTATAGGTATGAAAATAGTATCTGGCTTTGAAAAAGAATATGGAAAATACTACATAATGATAATATTAATATCTATTATTATATCTATATTTTTTTCCTCAAAATTTTCCATGGGTTTTGTAAAACCTATAAAGGATTTAGAATTTATAACATCAAGAATAACTGCAGGAGAATTAGATAGAAGAGTTAATATATATTCAAAGGATGAAATAGGTCAGTTATCTAGGACTTTTAATAAGATGGCTGACAAGTTACAGTTAAATATAAATGATGTAATTGATAAGCAAAACAAACTAGAAGCAATATTAACTAGTATGGACAGTGGGGTTATTGCCGTAGATAAGAACTTTAGAGTAATAATGATAAATCCTTATGCAAATAAAATATTTGGTATCGATAAGGATATAATAGGTTGCAATTTATTAGACTATGTAAGGAGCTTTGAATTAGAGGATATTTTAAAAAATACTGTAGATGAATATGATGAATATAGAGAAATAAAAATCTTAAGTCCTAAAGAAAGGGATTTAAGAATAAGAACAGCGGACATTAATAATGGCAGACAATTAATAGGAACTGTTGCAGTTGTTCAAGATGTAACAGATATAAAAAGGTTGGAAAACATGAGATCTCAGTTTGTTGCTAATGTATCTCATGAACTAAAGACTCCTCTTACTTCTATAAAGGGTTTTGCAGAGACCTTAAGGTATGTTGAGGATTCAGCGAATAAAGAAAAATTTTTAAATATTATTAACGATGAAGCTGAAAGGCTGACTAGGTTAATAAATGATATCTTAGCTTTATCCCATATTGAAAATAACAAAGATGCTAAACAAGAATTGATTGACGTTGATAAGGTAGTAGAGGATGTATGCCATTTAGTTAGTAGTTATGCGAAGAAGAAAAACATATCTTTAAATATAGAGGGAGACAAGTGCCCTAGAATATATGGAGATACGGATAGATTTAAACAAATAATATTAAATTTAGTGGATAATGGGATAAAATATACAGAAGACAATGCAAAAGTTTTAATAAAAAAAGAATTAAAAGATAAGGATTTAGTAATAACTATAAAAGATACTGGAGTAGGTATACCAAAAGAAGATATAGGAAGAATATTTGAAAGATTTTATAGAGTGGATAAAGCTCGTAGTAGGGCAGAAGGTGGTACGGGGCTAGGATTAGCCATTGTAAAGCATATCGTCCTTTCCTTTAATGGAAGAATAGATGTAGAAAGTGAAGTAGGTAAGGGAAGCAAATTTATAGTTACTATACCAATAGTAAGGGCTTAGAATTAAATATAAATAATTTTAAAAGGAATCTTGGGTAACCAAAATTCCTTTTTTTATTCATGTAAATTAAATTTAACACACCTATAATATTTGTTTAACGTCCATATAATATGATAAATACAACAAGACAAATAAACAGTTTTGAATGGAGGGTACTTAAATGAATAAAAAATCATTAAGAACTTTAGCAGCAGCATTGTCATTAACTTTAATGACAGGGGTATTAGCAGCATGTGGTGGAGGAGAAGGTAAAAATGAAAATAAGAATACATTATCAGGAACCATAACAGCTGTAGGCTCAACAGCACTTCAACCATTAGTACAGGAATCAGCAAAAAACTATAGAGCAAAAAATCCTGATTCTATAATAAATGTTCAAGGTGGAGGAAGTGGTACTGGTATAAACCAGGTAATAGAGGGTTCAGTGGAAATAGGAAACTCTGACGTAACTGCAGAATCAAAAATAAAAGACAAAGAAAAATTAAAAGAATTAGTTGATCATAAAGTTTGTGCTATAGGATTTTCTATAGTAGTTAACAAAGATGTAAAAGTGGATTCTTTATCAAAGGAACAGCTTCAAAAAATATTCACAGGAGAAATTACAAACTGGAAGGATGTTGGAGGGCAAGATTTACCGATCAATGTAGTAAATAGACCAGCTTCATCAGGTACAAGAGCTACATTTGTAGATACTATTATGAATGGTAAGAGTGAAAAAGAAGGATTAGGTACAATTCAAGACTCCAGCGGTAGCGTAGAAAAAACAGTAACAAGTACTCCGGGATCAATAAGCTATCTTGCATTATCCTATTTAACAGAAGAAAAGAGAAGCGATTTAAAATTAGTAAAGATTGATGGAGTGGAAGCTTCAAAGGAAAATATCGTAAGCAAAAAATATCCTTTCTGGTCCTATGAACATATGTACACAAAAGGAGAAGCAACTGGTTTAACTAAATCATTTATAGAATATGTTATGAGTGATGAAAATAAAGCATTAGTAGAAAAGTTAGGATATATTCCAATAGGAGATTTTAAATAATTATACCCAAAAGGGCTGGCTAAATCTATGCCAGCCTTACTACAATAATGAAGAAGGAAGATAGTATGAATAAAAAGTTTTGGAAGCGTATGAAAACTGAATATTTAGGAAGAGGATTTACTATACTATGTGGTGCTTTAATTGTAGTACTTACTTTAACTATAATAGGATTCATTGCATGGAAAGGTATTAATACATTTACTAAATGGGACTATCCAATAAGTAAGTTTATTTTTTCATCAAAGTGGTCGCCAGAGGCAGATACTCCGCAGTTTGGTACATTGATATTTATAGTTGGTTCAACTTTAGTATCAATTGGAGCAGTAATAATAAGTGCACCTATAAGCATAGCTTTAGCAGTATTTATAAACTATATATCTCCCAAGTTCGGTAATAATGTGTTGAAACCAGCATTGGAATTGTTTGTAGGAATACCTTCAGTTGTATATGGATGGTTAGGAATAACGGTGCTATTGCCATTTTTAAAAAGCGTATTTGGTGGAATAGGATTTAGCTTGCTGGCAGGTATTTTGGTATTAAGTATTATGATATTGCCTACAATAGCTAGTTTATCTGTAGATGCACTTAAATCAATTCCTAAGGATTATTTAGAAGCTTCCTATGGATTAGGAGCAACTAGATGGCAAACAGTAAGTAAAGTTGCCATACCTTCAGCTAAGGGGGGTATATTAACAGCAATAGTATTAGGAATAGCAAGAGCTTTTGGGGAAGCATTAGCAGTACAAATGGTTATAGGTAATACAATAAAGCTTCCAAATAGCTTGTTAAGTCCTACGACTACATTAACTTCAGTATTGACTATGGATATGGCAAACACCATATCAGGAACACAGTGGAATGACGCGCTATGGTCTCTAGCATTAGTTCTTTTAATCGTTTCATTTATATTCATTCTAATAATAAGAGCTATAGGTTTAAGAGGTGAGATTAAATAATGACTGAAAGAAAAAAAGATAGAGTTTTTACAATTATAACTTATATAATATCCTCATTAGTACTACTTTTATTAGTGCTATTAATCGGCTATATACTATTTAGGGGAGTAAGACATTTAACTCCAAGTTTTTTATTTGGCGAGCCTAAGGTTGGAGAAGCAGGAGGAGGAATAGGACCTCAGTTGTTTAACTCTTTTTATATGTTAATTGTGTCTTTAATAATTACCATACCTTTCGGAGTGGGAGCAGGTATTTATTTAGCTGAATATGCAAAGGAAGGGAAGTTCCTTAATATAATTAGATTATGCATAGAAGCTATGGCATCATTGCCCTCCATTGTTGTAGGTCTATTTGGGTTATTGGTTTTTGTAAAACTAACAGGATGGGGTTTCACTTTATTATCAGGTGCTTTGGCCTTAGGTATAATTAATTTACCATCTCTAACTAGAGTATGTGAAAATGCAGTAAGAGAAGCTTCAAAAGGAATAAAAGAAGCTAGCTTAGGATTGGGAGCTACAAGATGGCAGACCATATGGAAGGTTGTATTACCAACAGCTATGCCTCAAATTTTAACAGGAATAATATTGGCCGGAGGAAGAATATTTGGAGAAGCGGCAGCACTTCTATATACATCAGGTATGAGTGCTCCACCATTATCTTTTTCTCCAAGTAATTTATTTTCAAAATCATCACCATTTAGCTTGTTAAGGCCAGCTGAGACGTTGGCTGTGTATATATGGCAAGTAAACTCTGAAGGAATGATACCCGATGCAACTAAAATAGGAGATGCTTCTTCAGCAGTATTAATAATAATGGTATTATTATTCAATATATTGGCAAGAGTAATAGGAAATAAAATATATAAACGATATTCAGGAACTAGATAAGGAGGGGGAAAGCATGTCTATAATAGAAGTTAAGGATTTAGATTTATATTATGGAAATGTTCAAGCATTAAAGAAAATAAACTTAAATATAGAAAAAAACGCAGTTACAGCTCTTATTGGCCCTTCAGGTTGTGGTAAATCAACGTTTTTAAGGACTGTAAATAGGATGAATGATTTAATTAAAGGAGTAAGAATTGAAGGCAATGTTCTCTTTAATGGTAAGGATGTCTATAAAGAATTTGATGAAATTGAATTAAGAAAAATCATAGGAATAGTATTCCAAAAACCTAATCCATTTCCTATGTCTATTTATGATAATGTAGCTTATGGTCCAAGAGTACACGGTATAAAAAATAAAGCTACGCTAGATGAAATAGTAGAAAAAAGTTTGAGGGGTGCAGCCCTTTGGGATGAAGTTAAAGATAGATTAAAGAAAAGTGCTCTAGGGCTTTCAGGAGGTCAACAACAAAGGTTATGTATAGGAAGAACATTAGCAGTAGAGCCAGAAATATTACTGATGGATGAACCTACTTCAGCCTTAGACCCTATATCAACTTTAAAAGTAGAGGAGTTAATGGGTAGTTTAAAAGAAAAATATACAGTTATTGTTGTAACTCATAATATGCAACAGGCAGGAAGAGTATCAGATTACACAGCATTCTTTTTAAATGGAGAAGTAGTGGAGTTTGGAAAAACAGAAGATATATTCTATAAACCGAAGGACAAAAGAACAGAGGATTATATAACAGGAAGATTTGGATAATAAAAAAAGAGGTGATTGAGTTGGTAAGAGGTAATTTTGATCTTCATCTTCAAGAGTTGCACAATTACATTTTAAGGATGGGCAGTATTGTTGAGAAACAAATTCATGGATGTATTGAAGCTTTAATAGAACAAAGATATGAATTAGCAGAGCAAATAATAAAAAATGATGACTTAGTGGATAATCTAGAAAAGGAAATAGAAGACAAATGTATAAAATTAATTGCAAGGGAACAACCATTAGCTAAGGATTTAAGGATGATATTTACAGCCACTAAAATTGTAACGGACTTAGAAAGAATGGCAGATCACGCTGTAGATATTGCAAAAATTGCTATAAGATTGAAAGATGAAAAATTTATAAAGCCATTAGTTGATATACCAAAGATGGCAGATATCGCAAAGGAAATGATTAAAGAAGCCCTAGATGCATATGTAGAAGGAGACGTGGAAAAATCCTATTTAGTTTGCAAAAAAGATGATAAAATTGATGAAATCTATAGGGATGTATTTAAAGAAATGATTCCAATAATGACAAAGGATAATAGCACTATAAATCAAGCTACACAATTTTTATTTGTATGCAAATATTTAGAGAGAATAGCAGACCATGTGACAAATATTTGTGAATGGACAATATACCTAGTTACAGGTGAATTAAAAGATTTAAATGAATAGTTTATAAGAGACTGTACATATTAATAGACAGTCTCTTTTTAATCATAAGAATTGACTAAATAAGAAGATTAATGTAATATTACTAGTGTTACATATAGGTATCTTAAAAAAGATGCTTAAAGCAAAGGCAGGGTTAGGTAAATGAAAAATAAAATATGTGAAGTATTACCAAATAGCATAGGAGAAGAAGTAGGAATTGAGCCAGGAGATGTGTTAATGACCATTAATGGGAATGCTGTTAATGATATTATAGATTATAGGTTTTTAATGGCAGATGAATACATCTTAGTAGAAGTAGAAAAAAGCCACGGAGAAGTTTGGGAAATAGAAATTGAAAAAGAATATCATGAAGATTTAGGTGTGGAATTTGAAAAATCCATAATGGATGAGGCAAAGAGTTGCCAAAATAAATGTATTTTTTGTTTTATAGATCAATTACCTAAAGGTATGAGAGAATCTTTATATTTTAAGGATGATGATTCAAGACTTTCATTTTTACAAGGTAATTTTGTTACATTGACAAACATGAAAGATGAGGACATTGATAGAATAATAAAATATAGAATAAGTCCTATAAATGTTTCTGTACATACAACTAATCCTGAATTAAGGCAAAAGATGCTCCATAATAGATTTGCAGGAAATATTTATGAAAGACTTAAAAAACTTAGTAGTGCTGGTATAATAATAAATTGTCAAATAGTGCTCTGCCCAGGAGTAAATGATGGTGAAGAATTGGTTAGAACCTTAGAGGATTTATATAAACTATATCCAAGTGTACAAAATGTGGCAGTAGTTCCAGTGGGAGTAACTAAGTATAGAGAAGGGCTCTTTAATATGAACTTATTTAATAAAGAAAGGGCATTAAAAGAGATAAATCAAGTATTAAAACTCCAAGATAGATATAAAAAAGAGATAAATAGCCCCTTTGTAAGGCTGTCTGATGAATTCTATGTTTTATCAGAGGCAGATTTGCCAGAAAGTGATTTTTATGAAGGCTATGAACAGTTAGAAGATGGAGTAGGTATGATAAGAATATTTAGAGATAATATAGAGGATAACATACCAAATTTGAGGAAAAATATAAAAGGAAAGTTCACTTTTATCACTGGAGCATTAGCCTATAACGAACTTAAAAAATGCAAAGATAAAATTGAAGAAAACAATAGTAATATAAAAATAGATGTAATTAAAGTTATAAATAACTTTTTTGGTGAAACTATAACTGTAGCCGGTTTAATTACGGGCAAGGACATAATGGAAGCCTTAGATAAAAACCAGGTAGGGGATTACATATTTATACCTAGAAATATGTTAAGAGCAGGTGATGACGTGTTTCTGGACGATATCACATTAAAGGATTTAGAAAACTACTACGGTAGAAAAGTTATTGTATGCGAATATACAGGAGAAGATTTAATAGAAAATCTAAATGAGTACGGTAAGGAGGAGTAATAATGGCAAAACCTATAGTTGCTATAGTTGGAAGACCAAATGTAGGAAAGTCTACATTATTTAATAAATTAGCAGGAAAGAGAATATCAATAGTTGAAGATACTCCAGGTGTAACTAGAGATAGAATTTACGCAGAAGCGGAATGGTTAAAGTATAATTTTACTATGATTGATACAGGTGGAATTGAGCCTAGTAGTGATGATATCATACTAGCACAGATGAGAAGACAGGCGCAAATAGCCATAGAAACAGCTGACGTAATAATGTTCATAGTAGATGGAAAAAATGGTTTAGCGCCAGCAGATTATGAAGTAGCTCAAATGTTAAGAAGAAGCGATAAGCCTATAGTTTTGGTTGTAAACAAAGTAGATAGATTATCAGAAGAAGATAATGCTTATGAATTTTACAATTTAGGTATAGGTGATCCAATAACTATATCTGCCTCTCAAGGATTAGGACTCGGAGATATGCTAGATAGAGTAGTTGAGCATTTCGATCAGATAATTGAAGAGGACGAAAATGATGAATATGTAAGAATAGCCTTCGTTGGAAGACCAAATGTAGGAAAGTCTTCTTTAATAAATAAATTGCTTGGAGAGGACAGAAATATAGTAAGTGACATTCCAGGAACTACAAGAGATGCTATAGATAGTTACTTGGAAACAGATGAAGGAAAGTTCATACTTATAGATACAGCAGGTATTAGAAGAAGAAGTAAAATTAAAGATGAAATAGAAAGATATAGTGTTATCAGAACATATACAGCGATTGAAAGAGCAGACGTATGTATACTAATGATAGATGCAGAACAAGGTATCAGCGAACAAGATAAAAAAATAATAGGATATGCTCACGAGATGAGTAAGGCTATTATGGTATTGGTAAATAAGTGGGACTTGATTGAAAAAGAAACTAACACCATGAGTAAGTTTAAAAAAGATTTACAATCAGAGTTGAGTTTTATGAGTTATGCTCCATACCTATTTATATCAGCTCTAAGTGGCCAAAGGGTGCATAAAGTACTAGAATTATCAAAAAAATGCTATGATAACTACAATAAGAGAATAAAAACTGGTGTATTAAATGATGTAATAGGTAAGGCAATAATGATGAAGGAACCACCTGTGGTAGGGACTACAAGATTAAAAATATTCTATGTAACACAAATTGGTGTAAAGGCGCCAACCTTTGTTTTCTTTGTAAATAACCCACAGGCATTACATTTCTCTTATGAAAGATATTTAGAAAATCAGCTAAGGGATAGTTTTGATTTTGAAGGAACTGGTATTAAAATGGAGTTTAGAGAAAGGAAAGAATAGCTATGAGTTGTAATATTACTTTCATCGGTGGTGGAAGCTTCGGTACAGCTTTAGGTGTTATGTTAGGTAAAAAAGGCCTAGATGTAAGAATATACGATAGAAATAACAATGTAATAGAAGATATAAATGTTAAAAGAGAAAATATGAAGTACTTACCCCATGTTATAATTCCTTCCAATGTGACAGCTTATAATAATATTGAAGAGGCTATTGATGGAAGCAAGTATTTAGTTTTATCTGTACCATCTAATGCAGTTAGAGAAGTTAGTAAAAGTTTAAAATCTTACATAAATGAAGATGTAATAATTATAAACGTATCTAAAGGAATTGAAGAGCATACTGGAAAAAGATTATCTCAAGTTATACAAGAAGAGCTACCTAAAAATCATGTTGTAGTACTATCAGGACCGAGCCATGCTGAAGAAGTAGGTCTAGATATTCCTACAACAGTGGTAGTTTCCTCAGAGGATATGAAGTATGCAGAAGAAGTACAAGAAATATTTATGACTAGTAAATTTAGAGTATATACTAATGAAGATTTAATTGGTGTTGAAATTGGAGGGGCTGTAAAAAATATTATAGCCCTAGCAGCAGGGATTTCAGATGGTATAGGTTATGGTGATAATACGAAGGCAGCTTTAATGACTAGAGGTATGAATGAGATTATAAGGATAGGGGAAAAACTAGGGGGCAAAAGAGAAACCTTTTCTGGGTTAACAGGTATGGGAGATTTAATTGTTACTTGTACAAGTATGCACAGTAGAAATAGAAGGGCTGGAATACTAATTGGTAAAGGCTATTCCATGGAAGAAGCCATAGAAGAAGTAGGAATGGTAGTAGAAGGAATAAAAGCTTGCAAGGCTTTCTATGAACTGAAGAAAGAGTTAGATGTTTCTATGCCTATAACTGATGTTCTATATAAAGTTTTATTCGAAGGAAAAGATCCTAAATACGGTGTATATGAATTGATGACTAGGGATAAAAAGAGTGAAATTTACTAATTACTCTAGTGGAAATTAAAAAGTGAAAAAGCATAAGAGGAGTTTGTTCTTTTTTTAGAACAAACTTTTTTTATTTAAATCTAAGAAAATTTCAGCTACCAATGGATAAAAATACTTGAGATTTTTATTTAAATAGTTATATTTGTAGGGCCTTATAAATATATATATAGTGTTAATATTATATTTATGGGAGGGTATAATAGCTTGGAAAATTTTGATATATACAAAGATATAGCGGAAAGAACCCAAGGGGACATTTATGTCGGCGTAGTGGGCCCTGTTAGAACTGGTAAATCTACATTTATTAAAAAATTTATGGAGCTTATGGTATTACCCAATATGGATAATGAATTCAAAAAGAAAAGAGCTCAGGATGAGTTACCACAAAGTTCGTCAGGGAAATCCATACACACTACAGAACCAAAATTTGTGCCAAATGAAGCTGTTGAAATAAAGCTCAAAGAGGGAGCAAAATTTAAGGTTAGAATGGTAGATTGTGTAGGATATATAGTAAAAGGAGCTTCTGGTCATATGGATGGAGAAAAATCTAAGATGGTTACAACACCATGGTATGACTATGAAATTCCCTTTGAAGAGGCAGCAGAGATAGGTACTAAAAAAGTTATAAATGAACATTCAACTATAGGGTTACTTGTAACTACTGATGGTTCAATAACAGACATTTCAAGAGAAGACTACTTAGAGGCAGAGGAAAGAGTAGTTAATGAACTTAAGGCAATAAACAAGCCATTCATAATAGTTTTAAATACTAGACATGCATACGAGCCTGAAACAATAGAACTAAGAAAGGAATTAGAAGCTAAGTACGACGTTCCTGTTCAGATAATGGACATATTAAACATGAAGACAGAAGATGTAACTCATGTATTTAACAGAGTACTTAAAGAATTCCCAGTTAAAGAAGTTAACATAGATATGCCAGAATGGATAGAAAAATTAAAAGGCGAGCATTGGCTAAAAATTAATTTTATGAATCTGGTTAAAGATATGTGCAAAAACATATATAAAGTTAGGGATATTGGGAAAACTCTAGATGGATTTAAGGAGTTTGAATTTCTAGGAGCTTCGGACCTAAGTGAAGTTAACATGGGTGAAGGAACAGCAAGAGTTAATTTAGCGCCAAAACCAGGGTTGTTCTATAAGATTTTAGGAGAGGTTTGCGATAGAGAAATTAACAATGAAAATGAATTAATGTCAATAATGAATGAGATGCATAGGGCTAAGGTTGAATTTGATAAGATATCTCAAGCTCTACAAGATGTAAAGGATACTGGATATGGATTAGTAGCTCCTCAACTTACAGAAATGAGATTAGAAGAGCCAGAAATAGTTAAGCATGGAAGTAGATATGGTGTAAAGCTAAAGGCCAGCGCTCCATCATTACACTTCATAAAGGCAGATATACAAACAGAAATATCGCCTATAATGGGAAGTGAAAGGGAAACTGAAGAGTTAGTAAAATCATTATTAGAACAATTTGAAAATGACCCTTCAAAGCTATGGCAAAGTAACATATTTGGTAAATCTCTAGAAGTATTAGTTAAAGAAGGACTTCAAAATAAATTATATAAGATGCCAGAAGATGTTCAAACAAAGATTCAAAGAACCCTTCAGAAAATCATAAATGAAGGTAGTGGCGGACTAATTTGCATTATCCTTTAGGGGTGTCTCTTTATAGTGTTTTACAGTAAAATATTTATTAGTGGAGAGCCAAGGTTTAAAGTAATAATAAATTACTCTAAACTGAAAGCTTTCCACTTTAAATTGTCATGAAAACAGAGTACAAATGAAAAATATAGCTAAAAGGAAGGTATATTGATTTTATGTATAATTATGTTATAATATTAGTATTATCTGGGTATGGCGCAGATGGTAGCGCGCATGTATGGGGTGCATGAGGTCGCTGGTTCAAGTCCAGTTACCCAGACCAGCGGAATTAAGGACTGTAGAAATACAGTCCTTTTTTGTATTAAGTTATGAAATAAAGTTTAGTTATATAATGTATTTGACATACCTTGACCATCTAAGTATAATTATACTTAGATGGTCAAGGTATAATTATTGGAGGTATTCATATGAAAATGGATAAAGGTTTAATTGGTGGAAGTACTATTTTGCTATTGCTGTCTTTACTAGAAGAAACTGATAGATATGGGTATGAGATAATAAAGGAACTTGAGTTGCGTTCGGATAAAGCTTTCCAATTCAAGGAAGGTACGCTGTATCCTGTTTTACACAAACTTGAAAATAGCGGATATGTAAAATCGTATATAGCTAAAGGAGATACAGGTAAAGATAGAAGATATTATCAGATAACTAAAAATGGGAAAAAACAACTTGTAGAGGAAAAGAAAAAATGGGAAGTGTTTTCTATGTCTGTTAATAAAGTAATAGGCGGTGAATCAAATGCCTTCGCCTAAAAAAGAAAAGTTTTTAGAAGAGGTCTTGTCATGTATTAAATTTCCTTTTGACAGAGGTGATATCAAATTTGAGCTTGAGTGCCACATATTAGAGAAAATAGATTATTATACTGAACAGGGATATGATCAAGAAACAGCGGAACAGTTATCTATAAATGATATGGGAGATGCTAAGAAAATTGGAATTGAACTTAATAAACAACACAATCCATTTCTTGGTTGGATATGGAAGATAACAAATGTAATGGTTGTCTTATTTGTAATATTTAATGTCTATATTATAGGAGCTCATCTTATAATTACTTTATTTGATAATAATCCCATTAATAACATTCCAAAGTCAAATATAGTTTATAGAATCGATTTAGATGAAAAGGTTAAACTGGATGATAGAATTATTAATTTTACAAATGTTATTTATGACAAAAATGGAAATATGAATATTTTTTACGAGTATTACAATACCAAGTTTTGGAGAACTGGATGGAGCCTTGGTACAATTGGGGATATAACTGATAATCTAGGAAACACATATATCACTGGATCAGGTGGCGGTGGTGGTAGAATAAAATCCAAATGCATATGGACAGCTACCAACTTTTCAAAGGAAGCAGACACATTGATTATAAATTATGATAGCTATAATAGAAAATACAAAGTAGAAATTCCTCTACAAGTAGGTGATAACAATGAGTAGGTCTAAAAAAGTTGTGAGAAATATTATTGTTCTAATAATTTTATTCTTTTTATTTCTTATGGGGTCAGGTCTTTATTTAAGTCCATTATCAGCTCATGAACACTCTGAGCGTAGTATACACTACGGTCCATCAGAAGTGGTACATGTAGAAGATTTTGGTGAAGGTAAATATATACTTGGTAAATATGACAAATGGGTCTCCTGTAATACAGTGAATAGAGAATTATTTTTCCTTTGGGGATTTGGGAGCCAGGTAACTGGATTTGAAAATGATAAGAGTAAAGCTATAGATTATACTTGGGACATGTCTAGAACGTATTATAAACTTTACGGTATTATAAATGATGATAAGGTGAAAAGAATCGAAATTACTTTAGATAATGGAAAGATTTTTACACAAACAGAATTTTATGATGATTTATTTTTATTTACTTGGATGTCAGATGATAAGAAAGATTGGAATTTCAAGAGTATTAAAGTATATGACTCTGATAACAATATGATTTTTGAAGATGAATATTAATGTAATGGTTAAGCCACATTATTCTCGTAAGAAAGGAATAAAAAAGGAAATAGGAGAATATATAGGCTCTTATAGGATTAAAGAAATACCACCAGCTTAGCTGGTGGGTGATTATTAAAGTTGTAGAATAAAAGCTTGAAGAAATTACATTGTGGGGTTATGCTGGAAAAAATTGTGCTAAAGAAGAAAAAAAACAAGACGAAAATAAGAAAAAAGAAATAAGATTTTTTATAGGAGGTTTTCTTATGAATATACCATTAGGATTAAATGCTAATACACAAGAAAACTATGTACTACAATATTTGAAGGACAAGAAAATAAAAGTAGAAAAACAAATAAATCAAACTAATAATAATTACCAAGGAGAAAAAGTGGAATACATATATAAAGAACAAATTGGAAAAATGGAAATGGAATCAAAAAAACTAATAGAAAAAAGTCTAGAGTCTAAAGTATCTCTACTTTACGATAAAAATAAAGAAGAGTATTCTATACAAGGACCAATATCACCTTCTTTATATAATTTAGTCTCAGCAAATTACAAGGTGCTACATTTTAGGGCTTTAAAAGTAAATAAAAATACGTTAAAAGTTAATAGGAATTTTAATGAAGACAATAAAGAGGATGATATAAATAAACTCATATTAAAAGCTGGTATTGAGATGTTAGAGGAAGCAAATAATGAAGTTAAAAAGTCTATAGCTATAGGAATTAAAGAAGCTGAAGCTATTCGTATAAATAAGAATAGAAATAATAAGAATAAAATTAAAAAAATAAAAATATATAGTAATCCTAATGAAGAGAGCAAATCTCAAAGAACCATGAATCAATATATAAAAAATAAAATAGAAGATAAACTTAAATTTGATAAAATTCATACTAAGGATAGTAATATGAAAATAGATAATAATGCAAAGTTGAATTATATAAACACTAAAGCTTAAAAAAATGTAAGTATATTTGCTGGATATTTAAAAAATATAGTGTTTTTCTGCATTATATATAATAAACAAATACATATAGAAATCATATAGTGGTATAATATAGCAGAGAGGTGATTAACTTGGGACGTAAAAATAACAGAGGCAAAGGTAAAACACCAACTGATTTTAGCCATTTAATTGATAAAGTTGAGGAAAAAGAAAATACTAAAGAAATAAAAATTGAAAAAGAAGAGCAATAATCTTCTTTTTTATTCTGAAAACAAAAGGAAGATGCTTAAGAAAGATATTATTTAATATATGGTTTTTAAATAATAGGGAACATTATATTGATGTCAATAATATATTAGTAATAAGAAAGAACCTAAACTTAAAGCAGTTACTGTGATTAAAGATACAGAATTGACTCCATAAGGAAGGTTCTTTTTATATAAAATAAAAAGAATAATAAAGATTTATTATGGATAGCCTAATACTAAAAGAGGTGAAGGCTATGGCAGATAAAAAAGTAGGAGATTTAGATAATCTTGAAAACGCTGCTGAAAACACCATTGCTTCCTTAGTGAATATGGGAGTGTTTAATCAAGCAATATCAGGAATATCACCAATTACACTATTAACTCCTCCACCACCATATTTTGAACCAAATGCGAATAATAGTGAAGATAATGAAGAAATTAATCCAGAAAAAGATACTTTTAAAGAATAATATATAGATAAGAGAGGCATTATAAATGCCTCTTTTTTAATTAAAAAATATGTGGATACAATGGCTAAGTTAATTATAACAAAATTCACATATATATGATAAAAAGGAAAATAATCTGTTGTATAGAAGTATATTAAAATATAGAGTATTATAGAAGGGTGTATTATAAATTTAAAAAATGAAGGTTCTAATACCCTTGGATGTTACAGAAAGAAGTATGCACTCTCTTGACTGATTACAAGAAAAATTACTGATTACGAAGTTGAAAAATATATTACTATGGGATATGCTTCAAATGAAATACTAAAAAAATCTAAAGAAGATAATTATGATATAATAATTATGACTAAATCCACTAAAAAAGGATTAACTAGAATGATTGGTTCAGTAACATCAAAAGTAGCTAAGCAGTCACAATGTTTAGTTATGATTGTTCTTGAATGGTATTTTAAAATAATTAATTAGAAGGTAGAAACCCTGTAATAGAAAATTACAGGGTTTTGCTTTTGTGCAAATAGTAAAAAATATTAATAAATTTATATGCTAAAATTTTTTTATTCATACATATATTTAACAACTATAATATCCCGATTTTGATAGTATCAAATAAGAAAGGAGGGGTATTATGGAAGTTAAAAAACTTATGAAGAAAATTGACGCACTTAGGAAGTACATGTATGAATTAATCGAAGAAAAGTCAGACCTAGTGGACCCGGAAGTAGTTGCAGCAAGTCAAATGTTAGACTCGGCTCTTTATGAGTACTACAAAGTTCTTGAAAAGAAAAAAGATAAGTAGTAACTAAAAAAAGGGGAGGGGTTAAAGAACACCTCTCCTCCTTTAAATGATGCTTTGATTGATTAATAAATACATTTAGTATATAAAAAATTTTCATTTGGATAAACTAACATTAGGAGGTGACTGATTTGTCAGAAGTAGAAGATTTATTGAAGGATGTTAATATCCTAAGGGAGAAATTAGAATATTTAATAGATAAAAAGAATGGTAATCTTATTGATCCAGAGGTAGTAGCAGCCAGCAAAGTATTAAATGCTGCACTAAACAGATATAATGAGCTTATAGAGGAGAAGATGAAAAAGTAGCCTAAGGGCTATTTTTTTATGATTGAAGAATAATATCAAATACATATCTCCAGTTTTTTTCTCTTAGCTAATACAAAAGGCCATAAAATATAGTTACTTTATTCACTAATATTTAGCAAAGACAAATGTTATAATTGTTAGTGAGTAAATTTTATAACATAAATTTTGTAATTTATATTAGCATACTTATGTTATACTAATAAATTAATAGAAAAGTGCGAGGTAAATTATGGGACAATTTTTAGAAGACTTGAAAGATAATATTACTAAGACCTATGGAATAAGATTTTTTCCTAAGCAAAAGAAAAAATTTTTAAAATATGTAGAAGATGAACTTGAAAATTTAGGATTTGAATATACTGTAATAAAAGGAAATTTGGTAGTTGGAAATGTAAATGAGGCAGAAACTATATTTACAGCACATTATGATACTCCAGGGATTATGCCTCATTGGATGAATTATATTATGAAACTATCAGGCCACACTAGACAAATTACCATGGGAATATTGATCTTTGTAATAATTTCAATTCTAAATTATTTCAATCTTAATATTATAAATAATATATTATTTTTGTGGTTTATAACTATTTTAATTCCAAATAGGAATAACTACAATGATAATTCATCAGGAATAGTAACTTTGCTTAATATAGCTAATGAAATTTGCAACAATGATAATTATAAGCATAAAAAGAATAAAATAGCGTTGGTGCTTTTTAATAATGAAGAGTGGGGATTGCTTGGGTCAGCATATATGAAAAAACATTGGACAAGCAACGGATTTTTATTAGAAAATAAAAAAATTATAAATATAGATTGCGTAGGAACAGGGGATAATGTTATGATTACCCATGGAAAGAATGAGAAATTAGCAGAAAATATAGAAAGGGTTTTAATGGAATCTGGCAAAGGAAAAGAAGTTATAAAATATAAATATAAGCTAGTACCTCTATCCGATGAATATAACTTTAGAAAGTATAATATATCAGGAATAATATTCTGCAATAAGAGCTTAATTCCTGGGGGATATTATATTCCACTAGTACACTCATATAAAGATAAGGTATTAGATTTAGAAAATGTAGTGTGGCTTACAGAAGAATTATTGAAAGTGGTTTAATATTAGCCACTAATATTTAGAATATGTAACATTGAGTATGATAATAATAAGCAATAACTAATATTAATAAAAACACTAATGATAAAGAGGTAAAACTAATGAAAGAATTAAATTTTAAAGACTTCCATATAAGTGAAGAAATATTAAAGGCTTTAGTTAAATTAGGTTATGAAGAACCTACAAAAGTGCAAAAGGAAGTTATTCCAGAGGCATTAAATGAAAGAGATATAATAGTTAAATCAAAAACAGGAAGCGGTAAAACTGCCTCCTTTGGTATTCCCATATGCGAAAAGGTGGAAGTGGAAAAGGGAAAACCTCAAATACTAATAATTACTCCAACTAGAGAATTGTGTATTCAGGTAAAGGAGGATATATCTAATATTGGAAGGTTTAAAAAAATAAGATCTACAGCAGTCTTTGGGAAGCAGTCATTTGTCACTCAATCAAGGGAGTTAAAACAAAGAACTCATGTAGTAGTAGGAACTCCAGGAAGAACTTTAGACCATATTGATAGAGGGACTTTACAATTAGATGAGATTAAATATCTGGTTATTGACGAAGGGGATGAAATGCTCAATATGGGATTTATTGAGCAAGTAGAGTTGATTATTAATAAGTTACCTTCCAACCGAGTGACCATGTTATTTTCTGCGACAATACCAGAAGAATTAGAAAACCTATGTAAAAAATATATGAAAAATCCTATTACAATAGAGGTTACCCCAGAGGAAGTCACAGAAGGAAACATAGAACATATACTTTACGAAGTTGAGGATAAATATAAGCCTAGAGTCTTAAATAAAATAATAATCACTGAAAATCCAGACAGCTGTATTATATTCTGTAGAACCAAAGAGAACGTCGATAATGTGTATAATGGACTTAAAAATAAAAATTATCCCTGTGGCAAAATTCATGGTGGAATGATGCAAGATGAGAGACTAGAAGCCATGAAAAGATTTAAAAGAGGAGAATTTATATACCTAGTAGCTACTGATGTAGCGGCTAGAGGCATTGACGTAGAAGAAGTAACTCATATAATCAATTATGACCTACCTATGGAGAAGGAAAGCTACGTCCATAGAACAGGAAGAACAGCTCGTGCTGGTAAAGAAGGAAAGGCTATAACCTTTGTAACACCATATGAAGATAGATTTTTGAAAGATATAGAAGAGTATATAGGATTTTCTATACCTAAAGTAGAGGAGCCTATGGAGTATGAGGTTGAGAGTGCCAAAGAAGCCTTTTTAGAAAAAATAAAAGCTGCACCAAAAATAAAAAAAGATAAGAGCAGAGAATTAAATAAAGATATTATGAAAATATACATAAATGCTGGTAAAAAGAAAAAGATAAGACCAGGAGATATTGTAGGAGGTATTACAAGCATTCCAGGAATCACTGCTGATAATATTGGAATAATAGATATACAAGATAATATTTCCTATATAGATATACTAGAAGGAAAAGGGAAAGTTGTATTAGAAGGCTTAAAATCTGTAACCATAAAAGGTAAGATTTTAAAAGCAGAAAAAGCAAGAAAATAAGGCAGATGAAATAACTAGTATGCTGACGAATTATTTTTAGAGATACCTAAGTAAAAAAAATAGCCATTGGAGAATATCAAAATCTCATATGGCTATTTTTTAATGGAAAAGTTTTTAATCAACATAAGCTTTTCATTTCTTCTAAATTGCTTAATTTTATACTCCCTCTTTTGGGCAGATATCTTGTCCTCAAATTCTTCGAAATAAACAAGTTCTACAGGTAATCGACAACGGGTATATTTAGCCCCCTTACCCTTAGAGTGCGTTTCTATTCTTTTATTCAAATCAGTAGTCCATCCAGTATACAAAGTACCATCTGAACATTGAAGTATATATACATAGCACATATTAATCACCAAGGTTATTATATCACAGTGCATAACTCTTTATCTATTAACATATTTCAGTTTTAAACAATATAAATAAAAAAAATATATATAAAATATATATGTATTTTTATATAACATACATCAATGGGTAATTACTAACGCAATGGTTTTACTTGCAGAAATTCAATAAAACAGCCATACTATATATAGATATAATATATACCTAATTTTCCCATAAGTACATGAATAATTGAAATTGTTAAGAATTTATTTGTACTGCATGTAGAAGGTTAATGGATAAATCATTAAAATAAAGTAGATATAGTATATGTAGGAAGAAGGGAATAGAATATGATTTTTGGAGCTATAGAAGCAGGAGGAACAATTTTATTCATTATTTTAATTTTAATTTTTTTATCTAAAAAAATAAGAAGGCAGCACTACATAAATGAGCATAGCATTAGTTGATGATAAACTCGCTGGATGTATTACTCTTCGCAAGATTTCTGAAGAAATACGTGAGATGAAAAGATTATATATTTTAAATTGTATTATGGAGGTATTAAAAATATGTGGAAGTTATTCGCAATATTATCAGCGTTATTTGCTGCGTTGACATCAATTCTTGCCAAAATTGGTATAAAGGGTGTGGATTCTAACCTTGCTACAGCAATTCGTACAATTGTTATTATATTTTTATCATGGGGAATTGTATTTGCAACTGGTGCACAGAGTGGAATTAAAAGTCTAACAAAACAAAACTGGACGTTTTTAATCCTATCTGGATTAGCAACAGGTTTATCATGGATATTTTATTATAAAGCAATATCTCTTGGTAATGTATCACAGGTTGTGCCAATTGATAAATCTAGCATTGTTCTTACACTAATATTATCTTTCTTCATATTAGGAGAACAATTTACTGTAAAAACTTTAATTGCTGGTTTACTCATCACCGCAGGTACATTTGTAATGCTATGGAAATAGATTATTTAAGATAAAATTACGTCACAATTATTAAACATTGTGTATTAAAATCAAGGTTTAACTTTATTTGAAAGTGAGTTGATTATTTTGAACTATAGATTACTTGAGAGGTCAGAACTTAAACTATTAGGTGAAATTGATAGAAGAGAAATTGTAAATGAAGTTTATTATTTTAGAGGTGATAAACTTGAAATAGTAAATGAATTTTATAATATTGAGGGCTGGATTTTGAAAGAACTCCATGAATATATTGATAGATTACAAGGTATATATGATAGAAATGGAACTATATATGGGGCCTTTGACGATAAAACAATTGTAGGTTTAGGGGCTTTAGAAAGCAAATTTATTGGAAGAAATAATGACCAACTTAAACTTGATATGTTATATATAAGTAATAACTATCGTAAAAATGGTATAGGTAAAAATTTAGTGAATTTGCTATCTAAAAGAGCAAAAGAATTAAATGCTAAAAGTCTATATATATCTGCTACACCATTTAAAAATACAGTAGATTTTTATTTTGCTATGGGTGCAAAAGTGACAAATGAGATAAATAAAGATTTATATGAATTAGAACCTTGTGATATACATATGGTCTTACAATTATAATTATATATTGTTCTTTAGTAAATAAGGGGGGGCAAAATGTTTAAATTAGATCACTTTGTAATAAATATTGATGTGGCTTACCAATCTAATTCGAAAATTATTGAACAAATAATAAATTCTGGATTTCCCTATGAGCCTAAGTGGGGAAAGGGAACTAAAGGGTTTAAAGCATCAAATTTATGGATTGGAAATGAATATTTTGAGATGATAAATATCTTAAAACCTGATGGTGGAGGATGGAAAGAAGATTGGGTTAAATTATATAACCAAGGGCATAGAGAGATGATTTGCCTTATGTTAGATACAGATAATATTAATAGAGTTTATGATTTGTTAAAGAAAAGGAATATTGAAATTACAACTCCTGAATTTCTAAAGTTTAAGTGGTTTTTTAATATATTTACTCGAACAATGCCATGGGAAAATAGTTATATTAATTTTTTTCAAGGAATTCCTTTACAAATTGGAATACAACAAATGAAAGATCAGAAATCTCGTGAGTTTATGAATCAGTATATGGTTCCTAATAGTAGAGATAACAAGATTGTTGGCATAAGTAAGGTTGTAGTTAAAGGTCCTTTTACCATAGAGGATATTAAATTAATAAATGATATTTTTTATGAATCCATTATAGATAAAAATCCAATTACTATTAAGTTAGATAAAGGACAAACGTTAATGTTTGAAGAAAATGATAAATATCATGTTGATGTTTTTACTCAGTGTAATAATGAAACTTTTTATAGTAAAAATATAACTATAGAAAATGTTACTTTATATAATGGGATTTTATAAATGTAATACAAATAAAATATACCACTTTGATTGATTATATTAAAAATAATAGAAAGTAAGGTGTATTAATGATGTTAAGCAAAATTGATTCAGAAATCATTAGGACGGAAAATGATGTATTTGTTATGTTGGACAATCTATTAGACAGAAGAGAAAGTGAATGGTGGGATAAGTTTTATTCTGATAAGGATAAACCGATTCCATTTTTTAAAAATGCTCCCGATGAAAATCTTGTTTCATATGTGAAGAGGGGGCTATTTAAACAAGGAAAAGTACTTGATATTGGTTGTGGATATGGTAGAAACTCTTTTTATCTTGCAAAAGAGGGGTTTGAAGCTCATGGATTAGACATTTCGACAACTTCTATAGAATGGGGAAAACAAATAGCAAAAGAGCAATCTATAAAGGTAAATTTATTATGTGAATCTATATTTAATTTTGAAGCTAAAGCAGAGAGTTTTGATTATATATATGATAGTGGTTGTCTCCATCATATAAAACCTCATAGAAGAAACCTGTATCTAAAAACCATTTTAAATTATTTAAAACCAGAAGGATATTTTGGTATGACATGTTTTAATTTAAAAGGTGGAGCAAACATATCTGATTACGATGTTTATAGAGAGTGTTCAATGCATGGAGGAATTGGATTCTCTGAATATAAAATAAAAAGTATTTTAGAGACTTATTTTAAAATAGTTGAATTTAGAGAAATGAAAGAAAGCATTGATGATAATATATTTGGAAAAAGTTTTCTTTGGACAGTATTAATGAAAAAGAAATAAAATATTTAGATCTATATTGTAAAGTCATTTTTAGTGAATTTGATTTAGGATGGATAAAAGAGATTATCGTTAGGTATAAAAAATTGGGGGGTAAGACATATGCTAAATCATTTAGGAACAAAGGTCTTAGAAACTGAAAGGCTTATATTAAGGCCTTTTAGGAAGGAGGACGCTAGAGATGCATATGACAATTGGACATCTGATTCAGATGTCACTAAATATCTAACATGGACAATTCATGAAGATATAGAAGTAACAAAAAAAGTACTTGAAATATGGATTGATGAATATATTGCTTATGAAAACTATAATTGGGGAATAGAGTTAAAAGAGAGGGGAAGTATAATAGGTTCGATTTGCCTTATGAATATTAATAATTATAAAGAGAATTGTGAAATTGGATATTGTATAAGTAAAGATTATTGGAATAGAGGTATAACAACTGAAGCTTTTTCAAGAGTAATTAAATTTGCATTTGAAGAAGTTGGATTTGAGCGTATAACTGGTAGACATCATATAAACAACTTAGCCTCAGGGAAAGTTATGGAGAAATGTGGATTGAAATATGAAGGAACTTTGAGAAAAATTACAAAAAATAATACAGGATTATTAGTTGATTGTAAATATTATTCTATATTAAAGGAAGAATTTTAATAAGTTAATAAAAGAATCAATGTAATTTAACTTCAGAAAGGAGCATTTTAACATGAATATAATCATAAGACAGGAAACTGAAAAGGATTATAAGATATCGGAGTATATTATAGAAAAAGCATTTGAAGATGTTGAGTATAGCGATCATAAAGAGCAGTTTTTAGTTGAAAGATTGAGAAAAAGTGACGTATTTGTACCAGAACTTTCCCTAGTTGCAGAACTTGATGGAGAAATTGTGGGACATATTATGCTTACAAAACTTCTTATTAAAAATGATGAAGAGGAGTATGAATCGTTGGCATTAGCTCCTGTTTCGGTGCTACCACAACATCGAAATAAGAGTATCGGCAGCAAACTAATCATTGAAAGCCTGAGAATTGCAAAAGAGCTTCAATTTAAGTCAGTAATTGTTCTAGGGCATGATGAATATTATCCGCGATTTGGATTTAAACCTGCAGGCATATGGGATATAAAGCCTCCTTTTGATGTACCAAAGGAATCATTTATGGCATTAGAACTTGAAAGTGGTAGCCTTGTTAATGTGTCAGGGATTGTAGTTTACCCAAAAGAATTCCTTTAACTTAGCTTTAGTACATTCTATAGAGAAATAATTACCACATAAAAATACCGTAAAATTCATTTTGAACTGCACCCTGTCAAGTAGACAGTGAAAATAACAAAAATTGACCTAACCGGTCAAAGCTCTAAATTCCATTGGGCTTAGGCCGTTTAATCTTTTTTGTAGTCTCTTAGTATTATAG